>CAVTTK010000001.1:0-541301 GCA_963737625.1 uncultured Acidimicrobiaceae bacterium
GTGGTGCGCCGACTGGTGGCGTCGTCTTCGGCGGCCTGCTTTTTCGGCGACGATCTCGGTGACCTGCCCGCCTTCGATGCCCTCCGTGCCGTGGCCACGGAGGGCGGGATCGATGCCGTGGCCGTGGCCGTGGTCGACGAAGAGAGCGACGCCCGGGTGGCGGCGGCCGCCGATGTGGTGGTCTCGGGGCCGGTCCAGGCGCTGGCGGCGCTGGCCTGGCTGTCCCGGACTGCCGCCGCCACCTCCGAGGGCTGACCGGCCCCGCCGCCTCCACCCGTGCTTGGATCCGGACGGTGGCTCGGCCGGACCTTCCGGGCGCCGAGGGTCAGCGGGCCGCGTCCAACTGGGCCTGGAGCCAGTCGGCCGGGTGGCGGGAGAGGATCAGCTGACGGAGGCGCGCTGCTCGGACGGCCCGGAGTCCGGGCTCCATGTCCAGGGCCTCGGCCAGGACGGCCGCGGTGCCGGAGACGTCGAACGGGTTCAACTCGAGCGCCCCGGGGGCCAACTCCTCGAAGGCGCCCGCTTCGCGGGACAGTGCCAGGACGCCGTCCCGGGTGTTGACCAACGGCCCTTCCTTGGCCACGAGATTGAGGCCGTCTCTCACCGGGTTGACCATGAGGACGTCGTACCGGGTGAGGGCGGCCAGCGACCGTGGATAGTCGTCCTCGACCTCGAGCACGATCGGGGTCCAGTCCGGGGTGCCCCACTGGTGGTTGATGCGCTCCACCGTGGACTCGACCTCGTTCTGATAGGCCAGGTATTCGGGGAGTCCCTGGCGGGTGGGGTAGGCCAGGGCCACGAAGACGACTCGTTCCCGACGGTGGGGCTGGAGCTCCAGCAGCTCGTCGAAGGCCCAGAACCCGCGCAGCAGGTTCTTCGACAGCTCCATCCGATCCACCCGGACGATGACCTGGCGGTCGCGGCCACCGACCTTTTCCTCGATCCGGACCAGCGCCCGACCGACCTCCGGGTCGGCGGTGGCGCGTGCCAGCTTCACCGGATCGGTGGAGAGCGGCGACACGAAGGTGGGCCGGTCGGGGTCCGGGGACTGCGTCTGCTCGAGCACCATGTCCTGGTCGGCCCGGTAGGACGAGGCCCAACGTCTGGTGTGGAACCCACAGGCTCCGAATCCGGCCATCGAGTCCATGAGCTCGTGGCCCACCGCGGTGGGCAGCATGCGGAGGACCGACGGATCGGCGAAGGGCGTATGGCTGAAATGGGTGGTCCGGAGATCGGGTCGGAGACGGGCCAGATCTGATCCCATCAGGGCCAGGTGGTAGTCCTGGACGAGGACCCGCCCACCTTCGGGTGCCACTTTGGCCACCCGCTGAGCGAACAGCTGATTGAACTCACGGTACGCGTCCCAGGCCTCCAGCCACCGCTGGTCGGCCCGCGGCCGCCGGACGGCGTCGAACAGATGGTGGTGGCAGAACCACAGCATGGAGTTGGACACGACGTTGTAGGCCAGGTTGTACACGTCGGCCTCGGGCTCGACCAGCTCGATGTGCAGGCCGTCCTCGGACATCATGCCGGACGCCGCGGCGATCCGATCGGCCTCCCCCATGGCGGCGGCCACCCAGGTGGCACCCGTTCCCACCAAGAGGGGGTGCATGGAACCGGCCAGGCCGCCGGCCGAGGAGCCGGCCACGGGAACGCCCTCTTCGAGGTGGAAGGTCAGGGGCCCCCGGTTGGACACCAGGACGGTGTCGGCCAGCGATCCCTCGCCCCGGCGGGGGATGCGGTCGTCAGCCATGGAGGGACGCTACCCGGTGGAGGGTTCCGGAAGACAATGACAGGCCAGCCCTTGACAAGGTAGTGAGTGACCAATCACAATGTAAGCATGATGGTTCCGAGCCGACAGACCGCAGGGGAGCGACGGACCGCCGTGCTGGCCGCGGCCATCACCGAATTCGCCCGATCCGGTTACGCCGGCACCTCTACCGAGGCCATCGCCAGCCGGGCTGGAATCTCCCAGCCGTACCTGTTCCGCCTGTTCGGAACCAAAAAGGACCTGTTCGTGGCCACGTACGACCTGGTCGGGAGCCGGATCATCAACGAGCTGACCAGGGCCGGAGACGGCCTCGAGGGGGAGGAGGCCAAGAGCGCCATGGGCGAGGCCTACCTCGAGCTGATGCAGGACCCCGAGATGCTCCAGGTGCAGCTGCACGGCTTCGCCGCCGCACCGGCCGACCCCGACATCGCCCGGAGCTGCCGGCGCACCTTCGAGGTGCTGGCCGACCTGTTCTACGAGCGGACCCACGGCTCCGACGACGAACTCCGTGGGTTCTTCGCCATGGGAATGCTGATCAACGTCATGTCCGCCATCGATCTTCTGTCCGTTCCGGACCCGTGGGCCCAGAGCCTGTGCCACATGCCCGAGAAAGCCGACGCCATCAAAGCCGCAAGCCAAGCCCTGGCCGACCACCACCAGGCCGACCAGGCAGCCAACCAGGAGGTTCCCGCATGAATCAGCCCCTCACCGTCCCACTTTTTTTGCCTCGTGTAGCTAGTGATCAATCACAACGTAAGTACTGGCGGACGGCGACGACCGGGCGTCGGTGGGCCCGTCTCCGGCGCCGGCCCGAGGCGGCACCGTCGGTGGCCCGTGCTCAGCAGGTCTCGACGGCCGCGCCCGCCACCCCGACGAACGTCCACCTGCCGGATCCGGTCGCCCTCCAGGTCGGTGACAGCTCTCCCGTCGACTCCGACGAGGACCGCCGACGGACGAAGTCCCGGGCCGTGTGGGCCGTCGTCATCACCGGCCTGGCCCTGTTCATGGCCTCGCTGGACAACCTGGTGGTCTCGACGGCCCTGCCCGTCATCCGCCAGCACCTCCATGCCGGCCTGTCGGGTCTCGAGTGGACGGTCAACGCCTACACCCTGACCTTCGCCGTCCTGCTCTTGTCGGCGGCCGCGGTGGGTGAACGCTTCGGACGCCGCCGCATCTTCGTTCTCGGCATCGCCGTGTTCACCGTGGCGTCGGCCGTGGCCGCGCTGGCGCCGAGCATCGGCGTGCTGGTCCTGGCCCGGGCCGTCCAGGGGGCCGGCGGGGCCATGATCATGCCGCTCTCACTCACCCTGTTCAGCGCGTCCGTACCGCCTGAGCGCCGCAACGTCGCCCTCGGGATCTGGGGGGCGATCGGTGGTGCCGCAGTAGCCCTCGGACCGCTGGTCGGCGGTGCGGTGACCAGCGGGTGGTCGTGGCAGTACATCTTCTGGCTCAACGTCCCGGTCGGCCTGGTCCTGATCCCCCTGGCCTGGTGGAAGCTGGCCGAGTCCCGGGGCGTCCGCTCCCGCCTCGACCTGGTCGGCGTGGCCCTGGTCAGCGTGGGCCTCTTCGGCGTGGTGCTCGGTCTGGTCGACGGGAACAGCCACGGGTGGACCAGCGCGGTGGTGCTCTCCTCCTTCGCTGTCGGGGTGGCATCGCTGATGATGTTCTTGGCCTGGGAACTCCGTTCCGACCACCCCATGTTGGACATGCGGCTGTTCCGTGACCGGGGGTTCACCTCGGTCAACGTGACGGCGATGCTCTTCAGCTTCGGGATGTTCGGCGCCATCTTCTTCCTGGTCCAGTTCCTCCAGACCGTTCAGGGCCTCTCGCCCCTGGCCGCCGGGGTGCGGATCCTGCCCTGGACGGCCATGCCCATGCTGCTGGCCCCGGTGGTGGGCCAATTGGCCGAGCGGTGGGGCGGCAAGCCGCTCGTGGTCACCGGCCTGACCCTGCAGGCCATCGGGCTGACCTGGCTGGCCACGGTCACCTCGCCGACGGTTCCCTACGCCGACCTGGTGGTCCCCTTCACGGTCTGCGGGATCGGCATGACCCTCTTCTTCGTCCCTCTGGCCTCCCTCGTGCTGGGGGCGGTGCCCCGTTCCCTGGAGGGAGTGGCCTCGGGCGCCAACGCCGCCTTCCGGGAGTTGGGTGGCGTGCTGGGTATCGCCGTCCTCGGTGCCATCTTCAGCTCCCACGGCAGCTACGCCTCGGGTCAGGACTACGTCAACGGGATGACCGTGGCCGTCTACGCCGGTGCCGCTGTCGTGGCGGTCGGGGCCCTAGCCGCCATGCTCGTCCCGAACCGGCGCAACCGGCCCGACCAGGCCGATCTGGTGGCCCCCGAGGTGCTCCCGGACCTGGCCGGCAGCTCCATCCCTTCCGAGGTCGACGGGGAGCCCGTGGGGCCACGGGTCCCGGCCCGGGCCCTGTGCCAGTCCAGCCCGGTCTCCTGATCCGGCCCCCGGCCTGGAGGCGCCCGATGGCGGCGGATACTGCGGTCCCGGCCCGGCGGGCCGCTCAGTCCGGGGTGAGGGGCCGGGCCCGGGCCAGGGCGGCCCGGAGCACATCGGTGGCCTGGGGACGCAGCTCATGCAGAGGGCGGTTGCGGTGGATCCGGATACCCAGGTCCACCTGGGCGATGGAATCCACGCCGTAGAGCGAGGCCACGTCGATCAGTAGGGCCAGTTCGACGGCGTAGCCCTCGGCTAGTCCGCACTTGTCGAGCACCCATCTCGGAGCGGCCGTCTCACCGGCCAGAGGCTGTCGGATCACCGACAGGTCGGGGAAGAGGAGATCGATCACCGGTCGGGCCATGAGCTCGGTTACCCGGCCACCCCCGTCGGGGGAGTCGTGGAGGGGCCGCCGGTAGTAGCCCTTGACCAGGGCCACCGAGTCGTCGGTCAGCAGGGGACGGAGCAGGCCGGTGACGAAGTGGGAGCTGAAGTTGGTGACGTCGGCGTCCACGAAGGCGATCAGGTCGGCGTCGGTGGCGATGAGTGCCGATCGCATGGCCTGGCCCTTCCCGCCGGCCCGGGACTCGGCCGGGACGACACGGGCCCCGGCCCGCCGCGCCAGGTCGGCCGTCCCGTCCTCGGAGCCGTCGTCCACCACGACCACGTCGTCGACCAGGGGGACGCCTCCGGCCCGCTGGGTCAGGTCGGCGACGATGGAGTCGACGATCGGGCCGACGGTGGCGGCTTCATTGCGGGCCGGGATGCATACGGCGATGCTCCGGTCCCCTTTGATCTCGGCCAGCGTCGAGGCGTCGATCAGCGGGAAGGGAGCGCCCCCCGCGTCCTCGGCGGATGGGGGCGCGATGGACATGGTGCCATCATCGCTCACCGCGGCCGGGTGTGTGAAAGCGCCCTGGTCGGGGCCGACACCGGCTTCACGACGGGCCGCCGGGGTGGCCGCATTGACGGCGGGCCGCAGTTCGGCCAAAATAGACGGCATCATCCAGAGCGGCTGAGGGACCGGGCCCAGCGACGCCGCGGCAACCAGAGCGAGACACCGAAGGCCTAGCGGCCGCCGGAGCTCGTACCAGGTGCCAATGCCCGAGCGATGAGGAGACTGCTGTGGACTTCGTTTCTGGGCTTCGTTGCCGTGAATGTGGGCGTGGCTATCCGGCCGAGGCGTTGCATGTGTGCGACTACTGCTTCGGGCCGCTCGAGGTGACCTACGACTACGAGGCGGTGGCCGGCACCATGACCCGAGAGCGGGTGGCCACCGGACCCCGATCCATCTGGCGCTACGCCGATCTCCTCCCGGTCCACGACCCGGCGCCGGTCGACCTGGGCGCCGGCTTCACCCCCCTGGTGCGGGCCGACCGTCTGGCGGCCGAACTGGGTCTCGGTGAGCTGTGGATCAAGGACGACACGGCCAACCCCACGGGATCGTTCAAGGACCGGGTGGTGTCGGTGGCCCTGACCAAGGCCCGTCAGCTGGGGTTCAAGATCGCCGCCTGTGCCTCGACAGGAAATCTGGCCAACTCCGTAGCCGCCCACGCGGCCCGGGCCGGCATGGAGTCGGTGGTGCTGATCCCCCAGGACCTCGAGACGGCCAAGATCACCATGACATCGGTCTACGGCGGCCGGGTGATCGCCGTCGAGGGCAGCTACGACGACGTCAACCGGCTCTGCGCCGAGTTGACCAGCGAGCAGCCGACGTGGGCGTTCGTCAACGTCAACGTGCGCACGTACTACGCCGAAGGCTCGAAGACCCTGGCCTTCGAGGTGGGCGAGCAGCTGGGGTGGCAGGCTCCCGACCACGTGGTGGTTCCGATCGGCTCGGGGAGCCAGCTGACCAAGGTGGCCAAGGGGTTCGAGGAGCTCTGGAAGGTGGGCCTGCTCGACGAGGAGCCCCACGTGCGCATCTCGGGGGCCCAGGCGGCCGGCTGCTCACCGGTGGCCACCGCCTTCGCCGAGGGGACCGATGCCATCCGACCGGTCAAACCCGACACCATCGCCAAGTCCCTGGCCATCGGCAACCCGGCTGACGGCTGGTACGCACTGGACGCCATCCGCTCCTCCGGCGGGTCGTGCGCCTCGGTCACCGATGACGAGGTCCTCGAAGGGATCAGCCTCTTGGCCCGGACGGAAGGGATCTTCGCCGAGACGGCGGGGGGCGTGACCATCGCCACCCTGGCCAAGCTGGCCGCGGAAGGCGTGGTCCGATCGGACGAACGGGTGGTGGCCCTGGTGACCGGGCACGGCCTGAAGACCGTCGAGGCCCTCACCGGCTCCGTCGGACCCACCTGCTACCATCGCCCCCACCTTGGAGGCGTTCGACGAGGCCATGGCCGAGGCCGACCGCCGGGTCGGCCCCCCAGCGGCGAGGAGCCCACGATGAGCATCACGGTCCGTGTCCCCACCCAGCTCCGCCCGCTGACCGGTGGCGCCGGGGAGGTGGCGGTGGAGGGCTCGACAGTGGGCGAGGCCCTGAAGGCGCTCGACGCCGCCCATGCCGGCTTCGCCGAGCGGATCTTCGACGAGCAGGGAGGACTTCGTCGGTTCGTGAACGTCTTCCTGGCCGATGAGGACGTCCGCTTCCTCGAGGGCCTCGACACCCCGGTGATCGACGGCCAGACGCTGTCGATCGTGCCGGCCGTCGCCGGCGGCTGACCTCCGGGCCGGAAGGGTTCAGGCCCCGAGGCCCCGCAGCATGAATCCGCAGATGCGGGTGGCCGCTTCTGCGGCATCGGGGGGCAATGGCTCGGCGGCCCGCACCGACATGGCGCCGTAGATCTGCTGGCCCATCAGATTGACGGCCTGGTCGGGGTCCATCTGACGGAAGGCGCCGGCGGCGACACCGTCCACGTAGAGATCGGCGATGAGGCGGGCGATGTTGAGGCCGATGAGGGCCAGCTCGGTGCCCACCGCCTCACCTCCCTGGCTGACCGTCCCCTGGGTCAGGAGAGCCAGGCGGAAGAAGGCAGGATTGTCGTCGATCCGCACGAGCATGGCCTCCACCAGGCGTTCGAGGCGGTGGGTGGGCTCGGCGTCGCTCTCCCAGGTCTCGGCGATGTCCTCCAACAGCTGGTCGTGCATGCCCTTCAGGCAGGCTCGCAACAACTCGTCCCGATTGGCGAAGTAGACGTACACCGTCGACCGGGCCACGCCGGCCGCGGCGGCGATCTCGTCCATCGACACGTCAGTGGTGCCGCGTTCACCGAACAGGCGCCGGGCCACCTCGATGACCTGATCCCGCCGGAAGTCCCGGATGACCTCTTTGAGGTTGCCGGCCGGGCGTCTCTCCGGCATCAGGCGGAGACGCGAGCAGCCGCCGGGAACGCCACGGGGATGTGCTTCACACCGCTGATGAAGGCCGACTGCAGACGTTCGACCTCGCCGGCCAGGGTGATATCGGGCATGCGGTCGAGGAGGTGCTCGAACATCACCCGGATCTCCATCCGGGCGAGGTTGGCGCCGAGGCAGAAGTGGGGTCCCCCGGCACCGAAGGCCATGTGGGGGTTGGGATCACGGGTGATGTCGAAGGTCTGGGGACGCTCGAACACCGACTCGTCGCGGTTGGCGGAGATGTGGAAGAAGACAACCTTGCTGTCCTCCTCGATGCGCTGGTCGCCGAGGTCGAAGGCGCTGGTGGTCTGGCGCCGGAAATTCATCACCGGGCTGACGTAGCGCAGCATCTCCTCGGTGGCCGACGGGAGCAGGGAACGGTCGTTGCGGAGGAGGTCCCACTGGTCGGGATGGTCGAAGAAGGCGGCCATGCCTCCCGAGATCAGATTGCGGGTGGTCTCGTTGCCGGCCACGGTGAGCAGGAGGAAGAAGAGCTCGAGCTCGATCGAGTTGAGCTTCTCGCCTTCCACCTCCACCTCGGTGAGGACGCTCATCAGATCCTCGTGGGGATCGATCCGTTTGTTCTCGAACAGGGCCGAGGCGTAGGCGTACAGCTCCATGGCCGCTTGCTGGGGGACCGATTCGTCGACCTGGTATTCGGGATCCTCGCCACCGATCATCCGGTTGGACCAGTTGAACATCCGGTGCCGGTCCTCGTTGGGTACGCCCAGCAGCTCGGCGATGACCACCAGCGGGAGCTCGGCGGCGATGTCGGTGACGAAGTCGGCGCTGCCCTTCTCGATCACCGAGTCGATGATGTCGTCCGCGGCGGCATTGATCCGCTCGTGGAGCTGGTTGACCATGCGGGGGGTGAAGCCCTTGTTGACGAGGCGGCGATACCGGGTGTGGAGGGGCGGGTCCATGTTGAGCATGAGCATCTGCTGCTGGGCCAGGTCGTCGGGTCCCAGGTCCCAGAGGAAGGTGGCCTGCTTGGACGACGAGAAGTGCTCGTAGTCGCGGTTGACGGTGGTGGCGCCGGCGTGGGAGGTCACGGCCCAGAAGCCGGGGCCCTCCTCCTCCTCGTGCCACCACACGGGAGCGTTCTTCCGCAGGTAGGCGAACCACTCGTGGGGCACCCCCCCGGCGAAGGCCTTGGAGTCCAGCAGATTGATGTCGTCGAAGGTGACATTGCTGATGTCGATCTCGTCCTGGGGCATGTCGGATGCTCTTTCCATCGGATCGGACACTGTGTCCGATTTGATGGATCGTACGTCCGAACGACTGGTGGGTCAACAGATGGGCCGTGGGAGTGGACCGGGATGCACCCGTCGTGGCGTCACCCCGGCCGGCTCCAGTCAGGCCCGGGTCGGCTCAGGCCGGGCCCGACCCGACCCGCGTGGCCAACCGGCGGGGGAGCGTGACCGCACCGGGATGGATCATGGCGGCCAGGGCCTCGATCCCGTCCACCAAGCGGGGGCCGGGCCGGACGAAGGCGGCGTCGGCGTCGACCGCCCAGACCGGGACGTCGGCCGGAAGGCGTCCCTGGGCCACCACCCGTTCGGCCAGCGCCACCGCTCCGTCCAGGCGGTAACCGCACGGGGCCACGACGACCACATCGGCCCCGACGGCCGTGACGTCGTCCCACCGCACCGGGAACGACCGGGCACCGGACCGTCCCAGCAGCGGCCGGCCCCCGGCGGCCTCCACCATGTCGGGAACCCAGTGTCCCGAGGAGTAGGGAGGGTCAGTCCATTCGAGCACGGCCACGCCGGGTCGGTCCTCCCCGGCCACGGCGGCGGACACCCGATCGAGACGATCCCGCAGGGCGGCCACCAGGTCAGCGGCGGCCGCATCGCGCCCGGTGGCCCGGCCCACGGCACCGATGGACTCCAGTACCTGGCCCAGGGTCATGGGATCGAGCGTGAGCACCTGGGCGTGGCAGCCCAGGTGGTCGAGGGCGGCATCGACCTCGGAGCTGTCCACGGCGCAGACGGCGCACAGGTCCTGGGTCACCACCAGATCGGGGTCGAGGTCGCGGAGGGCGCCTTCGTCCAAGGTGTAGAGGTCCTCGCCGGCGGCCAGTAGGGCCCGCACCTCGACGTCGATCTGGGCCGGCGTGAGGCCGGTGGGCAACGCGGTGGACGACACGATGGTCCGGTGCCGGGCCTGAGCGGGGAAGTCGCATTCGAAGGTCACGCCCCGGACGTCGTCTCCGGCCCCGATGGCGAAGAGTATCTCGGTAGCCGAGGGGAGGAGCGAGACGATCCGCACCAGGTCACGGTAGCAATCCGTGCCGGTCAGGCCGACCAGTCGACCTCGCCGTCCATGATCACCCGGGGCTCCTCGGTGAGGACGAACTCGAGATGGTCGGTGTCGAGGAACTTCGGGAGGTCCTCGAACATGGCCGGCGAGTCGACGTCGCTCATGTGGGCGTAGTAGTCGTCCATGGAGGCGAACCACTGGACGGTGACCCCGTCGTAGCCGGACCGGTCGTCGTCCCCCCGGTAGTCGCCGAGGGGGCGCGGATTCTGCTCGTAGCGGATCACGTGGCTCCCGCAGCGGCTGGAAGCGATGAGCGGACCGTGGCTGTTCCTCCAGTACTCCTGGAACTCCGCCGGCGTCATCCCCTCCTTGCGCTTGAGCAGACAGGTCAGCTTGATCATGGCGGTGGTCCTCCCTGGTGGATCCATGTGGCCAACGGGCGGGACCACCATAGATCCCGGCGCCGATGGCCCCCGTGGTCAGGGGGCCACGGGGGCGCAGAACAGATCGGTGACGTAGGGCATGGCGATGGGCTGGGGGAGACTGGCACCGAACGCCTCGACCTCGTCGAGCAGGGCACCCCGGCGGGGTTCGGGCAGCACCTGGACGTAGCTCCGGGAGGCCACCTGAGCGACGAAGGTCGGGAGGTCGAGCCATTGGGTGAACGGGATCTTGGTGCGCTGCACCGGTCCGAACCGACCGCTCCGGTCGATGTCCGCACCGAAGTCCTTCCCGACGGGATACGGCGCCATCGTGTCCCACTTCGAGATGCGGACCAGGTCCCGCACCACGGGGTCGGACTCGTCCCGCTCGTTCCAGATGAGGGCCAGCCATCCCCCGGAGCGGAGGACCCTGGCCAACTCCGCCAGGGCCGCCTGGGGATCGAACCAGTGGAAGGCCTGGGCCACCACCACGGCGTCCACCGTGGCGTCGGCCAGGGGGACCTGCTCAGCGGTGGCGCCGACCAGGGGCGCCCCGGGGACCACCCGGCTAAACACCTCACGCATGGAAGGTGACGGTTCGGCCGCCACGCAGTGCAGGCCCCGCTCGATGAGTCGGCGGGTCATCTTTCCCGTCCCGGCGGCCAGGTCCAGGACCCGGCTTCGTGAGGTGAGCCCGGTCGTGTCGACCAACAGGTCCACCGCCTCGGGTGGATAGGTGGGGCGGGCCCGCTCATAGACGTCCGACCCGGACTCGAAACCGGCGCGCCCGAGGAGGGCCCGGACCGTGGCCCGTGTGTCGGCGCCGCCCCCAGGGTCGTGGAGGGCCTCGTCCGCGGTCGGGTCGGAGGGCACGGGACAACTCTATTGAGCGCCGGTTTCCGGTGGGAGGCATCGCCCCCGGGCCGGTGCTCGGATCGCCCGGCCGGGCCGTATTCAGTTAGCGTCGCGGGGTGACCGCTGCCCACCCGGCCCGTGAGGACCGGTCAGAGTCGGACCACGCCGGGCCGACGGAGAGCGGTCGGTGGGCTCCCGCTCCCCGGCATCCCTCGCTGTCGAACCACGCCCCGTCGCCCCGCCACCGCCGGTGGGCCAACGCCCTGATCCACGCCGGGTGGGACTGGGTGTCGCGGTACGGCGCCACCGGACCCGATGACCGGTTGGCGGCCCGCTTCGGGGCGTTCGGTCCCGGGAGCTGCCTGGCCTTTCCCACGGGCGCGGTGTTCGGCGAACGGTGGATCCACATCGGTCGGGACACGTTGGTCGGACCGCACGTGAGCATCTCGGCGG
The DNA here is from genome assembly GCA_963737625.1 of uncultured Acidimicrobiaceae bacterium. GTDB lineage: Bacteria > Actinomycetota > Acidimicrobiia > Acidimicrobiales > RAAP-2 > Bog-756. The sequence continues at coordinate 11,559 of CAVTTK010000001.1, forward strand.
GCATGGTCCCGGGCCAGACCATGGTCACCGACCCGGTGGTGCGTATCGGGGACCGGTGCATGATCGGCCGGGGCAGCCACATCGTCGGGCACTTCGAGGTGGACATCGGCGACGACGTCCACACCGGGCCCTACGTCTACATCACCGATCAGAACCACGGCTACGAGAATCCCGATGAGGTGGTCCACGTCCAGTGGCCCAGCGACGACCCGGTCCGCATCGGAACCGGCAGTTGGCTGGGGACGGGCGTCGTGGTCCTCCCCGGCAGTCGGTTGGGGAGGAATGTGGTGGTGGGGGCAGGGGCGGTGGTTCGGGGCACCTTCCCCGACCACTGCGTGATCGCCGGTGTGCCCGCCCGGATCGTCCGCCGCTACGTGCCGGGCTCGGGTTGGGTGGACGGACCACCGGCAGAGGGATCGCTTCCCACGGCCACGGTCACCTCGGATGAACCGGTGGCCGCACCGGCGGCCGGATCGTCCACCGACGACGGGGCCGGGTCGGCGGAGGTGGTGGTGGGCGCCTCGGGTCCGAGTAGACCGAGGCCGTAGCGCCGGATCACCTCGGCGGCTTCGTCACGCCCTTGGGCGATCAGGGCTTCGGTGGTGGAGAAGTCGTCGAAGTCCCGAGCCCCGTTGTCACCCCCGCTGCACACGATGACCTCCACCCCGGGTGGCAGCTGGGCCATGTCCCGGGCGAAGCGGGCGTGAATGGAGATCAACAAGGCGTTCAACATGGCTTCGACGGGGCGCCGGGGCGACGCCGGTGTGAAGGCCGGAGGGGCGCAGAGCAGCACGACGATCCGTGTGGCACCCCCGTCGATGGCCCGAAGGATGGGCACGTTGTCGACCACGCTCCCGTCGATGAAGCGCTCCTCGTCGATCTCCACGGGGGGGAAGATGGCCGGGATGGCCGACGAGGCCAGGACGGCCTCCACGGCCGGTCCGTAGGTGAACCATCGCTCGCGACCGTCGGTGAGCGAGGTGGCCACGACCTCGACGGGGATGACGGCATCCTCGAGCCGCTCGAAGCCGATCCCCTCCTCGATGACCTTGCGTAGTCCGGCGTTGACGAAGACCGAGTCCCGCTGTTGTACGTAGAGCCAAGGCCCGTGCAGTCGGCCCTGCGGATACACCGACTCCCGGGTGAGGCTCCGCCATATCTCGGTCATTCGCTGGACACCCTCACGGGTCGGGTCCCCGGCGAAGGCGGCTCCGTTGACCGCACCCACCGATGACCCGTAGATGCGGTCGGGCACGAAGCCGTGCTCGGTCAGGACCTGGAGCATCCCGATCTGAACCGCCCCGCGGGTTCCGCCTCCGGCCAGCACCAGCGCGGTACGCGGCCGGTCCTCGTCGGGGTCCTCCTCTTCGTCCTCCTCGTCGGCCAGCCACCGCGCCCTGGCCACGGCGGCCCGCTGCAGGGTGAATCGGAGAACCAGCACCACCAACACCACGGTGACCACGACGAAGACGGTGAAGACCACGGCGAAGGAGGTGATGGCGGCCGGGTACATCATCGGTCCAGAGGCTACCGGCGACCCGGGCCGGACCCCGCTGTGACACCCCTCGTGCACAGTGGAGCCATGCCGGTCATGGACATCGAGCGCCCCACGGTGGGGCCGGGACCACGCCTTGGGCGCGTCACGATCCCGGAGGGTCGACACCCCCTTGCCGCGCCCCCGGGCTCACGGCCGGTGCCACCCCGGCACCGGCGGGGCGGTTGGGAGCCACTGTCCGGGGACGCCCTGCTCCAGCGGCTGCGGATCACCGGACGCCCTCGGCCCGAGGCCCGGCCCGAACTGGCCGGGACGCTCCGGGCCATCTTGGAGTCGGGGCTGGACGGCGACCGGTCCACTGGGACGGGGGCCGCCCCGTCTACCGGATCGAGCCCCCCCGACGGGCCGGGACGACCTCCCGTGGTGGTCACGAAGGCCCGGCTGACCCACGTTCTGGCGTGTGAGGCCCACCGGGAGGCCCCCGAGTTCACGGCCAGACCCATCTCGTCGTCCCTGGCCTGCGGCGCCCTGATCGACGTCCTGTTCCGACAGCTGGTCACGGTGGGCTCCATCGGTGACCCCATGGACGACGCCCTGGCCGCCCTGGCCGTCGACGATCACCGGTCCGACCTGCTGGCCTGGGTCGAGGGACTGGCCGGCCCGGAGCGCGACGAGCTCCGGGCCGAGGTGGGACGGCAGGTCGACGGGCTCCGGCGGCGCTGGCCGACCCTCGAACCGGCTTGGCTGCCCCGCACCCAGGAGGCGTTACGGGCGCGGTCGGCGAACGGCACCGTGGAGCTGTCGGCCCGGGTGGACCTGGTCATCGGCCGACCGGCCCGCGACGAGGGGTCAGTGGCCTTGGTGGAGGTGAAGTCGGGGTCCCGGCGGGTCGAGCACCGGGCCGACCTCCACTTCTACGCCCTCGTGGAGGCGTTGCGCAGCCCGGCGCCCCCGTTCGTGGTGGCCACCTATTACTCGAGGACGGGTGAGCTGGACGTCGAGCCGGTCACCGATGAGCTTCTGATGGCCGCGGCCCGCCGCGCCGCCGTCGGGGCCCGGCGACTGGTCGACCTGGCCCGTGGGATCGAGCCGGATCGCCGCCCCGGGCCTCTGTGCGGCCGATGTTCGATCCTTCCCGTCGGATCGTGGCCCCCCGACGGACCCGGTGACACCGGCCCCGTGGGTGCCGGAGCGGGAGCAGCGGAGTGACGACGGTGGGGGAGCGCACCCGCGCCCTGGTGGCCCCGGCGCCGCACCCGATCGACCCCGACGGTCGGGCCGCGGTGCGCGCCGACCTAGTGTCGCGGCTGGCGCCGCTGATGACTCCGATGGCCGCCGCCGACCGTGTGGTGGTCGGTCTTCCCCTCCTGCGACAGGCCCGGACCCGGCCCGAGACGTTGACCGCTCCTGAGGAGCCGTTCGCCTGGCGGCCCGTCTTCATCCGCCGGTCCCTGGGGCTGGCGGTCGTCGACGCCTGTGTCCGCGGACGGTTCCGCACTCCGCTCGAGGCCGTGGGTCCGGTGGTGTCCGAGGCCGTCGGCCAGTGGGAGGAGACCGGGTGGCGCACGTTCCACTGGGAGCCGTGGGTGGCGGCGTTGGCGCCCGGAGCCCGCGCCGTGGTGCTGGCCGAGGCGGTGGCCTGGGCCACGTCGCTGTGGTCCTCGTTCGACTGGTCGGAGTTCGATCCGCTGCCCCAGATCGGGGGGGCCGACGACCAGTGGGTGTGCCCGGCTGCGCGACCGCTGCGCCTCAAGGGGCGGCCGGAACTCCGCGCCGCGGGTGGCGGGCGCGTCACCGGTCGGCCCGGCGGGTGACCCGCCGACGGTGGCCCTCGTGTCGGTGTCCGGCGGCCACCCGCCCGGAACCTGGAGGGAGGAGCTGGCGTACCTGGCCCTGGTGGCCGCGCTCCGGTCGCCGGATCGACCGGTTCCGGCACGGGTGCTCGGGCTGTGGCCCGACGCCGGGGCGGACCGGGCCGTCGAGATCGACGTGGCCGCCCTGGCCGGCGCCGCCGACCGTGTGGTGGCCACGGTCACCGCGGTGGTTGAGGCCCGTCGTCCGGTGGCCGCCTGACCGGTTCGTGGCGGTCAGAAGAGTGCCTTGGCCGCCTTGGAGTCGGGCTTGCCCGACGCCGTGAGGGGGACTTCGTCCACGATCAGCAGCTGCCGGGGGAGCTTGTAGCCGGCGAGATGTCCGCGGCAGTGCCCCTGGAGCTCCTCGAGCGTGGGCGCAGCCGAGCCCCGGGTCTGGAGCACCACGGCCACCCGCTCACCGAACCGCTCGTCGGGGATCCCCACCACGATGGCGTCGAACACCCCGGGGTGGGTCTTCACCGCCGCCTCGACCTCTTCGGGGAAGATCTTCTCGCCCCCGAGTTGATCGAAGCCGATCCGCGGCCGTGGACGGTGATGGTGCCGTCGGGCTCGATCGTGGCCAGGTCGCCGGGGATCGACCAGCGCACCCCGTCGGCGTCCACCGGAAAGGTGGCCGCCGTCTTGGCCGGGTCCTTGTGGTAGCCGAGGGGAATGCGACCGGTCCGGGCCAGCCGCCCGATGCGGCCGTCCCCGGGGGCGAGCGGGAGGAGGTCGTCGTCGAGCACGGTGGTGTCGTCCCGCATGACGAAGCGTGGACCGCTGGCCCCCGCCTCCACGGTCCCCTGGGCGCCGCTCTCGCTCGAGCCGAAGCTGTCCAGCACCATGATGGAGGGCAGCCGCTCCTTCAGCTCGTCCTTGACCGCCGGGGACAGCATGGCCCCACCGGAGCCCACCACCAGGAGGCTCGAGGTGTCGTAGGTTCCGGCCGGGGCATGGGCCAGGGCATCGGCCAACGGTCGGGCCATGGCGTCGCCGACCAGTCCCACCGACACCACTCCCTCGTCGCCCACGATGCGCCAGAGGGCATCGGGGTCGAACCGGTGCCCGGTGTAGAGGACGGCGGTGCCGGCCATCATGAAGCCGTTCCACATGACCCACTGGGCGTTGCCGTGCATGAGGGGCGCCACCACCAGCAGGACCGCCCGGGAGGCGTCGTCGGGGTTGAGCCGTGCGGCCAGCTCCTCGGGGTGGGTGATGGGCGCTGACCCCCAGCCACCACCACCCATGGCGGCGAAGAAGATGTCCTCCTGGCGCCAGAGGACCCCCTTGGGCATGCCCGTGGTCCCCCCGGTGTACAGGATGTAGATGTCATCGGGTGACCGTGACCCGAAGTGGCGACCGGGGTCTGACGAGTCGAGGGCGGCGTCGTAGGAGGTGGCCGTGAGGCCGGCCGAATCCGCTTCCGACCCGTCCTCGATCATCACCAGCGTCAGTGGGCTCTCCCGGTCGACGCCCCCGGTGGCCTCGGCCACTAAGGGGGTGAGTGCCCGCTCGAAGACCAGGACCTCGAGATCGGCGTTGTCGACCACGTAGGCCAGCTCGGGGGCGACATAGCGGTAGTTGAGATTGACCGGCACCATCCGGGCCTTGTAGCAGCCGACCATGGCCTCGACCCACTCCGCCCTGTTGTAGGACAGGATGCCGACATGGGCTCCGGTGACGACCCCCTGGTCTTGGAGATAGTGGGCGAAGCGGTTGGCCCGCTCATCGAGTTGGCGGTAGGTCAGGCGGGTGGGCCCGGCCACCAGGGCCAGCCGGTTGGGGACAGTGTCGGCCACCACCTCGAACAGGTCGGCCAGATTGAACTGCCGGTCACCCATGGCGCCACTCCTCGTCTCAGGCCGATCCGGTGGGAGGGTCGGTCGCTTCCCGTAACATGCTGCGTCGAACCGTCATGTCGTAGCACGCCCCGGCGCCAGGTCCGGCGCCAGGCAACCCTTCGCCCAGCCAGAGGAGCCCAACGTGAGCAGTGAGCCGAACCCCGACCAGGGCATCGTCGGACGATCCGCACTGGTCACCGGAGGAGGCAGCGGCATCGGTCTGGGTACGGCCACCCGATTGGTGCGGGACGGGGCCCATGTCACCATCTGCGGCCGTACCGAGGACAAGCTGGCGGCGGCGGTGATGGCATTGGAGCAGGCGGCGGCTGACGTTTCGGACTCCTCCACCGCCGGGGGGACGGCCCGCTACATGGTGGCCGATGTCACCGACGAGGAGCAGGTGGCCGCCGCCGTCGCCGTGGCCGCACAGGAGCGGGGTCGGCTCGACATCCTGTTCGCCAACGCCGGGGGCTCCCTGCACATGGGCCCGATCGCCGGTGCCGAGGTGGACTCCGTGCGGGCCACGGTCGATGTCAACTTCATCGGCACGTTCCTGTGCATCAAGCACGGCGCCCCCCTGATGGCCCGGGGCGTAGGCACCGGCGCGGACGGAGGTCCGGCCCCCGGGGGGTCGATCATCGGGATGTCCTCCGGAGCCGGGGGCTTCCCTCATCGGTACCTGTGGGCCTACGGCTCGGCCAAGGCCGCCATCGACACCCTGTGCCAGTACGCAGCCGAAGAGCTCGGGGCCACCGGCGTACGGGTCAACTCCGTCCAGCCCGGCATCGTGGACGACGAGCTCATGGCCCCCATCACGGCCGGAGGTCCACTGCTCCATGACTATCTGGCCGAGATGCCCATCAGCCGGTTGGGCACCGTGGAGGACATCGCCGCCGCCGTGCGGTTCCTGGCCGGCCCGGAGTCGACCTGGATCACGGGGGTCAACCTCCCCATCGACGGTGGGCACCATCTGCGACGGGGCGCCAACTACGGGCTGTTGTTCGGCGAGTAGGCCCTCCGATCTCCACCCGGCCCTCCGGCGGATCCGCCGGTAGGGTGGCCGGCGTGGATCCACCCGAGCCACCCGAGCCACCCGAGCCACCCGAGCCGAGCCTTCCGGCGCCGCAGGGGTCGCGCCTCACCGGGTGGGAGGCGGGCAAGGTCCATCTCACCTTGGTCCTGGTCCTGGTCCTCTGCCTCTCGGCCTTCTGGTTCGAGATGCGACGGGCGCTGGGGGGCAATGAGTTGAGTTGGGCCTACGTCTTCGAGTGGCCGATCTTCGCTGTGTTCGCGGCGTACATGTGGTGGACCACGCTCCACCAGAACCGGCGCCGGAGGCGCACCGGCCCCCGGCCCAAGGTGGTGGCCCCCGAACACGTCCAAATGCTCAGGAACTGGCAGGAGCACCAGCGGGCGCTGGCCCAGACGGTGGCCGAGACTGAGGCTGGGACCTCCAGCGGGCCGGCCAACGGCGGGCCCACGCCGTAGCCGTCCGATCGGGCCGAAGCACGGCACCAGCCCAGTTCCGTGACGCTTGGGCCCGCGGTAGCTCCGCGGGGAGCGGGACCTACACTCTGTCGCACCGAGCCCGAGCGTTCCCTGAGTACGGGGCGCGAGACCGATGTCGAGACCGGGCCGCAGGAAGCGTGGTGAGTACATGCCAGGTATGGGGCACGGCCTCCAGTCCGACAACCCCACCGTCGTCGCCGCCTTCCGTGCCGCCCTCGACCACCAGCTCCTGATCCTGGTGATCCTGGGCGTTCTGCTGGCCGTGGCCTGGAATGTGGCCCGCACGGTGCACTACCGGAGGGCGGTGGCGCAGGGTACGGCCGATGGGGAGGTGGCCCAGTCGGCGGCCCACCCCTACCCCGAGCCCCCGGCCCGCCGGTTCCTCCGCATCGCCTTCGGTCTCCTGTGGCTGTTCGACGGCCTGCTGCAGCTCCAGGCGGCCATGCCCCTCGGGCTGCCCGGCTCGGTCATCACACCCGCGGCCTCCTCCTCCCCGGGCTGGGTCCAGAGTCTGGTCAGCACCGGGACGACCATCTGGTCCGACCACCCGGTATCGGCGGCGGCGGCCACCGTGTGGATCCAGGTCGGCGTGGGCGTCTTCCTGCTCGTGGCTCCGCGGGGCTACTGGTCCCGCTCCGCCGGTGCAGTGAGCATGGGCTGGGGCCTGATGGTGTGGGTGTTCGGCGAGGCCTTCGGCGGCATCTTCGGCCACGGGAGCAGCTGGCTGTTCGGCTCCCCGGGGGCGGCGTTGTTCTACGTGGTGGCCGGGGCGCTGGTGGCGCTGCCCGACACCTCGTGGGAGACGCCACGGCTGGGCAAGAGCGTCCTGCGCGGGATGGGCGTGTTCTTCGTGGGCATGGGCATCCTGCAGGCGTGGCCCGGCCGTGGGTTCTGGTCGGGCCAGACCCACGCGGCGGCACCGGGAAACCTCACCGCCATGGTCCAGCAGATGTCCCAGGTGTCCCAGCCGTCCGTCTTTTCGTCGTGGGTCAGGTCGTTTGCCGGGTTCCAGGCCGGACACGCCTGGGCGGTGAACTTCGTCATCGTGGTCCTGCTCATCGGGATCGGCGTCAGCTTGTTCAGCAACAATCCGGCGGTGCTGCGCACCGGCCTGGCCTTCGGTGCCGTCCTGTGCCTGGCCACCTGGATCCTGATCCAGGACTTCGGATTCTTCGGGGGCGTCGGTACCGACCCCAACTCGATGATCCCCTTGGCCTTCATCGTCGGGGGCGGCTATTTGGGCACGGTGAGGCTGCCGGTACGAGGGACGGTCCCCGTCGGCGGGGACGTCGCGCCTGAGGGAGTGACGGTCCCGGTGCCACGGGAGCCGGCAGGCGCAACGCCGTCGGTCGGGTGGATCGGTCGCCTCAGCCCCAACTACCTGCTGCGGTCGTTGCTGGCCGTCGGGGCGCTGGGGATCGTGCTCGTGGGGGCCGCCCCCATGGCGGTGGCCGCCACCGACCCCAACGCCGACCCCATCCTGACCGAGGCGGCCAACGGAACCCCCAACCTGGTCGACGTACCGGCAGCTCCGTTCACCCTTTCCGACCAGCACGGGCACACGGTCTCGCTGTCGTCGCTGGCCGGTCACACTGTGGTCCTGACCTTCCTCGACCCGGTGTGCACGTCGGACTGCCCTCTGATCGCCCAGGAGCTCCGGCTGGCCGACCAGATGCTGGGCTCGACGGCAGGCCCCGTCCAGATGGTGGCGGTGGTGGCCAACCCCTTGTACACCTCGACGACGGCGACGACCGCTTTCGACAAGCAGGAGGGTCTGGACCATCTGGCCAACTGGTCTTACCTCACCGGATCGCTGAACCAGCTGCACCAGGTGTGGAGCGACTACGGGGTCCAGCTCCAGGTCACACCGGCCGGGGCCATGGTGGCCCACGGCGATATCGTCTACATCATCGACAAGTCCGGACACACGCGGGAGATCCTCGAATCGGACCCCGGTAACGGCTCGCCGCCGTCGCAGGGCTCGTTCTCGGCCCTGCTCGTCAGCCAGGTCCAGCACGTCGCTCACTCGTGACCGGGCGGTGGTCTGGGTGGAGCGCCATCCGCCCTAGAGCAGCACGCCCGGGACGCGGCCGACTGCTGGTCCCGTTGGGCACGGTGGCCCTGCTCGCTGGCCTGCTGGCCGGCTGTTCGTCGTCCGCCGGCTCCCCGTCCAGCGGTCCGTCCGCCGACGGGACGCCGGCCGGGCTGCCCCCCATCCCCCTCGCCAGCTCGACGGTCGGGTCGGCGACGACGTGGGCCACTCTGGCCATGGGCCATCTCGACGACCCCCTCAATACCTTCTGGCAGCTGTTGGCCCTGACCGACGGGTCGTCCTGGCAGCTGGCCACCCCACCCGGAGTGGCCAGCAACGGCGGCCTGGTGGCCGCCACCGGTGCGACCTCCGTGCTGGCCGGCTTCGAACCGAGCCAGGATCTCCGGTTCTCTCCGTTGGCCCGCAGCACCGACCAGGGATCCACCTGGGCGCCGGGCACCCTCCCGGCCGGGATGGCCCGGGTGCCCGAGGCGTTGGCCGAGAACGGCGACGGACACTCGCTGGCCCTCCTCCGCACCAGCGCCGGGACCGTCCTGGGCAATGACGGGGACCTCTCGACGTGGACGTCGGTGACCAGCGCCAACTCGTTGGCCTCGCTCCCCGGCACCCGTGGCTGCCAACTTACGAGGCTCACCGCCGTGGCCTACGACGGGTCGGGCACGCCCCTGGTCGGTGGGTCGTGCGGCCGGGGAGGCCAGGTCGGGCTCTTCGCCGCCACCCCCACCGGATGGGAGTCGGTGGGACCGGGCATCCCCGGTGGCGGCAGCGGACCCACCGAAGTGATGCGTCTGGAACAGACGGCGAACGCCACCGGTGCCCTGGTGGTTGCCGGAGAGGGCGCCAACGCCCGGGTGGTGGCCCTGTGGAGCTCCAACGGACTCCGCACATGGTCGGTCTCGGCCGGACTGTCCCTGGCCGGAAGGGCCCTCCTGTCCACCGGGACGACAGGAGGCGGCGGCTTCGTCGTCGCTACCGAGGGCACCGACGGCTCGCGGTCCGCATCGGGCATCGTCGCATCGGGTACCGAGTGGCAGTCCCTGGCCCCGCTCCCGAAGGGGACCACATCGGTGACAGGGACCCCCCAAGGTGGGTACGACGCCCTCGTATCCCAACAGTCCACGCTGGTGGTCTACGCGCTGGCCGCCACCGGTTGGGGGCGGATCCTGTCGCTCAATGTCCCCATCCAGTACGGATCGTCAGGTTGACCGGCACGACCTGCCGGATCGACCGGTGCGCCGGGAGAACGTCTGCCTCCGGTCGGATGGAGCAGATAGCCTGACGAGGTTCCGCCCTCCTGGGCCGGGCCGAGGAGTGCGACCGTGAACTACATCACCCAGAACTGGTCGTTCGATCCCTTTCTCATCGTCGTGGCGGTACTGGTCGTGGCCCACGAGATCGGGCTGTCCCGGCTCCGACACCGGTCCGACTCGAGCCGCACCCGGCGTCGCCGGCTCCGCTCGCTGGCCTTCTACGGCGGGCTCGGCGTGCTCCTGTTGGCCATCGACTCACCCATCGACTACTGGGCCAGCGACTACTTCTTCGTCCACATGCTCGAGCATCTGATCATCGCCTTCTACGCGCCGATCCTGATCGTGTTGGGCGCCCCATGGATCCCCCTGCTGTTCGCCCTCCCCGTCGGGGCCCGCCGGAAGGCAGGCCGGTTCCTCTTACTGGGGTCGTGGTCACGGGTGCTCCGGCCCGTGGGCCGGGTGGTGACCAGCCCGTGGTTTGCGCTCATCTCCTTCAACGCGGTGATGGTGGTCTGGCACTTTCCCGCCCTCTTCGACTACTCGGAGAACAACCAGGCCGCACACATCTGGCTGATGCACGGGAGTTTCTTCGTCACCGGGGTCCTGTTCTGGCTGCAGATCATCCCGTCCCACCCGTTCCGGCTGAAGGCCAGCCCGATCTGGCAGGCCGGGGCGGTCATCAGCACCAACGTCGTGATGTTCGTCCTGGCCATGTCCCTGAGCATCTTCAGTGCCACCAGTTGGTACTCGGTCTACGCCCACGTCCCGGGCGTGACCCTGTCCCCGTTCGCCGACCAGCAGATCGGGGCGGCGATCCTGTGGGTGTGCGGCGACTTCTGGGCCGTGCCGGCACTGGTGGTCATCATCAAGCGGGCCATCGACGAGGAGGGCTCGCTGTCCGGTGTGCTGGAGCGCTTGTCGCATCGCACCCCGGCGCCGACGATCGCCGACGTGAGGCCGCAGCGGGCGGGCGCGGGCGACCCCTCCTGAACGGCGGATCCCCCTCGAGCCGGGATCCGGGCCGGAGCCGATGCCCGATCCCAGACCAGGCGCGAAATCGGCACAGGCAATTGATGCTTGACCGGACCTGCCGATCGGCATACTGTCAGCACTGCCTTACAGAAATGTGACAAAAGGTGGCGAAGTCCGTGGACCTGGCCACCGGGTTGGAACCACCGCAGGCGCTGGAATGCCTAGTAGGGCAGAGGAGTACGACATGTCGTTCGGGGGAAGGCTCACCGTGGTACTGGCGCTCCTCGTCGTGGTCATCGGCTTCGCCGTGTGGGGTGTGGTGGGCTTCCTCCTGCCCCAACCGTCCACCGTCGTATTCACACCGGCCTCCTCGGGAGCGCCCATCAACCTGACCGTGCAGACAGTGCCGGCCATCGGGTTCGGATTCCAGCCGGTGTGGGTGTCGTATCTGGTGCAGAACCAACAGGGTCAGTGGATCCACTCGACCATCTGGCAGCTTCCCGCCCACACCCGCATCAACGTGACCATCGACCAGTACGACTCGGGGAGTCCGCTCCGCAACCAGTACTGGGGCCGGGTGCAGGGCACGGTCGGTGGGGTGGCGACGTACAACGGCAAGCCGTACACCGTCTACGACTCGAACACGGGAAACAACGGGGTTGGCCACACCTTCACCGTGCCGGCCCTCAACCTCAGTGTGCCCCTCATCGGGGTCAACGGCGATGCCACCAACACCTGCGGCTCCGCACCGTGCACGACGAACTTCGCCCACAACACCATGAAGTTCTCATTCGTCACGCCCGGGGCCGGTAGTTACAGCTGGCAGTGCTTCGTCCCCTGCGGAGGTGGCTACTTGTACGGAAACGGTGGGCCCATGAGCACCTTGGGCTACATGGGCGGCTTCCTGGACGTCGTAGCGTGAGCGAGACCAGCAGCACGGCGGACAATCAGGGGGCTGGAACGACGGCACCCGCGTCGCACTCCCCGACCACCCAGCCCCGCCACATGTGGCGGATGGTGACCATCTGGCTGATCCTGGCCGTGATCGCCGACGTGCTCTTCTACACCCTGGTCGGCCCCCACGTGCCTCCGGGGACCATGACCTCCTCGGCCTCGGACAACCAGTTCGACTTCAACGTCCTGCTCGTCATCGCCCTGCCGGTCCTCATCGCCGTGTGGGTGTATCTGGCCTACTGCATCATCACGTGGCGGGCCTCCCGAGCCGGGGTACCCGAGCCGATGGGCGGCCCCGCGGCCCGGACTCATCTCGGTGTGCAGGTGGGTTGGATCGTCACCACCACGGTCATCGTGCTGGGCCTCTTCACCTTCGGGACGGTGCGCCTCATCACCGGCGACGGCTCGGGTGGAGGTGAGGGTCCCAACCCCATCTGGAGCCCGACCTCCGCCCACATTCTGCCGGTGCAGGTGATCGGCCAGCAGTGGAAGTTCACCTACCGGTACCCGACGTTCGGTGGCTTCGAGACCAGCCAGCTGGTCCTGCCGGTCGACACGACCATCGAGTTCCACGTGACGTCACTGGACGTCATCCACAGCTTCTGGGCCTACCAGTTGAGCGTCAAGGCCGACGCCAACCCCCAGCAGGACAACGTAGCCTTCACCACCACCCGGGAAACCGGAAACTTCACCGTGCGCTGCAATGAGCTGTGCGGGATCTGGCACGGGGCGATGTTCAACTACGGCCGGGTGGAGTCAAAGTCCGCCTTCGAGAACTGGGCCACCTCGACCGAACAGCTGACGGCCAAGAACACCGCGCTCCTCCCGCCCTATGCCCTGACCTACGTGCCCGATGCCAACAACGCCGATGGCGGGTACTACCCCGACAACGTGGACCCCTACAGCAACTCTGAGGTCTACGGCGCCACCCCCGGAAAGCCGACTCCATCCGGATGATGAGAAAGTTGACGATCCCGCAATGACCCTTGCCGCCGAGCGCGATACCGAAGTCGTCTACCCCGATCCCACACCGCCGGTGCTGGGCGGGTTCCAGGGTCTCCCGTCACGACCGGGTTGGTTCAGCCAGCACCTGGGCACGGCAGCCGTTCTGGCCGTCGGCGGCTATCTGCTCGGGCACTGGATCGGCAACTGGATGACCAGTGGCTACGACAACGTCCAGGCCTCCGGCGTCAACGCCGTGCCGGTCACCGCCGGACTGATCGCCGGGGTCATCGGTTGGCTGCTGGGTATCGGGGCCCTCAACTACCCTCTGGCCAAGATGGTGGGCTTGGAGCCCCGGCCCGACTACGAGTCGACCAGCTGGACCCGCTATCTGCGCTACACCGCCGACCACAAGGTGGTCGGCATGCAGTACGTGATCGGGGTGCTGGGCTTCCTGTTCACCGGGGGGCTGCTGGCCATGGCCATCCGCACTGAGCTCCTCTCGCCCACCAGCCACGTCTTCGGCCCGGGTACATACATCTCCGTCGTAAGCGAGCACGGCACGGTGATGATGATGATGGCCACCTCGGTGATCGTCGGACCGCTGGGCAACTGGCTCATACCGCTCATGATCGGGGCTCGGCGCACGGCCTTCCCCCGGGTGGAGGCCTTCAGCTTCTGGATGTTCACAGCGGGATACCTCGTCATCTTGTCCGCGTTGTTCTACGGCGGCTTCCCCACGGGATGGACGGGGTACGCGCCCCTCCAGACCCAGGCCGGAGTGGCCATGATGTCCTACCTGGTCGGCTTCGCCGTCATCGGTATGGGCATGATGACGGCCGGGTTCAACCTGGCCGTGACCATCATCAACTACCGGGCCCCGGGCATGACCTGGAGCCGCATCCCCATCTTCGTGTGGGCCATCCTGGCCACCTGCGCCCTGCTGACCCTGGCCACGCCCACCCTGGTCGCTGCCGGTCTGTTCGGCATCCTGGACCACACGGCCCAGACGGCGTTCTACGTCACCGAGCACGGGGGCAGCTCGTTCCTCTGGCAGAACCTGTTCTGGTTCTTCGGTCACCCCGAGGTCTACATCATGGCCCTGCCCGGCTTCGGGATCGTGGCCGAATTGCTCCCGGTGTTCACCCGAAAGCCGCTCTTCGCCTACAAGGTGGCGGCGGCCGGCATGGTCGGAGTGGCCTTGCTGTCCTTCTTCGTCTGGCAGCATCATCTGTTCCAGAGTGGCATCAATCCCGACATGCGACCGCTGTTCATGCTGACCACCGAACTGATCTCCATCCCCACCGGCTTCATCTTCCTGGTGGGCATGGGCACGCTGTACAAGGCCAAGATACGGTTTGAAGTGCCGATGCTCTTCTGCCTGGCCGTCTTCTTCAACTTCCTCATCGGCGGGGTGACCGGGGTCTTCCTCTCCGACGTGCCCGTGAACGTCACCGTGCACGGGAGTTTCTTCGTGCTGGCCCACTTCCACTACACCATCATGGGCGGCCTGATCTTCGCCTTCTTCGGCGGCCTCTACTACTGGCTGCCCAAGATGACGGGCAAGACCATGAACAAGAAGCTGGGGAAGATCCACTTCTGGTTCATGTTCATCTTCTTCAACCTGACCTTCTTCCCCATGTTCCTCATCGGTCTGCTGGGCCAGCCCCGACGGGTCTTCGAGTACGCCCACAATCTCCAGGGGCTGAACGACTTCGCCTCAGTAAGCGCCTTCATCCTCGGCGCCTCGTTCCTCGTCTTCGTGGCCAACTTCGTGTGGTCGATCTTCATCAAGCCCACGCCTTCGCCGGCCAATCCCTGGGACTCGTTGGGCCTCGAGTGGCAGACGCCCACCCCGGTGCCGTACTACAACTTCGAGCGCATCCCGGTCGTGCTCAGCGATCCCTATCACTACGGTGAGCACGACGCCTCCGCAGTCGCCGACCTGGGTGACGGGTCCCTGGTGGCCGCCGGCGCATCCTCCCCGGCCAGCGTGGCCGAAGACCCCCGCCCGCCGGCCCAATGAGTGGAGACAACGCGGTGACCGATACTGCCGACAAGCCAGTGCTACTCACCGAGACCCCCGAGGAACGGGAGTTCGAACTACGGGCCGCCGTGGGCTCCTACTGGACCGGCGGCCGCCTACTGATCGGGATGTTCACCTTCCTGTTCGCCTCGCTGGCCTTCGCCTACTTCTACCTCAAGTCGGCCAACTCCGGACAGCTGTGGCGTCCCAAGGGGATCACCGCCCCCACGGGGATCGGGTGGGCCATCTTCGCCGTGGTGCTGGCCTCCACCCTCCTGGTCATCTACGGGCAGTGGCGCATGCGTCGGGACTCCCTCCTCGACTGGCAGGTCAGCGGCTGGGTGGCCGTACTGGGCATGCTGGTGGCCATTGGCCTCCAGATCTGGCAGCTGACTCAGCTGCCGTTCTTCCCCGGATCGAGCGGCTATGCCTCGTGCTTCATCGGCTGGTCCATCATGAATATCGCCTTGCTCTTCTCCGGCCTCTACTGGCTTGAGACCAATCTGGCCCTCAGCCACCGGCTCAACCGTATCGACGCCGATGACGGGGATCCTTCGACGGCGAGCGGGCCCTCGGCCCAGCTGTTCCGGGCCAACGTCGAGGCGTGCACCTACTTCTTCGGCTTCATCGCCGTGGTCAGCGGTCTGTTCTGGACCTTCTTCTATCTCATCTGATCCAGGTGTGGCTGACGTGTTGGCCGCCCGGGTACCATGTTCATGAGCGAATGACAGCGAGGTTGGTCGGCCAGTGACACTTGCCACAGACACCTTCATCGGACCCCAGGTCCTGACCCTGGCCATCCCCCTCGGCACCCTCTTCGTGGTGCTGTTGTGGGGATTCTTCCAGCGCCGTACCGACCGGTGACGGCCGGGACCGAGTCAGACCGGTCCCCGCTGCCGTCCATTGCAGACACCCACCGGACCGGCCGGGACGTGGTGCTAGTCCTGGCGCTGGTCCTGGTGGTCCTGTGCGTGATCCCGCCCCTGGTCACCGAGGCCCGGCGCTATGAGTTCGCCGAGGCCGTCCAGTACTCGCTGCTCGCCGTGGTCATTCCGGCCCTGGTGGCCATCGGGGCCCCCTGGCGACGACTGGGACTGGCCTCGACCCCGGTTGGCGCCGAGGGAGCGGAGACCACCGGTCCGGTCTCCACGGGCGCGGCCACCGATTCCCCGACCGACCTCGGGCCCGTCGACCGGCTGGCCCGGGGCCGGCGCCGCCATCCCGAGGCGCTCCGCAGCGCCGGCTTCTTCGCCCTGTACCTGGCCGGGGCCATCCTCTGGAGGCTCCCGGCGACCGTCAACGCCCTGGTCCGCCACCCGTGGCTGGTGGCGATGGAGGCGGTGAGCCTGGTGGCGGTGGGGATCGGCCTGTGGCTGGAGCTGGTGGAGTCCCCACCCCTCCTCCCGCGACTATCCCGACCCCACCGGGTTGCGTTGGCAGCCGTGTCCATGTGGACGGTCTGGATCCTCGCCTACCTGGTCGGGCTGTCGCACGCCTCGTGGTATCACGCCTTCGCCCATCACGCCGGCTCCGGGCTCAGCCTCTCGGCCGACCAGCAGCTGACCACCGGGATGATGTGGTTCATCTCGGGCTGTGCGTTCATCCCGGTGGTGTTCTGGAACCTGGTCCAATGGCTGCAGTCCGAGGAGGACCCCGACGAGGAGCTCCACCATCTGCTGCGGGTGGAGCGGATCCGGGGACGCACCGGGCCGGGTGGCCCGACCACGGCCTAGGTCAACACGTCGGGTCGGTCCTGACGCCTTGGGGTCAGCCGCCGGAGGGCGGGGGCAGGCCGGGCAGGTCGGGCCGCGGCAGGGTGGTGTGGAGGATGCGGTCGGCCGAGTCGACGTAGGCATCGGCCTTGGCCCGATCCTGGGCCAGGGCGGTCTCGCGCTTGGCCCAGATCCTTCTGGGCGGTGGCGTTCCCCGGGTCGTTGCTGAGGGTCTGGATGTCCTCGATGGCGGCCAGGGCGTCGGAGGTGGCCCAGATGGTGGCCACGTTCACCACCTGGTTGATGTCCTTGCCCGCCGGCGTGCCGGTGCCCTCCACGTTGGACAGGTCGAAGATGGAGCTGCTGGTGAACGAGCAGGCCGACTGGTCGTCGCGCAGCATGGCGGGGGTCTCGGCCACGTCGGCGGCGCTGAGCGAGTGGGCCTGCAGGTCCCGGTAGATGGTGAAGGTCTCCTTGGCGGCGAAGGAACAGCCGCCGATGGCCGTGTTGATCTGCTTCATCACAGCCACCTGATCAGCGGTATCGGTGGCCGGAGTGGTGTTGGTGGGCAGGTCCACGAGCACCGAGGCCACGACGAGAGCGGTGACGGCGACGGCGGCCAACACCCATCCCCGCCGGTACCAGACGGGCTTCACCGGTTCCTGGGCGATGATGCCCTCCAGGGTGAAGGGGTCGTTGGGGAGCGGTTCCCCCGGTCCGGCGTCGGTCACGGGTGGCTCCCGCTCAGGCCCCCGGCCGCCGTGGCCACACCTTCGGCGAAGGTGTGGATGGTCGCCGGGTCGAGGCTGTAGACACCGAAGCTGTCCTCGTTGCCGAACGGGGTGGCCTGCAGGACGGACTTTCCGGAGCGGTCGATGAACTCCATGACGTCATTGTGACTGACCAGGCGGGTGGTGTTGCTCAGGGCCACGGTCACACCGTAGGCCTTCCACACGGGGCTCAGGGCATGGAGTGGACCGGTGAGGAACGTGACGTTGGGGAGGGCGCCCAGGCCGGTCTGGGCCAGCACGGGGGGCGTGACCGACAGCGAGGTCTCCAACGGGTCGGTGTTGACGACCACGAAGGCCACCGACGTCGCCCGGGAGCCCAGGAGGCGGTCGGCCTGGACGATCTCGTCGGCCAGGACGGGGCAGACGTCGTTGCACTCGGCGTTGAGGAAGGACAGGACCACGACCTTCCCTCGCACCCGGGCCAGGGTCCAAGGGGTGCCGTGCTGGTCGGTCAGATCCAGCGCCGGGGCCGGTTTCGGTACCAGGTGCCGGAGACCGATCACGGCCGCCGGGGAGGCTCCAACCGCCGGGCCCGTGGGGGCCGAGGGCGTGGACGGCGGGGTGGTTCCGGTGCCGGCCAGCGTGGTGAGGGGCGTGGAGATCACCGATTCGACCCCGGAATTGCCGAGGAAGTGCTCGGCCGCCAGGCCCCCCAACCCGAGGACGGCGAAGCCGGTGATGACCCACAGCACGAACCGGCGGGGGACGGGGACGCTCCCGGCCCGGAGAGCGGCCTTGCGATCGACCGGTGCCTGACCGGACGTGAAGGCGGCGGCCCGTTCCGATTCGGACAGCACGGCACCCGGGGAGCGTCCCCCGGCACGGTCCGCCCCATCGGCCCGGCCCGGGACGGGAGGGTCACCGCTCATGCGGGTGCCGGGCCGGTGAGCACGGCTGACCAGTGCTCGAGGGAGGCCAGGGTCTGGGTGCCGAAGGACACGTGGACCACCCGACCCTGCCCGTCCAGGAAGTAGGTCACCGGTAGGGCGTCGATCTGGTAGGACGTGGCCACGGTGGCGTTGGGGTCCACGCCGACCGGATAGGTGGCGTTGGCCGCCGAGAGCAGGGTCTGGGCCGCGGCCCCGCTGTTGTCGTTCGAGTCCACGCCGACGATGGTCATCCGGCCGCCGGTACGGGTGGCGAGGGTGGAGAAGGCGGCCAACTCCGCCTTGCAGTCGGGGCACCACGAGGCGAAGAAGTTGACCACGGTGGGCGTGCCCCGCGTGGAGGCCAGGGTGACCGAAGGACCCCCGCCCAGCCGGGGCAGGGTGAAGTCCGGTGCTGTGCTGCCCAGGGGCAGGGTGGCCGGCGAAGTGGAGGGGAAGGCCGTCGCGCGCGGGTGGTGGGGTCGGGTCACCACGAAGACGATGAACCCCACGAGGACCACAGCGGCCAGGGCAGCCAGGATCCTCCACACCCGGTCGTCGGTGCGGGCCGTGCCTGGGGGAACAGCGTCGGCGGTGGCGGCGACGGTACCGGTCGTTTCGTCGGTGGAGGGGTCCATGGAGACGTGCGTGCGGAGAGCAGGCATGCCCCCCACGGGGAGATTAGTCCCCGCCCCGGTCGGGCGGGGCTCGGGCCCGGGCGGGGCGCCCCGGCGGTCCCGACGGCGGCCGCCGGGCGGGTCAACGCCGTCCGATGCGGCTGGGGCGATGGCGGGACGGTCGGCTAAGACAGGGGCATGGGAGCGGGATTGTGAGGTCGGCAGAGCACGGACATGGGGTCGTTTCCCTGCGGAAGGGAGGTCGGTGAGATGCCCCGTCTCCTGGTCGCCCCGGACAAGTTCAGGGGCACCGCCACCGCGGCGGAGGCGGCCGAGGCCATGGCCCGGGGCGCCGCCTCCCTCGGATGGACGACGCGGCAGATCCCCCTGGCCGACGGGGGCGAGGGCCTGCTCGAGGCGCTCGATTCGGTGGGCGGCGAGCGGTACGACATGGAGGTCGAAGGGCCGTTGGGTCGACCGGTGACCGCGGCCTGGCTGCGCATGGGAACGGTGGCGGTGGTGGAGATGGCCCAAGCCTCCGGGCTGCTCCTGGCCGGTGGGGCCGAAGGAAACGATCCCGTACGGGCATCCACTCGGGGAACCGGCCAGCTCGTGGTGGCCGCCGCCCGCTCGCTCGCCGCCGCCCGCCGATCGGGAAAGGCGGCGACGGGGGACGGCCCGTCCGGGGACACCGGGCCGGGCACCGTGGTGGTGGGTCTGGGCGGATCGGCCACCACCGACGGGGGTTGGGGTGCGCTGGCGGCCATCGAGGAGGCGGGGGGCCTCGGCGGGGTGGCGTTGGTCGGCGCCTGTGATGTGGATGTCGGCTTCGTCGAGGCCGCCCCCCGGTTCGGGCCCCAGAAGGGTGCCGACACCGGCCAGGTGGCCCTCTTGGTCGATCGGCTCGACGGTCTGGCCCGCCGGTACCGCGACCGCTACGGCGTCGACGTGCGGTCGGTGGCCGGTGCCGGTGCGGCCGGCGGTCTCGGTGGGGCCATCGTGGCCCTCGGCGGTCGCCTGCGCTCGGGCTACGACGTGGTCTCCGATCTGCTGGGACTGGGTGAGGCCCTGCGGGAAAGCCAACTGGTGGTCACCGGTGAGGGTGCCTTCGACGACACCTCCCTGCTGGGCAAGGTGGTGGGCTCGGTGCTACGTGACGCCTCGTCGGCCGGAGTACCTGTGGTGATCATCGCCGGCCAGGTGTCCGACGGGGCAGCGGCGGCAGCCGCGGAGTCCGGTGCCACGGTGGTCTCCCTCACCGATCGGTTCGGACGGGAGCGGTCCGTCGGGGATACGGCCCGGTGCATCGAGCAGGCGGTGGTGGAATGCCTCGGCTCCGGGGCCTTCGGCTGAGGGGACCGTCGAGGGGGACCGGCCCGACCCGGCCGCCTACTTCAGGATGTTGACGGCCCGGGCCACCACCAGGATGGCTACTACCAGCGAGATGGACTCCTCGGCCATCATCATGAGCTTGGCCCACGGCTTGACGGCCGAGACGTCGGTCGGACTGAAGGCGGTGGCCGCAGTGAAGGAGAGGTGGAGGTAGTCGACGAACCTCGGATACCACCCATCACGCACATACTGGGAATGAGCCATCTCGGGGAAGATGAAGGCCGGGTGCTCAATAGGACCACGGGCCCGGGCGGCGGCACCGCCACCGTCCACATCCCAGTACCAGAGCCCGAAGGCGATCACATTGGTGAGCCAGATGGCACCCCCGCTGATCAGCAGGGTGTTGGCGTCGTTGGTGAAGGGTTGGGTGCTCAGGATGCTGGCCACCAGCCTGGCGGCCGCGGTGGCGTTGACCAGGGAGATGAGGCCGATGAGGGTCACCGTCATCACCCGCAGCCACCGCTTGTCACGATCGATGCGTCCCGGGTCGCCGATGATGAGTACGCCGAGGAGCGCGGTCACCACGACCAGGTAGAGCCACCGCGACTCGCCCGCCCGCAACTGGGCCGGCAGCCCGGCCCGGAGTACCCCGGTGGCCAGCACGGCTACGGCCATGGGCCAGCGCGGCTCACCCTGGTCGCCCGCGGCACGGCGGCGGACGGCGCCGAGGGGCCGCTGGGGCCCGGGCTCTGGCTCTGGCTCTGTCACTGGCTCATCAGGTCACTGTGGTAGCACGTCATCAGTCATTGGGTCATCAGTCCCTGTCATGGGGGTAGCCCGCAGGCGATCGCATCACCGCTGGTGGTCAGGGCCAGGGATCCCCGGCAGCGTACCGCCCATCGACCGCGGTGACGGGGTGAGGCACGGGCCACCGGCGACGGTACTGTTCGGTGACGGGTGCTTCCGGGTAGAGGTGAGGAGACCGTTCCGGGGCATCATCGACCCTCAGGAGGACCACGCATGGACCAGACGGCATCGGGCCCGGGGAACGTTCCCGCCATCACGCTCAACGACGGACGGGCCATCCCGCAGCTCGGTTTCGGGGTGTTCCAGATCAAGCCGACCGAGACCGTGGCCGCCACGGCCCTGGCCCTCGAGATCGGTTACCGGCACATCGACACCGCCGAGATGTACGGCAACGAGCGGGAGGTGGGCGAAGCGGTGGCCCGCTCGGGGCTCGACCGGGGAGAGGTGTTCGTCACCAGCAAGCTCAACAACGGGTTCCACCGACCTGATGACGCCCGCCAGGCCTTCGACCGGACGCTGGAGGCCTTGGGTTTCGACTATCTTGATCTGTTCCTCATCCACTGGCCGCTCCCCACCCTCTACGACGGCGACTTCGTGGCCACGTGGCAGACCCTCATCGAGTTCCAGCGGGACGGGCGGGTCCGGTCCATCGGTGTGTCCAACTTCCAGCCCCACCATCTCGACCGGTTGCGGGATGAGACCGACGTGGTGCCTTCGGTGAACCAGATCGAGATCCATCCCTACCTGACCCAGGATCCCCTGCGGAAGTACGACGCCGATCACGGGATCGCCACCGAGGCCTGGTCACCCATCGCCCAGGGACTGGTCCTCGACGATCCGGTGATCACCTCGGTGGCCGAGGTCGTAGCGAGGACACCGGCCCAGGTGGTGCTCCGGTGGCACATCCAGCGGGGTGACATCGTCTTCCCCAAGTCGGTGACGGCGTCCCGGGTGCGGGAGAACTTCGAGATCTTCGACTTCGAACTCGACGACGACGCGATGGAGGCCATCTCCGGTCTCAACCGTGACAAACGGACCGGGCCGGACCCCGACACGTTCGACTACGTCCCGGACTGACCTCCGGGGCGCCGCACCCACTGGCCGAGCGGAGACGGGCCTCGACAGCGGCCAGGGTTACCGATGAGTAGCCCGCCGTTCCGGGTGGGCATGCGCGCGAGGGGGCGCTCCAGGCGCTAGAACCTGTGTCATCGGAATTGGCTTCGCGCCCGAGCCGTTGTTGAATGGCGGGAGATACATCGGGCTCTCCCGGGCGGACGATCGGGAGCGGGCGCGGTGACCCCCCTTCCAACGCGGAGCAGATCACCATGCCTCTGATGGGACGAGCGAAGATCATCGGTATCGGACAGTCCCTGCCCGATACCGTGGTCACCAACCAGCACTTCGCCTCCTACCTCGACACCAGTGACGAGTGGATCCGGACCCGGACGGGGATCGCCCAACGCCGGCACGGAGGCCCCACATCGGATCTGGCTGTCGGTGCGGCACGGCACGCCCTGAACCGGGCCGGACTGGGCCCTGACGACATCGACTGCCTGGTGCTGGCCACGTGCACCCCGGACCAGATCCTGCCCCCGACCTCGGCCGTGGTCCAGGACACCCTGGGCCTGCACTGCGCGGCCTTCGACATCAACGTGGCCTGCACCGGCTTCGTCTACGCCACGGCCATCGCCACCAGTCTCACGGCCAGCCACCGGCGGATCCTGGTCATCGGGGCCGAGCAGCTGTCCCGGATCACCGACCCCCTCGACCGCAGCACGGCCATCCTGATGGCCGACGGGGCGGGTGCCGTCATCCTCGAGCGATCTGCACAGTCCGAGCACGACGTCTGGGCCGACCTCGGCATGGACGGGTCCCTCGGCTGGGCCCTCTTCACCGACCATGGCGGCACGTTCGTGATGAAGGGGTCCGAGGTGTTCAGGCAGGCGGTCCGACTGTGCTCCGACTCGGTGGTCCGTCTCCTCGACGAGGCCGGGTGCACGGTCGAGGACGTGTCGTTCTTCGTGCCCCACCAGGCCAACCAGCGCATCATCGAGGCCATCATGACCCGCCTCGGCGTCCCCCAGGACCGGTGCCTGTCGGTGGTCGAGGACACGGGGAACACCTCGGCAGCCTCGATCCCCCTGGCCCTCGACGCCGGCGTCGAGTCCGACCGGTTGCACACCGGCGACACCGTGGTCATGGCCGGCTTCGGGGCGGGCATGGCCTGGGGTTCGCTGCTGGTCCGAGTCGGGTAGTCGACTCGGCGCCCGACGACGACCGGCCGTTCAGGAACCCCGGGCGCCGGCGGCGGTCTGCGATTCGAGGTACGCCCCGGTCGAGCCGGCCCCGACCTCGGCCATGACCACGTCGCCCACCTCGGCCAGACCCTCCTCGGCCTCCTCGGCCGCCGTCAGCATCTGGACCGATTGACCCGGGCCGCGGAGCCATGAGAACACGGCACCGAGGAAGCACATCAGTGCGGCCATGACGAAGGCCAGCCTCAGGCCCTTGCCGAAGGGACCGGCGATGAGGTTGGGGAAGAAGCTCTTGCCGGTCAGGTAGCCGGCGTGCACGCCGGGCTGGGCCAGCAGGTGGGCGCCGAGCAGTTGGTGGATGGGGTTGATCCCGAGGAAGGCGGCGAACAGGCTGCCGATGGGGGACAGGTGCGAGATGGACCGGGCCGCCGATGCCGGTACCCCTTGGGCGGTGAGCCCGGAGAACAGAGCGTGGGGGAGGGCCGAGGCCAGGCCGAGGGTGATGAGGGTGAAGAAGAAGCCGATGGACAGCACGCTGGCCGAGTTCTGAAAGGTGTTGAGCATCCCGCCACCAGCGCCCCGCTGATTGGCCGGCAGGCTGTTCATCACCGCGCTCGGTGTTGGGGGCGGCGAACATCCCGAGGGACAGCCCGAAGAGCAACAGCATCAGGGCGAACAGCGGGTAGGGGAAGTTCATGGGCAGGGCCTGGAGGCCGAGGAGGCTGATCCCGGTCAGCACCAGTCCGGCCGTGGCGAAGGGGCGGGGGCCGAAGCGGTCGGCCAGCCGACCGGACAAGGGTCCCGAGACGAAGAACCCCACCGTGAGGGGGACCATGTAGATGCCGGCCCACAGGGGGGTCTGTTCGAAGCTGTACCCGTGGAGGGGGAGCCAGATCCCCTGCAGCCAGATGATCAGCATGAACTGGAGTCCACCCCGGGCCAGGGCGGCGAGCAGACCGGCGAGGTTGCCCATGGTGAACGAGCGGGACCGGAACAGGTGGAGTTGGAACATGGGGTCGTCCACGTGGTGTTCGATGGCCACGAACCCGGCGAGCACCGCCATGCCGCCGATGAGGCAGGCCAGCACGAAGGGACTCGTCCATCCCATGGTGTGGCCCCCGTAGGGCTGGAGCCCGTAGACGATACCGGTCAGTACGGCGACCAGCCCTACGGCGAAGGCGATGTTGCCGACCCAGTCGATGCTGGCCCGGATGCGAACGCCGTTGTCGTGGAGCCGGAAGTAGGCCCACAGGGTGGAGAAGACACCGAAGGGGACGGACACGAGAAAGACCAGGCGCCACTCCACGGGGGCCAGCAAGCCGCCCAGCAGGAGGCCGATGAAGGATCCGCCGATGGCCGCCACCCCCTGGATGCCGATGGCGAAGCCTCGCTCGCCGGGCGGGAAGGCGTCCGTGATGATGGCCATGGAGTTGGCAAAGATGAAGGCACCGCCGACTCCCTGGCCCACCCGCATGACGATGATCCACAGGGCGGCATCCGGACCGGCCATCCACGTGACGGACAGGAGTATGGAGAAGACGGTGAAGATGGCGAAGCCCAGGGTGTACATCCTCACCCGTCCGAAGATGTCGCCCACCCGGCCGAAACTGACCACCAGCACCGAGGTCACCAACAGGAATCCCATCAGGATCCACAGGAAGTAGGAGGTGTTGCCGGGGGAGAGGGGGTTGAGGCCGATGCCCCGGAAGATGTCGGGCAGGGCGATGAGCAGGATCGAGGCATTGATGGTGACCATCAACGTGCCGATCGTCGTGTTGGTCAGGGCCACCCACTTGTAGTTCTTCGTTTCGGCGAGGGGTGGCATCCCGGCTCCTGGCGGTCCGGCTACCCCCTCACGCTGCGGGGAGCGGGCGGGGGACGGTCCGATAGATAGTTGTCAGTAACTAAGTATACTGATCCTCACCGGCAGTGGGACAAGGGAGAGCGATGAGGCTGCAGACCAAGGGCGAGGGCCAGAGCGGTGGTCGGGGCGGTGAGCCGTTCGGCGACGTGGAGGAGGCCTCGGGCCTCCGGGTGGCCCTGGTCCGGATCCAACGACAGCTCCGAGCCAAGACGGCATCGGACATCACGCCCTCCCAGTCCTCGGCGCTGGCCCGCATCGAACAATCGGGGCCGGTCCGTCTGGGGTCGTTGGCCGAGCTGGAGGGGACCACCGCAGCCACCATGAGCCGGGTCATCGACAGCCTCGCCGACCGTCACCTGATCGAGCGGGTGCCCGATCCACTCGACGGGCGGGCCAGCCTGGTCCGACTCAGCATCGAGGGAGGCGCCCTCCTCCACGAGCTCCGGGCCCGCTACACCGAAGTCCTGCGGGCCGCCATGGACGAGCTGACCGACGAGGAACAGCGGGTGGTACGCAGCGCCATCCCCGTGCTCGAGCGGCTGAGCGATCTCCTCCAGTCGAGCGATCGGGGTCCCCTGGGCTGAGGGCCGGCGTCTCGGCGGCCGACATGGTCGGCCGGCGGGAAGCCGGCGCGGCAATGACCGCCCGGCTGGTGGGGGCGGGGTGGACTACTCGGCCACCGTGGAGCTCATGCGGTCGCTGGGCGAGCTCGACGAGTCGCTGGCCTGGGGCTCCAGGTCTCTCGGATCCTCACCGGCCCATCCGCTCGGCGGATCGCTGGCCGGGAAGGACTCCTCCACCATCTCGTCGACGCGACCGTCGTCGGCCGGCGACGTCCTGCTGCCGCGGCCGCCGTCAGATCCGGATGGGGATCGCTCCTCCATGTCGCCTCCTCTCCGACTTCGCTTGCTTCCAGGATACCGGGGACCGGTCCGCGGCGACCGACGCGGCGATCGGGGAGCGGTACGCGGGAGTGGCCCCCGATTCGGGCTGTGAGCGCCGAACCGGGGGCCACCTGTCCGGGTGGCCGGAGCGTATGGACCGCCCCCCGGGGTCCAGTCGCTCCGTATCCCTACCACCCGAAGTTGTTGATCATCACCACCCGAAGTTGCTGCGGGTGCCGTCGGAGTCGATGAGGGCGTAGCCCGGACTGCCGGGGGAGGCGATCAGACCCACCGCGGTGCGTCCGGCGCTCCCTCCCGATCCGAAGAAGCGGGCATCGCCGAAGGTGAAGATGCCGCCATCCGAAGCCACCAGCCAGTAGCCGTGGCCGGAGCGGTCGGCGGCCATGCCCATGACGGGCTTGTTCAGCTTGATGTTCCCGGTCGAGCCGTAGAAGGTGGCACCACCGAAGCTGAAGATCCCGCCGTCCGAGGCCACCAGCCAGTAGCCGGTCCCGTTCGGGTTAGAGGCCATGCCCACGATGGGCTTGTTGAGCTTGATGTTGCCGGTGGAGCCGTAGAAGTAGGCATCGCCGAAGCTGAACACCCCACCGTCGGAGGCCACCATCCAGTACCCCTTCCCGTCCGGAGTGCCGGTGATGCCCACGATGGGCTTGTTGAGTTTGAGGTTGCCGGTGGAGCCGAAGAACTGGGCGTCACCGAAGCTGAAGATTCCGCCGTCGGTGGCCACCAGCCAGTACCCCTTTCCGTCCGGTGTGGCGGCCACACCGACGATGGGCTGGTTGAGGACGTGTCCGGCCATGGACCCGTAGTTGGTGGCCGACCCGTAGGCGGTGACCGAGCCGTTCGTGCCCACGATCCAGTACCCCTGGCCGTCCGCCGTGGCGGCCAGCCGGTCCCCGCCGGCCAGCGCCGAGGTGGGGGTGGGGGCGGAGCCAGCGACGGCGGGTGGTGTCACCACGGGAGGGGTGGTGCCCCCGCTGACCGGAGCCGGAGCCACGTGCAGGGTGAACGCCTGGGTGATCGTGCCCGTGCCGTCGGTGGCCTGGATGGTGATGGGGTAGACGGTGTCCGAGGTCACGGCGTCCGGCGTTCCCGTCAGGGTGGCCGTCCCGTCGCCGTGGTCGGCCCAGGTGAAGCCGTTGGGTAGCGCTCCGGTCTCACCCAGCGAGGGTGCCGGGTACCCGCTGGTGGTGAAGGTGAAGGTGCCGGGGCCGCCGGCCACGAACGTGGTGGAGGTGGCACTGGTCACCGTCGGAGCGCTGCCCACGATGACGGTGAACGTCTGGGTGGCGTCCGGGGCGATGCCGTTGGTGGCCGTGACGGCCAGGCTGACCGTGCCCGTGGCCGTCGGCGTGCCCGAGATCAGCGCGCTCCCGTTGCCCTCATCCACCATGGTGAGCCCGGAAGGGAGGGCTCCGACCTCGGTGATCGAGGCGATCGGGGCTCCGGTCGTGGTGACGGCGAAGGCGCCGGACTGGTTCATGGTGAAGAAGGCTGCCGTCCCACTGGTGATGGCCGGGGCACCGGACGCCGCCACCGTCAGGGTGAGGGCCAGAGTGGCCACACTTCCGGTGCTGTTGGTGGCGGAGACGGAGACCGGGAAGGTCCCGGCCGTCGCCGTGGTGGAACCGGCGATGGTGGCCGTCCCGTTGCCGTTGTCGGTGAAGGTGATGGCGGACGGCAGCGCTCCCGTCTCGGTGATGGTGGCCACGGGGTAGCCGGTGGTGGTCACGGTGTAGGTGCCATTGACCCCGGTGTAGAAGCTGGCCATGGAGGCACTGGTCACCGCCGGGGCCTCGTCATTGGTCAGCGTGAAGGCCTGGGTGGCCGTCCCGGCCGCGTTGGTGGCGGTGATGGTGATCGGATAGCTGCCGCCGGTGTTGGCTCCGGGAGTTCCGGCCAGGGTGGCCGTCCCGTCACCGTTGTCAGTGAGGGAGAGCCCAGAAGGCAACTTCCCGGTCTCGGTGATGGCCGAGGCGGGCTCACCGGTGGTGGTGATCGTCGTGCTGAACGGAGCTCCCACCGTGGAGGAGGCGGTGGCGGCGCTGGTGATGGTCGGAGCGATGTGCTCGTTCACCACCAGCGGAGCGCCTGGGGCCACGGATGTCCACGTCGACAGCTGGCCGGCGTAGGACTCACCGTACGCGGTCCCCCCGCTGACGGTGGTGCCCTGGGGAGTGGTGAGCGGCACGTCGACCGCCGCACCACCGGAGTTGGTCACCGTAACCGTCCCGGTGCCCTTGTCGAGGGTGGCCGTCACGGTGTTGGCCGTGTCAGCCGTGGCCCACGCCGACTGCTCGGCCAGGACCTGGGCCTCGGTGACGTCGGTCGTCTGATCCAGGGGAGCGTTGGTGTTCTCGTAGCTGGTGTACAGATTCTGCATGGCGCTCAGCGTGTCCAACAGGGTGTAGCCGCCGTTGCTGGTGCCCGGCGAGCTCTCCGGCCCGATGAGATTGGACTGGTGGGCATAGTCGACCCTCGGGTTGTTGGCCAGGATGTGGCTCATCATGATGCTGGTCTCCGAGGCGATGAGTGACGCCTCGGTGGCCGGAGCACTCAGGCACGTGGTCGATGAGGTGCCGACACAGTGGCCGAACTCAGGCTGGTTCTGGCTGTTGGTCCCGATCTGGGTCGTGGCGGAGGCGTAGAGCGTGTTGTACTCGTTCAGCTCGTCGTTCCAGTTGCCGGCGTTGTAGTAGATGTTGGTCGGGAACCGGGGAGCTGAGCGAGCCGCTCCCAGGGTGAAGGGTGCCGTCTGCCGGGAGGCGTCGGAGGCGAAGGTGGTGATCCCGACCCCGGCCAGCGCGGCGCTCATGTTTGGGTTCTCGAGGCCGGAGTGCTCACCGCTGACGAGGTCGGCCGGTGTGTAGTTGGGCAGGGCGTTGGCCGTGGCGAAGGCCTGGTCCAGGCCGATCTCCGTGCCGATGGAGACGTCGGAGGTGCCGGTGGGATCGGTGGCTGGCTCCCAGCTCCCGGGCGCGCTCGAGCAGTCGATGCCGGGGTTGGTGGCCGTCGGGAACGTGTCTGTGGAGTCCGGTGAGACCCCGGGAGAGGTGGTGCCTTTGTCGGTGAAGCTGTACGTGGGGGTGGTTCCGGCCTCGGCCACCTGGCCCACCAGGCGGTAGTCGGTGGTGCCGGGATCCTCACGGTAGATGTCGTAGCCCCAGAAGCCCGTGCCGGTACTGGCATCGTGGTCGGCCTCCTCCTGGGCCAGCGTGGGACCGGGGACTCCGTTGGTGCCCACGCCGTTGGTGGCGTCGGGCCAGCTCACGAGCACGGACCCGCCGGCCGTAACCGTTGCCGACCGGGGCAGGGAGGGCTCAGACTCGCCGTAGGCCGTGGCGGCGGTGATCTCGTACGCGTAGGAGCCGGCGGCCAGGGAACCACCCGATGCGTTGGCCGTCACACTGGTCAGAGCTTGCGGCTGCCAGACGTTACAGCCGAGGAACTGGTGGCTCCAGGTGTGGGTCATCCAGTTGAAGTCGTTCTTGGCGCCGAGCAGGGCGTCGACGAATGCCGCGTCGCTGGGCTGGGTGGATTCGGTGACGAATCCGGGATCGGTGTAGGTCTTGCCGTTCTGGCCGGCTCCGCTCTCGGTGTACGAGCCGTTGCAGACGGCGGTGGACGACGCCGTCGGTCCCGAGCACGCCCCGACCGCATTGAAGGCCAGGTTCAGCTTGATGCCGGTCTGCGCCTCCCAGTTGGTGACATAGGCCACATCGGCCGCAGACATCTGGACGTCGGGCGGGGTGTCGGCCGGATTGTTGTCCACGCCGGCCGGGCAGGTGTAGTCGGGTGGATCGGTGGCGCCCGGGGTGCACTGGAACTGGGAGCTCCACTCGTTGTCGGCGATGAACACGTCGTCCACGTCCTGGCCGAAGTAGTTGCGTGACAGCCCGAGATGGGTGTCCTGGGTCACCCAGTCGATGAGGCCGGGACCCAACAGCAGCCACTGGAGCTGATTGGCGTTGTAGTTGAAGTTGAGACTGAGCTCGGCCACGCCGGCCTGAGGGTCGGAGGCCGCGCCGGGATGCTGGTAGACACCGCCGAGCGACTGTCCGGCGCCGTTCTCGATCCAGGGGGTGAAGGGCAGTCCGGGGTTTGCCGTGGCCGGAGTGCCGAAGGTGCCGGCAGCGAAGGGCAGCGTGCCCTTGAGAGCGGGTAGTCCGGCCAGGCCGGCCGGGGTCAGCGAGGATGTGGTGTTGTCGAGGGTCTGATTGGCGTTGGCCACCGCGGTCTGACCGAGCAGGGGAGAGGGATAGGCCGACCCGTCGATCTGACGTACCCCGAACTGGGACTCGTAGGCGAAGAGGGTGTCGAGCTGGCCACTGGCCAACCCGGCTGGCGCATCGGCGATGACCACACCGTTGAAGTTCCCCGTCGATCCGGACGAGAGGGTGGGAAGGGTGACGGTCTCGGATCCGTAGGATCCCGAGGCGGTCACCAGGGTGTAGGCCACGCCGTCGCTGCTCAGCGTGGACTGCCATGCGGCCGTGGTGCTGCCCTGGGTGGCCGAGTCACCGATGAGGAGCACCCGGAGGTCAAGCTGGGGCAGCGATGCCGCCGACGCCGGGTGGGTGTTGACCGACAACAGGGTGGCGGTCAGCAGGCATGCCATCACCGTGGTGGTGATGACGTTCACAATGGGCTGACGAACTCGGGTCATGGAATCGCTCATCCTTTGGCCGCGTGCCCTCTGCCCGCAAAGCCACTTGGAACGGTAAGCCCCGAGTGGGGTCATCTCTACCCTGCACTGTGTCCCGGACACCCTGCACTTTGCCGGGGGATGCCCGGTCGATAGCGACGGACCCTCCTCTAGGTGGCGCTGCCCACGGTGGTCGTCGGCCGCCGCGGGATCGGACCGGCCATGGGTGTGGTGCCGGCAGGTCCGTCACCGCCGGTAGGCCGTCGCCGGCGGACGGCCTCGTTCCCTCCCCGGCTCCGCCGCTAGCCCGAGGGTGGGGGTCCGCTAGTACCAGGGTGGCCCCACGTGACACCGGGGTAGGAGCCTGTCGGGCGACGGAGGGTGTCGAACCCGAGCTCCGAAAGTCGGGGGTATTCAGGGCACCCCTTGGTCCGTACTGTCGTAGCCAACGATGAAACCGAACGCACGCGTCACCGGACATGCCCGGTCACCACAGACGGCGGACCGCCGAGGTGGTGGTGATCTGTGGATATAGCCCTGCTCACCGAAGCCACCTACCCGCACAAGGCGGGTGGGGTGAGCGTCTGGTGCGATCAGCTGATCCGGGGTCTGGACGTGCACCGCTTCACGGTCCATGCCATCACCCCCGGCGACCACAACGAGGTCATCTGGGACATTCCCGAGAACGTGGTCGGCCTCCATGCCATTCCGCTGTGGGGAGCCGGCCCCGAGAACAGACACCCGTTGCACCACTCGTCCGAGCTGCGATCTGCCTTCCATCAGCTGGCGCAATCCATGGCCCGGTCCGACGGCGAGGCCCAATTCTTCGATGCCCTCCATGAGCTCTATCTGCTGGCGCGGGAGGTGCCCATGGCCGGGGCGCTACGCACCCGGGAATCGCTCGAGGTGCTGCTGGACGCCATGCGGAACTCCACTCCCGACGACCGGGAGTTCGTCACTGACGTGGGTCCGGTGACCGTGCACGACGCCAGCCAGGTCCTCGCCCATCTCGACCACCTCCTCCGCCCCCTCTACGCCCCGCCCCCCCGGGCCGACCTGTGCCACGCTTCGGCCAACGGGCTCTCCATCCTGATGGCCCTCAGTGCCCACTGGACGGAGGAGACCCCGCTGGTGCTCAGCGAGCACGGGATCTATCTGCGTGAGCGCTACTTCTCCTACGCGCCGGACAAGTTCTCGTTCGCCGTGCGCTCGCTCATGCTCCGCTTCTACCGGCATCTGGCCTGGGCCGGCTACCAGATCGCCGGGTCGATCGCTCCCGTGTGCGACTACAACCGTCGGTGGCAGGAGGCCAACGGAGCCGCTCCGGAACGCATCCGGACCATCTACAACGGGGTCGACACCGACCACTTCACCGTCAGCCCCACCGAACCCGATGTCCCCACCCTGGTGTGGATGGGCCGCATCGGCCCACTGAAGGACGTGGAGACGCTGCTCGAGGCCTTCGCCCGGGTCCACGAAGCCCTACCGGACGCCCGGCTGCGCATGTACGGAGGTGTCTCCGAGGAGAACGTGGCCTACTTCGACCGCTGCGTCGCCCTGCGCGATCGACTCGGGCTCGAGGAGTCGGCCACCTTCGAGGGGCAGACGAGCTCGGTGGTCGAGGCGTACCACACCGGTCACGTGGTCCTTCTGACCAGTATCTCGGAGGGCTTCCCGTACAGCCTCATCGAGGCCATGGCGTCGGGCATGGCCACCGTGGCCACCGACGTGGGCGGGGTGGCCGAAGCCACCGGGGACGCCGGCCTGATCGTGCCGCCGCAGAATCCAGAGCGCACGGCGGAGGCCTGCCTCCGCCTGCTCACCGACCCGGAGTTCCGTCAGTCGATGGCCCGGGCGGCGCGGGCTCGCGTCGTGGCCAAATTCACCCTGGCGCAGAACCTGGCCGACTACGGCGACGTCTACCGCGCCGTAGTCGATGCGAGCGCCGGCGCCCGGGTCCAGGACGAGTTGGAGGAACTGTCCGTCGAGCGCGGTGACCAGATGCTGTCGGCGGCGTCGTGACGAGGGGATCAGAGGAGCGCCCGTGGGCACCGGTGACGGTGGCGCCGACCGGAGGACTCTCCGGTGTGGAACGACTCAATCGGATCACCTCGTGGGTGTCCGACGACCCCCAGCTGTCCGAGGCGTGCGGGGCCGCCGTGGACCCGGTGGAGATCGCCGCACGTCTCGAGTCGCACGGCGTGAGCAGCCAGGTGGCGGTGGATACCTTCGGCTACTCCGATGTGTTCACTACGGCAGCAGCCATCTACCAGGTGCTGCCGTTCCACGAGGTCGTGCCGTCGGTCCCCTCGGTACCGCCGAGAGGTGGGCCGGTGGACCTGCTGCGGGGCGCGCTCTATGCCCTGCCCGCCCTCTTCCTGCCCGTGGTGGTCAGCGGCTACAACCTGCGCCTCAGCTGGTGGGTGCTTCCGCTCGGCCTGACCGTGGCGTGGGGGACCAGTCAGGCTGCCGCGACCTGTGCCTGGACGCTGTTGGGCCGGAAGGACGGGCGGAGCGACGCCCTCGTGGCGCTGGGCTCGCTGGTGGTAACCGTTCTGGCCTGCCTGGCCGCCGCCGTCGTGGCGTGCTGGACCCTGGGGGGGAACGAGTGGAGCGCGGTCACGGTGGTGGGCATCGGGGCGTATGTGGCGGCCAGCGGGATCATGGTGTTCCAGCGGTCCGAGCTCCTCTTGGCGCTGTGCATGGTGCCGGCCGCCATCGGCTCGCTCCTGTCGCTGGGGCACCTGCCGATGGCCTCTGCCCGCCCGGCGGCGGCCTGGTGCGTGGTGGCCACGGTGGTCCTGGCCGCAGTCGTGGCCAACCGGTTCGTCCTCACCGACCGCTGGCGCCGACCCGGCCTCACCCGGGCCGACTGGATGCAGGCCACCAAGTTCCTCGTCTACGGCACCAGCTGCGGCCTGCTGCTGGCCGCGCTCATCGGATTTGCCAGTGGGGTGAATGGGAGCGCCCGCGCGCTGTCCATCGCCGTGTGGCCCCTGCTGTTGACCCTGGGGCTGATGGAGTGGCAGTTGCGCACCTTCCGGAGTCGGGCCACCGCCGCACTCAGCACCAGTTTCGACCTCGACGACTTCGGCCGCCGTGTCGGCCGGGCCTTCCGTCGCTCGATCGGGCTCTACGTGAGTGCGTTGGCCCTGCTTTCCGTCGGTTGTCTCATCGTCGGCCATCGGCATCACCTCCCCGAGGTGCCTCTGTTGTTGGCCTCGGTCGGCACCATGGGCGTGGCGTTCTTCATGGCCCTCCTCCTGGCGTGCGCGGGGCGGATCAACCTGGTCCTGGGGTGCTGGGCGGCCACCTTCTCGGTCCTGGCCGCCACCCTCATCGCCGAGCAGCAGCTCCGGGGCCACATCGCCCCCATGGACGGCCTGCTCTCGCTGCTGGTGGCCACCGGCACGGCCATCGTCCTATTCCTCGTCCTGGCCCGGTCGGTACTGGCCTCGCCGCTGAGCTACTGATGGCCCGGTACCTCCTTCTCGGCGCCAACGGATTCCTGGGCCACCAGGTCCGCTCGGCCATCCACCGCTCCGACCGGGGCGCGTACGTGGTGGCCGTGAGTGGGCACTCGTGGAGTCGCCCCCCCGAGTCGCCCGCTTGTCACTGGCACCAGGTCGACCTGGTGCGAGCCTCGGTGGACGACGTGACCCGCCTGCTGGACTACGGCAAACCCGACGTGGTCATCAACTGCGTCGGATGCACGGTGGGATCGGCGGAGCAACTCGAGGCGGTCAATGTCTCGGTGGTCAGAACGCTGTTGGAAGCGCTGATCCGGACCGATCCGGTCCGGTTGGTCCACCTGGGCTCGGCGGCGGAGTACGGCTGTCAACCCCGGGGTGTGGCGTTCGCCGAATCGGCCACGGCCCGTCCCGTCGGTGACTATGGCCGGACCAAGCTCGTGGCCACCGACCTGGTCGTGGACCGGGTGGACCAGGGGGAGGTCCGAGCGACCGTGCTCCGGGTCTTCGATCCGGTGGGTCCCGGTGCGCCGGACCACTCGCTGGCCGGTACGGCCTTGCGGGAGATACGCCATGCCCTCGAGGCCCGGGCCAGCTTCGTGACCCTGGGCCAGCTGAGCTCGTGCCGGGACTTCCTGGCTGGCGCCGATGTCGCCGCCGCGGTCCTGCGGGCCGCCCATGGGAGCGAGCTGCCCCCCCTGCTCAATGTCGGTCGGGGAGTGGCCACCTCCAGCCGCTCGATGGTCGAGCTCCTGGCCTCTGCCGCAGGGTTCGAGGGGGACATCTTCGAGTCGTCCGGAGGGGCCGGCCATGCCTCTCCATCGGTATGGCAACAGGCCGACCTGACACTGCTCCGCCGTCATCTCCATTGGGTCCCATCCACGTCAATCGCCGAGGCCGTCCGCGACCTCTGGCAGTCAGGAAGTTAAAGCCATGTGCGGCATCATTGGTGTCACCGGCGTCGACGACGCCCTTCCCCTGCTGCTCGAGGGCCTGAGCCGTCTGGAGTACCGAGGATACGACTCGGCTGGGGTGGCCCTCATCCATGGCGACGCCCTGTGGCGGAACCGGGCGGCCGACGGCACCCACTCGGTGGGTGACCTCCGACCGTTCGGGGAGGGCGCGCCAGAGCCGTGCGGCAGTGGGATCGGTCACACGCGATGGGCCACCCACGGGAAGCCGACCACGGAGAACGCCCACCCGCACCTGGACTGCACCGGTCGCCTGGCCCTCGTGCACAACGGGATCATCGAGAACTACGACGAGATGGCCAGCGAGCTGGAAGCCGAAGGCCACGTGCTGGCGTCGGAGACTGACTCGGAGGTGCTGGCCCACCTGGTCGAGAAGCAGATGGCCACCGGGTCGACGCTGACGAACAGCCTGCGGTGGGCCCTGCGCCTGGTCCGCGGGACCTTCGCCGTGGCCGCGGTCCACGCCGACGAGCCCGACCTGGTGGTGGCGGCCCGTCGGGTGTCACCCCTGATCATCGGCGTCGGTGACGGGGCGACCTATCTGGCCTCGGACATTCCCGCCCTCATCGGACTCACCCGGGACCTGTTCACCCTGGAGGACGACCAAGTGGTAGAGCTCCGACCCGCCGGGGTGACGGTGACCGGCCTGGACGGCACGTGTGCCCGGCCCAAGGCCCTGACCATCGACTGGGACGTGGAGGCCTCCCGTCAGGGGGGTTACGACGACTTCATGACCAAGGAGATCCACGAGCAGCCCGACGCTGTGGCCGACACCCTGTCCGGGCACCGGCAACCCGACGGGACCTTGGTCCTGGACTCGGCGGCGGCCCTCAGTTCCCAGGATCTCCGTGACATCGAGCGGGTCTGCATCGTCGCCTGCGGGAGCAGCTACCACGCGGCCATGGTGGCCAAGTACGCCATCGAGAAGTGGGCCCGGGTCCCTACCGAAGTGGACATCGCCAGCGAGTTCCGGTACCGAGACCCCGTCCTCGACCATCGCACCCTCACCATC
Source organism: uncultured Acidimicrobiaceae bacterium (assembly GCA_963737625.1). Classification (GTDB taxonomy): domain Bacteria; phylum Actinomycetota; class Acidimicrobiia; order Acidimicrobiales; family RAAP-2; genus Bog-756. The sequence continues at coordinate 47,701 of CAVTTK010000001.1, forward strand.
GGTGTCAGCCAGTCCGGCGAGACGGTCGACACCCTGCAGGGACTTCGGACCGCCCGGGAAGCCGGCTCCAAGGTACTGGTCATCTCCAACGTGGTGGACTCGTCGATGACTCGGGAGGCCGACGGTGTGCTGTACACCCACGCCGGCCCGGAGATCGGCGTGGCCGCAACCAAGACCCACCTCACCCAGATCGTGGCCCTGGAGCTCCTGGCCCTGGTGCTGGCCCAGGCGCGTCAGACCATGACGGTGTCGGCCAGTGACGAGATCATGCAGCAGATGCTGGGCCTGCCCGACATCCTGGACAAGGTGCTCGAGCGCACCAAGGACGTGGCCGAGGTAGCCCAGGAGCTCACCGAGGCGAGAGACTTCTTCTACCTCGGGCGCCACGTCGGCCATGCGGTGGCCATGGAGGGGGCGCTCAAACTGAAGGAGATCTCCTATCTGCGGGCCGAGGGTTATCCGGCCGGCGAGCTGAAGCACGGCCCCATCGCCCTGATCGAGCCGGGCAGCGTGGTGGTGGGCGTAGCCACCCGCAACTGCCTGTGGGAGAAGGTGTGCTCCAACATCCAAGAGGTCAAGAGCCGCGGCGCCACCGTCGTCCTGGTGGGCAACGACGGCGACCACCAGACGGCGGACCTGGCCGACCACATGCTGTGGGTTCCCTCGGTCGAACCCATGCTGTCCCCGGTCATCGATGCGCTGCCGCTGCAGTTCCTGGCCTACTGGCTGGCCCAGGCCCACGGACTGGACGTGGATCGACCCAGGAACCTGGCCAAGACGGTGACGGTGGAGTAGCGGACGGGCCGGGTGCCCGCTCAGCGGCAGGGGAGGCGTCCGCCGCTCAGGGCGACGGTCATCTTCAGGGCATCCTCGTCGGCGGCGTTGGCCGCCGAACAGAACTGACTGGGTGACGTGGAGTACTCGACCTCGAGCACGGCCTTGCCGGCCGAGGCGAAGGGGTCGAACGAACTGCAGGTGTCGTACTCATGGCACTGCTCGTCGAGGGCGAAGTCGGCGACGGGCTGCAGGGCGGCGGCGAAACTCGGGTCGTCCCCGTTCTTCAGTGCCCAGGCCAGTCCCAGGCCATGGGCGTAGGCCGCCAGGGTGGTGTCGTACTGCACGTTCTGGGCTTGCGACATGGGGAAGCCGGTGCTCTCGGTGTAGCTGTCGTCGATGTCGGGCTCGACGGCGTCGAATCCCTTCGAGGCGCACATGGCGATCCGGGCCTCGATGATCCGCACGACGGCGGTGTCGCCGATGTTCAGGTACCGCTCCGACGAGTAGCCCGACACCACGCTGCCCAGGTCGGCGGGGGGAATTGGGCATAGTCCGGGCGGTAGTTCTCCGCCGCCCCGACCTCGATGTAGCAGATCACATGATCACCCCGGGCATGGAGGGCACTGACGGTGGCGGCCGGGTTGTCGAAGCCGTCGATGTCGTAGACCGTGGGGTCGGGCGCTGGGGTCCCGACGTAGGTCGAGACGCCGGTGCCCATGTCGGCGGCACTGGACAGGTCGAGTGGGTGATCCAGTTCCCACTGCCAGGAGAGCGCGGCGGGTGGCCGCCACCACGTCTGGCCGGCGCCCATCCCTCCGCCACCGCCCGGGGTGCCGGAGGTGGTCGTGGCCGCGGCGGGTCGGGAGGTGGTCGTGGTGGTGGCCACGGGTCGGGAGGTGGTGGTGGCGACGGCGGTGGTGGTGGGCCGGGAGGTGGTGATGGAGGAGGCGGCCCCGGTGGAGCCCCCGGAACCACCTCTCCCGCCCGAACGTCTCGAGGAGCCCGGTGAGGAGGTGCCGCTCCGGCATCCGGTCGGGCGGGTGCACGCCGCCGCTCGGCCCACCGACGCGGCCGTTCCCGATACTGCCACTGGACTCTGGGCGGCCAGGGTGGCCCCGGGCGAACGACCTCGGGATCCGGGCGGAGGATGACCCACCGCGGTGTCCGCAGTGGTGGTGGATACGGTCAGCACGGCCACGAGCACCACGGCGCTCACCACCACCGCCATCAGCCTGTGTCTGCCCACTGCGCCCCTTCGTCCCTCGATCTGCCCGTCTCAGTGTCGCGCTGAAGCGAGGCCGGCGCACGTGGCGCCCGGAACGGTGGCTGCGCCGGGGCTATGGCCAGGGTGCCCGGCGGAAGTTCCGGGGTGTCCGCCGGGATGTTCCAGGGTAGTAGCCGTGCCCGCCGCTCCGTAAGCTTGAAAGCATGGATGAGGTGCGACGGCGACGCTTCCTCTGATGTCGTTTCCGGGGAGTCGCTACGCGCCGGGAGTCATCGTGGCGACACTCGCGGTGGCGACGGTGTGCCTCTTGCTACCATCGCTCTCCATCGCCATCCCTCCTCCCGCTGCCTCCGGTGCGTCCCGCTTCGTCCAGCGTCTGGCGGTTCCGGCCTACGCCGATCCGGTGGGCTCGGCCTCCTCGTGGGAGCAGCTCAGTGGCTCCCCACCCGGGGCGGTGGGGATCATCGTGGCCAACGTGGCCAACGGACCGGGCTCGCGACCGGTGGCGGACTGGACGGCGGTGATCCACACGGCACGCGCCTCGGGGAGTCGGGTGCTCGGCTACGTGGACACCGGCTACCTGGGGAGCCCGTCCCTCATCCATCCCGACGGGCTGCCCACCCGCTCGGGGGCGTTCGGTGAGCAGGCCTGGCTGGCCCAGATCGAGGCGGACATCGGTTCGTGGTACGAGTTCTACGGAGCCGACCTCGGGGGCGTCTTCCTCGACGAGGGAACCAGCGCCTGCGGTCCTACGCCCGGGTCGAACCAGTTCGCCGACCAGTACCGGTCCCTCCGTGATCGACTGGTCGAGGCCCATCCCGGGGCGCTCACCGCGCTCAACCCCGGGGTGCCGGTGCCCCGTTGCTATGGCGCCGCCGCCGATGTCCTGGTCACCTTCGAGGGCAGCTACGCCAACTACACCGGTACCTCCGGCAGCCCGGGTCAGGACTATCAGCCGCTGCACTGGACACCCGAGGCCGCTCAGATCTGGCACATCATCTACGGGGCCACGACCTCGGGGGAGATGGAGCACACCATGGCCCTCAGCCAACAGCGGGGGGCCGGTCTCGTCTACGTCACCGACGCCGGACTGCCCAATCCCTTCGGTGCACTACCACCCGTCGACTACTGGGCCGCCGAGGTGGCGAGGCGCGCGGGCTGACCGGTCGCCTGGATCCGTCCGGGAGCTGGATGGGTGGAGCGGTGGGCTGTCGACACGAACATCCGGCGCGGAGTGGACACCGGAGGACGCCTCATCACGAAGGCGTCACACTGCGGAGGCGCTGAACATCTCACCGGCGTCGCCGTCATCGCCACCGGCCAGGGCTTCGGGCAGGTCCGGACGTCCTTCCACCCCCAACTTGCGATAGGCCTTGGCCAGGTGGCCCTCGACCGTCTTCAGGGTCACATACAGGTCGCTGGCGATCCGCTGATTGGTGAGTCCTTCGGCCGCCATGCGCACGACCCGGAGCTCGGCCGGGGTCAGCGAATCCGGTCCGATCAGGCCCAGGCGGCGCGGACGCGCCCCGGCGGCCCGCAGTTGTTCACCGGCCACCTCCAGCAGCTGGTGGGCTCCGCACAGCGAAGCCAGGCTGGCCCCTTGACGCAGAACGCCACGAGCCTCCTCTTTGCGGTTGTGGTCGATCAGCACCGTGCCCAGGTCCACGAGGGCGTGGGCATGCTCCAGACGCGCCTCGGAGGGTGCCAGCACGGCCACGGCCTCGGTGAGCAGTTCGGTCTTGGCCACGAGGTCGCCCGTGGCGGCCGCGGAGGCCCGCAGCGCCAGCCCGAAGCTGCGTGGTGCCCCGAACCGGCGGGCCAGGCGAAGGTTCTCGTCCGCCAGGTGCCCAGCCTCCTCCCACGCCTCTTGGTCCACCAACGCCCACACGGCGTCGGCGCGCCAGGGAACCATGGCCGCGTTCCGGAACCCGGCCCGCTCGGCCGCGTCGCCGGCGGCCGTGTAGGCCTCCAGAGCCTGGTCGGCGTGCCCCTGGGCCATGAGCAGTCGACCCAGTTCGATGTTCGACAGGGCCCGGAAGACGGTGAGCTCCCGCTGTCGGGGATCCGCCGAATCGGTCAGCCGCTCTGCCTCCTCGAGCCTGCCCTGTTGCACGAGCACGTCGATGTGACCCGTCATCGGACCCCGGGACGGTCCGTTGGCGTCCTCGACCGTCCACTCCTCGACCCGTGTGCACTCGTCGTCCGCGGCGACCAGGGACCCCTGCCACAGCAGGGAGATGGCGGACAGGGCCGAGATCCGGCGCTGGACGAGCGACGGGCCGGTGACCAGGGGCCGCGCCAGGGCGGCCCGGAGGATGTCGTCCACCCGGCCGAAGCGATCGGTGCAGAGCAGTCCGAACAGGGCGGTGGTCTGGATCCAACCTCCCATCGGTTCCGAGCCGACCAGTTGATCCAGGTCCACGATCTCTTCCAGCACCACCGCCACCTCGTCGGCGGACAGGTCGGGGGAGGACAGCACGTCGTGGAGGGTGACGACCGAACGGGCGCCATGGGCGATGGCCGTCCCGTTGTCGCCGGCCTCGGCCAGGAGGCCGCGCAGCCGATCCAGGCATTCGATCCTCTGCTCCACCTCGTCGAGGGCCATGCTCAGGGTCAGCTCAAGCTCGATCTGGAGATCCCGATCGACCCCGCCCAATTGAGGTCTCAGGCCCATCAGAGTGGCGAGCACCTCGGCCCTGAGGGCTGGGTCCTCGACCAGATGGCCGAGCAGGTCCACTCCCACCCTCACCACCGTGTCACCGTCGAAGTCACCGAGGTCGACGGCCCGGCGGAGATGGGCGAGGGCCAGTGCCCCCTGGTCGGCTGCCTCGGCGGCGGCCAGATCGAGGAAGAGCGCTGCACTTCGTTCGGAGGGTGGTGATTCGACCAGGGCCCGCTCGAGGCACTGCAGCGCCAGGTCACTGTCACCGGCGGCCAGGGCCCGCCGCCCGATCTGCTGCAGGCGGCCAGTGATCCCGGCGTCCCCGACCGGCTCGGTGGCCAACAGCTGCTCGGCCACGCTGGCGTCGTCGGCACCGTGGGCGTCGAGGAGTTCCGCGGCGGCGGCATGGAGCTGGGACCGTCGGACCGTCGGGATGTCGTGGTAGACGGCGGACCGGATGAGCGGGGCGGTGAACCGGAACGGCCGACCGGGACCGAGGAGCTCCATCCGCTCAGCGTCCTCCGCCGCCTGTTCGGCGGTGGGGGCGTCCACCATGGCCAGCTGGCGCGCCACGGTGGGATCGGCCGCCTCGCCCAGGACGGCGACGGCCCGGAGGAGATCGGTGGCGTCCGGGGGAAGCTGGGCCAACCGGGCGAGAACGAACTGGCCGATCTTCGGGGCACGTACCCGTTCGACCGAGGCGGCCATGGCGTCGGTGGGCCGCACCGAATCCCGCAGGAGGGCGGGCAGGAGAGCCTTGAGAAGGAACGGCGACCCTCCGGTGACCACCGTGCACGTCCGAACGAACTCGGGGTCGGGCCGGACCTCGAAGAAGCCGTTCACTATGGCCTCCACACTGGAGTCGTGCAGCGGTCCGAGGATGAACTGCCGGGTGTCCGACTCGGTGAGCAGCCCGTCGACGGGTCGGAGGCCGACGCCGACGTGGAGCGGGCGGGTGCTCACCACCACCCAGATCTGCTGATGCTCGAGCCGCCGGACCAGGTACTGGAGCGCGGCCAGGGTCTCGGGGTCGGCCCGGTCGGCATCGTCGATCACCAGGAGCACCGGGGCCACCTGGCGGAGGCTCAGCACCAGACGGTGGAACAGGGTGGCGATCCGAGGGTCGTCGGAGGCTCGTCCGTCCGACGGCTGCGGGCCGGCCGGTGTGGCACGCAGGTCTGCCACCAACACGTCGAGGGCCCGGGCCTGCTCCCGAGCGTCGGCGTTGCCGTCGGCCTGGCCTTCGGCCGCCTCGATGAGCCGGCCGAGCACGGCCAACGGGGACTTCTCCTCGACCTCGCCACCCTTCGCCCGCAGGACGAGGCACCCGGCCCGAGCGGCGATGTCGGCAGCCGCATTGATCAGGGCGGTCCGACCCGAGCCCCCTGAGCCCTCGATGGCGATGCAGCGGCTGGGCACGGGCAGAGAGCCGGTGAAGAGGGCCTCGAACTCGTCGAGGAACGCGCCGCGCTCGAACAGTCGTGGCCCGCGATGGCCCCGGGATCGGCGGTCCGGCGCCGGCGAGTCGGTCATGGTCATACCCGCGTCCCGGCTTCCGCGGCGGCTCCGCCGGCGCGGCTCCCCCCGGACGGGGGACCTGTCACTGTGAGAACGGTTTGCATGGGAAACAGCCCTGCCCCTGCTGGATCGCTTGCCCTATGGGAATGGCATGGTGAGACGGTGGGCCTGCTCTCGCGAAGTGGCCACGCGGCCACGGAGAGCGCCCACTAAGCATGGTATGGCACAGAACACCGTTAAGGCAACGGTCGTGGCGCCGGAGGCGGTGCCGACGATCGATCGCTGGGCGGGATCCTGATGCAGGGCTGACGTGCCGTCGATAAGGCTGCGGAAGGAACGGCCGAGGCCAGGAGGGGTGGGCCGGCCATCGGGTGGTCGCCGGCTGCGTCCATCACCCTGTTCTCCGGGAGGTGCCCGAGGGGTCTGACCGTCTGGTGCCCCGCCGTTCCGTCCGCCGGCCTCGGGGCCCAAGCCCTGCCTCACGCACGCGTCGGCGGCCACCGGAGCAGAGCCGAGGGGTCGTACTACGGTCGGGGCATGGCCGGGACGGCGTGACCCAAGGGTGACCGGGTCATGAGCGTCCGTCCGTGGCGTGACCATCTGGCTCCCGGGCAGGACCTGGCCGCGGCCGACCTCCTCGCCAAGGGCACGCTCCTACGGGCCTGGTCCCGACGTTGGCGAGCCGCCCCCGGGGCCCCGCTGTGGTTCGAGGCCCCGTCCTCGGCCACCAACCGGACGGATCCGACCGGGTCCCCAGGCCGGTGGTGGACCGCCGGCGAGTTCGAGGCCGCCACGCGGCGCGCCGCCGGGAAGCTGCGCTCCGCCGGCCTCGAACCGGGGGACCGGGTGGTCTGGTCGACGCCGTCGTCGGTGGCATCGCTGGTCGCCCACGTGGGGGCGCTGCGGGCGGGGCTGGTGGTGGTGCCGGCCAACACGGCCTACTCCGAGCGGGAGCTGGCCCACATCGTCAGCGACGTCGGGGCCGCCGCGGCCATCGTTGAACGGGCCGACCAGGCCGCGTGGGTGCGCCGGGCCGCACCCGGAGCCGTCGTGGTGACCGGGCCCGAGCTCGACCTGCCCGACGGGGACCCGGGACCGGTCGATGCCGCCGCACCCGACGATCCTGCGCTGATCTGCTTCACCTCGGGGACCACCGGTGCCCCGAAGGGTGCGGTGCTCCGTCACCGCAACCTGCTGGCGGCCACGGAATCGGTCACGGCCGCCTGGCGCTGGACCGCCGACGACCGCCTGGTCCACTGCCTTCCCGTCTTCCACGCCCACGGGTTGGCCGTCGGCGTCTACGGCACCCTGCTGGCCGGGGGATCGGCCGTCCTCCTGCCCGGATTCGACCCGGGCGTCGTAGCGGCGACTGCCGAAGACCACGCCACGACCCTGTTCTTCGGAGTGCCCACCATGTACCACCGGCTGGTCGCCTCCGGTCACATGGGTCGGCTTTCGGGCCAACGGCTGTGCGTGTCCGGCTCGGCCCCGTTGCCGGCCGAGCTGCACCGGTCGATCACGGCGGCCAGCCGGATCGTGGTCCTCGAGCGGTTGGGCATGACCGAGACACTGATGAACGTGTCCAACCCCTACGTCGGGGAGCGACGGGCCGGCACGGTCGGGTTCCCCCTTCCCGGGGTGGAGGTCCGGCTGGCCGGCGACGGGGAGATCCTGGTCCGGGGACCCAACGTGTTCGACGGCTACTGGGAGCGTCCCCGGGCCAACGCCGAGATCTTCACGGCGGCTGACGATGCCGACGTCGGGGGGTCACCGTGGTTCCGGACGGGTGACCTGGGGGAGGAGTCCGACGGCTACCTGGTCATCAGGGGGCGGGCGAAGGAGCTGATCATCTCCGGGGGGTTCAATGTCTATCCGGCCGAGGTGGAGGACGTCCTGGCCACCCACCCGGCGGTGGCCGAGGTGGCCGTGACGGGGACGGCCTCTGACGAGTGGGGTGAGGTGGTCACGGCGTGGATCGTCCCCGACGGCCCGTCGCCGTCAGTCGAAGACCTGGCCCGGTTCACCGAGTCGACGCTGGCACCGTACAAGCGGCCCCGGCTGGTCCACGTGATCGACGAGCTGCCCCGGAATGCCCTGGGCAAGGTGGTGCGAAGCCGGCTGGGCTCCTGAACGACCCCTCCTGGGGGGGACGCGACCCTACCCGCGGGCCCGTCCGATCAGGCGTCGAACTGGTCGGCCAGCCACGAGCACACCTCGTCCAGCCACAGTTGCTGGCCCATCCCCTCGCAATGCCCCCCGGCCCCCTCGGCCACCGTGAACCTCCGGAACCACTTGGGACAGGTCAGGGCGTCGTAGAGCACCTGGCTCTGACTGGCGAAGTCACCTTCCCCTTCGGTCACCAGGGTGGGGCAGGTGATGAGCTCAGCCCTGCCCTCCAGGGTGTACGTGGTCAGCAGCCGGAGCCACTGGCCGAAGGTCGCCGCCCCCATGGCCGCCATGCGGGAGCCGTAGAACTCACGGCTGCGGGGATCGTCCAGGAACCCGTCCAGCTGGGTCTCCATCGCCGGATCGGCGTCGAGGACCCGCTGCCAGTCGGCGGGGCTGAACATGGACACGAACCGGGACGTGAAGTCGTACTGCCCGGGATCGCACACCAGGGCGCACAGGCGGTGCTCAGCACTGGCGCCTCGCGGGGCCAGGTACCCGCCGAGGCTCCGACCGACCATGGCCACCTGCTCCGGTGACACCGCCGGGTGGCGCACGGTCCACTCCATCACGGCGTCGACCACCACCTCGTAGTCCGGACGCATGGCCACGCCGTGCTCGATGAGCTGGCCGCCCTGGCCGGGACCGTCCCAGGCCAGGGCGTTCCAGCCCATGGCCAATACTCCCCGGACGCCGTACTTGTACATCTCCTCGCAGGTGCTGTCGAAGCCGGTGGGGAACAGCACCGTCGGCCTGGCTTCCGTATTGCATCTGTGGCCGCGGAACAGGTAGCCGTTCAGAGGCATCGGGTCGAACGGGATCGACACCGGCTCCACCCGCCACTCCAGATGGTCGAGGGCCCGCCGGAAGAGTTCCCGCTGACCGCGGTAGGCCGACTGCACGCGCTCGTCACCAACGTCCCGCCGCATGAAGAAGTAGGACTGGCGGCGATACTCGGCCGCCCGGAGATAGGCAGGGCCGGCCAATGCCGTGTGGCCGCGGTCGGCGGCCTGGTCGGCGGCCTCCTCGGCGTGCGCCGACGTGGCGGACCATTCGTCGAACCACTGGTCATAGCGCCCGGGCTCCACCCGCCGGGCCGTGGCCAGTGCCTCTCCCAGGTCGGCGGATCCGACCAGAGTGCCGATGAGTGTGCGGGCCAGCTGGGCATCCATGTCGGCGTCCTCGTGCAGGGCCACGGTGCGCTCCTTTCGGTGGGTGGTGCCGGCCTCCGGCCGACCCTGACGCTACCGGGGGTGACGGCGAAGTCCACCGACTCATTCGTGGAAGTCACCGGCGCCCAGACGCAGCTTCTTGATGATCCGCATCAGGTGGGCGAGGTCGTCCGGGCTCAGTCCGTCCAGACCGAAGGCCACCTCGTTGACGGCCCACGTGGCACGCCGGGCCAGTCGGCGTCCCCCGTCGGTGATCTCGGCCAGGGTGGTCCGACCGTCGGTCGGGTGGGGGAGACGCCGGACCAGGCCCTGTTGTTCGAGCCGGTCGATGATGTTGGTCACGCTGGTGGGGTGGATCATGAGCCGCTGCCCCATCTTCCCGAGGGGCAGCACACCTCGCCGGCTGTAGAGGAGGAGCACGAGGCCCTCGTAGCGGGCGAAGGTCAGCCCGAAGGGGCGCAGCGCTCCGTCCACCGCGGCCAGCACCACCTGCTGGGCCCGCATGATCGAGGTGGCCGCGGCCATGGCGTCACTGACGTCGGGTTTCCAGCGGGCCGCCCATTGGGCACGGGCCTCTTCGATAGGGTCGAACTCGAGGGGTTCGGTGGCCACCGGATGAAGTTATCCCGTACCGGGTGGCCGTGAGACGTGGGCCTGACCGACGCCAGGAGGAACATGCCGACACTCGAGGACGACCTGGGCCACCCTGTCGAACTGCACCACCGACCTTCCCGGGTGGTGTCGTTGGTTCCGTCGCTCACCGAGGCCCTCGCCACCACCGTCCCCGACCGACTGGTGGGAGCGACCGACTGGTGTACCCATCCGGCGGGGCTCGACGTGGCCCGGGTGCGCGGGACGAAGAACCCCGACCACCCGGCGATCGCCGCGCTCCACCCCGACCTGGTGGTGGTCAATCAGGAGGAGAATCGTCGTATCGACGTCGGGCGCCTCCGTTCGGCCGGCATCCCGGTGTGGGTGACGGTGGTCGAATCGGTGGACCAGGCCCTGGGCGCGCTGAGGAGGCTCCTCGTCGACGTCCTGGGGGCCGACGAGCCTGAGTGGCTGGCCGAGGCCGCGGCCGAGTGGGGCCGTCCCCCCGACCTGCCCCCGGTCCGGGCGGTGGTGCCCATATGGCGGGACCCGTGGATGATGGTGGGAGGTCGCACCTTCAGCGGGGACGTGGTGGTCCGGCTCGGCCTCGCCCATGTCCTGGCCGGGGGTCCGGACCGGTATCCGAAGGTCGACCTGGCCAACCTGGCGGACCTGCAACCCGAGTTGGTGCTGCTGCCCGACGAGCCCTATCCCTTCGCCCCCGACGATGGTCCCGAGGCCTTCCCCGACCTTCCGTGCGCACTGGTGTCCGGTCGGGACCTCACCTGGTATGGACCGTCGATGGCCACGGCGCGGGCCGCGCTGACCGCCCGGATCCAGGCCGCCCTCGGGCTCGCCTGACCGCCAGGGGGACAGCCCGGTCGTCCTCAGACGTTCCTGCGGTAGGCCCCGCCCACCTCGAAGAGCGTGGCGGTGATCTCGCCCAGGGTGGCGTGGCGCACCGTGTTCATGAGCTCGGCGAAGACGTTGCCGCCTTCGAGGGCAACGTGGCGGAGCGAGTCGAGGGCCGCCCCCCGGTCCAGGGCGTGGCGGCCCTGGTACTGGCGGAGGCGGGTCAGCTGGCGCTGCTTCTCCTCCTCGGTGGACCGGGCCAGCTCCATCGGCTCGTGGGGGCCGTCCCCGCTCGGGACGGTGAAGGTGTTGACGCCGACGATGGGCAGGGAGCCGTCGTGCTTCTTGTGCTCGTAGAGCATGGAGTCGTCCTGGATCCGCCCCCGCTGGTAGCCGGTCTCCATGGCCCCGAGTACCCCGCCCCGCTCGCTGATTCGGTCCAGCTCGGCCAGGACGGCTTGCTCCACCAGGTCGGTGAGCTCTTCCACGATGAAGCTGCCCTGGAGGGGGTTCTCGTTCATGGCCAGGCCCCACTCCTTGGTGATGATCATTTGGATGGCCAGGGCCCGGCGGACCGACTCCTCGGTGGGGGTGGTCACCGCCTCGTCGTAGGCGTTGGTGTGCAGACTGCCCGCGTTGTCGTAGATGGCGCACAGGGCCTGCAGGGTGGTGCGGATGTCGTTGAAGGCCATCTCCTGGGCGTGGAGCGACCGCCCCGAGGTCTGGACGTGGTACTTGAGCTTCTGGGAGCGCTCGTTGGCCCGGTAGCGCTCCTTCATGGCGATGGCCCAGATGCGACGGGCCACCCGGCCGATCACCGTGTACTCGGGATCCATGCCGTTGGAGAAGAAGAAGGAGAGGTTCGGGGCGAAGTCGTCGACGGCCATCCCCCGGGCCAGGTAGGACTCCACGTAGGTGAATCCATTGGCCAGGGTGAAGGCCAGTTGGGTGACGGGGTTGGCCCCGGCTTCGGCGATGTGGTACCCCGAGATGGACACCGAGTAGAAGTTGCGCACCTGGTGCCCGATGAACCACTCCTGCATGTCGGCCATGACCCCGAGCGAGAACTCGGTGGAGAAGATGCACGTGTTCTGGCCCTGGTCCTCTTTCAGGATGTCGGCCTGGACGGTCCCCCGCACCGTCCGGAGGACCTCGGCGCTGATGGTGCCCCGCTCCTCCGGCGTCGCCGGCCGGTTCTGCTCGGCCTGGAACCGGTCGACGCGCTGGTCGATGGCGGTGTTGAGGTACATGGCCAGAATGGTCGGGGCCGGCCCGTTGATGGTCATGGACACCGAAGTGGTCGGGTCACACAGATCGAAGCCGGCGAAGAGGGCCTTCATGTCGTCGAGCGTGGCGATGGAGACCCCGGACGTGCCGATCTTGCCGTAGATGTCGGGGCGCTCGTCGGGGTCGAATCCATAGAGGGTCACGGAGTCGAAGGCGGTGGACAGGCGGGTGGCCGGTTGACCCTCGGCCAGCAGATGGAATCGACGGTTGGTCCGGAAGGCGTCTCCCTCGCCGGCGAACATCCGGGCCGGGTCCTCGCCTTCGCGCTTGAAGGGGAACACGCCGGCGGTGAAGGGAAAGTGGCCGGGCAGGTGCTCGTCCCGCAGCCAGCGGACCAGTTCCCCGCGATCGGTGACCCGTGGGAGGGCGACCCGCGGGATGCGGGAACCCGACAGAGAGGTGCGCCACAGCGGGAGACCAGCCCCCGGACCGTCCCCCTCCGGCTCGTCGGTCCCGGGTTCGTAGGCCAGCGTGGACCGGAGCTCGTCCCACTCTTCCAGCAGGCGCCTCCCCTCCGGGTCCCGCTCCTGGTCGACAGCGACGGCCAACGCCCCGAGGTCGCCGGTATCGACCCCCCTGGCCCGGCCGAGAGCTGCTGCGGCGGCCACCTGCTCAGCGCTCCGGGCCTGGTCGGCCAGTCGCCCGGTGGCGGCGTGGTAGCTCTCGACGGTCTCGGCGATCTCGGCCAGATAGCGGCGCCGGTTGGCCGGGATGATGGCGGTGGCATGGGTCGATTGCCGACCCTGGACCGGTGCCAGCACGCCCCCGGAGGCCGGAAGGCCCGCCGACACGAGCAGGGTCTTCAGCCGGTGGAACAGGGCGGTCACCCCGTCGTCGTTGAACCGGGAGGCGATGGTTCCGAACACCGGCTCGTCCCCCGTCTCCGCCGACGAGCCCCGGTGATCCCGTCCCCACTGCCGGCAGACCTGGCGGAAGGCGTCATCCGCCCCCCGGCGGTCGAACTTGTTGATGGCCACCACGTCGGCCAACTCGAGCATCCCGATCTTCTCGAGTTGGGTGGCGGCACCGTACTCGGGTGTCATGACGTAGAGGGAGACATCGGCGATGTCGGTGACGGCCGAGTCGCCCTGGCCGATGCCGGGGGTCTCCACGATGACCAGGTCGAATCCGGCCGCTCCGCATGCCGCCACGACCAGGGGGAACCGGGCCGGCAGCTCGGACGCCGATCCCCGGGTGGCCAGGGAGCGGAAGAAGACCGTGGGCGTGTCGATGGCGTTCATGCGGATGCGGTCCCCGAGGAGGGCTCCCCCACCCAGGCGTCGGGTGGGGTCGACGGCGAGCACGGCGATGGACAGCTTGTCCTCGTGGTCCAGTCGGAATCGCCGGATCAGCTCGTCGGTCAGGGACGACTTCCCTGCGCCTCCGGTGCCCGTGATCCCGAGAACCGGCGGAGGACGCCGGTCGCCGTGGGCCTGGAGGACCTCCGCCGCAGTCGGGTCGAGCGTGTCCGCCTCGATGTGCGTGATCCAGCGGGCCAGCGCCCCGTGGTCGCCAGCCAGGAGTGAGTCGAGAGGGGGTGGGGGGCCGGTGGCCAGGTCGCGGTCGCACTCCTCGATGAGGAGGTTGATCATGTGGTCGAGGCCCAGCTGCTGGCCGTCGGAGGGCGAGAAGATCCGCCGCACCCCGTAGGCCTCGAGCTCCTCGATCTCGGTGGGCACGATGACGCCGCCCCCGCCTCCGTAGACCGAGATGTCGCCCCGCCCCTCGGCCCGGAGCCGGTCGACGAGGTAGCGGAAGTACTCCATGTGCCCACCCTGATACGAGCTGATGGCCACGCCCTGGACGTCCTCGGCGATGGCCGCGGTGACCACCGCGTCCACCGACCGGTTGTGGCCCAGGTGGATGACCTCGGCCCCCTGGGACTGCAGGAGCCGCCGCATGATGTTGATGGCGGCGTCGTGGCCGTCGAACAGGCTGGCCGCGGTGACGAACCGGACCGGGTGCGCGGGGCGGTGAAGATCGGTCACCGTCGGGTCGGCCCCCGGACGAGGAGGCTGCGGCCCGGAAACTGCGAGGGCGGAGACATAGCCGAAGATTACTACAACGTCCTACTAATTGTCGATGGGCCGATGGCCGGGCCGGAGCGGCCTGGGCTCCCAGAAGTAGGGTCCTCGGAGCGCCGGGCACGGTGCAGCGCACCACGTGGGCTCCGGCAGCCCGGCCGTCGTCCCCACCCGGGGGGACCGGTCCCTACAGGTGATGACACGGAGGAGTGACCATGGAGTTCGAGGAGATCGAGTATGCGGTGGCTGACGGCATCGCCACCATCACCCTCAATCGACCCGATCAGCTCAACGCCTTCACCGCCCGGATGGTCATCGAGGTGCTGGAAGCCCTCGACCGGGTGGACGGCGACGATGACGTCAAGGTGGTCGTCCTCACCGGCAACGGGAGGGCGTTCAGCGCCGGCGCCGACCTGTCCGCCGGAGCCCAGACCTTCGACTACGACGACGGGCGGAGTATGGGGGCGGTCGGAGTCGAGCGGGTGGCCGGCACGCCGGCCCCGCGGGACGGTTGTGGACGCATCACCTTGCGGCTGTTCGACTGCCTGAAGCCCGTCATTGCCGCGGTCAACGGCGCGGCGGTGGGGATGGGGGTGACCCTGCTCCTGGCCACCGACATCCGACTGGCCTCGGATCGGGCCCGGTTCGGGTTCGTCTTCACCCGTCGGGGCATCGCCCCCGAAGGGGCGTCCACCTGGTTTCTTCCCAGGCTGGTGGGTGTGGCCCAGGCCGCCGAGTGGCTCTACACCGGGCGCCTGTTCGACGCCGAGGAGGCGCTGGCCGGGGGACTCGTTCGCAGCGTCCATCCGGCCGCGGAACTCATGGATGCTGCCCGGGCCCTGGCCGCCGAGATCGCCGAGGCCGCTCCGATCTCCGTGGCCCTCACGCGTCAGATGCTGTGGCGCATGCTCGGAGCCGACCACCCCATGGCCGCCCACCGGGCGGACTCCCGAGCCGTCTATGCCACCGGGGCCGGTCCCGACGCCCGTGAGGGCGTCATGTCGTTCTTGGAGAAGCGCTCGGCTCACTTCACGGGCCGGCCCTCCATCGAGCTTCCCGACCTCTTCCCCGATTGGATCGACCCCACCTACTCGTAGCACTCCCTGGCCGGATGGATCCCGCCGGCCCTGCGGCGTCCCCGGTCCTCCGCCGGCCAGTATGGCGAGGGAGACTGGAGGAGTGCGCAAGCAGTACAGCTTCCGGCCGGGTGACAGGGGACTGGACGCCTGGGACGTGGACCGCCTCGTCGCAGCCAGTTCCCACCTTCCGGTGGTGGACGTCCCCGTCAGCTCGATCGCCGAGGTCGACACCGACTACTGGTTCTGCTTCGGACCGGATCCGACGGTTCGGCACATCATCGAACACGTCCGGCTCATTCGGGACGTCGACGTCGAGTACCCGATCATCTTGGGGGCGGACGGTCGGGTGATGGACGGGATGCACCGGATCGCGCGGGCCATCCTGGAGGGCCGAACGACGGTCACGGCCGTCCAGTTCACCGTAGATCCCGAACCCGACTACCGGAACTGCACTCCGGGGGATCTGCCCTACTGACGGTCCGGGGCGTCGAGGGCCCGGAGGACGGGACCGGGAACCTACCGCCTCAGTCGGACGAAGGCAGGGGCTTGGCTTCCTTCAGCTCGAGCGGTTGCCCATCGACGGCCAGTGCGCCGTCACCGGGCTTGCTGCAGAGCAGTTCGACGGACTGGTCACCATTGACGTAGCGCTTGCCCAGCAGGGTCGAACCCTCACCGCCGGGTTGGATGGTGGCGCTGGCGGCCTCTTCGTCGAGGCCCACCACGGGCACACCCCCGATGGTGATGGCTACCTCCGCTGCAGGTGCTCGGATCACCACAACCTCAGTGCTTCCCACTGCGCTGCGCAGCCGTGTCCCAGGCTTCAACACCACGACAGGTCCTTTCCTTGGCCGTTGCCGGCCCGAGGATACATCGATTCCGGACGGCCGGACGATGAGGGAGCTGGCTCGAGCGGTCCCGGATCCCGGGGTGTCGGCCCGCTGGCACCGACCGGCCCGACCCCGGTCCCCAGCGCCGGGAGGTGGTTACACTCCCGGCATGCAGACCCACCGGTACGTCGGCCCGACCACCGTCGGGACCACGAGACGTTGAGGCCGCCACGATGAGCCGTCCCCTCCCGGCCGTGACGCCGGAGAACCAGTTCTTCTGGACATCCGGAGCCGATGGCGTCCTCCGCTTCCGCCGTTGCCAGGTGTGTCGGTCCTACCAGCATCCGCCCGGACCGGTCTGTCGGACGTGTGGGTCCGACGACCTGACCCCCGAGGCGGTCAGCGGCCATGGCGTCGTCGTGGGCTTCACCGTGAACGAGCACCAGTGGAGCCCGGACTTTCCTCCGCCCTATGTCATCGCCATGGTGGCCATCGACGAGGATCCGCGGGTCCGCCTCACCACCAATCTCGTCGACATCCCGGTCGACCGGGTGGTCGTCGGGCTGCGGGTCACCGTCCGGTTCGAGCCCGTGGAGGACGTGTGGCTGCCGACGTTCACCCTTCGTGACGACCGGACCGATCTCGGCCCCCTTCCCGAGGACGAACGGGCCGCCGACCATGTCCGGCCGATGGCCCGCGCCGACAAATTCGAGGACCGGGTGGCTCTGACCGGTATCGGGATGTCCAGGATCGGGCGCCGACTGGGGGTGGACCCGCTGAGCCTCACGGTGGAAGCGTGCCGCCGCGCCGTGGCCGACGCCGGACTCTCGATGGCCGATATCGACGGTCTCTCGACCTATCCGGGCGGATCGGCGGCGGGCGGCCACTCCGAAGGGGGCGTCACCGCCCTCGAGGAGAGCCTCCGCGTCCGGCCCACCTGGTTCAACGGGGGATCGGAGCTCCCGGGCCAGGGCGGATCGGTGGTGGCCGCCATGCTGGCGGTGGCGGCCGGTCTGTGTCGCCACGTGCTGTGCTTTCGGACCGTGTGGGAGGCGACTGCGCAGGACCGCCGGCGCCGGGATCCCCAGCCACCGTCGGGCGGGGGGAGGGTGGAAGGGGACTTCATGTCCTGGCGTCTGCCCTTCGGGGCGATGAGCGCCGGCAACTGGATCGCCATGAACGCTTCCAACCACTTCGCCCGCTTCGGAACCACCCGGGATGCATTGGCGGCCATCGCCATCAATGCACGCACCTTCGCCGGGCTCAATCCCGACGCCATCTACCGCCAGCCACTGACCGTGGACGAGTACTTCGGGGCCCGCATGATCTCCACGCCGTTCGGCCTCTACGACTGTGACGTGCCCTGTGACGGCTCCATCGCCATCGTGGTGTCGGCCGTGGAGACGGCGATGGACCGGCCTCACCCCCCCGTGCTGGTCGACGCGGTGGGTACCCAGATCACCGAGCGGGTCAGTTGGGACCAGGGCACCCTGAGTCACGAGCCCCAGACGGCCGGTCCGGCAGCCCATCTGTGGTCGAGGACATCCCTGCGACCGAGCGATGTGGATGTGGCGGAGCTGTACGACGGGTTCACCTTCAACTGCCTGAGCTGGCTCGAGGGTCTGGGCTTCTGTGGCCTAGGCGAGGCCGGTGACTTTCTCGCCGATCCGGCCCGGATCGCCCTGGGCGGCCAGCTGCCCCTGAACACATTCGGCGGACAGCTCTCCGCCGGCCGGACCCACGGATACGGGTTCATCCACGAGGCCGTGGTCCAGCTCCGGGGTGACGGTGGGGACCGCCAGGTGGAGGGGGCCGAGGTTGCGGTGGTCAGCACCGGAGGGGGCACCCCGGGAGGGTGCTTCCTCTTCACTTCGGGGCGCTGATAAGGAGCCGGATGGGCCAGATGTCGGCCCGCTGCCTCTTGACTCGTGCATTCAGTCCCTGGGTCATGGAGTAGGTCACCGCCCATCGACGTCGGCCCCGGGCCTGGTCACAGCGTCGTGGAGGCTCACTCCCCTCACCGGGTACCGCCACGGAAGGGCGGAGGGAACGGAGGGTGCACAGCGTGCTCCCATGGTTTGCCCCTAGCGTCAGGCCCATGAAGAGATCGAAACGGCCATGGAACAAGCTCGTCGGGGGCTGCGGGGGCCTGGGCATCGCCCTGGTCGTGGCCGCCTCCTCGGGTGTGGCCGGGGCCGCGCCACCCATCGGCTCCTCGGTGTTGAACCCGACCTACGCCAAGTCCATCGGATTCACCAAGACGGTCCAGCCGGCGAAGCAGTCCAAGGTGACCAGCCAGAAGGGCTGCACCAGCTCGGTGGGGGCGGAATACACGGATGTGGGCGGCAAGACAGGACTCGTCTCCGCGACGCTCCTGTGCAGTTCGAATGCTGCGGCAGCCCAGGCTCTGACTACGGAGCGCAAGCACCTGAAGGTGTACAGCGCCTTCAAGGCCCCAAAGAAGCTGGGTTCGACGGCCTTCGTCACCACACCCCAGCCGTTCGTCTACTTGATCTACTGGGTCAATGGCTCCAAGGTGGCGATCACGGGCATGGACGTGAACATCGCCGCATCGTCCTCGACCGCGTCGACCGTCGCCCCCAGCTCACTGACGGCCCCGCAGATGAAGACCCTGAGTGCGGCGGCGCTGAAGCAGAACTCGCTCTACCACTGAGCGTCCGATTCGTCGGACCTCGGTCACCGGTGCAGCGTGAGGATCTCGCTGCCTGAGCGACCACGTCCCTTCGCCGTCCCGGCCCCTGGTAGAACGGGTGCCGTCCGCGGGTCGATGAGACGACAGGGAGGGTCCTAATGGCCGACGTGATGAAGGGTGTGCGCATCCTCGAGGTTGCGGAGCACACCTTCGTACCCGCCGCCTCGGCCATTCTGGCCGACTGGGGTGCCGAGGTCATCAAGATCGAGCACGTCGAACGGGGAGACGCCATGCGGGGCCTCGCCTCCAGCGGGGTCATGTCCATGGGCGGGTCGGTGCACGTCCTGCTCGAGCACTCCAACCGGGGCAAGAAGAGCATCGGCGTGGACCTCACCACGGAGAAGGGTGTAGAGCTGGTCTACAAACTGGCCGCCACCTGCGATGTCTTCTTGACCAACAAGCTTCCCGCCGTCCGCAAGAAGCTCCGCGTGGAGATCGACGACATCCGGGCCCACAATCCCGACATCATCTACGTGGCCGGTACCGGTGGCGGCGAGCGGGGACCCGAAGCCGACCGGGGCGGCTACGACTTCCTCAGCTACTGGTGCCGCGGGGCCAGCGCCATGGGGTGTACACCCCCCGACGCCGACAGCCTCACCATGCAGCCGGCTCCT
This sequence comes from uncultured Acidimicrobiaceae bacterium, assembly GCA_963737625.1. Lineage (GTDB taxonomy): Bacteria > Actinomycetota > Acidimicrobiia > Acidimicrobiales > RAAP-2 > Bog-756. The sequence continues at coordinate 67,208 of CAVTTK010000001.1, forward strand.
GGCTACGGCGACTCCATCGGGGGCATGACCATCGCCGGAGGGATCATGGGTGCACTCTTCCACCGAGAGCGCACCGGTGAGGCCGTTTCAGTCGACGTGTCCCTCCTCGGTGTCGGGCTGTGGGCCATGAGCCCCGCTGTGGCCCTCTCCCTCCAAATGGGCTTTCCGTGGCGGCCACCCCCTGCCTCGTCGGGGGGCGGCGGGGGCCCGTCCAACCCGCTGGTCGGAACGTACAAGACCGAGGACGGCCGGTTCCTCGCCCTTACCTGTCTTCAGGGCTTCCACTACTGGCCCGGAGCCTGTCGGGCCATCGGCCGTGAGGATCTCATCACCGATGAACGGTTCACCTCCCATGAGCTGTTGTCGGCCAATGCCGATGTCGCCCGAGTGATCCTGACCGAGGTCTTCGCCTCTGCGCCCCTCTCCGAGTGGCGGGAGCGCCTGGCCGACTTCGACGGGCAGTGGTCGTTCGCCCAGGACACCCTGGAGGCGGTCGAGGACCCCCAGGTGGTGGCCAACGGTTACGTCGGGGAGACCGAGACCGCGGCCGGCGTGCCGTTCAAGCTGGTGACGACACCGGTGCAGTTCGGTGGGAGGCCGGCCCCGCCCAAGCGGGCCCCCGAGTTCAACGAACACTGTGACGAGATCCTGGCCAGCCTGGACCTGGATGAGCAGGGCGTGCTCGATCTCAAGATCGACGGTGTGGTGGCCTGAGAACCTGCGAAGTCGCTGGGTGCCACTGAGTCAGGCCGGGGCAGCCGACACCCGGGGGCCCCACGGTACTGGATCCAGCCCGCTGAGCTCGGCCCGCCGGGCTCTCGATCAGAGCACTTCGGCGATCATCGTCTCCGACGCCGCCGCCTGCTCGTCATCCACGACCTCGGCGTGTTCGTCGGCTGCAGGTCGCCCTCGGAGAATGACCGCGCCGACCACGATCCCGATGATGACGCTGCTCAGGGCGATGGTGAAGGCCAATCGATAGCCCCCGTCCAGGGCGTCGAGGGCCGACCTGCCGTGGGCCAGCAGGGTGACCGTCCGGCTGGTGGACACCGCTCCGAGGACCGCCACCGAGAGGGCCGCCGCCACCTGTTGGGAGACATTCACGATTCCCGAGCCGATACCGGCGTCCCGGGCCGGGACGTTGGCCAGGGCCATGCTCAGCAGGGGGGCGAACGCCGTCGCGGCGCCCAGTCCTACGAGCAGCACGGCCACGAAGAGATGGGGAAAGTAGGCCGTGTGCACGCCGGAGCTGATGAACAGGGTGAGACCCCCGCTGAGGACGGCAAGGCCGATGAGCGTGGTCAACTTCGGGCCCAGCCTGCCCACGATCCGGTTGGTCAGTCCGGCGGACATCAGTGCCACGGACAGGGTCTGGGGCAGGAAGGCCAAGCCGGTCCGAATGGGGTCGTAGCCGAGGATGTGCTGGAAGTACAGGACACCGATGAAGAAGGTGCTGTACATGCCGACGACCATCAATCCTCTCACCAGACTCGAGGCGAGCAGGCCCGGGGAGCGCATCACGGGAATGGGCATCATCGGCGTGGACAGTCGGCTCTCGAGGAGGAGAAAGGCCGCCAGCACCACGATGGCCGCCGCACCAAAGCCCACGGTGTGGGTGGAGGACCACCCGTAGCGGCTGGAGCTGACGATGGCGTAGACCGCCAACATCAGACCAGCCGTGCTCAACACGGCACCGGCCACGTCCAATCCGGCGCGCAACCCGATGCCGGTGTTCTCCTCGATCAGTGTCGCTCCGGCGATGAACGTGGCGACACCGATAGGGATGTTGATGAAGAAGATCCAGTGCCAGCTCAGGGCCTGGGTGACGTACCCACCGATCAGTAGCCCGAGGGATCCGCCTCCCACGGCCACGATGATGTACGAGCTCATGGCCTTGGCCCGCTCCCTCGGGACGGGGAAATCGGCCACGATGATGGCCAGGATGACCGAGGAGGACAGAGCTGCCCCCAGGCCCTGGACGAAGCGGGCCGAGATGAGCAGGATCTGACTGTCGGCGGCGCCACAGGCCAGCGACGCCACGGTGAACAGTGCCACGCCGACCAGGAAGACCTTCTTTCGGCCGAAGAGGTCACCCAGCCGACCGGCCAGCAGGAGCGCGCCAGCGAACGTGATCAGATAGGCGTCGATCACCCAGGCCAGGGTGGCCTGAGAGAAGTGCAGATCGCGCTGGATGGTCGGCAACGCCACGTTCACGATCGTCTGGTCGAGGATGTTCATCAACATGGCAAAGCAGACGACGATCAGCGCGATCCATCGGCGGCGCTCAGCCACGAAGGAAGTGAGAGAAGAGGGAATGGCGGGCTCCAGGGTCATGGCGGGCTTCACAGCCCCCACACATTGATAGTCACTAATATAGTGAGTGTCAAGAAGGCGGGATAGTAGCTATGCGGGCTATAATCACGGCATGTCGACCACGACGACGCCCGGAGTGACGGTGTTGTTGACCCAGCTGTCCCGTGTGGTCTATCGGCGCACGTCCGAAGACCTGCTGGGGATGCGCATGAAGGAATTCGTCATGCTCGCCCATCTGCGTGAGCACAATCCCATCCCGCAGCAGGAGCTCGGTGAGATGCTGTGCATCGACGCCAATAACCTGGTCCTTCTCCTCAACGAACTCGAGTCGAGGGGGTTTGCTTATCGACGTCGCGACCCCGCCGACCGTCGTCGCCACCTCGTCGAGATCACCGATGAAGGACTGAGTGCGTTCGAGAACGCCGAGCGCGGGATCGAAAGTGTGGAGGACGATGTGCTGGCATCACTCTCCGGCCGGGAGCGGGCCGAGCTGCAGGGGCTGCTGATCAAGTCGCTCGAAGGGGAATCCGGGGCGGGATAACGGGTGAGCGGTCGCCGAAGATCAACGACCGGCTCGCGGGCCAGGGGTTTGCCGATGTGGTTACTCACGGCTGGCTCAGGTGACCGATCTGAACGGCGGCGAACGCCACCCGGGTGGTGCGACGGGCAGCAGCGGTGCGATTGCCATTGCTGACGAACGCGGGTATTTCGATTGCGGCCGTGACGCGAGCATGTCACCGGGGACCACCGCTCTCCCCTCCGGTTGAGCGGATGCGGCAGAAGCGAAATTGGTGTGGCCCACATCAGATTGATGACGCCTAGCAGGAGGTCGCAGAGCCTCTGTCCTTGCAATCGATCGGGGCTGACGAGGTCGTGGGCTGGCGTTTCAGGCGGGTCTCCGTACGATGTGAGATAGGTTTCCGAGAGCGATCAACTCTGGAGACCGGGTGCGCCTGGATCTTGCAGGGCGGGAACGGACTTCAACTTTGAAACGCTGGTGTAGTTGTGATCCAGAGACAGATGCCCTCCGAGTCCTCCGGAATCGGCAATGACCCTCGCGAGATTGCTGAATCTGCCGCGTGGGTGCCTCGACGATTTGAGATTGCGCTTGCCGTCGTCACCGTCATAGGCCTACTGGCAAGAATCATCTTCGCCGTGCACTGGACCTTCGGAGCACAACTCCACGGCGATCCTCTGTTCTTCCAGCAGGCTGCAGCAAACATCGCAAGCGGCAAAGGATATGGGACGGCCTTCCTCGGGAAGGGGGCCTTCATCCCAACGGCCGAACACCCACCCTTCTTTCCCTTCGTACTCTCCGTACTTGACATCGTGGGAATTCGGTCGGTCAATGCGCACCGCATCGCAGTAGGGCTTCTTTCTGCGGGTGGCATAGTGGCGATGGGATTGCTCGGCAGACGCGTTGCGGGCGGGGCGGTCGGGCTCGTGGCTGCCAGCATCGCTGCGCTGAGCCCGCTCTGGGTGGAGCAGGGCAGCTTCCTCATGAGCGAAAGTGTCTACCTCACCATTGTCCCGATCATGCTGTTGTCGGCGATCCTGTGTCTTGACCGGCCCACCACGTGGCGGTTCGGAGTTCTGGGAGTAACCATTGCTGTCGCCGCCTTGACCCGGAGTGAAGCACTCGATTTTGTGGTGTTGCTGGGTGGGCCCGTGGTGGTGCTCTCGGTCAGGCGCTGGCGGGTCCGATTGATCTCAGGATTGGCCTTGCTGGTCGGTTTGGCGGTGATTCTGGTCCCATGGGTCGTTCGAAATGACCTTTCGTTGGGAGCTCTGACCTTTTCCACGAATGGCGGATATACGCTCTCTGGCTCCTATTGCACGGCGACCTTTTCACCAAAGAGCCCAACGTACGGCGGCTTTGCCAACGACTGTCAATTCGGTGCTGCGGCTGTCTTCCTCAAGTACGTCGAGCCTCCCAATCATGCCCGTCACTGGACGGAGCTGGCCTTGAGCAACGCCATGGGACATGCAGCCACTAGTTATGCTCGCCAACATTTGAGCGATCTGCCTGGCGTCATTCTGGCGCGAGAAGGTCGAGTGTGGGGCGTGTATTCGCCAGGGACTGAATTGACCTTTGATACAACCGAGGACCTCAATGGTGCGCGAACTCCGAAGGAAGCGGGGCAAATTCTCGAGTGGATTCTCCTTCCGCTGGCCGCGGCAGGCGCCGTTTCACTGTGGAGGCTGTCACGGGCACGCTTCGTGGTCATCATGGCGCCCGTTCTGGTCGTTGCACTTAATGCCGCTGCCTTTTACGGAAGCACGAGGCTTCGCACGGCCGCAGAGCCATCCATAGCCATCCTGGCAGCTCTCGGTCTCGTTGTCCTTGTCCGGTACGTGTCCGCCCGTCGAGCGCGCACTGACCAACCGGCAGCCAACCTTCCGTCAACGTGAGGGACCGTTGTTGGCTATGCAGACCAGGGTTCAGGTAGTTGTGGCGAGGTTCAGGATGGAAGTAGATCGGGAACAAGTAGTGAGGCATCCCCGCCCCGTTGTGCGAACGTTGTAGCCGTGAACTTGCACCGACGATGGCCTTGGGCTTTGGCGAAGTCACGAGGGCAAAGGGCGGACGAATCTCGAGCCCCGATTGCGCCACGTACCCCCGCCGGAACCTGGACCGAGACCCGCCTATTTCCGGCGGAGGCTACGCTTCCGATGCCCGATCCGTTGCTTCAGAATCAGGTTGGACCTCCCGGCGTGTTCCAGGATGTCGGCCTCACCACTATGGGGCGACTCAACATGGCAGGCCTCCGGCCGGATCACGACGTGTTGGACATCGGTTGCGGTGTCGGGCGCACTGCACGCTACCTTTGCGACTACCTCAACGCGGACGTGCGGTATGAAGGCTTCGACATCATGGAGCCACTCATTAGGTGGTGCCAAGAGAACATCACACCGGCATTTCCCAAACTTTCAGTTTGAGTTTGTCCCCGTCTACAACTCTGCCTATCTCCCTGACCCGTCTCTGCCGGAAGCCTCCGAGCTGAGATTTCCCTATGACGACAACTCGTTCGATTTTGTGTTCGCTCGTTCGGTATTCACCCATTTGACCCCCCAATCCTCAACCAACTATCTGCGGGAGAGCCAGCGAGTGCTCCGACCGGATGGCCTCTTCTATTCGACCTGGTTCTTATTCGAGGGCGACCCGGCGACCAGCGTGAGCCCTCTGATTGCCGGAATGCAACTGGACGCTTCGGGAGAGTTGCACTCCACGATCCGAGTGTTCCCGACACTGCTGTGGGCTACCGGGAAGCCTACGTAAGGCGACGATTCGTGGACGGTGGATTGGCGATCGTCGAGCCGATCCACGGGGGATTCACCAAGCTGCAGGATGCAGTCATCGCAACAAAGCTGGGGTGACCTCTGGCGCGGGCAAGTCCTGGTGCAGCTACACATGTGATTTCGATTTCAGTGAACCGGTACTTGGAGAAGGCGGCACCCCCCCGTAGGCACCTCGACGTTGTGGTCATTCAACACCCCGACTCTTCCAACCGTCCGCAAAACGTCGCCAGTTGAGCCACATCGTCGGTAACAAATCCACTCTGAACGAGATCCACGCTCCCTGCGGCCAGGTCGGTTCACCAGTCCAGAGTGATTTCCCAGTCGAAGTTCGCATATCCCGTGACAGTGCCGGGCCAACGGCGCCCCTCTTCGTCCACCACCGCTACTAGCAAGCCAATGGCAAGAGGTGGATCATCGATGCTCCGTTGACTGTCGTGCAGCCACACTCTTCGCACCTCGAGGTCGGGTGACCCAACTTCAGCACGCACGATCTGCCTTTCCCCACCGTCATCCATCAACGCGCCTCCGTTGGCTTACATGGGTTGTCATCAAGCGCCTACGTCGGCTCCGTTGTCTGACAGGCCGCACAGGATTGAGAAGCGTGTGCACCGGATGCGCGGCCCTTCACTCACGGCCGCTCTCAAGCTGTCGTTGATCTGTTCACGGCGAGGGCGATGTCCCGAGCTGCAACTTTGTTCACGACAAAGGTGTGCTTGGCGTCTTGGTCGGTCACAATAGCCAGGCGGGCCATCATCCATTTGTAGCCAATCGTGGCGGGAGGGGCGATCTCCTTTCGCGCGAGGTCGACCAGGATGCCGTGCCTCGCGGTCCCGAAGATCAGTCTCCGAGTGGTCAGGACTAGGTATCCCTCCGCCTCTCGCTTCTTCAATCCGCCCCCAGGGTCGAAAAGGAGTGCGAGCACATCAAAGATGACGGTCTCGTCGAATCCAAGAGTGTCGCCGATGACATCCAGCCGGGCTTTCTTGTCGTCAGGCATCAGGCTCTCCTTTCAGCAAGGGGTGTCGGACGGTGCAGCGGACCTTCAGTCCCATTCCGATCCGTTGACGAGGCGCTTGCCAGGTGCACAGCGGCGCAGGCGCGCACCACGGCGATGTCGTCGGCATCGCCGATGAGAACCAACTGGTCCCCCGGCATCAGCACGGTGTCTCCGTTGGGCACCACCAGATCTCGGTTCCTCTGAATAGTGGTGACGATCACACTGAGGGGAAGCCGGGTGTCGCGAAGAGCGTGGTTGGCGAGTAATGAACGGGAGGCGACACTCACCCGGTCTGTGTCCCCGCCCGCACCGCCCGGATCCAGCTGCTGGAGGTTGGCAAGTAGTCCGAGCCGGTAGCCGCGGACCACATCTGAGATGGCCACGGTCCCGACTACTTTGCGCCCACCGTCGAGTACCGGCACCCAGTGCTGGGTCGCCGTGGTGATGGCCTCGACGGCAACATCGAGGTGGGCAGAATCGGAGACGGTGGAAGCCGCGGAATCAACGATGGACTCCACTCGGACCTTGCTTCCAGGGACGGCTCTCTCGAGGTGGTCCAGCGATAGTGTCCCCTCGAATCGGCCCTCCCGGTCCACCACGGGCGCACCCGCCAGTCCTTGTTTCTTCAACTCACCCAGGGCCTGGACCGCCAACGTATCGCCAGCCAGCACCAGGCGGGGCTGCGCCATGGCCTGACGCACCGGGACGCTGCTCAAGACTGGCATACCGAGCAGCAGCCGCTGGGCGGGGGCATCGGCCCTGGACTTGAGCTGGCTGCGGTAGATGGTGTCGTCACTGCGACGAACGATGAACCACGCCAACCCGACGGCGATCATGGCCGGACCGAGGATCGACAGACTGCCGGTCATCTCCGCCACCATCAGCATCACCGCCAAGGGAGCACGAGAGATGCCGCCGAAACAGCACATCATCCCGATAATCACATAGGGGGCCGGACTGTGACCCATGGACGGAACCACCGGTTCGAACAGCCTCCAGATCGACGCTCCGATGAATGCTCCGATCATCATGCCGGGGCCGAAGATGCCGCCCGAGCCGCCCGAACCGATGGACAGGCTGGTGGCCAGGATCTTGGCAAAGGGGAGGATCAGGACGATCCACAACGGGAGGGTCAGGAGCTGTCGGCCGAGTCCCTGTTGGATCCACCCGTAGCCGGTGCCGAGCACCTCAGGGATGGCCAGGGCGATGAGGCCCACGATCACTCCACCAATGGCAGGTGTCGTCCATCGAGGGAGTGGGATCCTGCCGAACAGATCGGCGATGCCGTAGAAGCTCTTGGCGTAGAGGAGGCCGATCAGCCCACCGAGGATGCCGATCAGAGCGAACCAGGGCAGATGGGCCGGATCGGTGAAGTGGTAGCTCCCGGCAAAGCCGAACAGGGGTGTGAATCCGATGAAGGCCCCGAAGATCACGTAGCCAATCAGTGAGGCGACAAAGCTGGGCAACAGTGCCTCGGCATCAAAGTCGTCACGGTAGAGGATCTCGGTGGCCAGAACGGCCCCTCCGAGTGGCGCCCCGAAGATGGCCCCGATCCCCGAACCGATGCCGGTTACGACAGCGATCCGGGCGTCAGCCGGGCTGAGGTCCAGTTCCCGGGCCAAGAGGGAGGCGAACCCGGCGCTGATCTGGCCGGTCGGTCCCTCACGACCGCCGGAACCGCCCGATCCGATGGTGAGCGCCGAGGCCACGATCTTGACCACCACTGCCCGGAACCGGATGCCCCGGGGGTTGTGGTGGACGGCCGAGATGGCAGCATCGGTGCCATGGCCCTCCGCCTCGGGGGCGAATCGGAACACCAGGATCGCACCGAGCAAGGCACCCAGTCCGACGACCAGCGGGATGGCCCAGGGGCGGGTGAAGGAGGCCGAGGCTCGATGACTTCCCTCGCCCGCAGGGGTCGGCACGTGGTAGCCGGCCAACGTCCCGAGGAAGAAGTGCGTACAGGCCAGGAGGGCCTCGTAGAAGACAATGGCACCGATGCCAGCCATCGTCCCGATCAGCACGCCGAGGATTAGCCACTTCTGAAGATACGAGGCTTCAGCCAGCCAACGGGATGCGCGGGTCATGGCCGCACGCCAGGAGGTCCTTGCCAAGAGCGTCATTGCGACAGGGTCCTCATCTAGAAATCCCACCCGGTCGACCAGTCCTGCTCGGGCACCTCGCCGGCCGCCGCGGTGAGGAAGCCGAGGGCATCAACCAGCACAGCTTGCTGCTCAGCCGGGATGGTCTCGAGAAGATGGGCGATCTCTCCTCGCCGACGCTCGGTCACGGCGGCCACCAGTTCATGGCCCTTCCTGGCCAGTGTCAGTCGGATCAGTCGTCGATCGCCCCGATCGTGACGACGGACGACCAGGCCTTTTCGCACGAGGCGGTCGCACATTCGGGTGGCGGTGGGTGGCGTGACATCGGCGGCCTCCGCTAGAGCAGCGAGGCTCTGGGGACCCCGTGACGCCAGCACGACCAAGGTCCGGTACTGGGTCATCGTGACTTCGTCGGCGACGTTGCCTAGCGATCGTGCGGCAATGGCCACGAGCACCCTGCTGGCAGTGAGCACGGCGTCCACGACGGTGTCACCGGGCACGATCCGGTCCGTCTTCTGATTGGCCATAGAAATGATTGTAGTAGCTAACTGATGCTGTATGCATCTAGTTGGCCCTGGTGTCGTTTACCCACGAGGGTGGTTCAGCGCCCGCAGTGCCAGGCCCCGAATTTCTGGGCGGAAGAATCGATAGCGGACGCGATGGGAACCCGAGGAAGGCGAATCCAAGGGTATGGCCATCGGTCTTCCCAGGTATGGCCACGGAATTCCCACACTCGCACTCGGGTCACTTGGTCAGTGGCTTCACCCCCTTCCCGCTGGTGGCGTCCTGAAGTCGGATCGACTCGCCGGAGGTCTGGACCACATGGGCGTGGTGGAGCAGACGATCGACCAGTGCGGTGGCGAGGCTGGGCGGCATGAGCTCGTCGAAGCCGGATGGGTGGAGATTCGAGCTGATGGCCACCGACCGGCGCTCATAGGCCGCGTCCACGAGCCGATAGAGGCCTTCGGCTGCCTCCTCGCTCACCGGGAGCAGCCCGATGTCGTCGACCACGATGACGTCCGAGCGCAGCATGGGGGCAAGTGCTTTGGCCACGCTGTCATCCAGCCGGTGGCGACGCACCAGCACGCCCAGGTCCTCGATGGAGAACCAGGCCACTGAGCAGCGGGCATCGACGGCGGCGTGTCCCAGGGCCTCCAACAGGTGGGACTTGCCCGTCCCCGATGGTCCGCACACCACCAGGTTCTCGTGGCGCTGCACCCACTCCAGGGTGGCTAATGCGTCCTGGGTGGATGCGCTGATCGAGGAGCGCCCCGGATCCCAGGCGTCGAAGGTCTTGCCCGCAGGGAAATGCGCCCGGCGCCGGCGGTTCTCGGTCATTGACTGTTCCCGGCCCTCGACCTCGGCCTCGAGCAGAACCCGGAGGGCCTCGGCCGGGTCCCAGCGCTGGGCCTTGGCTGTGGTCAGGACGTCGTCTGCCGCTTCACGCAGGTAGGGCAGGCGGAGACGCCGGGCCAGGTCGATCACCTCCTGGGTCTTCGTGCTCATGTGCCCTCCTCCCCGAGCCGGGCCCACCCGGCGGTGCCGGGCTGGAGGGAGTGGCCCTCGCCGATGCGTCGGCGGGGCTCCCTTCTGGCGGTGAGGATGGAGACGAGGTCGCCCGGGGCGAACCGCCCGGCCAGAGCCGCCAGCCCCAGGGCCTCGTCCAGACGGCCACGATCGGTGCTGTCGGACAGGGCGATGGCCTCGGCCATGCGGTCGTCGAGGTGGCGCTCACCGGTGGCGGCCATCTCGGCCAGATAGCGCTTGGCCCCTTCGCCGATGGCCAGGAAGTTGGCCTCCGAGGGCGTCTTGGCTTTCGGTGCCCGCTCCGGTCCGGACGGTCGCTCAGGGTAGTGGTCGTCGACCAGGGTGATCTGGCCCTTTCCGGCCACCTGGTGTCGGGCCACCTCCTTGGCCCCGTCGAGGTCGGTGGCGGTGATGACCACCTCGTCACCGTCCCGGCGGACGAAGACCACCTCTTCGCAGAGTTGATAGGGCACCGAGTAGCGCGAGCCCTGGAAGGAGATGAGCGAGGACCACGACACGGTCCGGGTCTCGCCCAGGGCCACCGAGTAGGGCTCGGCCGGGATGGCGTGCAGCTCGGCATGCTCGCTCACCAGCCGATCGACCGGACGTTGGCCGGTCTCCCGGTGCACCCGGGTGTTGAAGCGCTGAGTGGCCTCGGCACAGGCCCGCTCGAGGGACGAGAAGTCGGGATAGGCGGCCACCAGGTTGTCCGGCCGGGGCAGCACGTCGGCCTTGGCCAGCTTCACGCTCGACTCGCTGCCCCCCTTGGACTCAGGGTCGGCCACCACGCAGGTGTGGATTCCGACCCCGTAGTAGTGAGCCACTCCCAGGGTCTCCCGGTTGCGGATGGCCAGACCGGCCACGTGCCGGGTGGTCACCGTCTTCTCGTTGTCGGTGAGCAGGTAGGTCGGCGCACCGCCCATCAACCGGAGCGTCCGGTCCAACGCCGAGACGAGGGATGGGAAGGTCCGGTCAGAGAGGGCGAGCACCACCCGGAAGCGGGACCAGGCCAGCCACGCACAGAAGAGCGTGGTGGGACGACCGGCGACGACGGGACCCTTGCCATAGTCGAACTGGAGCCACATGCCCGGCTCGGTGACCCAGGGCTTGTAGATCCGGTGGGTGGCCCGGGTGTACTCCCGCTTCAGTCGGGCCACCACCCGTCTCGTGGTTTCAGCGAACACCACGGATTCTTGGCCCAACTCCACCTCGACCTGATCGACAACCACACTCGGGCCATCGACGAACTGACCGGACGGATCGAGGTGGTGGTGGAGCCCTTTCGTCACGTGAGGGACCTCCTCGTCACCATCCCCGGGGTCTCCACCCTGGTGGCCGACGTGATCATCGCCGAGACCGGAGGCGACATGAGCCGGTTCCCGACCGCCGGGCACCTGGCCTCGTGGGCCGGGACGTGCCCGGGCTCCAACGAGTCCGCCGGGCGGATCAAGTCCACGGAGACCAGGCCGGGCAATCCCTACCTGAAGGGAGCCCTGGGCATCGCCGCCATGTCGGCCTCTCGGAGCAAGGACACCTATCTGGCCGCCAAGTTCCGGCGAATCGCCTCCCGGCGGGGCCCGATCAAGGCACTGGTTGCTCTGGAGCACGCCATGCTCGTGGCCATCTGGCACATGATCACCACCGACACCCCCTACGGCGATCCCGGCGGCGACTTCAGAGCCTGTGTAAAGCTGCGCTTGTGTCGTCCGAGGCAGACCACGAAGTGAGCGCTGACGCCGATACCGAGCTCGTCGATGCCTTCGTCGTGGCCAGTAGGGCACTGGTAGGAATCGTCGCTCGGAGCCTGGCCGGCGCCGGCCGGGACGTGACGCTCCCGCAGTACCGGACACTGGTGATCCTCTCTACGGAGGGACCTCAGCGCATCGTCGACCTGGCCACCCACCTCGGAGTCACTGCCTCGACGGCCAGCCGGATGATTGACCGCCTCGTGCGCAAGCGCCTTGTGAGACGTCGGCAGGCAAAGGAAGACCGCCGATCGCTCCGAATTGACCTCACCGAGGCCGGCCGGGACGTCGTGGACGAGACCTCGAGGCGCCGCAGATTGGAGATCGAGCGGATCATGAAGGAGATGCCACCCGGTAGCCGGGGCCCATTGACCGACGCGGTGGTGGCCTTCGCCATGGCCGCAGGTGAGTCGTCTGAACTTCCCACAGCAACGAGCTCGCGTCACTGACGGCGGCGGGCTCACGTCAGGCGATATTCGCCCCCCACGAAGGAATCTTCGGGCCGGTAAAGCTCAGCTGGGGAAGGTCGATTGGGCGATCTGGAACTTGGACCCGGTGCCGGTGAGGGTGGGGTTCGATGCATTGCAATCGCCCAGGACGGTGTCACCGGAGACCTCGGCGTAGAAGTTGCCGGCAGCAGTCGGGAAGTAGATGGTCTGGGCCGCCGATGTTCCGGTCTTGGGACTTGTCGCCGTCGCTGTCGCCGTACTGGTCCCATAGGGCCTCTTCTTGTTGGCCGAGTTGATCGTGGTCGAGATCGCCCTCGGGTTGTCAATCGTGTACCAGCAGTTCCCTGCTACTGATCGGTTGGCCAGCACGATTCCGTTGCCACCAGCGGACACGTACACCGAGACGCTTGAGGGACTGCTCGAAGCTGACGTGATGAACCCGAGGGAGCGCTGGTCGCTGGCCAGAGCGGTCGCCATGAACGTCGGGAAGGACGTGTACTGGGCTGTGCTACCCAGGGCGAATGACTGGTTGTTGGTCTGAAAGACCGTGTCGGAGTCGACCAGGGCCGTGTTCAGGTTTTGCTGTGCTCCCCGGTCCTTGGCCGACTTGCTCGTACCGAGGAAGGTCGGGATGGCGATGGCAAGCAGGATGGCCAAGATCAACAGCACCACCATGAGTTCGATGAGGGTGAAGCCCGCATCCTCAGTCTCTCGATCTCTGGCACCAGGGACTTCCATCTTCTTCGTATCGGCGCATAAACCGCCTGACTTGACCACAGAGATGCAGGTCTACGGCTTGTTTGGAAGTGCCTGCATAGTGCAATAGCCACAATATGCACGGTGTCGAGCGGAAGGTCGTTGGACCTGTCGGCCCGGTCCGCTCCCGGAAGTCTCACCGCCGGCTCCCGTGTGTGCCCCTGACCAGGGGGTCAGGCCTAGACGCAGACTTCATGGGCTAATTGAATACTGAGTAAAGCGGGCATCGCCCAACGTCCAAAGGCCGAATAACCTGCGGTTGCGCCGCCCGGAGCTCTACGAGTCCCCACTGGACGATTCGAAGGCCTCGCCGTCGGGGCTGGCGACGACGATGGTGTACCCGTCCGGGTCCTTGAGCCAGATTTCCCGGTGGCCGGGTCCGTTCCCCTCGCCTTCGGATGGATTCCGGAAAGGCGGTTGAACGATGGTCGCACCTAGCTTTGTGGCGCGGATGATCGCGCCGTCAAAGTCAGGGGTCTCGCCGAACCAGAGCACGACGCCGTTTCCGACCTCGTACCCAGGGTCGCCGATCGTGGCGTGGTGATGGTCCGATTCGAAGGCATGGAGCTGGAGGACGAGGGCGCTCCCGTCGACGAGGCGCTCGTAGGTGGGACCACCGTGGTCGCTGCGCAGCCCGAGGACGTGCTGATACCACCTGCTGGATGCCTCTACATCGCGAACGGCGATGAGGGTCTGGGACTCGGTGCGCCGGCGAATGGCGACGGCTACGCCAATACGGTTACCGGCGGGGTCATCGCACTCGACCAGGTAGCGCTCACCGCCATCCGGCTCTGGCCGACCTGTCACCCTCCCGCCGTTGGCTTCGATGCGGTGGAGGACGGGCCCAAGTTGGTCGGCCAAGATCCACACCACTGGCCCGGAGTCACCGGCGGGTGGGCGATCCATGGTCCATTCGCCGATGATCCCAGGTGCCTCGAAGCGACCCCCGTCACGGTCGACCGACCAGCCGAAGACCGCCTCGTAGAAGTCCGCTGACGGCGTGATGTCGACGGCCGGAAGTTGTAAGTAGACGACCTGGCCTTGCACCGGGTGCGGTGTGCCTTGTCCTTCACTCATGTCGATAACCTCTGTGTCTATGACGACGGTTGGAATCGGCCGCCATGGGACGCAAGTAGGCAACGCAGGGATCGCGCTACCCATGACTCGTAGTGATCGCGCGTCCAGCCTCGTTGGCGGATGAGTCGATCGAATAGTGCCGGTTCCATGAGGGCGAAGAGCGTATCGACCGCTTCATCCTCGCTGACCTCCTTGTCCAGGGCCCCGAGGGCGGTGAGGCGACCGACGATCCAGCCCGCCATGGCGGCTCGCTGAGCGCTCATCTGGGCGGCGATTCTCTCCAGTTCGGGGTCGGATTTGGCACCTTCGAAGAGTGAGAGGACCAGCCCCGAGGAGCGGTCCTGGGCGGGGGCGAGCACGCCGGCAACGATGGACAGGAGGTTCTCGACGTCAATCGCCTCGGTGGCTTCCCTGGCCCATTCTCGATCGAGCATCACTACCGGCTCGTCGTCACCGGCTATGGCCACGTCAATCGTCGCCTTGAGCAGCCGGGCCTTGGTGCCGAAGAGCGTCTCGACGGTCGGCACTGACACCGCGGCCTTGGCGGCGATGGACCGGATGGTGGTTCCTGCGTAGCCGTACTCGGTGAACAGGGCCGCGGCAGCGCAAAGTACCCGTTGGCTCGTGGCGCGGGCTCGGGCTTCGCGCTCGAAGTGAACGGTAGGGCCGGCGAGTCTCTGGCGATGCCACGACCATTGGACCAGTATTGGACATGGTATAGCCATAGTCAATATCGATCGGGGACGAGCCGGTGATCCTCCGCCCGAAGTCCGTCCGACGGAAGGACCGAACCAATAGTTGAGACAGTCAAGTGGCTCGCGGTGATTCCGGCTCGGGAGGCCGCACGCAAAAAGTAGCTCTGAACAGCGGAGGGAGTGGGATTCGAACCCACGGAGGCTTGCACCTCACGGCTTTTCAAGAGCCGCGCATTTGTCCGCTCTGCCATCCCTCCGAGCGTCTGTCAGGGTAGCCGCCGACCGTTGCCGTCCTGAGCCGACGCGGTTCAGTCCCGGCCGCTCGACCTCACCTCGGCCCGCAGGCCGTTAACCCACAGCGCCGCCTCGTTCCACGATGTCTCGGCCTCACGCCGGAGGGCCGGAGCCGCCGGTCCCGCGGCCGGATAGGAGCCGAGGAATTTGACTCCGGCCAGACCGGCATGGAGGTCGCGCAGGCAGTCGCTGACCACGGCATCGGCGATGTGGCCCTCGAAGTCGATGATAAAGCAGTAGTCGCCGAGGGCCTGCTTGGTCGGCCTCGACTCCAGCTTGGACAGGTTGATGTTGCGGGCCGAGAACTGTCCCAGGATGGCGTGAAGGCTCCCGGGATGGTCGGCGTTCTGGAAGCAGGCGATGCTGGTCCGGTCATGCCCTGTGGGGGCGGGAATGCCCACCCGGGCCACGGAGACGAACCGGGTCTGATTGTCCGGGTGGTCCTCCACGTCCTCCACCAGGATGTCCAGCCCGTAGAGGGTGGCGGCCAGGCGGGGGGCGATGGCTGCCGTGGGCCGGGAGGACATGGCCGGATCGTGTTGGCCGATCAACCTGGCCGCTTCGGCGGTGGAATTGGTGGCCACCACGTCGACCGTGGGCAGCTTCTCGTTGAGGAACCCGCGGCACTGTGCGGTGGCCATGGGGATGGACGCCACCCGCTCCACATCTCCAAGGGTGGTCCCGGGGGGCGCCATCAGGTGGAGGTGGATGTCGAGGACGACCTCCCGCTGGATCCGGAGGTCGAAGTCGAAGACCAGGCTGTCGATGATGTCCCGGACCGTGCCCTCGATGGCGTTTTCGAGGGGCACGAAGCCCAGGTCGACCCCACCCTCCCGCACCGAGTCCAGCACCTCCACCAAGGACCCGAAGGGGGTGGCCTCGGCCCGGCTGTAATCGGGCTCGCCGAGGAGGGCCTCCTCGGTGAAGGTGCCCTCGGGGCCGAGGAACCCGATGCGCAACGCCGGGACGTCCCGGGGCTCGGAGGATGCGTCCGGTGCCATACCCAGGCAGGATAGTGAACATCATGGACGAACCAGGACTGCAACGCCTGCTCGCCGACGTGCAGTCGGGGACGTGTTCGCCCGACGAAGCCGTACACCGGCTCCGCCGCCTGCCCTTCGCCGACCTGGGCTTTGCCAAGGTCGACCACCACCGCTCGCTCCGACAGGGCCTCCCGGAGGCCGTGTACGGGCAGGGCAAGACCGCTGGCCAGTGCTCGGCCATCGTGGGGGAGCTGCTGGCCGACGGCGAGGGGCCGGTCATCCTCACGCGGGCCGATGCCGACCAGGTGGAGGTGGTGACCACCGACCATCCCGGTGGGGAACGCACCGTGACCGGGGTGGCCACCGGGTCCGACCAGATCCGCGGGGAGCTCTCGGCCGTGGTGTGGCGTCCGGCCCGCCTGCGCCCGGCCCGGACGCTGGTGGTCACGGCCGGCACGTCGGATCTACCGGTGGCCCGCGAGTGCCAGGCCATCCTGACCGCCCTCGGGCTGCGGCCCACCGTGCTGGCCGACTGTGGTGTGGCCGGCGTCCACCGCCTGCTGGCCTCGGCCGACGAGTTGGCCGAGGCCGACGCCGTGGTCGTGGTGGCCGGGATGGAGGGCGCGCTGGCCAGCCTCGTCGGGGGGATCACCCCGGCACCGGTGGTGGCCGTGCCCACCAGCACCGGCTACGGCGCAGCCCTCGAGGGGGTCACCGCGCTGCTGGCCATGCACGCCTCGTGCGCCGCCGGCATCACCGTGGTGGGCATCGACAACGGGTTCGGGGCGGCGTGCGCCATCGCCCGGATGCTCCCGTGAGCGGAGGAGGCTCGTGAGGCTGGTCGATTCGCCCCTCCCCGTTCCCGGGGTCGGGGCGGCGGGCAACCGGGGTGGGCGCACCCTGGCCTGGTTCCACTGTTTCGCCGGGATCGCCGGGGACATGGCCCTCGGGAGCCTGCTCGATGCCGGCGCCGACCTCGGCGAGGTGCTGGCCCTCCTGGAGCGGCTTCCCCTCGGCGGATGGTCTCTCGAGGTCGAACCGGTGCTGCGCGGAGGCATTGCCGCCTCCCGGGCCGTGGTCAGTGTCGAGGACACCGTGGTGGTCCGAACGCACGCCCACATCGTCGGACTGGTGGGGGAGGCCCGACTCCCCGAACGGGTGACGCGCCGGGCACTGGCCACGTTCGCCGTGCTGGCTGATGTGGAGGCCGCTCTCCACCGGCGTCCGGTCGACCAGGTCCACTTCCACGAGGTCGGGGGCCACGACACCATCGTGGACATCGTGGGGACGGCGGCCGCTCTCGAGGTCCTGGGCATCGACGAGGTGCAGGCCAGCCCCGTGGCCACCGGTCTCGGAATGGTGCGGGCGGCCCACGGGATGCTGCCTAACCCGGCACCGGCGGTGGTGGCCCTCCTCGAGGGAGTGCCCACCTGGGGCCGGAACGTCCCCGTGGAGCTGACCACCCCGACCGGGGCCGCCCTGTTGGCCGCCTTGTCCTCGGGCTACGGTCCCATGCCGGCCATGCGGGTGACGGGCCAGGGGTTCGGAGCCGGCAGCCGCGAGCTCGACGAAGTGCCCAACTGCACCCAGGTGGTGACCGGGGTCACCCTCGACCGGCGTAGGAGCGGTGACGTCGACGCGGACGCCGGCCAACCGGTAGCCCTGCTCGAGGCCAACGTCGACGATGCCACGGGTGAGCAGCTGGCCCACGCCATCGGGGCCCTGCTCGAGGCGGGGGCCCACGATGCCTGGTTGACCCCGGTGATCATGAAGAAGGGACGGCCGGGGACGGTGGTCCACGCACTGTGCGACCCGGCCCTGACGGCCGCGCTGCGTGATGTGGTGCGGGACACCACCGGCACACTCGGGGTCCGGGTGGGGTCCGGAGAGCGCTGGCCGGTGACACGGACCATGGAGTCGGTGGTGGTCGAGGGCCAGATGATCAGGGTCAAGGTGGCACCCGGAAAGGTCAAGGCCGAATACGAGGACGTGGCCCTGGCGGCGCGTCGCACCGGACAGTCGATCCGCGAGCTCTCGTTCCGGGCCGAGGCGCGGTGGCGCGAGCAGCGCGGTGCAGGCGGCGATGATGGGCCTGGTGGGGGAGGCGGCCTGGGTGGGTCGGGAGGGGCGGGTGACGCCACGGCGTGACGGTGACGCCACGGCGTGACGGTGACGCCACGGCGTGACGGTGAGGAGCTGAGAAGCGTAGGACGGCCATGGGCCGGGTGCGACGCCGCGAACGCAACGGTGACCACTACGGTGTCATGTTCTGGAGGATTGGCCCGGGAGCCGGTCCCCGACACACCTTCGCTTCGGGAAAGGAAACGACTCATGATCCGTGCGCGCTCTCTCATCCTGGTGATCCTGCCGGTGGCGGCCCTCGGACTCGCCGCCTGCGGCAGCTCGTCGTCGAGCCCGGCGACCACGGGGACGCCGACGACCGCGGCGCCGTCGACCACGCCCACGACCTCCGGCCCGCCCTCGACCATCCCGACCGCCGACGTGTCGCCGGCCGGAACCGCCGGCACCGCGCCTACCGTGATCGTGCCGAAGGGGAGTCCGCCCACCACGCTGGAGACGTCAGACCTGATCACGGGGACCGGGCCCGCGGCCAAGGCCGGGGACTCGGTGACCGTCCAGTACGTGCTGGCCACCTACTCCTCGGGTAAGACCATCCAGTCCTCGTGGACCGGCCAGCCGTTCACCTTCACCCTCGACGCCACACCCGAGCAGGTCATCCCCGGTTGGGACCAGGGTGTGGTGGGGATGCAGGTGGGTGGACGACGTGAGTTGATCATCCCCCCGAGCCTGGGCTACGGCGCTCAGTCCCCGGGCCCCGGCATCGCCGCCAACGACACCTTGGTGTTCGCGGTGGACCTGCTCAAGATCAACTGATCGGGCCCGCCCAGGGTCACCGTCTGGCGGGGCTCAAAGCGAGCCGGTCACGGCCAGGAGGGCCAGGGCCGCCGCCATGGCCAGCGGCACGGTGATCAGGCCGAGGACCACAGCTCGACGTACCGGCGGAGCGGAGCCGGTCGACTGCGCCGTCCTCCACCAGAGGATCCAGGCCAGCGATCCGGTGACGAAGAGGTTGGGTCCAACGTCGAGCCCGACCAGCAGGGCATAGGGGTGGGGCGGGACACGCGAGGCCAGCAGGGATGCGGCGGGGAGGTTGTTGACCACCACCGTGGACAGCGCCGCCACCACGGCGGTACCTACGGCGTCGAGATGGGCCAGCAGGGTGGCCGGCCCCGACCACGCCCGGCCCAGGGTGCCGAGAGCCAGGGCCACCCCGAACAGCCCGACCAGCACCGGGAGTCCCAATACGTCGAGCACGTGGCCGAGGTGCTGGCGGTGGGTGACCAGCCGGGCGAGGATGATCAGTATCCCCACCCCGGCCACGGGTAGGGCCGGATTGCGAAGGGCCAGGACGAGCACGGTGACGGCCACGACGCCCAGGGCGCCGAGTCCGAGGGTCGGCTCGGTGGGCCCCGGATCCGGCGACAGAAGGGTGGCGGACACTGGTTCGGGGCGGGAACGATCGACCCGTAACGACTGCCGCTCGGCCACGGCGATCATCGCCCCGGTGAGCACGACGGCCCCGACCCAGGGCAGGGCCATGTGGGCGAAGAACTGCCCACCGGAGAGGTGGAGGTGGCCAAGGACGATCAGGTTGGTCAGGTTGGACCCGGGTAGCAGCAGGCTGCCGGCGTTGGACACCAGGAGACAACCGACCAGCAGCGGGGCTTCGCCGTCGCCCCGGCTGCGGGCGGCATAGACCAGCACCGGGGTGAGGAAGACCACCGAGGTGTCCAGGTTCAGCACCGCGGTGATCACGGCTACCAGTACGACAGCCCCGGCGAAGAGGGCCAGACCGTTGGGAGCGGCGCGGGACAGGCGGTGCCCGGCGGCGGCGAAGAGGCCGTCCTGGTCGGCCACCAGTCCTACCAGGAGGAGGCCGGCCACCAGCACGAACGGCGACCAGACCTGAGAGGCGGCCGAACGGGCCCCGCTGCTGTCGAGGGCCACAGCCACCACGGCGGCCATCACCCCCACCGCGGCCAGGACCCATCCCCAGAAGCGGGCCAGGAGCCCGGACGGCTCGGCGAGGGTCCGCGGAGTGGGGGAGGGCGCGGCCATCGCCGACCAGCATGCCCGACGACGGCGGACGCCAATCCTCCGGGGAGCCCCGCCGCTCCTTGACCCGTAGGGCTGTAAGTAGTAACTTACGGTAAGTGGAAGCTAACCTGTTGGCCCTCGGGGCGCTGGCCGACCCGACCCGTCGGGAGCTGTTCGAACGGCTGGCGCAACGGCCCCAGGCGGTGGGGGAGCTGGCCGGGCAGGTCCCGGTGAGCCGTCCAGCCGTTTCGCAGCACCTGAAGGTGCTGAAGGAGGCCGGTCTGGTCATCGATCGAGCCGAGGGAAGCCGGCGTATCTACCGGATCGACCCCACGGGGATCGGAGCCCTCCGTGACTATCTCGACCGGTTCTGGGGAACGGCGCTGGCCTCCTTCA
Organism: uncultured Acidimicrobiaceae bacterium; assembly: GCA_963737625.1. GTDB lineage: Bacteria > Actinomycetota > Acidimicrobiia > Acidimicrobiales > RAAP-2 > Bog-756. Next base: position 87,961 of record CAVTTK010000001.1, read on the forward strand.
AGGTCCGGGCCGAGCAGGGAACGTACGACGGACCGAGAGACGGTGTCGTCGCATCGAGCCAGGAGGCAGTTGATGGTTGACGCCGACAGTACGGCCGTCCGGTCGTCCATCGTGGTGGACGTGCCCATCGATAGGGCGTTCACCGTGTTCACCGAGGACATCGGGAGCTGGTGGCCCCCGGACCACCATATTTTGGACGGTGAACTGGCCGAGATGGTCTTCGAACCCCGGGTGGGAGGTCACGTCTACGACCGCGGGACGGACGGCAGCCAGTGCCAGTGGGCCCGGGTCCTGGCCTTCGAGCCACCCCATCGATTCGTGATGACCTGGGACATCAGCCTGCAGTGGCGGCTCGAGACGGATCCGGCCCGGACCAGCGAGGTGGAGGTGCGCTTCGTCGCCGAGACCCCGGACCGGACGGTGGTGGAGCTGGAGCACCGGAAGCTCGACCACCACGGAGAGGGGTGGGAGCAGATGCGGGACGCGGTGGGATCCCCGGGCGGATGGGCCTCGGGGCTCACGGCCTACGCCGAGCGGGTCCGACTCGGGGCCGCAGCCGAGCGGTCATGAGGGGATTCGTCCTCCGCCTGATCACGCCCCGTCCGGACTTCCCGGCCACCATGACGGCCGACGAGCGCGCCACCATGGTGGAGCACTCCAGCTACTGGACGGCTATGGCCGAGCAGGGCCACGTCTTGGGCTTCGGACCGGTGGACGACCCCGTCCGCCCCTACGGGATCGCCATCGTCCTGGCCGAGGACGACGAGGAGGCCGAGCGGTTGCGGGCTGGGGACCCGGCCTTGGCCTCGCCCCACGGCTTCCGGAGCGAGCTGGCGCCGATGCTGGCGCTGGTGACGCCGGACGCGCGCTACGACGCCCGCTGACCGGCTGCGACCGGCCCTGGTCGGCCCCGTCCCCAAGGCGGCCTGGGGCCGTGACCAGCCTTCGCTGGTCTCGCGTGCGGTGTGCCGTGGCCAGGTCCCTCGAGGTCCACACCCGGCCCACCGACCACCCGGCACCATGGGCCACGAAGCAGCATCAGCCGGGCTGGTGGACTTCGAAGAGCGGCTACTGGCTCACATGCCGCCCGACGACGGCCCGGGTGGGGTCGCTGACCGTGGAGGAGTCGTGCCGCTCGTCGAGGGGCCGGATGAGGGTCCGCTCCGGCTGGTCGGCCCATCTGGGCACGCAGGACCGCGAGCTGCTCCTCGATGGCACCTGGGCCTTCCCCTGGGCCCCACCGGCTCTGGGACTCGTCCGCCCGGGGCGCCCGGAGGAACAGCTACCCCTCGGTCGGGACCTCCAGCGTCTTCCGGTAGACGTTGGTGGTCCGGGCCTCGAAGCCCACGCGGAGGTACAGCCGGTTGGCCGCTTCTCGGCTGGGGCGGGAGGTCAGGTCGACCGTGCGGGCCCCCATGGCGCCGGCCCGCTCGAGGGCCGCGGCCACCAGGGCCTCGCCGGCCCCGGCCCCCCGGGCTGATTCGTCCACCACCACGTCCTCGATCCAGGCCCTCAGCCCCGTCGGTACCCGGAACAGGGCCAGGGTCAGCGAACCGAGCAGAGCGCCCGAGGCGTCCCGGGCCACGAACAGTACCGAGGCCGAGTCGACGATCTCTTGGAGCTCGGCCCGGTTGGGAGGAGGGGACGAGGACGAGAGCTGTGGCACCAGGTGGGCGAAGGCCTCGACCAGTTCTGCGGTGACCTCGTCCACCTCAACCACCTCGACCGGACGGCCCGCCCCCCCGTTCGATCCACCCGTGCCGGCTGGCGTCGCCGGTGCGTCCTTCGGAGTCACAGGGTGCGAGTGTAGCCAGCACCCACGGACAGCCCCGGGGATGCGGCCCCGCACGGACAGGCCCGCGGGACGCTTCAGGTCCGGTCGGGTTCGCCCCGCCACATAGGAGAGCGCACCGAGTCGTAGAGCACCTCGATGGGATCCCCCCGCAGGGCGGAAAAGACGTGCTCGCCCCACCGCTCGGCGCCGGCCAGCGGAAACGGGAGCTGGTCGAGGGCGAACCAGCCGACATCGGCGCACTCGAGTGGATGGGCCTTCAGCTCGCCCCCGACGGCGCGGCACTGGAACACCAGGGAGTAGAGGGGGATGCGGCTCATGCCGATCCGGAGTCCGTCCAGCACGGCGATGAGGCGGACCACCTCCACCTCGATGCCGGTCTCCTCCTCGACCTCCTTCACCACCACCTCGGCGGCCGAGTAGCCCACATCGGCCCATCCCGTGGGATAGAGCCACACGCCCGAGTCGGCCCGCTGCACCAGCAACATCTCGCCCTGGTCGTTGCCCACCGCCGCCCCCACGGCCACCTTCGGGGTCACGTAGCCGGGGACACCCTTGCCCACCGAGCCCAACCACTCCTCGACCAGGCCTTCGGCGTCCTCGGCCCCGTCGGAGCCGTGGTCCACCGCGACCCGGATGTCCGCCGCCACCCGGAGCACCTCTTCGAAGCGCTCCTGTTCGTAGAGGGACTCGGTGAAGCCCAGTCCGGTCCGGGCGATGCCGGCCAGGGCCTCGCTCCAGCGGAGGAGCTGCTTGGTGGAGGGAACAGGTTCCACGAGACCGACGCTACCCGCTGCCAACGCCGGACCGCATCCATCAGGCAGAATGGGGTGTGGCCGTTCGCGAAGACTGTCGTCACTATGTGATGCAGACCACCGCTCACGAGGAGAAACTCGAGCGGTGCCGGGTCGGCGCCAACGAGCAGATCCCGTTCGCCTGCCCCGAGGGCTGCCTCTTCTATGAGCCCCGCAAGGTGTCGGGCGCGGGGTGGACCATCCGGGACACCGAGTAGTCGGAGTCGTCGAGGCCAGGCACCCGGTCCGGCGTACCGGACCGGTCCTCTCAGCTCTCCACGATGTCGCCCAGCAGGTCCACCTGAACCCCTTCGTTCCGCAGCCACGCCACGGCCCGGTCGATGGTGGCCCCATCGCCGTCCAACTCGCAGATGATCCAGCCGTCGGCGTCGCCGACATCCGCTCGCCTGATATTGGGGATGATGTCCAGCTCCTTGACCATCCGGGCGATGATCGGCTCCCGTACCAGCTCCCCGGGGAAGGTCAGTCGGACCCGGATCACCGGGGGGCTCCCGTCGCCGTCGATGCCCGGCCCCGGCCCGGCAGCGTGTCGTTGAGGTTGCCCGAACGGAACCCGTCGAGGTCCACGGTCACGTAGCGGTAGCCGGCCCGGTGGACGGCCGTGCTGACCTCCTGGCGGTGGGCCACCACGGCGGCCAGGTCCTCGACCGGGACCTCGACGCGGGCGGTGTCCCCGTAGTGCCGCACGCGCAGCTGACCGAAACCCAGGGATCGGAGGGCCGACTCCGCCTCGGCCACCGACCGCAGCGTTCCGAGGGTCACCGGGGTGCCGTAGGGGATGCGTGAGGAGAGGCAGGCGGCGGCTGGCTTGTCCCACGTGCGCAGGCCCAGCTGCCTCGACCACTGGCGCACATCGGCCTTGGTGAAGCCTGCTTCCACCAGGGGGAACCGGGCTCCGGCGTCGAGGGCGGCCTGTTGGCCGGGTCGGTGGTCGCCGAGATCGTCGAGGTTGACGCCGAGCACGATGGTGATGGGCTCGCCGGCCGCCCCGGCCCCGGCCGAAGTGGTCATGGGGACCAGCGCCTCCATGAGCGCTGATTTGCAGTGGAAGCAGCGGGAACCGTCATTGGCCGAGTACGCCGGGTCGGCGAGTTCGTCGGTAACCACCTCGCCGAACGAGAGCCCCCACTCGGCGGCCAGGAGTCGGCAGTCGTCCAATTCCTCGGGGGCCAGGGACGGCGAGACCGCCGTCACGCACCGGACCTGATCGGACCCCAGGGTGTCGGTAGCCACCCAGGCCAGGAAGGCCGAGTCGGCCCCCCCGCTGAAGGCCACCACCACGGGACCGATGCGCTTCAAACCGGCCCGCAGCCCCTCGAGGTCGCCGCCCGACGGGGCCTCACGCATCCGGCGTCACCTCGGCCAGCACCTGCTCGACCGGTCCGACCATTCCGGTGAGGAAGGGGCCGAACTCGGCGAATCGCGCCGAACCCTCGTCGAAGCGCATGGTGTAGACGCAGTCCTTCAGGTCGTCGGGGTGGACACCGAACAGCGTCACACCCCACTCCCAGTCGTCGATACCGGTGGAGCCCGTGATGAGCTGGACGATCCGGCCGGCGAACGCCCGGCCCGCCGTCCCGTGGCCGTACATCATGGCCTTGCGCTCCTCGAAGGGCATGGAGAACCAGTTGGAACCCTCGGACTCCCCCCGGCGCTTGGACATGGGGTAGAAGCAGAAGGCGGTCATGCCTTCTGGGGGAAGGTTGGGATGGAGACGGGTCTGTTTCATCTCGTCGGGCAGGCCGGCGGCGTACTCGGAGACCTCGGTGAGCGAGATGTAGGAGTACGCCACCACGAGTCCGGCGGCCTGGAGATCCGACTGGAAGCGGCGCAGGCGCCAGTGGTCGGCGCCCAGGGCCATGAAGCCGAGGTCGGCCTTGTGACCCAGCATGGCCACGTTGACCACCTGCAGGTCGTCGGCCTCGGCGGACTTCACCGCCTGGACGATGGCCTGGTGGTTGACTCGGGCCCCGTCCGTGGAGACGGCGTCGGGTACCTTGCAGAACAGGTGCAGGACACCCCAGCCGACCGAGGGGACGAGGGATTCGGTGGTCACCGCCACAGTGTACGGCCCGGCCGCTCAACAGCCCGCCGGGATCAACGAAGGGCGCCCGTCCGGGCGCCCTTCGTCATACACGCTGTGGCCGGGATGCCCGGAGGCCATCCCACGCTCCGCTACGGCCGATGAGTCGGCCGCTGCCCGGGACGACCTAGAAGTCGTCCATTCCGCCGGGCATGCCACCGGAGCCGCCCTCTTCCGGCTTGTCCACGATCACGGCCTCTGTGGTCAGGAACAGGGCGGCGATGGACGCGGCGTTCTGCAGGGCCGACCGGGTCACCTTGACGGCGTCGATGACACCGGTCTTGAACAGGTCCTCGTACTCACCGGTGGCGGCATTGAGTCCCTCGTTGGGCTTCTTCAGGTTGCGGACCTTGTCCACGATGACCCCGCCCTCGAGGCCGGCATTGACGGCGATCTGCTTCAGGGGCTCCTCGACGGCCCGGGCCACGATTCGGGCACCAGTGGCCTCGTCGCCCTCCAGCTTGTCGGCGGTGTCCAGAATGGCGGCCTGCGAACGGAGCAGGGCCACGCCCCCGCCGGGGACCACGCCCTCCTCGATGGCGGCCTTGGTGGTGGAGACAGCGTCCTCGATGCGGTGCTTCTTCTCCTTCAGCTCCACCTCGGTGGCGGCCCCGACCTTGATCACGGCGACACCGCCGGACAGCTTGGCCAGACGCTCCTGCAGCTTCTCCCGGTCGTAGTCGGAGTCGGTGTTCTCGATCTCGGCCTTGATCTGGTTGATCCGGCCTTTGATCTCGTCATCGGACCCGCCACCCTCCACGATGGTGGTCTCGTCCTTGGTCACCACGATCTTGCGGGCCGTGCCCAGAAGGTCGAGGCCCACGTTCTCCAGCTTGAGGCCGACCTCCTCGGTGACGACCTGGCCACCGGTGAGGATGGCGATGTCCTGGAGCATGGCCTTGCGGCGCTCGCCGAAGCCGGGAGCCTTGACCGACACGCTCTTGAACGTGCCGCGGATCTTGTTGACCACCAGGGTGGCTAGAGCCTCGCCCTCCAGGTCCTCGGCGATGATCACCAGCGGCTTGCCCCCCTGCATGACCTTCTCCAACAGGGGGAGCAGGTCACGAACGGCGGTGATCTTCGATCCCACCAGCAGCACATAGGCGTCCTCCATGACGGCTTCCATGCGCTCGGGGTCGGTCACGAAGTACGGGGAGATGTAGCCCTTGTCGAAGCGCATCCCCTCCACCAGGTCCATGTCCATGCCGAAGGTCTGGGACTCCTCAACGGTGATGACCCCGTCCTTGCCCACCTTGTCGATGGCCTCGGAGATCATGCCGCCGATCTCCTCGTCGGCCGCGGAGATCGATGCCACCTGGGCGATCTGGCCCTTGGAGTCGGTTTCCCGGGCGATGCCCCGCAGGCTGGCCACGGCGGACTCCACACCGGCCTCGATGCCCTTCTTGAGGGACATGGGGTTGGCCCCGGCGGCCACGTTGCGCAGCCCCTCGTGGACCATGGCCCAGGCCAGGACAGTGGCCGTGGTGGTCCCGTCCCCAGCCACGTCGTCGGTCTTCTTGGCCACTTCTTTGACCAGCTCGGCACCGATCCGCTCGAAGGGATCCTCGAGCTCGATGTCCTTGGCGATGGAGACGCCGTCGTTGGTGATGGTCGGGGCGCCCCACTTCTTGTCCAGGACGACGTTCCGGCCTTTCGGGCCGAGGGTGACGCGTACGGCGTCGGCGAGCTTGTTCATTCCGCTCTCGAGGGACCGGCGGGCCTCCTCGTCGAACGTGATCAATTTGGCCATCAGGTGTTCCTCCGTGTCGTTAGCACTCTGCAAGGTCGAGTGCTAATAGCAAACCACGTGCACGGCCCGCGCGCAACCGCAGGCTTCCACCGACGCCGGGGCCCGTGAGGTGGTTTCCGGGGCCCTGGATGGTATCGGCGCAGTTCAAGGCCCTTCTTCGGCAGCCGGCTGCCCGACGCGGGGTCCGCCCGCATCGGAGAAACCGGCTCGTCCTAGGGACCTGCTGAGCAGGGTCATGGGGTTCCCGTGCCCCATACCCCAAGGCGTTGGGTGCGGTGGGCGACCGTTGGATCGACCAAATCGCTGACGAAGCTGCCGGGCACCAACTGCGCCCATTCGGGACTACTCAGGTGTCCGGTGCGGCGACGAGCGAAGCCCTCTGTACTCCATAGGGAAGAGATGAAAGCATTGGGTGAGATGTATTTGGCCTGGTCGGCGCCCAGCGGCGCGTTCCGACGTTTGGAATGGCTCCTTTCCAGGGATGCCCACCCGGGCCTCCCTGAACATCCCAAGGTGGCACGATGACCAACCCGACGATCACCATTCCCGTCGCCGCAGGCGGAAGGGATGGCCGCCTCCGGAGAAGCGGTCCATGACTGCCGAGATCCATCAGCTGCCTGCTGTGGGTATGCACATCAACGATGTCATCCTGGCCGGCGATCCGGACCGGGGGGCCAAAGCGTTGCTGGGGCTCAGCCTGGTGTTCACGCCGGCGGGAATCCAGGTCCGAGGCGCCCAACCGGATTCCCAGAGCCTCCTGGCATGGTCCGGTCTGGACGGTGCCCACTGCAACGAGCGGGTGGTACTTCCCGATCTGCGAAGTGCCGCGGTGCTCGAGTTCACCTCAGAAGGACAGTCGATCCGCTTCCTGCTTCCCTTCGACTCCGTATCCCCAGGTCAGGCTGCCTACCTTGAGCTGGCCGTCCCCGTGTGGCTGACCCTCTACAAGGGTGCGGCGTCCCCGATCCCTGACCTGGTGATGCCCTCTCCGGCGACAACTCTGCGGGACCAAAACTGAGCGTGCGCACCGGCCAGGGGCGGTTCACCGTTGGCGGTCGTGGACCGGCGGTTGGCCGGCCAACGGTCTCCCCGGTTTCGTGTCGGCGCCGGCCATCTGACCCTGTTCGCCGCGGCCGCTACCGGATGGCAGGGTCGCCTCCAGCCGACCTGCCTGGTCTACGTGGATGCCGTTCTGAAGGGGAAAGGCCGTGGCCGCCCCACGAGGGGGCCGAAGCTCATCACCGAAGGTGAGGTACCGGGGCATGGCGACCTCAATTGCTCGTCCCTGGGCAGTGGGCGCCCTGGTCGCCTTGGCCGCTGCCGTGACAGCCTGCTGGTACCTCGGGCGACAATGGGGGCCGCTCCGGACCTGGCTGGTGGGTGCCCCCGTGCTGCTGCCCGTCCTGTGGACGTTCAGTAACGAGCTATTGCAGTTGCTGCCCAACGTGTATTGACCGACGACGGGCCGGCACGATGGCCAGCCAGGAACCGAGGAGACTCAATCCGACCGGTGGTACCTGCCTAGGGCGAACCGGCCCGCCGCCGGTCATCTGCGCCGGTAGGTGCCGTCACGCCTCCGGGAAGTGACTTCCGGGTGTCTTCCAGGAATGCGGGTGGTCGTCGCTTCGGCGGCCTGCCCCAGTGGCACCGCTGTCCCTGATCCACGGGTGGTGAAGAGGCTTACCGACGAGGCCTCGCGGACGACCCGTAGCCCGCCCGTCCGAGGAATCCCTCGAGCAGTTGGGCTGTGGCCGCCTCGGCCCCCCGCCCGTGGTCATCGAAGCCGTCGAGGAGTGCATCGGCCTGGTCGGGCCGCAGCTGGCGCCGCTCCAGGGCCTCTAGCACCCAGCGACCCACGATCTCCCTGGTGGCCTCGGGATGGAACTGGACGCCGGTATGGATTCCGGCCACGAACGCCTGGACAGAGTGCCCGGTCCAGGCCACCGCCTCCGCCCCTGGGGGAGTGGAGAAGACGTCCTCGTGCCATTCCAGCCAGGGCCCCGTGGGGATGCGGGCCGGATCGACGGACTCGATCTCCCGCCAGCCGATTTCCGGTTCCACGGCTTTGGTTACCTGAGCACCGAGAACCTGGGCCAGGAGCTGGGCCCCGAAGCACACCCCGAGCACAGGGACCCCAGCGGCGACCGCCCCCTCCACCAGGCCCCGCTCGGGCCCGATCCACGGAACGGAGGGGTCACCCACCGACTCGTTCGATCCCAGCACAACCAGCACGTCGAGCGACTCCGGGCCGGGGAGCGAGGGCGCTCCCCGGTCGGCCCGACTCACCCGGATGTCCCATCCGGCGTCCCGTGCCAGCCGACCCAGCGCGCCGGGGATGTCGAGATCGCTGTGTTGGAGAAAGGCCACGCGCTGGCCTCATTCGTCATCACCACGTCCCTGGGTGCCACCGCCGGACGCGCCGGCATATCGCCTTCTACGCACTGATGGCAGTGTAAACATGGCGATGCCGTCAAGATGGGTACTCGAGTTGCCGAAGATGGCGGAAGAATCGTCGACATCGATCAGCGCGAGGGGGCACCTCGCTCGCCGATGCCGTCCGGGAGCAGGCCAAGACGCCATACTCGGTGCCCGGAGTCGAGCGGCCTCGCACCATGGCTGACATCCATGAGTCCGGTCGGCGTGAGCGCAAGAAGGCCGCCACCCGAGCCCGGATCGTCGAAGCGGCCACCGAGTTGTTCAGGCGTCAGGGGTACCAGGCCACGTCCATCGAGGAGATCGCCGAGGCGGCCGACGTCGCCGCCCGCACCTTCTACTCGTACTTCGACGCCAAGGTCGACGTGGCCATGGTGCAGTTGGAGTATTGGGTCGATCAACTGGATCAGGCCCTGCATGCCCGCCCCGACTCGGAGACCCCCGACCAGATGTACGCCGCCGCGCTGGACGATCTGGGTGCCCGGGGATTCGTCACCGGACAACGATTGCGCGACCCGACCGGCCGGTCGTTCCCTCCGGTCGGAGTGGGGCTACTCCTGGCCGAGACCGAGCCCGAGGTGGCCGGTCGCGTCTATCAGCTCCTGGTCAAACTCCAGGCCTCGATGACCTCGCTCTTCCGTCAGCGACTCCACTACCGTCCCGGCTCGATCGAACCCCATGTGGTGGCTGGGGCCATCACCGCCTCATGGTTCGTGGCCGTCCACGGCTTCGCCGAGGTGGCGGCCGGCGACCCCGATCCACCATCCACGGACGAACTAGGGATCATGAGCTTCACCTTGTACACCTCGGGCCTGGACCGGCTGTGGAGTGATGCCCAGAGCACCGGCGACCCCCGTCGTGGACCGGACGCCTCAGGACATGGTTCACTGGAGGATGGGGACGGGGAGGAGGTCCTATGACACAGGTCGAGGCATCTGGGCGCCGGGAGCGCAAGAAGGCGGTGACGCGGGCCCGAATCATTGAGGAGGCCACCGCGCTCTTCCGGCAGCGTGGCTACCAGGCCACTACGATCGAGGACATCACCGAGGCGGCCGACGTCGCCCCTCGGACCTTCTACTCCTACTTCGACGCCAAGGTGGACGTGGCGCTGGCCCAGTTCGAGGAGTGGGCCGAACGGCACTACGAGGCCATGGAGGCGCGACCGGCCCATGAGACGCCGGTCGAGATGGCGGAAGGGGCGCTGGCCGAGCTCACCCGGTTGGGCTACATCACCTCGCAACGCCTCCAGGATGAGCACGGCGACCCCTACCCGCCCATCGCCGCCGCCGTGGTGCTATCGGAGACCGAGCCCGAGGTGGCTGGACGCGTATATCAGGTGCTGTTGGGCTTCCAGTCCCAGATGACGGAGCTGTTCCGGAAGCGACTGGGCTATCCGGATGGGGCCATCGAGCCCCGCATCATCGCCGCGTCGCTGTCCGCCACATGGTTCGTGGCCGTCTACGGCTTCGGTGACGTCTGCGCCTCGGAAGTCGATCCCCCCTCCCTTGACGAGCTCGGTCTCACCGGCCTGCGGGCCTACAGCGGGGGTGTGGACCGTCTGTGGAAGGGCCGACTCGGGGACGCGTCCTAGCCGACGGCACCGTCGGAGCACGTAGCGCAAGTCCTCCCTGAGGCGGAATACTCGGCCATCCTGTCACCGGCGCCACCCGGTGCTGACGGAGGCCCGGCCCACCAGCTTTGTGGCGAGGCCTCGCAGGCTGGCAACGCGGCCGGCCGGAGTACCTGTCCGCAGACAGCGTTGCTCCATGCATGGAACGTACGGTGCGGGGGAAGAGTCCCATGATCGCCGCTGCGGAGCAGTGGGACGGATGAGACGGCGCCACGGGCGCAGACGGGAGTTGGACGCAGTGAGGAACGTCTGGAAGGGAATGGTCATCGGTGCGTTTACTGGCGCCGTCGCTGGACTGGTACTCGACCTCGGAGAGCAAGGAGCCGAAAAGGCCGTCGCGCTGAGTGGTGTCGTGGGCGGTGCCGTGGCTCGGCACGCCCCCGAGGTCGCCGGCAAGGCTCTCGACCTCGGTGAGCGAGGTGCGGACATGGCCGCGGCATTGGGTGGGGCGGTGGCGCGGCACGCACCCGAGGTCACCGATCAGCTCCGCCACTCCGTCGCCGACGCGTCATCGGCCGCAGGCGATCGCGTCCGGAGCTCAACGATCCCGTCCCGCACCAAGGCTGCAGCAGACGGGACTCGGGAGAAGGTCTCGTCAGCGGTGTCTGATGGGTTGCACAAGGTGAGCAGTGTCGCTGATCAGGGCAAGGACAAGCTGAGCGTTGCCGCCGACCGGGCCAGGGACGCCGACTGAGCCTCGCCACGTACGGCGGGTGACCACGATCATTGGTGGACCGCGGCGCGGGGGCGGCCCGAGGCAGCATGAACGGCGCCGAACGCTGGGTGGTGGTCGCGGGTTCTGGTAGTCCGACCTGTGAAGCGCGGCAGTCGGCCCGTCACGGACGAAGTCGACGCGTGCATGCCGAGACACTCCTCGGGGAATAGTCGACCCACAGCGACCCAGGGGGACTCCGATGACGACACTTGACAGATTCGCTCCGACCGCAGCCACCTCGCCTCACCAGGGGCCGCCGGACCGGAGCATCCGCAGTCTCATCCCCGCCCGACTCGATCGGCTGGGTTGGTCCCGATTCCACACCATGGTGGTGGTGGCCCTGGGTGTGGCATGGGTCCTGGACGGCCTCGAGATCACCATCGCCAGCAATGCAACCAGCCTGATCAGCTCGAAGCAGTCTCTGAATCTCTCGTCAGCGGGGGTTTCGTTCGCTGTGGGGACCATCTATCTCCTGGGTGAGGTCTTCGGTGCCCTGTTCTTCGGGCGCCTCTCCGACAAGTGGGGACGGCGGAACCTGTTCATGATCACCCTCGGCGTCTACCTCTTCGGTGGTTTCCTGACATCGCTCACCTTCGGCCACTCCACCTTCTGGGTCTACTGGCTGTACATGTCCCGCTTCGTCGCCGGCATGGGGATCGGTGGCGAATATGCCGCCATCAATTCGGCCATCGACGAACTCATCCCGGCCAAGTACCGGGGGCGGGTGGACATCGCGGTCAACGGCACCTACTGGGGTGGAGCCCTGTTGGGAACCATCCTCACCCTGCTGGTAGTCAACCACCTGCCGATCGGCTACTCGTGGCGGGTGGCCTTCCTGTTCGGTCCCGCCCTCGGTGTGGTCATCCTCTTCGTCCGCAAGAACCTCCCCGAGAGTCCACGCTGGCTCCTCATGCACGGTCGCGAGGACGAGGCCGAGGCCGCGGTGAAGGCCATCGAGTCCGCCTCGAAGAACTCAGGCGGGACGCTGGGTGAGGTCGACGAGTCCAAAGCCATCGAGATAGCCCCCGCCACCGACATCGGCTTCGTCACGCTGGCCAGGACGCTCTTTGCCACCTATCCCAAGCGCTCAATCCTCGGGGCCACACTGATGATCACCCAGTCGTTCCTCTACAACGCCATCTTCTTCACCTACGCCCTGGTGCTGACGAAGATCTACAACGTCCCGGCCACGGACACGGCGTACTACTTCATCTTCTTCGCCCTCGGCAACCTGGTCGGGCCCCTAACCATCGGCCATCTGTTCGACACCGTGGGCAGGCGCCGAATGATCGCTGGGACATACATTGTCTCGGGAGTGTTGCTCGCCATCAGCGCGGTGCTCTTCAACGCCGGACTCCTCAACGCCATCACCCAGACGGCGTGCTGGTGCGTGATCTTCTTCTTCGCCTCCGCCGGAGCCAGCGCCGCCTACCTCACCGTGAGCGAGATCTTTCCGGTGGAGGTGAGGGCCAAGGCGATCGCCGTCTTCTTTGCCATCGCTCAGACCTTCGGCGCCATCGGCCCCTGGCTCTACGGATTGTTGATCGGCAACGGCCAGGACCATTTCAAGCTGTTCATCGGCTACCTCATCGGAGCTGGCGTGATGGCCATCGGAGGCCTCGTCGAGATCCTCTTCGGCGTGGCAGCCGAGGGGAAGTCACTCGAGGACGTGGCCCGTCCACTCTCGTCCCTATCGACGCCCCAGCCCCTGTCCAACACCTCCGGCAGTTCCCAGCCGTCGTCGGCACGCGCCGTCAGGCTCTGAACGGTGAAACGAGTGACGTCGGGCTGCGGAATGCTGCTCCTATTCCATCGGGCGAGCAGCGATCCCCGAAGGCTGGCGGCCGGCCAGAAGCCAACCCACAATCGTGGCTGCGGCGGGCATGGCGATCACAATGAGGAGCAGGTTGTTCCAGGGGATGTGATCGATGATGTCCGACAAGCCTCCTTCCAGCGCGTTCGAGTGGAACCACCCGGCCAGTCCGACGTAGGCGGCCACTGTCCCGAGCAGCGCCCCCAAAAAGGCCAGGCCCCCGGCGGTGACCGCGGTCAGGGTGCGCCGGGTGCGGGAGCTGGCACCGGTGGCCGTCAGCGTTCGGAGCTCGCTTGCCGTCTCGCTGCGGATCAGGCCGATGCTCATGGCCAGGATGCCGAGGGCGAGTGCGATGGCGAACAGGGTGGCCCAGTTCACGATCTCGGCCGACGTCGGCTCGCTGTTCTTCGACTCGATACTGAGGTTGTCGGTAGCCGCCAGTGCCTGGGCACTTGTGGTCTGAGCAGAAGTGATCGGGCTATCTGTTCGGAGGATCCAGCCGTCGAGAGTGGTCTGGCTGGCAAGGTGCAGCCGGCGCAGGGCACTCTCGGTGATCACGGTGTTCGGCGCCTCCGTACCGGTTGGCAGCTGACTCGCCTCTTGGACGACGGGGTGGGCGAGGCAACCCTGTGGAGAGCAGGTGTTCGTAGTCCCCGACCCCGGACCCCCTCCTCCACCCGTGCCGGGACCGACCAGTTGGCCCCCACCCTTTCCGCCTCCTCCGTAGGTCAGCTGCACCCCTGAGCCCGAAAGGCCGGGACGCGAGCTGAGGATGTCGACATCGGAAGGAATGGTCGACGGGTCGATGCCATAGGACCGCAGAAGGGCCGGCGTGGCCACGTAGATCTGGCCATTCCACTGCCGGCCAGACCCACTTGGGTTTTGCAGCCCGACTGAAGGTGCGGGATTGTCGAGTTCCACGACGTCAGTGGCGCCGACAGCGGAGGCAATGGCTTGGACGCCGGCTTCCTGCGACTCGAGCTCCTGTGACGTCGGTGCGCTGAACGAGGGGCTGTTCCCATTCTGGCCCGTTGGGCTCCACACGGCGAGCTCGTTGGCCGCCAGGTTCGGGCCCACATAGTCGAAGACGTTGCTGTAGCGGGCTACGGCGACTGAACAGACGACCACGGCGATCAGCACGCCGACGCTGATGGCGGACAAGGCGGAGCCCGACCGGGCCCGGTACCGCGACAGGTCGCGGAACGACAGGCGGACAGCGATGGGTGCCCTCCGTCCGATCCGGGCCAGCAGTGCCAGGAAGAACGGTGCCACGAGGATGATTCCGGTGACGAGCGCGACAAACCCCGGTATGAGCCAGCCCGGGCTGTTATCCGCACCGGAGAGGGAGAACATGACGAATCCGATGACGAGCGCGATCACACCGGGGACGAACGAGCGATGGATCTGGCGAGGCGGTGCCGGTCGTCCGGCCAGGGCACTCACGACGGGAACTCGGGTGATGGCGCGTGCCGGATACCCGGCGGCGAAATAGGTGGCGACGACGGCCAGCGCCATCGCCGCCACGATCACGGTCCAAGGCAGGGCGAACATCGGGATCAGATGGTGCGCGCTCTGCTCATTCTGTGGGCGGTAGGCCAACCACGCCACCAACCCCACAGCCAAACCCATCAGCGCACCGACGGCACCGACGATGACACCGTTGGCTCGCAGCACCAGCCGGATGTTCTGGTCCGTTGCCCCCATGGACTCGAGCATCCCGAGGGCTCGCATGCGGCGCTGGGCCAGCACGGTGAAGCCGCCGATGGAGACCAGAGCGATCAAGAGCATGCCGACGGTCGCCAGCGCCAGCACGATGGTCTCGGGGTTGATCGTGTTGGTGCCGGCCGAGCCTGGCGTCGAGACGTTCGACCCGATGCGGGCCGGGTCCACACCCGGCGCATTGAAGAGCACGTCCACCGAGGTCGGGTTCGTCACTTGCCCGGGCACCACCAGGGCGAACTGGTCGAGCAGACTTTGGGGGTTCTGCACGATCCCGACGACCCTCGTGTCGCCGTCCGACCAGACGTCGCCCACGCTGAGGTGGAGGTCGGACGCCAGGCCGGGGGTGAGGGCGGTCTGACCGGGCCCGATCGGGTAGTGGCCGGAACGTAACTGAAGCATCGGGCCGCCGTAGGGGCCGTTCGGATCCTGGGACCGGAGTTGGTAGGTCTGGGTGCTGCCGGGGATGTGGAAGGTCTCGTTCTCGATGACCTGGACGGTGCCAAAGCGATGTTCCAGCGCACCGATCTGGGTTGCCACGGTGTGTGGATCTGCGGCGTACTTCCCGGAGTTGGTGAAGGTGGCCAGGTCCTGGGCCGTGCCGTATCCGGCGTTGGCCGGTGGGGGGGTGTTGGTGGCGACGGCGGCGCCAACCACGACGGCGGCCACGGCAACGGTGACCAGGAGCAGGATGATCAACTGTTGGCGCCACTCACGTCTGAAGAGTCGCCAGGCCCAACGGACCATGGCCCGACGAGCCGCAACACCGCCGGTCGTCGGCTCCGGCGCTGAACCCGTGGCCGGTCGTTCGAGGAGGCCGACACTCATGGGTTCGGGACGTTGGCGAGGACCGCTTCTGGGCCCTCGGCCGGGAGCGTCTGGTCCACGATCCTGCCATCGCGGAAGAAGACCACGCGGTCGGCCCACGAGGCGAGCTGGGCATCGTGGGTAACCACGACAGCGGCCATGCCGCGGCGGCAGGCCGCCAGGATCTGGCGCATGACGGTCTCCGCGTTCGTGGAGTCAAGGGCGCCGGAGGGCTCGTCGGCTAGGAGGAGCTGTCGGCTCCCGACCACGGCCCGGGCGATGGCGACCCGCTGTCGTTCGCCACCGGACAGTTGGTCCGGGTAGTGCGCAGCGCGATCCCTCAGCCCGAAGTCGTCGAGCGAATCCAGTGCCACATCCTGAGCCTTGCGGGCTCCGACCCCGTCGAGTTCGAGGGGCAGGGACACGTTCTCGACGGCGCTGAGCCCGGCCAGCAGGTTGTAGTCCTGGAAGACGTAGCCGATGGATTGGCGGCGCAGGCGCGCCTTGCCGTTGCGGGACAACGACGACAGGGCCCGGCCACCGATGTAGACCTCGCCGGTGGTGGGGTCCTCGAGGCTGCCGGCAATGGTCAACAGCGTGCTCTTGCCCGAGCCACTGGCACCCATGACGGCCACCAGAGACCCCGAGTCGACGGAGAGGTCGATGCGCTGAAGGGCCTGCACCTCGGCCGCCGCCTCGCCGTAGACCTTGGAGATGTCGCGTAGTTCGAGATAGCTCACTGCCTCACCCCTTTGCGTCGGGCCTTGGGGAGTGGGAACGGCTGTGGCGCCGGCATGTCGCCCTCCACGGCCGCTCGTTTCAAGCGGCCGTCGGCCGTGTCCAACCACCGGATCAGGGAGTCCAGGCGGAACAGTTCCGCGTCGACGACCAACGCGAAGTTGAGGTCGAAGTTGGTCTCGTCCTCTTTGAGGCGGGTCCACTGCTGCATCAGCTCGACGAGATAGCGGCGGTGTACCTGAACCACCTGATGCACATCAACGCCGGGCAGCCCCACGGCCACCAGGACCTTGATCACGAGCTCGTCTCGTGGAGGCGACGAGAGGTCAGGAGGGGTGCGGAGCCAGATGCCCAGCTCGTCTTGACCCTCGGCAGTGATGTGGAAGCCCTTCTGGGGCCCCTCGTCGGCGGAGTCGTCGGATTCGACCATGCCGTCGCGCTCCAGGCGCTGCAAGGTGGTGTACACCTGGCCCACGTTCAGCGGCCACACATCGCCCGTCCGGGACTCGAATTCCTGGCGCAGCTGCAACCCGTACTTGGGGCCTTCGCTGAGGAGGGCCAGTAGGGCATGACGGACACTCACGACGACCGCCCACTTCGTGCGCTGTTCAGTAGCATACTCAGTATTCTACTCAGCGAGCTGGGTTTGGCAAGGGGGCAGTTGGTGACCTACCGGGCGTCGGGGCCCGTGAGTGGACGCCAGGGCCGGCGAGGGACTCCAGGGCCGTCCGAGAGGACGTGAGCCAGTAGATACAGTCAGACCCTGCACCGAGGCTCGCCAGACGGTGGCCGGGGTCAGCGCCCCAATGGTGCCGGCCCCCGGTCCGGAGTGGTGGACCTCAGCCAGCAACGTTCACCCTTCCGCCGGAGGGAAGGTCCGTTGGGGCGTCCGAACCACCGGTGGGGCACTGCATCGGTAACGCTTGTCTGAATGGCGCATGTGGCGGGTCCGCATCAACCCACGCTGATGCTGGTCACCGGGTTACCAGGGACGGGAAAATCCACCGTGGCGGACCACTGCTGAGGGCACCCGTCCTGGCTCACCACTGGGCAATGAGTGGCCTTCGACCGTTTGGAGCGGTTCAGAGCGCTCTGGATGCCATGGTGCCGTCCGGCCACCAGCCCGTGGGTTGGGCGATCCTCTGCGCACTTGCAAGAGCCCAGATCCGGCGGGGGTCCTCCGTCGTGCTCGACGGGGTCGCCCGGGGCCCCAATGTCGAAGAATGCCGGACGGTGGCGAACCAAGAGGGCGCACGATTCCTGTTGGTCCTGACCGAGTGTGCCGACCTGGACACTCACCGGTCCCGTGTTGCGTCAAGGCAGCGGTTGATTCCCTGCTGGTACGAGCTCGACTGGGAGCAGGTTGAGCGTTCCCGGTCGGCCTGGGACCGCCCGCAGCAGGCTGATCTGGTTCTGCAGGCGATTGATTCGGTGGCGGGAAACAGGAAGCGTCTCTCCCTCCTCATCGATGGTGGATAATCACCCCACCCGGGGGCCTTCCACCGCCCGCTCCGGGTGGACAGCTGCAGACTCGAACGCTCTAGCGGTGGGGTCATGGTGCCCGGCGCCACTTGCTGTATGGATCCACTACCCTTTGGGCGACGACGGTCTTGGCTCCGACCATGTTCCCCACGATGCTGACGGGAGATGGGTGGTCCACGGGGCTTGCGTCGCAAGGAGAGGTGCGAGAGCGGCCGAATCGGACTCACTGCTAATGAGTTGACCTGGGTAACTGGGTCCGAGGGTTCAAATCCCTCCCTCTCCGCCATGGATGGCTCTTCGGAAATGAGCAGGGTTGCGGTGCGAGTGGACGGATCAGTGGCCTCCCTCTCGCAACTGCCCGGTTGACTGGAAGTACCGCATGGGGACCGAGTGGTCGTCGGCGCAAATTCCATGCGCGCGCTCTGCCCGGTTCGGCCCGCCTGCGGCGACCGCGGACCGGGCCCCGATCGTCCATATGGAAGCGCTGCGCTTCGGCTCCGCTCACTGGTCACTTCCGTCCGATCACATAGAGGAGTGATCGTGGCGCTCACCTTCGCCGACGTCCTCAGATTGTCCGGTCGGAGGGCATGACGCCATCGACCGCAGCCGCCAGGGAGGTCTCGGCCCTGAATCCAGTGTTGCGGCGCTGACCGCGAAACTCTGACCCCGATGCCGAACGGTCGAGTCCGAATCGGGTCAGTGAGGGGAGTCGGAGGTAGCCGACGTGCGCGGGCGCGCCAGGGACGTCGCCGGAAGCGTCCCCCCTGCGACACATCGCGCCACATCGGTCAAACGCTGGTTGTGGCTGCGCGCATAGCCTCGCAGCAGGTTGAACGCCTCGTCCATGGTCGTCTTCAGGTGCTCGGCCACGACGCCCTTGGCCTGTTCGATGATCACGCGGGTGGCGAGCGCCTTGTTCAGCTGTGAGGTCAGCAGCGCGCTGTCGGCGGCCGATCGCTCCTGTAGAATTCCGATGGTGGCGACATCGGCGAAGGCTTGGACTATGGCTGCCTGGTGGGTGGACATCTCGCGCCGGTTGGTGTCGAAGATGTTGATGGCGCCGATCGAGTCGCCGCGCAGCTTCATAGGGAACGCGTGAAGCATGAGGAAGCCCGCCGTCCGCGCCATCGGGATGAACAAGGGCCATTGTGCCTGCGCGACATCCACGTTTTGGTTGATGATCTGCTGGCCGGTGTGGAACGAGTCCCGACATGGTCCCTCATCGCTTTGGACCTCGACCAGTTCCAAGAGCTTCATGCGCTGGGTTGATGATGCCAACACCCGGAGCTTGCCGCTCCGGTTGGCCACGGCCAGCCCCACCTCGGGCCCGTCGAGGAAGGCCGTGCACCGCGCCACCAACATGGTGAGGAAGTCCACTACGTCAAACTCGGCCACCAGGGTGTCGGCCAACTCAACGAACGTGCTGGCCAGCCACTCCTTTTGCGAATCGGTCATGTTGCCTCCGCCGAACGCTGCGCTGTTGCGGCCGTCTCTCTAGGTCCACAGCAGTCGCCACTGACAGTATCCCACGTACCGGTCCCTGGTCCGGACAGGGCGATTCAGAGCGTGTCGAAGCGGAGGTGACGGTCGACCACGGCCTCAGCCAGCTCGTCGATGGGCTGACCCGAGGAGAACGCGTGGCCACGCAGTCGTACCAGGGCTTCGTCCATATCGCAGCCGACCTGGGCCGAGACCATCCCGGTGGCCTGATGGACCACGGCCCGTAGGTCACTGGTGTCCAGCGGCGAGGCCAGGTGTTCTGAAGCGCTCTCCGTCTGCATGGCCAGGACCAGGCCCCCGACCAGGTCTGCCACCAACAGGGCATCGTCCAGCTGCTCGCCGGTGAGCGCCGCCGAGCGCTCGGAACACAGCGTGAGCACCCCGATGGTGGTGGAGTCGGAGTGCAGGGGCAAGCTGAACACCGAGCGCACCCCCAGGTCCAGGGCCGAGCCCGTGAAGAGTGGCCACCGACTGTCCATTAGCTCGAGGTCATCGACGGTCACGGGCGCCTGTCGGGCGAAGGCATCGACGCCGGGGCCCTCGCCCAAGGTGAATTCCAGGTCCTGGACGGACTTGGCCATTCCCTCGAGCGCGCTGGCCACGCCCTGGCCCGGTCCCGTGCCCATCAACGTCACCGCCACGCCGCTTACCGGTAGAAGGAGGGCAACGCCGAGACAGACGGATGCTAGTGACGGAGGCGATCCGTCGGATGCACCGAGTAGGACGGCGGAGAACCGATCCTCGTCGTTGGAGTTCAAGGATCCCTCTCACCGGGCACTGGGATCCACCGGGATTCGGAGGATGCACCGACAGTACCTGGTTCTCCAGCGACGGCGTGTCGACGCCCGGTGACCCCCGCTCGGTTCGGCACCACGTAGCCCGCGCAGCGTCGAGGGCCTCAGACTCCGGTTCGGCTGAGGTCGCTGACGCAGTTCCGGCCGAGCTCCTTGGCCCGGTACAGGGCTTCGTCTGCTTCCTTCAGCACGGCGTGGGGGGGCCGGACGAGCTCGGGGTCCATGCGGGCCAACCCGGCACTGACGGTGAGAATACCCAG
This sequence comes from uncultured Acidimicrobiaceae bacterium, assembly GCA_963737625.1. GTDB lineage: Bacteria > Actinomycetota > Acidimicrobiia > Acidimicrobiales > RAAP-2 > Bog-756. The sequence goes on from CAVTTK010000001.1 coordinate 108,292, forward strand.
TGGGTTGGCCACGTGGGGCAACCCGAGGTGCTCGACTCCAGCACGCATACGTTCCACGGCAACTCGCGCCGACGTGATCGACTGTTCGGGAAAGAGGCACAGGAGCTCGTCTCCGCCGTAGCGGTAGACAGCGTCGCCACTACGGGCCTGGTTCCGCAGTTGCGTGGCCACAGCTTGCAGGGCTTGATCCCCCGCCTGATGTCCGTACGTGTCGTTGAAGGACTTGAAGCAGTCAACATCGATGAGGCCCACGCAGTAGCTGTGCCCGTACCGCGCCACTCGGGCTTCCAGCACGCTCAGATCGGCTTCGAGGGCACGCCGGTTTCCAAGTCCGGTCAGTGGATCCCGCATGATCATGGCATTGAGCCGGTCGTTCAGCTCGACCAATGTGGTTCGCTGGACGGCCAGCGCGACGTGGAGATCCGTAACCCGCTTGGCCGCGATCAACCGGGTCCGGAGATCGTCATAGCGCATGGGTTTGACGAGGTAATCGTCAGCTCCGGCATCCATCCCGGCGAAGATGTCCTCGACATTGCCGCGACCGGTCACCAGGATGAAGTAGGTATAGCTACCACAGTCGCTGGAACGTATGTTGCGACACAGTTCGATTCCGGAGAGGCCGGGCATGGTCCAGTCGCTCACCACCACATCGGGGGCATAGGCGCAAAAGGTATTCCATGCCTCAGTTCCGTCCGTGGCGACCGCGCACTCATGGCCCAGTCTCCGGAGAGCGGACTGGGTAATGAGCAGCGACGTGCGGTCGTCGTCGACGGCCAGGATCTTCACGGGACTGACGCTCTGGCGGCGAGGGCGGTGCGAACCCGTTCCAACTCGTGCTCGACGGCTGGGATGAACCAGTCGGAGTCCTCCGCGATGTCGATGCCCGTCTCCGAACCGTAGACGGCACAGAGTCGGGCCAACTCGGCGGCGCCGAGGTTGGCGCTCGAGCCGCTCAGCTGGTGCGCCGATCGAGCCAGGGCGGCGCTATCTGACTCGGCCAGTGCCTCCCGCATGATCGAGATGTGGACTCCGGCGTCGACCAGGAACAACACGGCCAGCTTGCTCACCAGATCCTCGCCAGCGACGTCCCCCAGACACTCAAGCTGGCCGAGGATGTCCTCGTCCAGAGTTGGGAGGCCGGGCGGGATCGTGATCTCGGAGCTGGCCTTCGCTCCTCCCTGGCAGTCGCCAGGGCGGGCCTGATCGCCCGTGCCGCCCTCCGTCGCCCAGCTGACCGTCGCTGTCGACGCCGCCGTCGGCACCGCGATGGAACCGCCTGACCCCTCGGTCAGAGGTGCCCGGTGCTCGGTGAACGAACCCAGGATCTCCAGCAATTGGACCTTGTTCACCGGCTTGGACAGATAGCCGTCCATGCCTTCGGCGACACAACGTTCACGATCTTCGGCCCTGGCGCCGGCGGTGAGAGCGATGATGGGAGTATGAGAGTCTGCATCCTCTCGGGCCCGAATGGCGGCAGTGGCTTCGAAGCCGTTCATCCCGGGCATCTGACAGTCCATGAGGATGGCGTCGTAGCGCTCGAGCGCAGACGCCTCGACAGCAGCGTGCCCGTCGTACACGGCATCGACTGCGTACCTGGATCCGGCCAGCATGGCCAACGCCACTTTCTGATTGATGAGATTGTCCTCGGCCAGGAGAATTCGTCGGGTGGGCGGTCCGATATTGGAGGCGTGCGCTGACCGATCAGGGTGCACCGATCCGGACGCCGTGACCTCGAAGGACAAGGCAGCCCGGAGTGCGCTCAGAAGGTTGTCGAGATGCACTGGTTTGGTCAGAATGGCACGAAAGGTGGAGTCGCGGCCCAGACATTGGTCCTGACCGATCCCCACCATGAGTACCAGTGGGGTAGTGAGGCGAGGATCACTGGCGATGCGCTGCCCCAGCTCCACTCCGCACATCCCGTCCATGGACCGGTCGATGAGCCCGACGGAGAAGGGCGCTCCGAAATCCGCGGCGTCTCGTAGCGCTTCGAGGGCTGGGGGCCCCGAACCGGCCGTCATCACGTTCATGCCCCACTCAGTCAGCTGGTCAGACAGGGCGGTCCGCAGTGATGCATTGTCCTCGACGACCAGGACCCGCATCCCTCTGAGGCAGGTGACCCGATCGAGCATCTCGGGCCCTTCTGTCTCTCGCACATCCTGAACGCGGATCGTGAACCAGAAGGTGCTGCCTCTCGACACCTGGCTGGTGACTCCGTAGTCGCCGCCCATGAGCGTCACCAGCTGACCGCTGATGGCCAGCCCGAGCCCGGTTCCACCGTGCCGCCGCGAAGTCGATGTGTCCGCCTGTACGAAGGGCTGAAAGATCGTCCCCAGTTTCTCCCGAGCGATCCCCTCACCCGAGTCGGTGACCTCGAAACGCACCATGATGTGGGAGTCCTCCGAAGCACCCCGCGTCACCCGGACGACGACCTCGCCGGCCTCGGTGAACTTGATGGCGTTGCCGATGAGGTTCATGAGGACCTGCCGGAGGCGGCCCGGATCTCCCCGAACGGTCCTCGGCAGCGAGCTGTCGACGACAGACACCAGCTCGATGCCTTTGGCCAATGCCGGTGCCGCTACCAGATCGGCCACGTCGTCGACGATGGAGCGGATATTGATCTCGGAGTGCTCGATGTCGACTACGCCCGCTTCGACCTTGGAGAAGTCGAGAATGTCGTTGATGATGATGAGGAGCGCCTCTCCGGAGTTACGAACCGTCTGGGCGTAGTCGTGCTGGCGGGGGTCGAGATCGGTCTCGAGGAGCAGATCGGCCATGCCGATCACTCCGTTCATCGGTGTGCGGATCTCGTGGCTCATGTTGGCCAGAAAATCGGACTTCAGCTGTGATGCCGAGGTTGCCGCATCATGGGCGTCCGACATCGCCGCCTCTGCCTCCGCCTCTGCCGTCACATCGGCGACCGTCCCAATGAGACCGACGACGCCGCCGTCGCCATCGGGGATGGGGGCGACGGTGATGATCGCCACCCGTCGTGTCTCATCCTGACCCGGGATCTCGAACCGATAGGACAGCTCTGCTCCACCGTTGGCCGGATCGTCGAGACGGACCATGAGGTCGGGGCGCAGTTCTGAAGCGATGACGCTGTCCAGCGGTCGTCCTACGGCTTCTGAGGGGCCGATCCCCGTGATCTCGGACCACCGGGGATTGGTGTACACGTAGCGGCGTTGGGCGTCGGTTTGAAAGATACCGATGGGAGCGACATCCGTCACCATTCTCAGGTGATCGGCTGAGATCTGCAGAGCCAGGGCCTGAGCGGCCAACAGGTCCGCGTTGAGGAAGAGGTTGGCGAAGACCAAGACCTTGGCGCGAAGCTCACCCGGGTCGACGGGAGCGAAGATGAAATCGACGGCCCCCTGTGCGAATCGGTCCATATCTGCGATCTCGTTACTCTTGGAGGCGGTGATGAAGATGATCGGCGTCATCTCGGACTGTTGGCGCTGACGAATGAGGGCAGCGGTCTCGAAGCCGTCCATGATGGGCATGAACACGTCGAGAAGAATGGCGGCGAAGTTCTGGGTCATCAGACTGCGGAGGGCGGCGACACCAGAATCCGCTTCGATGATCGTGAACCGGAGAGGGCCCAGTGCCGCCTTGAGAGCGGCCCGTTTGGCGCCGTCGTCATCGACGATCAGAATGTGGACGGGTCGGGTGTCGGCCGAAGCTACCGGGTTCAGCGGCCCGTCAACCGCAAGGTCGACGGCAGAACAGTCGACGGCGACCACTACACGGCTTCCAGCGTTGTCCGTAACCACGGAGAGATGGCGGCGATGAGCTCCACCGTGCTCACGGGCTTGGGCACGTAGTCATTGGCGCCCGCCTCCAGGCACCGTTGTCGTTCACCGGCGACGACCTTTCCGGTGACCGCCACGATGGGCAGGTCGTCCATCCCCTCCATGGCTCGGATGGCCCGGATGGCGGCGTACCCGTCCATTCCCGGCATCATGATGTCCATCAGAACGATGTCGACCCTGGACCCGTCGTGGACCAGCGCCAATGCCTCTTCACCGCTCTCCGCCACGGAGACCTCGGCGTGCCCCCGTTCGAGCAGGGCACTGAGGGCGAAGATGTTTCGAAAGTCGTCGTCCACGATCAGTACTTTCGTCCCGGTGAATGGATACTGGTCCAGGCCAGGGTTCTCCCGGCCGTTCCGGGAGCCATGGGTTGCTTCGGATGCCGAAGCCTCGGCGGAGACGAACCACTCGGGAGGGGCCACCGGGGGCGCCGAACCGACCTGGTCGGCCGGGAACCTGTTCTGAGCGGCCGGCATCAGGGGGAGGTAGACCGTGAAGGTGCTTCCCTGGCCCAGCGCGCTGGTCAGGGTGATCTCGCCACCGAGGAGGGCGACCAGCGCCCGGCTGATCGAAAGACCCAGGCCCGTCCCTCCGTACAGCCGGGCGGTGGTGCCGTCGCCTTGGGCGAATGCCTCGAAGATTCTGCGCTGCTGATCGTCACTGATGCCGATGCCACTGTCGGCCACGCCGATGGCCAGCACGGCTGGAGCCTTGCGCAGCGAGTCGATCTCCCTACTCCATCCGATATCCGTTGTGGATATCGTGACGGAAATGCCACCGTGCTCGGTGAATTTGAACGCATTGGAGATGAGATTCTTGAGAATCTGGCTGAGCCTCTGGGGATCGGTGACGATGCTCGAGGGGCATTCGCCCTCCAGCTCCACCGAGTAGTCGACCCCCTGGTCTCGTGCCACATGCTCGAACTCCCGGACCATGTCGCCGCGAAGGCGGGCAACGTCCACGTCCGTCAGTTCGACTGACACTGTGCCCGACTCGATCTTGGCCAGATCGAGAATGGTGTTCAAGAGCTTCAGAAGGTCCTGACCCGAGGCCCGGATGATGCTGGCGTACTCGACCTGGGAGTCAGTGAGATTCCGGCCCGGATTGTCTTCCAACTGTTCCGCCAGAATCAGCAGGCTGTTGAGCGGGGTCCGCAGCTCATGGGACATGTTGGCGATGAACTCGGACTTGTACCTCGATGAGATGGCGAGCTCGCCCACCTTCTCCTCGACCAGGAGTTTGGCCTGTTCGACCTCCCGCTTCTTCTCTTCGGCGTCGATGTTCTGCTCGGCCAACTGCTTTGTCTGCCGCTCGAGGTCTTCGTTGGAGTGGCGCAGCTCGTTCTGCTGGGCGAGCAGCGCCTCGGCCTGTGACCGCGCCTGCTGGAGCAGATCGTCGGTCAGGGTATTGGCCTCAACCGTGTTGAGAACGAGACCGATGCTCTCGGTGAGTTGGTCGAGGAAGGTCTGGTGGATCGGGCTGAAGGGGGAGAATGAGGCCAGCTCCACCACGGCCCGCACCGATCCCTCGAAGAGTATGGGCAATACGATAATGTTGAGGGGAGACGATGAGCCGAGTCCCGAGTTGATTCTCACGTAGTCGCTCGGGACCTCGGTGAGAAGAATGCGCTTCTTCTCCAGGGCGCACTGCCCGACGAGGCCTTCGCCGAGCCGGAACGAAGTTGCCATGCTCTTCCGCTCCTCGAACCCGTAGCCGGCCTGGAACTCGAGGGTGGGCCCAGAGCCGTGGGAACTGTTCATCACGTAGAACACGCCGTGTTGGGCCAACACCAGGGGCGCCAGCTCGGACAGGATCATCCCGGACACCGTGGTCAGGTCGCGCTGGCCCTGGAGCATTCGGGTGAAGCTCTCGCGATTGGTCTTCAGCCAGTCCTGCTCGATGTTGAGCTTCGTTGTCTCATTGAGATTGCGGATCATCTCGTTGAGCTTGTCCTTCAGGATGGCCACCTCACCGCTGGCTTCCACCTTGACCTGCCGGGTCAGGTCGCCGTCGGTCACCGCCGTGGCCACGTCGGCGATGGCCCGGACCTGGTTGGTGAGGTTGGCCGCCAGTTGATTGACGTTGTCGGTGAGGTCTTTCCACACGCCTCCCACTTCCGTGGTCTGCGCCTGACCACCCAATTTGCCTTCGACGCCCACCTCGCGGGCCACCCTGGTGACCTCACTGGCAAAGGCGTTCAGCTGGTCGACCATCCCGTTGACGGTGTTCTTCAGCTCCAGGAACTCGCCTTTGACGTCGATGGAGATCTTCTTGCTGAGGTCTCCTTTGGCCACCGCCGTCGTCACCTCGGCGATGTTCCGCACCTGGCCGGTGAGGTTGCCGGCCATCAGATTGACATTGTCGGTCAGGTCCTTCCACACGCCTCCCACTTCGATGGTCACCGCGGCAGCCTGTCCGAGCTTGCCTTCGGTCCCGACATCCCTCGACACCCGTGTGACCTCGGAAATGAAGCGATTGAGCTGGTCGACCATGTCGTTGATGGTGTTCTTGAGTTCCAACATCTCGCCCCGCACGTCGGCGGTGACCTTCTTGCTCAGGTCGCCATCGGCGACTGCACCCACCACCCTCTGCATTTCGACGGTGGGGCGTACGAGCGAGTCGATCAGTCGGTTGATGGAGTCCGAACTGGTGAGCCAGTTCTGGGACCATGCTCCGAGCGACATTCTCTGTGACAGTTCGCCCTGACGGCCCACGACCTGACTGATGCGCACCAACTCGGTTTCGAGGGCCTGATTGGCCATGATGACGTCGTTCACCGTGTCGGCAACCTTGCCGGCTATGCCCGTCCAATCGACGGGCATTCGTGCGGTGAAGTCGCCCTGCTTGACCCGGGCCAGGACGGTCAGAAGTTCTTTCGGGTCGATGGTGTCCGTAGAGTCGACAGCGGAATCAATCACGGTAAAGCCTCCAGCAGTTGTCGCCGTTCTCGGTTTCGGTGTGCAGCGTGCCCGACCGCGGTGTCACCGCGGCCGACGTGGTGCCCAACGGCCGGGTGCTCAACTCCAGGTGGGCGATGAAGCAGCTGCGGGAGGCAGTGCCAGCTCCCTCATCGCCCACCTCGAGGCCCGGGGAATGTGGCAGCGGTCCCCCGTGGGCATGCTGTCGGTCCATGGTGGCCATCTCGATCAGGTCTCCGACGTCAGCGTGCTGATCTGATCGACGAGCTCGTCGATGCGCGGCTTGAGGACGAAGACTGTGGCCCCCGCGGCAAGAGCTGCTTCCCTCCACTCCTCGGTCTCCGCGTAGGCGATGACCGCAGTATCGGGTGACGTCTTGTGTAGATCTTCGAGGATGGCCGGATCCATGGAGCAGCCGGGCGGGAGCTCCACCACCACCACCTCGGGTCGAGAGGCTTCGACCACGGCACGCAAGGTGCCGGCAACTTCCGTCTCGGCCAGTACCGAGACGCCGCACAGTTCGATGACCGTTCCCAGCATGTGACGCTCGAGGGGATCCATGGCGAACAGCACGGCACGCTGCTCAGTTCCTACTCTCGATGATCGCCCCAGCCCGACGTTGCTGCTGACATCGTGGAGCCGTATCAAGGGGTCGAGGCTGTCGATACTGACAGGTCGCCCCATGATGCTGCCCAACCGGCTGAGCAGCTCGAACGGAGCGATGCCTTTGGGTACGAAGGCGGTCGCACCCGCTTCGAGAAGAGGCTGGCCCACCGCTGGGCCCGCTCCCGACACGATGATCACCATGGTGCTCGGAGCGACCTCGAGTATCCCCTTCAGGGCGCCGGCACCGCTGACCGCCGGCATGGAGATATCGAGCAGCACGAGATCGGGCTGCAGCGCTCCGGCCTTCTCGATGGCCATCCCTCCATCGTCGGCCTCGCCGACCACGGAGAACTGATCGCAGTGCTCGAGCACCGCTCGCAGAAAGGTGCGAGTGGAGGCGGCATCGTCGACGATCAGCACCCTCAACGGATCGGCATCGCTCGATGTGGTCGACGGTGGAAGTCGACGCTCCGTCTGAATCCCCATAGCAGAACTCCCTCTCACTTGGGAGCATCGGTCGCCTGGGTCCAGAGCAGCTAATGCGCTACGACTACCGTATATCGGCCGTTCTCATTAACACAATAGAAAATCAAGAATAATGTCAAAAATAGTGGCCCGATGGCTGGAAGAAGCCTCTATCGAGGTGGTATCCGATTCGTTCCTTCGTAGCGCTACTCTCCGACAGAGGCAGTACGTACCGACGGCACACATCCACAGGGGAGGTCGGGCGTCCAGCGCGCACAGGCGCTGCAAGAAGACCCTGTGTGTGAGGGCCACCAGCTCGGGTGGTAGGCCGGAGAAACCACTGCGTTCTGCTCCGTCCGTCTTGGCATCGGAACTCACTGTTCAAGTTCAGCAATGGGAATGCCGATAGTCGTCTTATCCTTCTGGCTGTTGGGGCGAATACATTCAAAGACTGCGCTCTCAACGATCCTCAGCCCATCTAAGTCCGGTCCTTATACATCAGTAAGCGGTGTCTCGGACAGGTGCAGTACCCCGGGCGCTCCCAGCCACGCCGCTCCTGTCCACCGTCTGCCTCGGTCAGTTGAGCATGAGGGTGTGCCCCATCACTCCCTGGTCGGCGCCGAGGAGGAGGTCGATATCCGCCGCACTCTGCGGACGGGCGAACAGATATCCCTGGCCGTGGTCGACCTGTTCCTCTTGCAGCATCGCCCACTGGTCGTGGGTCTCGATGCCCTCGGCGGTCGTTTCCAACCCGAGCAGCTTCCCGAGCTGCACCAGGGTGTGGACGATCGCGGCCGCTTCCGGCGTCTCGGTGAGGTCGGAGACGAACGACTGGTCGATCTTCAACACGTCGATGGGGAACTGGCTCAGATAGGCGAGCGACGAGTAGCCGGTGCCAAAGTCGTCGATGGCGATGCGAACGCCCTTCCCCTTGAGCAGGAGCAGCTGATCGACCGTGGTCTGCACATCGCGCATGAGCGCCGTCTCGGTCAGTTCGAGGATCAGCAGGCCGGGGTCGAGCCCACTGGTCTCCAGGGCAGACGTCACGTCGTCGACCAGTCGGCTGCCTTCGAGCTGCCGGGCGGAGACGTTGACGGACATCATCAGCGGGTAACCCTGGTCCGCCCATCGTGCACCTTGGCGACAGGCCTCCTCCAGGACCCACGTCCCCACCGGGACGATCAGCCCATTGGCCTCGAGCAGAGGGATGAACTCATTGGGCCCAACGATGCCGCGGTCCCGATGGTTCCACCGTAGGAGGGCTTCGGCCCCGGTGAAGGATCGGGTGGCGAGGTCCACGGTCGGCTGATAATGGAGGAAGAACTCACCTTCGGTCAGGGCGGTGTGGAGGCTGATGTCGAGACTCCGACGATTGTCGACGTCGTCGTGCATGGCGGTGGAGAAGACGACGGCTCGAGGGGAGCCCTCCTTCTTGGCGTGACAGAGGGCGAACCCGGCATCACGGAGCAGGTCCTCGGGCCTGGATCGACTTCCGACAGCAATGCCGATGCTCACGGTCACCGGGACGCCCCGACTGCTGGCGCAGACGGCGAATGGGGGTGCCGTCAGTTCGAGCACGCGCCCCGCGAGCTCGACGGGTCCACCGGCTGGGGGGCTTCCGTCGACGAGAATCACGAACTCGCCTCCGGCGAGGCGTCCGACCGAGTCACTCTTGCGGAGGCCGGTCGACAGCCGTACGCCCAGTTCGACGAGGAGCTCATCGCCGGCATCGTGGCCCATGGCGTCGTTGATGTCCCTGAAGGCGTCGATGTCAACCACGAGGACGGTCACCGGTCCACCCAGCCGTTGCGTCCTCGCCGTCATCTGCGTGAGTCGATCGAGGATCAAGGTCCGATTGGGAAGGCCAGTCAGCGCGTCATGATGGGCCAGAAAGTGGAGCTCGTCCGTCCGACTGCGCACGAGGGCCACGGCTCGGGACCGGCTCGTGCCCAGTACGCAGAGCAGCAAGCCGGTCAGCAGACTGAGGGCCATTCCACCCAGGAGCACGATGAGGGAATTCCGATTGGCCAGTAGCCCACGGGAGAGGGTCGGGGCCGTCGTGGTGACGCTCCACGAGGAGGTCAGGTGCACCACTGCCGACTGGCCGGTGCCCGGCGCCGAGCCGGCATGGAACGTCGCCGTATAGGAACCTTCATGGAAGTGAAATCTCACTGCGTCCTGGGGATGGCCGAGCAGTGCCTGTCGGAGGAGGACGTTCGGGTCGAACTGGGCGCCGGCCCAGCCGATGAAAGCGGCGCGGCGGGCCTGGACGGTTCGAGGGGTGGCACCGTTCCTGTAGATCGGGGACCCGACGGCGAGGGTTGTTTCTCCGCCGGCCTTGAAGGGGATGTACGCGGGTGCCCCGGAGTCGCGGGATCCGATGAGCGACGGACCCGCGGTCGTCTGGCAGTAGTCGATACCGGGAGGCCGGGTGGTCCGTCCCTGGCGCGCTGCCCACATCGCTTCCAGGCAGTACGAGGGACGGATGCCGGGGGGTGTGATCGGGAATGCCCCGTCGCCGGTCCCCTGCCCGCCGACCCGAGTGGCGACGAAGGTGGGGAGCTGGGCCGCAGGCACCTGGACGATCTCGCCGAGGGCCTGAAGCTCGGGATAGCGGTCGAAGGCATGCTCGGCCGATGCCCACTGCCGGAACTGTGCCTGCGACGCATGGGGGTCGCCCGCCACGAAGGCCGAGGCGCTGATGGTCAGATCCTGCTCGTGCTGGATCGATGTTTGCACGGTGAGGGCGATGTCCATGGCCGTTGACGCAACGGTCTGGTGTGCCTTCTGGGCATCAGATCGAACAATCGACTGAGCAGCGAGGATGGAGGCCACGAAGCCGACGAAGACGACACAGGCGGCTGCCGCCACCCACAGCCGCCGGTGGCGAGCTCCGGGGGGTCGAACGATTCCTAGCATCGTCGTCCCGGCGTACACGCCCACGGAACACCACGACGGGGACCGGTCCGGTCGAGCGACGGCGCCGGCGGGAGCGGAACACTTCCCGTCGACGCACAGGCCAGGCCCGGGCAGAGCGCTGCGTCCCACTGTCCGGCGTTCGGGCCGGCGCGGCTCGGCCTTGGGGTCGACAGGCCTGCGGAACGCCCACGCGCCAGGTGGCGTCGATCGTCTGATGGACCCATTGCGGCTCGCCCCTTCCGTCGGGAGCATCGGTTGCCAGGGTCCAGGGCAAATAACGCGCTTCAACCAATGTATCGGCGGCGAGCGTAACTACACAATGGCCAGGGGAAGATCCTCCGGCCCCATCAGGGCACGTAGGCGGCGAGGAAGGCCAGAAGGGCGTATCCGAACATGGTCACGGCACACAGGACCAGCACGGTGATCTCGATCCGACGGGACCGGAGCAGGGTGGTGGCCGCCATCATCAGCGGGAAGGCCGAGAGGGCATAGCGCTCGAACGAGTCCAGGTTGGACCCCGATGCGGCCACGGCCACCATGGCCACGGAGAACAGCCCGTAGGAGACGGGCAGTCGGCGGAACACCAGGACGAGGAGACCTACGGTGATGACCACCCAGGGCAGGTGGAGGTCGGTCCCGACATGGTGGCCCCGCAACAGGTTGGCGGCATCGTGGTAGAGGGTGTCGACGGGATCGGTGAGACCGCCGTGGCGGGCGGAGTTCGTCTGGAGCGTCAAGGGCTTGGTGAACGTTCCGAATTCGACACTGGTCCAGCTGAGGAAGGCTAGAAGGCCGGCGGCAGGAGCCAGGACGGCGACGATCCGGGCTGCGCGCTGTCGCCAGTCGGTCGTCCGCAGCCCCCGTGCCGCCTCGCACAAGGCAGGTATGAGGAGCAGGCAGCCGATCGGCCGGGCGGTTCCGGCCAGGAATCCGAGTGCCGCGGCGGCCAGCCAGCGCTGGTGTCGCAGGCAGTAGAAGCAGGTCACGGCCAACAGGATGAACAGGGAGTCCGAGTACCCCATCACCATGACGAAGGCTGCGGGCACCAGGTTGATCAGCCAGGCAGCCGTCCGGGCAGGCACGGGATCTCCGAACTCCGATCGCACCAGGAGGTAGAGCGCCGCGGTGGCGCCGAAGCCGCAGACGTTGGATATGAGGACGGTGGAGGCGTCAACCGGGAGGAACGTGATGTGGTGCAGGACAGAAGCCACCACGGGAAGCACGGGGAAGAACCGCAGTCCCTGCGGGCCCACGGTGTGGTAGCCGTGGGCGGCCAGGTTGGCGTACCACCCGGCGTCCCATGCCACCAGACCGTCATGGGCGGTGGCCAGAGCCCGCGGGTCGCGGATGGCGAAATGGGTCACTTCGAACTTGGCCATGGCCGAGCGCGGCGAGGACGATGGCCCTGCCGGCCGCCCAGGGCAGCCAGGAAGCCGATGCCGCCTCGCGCAGGGCTGTCCAGGCGCCGCCCCGGGTGCGGTCTGTGGCCGTGTTCGTTTCCAAGTGAATGCGCGCCTCGTGATCCTGACCGAGCGGCGCGAGCTGCCGTTCCCCCCGGGCTGTGGGCCCGGCCACCCTACCAAGGGCAGGTCCGCCACCCCGGGGACGGGGTGACGGGGGAGAGGCCTCGATCCTCCGGGTGCGCTCCGCTGACAGCTCACCCGTTCCGTGTCCGGCGGCGCGCTGCGGGGTGCCGAGCCCCGAGTGCCGGCACCCCGGTAGATTGTCCTGGTGGCCGAGCGGTACTGGATCGAGACGTTGGGCTGCCCGAAGAACCAGGTGGACTCCGACAAGCTGGTGGGAACCCTGGTGGCCGACGGGTTCGAGGCCGCATCGGCACCGGAACAGGCCGACCTGGTGGTGGTCAACACCTGTGCCTTCATCGAGGCTGCCCGACAGGAGTCGGTCGACACGGTGCTGGCCCTGGCCGATGCCCGCCAGGATGGGGCCCGGCTGGTCGTTACGGGCTGTATGGCTGAGCGCTACGGGGACGAGCTGGCCGAGGCTCTGCCCGAGGTCGACCTGGTGGCCCCCTTCGGTGTGGCCCTGACGGCGGCGGCCTCGGCCAGCCCGGCTGTGGTCGGTCCGGCTCCAGTGACGTCGCCGCTCCCGACGACGGCGACCAGGGGGACGCCGGTGATGCTCGGGCGCAAGCCTGTGGCCCTGGCCGATGGAGCCGTGATGCCCTCGTTCGACCTGCTGAACCTGCCCCGGCCGGCCTCCGCCACTCCGTGGTCCTACATCAAGGTGGCCGAGGGTTGCGACCGCAACTGCGGCTTCTGTGCCATCCCGTCCTTCCGGGGCAAGCAGCGGTCCCGCACCACCACCTCCATCCTGGCCGAGGTGGACCAGCTGGCCGGGCCGGACGGAACGCTCCGCGAGGTTGTGCTGGTGGCCCAGGACCTCTCCTCGTTCGCCCTCGACCGTTCCACCGGTCGGACCGTTCCCCGCATCGACGGGCCGGCCGTAGGCGGCCACCGTCCCATCGTGGAATTGGTCGAGGCGGTGGCCGAGCGCGTGGACTGGGTCCGCCTCCTCTATCTCTACCCTTCCACCCTCGACGACGCCCTGGTGGAGGCCATCCTCGGTACCGGGCTTCCCTACTTCGACCTCTCGCTCCAGCACGTGTCGCGCCCGTTGCTCAAGCGAATGCGACGATGGGGGGAAGGGGACCGGTTCCTCAGCCGGATCGCGTCGATCCGTCGGGCCGATCCGACGGCGGCCTTCCGCTCCTCGTTCATCATCGGCTACCCCGGTGAGACCGAGGCCGACCACGATCACCTGCTGGAGTGGCTGGAGGCAGCGCAGCTGGACTGGGTGGGCTTCTTCCCCTTCAGCAGGGAGGCCGGAACCTACGCCTCCGACCTCGGGGACCAGGTGGCCGAGGGGCTGGTGGCCGAGCGCCTGCGCGAATGCACCGAGCTCCAGGACGGCATCACCGCCGGGCGACGGGACCTCCTGATCGGTACCACCGTGGAGGTGCTGGTCGACACGCCGGGTGAGGGACGCACGTACCGGGAGGCGCCGGAGATCGACGGGATCGTCTCGCTGCCCACCCACCTGCCGGTCGGCTCGTTCGTGGAGCTGGTGGTCACCGGGGCCGACGGGCCCGACCTGGTGGCCGAGCCCGCAGCTGGCACCGCCCCGGCGTCCACCGCCATGCTGATCTCCGCCTCGGGAGCGGGGCGATGAGCGACGGGGCCATGCAGGCCGGTGCACCGGTGGCCCGGGCCACCACGTTCGGACCCTCGGCCCTCCTCACCCCGGCCAACGGGATCACGCTCATCCGCCTGTTGGCCACCCCGGTGCTCATCGTGCTCATCATGCTGTGGGGAGCCAGCTGGTTCACCTTCGTCTTCGGCGGGCTGCTGGCCTTCTCCGACGGGATCGACGGTTGGGTGGCGCGCCGGCAGGGGACCACCCGGTCGGGGGCCTTCCTCGATCCCCTGGCCGACAAGGTGGCGGTGCTGGGAGCCCTGGTGGCGCTGGTGGCCAAAGGCATCGTGTGGTGGCTCCCGGTGGCCATCATCGCCATCCGGGAGATCGCCATGTCCATCTACCGGTCGGTGGTGGGACGGCACGGAATCTCCATCCCGGCGCGCAACTCGGCCAAGTTCAAGACCCTGCTCCAGGACATCGCCATCGGTATGTGCCTGGCCCCACCACTGGCCGGCCACACGTCCATCCTGAACGCCGGCATCTGGGTGGCCACCGCCCTCACTGTCATCACCGGGGCTCAGTACTACGTCGACGGCCGGAAGGCCGCGCAGGCCCGAGCCTCCGGACCCACCCTTCCGACCACTGGGGCCGTCGACGGCACGAGCTCGGCGGCCTAAGTCTGTGCGCATCGAGATCGTGGCGGTCGGTACTGAGCTGCTCCTCGGCCAGATCGCCGACACCAACTCCCAGTGGATGGGTGAGCACCTGGCCGCCATCGGCGTGGCCTCGCATTTTCACCAGGCAGTGGGGGACAACCACGAACGGATCATCCTGGCCTTCCGCACCGCGTTGGCCCGGGGCGACGGGATCATCGTGTGCGGGGGACTCGGCCCCACCCACGACGACATCACCCGGGACGCCATCGCCGAGGTGATGAACGTCGCTCTCTACCGGGACGAGCAGGTGGTGGAGAACATCAAGACCATGTTCAACGCCCGGGGCCGCCAGATGCCGGACTCCAACCTGCGCCAGGCCGACGTGCCCGAGGGAGCCACCATCATCCAGCAGACCAAGGGCACCGCCCCCGGCCTCATCTGCCCGGTGGGCCACAAGGTGATCTACGCCGTGCCCGGCGTGCCCTATGAGATGTCCGACATGTTCGAGCGGGCCATCGCCCCCGACCTGGTCAAGCGCATGGCCGATCGAGGTGAGACCACCGGGGTCATAGCCAGCCGGGTCATCCGGACCTGGGGCATGAGCGAGTCGGCGCTGGCCGAGACCCTGGCCGACCACATCGACCAGCTCGACGCCGCCCCACCCGACTCTGCTGCCGGGGGCCATCACCGGTCCGTCCCGGCCACCATCGCCTTTTTGGCCAGCGGGATCGAGGGGATCAAGGTACGGGTCACGGTGCGGGCCGATGACGAGGCTCTGGCGGCCGACCGGCTCGACGACGAGGAGGCCGAGATACGGCGCATCCTCACCGAGGCCGCAGGCAACGTGGTGTTCGGCATCGACGACGAGGCCATCGAGGACGCGGTGGCTCGTGTCCTGGCCGCCGCCGGGCTGACCCTGGGCCTGGCCGAGTCGCTCACCGGTGGGTTGGCGGCGTCCCGATTGGTCAACGTCCCCGGGGCCAGCAGGTGGTTCCGGGGCTCCGTGGTGTCCTATGCCTCCGAGGTCAAGTTCGACGTGCTCGGCGTACCGGAGGGGCCCGTGGTTTCCGAGGCGGCCGCCCGGGCCATGGCCGACGGGGCCCGGTCGGTCCTGGGCGCCGATGTGGGGCTGTCCATGACAGGGGTGGCCGGACCCGACCCCCAGGACGACCAACCATCCGGCACCGTGTTCGTTGGCCTGTCGCGCCCCGGTCATGAGACGGCGTCCTTCGCCTTCACCGTGCCCGGTGACCGCGAGCGGGTCCGCCAGTACGCCACCATCGCGGCCCTGGACCTCTTGCGCCGGACGTTGGCCAGCGACGGCCGCTGACGGATCCCATCCGCCGTGATCACCCCCCGGCCATCGTCATCCGACGTGGTCGTGTCCGAAGTGCAGCGGAGGGTGGTCGAGGATCACCGTGCCCAACAACAGATTGGAGGGGGTCCGGAGCACGACGACGGCCAGCCGCCCCGACGGGGATCCGAGGGGTCTCGCCACCGACTCCCGGGTGAAGGCACCCGTGAATTCGATCACGCAGATCCGGCCCGGCCCCGGACGGGCGGCCAGGTGCCCGAAGAGACGTGGCGCCTCGCGGCGTAGTCCCGTCAGGGTGAGCAGGTGGGCCCCGGCCAGCTGGCCCGACCCGTGGACGGCGCGCGACGCGGCAGGCAGGGCCAGGTAGCAGGAGCTGTCGGAGGTCCCGAGGTCGCTGCGGACGCTGGAGCAGCCGGCCACCACGGACGCGGTGGCCAGGCAGGCGGCCAATCCGGCGGCGATGCGCCGGGCCAAGGGCCGATGCGCGGGTCGGCGGGCGCTCATGGGGAGGTCATCCCCGGCCGGTCGGGAGCAGTGGGCGGTCGCCCCTGCGGGACCACTCCCCGATCCCAGGCCTCGACGGGTGACGAGAGGGCCTGTCTGTTCCAGCGACCCCTGCGGACCTCGAGGGCCAGCTCGCCCCACAGGGCCCAGCCGACGGCCAGGACCAACCAGAAGCTGATGAACCGGTAGATCAGGACGGCGTCGACGGTGGTCGTCTCGGCCCCGCCGAACGCCACCAGGGCGATGGTGATGCTTCCCTCGACGACCCCCAGGCCCCCCGGGGTGATGGGCAGGGTCGTGGCCAGCTGACCCGCACCGTAGGCCAGCAGGAGTCCCTTCCACGGGACGGTGGCCCCGATGGCCGGGAACATCATGGCGAAGCAGGCGCAGTCGAACAGCCAGTTGGCTGTGCCCAGGACCATCGTCCTCACCACCTGCCTCCATTCGAGGTGGACCGAGGTGGTCCAGCGGAGACTCCGCTGGAGGCGGGCCTCCGTGTGGGCCGAGGGCCGACCGGTCAGCGAGCGGGACGACCGAATGAGCCGGTCGGTGATCCACACGAGAGGCCGTTCGTAGATGAACAGCGCGCCGGTGGCCACGGCGATGACCAGGGCACCCACGATGGCCGGGACCAGGTCGAGGGAAGCCCCGAGTCCGGTGGCCAGCACCAGGCCCAGGGTGGCGACCAGGGCCAGTGAGGCGATCGACGCGATCACCGTGCCGGCGATGGCCCACGTGGCGAGGGTGTTGCCGGCCCCGAAGCGTCGGAACCACCGGAAGCTGTACACGGCGGCGAGGGCATTCCCGCCCGGGAACGAGTTGGCCAGCGCCTGGGAGGCGAACGTCGCTTTCAGGAGTGCCTCCCGAGGTGCCCTGAGTCCGCCGAAGCCGAGCAGGCCGTACTGCATGGCGGCGAAGCTCACGAACGACAGGAACTCGGCCAGCACCGCGGCCAAGAGCCACCACCAGTCCAAGTTCCCGAGCGCCCCTCCGAGCCCGGACAGCTCGTCGGTGTGGGACGACAGCACCCAGACGGCCACGGCGACCCCGCCCAGTCCCAGCAGGGCCCGCACGAGGGGCCACCACCGGCGCCACCGCGGACCGATCCGTGGTGGCGTTACGGCGCCTTGGTCGTGGTGCTGACGTTCGGAGTTGGCGCCGCCGCTGTCGGGGTGACTGCGATGCCCACCGGTACCAACTCCACCCAGCTGTTGCCGGGGGCCAGCGTGATCGGAGCGCCTCCGGTCGTGGTGAGCGTGGGCGGCTGGGTGAGGACATTCCGCGTCCACGTGCCGGTAATGGCGACGCCGTTGCGCATGACCACCAGGGGGCCGGTCCCGGTGGCGGTGACGTCCACCTCGTGGCCCCCCTCACTGTTCTCCACCCACGGCCCAGTGGCGGTGGGCACGGTCATGACCACGACGTCGGTGGCGGCGGTCTGGGACCCGTCGAGGAGCTTGTCGGGCTGGCCCGAGTAGAACCGGAGGTAGGTGCCGGTGGCCGGATTCCACTGCCAGGTCACGTCGGATGTGGAGGAGAAGGGAATGTGCACCGTGGCGCCCGAGCCGGCCACCGAGCCCTTGGGCAGCGCGGCCGAGTACTGGAAGACCGGCGCCGGCGGCGTCGTGTCGGACGGGCGGAGGGCCCAGAGGGTGGCCGTGTTCACGAACGTCGAGTACGGGGCCACCCGGCCGGGCTGCTGGATGATGGCCGAACCGTTCCCGCCGGAGTAGAGATTCGTGTCGATGAGTGGCGACGCCTGCATGAGGGCGATGACCGGGTCGATTCCGCCGGCATGGACGAACAGCGGATTCGAGAACTGCGACATGATGCCGGCGTCGGGCTGCCGGGCGGAGCGGAGGTCGCCCACCAACGGCGCCGTGTGGCACTGGAAGACGGCCAGGAGGCGGGTGATGGCGCCTTCCACCGGCTCCTCGAAGACGATATCGGCCTGGTTCAGACCGGACGATGGGCGGTCGTCGGGGTAGTTGCCGATCTTCACCCCGAGGGCCGGACGGGCGGGGACCGTGCCCCCTGGGGCGGGCGTCCCGGTGAGCGGGCACAACGGCGCCGGGTCCGTCGTGGTGGTGGTGGCCGCCACCTTGGCCGCCGTGGCTTCCTTCTTGTCGTTGTGGGTCGCCACCACGCCGATCACCACACCGATCAGCACCACCGCCAGTCCTCCGAGCACGTACCACCAGGTCCGCGAGCCCCCTCGCCCCCCGGCCGCCTGCTGGCGCAACTCCTGTCGCGAGAGAACGGGAGGACCCGTGCCGGCCCCCCCGGGAGGGGCGTCGCCGGGACCTGATCCGGAAGGCGGTTGATCATCGGGCATTGATGGGTGAGGCTACTGCGGACCCATCCGCTGGAGGTCGATGGAAGCTCCGGCGGAGGGTCCCGGCCCCGGCTCCGCCGGCCGGGCCCGGGACCGAACTCCCCCTTGACGCGGACGGTCCCGAGGATCCAACATCGAACATGCGTTCGGGTCTACAGTGACCTCGTCGTCCAGCACCACACCGCAGTGATCGGCCCCGGATCTCGGTCCGGACCCACCAGAGCAAGTGTCACACCCCCTCCATAGGGTCGGCACGGTCAGATGAGCGACAAGCACCGAGGAGAGAAGACATGGAACGTGACAAGGCACTCGACATGGCCCTGGGGCAGATCGAGAAGCAGTTCGGCAAGGGGTCGATCATGCGTATGGGCGAGAACCTGCACATGAACATCGAAGCCATCCCGACCGGTGCCCTGGCCCTCGACCTGGCCCTCGGCATCGGCGGCCTCCCACGGGGCAGGATCGTGGAGATCTTCGGTCCGGAGTCCTCGGGCAAGTCCACCTTGGCCATGCACGTCGTGGCCGAGGCCCAGCGCAACGGTGGGATCTGCGCCTACGTGGACGCCGAGCACGCCATGGACCCGGTCTACGCCAAGGCCATCGGCGTCAACATCGACGACCTGCTGATCTCCCAGCCCGATACCGGCGAGCAGGCCCTGGAGATCGCCGACATGCTCATCCGGTCGGGGGCCCTCGATGTCCTCGTCATCGACTCGGTGGCGGCGCTGACCCCCCGGGCGGAGATCGAGGGGGAGATGGGCGACACCCACGTCGGCCTGCAGGCCCGCCTGATGTCCCAGGCCCTCCGCAAGCTGACCGGGACGCTGTCGAAGTCGCGGACCATCGCCATCTTCATCAACCAGCTGCGGGAGAAGATCGGCGTCATGTACGGATCGCCCGAGGTCACCCCGGGAGGTCGGGCCCTCAAGTTCTACTCGTCGGTGCGGCTGGACATCCGGCGCATCGAGACCATCAAGGACGGTGCCGACCAGGTCGGCAACCGGACCCGGGTCAAGGTGGTCAAGAACAAGTGCTCACCCCCGTTCAAGCAGGCGGAGTTCGACATCACCTTCGGCCGGGGCATCAGCCGTGAGGGGTCGTTGCTGGATGTCGGTGTGGAGCTGGGCTTCATCAAGAAGTCCGGTGCCTGGTTCACCTACGAAGGGGAGCAGCTGGGCCAGGGACGGGAGAACGTCAAGACCTTCCTGACCGAGAATCCACAGCTGATGGCCGAGGTCGACGAGCGGATCCGCGAGCATCTGGCCGCCCAGAACGCCGTCGAGGCCGAAGAGGCGTCGGCCGCTCTGCCGGACGACGTGCGCGACCTGGACCTCGATGACCAGCCCATCACCCTCAGCGAGTAGCCAGGCAGGGCCCGTTCCCGATCCTCCTACAGCCCCCCGGGATTCGTGACGAGAACGTATCGGTCGTCTCATCGACCTTCGCCGGCCCGGGACGCATCATGTGCGTCCCGGGCTGCTGCGTTCGAGCGGCCCTTCGTCTCCCACGGAGTCGGTGGGCCCGTTACCCGAACCGGGCCGGGGCCTACGCGGCGTTGACGGTGTTCGGCGCGTCGCTCGATGGAGAGCCCGGGGCGTAGGTCGCCGTCCAGTTGCCCTGGGACGGGTGGCTGAGGCTGGCCGGTCCCCCTCCGACCACCGAGTAGACGTTCTCCATCATCCGCAGCACCTCCGCCGTGGCCCCCGGCGTGGCGTCCGGGATGACGTTGGGGGGAACCAGTGAACTGTCGGACATGACGTTGAGCCAATTGGCGTTTCCGGTGGCGAAGACGCCGCCCCCACCGGGGACCGTGTACCACGTCATGTCCGAGTAGTTGCCGCCCCGGTTGGCCACCGGGGAGTGGGCGATGATGTCCACGTTGCCTGGGCCGCCGCCGTTGGGAACGTAGCGGTCGAACTCCCCTTGGACCACTCCGGCGAAGCGGCGGTCCAGGGGGAGTTCGACGCCGGCCAGCACCCACGAGGTCGGGTCGGTGATCACCAGGTCCGCTTTGGCCCCGATGTCCTGATACGTGCTTCCGATGAGCTCGGCCTCGGGCCGGGACACCGGAGCCTGCGGCCAGTTGACGGTCACCAGCGAGGGGTCCTGGGCGAGCATCGGATCCTCGGCGGCCGACTTGTAACAGATCTGGTGCCGGTTGGCCCCGAGGGGAGAGGCCTCGAACCGGATCTGGCGGTAGCAGGCGTTGGCTCCGAGGAAGGCCATGTTGACGCCGGCGGCCAGAGCCTGCATGGCCCCGTCCCGCATCGGCCCCGACCAGTACTCGTCGTGGCCCAGGCTCACGAGGCCCTTGCGGCTGGTGAGCAGCTGAGGCTGGGTGTGCAGGTCGATGTCCGTCCAGTAGGTGACGTCCAAGCCGAGCTGCTCGGCCTGATAGATCACCGGGAGCTCGTTGCCCACGAAGTCGGCGGCCCCGCTGGCCCAGTCGTGGTCATAGGGCCGGTCGAACGAGACGATACGGGCCCGGTCGGCGTAGGTGCCCCCCGCCGGAGCGTGGGTGTAGGAGAGGGCCTGGTTCCGGTTGCCGTAGTAGAGGCTGTAGCCACCCCAGCGGTTGTAGGCCTGCCAGGTGGTGACGCTCTGCTGGATCACGATGGCGGCCTGGGAGGAGTCGTCACGCACACACAACGGGACGAACTGTTGCTCACCGGTGGCACCGACCAGTTTCAACAGGTAGGTGCCGGGCGGCCAGGCCGTGTCGACGGGGACGGTGAGGGACGGCTCCCAGTGGCACTCGATGGTGTTGACGAACAAGGCCAGGGACGGCGGGGGCTGCCGCGTCCCGGGGACCTCGTCCGACTGCCAGACCAGCCGGCCACCGATGCCGCCGTAGTAGCCCATGCGGTAGGCCTCGACGTGGAACGAAGCGGCCTTGGTGCTGACGAACAGGGTGACGGTGCCGCCGACCGTGGTGCTGACCTGGTCGGCATAGCCCTCGATGTCGCCGGGCGCCTGGGGGGCGGTGACCCACCACAGATGCCCGGGCTTGGCGTTTTCGGCGATGATGGCGTCCGACGTGGGCAGGAGGACGCCGTTGGCCGACCGGGTGGTCGACCCGACGCCGGTGACCGGGACGATGGCGTCCCCGGGGGCCAGTTCGGCACCACCGCGATCACTGGCGGCGCGGCCCCGGGGGCGGCTCTCGGTGTCCACGTGGTTGGCTCCGTCGGAGGACCTGGACCGGGCGACGGCCAGGGCGGCTGCCGCGGTGACGGCACCGCCGGCCGCCGACAGCCCGACAAACCGTCGGCGGGACATCCGTTTCGAGTGCTGGTGGCGCGGCACCGGCTGGTCTGCTGCCGCCGGGCCGGCCGGGGTGTCCGGCTTGGCCGCGACAGCCGACTCCTCCGGTGGCCCGTCATCGGTCTGGTCGACCACCGGCGTCAGAGCGGTGTCGGCGAGGGGACGTCGGCCTGGCCCACGCCCCCGATCGCCGCCTGGTCGTCGATGGTCACCCACTCACCCTAGTGAGCCGACCACGCAAAGCGGTGTTGGCCGGACCCCGGTTCTGGCGCCGGGGCCAGGGCCGACTTACGCTCGGGCGGGCCGATCCGCGGGTCCCCGCTTCCGGTCGAAGAGCGAAAGTGAGCCGGTCATGCAGTTCGGAATCATCCCCCCCGTCCGATTGGGTGTCACCGCCGACCCCGGCTGGATGACCGCATTTGCCCGACACGCCGAGGCATGTGGCTTCGAGTCGGTGGTCCTGGTGGAGCACGCCGTGGTGATCTCGGGCTACGAGAGCACCTACCCCTACGCCTCGTCGGGAAAGATGCCCCTGCCCGACGACTGCCGGATCCCCGACCCGCTGGACCTGATGGCCTACCTGGCCGCCGTGACCGACCGGATCACGCTGGCCACCGGGGTCCTCGTCGTGCCCAACCACCAGGCCGTAGTGCTGGCCAAGCGCATCGCCACCGTCGACGTGCTGTCGGGGGGCAGGGTGCGGATGTGCGTGGGGGTGGGATGGATGGACGAGGAGCTGGCCGCCACCGGGGCCGACCCCCGGAGCCGGGGCCGCCGCACCGATGAGACCATCGCTGCCATGCGCGCCCTGTGGGCTGACTCCGGTCCGTCCGGGGCCGACTTCGACGGCGAGTTCGTCTCCTTCCATCACGCCCATTCGTTCCCCAAGCCGGTGGGGGAACGGGGAGTGCCCATCCACATCGGGGGGCACAGCGAGGCGGCGGCCCGACGGGCCGGCCGACTGGGTGACGGCTTCCAGCCCCTCGGACTGGCCCCCGAGGTGCTGACCGCCCGCCTCGACCAGGTCCACCGGGCGGCCGAGGAATGTGGGCGCGACCCCGACGCCATCGAGCTCTCGCTCTCGGGCTACCTGCCCACCACCACCGAACAGGACATCTCGGACGCCGAGAGGGCCGGTGCCGTCCGACTGGTGGTGTCCACCTCGATGACGGCCGAGATCGACAAGGTCGCCGAGGAGATGTCGGCCTTCGCCGAGCGGTTCGGGCTCGGGTAGCGGCATGGCCGATGGTCGTTCCCAGGAGGACCCGGATCGGCGCACCGGACGGGACGAGGGCGCGTTGCGGAACCTGTCGCTGGCCTACGCCACCGCCGCCGACGCCCGGGACGGCGCCGCCCTGGCGGCCCTGTTCGTCGACGACGGGACGCTCATGGTCCCCCGATATCCGGTCGACCTGCGCCCGGTGGTGGCCCGCACCGGTGTCGACGCCCTCCGCCAGGTGGGCGAGATGCTCCGTCGCTACGACCGGACGTTCCATGTGGTGTCCGATGCCCGATTCGTGGTGGAGGGGGAGCACGCCGCCGGTGAGGTCGACTGCGTGGCCCACCACGTGACGGCGGTGGAGGGAGCCCCGGAGGGAGCTGGGTCGGCCGGCACGGACATGGTCTGGTTCATCCGCTACCGCGACCGGTACCGGCGCACGGGGTCGGGGTGGAAGTTCGTACGCCGCGAGCTCCACCTCCAGTGGGTGGAAGAGCACCCGGTGGACCTGATCGGCGTGCCCCCCGAGTGACTCAGGGCGCAGGGACGGGCTGGGGCGGAGGTGGCCCGGCGTAGCGGGCCGCCGGCCGGATGAGGCGATTGTCGGCCGCCTGCTCCATGACATGGGCGGTCCACCCGATGGTCCGGCTGCAGGCAAAGGTCGGGGTGAACATGTCCCGGGGGATGCCGCACGTGTGCAGGACCACGCCGGCGAAGAACTCCACGTTGGTGTAGAGCTGTCGCCCCGGCTTGAGGTCGGCCAGCACCTCGACCGCGGTCTGCTGCACCTGCTCGGCGAAGTCCACCAGGTCGCCTCCGAGGGACCGGGCCACCCCACCCAGGAATCGCGAGCGGGGATCGTCGGTCTTGTACACGCGGTGGCCGAAGCCCATGATGCGGTCTCCGCCGACGACGGCGTCCCGGATCCACGCCTCGGCCCGGTCGGGTGAGCCGATGTCGTCCAGCATGGCCAGGGCTCGGCTGGGGGCACCTCCATGGAGCGGGCCGGACAGCGCCCCGACGGCCCCCACGATGGCCGCGGCCAGGTCGGCTCCGGTCGAGGCGATGACGCGGGCGGTGAAGGTCGAGGCGTTGAAGCCGTGGTCGATGGTGAGGATGAGGTACTGCTCGACCGCCCGCACGTGGGCCGGCGGCGCCTCCTCGCCGGACAGCATCCACAGATAGTTGGCGGCGAAGGACAGATCGGCGCGCGGAGGAACCGGCTCGAGCCCCCGGCGCAGGCGGTGGACGGCGGTGAGGATGGTCGGTACGACGGAGCACAACCGGAGGGCCTGGGCCCGCCGCTCTTCGGAAGCGATGTCCAGTCCGGGGGGCCAGCCCAACTCGGCACCGAGGAGGGAGACCGCGGTGCGCAGGGCGTCCAGCGGGGTGCCGGTGGCGGCCACGGCGGGCAGCAGCCCGGCCAGCACGGGGGGCAGGGCCCGGAGTTGGGCCACCTCCCTGGTGAAGGCCTCCGACCGGGCCCGGTCGGGCAGGGCCCCGTCGAAGAGCAACAGCCACACGTCCTCCAACGAGCGGGTGGCGGCCAGGTCCACGGCCGAGTACTGCCGGTAGTGGTAGAAGCCCTGGCGGCCACGGACATCCCCGATCGAGGTCTCGGCGACCACGACGCCCTCGAGGCCCCGGGGCACGTCGGCCCCTGCCTCACCGGCCGGCCGGATCTGGGCCACGGCCAAGAGGTCGCGCATCGAGACCACCCCCACCAGGCCCCCGTGGTCCACGACGGGCAGGTGGCGGTAGTGGTGGTGGGTGAGGCCGGCCCATGCCGCGTCGACCTCGTCGTCCACGCCCAGGACGTCGGGGTCGGCCGTCATCCACCGGCGGACCGGTTCGGCGTGGGGGTCGATCTCGGTGGCCGCGGCCCGCAACAGGTCCCGCTCGGTGAGTATCCCCACCACGTGGTCCCGGTCGGTGACCACTACCGATCCGATCTGGCGCCGGTCCATGAGGGAGGTGGCCTCGGACAGCGTGGTGTCGCCGGGACAGGTCACCGGCGGCGACGACATCAGTTCCTGGACGGCGGTGCTCATGGTCTGGCTCCTTCGGCGCCTGGGGGCGCCGCCGGGTGCGGCGCCGGTCGTTGGTCTCTGGGTCCTCCCAGTGTGCCGGGACGGCCTGCGTTTGTAAATGTTGATCAACTCAATGTAAGTCGCCCTCCCCGCTATCCGGCGCCCCGGCGGCGCGGCGTGGTGCCCTGCCCGAACGTCGGGACTCCAGTGGTTACGTTGGGTGGGCGGCCGATGGCCGCCGTCCCGTCGGGCACGGCCGGGATCCCGGCCGTCGGGGCAGCGAGGAAAGGACCTGGACGATGTCGATCGGACTGCGACGCCCATGGGACGCTGTCGACTTCGACGAGGTGGCCCGACGGTTCCCACCTCCGCCGGAGTACTTCGAGGGGGCGTGGCTCGCCCCGCCCGAGGAGATCGACCGGGTCAAGCTCAGCCGGGTCCGCGACCGGGCGGACCGGGCCCGGGGGGTCCCGTTCTTCCGGCGGCTGTGGCAGGAGTCCGACTTCGACCCGGCCGACCTTCATCGCGTGGAGGACCTCGACCGGATGCCCACCTACACCGTCGACGATCTGCGGCGGAGCGTGGAGGACCACCCGCCCTACGGCGACTATCAGGGAGTGTCAGCCGACGACGTGCTGGATCAGCCGCTGCGCCTCCATATGTCGGGTGGTACCACCGGTGAGCCCCGCCCCACGCTGTACACCCAGTGGGACCGGGGGGTGTCGGGAGTCCTGAACGCCCGAGGCATGTACCTCCAGGGACTGCGGCCCGGCCACGTGGTCATCAACAGTTGGGCCTACGGCCTGCACAACGGGGCGTTCAGCTTCGACGAGACGCTGCAGCGGTGGCTCAACTGCCTGGTCATCACGGCGGGCACGGCCACGGTGACCGGCACCCGCAAGCAGGTGGAGCTGGCCCGCGACTTCCGGGCCGCGGCCATCCTCACCACCGGTGACTACCTGCTCCGCATCGCCGAGGAGGCCCAGGCCATGGGCCTCGACCCGCGGCGCGACCTGTCCCTCCGGGCCCTGGTCACCAACGTCGGTCAGGAGGAGCGGCTGGAGGAGCTGTTCGGCCTGACCGCCCTGGCCACCTACGGCTTCCACGAGGTGGGCACGGTGGCGGTGGAGTGCCCGGTGAAACAGGGACTCCACATCTTCGAGGACGCCTTCCACGTGCTGGTGGTCGACGTGGAGTCCGGCGAGCCGCTCCCCGACGGTGAGACGGGTGCGCTGGTGGTCACCGAGGCGTACAAGACCGGCAGCCCGCAGATGGGGTACAAGATCATGGACCTGTCCTTCTTGTACCCGCGGGAGCAGTGCGGGTGCGGGAGCTGGCTGCGGCGGATGGGTCGCTTCGCCGGTCGGGGGGACACCATGGTCAAGCTCCGGGGGGTGAACGTGTGGCCCGAGGGCATCGGCGCCATCGCCACCGCGGTGGACGGCACGGTGCCCGACTATTTCGTGCGGGCCGTCAGCGTGGACGGCCGGGACGAGCTCATCGTCTCGGTGGCCAGCGACGCCGGAGTCGACCGCCACGAGGCCATCCGCACCACCATCGAGGAGCGGTTGCGGGACCGGCTCGGGGTGCGCATCGGCGTGGAGATCGTCGCCCCCGGTTCCCTCGACCGGCTCACCGGTCAGGACCGGGCCAAGGCCAGGCGGTTCGCCGACGATCGCCTGCCGCCGTCGTGAGCCGGGGCCGGCGACGGCAGGGTTTCCCCCGGCTCCGGTGGTCCCGGAGGCACGGACCGGAGGCCGGGTCCCGATCAGAGACGGGTCGCGATCGGAGACAATGTTGATCAACTCATGTCCGGAGGGCGCCCTAGGCTGACGGCGGTGGACCGGATGCTCGAGAGTGACGAGGCCGCCCGACGGCTCGGCATCAAGGTCACCACGCTCTACGCCTACGTGAGCAGAGGGTTGCTCGCCTCCCACCCGGCCCCCGAGGGGCGGCGCAGCCTGTTCGCCCTGGACGACGTGGAGCGCCTGGCCCGTCGCTCTCGGCAGGGCAAGACGGTGGAGACCCGGATGGCCACCGTCACCACGGGCGTGACCCAGCTCACCGACGACGGACCGGTGTTCCGGGGTCGTCTGGCCACCGACCTGGCGATGTCGTCGTCGTTCGAGGACGTGGCCGAGTGGCTGTGGTCCGGTCCCGCGGGAGCGGCGGTGCCCGAGGCACCGACGGCCCGGACTCCGTGGACGCCTGTCGACCTCGGGCCGCCGCCGGAGATGGCCTCCTCGGATCGGATGCGCTGGGTCGTGGTCATGGCCGGGGCCCGCGACCGCCTGCGGTCCGACCTCCGTCCCGGGGTGGTCACCCGCACGGCGAGCCGGGTGGCCGCCTCGATGGTCGAGTCCCTGGCCCGGCCCCGGACCGGCTCCCCCGCATCACCCGGCCAGCCGTTGGTGCTCCCCGACGGGGTGGAGCTCCCCGACGCCATGGCCGCCCGGCT
Organism: uncultured Acidimicrobiaceae bacterium; assembly: GCA_963737625.1. Lineage (GTDB taxonomy): Bacteria > Actinomycetota > Acidimicrobiia > Acidimicrobiales > RAAP-2 > Bog-756. The sequence goes on from CAVTTK010000001.1 coordinate 135,949, forward strand.
CACGGCGCGGTTGAGCCCCGAGCCCACCCCCGCCCTGGTGCGAGGTGTGAACGCCGCCCTGGTGCTGATGGCCGACCACGAGCTGGCCACCTCGACCATGGCCGTGCGGGTGGCCGCCTCCACCAGGGCCGACCTCTACGACGTGCTGTTGGCCGGACTGGGCACCATCGCCGGCCCCCTGCACGGGGGGGCCAGCCACCAGGCGTACTCCTTGTTGCTCGAGGCCCGCCACCACGGCGCGGAGCGGGCCGTCAACGACGCCCTGCGATCCCAGCGGGTCCTCCCCGGCTTCGGGCACTCGGTGTACAAGCACGGTGACGCCCGGTTCGCCGTGCTGTCGGGACTGTTCGAGGAGCTGGCCCCTCCCGAGGACGTGGCCCTGCTGCACGCGCTGGTGGAGTTGGCCGCCGACCACGAGATCCCGCTGCCCAACGTCGATCTGGGGCTGGCCGCCATGGCCCTGGCCACCGGGATGCCCCCCGACGCCGGACGAACCATCTTCACCGTGGCCCGGGTGGCCGGATGGACGGCTCACTACCTGGAGGAGTTGGACGAACGGCCACTGCGCTACCGCGCCCGCGCCGTCTATGCCGCCCCGGGTCGGGCCGGCCCGGGTGCACGCGGGCGGTCCCTGCCGTAGGCCCTACGCTCGGGCCATGACGCTTCCCGCCCCCCATCCCGACCGGACCTGCCTGGTGACCGGAGCCTCGTCCGGCATCGGCGCGGAGATCGCCCGCCTGCTGGCCGGCCGCGGCTTGGGGGTCACGGTGGTGGCCCGCCGGGAGGGGAAGCTGAGGGACCTGGCCGGCGAGTTGGCGTCGCGCTTTTCGGTCCGGGCCGAGTTCATCGCCGCCGACCTCACCGACGGGGACTCCCGGGCGGCCATCGGAAAGGAGCTCGAGGAGCGGGCCCTGGCGGTCAACGTCCTGGTCAACAACGCCGGGCTCACCACGATGGGCCCGGTGTCCCGTTCCGACCCGGCCCGCGAGATCGCCCTGGTCCGCACCGACGTCGAGGCGGTGGTCCACCTGTGCTCACTGTTCGTTCCCGGGATGGTGGAGCGGCGCAGCGGGGCCGTCCTCAACGTGGCCTCGACGGCGGCGTTCCAGCCCCTCCCCGGTCAGGCCAGCTACGGGGCGTCCAAGGCCTTCGTCCTGTCCTACAGCCACGCCCTGCGGGGTGAGCTGCGGCCCACCGGCGTGACCGCCACCGTGCTGTGCCCGGGCCCGGTGGAGACCGGGTTCGCCGAGGCGGCCGGGATGACCGACGCCGAGGCGGCCGAGTCGCTGCCCAGGGTGATGTGGGTGCCGGCCGCCGAGGTGGCCCGGCAGGCCGTGGTGGGCATGGACGCCAACAAGGCCGTGGTCATCCCGGGCCTGTCCAACCGGATGGCCTCCGCCTTCGGGTGGTTGGCCCCGCGCGGCGTGCTGGTCCCGATGCTGGTCAAGCGCCATCCCGCCCTCCGTTCCTGATCCACGGCGGTCGTCCCCGGCCGAGCCGTCCCTCCGGCTGGGTGTCGGGGCCGCGGCCCTCGACGTGGTGGCCGTCCTGGTCTTCGTGGCCATCGGCCGGGCGTCGCACGCCCACGGGGACGCGGCGGCCGGGATGGCCAGCACCTCCTGGCCCTTCCTGGCCGGGCTGGCTGTGGGATGGATCGCCGTGCGGGCCTGGCGCCGGCCGCTGGAGCTGGTCCCGACGGCACTGGTCGTCTGGATCTCCTGTGTGGCGGTGGGGATGGTGCTGCGGGTGGTGGCCGGCCAGGGGACGGCGGTGGCCTTCATCGCCGTGGCGCTGGCCTTCCTCGGGCTCGAGCTGCTGGGCTGGCGGGTCCTGGCCCGGGTGGCGCGCACGGCCCGGTCGGGCCGGCTCGGAGCGGATGGCCGGGGCGGTCGTCCCTGAGTCGGGGGCCTGGGGCGGCTCGGCGGTCCCGAGGGCCGGTGGCCCGGGGATGGGGCACGCAGGGCTGCCGGCTACGGCAGTATCGGCACGCCGGAAGGAAACTTGAGCGATTTCTGGAAATTCTTTCCGGGACCCGCGATCGTGCAGGTCCGGGACCCGGCCGGACTGGGCCGAGCAGGCTCAGAACTCATCCACCCGCACTCCGGGGCTCCCCCGGGACAGGCGGGTCCGGACCCACCGGCTACGTCTCCAGCACCCCCACCGCGGCGGTGTCGCCGGGGAAGATCGAGAAGGCCACCGAGCAGGTGGCCGACGGCCGGCCCGTCCCCATGTCGAGAATGTCGACGTTGACCACGGCCCGGCTCCGGCCCCGCTGGACGACGTGGGCCCGGGCCCGGCCCGGCCCCACGGTCAGGGGCCGGAGGTAGTGGATGGTGAGGTCGGAGGTGACGCAGACCGAGCCGGGCGGCACCCCGGCGAACACGGCCCGGCCGGCCACCACGTCGGCCACCGTGGCCATCAGCCCACCCTGGAGACCGCCCCTCGGATTGGTGATCCGTGGGTTCAGGTCCAGCTCGATGGTCAGGTCGCTGTCGTCGTCGGGCACGTCCCGCAGCTTCAGCTCCTGGATGAGGTGGTCGCCGGACTCGATGACGGCCTCGTGCTCCGCCCGCGCCAGGCGGCGCGCCTCCGCCGACGCCTCCGAGGTCACTTCCCGACGGCGATGGTCTTGGTCTCGAGGTACTGCTCGAACCCCTCGATCCCGTTCTGGCGACCGATGCCGCTGGCCTTGTAGCCGCCGAAGGGGGACATGGGGCTGTAGTAGACGCCACCGTTGACCGAGACCGTGCCCGACCGGATCCGGGAGGCCACGGCCAGGGCCCGCTCCTCGGAGGCCGAGGTCACCCCACCGGAGAGCCCGTAGGCGCTGTCGTTGGCGATGCGGACGGCGTCGTCATCGTCCTTGAAGGGGATGAGCACCAGCACCGGGCCGAAGATCTCCTCCTGGGCGATGGTCATGGAGTTGTCCACGTCGGCGAAGAGGGTGGGCTCGACGAAGAAGCCCTTCTCGAGGTGGGCCGGCCGGTGGCCGCCGGTGACCAGGCGGGCCCCCTCGGCCACGCCCTTGTCGATGTAGCCCATGACCCGGTCCCGCTGCTTGGCGCTGACCTGGGGTCCCTGAATGACGCCGGGGTCGGTCGGGTCGCCGTAGGTGACCTGCTCCATGGACACCTTGGCCAGCTCCACGGCCTCGTCGTAGCGGGACTGGTGGATCAGGGTCCGGGTGAGCATGGCGCAGCCCTGGCCGGCGTGCATGCACATGAAGCCGAGGAAGGCCATCTTGGTCTCGACGTCGCCGTCCTCCAGGATGATGTCGGCCGACTTGCCGCCCAGCTCGAGGAAGAGCCGCTTCAGGGTGGGGGCGCCGGCGGCCATGATCCGCCGGCCGGTGGCCGTGGACCCGGTGAACGAGATCATGTCCACCCGGGGGTCGGTCACCAGCTGCTCGCCGATCAGGTGGTCCGACGAGGGGACGATGTTGACGATCCCGGCGGGGATGTCGGTGTGCTCGGCGATCAGGCGGCCGATGCGGGTGGCGCTCCACGGCGTGTCGGGGGCGGGCTTGATGACCATGGAGTTGCCGGTGGCCAGGGCCTGGCCCAGCTTGGCGATGATGATCTCGAAGGGGTAGTTCCACGGCAGGATGGCCCCGACCACGCCGACGGGCTCCTTGACCACCTTCATCCAGCTGGGCTGGCCGAAGGCGTTGTTGTCGGGCAGCGGCCGCTCCCACTGGAAGTTGTCGATCTCCTCGGCCGGCCAGAGGAGGCCGTCGGCCAGCGGCGCGTCCAGCTGGGCCATGGTGGTGACCATCACCGGGGTGCCCACCTCGGCCACCAGCTCGGAGCGGAACAGCTCCTGCTCGCCCACGATGGCCTCGTGGAGCTGGCGGAGGCACCGCTGGCGGAAGGCCCGGTCGGTGGACCACTCGGTCTCGTCGAAGGCCCGGCGGGCCGCGGCGATGGCCCGGTCCATGTCGGCGGCGGTGGCGTCGGTGGTCTGGCCGATGACCTCCTCGGTGGCCGGGTTGATGTTGTCGAACCCGGTGCCGGCGGAGGACTCGACGAGCGCGCCGTCGATGAGCATCCGGTGCTCACTGCCCAGTTCGGACTGCGTGGGTGAAGAAGCTGTGGTGGTCATGACCCTCCCGTGGTGTGGTCCGTTCTCCCCGAATCCCCACAGGCGCCGACCCGGGCGGTGGGGCGTGGGGCGGTGGGGCTCACGGACGCTCTTTGCCCCGAGGCGAGATCCTACAACGCGCCACCCGAGAGCGACATTTCCGCCGGCGGCCCCGGGGACCGCTCACACGATGCGGGAGTCGTGCCCCTCCCAGTAGGGGTCCCGCAGCACGCGCTTGAACAGCTTGCCGCTCGGGTCGCGGGGCATGGCCTCGACGAACGCCACCGACCGGGGGCACTTGTAGGGGGCGAGGCGGTCGCGGCACCAGGCGATCAGCAGGGCGGCGTCGGGGGGGTGGTCCGGGTCGTCCGGTTGGACCACGGCGAGAAGGGCCTCGCCCATCTCCTCGTCGGGCACCCCGAAGACGGCCACGTCGGCCACCTGGGGATGGGCGGCCAGGGCCAGTTCGGCCTCCCGGGGATAGATGTTGACCCCGCCGGAGACCACCATGTCCGAGGCGCGGTCGGTCAGGTAGAGGTAGCCCTCCTCGTCGACGTGGCCCACGTCGCCCAGGGTGCGCCATCCCCGGGCGTTGCGCATCCGGGCCGTCTTGTCGGGGTCGTTGTGGTACTCGAACTCGCGCCCACCGGCGAAGTACACCGTGCCGTCCCGGCCCACGGGGACCTCCTCGTCGTCGGGTCCCACGATGTGCACCTCGCCCAGGGGCCGGCCCACCGAGCCGGGGTGGGCCAGCCACTCCTCCGGGGTGATCTGGGAGGCCCCGATGTCCTCGGTGCCGGCGTAGTACTCGTGGATGATCGGGCCCCACCACGCCATCATCTCCTGCTTCACGGGCACGGGACAGGGGGCGGCGGCGTGGACCGCCCAGGTCAGGCTGGACAGGTCGAAGGAGCGCCGCTCCTCCTCGGGCAGCCGCAGCATGCGGGTGAACATGGTCGGCACGAACTGGGCGTGGGTCACCCGGTAGCGCTCGATGGCCGCCAGGCACCCTGCGGCGTCGAAGGACTCCATGACCACGCAGGTCCCCCCCAGGCGGTGGGTGGCCATGCAGTAGACCAGCGGGGCCGAATGGTAGAGGGGGGCGGGGGACAGGTACACCGTGTCGCCGCCGATGCCCCGGGCCCCGATGGCCAGGGCGATCTGCACCGAGGCCGCACCGGGATCACCGGGTGGCCCCGGGGTGAGCGTCTTGCGCACTCCCTTGGGCACGCCGGTGGTGCCCGAGGAGTAGAGCATCTCGCGGCCCTCGGCCTCGTCGTCGACGGGGGTGGCCTGCCCGCGGGCCAGGACCGCTTCGTAGGGCTCGAACCCGTCGATGCGGCCGCCCACGACCACCCGGAGGCGGATCCGTCCGAGGTCCAGGTCCCGGGCCACCTCGCCGAGGCGGGCCGAGACGACGAAGGCCACCGCCCCGCAGTCGTCCAGGATGTGCTGGACCTCGCTGTGGCGGAGGTGGCTGTTGAGGGCGGTGTAGTAGAGGCCCGACCGCTGGGCGGCCCAGGTCACCTCCAGCAACGCCGAACCGTTCTCCATCATGAGGGCCACGTGGTCCCCGGTGCGCAGCCCGGCCTGGCGCAGCGCGTGGGCCACCCGGTTCGACCGCTCGTCCAGCTGGCGGTACGTGGTCACCTCGCCGGAGCCCGCCATGATGACGGCGGGCCGGTCCGGGTGGACGGCGGCCTGGTGGCCCAGATGGTGCTCGAGGGATGGCGCAGTGTCCCCGGGCGCAGTCTCCTCGGGGCGGTCTCCTCGGCCGTCATCGCCCTCGGTAGACCGGGTCCCGCTTCTCCATGAAGGCGGCCGCACCCTCCCGGGCGTCCTCGCTCCCGAAGAGGGCGCTGTTCTCCTCGGGGGTGGCCCGGCCGAGGTCGGAACCCTGGTCGGCGGCCCGTCGCATCAGGCGCTTGGTCAGCTGGACCCCCAGCGGACCGTTGGCCGCCACCTCGGCGGCCAACGCCCCGGCCGCCGCCATCAGGTCGCCGGCCGGCACCACCTCGTTGACCAGGCCGAACTGGGCGGCCCGCTCGGCCCCGATGAGCCGGCCGGTGAGCCCCATCTCCAGGGCCAGGGCCTGGGGGATCCGCTGGGAGAGCCGCGTCCCCCCGCCGGCGGCGAACAGGCCCCGCTTGACCTCGGGCAGGCCGAAGCGGGCGTGCTCGGCCGCCACCACCAGGTCACAGGCCATGACCACCTCCAGCCCCCCGCCCACGGCGGCCCCGTTCACGGCGGCGATGAGCGGCTTCTCGTAGGAGCCGTCGAGGAAGCCGAACAGAGTCCGGGCCCCGTCAGGGTCCGACCAGGTGTCCGGGTCGGTGTCGAAGCCCCCGAGGGCGGTGAGGTCCATCCCGGCACAGAAGATCCGCTCCCCGGCCCCGGTGACCACGACGGCCCGCACGTCGACGTCGAGGAGGATCTCGTGCAGGGCAGTGCCCAACTCGGCCATCAGGGGCGGGTTGAGTGAGTTGGCCGCCTCCGGTCGGTTGAGGGTGAGGGTCTCGATCAGGCCGGTGCGCTCCCGGATCACCAGCACCGGTACGACCTCCCCCGGGCGCTCGGGATCTGGCGGTCGGAGCGGTGGGGGTGGCAGGTCACGGTGGGCGATTCCTTTCGCAGACGGGTGCTGGGCGGTGCACGCAACCCTGACGATCGTTCGCTTGAAGATGACGTATGTGCCATCATGAGAACGCCAATTTCAGGGCACGAGGAGCGTACATGGACGAGACAGCGGCTGCATCCGACGAAGGGGGCGGCGACAGCCCGTTCGCCTCGATGGACCCCGAGACGGCCAGGCATCCCCAACCCATGTTCAAGGAGTTGCGGGACGCCATGCCGGTCATGCCCGTGGAGGGCATGGGCGTGGTGGTGACCCGCAAGGTCGAGGTGGAAGAGGTGTTCCGCCACCCGGAGATCTTCTCGTCCAACGCTGACGCCGTCGACCTGAAGAACCATCGGCCGATGATCCCCCTCCAGATCGATCCGCCCGAGCACAAGAAGTACCGCAAGATCCTCGACCCGATCTTCGCTCCCCGGCAGATGGCCCTCATCGAGGAGTCGGTGACCGAGACGGTCAACGGGCTCATCGACGGGCTGATCGGGAAGGAGGAGATCGATTTCGCCAAGGAGTTCTCGATCCCCTTCCCCTCCGAGGTCTTCCTCACGCTGTTCGGCCTCCCCTACGAGGAGCTGCCGCGGTTCCTCACCATGAAGGACGGGATCATCCGCCCCGAGGTGGTGACCGGCACCCGCTTCGGGTCCAAGGTGGCCACCGACTACCAGCAGCAGACCGCCGACTCCGTCTACGACTACTTCAACGACATCCTCGACCTCCGGGAGCAGAAGCGGGAGAACGACATCCTGAGCCGGTTCCTCGATGCCGAGGTGGACGGGGCCAAGCTGACCCGCGAGGACATCCTCGACATCTGCTTCCTCTTCCTGATCGCCGGGCTGGACACGGTCACCGCCACCTTGGACTGCATGTTCGCCTACCTGTGCGAGCACCCCGACCAGCGCCAGCAGATCGTCGATGACCCGGCGATCATCCCGGCGGCCATCGAGGAGCTCCTGCGTTGGGAGACCCCGGTGATGGGGGTGGCCCGGGTGGCCATGGAGGACACCGAACTGGACGGCTGCCCCGTCCACAAAGGCGACAACGTGATGGTCATGATCGGCTCGGTCAACACGGACGAGGCCGACCTGCCCGACGCCGACGTGGTGCGGTTCGACCGCGAGGTCAACCGCCATGTGGCCTTCGGTGGGGGTGTCCACCGTTGCCTGGGCTCGCACCTGGCCCGGCTCGAGCTCCGAGTGGCCCTCCGTGAGTGGCACCGTCGCATCCCCGAGTACTCGGTGGTGGAGGGCCAAGAGCTCATGTACACCGGGGGCATCCGATCCATCGACTATTTTCCGATGGTCATCGCTCCGGCACAGGTCTGACCGGCACCACCGCCGGCGCCGGTGACCCGGGGCGGTCGGCCGACCGGTCGCGGCGCGTCTACGGCCCGACCCTGACCCGATCCGAACCACATCCAACCGAGGAGTAGCCATGCAGTTCAACGAACGATCCGCCGTCGTCACCGGGGGAGCCGGAGGCCTGGGAGCCGCCACCGTGCGGCGGCTGACCGCCTTGGGGCTCCAGGTGGTGGTGTTCGACCGTGCCCTGGACGCGGGGAAGGCCCTGGTCGAGGAGTTGGGCAGCGGCGCGGCGGTGGGCGGGGACATCAACAGCGATGACGACGTCAACGCCGCCCTCGACGCCGCGGAGGCAATGGGACCGTTGGCGGTGCTGGTCAACGTGGCCGGTGGTGGGGCCGGAGGTCGTACGTTGTCGCGTGACGGCGCGCCGATGGACATCGAGGCCTTTCGGTTCACCATCGAACTCAACACGGTGGGCACGTTCAACGTGACCCGCCTGGCCGTCTCCCGCATGGCCACCGCCGAGCCCGATGAGTACGGTCAGCGCGGCGTGGTGGTCAACACGGCGTCCATCGCCGGCTACGAGGGCCAGACCGGCCAGGTGGCCTACGGTGCCTCCAAGGCGGCCGTGCTGGGCATGAGCCTGCCCCTGGCCCGGGACCTGGCCCCGGTGGGCATCCGGGTGTGCGCCATCGCCCCGGGGACCATGGGGACGCCGCTGATGGAGAGCGCTCCCGAGGCCTTGAAGGAGAAGCTGGTGGAGAGCATCATCTTCCCCAAGCGGATGGGTCAGCCCGACGAGTTCGCCCGGTTGGTGGAGAGCATCGTCACCAACCCCTACCTCAACGGCGAGAACATCCGACTCGACGGGGCCCTGCGCTTCCCACCCAAGTAGGCCCCGCATCCCGTCGGCCCGGGCCCGGGCCGACGGCGCCGGTCACAAGACGGCGCCCGAGTCCTTGTGGGCGATGATCTGGTCCCAGTCCAGGCCCAGCTCGAGGAGGATCTCCTCGGTGTGCTGGCCATGCTCGGGGGCGGCCATCAGCTGATCGGCCGACTCGTCCATCTGGACCGGGTTGGCCACCAGGTCGTAGGACTTGCCGTCGGCTCGGTCCACCCGGGACAGATAGCCGTTGGCCTGCACCTGGACATCGTTCACCAGCTCGCTGGCCATCTGACCGGGTGCCCACACGCCGGACAGGGTGGCCAGGGCCTGCTTCCACTCCTCGAAGGTCCGGGAGGCGAAGACCTCGTCGATGATGGCGACGCACTCCTTGCCGTTGGTGTAGCGGGCCGCCCCGTCGACGAACCGGGGGTCGGTGATCAGGTCCGGTCGGTCGATGTGCTGGCAGAAGTCGGGCCAGAACCGGTCGGACTGGAGCATCATGAGGGTGATGAAGCGACCGTCGCTGGTGCGGTAGTTGCCGACCAGCGGATTGGGGGAGGAGCTCCGGTCGAACTTGGGCATGGGGTCGCCGCCGTAGAGGCCGGAGGCCACGATGTCCGGCGAGAGCTGCCACATGGCCAGGCCCAGGAGGGAGACGTCCACGATGGGGGCCACGCCGCTGGTGGCCCGCTGGAGGAGGCCGGCGGCGATGCCGCCGGCGATGGCCATGCCCCCGGCCAGGTCCCCGAAGGCCGGGCGCCCGCCCACCGGCCACTCGCTGTCCGCCGGGGTGAGGGCGTTGGCCACCGCGCCGCGCGCCCAGTACGTGGCCCCGTCGTACCCGCCCTTCTCGCGGTCGGGCCCGTGGGGCCCCTGGCCGGTGCCCCGGGCGTAGACGATGTTGGGATTCACGGCCCGGATGCTGTCCACGTCGATCTTGAGGCGCTGCAGGGTGTCGGGGAGGAAGCTGGTGAGGAAGACGTCGGACGTCTCGACGATCTTGTAGAGCAGGTCCCGGCCGTCGTCCGTGCTGATGTCCAGACCGATGCTGCGCTTGCCCCGGTTGGGCTGCTCGATGATGTAGTTGACCGCCCCGGGCCCGCCGGGGACCAGACCCATGGAGATCAGCCCGCGCTGCGGGTCACCGCCCACCGGGTGCTCGACCTTGATGACGTCAGCCCCCCAGTCGGACAGGACGGCTCCGGCGGCCGGGACGAACGTCCAGGCGGCCACCTCGAGCACGCGGAATCCAGCCAGTGCGTTGGCCATGACGGCGTTCCCCCTTCGGTGATTCGGTGAGTTCGGTGCGGAGGCCCCGACGGGGGCCACCCGGACCGGTTAGGCGCGGGCGCTCGAGAGGAGGTCGACCGACTTGGTGCCGCGCTTGCCGATGCTGGCCATGTTCCGCGACTTGATGGACACGTCGTGGCCCATGGCCTTGGCCCGGAGGGCGCCCACCGTGCAGTTCTCCTTGCCGCCCAACTCGGTGAACGGGTCGTAGCTGTAGTGGCGCATGGCGTTGAGGTGGGTGATGCGGTCGATGTCGTGGTCGGACACGCCGTGCAGCCCCTTCATCAGCGACTCCGGGGCCGTGGGCCAGGTGGAGTCGGAGTGGGGGTAGTCGCACTCCCACATGACGTTGTCCATGTCCAGGAAGTCCCGGCTGGCCACCCCGAACTGGTCGTCGATGAAGCAGGTCAGGATGTGCTGGTTGAACACCTGGCTGGGGAGGGTGTCGCCGAAGTCCTGCCCGGTCCAGGCGTGGTGGCGGTCGTAGTTGTAGTCGATGCGCTCGAGGAAGTAGGGCACCCAGCCGATGCCTCCCTCGGACAGCGCCACCTTCAGGTCGGGGAACTTGCGGAGCACCGGCGACCACACCAGGTCGGCGGCGGCCTGGACGATGTTCATCGGGGTCAGGGTGATCAGGCAGTCGATGGGGGCGTCCGGCGAGGTGATGACGATCTCCGACGACGAGCCGATGTGCATGCACACCACGACGGCCTCGTCACTGCACGCCTTCCAGAACGGGTCCCAGTGGTCGGAGTGGATGCTGGGCCAGCCCAGCTTGGAGGGGTTCTCCGAGAAGGTGACGGCGTGGGCACCCTTGGCCGCGGTGCGCCGGACCTCGGCGGCCAGCACCTCCGGATCCCAGATGGCGGGGATGGGGCAGGGGATGAACCGTCCCTTGTGGGTTCCGCACCACTCGTCGATGTGCCAGTCGTTGTAGGCCTGGATCATGGCCAGGGCCACGTCCTTGTCCTCCGTGCGGGCGAAGGTCTGACCGCAGAACTGGGGGAAGGAGGGGAAGCACAGCGAGCCCAGGACCCCGTTGGCGTCCATGTCCTTGACCCGCTCGTCGATGTCATAGCAGCCCGGACGGAGCTGTTCGAACGAGGTGGGCTCGAGGCCGTACTCCTCGCGGGGCCGGCCGGCCACGGCGTTGAGGGCCACGTTGGGGAGGATGTTGCCCTCGTACAGCCAGGCGTTGGTGCCGTCCGGGTTGGTGATGAACTTGGGGGCCAGATCGACGTACTTGGCCGGCAGGCGACCTTCGAAGAGGTTGGGAGGCTCGACCACGTGGTCGTCCACGCTCACCATCACCATGTCGTTGATCTCCATGTCGAACCTCCTTCTCCGGTCTCCCCCGGATTTCGGCGCCCGTGGCACCGAACACGACCTGTGCTGCCCCGTCGGAAAGAATCATATCCACCGGGACGTATCCCGTAGCCACGGAGCGAGAACGGCACTTCCGGACCCGGCCGTCGGAGCCCGGTCGGCGCGGGGACGCGGGAGTGATCCGGGCTGGTCAGCCGGGGGTGAGCTCGGCCAGCACCGCCTCGGTGTCCGCTCCCAGCTCCCTCGGCTCCCCGGTCGGGACCTCGCCGGCGACGGGATCGGTGTCCGGGGGCGGCGGCACCGCCAGTCCCTCCATGGAGAGGGCCGGACCGGCCAGGCCACCGGCGACGTCGGCCATGGAGGCGTCGATGACCCAGGACCCGTCACTCATGAGGGCCCCGAGCACGGCCACGGTGGAGGCCATCCCGGTGAGGGGGTCGGCGATGGCGTCACCACAGAAGTAGGGACCGTCCCCGGACCCCTCCCCGGCCACCAGTCCGCCGGCCACGGCGGCGTCGTCCCCGAAGGCCACCCGCCTCCCCGAGGCGCCGGCGGCCCCGTACCCGGTGATGGACAGCCATACCCGGGGACGTCCGCCCTGCACCAGGGACTCGACGTCCAGGCCCAACTGTTCGAGGGCCCGCGGCCGTGACCCGGTGATCACCACGTCGGCCGCGGCCACGACGGCGGCCAACCGACGCCGACCTGACGGGGTGGCGAAGTCGAGGGCCACCGACTGCTTGCCGCTGTTCAGGCGGGCATAGAACGCCGCCGAGCCGAAGCGGGCCCCGTCCGGGCGGGCGGTCGATTCCACCTTGACCACCCGGGCACCGGCCCGACCCAGCAGGCGACTGACCAGAGGGCCGGCCCACAGCGACGAGAGGTCCACCACCACCAGGTCGGCCAGGGAACGGACGGCCGGAGCCGGGCGGATCCGCCGGGCGTGGATGCCGTGGATGTGGTCCGTCGCATCGGTGGAACCCGTCCCCGGGGGGTCGGCCCCGGGTGCCCACCCGGAACCGCCGAGGCGCTCACCCAGCACCGAGACGGGCAGGCCGACCAGCATCGCCTGGGCCCGTACCTGCCGGGCCCCGAGCGCAGCCACCCCGTCGGCCACCTCGGCCCACCCGCCTTCCGCCACCGGGCCCGGTCGGCCGAGCCAGGCCGCCACCAGCTCCCAGTCCGAGGCCCGCGTCAAGGATGCGGCCACCCAGCCGTCGGCGCACGGGAGCAGGTGGGTGCCTCCGCCACAGCTCACCCGTCCGCCTCGCGCCAGCCCGGTGACCGCGGCCCGTTCGGCCAGCAGGGCCAGCGGTGCGACGACCAGCGGCGTGCCGAGAGAGGACGAGCGGGCCGTCAGCTCCTCGGACCACCTCCCCACGGCCCCGATGAGGGACGAGGGCCCTCCGCGGGCCGGTCCGTCGGGGCGACCGGTCAGCCAGGCCATGCCCGAGGCGGCCCAGGAGGAGGCGAGCTCGAGGAGATTCGGTTCGGTCACTCTCGCACCTCGGTGGTCCCTGGGCCTGGTGTCGGTCGGTCCGCCGCCACCGGCGTCGACGACTCGTTACCATCGGCGGATGGACCCTGTGCGGCTCCCCGGACCGGAGTTCGTGGCGGTGCTCGGCGCCGGCGAGGCGTTCGAGAGGATTGTAGGGCTGGAGTCCGGGGCGGTCGTGGTGGAGGGGGACGACCTCCCCGACTCGCTGCCCACCCGGAGTGGCGTCCCTGACCCACTCGACCGACTGGCCATGGTCCCCGCCGTGGTGGTGGGGGTGGTCGCTGACCCGGAGCATCGTCGCCCCGAGTGGGCCGATGTGGTGGTGGCTCCGGGCAGCCCCGAGCTGGCCGCCACCCTGGCCACGGTGGGGGCCAACCCCCTGGCCTCGGTCACCCTGGCCGTCCTGTTGCGCGGCGGCGACCGTCGCACGGTGGCCCAGGGGCTGGTGGCCGAATCGATGGCCTATGGGCTCCTGCAGGCCGGACCGGAGTTCGCCGCCTGGCGCCGCGGCGTCCCGGTACGGGAGCATCCGGGTGGAGGCGGGAGCCCGGTGCTGGTGGCCCGGCGCGACCACGAACTGTCCATCACGCTCAACCGCCCCCACGTGCTCAACGCCTTCAGCGCTCCCATGCGGGACGAGCTGGTGGCGGCGCTGCAGGTGGCCGTGGTCGACCCCTCGGTGACCGCCGTCGTGGTGCGGGGGGCCGGGAGGGCCTTCTGCAGCGGCGGCGACCTCGACGAGTTCGGGTCCCGTTCCGATCCGGCCACCGCCCATCTGGTCCGCCTCCAGCGGAGTCCCGGACGCGTCCTGGCCGAGGTGGCCGACCGGACCACTGCCCACATCCACGGGGCCACGGTGGGGTCCGGCATCGAGTTGGCCGCCTTCGCCCACCGGGTGGTGGCGGACCGCACCACCCGTGTCTCGCTCCCCGAGGTCCACCTCGGCCTCATCCCGGGAGCCGGGGGCACGGTCAGCCTGCCCAGGCGGATCGGCCGTCACGCCACCATGCTGTTGGCCGTGGGACCACCGGAGATCGACGCCGACACCGCCCTGGCCTGGGGCCTGGTCGATGCCCTGGAGGGGTAATTGTCGCAGCTCTTCCGCACTTCGTTAGGGTGGATTCGCCCATGACCGAGCCGGGACTCCCATCGTGAAGCCAACGTGAACATCGCCATGCTGCTGGACCTCGTCGCCGACACCTTCGGCGACCGGGTGGCGCTGACCGAAGACGGGACGTCCCGCACCTACGACGAACTGCGCGGGCTGGCCCGGGCGGCCGCCGCCGAGCTGAACGCGGCCGGGGCCGCCACCCTGGTCTACGCCGATGTGACCTCGTCCGCCGTGCCCACCGCCCTGTTCGGGGCGGCCTGGGCCGGCGCATCGTACGCCCCGCTCAACTTCCGCCTTCCGGCCGAGTCCCTGCGCCAGCAGGTGGCCCGCCTCGACCGGCCCACGGTGGTGTCCTCGGCGGCGCTGGTCGCCGAACTGACCGATCCGCCGGCCACCGACCGGGCGGTGTGGTTGGACAGGCTGAGCCGGGGCGGAGGGACTCACGATCCGGCCGGCGACTACGTGCCCGAGCCGGAGGGGGCCGCCGTCATCCTGTTCACCAGCGGCTCATCGGGCGCTCCCAAGGCGGCCCTGCTCAGCCACGACAACCTGATGTCCTACATCATGGACACGGTCGAGTTCCTGGGGGCCGGTGAGGACGAGGCGCTGGTGCTGGCGGCCCCGCCCTTCCACATCGCCGGGGTGGCCGCCGTGCTGAGCTCGATCTACTCGGGCCGCCGGCTCCTGCCCCTGCCGGCCTTCACCCCCGAGGCGTGGCTGGAGCTGGCCCGGGACGAGGGGGCCACCCACGCCTTCGTGGTGCCGACCATGCTGTCGCGGATCGTCCAGTGCATGGAGTCGGACCCGTCCCTGCGGGTGCCCACCCTGCGCGCCATCTCCTACGGCGGGGCCCGCATGGCCGCTCCCGTCCTCGAGCGGGCCCTCGAGCTCTTCCCCGACGTCGGCTTCGTCAACGCCTACGGACTGACCGAGACCTCGTCCACCATCGCCGTGCTGGGCCCCGAGGACCACCGACTGGCCCTGTCCAGCGACGATCCGGCCGTCCGGAGGAGGCTGGAGTCGGTGGGCCAGCCCCTCCCCGGCGTCGAGGTGTCGGTGGTGGAGGAGTCGGGCGAGCCGGTTCCGGCGGGAGGCAAGGGACTCATCCGCGTACGCGGCCCCCAGGTGAGCGGGCAGTACCTCGACACCGAGTCCGGAGTGGACGGCGCGGGCTGGCTGGCCACCGGTGACGTCGGCTTCGTCGACCAGTCCGGCTACCTCTTCGTGGAGGGCCGGGCCGACGACGTGATCATCAAGGGGGGCGAGAACCTCTCCCCGTCGGAGATCGAGGATGCCCTGCTGCGCCACAAGTCGGTGCAGTCCGCGGTGGTGGTCGGTGTGCCCCACGAGGAGTGGGGCGAATCGGTGGCCGCCGCCGTGGTACTGGTCCCCGAGGCCGACGGGACCATGGACGAGGTGATCGTCGAGGAGTTGGTGGTCTGGGTGCGCCAGTCCCTCGGTTCGCTCAAGACCCCGAGCCTCATCGAGGTGCGCGACGAGCTACCCACCACCGCCACCGGCAAGGTCCTCCGCCGGGTGGTGCGCGACGAGCTGTCCGGCCCGACCCCCTCCTGACCGGCCCCGGGCCACCGGCCGTCGGACCATTCAGTCCGACGGCACCACCAGCACCTTGCCCAGGGCCCGTCGCTCAGCCAGGTCCTCCAGGGCCCGACCGGCCCCCGCCAACCCGTAGCGGGCCGAGATGTGGGGAGTGAACCGTCCGGACCGGTAGAGCTCGGTCAGCTCGTCCTGGTCCCGTTGGAAGTCGTCGCGCTGGTGGGTGGCGAAGCCACCCATGGTGAAGCCGGTGACGATGACGCCCTTCAGCAGCACCAGGTTGAGCGGGATCCTCGGGATCTCGCCGGAGGCGAATCCCACGGTCACGAACCGTCCCCCCCAGGCCAGGGCCCGGAGGGCCTGCTCGGCCGCCGGGCCCCCTACGGGATCGATGACGACGTCGGCCCCGCCCCCCGTCACCTCCTTGATCCGCTCCTTCAGGTCCTCGGTGGTGTAATCCACCCCGGCCGACGCTCCCCGCTCGGCACAGAGGGCCAGCTTCTCCGCCGTCGACGCCGCCGCCACCACCCTGGCCCCGAGCAGGGCGGCCAGCTCCACGGCGGCCAGGCCCACGCCGCCGGCGGCGCCGAGCACCACCACCCACTCGCCCGGCTGGACCCGGGCGAAGCTGCGCAGGGCGTGGTAGGCCGTGCGGTGGGCCACGCCGGAGGCGGCCGCCGACACCAGGTCGACGGCCGGATCCACCGGCTGCAGGGCGCCGGCCGAGACCGCCACCTGATCGGCGAACGCCCCGAACAGCACCGAACCCATCACCCGGTCGCCCACGGCCACCCCGTCGACCCCGGGACCGATCGAGGACACCGTGCCGGCGAACTCACTGCCCACGGTGAACGGCACCGGGATGCTCACCTGGTACCGGTCGGCCACCACCAGGACGTCGGGGAAGTTGGCCGCCGCGGCGACCACATCCACCACTACCTGACCCTCGCCGGCCACCGGGTCGTCCACCTCGGCCACCACCACCGAGCCGGGCGGCCCGTACTGCTCACACCGGACGGCGCGCACGGACCCGACTCAGGAGTTTCCGACGAGGTGCTCGATGTGGGCGGCCAGCTTGCGCTGGGCCTCCTCCCGCTTGGCCGGCAGATGGGCGGTGGGCCACAGCCCCGGGGAGGGCTCGTAGTCCTTCAGGACCTCGCGGGCCACGGTGACCTTGTGGACCTCGGTGGGCCCGTCCACCACGCTCATGATGGGGGCCATCATCCACATGCTGCCGAACGGCATCTCGTTGGACACCCCGAGGGCCCCGTGGGCGTGCATGGACCGCCACACGGCGTCATGGGCCACCTTGGGCGTCAGGGCCTTGATGGCGGCGATGTTCTTGCGGGTGCGCCGGTAGTCCCCGATCTGGTCGATCTCCCAGGCCGTGTAGAGGACGAGCAGCCGGAACTGCTGGAGCTCGGCATAGGAGTCGGCGATGTCACCCTGGATGAACTGCTTGCGGGCCAGCAGGCTGCCCTGGGTCTCGCGGCTGAGCACCCGCTCGCACAGCAGGTCGAGGGCCCGTTGGCACGTGGCCACGGTGCGCATGGCGTGATGGACCCGCCCACCGCCCAGTCGGGTCTGGGCGATGGCGAAGGCCTGCCCCGCCCCGCCCAGCAGGTTCTCGGCCGGGACCCGCACGTCCTCGTAGTGGATGAGGGCGTGCATGGCCTCGTCGTCGGACTCGCCGGCCAGCCCCACGTGGCGGGTCATGTTCACCCCGGGGGTGTCCGTGGGGACGAGGAACATCGACGCCCCCTGGTAGATGCTCACGTCGGGGTCGGTGACGGCCATGACGATGAGGAAGGAGGCCGTCCGGGCGTTGGACGAGAAGAACTTCCATCCGTTGATGACCCACTCGTCGCCGTCCTGCACGGCGGCGCAGGTGAACTGCTGGGGGTCCGACCCGGCCTGCGGCTCGGTCATGGAGTAGCAGGAGAAGACCTCGCCGTCGAGGAGCGGCTGGAGGTACTTCTCCTTCTGCTCGTCGGTGCCGTAGTGGGCGATGATCTCGGCGTTGCCGGTGTCGGGGGCCTGGGTCCCGAACACGATGGGGGCCCAGGACGACACGCCGAGGATCTCATTGAGCAGGGCCAGTTTGACCTGGCCGTACCCCTTGCCGCCGAGCTCGGGTCCGAGGTGGGCGGCCCACAGGTCGTGGTCCCGCACCTCCTGCTTCATGGGATCGACGATGGGCCGCAGCTCGTCGTCCAGGGGGTGGAACTGCTTGTGCGGATAGAGGATGTCGAGCGGCTCGACTTTGTCGGCGACGAACTGGCGAGCCCAGTCCAGCTTCTCTTGGAACTCCGGTTCGGTGGAGAAATCCCAGGCCATCGGGGGGTCCTTTCTGTTGGTACGTCTGGCGTAATTCGCTTCGGAGGGGGGGCCGGGTCGGGCCCGGTCGGTCGAGCCGTGGCCGGAGGTCGGGCGCACGCCCAGTCCGGCGAGGAACCGCTCGTTGCACGCGGCCACCTCCCGGCGGGCCGCCTCGGGATCGGCGGCATGGGCCACGTAGAGGGCGGCACCCGTCCCGAGGGCCGAGAGCAGGTGGGCCAGCGGCTCGAGCGGCTGGGGATCGAGGGCGCCCTCGGCGACCGCCTCACGCAGGTAGCCCATGATCTGGTGGGTGGGGCCGTCCCCCCGCTCGGACAGCGAGTTCCACCCGAGGACGGCCGGGCCGTCGACCAGCACGATCTGCCGGTAGGCGGGATTGGTGGATGCGGCCTCGAGATAGACCTCGCTGTTGGCCACGAAGAGGTCCCAGGCACCGCGGTGCCGGTCCTGGGATCGCCGCCGCAGTGAGCGGGTGACCTCGCCGGTCACCTCCTCGTAGACCGCCCGGAACAGGTCCTCCTTGTCGAGGAAGTGGTGGTACAGGGCGCCGCGGGTCAGGCCGGCCCGCCGAACGATCTCCTCAGTCCGGGTGGCCTGGAACCCGTCGGCGGCGAACAACTCCCGGGCCGCGGTGAGCAGCGCCCGCCGGGTGTCCCGCACGTGGGCCGCCCGGAGGCCTCGGGCACCGGCGGACGGGCCTGCGCCCTCCCCGTCGGGGGGCTGGGTCACCGCCTGGGAGCTGCCGGCTTGATTCATGACGTATCCAACATACAGAATGTTTGTGTCCGGGGCGAAGTCACGCGTCGACGACCGGTCCGGCGAGTGCCGAGAGCGGTGGGGAGGAGACCGGTGGACGAACTGCACGGAAAGGTGGCCCTGGTCACGGGGGCCAGCCGGGGAGTGGGTGCGGCCACGGCGGTGGCCCTGGCCGAGGCCGGCTGTAACGTCGCCTGTGCCGCACGCTCCACCCGGGATCAGCCCCAGCGCACGGCGGGCACCATCAACGAGACGGTGGCGCGGGTGGAAGCCGCCGGACGACGGGGTCTGGCCGTCCCCACCAACCTGGCCGTCGACGCCGAGGTGGAGGCCATGGTGGCCACCACCCTCGATCACTTCGGGCGACTGGACATCCTGATCAACAACGCCGCCATCACCTTCATCGGCGACCTCGACATCCCCTTGCACCGGTTCGACCTGGTCATGCAGGTCAACATGCGCGCCCCTCTGATCGCCATCCGTGAGGCCGCCCCGGCCATGCGAGCGGTGGGGGGCGGCTCGGTGGTCAACGTCTCGTCGGTGGCCGCCCTCTATCCCCATCCGTCGCTGATGGCCTACGGCATGTCCAAGGTGGCCTTGGAGCGCCTGACCGTCGACGCCGCCTCCCAGCTGGCCGACGACGGCATCGCCGTGAACTGTTTCCGGATCGATCTGGCCGTGGCCTCCGAGGGTTTCGTGGCCAACACGCCGGGGGCCGACCACTCCGGCTGGGAGCCCTCGGCGGTGGCGGCCGAGGGCATCGTGTGGATGGTGCGCCAGCCCACCTCGTACTCCGGGCGGCGGGAGTCCATGTTCGCCCTGCGCCGGCGGGAGGGCATCATGGCCTCGCGGGTGGCCCACCCGGCGGCGACGGCGCCGCCGGTCGAGATGACCAATGGACTGGTCGCCGCCACTCAGACCGCCTTCGAGGAGCCGTATCCCGACGATCCCGCGCTGGAGCCATGAGCGCCCTGTCCCACATCCCCGTCGCTCCCCGCAGTCCTGTATCCCCGTATCCCAAAGGAGTATGAATCCGTGGCCAAGCGCACGCCAGAAGAGGAAGAGGCCATCAAGGTCCGCACCGCCGGACTGGTGCACGAGGAACGCCTGGGGGCCTGGATGGACACCCAGGACCTTCCCGGGAAGGGCGAGGCCGTCACGTCCTCGTTCATCAGCGGGGGGGCCTCGAACGAGATCTTCGAGATCCGTCGCGGCGACTTCCACGCCGTACTGCGCCGTCCACCCCGAGTGGTCCCCAAGGGCCGCAACGAGACCATGCTGCGCGAGTACCGGGTGCTCCACGCCCTGAACGGCACGGACGTCCCCCATCCCGAGGCCTACGCCGCCTGCAGCGACGACTCGGTGATCGGATCGTCCTTCTACCTGATGAGCCTGGTCGACGGCTGGTCGCCCATGAACATGGACGGGTGGCCGGCCCCGTTCGACACCGATCTCGAGGCGCGCTCCGGGCTGGCCATCGAACTGGTCGACGGCATCGCCCGGCTGGCCCGCGTGGACTGGAAGGCGGTGGGCCTCGAGGGCTTCGGCAAGCCGGACGGCTTCCACGACCGACAGGTGGACCGATGGATGGCCCACCTCAACGCGGTCAAGTTCCGGGACATCCCCGGGCTGGACGTGACCGCCGATTGGCTGAGCCGTCACAAGCCCAGCCAGTGGGAACCGGGCATCATCCACGGCGACTACCAGTTCGCCAACGTGATGTTCGCCCACGGCGCCCCGGCCCGACTGGCCGCCATGGTCGACTGGGAGATGTCCACGGTGGGCGACCCCCTGTTGGACCTGGCCTGGGTGATGAACGGGTGGACCGATCCGGGCGAGGACCGCACCAAGGGGTACGTCGACACGACCGGGATGCCCAGCGGTCGACAGATGCTCGACCACTACGCCGAGGTCAGCGGACGCAATGTGGACGAGATCGACTACTACATCATCTTGGCCCGGTTCAAGTTGGCCATCGTGCTGGAGGCGGGGTACGCACGCGTGGTGGCCGGCGACGCCGACAACCCGGCCATGGCCGCGTACGAGTACGTGGTGCTCGACACCATGGCTGCCGCGGCCGAACTGGCCCAGACCACCCCGCTCGGGCAGTAGCGGCCCGGTGCCCCCGCCCGCCCGTCGCCACGCCCGGCCGCTGCGGGACGACGACGGCACCATGACGACGGCACGATGAAGATCGGCATTTCGCTCGGCGTGCTCCGCCCCTCGGCCTGGGAGGAGGTCACCGTGGTGGCCGATGGCCTCGGGTACGACTCGGTGTGGATGCCCGAGCACCTGGTCATCCCCGTGCAGTCGGCGGGCAGCCCCTTCGCCGGGTCGGACCATCCGCCCATCCCGCCGAACGTTCCCATCTACGACGTCTTCGCCTATCTGGGGTTCCTGGCCGCCAAGACCGAGCGGATCCATTTCGGCACCCAGGTGTACAACATCGGACTCCGCCATCCCTTCACCGTGGCCCGCTCCGTGGCCACCCTGGACGTGCTGTCGCAGGGGCGGGTCGAGTTCGGGATCGGGGCCAGCTGGCTCGAGGCCGAGTGGGAGGCGGTAGGACTCGACTTCACCACCCGTGGTCGCCGCGTGGACGAGGCCATCGAGGTGTGCCGGTTGCTGTGGAGCGAGGAGGTCATCGAGCACCACGGGGAGTTCTTCGACTTCGGTCCCGTCATGTTCGAGCCCAAGCCCACCCACACGCCGTGGCCCACGCTCCACATCGGTGGCGACGGTCCCGCCGCCCTGCGACGGGCCGCGCTGCTCGGCGACGGGTGGATCCCCATGAACCACACCGTCGAACAGATCCCCGAGCGTGCGGCGCACATGGCCAGGCTGCGCGCCGAGGCCGGTAGGCCCGGGACGGTGGAGATCACGCTCGGGGCCCAGGGGGTGGCGTTGGCCGACCTGCAGGCCTATGCCGATGCCGGCGTGGGTCGGGCCCTGGTCAAACCGTTCCGCAGCACCAAGGATGCGGTCGAAGGGATCACCCGGTTCGCCGCCGAGGTCCTCCCCGACATCTCGGCGTACCCGGTGGCCGTGGCGTCCTGACCGGCCCCCAGGTGCCACGGAGAGCTCCCGGCAGGGCGGGGCGGTAGGCTCACCGGCCGTGCGCATCGTCCTCGACTCCGAGCTGTGCACCGGCCATGGCCGGTGCTACACCCTGGCCCCCGAGCTGTTCGACACCGACGACGAGGGACACAGCGTGCTGCTGGCCGCCGAGGTGCCTGAGGGCCTGGAGGACCAGGCGTGGCTGGCCGTCCAGAACTGCCCGGAGCGCTGCATCGCCCTCGAGGAGTAGGGCCAGGTCCCATGGAGCTGTGGGAGTTGACGGCCCGGGAGTCCATCCGGGACCTGGTGGCCCGGTACAACGCCAACGGGGACACCGGACGGTTCGCCCAGGTGATGGAGCTGTTCACCGATGACGGCGCCATGGAGATCGTGACCGCCGACGGGGACGTCCGGCGCTACGAGGGTCACGACGCCATGGCCACCATCTTCACCGGCACCCAGGCGCGGTGGGAGACCGAGGCGGCCGGGGCCCGTCGGGCCGATGGTGCTGGCGTGGCCCGAGGGGCGTCCCCCGGGGCCCGGGGCCGGCCGCGCCACGTCCGCCACTTCACCGCCACCCACCAGATCGACCTCGGGGACCGGACCCATGCCACGGGCCGCAGTTACTTCGCCGTCCTCATGGCGCACGGCCTCGACCACTGGGGACGCTACGTCGACACCTACGAGGAGCGCGACGGTCGCTGGCTGTTCACGCTGCGCCGCGCCCTCACCGATGGCCACCGGGAGGGTATCGGCGGCTGACCGGCTGGCCGGCAGCCGGTACCATGCCACGAGACCACCCACGTCGGTTGCACGTGATCCGGGGAGAGGCAGCATGTCCGACACCACACTGAGCAGGCCGCCGGTCGAGTTCGATCCGTTCTCCACCGAGTTCTTCACCGACCCCACCGAGATCTACCGGCGGATGCGCGACGAGGCTCCGGTGTACTTCAACGAGGAGTACGGCTTCTACGCCCTGTTCCTCTACGACGACGTGTGCACCGCCCACAAGGACTGGCCCACCTTCACCAGCACCCACGGCGTGGACCTGTCCATGCTGACCAAGGACCCCAAGCTGATCGACCTCTACCGGTCCATGATCATGATGGACCCGCCCGAGCACGACCGGATGCGGGCCTTGGTGAGCCGGGTGTTCACGCCGCGGGCCGTGAGCGCCCTCGAGCCCATGGTGCGCGAGGTCATCGTGTCCTTCCTCGAGCCGTTCGACGACGCCGACCACTTCGACCTGGTGAAGGACTTCACCGGACCGTTCCCCGTCGAGGTCATCTGCCGCATGCTCGGCGTCCCCGAAGGCGAGCGCCAGCAGCTCCGGCACCTGCTCGACGTGATGCTGCACCGCGAGCCGGGCCAGATGGACCCGACGCCCGAGGGCTCGGCCGCCGGCTCGGAGTTCGGGGCCTATTTCTGGACCTTGGCCGGCGCCAAGCGGGCCGACCCCGGTGACGACATGATCGGCCGGTTGATCCAGGCCGAGGTGGACCGGGGTGACGGCCAGATGACCCGGCTCAACGACGAGGAGATCGCCGGGTTCACCGCACTGCTGGGCGGGGCCGGGGCCGAGACGGTGACCAAGCTGGTGGCCAACGCCGGCGTGCTGTTCCACCGCAATCCCGACCAGTGGCAGAAGGTCCTGGACGACCCAGGTCTGATCCCGAGGGCGGTGGAGGAGACCCTCCGGTACTACCCGCCCTCCCAGTACCAGGGCCGGTTCTGCACCCAGGATGTCGACCTGACCGGCGGACCGGTGAGGGGCGGCTTCCCCACCCTGCTGGTCACCGGCTCGGCGTGCCGGGACGAACGCTTCTTCGAGGACCCCGACGCCTTCAACATCGAGCGGCCCGCCAGCCTGGCCCTCGGCTTCGGATACGGCATCCACAGCTGCCTCGGCGCGGCCCTCGCCCGCATGGAGAGCCGGATCGCCATCGAGGAGATGGCCAAGCGGTGGCCGGCCTTCGAGATCGACGAGGCCAACTGCACCCGGGTCACCATGTCCAACGTGGCCGGCTACGCCAGTGTCCCCGTGCACCGGGTCCGCTGACGGTCGACGTCCTGGGCTTCCCGATCGGCCGGATCGTCCCCTCACCGGCTGGAGCCTGAGCGCCTCCTGACCTCCAGGCGTGCCGAGGGCGAGGCCGTGGCACAGCGGAGCGAACACCCGTCGATCGAGTCGGATGAAGTTCTCCGAGGTGCCGGCGGAGGTGACACCACCCCTCCGATGGGCCCGTGGATCAGCGGCGGGCCGTGGAGGGGACCGGTGGATCCGACGACGGCTGCTGGGTCACCATGGGGTACTGACGGGCGTCGAAGGCGGCCACGAAGTCACGCACCGGCTTCGGCAGCTGGACCTGCACCCGACCGGCCGGATGATTGTCCGCCGGGCGCACCAGGCTGATCATCATGGAGCACGGTCCGACGGTGACCGAACGGATCGAGGGCTCCGATCCCACCACGGCCGACACGTACCGGGCCACGGCACAGGAGTGGTTATCCCTCGGGATGCCGTGCACTCCGTTGGACAGCAGGGACTCGGCCACCTCGTCGGGGCTGTTCCCCAAGCCCGCCAGCAGACCGCTGGTCTGCCTCTTGATCTGTCGAAGATGATTCATCAGCACTCCCCACGCGTAGTGCCATGGTAATGGCCCGGGGCATCGACGGGCCGGGTCGGCACCGGCGTAGCCCCAGCTGGCCCCGTCTAGTCCTCGATGGTGATGGCCACCTTGGGACAGGCCTTGGCCGCCGCCGTGACCTTCTCCCGCAGGGCCTCGGGCGGCTCCTCGTCCAGCACATACAAGAAGTCGTCGTCCCGGACCTCGAACACCTCGGGGGCGGCGGCCATGCACAGGGCGTTGGATTCACAGAGGTCGTAGTCGACGATTACCCGCATGACCGGAGTGTACCCAAGCACGCCGGTGGGGGTCGGCGGCGTGGTCCGCCCACGGCAGGGTTCCCCGAGCCGAGCCTCGGCTACTTCACCCGGGGCTCCCGGGGGAGCCCCAGTCCCATCTCGGCCACGATGTTGAGGTTGATCTCGGTGGTGCCGCCGGCGATGGTGGTCTGGCGCGATGAGGCCAGGTTGGTGGCCCACCAGTCGGTGGTGGCCCCCATCCCCAGTACGTCGAGGGCCAGCGCCGACAGCTTCTGCTCGGCGCGGCCCCAGGCCAGCTTGGTCATGCTGCCGTCAGCCCCGGTGGGCTGGCCGCTGCGCATGCGGGCCAGGGAGCGGTTGGTCATCCACCGCATGCAGGCGATGTCCGAATAGATGGACGCCACCCGGTCCCGCAGCCGCGGGTCGGTCAGGGCTCCGGCGGCCCGGGGATCGGCCAGCAGGCGGTCCAGCTTGCGGGACAGCCCAAGATGGAGTTTGGCCACCCCGGCCCGCTCGAAGCTCAGCGTGGTCATGGCCACGGTCCATCCGCTGTCGATGGGTCCGAGCGCAGCCGCCGCGGGGACGTGAACATCGGTGAAGAAGAGCTCGCTGAACGTCCGTTCCCCGGTGATGGTCCGGACCGGCCGGATCTCGATGCCCGGCGTGCGCAGATCGACCAGGAAGCAGCTGATCCCCTTGTGCTTGGGAACGTCGGGATCGGTGCGGACATAGAGCTGGCACCAGTCGGCGATGGACCCCAGGCTGTTCCAGGTCTTCTGGCCGTTGATGACGAAGTGATCGCCGTCGGCCTCGGCGCGGGTCCTCAGGGAGGCCAGGTCCGAGCCGGCGTCGGGCTCGGACATGCCTTGGGACCAGATCTCGTCCCCCCGAAGCAGGGGTCGGAGGTAGCGCTCCTTCTGCTCCGGTGTGCCGTAGGTCATGATGGCCGGGGCGATGTTGGCCACCCCGATGGTGTTGATCGGCCCGGGAGCCGACCGGGCGCTCATCTCCTCCAGATAGGCCAGCTGCTCATCGATTCCCGCGTCCCGGCCCCCGTGGGCGGCCGGCCACGCCGGCGCGGCCCAGCCGGCGTCGGCCAGTCGGTTGTTCCACTCCCGGTAGGCACTCAGGTCGCCGTCTTCGGGCACCCCCTGGCCCAGGCGGGTGATCTCCTCGGTCAGCTCCCGGTCCAACCATCCCCGCAACTCGGACCGGAAGGCCCCGGCCGGGTCCGCCCCGTCGGGGCCCTCGGCTCCGTCGAAGCCATCGGGCGTGGCTCCGAGCGTGGGCGGGTCGGCAACGTCAGTCACGGCAGGAGCTCTCCTTGGCCAGTGGTACGAAGGGCCGTGCGGCGTCGGTCGAGAGGATCGTTCGCACCCCTGAAGAGTACCGTTTCTGCAACGACGGCTGGCCAGCCCGCCGGTCGGGACCCGGCTCAGGCCGGAGCGGCGGTGGCCATCACCCCGGCCAGGCAGAACCGGACCAGGTCGTCCTCGTCGATGAACCGAGGCGACATCTGGACCCCGAGGATGCGCATGTCCAAGACCGAGACCACCGTGTGCATGACCAGTCCGGCCAGGACGGGCACCTCGATGTCGTCCCGGAACACCCCGCTGGCCACGCCGGCCTCCAGGATCTCGGCCACCATGGTGACCTGGGGACGGAAGATGGCCGAGAACTCCTCGGTCCGGGTGTCGGCCAGGTGCCAGGAGAACAGGACCATGCCCCTCGACGACGAGCTGGACAGGTCGGCGGCACTGAACATGGTCTTGACCAGCACCTGCAGCATCTCGACGGGGTCGGTCTCGGGCTCGATGCGGGCCCGGATGTCGGCCACGTAGTCGCCGACCGCCTCCTCCACCAGGGCCAGCAGGAGGTCGTCCTTGGTGGCGAAGTACTGGTAGAAGGACCGCAGGGACATGCCCGACGTCTCCACCACGTCCTGGACGGTGAAGTCGGCCTTGCCCGTCTTGCGGATGAGCTCGCTGGCGGCGCGGATGAACTTTCCACCCCGGGAGATGGCCTTTTGGCGCGCGTCCTTCAGCGAATGCTCAACGGTGCGTTCCTGCCATTTGCTCGTTTGACTCATCACATCACTTCGCCGTCGGGAGCCAGTCGCCGGCCTGCTCCCCGCTATGGAGTGCCCAGATCCTGCCCGGCCCGTTCAAGATCGTGAGTATAGGAGGCAATTCGGCCTCCACCCTGGGGTCCCGCCGCCGGGGCCGGCTCCGGCACCCCGGGTCGGACGCCGGTGGCTCCCGGGCCGGTGGGCCCGGGCGTCACCCCGGCCGCCAGGTCATCGGCACCATTCGTCTCGTGAGGGGAGAGGCAAGTTATCGGCGAGGGTCCGATCGCTCAACCGGGTGCACGGTCCGTGTCGGCGCCGAACCGGGGACCACCGGCCATCGACCGGACTCCCGACCGGGTGTCCGATTGCGTCCCCGGTGGGCACTCCCTACATTGTGACCTGCGTCGCCGAACCACCCCCTGTCCCACCCTCGTTGCCATCGCGCAGACGGAGCTCACCACCATGGCCAATGTCCACGCTGTCGATCTCGCACTTCTGATCTTCCGATGTGCCATCGGGGCGGTCTTCATCGCCCATGGGGTCAACCACATCTTCGGCGGGGGCAAGATCGAGGGGACGGCCCGGTGGTTCGAGAGCCTGGGCATGAAGCCGGGGATCGTCCACGCCTGGGTGGCCAGCGTCACCGAGATCGGCGCCGGTGCACTCCTCGTTCTCGGACTGCTCACGGCGTTCGGAGCGGCCGGAGTGGTCGGTGTGATGCTGGTGGCCTGGATCACCAACCACCTGAAGAACGGGTTCTTCATCTTTCGACCCGGGGAGGGCTGGGAGTACGTCATGGTGCTGACGGTGTCCGGACTGCTGCTCGGAGCAGTGGGCCCCGGCCAGTGGAGCATTGACCATGCGGTCGGCCACACCCTCACCAACCTGTGGGGGTGGAAGGGTCTGCTCATCGCCGTCGTGGCCGGGGTCGGTGGGACCGCCCTCCTGCTCCTCACGTCCTGGCGGCCCGAGACCAAGCCGTCGGAGTAGCGGCCCCGACCACCGGCTGGACGGCGTCCTCGGCCCGGCCTCAGTCGCGACGTCCGAGCATATTGGCGTTGGGCGCCGCCTTGGCCACCAGGTCAGGGATCACCGATCCGAGTTCGGCGCTGTCCCATCGGTCGCCCTTGTCGGCACCGGGGCCGGCCACCCAGCCCTCGGCCACGCTGATGTGACCGCCGTAGACGTTGAAGACGCGGCCGGTGATGTCCTTGGACTCCGGGCTTCCCAGCCACACCACGAGGGGGGCGATGTTGTCCGGGTCGTTCGGGTCGAACTGGTCCGGCTGGGGTGTGGCGTCGAAGCCACCGCCCAGGTTCTCGGTCATCCGGGTCAGGGCGGCCGGGGCGATGGCGTTCACGGTGACGCCGTAGCGCCCCAACTCCATGGCGGCGATGACCGTCAGTGAGGCGATGCCGGCCTTGGCCGCCCCGTAGTTGGTCTGGCCCACGTTGCCGTAGATGCCCGACGGGGAGGTGGTGTTGATGATGCGGGCATCGTTGCTCTCGCCCGCCTTGGTCCGGTTCCGCCAGAACTCGACGGCGGCCCGCATGGGGGCGAAGGTGCCGCGCAGGTGGACCCGGATCACGGCGTCCCACTCGTCGGCGGTCATGTTGACCAACATGCGGTCACGCAGGATGCCGGCGTTGTTGACCAGGACGTCCAGGCCGCCGAAGGTGTCGACGGCCGTGGCGATCAGGCGCTGCGCCCCCTCCACGTCGGAGACGTCGTCGCCGTTGGCCACGGCCTCGCCGCCCATGGCCTTGATCTCGTCGACTACCTCACCGGCCGGCCCTTCGGACCGACCGCTGCCGTCCACCTCGGCCCCGAGATCGTTGACGACGATCTTGGCCCCCTGGCTGGCGAACTCGATGGCGTGGGCCCGACCGATGCCGCGACCCGACCCGGTGATGACGACCACCCGTCCCTCGTTGATGCCGGCCATGGTTCTGCTCCTTGTAGTGGTTGGTCTCGCTGCGGTGACGTCGCCAGCGCAGGGGTTGGTGTGTTTCGGACTGACGTGTTGTAGCACGGTGCCGGTGGATCACGGCGGTGCCGTCCTCGACCCTCCTGGGGCATCTGCGGTCGGTCAGACGTTCTTTGGCAGCTCGGAGAAGGGTGTGGTCCGGTCCTTGTTGGGCTCCTTGGGTAGGCCGAGGACCCGCTCGCCGATGATGTTGCGCTGGACCTGGTCGGTTCCACCGTAGATCGACGGGGCCTGGGCCAGCAGGGCCAGCTCGGTGATGACCGGAAGGCTCGGCTCGCCGGTGGCCCGGACGATGCCCTCCCGGCCCTCGACATCGTAGGCATGGAGCATCCCCGAGGCTCCGGCGATGCTCATACCCAGGTCACGGGAGAGCCGCATGATGTGGCTCATGGACAGCTTGGAGATGTTGGGCATGCCGGGGATGTCGCCCCCGGCCTCCTTCACCGCCTTGAGGCGGAGCGCGTTCATCCGTCCCAGCTCCCCCCAGGTGTAGAGCCGGGCCAGGCCCTGCCGGACCAGCGGGTCGGCCCCGGACCCGTTGCGCCGGGCCAGGTCGACCAGGAGGCCCACCCCGCCCCGCATGGCCTGGAGCATGGTGGTCTCCCGGGCCGCCGAGCTTGCCCGGCCCGAGGCTCCTGCGCCGGGGACCGACACGAACTCCCCGGCCCGCCGGTCCAGGTCTCCTCCGACCGTGCCCGGGACGGCGATCCCCCCGGCGCCGCTGCCCCCTCCCGATCCCAGTCCGGCCCGCTCGTTGGCCAGCGTGGTGTTGGCCACGGCCCATCCGTGGTTCACCTCGCCGATCAGGGCGTCGTCGGCCACCCGGGCGTCGGTCAGAAAGACCTCGTTGAACAGGGCCCGACCGGTCATCTCGCGGAGGGGCCGGATGTCGATGCCGGGCTGCACCATGGGACAGGCGAAGTAGGTGATGCCCTGGTGCTTGGGCACCTCCGGGTCCGTGCGGGCCAGCAGCATGCCCATGTTGGCCTTCTGGCCGTTCGACGTCCACACCTTCTGGCCGTTGACGATCCACTCGTCGCCGTCGCGGACCGCCCGGGTCTGCAACCCGGCCAGATCCGACCCCGCCGAAGGCTCGGAGAAGAGCTGGCACCACGACTCCTGACCGGTGACGATGGCCCGCACATACCGGTCGATCTGGGCCTGGGTGCCGTGGGTGGCGATGGTGGGGGCGGCCAGCAGCAGGCCGAGGCCGTTCGGGGCCCCGAGGGCGCCGAATTCAGCGATGGCCTGGGCCACCTGGACGGCGTCGTTCCGGTTGAGCCCCTTGCCGTAGGCGTTGGCCGGAAGGGATGGGGCCGACCAGCCGGCCAGGCCCAGCCTCTCCCACCAGGCACCGACGGTCAGCTCGGGGTCCCACTGGGCGGCCAGCCATTCGTGCAGCTCGTCGAGTACCTGGTCGGTCGGTGTGGTCAGCGTGGTGTCGGTCATCGTCTCCCCGGGGTGGGGCCGATGCGGAGAACGGCCCAGGGAACGACGGTAGTGGGAGGAAGCCCTGTTGTGCCATGCTCGAGCGGTCCGGGCCAGGGCCACCGCGCCGGCCCGGCCGGAAACGCCGACGTCAGGAGGGTGCGATGCCGACCGTCGAGACGGTGCGGGGACGGGTCGAGACGAGCGACCTCGGTACCACGCTGATGCACGAGCACGTCTTCGTCCTGACCCCGGACATGCTGGCCAACTATCCGGCCGGCTGGGACGAGGAGTTCCGGGTGAAGGACGCCGTGACCCGCCTGACCCGGCTCAAGGCCCTGGGCGTCGACACCATCGTCGACCCCACGGTGGTGGGGCTGGGGCGCTACATCCCCCGGATCGAACGGATCAATGACGAGGTGGACCTGCATATCGTCGTGGCCACCGGCCTCTACACCTACGACGACATTCCCTTCGCGTTTCACTACTCGGGGCCGGGGACGCTCATGGACCGGGGCGAGCCCATGGTCGACCTCTTCGTGCGGGACATCACCGAGGGCATCGCCGGCACCTCGGTGAAGGCGGCGTTCCTCAAGTGCGCCATCGACGAACCGGGGCTGACCCCCGGTGTGGAGCGGGTGATGCGGGCCGTGGCCCAGGCCCATGTGGCCACCGGGGCTCCGATCACGGTGCACACGAGCGTCCACAACCAGGGCGGCACCACCACCCAACAGGTCCTGGCCGAAGAGGGGGTGGACCTGACCCGGGTGGTGATCGGGCACTGCGGCGATACCGCCGACATCGGGTACCTGACCGGGTTGGCCGACCGGGGGTCGGTGCTGGGGATGGACCGCTTCGGCCTCGACGCCATCCTGCCCTTCGACCAGCGGGTGGACACGGTGGCCCACCTGTGCCGACTCGGGTACGCCGACCGCCTCGTCCTGTCCCAGGACGCCTCCTGCTACATCGACTGGTTCCCCGACGGCATGATGGCCAAGTACGCCCCTAACTGGCACTACGAGCACGTCGTGTCCGACGTGGTGCCCGCCCTGGCCGAGCGGGGGGTCACCCCGGACCAGGTCAAGGCCATGCTGGTGGACAACCCCCGCCGCTACTTCGAGCGTCCCTGACCTCCTGGTGATCGACCGGTCCGGCCCACCGCCGGTGCCGATCGACCGGCTCCGGCCCCCGGCCGGTACGGTGGCGGGCAGGCGAGAGAAGCGCGAGGCCACCATGACCACCACGGACACCGCACGGAAGGCCGAATCGGACAACGCCGGGCCTCCTGGTGTCGGGCGGGCCGCCGCCGGGGGCGTGGCCTCCACCGACGTGGCGGCGACGGTCGACCGACTGGCGGCGACGTTCCGTTCGGGCCGCACGCGCAGCCCGGCATGGCGCATCGAACAGCTGCAGGGCATCGAACGGATGGTCGCCGGCCACGAAGCCGAGTTCCTGACCGCCATGGCCGACGACTTCGGCAAGCCCCGGTTCGAGGCCTGGATGACCGACCTCATGCCGGTGGTCGCCGAGGCCGCCCACGCCCGGCGTCACCTGTCGCGCTGGATGCGGCCCCGCCTGGTCTGGCCCGGAAGGGCCAACCTGCCCGGACGGTCGTGGACGGTGGCGGAGCCGAAGGGAACGGTGCTGATCATCGCTCCGTGGAACTATCCGGTCCAACTGGCGCTGGCCCCGTTGGTTGCTGCGGTGGCCGCGGGCAACGCCGCGGTGGTGAAGCCGTCCGAGCTGGCCCCGGCCACCTCGGCTGCCCTGGCTCGGCTGGTCCCGCAGTATCTCGACCCCGAAGGGGTGGCCGTGGTCGAGGGAGGAGTGGACGTCTCCACCCGACTGCTCGACCTGCCCTTCGACCACCTGTTCTTCACCGGGAGCACCGCGGTGGGCAAGGTGGTCATGGCGGCGGCGGCCCGTCACCTGGCCTCGGTGACGCTCGAGCTGGGTGGGAAGAGCCCGGTGGTCGTGGCCCGGGACGCCGACCTCGAGATCGCCGCCCGCCGCATTGCCTGGGGCAAGCTGCTCAATGCCGGCCAGACCTGCATCGCCCCGGACTACGTCCTGGTCGAGCGAGCCGTGGCCGACCGCCTGGTCGATGCCCTGGTCCGCTCGATGGGTGCGCTGGAGGGATCAGACCCCCGGCTGACCCGCACCCGGATCGTCAACGATCGCCACCTGGCCCGCCTCGAGTCCCTGCTGGCCGGGTCGGGCGGCCGCGTGGCAACCGGCGGCCGGGCCGACCGCGGCGAGCGATGGTTCGAGCCCACGGTGGTGGTCGACCCCGATGCCACCTCCGCGCTCATGAGCGAGGAGATCTTCGGTCCGATCCTTCCGGTCGTCACGGTGGATTCGGTGGAGGAGGCGGCCGGCATCGTCAATGGAAAGGACAAGCCTCTCGCCCTCTACCTGTTCACCGGATCGAAGGTCACCGAGCAGCGGATCGTCGACACCACCACCTCGGGAGGGGTGTGCATCAACCACACCATGATGCACTTCCTCGTGCCCGAACTTCCGTTCGGCGGCGTGGGGGCCAGCGGATCGGGGGCCTACCACGGCCGGGCCGGATTCGAGGAGTTGAGCCATCGGAAGCCGGTCCTGCGCCGCGGGGTCCGCCCTGACCTCTCCTTCGTCTACCCGCCCTTCACCGAGGCCAAGGAGCGCGTGCTCCGACGGATCCTGTGAGCGTGTCGGTCACGTCCTGACCCCGGGGCCTCCCCACCGTCGACCAGTGGGCGATCCAGCCGGGGGTCGGTCCGACCACCCGGCGGCGTCCCACCCCCTCTGCTTGAATGCCTGGTGTGACCGACACCTTCCGACGCATGCTGCTCACCTCCCGGCCCCAGGGTCTGGTCGACGAGGTGAACCTCCGGCTCGACGATTCCGCCGCCGTGCCGGAACCGGGGGAGGGCCAGGCCCTGATTCGGGTCCGGTACCTCTCCATCGATCCCACCATCCGCACCTGGATGGACGATGCCCCGGGCTATCTTCCCCCCATCGGCATCGGTGACGTGGTGCGCAGCGGCGGGGTGGGGGAAGTCGTGGCCAGCCGGAGCGATCGGTACCAACCCGGGGACCTGGTCTTCGGAATGCTGGGTTGGCAGGAGTACGCCCTGGCCGATGAGGATGAGGCGTCCATGACCGTGCTGCCCCCGGGCGTCGACCCGAAGGTGGCCATCGGCGTCCTCGGCGTGACCGGGATGACCGCCTATTTCGGCCTCTTCGACATCGGCCAGCCCAAGGCCGGTGACACGGTGGTGGTCTCGGGCGCGGCCGGGGCCACCGGTTCGGTGGTGGGGCAGTTGGCCCGCATCGAGGGTGCGGGGACGGTGGTGGGCATCGCCGGCTCGGCCGAGAAGTGCGCCTGGCTCACCGACGAGTTGGGGTTCGATCACGCCATCAATTACCGGGAGGAGAGCGTGGGGAAGCGGCTGCGGGCCACCTGTCCCGATGGTATCGACGTCTACTTCGACAATGTGGGCGGGGAGATCCTCGACGACTGCCTGGCCCAACTGTCTATGAAGGCTCGCGTCGTGCTGTGCGGTGCCATCTCCCAGTACAACGAGGACCGCACGGTCGGACCCCGCAACTATCTCAATCTCATCGTCAAACGGGCCCGCATGGAGGGCTTTTTGATCCTGGACTATCTGGACCGGTTCCCCGAGGCCCAGATCCGCATGGCCGGATGGGTTATGGAGGGGAAGATCCAACACCGCGAGCACATGGTCGACGGGCTCGACCATGCCGGGGAGGCCCTCAACCTCCTGTTCAGCGGGGGAAATACCGGCAAGGTGATCGTCCAGCTGTAGGCCACCTGCAGCGGGGCGCATTGACCGCTCCGGCGCCCCGGATTACGGTCACCGCGGTGCCAACCGATCCGGCCGTGCCCGCCTCGCCGGTGGCAACGGACCCGCTCGCCCGACTGGCGCCCGAGGTCGGGGCGCGACTGGCCCGGTTGCAGGCCGAGGTGGGGGCCATGTCGTGTGCCGGAACGTTGGCCCTGGTCGACCTCCGCATCGCCCAACTGCTGGGAGACCGGCCCGTGCCGTGGGCCAGCACTCCGGCACCTCCGCCCGTCGAAGGGCCTCGGCAGCGACAGCTGTCGCAGTGGCCGACATCGACCGTGTTCTCCGACCAGGAGAAGGTCGTACTGGGGTTCGCCGAGCAGTTCGTGATCGACGTGGCCGGCGTCGACGATCACCTCCGCGACGAACTGCGGGCAGCCCTCGGACCGTCCTCCATGTTCGACGTCGTGGTGGCGCTGTTCGTCCTGGACTACGGCCGGCGGGTCACCATGGTGCTGGACAGACTGTTCCCCGAGGATCCTCTCTTCGGATCCGCCGACATCATCGGCGGACCTTCCCCCGAACCCGGATCGATCACCGGTGGGATGCTGCTGGGGAGTTTCGACCAGCTCTCCCGATCGGTGGCGCTGCTCGACTCCGTCGACCCGGTGACCACCGAACTGGTGCGACTGCGGGGCGCCCGCCAGCACAACTGCCGGCTCTGTCAGTCGACACGATCGGCCCGCGCCCTCGGCGGCGGGGCCGACGAGGAGTTGCTCGGCTCCACCGAGCGCTACGAGACGAGTGACCTGGTCGAGTCCCAGAAGGTCGCCCTGAGACTGACGGACGCCGTCATCACCGGGCCGGGAACGGTCGACCGGTCGTTGGCCGACCAGGTGCACCGGTCGTTCACCGCCACGCAGGCGGTGGAGCTGGTACTGGATGTCATGCGCAACAGCGGCCAGAAGATCGCCGTGGCCCTGGCCGCCGACGAACCCCACGTCACCTCGGGTGTCGAGCGCTTCGAGATCACCGCCACCGGCGACGTCTCGTACCTCCACTGACGCCCGCCCGGGGTCCCCGACGGTTGCGCTCCCGCCGCCGGCTGGGTAGTTGCGCCTCACCCACGAGCTCCCGACCGGTCATGCGGTCGGACGCCGTCGGTCGATGGCCTCCCGGGCCGCATCGTCGATCAACGTCTGGTGGCTGACAGCGTGGGAGCCCGGCGGGGTGGAGCGGGCCGTGGGTTGACCGGGCGGCGCCGATTCGGGCCACAGGCTGGGCCCCGGGAGCGATGGTGGGGGTCCGTCCCGCTATCGGGAAGACTCGGGGGATGGCGTTCGGACAGCAGGCCGGCCCGCCGGCCACGGGAAGGCAGGTGCAGGAGTTGCTGGAGCTGCTCCACGATGCCGGCCACGTCGACTTCCGCGACGCCCGGGGGCCGATGGGGTTCACCCAGCGTCAGGCGGGGGGCAAGTTCACCAGGGACGAGGCCGAAGCCTTCATCGGTCGGCTCCAGGACGACGCAGCCCGGCGCGAGTCGTCGGCCGATGGCGAACCGGGCGTGCCGCCGCCGGCCCCCGTCCGACGCCCGGTCCCCCGGTCACCGACATCCGGTCGGTCATTGACGGCCATCCCCGACCGGCAGCTCGCCGCCGAACTCCGCCGCCGGGGATGGACGGTCATCGAGCCGTAGCGGTCGGGGGATCCATCGGCGTGGTCTGGTCGCGGGCCTCCTTGGCGAAGCGGGCGGCCAGTTGGCGGGACACGCCGAAGGCTCGGCCGATGTCCCCGATGGTCATGCCCTCCTCCAGTCCGGCCGCGGTGATGGAGATCCGCAGCCGATGTCGGCACTCGTCGAACTCACTCAGGAGGTCGGTCATCCGCACCCGGCGTTCCGCCGAGTTCAGATCAGCCAGTGCCTCGCTGAGCGACGTACCCTGCTCCAGGAGCGTCAGGCCGTGGGCGAACCCTTTCCTGCTCTCGAGCAACTGGTCCCGCAATTCCTGGCCCGAGGCCATCAGCCGGTGGATGTCGGTGATGACGGCATCGCGTGCAGCAGGCATGCATGGATCCTACGACCCGGCCACCCGGAATGGGCGGTTGGGAGTAGTGCTGTGGCGAGCCACGGGCGGAACTCAGAGTTCGAGTTGCCACAGGTCGTGGGCCACTACCACCGTGCCGTCGAAGCCGGTCCGGGCCTCGGCCTCCCACTCGGGCTCCGAACCCGGTGCCGGTGCGGGGACGAGATGGGTGAGGACCAGCGTGCCCACCCCGGCCCGGGAGGCGGTGGCGGCGGCGTCCTCGATCGACGAGTGGTAGTCGAGGATGTCCTGCAGGCGGGCGAAGGGGATGGTCTCGATGAGCGATCTCCGGACGACCGTCTGGACGTAGACGTCGGCGCCGGCGCAGAGCCGGTCGAGGCCCGGGCACGGCACGGTGTCTCCGGCGATCACCACCGTCGCCCCATCGGCCTCGATCCGGTAGCCCACCGTCGGGTGGACGGGAGCGTGATCGGTGGGGGCGGCCGTGATCCGCACCGTCCCGTCGTCGTAGGCCACGCCGTCGCTCACCTCGGTGACCGAGCAGGCCGGCTCCCAGTTGAGGTCGTCGTGATGGGCCAACCGGTACCCGATGTCGTCGGACAGCATGGCCAGGGTCCGGTCGGCCAGTCCCTGCGTGCCCGGCGGCCCCACCAGGGGCAGGGGATTGGGCTCGAGGGAGCCGGCCCACCGCATGGTGATGATGTCGTTGAGATCGGTGGTGTGGTCACTGTGCAGGTGGGTCAGGAAGACCGCGGCGAGGGCCACCGGCCCCGTCCCCGCCGCCGCCGCCCGCATCAGCACTCCGCGGCCGCAGTCGAAGAGGAGATCACGACCACCGGCCCGCACCAGCGTGGCCGGCCCGGCACGGGTGGGGTCGGGCAGGGGGCTACCGGTGCCCAGGGTGACTACCCGCACGGACGACTCCGCCCACTCACGACGTCGGTCGGGACGGAGGTAGCCGGGACACAATCGTCATGGTAACTGTCAGAACAATTCGCCGCCCGCCGCCGGCTCGGTCCGCACCCGCTCGCCGACCCGGGCGAAGGTGTTCACGTAGTCGATCCGGAGCGCGGGGTGGAATCCCCAGGCCCGGAAGGCCTCCGTGAGACCGCCCGCACCCGCTTCGAATTGATCGGCCCGAGAGGCGTCCTCGGAGTCGAGCAGGTCGGCCAGGGGCGTTCCGCCGCCGTTGAGGAGTCGCTCCACCAGCGGGGTCATGGAGCGGAAGGCCTCCTCGGGACGGTCGGTGTCCATCTCGTAGAAGTGCAGGAACCGGGGGCCGGTGCCGGTGACGTTCTCATAGGGCGTGATCATGGTGTAGCCGGGCACGTTGGCCTCGGCGATGGTGCGGATGTGGACGAAGTCGCCCCAATCCCGCAGTTCCTGGGCTCGGTCACGCTCGGTGGGGGAGATGAGGACGAGGGACAGGCCGAGTGTCGGCCGACCGGTGGTGCGTCCCTGTCCGGGACGCCGGTAGTGGTGGTACAGCAAGCCGGTGACACCGGGTGGGGTCGTCGGGGCCTCGAAGCGGTCGTCCACCTCGTAGACCGCCAGGTGGTCGAACTCGGGAAGCGTCCGGGGCAGGTCGGCACGGTCCCGGTTGACGTTGCGCCACCAGGTGGCCCGATCGGCGCCGTGGTGTCCGAGCACCGCGTCGACCCGGGTGTCGACATAGTCGTCGAGGGGACCCTCGGTCATCTCGAGGTAGAGCCCGGGGGTGATCCTGTCCTCCATGGCGTGCGTCGTAACACGCCCATACGGTCGTCGTCAACGGCCACGTCCCTGCCCTCCGCCCGGTCGGCGCCGATCCGGGGTCGGGGGCCGGTTCAGCGGAGGACGATCGCCTCCGAGTACTTCACGGGTCGCCCGCCGGTGCCTCCTCGGCGACGCCGGCCGGGGACATGCAGGGGGGCCGGAGCGGTGAGCACGGGAAGGCTGGAGCAGCGGATGATCCGCTCGCGGGTGCCGCGACCGAACGGGTGGGCCAGACGGGACCGGTGGGCCGGGCGGTGCGATCCGATGACGATGGCGTCACACTGCCGGGACCGGGCGGCCTCGGCGATGATCTGACCGATGGAGTAGCTCGTGGCCCGGGACACCGAACCGGTGGCGTCGACTCCCACCTCGAGTAGTTGCAGGACGGCGGTGTCGACCAGGCCGGAGGCCTCGTTGTCGGTGAGCTCGGTGAAGCCCCGGCCGCCGACCACCACCCGGTTGGCGTGGACCACGTGGAGGGAGGCTCCTTCGCCTCGGGCCAGGGCGCTGGCGAAACTGAGGGCCACCGGAGCCGATGCGGTGTCGTCGATGGCTACGAGGAGGTGGCGGAACATAGGAGTCTCTTCGGTTCGAGGGGGCCCCGGCTGAAGCGGGCCCCCGGGTCTGTTGTGTTTCTGCAATGTTAACTCCCAGCTGAGGAAGGTGTCACCGCCCGGATCGGGCGTGGAAGGAGCACCATTCGGCCCGCAGCCCGCACGTAGGGCCGCCAGGGGGAACCGGGGGCGTGGTCGGCCCGAGCACGGGGATGGTAGGAACGGTGGGGCAGGGACGATTCGCCTACGGGGGTTCGTCCGACCACCGGTAGTGGAGGAGACATAGCGCATGGACGAGCAGTCGGCAGCCGGATTCCAGTTCGCCGGTCAGGACATCCCGTGGCTGTTGCGCCACTGGGCCGG
This sequence comes from uncultured Acidimicrobiaceae bacterium, assembly GCA_963737625.1. Classification (GTDB taxonomy): domain Bacteria; phylum Actinomycetota; class Acidimicrobiia; order Acidimicrobiales; family RAAP-2; genus Bog-756. Next base: position 174,658 of record CAVTTK010000001.1, read on the forward strand.
GACGCAACCCGACAAGACCTTCCTGATCTGGGAGCCCCGGAGTGGTGGAACGCGTCGTTGGACCTATGGCGAGTTCTGGATGGAGGTGCGACGGATCGCCGTGGGGCTGTCGACCCGTGGGGTGGCCAAGGGCGACAAGGTGCTGATCCACGCCGACAACTGCCCGGAGATGGTGCTGGCCTGGTACGCCTGCGCCACCGTGGGTGCCGTGGCGGTGACCACCAACACCCGCTCGGTCCGAGCCGAGCTGGAGTTCTTCATCACCAAGACCGGGTGCGTCGGTGCCATCACCCAACCCCAGTACGCCTCACTGGTACAGGAGTCGGGACCCGACCTGGGCTGGACCGTGGTCACCGCCGACGACAGCGGCGAGCCGGCCGCCTCCGACGGCGCGGCGGGTGCTGTCACCACGCCGTTCGACGCCTTGCGGGGGAACGCCGCAGACCTGATCGAGCGGGAGGCCGATCCCATGGCCCCCGTGGGCATCCTCTTCACTTCGGGCACCACCTCGCAGCCCAAGGCGGTGGTCCACACCCACGCCAACGCCCTGTGGGCCGGACGGGTGGGCCCCACCAACATCTCCATGGAGGGTGACGATATCTACCTAGTCTTCCTGCCGTTCTTCCATGTCAACGCCCAGAGCTGGTCGTTCTGGACCACGTTGGGGGTCGGGGGGACCGTGGTGCTTCAGCCCAAGTTCTCGTCCTCGAGGTTCTGGGAGGTGGTGGTGGAGCACAAGGTCACCCATCTCTCGCTCATTCCCTTCGTCTACAACGCCCTGGCCAGTCAGCCCATCCCCGAGCATTCCGTGAAGGTGGGCGTCTTCGGGCTGATCGTCCCCGAGCTCGAGCAGTGGCTCGGTTTCCGGGTGGTGCCGGCCTACGGCATGACCGAGACGGTCATCCATGCCACCAATGACAATCCGGGACGGATGGTCCCCAAGGGATCCATGGGCAAGCCCACCCCCGGCTACGAGCTGCTGCTGGTGGACCGTGACACCGGCGACGTGTGTCTGGACGGTCAGCCCGGGGAGCTGTGGGTGCGGGGCACACGCGGGATCCAGCTCTTCTACGAGTACTTCGACAACCCCGAGGCCATGGCCAAGAGCTTCACCGACGACGGCTGGTTCAAGACGGGTGACATCGTGCGGCTGTCCGATGGCGGCAACTTCGTCTACTGCGACCGCGACGGCGATGTGCTGAAGGTAGGGGGCGAGAACGTCTCCGCCCGCGAGGTGGAGGATGTATGCCGCCAGGTGCCGGGCCTGGCCGATGTGGCCGTCGTGGCCCAGTCCCACCCCATGCTCAACGAGGTGCCGGTGGCCTTCATCATCAAGGGGCCGAACGCCGACCCGGACGACAGTCGGCTGGAGAAGGCGATCATCGAGCAGTGCGCGGCCAACCTGGCGGACTTCAAGGTGCCCCGGTCCGTCTACGTCGTCGAGGAGTTCCCGAAGGCCACCCTGGACAAGGTGGCCAAGAACCAGCTGCGGGAACGCGCCGACCACCTGGCGTCTGAGCCCGGCCGGGCCTGAGCCGGACGACGGACCCCGTCTCCGCTCCTGACGCCATGGGGCGGACCGGGGGACCGGTTCACCCCCGGGTGGCGAAGGCGTTCAGTCCGGACTCCCACACCGACTGGCCGGAGCTGCCTTGCAGAGCGGCGTCGACCAGCATGAGGGCCACGCCGTCTGCCGTCGCTCGATCGAGACTGGTGGCCTCGGACTGACTGAGGGCCTCGGCGATATGGCGGCGGGCCTCAGCGCAGAAGCCGGCGTCCTTGTGCCGCCGCAGGATGTCCACCAGCAGGGGCGTCGCCGATGCCTGCTTGGTGGTGGCGATCAGGAGGTCGCGCACGGCCGCCAGCTCCGCCCCCCGGACGTTGACGGCGATGGCCTCGGTCTCCACGGAGCTACCCACCGCGTAGTCCATGCACCGCTGGGCCAGCACGTCGTCGTTGGGAAACAGCTCGTGGGCTTCGTCGTAGGGGATACCGCAGACACCGGCCAGGCTCTCGAGATCGGGGTGCCGGCCGTCGGCGAAGACGACCAGGGCCGCGGCCACCAGATCCCGCTCCGACGGAGAGAACCGGTCGGGGGGGTCGAGCAGTCCGGGCTCGGTCAGTCCCCAGATGATGCTCCACTGGGTCTCGACGACGAGATCGGCGGGGACCAGGTCCGGCTGCAGCTTGTGGAAGAGCAGAAAGCCGTCAGCCGAGGCCATGACCGCCACTACGATCTTCTGCATGGTGCAGTCCGCCGTCGGTCGCCGGCGCAGGCGCCGCAGCGCGGTGGTCAGGCCGGCGGTGTAGTTGTCGATCATCAGAGCGCTCAACTCCTGGCGCATGGCGATCACTTCATGGGCGGCCCTCGACTGGTCGGCGTCCTCTGGCGGTTGGGCCTCGATATAGGCACACGCCGCGCTCTGGACGATCACCGTGGCCAAGAGCCCCTCCTCCTGGCACGCCACCTCGAAGTTGGCCCGGAGGAAGACCCGGAGCGTCTGTCCGATCTCGTCGGCGTCCCGGAAGCTCTGTTGGACGGCCTCGAACACCGCCTGCAGTGTGTCCATGGTCCCGGTGTCGATGCTGCAGACGTAGTGGGCGGCGAGGTCGAACGGCGTCCGGCCCTTCTCGCCACCGAAGGCCCGCTTCACCGAACGGTCCACCGTCGAAACGTCCACGTGGCTAAAGGCACTGCGGGGCACCGCCCCCCGACTGTTTGGTCCGCGCATGGCGGCGAAGGCGTTCCGTTCCAGGATGGCCACCGCCTCACTGGCCAGGCTCGGTCCGGGCGGCCGTCCCCTGGTGGCTGTGTTCTCGGTGGTCATGGTGCCCCTATCGGGATCGCTCGATTCAATTACGCGAGAGTACTATCGCATAATCTCTGAGAAATTCTGTGGTGCTTTCGATAGGAAGGTGCGCGACGATTCGTCCTGGCGGGAGCCGGTGGTGTTGTGCCGCCACGGGGCAGCGCGACGGAGGGCCTGGGCGGACGTGCCCTCTGTCGCGTGGCCTCCGTTTCGAGACGGCCTCGGTTCGAGACGGCCTCCGTTCGAGACAGCCTCCTTTGGGAATGGCCTCGGTTCGGTACGGCGGCGGGCGACACGGGTCGACGGGAGGGTGTCGGGATAGCGTGGGTCCGTCGGGGCCCGCCATGCCTACGACGGAGAGGACACCGCCGTGCCGAGCGCGCAGACTGCCGTCACCGCCGACGTTCCCCCGGGGGCCGGTCGTGCATGACCTGGTGATTCGGGGTGCCGAGGTGGTCGACGGAACGGGCCTGCCCCGACGACGGGCCGACGTGGCGGTGAGCGGTGAGGTCATCGCCGACGTGGGGCTCGACGTGGGCGCGGCCCGCCAGGTCATTGATGGCGACGGCCTGGTGCTGACCCCCGGCTTCATCGACATCCATACCCACTTCGACGGCCAGGCCACGTGGGACCCGCATCTCACTCCGTCGTGCTGGCACGGGGTGACGACGGCGGTGATGGGCAACTGCGGCGTCGGCTTTGCCCCGGCCCGTCTGGGGGGCCATGAGGCGCTGATCGACATCATGGAAGGGGTCGAGGACATCCCCGGCGCCGCCCTGTCCGAGGGGATCCGTTGGGACTGGGAGACCTTTCCCGAGTATCTCGACGCGTTGGAGCGGACTCGGCGCAGCATGGACCTGGCCGTCCACGTGCCCCACGCTGCCGTGCGCTCCTATGTGATGGGACAGCGCGCTCTGGAGGATGCCACGGCCGAGGACCTGGTAGCGATGGGGGAGATCGTCGAAGGAGCTGTCTCGGCCGGCGCCGTCGGCTTCGCCACGGGCCGGACGGCCGGGCACCGGGATATCGGGGGTCGCGCCGTGCCGGGGACCTACGCCCGTGAGCGCGAGCTCGAAGTGATGATGGACGCTCTGGTGGCCGGTGGCGGGGGTGTCTTCCAACTGACGCCGGCCGGGGTGGGCGGTGAGATGGCCGGAGACCGACGCGGCGCCATGGGCGACGAGCTGGAGTGGATCGTCCGGCTCGGCGCCGCCAGCGGCCAGCCGCTGACGTTCTTGGTCATGGAGCAGGGTGGTCCCGAGCCCGAGGACTGGCATCCCTGGTTCGAGGCGGTCCACCGGGCCAATGCCGGTGGAGCTCGTCTCCACCCCCAGGTCGGGTCCCGCTGCTTCGGCGTGTTGATGGGTCACCAGTCCAAGCTCAATCCGTTCCGCTACCGGGCCACCTACGCCGAGCTCGCCGGTCTCCCGCTCGATCGCCGTGTGGCGGAGCTGCGGCGACCGGAGGTGAAGGCCAGGATCCTGGGCGAGCAGGCCGATCGCCGAGGTCCTCTCGCTCTCGACCGGTTCGGGAGGAGCGGGTTCGAGAACCTGTTCCCGCTCGGCGCCGACCTCGAGTACGAGCCGGCCCCGGAGGCCAGCGTGGCCTCCATGGCCCGGCGGGAGGGGAGGGATCCCTGGGAGGTGGCCTACGACCTCCTGCTCGACTTCGACGGCCGGGAGTTCCTGCTGCTGCCGCTCCTCAACTACGGCGGTGGCTCCTACGACGGCCTCCGCCAGATGATGCTCGACCCCTGCACGGTGCAGGGCCTCGGTGACGCCGGTGCCCATGTGGGACTGGTCTCCGATGCCAGCATGACCACCTACTTGCTCACCCACTGGGCCCGTGACCGGCATCGGGGGCCGCAGCTGCCCTTGGAGGCCGTGGTCCGCCGGCTGACCCGTGACCCAGCAGAGCTGTACGGCTTCTCGGACCGCGGGGTCATCGCCGCCGGCCGCAAGGCCGACCTCAATCTCATCGACCACCGGCAGCTGCGTCTGCTCCACCCCGAGCAGGTCGACGACCTTCCCGGAGGAGCAGGGCGCCTGGTTCAGCGGTCCGAGGGCTACGCCGCCACGTTCGTCAGCGGGGTCCAGGTGCTCGACCACGACGAGATGACGGGGGAGCTGCCGGGGGTGCTGGTGCGGGGTCGCCGGCCGGGCTGATCACCGTGGAGGCCGGCCCGACCGGTCGGGGGCGCGGGTCAGCCCGGGGCTGCGCCGCGCAGGAGGAGTGCGCTGTCCTTCACCTTGCGGTCGCGGTCGATGATGCCGAAGGCGACGTCGTAGCCATGGAGCCACTCGTCGTTGTCCACGCGGTCCACAGAAACAGGCCACGCACGTCGATCCCCTTGGTGATGGCATCGGACCCCAGGGCGCAGGGCCATGACCGGGGTGGCGGTGGTGGATGGGGGATCGCCATGGTCGGCACAGGACTGGTGAACGGTAGAGTTCGAGCGCAGAGTTCCCGGAGTCCACGGGGAATGTGATCGAGCATCTGGGGGTGGAATGTCGTGAGCCCGAAGCGAGTCCCCACGCCAATCGGTCGCCGGACAGGTGGCGACCCGGCCGGGTGGCCCGGCGCGGTCCGCTTCCGCCGGCCGGGCTGCTGATGCTGTTCCTGCCCGAGGCCTCCGGCCCCAAGGACCCGGTTCGCGCCACCGTGCCCAGACGACCTGGCTCGGTTCGTCGCACATCGAGCATCGACACCACGCGTCCCGACGGTTTCGGGGGTGACTCGGTGGTTACCGCCCGGGCCCGGGATCTCCGCACCGGTCCCGACCTGGCTCCGTCGGTCCTCGGTGAGGCGGAGGTCGTGGCCCGGATCGGCTCCAACCGACAGCTCCTCGAGATCGTCGCCTCGCCGTCCGCCCCCAAGCTGGAGCGCCTCCTCGGCACCTTGGTCGGTCCGGGCTTCCGGTCAGCACGTCAACCAGGTGTGCCCCGAGGAGCAGGAGGCTGGCTCGCTCCTCCACCTCCTCTTGGACGACCTGCCCGGGGCCACCCTGGTCTCGGGCTACGCCATGCAGCGCGCCGGGGCGTTCAGCCGCTCCCGTCGGCCGGAGGCCACCGGACGGGACGCTCCGAATCCGGCAGTCATGATGGCCGCCCAGGATGACATGTGTGCCGGATGGGCCCACGACGGCACGATGATGGTGACCATCCGCTCGACCGGCGAGGTGCCTGTGCCGACGGGACCCCCGGCGCCCGTGCTCGAAGCCCCGGACGACCCGCTGGCCTGGCACGCCATGGAGCCCCTCCCGCCCCACGGCATGCGACGACGCCGGCGCTTGGACGTCGTCGCACCCGAGGGCACCGACGGTCGGTGCCGAATCGACGCCCACTTCCGAGACAGCCACGTGGATGCGTCGGGCGCCGAGTCGGTCGTGCACGAGTACGCGGTGTACGGCACCGTCGATCGCGCCGGGGGCTGGGTAGAGGACATCTCCGCCCGGGCCCACGTGCTGCCGTGGGTGGAGTGTCCGGGGGCGCTGGCCAGTGCCGAACGGCTTTCGGGCATGCCCATCACCGAGCTCCGGGGCCAGGTACGACGGGAGTTCAAGGGGACCTCCACCTGCACCCACCTCAACGACACCCTCCGATCGCTGGGCGACGTGAACGTCCTTCTCGAAGGTCTGTCCGGCGGCACTGCCGGGTCAGTGGGGGGACGCCGCTGAGGGGGACTGCACCACGACCCCACCGGCGATGAGGTCCTCGATGACACCCGGGTCGAGGCCCACTTCGGTGAGGACCTCGACCGAGTGCTGACCCAGGGCCGGCGGGGCCCGGTGCAGCGACACCTCGAGGTCCCCGAAGCCCCACAGGGCACCGACCTGCTCGAGTTGGCCCCACTCGGCGTGGGGGTACGAGGCGACCAGCCCCAGACGTCGGCCCAGTGCGTCGTCGAGGAAGGCCTCGCCCTGGTCGAAGAAGACCGGCTCGCACGAGACACCGGCAGAGCGGAGGGCCTCGATGGTGGGGGCGCACTCGGCCCGGGCCAGCGCCACCTCGAGATCTCCGGGGTCGGGCACGTCGAGGACCGAGCAGGCGGCGGCCATCTCGGCGTCGCCCCGGGCGCACAGGGCCAGCCAACCGTCGGACAGCCGGTAGAGCCGGTGACCGGGTGAGGTGCCCATCTGCTCGTGGTCCACGGTGGCCACCGGCGCCGGCCGACCGGAGGCATCCAGAAAGGTCTCACCGTTGGTCAGCACTCCGGCGCCGAGCAGCGAGCCGGTGACGGCCTGGCCCCGCCCGGTGCGGTCCCGGTGGTACACCGCCAACAGGGTGGCCACTGTCGAGGCCATGGCGCAGAGGTGGTCCATGAAGCCGAACCGGAGCCACATGGGATCGTTCCCCTCGCCGCCGCCCAGCACCTCCCATCCAGCCGAGGCCTGGAACAGCTGGTCATAGCCGGGCCAGTCGGCCCGATCGCCCTCCGGCCCATACGAGCTGGCGTGGCAGTAGACGATCTCGGGATTGATGGCCCGCACTCGCTCGTAGTCGATCCCCAGCCGACGGGCCGCCGGCAGCCGCAGGTTGTGGTGGACCACATCGGCCCAGCGGACCAGGGCCTCGAGGGCCGATCGGGCGTCGGGGGACTTGAGGTCGAGGGCCACCCCCCGCTTGCCCCTCTGGCACGAGGCGAACACCCGTTGAATCGGGCGCATCTGGTCACCGGAGGAGGCCTCGACCTTCACTACGTCGGCACCCAGGTCGGCCATGAGCATCGGGCCCAGCGGCCCGGCCAGGAAGTTGCCCAGGTCGAGGACCCGGAGCCCTTCCAGAGGGGACCGGACCGGCCGGGCGCGGGACGGCACCGGCGGCACCGGGGGCGACCCGGGCAGCGCGCCGAGGACCTCGTCGGAGTGCTGGCCGAGACGGGGGGCGGGTCCGGTGACCCGCGAGGGAGGCTGGGTGGAGAACGGTGTCCCTGCCTGGGTCATGATCCCCCTCTCGGGATCCTCCACCACGGTCACGTAACCGTTGAGCCGGGCCTGCTCGTCGGCCAGGATGGCCCCGAACGGGGCCGCCACCTGGGCCGGGATGTCATGGGCCCAGAAGTCGTCCAGCCACTCGCCGCTCGGTCGGGTGAGGAAGACGGTCTGGTTGGCACCGAAGTTCGGGAACCCGGGCATGGTGAGGCCGGCGCAGTCCGCATTGGCGCCGGCCACGCCGTCATCACCCAAGGCGGATAGGCCCTGGAGCATGAGCGGGGAGTCGGTGTCGGCGCAGCGCATCAGGTGCACCCATACGCCGTCCCCACAGCGGAAGAGGGACGGTCGGAGCTCCTTCGGCAGGCCGAAGGCGAACATGGGACCGGGGGCCTCCGCCCGGGCCCAGTGCATCATCGTCGGCAGCAGCGCTCCCTGAGCCAGGCTGGTGTGGACGGGACCGCCGCCCGCCTCTCCCCGCTGCCGCTGCACCAGTCGGGCGAGGATCCCGATGGTGGCCAGGTAGGCGGCGCACCAACTGCCAATGGGGGCGCGTAGGAACACCGGACCTTCCCGACGGCCCAGCTGTTCGTCGCACAGGCCGAGCCGGGCACTGACCAGGAGGTCGTCGACGGCGCCCTCGGCGCTCGGGTGCCCGATCGGCCAGGCCAGCACCGATGCCCCGATCAGCTGGGGAGTCGACTTGGCCAGCGATGCGTCGTCCACGCCCAGCCGTGCTGCCGTGGTGGGGCCGAATCCGTGGATGAGGACGTCGGCCCCGGCCAGCAATCGGTGGAGATCGCTCCGCCCGACGTCGGACTCGAGGTCGAGCACGACGCTGCGCTTGCTCCGGTTCCAGGTGAGAAAGGCCGGGGTGGAACGGGTCAGGTCCCCCTCAGGCTGCTCCACCTTCACCACGTCGGCCCCGGCCTCGGCCAGGAGGAGCCCGGCCACCGGCCCGGCGATCCCTTCTGAGCAGTCGATGACCCTGACGCCGTCCAGGATGCGCGCCGCCCCGGGCCGGGCTCCATCCTCGGGATCCGTGGTCTGCGGGGCGCTCATCGGGGTCCTCCTGGTCTGGCACCGAGACCGGCGCCTCCGTCCGTCCGGGACCACCGACCGGACCCGTTCCGACAGGCCGACCCGGTGGTGCACGTCGTACTATGCACCAATGCCGGTCAGCCGACGATTCGCCGTCGGCCTCGCCGTCATCATCGCCCTTGTCGGAGTGGCGCTCGGCTACGTGGTCACCTCACCGGGCGGACCGCCGGCCCTTCCCGCCAACGACACCGTGGTGTCCGGGCCGCTCTCGGCGAACGGGGGGCCATACCTGACCGACAGCCACGGTCGGGTCGTCTTCCTCCGCGGCGTCAACGCCGTCTACAAGCGGGCTCCCTACGAGCTGTACGCCGATCCGGGCAAGCCGTGGAACTTCTCCTCCGCCGATGCCGCCCGCATGGCCTCGCTCGGCTTCAACGTGGTCCGGCTGGGCATCATCTGGCAGGGCGTCGAGCCCGGATCCCTGGGGCCGAACAGTCCGGAGGTGTGCACCCCGGGCACTCCCGGCGATCCCCATCAGTTCAACGCATCGGTGGCCTCGGCCTACCTGGCCAGGGTGGCCAAGACGGTCGACCTGCTGGGGAAGTACCACATCTACACCCTGCTGGACATGCACGAGGACGTCTACAGCTCCGAGTTCGGGGGTGAGGGTGCGCCGGCCTGGGCGGTGTGCACCGACGGCCATCCCATCGGCACGCTGCCTGGCCGCTGGTCCAACACCTACAACGACCCGGCCCTGATCTCCTCGGTCACACACTTGTGGACCAACGACGTGGTGGGGGATCTCCAGGGGGAGTACGTGCGGTCGTGGAAGGCGGTCGCCGCCTACTTCAGCGCCAATCCCTGGGTGGTCGGATTCGATCCCATCAACGAGCCGTTCACCAAGACGTTGCTGCCCGGATCGACCGAGGTGGCGGCCCGCCTGGAGTGCCTCTACACGGGAGCGTCCCAGCCCGGGAGGAGCATCCTCGACGGGTCGGTCCTCTCGTGCCCGCCGGACGATCCGACGACGGGCCTGATCGCCACCATGCGGGCGGCGGCTCCGGACAAACTGGTCTTCTTCGAGCCGGACATCTTCTCCAGTGCCGGACACCCCAATGACGTGGGGCCCATGAACTTCAGCGGGCTGGTATTCAACTTCCACGACTACTGCGGCCTTCGGAGCGGGGTGACCGGCAATCCCACGGACCTCAACGCCTGCGCCGATCAGGAGCTCCGGACCATGCAGCGGCGCAGCGAGGAGCGGCCCGACATCGCCACGGTCAAGCAGCCCGAGGGCCCGGCGTGGTTCATGAGCGAGTTCGGGGCCACCACGAGCGAACCGCTGATGGAGCGGCTCACCCGGATCGCCGATGAGCTCCAGCTCGGGTGGACCTACTGGCAGTGGAAATACTATGACGACCCCACCGGCAGCTCGGCTGAGGCCCTGGTGGAATCGGACGGATCGCTGTCCCCCGCCGTCCGTGCCCTCGGCCGCGTCTACCCCCAGGCGGTCGCCGGCACGCCGGTGTCCTTCTCGTTCGACCCCCAGGCGAAGGTGTTCCACCTGTTCTACGTACCCAAGGCCGGGATCGACGCGCCCACCGTGATCGCCGTGCCCACCTCGCTCGAGTACCCCCACGGCTACCAGGTCACGGTGGTGGGGGGGGTGGTGCGCTCGGCCCCCGGGGCTGAGCGCGTGGCTGTGTCCAACGCCGAGGGGGCGGGAGCGGTGTCGGTGACCATCGCGCCGGTGAGCTGACTGGCCGGGGGGTCGCGCCCTCGACGGTGCGCCTCGCCGATAGGCGAACTGGGGCGCGGTCGGCGACTCGGTGGCCGACGCCATCCGCCGGACCGACCCGACGATGCATGGAGTCAAAGACCACCACCACCCGAGTCGAGACCGATCTGCCGACCGGGTGGTTCAGCCTTGCACCGATAGCTCGGCGGCCAACGCCTCGCGCCAGTGGCTATCCACCGGCTTCGATCCGGGTCAGGTCCGGGTGGACTCCCGCTCGGCGGCTACCGGCCTGAGGGTCAGGTCGCTGGCCAGCTTGGGTCGGCTGATGCAGAACCCCTGAGCCAGATCACATCCCAGCTCGGTCAGTAGCTCGAGCGTTTCGGTGTCCTCGATGCCCTCGGCCACGATACGCAGTCCCATGCTGTGGCCCAGTTCGATGGTCGAACGGACGAGGTCCAGTTCACGGTCCCGGTCGCCGCCGGCGATGCCAGCGATGAACGAGCGGTCGAGCTTCAGCTCCCGGACGGGAAGGTTGCTCAAGTAGGCCAGGGACGTGACCCCGGCCCCGAAGTCGTCGATCGAGACCACCACGCCGAGATCCCGGAGATCCTCAATGACGTGCCGGGTGGCTTCGAACTCGGCGATGACGTTGGTCTCGGTGATCTCGATGACCAGCATCTCCGCCGGGAGGCCCTGACGTTGGAGCCGTTCGCTGACCGCCTCCACGAAGCCCGGCTCCATCAGGTTCCTGGGTGAGACGTTCACGGCCACGGTGAGCCGCCGTCCCGTCGCCGTCCACTCGGCGCACTGTCTGATGGCCGTCTCGAGCACCCAGGTGGTGATGGACAGCATGAGGCCGGCTTCTTCGGCCATGGGCAGAAAGCTGTCCGGTGGCAGCATGCCCAGTCGCGGATGCGACCACCGGATCAGCGCCTCCACGGCCAGCATCTCCCCGCTGCGCAGGTCGAGCTGCGGCTGGTAGTGGAGGACGAGTTGGTCCTCGTGAATGGCCGCCTGCAACTCCTCCATCAGGCGCATCTGGTCGTGCTCCTCGTCGAGCGTGAGCTCGAACAGTGCGTAGGGCACCTTGCCCAACTTGGCCCGGTACATGGCCACGTCGGCGCACCATACGAGGCGGGCACTGTCGGTGGCATCGGTCGGGGCCACGGCGATCCCGATGCTGGCCCCGATGGTGGCGCTCACCACGTCGAGCATGAACGGCCGGTCGAGGCTGGCTGTCAGGCGGTCGGCCACCGACGCGGCATAGTCGGCGTCGCCGTCGATCAGCACCACGGCGAACTCGTCACCTCCCAGTCGGACCAGCAGATCATTGTCCCGGAGGGAGCTCTGCAAGCGGTCGCCCAGCTGCCGCAACAGCTCGTCACCGGCGGGATGGCCGAAGGAGTCGTTGATCTCCTTGAAGTGGTCGAGGTCGACGAAGAGGAAGGCCAGGCTCCGTTCCGCCTCCCTGTCGTGATCATCGGCGAAGAAGGCGTCCAACACCCGGAAGAGGTAGCGACGGTTCCACAGGCCGGTCAGCTCATCGGTCACGGACTGCCGGTGCCGCTCCTGGCTCAGAGACTCGACGCCTCGGACCGACACGATGAGCCGGATGCCTACGGCCAGAAGGGTGACGGTGGCCAGGGCGATGGCCACCCGCCCGATGGAGTAGAAGGAGCCGGCGAACAGAATGCCCAGGGCGGTGGCGGCGGCCAGACAGGGCAGGAGGAATCCCGCCCGTCGCTCCGGCATCAGGGGATTTACCGGCGCCGGGCGAATCCAGACGGCCATGGACATGAGCACGATGGCCATGGGCCACGCCACGGCGTTGGCGAACTGTCCGAACGAGGTGGCGCCGAGGGAGTTCGGGAGCACATTCGATGCGTCGCCGACCACGTTGATGGCCACACCAGTGGCCAGCAGGATCCACGGGAGCTTCCGTCTCCCCGAAAGGACGGCGAAGCCACCGACGATCAGCCCGAGGAGCAGGGCGTCGCCGATCGGATAGGCCAGATTGACGACGACGCCGACCGAGGACGAGCCCGGAGACTGGAAGACGCCGTGGAAGGCGAAGGCGGCACAGGCGGCGGCGGCGCCGAAGCCGGCGATGGCGCCGTCGAGCCAATTGATGGCCGTGATCTTCTTGGACTGGGCCTTCATGAACAGGACGATGGCCACAGAGGCCAGCGGGTAGAAGGCGAGGTAGAAGACGTCGGCCAACGACGGGCTGGGGGGGACGGCACCACCGATGGACTGGGTGGTGAGCACGACATCGCCGACGGCCCACGAGAGAAGGCTGAGCCCCAGGAAGAGGGCGGGAGCCTGACCCGGTCGTCGGACCAACGCCCTGGTCAGGCACAGGGCGCTTCCCGCCAGCTCGAGGCCACAGACCCCCCAGCCGTCGAGCCACGTCCAGTAGGTGCCGGCGCCCCGAACGCCCACGAGCACCATGTAGGTGGCGACGACGAGGCTCAACAGGGCGAACGTGGTCCACAGCACCGGCTCGGATCCCCGGAGCTCACGAAGGGAGACTGCAGGCGTCGAGCGTCGTCTGGTGGTGGCGGCGCTCATCGATTCAGCATCGACACGCCACGGCCGACACTTGAGCGAACGGGTCCCCGATCCGTGGCTGAATCCACGCTCAGGTCCGACAGGGCCCGGCTACCGTGATCAGATCGGTCGTCGAGGGTCCGTCGACGACCTTCACCCGGCCGGCATCCCGATCACCGGGACCCGTCCGGCAGCCTCGGCCGCTACTCGAAGGGGTGGAGGGAGCTCCCGACAGCCCAGGTGCTGAAGTACTGGTTGTTGGCCCCGTAGGCCATGCCGAGCGCCACCTTGGCCCCGTCCACCTGATGCTCGCCGGCGGCCCCCCGCACCTGGTTGGCCGCCTCGGCGAACCGCAGGAGGCCGGACGCGCCGATGGGATTGGAGGAGAGGACGCCCCCGGAGGCGTTGACGGGGAGGGAGCCGCCGAGTTCGGTCGTGCCGTCGTCGACCAGCTTCCAGCCCTCTCCCTCCTCGGCCAGGCCGAAGGCTTCGAGCCAGATGGGCTCGAGCCAGGAGAAGGGGACGTACAGCTCGGCCATGTCGATCTGGCGACGGGGATCGGTGATCCCGGCATCGGCGTAGACGTCGGCGGCGCACTGGAGCGCCGCGGCCGGCCTCACGGGATCGCGCCCGGGGAAGCTGGGCGGTTCGGAACGGGACGACGACCCGAGGATCCATGCCGGTGGTCGTCCGTCGGCCGCCGCCGCATTGCCACCGGCCTCGTCGGTGATCACCACGGCGCAGGCCCCGTCGGATGACGGGCATGACTCGAGGAATCGGGTCGGCTCCCACATCATGGGTGAGGCCTTGACCTTCTCGATGGAGATGTCCTCGATCTTCAAATGGGCGTACGGGTTCTTGAGGGCGTTGAGCCGGTCCTTGACGGCTACCTTCCAGCCGATGTGCTCGGGTGCGCCGCTGCGTTGGATGTAGGCCCGGATGAACGGGGCGAAGGCCCCGCCCGCCCCGAGCGAGGCACCCTTCCCGCTACCCAGGGCGAACTGGGCGTTGCCCTCGGACTGCTTCTCGAATGCCACCGCCATCACCGTCCGGTGCTTGCCCGCCTGGACATGTGAGGCGGCGACGATGGCCGTGGTCCCGCCCACCGAGCCCGCGGTGTGGACCCGGAACATGGGCTTGCCCACGGCGCCGAGGGCGTCGGACAGGTAGAGCTCGGGCTTCATCACGCCCTCGAACAGGTCGGGGGCCTTGCCCAGGACCACGGCGTCGATGTCGGCCAGCGTCATGTGGGCGTCGTCGAGGGCCCGGAACACCGCCTCTCGCACCAGGCCGCCGAAGGACACGTCGAGGCGTCGTGACTTGTGGTGGGTCTGGCCCACACCGACGACGGAGACCGGGCGGGTGCTCATGATCGGCCCTCCAGAATGCAGACGAGGTTCTGTTGTAGGCACGGACCGGAGGTCGAATGGGCGAGGGCCCGGTTCCCCCCGGCGAAGATGTGGTCGGCGGCGAAGCCCACCCGACACAGGCCGGTGGCCATGATGGGATTGGCCCGGAGGGCGCCGCCGGAAGGGTTGACGCTGACCTCGTCGCCCAGACCGAGAACGCTCCGCAGCAGAAGCTCCTCGTGGGTGAAGGCGGCCTGCAACTCGGCCACCTCGACGGGGGCGTCACCGAGACCGGCGGCCTCGGCGGCGATGCGGGTGGACGGGGAGTCGTCCAGCGCCCTAAAGGAGGGATTGTGGCACTCGGTCCGATGGTCGAATCCGGAGATGTACGCCGGCCGCTCCACCAGTTGTCGGGCCCGGTCGCCGGTGGCCAACACCATGGCGGCAGCGCCGTCGGTGATCGGCGGCACGTCATGGCGACGGAGGGGCTGGCGCACGAACTCCTCGGCCAGCAGTGTGTCCACGTCGCCCCGGCCTCGGGATCGCACGGCCACCTCGGCCATCGAGCGCTCGTCGGCCAGGCCCGAGGCGATGACGGCCCGGGCCTGCAGAGCGGCAAAGGTCAGCGGGTCGGCGCCGAGGGGGGCCAGAAAGTACGGATCCATCTCCATGGGATAGATGAGGGCCGGGTCGCCCGTCGAGGACCGCCCGGACCCGGTGACCACGGCGATGTCGATGTCGCCCTCTTGGAGACGCAGCCACGCCTCATAGAGGGCCCACGCCCCGTCCATCTCGACATGGGAGTCACGCTTGGGCGGCCAGGCGCCGATGGCGTCCAGGTTCGACACGAAGGAGAAGGCCTGCCCGGTGATGTAGTCGCAGCTCCCGAGGCAGGTGAAGTCGATGTCGGCCCGGGTGATCCCGAGGGGCGAGATGGCGTCGGTGATGGCCTCCATCAGCAGCTGGGTCTCCGACTTGTCGGTGTGTCGGACCATGGGGGTATGGGCCCAGCCGATGACGGCGATGTCGGGGGCGTCGATGCCCTGGTTCGGTGTGCCCATGATCAGAAGATCCGGTTCACTAGATCGGGGTCGTCGTGATCGGGCTCCCCGTTGGGTATCCAGCCGAGGAGGGAGCCGAAGTTCCCCCCCATGCCTCCGCCTTCGTCAGTCTCCTCGGCGGGCGACGCCCACACGGCGTCGACCCGTTGGCCGACCCGCACCTGATCGGCGGGCAGCTCGATCACCGGGGTGTAGGGGATGATGACGTCGGTGCCGTCCAACAGGACGAAAGCCCGGACGAACGGCTCTGTCTCGGTCTGGCCCGGATACTGCACGGGCGTGACGATGGCGAAGTTGGTGATAGTCCCGGTATGGGGCAGATCCACCTCGCACTCCGGACCGAGCTCGATGGCGTCGATGGGGCAGTAGCCCCGGCCGCCGGCGTACACGCGGGCACAGACGGGGCACCGCAGACCGAGGAGTCGGTGCTCCTTCGATGCCTCGGTGGCCCGGTCGGCGGCCTCAGGCACGGGATTCCGGTACGTGATCGAGGCCAGGTAGTCCATGCGGGTCACCGGTTCGGCGGCCGCTCCGGTGTCGTGTCCCTCGACCGCGGGGGTCTCGCCGGGTACGAAGCAGATGATGTCGTCGATGCGGCCCTCCCGCGTGCCCCGCCAGCGGGGGGCCACCCGCATCCCTTCGGCCATGTCCCCCGGCGCACCGACATCCACGCCGTGGAGCAGGGGCGTGGTGGCGCCGTCGAGCCGGATGAGAGCGAAGGCGAACGGATGGTCGAGGGGGTGCTGCTCCGATGGCACCGGAACCCACGTCCACGAGACGACCGTGCCTGCCGGCCCTACCTCGACGAACTCGTGGGCCAGCTCGGCCCCAGTGGCCGGGTCCCACTCCATGGGCGGCACCAGGACCGAATCCCCCGAGCGGATGCCGAGGATCCGCTTCTCGGTGAGGGCCGTCATGAAGGCTCCGACCACCGGCCCGAGGGACCGCTTGTACGGGAACGTGATCGTACTTTCGACGAATCGGGTCATCCGGGCCCCCTGGTCCATACGCGTGAATGGTGAAGAACCAGAGCACGATAGCGCGGGGGAATCGAGCGGCTCTGCCGAACGCGGCGGCCGAGTGGGCGGCATGGAGTCAGGCCCATGTGGACGAGCCGAACGCCGGACCACGGTGCATCGTGGTGCCAGGGCGGGACTGCCGTGGGAACGGGTGGTTGAGGCGGCGGCCCGGATGGCTGACGAGGTGGGGCTCAACCAGCTCACGCCGGCCGCTCTGGCCGTGCGCCTCGGTGTCCGCCAGCTCCGCCGTAGTGGCACATCGACAGCGTGGCCGGTCAACATCGCGGCCGGTCAACGCCGCCCATCTCCCTCGTGGCCCAGGACGGACCGGACGGCGAGTACGTTGGATGGCGGTGCCAGCGTGACGTTTCCCGCCCCCTCGTCCATGTCCCTCGTCCCCGGCTGTCTGTCGTCGAAGATCGGACTGGGTGCGCTCGCCCTCAACCCGGCCCGACTCATGGCCGTGGTATTCCCGGCAGCCGGTGCCCCTGCCGGCCATGCCCCGGTCCACAGAGGACACCGTTCCCCATGAGCACCTCGCCGCTCTCGCCCCACTATCACGTGGGCATCGTGGTCCCCGACATTGCCGTGGCACAGGCGGAGCTGACCGAGCAGCTCGGCGTGGCCTGGGGGCCGGTCCTTCAGCTTGAGGGGGTCGACTACCGCGATGGCAGCGGTCACGACATCGTGCTTCCCACCACGATGTGCTATTCGGTCCGTGAGCCCCACCTCGAGCTGATCTTGGAGGTTCCCGGTTCGCTGTGGGTTTGCAACGAGTTCTCCAATCTCCACCACATCGGCTTCTGGAGCGAT
The DNA here is from genome assembly GCA_963737625.1 of uncultured Acidimicrobiaceae bacterium. Taxonomy (GTDB): domain Bacteria; phylum Actinomycetota; class Acidimicrobiia; order Acidimicrobiales; family RAAP-2; genus Bog-756. Next base: position 191,969 of record CAVTTK010000001.1, read on the forward strand.
GACCTGGCGTCCGACGGGGGCCAGCTGACCGGCTCAGGTTGTCCCATGGAGCTCTGCGGCCGAGCCGGCGATCAGGCACCAGTGTCCTTCTCCTACCACCGCAACGGCCTCGGTGTCCGCATCGAGATCGTCGACGGAAACCTGCGCGAGACGATGGCTTCTTTGTTCCAGCCCGAAGGGGGCTGACGGGCGGGACCCACCGGTGCGGCGTGAGCGTCCCGGCTCCCTCCGATCAGGGTGTGGGTAGCCAATTGGTCCGGGGGTCGCCGTGCCTCTGCCGGGTTGCGGCACAGCGACTCCGCCGGCACTTCTAAGCTCAGAGGACTGACCGTTCTGGTGCGCCTATGTCGTGACCCGTCCTCCCGGAGCGTCCTTCGCCGACTACATCAGCAAGCCGCCGAGACCAGCGGCATCGGATTCGGAGTCGGCCCGACCGCGGTGGTGTTCACCCTCGCCGTCGCCGTGCTCGTGGCCTACCTGGCTATCGCCCGTCCTGACATCCAACCTCCCGTGGGTGCTGCGGGGGGCCAGGGACAGACGTCGGTGGCGGGGCCGAGAGCGCGCCTGGTCCGGCACAGCCCGGGCCGTTGACCACGGCGACGGCTAGTCGGTGAGGCGGGCGGGTCACCGGCCTCCCGACTCATGGGTAACGGCCCGACTTTCTCCTGAGGCTGGGCGTCGTCCGAACGACGATCGGTCGACGCTCCAGGTCAACTCTGTCGCCATACCGACGAACCCTGTTGCCCTGCCGTTCGTGCCGCGGCGGCCGGAGCTCGTCGCCAATTGTGCGGCCGAGGTCGAGCCCGGCCTTCACCCGAACGCGGTCGCCCCGAGCCGGCCCAGGGACCCGCCGACGGGTGGCGCTATGCTGTGCGAGTGCACAACACATCACGGTATCGGGTCGTCCAGTGGACGACGGGGAATGTCGGCAAGAGCTCCGTGCGGGCCATCATCTCCAACCCCCGGCTCGAGCTGGTCGGTTGTTATGCCTGGTCACCGGAGAAGGCGGGCCGGGACGTCGGTGAACTGTGTGGCATGGACCCGGTGGGCGTCACGGCCACGAACGAGATCGGCGAACTGCTGGATCTGAAGCCGGACTGCGTGGTCTACAACCCAATGTGGCTCGATGTCGGCGAGTTGGAACGCATCCTGTCGGCAGGCGTGAACGTCGTCGCCACCGCGGCGTTCATCACCGGCCACAACTTGGGTGATGAACGGGACCGGATCACCGAGGCGTGCCGGAACGGCAACTCGACCATGTTCGGCACCGGCATCAGCCCGGGCTTCGCCGAGTTGCTGGCCATCGTGGCGGCCAGCATCTGTGACCGGGTCGACAAGGTCACGGTCAACGAGGCGGCTGACACGACCTTCTACGACTCACCCGACACCGAGCGACCGGTCGGCTTCGGGCAGCTCATCGACCATCCTGGGCTCCAGGCGATGACGGCAGAAGGCACGGCGGTCTTCAGCGAGGCTGTCCGGATGGTCGCCGATGCGCTCGGGGTCGAGCTGGACGACGTTCGTTGTGAGGCCGAGTACGCGGAGACCACCGCCGACCTCGACCTCGGTTCGTGGACCATCGCTGCCGGTTGTGTGGCTGCCGTGGCCGCCAGCTGGAAAGGATCGGTGGGCGATCGGGTCGTGGTCGAACTCAACGTGCGGTGGAAGAAGGGCCAGACGCTCGAGCCCGACTGGCCGATCGATCAGGATGGCTGGGTGATCCAGATCGACGGGCGGCCAACGGTGACGGCCAAGGTGGGCTTCCTACCCCCACCCGACTTCGAGGCCCAGACCATGGAGGAGTTCATGGTGCTGGGCCACATCATGACGGCCATGCCCCCGATCAACGCCATACCGGCCGTGGTGGCCGCGGCCCCGGGGATCGTGACGTACAACGACCTGGCGCTGGTCCTGCCCCGTGGAGGCGTTCCCGTCGGGTAGCCGGTGTCGTGACCTGGGGCGGTGGCCGGCGGAAACTCAGCCGTCGGTGGCCGGGAAGACCCGGGCGATCGTCTGCTCGATGAACGATCGGGTGGTGTCATGGCCCGACGTCACGCCGAGCGCCTCTTCCAGGGCTAAGACCTGTGTCAGGCCCGTGATGACGAGCAGGGCGACGATGGGGGGAGCTCATCGGCGGTCACGCCGGTCTCGCGGAGCGCGGTGCTCACGGCCTCCAGTTGGGCGGCGCGGTACCGCTCGGCGTAGCGTGCGATCTCGGTGCGGATGGCCTTGCGGTGATTGGCCAGGGCCACGAATTCGATGTTGAACCGGGCTCCCCGGGGGTCGGCGTTCAACTGCCACAGCGCCTGAAGCGATCCATCCGCTGCGATAGCCCGCTCCACCCGTGCCACGTTCTCGTCGGCTCGGCGTCGGAACACCTCCAAGAAGAGATCGTCCATCGTCCGGAAGTAGTAGTGGACGAGCTGTGGCTTGAGGCCGGCCCGTGCCGCCACCCGGCGCGAGGTGACGGCGGCGTAGCCTTCCTCGAGCAGTACCAGCTCGGCGGCGTCGAGCAGTTGGGCGCGGGTCTTCGAGTCCACCGCACCGATGCGGCGGGGAGAGGGAGCCGTGGTCACGCGGACACCTTGCCACAGCGGCAAGACCGGTGCTAAGCACTTGCACAGTAATGCTGTGCGAGTGCGCAGCAACGGCACGAAAGCGAGACCAGGTGAGCGACTGGCAGACCATCGACTTCTTCTTCGACGAATCGCTGGTCGAGGATCCCTACCCCTACTTCGAGGAGCTGCGCTCAGTCTGTCCGGTCCTGGCCCTTCCCCACCTCGGAGTGGTGGCGGTGACCGGCTATGACGAGTCGACCGAGGTCTATCGGGACACCGAGAACTTCTCCTCGTGCAACTCGGTCATCGGACCGTTTGCCACCTTCCCCGTGCCGCTCGAAGGTGATGACGTCAGCGACATCGTCGACGACTATCGAGACCAACTGCCGATGCACGAGCACATGGTGACCATGGACCCGCCCGATCACACCCGGGAGAGGTCACTCCTGATGCGGCTGATCACGCCCAAGCGACTGAAGGCGAACGAAGCGTTCGTGTGGCGCCTGGCCGATGAGCAGCTGGACGAGTTCGTCTCGGACGGCCACTGCGAGTTCATCAGCGCCTACACCCAGCCCTTCGCCATGCTGGTGGTCGCCGACCTGCTCGGGGTGCCCGAGGAGGACCACCAACGCTTCCGTGAGGGCTTCGGGCTGAGCGGCACCGTCGGAGAGGTAGGGGCCGGCCAGGAGGGAAGCCCGGGGGAGAACCCGTTGGCCTGGCTGGACGAGTGGTTCACCGAGTACATCGAGGACCGCCGGCGCCAGCCACGCCAGGACGTCCTCACCGACCTGGCGCTGGCCACCTATGCCGACGGCAGCACGCCGGACGTGTCCTCGGTGGTGCGCACGTCGACCTTCCTGTTCGCCGCCGGCCAGGAGACCTCGGCGCGTCTGTTGGCCGCGGCGCTGAAGCACCTCGCCGAGCACCCGGAGTTGCAGGACCGGCTCCGAGCCGACCACGACCTCATACCCAACTTCCTCGAAGAGGTGCTGCGGGTGGAGAGTCCGGTGAAGGCCGACTTCCGGCTCACCCGTCGCACGACATCCATCGGAGGTGTCGAGGTGAGCGCGGGCACTCCGGTGATGTTGCTCAACGGGGCCGCCAACCGGGACCCGCGCCACTTCGAATGTCCGGCCGAATTCCGCTCTGATCGCCCCAACGCCCAATCCCACGTGGCGTTCGGGCGGGGCGCCCACTCCTGCCCCGGTGGGCCGCTGGCCCGAGCCGAAGGTCGGATCAGCATCGAGCGCATACTCGACCGCACGCGAAACATCCGCCTGTCCGAGGAGCATCACGGTCCTCCCGATGCCCGTCGCTTCCGGTACGAGCCGACCTGGATCCTCCGAGGCCTTTCCCAGCTGCACCTCGAGTTCGATGTGGCCGAGGCGGGCCAATGAGCCGCGTGGCTGTGGTCACCGGCGGGGCGTCAGGGATCGGCCTCGGAGTGGCCCGAGGCCTGGTGGCCGACGGCCATCGTGTCGCCATTGTCGATCGGGACGGGGCGGCTGGCGAGGCCGCGGCCCACGAGTTGCGTACCGGTGGGGCCACCGCTCTGGCCGTCGAAGTCGATGTGGCCGTCCGGGCATCGGTCGACGCCGGATTCGAGCGGGTGCGGTCGGAGCTGGGACCGGTCGAGATCCTTGTCACCAGCGCCGGGATCGAGTCGTTCACCCCAGTGCTCGACATCACGGCCGACGGGTGGGATCGGATCATCGCTGTCAATCTCACGGGGACGTTCACCTGTGTCCAGGCTGCCCTTCCCGATATGCTCGCCGCCGGCTGGGGTCGCATCGTCACCATCTCGTCATCGAGTGCCCAGTCCGGTGCCCCCAATATGGCCCATTATGCCGCCTCCAAAGGTGGCGTCATCGGGCTCACCAAGGCACTGGCCGTCGAGTTGGCCCGCAGTGGCATCACCGTGAACACGATTCCCCCCAGCCTGGTCGATACCCCCATGGCCCGGAATGCCGAGGCGGCCGGCGACTTCCCCGGCGTCGACGTGGTCGGTCCCATGGTCCCGCTGGGGCGGGCCGGGACTCCCGCCGACATCGCCGCCGCGTGTTCCTACCTGTGCTCTGACGGAGGAAGCTACGTGACCGGACAGGTGATCGGGGTCAACGGCGGCATGTACATCTGAGGGCGGGCGCAGCACTAGGGAGGCGGTCAGCCCATCGACGACCAGCTGTCGCCGGGGACCTCCACGTTGATGATCTCCGGGGCCGCGGCCAGGAGGCGGGGCATCAGCTCCGACGCCGCCTTGAAGTGCGCCGATGCCACATGGGCATCTCCGGACTCTCGGTCACGGAAGATCTCGATCAGAATCCACAGATTGGGGTCTTCGGCACTCCGGTACCAGTCGAAGGAGATGTTCCCCGGCTCCGCCCGCGTGGAGGTCGTGAACTCCTCCACCAGGGACGGCCACTCGTCGGCGTACTTGGCCCGCACGGGTTGCTTGACAATGACGACGATCATGCGAATCTCCTCGATCAGGTTCTAGGGATAGTCCGACAACGGGTCATGCGGAACCGCTCATTCGTCGAGCAGCTGCGGCTGGATGGTGACGATCCACTCGTAGAGCGGTTGGAACGCCCGCCATCCGGCCATGGGCGGTCCAACCTGGGGCGCGGTCTTCTCTGCCTGCTCGGGATCGATGAGCACCGGAGTACCGGCGGCCTCGGCCAGCAACTGGGCCTGGCACGTTCGCTCCATGGTGATGAACCACCAGGCCGCCTCGTCGACCGAGGTCTGACCGACGGTCAACAGACCGTGATTCGAGAGGATCACGGCCTTGTGGGGGCCAAGGGCGTCGGCGAGACGCTTGCCCTCCTCGATCTCCAGTACCGCCCCGGTGTAGTCGTCGAACAGGGAGTGATCGCCATAGAAGGCGCACGAGTCCTGGGTCAGGGGATCCAGGAGACGCCGCAGTGACGACCACGCCTTGCCGTGCACCGAGTGGGCATGGGCGGCGGCAACAACGTCGGGACGGGCGGCGTGGATCTGGGAGTGGATGGCAAAGGCGGCGGCGTTGACCGGCCAGCTTCCGTCGACCACGTCGCCTCGGCCATTGACGAGGATCAGGTCCTTCACCCGGATGAGCTTGAAATTCATGCCCAGCGGGTTGACCCAGAAGTGGTCGAGCATCTCTGGGTCCCGGACCGTGATGTGGCCGGCCAGCCCCTCATCGAATCCGAACTGTCCGAAGAGGCGCAAGGCGGCGGCGAGCCGCTGTTTACGGTGCCGACGCTCATCGTCCACAGTGTCGAAGCTCGGGAATCGTGGCGGGAGACGATCGGACGACATGACAGGCTCCTAGGGCCGTGCCGGTCGGAGGGGCCGGCCGGACCACCCGAAGGGCCGGACGGGCATCACTGTCCGACCGCCGGCGTCCCGGCCGGGGTGAAGTCCAGGTGCAGCTGGGTCAGACCGCGGAGGATGTACGTCGGCATGTACCGGTAGCGGCGGTCGCCGGGAGGACCGTGGTGCGCTTCGTCGATACCGATGTCTGTGGTGCGGTCGAGGAGTCGCTCGATGCTCACCCTCGTCTCCATACGGGCCAGTGATCCGCCAGGACAGCTGTGGACGCCTCGTCCGAAGGCGAGGTGCTCGCGTGCATCGCCCCGCTCGACACGGAACTCTGCTGGGTCGTCGAAGTGGCGTGGATCGCGATTGGCGGCACCGTTGAGCACCATCAGCGTGGCGCCGGCGGGGATCTCCACCCCGGCGATGGTCGACGGGCGCCGGGCTAGTCGGAAGTCGCCCTTCACCGGAGCCTCGAGTCGGAGGGTCTCCTCGATGAAGTTGGGAATGAGCTCGCGCTGCCCCCGGAGGAGCGCCTGCAGCTCCGGGCGTTCCCCGATCAGCTGAAGGGTCGAGCCCAGCAATCGGACTGTTGTCTCCTGCCCGGCGGCAAAGACGTTGGCGGCCACGCGGACGACGTCGATGACCTCGGGCAGCGCCCCGTTCGGGAATGTCGTGGTGGCCAGCGCGGTCAGGACGTCGTGGCGCGGCTCGAGGCGGCGGTCTTCGATGTAGCGGCTGAAACGGTCGTAGAGCCACTCCAGGGGATTGTGCGACATCGAGTCCCGCGTGCTCCCAACCGCATTGTCATTCGGACGGTGGGCCAGCGCCTCTCGGAACTCCTCGTGCTCCTCCTCGGGGACCCCCAGGAGGTCGGCGATGACGAACAGGGTGAACGGGTTGGCGTAGGTGCTGATGAATTCGCATCCGCCGTCGCCGATGAACCCGTCGATCTGGCGGTCGGCGAGTCGCCACATGAACTCCTCGTTCTCCTTCAGCCGCTTCGGCGTCAGCTGGCGCATGACCAGGTGCCGGTGGTCGCGGTGTTCGGGCGGGTCCATGGACAGGAGCTGATCGCTGAACGGCAGTTCGCTGCGGTGCTGGTCGATCAGCTCGCTGACGTCAGTTCGACCGGCCAAGGGAACCGGAAATCCGGGAAACGGTCCGGTGGCCGAGTTGCAGGACGAGAAGGTGTCGGTGTCGGTGTACACCGCGCAGGCCTCGTCGTACCCGGTGACCATGTACACGTCCTGGGCCGGCTCGCGGCGCACCGGACACTGTGATCGCAGCCAGTCGAAGTACGGGTAGGGGTCGGCGACCAGATCGTTGCCCCGGAAGAAGTCGATGGCGTCGTAGTCGACCGTGGCGTCGCTCATGCTGTCTCCTCGGGTGGTGCGTCGTCCGTGACGAAGGTGGCCTCACGATGGTGAAACAGCCAGGTGCCGCCGTCGTGGTGAAGGGTGTCGTGGTACCGGCCCACGAGCTGAACGGACCACCCCGAGTGGCCCAACAGAAGGAAGACCACGTCACTGGTCGCCGTGGCCTCGGTGTCGCTCCACTCGGTGACGAGGGTATTGAGGACCAGGTGACGCTGGGGACGCCTGGGTTCCCACTTCGAGTAGGCGGCGTGGAGAGCCTCGTGGCCCTGGAAGGTGCCCATGCCCGGGAGGTCGACGCCGCCGTCGGCACAGAACGTGGCGACCACGTCATCGGTCCGGCCGTCGTCCAGGGCCTGGGTGTAGGTGGCGATGGCGGCACGGACACCCTCCGCCGCCTCCGCACGCGTCATCGTGGTCACGGTCCGGCCTCCGTTGTCGGTTCCTTCGCTGCTGGCCCCGTCACGATCTGTGCTCAGAGGTCGATGTCGGCAATGGGGCTCTCGAGGGGATTCACGTTGACTGCCTGCAGTGCCGCCTGCAGTTTGTCGTAGGGCAGTCCGGCAAGGAAGCCGTCGACGGTCCGTTCGAAATTGGCGATCCCACCCTCGGCCCGTTCGGAGAGCCGCATGTACTCGAACCCGCGTGCATGGAGGCCACGCTGCTGCCTCGGGAGGTTGGAGAAGTCCTGAGCGGGGATCGGCGGCCAGCGTGGGTCGTCGCTCTCCCACGGCTCCGGTAGGGGAGGGGTGACCGGCTCATCCCCCTCGGGGAACCGGGTGAGGGACCAGATCTCCATCAGGGTCTCCTCCGGTCCGAGGGGGCGGAAGCGGTAGGAGGAGGCGCTGCTGTACATGGGCAGGACGAAGTAGTGGGGGAAGCAGTAGCCCATGGGCTCGTTGAGGCCCTGGGTCTCGAGTTCATTGAGGTCAGGGATGTCCGAGCCGCGTCGGCGGTGCCAGTCGACGACCGCATCGTTGAGCGTCCGGTTCCAGGTCGACAGGGCCAGCGCCGGGTCGGCGGGCAACTCGATGTCCGCCAGGCCCTCGGCCACCCGCACGTCATTGGCGTGGACCATCCCGGCCATGCCCTCGCTCATGGTCCGGAGGTAGTGGATCTCCGCATCGATGAGGGTCCGTGGATCGATGGCCCCGCCGTTGCGCGGTGGGATCCGTCCAGGGATCACCAGCTGGGGATGCGCCTGGATCACGTGGTACTGCTCCATGAACGCCTCTTGGGCCAGCTTCCAGTTCACGGGGAGTCGACACGCATGCCACCATTCGGCCCGCATCGACTCCACCTTCCAGGCGTCGAGGATGGTGGCGAAGGGTTCGATGCACTGCCTCAGCGGCGGCGCGTCGGCGTCGAGGTTGATCCACGCGCATCCACCCCATAGCTCGCACCGCACCGGTGTGAGGTCGAGATCCTCAGGATCAAGGTTGTGCTGGGCGAACGTTCTCGACTGCGTGACGAACGTGTTCGTCCCGTCTGGGCCGTAGCACCACCCGTGGAACGGGCAGGTGAACCCACTCTCGCACGTACCGCGACCGTCCACGATCCTGACGCCACGGTGCCGACAGGTGTTCTGGAACGCCTTCACGCCCAACTCGTCGGTGCGCACGACGACGACCGACTGGTCGAGGATCCGGTACTCGGCGAAGTCGTTCGGCCGGGGTATCTCCTCCAGTCGGCACGCCATCTGCCAGACCCGGGGCCACAGCAGATCGGCTTCCATCTGGAAGAAGTCCGGGTCGTAGTAGCGCTGCTTGGGGGCTCGGTCCGGGAACTCCATGGCGTAGGGCACCGGGAGTGCCGACCATCTCCGATCCATGATCGCCACGCGGGCCCCCTTTCCTGTCAGCGTGCGTTGGGCAGAGTGTATACTCACCGGTCGACCGGTCGGTACAAGTTTTGCGCCGGCATCCCTGGAGCGCACGGCGTGCACGCCGGAAGGCACGGCGGGCTCCCTGACGGGCTGATCGCCGCGGAGGCTCATGACATCCCCTGAACCCGCACTGGACCAGCACGTGGACCGGCCGGATGCGGACGTCGACGTGCTGATCATCGGCGCCGGCATCACCGGCATCTACCAGCTCTACCGCGCCCTCGATGCCGGGTTTTCCGCTCGGCTGCTCGAGGCGGGCCAGGGCGTGGGGGGCACGTGGTACTGGAACCGCTACCCCGGGGCCCGGTTCGACTCCGAGAGCTACACCTATGCCTACCTGTTCTCCAAGGAGCTCTTCGACGACTGGGAGTGGCAGGAGCACTTCGCCGGACAGCCCGAGATCGAGCGGTACCTCAACCACGTGGTGGACCGCTTCGACCTCCGACGCCACATGAGGTTCGGGGAACAGGTCACTGCGGCCACCTATGAGGAGTCATCGGGGCGGTGGAACGTGACCACGGCCGGCAGCACGGTGTACCGGGCAACGTACCTCGTGGCGGCCACGGGTGTCCTCTCGGTGCCGTTCTTCCCCGACGTGCCGGGACGCCAGGAGTTCGAGGGCGAATGGCACCACACGGCGAGGTGGCCGGCGACACCGGTCGACTTCCGAGGCAAGCGCGTCGCTGTCATCGGCACCGGGTCGAGCGGCGTGCAGATCGTCCCGGCCATCGCTGACCAGGCTGCCTCCCTGACGGTGTACCAACGCTCGGCCAACTGGTGCACACCCCTGAACAACCGGCCGATCACATCCGAGGAGCAGGCCCAGCTAAGGGCGGACTTCGAGGCGATGTGCCAGACGCTCGACACGTCACCATCCGGATTCCTCCACCCCACCCACGATCGCCAGACCTTCGATGACCCCATCGACCGGCGGCTGGCCTTCTTCGAGACGATGTGGAACAGCCCCGGGTTCTCGAAGCTGACCAGCAACTACCTCGACCTGACGGTGAACCATGCGGCCAACGCGCTGTGGTGCGAGTTCATCGCCGAAAAGATCCGCAGCATCGTCAGGAACCCGGAGACGGCTGAGCGGCTGATCCCCAAGGACCACCTCTACGCGGAGAAGCGACCCCCGTTCGTCACCGGCTACTACGAGGCCTTCAACCGCCCGAACGTCTCCCTGGTCGATCTCAAGCAGACGCCGATGGTGCGGGTCACCGAAAGCGGGATCGCCACGACCGATGGTGTGCGGGAGTTCGACATCATCGTGTGGGCGACCGGCTTCGACTTCGGCACCGGTGCCCTGAGGCGCCTCGGGATCCGTGGACGACACGGACTGGCCCTCGAGGACTACTGGGCGGAGGGCCCGAAGACCTTCCTCGGCGTCCAGACCGCCGGCTTCCCCAACTTCTTCTTTCCGGGCGGGCCGCACGCCGCGGCCGGCAACAATCCCCGGTACAACGGTGACCAGGTGGACTTCATCACCGAGGCACTCATCTATCTGCGCGACCACGGTTACGACCGCATCGAGGTTGATGCCGAGGCCGAGGAGCGGTGGACGGCGATGGTCGATGCCGGCGCGGCGGCGTCCCCCTTCTCGGAGAGCAGCTACTACTTCGGAACCAATGTCCCCGGGAAGCCCCGGAAGTATCTGCTGAACTCAGGCGGCCGGCCCAAGCTGTTCAAAGAGATCAGGAGGGTCTTCGACAACGACTATGAGGCGTTCACCCTGTCGCGGTCGTCCAACCCGGCAGAGGCCAGCGTCTGAAGGGTCACCGGCACGGTACCGGTTACCCGTCAGTCAGACGGTGGCGATCGGCGTCAGCGGCGAGCCCACGATGCCGGGCATACGCAGCGGAGGCGCGGTGAGCAGGAACCGGCTCCGGTTGTGGTCACGCAGCCACGAGGCCAGCTCGTGCAGGTACCACATCTCGCCCAGGGGAACGCCGAGACGGAACAGGCACAGATGGTGGATGGGGAGGAACGAATGTCGGCTCTCGTCCCGGTCCCTGCCGGTCAGGCCTTCGACCGCGTAATTGTCGGCCACCAGACCGGCGATCTGTGAGTCGCTTATCCACTGCAGGAGCGACTCGTCCTTGGCGTCGAGGTAGGTACACAGCGTGTGGATCTTCACGGGGTCCGGGGCGCGGTTCCAGTTGAGGATCTCGGTGGCAAACCCCGTGTGCAGCAGGAGGATGTCCCCGGGCTCGACGACCACGTTGTCGGCCGCCATGATCTCCTGGAGCGTCTTCAGGTCGACTCCCCGCCAGTCGTGTCCCAGGTGGTGGGCCAGGTCGATGAGGACCCCGCGTCCCTGCACGCCCTGGTAGGCCATATGTTCCAGGCCGAGATGGTGGGCGAAGCAGCGGTGGTTGCCGCCGTCACCGGCCGCGTCGGGTGCCGGACCGACGAGGTCCACGCCGGCGCGGTACCCGTTGTAGTACACCGCTTCTTCGACCCCGTCGCCGTCGGCGTCGAACTCGGCCCCGACGTGGGCCAGTGAGTCCCACTGCGTCGAGTACTGCAACGAGAGCGTCACCACGTCGTCCGCCCACACGTCCACGTACTTGGGGTTCCCCCAGCTCTCCATCTCGCTCATCCGGACGTTGTAGAACGTGTCGGGTGCGCCTTGCATGTCTTCGGTCGGGGCGAGGACCGGCGGGTGCCGGCGCTGGTTGAGGGCCGTCCCGCCGGGGTAGTCGAGGGGAAGGCTCAGGCAGAAGGTGATCCCGGCCTCGACCTCCCGCACGCCTTGGAGGACCTTGTCGGGGGTGAGCAGGTTGATCCGTCCGAGTTCGTCGTCCTCGCCCCAGTCCCCCCACGTCGAGCCGGGCGGGCGCTGCTTCCACCGCTGTGTCACGTGGCTCATCTCCTTCTGGCCGCGACGTCCGCGACCTGCTGTCAGCGTTGCCTGTACCGACCGGTTGGTCTACACTCCGAGGCGCAGGGTACCGCGTGCGCGCCCGCTCGGTCACCGAGATCTTGCGTCCCAGCGCAGGAAGGTCACAACCATGCCAGAGAACCAACTTGTGGTGTCCGCCGACGGACACATCCTCGAGCCCACCGACCTCTTCACCACCCGCCTCCCCAAGCACCTGCGCGCCCGGGGGGTGTGGGAGGACGATTTCGAGATCGAACCGCTGGTCAAGGGCGGGGCCCGGATCTTCCGGCGACTGCACACGCCCGGTTTCGAGGGGTGGACGATCTCCCGCTACCGTCAGACGGGTGGGCGGATGCCCGAGGGGGACCCCGCGATGATCCTCGAGGACCTCGATTTTGACGGGGTGGACGTCGGGGTCATGCATCCCAATCTGTCGCTCTTCGGTCTCTACTCCGACGACCACGAGCTGTCCATCGCCCATGCTCGGGTGTACAACGACTACATCATCGAGCGGTTCTCGCCGTACTTCTCACGTCTGGCTCCCACCGCCCCTATCCCCCTCACCGACGTCGCAGATGCCGTGGCGGAGATCGAGCGGGTCGCCGCCGGCGGCTTCCGGGCCATCCTGCTTCCCGCCACGCCGCCCAAGCCTTATTACTCACGGGACTTCGACCCGGTATGGGCGGCGGCACAGGCCAACGGCGTGCACGTGTTCATCCACACCCAGACCGGCGGGGTGAAGGTCAACGACCCCGAGGCCGTCACCCTCAAGGTGGTGATGGAGAACGCCGCCCAGGTGAACCAACCGGTGACCGAGAAGTCGGCGTCCAAGCGGATGGTCACCCAGGCGATCTACGGCACCATCGCCCCCCAGCAGGTCATCTGCCAGCTGATCGGCGGCGGCGTGCCCGAACGCTACCCCGATCTCCACTTCGCGCTCATCGAGTTCAATGCCCATTGGCTGGCATCGCTGGTGGGCAGCATGGACAAGTGCTGGATCACCGGGATCGGTCAGGATCCCGACTGGTGGCTGGGCGTCTGGGACGACTCCCTCCCGGCCACGGAGCAGAGCAACATGGCTCAGCTGTTCCGGTTGAACGAGAAGTGGCCCTATCCGCTGATGCCCAGCGAGTATGTCCAACGCCAGTTCCATGTCTCGTTCCAGGACGACCCGGTGGCCGTGGCCTGTCGTCACATCACCGGGCTGTCGACCATCGTGTGGGGCAACGACTACCCACACGCCGAAGGCACGTTCCGCGGCAGCCGGGAGCTCATCGACAGGCTGTTCGCCGACGTCCCGGCGGCGGAGAAGGCGGCCATGGTGGGCGGCACCCTGGGCGGGCTCCTGGGATTCAAGGCACCGGTGGCCGCAGCGGTGTCCGGCTCCTAGAACCACCCGCCTCCTCGGTCACATGGACAGGAGCCGTTCGGCGGCGCCCCTCGACGACGGGGCCGAACGGGAGCGATTCCCCCCGCGTCAGCGATAGACAGGATGGCCGTGAACGAGCACAGTTTCGAGGGACGGGTCGCCGTCGTCACCGGCGCGGGACGGGGGATCGGCCGTTCCTATGCGCAGCTGCTGGCCTCTCGGGGCGCCAAGCTGGTGGTGAACGACCTGGGCGGGTCGATGGACGGGGTGGGGGAGGACCCCGGCGTAGCGTCCCGCGTGGCCTCGGAAATCGTCGAGGCCGGGGGAGTGGCCGTGGCCGACGGCAGCGACGTGTCCACCCCTGAGGGCGGACGATCGCTCATCGCTACGGCCATCGAGCAGTTCGGGCGTATGGACATCCTGATCAACAACGCCGGCATCATTCGATGGGCTGGCTTCCCCGACGCCGACGTGGAGAACCTCTCCACTCACTTCGCCGTCCATGTGACCGGTTCGTTCAACACCACCCGGGCGGCCTGGCCGCACATGGTCGATCAGAGCTACGGCCGAATCGTGATGACGACGTCCTCGGGCCTCTTCGGCCTGCCGCAGAACCTCTCGTACGCCACGGCCAAGGGCGCGGTGATCGGACTCACCCGCAGCCTGACCACGGCGGGTGGACCCCATGGAATCAAGGTCAATCTCATTGCACCTGCCGCGTTCACCAGGATGGCCGGCCAACCCGCGGCCGCCACCGATGCCACCGGCGGTGACACAGGTTCCGCCCAGATGTCCCCTGATCTGGTGGCCCCGATGGTGGCCTTCCTGGCCCACGAGGACTGCCCGGTCAGTGGTGAGATCTACACCGCCGGCTTCGGACGGTTCGCCCGCCTCTTCATCGCCTCGACCGAGGGGTACGTGCATCCGACGTCCGCCCCGAGCGTCGAGGACATCGCCCACCACTGGGCCACCATCAACGATGAGCACGGGTACTACGTGCCCGCCGACCTGATGGCCTGGTCCGCCGCCTTCATGAAACACCTGGGACCGAGCGGCGGAGATCCGGATGCCAGCTAACCAACCGACCGCACACCGCTGGAACCGGTAGGGCGACCGTGGACCTCTCTCTGAGCGAATCGGAACAGGACCTCGTCGGTCTGTGCCGTGACTTCGCGCAACAGCAGATCGCACCACGCGCCCCACTGGCCTGGGATGAGGCGCGTTGCCCGACCGATCTGCTCCGCGAGATGGGTGGGCTGGGCCTACTCGGGATGCTCATTCCCGAGGAGTGGGGCGGGATCGGCATGTCGACGGTCGGCTTCGTCGCCGCCATGGAGCAGATCGGCCTGGCCGACCAGTCGGTGGCCGCCGCCTGGCAGGCCCACGTGACCATCGGCTCGCTGCCCTTGTACCTGTTCGGCGACGATGCGCAGCGGGAGCGCTGGTTGCGGCCGCTGGCCGAGGGTCGGGTGCTGGGGGCCTTCGGGCTCACCGAGCCCGGTGCCGGTTCCGACGCCCGGGGCATCAGCACCCGCGCCGAACGACAGGACGGCGGCTGGTTGATCAACGGCCGCAAGACGTTCATCTCCAACGCCGGCACGGACATGTCCTTCGGGGTGACCCTGCTGGCGCGGGTCCATCCCACTGAGGGGGATAGACAGAGGTACGGGAGCTTCGTCGTCGAGAAGGACAGTGCCGGCTTCACCATGGGTCCGAAGATGCGGGGCATCGGGTGGCGGGGCCTCGACACCCGCGAGTTGTACTTCGATGATGTCTGGGTCCCGGACGATCAGCTCATCGGTGATCCGAACATGGGCCTCAGCCAGTTCCTGCGCACCCTGGAGGTCGGACGCATCTCCATCGCCGCACTGTCGCTGAGCCTGACCCAGGCCGTGCTCGACCTGGCCACGAGCTATGCCCAGGAGCGGGTGCAGTTCGGGAAGCCCATCTCGACGTTCCAGGCCGTGCAGTTCAAGCTGGCCGACATCGCCACCGAGCTCGAGGCGGCGCGCTGGTTGACCTACCGCGCCGCCTACCTGCGCGACACCGGTCAGCCGTTCCTGAAGGAGGCGGCGATGGCCAAACTGAAGGCCAGTCGATTGGCGGCCTGGGCCGCTTCGGAGGCCGTCCAGATCCACGGAGGCCTGGGGTACATGCTCGAGACCCCGGTGGCTCGCTTCTACTGCGATTCGAAGGTGCTGGAGATCGGCGAGGGCACCAACGAGATCCAGCACCTGGTGATCGCCCGGGCGCTGGGCTGCTGAGTCAGACGGCGACCAGTCGTCGAATGGCCGCGGCGATGGTGTCCCGGTCGGGAAGCCAGGCCCGCTCGAGGTCGGGGGCATACGGCGGAGGAGTGGCGGCGGCACCCACCCGCTCGATGGGCGCGTCGAGGTCCCAGAATCCCTCACGTCCGACCCGCGCGGCGATCTCCGCCCCGATCCCGAAGGGGACGACGGCCTCATGGGCGATGAGCAGCCGGCTCGTCTTGTGCACCGACTCGAGAATTGGCACGACGTCGAGGGGGGCCACGGTCCTCAGATCGATCACCTCGACGGAGATTCCCTCGTCGACCAGCTGCCCTGCGGCGGCCACCGCCTCGTGGACCATCCGGGAGACCGACACCACCGTCACGTCGGTGCCGGGGCGCACGACCACGGACTTGCCGATGGGCAGGATGCGGTCCGGCGGTGGCTGCGGACCTTTCATGCCGTAGAGCAGGCGGTTCTCGATGAAGACGACCGGGTTGGGGTCCTGGATGGCCGCCCGGAGCAGGCCGTAGGTGTCAGCTGGCGTCGACGGCATGACCACGCTCAGACCGGGGATGTGGGCCAACAGCGCCTCCAGGCTCTGGGAGTGCTGGCTTCCCGAGGAGCGACCGGCGCCGAATTGGGTCCGCACGGTCAGCGCCATCTCGGCGCTGCCTCCGGTCATGAACGGGAGCTTCGCCGCCTGGTTGAGCAACTGGTCGAAGCAGACGCCGAGGAAGTCGAGGTACATCATCTCCACCACGGGTCGCATGCCGGCCATGGCTGCGCCCACGCCGAGGCCGATGATCGCCGTCTCGGAGATCGGGGTGTCGCGCACCCGGTCGCCGAACCGGTCGGCCAACCCCCGTGTGAGGCCGAAGACGTTCCCGCCGGCGCCGACGTCGATACCGGCCACGAACACCCGGTCGTCCTCGGTGAGCTCAGCTTCGATGGCCGAGCGGACGGCGTCCATGGTGCGGAATACCGGAGCATCGACGGCCAGCGGTGGCGGATCGGCCACCGTCGGCCTGGGCCTCACCACGAAGTCGCCCAGGGTGCTGGCCAGCGGATCGGCCAGCCCACGGGCGGCCTCGACCGCCTCGTCGAGCTCGTCGGCCACGGAGGACTCGAGGGCCTTGATCTCGTCGTCACCCATGCCGATGTCTCGTAGCCGCCTCTCGTGGATGAGCAGCGGGTCACGGGCCGCCCACTCACTCAGCTCCTCCGGCGTTCGGTAGCGTTGAGGATCGCCCTCGTAGTGACCGTGCCACCGGTAGGTCACCGCCTCCACGACGGCGGGTCCGTGTCCGGCCCGGGCGGCGAGGACCACGTCGGCCATCACCGACGCCGTGGTCTCGACGTCGTTGCCATCGACGGCGATGAAGTCGATGCCATATCCCGCGGCCCGCTGCTCGAGCGATGCGGCATGCTGGGTCGCTGCCGGGGAGAACTCGGCGTACCCGTTGTTCTCGCAGAAGAAGATAACCGGCAGCTCCCACACGGCGGCGAGATTCATCGCTTCGTGGAAGGCGCCCTGTGCCGCGGCGCCGTCACCGAAGAACGCCACGGCGACCGAGCCGTCGGCCCGGAGCTGTCCTGCCGTGGCCGCGCCCGCGGCAATGGGCAGTCCCGCGGCCACGATCCCGTTGGCACCGAAGATTCCGAGCTTCGGGTCGGCGATGTGCATGGAGCCTCCGCGGCCGCGGTTGGTGCCCCGGTCCTTGCCCATCAGCTCGGCGAACATGCCCCGCGGCTCGAGTCCCTTGGCCAGACAGTGCCCATGACCACGGTGGGTGGAGGTGATGACGTCTGCCGGATGGAGGGGCCAGCAGGCCCCCACGGCCGTCGCCTCCTGACCGATCGACAGGTGCACGAAGCCGGGGACCTCACCATCGCGATACAGCGCGGATACCCGCTGTTCGAAACCGCGGATCAGCAGCATCCGCCGATGCATCTCGACCAGTTCAACCTGGGTGAAGGCCGACGACGAGGCTGGGTCAGTGGTCACGAAGCGTGTAGTATACCGGTCGGTCGGTACAACAAGGGAAGAGCGATGATCGACGAAATCGAGATCCCCGAATCCTTCCCCAGCCCCGGCGCGGTAGCGGGCAAGCGGGTGGTGATCACCGGTGGAAGCAGGGGCCTCGGGGCCTTGCTGGCCCATGCGTTCTCGCACGCCGGCGCATCCGTAGCGCTCGTCGCCCGAACCGAACGGGACTTGAAGGCGGTCAGCGAGGCGCTCCCCGGACCATCACTGGTACTGAGCGGGGACGTGACCGATGAGGACTTCAATGAGGAGGTGGCCGACGCCACCCTGTCCGAATGGGGCGGCCTCGATGCGTGGATTAGCAACGCCGGGATCTCGCCGATCGTGGCCGGACCTCGCCACACCGATGCCTCGGTCTGGCGGCGGGTCCTGGAGGTGAACCTCACCGGAGCCTTCCTCGGGGCCAGGGCCGCCGCCCGGGTGATGGCGGGGGGTGGGCGACTGGTCTTCACTAGCTCAGTGCTGGCTGAACGGCCTCGGAAAGGACTCACGGCCTACAGCGCGTCGAAGGCCGGGGTGGTGGGCATGGCCAAGGGCCTGGCCCTCGATCTGGCCCCCGCTGGCATCACGGTAAACGTCGTGGCTCCCGGATGGTTCGACTCCCCGCTGGCCGAACCGTGGATGAGCAGTCCGGAACTCTCCGCCGCCATCACCGGACACACCGCACAACGGCGCTGGGGGGCACCGGCCGACCTGGCCGGTGCGTACCAATTCCTGGTCTCCGACGCCTCGGCGTTCGTCACCGGGACCGTGCTGAGCGTCGATGGCGGATACCTGCTGGTATGACATCACCGAGACGGGTGGTGGCCATCACGGGGGCAGGCGGCGCCCTCGGTGCCGCCGTGTCGCGTCAGCTGGCCGGCGAGCCCGCCACCGACCTGGTGCTGAGCGACATCAGTGGCCCGTCGCTCGAGGCGACGGTTGTGGGCCTCCCGGCCAACGACGGGTCGGTGGACACGGTCCTGGCCGATGTGAGTGAGTTCGACCAGGTCGAGTCGGTGGTCACCCGGGCGGTGGAGCGCTTCGGCCGCCTCGATGTTCTGATCAGCAACGCCGGCGTGCTCTCACCGAACGGTCGGATCCACAATCTGGCCACCGAGGACTGGGAGCGCGCCTTTCGGATCAACGTGCTGGGTGCCGTGAACGGTATCCGGGCGGCGGTGGCCGTCATGCGCCCCCAGGGTTCGGGCTCGATCGTGCTGACAGCATCTATCGCCGGAATGACGGCGTGGTCGCATGCCGGACCGTACTGCGCCACCAAGGCGGCTGTGATCCAGTTGGCCAAGGTCGCCGCCGTGGAGTACGCACGCGACGGTATCCGCGTCAACTGCGTTTGCCCGGGGACGTTCCTGTCGGGCATTCACGCCGATCTCCCCGCCGACGCTCTCGAGGCCATGGCTGAGCGCCACCCTCTGGGGCTGGGATCGGCCGACGACCTGGTCGGAGCGTACTCCTATCTGGCCGGCGAGGGATCGGGTTGGACCACGGGATCGGCCATCGTCGTCGACGGTGGGTACGCCGCGCCATGACTGCTGCTAGGCGTGTCCCCCGGCGGTCGGATCGGTGATCCCCCGCATGAAGATGTCAGCGAACGGCTTGGCCACATCCCGGGCTGACAACCGCCCACCCGTCTTCAGCCAGAGGTAGGTGTAGTTGTGCATCCCGAGCCACGCCATGGCGGTCAGTCTTGGCTCCAGCTCACGGAACTCCCCGGAGTCGACGCCCGCCTGCAGCACGGCCTCGACCCGACGCTCGTACCCCCGGCGACGTTCGCGGAATTGGGCGGCCCGCTCGCCCGTGAGCGCCGGGAACTCGTGGAGGAAGACCCAGACGTGGTCGGGATAGCGATGGATCACATCGAGGAGCTCATCGCCGAGCATGGCCAGCTGCCGCGACGGGGACCCACCGGCCACGGCCACGCGGTCGGCACCGAGCATGACTTCGTCCATCACCCGGTCGTGAATGGCGGCGAGAAGCTCTTCCTTGGAGCCGATGTAGTGGTAGAGCGCACCCTTGCCCAGGTCGTTGGCCGCGCAGAGTTCCATGATCCCGGTGGCGTGGTATCCGTGTCGGGCGAATACGGGAGCGGACGTGTCGATGATCACCTGGCGCCGTGCCTGCCAGTTCGCCCGTCGCGGAGCGTCGCCGTTCGCATCGGACCGTGCCATGGGAAGGCGAGGTTAGCGGTTGGCGGGCGGCCCACCGGAGAGGCTGCCGCTGTGCCGGGGTGGCTCGGGACGGAGCGTTGCCGCCGACACCGGCCATGGGGACCCGGTACCCCACAGTCATCCGTCGGCGGCTGGTCGTCATCGGAATGCCCTGGTAGGAGCGGCCCTACGTCTCGCCGTGTCGCCGGGGGAATCTGCCGAGGCCGGCTGGTGGCAGGCAATCCCCGTGGAGGGGCAACGGGAGTGGGCGCATGCACGGGCGTCTCGGCCGGGACGAGGGCATGGACAGGAGGATCGTGACGTCCGCACCGACCGTCCACCCGGACGTCAACTGGTTCGCCGTGCTCGCCCACCATGCCGCCCGGACACCGGACAAGCCACTCACGGTGTTCGAGGGTCAGACGACCACCTACGGCGCAATGGCCGAGCGGGCCACCGATCTGGCCGGCGGCCTGGCCGAACGGGGCATCGGTGGCGGCGATGTCGTCGCTCTGCTCTCGTACAATTGCCCGGAGTTTCTGGAGACGATCTTTGCCGCCAATTATCTCGGTGCCATCGCCATGCCGATCAATTGGCGGCTGGCGGCGCCCGAGGTGCGGTACATCCTCGATCACTCGGGAGCTCGTGCCGTGGTATGCGACGGGCCTCTCATCGGACTCGCCAATCAGGCGACCGAGGGCATCGGGGCCGACCTCGTGCGGGTCCGTGTGTCGCCCGAGATTGAGGACGGGTGGTCGTCCTTGGCTGAGCTTCGGGCGGCCCGGAAGCGGGTTCCCCGAGTCTCGGCGGCGGCCGACGACGTCCACCGTCTGATGTACACGTCGGGTACCACGGGGCGACCGAAGGGCGTCATGATTACCCATGCCAACCTGGCCTGGAAGAACCTCGCCCACCTCGTGGAGTTCGGCTTCACCGAGCATGATCTCGGGTTGGCGTGCGGCCCCATGTACCACGTCGGCGCGCTCGACCTCACCACGACCTCGCTGATCGCCGCCGGGGCGACCGTCATCATTCACCGTGCCTTCGAGGCAAGCGAGGTGGTCGACGAACTCGAGCGTTCGCGGGTGAGCACGGTGTGGCTGGCCCCGGCCATGGTCAACGCCATCATGGCGTTGACCGACATCGACCAGCATGATCTGTCATCGGTGCGGGTGGTCATCAACGGTGGTGAGAAGATGCCCGTCCCCCTGATCGAGCGGATCCAGCGGACGTTTCCCTCGGCCTGGTTCGCCGATGCCTACGGTCTCACCGAGACGGTGTCCGGCGACACGTTCCTCGATCAGGACAGCATGATCACCAAGCTGGGTAGTGTCGGCCGTCCCTGCCTGTACCTCGAGCTCGACATCTGGGACGAGGCGGGGACTCCGGTGCGGTCAGGGGAGCGCGGGGAGATCGTGTTGCGTGGTCCCAAGGTCTTCAAGGGCTACTGGCGGGACCCCGATGCCACCGCAGAGGCGTTCGCCGGAGGTTGGTTCCACACCGGTGACGTCGGTGTCCGGGATGACGACGGCTATCTCTACATCGTGGATCGGTTCAAGGACATGATCGTGTCGGGAGGTGAGAACATCGCCAGCTCGGAGATCGAGCGGGTCCTCTATGAGCACGACGCAGTGCTCGAAGCGGCGGTGGTGGCCCGTCCCGATGATCGGTGGGGCGAGGTCCCGGTGGCCTTCGTCGTACTGCGCCCGGACGTCACCGTGACGTCGGATGACCTTGTCGACCACTGCCGTGGCCAGTTGGCCCGCTTCAAGGTGCCCACGGCGGTCACCTTTCTCGACGCGCTGCCGCGCAACCCTTCCGGAAAGGTCCTCAAGCGCGAGCTCCGGGCGGGTGGTGACGGTTGAGGATCACCGTGCTCCGTAGCGATAGTCGCCCTCGGGTTACCGCTGGCCGTCTTCCCGGTCGGAGTACATGCCTATTGACTGGTCTTGATCGATGCCCGCAGCTGGGATGAGGTGATCGACGTGCCCAGGGTCACGGTCACCGACGAGGTGACGGTCGCCGGCTGCACCTGGAGGTAGACGGCACCACTGAGCGGCGGCACCTGGGTGGAGGTCACGGTGGTGGTCGAGTTCTTGGCGAAGGTGGTGCCCACCTTGGTCCCGGTTCCTCCGCTGCACTTGCCCGATACCCAGGCCACCGCACAGGTGTACAGGGTAAACGTCGGTGAGCCCGACGAGGGTTTGGACACCGTCACCTTGTAGCTGATGGCCGACAGAGCGATGGTCCCGGTGTTGGTAACGGTGGACACCTGGTTGGTGTTGGTTGTGAAGGTCATGGAGGTGACGCTGGCGGTGGCAGCCCAGGTGCCCGAGGAGACCGACTCCGAGCCCCACGCTACGCCACTCACCTTCGTCGCCGCTTCAGCGGGAGTGGGAATGGCCAACCCGACGACGAGCAAGGCGGCCACCAGCGTGGCCGCCTTGCTCAGGACGCGGGTTCTCCGTCGTGATGCCACTGCGCCTTGCTACGAGTTGGTGCTGGTGCCGAGGCGCTGCTGCTCGGTGAACGTGTAGGTCAGTGTGGTGGCCAGTCCCTGGACGGTGGGGCTGGGAGCCACACCGTTGGTGGAGGTCTCCGTCCCGGTCAGTCCCAAGCTCACCTCGACGTGGGCCACCTGGCCGGTCGAGGCGGCCAGCGCCGGAATGTTGGACAGAGCCACCGCGGTGCCGGCCGTATTCATGGCGCTCACCTGCGTCGAAGCCAGGATTGGCGTGGAGGTCCCGGAGCAGGTACCCGTCGCCAGGGTCCAGGCCACCGAACACTGGGTGGCCGTCACGGTGAGTCCTTCACCCGAGGCGGTCCCATTGGTCAGGGCGTTGGCTGGGGCTCCGGCCACCCACAGGGTCATCCCCGCCGCGCTGGCCAGCGTCCCCGTGTTGTTCAGGTTGACGAAGACATTGTCGGTGTCCCCGGGGGCCATCTTGCCCGCGAAGTTAGTGAAGCCCACTCCCACATCGGGGCTGAGGGTCAGATTGAGGGTCCCCGACGTCACCGCCTCGGATCCGGTGGCCACTCCGGAGAGGGCGGCATAGACGCCAGCGGTGGTCAGGAGCCCCACCGAGGCAGCGAAGAGTCCGGCCAGGATGGTCCGGGTCGGTCGCTTGGTCTTGGTCTTGGTATGGCGGTGCTGGTTCACGGTCAGTCTCTTTCTCTGTATGGATGCTTCATGGATAGGGGACACGTGATGGAGACAGGTGCCTCAGGAGGCGGGACCTACGAAGGTTCGGCGTGGCCGAAGGATCCAGCGGGTGCCGGTAATGGCCACGGTCAGACCACCGAGGACGATCAGGAGCAGTTGGACCGATCCCCGGAGACCGACCATCAGGCGGCCCACGAAAGGGACGGTGGTCACCACCCGGGGAACGGTTGCCGAGGTCAACTGGGCGTGCCAGGGATCGGGGAACCGGTTGGCGTCGCCTTTGGTGGTGATGACCGGAGCCATCCGGGGACCGGTGACCGACACGATGCGATGGGCGAACTCGACATGCTCTCCGGGAGGGGTGAAGAGCACGATCATTCCCCGGTGGAGGTCGGCCACGGGAACCGGCTCGGTGACCACCACCGAACCCGGCCCGTAGGTCGGGAGCATGCTGCCGGTCAGTACTGGCTGGACGCCCACGTGCAGGACCACGACAGCTAACGCCGCCGCCACGCAGCCGGCAGTCATAGCGCCCGCCAGGGGCAGGACCACGAGTCTGATCGACCCTCTGATCCGTCGTGTCGTACGCCTCGAAGAATCTTGCACTCGACTGTATTCGGCCCGGCCCATCCGAAGCTTGAGCAAAAATGTCAACGGATGTTGTCGCACCCGGGTTGCCGACGACGGGCGCCGGCAACATCTGTTGCCGACGGGGTGGGCCCCCAGGTGGCCGAGCTGGTCCGGAAGCCTCGTTACCCCAGGCAGGGCAGGATTTCGGTCCGGGTCTCATGTCTGCCCCGGAAGGTGACGATAGGTGTCGTCAGAAGGGAACGATGCTGATGCCCGACGTGGAGCCCACCTACACCGGCAACGAACGAGTGCGAGCGATCGATGATTCGGCCAAGACGTTGGCGGTCGAGACGGCACGTGCCATTGCTGGCCTGCTCATCGCCTTCGCCATCGCGTGGTGGGTCAGCGACCGGTACGGGCTTCGTGGTGGGTTCTGGGGATTTGCCGCCAGTGCGTCCGTATTCCTGGGTGTGGCCCTCTGTGCGCTGACCCTAACCAGTGGCCTGCCCATCCAGCGGGCCCTGACCGCCCAGCGTCTGGCCATCGCCTCCCAGAAGGCGCAGCTCGAGTCGGCAGCTTCGGGCCATCAGTTCACATCAGATCTGGCCGCCGCGCTGGAGATGACCGAACACGAACCCGATGTCCTCCAGGTGACGGGACGTGCCCTGGATCTGATCTCCGGGAGTCCCGGTGAACTTCTTCTGGCCGACTCCAGCCGCACTCACATGCATGAAGCGGCCGTCTCCCTCACGGCCGGGTCGCCGGGGTGCGCCGTCGGCTCACCCTGGGGTTGCCCGGCAGTTCGGAGAGGACAGACGTTGGAGTTCTCCGACAGCCACGCCCTGGCCACCTGTCCCCACCTCCAGGTGCGTGAGGAGGAGGTGTCGGCGTTGTGCGTGCCGGTCACCGTCCTGGGCACGCCCACGGGAGCGATCCACCTCACCGATCAGCCGGGTCACAAGTTTGATGGGTTGCAACGGTCCCGCGCCGAGGCACTGGCCACCCAGGCCGGCGCCCGCATCGGACTGCTCCGGGCCATGGCCACCAGCCAACTGGCCGCCTCTACCGATGCCCTGACCGGCCAGTTCAACCGTCGGAGCATCGAGGAGGCCCTGCGCCGCCTGGACCACGAAGGCACTCCCTACGCGGTGGCCTTCGCCGACCTCGACCATTTCAAGATCCTGAATGACACGCACGGACATGCCGCCGGCGACCGGGCCCTCCGACACTTCTCGACCATCGCCGCGTCGTCGATCCGGACCGGGGACATGGTCAGTCGGTTCGGGGGGGAGGAGTTCCTGATCGTCTACGTAGGTTGTGATGTCACCGAAGCAGCGCCGATCGTGCATCGACTGCGCTCCGCACTCGCCGCGTCGATTGCCGCGGCGGGAGTTCCGCCGTTCACCGCCAGCGTGGGCCTGGCCGATTCGACCTACGGCACCGGTGCCGCAGAGATCATCGCCATCGCCGACGAGGGACTGCTCACGGCGAAGCGCGAAGGTCGTGACCAGCTGATCATCGCCTCGAGGCCCGACCCCACCCGCGGATCAGCGCTCAGCGGAACCGAACGGAGCGGCTAGGGACCTCCGGACCGCCCAGTCCCCACGGCGGAGAAACGAGCCCGGGTCAAGACAACGTGACGCGGGTGCCCTTCTGGCTTGGTCAGCCCGGCATGAAGTGGGACTCGTAGACGTCAGCGAGCTCGTAGAGCGCCTGCTTCCCGTTCCCGTTGAACGAGGAGCCGTGCATCAAGGCCAGGGTCCTCGGATTGAGGTCGCCCAATGTTCGCATGGTGTCGCCGGTGTGCGGGGCGAGGCAGGTGCTCCGGAACATCGCCTCGGCCTCCACCGCCGGCTGGACGATGTCGTCGGTCGTGAGGGCGGGCCCGTTGCCCAACCGGGTGAAGAGGTCGCCGCAGAACAGGGTGCCCGTGGTCTCCTCGTAGAGCACGCGTGCGTCCCAGCCGTGAGGGACGTGGGGTGTGTCGATGTGTCGGATCCGCATGGCCCCGAGTTCGATGACTTCATCGTTGGCCAAAGGACGGGGTGCCCGATCGGCCATTTCGTTGACGGAGACCAGGCACCCCAATGCACCGTGGGCGACCTGTGATCCCGGGGCAGCGGCGAGGAACTCATTCATGGCTCCGCACTCGTCCGACTCGACGTGACCGAAGGTGATCCAGCGCAAGCGCTCCGGTGGCATGACGCGGGAGATGGCGTCGGTGATCGACGAAAACATCGATCGGTGTCCGGTGTGGAAGAGGAGCGGTTGGTCGTCATCCACCAAGAACTGGTTGAACGTGAAGCCGTCCGGACCAATGTCGGCCACGAGGGTGGACAGTCGGTAGATGTTCGGGGCGATCTCATCGATCGTTGTCGTCACGGCAACTCCTTGGTCGGATTCGGGCAACGAAGACGGGCATCCGCTATCCGGCGAGGAAGCAAGAGTACAGCTGTGGTGGCGGACGCAGATCTCAGAAGGGCACGGCAGTGGCGAGGAGCCCGGTGCCCTGGCTCCGGGCTCCCACGGCCAGACAGAAATCGAGCGCGTCGAGCCGTATCAACTCGCCATCCTCGCCGGTCTGCCAGGTGCCGCCGGCAGGACCAGTGAGGACCAGGTGGAACGGCTGTCCGTGCCGGTCGGCCCACTCTCGCACCACGTCACCCACCAGACGGCCATCGTGCTCGGCGGTGAGCTCCATCGGTCGATCGGTGGCGCGACTGATGTCCAGCCGGTGCATCCACGTGTCCCGGGTGAAGATGGTGTCGACCAGAAATCCGAATGGCCAGCGCTCGTCTTCGAACGGTGGGTCCTGCTTCATGCGCACTGCCCAACGGAAGAAGGCCGGGGTTCGGCGCCGCGCCCGCACGGCTCGAGGGGCTACCACCGCCAATCGAGTGACTATTTCCTCGGGTGTGAGGCTGGCGCGTTCGGCTACCTGTGTTGCCGTCATCGCATCGATCATCTTGCCTCCGGAGCGCTTTGCCGCGGTACGGAAGTCGTGGACGAACTGTCGGTAGGAGGCCTGGGACTCCGCCATGGCGAGGACGTGACTGGCCATGGCGCGCACATCCCACAGGGCACAGGAGGTGGGGAGCGCCCACTCGTCCGGCGCCAGGTGGCGGAGGGAGTCGACCATGCGGGTGAACTCGACTTCCGCCAAGTCCATCGATGCGTCGTGTCCCAGGGAAGCCGCCACGCCGGCGTCACCCACTGTTATCGCCACGGCACGACCTCTCATGTATGAGCCTCGCCATTTGCGAGCTCAGAATTCCGAACACTGTCAGGAGTATCGCGCCATGTTCGGGTAAGGTCAAGGTGTGGCCACAACCCCTACGGCAGATCCGGTGCGTAGAGATCGCAGGCACCTGCGTCACGAGGCGACGAAGGGGGAGATCCTCAGCGCCGCCCGGGCGATGGTGGCGGACCACGGGCTGAACGGCCTCTCCCTGCGCTCCCTGGCCCGATCCGTGGACATGGAGCCCCAATCGCTCTACACCTACTTCGCCTCCAAGCATGCGGTCTACGACCGTCTCTTCGCCGAAGGGAACGTAGAACTGCTGGGCCGCATGAAGCGACTACGGCTGACCCACGATGTTCGCCAGACGCTGCACGACCTGGCCCTGCTCTTCATCACCTTCGCCGCAGAGGATCGCGCCCGCTACGAGCTGCTGTTTCTGCGCACCATCCCCGATTTCGATCCGTCAGCCGAGTCCTACGCCGTCGCCGAGGAGGTCTTTGCCCTAGGGCGCTCGATCTTCAGCTCGGCCGGCTTCGAGGATGACGAATCCTTCGATCTGTGGACGGCGATTGTCACCGGATTGGCCAGCCAACAGTTTGCCAACGACCCCACTGGGGATCGCTACATCCGACTGATCGACGGAGCCGTCGCCATGTTCGTCGAGCATGTCTCGGCCCGGTCGACACGAGAGGGCTGAGGTCCACGATCGCCCGGAGTTGGTCCCGGACCACCGGTCGGGTCAGGGCAAACGTTTGACCCCGGCCCGACCACGTCCTAGCGTCCAACCGGGTTCAGGTCGAATCCGGGGGAGGGCCATTCATGACTGATGTCATCGACCGCGTCCACGGCGGCTCCGTCGACGGGATTCCCGAGTTCGAACTGTCTGCAGCGTTCGAACCTCGGCCGGCCGGGAGCGGTGTGGCACGGGTCGGGCCGGTCCAGGTGTTCCTGGCCATTCTCCTCGGATGTAACGGCGTGCTGCTCTTGGCCAACGTGAGCCACCTCTCCGGATGGAGGGCCGGGCTGTCGATGGCACTGGCCTGGATCCAGATCGCTCTGGCCGTGGCCTGTGTGGTCCGTTCGACCCGTCCGGTACTGGTGGTCACAGCCGTCGCATCGCTGCTCGGGGTGGCCGCGTGGTTGAGCGCGCACGGCGTGGCCGCAGTACCCAGCTCGGTGTTGTGGATTGGCGTCGGGTTGGCCGCCAGCTCGCTGGCGACGGCTGTCGTGCTGCTCCTCGTGCCGAGTCTGGGCACGAAGTGGTCCCCCTCGGCCCTCGTTCTGACCTCGATACTCCCAGTGGCCGTCGTGGTCATCACTACTGTGGCCCTCTTCGTTACTCCGACCGCTCCGGCCGTCGCCGCCCCGCATGCCCCCCAGAACTTTGCATCGGCATCGGCGGCGCTGGCGCTGAAGACGACAGTGCCGGTACCGGGGCAGAACTCCAAGCAGTTCAAGCAGATTCTGGCCGGCAACACCTCCGAGCAGAACGAGCTCAAGCCCTATGTGCCCCTCGGCGCTGCCGACCAGGCGATCATGACCCAGCAGCTCAGTCAGGCCCTGGCCGCAGCCGAGAAGTTCCCGACCGTGGCCTCGGCCAAGGCGGCGGGCATGGTCCTGGCCGGTGGTATGGCGCCGGGGGTCGGTGCCCACTACCAGGTCATCGGGGCCAGCGATCTCACCTCGTTGGACGGACAGTTCAACCCCCTGGAGCCGGCCTCCTGGATCTACGCCAGTACTGCGGACAATGCCCCCATCGTGGGCGTCATGTACGAATCCCTGACCGATCAACCCCCGGCCGGGTTCGTCGGACCCAATGACCATTGGCACCGACACTCGAACGTCTGCGTGAAGTTCGATGCCGGCGAGATTGCCGTGCCCTTCGCCGCTGACCAGAGCGTGACGCCTCAGGAGTGTTCCGACGTCCATGGCCTCTTCATGAAGAAGACCGTGTGGATGGTGCACGCCTGGGTCGTGCCCGGCTGGGAGAGCCCGCAAGGGGTGTTCTCCCACGACAACCTCCATGTCTACTGCCCGGGCAACACCGATCTGGTCGACGCCATAGGTTTCTGCACGCGTCAGCAGTGACCCGGTGACCAGGGGGCACCGTCGCCGACCCGGAGTCCGCGACGTACGAAGACGAGGCCTGCTGGCGGCACTGGTGACGGCGGCATTCGTGCTGATCTGGGCCGGTCCGGCGGGGGCCCACGCCGCCGTGGTATCCAGTTCACCGGCCCAAGGCCAGCGCGTGGCCCACGCACCGGGCTCGGTCACCATCGTGTGGGATCAGCCAGTCAAGCCAGACAACGGCGGCGTCACCGTTCTCAACTCGAACGGCCAGGCGGTGGGGGAGGGGGGAACGGCCCATCCGGCACCCGACACCCTCCGGGTAACGCTCCCGCCGTCACTACCCAGCGGAGCGTACGTAGCCAACTACACCGTGACTTCGGTGGACGGTCACGTGGTCAGCGGAGGCATCGTATTCCTGGTCGGCAATGCCCGCCCCGGTTCGATCAGCTCGCTGACCCGCCCACCCACGTCGGCCGCCACCTGGTATGACCGCGGCGGTCAGTTTCTTACCTATCTCGGCGTCATGACGGCCGGCGGCCTGGCTTTTTTCCTGGCCTTTCTGCTTCCCGAGGGAAGCGAACGACGGCGGCTCGGTCGATGGTGCGCCGGAGCCGCCGGACTCGGCGTGCTGGGCATGGTGGTGACCGTGGCGGCCCAGGGCGATCTGGCCGGAGGGAGTCTCGGAGCCCTCTCCCATTGGACGGTTCTGAGCCAGGCGGCGGGCGGGAAGCTCGGTGCTCAGGGCGCGCTGCAGCTCATCGGTCTGGCCGGATGCCTGGTGTCGCTGCGTCTGCACCGGATCACCACTCGCCAGGCCACTGCGTTTTACGGGATGCTGCTCTCGGCCGGAGCCTTCGTCGTGTTCGGCCATGCCGTGGTCTCGCCAGAACGATGGCTCTCCACTCCGGCCGACATCGTCCACGTGGTCTTCGCCGCCCTGTGGCTCGGTGGCCTCATCGGCCTGGTCCAGGTGCTCCACAGCCGGGTCCGCGCGGCGCGTCATCTGGGGGAGATGGCCGCTCCTTACCCTGAGCCTCCGGCAACGACGTTCCGGACACCGACGGCCGCGGCAGTGGGAGGAACCTCGACGGCGCTCCTCGAGCGGCCGGCACCTGCCACGTCGGTACCAGTGCCCCGAGATGAAGCCCCCAGCATTCTGGCCGAGACCATCACCTTGGTCGACCGATTCTCCACCATGGCTGGAATCTCCATTGCTCTCGTCCTGGTGGCCGGAACGGTCTTGGCCATTGCTGAAGTCGGCTCGGTGGCCAACCTCTTCGAGACCGGGTACGGCCAGACGCTCCTGGTGAAGATCGCCCTGGTCGGCCTCTTGATCGTGGTTGCCGGCTACAACCGGTTCCTGCTGGTGCCCTGGCTGTCGGCGAGGGAGTCTCGCCGGGAGTCGGGGGGACTGGCATTCGGATGGCACCGGCTGCTGGCCACGGTTCGCCTGGAGTCCGTCATCGCCGTGGTCATCCTGGCCGTGACGGCCGTGCTGGCCAATGGGGTGCCCTCCAACGGCGCCACCCCGCCATCACCTGTGCCGTTCATCCGCACGGTGCCGTTCGACGGAGGCCACCTGACCTTCCGGATCACCCCGAACCAGGCATTGGTCAACAACATTACGGCGCAGTTCACCGGGACGGACGGCGTCCCGGCGGAGATGGCGGAGAGCGTGTCCCTCTACCTCAATCTGCCGTCTCAGAACGTAGGTCCGATCGAGACCGATATGAAGAAGGTGGGAGTCGGACGCTTCGTTCTGGTCAACAGTCCCAATCCGCCCATCGTCGGGACGTGGCAGATCACGCTGCAGATCCAGGTGTCCGAGTTCAGCCAACCCGATGTGAGCTTTGTGGACAAGGTGCAGTGACCGTTCATGTCAGCCCGCCGCCAGTAAGGAGAATCCACCCGGCCATGCATCGCAAATTCGCCGTGTACCTACTCGGGGTGGTGGCTCTCGTCGGCCTGTGGGGCGGAGTGGCGACGGCGCACGTCACCGTGAGCCCGTCGTCCCTTCCGCAGGGTACCAGCGACGCCATTCTGACGTTCCGCGTGCCGAACGAGTCAACGACCGCCAGTGTGGTCGGCCTACGCATCCAGTTCCCGGTGTCCCATCCGATCGTCGTACTCAACCCGGAAGCCGGATCGGGGTGGGTGGTTGACGTCCACTCGACTGTCCTTTCCAAGCCCATCACCACCGACGACGGAACGTTCACCTCGACGGTGTCGGAGATCGACTGGAGCGGCGGGTCGATCCCCGTCGGCCAGTTCGGCGAGTTCAACGTGCTGGCCCAGGGACTTCCTACCGGTACGAATGCCCTCACCTTCAAGGCCGTCCAGCTCTACAGTGACGGCACCACGGTGAATTGGATTCAGGTCCCCACCAAGGCGGCACCGGACCCACAGCACCCGGCGCCGACCCTGGTGCTCACGGCGCCGGGCAAGGGCTCGTCAGGCTCGGCGGCTGGCGCCGCGACCTCGACGCCGGCCGCAACCACGTCGGCCGCCGGACAGAGCTCGGGCTTCGACAACGGGTTGGCCGTTGCCGCCCTCATCCTGGCGGGACTGGCGATCGCTGTCGCACTGCTGGCCGTGTGGCTCGGTCGGCCCCGTAGTGTGGGATCGGAGCCCGATCCGGGTCCTGATTGAGGCCCGCATCCGAGGCCGTCTTGGAACCGGTGTGTCCCGCCGTGGCGAGTCTGCTGCTCCTGGATGCCCTGCCGGCACCGAATGGGGGCCAGGGCAGGCCGCTGATCCTCTCAGTGATTCTTCCGCTGTCGCTCGAGAAAGCGCAGGATGGTTGCATGCTTCTTGGTGTCG
Source organism: uncultured Acidimicrobiaceae bacterium (assembly GCA_963737625.1). Lineage (GTDB taxonomy): Bacteria > Actinomycetota > Acidimicrobiia > Acidimicrobiales > RAAP-2 > Bog-756. The sequence goes on from CAVTTK010000001.1 coordinate 223,642, forward strand.
AGCAGCATGAGGTCCACGATCAGCACCCACAGCGTGGTGTCGGCGAATGGGCGGAGACTTCGTTTGATCCGTTGAAGGTCCTTGTAGTCGGCATCTTCTGATTGGCGGAGAAGTTTCGTCTGCTCCAGTAGCGCACCACTGATGTTCCCCGGCATCCTGGGAACCGTGGCCACTGGTGGCTTCGAAGTCACGCCCCAAGCCATGGCGTTGCTGAGCTCGGCCAGCAGTCGATGATGCCGATGTTCGTCCTCCAGTATCAGATTGATGAGATAGCGCACGCCTTCGTCCGGCGCTTCGGTGGACAACTCCTCGTACGTAGCCAGGAGAGCACCCTCTTCGGTGCCGTGTCGGACGATGAGCTCGACCAGTTCACGGGTGCCGACGCTGGCGCCTGTCTCTCTGAGGCCGGTGACCGCCCCCTCGAATGTTGCCGGGGCTGCGTCAGCCTCCTCCGGCGCCGCTTGCGGCCCCACGACCGTCGAGGCCGTGTCGTCTTTGGTTGTCTGCACGAGGTCAACTCCTGTCATGATCGTCTCATCACGTCGGGTGTTCGCCGTGGGGGCGTCCCCTGTCAATGATGGCTAAGGGGAGACGTCCGCAGTAGGGCCGAAGGTCACACTGTCGGACGTGACCGTGCGTCCTCTCCGACGATGAGACCGTCACGCATGTCGATGATGCGATGTGCGCGATCGGCCACTCGTTTGTCGTGCGTGACCAGGATGATCGTCATCCCGGAGGCTCCCAGCTCGGTCAACAGGTTGAGGAAGCGTTCCGTCGCCTCAGAGTCGAGGCTGCCGGTCGGTTCGTCAGCCAGCAGGATGGTGGGACGATTGGCCAGAGCCCGGGCGATGGCCACCCGCTGTCGCTCTCCCCCCGAGAGCTCGGTGGGGAGGCGGTGTTCACATCCGCCCAGGTCCACGGCCTCGAGGAGCTCACCGGCTCGGGCCTTGCGTTGTCGGGTGGACATCCGAGTTCCGAACATGGGGAGCTCGACGTTGGCGAGGGCGGAGAGTCGGGGCAAGAGATTGTGGAACTGGAAGATGAGGCCGACCTCGGTTCTCCGGTACCCGCTCAAGTCGCGAACCAGAGTGAGGTCGTGTCCCCCCACCGCCACGGCGCCGGAGGTAGGCGAATCGATAGCAGCCAGGAGGTGGAGAAGCGTTGACTTCCCGCAGCCGGAAGGGCCAGTGATGGCCACCATCTCCCCGAACTCCACCGTCAGGTCGATGCCCCGAAGTGCATAGACCTGCCCTGGATATTCGCGGGTGACGTCTCGCACAGCCACTGCAGGCTGGGACCGGTCAACTTCACTCATAGCTGAGGGCTTTCAACGGCGTGAGCAACGCGGCCCGGGTCGTCGGGTAGACGCCTCCGATGAGTGTCATCACCAGTGCGATGAAGAGCGCTCTCCAGAAGGCACCTTCGGTGAAGTCGGGATGAAGGATCCCGCGCAGCGAGGGAAGGCGGGACAGGCCTGCGGCAACGACGAACGACAGAGCCACCCCCAGCATGGCTCCTAGTACGGCCACAATCAGACTCTCGCTCAACAAGAGGCTGACTGTCCGACGGCGTGTCCATCCGATAGCGCGCAGGAGCCCGAATTCACGTGTTCGTTCGAAAAGTGATAGCAGCATGGTGTTGCCGACGATTACCGCTCCGATGAGGATGGCCAGGACCGTGCTTCCATTGACCGCCGCCCGCAGATAGACCAGATTCTGATCGGCCCTTCCGAATTGGGACGCCGTCCGGATAGTCGTCAGCTCTGGCATCGAGTAGTCGACGCGGCCGGCGACGGATGCGGGCTTGGACCCACGGTCCACCTTGACGAACGCCAGTGTCACAATCCCCGGAACTCGGTTGTATCCCTGGATGGTGGGCAACGGAAACATGGCTCCGGCGTCACCGAAGGAGTTCCCGGTGGAGTAGACGCCCACCACCGTGTTGGTCGTCCCATTGGCGACCAAGGAATCGCCGACGCCCAGTCCGAGATTGGCCGCCGCTCGCCATCCGAGCATCACTTCATGGGCCGCGACCGGAGTGTATGCCCGACCTCGCAGGACCTTGACCCCGAACCCGGCGAGATCACCGGGGTTGATGCCTATCTCAATGAACACCGGATTGTCGGCATTGAGGCGTTCAGTTTCGACGAGTACGCCAACCACACCGGCCACACCGGGAAAGCTGCTCAGCCGAGCCAACTCCTGGCGGTCTATGGTGCTGGCCAGTGTGTCCGATGTCCCCTTCTGGACCACGGTGAAGTCGGCCTTGCCCACCGAGATGATCGCCGCTGCGGACTGCTCGAGTCCGCTGCTGGTCACATCGAGCGTGACGACGGCCATCACCGCGACGGCGACAGCGAGCGCCAAGCCCAGCGAACGGGCCTTCTTCGTCCAGAGGTTGTGGAGGATCAGACCGAAGAACGTCACTGGTTCCGGTGCGACCTGAACTGGCGAGGGGCGACGGTGACCATGTTGGGAATCGAGCCCATTGATGAACGTCCCTGTCTCTGCTCTGAGGTGTCGTGGCTCGTACTGTCCTAGGCATCTTCCTACTGTCCGGGGGTCAGCTCTAGGGTCTAAGGGCCCGAATCATGGCGGCGCCGCGATCGACGGCGGTGGTCCACACGACCCGGCGGAGCGAGTGGGATCATCCGGCTCGGACAGCGTTGCTGGCTGGTGGTGACTACTCAGTCGGATTCAGGCTTGGGACTGGTAGGCCGCGCCCCGGTACATCTGTCCGCTCATGGTGTCGGAAGGGAGTCGTAGCAGCCGGGATTCAATGCCGACGCTGGACCAATCGTCCGAGGTCTGAGTCCCGCCGCGACCGATGCCGACGTCGCTGTCTGCCATCGGTGAGGCGATGCCCTGGACCAGGACACTCCACCAACCTCGCTCGGCGGAGTCGTAGGCATCGACCTGAAATGCAACCACTGCGGAGGCCGCAGCGCTGTCGAGCTTCGTGCCCAGGGTTGTGCGAAAGTGGACTGCTTCGTCGGCCAAGGTGTAGTGGACGGGGAGGATGACAGGCAGCGCGTCGATGCTGACGCCGATGCGCCCCAATCGCGTCGAGGAAAGTCGCGCCAGACACTGTTGGCGGGAGAGGACACTCATCTCCGCATCGCGCTCAGGTCCCATCGGACTCACACTGAATGATCGGCCTGCGAAACATTAGGGTCAAAAGTCCCTAGACCGAGAAGTCAACGGCAAAACCGCCCACTTCTGCTGTGGGGCCCAGTTGCCAACCGCATCGGGCAGGCCGACCGCGTCAGACCACCTGGGGAAGGTTCGGGCCGCAGGAGCGCAGTCTGCTAGCCCACAGCGTGATGAGGTCCGCGCATGATCAGGACCGGGCAGTGAGCACGGGTTGCACAGTAGTCAGAGACCGAGCCGAGCAGCATGCCTGAAAGCTCGCCGTGCCCACGACAGCCGACGACGAGCAGGTCAGCACCCTTGGACGCCACGACCAGCCGGTCCGCAGCCTGGCCGTCGATAGTCACCGCGGAGGTCTCGACCTCAGGGTGGGTGGCCCGCACGGTTTCGACTGCCTTGTTGAGTAACGTCTCGGCGCCGTGTCGCGGATCGAAATCGGAAGGGACTACAGCCCAGCCGGCCCCGGTCAGCCATTCCCAGCAGTGGAGAAGTTCGAGCGTGGAGCCGGTGGATTCCGCCTCTTCGGCAGCCCAGAGCAGTCCGGCATTCGAGGAGGGTGATCCGTCTACGCCCACCACGATCCGACGTCCCTCCGACTCGGGGCGTTCCGGCTGGGGGATGTCGCCGGCCGGTGGTGCATCCGTTGCCCCGGAGCCGCCCTGGGCCGGGGGCCGAATGACCACGACGGGACACGCTGACCGGTGGATGCAGTGACGACTTACGGATCCCAGCAACAGACCGGCGAATCCGCCGCGGCCTCGACATCCGACGACGAGAAGGTCGGCTGACGTGCTCTCCTCCAGGAGTACGGGAGCGGGCAGGTCGCGGTGACCCCGATGCTCGACGGTGATGCCTGCGGCAGACTCCTCGGCTACCCGCACAGCCTGACCCGCCACCTTGTCCATGTAGTCCCTGCACTCTTCATCGGTGGTGAAGATGTAGTCGGGGCCGAACGCACTGACGATTCTCAGGGTGAGATCCCTCCGGGCGGCTTCGATGGCCGCCCAACGGACGGCAAGGCTGGACTCTTCCGAGCCGTCGAATCCCACGGCAATCCGGCCACGTCTCTCGGGTGCCAAACGGGAAGTGGTGAGTGACATCAAGGATCCTTTCCAGCGGAGTAGGCCGCCTACTTCGCACGGTAAGGATCACCACGGGTTATCGGTAGGGGCCAAAGTCCTTTTGACGAGCGGGGCCCTTCGGGACGGGGCTAGGACCGGGACCAGCGTGCGGTCGCCGGGAGTGACTACTCGGTGACGGGCACCCGCCAGGAGAGCTGGGCACCGCCGCTGTCGGAGCTCCCGATCGTGAACTCTCCGTGGAGCTTTTCGGCTCGGCGGCGGAGATTACCCAAGCCGAGGCCACCGACCCGATCGGTCCGAGACAAGCCACGACCGTTGTCGATGACCAACAGCCGACAATGGCCGCTCGAGAGGTCGATGGCCACAGAGGCGGCCGACGCGGCGGCGTGGCGGCCGATGTTGGTGACAGCCTCCCGGATCACAGCCAGGAGGTTCTCACGGATGGCGTCAGAGAGGGCGGTGTCGATCGGGCCGTCGAATGACGCCTGGATGTCGAATCCTACGACGGGTCTGAGCTCCTGCAGGAGGGAGAGAACCTGATCTCTGGTGCCCCGGCTCATCCCGTCCGATCCCAGCTCGAAGATGCTGGTGCGGACCTGGCGAATGGTGTCGTCCACATCGGCGATGGTCTTGGTCAACCGCTCTCGACTGAGGTCGGCAGTGGGATTGGACACCATGCTCTGGAGGGACAGTCCGACGGCGAACAATCGTTGGATCACGGTGTCGTGGAGGTCACGGGCCATACGGTCCCGTTCTTCGTAGATGGCAACCTGTTGGACCCGGGAGTGAAGACGAGCATTGTCGATGGCAATTCCCGCCGCCACGGCCAGAGCGCCGATGAGGGCCTCGTCATCGCTGGTGAACTCTGAACAGCCGATCTTGTCAGTGAGGTAGAGATTGCCGTAGACCTCATCCCGAACGGTGATGGGGACACCGAGGAATGACGTCATCGGCGGGTGGCCGGGAGGGAATCCGAAGCTCGACTCGAGGGTGTGCAGTTGTGCCGAGCGCATAGGCCTGGGGTCGGTGATGAGTTGCCCCAATACACCCCTTCCGGTCGGCCTGGCCCCGATTCTCGCCTCTTCCTCCGCCTCCATTCCCACCGTCACGAACTCGGACAGCGCTGTGCCGTTCGCATCGATGACTCCGAGCGCTCCGTAGCGAGCGTCGGTCATTGACCGGGCTTCGCTGACGATATGACGAAGGAGCGTCGGCAGATCGAGATCGGCCTCGAGGAGCAGGGTCGCCTCGAGCACTCGGCGCAGTTTGGCGGGATCCTCTATCGAACGGTAGGGCACGATGCCTCCACTGACCGGAAGAAGCTACGATGGTCCGGGCGGACATAGCACAAGTTAGCGCACCTGACCAGCGCTCCGACCAGATGTAGCCGCACTGTTTCAAGGGAGCGCCGTTGCCGAGCATCAGGGTCTTTCTCCTCGATGACCATGAGATCGTGCGCGCTGGTCTCCGCTCCGTGCTGGAGGCCGAGGGCGACTTCGTCGTGGTCGGTGAAGCGTCCACTGCCGCAGAGGCATTGGCCCGAATCCCCCCGACCCGTCCGCACGTTGCCATCCTCGACGTTCGTCTGTCCGACGGCAGTGGCATCGATGTCTGCCGTGACATCAGGTCCAGCGATCCTGAGATCGCCTGCATCATGCTCACCTCATACGCTGATGACGAAGCACTCCTGGCCGCCGTCATGGCCGGTGCGGCCGGCTACGTCCTGAAGCAGGTGGGCGGTAGCAACCTGGTGGACAGCATCCGCGGGGTGGCCGCCGGGCGGTCCTTGCTCGATCCGGCCTTGGTCGAACGGGTCATCGAGCGAATCCAGGTCGGTCCAGTCGAGGACCCCCTCCTGGCCGGCCTCACCCCGCAGGAGCGCCGGATCCTCAACTTTGTAGCCGAAGGCCAGACCAATCGTCAGATAGCCAATGAACTGTTCCTGGCCGAAAAGACCGTGAAGAATTACGTTTCGAACCTCCTAGCGAAACTGGGCATGGAGCGTCGGGCCCAGGCGGCAAGCTACGCCACACGGGTCTCGGAACGGGCCGCCCAGGAGCGTCGAAGGGACGTCGGGGGCACCTGAGGGCTGGGATGCGGCGCCACGATGCCCGGATTGGTGCCGACCACACGTGGCCTTCGAGGTTGCAGATCATCCGCTAGGACCTCGGCTGAGCGCACGGTGTGGCGTCCGCCTCACGTTCGCCGGCTCACCGCTGATGCTGAATCCGTCCCTTACGGTCGGACCTCGTTCACCAAGCATCGGCCTTCAGGCTCACCCGCGTCCTTTCGGCCCGGGCAGGTTGAGCCTTCCGATTCGCCGCACTTCCGTGCCCGGGGGCATGTATCACCTGACTGACCCGGGCACTCTCGGTGGAAGGTCGCTCTCCCTCGAGACCTCCGTCGATGTGGGGTGACTTATGGCCCTAGGCAGGAGCGCATCTGTGTCATCCAATAGGGACCAGGAAGGCGCGCCAGGCGCCGGAACAAGGAGGATGCCATGAAGTACTCGTCGGTACACGGCCGGAGCCTCGAGAAGGCTCGCCGTTCGAGCAGTGTGGTTATCAATCCGTACTTCATCGATGATGTTGCATTGACCCGGCGCGAGCTCGATCAGCTCCGGCGGTCTGACGTCATGGTGATCGTGCCCCGGTAGGTGAGGAGGAAGGTGAACAAAGGAACCTCCACTCCGATGTTCGATCTGCCTCACGCCGACTCTGTCGGAGCGAGCACCATCGTGGTGGGCGTCGACGGGTCAGAGCACTCCCGCCTGGCCGTCGAGTGGGCAAGCGATGAAGCTGATCGGCGTGGTGCACCACTGAGGCTCATCTTCGCGGAGACCGGTGGGCCCGACCGTGCCCCGCCTCGGTTCGACCCGGGCGGGACCATGGCCTCAGCCGGGCAGGCCATTGTCGATGACGGCTTCCGCCTCGTGGCCACGCGTCACCCGTCGGTCGTTACGCACGTCGAAGTCGTGAGGTGGCCTCCGGCTCTCGTACTCACTGTGGCCAGCCGTTCAGCCGAGCTCCTGGTCGTGGGTGCCCGGGGGAAAGGGGGGTTCAGGGAGCTCCTCCTCGGTTCGGTCAGCGACCAATGTATTCAGTACTCACACTGCCCGGTGGTCGTCGTCTCCGAGCGCCCGGAGGCAGTCAGCAGGAAGGGGGGCGGTCCACGGATCGTGGTTGGAGTCGATGGGTCCTTCGGATCCGCTCAAGCACTTCGCTGGGCGCTGGAGGAGGCCGTGGTTCGGTCAGCAACGGTAGAGGCCCTCTATGCGTGGCAGTTCCCGCCGATCGGTGCGTTCATATCGGGCCCACCCAAGGGCTTCAGAGCATTCGGCCAGGAAATCGTCGATGGAGCACGAGCATTTCAGAACAAGTGGGCCCCCGATGTCCACTTTGAAGTGGAAGCCCACATGGGCCCCACCGTTCCTTCGCTGCTCGATCGCTCCCGGGGGGCGGATCTCTTGGTCCTCGGTTCGAGAGGGCACGGGAGCTTTAGCGACGCTCTTCTGGGTTCGGTGGCTCATCAGTGCGTGCGCCACGCCCACGGTGCCGTGGTCGTCACGCGGCCACCGGTGACGTCGCCCTCGTCAAGGTCGATGGATCCATCCGATGGCGACACGCCGCATTCGGTCGTTGAGGTTCGTCCGGGAATCTCAGAGCCTCGGAGCACGGCCACGTGATCGTCCCGACTGCCGGATGAGCGCCGTCACGAGCCGGAACGCGAGGCGGAGCGTTCTTTCGTACAGTGGACCGAGCAGGAGGCCGTGGTGACGGCAATGGCCATACGAACTGAAGGGCTGACAAAACGATACGGCCCTTCTGTCGCTTTGGATCACCTGGACCTCGAAGTGGTTCCTGGCGAAGTCATGGGCTTTCTCGGACCGAACGGGGCTGGCAAGACCACGACCATCCGGCTGTTGTTAGGGCTGGCCCGGGCCACTGAGGGGCGGGCCGAGGTCTTCGGGCTGGACTGCGAGCATCGGCCCACCGAGATCCACCGACGTCTGGCCTTCGTAGCCGGCGAAGCAAATCTTTGGCCTTCGCTTACGGGCGAAGAAACGCTGGTATTGCTGGGCCGTGTCCACGGTGCGGTGGACAACTCCTACCGGGACGAGCTGACCGAACGGTTTGATTTCGACGCGACGAAGAAGGTACGTGCTTACTCCAAAGGGAATCGGCAGAAGCTCATCTTGATCGCCGCCCTGATGACCCGACCCGACCTGTTGGTCCTCGACGAACCGACCAGCGGGCTCGACCCGCTCATGGAGCAGGCGTTCCGGCTCAGCATCCACGAGGCTCGGGACCGCGGTCAGACGGTCTTCCTCTCATCCCACATCATGAGTGAGGTCGAGACGCTGTCGGACCGGATCGCCATTCTCCGCAATGGCGTCCTTGTCGAGGTGGGGACCCTGGCCCAGATGCGCCACCTCAGCGCCCTGAACGTGGAAATGACCTTTGAGGGTGCGGTGCCCGAACTGAGCGACGTGCCTGGAGTCTCCATTTCCTCCGTGGCCGGGCAGGTGGTGCGCTGCCACGTTCGGGGCCCGATTCAGCCCCTCCTCAACGTGTTGGCGGAGACAGGTGTCAAGGAGCTCCTGAGCCGAGAACCGTCCCTGGAGGAGCTCTTTCTGTCCCAGTACGGTGACGACAAGCCGGTCTCCCCTGGGCACCACGTTGCCGACTGATGTCACGGTCGGAGGGTCCATCCCGACCGCTCGTTCGGGGAGGTGGGTGATCGCCGGGGTGACCGCTCGGAAGGCGGCCCGGTCCGGAACGATCTGGGGCGGCATCTTCGGGCTCGCCACTGCATCGTCGGCGCTGAGCTACGCCAAGCTCTACAAGACCCAGTTCCAGCGCCACGCCCTGGCCTCGGCCTACGGATCCAACAAGGCGACAGCGGCCCTGTTCGGGCCGGCGCCACAGCTCCAGACGGTGGCCGGCTTCACTGCCTTCAAGATCGGCATGTCCCTGATGGTGGCAGGAGCGGTCTGGGGGCTGCTGGCCAGCACCCGGCTACTCCGGGGCGAGGAGGACGAAGGGAGGTGGGATCTGTTGGTGGCCGGCCGGACGACAACGAAGGGGGCGGCCGGCCAGGGCCTGGGCGGCCTGGCGGCCGGTGTCGCGGCGTTGTGGGCCGTCACCGCCATCATCACCGTGCTCACCGGATTGACCCCGAGCGTCTCGATCTCAGCCGGACCGGCGCTCTACTTCGCCTTGGCCATGGTGGCGACCGCCGCGATGTTCTTGGGTGTCGGCGCACTGACCAGCCAGCTGGCCGCCACCCGCCGGCAGGCCGCCGGCTATGCCGCTGTGGTCCTCGGGGTGACCTACGGCATTCGGATGATTGCCGATGCCGGAGTCGGGCTCCACGGGCTCGTCTGGATATCCCCGATCGGTTGGGTCGAGGAGCTCAGGCCCCTCACCGGCGCTCAGCCCCTGGCCTTGCTGCCGATCATTGGGTTCACCGGGGTCACCGCGCTTGTCGCGGTCAATTTGGCCGGAAAGCGCGACGTCGGAGCCAGTTTCGTCCCCGACCGGGCCTCGCCCCGATCACGACCCCTGTTGCTCAAGGGGCCGACGTGGCTGTCCGTCCGCCTCAACCGATCCACCATCATCGGCTGGTGGGTGGCGATCGCCGTCTCCGGGCTCCTGTACGGGTTGATAGCCAAGGCCGCTGGGTCCACGATCTCAGGATCCTCGGTCCATGCGGTGTTCTCCAGGCTCGGTGCCACCGGGAGCGGGGCCGAGGCGGTCCTCGGGGTCTGCTTCCTCGTCATCGGCGTCTTGGTGGCCTCCCTGGGCGCAGGTCAGCTCACAGCTGCCCGTCGGGAGGAGTCCACGGGCCGGCTCGACCACCTGCTCGCCAGGCCGGTGTCCCGGACCGGCTGGCTCGGTGGTCGGCTGCTGGTGGCACTGTTGGTCCTGGTGATGGGTGGACTTGGTGCGGGATTCTTCACCTGGTTGGGGGTCGCCAGCCAGAGCTCCGGCATAGGATTGGTCACCCTGCTCGGTGCCGGTCTCAACCTGGTTCCGCCGGCCGTCGTGATCGTGGGCATCGGCGTGCTCGCCTTCGGCGTGATCCCGCGGGCAACCTCGGTGGCGGTCTACGGCTATCTGGGTTGGTCGCTGCTCGTCGTGGTCGTTGGCGGCATCGGCGCAGTCGACCGTTGGATCCTCGACACGTCAGTGTTCCACCAGATGGCGTCAGCGCCGGCGAGGCCGCCTGACTGGCTGGCGAACTGTGTCATGGTGCTGATCGGAGCCGCATTCATGCTCCTTGGAGCCGTGGCCTTCAGGCACCGAGACATTCAAGGGCCCTGACCTCGGGTCCGTGACCGGCACCTTGGGTTACTCAGCTGTCAGGCGTCAGGCGTCAGGCGTCAGGCGTCAGGCGTCAGGCGTCAGGCGTCAGGCGTCTGGTGACCGCGTGACCGACATCCCGAGAGCCTGAACCAGGGGTTCCTCATCGCTCTGTCCGCGGCGCGGTGCAACTCGTACTGGGAATGGTGGTGGACCCGGACTGAGTAAGTGGGCGGAGACCCAGTGCGGCCAACGGTGGCGTCAGGAGCCCCCGGGCGAAGCGACGGCTCCCGACCGAAGGGGTTCCGATCCCGTTGCTGCCCGGTGCATCGCAATGTATGGCGTCCGGACCTCCGAACCGGACCTGTTGGTGTCCGTCGATGCAGGCGATGCCCTTGACCGGCTGACAGGGAAGGTACATGGTCCATCCCAGGCCAGGCCCCGAAATGGCCGCAGCCGCATCCGTTGCGTAGGCCCAGCCCTCCGACGAGGCCAGCACCGACATCATGGAGTTGAAGGCCGGGTCTCCGTTGTACCCCTCCTGGGCCCGGCCCGTCCAGCCCTCGGGCACGTCGGGATTTCTGGCCGGGCTGGCCGAGAGGATGATCCGGGCCCCCTCTCGGGAGGCAAATTCCCCCATGGTCCGCAACGCACCCCGGTACGCTGCCAGGATCTCCGACAGCCTGTACGCCGTAGTGGGCCTGGTGATGCATGCGTGAGCAGACACCCCGGGATTGCCCGTGAATGCGAGCACCACCACCTTGGGCCGTTCGGAATCCACCGCTGCCCTGAAAGACAAAGAGCCACTCCCGAAGGGGGGCGATGCCCGGTAGCCGGCCCAGAGGTCACATGGACTGGCGCCGATCCCGGCGAGTACCACGGTGTCCGCCTGAGGCGGCGATAGGCCGGTCACATCGGTGGTGGCTGCGGCCACGAGCGAATCCCCGACTATGAGCACCACCGGTCTGTCCTGAGCGCCTGTTCCGGCGCTGCCGCAGGCCGCCGTGGCGCTTGCTACCACGATGAAGGATGCGACGAGCATGCGGGTTCCACGGATCGGGGAAGGCACTCGGCGTGACCCGGAGGCATGCATGGGCACAGTCAACCCCGGCTCGACCCCACGCTCCAGGGTCGAAAGCCTCTTCACCCTCCCCGGGCGAAGTAGGTGCGAGCTCCCCGACGCTGGCTCTGGCCCGACCGCTCAGCACCGGGTCGGCCGGTCGTCCAGGCTGCACGTGGCCGGGATACGAATGAAGGTGACCTTCGGCCCTAGTCGGTCTGCCCCTCCATCCCTAACCTCTATCACGAGCGAACGGTCACGGGACATTGATTCATGTGACGAAGTGGAAGTTCGACACCTCAGCAGCGGCACCCAGGAGGACATGATGACCCTGACTGCAGACCCGGCCACTCCAGAAGCCACACCGACAGGGAGTGCTTTTGTCGCTCCCGGTCGACCGGGAAGCGTGGTCGAAGTCAAGGCCCGCTACGACAACTTCATCGGAGGGAAATGGGTGGCACCGGTCCACGGTCACTACATGGCCAACGTGAGCCCGGTGACCGGCCAGCCCTTCTGCGAGGTGGCCAGGTCGAGTGCAGAGGATGTCGAACTGGCTCTCGATGCTGCCCATGCGGCCAAAGAAGCCTGGGGCGAGACCTCACTCACGGAGCGGGCGGCGGTGCTCAATGCCATCGCTGACGCCATCGAATCGAACCTTGAGATGCTGGCCGTGGCCGAGAGCTGGGAAAACGGTAAGCCGGTGCGTGAGACCCTGGCCGCTGACATCCCCCTGGCCGCTGACCATTTCCGCTACTTCGCTGGGGCGACCCGGTCCCTCGAGGGTCGATCGACGGAGATTGACAAGGACACGGTGGCCTACCACTTCCACGAGCCGCTCGGCGTCGTCGGACAGATCATCCCCTTCAACTTTCCGATCCTGATGGCAGCGTGGAAGATCGCTCCGGCCTTGGCCGCCGGCAACTGCACCGTGGTCAAGCCGGCGTCCCCCACTCCCTGGTCCATCCTGAAACTGGCCGAGGTCATCGCCGACGTCGTGCCGCCGGGGGTGATCAACATCGTGACCGGACCCGGGGGTGAGATCGGCAAGGCGTTGGCCACGAGCCCGCGGATTGCCAAGATTGGTTTCACCGGTGAGACCACCACCGGGCGGCTGATTATGCAGTATGCGGCCCAGAATCTCATCCCGTCCACGGTTGAGTTGGGCGGAAAGTCCCCGAACATCTTCTTCGCCGATGTGATGGAAGCGGACGATGAGTTCCTGGACAAGGCCATCGAGGGATTGGTGCTCTACGCATTCAACAAGGGGGAGGTGTGCACGTGTCCGTCGAGGGCGCTCATCCATGAGTCGATCTACGACCGGTTCATGGAACGGTGCCTCGACCGGATCGCCGACATCCGACAGGGCAACCCGCTCGACCCCGCCACCATGATCGGGCCTCAGGTCTCGACCCAACAGATCGAGAAGATCGCCTCGTATGTCGATATCGGACGTCAGGAAGGTGCCGAGTGCCTGATTGGTGGAGAACGAGCCCATCTGGGAGGGGAGCTCGAGGACGGCTACTACTTCGAGCCGACCGTCCTGAAGGGTCATAACCAGATGCGAGTGTTTCAAGAGGAGATCTTCGGCCCTGTCCTCGCCGTCACCACCTTCACTGACGAGGCCGATGCGGTCAGGATCGCCAACGACACGCTCTACGGACTTGGAGCCGGCGTTTGGACCCGCAACGGCAATCTGGCCTACCGAATGGGTCGGGCCATCAAGGCCGGTCGCGTGTGGACCAACTGCTACCACCTCTATCCGGCGGGTGCGGCATTCGGTGGGTACAAGATTTCCGGTGTCGGCCGCGAGAACCATCAGATGATGTTGGAGCACTACTCGCAGACGAAGAATCTGCTGGTCAGCTACAGCACCAAACCGCTCGGGTTCTTCTAGGTCGAGGCGACCCACATGGGTAGCTCGGCAGAGACAGCGGGGGTGACGGCGACGCCGGTTGCGCTCGCCGCCATCGCCGAACTCATCAGCCGACGAGGGCCGTTGATGTTCTTCCAGTCGGGCGGGTGCTGTGACGGGAGCCTGCCCATGTGCTTTGACGACGGCGAACTGGTGATCGGAGAACACGACGTCCTCCTTGGCACTGTCGGTGGCTGCGCCTTTTACATCGATCACCGGCAGTACGAAGCATGGAAGCACACCCAGCTGATCCTCGACGTCGGCTCAGGAGAGCCCGAGGGCTTCTCACTGCCCGCCGGGGACGGCCGTCACTTCATCGTGAATTCGCGGGTGTTCGACCAGGACGAACTAGTAGCTCGGAGCCTGCGGGATCGATCAGATCAGAACCAGCCCAGGAAGTAGCGAAGGAGCTTGCCATGAAAGCAGCAGTTGTCCACTCATTCGACCAACCACTTCGGGTAGATGACGTGCCCAAACCCGATGCGGGTCCCGGCCAGGTAGTCGTGAAGATCGAGACGTGTGGGCTCTGTCACACCGACATTCATGCCGCCCACGGGGATTGGCCGATCAAGCCCAATCCTCCGTTCATTCCAGGCCACGAAGGTGTAGGTATCGTCGAGCAGGTCGGCACCGAGGTCCACGGCGTGGCGGAAGGGGACCGCGTGGCCATCCCGTGGCTCGGATATGCGTGCGGTGCCTGCGAGTACTGCGCCTCGGGTCGAGAGACACTGTGCCTCGGCCAGCAGATGACCGGTTATACGGTCAACGGGAGTTATGCGGAGTATGCGCTGGCCAACGCATCCTACGTCGGACATGTCCCTGCGGGCGTCGACCCGCTGGACGCCGCCCCGCTGACCTGCGCCGGCGTAACGACGTACAAAGCGATCAAGGTGTCCGGTGCCCGCTCTTCGGATCTCGTCGCCATCTTCGGCATCGGCGGTCTTGGCCACCTGGCCATTCAATACGCCGAAATCGCCGGAGCCTCGGTGGCGGCGGTCGACCTGAATGACTCGAAACTCGCGCTGGCCGCCGAGCTCGGTGCTGAGCACACCTTCAATGCCTCGGTCGAAGACCCGGCCGAGGGCATTCAGGCCCTCGGAGGTGCCGACCAGGCCATCGCCCTCGCCGTATCGCCTGTTGCCGTCGAACAGGCCTACCGGAGCCTGAAACGGGGTGGCACGCTCGTCCTGGTCGGCCTGCCGGCCGACAACTTCATCCGGCTGCCCATATTCGAGACCGTACTTCAGGGCATCACGGTGACGGGCTCGATCGTGGGCACCAGAGTGGACCTCGCCGAGACGTTCCAGCTCCACGCCGAAGGACGGACCCGGATCGTGCGGGAAACCCGGCACTTGGACGAGGTAAACGAATCATTCGAACAGATCGAGAAGGGTGAAGTCGACGCCCGTCTGGTGTTCGATTTCCGCTAGTGGGCTCGGAAGCACTCTCCTGGCCAACAAACGATCTTCCTGGGGTGTGACTATCGGTCGGCAACGGGGATTTACGCTTCTGGACGACTGGGATTGCACCCCGGATAGCTTCGGCGCACCTAGGCCGCCCGTGCGGTACGACGTGAGCGATTCTTCATCCGGTCCGCCGGCGGACTTCAGTAGGAGGGTGGCCGGGCAGTGTTGCCGAGGACCAGCATCCGGGGATCCAGATTGTGTGACCTTTGACTCTGGAGGCAACTGCCCAATCGCCCTTAGCTGGTAGGGGAGCACGAGGAGGTCGCTATGAAAGTTCTTGTTGCCTATGGTTCAAAGCGAGGCGGTACCGCTGGAATTGCCGAGATGATCGGCGAAGAGCTTGAGTCAGCTGGCGTACGAGCAGCGGTGATGCCAGCTCGGCAAGTCAACCGCATCGATGACTTCGATGCGGTTGTCCTGGCAGGAGCGCTGTACGCCTACCGATGGCACCGTGACGCCCGCCGCTTTGTCAAGCGCTTCGGGCCAGGGCTGCGGCAGCGGCCGGTCTGGTTTGTCAGCAGCGGGCCGTTGGACGGATCCGCAGCCACCAAGGAGATTCCCCCGGTCAAGCACGTTGCCAGCGCCATGGCCGCGACCGGCGCTCGGGGTCACCTCACCCTAGGAGGTCGCCTCGCACCTGATGCCAAAGGCTTTCCGGCCAGCGCCATGGCCAAGAAGAGTGCCGGTGACTGGCGGGATTGGGATCAGCTCCACCGGTGGGTCACCTCAATGGTGGCTGACCTGAACCATTCAGAGGTGATTCTGTGATGGATCAGGGTGATCTAGCGACGCCGGAGCCTACCGAGTGAGGTGAGTTCTGTGGACGTGAGCATCCGCGAAAGTACGGTGAGCCTCAGCTCGAACCGCCGACGTGGTGAGCCATCCCATCGGAACGAGGACGGCCTCAACCCACGTCAGAAGGTGCTGATTTGCTTGGAAGTGTTCGTCTCGCTGTGTGGATTGGGCGGCGGCATCTACCTTGCGACTCATCCGCTCACCGCCATGCCTTTGCGTTATCTGGAAGGCACCTGGTTTCACACGTGGCGTTGGCCTGGACTGGCATTGCTTCTCTTCGTGGGAGTCTGTCCCGCTCTCGCTGCCGTGGCCACGCTCCTAAGACGGCGTGCCGCGGTGATTGGTCACCTGTGTGTGGGCCTTGGTTTGATTGCCTGGGTGGCTCTGGAAGCGGCTTGGATCGTCACATCGCCAGGACTCCAGGTGGTGTTCGGAACCATTGGGGGACTTATTGTTGCTCTAGCCCTCCTGGACTTGTTCCGCTCCGATCACGCTCCCCAGCCAGCACACGAGTGACTTCGGAGCCCTCGGGGGCGTAGGTCTTGAACTCATGCGGGCGCCTGGACGGAGGGGGAACGCGACGGTGACTCCCGCTCGGCTCAGACGATCTCCATACGCCAGGTCCTCATCCCGGAAGATGACAAGCTGACCGACTTCAGATGTTGCTGGCCGATGTCATGGATTGTCGGTATTGACCGGAATTGGCCGTCGATCGGACTGATGTTCCCGACGTTGATCACACCTCACGTGCGTTGGCCGGGAGTTGCAGTCACGGTGCATTGACGGGGCCGGCAACTCGGTCGGCGCGGACGGCCCGTCGTCTGGAAGTCGACAGCGAGCGAGCGGTGGCGAGGGCGTTGTCGCCGAGGCCGATCGACATCCTGGTGAGGATTTCGCTGTACGAACGCACCGGATCGCGGCCGACCGCACCGAAGAACCCGGTGTGCTCGAGGGTGGTGTGGCCGTGTACACCGGACCAGACAGCTTCGCCTGCGGTGGTGACGTCGTCGACCTCCCATCGGCCTGCGTTGACGCAGGCGTGGATGCGACGGAGGAGCGACACGAAGGTGGATCTAGCTGCCTCGAGGTCGGCGGGATGACCGGTCCTGAACTCGGCCAGGCCAGGTCCGAACATCACCGCATAGAGATGGGGTTCGCGCAGGGCGAAACGGCGGTAGTTCCAGAGGTAGGTCATCCAGTCGGCGACGGCGTCGTCGGTGACTGCCCCACGGTCCAGCTCGGTTCCGAAACCGACGAAGCCGCGGCGCATTACCTGTCGGGAAACCTCGTCCATCCCGCCGAAGTGGGTATAGACGACCATCGTCGAGGTGCCCAGTTCGCGGGCCAAGCGTCGCGCCGACACGGTGCCCTCAGTGGCCAGCAGCCGCGCCGCGGTGTCGACAATCTTTTGGCGCAGATGGGGGTCGGCAGACCGGGGCGGCACGATCGGCAGCCTATCCACAACACCGTCATTGACTTCGCTTAATCACAATGTTATGTATAACAGTGTCATTCAAACGACCGGTTTGACCGCTCCTACCGACAGGAAGAGGACACCTGATGGCCACCAACAAGGAAATCGTCGAAAACGCCTATGCGAGTTTCGCCGCCGGCGACGTTCCCGCCGCCCTCGGTGCCATGGCCGACAACATCCATTGGACCGAGGCCGACGGATTCCCGCTCGCCGGTACGTACGTCGGCCCTCAGGCGGTGCTTGAAGGGGTGTTCATGCGGCTCGGGGAAATCGGCGATGACTTCGCGGTGATGCCTGAGCAGTTCGTCGCCGACGGTGACACCGTCGTGGCGCTCGGGAGCTATGGGTGGAAGCACAAGAGCACCGGGGAGCCGGCCGTTGTGAAGATGGTCCACGTGTGGACGATGGATGGTGGTAAGGCGGTTGCCTTCCAGCAGCATGTCGACACCCTCAGGGTGCGCGAACTCAGCTGACCACCACCCGTCCTGGACGCCCACTGATCGGCATGTCCTCGGCCGGTATTGCGTGGATGGCCATGGGACGCAACCGCCCCAGAACGGTTCCGGGAAGTGGGATGCCTCGGTTCGGGAGGTCCCACCTCAGCATCTCCTCGGCATTCGCAGACGGCGAAACCCCTTGATTCCCTCTTCTTCCGGCTGGCCAGACAACCTGTCCGCCTACGACGCCTCATACGTGGCGCTGGCCGAACTCCTGGACTGCAACCTCCTAACAGCGAATGCTCGCCTGAGCCGGGCACCCGGCCCCCGCTGCGCGATCACCATCGTGCCCCGATGGTCGGATTGTCTTGCCGGGAGTTGGTGTCACGACATGGCGGTCCCTAGGCTCCCGACGTTGATGGTTTGATGGAGACAGGGGTTCCCCGCGGCTGAAACGTGTGCGTGGTCCCGGTGCTGAAGCGGGTGAGAAGAACGTCGTCGCTCAGGGGGGCCGGGGCGCCGTCCCGAACGATCTCGACGACAAGGGTTCCGCCGTCCGACACGGCCTCGAAGTGAAAATGGGGGTCGATCTCCCAGACCATCGCATCGAGAGGCGCCAGGTGATCACCGTCGAGCAGTGAGGGCCACGCTCCATCGGTCATGGCCGCGGTGTCCTGGTTCAGGTGAAGAGTGAGGCGGTTGCCGTCGAGGTCTACGTCACAGCGGACGTACTCGTACGGCTGGAACGCCGGATGCAGCGCCAGCATTCGAGCAGCGCCGCTCAGAGTCGGAGGAAGTTCGAGCGCGTCCCGGAGACGGGCCGCCACCACCCCCGCTACCCCCGCGAACTGGCGCCGCCCGAACTCGGCGGTCGCATCAGGGCCGTCAGCCCGTCTGCCGGTGGCCGCGAGAAAGGACAAGACCAACAGGTGACCCTGCAGGCAGACCTCGCCGATGATCCGCCGGAGGGCCGATGCGGACCATTCCGAGAACTGCAGGTCGGCGACGAGCGGCCCGCCGTAGTCATGTCGCCCGGGCTCGCTTCTATCAATGGATGCCAGTTCGAGCGTGGCCGCTCGTGTCGCCGCCATGGCCTCCGCCTCTGCCGGCACAGGGAGCTCTGGGTTGGTGTCAGCGATGATCACGGTCCAGTGGCATGCCGGTGAACGGCCGGCGGGTACTCGCGGTGGGCGGTGAATCGGGCGGACCTGGGCCCTGGGATTGGTGGCGATGGCGGTGGCGTCGAAGGTCGGATCCTCGATGTCGTGGCACATGGCGACCACGAAATCCGATCCCATCGGTTCGACGTCCATGAGGGCACCGCAGTGGTCCAACCAGAACTCGCCATGGTCGTGATCGGTGATCAGGTAGCGGAAGTCCATGAACTGAGGCGGTGCCCCGATCTCGAGCTGCATGCCCTTGAAGATCGTTTCGACCGAGTCACCCTCGAACCCCAGAGCCCGCTGCATCCGCTTGGTGTAGACGGGACTGGCGCCCATCCACTCTTCGATGGCGATGTCGCGCATCACTGCCATCCCAAATGCTCCGGTCAGGTGAGGCATGCCCGCCCGATCGATCAGATGGCCAGCAAGCAGATATTCAGGAGCCAAGAGCGCCAACTCCCCCTGGCTCAATGAAGTAAGGCCTCTTACGAGCGTCACAGCTCCTCCGGTTCCTTCGAGTTGTTCGGTAGGAGTTGGACTCCTCGACCGGTGATGAGTGGTACATCGAGAAATGGGACGTTCCCAGCACCGATCAGGCGTCGCGTTCGTTGGCCGGCAGTTGGAGTCACGTTGTAGTCACGAGGCTCTTCATGCGGACGCCTTCCCGTTCGGATCCACCGGGGACAAGTCCCAATCAGGTGAGAATCTGGACGGACCTTGCCTCACGCCGGAGCGATTCCTCGAGGCGAGGTGATGGGGCGGAAAGATAGACGTCAGCGGACAAGTGGACCGCTGCGGCCAGAACCTCAATTCCCAGGATATTGAGGTCATGCCGGGCGCGGAGCTGGCTGATCACCGGTGCGAGCTCGCGAAGACTGACGAGGCCAATTTCTTCGGGTAGCTCGAGTAGCGATCGCACTACCCGAGCATGGAGTTCGCGAGGCAGCGAGGCGAACGGAGTCGGAAAGAACACCCATGACTACGCTCGATCCGAGGACTGCTTGGCACAGTCGGACATAGAAGTACCCGGTCGTGTAGATCGATGCACCATGGCGAGGTGACGGGTCTCCCTGCAGCACCGACCCGAGTAACTGGTCGTCGACGAGATCGATCACTCGTTGGCGAGGTCGGGGTACCCGTGACCATCTCGCGCGAGGGCCCAGTCGTCATCCGCAAGGGCCTCGAAGAGTCGGTGCCTGAGGTTGTCGACCCCACCCGGGATGAGTATGACCGCGTCACCCACGTCGAGGTAGCCGACTTCGCCACCGCCATCGAGACCCCATCTGTGCCTCGCTTCGGCCGGCAGGCTCATCTGGCCTCGCTGCGATACGCGGACATCGCCTGTATGCGTCATGGGCTCAGCATACAAGGCGTTCTTCCATGCTGCCTTGTGGTCGCTGGAGGCCGGTATCGGAACCACTCGAGGAGTTCGAACCGGAACTCGCAGACCGAGTTCATGAGGTGGCTCCGAGTCGTAGTCACGATAAAGTCAAGAGGATCTCCGGCGGCCCAAAAACACGCTCTGAACTGGTGGGATAGTGGGACGTGCGAGTCTCGATCTCGCCACCTTGGGGCTAAAAGTGAGAGCCCGACGATTTCAGGACTCGTTGTGGTTCACCGATGGTAGTCATCGCCTGGGCATCGTTTTCCGGTGCGGATGCTTCGCGCACTTTGACCGGGAGTTGTGGTCAGGATGTAGTCACGGTGAACCGATCCACAGCGCGCACCAGGTCCAGGTGCCTTCGACTGTCTGGTCAAAGCAGCCCCCAATTGGTGACGATGTCGATGAGCTCGGATGCCACCCAATAGAGACGGGGGCGCCCAGGTCCGGCCGGCGCGCTGTCGTAGTGCTGAAGGATGTCTCGCTCAGCCAGTGTGGCGAGGGCTGCTCGAGCGGCGCGTTCGGACACCGAAAAGCGCTCCGCGACCAGATCCGAGGAAATAACGGGGTGTTCGACGAGGACGGGGAGTACCTGTCTGGCCGTGGCATCTGCCCGCAGGTCATGGGTGCGCAACTGCCACTGCTCCAGCAGCTGTTCGGAGCGCACCATCAACCCCTCGGCCGCCTCGCTCGAATACTGAAGCTCGGCTGCGAGCCACTCCACCCAGGGGTCGAGTTCGCTGAAGCGGAACCTGGTTAGGCCAGCCAAGTATCCGCCGGGGTCCCGGGCGATGAAGACGCTGACCGGCGGCGGGACGGTGATGCCGGTGCGATGGGCGAGAATCCAGCCGATCAGAATCCGGCCGATCCGGCCGTTCCCGTCCCCGTAGGGGTGGATGGTCTCGAACTGGGCATGTGCGACCGCAGCCTGGGTGACCGGGTCGACCCACTCTGCATTTACGAAGGCAACGAGATCGACCATGAGATCCGCGACCCGGTCGGGCGGAGGAGGGACAAAGGAGGCGGTGCGCGGTGAGGTGCCACCGATCCACGACTGGGCAGTGCGAAAGGCGCCAACCATCTCCTCGGGCAGGCGACCCGACGGTCCCATCAAGAGTCGGTGCCACTCATGGATGGCTTCCATAGTGAGATTGCGCCCCGACCCGTCCAGGGCGTAGCGCACGGCTGTCAAGTTGTCCGCCACCCAGACGGCGGTGGCGTTAGAGGTTTCGCCCACCTCGGCCGCAGCGACGTCGGCTAGAGGGGTGCGCAGTCCCTCGATGTACGAGGACGCCACGCCCTCTGCCCGGAGCAGCAACAAGGCGAGCGGTTCGAAGCGAGCAGAAGCGCCGCCACTTGCTCGCACAGCTGCGATGGCCTGTTCGGTGCGTCGGGCCGTGCGGACACTGACTTCGAAGTCCTGGCCGGCGAGGAGCTCTGGGACCCAGGCGCGGGCCGGGGCGCCGTTCCACGCTACGGTCACTTCGTGGCCCCGCTCGCCACCTTCCGAAAAGGGTTCCATTACGGAAGATTATCAGCTATGTCTTCCGTAATAAACTGAATAAAGGAAGGCTGCCCGGAGCATGATTCTGGATGGAACTTCTTCGGGCCGACAGAGGGTGCCCGGTAGAGGTGTCGTCACGTCTGAGCTCGGGTGACGCACGCGGGAACAAGGGGACTTCAGCCGATGAAGTTGGCGCTTGGTGGTGGGGAGCCATATTCGTCGAACCGGTGGGCCGGCGAACCAGTGGGCCGTGCGAGTCTCGATCCCACCTTGGGATTAAAAGTAAGCGCTGGTCGATTTCAGGGCTCATCGGCCTTGATCGAAATTGCCCGTGGCCGCACTGCTGTTCTCAGCGCTGATGATGCCTCGCGTGCTTGAGCGGGAGTTGTAGTCACGTTGTAGTCACGGAGGTTGGTCACCGGTTCACGTCACCATCGGGTCACCGGTTCACGTCTCCTGCTCTCGGAAGTCCAAATTGGGCTCCGCGAAGGAGACCAGGGTCAATCCATTGGCCATCCCCGCCAACACCCAGATTTGGGGATTGTTCATGTCTCAGTCGACGGGGTCACCCAATCCACGCGCAACGAAAGCGATAGCGGCTTCAACGAACTCGTCGTCGGCAACATCGGGCCGCAGATTACGCAGTTGGCCGATGCCGCGAAACAACAGTTCGACGATTCTCGCCGTATGTAGCGGCGATGCCAGGGGCTCAAGACCCACGCGCTCTCGCTCGGCCTGCAGGATTTCCGCAAGGGCCTGTGTCCCTTCGTCATCGATTTGGGTCAACTGGTCTCTCACTGCCGGGTTGCGCGCGGCGTAGAGCGAGAACTCTTGATACAAAAGGTTGAAATCGCGACCCGCCTGCACTGTCTGGTCCCGGATTAGGGTTACAAACTCAGGAATTCGGGCTTCAGGAGGTACCTCCGAGTCCGCCAGCGCTCCTCGAACGGCGTCCATCTCCTGGTCGTAGTTCGCCTTAAACAGCGCGAGGAAGAGGTCCTCTTTGTTCTTGAAGTTGGAGTAGACGGCTCCTTTGGTGAAGCCTGCGACCGCTGCAACTTCGTCGAGCGTTGCTCCGTGGAAGCCTCGCTCGGCGAAGACCTCGGCGGCAGCGGCCAATAAGTGCTCACGGGTCTGTTGGCGCCGTCGCTCGGGTGTGAGGGGCTGGAGATCCATAGGGGGTTGTGCTACCCTGAAGTATAGTAGATACTGATCAGTATGACTGATGCTATTGAGTATGCCGCAGGTGCTGCTGACTACCGGTCGCCGGAAACTGCATCCTCGGCAGCTGTAAGCACTTCGGGTCTCGTCCGCCGATATGGCCAGACGGTCGCGGTGGACGGCCTTGATCTACGGGTCCGGTGCGGGGAGATTTACGGCTTCTTGGGTCCCAACGGTGCAGGCAAGTCGACGGTGGTGCGGATCCTTTGCACGCTCCTGCGGCCAAGTGGCGGCACCGCTTCGGTGGCCGGCTATGACGTCACGAAGGAGCCTCAGGCAGTCCGAGTTCGAATCGGCGTCGCGCTCCAGGACGCGGCCATCGACGATCGCCAGACCGGACGTGAACTGCTCTCGCTCCAGGGAAGGCTGTACGGACTGAGTGCAACGCAAACCCGGATGCGACTCGGGGAAGTACTCGACCTCGTAGACATCGGCGCTGCCATTGACCGACGGATCGGTACGTACTCGGGGGGGATGAAGAGACGTCTCGACCTGGCGGCTGCCCTAATCCACCGTCCAGAGGTGCTGTTTCTCGATGAGCCCACCACCGGGCTCGATCCCCATAGCCGATCGGCGGTCTGGTCAGAGGTGGCGAAGCTGAACCAGGAGCTCGGCATGACGATCTTCCTCACGACCCAGTACCTGGACGAGGCGGACACCTTGGCCGATCGGGTGGGAATCATTTCATCAGGCCGGCTGGTGGCCGAAGGCTCTCCGGCCGTCCTCAAGCACTCCGTTGGTCACGACGTGATCGTGGCTGATGTAGATGGGGACCGAATCGGTGCACTTGGCGCTCTGCGCTCGATCGAAGGGGTTGAGCCTGCCTGGAATGCCGACGGCACGTTGACCGTCAACACTCGGGACGGAGCGGCAGCCCTCGGCCCAGTAGCGGTGGCGCTCGCAAGCGCTGGTCTTGAGCTCAAGGGCCTTACGATGCGCGCTCCAACCTTGGACGACGTCTTCAGGGAGATGACTGGAACTCGGATCGAGGAACAGGAAGCCGAGGTCCTGTCGTGACGACGGTTCTGGCGACCGGTGTCATGGGGCGGGAGGGCGGTTTCGTTCATGACGTCCGAGCTGTGGCTGGCCGTGCCCTCCGCCAAATCCCACGAGAGCCAGCCGCAGTCCTTCCCGCCGTCTTCGTGCCCGCCTTCTTCTATGCCGTCAACCTCGGCGCGCTCGAGAGATTGGCTGGCACCGCCGTCGACTACAAGGCGTTCCTCCTACCCATGGCCATCGCCTTTGCGGTTACCGGGATGTCCAGGGCCCCTGCTCTCGTGTCCGACATACAGGGCGGATATTTCGACAGGCTATGCATGACCCCAATTAGGCGGTCCGCACTGCTGCTCGGCCTGATGGTGGCCGACGTTGCGGTGATAGCCGCGCTTTGTCTGCCTGTCATTGCGGTCGGCGCCATTGTTGGGGTGCGCTTTTCTACGGGGCTACTGGGCCTGTTTGTATTCGTCAGCTTCTCGGCACTCTGGGGCTTGGCGTTCACGTGCTTTCCGTACGCCGTCGCGCTGAGGACGGGTAGTCCTGCCGCAGTGAACGCGTGCTATGTGGTCTTTTTCCCGCTGTTCTTCCTGACCGATGCGGTGGTCCCCAAGCAGCTACTCACCGGGTGGTTTTCCACGATTGCCACCTACAACCCGGTGACCTATCTGATAGGTGCGCTCCGGTCTCTCATCACATCCGGATGGCAGCTCCGCCCACTCCTGGAAGGCCTGGCGGCCGTATCAGCCCTCGCCTTGGTGGGGATGACGCTGGCGTTTGCCGCCCTTCGGGCGAGGATCCGATTGGCCGATTGAAAACGCTATCGGCCCGGGAGGCCGTGCCATCGGCGACCGTGGATCCGGAGGTCTGGACCCTCCGATTTTTAGTGAGATGGATCCGGAGTTGTAGTCACGAACGGAAGTCAAGCGAATAGCTGTTGGCCAAAACATGGCTCTGAACTGGAGCTTCAGTGGGCTTCAGTGGGCCGTGCGAGTCTCGATCTCGCCACCTTGGGATTAAAAGTTAGAGCCCGTGCCTTTCCGGGCTTATCGGCATTGACCGAAATCGACCGTCAGCTGCACTCACAGTTTCGGCGTCGATCATCCCTCGCCTCCGATGGTCGGGAGTTGTAGTCACGCTGTAGTCACGAGAGGGAGTACGCCAGAACCAGATTGCATGCTCTGCCCCCACGGGCAGGGACCAATTGGACCGTCCGTTCCTGCGGCTGACATCTTTGCGCTCAACTCGTTCCCTCAGCCAGCCAGCCAGCCAGCCAGCCAGCCAGCCAGCCAGCCAGCCAGACTCGCGAAGCGAAACCGCGGAAGTTTCTAAGCGGCGATGGACAACTGCGATGTCAGCTGACTACGAAGTGCTCGAGCGGGGCAAGATCTCCATTGTCGGCCTCCCTGAGGGCGGCAAGGTACCGCCGCCGAGTTCCCTCGTCGTCACCCCGGCCGCCAACTGCCCCCCAGGTGAACGGCGACTTTTCCAAAGCCTCCATCAGGTAGTCAGCAGCCTGACGGCCATGTCTTCCGTTGCCGTTGGGAAACGGGTGGATGGACACGAGACGGTGGTGAAACCGGACGGCGACGCTCAGCGGCTCGTCGTGCGTGGCCCAGATGTTGGCATCCGCCACAAGGTCTCGAACACAGACGGCGATCCGCGCGGGATCGATACCGATCGATGTCTCGAGCCGCCGATAGGAGCCGGCCCAAGCCCAGACATCCCCGAACATCGCGCGGTGGAGGTCGCGCAGATATTTGTCATCCAGGAGCGCCTGCAACGTCGGATGGCGCCTCCCCCGACGGGCCCTCAGGATGTTTTCCTGTTCAGCCTCGTTCAGTTCGCTACGGGTGGTGATATAGGTCAACTTCAACCCCTCGCGGTCGTCGCCATCGAGTGGGGTGTGGCCGTCACCGAGCGGAAGGAGTGAATCGCCAGGGGTGGTCATCGAGCGGCCGGGGCATCGGGTCGCTCCCACAAGCGGCGCTCGTCGACGAATCGCTCGGCCATCTCCTTCACCAAGGCGTCGAGTACCTCAGGCTCAGGAACCTGATCCTCAAGGGCCATGGTGTGAGTGACGGCATCGACCTCGGCCTGGGCCCGCAGACGAGCCTGGCGTTGAACCATCTCCTCCAGTGGCTCGTTTGGCACGAAGACGTAGCGAACCTGGCAGTTGAGCGCCTGGGCTGCGCGCTCCAGGGTGTCGAGGCGGATGGAGCCGAGCTCCTCGGACCGTTCGATCTGGCTGACCCGCGACTGTGTGAGCCCCATGCGTTGGCCGAGCTCGGCCGTGGTCATGCCCAAGGCTTCTCTTATGGCCCGGATCCAGCCGCGAGGCGGCCTCTGACCCAGGTCGAGGCCAACAAGTCGCTGGTCCAGACGTCTTCTCGCTGTACGACGGGGGCTCTTCATCCCAGCTCCTCAGTAGTAGTACATACTTAGACCGTCCTAATAGTAGTACTAATAACTACTTAATATGTGTTGAATGAAGTAGTTAATCTTACTTGGACTGCCGCGAACGAACGGCGGAATTGATGAGGTGAATCCGGAGTTGTGGTCACGGGCAAAAGTCAAGGACCGAAAGCTCACGAGAGTGCCGCTGACCTGGAGATTCAGTGGGCCGTGCGAGTCTCGATCTCGCCACCTTGGGATTAAAAGTCCCCTGCTCTACCCGATGAGCTAACGGCCCGCCGTGGAGCGTATCGGCTTGCGTCCAGGTGGCTGGACGGCCGCTACAGTCGCAGGGCCCGGTCCTGGTGCACGGGTGCCGGCGGCGCATCCTGGCGCCACCGTCCGGGGAAGGTGGAGGACGGAAGTAACAACGATGGAACCGCACGAGGAGCACCGCCGATGCACGAGCTTGACAACCCGGCATGGTGGGGACTCACCGGCCATCAGCGGGCGCTCGGTCGCGCCATGCCACTGGCTGCCCGGTTTGACCCCGAAGTCTCGCCGTTCGGGGCGTTCAATGGGGCGCCGACAGAGGCCCATTGGGCGGACATGGCCACCCTGACCGACCCCGGTACCACGGTGGCGATCATCAGCATCGACCAGGGCCTCCTTGTCCCCCCGACGGGGTGGACCGTGGCCTGGGAGAGCTCCGGAGTGCAGATGGTGGCCGGCCATGCGGGCGTGGACCGGACGAGCCCTCCCCCGGGTGACGGTGCAACCGACCCTGTGGTGCCGCTCGGCCCGGATGATGTTCCGAACATGCTCGCCCTGGTGGCCGAGGCCCGACCCGGCCCGTTCTCGTCCCGCACCGTCGAGTTCGGCGGCTACGTGGGCGTCCGCCGTGAGGGCCGTCTCGTGGCCATGGCCGGCGAGCGTCTGCGACCGCCCGGTTTCGCGGAAATCAGCGCAGTGGCCACCCTGCCCGACCACCGGCGGCAGGGACTGGCTGAACTGCTCGTCCGCACCGTGGCCTCGACCATCACCGTCCGTGGCGAGGTCCCCTTCCTCCATGCCGCCGCTGGCAACGAGAACGCCATTCGCCTCTACGAGTCCTTGGGGTTCACTATCCGTCGGACCGTGTGGTTCTCGGTATTCGAGACACCTCCCCTGTCGTAGTCACGTCCTCCGACCTCATCATCCCCGGGAGCAGGCGGCCCCGGGCTCGTCGGCGGCACCCTTCCACCCTTGCTGCGCGGTGACCGGGAAGAAGTCACCGGTGAAGGGGTCCTGCTCATAGGGGACGGGAGGCGGCCTCCCGCCGGCCAGCTCGGCCACCGCCCGGACCAGGGCCTCGATGTCGTGTCCCGTTGTCCCGAGTCCGGCGCTGGCCCGAACGGCCCCGGGCACGTTCCGGTGGTCGCCCCTCAGCACCTCGTCGCGGTAGTCGTGCACCACCTGTTCGGACAGGCCGAGGAGCCGGATCACGTAAGGATGGGCACAGAAGCACCCGTGACGAACGGCCACGCCGTATTCGGCGCTCAGCCGGGCGGCCACCAGGGCGTGGTGCATTCCTTCGATCGTGAAGGTGGCCACCGGCAGAGTCTTGGTCGCGTCGACACCGGAGACGTCCTGGGCCGAAGCGTGGGGACCCAAGAGATGCACCCCCTCGATGGCCCCCAATCCACCGGCCATGGCCCGGATCAACGCCACTTCGTGGGCGGCGATGGCCTCCCAGCCGAGGCCGGCGAGCGCGCCGATGGCGGCCTCCAGAGCCACGGCACCGATGACGTTGGGGGATCCGGCTTCCTCCCGGTCGGGAGGTGCGGTCCACACCACCTCGTCCAGGCCGACCAGGTCCACGGCCCCACCGCCGGCCAAGAAGGGGTCGCCCGTCTCGAACAGCGAGCGCGGCCCGATGAGCGCCCCGGAGCCGAAGGGGGCGTACAGCTTGTGCCCGCTGAAGGCCACGAAGTCTGCCGCAGCCGGCAACGGCCGGTGGGGAGCCAGTTGGGCACCGTCCACGACGACCCGCACGCCACGCTGGTGGGCGGCTTCGATGATGCCGTCGATGGGGGGAAGCCATCCGGTGACATTCGATGCCGCGGTGACGGCCAGCAGGGCCGGCGGCCTGGGCCCGGCGTCGAGGGCGGAGCACACGGCATCCACCGAGAAGGTGCCCGCAGGGGTGCACTCCACGTACCGGCGGGTGGCCACCCGTCCCCAGGGGAGCAGGTTGGCGTGGTGCTCCACCACTGTGGTGACCACCACATCGTCGGGGGCCAGGCGCAGTCGGTAGGCGAGGTGGTTGATGGCCTCCGTGGTGTTGCGACAGAAGATGGCCACGTCCGAGCCGTCCGGATCGCGTCCGGCGAAGGTCAGCACGGATCGTCGGGCCGACTCGTAGGCCGCAGTGGCCCGTCGGGAGCGGAAGCCTGCGCCCCGGTGCACGCTCGAGTACCAGGGGAGGAACTCCTCCACGCGGGCCGCCGCCTCGGGATGGGCCTGGGTCGAGGCGGCCTGGTCCAGTTCAACCGCGGGCCGGTCGACGCCGTCGATGCACGGCACCCGTAGTCCGCTCCCGACCAGGGTGACCAACGCGTCGGTGGCGTCACCTCCCGGAGACGGTCCGGTGCTCGGGGGAGGGGTCACGGCTTCACCTTACGGGCGGCCGACGTCGCCGCGGGTACGCTCACGTCATGGATACCGACGTGGTCGAGGAGTCGGGAGCGGGTATCGCCGGCGCCGCACCGGGGGCGGGGGGCGAGGCGGGGACCACGTCCCCGGAGGAGACGGTCGACGAGGTGGATCGCCTCCTCGACGAGGTGGAGGCGGCCCTCACCCGGCTGGACCAGGGGACCTACGGGACGTGCGGTGCCTGTGGCTCGGCCATCGACGACGCCCGGCTCTCCCTCGACCCGACCACCCGGATCTGCGCCACCTGCGATGGTTCGGTCGCCGATCCTGGTCCGTCACCCCTGGACGCCGTGGTCGACGATGTCCTCGACGACCTGCGGGACGACCAGGACGACGACGTCGAGGAGGCCGTCGAAACCGGTCCGTCGCCGGAGTCGGAGCGGGGAGCCTCGGTGGACTGAGCCGATCAGGCTCCGGTGGAGGGTGTCGTCCGCCAGTCGCCGGCCGGCGGCGGCGGGTGGCGGAACAGCCGGGCGGCGTTGCCCGAGGCCAGCTGATGGAGCTGGGACTCGGGTAGGTGGCCGAAGGTGGCCGCCAGGACGGCCTGGGTGTCGGGCCACGTCGAGTCGGCATGGGGGTAGTCGGTCTCCACCATCACGTGGTCCCGGCCGATGCGGTCGAGTATCGGGGTGGCCGAGGGGTCGTCGATGGTGCAGAACCAGAAGTTGCGGGCCAGCACCTCACTCGGCCGGAGGTCCGAGACCCACGTCCCAGACTCCGAACCGGAGGCCGAATGATCGAGGACGTAGTCCATCCGGTCCATGAGCATGGGCACCCAGCCGATGCCCCCTTCGGACAGCGCCACCGACAGTCCGGGGAAGCGGACGGCCACCCCGGACCACACCCACTCGGCGGCGGCGAGGAGGGCATTGACCGGAAACACCGTGGGAAGCAGCTCGAAGGGCGGGTCGGGTGAGGGGAGCGGGGCCCACGACGAGGCTCCGGTGTGCAGGCAGACCACGGTGTCGGTGTCCTGGCAGGCGTCGAAGAACCCGTCCCAGTGCCCGGTGAAGATGGACGGGTAGCCGAGCTGGGCGGGAAACTCCGGGAAGCTCACCGCCTTGAAGTCCAGGGCGGCGTTGCGCCGGATCTCCCGCGCCCCGAGTTCGGGGTCCGCCAGCCACGGGAGCTGGAGGGGGATGATGCGCTCCGGGTAGGTGCCGGCCCAGACCTCGTGGTGCCACGAGTTCCAGGCGCGGGTGCAGGCCAGCCCGAGTTCGGGATCGTCGGCCCGGGAGAACACGGCGCCACAGAACCCAGCCACCAGTGATGGGAAGCACAGGGACGCCCAGATGCCGGCGATGTCCATGTCCTGCACCCGCGCCTCGATGTCGAAGCACCCGGGTCGCATCTCGTCGAACCGGGCCGGCTCCATGCTCCACTCGCGGCGCGGACGCCCCACCACGGCGTTGAGACCGATATTGGGATAGGTACGTCCCTCGAAGTGCCACGACTGGGCACCACCCTCGTCCTCGTACACCGTCGGCGCCCGGTCCGTCAGGTGACCGGGCATCCGACCCTCGAAGAGATCCGGGGGTTCGATGAGGTGGTCATCGACCGAGATCACGGGGGCCACCAGCTCTCGCCGCTCGGGGTCCGCCAGCAGAGTGCTCGCCACGACCGCCGAGGCTAGCGTCGGTGTCGGGGCTTGATGTGGGGGAGGTCCGCGGTGGCAATACTGACGGAGAGCCGGACGGTGCAGCTGGCTATCGGCGCGGCGATGGTGGGCGGGGAGGACGGTACCTATCCGGTCACCAACCCGGCCCATCCCGACGAGGTGGTCCTGGAGGCACCGGCTGCTTCCCTCGACCAGGTGGGCAGGGCCGTGGCGTCGGCCCGTGCCGCCCAGCCGCTCTGGGCCGCCCTCGGCCTCGAGGCCAGGACTGCCGCCCTGCAGCAGGCCTGCCACCGGGCCCAGGAATCGATCGATCTGGACGCCACCTCGGCCCTCCTGACCAGGGAGCACGGCAAGATCCTGGTGGAGTCGGTATTCGACCTGGCCGCCACGGCGGCCATGGTCGAGTCCCTGGCCCCGTTGGTGGCCGAGTCGTTGGAGACCCGGAGGGCCGGTGGCTCGGTGGTCGAGCGGCTACCCCACGGTGTGGTGGCGGCCATCCTCCCCTTCAACTGGCCGGCCGCCGTGATGGGTAACAAGATCATCCCCGCCCTCCTCACCGGTAACACCGTGGTGGTCAAGGCGCCGCCCAGCTGTCCGGGCGCAGTCTTGACCCTGGCCGGTGCCATCGCCTCGAACCTGCCCGAAGGGGTCATGAACACGCTGAACGGACCGACCGCCTCCCTCGGGGCTGCCCTGGTCGGTCATCCCGGGATCGATATGGTCTCCTTCACCGGGGGGGTGGCCGCCGGTCGGGCCGTGTTGGCGGCCTGCGCCCCTTCACTCCGTCCGGCCGTCCTGGAGTTGGGCGGGAACGACGCGGCCATTGTGGCCCCCGACCTCGAGCCCACCGAGGAGTTGGCCTCGCGTCTCCTCGAGGCGGCCTTCGCCACATCGGGTCAGGTCTGCATGGCCATCAAGCGCCTCTACGTCCCCGCCGACCGCCTGGTGGAGTGGCGGGACGCGCTCGTGGCCGGACTGTCCCGAACCGTGGTGGGGGACGGCCTCGACGACGGGGTGACCATGGGCCCGGTCCACACCGAGTCGGCCCGGGACCGGGTGGAGGACATGATCGCCCTGGCCGCCATCGGGGCCTCCGAGGTGGTCCGACCGGCCACGCTCGTCGACCCGGGCCACGGGTGGCGCGTCTCGCCGGCCCTGGTCATCGACCCTGACCCCGGCACGCCGTTGGTGTGCGAGGAGCAGTTCGCCCCGGCTCTCCCGGTGCTGTCCTACGCCGACCTCGACGGTGCGCTCGCCGCGGCCAACGACACCGGGTTCGGCCTGTGTGCCTCGGTGTGGAGCGACGACCTCGACGTGGCCGATGCTGTGTCGGAGCGCCTGGAGGCCGGCACCGTGTGGGTCAACGCCCACGGCTTGGGGGCCATGGACCACCTGGCCCCCATGGGCGGTTGGGGCCAATCAGGTCTGGGACTCGAGCTCGGGGTCGAGGGGATGGCGGCGCTGACCCGACCCCGGGTCGTTCGGGGAGGCTCGCGATGATGGACCTGGTGATCCGGGGCGGCACGGTGGTGGACGGGACCGGCGCCCCGGGGCGGCGCGCCGACGTCGGAGTCCGCGACGGTCGGATCGTGGCTGTCGGCGCCATCACCGAGGGCGCCGACCGGGTCATCGACGCCGAGGGGTGTGTCGTAGCCCCTGGCTTCATCGACATCCACACCCACTATGACGCCCAGCTGTTCTGGGACCCGACGGCCAGCCCATCGCCGTTGCACGGGGTCACCACCGTATTCGGCGGAAACTGCGGATTCTCCTTGGCCCCGTCCGGTCCGGAGCACGCCGGCTATCTCTCGCGGATGCTGGCCCGGGTGGAGGGCATGCCGCTGGCCGCCCTCGAGGCGGGCCTGGACTGGAAGTGGGGGTCGTTCGGCGAGTGGTTGGCCCGTCTCGACGGAAGGGTCGGGGTGAACGCGGGCTTCCTCGTGGGCCACTCCACCCTTCGGCGCTCGGTGATGGGGGAGGACGCCGTGGGCCACGAAGCCACCGAGGCGCAGGTGGCCGGGATGGAGGAGGCCCTCCACCTGGCCCTGTCCGAGGGGGCCATGGGCTTCTCCACCTCACGGGCGCCGACCCACAACGACGGTGAGGGCCAGCCCGTGCCCTCCCGTTCGGCCACCATCGACGAGCTCGAGCGGTTGGCCGCGGCCGTGGCCGACCACCCGGGTACCACCATCGAGATGATCGTGCCCGGCTGCATCAACGGCTTCAGCGACGACGAGGTCGAGCTGCTGACCCGCATCTCGCTGCTGTCGGGGCGACCGGTCAACTGGAACGTCCTGGCCGTCACGGCCGGCAACGCCGAGGGCACCTCCCACCAGCTGGAGGCCTCCGATGCGGCGGCCGATGCCGGGGCCCGGGTCGTGGCCCTGACCCTGCCCCACACCATGTCCCTGCGGCTCTCGTTCGAGCACGGGGCCATCCTCGACGGCCTGCCCGGCTGGCGGGAATTCTTCGCCACCTCCATCGACGAGCGCATCGGTGCCCTGTCCGATCCCGAGGTGCGCCGGGCCATGGACGAGCGGGCCCAGTCCGACGAGGCCGGGGTGCTCCGGTTCCTGGCCGGGTGGGCCCGCCTGGTCATCGCCGAGACCTTCGCTCCCGAGCAGCGGGAGCTCGAGGGTCGGACGGTGGGCGACGTGGCGGCGGAGTGGGGTATGGACCCGTGGGATGCGCTGTGCCGGCTCATCGTGGCCGACCGGCTGCGCACCGGGTTCGCTGTGCCCATTCCCGAGTCGGACGCCGACTGGCGGGCCAGGGCCGACATCTGGCGCGATCCCCGGGCGGTGGTCGGCGGGTCGGACGCCGGCGCCCATCTCGACACCATGTGCGGGGCCGTCTATTCGACGTCCCTTCTCGGCCACGGGGTGCGGGAACGCCAGCTCATCAGCGTCGAGGAGGCCGTCCGCCTGCTCACCGACGTGCCGGCCCGGCTCTACGGACTCACCGAGCGCGGTCGTGTGGTCGAGGGATGGTGGGCCGACCTGGTGGTGTTCGACCCGGGGCGGATCGGGCCAGAGGACCTGCGCACCCGGGACGACCTTCCCGGCGGGGCCAGCCGGCTCTACGCCGAGGCCAGGGGTCTGGAGCATGTCCTGGTCAACGGGATCGACGTGGTCACCGCCGACCAGCTGACCGGCGCCCTGCCCGGGCGTGTCCTGCGGTCGGGGACCGACACGCAGACGTCGGTGCCGGCGGCCAGTCGCTGAGTTGAGCCGGTCGGGCGAGTCTCGACGGTTAGCAGGCCGCCCGCCGAGCGGTGAGCAACGGGCCCGCCATCAGCAGGCCCCGGAGGGGTTGGAGAAGAATCTCGGGAAGCCTGTCGATTCGGGCACGTTCCGTTCGACGCATTAGATGACGGTGGGGAACGACCCTACCGGGACGACCAAGGAGTCACCGTGCCGCGATACCTCAGCATGATCCGCATCGACGAGCAGAACGCCCCGGCCGAGGGCCCCAGCCCCGAGCTCCAGGCCCGTATGGGAGCTTTGTTCGAGGAGATCACCAAGGCCGGGGTCATGCTGGACACGGCCGGGCTCACCCCCACCTCCGAGGGCACGCGCCTCACCTGGTCGGGCGGGAAGGTGAGCACCACCGACGGACCGTTCACCGAAACCAAGGAGGTGGTGGGGGGCTACGCCATCCTGCAGGCCAAGGACAAAGCCGAGGCCCTGGAATGGACCAAGCGGTTCCTCGAGTGTCACGAGGAGTTCTGGACGGTGACCGCCGAGCTGCGGGAGATCGCCGAGTCCTGAGTCGGGCGGTTGCCCCACTCCCTGCGGGCTGGTCTGATGGGACGCAGTGACAGCATCGGGGGAGCGCGAGGCGATCGAGGCGGTCGTCAGGATCGAGTACCCGAGGATCATCGCCGGCGTGACCCGCATTGTGCAGGATGTGGGCATCGCCGAGGAGCTGGTCCAGGATGCCGTCGTCGTGGCCCTGGAGGTGTGGCCGGAGTCAGGCGTGCCGAACAACCCGGGCGCCTGGCTCATGGCCACCGCCAAGCACCGCGCCATCGATCTGGTGCGCCGCCGGGAGACCTACGCCCGCAAGTTGGCCGAGGTCGGTCGGAACCTGGAGGATGTGGCGCCGCCCGAGGCGGCGGTCGATGACATCGACGACGACCTCCTCCGGCTCATCTTCACGGCCTGTCATCCGCTGCTTTCGCCGGAAGCCCGGATCGCCCTCACCCTCCGCCTGCTCGGCGGGCTGACCACCGGGGAGATCGCCCGGGCCTTTCTGGTCACCGAACCGACGATCGCCCAGCGCATCGTCCGGGCCAAGCGGACCCTGGCCGGCGCCGGGGTCCCCTTCGAGATCCCCCAGAGGTCGGAACGATCGGCCCGCGTGTCGTCGGTGCTCGAGGTCATCTACCTGATCTTCAACGAGGGCTATTCGGCCACCGCCGGCGAGGACCTGGTCCGCCCGGCCCTGTGCGAGGACGCACTCCGGCTGGTCCGAGTGCTCTCCGGCCTCATGCCCGGCGAGGCGGAGGTCCACGGTCTCGCCGCCCTTCTCGAACTCCAGGCCTCCCGCATGACCACCCGCACCGGACCCGAGGGTGCGCCGGTCCTTCTCGCCGACCAGGACCGGTCCCGGTGGAACCGGATGCTCATCCGACGGGGCCTGGAGGCGTTGCTGCTGGCCGGCGACGGCCCGTACTCCGTGCAGGCCGCCATCGCCGCCTGCCACGCCCAGGCCGTCCGCTACGAGGACACCGACTGGGCGACGATCGCCCTGCTCTACGGACGGCTCATGGTCCTGACCCCGTCGCCCGTGGTGGCGCTCAACCGGGCTGTCGCCGTCTCGATGGCCGAGGGTCCCGAAGCCGGGCTGGAGTTGGTGGACGCCCTGGCCACCGATCCCGCCCTCGACGGATACCACTGGCTACCGAGCGTCCGGGGTGACC
This sequence comes from uncultured Acidimicrobiaceae bacterium, assembly GCA_963737625.1. Lineage (GTDB taxonomy): Bacteria > Actinomycetota > Acidimicrobiia > Acidimicrobiales > RAAP-2 > Bog-756. Next base: position 259,214 of record CAVTTK010000001.1, read on the forward strand.
TGTTGGAGCGCCTCGGGCGCCTGGAGGAGGGGAGTGCGGAGTTCACCCGGGCCGCCTCGCTGACCCGCAACGAGAGGGAGAGGGAGCTACTGCTGGCCCGGGCCTCGGCGGCACGGCGCGGGGGTCCGGGCGTCACCGGCGATTCGGCAACGGGCGGATGCTCACCCCTCTGTTGAGGTGTCCCACGCGTCGTGCCGGATCATCGATGGTGGCGGCCGCCCCGGCGGCGATCGACGGGCCGATGCGGCGATGGCCGTCCTCAGGGCCCGTACCGCTTCGTCCGCCTGCGCTCGCGAGGCCTGGGTGGACCAGGCGCTGATCGGCTTCACCTCCATCGTTCCACCGTGTCGTTTGACCACGACAAGATCGAGCGGTCCGAGGCTTGGCCCGCTCTGCACGAACGCCGCGGCCAGCTCCACAATCCACCACACAGCGGCGGCGAGGAGGCCACCCCCGAGGAACCCCGCCCCGGACGAACCTGAAGCCGGCGAGCCCTTCTCGACCAGGTCGGCGTCCTCGAGGTCGGTGAGTGCCACCTCGAATCGGGACAATGCCCATGTCCAGGCCACGCGGGTCTCGCTGATCTTCATCCGAGCGGTCACGCGGCCCAGCCCGGTCAACAGCAGGATCAGAGCGACCACAGAGAGGGTCAGGCCCAGGGGCAGTGCGTCTCGGGATCCTCGCTCTGCCGCCAGGCTCACCCCGGCGATCAGTACGGCCACTCCCAACAGGATGTCAACCAGTCCCGCCGCCATGACCGCTCGGGTTCGAAACTCCACCGGGATTCGGTCGGCGCCATCGTCGGCCGTCAGCACCATGCTCTTTCATCGGCGCGATGCGGGACGCTCTTGATGATCGGGCGGACATGACACCCCAGCCTCAGATGGGACTCACCCGTCATCGCTCTCCGGTGACACGCTGAGGGCCGAGGGACTCGACGGCTCCCGCCAGGGCCCGCCGGCGTTCCCCTACGCCTTCTTGGTCTCCCAGAAGATCTTGTCGATATCGGCGATCTGGGCCAGCAGGTCGTCGGCCACGGCGACATCGGAGGTCTTCTTGGCTTCGCCCGCCTTCTTGGTGGCCTTCCAGAACAGGTCGTGCAGCTGGGGGTACTTCTCGAGGTGCTCGGGCTTGAAGTAGTCGGTCCACAGGACCCAGAGGTGGTGCTTGACCGCTTCCGACCGCTCCTCTTTGATGATGATGGCCCGGGTCTTGAAGGCTTCGTCGTCGGAGTCGTTGTACTTGGACATGGCCCCCTTGACCGATTCGGCCTCGATGCGGGCCTGGGCCGGGTCGTAGACGCCACAAGGCAGGTCGCAATGGGCGTGGACCGCCTGGGGCGCGGACACTCGGTCGATGGTGGCGAGCAGTTGGTCAACGAGGCGCATGCGCATGACTCCTTGTCGGGATCGTGGGGTTCGGCTGGCTGGTGTTCGTCGCGGACTTCGGGACTGGGGCAGACTGGTCCCAGTGCCCTGCCCGCTCACCTTACCCAGGTTCTCGGGGTCCCGAACATGGGTGCCGGTCGCCGCCGACCGGCCCGCCTGATGGGCGCCGTCGACCCGACCGCCGGGCGGTGGGCCCCCCTGCTGTGGCTGGTGGTCGTGCTGGCTGGGTTGTTGGCCGCGGCCCGGTACCACCCGTTCCGCCGCGTGGAGGTGGTCGGATCCTCGATGGTCCCCGCCCTGCTGCCCGGGGACCGCCTCGTGGTGCTGCGGGTTCCCTGGCGGTCGCCCTTCCGACCCGGCCCCGGGCAGGTGGTGGCCCTTCGCGACCCTCGACGTCCCGACCGCATCCTGATCAAGCGGGTACGGTCCGTTGACCTCGGGCTGGGCACCCTCGAGGTGGAGGGCGACTCCCGCCTACTGAGCACCGACAGCCGCTCCTTTGGCCCCGTCTCGCGGTCCGCCATCGTCGGCACGGCGGTGTACCGCTATGCGCCGTCGGGCAGGAACGGCCCTGTGCCCGGGCCGGGGGAGTACGATCAGGCGTGATGACCAGCCACCAGGACGATCTCGACCGCATCCTGACCAGCAATTACCTCGACGGGATGCACGACCGGAGCTTGGCCGACATCCGGGCCATGCGTACCGAGTGCCAGGAGGCCGAGGTGGTGCTGTCGTATCTCCGACGCCTGATCCAGGGTCGACTGGACATCGTCCACACCTATCTGGAGCACCCCGGCTCCGACGCCCTGCGGGATCTGGGGTCGCTGGTCAACGACCTGCCCGGGATCCTCTCGTCGGGCCCCGGCCGGTCCAACGCGCCGGCCCATCTTCCCCAGCTGCTGTCCCCCGACACCGAGGAGGCCGGTCTCACGGCCGAGCTGGACGCCGTGCTCGGGGCCGATGAGATCGGCAATCTGGCCGAGTTGGACATCGACCAACTCAACAGCATCGCCGGCCGGCTGGAGTCCATCGAGACCCGCGTATCGGCCGACCGCCGCGCCCTGCACGAGCGGATCGACACCCTCCAGGCCGAGTTGGTGGACCGACACAAGACGGGACGTGCCTCGGTCGACGGCCTCCTCAAGTGAGGGGCTGCCTCCGTTGAACGGCTGCCCCGCGTGAAGGAGCCCGCCCACAGCGAGGGGGCGCAGCTGGTGAACGAACTGGGTTCGTTCATCCGGGAGCAGCGAAGTTCGGCCCGACTCTCCCTGCGCCGCCTCTCCGAGTTGGCCGGGATCTCCAATCCCTACCTCAGCCAGATCGAACGGGGGTTGCGTCGACCGTCGGCCGAGATCCTCCAGCAGATAGCCAAAGCGCTCCGCATCTCGGCCGAGACGCTCTACGTCCAGGCCGGCATCCTGGAGCGTCCCGACGGGGATACCGACCTGTCTCGGCACATCTTCAACGACCACCATCTGACCGAGGAGCAACGCCAGGCCCTGCTTCGGATCTACCTGTCGTTCCGCCACGAGAACGAGGACGAGGCCGCCACCGACCGGGCCTCGGACCCGGTCGCCTCGGAGTCGACGGGTGACGAGTCCACCTCGGTCCCGACGGGGGTGCCCAGTCCGGGTGGGGATTCCCAGGTAGCGGCCCCGCTGGGACGCGGGCCCACCTCGGTCGTCGGCTGAGCGGGGCCTACCGGTAGGCTCGCAGGCGCATGAGGCGTCTGGCTGTCCTGTCCCTTCACACCTCACCCCTGGCCCAACCGGGCACCGGGGACGGTGGCGGCATGAACGTCTACGTCCGCGAGCTCTCCTCGGCCCTGGCCCGGGCCGGTGTGGCCTGCGACGTGTTCACCCGGGCGTGGTCCGACGACCTCCCCACGGCGATCGACATTGAGCCGGGGTTCCGGGTCCACCATGTCTCGGCCGGGCCCCCCCGGCCCTTGGCCAAAGAGTCCCTGCCCTCCGTCGTCGAGGAGTTCGCCGATGGCGTCCTGAAAGCCATGCAGGGGTCCGAGGACCCGGGCACGGAGTGGGATGTCCCCTTCGACGCCGTGCACGCCAACTACTGGTTGAGCGGTGTGGCCGGCCATGTCATCAAGCACCGACTCAACCTCCCCCTGGTGTCCACCTTCCACACCCTCGACCGGGTCAAGGCCGAAGCCAGCCCCGAGGAGGTCGAAGCCGACTCCCCCCACCTGCGGGCCGAGGCCGAGGCCACCGTCATCCGATGCTCAGACACCGTGCTGGCCTCCTGTTCGGTGGAGGCCAGCCAGATCTCCGAGCTCTACGGGGCGGACCCGTCCCGCATCCGGATCGTGGCTCCCGGCGTCGACCATGCCTTCTTCGGCCCCGGCGACCGCAGGCAGGCCCGCCGGGCTCTCGGCCTCGACGGGGAGGGCCCACTGCTGCTCTTCGTGGGCCGTATCCAACCGCTGAAGGGGGTTGGGGTGGCGGTGCGCACCCTGGACTCACTGGTCACCGACCACCCCGGGGCCCGGCTGGTCATCGTGGGCGGGCCCAGTGGTCCCCACGGCGAGGCCGAGGTGGCCCGGACCGAGTCGCTGGTCGCCGAGCTGGGGCTGGGGGACCAGGTGGTATTCGTCCCGCCGCAACCCCACGAGCTGCTCTCCACCTACTACCGGGCCAGTGACGTCTGTCTGGTGCCGAGCCGTTCGGAGTCGTTCGGACTGGTGGCCCTGGAGGCGGCGGCGTGCGGCACGCCGGTGGTGGCCTCCGACGTCGGCGGCCTTCGCAGTCTCATCGACCACGGACGGACCGGCTTCCTGGTGGAGGAGCCGACCCCGGAGTCCTTCGCCGCCTGGGTCCGCCAGATCCTGGCCGAGCCCCTGCTGGCCGACCGCCTGGGCACCGGTGCGGTCATGCGGGCCCGTCGGTACACCTGGGCCAGGGCCGCCCACCTCCTCACCGAGATCTACGCCGATCTCACCGCGGGCCGCCTCGTCGAGTGCTCGTGACCGACCGCTGGAATGGCATCCTCGGCCCCGACGAGCGGGAGGCGGTCTGTGGGGTGATCGACCGGTGGGGGGAGCGGGAACTGGCTGACGGGGCCGCCCTGGTGGCCGTGGATCGCCAGGCCGGAGGCGACCCGGTGACCGGCGCCCCCCGGTGGTATCTCCGGCTGCGGGGCGAGGAGAAGGAGTTCGTCACGGTGTGGCTGACGTTGCGCCAGCGAACCCTCCACCACGAGACCCAGTTCATGCCCGGCCCCGAGACCAACGTCGAGGCCACCTGGGAGTACCTGTTGAAGAAGAACGCCGACCTGCTCGGCATGTCCTTCGCCCTGGGACCGGAGGAGGCCGTCTATCTGGTGGGCCGGGTCCCGGTGGAGCGGGTCGACGACGAGGAGCTTGACCGCATCATGGGGGCGTCACTGGCCTACACCGACGAGTGCTTCCCGACGGCGATGTCCATCGGATACGAGGGTCGGTACCGCCGCCTCCCGCCGTCGGCCCGTATCGCCTCGGCTTGAACCGAGCCCTCCGGAGGCGGGAACCCCCGGCCCGGGCCCCGGAGGGAGCAACTGCCCTCGGCCACCACCCGGCCGACGGGGGACCCGCTGGTAGCGTCTCGGGCCATGGGACCGAGGCTCGTGGTGGTCGGGGGTGGGAAGATGGGCTCCGCCCTGGTCACGGGCCTCATCGCCGGTGGGTGGGCCTCTCGTTCCGAGTTGGCGGTCAGCGAGCCCGACGAGGGTCAGCGCCGCCGGTTGGAGGCGGCCCAGCCCGGCCTCCTGGTGGCCGAAGGTCCGGTGGAGACGTCCGACGCCGTGCTGGCGGTCAAGCCCGACGTGGCCGAGGCCACGGCACGGACGCTCGCCGCGGTGGGGGTGACCCGGGTCCTGTCCGTCGTGGCGGGCCTCTCCACGGCGCGACTGGAGGACGCGCTCGGACCGGGGTCGGTCGTGGTCCGGGCCATGCCCAACACTCCGGCACTCATCGGGGCGGGGATGGCGGGCATGTCGGGGGGCGTGGCGGCCACGTCGGCCGACTTGGACTGGGCCGAGGGCATCCTGGGCTCGGTGGGATCCGTGGTCCGGCTCCCCGAACGCCACCTCGACGCCGTCACCGGCCTCTCGGGATCGGGGCCCGCCTATGTGTTCCTGGTGGCCGAGGCCCTCATCGACGCCGGCGTCACCGCGGGGCTCTCCCGTGAGGTGAGCCGGCAGCTGGTGGTGGGCACCATGCTGGGCTCGGCCCGGATGATGGCCGAGACCGGCGACGACCCCGGAGCGCTGCGGGCCGCGGTGACCTCGCCCGGAGGCACGACGGCGGCGGCCGTGCGGACCCTCGAGTTCAAGGCGGTGCGGTCGGCCTTCATCGAAGCCGTGGCGGCGGCCACCGAGCGCTCGAGGCAGCTGGGGCGCTAGGCCGACGCCGGATGAGTTCCCGCCGAAGGGATGGCCCGTAGGTGGCGGGAGCACGAGTCACTCCGGCCGGCCGCGACGGCTCGGACCGCCACCCGGCGGTGTACTTCCTCTCCGACTACGGCGCCGTCGACGAGTTCGTCGGGGTGGTCCATGCCGTGCTCCACCGTCTGGCCCCCGCCCTGGCGGTGATCGACCTCTCCCACCAGGTGCCGGCCTTCGACGTGGCTGCCGGGGCCGCCATGCTGGTGCGCTCGGGCCCCTACCTGGGCGCCGGTGTCGTGCTGGCCGTGGTCGACCCGGGCGTGGGAACGGACCGACGGGGGGTGGCCCTCGAGGTTCCACCCGGGGGGCCGCGATGGTTGGTGGGGCCGGACAACGGCCTGCTTCTGCCCCTGGCCGTCTCCCTGGGCGGCGTCCGGGCCGCCGTGGCCCTGAGTGCCGGTCCGGACGGGGTCCGGACCACGTTCGACGGGCGCGACGTCTTCGCCCCGGCGGTCGCCCACCTGGCCGCCGCCGGCGATCCCGAGGCGATCGGCCACCCCATCGATGTCGCCAGTCTCCGGCAGGTCCCGGCCGCCGGTCCGGACCAGATCGGTCGTGTGGGGCCGACGCACGACGGGTCCGGGGTCCGGGCCACCGTCACCTGGATCGACGGTTTTGGCAACGTCCAGCTGACGGTGGGTCCCGACGCCCTGTCGGCCATCGGCCTGACGCTGGGTGGGAGGGCCAGGGTCACCGTCCTACCCGGGCCCGGGGGAGCCGACGGGGAGCGTGATCCGGTCGAAGCCACCCGGGTCCGAGCCTTCGGTCAACTGGCGCAGGGTCAGCTCGGTCTGTTGGACGACGCCAACGGCCAGGTGTCCCTGGTCTTCGACCGGGCGTCGGCAGCGCGTGCCCTCGGGCTCTCCGGGGCCGGGGCCGGCGTCCTCATCGTGGCCGACACCGGCCCGGGGAGTCCGGAGGCGGTCGGTCGACGAGGCTGATGCGCCGGGCGCGACCCGTCGCAGGCTGGGCTTTCCGCCGTCGCCTCCCTGGTCCTACGATCCCACCCGTGGCCCGCCGCCCCCCGACCCCTGCGCCCGGCCCCCGTTCGGGGGGCTCCGGATCCGGCTCCCGCCGGATTCCCGAGGCCACCGTGGCCCGGCTCCCGGTCTACCAGCGCATCCTCGAGGAGCTGCTGCGGTCGGGGACGGCCACGGTGTCGTCCGAGCTGTTGGCCTCTTCGGCCCGGGTCAATGCAGCCAAGGTGCGTAAGGATCTGTCCCTCCTGGGATCGTTCGGGACCCGGGGGGCGGGCTACGACGCCGCCTTCCTCATCGAGCAGATCGACCGCCAGCTCGGGCTGGACCGGGTGTGGCGGGTGGTCATCGCCGGCATCGGCAACCTGGGTCGGGCCCTGGCCCGGTCCCAGGGGTTCGCCGCCCGCAACTTCGATGTGGTGGCCCTCTTGGACACCGATCCGGTCATCATCGGGGAGCGGGTGGACGGTGTCGAGGTGCGCCATCCCGACGACCTCCCGGTGATCGCTGCCGAGTCCCCGTTGGCCATCGGGGTCATCACCACCCCGGCCTCGGTGGCCCAGCGGGTGGCCGACACCATGGTCAGTGCCGGGGTGAGGTCGATCCTCAACTTCGCCCCCCAGGTCCTCGAGGTCCCGGGCGACGTGCTGCTCCGGTACGTGGACCTCAGCATCGAGTTGCAGGTGATGAGCTTCTACGAGGCGCGGCGGGAGGGCAGCGCGGGCGGGGTCGACATGCCGGGCATCCGGTCCATCGGACTGTCCGGGCCCACCGGCGATTGACGGGACCGCCCGGCCCGTCGGCGACTGGCGGGAGGGCCAGGGGCCCGCCATGCTGGTGGACCCTGCGGATCGCCGTAGGCAACCGGTGCGATCCCGCCTACGCTTGACGGGTGGACCGGGGTCGGCAACGTCAGTTACTACCGAGGCAGTGTGACCCAGTGAAGCTCGACGTACCCCAGGCGACCAAGGAGCGGGTGACCCGATGTCGGTGATCGTGGTCGGTCTCGAGCAGCGCCAGGCGCCCCTCGAGCTGCTGGAGCGGGTGACGGTCACCGAGAGCGCCCTGCCCAAGGCCCTGGGGAGCCTGCGGGACCAGTCCAACCTGTCCGAGGCGGTCATCCTGTCCACCTGCCTGCGGACCGAGGTGTACGCCGTGGTCGAGCGCTTCCACGACGGGGTGGCCGAACTGCAGGAGTTCCTGGCCACCATCAGCGGGACTCCGGTCGAGGTACTGGCCGACCACCTCACCGTCCGCTTCGACGACGATGTGACCTCCCACCTCTTCACCGTGGCCGCCGGACTGGACTCCGCGGTTCTCGGGGAGTCCGAGGTCCTGGGCCAGGTCCGACGGGCCTGGGAACGGGCCCAGCAGGAACACGTGTCGGGCCCAGTGCTCGGGGCCCTGTTCCGCCATGCGGTGGAGACGGGCAAGCGGGTGCGCTCGGAGACGGCCATCGCCCGGGGGATCACCTCGCTGTCCCACGGGGCGGTGGCCCTGGCCACCAGTCGTCGGCCCGGCGGGCTCGACGGGGCCCGGGTGCTCGTGGTGGGGGCCGGCGAGATGGGCGAAGGCGTGGCGCAGGCTCTGGACGGACACGGCGTCGCCTCCGTGGTCATCGCCAACCGCACGACGGAGCGCGCCGAGGCCGTGATGGCCGGACTGCCCGTCGGGATGGACGACGTGGTACGCGCCGAGACCCTGGAGGCGCTCGGTCCGCTGCTGGCCTCGTCCGACGTGGTCTTCACCTCGGTGGGGACCACCCTGCCGATCATGGACCGTTCCCTGCTGGAGGGAGCCACCGCCGCCCGCCCGCCGGGTGACCCGTTGCTGGTCGTCGACCTCGGGGTGCCCCGCAATGTCGAGCCTTCGGCGGGCGACCTCGACCACCTGGTGCTCCTGGACATGGATGTCCTCCGGGCCGCCGTGGAAGAGGCCCTCTCGGGCCGCCAGGACGAGGTGGCCGGGGCCAGCCGGATCGTGGACGACGAGGTGGAGCGCTACCGGGTGGCCTCCCGGGCCCGCGACGCCGCCCCCATCGTCTCGGCCCTGCGGTCCCAGGTCGAAGAGGCCCGGCTGTCGGCCTTCGAGCGCCAACGGGCCCGGCGATCGGACCTCACCGACGCCCAGTGGGAGCAGGTCGACGCCGTGACCCGGTCGATGGTGGCCAAGCTCCTCCACCAGCCGACGGTGGCGCTGAAGGATGCGGCCGGCACGCCGCGTGGCGAACGACTCGTCGAGGCGCTCCGAACCCTCTTCGACCTCTAGACGGTGGCCGGGCCGCCCGCGCCGTGACCGACCGACCGCCGCTCCGCCTGGCCACCCGGGGCTCGCCCCTGGCCCTGTGGCAGGCCCGCCGGGTGGCCGGCCTCCTCGAGGCCTCGGACATCCCCTCGACCCTGGTGGTGGTGGAGACGACGGGGGACCGACGGCTCGACGTCCCCCTCGACCAGCTCGGTGGCCAGGGCGTATTCGTGAAGGAGGTGCAGGCCGCCGTGGTGCGGGGCGAGGCCGACGCCGCCGTGCACTCGGCCAAGGACCTTCCCGCCTCGGCCGAGCTGTCGGTCCCCGACCTGGTCCTGGCGGCCCTGCCCGAGCGGGCCGATCCACGCGATGCGGTGGTCGGAGGAGGGCTCGACAGCCTACCCACGGGCGCCATGGTGGCCACCGGGTCGGCTCGTCGCCGAGCGGTGTTGGCCAACCTGCGCAGCGATCTCCACTTCACCGGGCTGCGGGGCAATTTGGCCACCCGGCTGGCCACGGTCGGGGTCGGAGGGGTGGCCGCCGTGGTCGTGGCCCAGGCGGCATTGGACCGGCTGGGTTGGTCTCCGCCCGACGGCATGGTGGTCGAGGTCCTCGACCCCGACGTCATGATCCCCCAGGTGGGCCAAGGGGCCCTGGCTGTGGAGTGCCGGGCCGACGATGGGTCGACCCGGGCCTCGCTGGCCGCCATCCACGACGAGAGGGTGGGACCCCTCGTGGAGGCGGAGCGGGCCTTCCTGGCCGAGTTGGGGGGAGGGTGCACCCTGCCGGTGGGAGCCCACGCCCGCTGGACGGGCGAGGGATCGTCGGAGCTGCGGCTGACCGGCATGATGGCCTCGGCCGACGGCGTGGTGGTGGTCCGGCACGCGGCGGACGGGACCCGGCCCGACGGACTCGGCCGGGCCGTGGCCCGGTACCTGCTGGACGAGGCCGGCGGTCGGGACCTCGGGGAGTGGCTCCCGTCATCGGAGGACCACGGGGGGAGTTCGACGGTGGTGCCCGGGTGACGGTATCCCTGGTCGGCGCGGGTCCCGGCCATCCCGACCTGCTCACCCGGCGCGGGGCCGAGCTCCTGGCCCGGGCCGACGTGGTCATCCACGACCGGCTGATCGCTCCCGAGATGCTGGAGCTGGCCCGGCCGGATGCCGAGTTGATCGACGTGGGGAAGGCCCCCGGGGCGTCGACCGACCAGTCCGGGATCAACGCCCGGCTCATCGAGTTGGGCCGGGCGGGACGGGAGGTCGTCCGGCTCAAGGGCGGCGATCCCTTCGTCTTCGGGCGGGGCGGCGAGGAGGCCGAGGCCCTGCGGGCGGCCGGGGTCGAGTTCGAGGTGGTTCCCGGCGTGAGCTCGGCCTTCGCCGCTCCGGCCGCCGCCGGCATCCCGGTGACCCATCGGGGCCTGGCCACCTCGGTCACCGTGGTCACCGGGCACGTCGGCGACCCGTCGGCCCCCGGGGGCGTCGACTGGTCGTCACTGGGTCAGGCCGGAGGCACGCTGGTCATCCTGATGGGTATGTCCGAACGGGCCAGGATCGCCGACGAGCTGATGGCCGGCGGCCGGCCGGCCTGGACGCCGTCGGCCGTCGTGCACTGGGCCACGACGGAGCGACAGCGGGTGGTCAGGACCACCCTGGACGGGCTGGCCTCCGTGGACCTGCCTGCGCCATCGGTCATCGTGATCGGACCGGTGGCCGGCCTGGACCTCGGCCCGGTGCCGGGCCGGGCCGGCGACGGGCCACCGGGGTGAGCGGATCACCCCTCGAGGGCCGGACGGTGGTGGTCACCCGGACACGGGCCCAGTCCTCACAACTGGTGGACCGACTGACCGAGCTGGGCGCTGGGGTGGTCGAGCTGCCCGTCATCGCCGTCGAGGATCCGGCCGATGGCGGCGCCGCGTTGCGCCGGGCCGTCGACCGGCTCGCCGCCGGCACCTACCGGTGGGTGGCGTTCACCTCGGCCAACGCCGTCGCACGCCTGCTGTCCGAGTTGGGCGACCGGCCCGTGCCGCCCCCGACGCGGTGGGCGGCGGTGGGGACGGCGACCGCCCGGGCCATCGAGGCGTCGGGACGTCCCGTCGACCTGGTGCCCGAGGTGGCGGTGGCCGAAGAACTGGCCCATTCGTTCCCGGATGCACCAGCGGAGGTGACCGGCTGGGAGGCGGGGGCCACCGGGGACAGGACCGTCCTGTACCCCCGGGCGGAGACGGTGCGCGGGACACTGGTCGCCGGACTCGAGGCCAAGGGGTGGCTCGTCGACGAGGTCGTGGCCTACCGCACGGTGGCCGGCGACCCCCCGCCGGCGGCCCTGGAGGCGGCCGGGAGGGCCGACGCCGTGGCCTTCACCTCGTCATCCACGGTGGACCGGGCCCTCGAGCTGCTGGGTCCCCACCGGATCCCACCGGTCGTGGTCACCATCGGACCGGTCACCTCGGCCACGGCCCGCTCGGCGGGGCTGGCCGTGGCCGCCGAGGCCCGGCCCCATACCGTCGACGGGCTGGTGGAGGCCGTCGTTTCGGCCCTCGGCGGCCTGGTGGGCGGCCCACTGCCGTAGGCTGGACGCAGTGTCCAATCACCTCCACTACCTGGCCGGATCGAGGGCCACCTCTCCCGGATTCCCCGCCACCCGACTGCGACGCCTCCGGTCGAGTGGGGCCATGCGCCGGCTGGTGGCCGAGACCCGTCTGTCGGTCGACGATCTGGTGGCGCCGCTGTTCGTGGCCGACGGGCTGGCCGCACCCCGCCCCGTGGCCTCACTGCCCGGTGTGGTCCAGCACACCGTCGAGTCCCTGGCCGCCGAAGTCAAGCGCCTCTCCGCCCTCGGCGTCCCCGGGGTGATCCTGTTCGGTCTGCCCCGCCCCGAGGACAAGGACGCCACCGGCTCGTCGGCCCGCCGTCCCGACGGCATCACCCAACGGGCCCTGGCCGCAGCGCGCGACGCCGTGGGTGACACCGTGGTGCTCATGGTCGACTGCTGCCTCGACGAGTTCACCGACCACGGCCACTGTGGCGTGCTCGATCCCACCACCGGCTCGGTGGACAACGACGCCACCCTGCCCCTCTATGCCGAGGTGGCGGCGGTCCAGGCGGCGGCCGGGGCCGATGTGATCGCCCCGAGCGGGATGATGGACGGTCAGGTGGGCGCCATCCGGGCCGGCCTGGACGACGCCGGATTCCCGGATACGGCCATCCTGGCCTACGCGGCCAAGTACGCCTCGGCGCTCTACGGGCCGTTCCGGGACGCCGCCGAGGTGACCATCGCCGACGGCGGCGACCGGCGGGCCTACCAACAGGACCCGGGCAACCGCCGGGAGGCCCGGGCCGAGGTGGCCCTCGACGTGGCCGAGGGCGCAGACATGGTCATGGTCAAGCCCGCCCTGACCAATCTGGATGTCATCGCCGATGTGCGGGCCCTGGTCGACGTCCCGTTGGCCGCTTATCACGTGAGTGGGGAGTACGCCATGGTCAAGGCGGCGGCGGAGCGCGGATGGATCGACGGGCCAGCCGTCGCCCTCGAGCAGATCACTGCGGTCCGGCGGGCCGGCGCCGACTTCGTGCTCACCTACTTCGCCGGCGAGCTGGCCGAGGCCGTCGGTGGCTGACCGGCCGGAATCGGCGGCCCTGTTCGACCGGGCCGTCCGGGTCATCCCGGGTGGCGTCAACTCGCCCGTCCGCTCCTTCCGCTCGGTCGGTGGGCACCCCTACTTCGTGGCCCGGGGCGAGGGCGCCTACGTGTGGGATGTCGACGGGAACCGACTGCTCGACTTCGTCCAGTCCTACGGGGCCTCCATCCTGGGCCACGCCGATCCGCGGGTGGTCCGGGCGGTGACCGCGGCCGCCGAGGCCGGTACGACGTTCGGTGCACCGACCGAGGGGGAGGTCCGCCTGGCCGAGGCCATCTGCGCCCGGGTGCCCGGGTGCGAACAGGTCCGCTTGGTCTCCTCCGGGACCGAGGCGGCCATGAGCGCGGTCCGGGTGGCCCGCGGCCACACCGGTCGCCCACGCATCCTCAAGTTCGCCGGCTGCTACCACGGGCACTCCGACGGGCTCCTGGCCGGAGGGGGTAGCGGTGTGGCCACCCTGGGCCTGCCAGACTCCGCCGGTGTGCCGGCCGGGGCGGTGGCCGAGACCATCGTGGCCCCCTACAACCGGGTCCCCGAACTCGACGACCGCGTGGCCTGCGTCATCGTCGAGGCGGTGGCGGCCAACATGGGGCTGGTGGCGCCGACCGAGGGGTTCCTCAGCGGGCTCCGGGAGGCCTGCGACGCGGTCGGAGCGCTGCTCATCTTCGACGAGGTGATCACGGGCTTCCGCCTGGGCCGGTCCGGGGCCTCGGGGTGGACGGGGGTCCGACCCGATCTGTGGTGCTTCGGCAAGGTCATCGGCGGGGGACTGCCTGTCGGCGCCTTCGGCGGTCGGGCCGATGTGCTGGCCTCGTTGGCCCCCGACGGACCCGTCTACCAGGCCGGCACGCTGTCAGGGAACCCGTTGGCCACGGCCGCCGGGCTCGCCGTCCTGTCGGCCCTCGACACCGACTCCCCAGCGAACCTGTCGGCGCGGGTGGAGCGATTCGGAACGGCGCTGGCCGAGGGGCTCACGTCGGTCCTGCGCAAGGCCGGAACGGTCGACGACGGGGGTCGGCCCGTCGAGGTCCAGGTCCCGGTGGTGGGCCCCCTGTTCGGCCTGTTCTTCGTGGCGTCCGGTGCGGAGCCGGTCGCCGATTACGAGGGAGCGGCGGCCTCGGCGGCCACCGGGCTGTACGCCCGCCTCTTCCGGGCCATGCTCGACCGGGGGGTGGCTCTCGCCCCCGGCCCCTACGAGGTGGGGTTCCCGTCCCTGGCCCACGGCGACGCCGAGCTGGAGCACGCCCTCGACGTGGCGACGGCGGCCATGGCCGACGTCGTCTCGCGTCGAGGCCGGGCGGCGCGGACCGCACCGGCCCGGCCATGGACGAGCCCGGAGTGACCCGCCGACCGGAGCCATCGGGAGGCCCCGCCGACCAGCCAATGCCGCCGGTGTCCGGCGCCGAGCCGGCGGCCGTCCCCGAGCCGGCGGCCGTCCCCGAGGCCGAGACCTTCCGGTTCGATGCCGTGGACCGGGTGGACCGGGCCCCGGGTGGGGCCCACGCTCCCGGGGTCGGGCGGGATCTGACCCTGAGTTTCGACGCCCTGGGTATCGAGGCTTCCGGTCCTGAGCACGGTCACCGTGCATCGATCCGGTGGTCCGATGTCGACCGGGCCTCGTTCGGGGTGCCGGGAGTGGGCCCTGACGGTCGGACCGAGACCTCCATCGACCTGGAGACGGCGGCCGGTTCCGTTCGGTACCTGGTCCGGTCGGACGCGACGCCGGCGGTGACCATGGCCGCACTGGAGATCCAGGTGGCCCGATGGATGGCTCCCGGTGGACCCCACGGCGATCCCGAGCATCGGGCCGACCGTGCCGTCGTCGTACCGCCACCTGGGCCGCCGTCTCCGATGCCGGACGCCGCGCCACCTCCTCCTCCTCCTCCCCCGTCCCCCGTCCCGCCACCGTCGGGGCCCTTCCCGTATCCGGCGCCGGCCGGGCCTCCGGGCTATGCGCCGCCGGCTCCGTATGCCTTCGACACCCGCGGCCCCATCGGCCCCTACGATCCCTTCGATCCATCCGGGCCCTACGACCCGTACGGTGCCGGTGCACGCTCCGGTGCGAGGCGTCGGACCCGCCGTACTGTCACCCTGGTGGTGGCGCTGGTCCTGGTGGCCAGCGGCGTGGGCCTCGCCGTCGGCCTGGTCGCCACCGGCTCGCCGCCCCCGCCGAACAAGGTCGCCACCGCACCGGCGCCGCCCCCCGACGAGCGCCTGGCCCAGCAGCTCATGCTGACCAAGGACGATCTGCCCGTGGGCTGGCGGGTGTCCACCAACCCCGGTACCGCGGCCAACTCGCCGGCCCTGCAACGCGGTGAGGACCAGATCACCAGGAACCTGGCCCGGTGCATGGGGATCACCGACGCGGAGGGGGCCGTCGTCCTCGGAGGAGCTGCTCCGGATCAGACGGCCCAGACGTCGTCGCCGATCTTCGTCGCCCCCACATCGGGCGGGGCGACGACGGCGGTGGAACTGCAGACGGCGGCCACCGTGGTCCGGACCCACCGGGACGAGCAACGGGACCTCGCCCTGTTTGCCAACCCCAAGTATCCCCAGTGCGCGGCGACGGCCTCGGCCGACGAGCTCCAACTGGGCGTGAACCAGACCTCGGGCGGGGGAGATCAGGCCGGGCCGGCCACGGTATCGCCGGTCGATCTTCCCGGGACGCCGGGGGTTGGGCTGTCCGCTTTGCTCATGACCTTCACCGTGGTGGACGGAACAGCCACCATCCCGGTCCAGGTGGAGTCGATCACCCTGGGCGTCCACCGGGTCGAGGCGGGCCTCGAGGTCTTCGCCATCGGCGGCCAGATCCCGAGCCAGACCCTGTCCGCCTCTATAGGGACCTTCGAGCGACGAGTGGTTTCCGATGGTGCCAGCTCGGTCGTCTGACCCGTCCTGGCCGCCGGGTCGCCGCCGCGCCCCGTGTGGATCGAGAGGGTGGTGCCGCCCGTCCGCGGGCCTCTGCGACAATGGGAACATCCCAGCGCCGCCGAGCGCCGACCACGCCTGAGTGTCACCCGTGTCTGCGCCACAAGACCGGAAATCCTTGCTACCCGGGGGCGGCGACGGCAGGATGGCAGGACTGACGCACCAAGACGGGGAGAGCCCTCGGCACTAATGAGGAGAAGTCCATGACCGTCGGAATTACGGAACTCCCCCCCGAGGGCATGCAACTCGGCGGCGTCGCGCTCGGCCGGCGACGAAGAACGGGGGACGAAGACCACCGAAGGGCTCAGCCTGCTGTTCACCACGGCCGGTATCACGGTGCAGGGCCCCCAGCCTCAGATCGAGCGGTTGTTGGTGTGGTCGGGATTGGATTCGGCCTCGTGTCGTGAGAAGGTCGTGTTGCCGGACGGGCGCAATGCCGCCGTCATGGAGTTGACCTCGGGCGGGCAGTCCATCCGGTTCCTCTTCCCGACCGAGTCGGTGACTCCGGGCCAGGCCGCCTATCTCGACCAGGCGCTTCCTCACTGGCTGGCCCGCTACAAGGGGGCAGCGCCGGCCCCGGCGGCCAACGGACCAGAGGGTGCGCCGGCGACCCCTCCCGCCCCTGCCCGATCGGGGAACGGCACAGCACCGCCTCCTCCACCGGTGACCACCGATCAACCGTCGCACCTGGCTCCGGCGGCCGCAGCTGGCGCGGGGGCCGTGGCCGGAGCAGTGGCCGGTGCGGCAGCCAGCGGACCATCGGCGGCCGCGGCATCGCCCTACCCCTCGCCGCAGGCTCCCGCCGCGCCGCCTCCACCGCCTCCCTCGGCGTCCCCCCTTCCGCCGCCTCCTCCGGCCTACGCGGCCGCACCGACGTTCACCTCGGCGCCCGGCGCGCCTCCTCCGTCTCCCGGAGCACCTGCACCTGGTGCCGAGTGGTTGACCTCGCCAGATCCCTTGGCCGACAACTCGGCATGGTCCGGACCACTCCCCGGCCCCGTCGGAGACGAGGTGATGGCGCCCCCGGCCCAGAAGCCCAGCCGGTGGCGCCGGGCCAAGACACCCGAAGCGCCCTCGGCTCCGGTCTCGTATCAGGCCCCCGTGGACGCCACCCCCCCGCCGTACTCACCGCCGAGCGACCCCGTGCGGCTCGACCAGTCCGTGCTGCCCCCCCCGCCGCCCGACGCCCTGGCCTACCCGACCGCGGCCGGTCCTTCCGTCTGGAGCCCGCCCGTCGACCCGGTGACCGGGGAGACATCGTGGGAGGGACAGCCCGCCGCCGCGCAACCCGAATTGGCCACCCCGGCCAAGGGGAGGGCCAAGCGCAAGGCGGACAAAGCCGCCAAGGCCGCCGCCGCCGCATCGGTGGCGGCGGCGGGGATGGTTGGTCCAGACGCCGTCATGGCGGAGGCTCCCGCCGCGCCGGTTCTCGACCCCGGCTTCGCCCCGCCGGGGGCACCGATGCCGGTCACCGCGCCCTTCGATCCGACGGGCGCCGCCCCACCTCCCGGTGAACCCGGCGCAGCGTACGGGGTGCCGGCACCCGAAGACCAGCCACGCGGGCGCAACAATCGCCTCCTGGCCCTGATGCTCGTCGCCCTGGTGGTCGTGGTGGCCGCTATCGGGTACCTCCTAGTCAAGCGGCACGACAACACGACCAGCACAGCGACCACGGCCGTGGTGGCACCGGTGACGTCGGCGGACACGGCGTTGGCCGAGGCTGTAAACCTGCACCAGACCGACCTGCCCGCTGGATGGGCTCCGAGTACCGCCGCCGGGCAGCCGGTCCGGCCTCCGGTGGCCCCGGCCGCCGCCCAGGCCCAGGCCACACGGGCCTTGGCCGGGTGCCTCGGGTCCACCACGGCCACGGTCTCGGGCCTGTTCGCCGGAACGCCGGTCCCGGGTCAGACCGGCACGGCCACCTCGCCCTCGTTCCAGAGTCCGACCGATCCGACCATCCAGATGCACTCGGTCACGCGGGTCCTGAGCTCCACCGCCGAGGCCCAGGCCCTGGCCACGCCGTTCGCCAACGCCAGCTTCGTGGCCTGCTACACCGCCTACCAGTCGTCGGTGGTCTCGGCCGCGGTGCCCGGGGCCACGGCCACGGTCCAGTCGGTCGCCCTGGCCGCACCGGCCGGTGTGCAGTCATTCGGGTACCTGACCACCGTGACCATTCCCAATCAGGGGAGTGAGATCATCGGCCAGGCCTTCATGGTGGGCGGTCGCATCCAGTCCACCCTCGAACCCACCACGGGTGGTGCCCCGGTACCGACGGACGCCTTCACCTCGGCGTACAACGCCATCTCCGGTCGGGTGGGGCTCGACGCCACCAAGTAGTCGGGGGAGCAAGTAGTCCGAGGGACACGGCAGCGGTTCAGCCTGTCCCTCGGTTCACTCTGTCCCGCACCCCACCCGGGCGGAGCCGCCGGCTCAGGCTGCTTCGGGGAGGTTCCGGGCGATGGCGGCGAGTGCCCGGTACGCGGCCTCCGCCGGACCGGTCTCGTCCGGGCGGAGCAGGTTGGCCATGATGCGGAGGATCCAGCTCATCAGGGGCTCATTGCGGATGCCCGTCCCCACGCAGAGCTGCATGAGCTCGGGGCGGCTGATCACCCGGATGAACGCCCGGGCCACCCGGTAGTAGAGGCCGTAGGCGTCGTCGAGGCGGCGCTCGTAGCGGATCAGGGCCTCGACCCCGTCGCCCGACAGCGCCTCGCCCAGGGAGGCGGCGGCCAGCCGCCCGCTCTCGTAGCCGTAGGCGATGCCCTCGCCGTTGAACGGGTTGATCGAGCCTCCGGCGTCGCCCACCACCAAGGTGGTGGCCCCTACGCGGGGGCCCACGGCCAGTCCCATCGGGAGCTTCCCGCCGGTGGGGGAGCCGAGGGCCGTGGCCGGCGACAACTCCCACTCCTTCGGAGCGTAGGCCACGAAGTGCTCCATGAGCGTGGACGTGTTGACCCCCTTCCAACGCCGATCGGTGGACAGCAGGCCCACCCCGACGTTGACCCGTCCGTCACCCAGCGGGAAGATCCACCCGTACCCGGGGACGACACCACCGTCACCGTCGCGGATGTCGAGGTGCGACTCGATGAACGGCTGGTCGTGTCCCGGTGAGGTGTAGTAGCCGCGCAGGGCCATGCCCATGGGCAGATTGCGGTCGCGGCCGGTGCCGAGAGCCCGTCCGAACCTCGAGTTGGCCCCGTCGGCCACCACTACGTATCGGGCCCGGATGGATCGGGTGACCCCGGAGGCCTTGTCCTTGACCACAGCCCCCACACATGAGGGGAGCGGGGTCAGGGGCGTGCCCTCCCCGCCCGGAGCGCCGTCGTCGAGGATGGGCTCGATCGCCTCGGTCCCCTGCCACACGGTGGCTCCGGCCTTGACCGCCCGGTCATTGACGATCCCGTCGAGGTCGTGCCGGGTGATGACGTAGCCGTAGGAGGGGAAGCTCGGGTGTTCGGGCCAGGGGAGGTCGAGGACCCGTCCGAAGGCGTGCGCCCGGAGCCCGCTGTACCGGTGGGCCCCGGCCAGGGCACCCTCGATGCCCATGTCGGCGATCTGGCGCACCGAGCGCGGGGTCAGGCCGTCGCCACAGGTCTTGACCCGGGGGAACTCCTTCTTCTCCACCAGAGCCACGTCCCACCCCGCCTCGGCCAGCCAGTAGGCGCACGCCGACCCGGCGGGCCCACCCCCCACGATCAGGACATCGTGGAGGTGCCCGGCGGAAGCGGCGGCCGCCGGTCCACTGCTGGCCGGGGCCCGGGGGTCGGGCGATCGTCCGCCCGGGGGAATGGAGGTGGTGGGGCTCACGACCCTCAATCGTAGGTGCGGTGCGCCGGGCCCGGCACACCCGCTTGGATCGGGGATCGCCGGCGACGGGCCACGCCCCCGTCGATGTGCTTGCACGAAGGGGTGCGTGGTAAAAACAAGTCCCTGTGGACGATTATCTGCCCATTCTGATCCTCATCATCCTCGGGTTCCTGTTCGCCGCCCTCTCCTTCGTGGCGTCGGCGCTCATGGCCCCCACCAAGCGGCCCACGGCGGCCAAGCTGGCCCCCTATGAGTGCGGCATCGTGCCCAGCATCGAGCCGCCCACGCGCTTTCCGGTGCGCTTCTACCTGGTGGCCATGATCTTCATCATCTTCGACATCGAGATCGTCTTCCTCTACCCGTGGGCGGTGATCTTCCATCAGCTGGGGAGCTTCGGCCTGGTCGAGGTGGTGGTGTTCGCCGCGGTGGTCTTCATCTCGTTCCTCTTCCTGGTCAGCAACGGGGCGCTGAGCTGGGGTCCGGCCAAGCATCTGGTCGACGCCATGCCGTCACGCACCTCGGAGTCGACCATCGCCCGCATCAGTGCCGGACCGGGGGGTCCCGGCACCTCGACGCGCCGGGTGGGCACGAGACACCCGACGGATCCGGCGGCACCCGCGACCACCGACCCAGACGCCCCGACGACCGGAGAGCCGGCCACCGCGCCGAGCGGACCCGGCCGCGCCGCGTAGAACGAGGGAGACGGCGGCCCATGGGTCTCGAGGACCTGCAGCACAACTTCCTCACCGGTCGGCTGGAGGACCTGGTCAAGTGGGCCCGGACCTACTCCATGTGGCCGGCCACGTTCGGGCTGGCCTGCTGTGCCATCGAGATGATGTCGGTGGGCGCCGCCGACTTCGACCTGGCCCGTTTCGGGATGGAGGTGTTCCGGGCCTCGCCGCGTCAGGCCGACCTCATGATCGTGGCCGGTCGGGTCTCGCAGAAGATGGCCCCGGTGCTCCGTCAGGTCTACGACCAGATGATGGAGCCCAAATGGGTCCTGTCCATGGGGGTGTGCGCCAGCACCGGAGGCATGTTCAACAACTACGCCATCGTCCAGGGCGTCGACCAGATCGTCCCGGTGGACGTGTACGCCCCGGGATGCCCCCCCACCCCCGAGACTCTCATGCACGCCATCCTGACCCTGCACGAGAAGGTCCGGACCAACGACATCACCCATCGCCAGCCCCTGGAGCTGCGGCCGGCCTCCGATGGGCCCCAGGACGGCTCCGAGGGACACGACGAGGGCGTCGACACCGACGACGCCCGCACCCACGCCGAGGAGACCACGACGGGCTGGACCCCGGACCGGCCCGACGCCGTCCATCTCGGGACGCCCAAGCGCAACCCGGTCATCGCCCGCAGTGTGGGCGAGCCCCTGTGAGCCCGGACGGCGCCACCGGCGTGGTCGAGGAGCCGACGGCACCCAGCGGTTCGGGGGGCGGGTCCTCGCGTGCTCCGGGACGGCCGGCCCAAGAGGTGGTCTTCCCCACCCGTGAGCAGTACCTCGGGGTGATCGAGGAGTACAAGGAGGGCGGCTTCGAGATGTGCGCCGACCTGTGCGGCGTCGACTACCTGGCCCACCCGTCACGGCGCCTGCCCGACGGCGTGCGTCCGGAGCGGTTCGAGGTCGTGGTCAACCTGCTCTCGCTGAGCCAGGCCCGCCGGGTCCGGTTCCGGGTGCAGGTCCCCGAGGGGGACGCCGAGGTGCCGACCCTCTTCGAGCTCTATCCCGGCGTGGAGGCCATGGAGCGCGAGGCCTACGACCTGTTCGGCATCCTCTTCACCGGCCACCCCGACATGACCCGCATCCTCCTGCCCGAGGACTGGGAGGGTCATCCACTGCGCAAGGACTACGGGGTGGGCCGGGTACCGGTCCAGTTCAAGGGAGCACCGGGGCCGAGATGAACGACGTGACGGCCACGTCCCCGGCGGACGACGCCGGGATCGGCGAGCCCCATCCCGATGCCGTGCTCGACCCACCGCTCTCGGGCGACTCGTTTCTGGCTCCGGGCCCCGGCGGCGAGGCCGAGGGGCTGGTGGCCGAGACCTCCGAGGGCCCCCAGGAGCTGACCCGCCGCTCGGGGACCGATCCGTCCCAGCTCCGCCGCGAGGTGGGTGCCGTCCTGCGCCTCCCCGAGGGGGTGGCCGTCGATCCCTCCGACATCGACATCGAGCAGTCCGACGACGAGACGATGATCATCAACATGGGGCCCCAGCACCCGTCCACCCACGGGGTGCTCCGTCTCATGTTGGAGCTGGACGGGGAGACGGTGCTGCGGACCAAACCGGTCATCGGCTACCTCCACACCGGTATGGAGAAGACGGCCGAGGAGCTCACCTACGTCCAGGGCTCCACCAACGTGACCCGCATGGACTACCTGGCTCCACTGCACAACGAGCTGGTGCTGTCCTTGGCCGTCGAGGCCCTCCTGGGCGTGGAGATGCCGCCGCGCTCCGACTGGATCCGCATGCTGCTAGTCGAGCTCAACCGGGTCTCCTCCCACCTGATGTGGATGGCCACCAACGGCATGGACATCGGGTCCACGTCCATGATGATCTACGGCTTCCGTGAGCGGGAGATGATCCTGGCCTTCTTCGAGAAGACCACCGGGCTGCGTATGAACCACAACTTCATCCGCCCGGGCGGCACCGCCGCCGACCTCCCCGACGGCTGGGAGGACGACGTCACCATCATCTGCGACACCGTCCTGCCCCGCACCGACGAGTACGACGAGCTGCTCACCGGCCAGCCGGTGTTCCGCCGGAGGGCCGAGGGCATCGGGAGCCTGTCGGCCGAGGAGGCGCTGGCCCTCTCCCTCACCGGCCCCATCCTGCGGTCGACCGGGGTGCCCTGGGACCTGCGGCGCTCCCAGCCCTACCTCCGCTACGACGAGGTGGACTTCGACGTGATCGTCGGGACCTACGGTGACAACTTCGACCGCTACTCCATCCGGCTCAACGAGATCCGCGAGTCCATCCGGATCATCCGCCAGATCGTGGAGAAGATGCCGGCCGGCGACTACCGGGTCCAGGACAAGAAGGTCACCCCGCCGCCCCGGGGCCGGATCGACGAGTCGATGGAGGCCCTCATCCACCACTTCAAGGTGTTCACCGAGGGCTTCAAGGTGCCGGAGGGCGAGGTGTACGTGGCGGTGGAGTCCCCGCGTGGCGAGCTGGGCTGCTACCTGGTCTCGGACGGATCGCCCAAGCCCTACCGCATGCACATCCGGGGACCGAGCTTCGTCAACCTCCAGGGCCTGCCCCTCATGATGCGGGGCGGCCTCCTGGCCGACGCCGTGGCCGTCTGCTCCTCGGTGGACCCCGTGATGGGGGAGGTGGACCGGTGACCGACCCGACCTCCTCCACCCCGGTGGGGCCTCCCCGCCGCCCCGGGGCCTACCAGGCCCCTCAGCCCAGCCACCTTTCGGCCGAGACCTTGGCGGAGGCCCGGCGGCTGATCGCCCTCTACCCGGAGCCCCGCTCGGCGCTCATCCCCCTGTGCCACCTGGCCCAGGGCCAGGACGGGTGGCTGACCCCCGAGGCCATGGTGGACATCGGCTCGCTGGTCGGGGTGACACCCACCGAGGTGCTCGGAACGGCCTCCTTCTACGACATGCTGCACACCGAGCCGGTGGGCGGACACGTGGTGGCCGTGTGCACCAACATCGCCTGCCTGCTGGGCGGGGCCGCCGAGCTCCTGGAGCACGCCGAGGCGTCGCTCGGGGTCAACGCCGGAGGCACCACGGCGGACGGCGCCATCACCCTGGAGGAGGCGGAGTGCCTGGCCGACTGCGACCGGGCCCCCTGCGTCCAGGTCAACCACCGCTTCGTGGGGGCGCAGACTCCGGCGAGCTTCGACGCCCTGATGGCCGAGCTCCGGGCCGGGTCCCGGTCCGAGGACATCCCGTCGCACGGCACGCTCAACCGGGTCAGGCGGACCACGGGCCTCGAGGCCGATCCCGTACGGGTGGCGGCCGAGCGGGCATCGATGGCCGAGGCCCAGGCCGCCCGGCTCGCCGAGGCGGAGGCGGCCAAGTCGGTCTCGGCCGGGGGATCGGGCAGTGGGGGAGGGACCAGCTGATGGCCATCACCGATCCGCCCAAGATCGTCACCAGCCGGCTCGAGCACGCCGACTCCCATACCCTGGAGCGCTACCTGGCCACCGGAGGTTACGAGGGGCTGCACAAGGCGCTCACCATGACGCCCGAGGCGGTGGCGGCCGAGGTGGATGCGGCCAGTCTGCTCGGACGCGGGGGAGCCGGCTTCCCCGCCGGTCGCAAGTGGGCCATGCTGCGGAAGAATCCCGTGACCTACCTGGTGGTCAACGGCGACGAGAGCGAGCCGGCCACCTTCAAGGACCATCTGCTGGTTGAGCGGGACCCCCACCAGCTCATCGAGGGCGTGGTCATCGCGGCCTACGCGCTGCAGGTCACCCGGGTGTTCGTCTTCATCCGGGGCGAGTTCGCCCTGGGCCTCGAACGGGTCCAGTCCGCCCTCAACGACGCCTACGCCCACGGAGCGGTGGGGGCGGACATCTTCGGGTCCGGGTTCTCGGTGGACGTGGTGGTCCATCCCGGGGCGGGCGCCTACATCTGTGGTGAGGAGACCGCCCTGCTCGAGTCGCTCGAGGGCAAGCGGGGCTTCCCCCGCATCAAGCCGCCGTTCTTCCCCGCCGCCATCGGCCTCTACGGCGAGCCCACCGTGGTCAACAACGTGGAGACCATGTCCAACCTGCCCTGGATCGTGGCCAACGGGGGCGCGGCCTTCGCCGCCCTCGGCGAGGGTCGCTCCACCGGGACCCGGCTGTTCGCCCTGGCCGGCCACGTCAACAACCCGGGTGTCTTCGAGCTGGAAATGGTCAAGACGACGTTCAACGACCTGATCAACGCCCCCGTACTGGGCGGCGGCATCCCCCACGGTCGGGCCCTCAAGGCCTTCATACCCGGGGGCGTATCGGCCCCGTGGTTCGGCCCGGACCAGATCGACCTCCCCCTCGGCCAGGACGAGGTCGCCGCCGCCGGCTCCATGCTCGGATCGGGGTCGATCGTGGTCATGGACGACCACACCTGTGTCGTCCGGGCGGCGTGGCGTATCACCAAGTTCTTCTCGCGGGAGTCGTGCGGGCAGTGCACCCCGTGCCGCGAGGGCTCGGGCTGGTTGGAGAAGATCATGGAGCGCATCGAGACCGGCCAGGGGCGCGAGGAGGACCTGGACCTGCTCCTCGACGCCTGCGACAACATCGCCCCCGGCCTCACCTGGCCCCCGCAGCAAACCACCATCTGCGTGCTCGGGCCGTCCATCCCCTCGTCCATCGGCTCGGCCATCGAGATGTTCCGCGACGAGTTCCTGGTCCACATCAAGGAGGGGGGCTGCCCCTATGAGTGAGCCGAGCACCCCTCCGATCGGGGACACCACGGTGTCCACCGCCACCGGTGACCACCCGGTGGCCTCGGAGGCGGCCACCCCTCAGGTGGAGCAGGTCACCTTCACCCTCGACGGCCGCCCGGTCACCGCGGACAAGGGCGAGATGCTCATCGCCGCGGCCGAGAAGGCCGGGACCTTCATCCCCCGGTTCTGCTACCACCCACGCATGAAGTCGGTGGGGGTGTGCCGGATGTGTCTGGTGGAGGTCAGCGGCCCGCGGGGCGCCTCCCTCCAGCCCAGCTGCTTCGTCGAGGTCCAGGCCGGCTCGGAGGTGGTCACCGACTCCGACAAGGTCAAGAAGGCCCAGGACGGCGTGCTCGAGTTCCTGCTCATCAACCACCCCCTCGACTGTCCCGTGTGCGACAAGGGAGGCGAGTGCCCGCTCCAGGATCAGACCCTGGCCTACGGGCCGGGGGAGACCCGGTTCGTGGAGGAGAAGCGCCACTTCGAGAAGCCCATCCCCATCTCGGAGCTGGTGCTGCTCGACCGGGAGCGCTGCATCCAGTGCAGCCGCTGCACCCGCTTCGCCGACGAGGTGGCCGGCGAGGCCCAGATCGACTTCATCGGCCGCGGTGAGCATCTCGAGGTCAACACCTTCCCCGAGCTCCCCTTCTCCTCCTACTTCTCCGGCAACACCGTGCAGATCTGCCCGGTGGGTGCCTTGACGGCAGCCCCGTACCGGTTCGCCGCCCGGCCGTGGGATCTCGACCAGGTCGAGTCCACCTGCACCACCTGCTCGGTGGGATGCCGGGTGGCCGTCCAGTCGTCGTCCAACCGGGTGACCCGGCTGCTGGGCATCGACGTCGATCCGGTCAACCACGGGTGGCTGTGCGACAAGGGCCGGTTCGCCTTCGACGCCGTGAACGGCGACGACCGCCTCACCGAGCCCATGGTGCGCAAGGACGGGACGCTGGTGGCCGTGTCGTGGCACGAGGCGCTCGATGTCGTGGCCGGGGGCCTCCGGCGGTCGGTCGAGGCCGGGGGAGCCGGTTCGGTCGGCGTGATCGGCGGGGCGCGGTTGACCAACGAGGGGGCCTACGCCTGGACCAAGCTGGCCAAGGGCGTACTGGGCACGGACTCGGTCGACGCCCAGCTGGGTGACGGACTGCCCGCCGAGGTGGTCCTGGGCCTGCCCCGGGCCACCATCGACCAGGCCGCCTCGGCCGACACGGTGGTCGTGCTGGCCGGCGACATCAGAGAGGAGGTCCCGATCCTCTTCCTCCGCCTGCGGTCGGCCGTCCTCGACGGCGGCCTCGATGTGGTGGAGCTCTCGCCCTCGGTCACCTCCATGACCGAGTACGCGGCGGCCTCCCTGCGGTACAGCCCGGCCGGGGCCACCGGCCTGGTCGGTGCGGTGGTCGACGCGTCGGGGCCGACCCCACCGGGACTCGATGCCGAGGCGCTGGGCCTGGCCCGGACGTTGGTGACGGCGAAGGACGTGGTGGTCGTGGTGGGCCGCCCGTCCCTGGCTGAGGACGGGACCCTGGTGGCCGAGGCGGCCCAGGCCCTGGCCCGCGCTCTGCCCGGCGCCCGATTCCTCACCGCCCTGCGCCGGGGCAACGTGCACGGTGCGTTGGACATGGGAATGGCCCCGGGCATCCTTCCCGGCCGGGTCTCCCTCGACGAGGGGCGGGACTGGTTCGCCGAGGGCTGGGGCTCGGTGCCCGGCGAGCGGGGACGGGACGCGGCCGGGATCCTGGCCGCGGCGGCCGGCGGGGCCGAGGACGACGCCCGCATCCGCTCGCTGGTCGTACTGGGCGCCGATCCGGTGGGCGACTTCCCCGATGCCGGCCTGGCCCGACGGGCCCTGGAGGGGGCCGAATTCGTGGTGGCGGTGGCGTCCGCCCCCGGGACGGTGACCCAGGCGGCCGACGTGGTCCTGCCCGCCGCCGAAGCCCACGAACGTTCGGGGACCACCACCAACCTCGAAGGTCGGATCAGTCGTCTGGGCCAGAAGCTGGTGCCACCCGGCCAGGCCTGGCCCGACTGGATGATCGCCTCGGAGCTGGCCGTCCACCTCGATGGGGAGCTGGGACTGGACTCGGTGGGTGACGTCTGGGACGAGATCGAGCGTCTGGCCCCGGCGTACCGGGGAGTCACCCGGGCCGTCCTCGACGGGACCGGAAGCGGGGACGGTGTCGTGGCCCCCCTGGTGGCCACGGCCGTCGCCCTGGGTCGCCGGAACGCCCAGGCCCCCCTCGACCCCATCGCCTTCCCCGGGGTGGAGTCGGTGGAACGGCAGGGTGCCCCGCCCCGGGCCGGTCTGGCCGAGGCCCCCACGGCCGGCATCGGAGGCGGCCCGGGCACCGACCACACCGCCGGGGAGAGCGGCGCCCACGGCCCCGCCCGCCCGACCCCCCTGTCCGGTCCGGTGGCGCTGGAGGTGCCCCACGTGGCCCCGAGCGACCGTTATTCCTACCGCTTGGTGGCCTCCCGTGTCCTCTACGACCGGGGCGCCGCGGTGTCGTCGGTGCCGGCCCTGGCCGGGCTGGTGCAGATCTCGCCCCTGCGGGCCAACCCCCTCGATCTCGATGAGCTCGGGGTGAGCCCGGGGGGCTCGGTCCGGGTGCGGACGGCTACGACCTCGTCGGTCCTCCGGGTGGTGGCCGACGCCTCCCTGCCCCGCAAGGTGGTGGCCGCCGACTTCAACGTCCCCCTGGACGAAGGGACCGTGGCCGACCTCATCGATGCCACCGCCCCGGTGGTCGAACTGGGTCTGGAGACGCTGTGACCGGCCTGCTCGGCGTTCTCCACCCCCTCCTGGCCGAGGGCGACCCGGTGTACAGCAACGGTGTGGGCTGGGTGGTCTTCCTGATCGTCCTCATCAAGGTGCTGGTGGTGTTCGGCTTCCTCATGGTGTCGGTCATGCTGATGATCTGGTTCGAGCGCAAAGTCATCTCGGACATGCAGAGCCGGATCGGACCCAACCGGGCCGGGCCCTTCGGCATCGCCCAGACCCTGGCCGACGGGATCAAGCTGTTCTTCAAGGAGGACCTGATCCCCGACCAGGCCGACCGGTTCGTCTTCAAGCTGGCCCCCTACCTGACCATCATCCCGGCCTTCCTCGTCTTCGCCATCGTGCCGTTCGGCGGTGAGGTGACCATCGGCGGCCACACCTTCGAGCTGCAGCTGGCCGATCCGCCGATGGGCATTCTCTTCCTGCTGGCCATGTCGTCCATCGGCGTCTACGGCATCATGCTGGCCGGGTGGTCGTCGGGCTCGAAGTACCCGCTGCTGGGCTCCGTGCGGGCCTCGGCCCAGATGATCTCCTACGAGGCCGCCCTGGGCATGACCGTGGTCACCGTGGTGCTGATCACCGGGGCCCTGTCCACCCGCACCATCGTGAACGCCCAGGCCGGTCACCTGTGGCAGTGGAACGCCATCCGCCTGGGCGTGGTGCCCTTCCTGATCTTCTTCGTGGCCATCATCGCCGAGACCAACCGTCCGCCCTTCGACCTGGTGGAGGCGGACTCCGAGCTGGTCGGGGGGTTCGTCACCGAGTACTCGTCGATCCGCTTCGCCCTGTTCTTCCTGGCCGAGTTCATGAACACCATCACCATGTCGGCCATCACAGTGACCCTGTTCTTCGGCGGTCCCGACGGCCCCATCCCCCACATCGCCCACCTCTACTGGCTGTGGCCCATCCTGTGGTTCCTGGGCAAGACCATCATCTTCCTGTTCATCTTCGTGTGGCTGCGGGCCGCCCTGCCCCGGCTCCGCTACGACCAGCTCATGGACCTGGGTTGGAAGAAGCTGATCCCGCTGTCGCTCGGCTGGCTGCTCATCGTGGCCGGATTCGTCATCGACGGCTGGTGGGGCCTGGGCATGGCTGTGACCGTGGTGGCGGCGGCCATCGTGATCAACCGGGCCTTCGCCATCGGCACCGAGCGGGAGGCCACCCGGGCCATCGTGCCCGCCGTGGGGGTCCGGCTGTGGACCCGTCCGCCCCAGTCCTCCCCCGATCCCGAGGCCTCCCCCGATGGTGCCTCCGAGCCCACTCCCCATACCAGGGCCGCCGCGCCGGTCTCCCCCTCGAGCGAAGGAGGTGGCACCTGATGGCCGACCACGAGTCCACGCCCGAGCCGCCCAAGCAGAGACAGAACTTCCTCGGCGGATTCAAGCTGACCCTCGAACACCTGGGTCGGCCGCCGGTCACCCGTCAGTACCCCGAGGAGAAGCGGCCAAAACAGCCCCGCCAGCACGGGCGCCACGTCCTCAATCGCTACGAGGACGGGATGGAGAAGTGCATCGGATGCGAGTTGTGCGCCGGCGTGTGCCCGGCCGACTGCATCTATGTGCGCGGCCTCGACAACCCCCCGGACCATCCGGTCTCGCCGGGCGAGCGCTACGGCTATGTCTACGAGATCAACTTCCTGCGGTGCATCCACTGCGACCTGTGTGTGGAGGCGTGCCCCACCGAGGCCATCACCGAGTCCAAGCTGATGGAGTTCTCCTTCACCAACCGCAACGACGCCATCTACACCAAAGAGGAGCTCCTGGTCGATGACGACGGCAAGCCCCGGCACCAGCCGTGGGAGGACTGGCGGGAGGGCGACGACCTGCACACCTCGGGCTGGATGCGGGCCACCTCGCCGGCCGGCAGTGCCGAGTTCGAGGGGCAGGTGCAGTGGTCGGGGGAGCTGGGTTTCGGCGTCCGCGCCCCCGAGGGGGGCCAGTCGGTGCACCGTGACGACGCCACCACGGGAAGCCGGCAGCTGCGGGACACCCTCGAGCGCCACCTCATCCCGGCCGACATGCCGGCGGACAAGCGGGGACCGAGAGGAGCCATCGGCCGCATGATGGAGAAGGCGGAGCGCTTCGCCCCCGGGGCCGGCAAGAAGCATCGGGAGAAGGCCGACGCCGACTACGCCGCGGCCAAGGTGGCCGGCAACTCCGAACGGGACGAGGCGGTGGGCGGCGGGCCAGGATCTCCGGGGACGGCGTCCGCCCCCGAACCGCCGGCATCGGGTGGCTCCTGATGGGTGGGTCACTCGGGTCGGCGCTGGTCGCCGCCACCACCGTCGCCGGCCATGCGTCGTGGGTCGACGTGGGCACCTTCTCCGTGGCCGCGGCCATCATCCTGGCCGGGGCGGTGGGCGTCGTGGTGGCCCGAAATCCGGTCCACTCGGCGCTCATGCTGGTCATGACCCTGTTCGGAGTGGCCGTCCTCTTCGTTCTGCAGCGTGACCCGTTCCTGGCCGCCGTGCAGGTCATCGTCTACGCCGGCGCCATCGTCGTCCTGTTCCTGTTCGTCATCATGTTCCTCGGGGTGGACCGGCAGGAGAACATCGCCCTCGAACCCCTCCGCGGGCAGCGCCCGCTGGCCATCGGGCTGGCCGTCCTCGGAACGACGGGCCTGCTGCTCCTGGGCCAGGTGTCCAAGTGGACCACCGGGGCCCCGCACGTGGCCGGCATCGCCGCCGGCCGGCAGTCCAACGTGTACCTGCTGGGCAAGTCGGTCTACACCACCTATCTGTTCCCGTTCGAGGCCACGGCGGCCCTGCTGGTCATCGCCGTGGTGGGGGCCGTGGTGCTGGCCCGCCGTCCGCCGGTGGCGGCCAACCCGGTCGACCCCGACGATGCCCCAGTGGGCCCCGAACCGGCCGTGGCCACCGACGCCACGACGGACCCGGACACCGGCGGCGCCCTGGGGTCCCCTGCGGAGCCGCCGGTGACCGGTAGGGGCGCCACCGAAGGGGAGCCGGCCGGCGGGACCACGTCGACGCCCCCGACGGAGGTGGCCAACGCGCCCGAGGAGGCCCGGTCATGACCATCAGTGCCGGCTGGTACCTCGGTCTCAGCGTCATCTTGTTCTCCATCGGCGCCCTCGGTGTGATGATCCGCCGAAATGTGCTGGTCATGCTCATGTGCGTCGAGCTCATGCTGAATGCCGCCAACCTGACCTTCGTGACCTTCGCCCGCCAACTGCACGACATCGGCGGCCAGGTTCTGGTCTTCTTCGTGCTGGTGGTGGCGGCGGCCGAAGTGGTGGTCGGGCTGGGCTTGGTGGTGGCCATCTTCCGCCGTCGGGCCAACGCCACCGCCGACGATCTCCACCTGATGAAGGGCTGACCGGAACGTGCTCCACGTGACCTACCTGATCATCTTGCTGCCCCTGGTCGGGTTCGCCGTCCAGTTGGTGGCCGGCCGGCGCCTGGGGGACCCGGCCGCCGGCGGGGTGGCCACGGCCTTCATCGGGGCCAGCTTCCTGGTCTCCGTCGGCGTGTATCTGGACCTGCTCACGGTCAACGCCCCGGTCCGGACCTACACCCAGAACCTGTGGACGTGGATCCCGGTGGACTCCCTGCAGGTCCACGCCCGGCTCTTCGTGGACCCCCTGTCCATGACCATGGTCCTGTTCATCACCGGGATCTCCACCATGATCCACCTGTACTCCATCGGGTACATGAAGGGGGACAAGGACTACTCCAAGTTCTTCTTGTACATGAACCTGTTCGTGGCCTCCATGCTCATCTTGGTGCTGGGCTCCAACCTGCTGGTCACCTTCGTGGGTTGGGAGGGTGTGGGCACCTGCTCCTACTGGCTGGTCTCATTCTGGTTCACCAAGGAGTCGGCGGCTAGTGCCGGCAAGAAGGCCTTCGTCTACAACCGGATCGGCGACGTCGGCTTCCTGCTGGCCATCTTCCTGGTCTTCGAGCGGGTCCGCTCACTGGAGTACACCACCATCTTCTCGCACCTCGACCGGATCGGATCGGGGTACATCACGGCCATCTGCCTGCTGCTGCTGGTGGGGGTGATGGGGAAGTCGGCCCAGATCCCCCTGTTCCCCTGGCTGGCCGACGCCATGGAGGGCCCCACCCCCGTCTCCGCCCTCATCCACGCCGCCACCATGGTGACCGCCGGGGTCTACCTCCTGTGTCGCATCAACCCGCTCCTGCATGCCTCGAGCTCGGCGGCGTTGACCGTGGCCATCGTGGGTGGCCTGACCGCCTTCGTGGCCGCCACCATCGCCTGCGCCCAGCAGGACATCAAGAAGGTCCTGGCCTACTCCACGGTCTCCCAGCTGGGCTACATGTTCCTGGCCATCGGGTGTGGGGCCTACGAGGCGGCCATCTTTCTGATGGTGGCCCACGCCTTCTTCAAGGGCCTGCTGTTCCTCGGCGCCGGCTCGGCCATCCACGGCCTCCACGACGAGCAGGACCTGAAGCGCATGGGCAATCTCCGCCACTACATGCCCCTGACCTTCATCACCTTCGGGATCGGCTGGCTGTGCATCGCCGCCGTCCCGCCGCTGTCGGGGTTCTGGGCCAAGGGCGACGTGTTGGAGAACACCTGGGCCGCCCACCCGGCCCTGTGGGGCCTCGGCCTGCTCACCGCCCTGCTCACCGCCTACTACATGAGCCGTCTCACCGGTCTGGCCTTCTTCGGCGGTGACCGGTTCGCCGACGCCGTGCCGGTCGACGTGGACACCGACATGCCCGACGCCCACCATGCCGAGGGGCCGATCGGGGAGCCCCACGAGTCGCCCCGCATCATGGTCATCCCCCTGTGGATCCTGGCCTTCTTCGCCGCCATCGCCGGCATCCTGGCCGCCTCCAATAACCACGTTTCGCTGGCCAAGTGGGTGGACCCGGTCTTCGGGTCCAACCTGTTCGACGACCACCTGAGCACCGGGGCGCTGTGGACCCTGGGCATCACCGACGCCATCATCGCCGTCATCGGTGTGTTCATCGGTCTCCGGCTGTGGATGAACGTGTCCCAGCGACCGCAGTTGGAGGTTCCGTTCCTCCGGAACTCGTGGTACATCAACGAGTTCTACGACGCGGTCTTCGGCCGGCCGGCGGCCCGCATGGCCGCCTTCAGCGCGGAGGTCATCGACCCCAAGGTCATCGACGGCGGGGTCAACGGCGTGGCCACCCTGGTCCGCCGGTCGGGAGCGCTGATCCGGCGGACCCAGACCGGGTACGTGCGCAACTACGTGCTCGGCATCGTGCTCGGCACCGTGCTCATCCTGGCCTTCGTGCTCACCCGGATGTGGTGGGGCTGATGTCGTCCACGTCCCACTTCCCCTTCCTGACCGTCCTGGTGCTGACGCCGGCCGTCGGGGCCGCCGTGGTGGCCCTCATCCCGGCCCGGCTGGTGGCCAAGCGCTTCCACGAGGCCGTGGGGGCCCTGGTGGGCCTGTTCATCCTGGTTCTGTCAGTGGTCATCGCCGGGCAGTTCAAGGTGGGGTTCGGCGGGTACCAGCTGGTCTCCGACCACGTCTGGGCCAAGGAGCTGGGCATCCACTGGTCGCTCGGTATCGACGGGATCTCCCTGTTCCTGGTGGTGATGACGGCCCTCCTCTTCCCCCTGACCATCCTGGGGGCCAGGGGACGGCGCGACCCCCGCGCCTTCGTGGCCTGGATCCTGCTCATGGAGGCGGCCTGCCTGGGCAGCTTCGTCTCCCTCGACCTGGTCCTGTTCTTCCTGTTCTTCGAGCTCACCCTGGTGCCGGCGTACTTCATCATCGGGGGCTGGGGCTACGCCCGGCGGGGCTACGCGGCCATCAAGTTCTTCGTCTACACCTTCGCCGGGTCCGCCTTCCTGCTGGTGGGCATCCTGGCCGTGGCCTTCCTCCACCAGTCCCAGACCGGGGTGCTGACCTTCGAGCTGCCGGCCCTGATGCACACCCACCTGTCGGGGACCGAGGGGGTGCTGTTGTTCCTGGCCTTCACCGCGGCCTTCGCCGTGAAGGCGCCGATCTTCCCCTTCCACACGTGGTCGCCGGACGCCTACGCCGAGGCCCCGACGGCCGGTGCCGTGCTGCTGGCCGCGGTCATGGCCAAGCTGGGCACCTACGGGATCATCCGCTTCGATCTCAATCTCTTC
This sequence comes from uncultured Acidimicrobiaceae bacterium, assembly GCA_963737625.1. Lineage (GTDB taxonomy): Bacteria > Actinomycetota > Acidimicrobiia > Acidimicrobiales > RAAP-2 > Bog-756. The sequence continues at coordinate 292,891 of CAVTTK010000001.1, forward strand.
CCCCAGGCCACCCGGACGCTGGCGCCGTGGCTCCTGACCCTGGCCACCATCGGGATCCTGTACGGCGCCATCGTGGCCTGCGCCCAGCGCGATCTGAAGCGCCTGCTGGCCTACTCGTCGCTGGCCCAGATCGGCTTCATCGTGCTCGGGACGTTCGCCCTGAACAGCCAGGGGCTGACCGGTGGTGTGCTCCAGATGGTCAACCACGGCCTGATCATCGCCACCCTGTTCATCCTGGTGGGTTGGATCTACGAGCGGCGCAAGACCTGGCAGGTCTCCAACCTGAAGGGCCTGCAATCCCCGGCACCGGTGATGGCCGGGGTGTTCACCGTGGCCATGCTGGCCTCCATCGGGGTGCCCGGCCTCAACGGGTTCGTCGGCGAATTCCTGGTGCTGATCGGGACGTTCGTGGCCCACCGGTGGTGGGCGGTGGTGGCCATCATGGGCGTGATCGCCGCCGCCATCTATCTCCTGTGGGCCTTCCAACAGGTGTTCCACGGGGAGCCCACCGAGGAGGACAAGGCCAAGACCCGGGACCTGAGCTGGAGTGAGCGTCTGATCGTCGCCCCGCTGATCATCGCCATCGTGTTCCTGGGGATCTTCCCCAAGCCCGTCCTGGACCGCATCACCCCCTCGGTCAACCAGCTGGTCGTCCACGTCGACCAGGTGACCCACACACCGGTGCCGGCCAGCCTCCGGCCCGGAACGGCTCTGGGCCGGCCCGCCGTCCCGTCGCTGACCTCGCCCTCGGCGGAAGGAGCCCCGTGATGCCCTCCCTCCTGGCGGTGGCCACCGCCACGGCGACCCCGGTCATCCATACGCCCCACGTCAACTACCTGAGCATCCTCCCCATGCTGATCATGATGGGGGGCGCGGTGCTGTTGCTGGTGGTGTCCTCGCTGTTCCGCAAGATCCTGAGCGTGGGGTCGGGGACCCTGGTGGCCTCGGTGACGTCGATCGCCGCCCTGGTGGCGGCCCTGGTCCAGTGGGACCAGGTGACCACCCACGGGCCATCGGTCACCATCGCCGGCGCCATCGCCTACGACGGCTTCGCCGTCTTCATCCAGATCACCGTGGCCATCGCCATGCTGCTGTCGGCCCTGGTGGGCGACGGCTACCTCCGTCGCGAGGGTGTGGAAGGGCCCGAGTTCCACGTCCTGGCCATGATGTCCGCGTCGGGAGCCATGATGATGGGGGCGGCCAACGACCTGATCGTGGTGTTCCTCGGACTCGAGATCATGTCCATCGCCCTCTACGTCCTGGCCGCCTTCAACCACAAGCGGGCCGAGTCGGGCGAGGCCGCCCTCAAGTACTTCGTGCTCGGCGCCTTCTCCTCGGCCGTCTTCATCTACGGGATCGCCCTGACCTACGGGGCCACCGGCTCGACCAACCTGCCCCAGATCGCCGACTACCTGTCCAAGAACGTCATCGCCAACAACGGCGTGCTCCTCGGAGGCCTGGCCCTGCTCCTCGTGGGCTTCGGCTTCAAGATCGCCGCCGTGCCCTTCCACATGTGGTCGCCCGACGTCTACCAGGGATCGCCGTCGCCGGTGACCGGCTTCATGGCCGCCGTGGCCAAGGTGGGGGCGTTCGCCGCCCTGCTGCGGGTGTTCGTCTCGACCTTCGGGACGGTGCGCACCGACTGGCAGCCGATCATCTGGGGCCTGGCCATCCTCAGCCTGGTGGTGGGGGCCGTGGTGGCCCTCATGCAACAGGACGTCAAACGGATGATGGCGTACTCGTCCATCAACCATGCCGGCTTCATCCTCCTCGGGGTGGAGGCGGCCACCACCCGCGGGGTGTCGGCGGCCCTCTACTACCTGTTCGCGTACACCTTCTTGACCATCGGCTCGTTCGCCGTGATCACCGTGATGTCGCGTGACGGCGACACCGGCAACACCATCACCGACTACCGGGGCCTGGCCCGACGACAGCCCGTGCTGGCCCTGGCCTTCGCCGTCCTGCTCCTGGGCCAGGCCGGTATCCCGTTCACCACCGGCTTCCTGGCCAAGTTCGGCGTGGTGGGGGCGGTGGTGGCCACCCACGGCTACGTCCTGGCCGCCATCGCCATGGTCACGGCCGCCATCGCCGCCTTCTTCTACCTGCGGGTGGCGGTCACCATGTACTCCCCGGTGGGGGCCGTCGCCGATCCCGTGGACGGTGACGCCGGTTCCGTGTCGGACCTCGGTCCGGCGTCCACCGGCGAGGCCGCCGCCCCGGACCCCGCCGATTCCGGCTCCCTCGGTGAAGCGCTCTCGAGCGACGGCATGGTCAGCCTCTCGGTGCTGGCCGACGGTGAGCCAACCGAGGAGGTCCGCCGGCGCGGCGCCGTGCCCGTCCCCCTGCTGACCACGGTCTCCCTCGCTCTGTGCGTGGGCTTCACCGTGGTGTTCGGGATCATCCCCGGGCCCATCCTGGACTTCGCCCACGAGGCCACCCTGCTGTTCACGTAGGCCCGCCGGTCCCGGGACCCGCCGGCAGGGGCGGGCGGATCCTCGCCTCCTCGGTGCTCCCCGGGTACTGTCGGCCGGGCGGGCGCCCACCACCCGACGAGGTGAAGGAGTGAACCATGGCCATGTCTCCGGGAGTTCCCGAACAGGGGTCGCCGGGCCGCACGCCCCGCAAGAAGCGGGAGACCCGGGAGATCGTCCGCCTCGCCGTGGCCGGCATCGCCCTGGTCCTGCTCATCGCCTTCGTCCTCGACAACAGCCAGACGGTGAAGGTCGGCTTCGTCTTCTTCAGCACGCGGCTCAGCCTCATCTGGGTGCTGCTCATCGCCGCCCTGCTGGGTGCCCTGGTGGACCGTCTGGTCATCCTGCTGCGGGAGCGGAGGAAGAAGGCCCGCCGCCCATCCGGCCAGGCCGGCCGACCGGAGTGACCGGCTGACCGACCGGTCTGGTCAGCGGTGGATGGCCGCCGAGGGGGAGCCCGTGGCCAGGGGGATCAGTGACGACGGGTCCCGGGCCAGCAGCTTGCCGAACGCTGCCGGCGGGACCGGGGGCGACACCAAGAAGCCCTGGCCCCGGTCGCACAGCTCATCGCGGAGGGCGCGGAGTTGGACCGCCCCCTCGATACCCTCGGCCAGGGTGATGAGTCCGAGGATGCGTCCCAGCTCGACCAGCGTGTGCACCAGGGCGGCCCGCTCGGGCGAACCGTCCAGCTCGGCCACGAACGACCCGTCGATCTTCAGCACGTCGACGGGGAACTGCCGCAGATAGGCCAGCGACGAGTAGCCGGTGCCGAAGTCGTCGATGGCGATCATCACGCCCAGCTCCTTCAGCCGGCGGAGGCGGCTGACGGTGGACTCGGCGTCCCGCATGAGGCTGGACTCGGTGATCTCCAGGGTCAGCTGGTCCGGGGCCAGGCCGGCCAGAGCCAGGGCCTCGGCCACGTGGTTCACGAACGCCGTTGACTCCAGCTGACGCATGGACACGTTGACCGACACCGACAGCGCATGGCCCTCGGCTCGCCACCGGGCGGCCTGGGTACACGCCTGGTGCAGGACCCACCGGCCCACGTCGACAATGAGTCCGGACTCCTCCAGCACCGGGATGAAGTCCAGCGGGGAGATCACCCCCTGGGTGGGATGCTGCCAGCGGATGAGGGCCTCGGCCGACCGGATGCCCCCGTCACTCAGATCGAAGATCGGCTGGTAGAGGAGGAAGAACTGGTCGGCGGAGATGGCGCTGTGGAGGTCCGACTTGAGGGCCAGGCGGTCGATGGCGGCGGTCTGCATGGCCGACTCGAAGAGGACCGAGGTGTTCCTCCCCCTGGCCTTGGCCAGGTAGAGGGCCACGTCGGCGTCATGGAGGAGCTCCTGAGCCGACGCCCGGTGCCCGGTGGCGATGCCGATGCTGGCCGTCACCGTGACCGGGAGGTCCTCGTAGCCCGGGATCACGAACGGCGTGCGGAGGGTCTCGCGGATCCTCTCGGCGATGGGCTCGGGCCCGAGGCTGAGGGAGATCCCTTCGGCCAGCACCACGAACTCGTCGCCGCCCAGCCGCCCCACGCTGTCGTCGGCCCGCAACATGGAGACGAAGCGGTCGCCCACGGCCTGGAGTAGCCGGTCGCCGGCCTCATGGCCCAGCGAGTCGTTGGCGTCCTTGAAGTTGTCGAGGTCGATGAAGTAGGCCGCCACGGGCTGGCCCGACCGCCGCGACCGGGCCAGCATCTGTTCGGTCCGGTCGAGGATCAACTGGCGGTTGGGCAGCCCGGTGAGGGGGTCATGGAGGGCGCGGTGGGCCAGGAGGGCCTCGAACTCCTTTCGTTCGGTGATGTCGCGGATGTTGACCACGTAGCCGTTCACCGAGGGCCGCTCCAGCTGGTTGCTGACCACGGCCTCGACCTCCCGCCAGCCGCCGTCCTTGCACAGCATCCGGAACTGCACGAGCACGTTGTCCGACGAGTCGGCCAACTCGGACCCCAACCGGCCGGTGACCCGTTCCCGATCCTCGGGGTGGACCAGCTCGGTGGGTCGGGTCCCGATCACCTCGGCGGGCACCATCCCCAGCAGGGCGTGCACGGCCGGGCTCACATAGGTGCACACCCCGTCGCCCCCGAGCACCAGCGTGGCGTCCGAGGAGTGTTGGATGAGCGAGCGGAACCGGTCCTCGGACAGGCGGGTGGTGGCCTCGGCCCGCTCCTTTTGCTCCATGGTGGCCCCGGCCATCCGGATGACGAAGATGAGGATGAAGGCGCCCATGAGGGCCAGGGCGTTGGCCTGGGACAGCGAGAGGAACGACGGGAACACCTTCTGCCACACGGCCACCTGGCCCAGCCCGATGCCCACCAGACTCCACAGGGCGGTGGTCCGCCACACCCGGGAGCCGGACCGGGCCACGTTCTCCAGGGCCAGAAAGGCGTAGGCCCCCCACAGGACCGGTCCCCACCCGCTCAGGTAGATGACCGCGGTCACCGCGGCGGCCTGGATGGCGATGCGGAGGTGGAGCCGGCTCGGGACCGGCCGGGCGTCGTAGAGGCGGTCGGCGGCCACGCTGAGCAGCGGGATGGTGATGAAGATGGCCAGCCACAGCCAGGCCGACTCCCGGGCCGCCTCGCCGAACCGCATGAGCAGCAGGAGGGCGCCGAGAGCGGCCGGGCCCATCAGATAGGCCAACACCCGGGGATTCATGTAGCGCCGGCCCCGGGAACCGGTTGCTCCGGACGAGGCGTCGGCGCCCGGATGCCCGGGAGCGGCGGAGGCCGTGCCACGCTCGCCGTCTGGGGGACCAGGCATCCTCGACATCGCCACTCCGATTCCGACCTTCTTCTCTCCGGAACCATCGGCCGCAACGGGTGTTTACTTAAGCCGGATGGGGGGCTCCCCGCTCCGGGACGGGAGCGGCCCGGGACAGCCCCGGCCCTTGGCCAACGGTCCTGCTCGGGTGCGGGGCCCGGGCCGGCCCCCTCGACACAGTGGGAGGATGGTCCCATGCGACAGTCGACTCCGGCGGAACGGGCGGAATTCGGGCGCCAGGCCCGGGCCAAGGTGCCGCGATCCCGGCACGGGGAGTGGTCACCGGCGCCGGACCGGACCGACCCCCTTCAGATCCTGGCCCTGCAGGGCACCACCCGCATCCCCGAACTCGTCCCCATCCGCTACGGGCGGATGGCCGCCTCGGCCTTCGCCTTCTTCCGGGGGGCGGCGGCGGTGATGGCCGCCGATCTGGCCACCGAGGAGCAGTCGGGGCTGTCGGTGCAGCTGTGCGGGGACGCCCACCTGGCCAACTTCGGGCTCTACGCCGCCCCCAGCCGCGACCTGATCTTCGATGTCAACGACTTCGACGAGACCGTGCCCGGTCCGTTCGAGTGGGACATCAAGCGGCTGGCCGCCAGCATCGAGATCGCCGCCCGCGGCCGGGGCTTCGACCGGGCCGACCGGGCCTCGGCCGTCGAACAGGGATCCTGTTCCTACCGGAGGGCGCTCGCCGAGTTCGCCGACATGCGGGACCTGCAGATCTGGTACCTCCGCATGGACCAGGCCGCCATGGTCCGTCGATGGGGGGCCGAGGCCGGGCCCAAGGTCACCCGGGGGTTCCAGCGCACCGTGGCCAAGGCGCAGTCGAAGGACCACCTGGCCGCGTTGGCCAAGCTGACCATGGAGGTCGACGGTCGCTTGCGGTTCGTCGAGAACCCCCCGTTGATCATCCCGGCCGAGTCCCTGTTCACCGACGTCTACTCGAAGCAGACCGTCGAGCACCTCTACGACTCGTTGGCCCAGTACCGCCACACGCTCTCGGGCGACCGGCAGCGACTGCTGGAGAAGTACGAGTTCGTCGATCTGGCCCGCAAGGTGGTGGGGGTGGGCAGCGTCGGCACCCGGTGCTGGGTGGCCCTGTTCGTGGGCCGGGACAACACCGATCCCCTCTTCCTCCAGATCAAGGAGGCCGAAGCGGCGGTGGGGGAGCCGTTCCTCGGCCCGAGCGAGTACTCCCATCACGGGAAACGGGTGGTGGAGGGCCAACGGCTCATGCAGGGGGCCAGTGACATCTTCCTCGGGTGGGACAAGTTCACCGGCGACGACGGGATCACCCGCGACTTCTACCTGCGCCAGCTGTGGGACGGCAAGGGCTCGGTGGTGGTCGAGACCATGGACCCGGAGGCCCTGGGGATCTACGCCGAGATGTGCGGGTGGGCGCTGGCCCGGGCCCACGCCCGTTCCGGCGACGCCATCGCCATGAGCGCCTACCTGGGCGGCGGGGACCGGTTCGACCGGGCCATGAGCCAGTTCGCCGCCTCCTACGCCGACCAGAACGAGCGGGACTTCGACACCCTCACCGCGGCCATCGCCCGCGGCGCGGTGCACGCCGAGACGGGCGTCTGAGCCAACCGGCCGACGGGCCGCACCCTCAGCCGTCGGTGTCAGGCAGTGGGGTCGGTGGGGTCGGTGGGGTCGGTGGGGTCCGGCCCTGGTCGTGTGACCGTCCAGTCCATGGCGATGGGCCGGTTGGTGAAGATGCGGGGACGACCGACGCGGGCCGGGCGATCAGTCGTCCACGCGGCCGGGGACGCCATGGTCAGGCCGGCCAGGCCGCGGAGGGCCTCGTCGTAGCCGGAACGCAGCCAGGCGAACCGGCGCCAGCACTGGTCCCGCTCGACGTCGGGGACGGGCAGCAGTGGATGGAGCCGGTCGAGGGCGGCGATGTACTCGTCCCGGTCCAGGGAGATATCCGGAGCCGGCTCGCCGGCCCGGGCCAACAGGGCCATGACCCGCTGCGGTCGCTCGATGGGCAGGCCGGCCGAGCGACCGATGGTGACCAGGGTGGGCACGCCGTAGGCCAGGGCCATCATCGGTCCCTTGATCTCCTCGGCGGCGTGCTGCTCGGTGTTGAAGTCCGACGCCGACAACAAGAGGGCGGCGGCATCGAGCAGGGAGCCCACCGACGCCACCCAGGACTCGCCGGGCGAGGCCTCGGGGAAGTAGCACAGGGCCGGGAAGGCGGTGTGGGTCTGGTCGAGGTCGAGGATCCAGCTGGCCGAGGTCCGCCACAGTTCGGGATTGTCCAGGGCGTCGAGGAGCTGCAGATTGGCCAGCAGGTTGACCGGGGAGGGTGGGGTCCCGGCGAAGGGCTTCAGCACGCTGATTCCCTTCTCCCGCTCGTGGTGGGCGGCGTAGATGGTGGGCAGGTAGCTGATGAGCAGGGCCACCAGGCCCAGCCCGATGGTGGCCTCCACGAAGGTCAGCCAGATGCGGGCCGTGCCGTCGGGTTCGGAGAACCCCAGCGTGAACAGGGACGACCCGCTGATCTCGAAGGCATGCTGGGCCGTGTCGTGGCTGATGGCCCAGAAGACGAAGGAGAAGCCGAAGGTGACTGTGAGCATCCACACCAGGGGCAGGCTGACCAGGGCCACCGGGGCGTAGAGGGCGCGCAGGTTGGCCTGGCGATCCTTGTTTCTCCACCGGTGGACGAGGATCCGATCGGCCACGGCGAAGACGAACCGGGCGATCCGGGTGTAGCCGTCGCGTGGGAGCACCACCGTTTCCAGGGCCGAGATGAGGACGGCGAAGACCAGGGCGGCGCCGAATAACGCGGCGGCGATGCGCTCGACGATCACCGTCCGGTCACGCCCCGTCCGCCGCCGGGTTCGCCGGCTGCGGCGTGGGCTCCGGGTTCTCCGCACTCTTCGAGTCCGCCGTGGCCGTCCGGGCAGTCCCCTTCCGTAGTTCGGCCGGCGTCTGGGGGAGCCACGCCGTGGCCACGTAGGCGACCACCACGGCCACGATGACCAGGGGGGCGACACTCAACCCGTCGCTGGACAGGAGCAGCGTGGCCAGCAGCGTGGAGGTCATGGGAAGGCGCAGCATGACGGTGGCCATGGCACCGATGCCCATGGCCACCGCCGGGACGAGGGAGAGTCCCGGGAGATGGGAGGCGGCGACGCCGATGGCCCCCCCGATGAACATGGCGGGGAAGATGGGCCCTCCCCGGAAGCTCGACAGGGAGAGCCCGTAGGCCGCCGACTTGCACACCACCAGCAGGATCAGGGCCCCGACCGTCCAGGCCGACGGGTGGAGCACCAGGTCGGGAAGGGCCGACTGCCCCGAGAAGAGCACGTCGGTGAGGCTGTGCCCGCTCACCTGGGTGAAGAGGATGGCCACGCCGCCGACGGCCAGGCCGACCACCGGGGTGAGGACGATCATCCGGCGTTCGACCACAGGCTGGAGGGCCAGGCTGCCCAACCGTATGGCCGTACCCAGAACCGTGGCCAGGAGGCCGATGGCAATGGCCCACAGGAACATGGCCCCGGTCGGGTGGCTGAACGGGGGCAGGCCGGGGATGGCCAGGGAGAAGGTCCCGAACCCGGTCAGGGAGTCCAGGCCGACGAAGATCAGCGTCCCGACGCCGGCGGCCAGCAGACCGGGGACCAGGACCAGGCCGAGGACCGGGCCGCCCAGCCCGGATGCCTCCATCAGGAGGAAGGCCCCGATGATGGGGGAGCCGAGCAGGGCGCTGATGGCGGCGAAACTGCCCGCCGAGGCGATCACCACGACGGCGGTGGGCGGGGCGTCCTTCTTGACCAGGTGCACGGCCAGGGCCCCCAGGCCGCCGCCGATGGCGATCAACGGGGCCTCGGGTCCGAGGACCACGCCGAGGCCGAGGGTGGCCAGTGAGGCCAGGATGACCCCGGGGAGCTCGGCGGCGGTGGGCGCCCCCCCTCCCGCCTTGAACCCCTCGGCCGGCTTGTGGCCCGATGTTCCCGGCAGGTACCGGATGGTGGCGCTGACGAGCAGCCCGGCGATGGCCAGCAGGGGCAGCGGCCACCACGCCGGGGTCCCGGCGAAGCCGATCTCCTTGGGGATCGAGGTGTAGAACCAGTTCTGCAGGACGCCCACTAGCTTCAAGAAGAAGTAGGCCACCGCCGAGACGGGCACCCCGATCAGGGCGGCCAACACCAGGAGCTGCACGTAGCTGCGGGAACGCAGCATGGCCATGGGGTCGGCGGCCACCGCGGCTGCTGCCGCGGCGGGGTCCGGGGCCGTCGTGGACTCCGGAGGGGTGACGGCCCGTGGGCCGGTGCTCACGCGGCTGGCTCCGTGGTCCGGGGACGCGTCGATCCGGCGTTCACCATCCAGCCCGTCTGGTCCACCGGTCACCTTCCTTTGTGTGCCGTCCGTCCCGAGGACACTAGGCCGAATCGGCGTCACCGTCGGGCTTGGTGGGGTCGCCTCCGAGCATGGCGAGACGGCAGGGTGAAGCTCCGGGGACGGCTGTCCGTCCGAGCGCGGGGCGACGCCCCTAGGGGCGGGAATCTCGGGGGCACCCATCGGAGAGGAGGGCGATCACAGCAAATTCGTCCCCCTGAACACTATGGTGGCTGGTCGTCCCCAACCAAGGAGCACCGACGATCATGCTTGCTTACACGTATCCCCTACTCAGCATCTTTTGGACCATGTTGGAGTTCTTCTTCTTCGTCCTGTGGATCTGGCTGCTCATCTACATCTTCATGGACATCTTCCGGAGCCATGACATGGGCGGGTTCGCCAAGGCTCTGTGGGTCCTGTTCGTGATCATCCTCCCGTTCCTGGGTGTCCTGGTCTACCTGATCGCGCGCGGCGGCAGCATGCACGAGCGGGCCGAGAAGCAGGCCGACCAGCAGCAGAAAGCGTTCGACGACTACGTCAAGAAGACCGCGGCATCATCGGGAGGCAACAGCGCCGACGAGTTGGCCAAGCTGGCCGACCTCAAGTCCAAGGGTGTGCTGACCGACGCCGAGTTCGAGGCCCAGAAGGCCAAGATCCTCAGCTGATCCCGCCCACGGGTCATCGGGAGAGGGCAGCATCGCTGCCTGATCCCCACGACGGCCGCTCCCGGTGCCCTGGGCACCCGGGGCGGCCGTCGTGGCGTAAGGGGACGGTTCCTCGGCCCTGGCTGCGGCCCTGTTCCCATGATCCCGGATCCGGGAATACGGCGCCGATACAGTGGCACGGTGCCTCCCGGAGATGATGAGCCCGATCCCGACGTCGATGCCCTGCAGCACGAGGTCGCGGAACTCAAACAGGAGAACGACCAGCTGAAGCAGGTGGACGTCGCTCCCAAGCGGGACAAGGGTCCGCTCTGGAAGCGGATCGTGTCGTGGGTGCTGGTCGTGCTGGCCTGCCTGCTGGCGGTGGTCTCGGTGATGGTCGTCTTCGCCCGGAACCAGCTGCTGAACACCGACGCCTATGTGAACACGATGGCCCCGCTGGCCAGCGACCCCGCCATCCAGACCCAGGTGGCCACCCGGGTGAGCGAGGAGTTGATCGCCAAGACCGACCTCAGCCAGCGGGTGAAGCGCGCCCTGCCGGCCCGGGCCGGCTTCCTCGTCACACCCATCACCGACGAGGTGCAGAAGGCCGCCTACTCGGTCACCCTGAAAGTGGTCCAGTCGGCCAAGTTCGAACAGGTGTGGATCGCCGCCAACCGGGCCTCCCACAAGCAGCTGGTCAATGTGCTCACCGGCACCCAGCAGGGCTCGATCAGCACCAAGAACGGGCGCATCACCATCGACCTCGGTCAGGTCGAGCTCAAGGCCAAGCAGGCTCTCGACGCCAAGGGGATCACCGTCTTCGACAAGGTGCCGGCGGTCAAGGGCCTCAACTACGTCCTCTTCCAGTCGGACAACCTGGTGCACATCCAGAAGCTGGTCAAGTTCCTCAACAAACTGGCCATCGTGCTCCCCATCATCACGCTGCTGTTCTTCGCCGGTGCCATCGTGCTGGCCCGAAACCGACGGCGGGGGCTGGTGCGGGCGGCCGCCGGACTGGCCCTGTCCATGGCGCTAATCCTCATTCTCATCGCCGTCGGCCGCAATCAGTACATCGCCGGCGTCAAGCCGCCACAGTCGCCGGCGGCCCAGACGGCCGTGATCGACATCGTGACCACCAATCTGCGTGAAGCCGTGCGCATCATCCTCATCCTGGCGGCCGTGGTTGCCGTCATCGGGCTGGTGGCCGGCAACTCGTGGGTCCGCACCAAGGTCGGCCACAGGAAACCGGGATGGGTTACCGGCGGACCGGTGCACGACTTCGTCGCCCTCCACCGCAAGGCCCTCCAGTGGGCGGTCCTGGCCCTGGGGTTGGTGATCCTGGTCATCTGGAGCACCCCCACCACGCTGGTGGCGGTGGTGGTGGTGCTGATCACCCTGGCCGTGGTGGGACTGATCGGCCTGTACGCCGGGAAGTCCCCCGGTCCCGCCGTGGCCGGGCCGTCCGGCGCCGCCCCGGGCAGCGAAGGCGGGGCCGAGACCGGGGAGTGAGCGGGCCGGCGTCCCCGACGCTCCGGCCCGATGCCCGGGCGTGGTGGCGGGCCATCGAGCCCGTGCACGCCGTCACCTACTTCGCCGGCGAGTCCCGCCGCGACCTGGCCGTCGCGGGGTTGCGGGGCTTCTGGATGGGCTACTTCGCCGCCCGCGTGGCGCCGGTGGGGGCGGTCGGGCCGTCCACGGCCATCGCCACGTTCTTCAACTTCCACCCGGCCATGGTCCGGCGGTCCCTCCCCGATGCCTGGTCCTTCGCCGAACCCCCGGCGGTGCTGTCCGCTCGGCGCCGGGCCGCCGGGCTGGCCCTCCGTCGGTTGGATCCCTCGGTGGAGGACGCCGCCGGCCACCTCGTCCCCCTGTTGGCCCGGGTGGTGACGGCCGCCGACGGGTCGGGTCGGGTGCTGTTCGGGGCCAATCGCGACCTCGACCCGGCGGAGGACCCGGTGGAGGCGCTCTGGCAGGCCTGCACCAGCCTCCGGGAGCACCGGGGGGACGGACATGTGGCCGCCCTCACGTCGGCTGGGCTCGGGGGATGCCACGCGCTCGGTGCTCTTCGCCCTGTCCGAGGAGCTGCCGGCCCAGATGTTCCGGGACAGCCGCGGTTGGTCCCCCGGGGAGTGGGAGGGGGCCCGGTCCGACCTCGAGCGACGGGGACTGGTCGAGGGGGAGCGGATCACGGAGCCGGGCCTCGAGCTCCGACGCTCCGTCGAACAGACCACCGACGAGTTGGCCGCCCCACCCTTCACCGTGCTGTCCGACGCCGAGGCGGTCGCCGCCCACCGGGCCCTGGCCGCGGTATCCGGAAGGGTGGCCGCCGGCGGGGAGATCCCGTTCCCCAACCCCATGGGGCTACCGGCCCCCGGGTCGGGCTGAGGTCAGGCGGCCGGGCTGTTGGGCACCGAGGTGTCGCTGGTCCGCTGACCGGGGGGCGGATCCCCTCCGTCAGGTCCGTCGTCACCCTCCCAGGCCCCGAAGGACGAGGCGATGAAGGCCTCGGTCTCCTGCTGGGCCGCCACCATGCGCTTCTCCGCCCCGGCGGCCAGCAGACGACCGAGGACGGGGATCTCCCACAGGGACTCGGCGCGCATGATGGCCATGACCACCGGCACCAGGTGCTCGGCGGTGTCGAAGACCACGTAGCGGGGGAGCCACTCGGGCTCGTACTTGGCGTTGAACCGCCACAGCGACTCGATCTGGGCGAAGCTCGAGAGCCGCTTCAGGAACCACCGCTCGGCCCGCTGCATGGTGCCGTCACCCTTGTCGCCCGAGAGGGTGGAGCGCAGGGTGGCGAAGTTGAGGCTGAGGCCCTGGTACCCCCCGGCCCTCAGGTGCTCGATGGTGGAGACGAGGGCGAAGTCCAACAGACCATTGGGATGGTCGGCCGGGTCCCGCCGCATGAGGTCCAGCGAATAGCCGTTGATTCCCGGGGCCGGGACGAACTGGCACATGGCCGCGGCCTTCCCGTCCGGCCCGCGCACCACAGCGAGCAGCAGACCGGTGTCGCGGGGATCGAACACCCGCCCGAGCATCATGGAGAAGCCCCGCTCGTGCTCGCCCTGACGGCTGAGGCTCATGAGGGCCGTGAGCTCGGCGGAGAGCGCCGGGTCCAGGCGGGACGGATCGTGGAAGGTGGCGGTGTAGCCGTACTTCCTGATCCGGTTGTGCGCCTGGCGCAACCCCTTCATGGTGCCGCCGGACAAGGAGAACGACTGCACGCGGACGACGGCCTCGTCGCCCAGATAGATGTTGTGCATGCCCGAGTCGCGGTAGACGGGCAGCCAGTCCTCGCCCGCCCCCATCACCGAGGTGACCCAGCCGTGGCTGTCGGCGAACCGGCGGAACGCCCCCCACACCTGCTCCCGCTCGTTGCGGGGGCCGATGGGGTCCGGGGAGATCAGGCACACTCCGCCGTACACGGCGTAGGCCACCAGGCTGTCGCGGTGGAAGAACCACTTCTTGTCCGACCGGAGGGCGAAGTAGTCGAGCGTCGAGATCCCGTGGCGCCGGACGATGTCCCGGGCGCGGAACTCGGCGGTCCGGCCCGAGGTGAGGCGGCGGTCGACCACCGGCCGGGTCAGCAGGAACAGGGCGATGGCCACGATGGTGAGCCCGATGGCCAGCAGCGCCGGGGCCAGAAAGCGGTCGGCCCGCTGGGGGAGGGGGACGGTTTGGATGCCGACCAAGCGCTCGGAGACGGCCCACAGCGCCGTCCAGAAGGGGATGTGCGAATGAGGATCGTGGTCGATGTGGGTGAACAGCTCGATGGAGGCCGTGGTGAGGAGGGTGATCCCGACCACGCCGACCAGGAGGGCAATGAGGGCCGAGCGGAGGGAGGACCAGTCCGAGGCGGCCTGGAAGTCCCGCCGGTTGACTAGCAGCAGTATCAGGACGGCCGCCGCGAACAGGGACTCCTCCACATCGGCGTCGGCGATGAGATGGAGGACGATGGTCCCGGCCAGGAGCACCACGGCCACCCGCCAGGCCCGGCGCTGACCTCGGAGGATCCCCCGGCCCAGGGCCACCAGGGCCAGTCCGGCCATGGCGATCAGGGCGCCGGCAGCCACGCTGGCCCGGAGGGGGAGGAACTCCAGCACCACGTGGAGCCGGCTCCGGAGCGGCGGAGTGATGGCGTCGAGCAGGTCGACGATACCGGCGAACAGGATGGCGGCCGAGGCCCACCGGCGCACTCGGCGAGTCCGGCGGTGGGCCTGACGGAGATCGGGGGCCGGGGGCCACGACTGGCCCATGGGGAAGGACGCCACGAGCGAGGGATGGAGGCTCCGCTCGCTTCCCCCCCGGGCGATCATCCGCTCCAGCACATTGGGCGACCGCAGCTCGTTGCGGGCCAGCAGCATCCGGACGTGCAGCTCGGCTCCTGTCTCCAGCTCGACCCAGCTGACCCGCTGGTTCTGGAGGAACACGGGAGGCAGGCCCAGCCGGCCGCGGTGCTCCTCCACCACCTCCGCGGTGGCACCGACGTTGGCGTAGAAGCCCACGCCCAGGTGGGTGAGCTCCGACTGGAACGTAGCTGCGGTGATCAGGCCGGCGTAGCCCCGCCCGACCAGGCGGCGGGCGGCGTCCCGGGCGGTGTCGTTGGCCCCGGCCTCGGCCTGGACCGTGTCGAGGGCCCCGCCGCCCAGGATGGACCACATGCGGCGGCTGAGCAGACCGAGGATCAGGGCCAGCACGGCCAGGACGACCAGCGAGACCAGCGTGGCGATGAGCAGTTGATCCGCGAAGTCGGCGGTGTGGGCGTTGCGGATGGCCCGGGCCGGGAGCCCCGATCCCAGGTGGCCCGAGACCCACGGGGTGACCGCGACCCGCAACAGGCCGGCCACGACGAAGGGGACGAGGAGCCACCAGGCATAGCGGCCCAGTCGTCGGTAGAGCGTGCGGGAGACCACGAACCGGGACAGGGCCGACGGGTCGCTCAGACGGTTGAGCCCGATCAACCACGGGGCGTCCTCGCCGGACTGCGCGGCCAACGTCCGCCAACCCCGGCCGGCCGGGGAGTGGCCGATGGCCCCGGGCTTGGCGTCGGCGGCCGGGTCGAACTCGGTCTCCACCCCACTGCATCCCGAGGCGTAGGCGTGCTCGCCCGGCTCGACCCGGACTACCCGGGTCCCGGTCGTGGTACTCAAATGGAGGTCGACGGGCCCAGCTTGCTCCACGCCCCGTGCGGCGATGCCGGCCACGGCCTCGGGATCGGTGTCGTAGCCGGGCTCGTGGGTGCCCGTCTGACGGATGACCCGTCGCTCGTCCACGGTGAGGAACCGGTTCAGGGCCCGCTCCAGGGCCGGGTGGGCCTCGATCGAGCGTCGGGCCTCCACCAGGGGTGCGGCACAGCCGGAGAGATCGAACAGGTTGCCGGCGATGATCAGGATCCCCGGTCCGTCCCAGGTGTCGAGGGCCCCGGCCAGTTGGCCGGTGACGGCCAAGGTCGACGGCGAGGCTTCGGGAGTGAGCAGGAGGTCGCTCACCACCATGACCCGCCGTCCCAGCGGCACGTCCACGCGGGTGGCCCCGGGCTCGGCCGAGAACCGGGGGGCCACGGCGCTCTTCCTCAGGCCTTCCAGGTCGATCTCGGTGGACGATTGGGTGGGCGCACTCACGGCCCCTCCATCGTAGAGGCCCACCGCCGGTAGGCTGAGGCACGTCGCCCGGAGGCCCGTCCATCGGGCCGATGACGGCGAACCGGGATGTTCTCCCTGGTCAGCGACATAGGAACAGGGGAGTCATGGCAGAGCACACCGCAGGGGGATCCAGCAGCGGGACACCGCCGACCGCGGCCGCCACCATCGAGGACTACTTCTCTGAGGACCGGGTATTCCCGCCCAGCGAAGCCTTCCGGGCGCAGGCCGTGCTGGGGGACCCCGGCGTCTACGACCGGGCCGAGGCCGACTGGAAGGGGTTCTGGGCCGAGCAGGCCGGATCCCTCGACTGGTTCCGCACCTGGGACACCGTGCTCGAGTGGGACCTCCCCTTCGCCCGGTGGTTCGACGGGGGAACCCTCAACGTCTCGTACAACTGCCTCGACCGCCACGTGGCCGCCGGACGGGGCGACACGGTGGCCTTCCACTGGGAGGGCGAGCCGGGCGACACCCGGACCATCACCTACGCCCAGCTGCTCACCGAGGTGTCCCGCTTCGCCAATGTGCTCCGGGGGCTCGGCGTGGCCCGCGGCGATCGGGTGGCCGTCTACATGCCCATGATCCCCGAGCTGGTGGTGGCCATGCTGGCCTGCACCCGCATCGGGGCCGTGCACTCGGTGGTGTTCGGAGGATTCTCGTCCGACGCGCTCGAGGGACCGCATCCTCGACGCCCGGGCCCGGGTGGTGTTGACGGCCGACGGCGGCTTCCGTCGCGGGGCGGCGGCCGGGCTCAAGGCCAACGTGGACGTGGCGGTAGCGGAGGCCTCCTGCGTGGACCATGTGGTGGTGGCCCGGAGGATCAGCAGTGACGATGCCACGCTGACCCCTCCCATGGAGGCCGGTCGGGACCACTGGTGGCACGAGCTGCTGAGCGGTGACGACCCGGCGGCCGGTGGGGCTCCGTCGGACGTGTGCGAACCCGAGCACATGGGAGCCGAGGACCTCCTCTTCATCCTCTACACCTCGGGCACCACGGCCGCCCCCAAAGGCATCATGCACACCACCGGTGGCTACCTGACCCAGGTGGCCTTCACCCACCGGGCGGTCTTCGACCTTCATCCCGAACGGGACGTCTACTGGTGCGCCGCCGACATCGGCTGGGTTACCGGCCACAGCTACATCGTCTACGGGCCGCTGGCCAACGGGGCCACCTCGGTGATGTACGAGGGCACCCCCGACTTCCCCGACCGGGACCGCTGGTGGTCGATCGTCGAGCGGTACGGGGTCACCATCCTCTACTGCGCCCCCACGGCCATCCGCACCTTCATGAAATGGGGCACCGAGTTCCCCGATGGCCATGACCTGTCCTCACTGCGCGTGCTGGGGTCGGTGGGCGAGCCCATCAATCCGGAGGCCTGGATGTGGTACTCGACCACCATCGGCGGGGGTCACTGCCCGGTGGTGGACACCTGGTGGCAGACGGAGACCGGGGCCATCATGATCGCCCCGCTTCCCGGCCTCACCGACACCAAGCCGGGCTCGGCCACCCGTCCGCTTCCCGGCATCGGCGCCGAGGTGGTCGACGAGGAGGGCAATCCGGTGGAGAGGGGAGGCGGCTATCTCACCCTGACCCGCCCGTGGCCCTCCATGCTGCGAGGCATCTACGGGGACCCCGAACGCTTCCGGGACACCTACTGGAGCCGGTTCACCGGCCGGTACTTCGCCGGCGACGGGGCCAAGATCGACGATGACGGGTATCTGTGGCTCCTGGGCCGGGTGGACGATGTGATGAACGTCTCCGGTCACCGCATCTCGACCACCGAGGTGGAGTCGGCCCTGGTGGACCACCCCAGTGTGGCGGAGTCCGCCGTGGTCGGTGCCGCCGACCCCACCTCGGGCCAGGCCATCGTGGCCTTCGTCACCCTGCGGGCCGATGCCGGTCCTCCCGACGACGAGAAGGGTCAGGCCCTGCGCCGCCACGTGGCCGAGAAGATCGGCCCCATCGCCCGGCCGAAGACGGTCGTCTTCACCGACGAGCTCCCGAAGACCCGCAGCGGAAAGATCATGCGTCGGCTCCTGCGCGACGTAGCCGAGGGCCGTGTACTGGGCGACACCACCACGCTGGCCGACCCGGCGGTGGTGGACGAGATCCGACGCCTGGCGGCGACATCGCCGACCGACGAGTGAGACAGACCATCGGCCCGTCCAACTGGGCGTGGAGGGACGGGCCGGTCGACAAGCCGGGCGAAGCCGTGGTGTTCGACGTGGACGGCGTGCTCTCGGACGCCGTGGGTCGCCAGCACTTCATCGAGCGGGGCCGGCGCGACTGGGACGCCTTCTTCGAGGCCTGCGGCGACGATCCCATCATCGGGGAGCTGGTGCGGGTGCTCGAACTGCTCGATCCGCGGTTGCAGGTCATCTTGTTGACCGGTCGTCCCATGCGAGTCCAGCCCCAGACACTGGCCTGGCTGGAGCGCTACGGACTGCGGTGGGACCTCCTGGTCATGCGGGCACGAGGCGACTACTCGCAGGTGACCTGGTTCAAGCGGGACAGCGTGGACGAACTCCGGTCCTACGGCTTCGACCTCCGACTGGCCTTCGAGGATGATCCCAACAACTTCGCCATGTTCCACGCCGAGGGAATTCCCTGCGTATACATCCACTCGGGGTACTACGAGTAGGTCCCGGCCCGACCGTCGCACGGTGGATCGACGGCTCCGCCCGGCCACTACACGGTGAGCCGACGGCTCCGCCCGGCCACTACACGGTGAGCCGACGGCTCCGCCCGGCCACTACCCATCCCCCGGCCAGGGCCATCACAGCCAGGATCAGCGGGAGCAGGTCACCGAAGCGGACATAGACCGTCCATCCGTCCCGCCGGGACAGCGTGGCCTCCACAGTCTGGGGTGCTCCGAGCACGGAACGCTGGAGGAGGGCGCCGCGGTTGGTGATGGCGGCGCTGTATCCGGTGGGCGCGGCCTGGAGGAGGTCCCGACCTTGCTGTACGGCCTGGATCATGGAGGCGGCGATCTCCTGGGTGGGCACCTGGGCGGTGGCGTAGGACGAGGTGTTGGTGGGGACGATCAGGAGTTGGGCACCGTGGCGCACCGGGTCCCGACCCCGGTCGGCATAGAAGACCTCGTAGGAGACCATGGCCCCGAGGGGGGCGGCCGGTGTATCGACCAGGCCGGTCCCGGACCCGACCAGGGCGTCACGGGGCACGGCCGAGAGGTTGCCCAGGTGCGAGAAGAAGCCCCGGTAGGGCACATACTCGCCGAACGGGACCCGGTGGACCTTCTCGAAGCGGGCCACCAGGGTCCCGTCCGGACCCCAGGCCACGATCTCGTTGCGGAAGGTGGTGGCCGACACGGTCTCGGTCACCCCGACCACCAGTGTGGTGTGGAGCGAGCGGGCCAGACCGGACAGGACGGCCTCTGCGGGGGAGCCGGCGAGGACGGTGTCGAGGGACACCACGTCTTCGGGCCACAGCACCAACTGGGGTGGGGTCCCGTGGATCTGGTCGGCGAGCCGTCGGGTCTCCGCCAACTGGGCGGCGAGGACCACGGCGGGGTCGATCTGCGATTTGGAGAACCCGCGGGCGCCGCCCCCCTGTACGGCGGCCGTGGAGACCTCACCCAACGACGTGCCGCCGTCGGGGGCATGGGCGGCCGCCACCGTCACCAATGCCACGACCACCAGCGCCACCGAGCCCGAGACCACGAGCGGCCCGAGACCGGCCACCGCCCCGGCCAGCGGACGGACCCGATCGCCGGGGGCCACGCCTCCACCAGCGACACCGGGATCGACGCGGGCGAACTCCCGGGCCCGGGCACCGTCCCGGACCGCCACCGCCACCGCCGTGGCCACGGCGGCCACGGCGACCCCACCCAGGTAGACGACGATGGTCAGGCCGAGTGGCCCGCCCAGCCGGGCCACCCCGAGGAGCGGTCCGTCGGCCTGGCCGAGGAACACACCACCGATGGGCAGGCCTCCGAACGGCCAGCGCATCCGGGCGGCCTCGGCCAGGGTGAGGGCGGCGGGGAAGGCCAAGGCGCGGGCCACCACCGGACCCGCCGGCACCAGCAGGCAGGCTGCGGCCATGAAGACCGCCTCCACCGCCATCAGGGTCAATGCTCCGGGAAGGGTGAAGGACCGGGCCCACATCAGCCCGGGGACGTAGAGCCCCAACCCGGCCAACCATCCGGCCCACAACCGGGTGCGGGGACGCAGCCCACCGAGGCGCCACCAGAGCAGGCCTGCAGCCGGAAACGCCAGTACCCACCATCCCCAGGGCGGAAGGGAGAGGGCCAGGCCCACGCCGGAGGCGATGGCGGGGATGACCACCCCTCCCCGTCGGGGTGTCACCCGGTCCGACCGGTGTTCGGTCATGGTCACCCGGGACGGTCGCCACCGGGGCGTGTCCGACCGATGGTCCGCCCCGGGCCGGGACGGTACCGGAGGGACCGGTGCGGTCATGGTCCCGGGAGGGGACCCGCGGACTGGGACCTGTCGTCCGGCCCGGCGGCCAATGAGGCCAGCACCCGGCGAGCGGCGGCGCGGCCGCTCCCGATGCACGCCGGTATGCCCACTCCCCGTAGGGCGGCCCCGGCCACGGCCAGGCCGGGGAGGCCGGCCAGGTCATCCTCGATACGTCCCACCCTGATCAGATGGCCCACCTCGTACTGGGGGAAGGCCGCCTCCCAGCGGGTCACCATGGCGTCGAGCGGCTCCCCCTGGATGTCGGTCAGCGTCGCCATCTCGCCGAGCACGGCGGACGTCAGTGAGGTGTCGTCGAGCGAGGCGAAGCGGTCGTCACCGAATCGTCCGACCGACACCCGGATCAGCTCCTCGCCCGGCCGGGACAGGTGCGGCCATTTGCGGCCGAGATAGGTGCACCCGGTGATCAGGGCCGGACGGCCGTCCACGGCCGATGTCCTGGGCACCAGAAAGCCCGTCCCCCGGAGCGGCGCGGGGATCGAACCTCCCGCGAGGGAGACGGTGACCACCGCCACCGAGGCGTAGTGGATCGAGCTCAGCAGCCCCGCCGCCACCGGCACGTGGGGGGCGAGCAGAACGGCGGCCCTGGGGGCGGGTGCCGCCAGGATCACGCCGTCGAACTCGGGACGGTCCGAACCGATCGGACCGGTCCCCGTCGAGCCGGGGGTCAGTGTCCACCGGGCCGGCACCCCGGCGTGGCCGGTGAGGCGATCGACGGCCCCGACCGGGGTGCCGCCTCGGAAGGTGACCCCCCGGGCTGTCAGGGCCTCGATCAGGGCGTCGACCAGGCTTGCGGTGCTGTCGGCCAGCGACCAGAACACCGGAGTGCCCGGTCCCGGGCCCGACCGGGCGGACGAGGCCAGGGCCACCCCCAGGCGGCGCATCAGGCTTCCGGACTGGTGGGATGCGGCGATCAGCACGGGGAAGGTGCTGGCGGCACTGAGTTGATCGACGCTTCCGGCGTTGATCCCCCCGATGAGCGGGTCGGCCAGGCGGTCGACCACAGGACGGCCCAGCCGGGCGCCGACGATGTCGCCGACCGTCTGGTCACCCAATGTCTGACCGGTGCCGAGGTGGGGGACGACCAGGTCCTTCAGGACCCGTGCCGATTCGACCGGCCCGAGGATCCCTGAACGGGCGAGCGGCCACCAGCGGGTGGGCACGCCGAGGTTGAGTCCTTCGGGCATGGGCCGGAGTCGTCCCCGGGCCCAGACCGAGGCCCCCGAGATCCCGACGGGGACCAGCTGGTCGGTGAGGCCCAACTCGCCACATAGATCCGTGGCCTCCGGTCGGCGTCCGAGGAAGGCATCGGCGGCCACATCGACCCGTCTGTCGCCGAAGGTCTCGGACCTGAGCTTGCCGCCGAAGCGGTCGTCGGCCTCGAACACGACCACCTCGGGAACGGGTCCCGGAGCGCCGGTCACCAGCTCCCATGCCGCGGCCAGTCCGGCCACGCCACCGCCGACCACGGCGATGGTGGGCCCACGGGGCGACCCGGCCGCTGGCCGGCTCACCCGGTCGGGGTGGTTCCGGCCCCGGCCCCGTCGGACGCGGCCCGACGGACCACGTCGGCCAGTACGCCGAGGAACCGGGGGTCGTCATTGAGCGAAGGGGTCCGGGCGAAGGTCACCCCGGCCGATCGGGCCACCTGGGCCGCCTCGACGTCGAGGTCGTAGAGCACCTCCAGATGGTCGGAGACGAAACCCACCGGGCACACCACCACGGCCGTGGCACCGGTGGCCGCCACCCTGCGTATCTCCTCCAGCAGGTCGGGGCCGATCCACGGGTCGGCCGTCCGGCCCGCGCTCTGCCACGCCACTCCCCAGTTCAGCCCGGGCTCGGCATCCAGGCCGAGCAGGATGGCGATGTCGGCGGCGGACTCGGCCACCTGGTCGGGGTAGGGGTCGCCCTCGTCCACCACACGTCGGGGAAGGCTGTGGGCGGTGAAGAACACCGCCACCCGGCTGCGATCGGCGGGAGTCAGGGAGTCCAAGCATGTTGCCGTCCGATCGGCCAGCAGTCGGGCGAAGCCGTCGGCCCGGTACCACGAGGGCACGGTGGCCAGCTCGAGGGGCGGATCCGCCGCCGCCGCCGCTGACTGCGCCCGCCGGAAGTACTCACCCGAACCGAGCGACGACTGGTGGGGGGTGAGGACGATACCCACCAACCGACCGACCCCGTCATCGGCCAGGGCGGCCACGCCCTCCTCGATGGAGGGCTGGACGTACTTGGCCCCGTAGCGCACCACGAACTGTCCGGGGGCGAGGTTGTCGAGCGCCGACGCCAGCCCGTCCACCTGGTCCGCTGTCCGCTGGGTGAGGGGCGAGGTGCCGCCGATGGCCCGGTACCGGCCGACGAGCTCCTCCAACAGCTCGGCGGTGGGGGGCCGTCCTCTGCGGATGGCGGTGTAGAAGGGCTCGATGTCCTCGGGGGTGGACGGTGTCCCGTGGGCCATGACGAGGACGCCGATGGGCCTGACGGTCCTCGACGCGGTCATCGTTCCGCCGCCGTCACGGCGGGCCCTTCGACGCCGGCGCGGCCCTCGGCGTGGACCAGGGCCACCACCTGCTCCAGGATGCCGGGATCAGTCTCGGGCAGCACACCGTGACCCAAGTTGAACACATGGCCCGGCCGGCGGCCGGCGGCCCGGAGGACCTCGCGGGTCTCGGCCTCGGCCACGGCCCAGGATCCGAGGCACAGGGCGGGGTCGAGATTCCCCTGGACGGCGAGGTCCGGTCCCACCCGGCGCCGGGCGTCGTCCAGCGGCACGCGCCAGTCCACGCCGATCACCGTGCTGCCGGCCGTGGCCATGGAGGACAGCAGCTCACCGGTGCCCACGCCGAAGAGGATGGTGGGGATCCCAGGATGGGTTCGGTTCAGCTCGGCGAAGAGGTGCTGTGTCGCCGGGAGCACCAGCTCACGGTAGTGGGCCGGGGTGAGGATTCCCGCCCAGCTGTCGAAGACCTGAACGGCGCTGGCCCCGGCGTCCAGCTGGGAACGCAATGAGGCCAGGGCCAGATCGCCCAGTCGCTCCATCAGGTCGTGCCACAGGCCGCGGTCGCCGTGCATCAAGGCCTTGACCTTGGTGAAGTTCTTGGACGGGCCACCTTCCACCAGGTAGCTGGCCACGGTGAACGGTCCACCGGCAAAGCCGATCAACGGCACCTCGAGCTCATCGGCCAGCAGGGTCACGGCGTCGATGACGTAGGGCGTATCGATCTCGGGCTCGAGCGGTCGGAGGCGCTGGAGGTCCCGACGGCCGGCGAAGGGCTCTCGGACCACCGGTCCGGTGCCCGGAGCCACATCGACCCCGAAGCCGATGGCCGCCGCGGGCACCACGATGTCGGAGAAGAAGATGGCGGCGTCGGTCCCATAGCGGTCGACGGGCTGGCGGGTCAGCCGGGCCACCAGCTCGGGCTGGGCGATGGCGTCGAGGATGCTGCCCGGACCCCGGGCCGCCCGGTACTCGGGAAGCGATCGGCCGGCCTGGCGCATGAACCACACCGGAACGTGGTCCACGGGCAGACGACGACACGCCCGTATGAACGGGGCGTCGTCGAACCGTTGCTGCTGCGTGGCGCTCACTCCCGTCGTCCCGTTCGCCCTCAGCAGGTGGTCGGACCGGAAGGGACCCCGTCGGGGACGGCCCGGGTCGACGCGCCCCGGACCGGCTGTGGTGCGCCCGCGGATTCGGCCATCCCCCGAGTCTAGGAGAGCGGGTCGGCCCAATCGGCGGGGGACCCCCGTCGCACGCCGGCCACGCCGGGCATACAATCGAGGGTTCCCCTGGGCCGGACGGGTAGGGAGATCGGAGGTGGGGGTGGAAGCAGAGCAGCAGGCCGAGCAGGAGTTCGTGGACCTCGCCTACGCCCGTCTCGACGCCATGCGGGACGATGCCAACGCCATGCTCGAAGGAGTCCTCGACCTGGGTCGGGGCGGGACCTTCCAGTCCCGTACCGAGCGGGATGTGATCGTCCGGACCAGCCTGGCCCGGCTCGAGCAGCTCGACATCGGCGACCAGGCCCTGACCTTCGGCCGAATCGACCGGATACCGGACGGGGTCGGCGGGGCCACACCCGGACAGAACGTCCACAACGGGCAGAACGGGCAGAACGGCACCCCCCCCACCAACGGGACCGGTGCCGGACCCCACGACACCGAGACCTTCCACATCGGCCGGCTGGCCATCCACAGCGCCGATCATGATCCCCTGGTCGTCGACTGGCGGGCCCCGATCGCCGAGCCCTTCTATCGGGCCACCGGTCGCGACCCCCAGGGCCTGGTCCTCCGTCGCCACCTGGCCCTCGAGGGCCGGCGCGTCGTGGGCCTCGAGGACGAGAGGTTCTCCGCCCCGGGATCCACGGACGAACCCGACTACTCGGCCGAGGGGACCGATGCCGACGGCGAGGGCGGGGGCGAGCTCATCGTCAGCGATCTGCCCATCGGAGGGCCCGCCGCCCTGCTGGCCGCACTGGACCGGGCCCGCTCCGGCCGGATGACCGACATCGTGTCGACCATCCAACGCGAGCAGGACGAGATCATCCGGGCCCCCCTGGCCGGGGTGCTGGTCGTCCAGGGTGGTCCCGGAACCGGTAAGACGGCCGTTGCCCTGCACCGGGCTGCCTACCTCCTCTATACCCACCGCTTCCCCCTCGAGCGGCAGGGGGTGCTGGTGGTGGGTCCGAACCCTCTGTTCCTCCGGTACATCGAACAGGTGCTGCCGTCGCTGGGTGAGACGGGTGTCACCCTGTCCACCGTCTCGGGCCTGGTGACGGAGATCCGCACGAAGGCCAACGGACCGGTCGACGTGGCCCGGCTGAAGGGCGACGCCCGGATGGCCACGGTGGTGGCCCGGGCGGTCCGCACCCGTCAGCGGGCCCTGGCCGAGGACGTGGCCGTCCCCTACGGCGCCCTCTTGTTGCGGCTGACCCGGCGGGACAGCGGGCGGATCGTGGAGTCGGTCCGTCGTCGTCCCGGCACCCACAACGCCCGCCGCCGGATGGTGGAGCAGTCCGTGGCCCAGCTGTTGGCCGACCGGGCCCGCCAGACCCAGCAGACGCTGGGCGTCGGTGTCCCGGCGTCGGTCACCGCCTTCCCCGGCTACGAGGACCCTTCCGAGCTGGCCGAGGACGAGTTCGACATCGAGGACTTCACCCGGAAGGTGAAGCGGGTGCCCGAACTGGCCGAGGCCCTCGATCGCATGTGGCCGAGGCTCTCGCCCCACGAACTCCTCCACGATCTGTTCGGGGCCCCGCCGCTGATCGCCGCGGCGTCCCGGGGTGTGCTCACCGACGAGGAGCAGGCCCTGTTGTATCGACCCCGCTCGGCGTCGTTCGATGAGGTGGCGTGGACCCCGGCCGATGCCGCCCTGGTCGACGAGGCCCGCTCGCTGCTCGGGCCGCGGGCCGGTGGCGCCGAGGACGGGGTGCGCAAGTACGGCCACATCGTGGTGGACGAGGTCCAGGACCTCTCGCCCATGCAGCTGCGGATGCTCACCCGGCGCTCGCTGTCGGGATCGATGACCGTGGTCGGGGACATCGCTCAGGCCACCGCCCCGTGGGCGCCGACCTCGTGGTCGGATATCACCGACCATCTGCCCCGGCGGCGACCGGCGCGTTCGGTGGAACTGACCGTCAGCTACCGGACGCCGGCGGAGGTTCTGGCCGTGGCCACCCGCGTCCTGGCGGTGGCGGCCCCGGAGCTGTCGCCCCCGACGCCGGTGCGCCGCACCGAGGTGGAGCCGAGGATGATCGCCGTCACCGACGACCGCGGCACCTCGGCCGGGGCCACGCTCGGAGACCTGGCCCGGCGGGTGGCCGAGGTGGCCGGGGAGGAGGTCCGAGCGGTGGCGCCGGGCCGGGTGGCCATCCTGGCCCCCGAGTCGCTGCTCCCGGTGCTGTCCGAGGCCCTGGCCGTGGCCGAGCTGCCGGTGGTCGACGCCCGGGACATGCGCAAGGGGGGCCTGTCCGAACCGCTGGTGCTGCTGGCCGCCGACAGCGCCAACGGGCTCGAGTTCGACTCGGTGGTGGTGGTGGAACCCGGGCTGATCGCCGGCGGGACGGCCCGGGGGCTGCGGACCCTGTACGTGGCGCTGACCCGACCCACGCAACGGCTGAGCGTGGTCCATCTGGCCCCCCTTCCCGCCGCGCTGGGCCAGACCCCCTAGACGGCCGGACCGGCCGGGCGGACCTGGGCGCCCGTCCCGTTGCCGCCACCCCGACCCGACCGCCGCGGGACGGGTTTCGGGCCGAGGATTGTAGACCAGCCGATGCTCGGAATGGTGGCTTTCGGCGGGCCTGGCGGCGGCCTCCGAGGGCCCCCGGCCCGAGTTGGCCCAACCGGCCGAAGTTCGACTAAAACTACGGCGTGACTCAGGCCCTCGCCGCCGAACCGGCGGTCACCACCCGCCAGCGCCACCGCCCCGACAAGCCGTCCATGCTGGCGGTGGGAGTCATCATCTGGCTGGGTTCCGAGGTCATGTTCTTCAGCTCGCTGTTCGCGTCGTTCTTCACCATCCGGGCCCACGCCTCGGTGTGGCCGCCGCCGGGCACCCACCTCGACACCGTCCGGGCCGGGATCTTCACCCTGATCCTGGTGGCCTCGAGTTTCACCATGCAGAAGGCCGTCTGGGACCAGGAGCGCGGCGACCGGAGCAAGGCCAAGATCTGGGTGGTGGCCACCCTGGTGCTCGGGGCTCTGTTCGTGGCCAACCAGTTCTACGAGTGGGTCAGCCTGTCCCACGACCCCGCCACCAATCCCACCCACACCGCGTTCGGGTCGCTCTTCTACATCATGTCCGGGCTCCACGGCCTGCACGTGACACTCGGTCTGGCGGCCATGATCTTCCTGTTGGCCCGATTGCGAGGTCCCAAGGGCGATCCGGGGGAGACCGCGGTCTTCCAGGGCGTGAGCTACTACTGGCACTTCGTCGATGTGGTCTGGGTCGGCCTCTACGCCTGTCTCTTCCTACTCAAATAGATGGGACCCCGGATCCGCACTGTGCTCCGCGCCCGGATCGCCGCGCCCGCCGCCCTGGTGGGAAGCGTGGCCATCGTCGGCCTCCTGACCTTCTCGCCGGGAGCGGCCCAGGCCGACTCGACGCCGACCACCACCCTGGTCGCCACCCCGGGCGGTGCCGTCGCCGTTCCCATCAGCGTCCCGACCACCACGCTGCCCGACCTGACCACCACGGCTACCACGTTGCAGCCCCATGTCACGGCGGTCACCCCGGCGGGGGTCGTCAAGTACGCCGCCCCCTCCAACCAGACCGGACTGTTCTACGTGACGCTGCCCAAGGCCTTCGAGGCGCCGGGTCAGGCCCTCTTCTCGGCCAACTGCTCCAGCTGCCACGGACCCGAGGCCCTCGGGACCACTCGGGCTCCGCCCCTGCAGGGCCTGGGGGCGGGCACCGTCGACTTCTGGGTGTCCACCGGCCGGATGCCGTTGGCCAACTCCAGCGTCCAGGCCATCCGCAAGCCCTCCCGGTTCAACCGCCTCCAGACCCTGGAGATCTCGGCCTGGGTGCAGTCCCTCACCCCCGGCCAAGGGCTCAAGGTCCCCGTGGTCAACACCAATCAGGCCGACCTGGAAGCGGGCAACACCCTGTTCACCCTGAACTGCGCGGCCTGCCACACCATCACCGGCGCCGGGGACGCCCTGATGGACGGGGCCTACGCGCCCAGCCTGCACCTGGCCACCCCCACCCAGATCGTCGAGGCCATCCGGTCCGGTCCGGGCAACATGCCCCACTTCAGCGAGGGCAACATCACCAACACCGAGGCCCGGGACATCGCCTCGTACGTGCACGGGGTCATCCAGCACCCGTCCAATCCCGGTGGCGTGGGCCTGGGCGGGATCGGCCCGGTGGGTGAAGGCTTCGTCGGCCTCCTGGTCGGTGTGGGCATCTTGATGCTCGTCTGCTTCTGGATCGGAGACCGCACGTGAGCGACGAGTCCCCCCGCCTCGAAGGCCCGCTCCCGCCGGCCGCCCTCGACGACCCCCATCTCCAGCCCTACGCCAAGAGGCCCGAGGCGGCCCAGGCGGTGGCCGCGGTCGCCCTGATCGTCGGCTTCCTCGGCTTCATCGGGTTCGGCGTGGCCTACTGGGTGGCGGCCAACACCCAGTGGGAGGCCATCACCCTCGGGGTGGGCCTGCTGGCCCTGGGCTTCGGCGTGACCGCCTGGGGCAAGTACCTGATGCCCCAGGGGCCCTTCGTCGAGGAGCGCCACGAGTTCCACTCCACCGATGAGGAACGCGAGGCCATGACGGCGGCCATCACCCAGCGCGGGGGCATGGTGGTCAAGCGCCGGAAGCTCCTGGGCGGCCTCTTCGCCCTGGGGTCCACGGCCATGGGTATCGTGCTCCTCTTCCCCCTCCTGCGGTCGCTCGGGCCCAAGCCGGCCAAGGCCGAGGACCTCCACGGGCCGACGGCCAACTCCCTCTTCACCACCAATTGGAGGAAGGGGAGCCAGCTGGTCACCGTGGACGGCCGCGCCGTGACCGTCACCGACCTCGCCGTGGGCGGGGTACTGACCGTCTTCCCCCGCGGCTTCGCCGGGTCCTC
Organism: uncultured Acidimicrobiaceae bacterium; assembly: GCA_963737625.1. Taxonomy (GTDB): domain Bacteria; phylum Actinomycetota; class Acidimicrobiia; order Acidimicrobiales; family RAAP-2; genus Bog-756. Next base: position 321,781 of record CAVTTK010000001.1, read on the forward strand.
GCCCGACCAGGTCATCCTGATCCGCCTGGCCGAACAGCTGCAGCGCCTGACCCCGCCGGGCAAGACCAGCTGGGGTGTGGCCGGATACGTGGCCTACTCCAAGATGTGCACCCACCTGGGCTGCCCGGTCGGGCTCTACCAGGAGCAGACCCAGCAGCTGGTCTGCCCCTGCCACCAGTCCATCTTCAACGTGCTGGCCGGCGCGGTGCCCGAGTTCGGACCCGCCCCCCGCCCCCTGCCCCAGCTACCGATCACCGTGAACGACGCCGGGTACCTGGTGGCCGAGGGCGGATTCGACCAGGCCGTCGGCCCCGGATTCTGGGAGCGGCCATGATCGACAAGACCATCGACCGCTCACTCAAGTGGGTGGACGACCGTCTGGGCGTGGCCAAGGGCGGCCGCACCTTCCTCGACAAGATCTTCCCCGACCACTGGTCCTTCATGCTGGGGGAGATCGCCCTGTACTCCTTCGTGGTGCTGTTGGCCACCGGCGTGTTCCTCTCCCTGTACTACGTGCCGTCGGCTCACGAGATCGTCTACCACGGCTCCTACGTCCCCCTGCGGGGCCAGCGGGTGTCCGAGGCCTACTCCTCGTCGGTGGGGCTCTCCTTCGACGTGCGCTCGGGTCTCCTGATGCGCCAGGCCCACCACTGGGCCGCCGACATCTTCCTCGGCTCCATCGCCGTCCACATGGCCCGGGTCTTCTTCACCGGTGCCTTCCGCAAGCCCCGGGAGTTCAACTGGATCGTCGGCGTGACCATGCTCATCCTGGGCATCGTCAACGGCTTCCTTGGCTACTCGCTCCCCGACGACCTGGTCTCGGGCACCGGTATCCGCATCGCCTACTCCATCATCGAGTCGATCCCTGTGGTCGGGAGCTATCTGGGCTTCTTCGTCTTCGGGGGCAACTATCCGGGCAACGGGGTGATCATCCCCCGCTTCTTCATCCTCCACGTCCTCATCGTGCCGCTCATACTCATCGGGTTGCTCGCCGCCCACCTGGGGCTGCTGGTCAAACAGAAGCACACCCAGTTCAAGGGGAAGGGGAAGACCGAGCACAACGTGGTGGGCTCACCCATGTTCCCCACCTTCATGGCCAAGACCACCGGCTTCCTCTTCATGACCACGGCCGTGATCTTCCTGCTGGGCGGCTTCGCCCAGATCAACCCCATCTGGCAGTTCGGCCAGTACGAGCCGTATCAGATCTCCTACGCCGTGCAGCCGGACTGGTACATGGGCTGGCTGGACGGCGCCCTGCGCATCATGCCCAGCTGGGAATGGGTGGGCTGGGGGCACACCATCCCCCTGGAGGTCTTCCTGCCCGCGGTGATCTTCCCCGGGCTGATCTTCAACATCCTGTTGATCTGGCCCTTCATCGAGTCCAGGCACACCAAGGACCTGGCGTACCACAACCTCTTGGACCGGCCCCGGGACCGTCCCAAGCGCACGGGTGCCGGGGCGGCCATGCTCACCCTGCTGGGCATGACGTTCTTTGCCTCGTCCACCGACGTCATGGCCAACTTCTTCGACCTGCCCCTCAAGGCGGTCCTGTGGTTCTTCCGGTTCGCCGTCGTCATCGCCCCGATCATCGCCTACTTCCTGACCGTCAAGATCTGTGAGGAGATGCGGGCGGCCGAGGGCATCGGCAAGCGCAAGCGGGCCCTGGTCGTCTCCCGGTCGGCCAGCGGCGAGTACACGACCACCGAGTCGGAACCCCGTCCTGGAGACGGCTCCGAGGAGCTCGAGGCCGTACCCGTGCCCACCTTCATCGACCTGGTTCCCCCGGAACTGGCCACCGGTGAGGGTGTTCGCCGGGTCATGCGCTGACCGTCCACCGCACTCCAGGTTCTTAGCTGGCCACCACGAACGACGGGATCTGGTCGGGACGGAAGGCCACCACGGCGCACAGGCAGGCGTGGCGGACCACGACCCGGTTGAGGACGGCCAGGCGCTTCAGGGCACCCGGTGACAGGCCGGGAACGGCGGCGAGCTCGCCGGCCACCTGGGCCGTCAGCAGGTCGCCGATCTGGCCCGAGCGACCGGCGGCGGTCAGCTGTCCGGCCAGGGTGCGTTGGAGGTCCACCAACTCGGCCTGCTGGCCGTTCGGCAGTGGGTGGGACACGGCCAGGACGTGGGCGGCCGGCGCAGCCGACAGGATGCTGTAGAGCTCGCTCTCCTCGATGACGAACCAGACCCAACCGACCTGCGACGGGGTGGCGGTGCGGCCATAGCCGTACTCGTAGCCCAAGCCGCGGTCGACATAGACGGGCCTGCCCTCCCGGGCCAGCTGGTCCACGACGGCGCCGGTCAGGCCCCCGAGCACGGACCCGTAGCTCCGCACCAGGACGGGACCACCCGGTTGCCCCTCGTGCTCCAATTGGGTGACGATCGTCACCGCCGCCGGCTCCATCGGTGACACCGGACCGTCCGAGGCCGCCGCCGTCCGGGTGACGCTGACCGAGGCCAGCAGGGTCACCGCGGCCAGCAGGCAGCACAGGGTGGCGACGGCCCACCGGCGGACACCCGGGAGCGTCTCCGCCACCACGACCAGGCTCAGCACCACGGTGGCGGCTCCCAGGGGGATGCGCCACAGGAACAGGTAGGGAAGGGCCTCACCGGTGAGCACCGACAGAGCGGCCGCCCCGGACACCACGGCCACGCCCAGCAGCTCGGCCAGGGCGACGAGGTCGTCCCGGCGTCGCCGGCGGGCCAGGCCCCACGACGCCCCGATCAGGACCACGGGGACCAGGTTCCAGGCCAACGGGGAGGGCAGGGTCAACGAGGAGTAGCTGACGGCCGGATCCGGTCCACCGAGCCACGGTGGCGGCCAGCGGAACTCGGTGGCCAGGTACCCCAGCGCCCGGTGGATCCCGAGGACCGGCCCGAGCCCGGCCGGCCCGTGGCCGAGGGCGGACTGGACGATGCGGACCAGGTTGCCCGGAGGGTGGGCCACGGCGTCCACCACCACGGGAACGAACCACAGCACTCCCACCACCAGGAGGGGGAGGCGCCAGAGCGACCACCGCCCCAGCGATCGGCCGGCCCGGCGCTCGGTCACGGCCAGCCGGACCAGGGCCCAGACCCCGACGGCCGCCACCGGTAGGGCGTAGCCGATGTGGGTCTGGACGAGGAGGGAGGCCACGAAGGCCATGCCCACCAATCGCCGGCTCTGTCCGGCGGCCACCAGCCACGCCTGGAGCAGCAGCAGGGTGAAGAAGGGCAAGGGCAGATACGGGTTCCACAGCTGCTGGAAGAGCACCGGGCCAATGGCCCAGGAGGACAGGGTGCTCACCGCCACCCACGGGACCATCCACCGGAACCCGCCCCACGTCCACGACAGGCGGGCGGTCCAGACCACGGCCAGGCCCTGGAGGGTCACGTTGCCGACGATCAGGGACCAGCCCTGCTGGTGCAGTGCCCAGGAGATCGGGGCCAGCAGGTAGTACATCATGGGGCCAGGGTGATCCCATCCGAAACGGCTGTACGCCCCGGTGAGCGGCGTGTTGGCGGAGAAGGTCCAGACGTCACGGATCCGGAGGTCCTCGATGGCCTGGTCCGCCACCGGCACATACGGATGCCCCCAGCGCTGCAGGAGCACCGTCACCATGGGGAGGAGGGCCACCGCCACGACGGTGACTGCCGCGGCCACCCGGCCGGCCCGCCGCATGGCGCCCCGCCGGGGCTCGTCCCCGACGGGGCGCCGCTCGCCTCGGGGCTCGACCGGCCCGCCCGGGCGGTCACCGCCATCGTCCGACTGGCGGGCCATCCATCCGGGAAACTCGGGCGCCGGCCTGCCGGCAACGGCCGGGAGGTGGTCTACGACGGACACGGGATCAGGTGGGCAGGGGGCTGGGCAGGCCGGTGGCGACGGTCGTCGCGCGGGTCATGGGTGGACAGTAGGGGAGGTCGCGCGCAGGGTCAACGGCGTTGGTGAGCCGGGATGGCACCCCTTAGGATCACGTGCCATGGTGACCGCGCTCGGATCCGGCGACGCGCTGGCCCACGTCCGTGCCCACTGGTCGACCGACGTCCTGCCCCTCCTGCAGACCTACACCTCGATACCCGGTGTGTCCCCGGCCTACGACCCCGACTGGGAGGCCCACGGACTGCTGTCTGACACCGCCGAGCTCCTGGCCGGGTGGGCGCGGGACCGCCCCCTGCCCGGGGCCACCGTCGAGGTGGTGCGCATCCCGGGACTGACTCCCACCGTGGTGGTCGACGTGCCGGCCACCGACCCCGGGGCCGCCGGCACCGTGCTCATCTACGGGCACTACGACAAGCAGCCGCCGTTCGACGGATGGACGGCCGGACGGGGGCCGTGGACGCCAGTGGTGGACGGCGAGTGGATCTACGGGCGCGGGGTGGCCGATGACGGCTACGCCCTGCCCTCCGCCCTGCTGGCCCTGGAGGCCGTGCGGGCCGCCGGTGGACGCCATGCTCGCTGCGTGATCCTGGCCGAGGGCTCCGAGGAGAGCGGGAGCCCCCACCTGCGCCAGGTCCTGGCCCATCTGGCCGACCGGATCGGCGTTCCCGACGTGGTGGTCGCCCTCGACTCGGGCAGCCCCACCTATGACCGCCTGTGGGCGACCACCTCGCTGCGGGGGGCCATCGTCGGCACCCTCACCGTCGGGGTGCTCGAGCATGGGGTGCACAGCGGCTCCGCCGGAGCGGTGGTGCCCTCCTCGTTCCGGATCGCCCGGCTGCTGCTCGACCGCATCGAGGATCCGGCCACCGGCGACCTGCGCCTGCCCGAGCTCCGGGCGGACCCACCGGTCGGGGCGCTCGCCGATGCCGCCGACCTGGCCCGGGCCCGGGCTGCCGCCGGTCTGGACGGGTCGGAGTTCCCGGTGGTGGAGGGCCTCGTCCTGCAGGGCGAGAGTGCGGCCGAACAGGCTGTGCGGGTGGCGTGGCGGGGATCGGTGGCCGTGGTCGGGGCCGACGGCCTGCCGCCCACGGCCGACGCCGGGGCGGTGCTCCTGCCCTTCACCGCCTTGAAACTGGTCGTCCGCCTGCCTCCCACGGTCGACCCCGATGCCGCCGACCGGGCCCTCGCTCGCGCCCTGACCTCCGATCCCCCCTATGGGGCCACCGTGCAGTGGAGTGCCGCTCCACCGGCCGGCGGCTGGTCCGCCCCTTCGCTGGCCCCGTGGTTGGCCACCGCCCTCGACCATGCGTCGATGGCCTGCTTCGAGCGGCCCTCGGGCCGGCTGGGCGAGGGGGGGACCATCCCGTTCATGGGCTGGCTGGCGGCCCAGTTCCCCGAGGCGCAGATCCTGGCCCTCGGCGTGCTCGGTCCCGGATCCAACGCCCACGGGCCCGACGAGGGTCTGCACATGCCCACGGCCGAGCGCATCACCGCCTCGCTGGCGCTACTGGTGGACGCCCATGCCGGCCGGTGGCCCGAGGGTGGCCCCGCCGGGGAGTAGGGGTGGCCGGCAGTGACGGCTCAGACGGCTCCGCCGCGCCGGCTCTCCATGGTTCCGCCGATGGCCGCCGACAGGATCAGGGCGGCGGCGATGGGGGCCATCCACAGCCCGAAGATGAAGGTGAGCACGGTGAACGTGGCCCCCATCCCCAGCACGAAGGGCCAGATGCTCGACCCGGGGAACGAGTCGATGGCGCCGGCCCCCTCGGCCATGTCGGCCGTGGGGTCGTCGTCGGGCTGTGGCTTCATCTTGTAGGACCACCACAGGTAGTACGACCCCGGCAGGAGCCCCAGCAACGCCGACCCGATGAGCATGAGGAAGCCGCCGTCCTCGTAACTGGTGAACCAGTAGATGAGGCCGATGACCCCGAAGAAGACGCCGATCACGCTGAGGAAGACGCCGTTCACCCTCACGAGGGTGCACCCACCGTCTCGGGCTCGTCCACGGGAGCGGAGGGCCGGGCTTTCGGAGGCTTGTGGATGGTCCGGTGCTCGGGATGGTTGGCGTCCCAGGTCGGCCGCTCCGAGCGGATCGGGGGAAGGTGCGTGTAGTTGTGGTGCGGCGGCGGCGACGAGGTGGCCCACTCGAGGGCGTGCCCGTCCCAGGGGTTGTCACCGGCCGGGACGGGATGGCGCCACGACACCCACAGATTGGCCAGGAAGAACAGGAACGAGATCCCGATGATGAAGGCTCCCACCGTCGAGATGACGTTGAGGGTGGTCCAGCCGTTGGTCGGGAGGTAGGCGGCCACCCGTCTCGGCATCCCGTCCAGGCCGACCACGTACTGGGGCATGAAGGTCACCCAGAATCCGATGAACAGGCCCCAGAAGTGCAGTTTGCCGAGATCCTCCCGCAGCATCCGTCCGAACATCTTCGGGTACCAGAAGTAGAAACCGGCGAAGCCGGCGAAGACGGCCGTGCCGATCAGCACCTGGTGGAAGTGCGCCACCACGAAGTACGTGTCGTGGGTCATGAAGTCGACCGGCGGTGACGCCAGCAACACACCGGTCACCCCGCCCATCAGGAAGGCGAAGAGGAAGCCGACGGAGAAGAGCATGGGCGTCTGGAAGCTCAGCTGGCCTCCCCACATGGTCCCGATCCAGTTGAAGAACTTGATGCCGGTGGGGATGGCGATGGCGTAGGAGAGCAGCGAGAAGAAGGGCAGCAGGACCACACCGGTGGTGAACATGTGGTGGGCCCACACCCCGGTGGACAGGGCGGCGATGGTCATGGTGGCGAAGACCATGCCCTTGTAGCCGAACAGGGGCTTGCGGGAGAAGACCGGGATGATGTCGGTGACCATGCCGAAGTAAGGGAGGGCCAGGATGTACACCTCGGGATGGCCGAAGAACCAGAACAGGTTCTGCCACAGCACCGGGACACCACCGCCCTGCACGGTGAAGATGTGGGTCCCGAAGTGCCGGTCGCAGAACAGCAGCACCACCGCCCCGAACAGCACCGGGAAGGCGATGAGGATCAGGATGGCGGTCACCAGCATGTTCCACGAGAAGATGGGGACTCGGAACATGGTCATGCCCGGGGCCCGCAGATAGAAGATGGTGGCGCACAGGTTGACGCCGGTGAAGATGGCCGAGAAGCCGGTGAGGGCCAGCGCCATCAGCCACAGGTCGGCCCCGGCCCCGGGGGAGTTGGTGGCGTTGGACAACGGGGCGTAGGCCACCCAGCCGAAGCTGGCCGCCCCGCCGGCCACAACGAACCCGGACATCATGGTGATCGAGCCGCCCAGGTAGAGCCAGTACGACAGGGCGTTGAGGCGGGGGAAGGCCATGTCGGGGGCGCCCACCTGGAGGGGCACGATGTAGTTGGCCAGGCCACCGAAGGCGAAGGGGCCGGCGAACAGGTACAGCATGAGGCTGCCGTGCATGGTGAAGAGCTCGTTGTAGGTCTGGAAGGAGACCAACGAGGCGGTCGGGGTGGTCAGCTGGGCCCGGATGACGAGGGCCATGATGCCGGCGATGAAGAACAGCACCAGCGAGGTGATCATGTAGCTCTTGCCGATCACCTTGTGGTCGGTCGAGGTCAGCCAGTTGAGGATGCCCGTCGGCCCCTCGTGATGGGCATGGTCGTCGTGGGCGTGCTCGGTCCCCGGGGCGTGGCCGTCGGGCCCACCGGGCTCCTCGGGCGTGACAACCTCAGGCGGTTCGATCGTCGTCGTCATGCGGGTCCCTTGAGCGTAGACATCGTGTGGCTAGGCATTGGATGGGTACACCTTGGTGTCGGGGGGCGGGTTGTTCTGGGCGCCGGATCCCCCCCGCTGGAGGGTGTTCCCGGCCCGCACCTGGGCGGCCGCCCAGGCCCGGAAGGCGAGGGGGCTCACCGAGCGCACGCTGAAGAGCATCTCGGAATGGTAGAGCCCGCAGATCTGGGTGCACTGACCGAAGTAGGTGCCGTTGTGGAGCACATCGAGATCGAAGTGGTTGACCACGCCGGGCAGGGCGTACCGGCTGAAGTTGAAGTCCCGCACGTAGAAGCCGTGGATGACGTCATCGGACACCAGGGTGATCTGCACGGTCTGGCCGGTAGGGACGACCATCTGGGGTCCGTGGTTCTGGGGGCCGTTGGTGGTCTCGCCCGCCACGCCGACATTGAGGCCCGGGTAGTCGAACCGCCAGCCCCACTGGAAGGCGGTGACGGTGATGTTGACCACCGGTCGACCGGTGGAGGTGACGGTGGCGTTGAGCGGCTGGATGGCATCGACCTTGTTCTCGGTGACGACGGTGAAGAAGAACAGGACGGCCACGATCAGGATGGGGACGACGGTGTAGATGACCTCGATGGGCACGTTCTCGTGGAACTGACGGGGCATCTGGTCGTCGCCGGCGCGCTTGCGGTAGCGCAGAATGGTCCACAGGATCAGCAGGAAGACGATGCCTCCGACGATGATGCCGGTCGTCATCATCCCCGAGTACAGCTTGAACGTGTCCTGGCCCTGGGAGGTGGCCCCTCGGCTGGCACCGTAGGTGGGGTAGAAATCGCAGCCACCGAGTACCAGGGGGGCGGCCACGGCCAGACCGGCGGCCCACCGTCCCCAGTGCCGACGGGGCGCCATTCTGCCGGACTCTCCGTCGGATCCCGCCGTGGGCGCAGCCGGGTGGTCTCCGCGTGGCGGGCGTGGGGTCCGGGTTGTGAATGCGTTCACGGCGATGACACTAGTGGGCACCGGGCCAGAAGTAGAAGTTGAGAGACGACTTGTTTTGGGCCCGACGAACCCCCAGTTCAGGGGGGTGGCCACGACTCCAGGATCACGGGTCCGGCGGCCCCGTCCCCGAACGGCCTTCGCCGGACTCGCGCGCCGCCCAGGAGAAGACCCCGTGGGCCATGGTGGACGAGGCCGCATCGGCTCTCCGGGTGAACACGGTGCGTCGCACGTCCTGTACGCCGGGATCATCGGGAGCGGCCAGCCAGGCCAACTCGGCCAGGTGTCCGGCCAAGCGCATCGCCCCGTCGGTGGCGCCCGGCAGCAGGGCCATGGCCCGATCGGCCAGGACGCCGGCCCCGCCGGCCAGCTCGGCCAGCTCGAGGGCCAGGGCCCGCTCGGGGGCCGGCTTGAGCGTGGCCGGGTTGCCGTCCCACCAGCCCCCGTACAGCCGCCACACCGTCCGCACGACGAACTCGGGCTCGTCGTAGACCGGCTGGAGGTAAGGGCGTTCCATCAGACGGGCCGGGGGGGTGACCGAGTGGATGACCTCGTCGAGTCGGGCACCGCCGTTCATGAGGGCCAGTGTCTGGTTGACCAGGGACTCCAACAGGTCGGCGGTGTCGGTGAGGGCCTGGATCACCCGCTGGCGACCCATGACCGGGAAGCCGTGACCCGGCAGGAGCACGTCGGGTCCCCCGTCCGGTCCGTCGTAGAGGGCGAGCATCTGGCGGAGGGCGTCCGCCCACTCCAGCGGATACCGCTGGACCTTCTGGGGATTGCCGGCGTTGGGCGAGGCCCAGATGAACAGATCGCCGCAGCAGAGGACCTTCGATCCGGGGAACCAGGTCCAGGTGTGGTCGTCCGTCTCGCCCTTGGCGTGGTGGAGCTCGGCACGGATCCCCCCGATGTCGAGCTCGAGGTGGTCACGGTAGGTGCGATCGGGGTACCGGTACTCGGTGGGCCACTGCAGGGACTCGATGTCGAACTGCCGCCGGTTGATGATCCCGTTGTAGCCGGCCGTCTTGATGTAACGGTCGAACCGGGCCGGGAGGGCCTCGTGGGCCACCACCACCGGCTCGGGCCAGCCCGCCTCGGCCGACTCGGCCGCCCACACGGGAACGCCGAACACGTGGTCGATGTGGCCGTGTGAGTACACGGCCGTATGCAGACGCCCGGGGTTCCAGGCCCGCAAGGTCTCGTGGATGCTTGCCGCCATGAAGGCGCTCCCGGTGTCCACCAGCACCAGCCCGTCCTCGGTGGTCACCGCCGAGACGTTGGCGAAGGAGGGGACGAAGGCCACGCCGTCGGCCACGTCGGCCATCCCGGCCGACGGGCTGAGAGGGTGCATCTCGGAGGTGGTGACCTCTCCGGTCCAGAGCCGGTCGGCGAGGTCCAGAACGTCGCGGGAGTCGGCCACGCTCAGTCCACGACCGGATCGTTGGCCGCGTCACGGTTCGGCGGGTCCGGGGTCGGGTGATGGTCGACGGGGGAGGTGATCCGACCGGTGATGCGACCGGCCCCCCGGATGGCCCGTTTGACCTGCTCCTCGGCTTCGGGGCGGTGTTTGGCCACGGCCTGGCGCCCCGAGAGCGAGACGGCACCGGCGGCCCGGCCGGCCCAGCGGGCGGCGGCACCGGTGCCGGTGGGAGGAGGGTTTCGGGGCTGGCCGCCGGTCGATGGGCGGGGGGCGCCGTCCTCCGCCACCGTGGCCGTGGCCTCGATGACCCTCCGGTCCGCCTGACGGGCCCCGGACCGCCGGGATGAGGGGTTCATGTCCGTGAGGGTAGCCAACCGGATCAGCCCCATGGCGCCGAATTCGATGACGATGATCCCCTCGATGTCGGGCCGCGCCACCGGGAACACGGGCGCCAGCGCCACCACCACGGCCACCGACACCACCAGGGTCAGATGGAGCCAGGGGGGGCAGACGCGCACGACGCCGAGGGGCCCACGGGCCGTCACGGCGAGCAGGGCGAAGGCCAGCGCGGCCGCCACCATCAGTCCACTGTTGGCCACGTGGACCGAGATGTCCACGAAGACGAACGCCACCACGAGCTCCATCACCTGCAGCACCCAGAAGGGGATCCACCGACGCCGCCCGGTGGGTTGGCCGCCCGGTGGGACGGAGGCGGGCGTGCTCATAACCGGTTAGTGGGGACGCCGCGCCGTGGGGTCAGCGGGCGCATCGACATCGCGCCGCACGGAGGGCACGGGGGGAGCGGACGGATGGGCACATCGGGGGATCGGGACCCCGAGGGCGCTGGGGTCCGGTCCGGTCAGGCTGCCGGTCCCGGTTGGCCGTCCACATTGACCTGCACCACCGGGGGAGCGGCCGCCGGTGGTGGGTTCACGGCTGCGGGGGGGATGGCCTGGGCCACGGCCGGGGTGCCCTTCCCCTCCTCGGACGAGCCTTCGTCCAACCCCTTCTTGAACTCCTTCTGGGCCGATCCCAGCGAGCGGGCCAGCTTGGGGATCTGGGTGGATCCGAACAGGACCAGCACCACGACGACCAGGATGATGATGCCGTCAACGCCAAAGATCTCTGCGGGTGGGGTCACGTGCACGGTCGTGCCTCCTTCTGTGGGCTGCCTACGGGCTGCTCCGACCAGGTTAGACCTGTCCGTCCCGGCCCGCTGCACAGCGGCGCCATCGGGCGCTCCTGGTTGTTCGGTGCCGCGGTGGTGGTCGGATGACCGGTTCACCCGGCCAGGAACACGCCCAGGGCCAGGGCCGCCACCGAGGCCAGGGCCCCGACCGCCCCCCATACGGCCGTGGCCCGCCTGCTGGTGGCCCGCTGGTGGAGGAAGACGGCCACCCCGGCCACCACCACGACGACGATCTTGATGGTCAGCACGGTCTTCCAGGCCGACGAGGCGTCCTTGACGGTCAGGGAGCCGATGTTCCAGAACCCGGTCACCACGAGCACGGCGTAGGCCGGCCACAGCAGCCTCCCGAGGGCCCGCCCCACCGCTTTGGGCGCCTCCTCGCCCAGCGTGCGGACGGTGGGGAGCAGCCCGACCACCGTGAACTGCCCGCCCACCCAGATGGAGGCGGCGAACACGTGCAGGATCAGCCGGAAGCCCCCGAGCCCGTCGGAAAGGGTGGGCACACTGGTCCCGACCTGGCTGGTGGCATAGCCCACCAGAGCGGTGCTGCTCACGCCCGGTTCACTTCCCCGTCCAGTTCGGCTTGCGCTTCTCGGCGAAGGCGATGGGTCCCTCCATGGCGTCGGCCGAGCCGAACACCTCGGGCACGGCGGCGTTGTTGATGGCCCATCCCTCGGCGTCGGGGAGCTCACCGGCCAGCTTCATGACCCGCTTGGATGCCCGGACGGCCAGGGGGGCGTTCTCGGCGATGGACCCGGCCAGGGCCAGCGCCGCATCCATCAGCTGGTCCGCCGGGACCACCCGGTTGATGAGGCCGAGGGCCAGGGCTCGCTGGGCGTCGATGGGCTCCCCGGTGAGGGCCAGCTCCAAGGCGATGGCCGGCGGTATCCGTTTGGGCAGCCGGATGAGCCCTCCGGCCCCGGCCATGAGTCCCCGCTTGACCTCGGGTATCCCGAACTTGGCCTCCTCGACCGCTACCACCAGGTCGCAGGAGAGCATGATCTCGCACCCGCCGGCCAGGGCCGACCCGTTGACGGCAGCGATGAGGGGTTTGGCGAAGTCCCGTTGGGCGATGCCCCCGAAGCCGCCCTTGGCCCCCATGATGTCGGCAGATTCACCGGCGGTGAAGGCCTTCAGGTCCATGCCGGCGCTGAAGGCCTTGTCCCCGCTGCCCGTGACGATGACCACCCAGCAGTCGTCGTCCGCCTCCAACTCGTCGAAGGCCGCGGCGAACGCCCGGGAGACGGCGCCGTTGATGGCGTTGCGGGCCTCGGGACGGTTGATGGTGAGGATCTCGATGTGACCCTGGCGTTGGCGAAGCAGTTCGGACATGGCGGTCTCCCCGTGAGCGGTCAGCCTGCCGCCAGACGGTAGCGCGCCGGACCGGGTTGGACGATCACGGACCCGCCCACCAGTCCGGGCCCGTCGAGTGCGCCCATGGCCCTGACGACCTCGTCGTCCGCCGCCGACAGGGCCATCTGCCGGCCGTCGGCCAGCCGGGCGATCAGTGGCGCCGCCGTGGCCGAGCCGTCGTTGTCCCGGACCACCGTGAGGGCCACGATGGTGGCCTCGGCCGCGGCGTCCAGCTCCGAGGCCGTCTCGACCGCCGAGTCGTCGATGTCGGCCTGGTCCCGGGTGGTGTCCCCCCGGTGGAACCCCCCCGGGGGAGGGGAGGACCCGTACACGCCGAGGGCGTGCTTGGTGATGAACCACCCCAGTCCGGTGGCCAGGCCCAGTCGGTCCGACCCCCCGTCGCGGAGCAGGTCGGTCAGCGTGGCGATGCTGTGGGTGGTGTAGTTGTTCCCCGGACCCCCGAAGTAGGGGAGCCCACCGGTGACCGTCAACCCCCGGCGGTCGTGGCGGCCCAGTCCCAGGGCGTCGGCGGCCAGCTCCACCGCCGACGGGAAGCACGAGTAGAGGTCGAGGAGCTCGAGGTCGTCGACGCCGACCGAGGCCGAGGGCCCCGCGGCCCGGCCCGCCGCCTCGAACAGCGCCCGCCCGGCGGCGGCGATGGCCGGGGACCGTCCGGGGTCGGGTCGGGCGGCCGGGAACCGCACGTCGGTCGCCTCAGCCCCCGACCATACGAAGACGGCGCGTTCGGCCACACCGGCCCGTCGGGCGGCGGCCAGGGAGCAGACCACGAGGGCGGCGCCCTGGTCCGACCCGAGGAAGGCCGTCATGAGCTTGGTGTACGGCTCGCTGACGATGCGGTTGCTGGGCGACGGGGTGGCGATGTCGGTGGCCGTCCGGGCCGTGGGGAACCAGGCGTAGGGATGGGCGGCGGCCTTCTCGGTGAACGGGGCCAACAGCTCACCCATGGACCGGCGGTGGGCGGCGGCGTCGTGACCCGCCCGTGAGGCCACCACGCTCTCGAACAGCGGGTAGATGTGCACCGGCGCCAACAGGCCGATGGCCGCCTCGGCCGGTCCCACCCCGGGCCGGTCGTCGCCGACCACGCGGTCGGCGACCAGGTCGGTGGCGCCGTCGTGGCGCGGCAGTCCCGCCGCCCGTCGAGCCCGCGATGAACGGATGGCCTCGGCGCCGGCGATCAGCGTGACGGACAGCCGGCCGGCGGCGATGTCCGAGCACGCCCGGTTGACCAGCCACTGCGGGGTGTTGCCCCCGATGGTCGACACCTCGCACGCCAGTCCGCCGGAGCCTGCGCCGATACGCCGGGCCAGTTCGGTGGCCGGGGCCGGCCCCGTCCGGGTCATGATGTCGACCACGGTCAGTCGATCGATCACCTCCCGCAGGCCGGTGGCCTGGGCCAGCGCCTGCTCGCAGGCCCGTTCCATCAGGTCGACCGGGGTGACCAGCCCGTCGCGTTCGATGGCCTGGCCCGACGCCACAACCACGGGGATCCGCTCGGGATCGGGGCCTGGGCCGGTCATCGGAGCACGGGGGTCATCGCAGGAGGGGGAGCGCTGGGCGTCCCGGGCCGCAAGCTACCATCGCCAACCGGAACCAGGACCGGACCGGCGCAGACCGCACCGGCGCGAGTGGAAGGTGGGGTCGTTGTCCTCCAGGGCACAGCCAAGGGCGGAGGGCGGGCGGCCGCCGTCGCACCTGCCCGAGGAGTTCGTCTTCGGGGTGGCCACCGCCGGGTTCCAGGTGGAAGGCGGATTCAACGGGCCCGAGCAGCCGGCCAACAACTGGTTGGCCTGGGAGCAGGTCGGCCGGGTGGAGGCCTCGGGCGACGCCGTCGGCTTCTGGGACCGTCCCGAGGAGGCGCTCGACCGCGCGGCGGCGATGGGGTGCAACAGCTTCCGCTTGAGCGTGGAGTGGGCCCGGGTGGTCCCCGATGAGCGGGGGGTCGACGCCGTCGCCCTGGCTGCGTACGCCACGTTGGTGCGGGGCTGTGTGGAGCGGGGCCTCGAGCCCCTGGTGACCCTTCACCATTTCACCCATCCGGCCTGGTTGGGCGAGGACCTCTGGCTTCGTCCCGATGCCCCGGACCGCTACCGGGCCTGGGTGGAGGTGGTGGTGGAGGCGCTGGCTCCCTGGGTGCGACTCTGGGTCACCGTCAACGAGATCAACGTGCTCGCCCTCAGCTCGTGGCTCCTCGGTATGTTCCCTCCGGGTCGGTGGCGCGCCTTCGAGGACACCGCCATCGCCATCGACCACCTGCTCACCGCGCACGTCTACGGGTACGACGCCGTCCACCGGGGCCGCCCGGATGCCGTGGTGACGACCAACAACAGCTCGATGAGCGCCTATCCCCTCGACCGCATGCTCACCGACGTCCTCCTGGCCCGGGGTGCGGGCATCGCCCGGTCGGACGTGGGAACGTGGCTCGAGGAGCGAGCCCGTGAGCACGACATCCTGTGGCCCCCCTCGGGGCTGAACGAGCGGGTGGTTCGTCGGCTCGCTGCCGCCACCGCTCCGTACCGGTCTCGGACTCTGGGGGCCTCGGTCTCGGGAAGGGGCGGTCCGGTGCCGCGGCGCGCCGTGGATGCCGTCTACGACAGTCCCCACGAGCGGACCCTGGACGTCCTCGGTCTCGACTGGTACGACGCCGCGGTGTCCAGGCACTTCCGGATGCCCGGCCATCGGACCTCGGGCGGGCGCAACTCCTCACCCACCAGAGAATTGTGGGACGACGTCCCCGATCCGTCCGCGCTGACCCGCTGGCTGCGCGCCCAGCGGGACCTGGCTCCCGGACTGCCGCTGTGGGTGGTGGAGAACGGCCTGTGCAACCGCGTGCGCGGCGGTCGCTCCCTACCCCGCCTCGATGGGTGGGACCGCCCCCGCTACCTGCGCGAGCATCTGGCCGCGGTCATGTCGGCCGTCGACGACGGCGTCCCGGTCACCGGCTACTGGCACTGGTCGTTGGTCGACAACTACGAATGGGGCTCCTATGAACCCCGATTCGGTCTCTTCGGGATCGATCGGGATCGAGGCCGACCCGGTGTGCGGTGGATGGCCACCGACGCCCTCGGGGACGATTCGGCCGCCGCCTACCGGGAGATCATCGCCGGCCTGCGGGCCGGTGACCGGTCGGTGCTGCGGCCTCACTGAACGGCCCGGGACCCGGCCCGGCGGCCGGCGTCACCCGGCCGCCACCGCGCCCAACTGGGTCAGGACGTGCTGCGCCTGGTCGACCATCTGGTGCACGATGCTGGCGGCGGGCATCAAGGTCTGGATGGCGCCCACCCCCTGGCCCGCCGGGTAGCACTCACGGTCGGGGTCGACCCCGGGCGTGTCCTCCGCCCCACCCAGGTGGAATGCGCCGTCCTCCATCGACTTCCCCAGCTGGGCGGGGAACGGGGCCAGCTCGCCGGGGTGCTCGTCGTAGTATCCGGTGTAGGCGTTGCGCACGACTCGCATGGTCTTGCCCGAGAAGGCCCGGCTGATGGTGGTGCCGTCCTCCCGGGTCCGGACCAGGGCATCCTTGTACCCGCGGACCCCGTGGGCCTCGGGCGTGGCGATGAACCGGGTACCGACCCACACGCCGTCGGCACCGAGGGCCAGAGCCGCCGCCAGCCCCCGGCCGTCGACGATCCCCCCGGCGGCCACCACCGGGATCTGGGAGCCCACGGCGTCGACGATCTGGGGCACCAGGGGCATGGTGGCGACCAGCCCGGTGTGACCCCCGGCTTCGGTGCCCTGGGCCACCACGATGTCGCATCCGGCCTCGAGCGCCCGGCGGGCGTGGTCCACCTTGCCGCACATGTTGACCACCAGGACACCATGACGGTGGCAGAGCTCCACCACCTCGGCGGGCACCCCCAGTCCGGCCACGAACACGGAGGCTCCCCCGGCGATGATCTGTTCCACCTGGGCCACCAGGCCGCCGGGCATGGCCGTCAGCAGGTCGACGCCGAAGGGTCTGTCCGTGGCGGACCGCACCTCGGCGATCTCGGCCACCATCCGCTCGTTGCTCATGGTCGAGGCGCCCAGGCAGCCGAAGCCCCCGGCCTCGGACACCGCGGTGACCAGCGGCGCGTAGGAGACGCCACCCATGCCGGCCAGCATCACGGGATGCTCGATGTTGAGGATGTCGGTGAGTCTGGTCTTCATGCCCATCGCCTCCGATGATCGAGTACCCGCAGCACCCTAGGCCCTGGGCGGAGGCCCCCGACCCGCCGCCACAGTGCGGAATCCGGGCGCTCAGGCCACATACGGGCAGTGGCGACAGCCCGTCTCGCAGCACACGCCCCGCCCGCGGAGATACGCCGCGGTCAGCACGAACAGACCGGTGCCCGGATCGACGTACCCGGGTTCGTCCCGGGCCATGGCCTGGCCGTGGGCGGTGAGGATGCGGTGGCGGTCGGGATGGTCCAGGGGAAGCCGCGACGGGTGCGGTTCGCTCAGCGGCCGGCCGGCGGGATCGTCGGGGGCCAGGTCAGCTGCCACGGGCCCGGATGCCCGCCCGGTACGTCCGACTGCGGCGCCGCTTGGAGTGGGCGTGGCGGGGCCGGGGTCGGCTCTGGAACTCGGTGGCCGGCTGGGCCGGGGCTGGCGTGGGAGCAGGTTGTGCTGTCTCATCGGACCGCTGGTCGGCCTCGGGGCTCACGACGAAGTCGCGTTGGCGTACGAGCAGCAGGGACCCCACCGCACCTACCAGAGCGATGACGGTGGCGATGGCCATCAGATGGTCGAAGGTGGTGGTGAACCCGATCCGGAAGGAGTTCAACAGCGCCTCCCGTGACGCCGGGGTGGGGAGGGAGGCCGCCGCCTGACGGATCCCACTCCCGGAGATGGCATTGGTCAGCACGCTCCCGCCGTGGGCCAGGGCCGCCCGGCCTTGAGGCGAGGCGGTCAGCGCACTCACCGTATTGGGTTTGATCTCGTGGAGGAACACGGCACCGAGTCCAGCGATCCCCGTGGAGATGCCGACCTGTCGGAAGGTGCTGGTGGCGCCGGTGGACATGCCGCTCCGTTCCGGGGGGACCACCGACACGGTGGCCGAGGCCAACACCGGGTTGGTGATACCGACGCCGATGCCGGCGGCGATGAAGCCCGGGAGGAGCACGGTCCAACTGGAGTCGGCGTGGACCCTGGTCATCAGGTCGCAGCCCAGGGCCACGAAGAAGAGGCCCACGCCGAAGAGGTACCGCGCCTGGACCCGGGTGGTCAGTTTTCCCGCCACCGGCGCCACGAGGAAGGCCAGCATGGTCAGGGGCAGGAACCGGAGTCCGGCGGCGAAGGGGCCGTAGCCCAACACCTCCTGGAGGTAGAGGGTCAGGTACAAGAACATGGCGAAGATGGAGGCCGAGAGCGTGAAGGCGGCCAACGAGACGCCGTTCATGGCCGGTCGTCTGAACAGCGTCAGATCGAGCATGGGGTCCCGCTGGAGCCACTCCGCCACCAGGAACAGCACCATCAGGAGGGCCGAGCCCACCAGGAGGCCCTCGATGGTTCGGCTGTGCCAGCCCTTGGCGTTTCCCTGCACCAGGGCGTACACCAGCATGAACAGGGCCAACGAGAAGGTGATGAATCCGAACCAGTCGATGCGCCGCGGGGTCGGGTCTCGGGAGTCCACCACCTTGGCCAGGCAGATGACGACGGCGACGACGCCGAGAGGCAGGTTGATGAAGAAGATCCACCGCCAGCCGATGCCGCTGGTGATGGCCCCGCCCACGAGGGGCCCGACGGCCACGGCGCCTCCGAGCACGGCTCCGTAGACGCCGAACGCCGTGCCCCGTTCCCTCCCGGTGAAGGCCTGGGCGATGAGGGCCAGGGACGTGGCGAACATGATGGCCCCGCCCACACCCTGGACGCCGCGGGCCAGGTTGAGCATCAACGGGGTGGTGGACAGACCGCAGGCCAGAGACGACAGGGAGAAGACGACGACCCCGATGGCGTAGACGCGGCGCCGACCGTACATGTCGCCGAGGACACCTGCGGTGAGGAGGAAGGCGGCCAGTGACAGGGCGTAGGCGTCGATGACCCACTGGAGATCGGCGAACGACGAATGCAGCGACATTTGGATGTCCGGCAGGGCCACGTTGACCACGGTGATGTCCAGCAACAGCATGAACGTGCCCATGCAGACGGCGATCAGTGTCCACCACTTGCGATCCATCGTCACCCCCCTCCCGTCCGTGTACCGCCGGCCCGGTCACCACTCACGTGGCGACCACCGCGTGACCCGAGCAACGGGCTTCGATCCGACCCTCTGGTCTGTGGCGGTGTTGATCGGTACCCGCTGTTGTGCCGCCCTGTTCACGGTGATCGTCTCGGTTTGCGTTTCGGCACCGCGCAGGCTCCTCCCCCCGGGACCCCAATGTGACCACGGGAATGTCTAGACCATGGTGTGCCACCGGGCAATAGGTACCGACCTACGGCGGTGGGCATCACACGGTGCCGTAGGTGGTGCTCCGGTCCTCGGCCCGATGCCCGGTGCCGAGGAGATCCGAGGCGGCCGCGGCCAGGTCAGCAGCCAACTCGTCCACCACGTCACGGTGACCGGCCTGGACGGTGGCGTGCAGGCTGTCCGGGTGGTTCTGCCGGTCGAAGAACCACCCTCCCCGCTCGGCCAGGGCATCTCCCAGGGCGAAGCTGTCGATCCGTCCGTCCTCGACGTCGCCGCCGAAGGCGAACACCGTGGCGTCGGGGCTTCCCCGGACGGCGAGTCCAGGGGTGGCGGCCACGGCGGCCTTGATGGTGGACGCGGCGCGGAAGGCGTCGTCGGCCAGGCGGAGGTAGCCGTCCTCCCCCAGGTGGTGCAGCACGGCCCAGGCGGCGGCGATGGGCCCGGCCGGCCGGGTGCCGGCCATCGACGGCGACCCGTAGAGGCCGCCGAGCCAGTTGGTGGTGACGAAGGGCTGCAGGCGGGCCAGCTGCCGGTCCCGGTAGGCGATGACCGAGATGCCCTTGGATGCGTAGCCGTACTTGTGCAGGTCACCGGAGATGGAGGTGACGCCGGGGACCGAGAGGTCCCACTCCCGGTCCATGTGGCCCAACCGGTGCAGGAAGGGGAGGAGGAATCCGCCGAGACAGGCATCGACGTGACACAGGGCGCCGCGGGCTGCGGCCATGGCGGCCAATTCGGCGACCGGGTCGATGATGCCCTGGGGGTAGGAGGGGGCCGACGCCACCACGAGTACCGTCCGGTCATCGACGGCGTCGGCCATGGCGTCCACGTCGGCGGAGAAGTCCGACCTCACCGGGATGCGTCGGGACTCGACGTCGAAGTAGTGGGAGGCCTTCTCGAAGGCGGCATGGGCGCTGGTGGCCAGGACCATGTTGGGTCGCTCGATGCCGCGCTGGGTCCTCCCCCAGTCGCGGGCGGTCTTGGTCGCCTGCAACAGGGACTCGGTACCCCCGGAGGTGAGGAAGCCGCGGACACGGCCTGCCTCGTCCGGCGGGAGCCGTTCGGCTCCCAGCAGACCGGTGGCCATGTCGACGACGTCCTGCTGCATGCGGCCCAGGCTGGGGAAGACCTCGGTATTGAGGGCGTTCTCCGCCGAGTACAGCGTGGCTGCCTCCTCGAGCAACCGGTGGACGGACGCACCGGCCGAGTAGACCAGGCTGAACACCCGGCCACCCCGCCAGTCGCGGTCGTCGACCCGCAACCCGGCCATGGCGTCCAACACCTCATCGGCCGGCGCGCCGTGCGCCGGCAGGCGGGATCCAGCAGGTCGGTCGGGCATGGATTCAGCCTACGGGCGCCGCCCGCCGCTCAGGTGATGTCGCGTCGGGTCAGGATCAGCGAGCCGATGGCGGCGAAGGCCAGACCGTAGAAGAGCATCAGCAGGCCCCCCTGCCACCACGTGAAGAGACCGAAGTCGGCGCCCCGCCCCCGGGTGAGGTTGGAGGCGGCGATGGCCGCCCCGGTGGGCACCCAGCGCTCGGCCCCGTGGACCAGGTTGACCAGGATCCCCTCGAGGATGATGAACCAGCCCAGCACCACGATGATGGCGGCGACCTGGTTGGTCAGGACCGAGCCGACCCCGACGCCGAGGATGGCGAACAGGGCGAACACCAGGATCATCCCGGGGGCCACGGCGGGGATCTGGTGGACCATGTCGGAGAAGGAGCCGCCTCGGGCGGCCAGGGTCAGACCGCCTCCTATGACCGTGGCCACCAGCATGATCACGGCCAGCACGGCCCCGCAGAGGGCGGCGAACACCAGCTTGCCGGCCACCAACTTGGCCCTCACCGGGGTGACCAGAAACGACGTCGTTACGGTCTTGTGGCGGAACTCGGTGGTGACGATCAACGTGCCGAGGAGGAGGGCGAAGAGATAGCCCTGGAAGCCTGCGCCCACCAGATTGCGCAGCTGCTGGGTGGTGTGGGGCACCGTGTAGCCCGGCTGGGTTCCCGAGGCACTGAAGTCTGGTCGCATGAGGAAGATGACCAGGATGAGAAGGGCGTTGATGATCAGGGCGATGCCGGTCAGGACCCAGGGCACCGCGGTCGTGCGGAGCTTCAGCCACTCGGAGCGGATGACGGCGATCACGACGCTCCTCCGGGCAGGGGGACGGTCCCACCCATGTGGGTGGGGTCGCCGGCATCGAAGCCGTGGGTCAGACTGAGGAAGACCTCCTCCAGACTGCCCCGGTCGTGGACCAACTCGTACAGGACGACCTGGTGCTGGGCGGCCAGGGGACCCAGCCACTCGGGGGTGGCCCCGGCGATCGACAGGGTGTCGTCGCCGGTCTGGACATAGCCCACCGGGATGGCGTCGAGAATGGCCCGCAGGCGACCCATCTCGGGGGTCCGGACGCGCATGCCCGTACTGGTGCCGGCCTGTTGGGCCAGATCGGCCAGCGTGGTCTGGAGGACCAGCCTGCCGTGGGACACGATGACCACGTCGTCGACGGTCTCCTCCATCTCCGAGAGGAGGTGGGAGGAGACCAGCACCGAGTGCCCGATCGATGCCTGGTGGCGGATGAAGGTGCGCAGCCACTGGATGCCCTGGGGGTCGAGTCCGTTGGACGGCTCGTCCAGGATGAGCACCTCGGGGTCACCGAGGAGGGCGGTGGCCAGTTGCAGCCGCTGGCGCATACCGAGGGAGAACTTGCCCACGCGGCGGCGGGCCACATCGGCCAGTCCTACTAGGTCCAGGGTCTCGTCCACCCGGCTCAAGGGGATGCCGGCTCCCAGGGCCACGGACTTCAGGTGGTCCTCGGCGCGCCGGGACGGATGGAAGCTGGTGGCCTCCAGCACCGCTCCGACGTGGTGGATCGGATGGTCCAGCTCCACGTACCGGCGACCGCCGAATGTGGCCGTACCTCCGGTGATGGAGACCAGGCCGAGCAGCATCCGCAGCGTGGTGGTCTTGCCCGAGCCGTTGGGCCCGAGAAAGCCGGTCACCCGCCCCGGTGCGACCTCGAAACTGAGCTGGTCCACGGCCCGCAGGGCTCCGAACTGCTTGGACAGCCCCTGGACTTCGATGGCCGATGGCATGCCAGACGGTACCCCGGCAGTCGCGCCGGTCAACGTCATGGGGGTCAGACCGGGCGGTCAGACCGTGGCGTAGATGTCCGAGGGGAGCAGCAGCCCGATGGCCACGACCAACTCGTCGTGCACCCGTCCCATGTTGCTCCATCCGTTGACCCAGCCGACCAGGGCCGAATACCAGACGTGGCCCAGGATCCGGGCCCGGTCCCCGAGGTTGGGAGGATGGGGCTCGCCGATGGCCCGGGTGATGATCCGTTCCATCAGCACCGACACCTGCTGCTGGCATTCGACGGCGGCGGGGTCGGGAGAGGCCAGCGCGGTGAAGACTGCCCCGACGAGTTGGGGCTGGCGCCCCATGGCCCGCAGCGCCCGGTCCAGGGCCTCGATGACCCGCTCGGCCGCTGTTTCGCCCTGGGCCGGCTGTTGGGCCAGGCGGCTGTCCAACTGTTCGACCCAGTGGACCAGAGCCGCGGCCAGCAGGTGGTCCTTGCTGGTGAAGTACCGGTAGACGGTGCCCATGGCCACGTCGGCCCGGGCCGCCACGTCGCGCATCTGGACGGCCTCGTATCCCCCGTCGAGCCCGAGCGTCATGGCCGCGTCGACGACCCTCTGGCGCCGAGCCTGCTGGGCACGCGTCAGCGTGCGGGGCACCGGACGGTTGGCCATGGCATTTACCCTACTCGCCAGGGATTTCCCCCTCACGTCCCTCGTTCCCGGCGGGTCCCGGGGACCCGGATCGGCGGCGGCGACCCTCCTCATGTCGGCCCGGCCATCGGTACCATGGGCGGCCATGCCACCCGCCGAGGACCCGGAGCTCATCGCCACCACCGACGGGCGGGTCCCCGGACGGCGCGGTCGAGCCACCCGTCAGCGGTTGCTGGAGTGCACCGCCGAGCTGCTGGTGGCCACGCCGTGGCGCTCGATCAAGGTGATCGACATCGCCCGCCAAGCCGGCACGTCGCCCGCCACCTTCTACCAGTACTTCGAGAACGTCGAGGCCGCCATCACCGTGTTGGCCGAGGAGTTGGTCGAAGGGGTGGGCGTCCTGGCCGGTGTGGTCGACGGGGACTGGTCCGAGGGGGCCAGTTGGACGACGGCGGTGGCGGTGGTCGAAGGGTTCATGGAGTACTGGGAGACCAACCGGGCCGTGTTCCGGGTGGTGGAGCTGACCACGGTGGAGGGGGACCTGCGGTTCCAGGGCCTCAGGGTGCGGGCCCTCAACGCCGTCACCGTCACCCTGGCCCGGGTGATCGCCACCCATGGCGAGGCCTCGGGCGCCCCGGCCGGTGCCGATCCCATGGCCGCGGCGGGCACGCTCATCGCCATGTTGGCCCAGGTGTCGGGCCACCGCTACGGCTTCGAGTTCTGGGGCATCCGAACCGCCTCCCTGGTGGACAGCCAGGCCCGGCTGCTCCACTGGTCGGTCACCGGCCGTCCCGCCCCCGACGGGGCCAAGGTGGCCGGCACCGAGGTGCCCCTTCCCCGCACCGGACCGGTGGTCGGGGGAGGTGCGGCATCGTCCCGCACGGCCCAGGTGAAGGCGGCCTCGGCCAACGCCGCGTCCCGGCGGACGTCGACCGAGCCCAGGACCACGTCCTAAGCCGCCGGGCGGGCAGGCCCTGCCTCCGCTCAGCGGACCGCCACCGGGGCCACCGGCGAACCCAGGGCGTTGGTGAACGGGAGGGGCGTGGCGTCGAGCAGGAACTCGTAGCGCCCGTCGGCGGCACAGGCGTCGGCCAACTCGTCGAGGAACCAGTTCTGCCCCTGGGTCATGCCCATCTCCACGAGGTGGAGGAGGTGTACGGGCAGGAAGAGGTCCGGATCCTCGCAGGGGTAGACCTCCAGGGGCAGGGTGTCGATGGCCACGGCCGCCACGTCGTGGTCGTGGAACCATCCGGCCGTGGCCATGGTCAGTCCGGGGCTGTCCATGGAATAGGCCACGAGGTCCCGCGCCGGCTCGCCCCCGCCGAGGCCCGGCCGCCCCGGCAGGGCCAGATGGACCATCTGGCCGGTCCGGACCAGCACCACATCCCCGGCCTCGACGGTGATGCCGCCGAGGGCACAGGCGGCGTCGAGGTCGTCGGGTGAGATGGGGTGGCTCGGTTCGAGGACCTCTCGCCCCGTGGTCCGGGCCACGTCGAGCAGGATCCCCCGCGACACCAGGGACGTGACCAGGTGGATCCCCAGCCGCCCGGCCCCGGCCTCGGTGATGGTGGAGGCCGGGACGCCGTTGTAGAGGCTGCGGCCGTCGGGGCCCGCCCCGTAGGCGGCATGACCGAGGCCGTCCCAGTGCGTGGCGCACTGCATGGCCATGGTCACCACGTCCTCGGAGAAGGCGATCCATCCGGGATCGTCCCCCATGACCTCGTTGACGCTGACCATGGTCCGGGTGGGATTGACCCGTCCGGGAATGAAGCCCAGCTGGATCCCCTGCTCGGCCGAGAGGGGTAGAGCCAGGGGGAAGGCCGAACCGTCCCGGACCGCGGCGATGCCTCGGAGCCGGGCGGCCCGGTCGATGAGGTTGAGGGTGCCGATCTGGTCGTCGGGGCCCCAGCGCCCCCAATTGGAGACGCGGGCGGCCAACTCCGTGAATGACGGCGGGACGGACGGTGACACCGGCACGGGCATGGCCCAGTTGTAGCCCAATCGGGCAACAGTTTTCGCCGGATCGCGCCGATAGGAGGAGTGAGGGGCGCGAGCCGACGTACGAGGAACCAGCGCCATGACCGCAGTCCAGCCGGAACCACCAGGAGCCCGGCCCCAGCCACGTGCCACCGCCTTCAGCCAGCTCCGTCCTGTCGCCGCGGGCGTCTCCGTCCTGGTCACGGCGGTTGTGGTGATCGCCGCCGTGTTCACCGTGGCCCAGGGAGTGGTGTCGGTCCCCACCGCCGCCGCCGCTCCCACGGTCGGTGCCGTCCAGTCCCTCTACGTCCAAGACCTGGTGGCCCGGATCAACGCCGAACGCGCCGCCCGGGACACCCTGGCGGTGACGGTGTCGCCGCTCCAGGTCGATGCCGGGCTGGCCGCCTACGCCCAGTCGTGGTCGGCCCATCTGGCCGCTACCGGGTCGGTGGCGGATCCGTCGCTGCCGTCCTGCACCGGCCCCGCCACTCAGATGTGCATCCTGGCGGCCAACTCCGGCGACACGGGTAACGGCTCGTGGCCCGGTGACGGCTCCGACGGCATGGACAGCGAGTACATGGGCTCGGCGCCGCACCGGCAGAACATGCTCGGCGCCACCTACACCGATGTGGGCGTGGGAGTGACGTGCGGCGGCGGCCGGGCCTACACCGTCGAGGTGTTCGGCACCCTGCGGGGCGCCGTTCCGGCGGCCATGGCCCGGCAGAGCGCCCAGAACTCCTACCAGGGTCAGCCGGTCCCGGCGGGCCCGGTGGTGGCTGGGGCGCCCAGTGGGGACCCGGTCTACTGCCCGGGACAGACCATCGCCGCCAACGGGGCGGTGACCGCCACCGGCGGACAGTATCCCTATCCCGGTCATGTGGCGACGGTGGCCGGTGAGCCGAACACGCCGGCGCCGGCGGTGGGCATGGCGTCGACGGCCGACAGCTCGGGCTATTGGGTGGCCCACTCGGACGGCTCGGTCACCGCCCACGGCGACGCGGTCGACCACGGCTCGATGGCCGGCACCCACCTCAACGCCCCGGTCACCCATATCGTGGCCACCTACGACGGCAACGGCTACTGGCTGGTGGCGTCGGACGGTGGGATCTTCACGTTCGGCGATGCCGGGTTCTTCGGATCGATGGGCGGCAGGCACCTGAACGCCCCGGTGGTGGACCTGGCGCCGACGCCGTCGGGACGCGGCTACTGGCTGGTGGCCAGCGACGGCGGGGTGTTCGCCTTCGGCGACGCCGGCTTCCACGGTTCCATGGGCGGGAGCCACCTGAACGCCCCGGTGGTGGGCATGGCCCCCGACCGGGCGACCGGCGGCTACTGGCTGGTGGCCAGCGATGGCGGGGTCTTCGCCTTCGGGGCCCCGTTCCTCGGCTCGACGGGCAACCTCGTCCTCAACCGACCGGTCAACGGGATGGCCGCCACCGCCAACGGGTCGGGCTACCGGTTCGTGGCCTCCGACGGCGGCATCTTCACGTTCGGCACCGCGGCCTTCCGGGGCAGTGCCGGAGGGGTGGCGCTCAATGCCCCGGTGGTGGGAATGACCACGGACACGGCCACCGGCGGCTACTGGCTGGTGGCTGCGGACGGCGGGGTGTTCGCCTTCGGGGCGCCGTTCTTCGGGGCCGGGTGACGGGGCGCGGTCGGTCGGTCAGCTGGACCAGATGATCGACTGCATCTCCGAGTAGGCCTCGAGCCCGGTGTCGCCGCCGTCCCGGCCGATGCCGCTCATCTTGAATCCGCCGAAGGGTGCGTCCATGTTGCGCTGCGCCGTGTTGATGCCCACATGGCCGGCCCGGAGCAGCTTGGCCACCCGGAAGGCCCGGGGCGTGTCCCCGGAGAAGACGTAGTCGTAGAGCCCGAACTCCGAGTCGTTGGCGATGGCCACGCCCTCCTCCTCGTCGTCGAAGGGGATGGCCACCACCACAGGTCCGAAGATCTCCTCCCGGGCCACGGTGATGTCGTTGGTCCCCACCACCAGCGTGGGCTCGACGTAGTACCCGGTCGGAAGGTGCTCGGGTCGGCCACCTCCGGCCACCACTTCGCCCTCCTTGCGCCCGGTCTCGATGTAGTCGAGGACCCGCTGCTGCTGGGCGCCGGAGATGAGCGGACCGACCACGGTGGACAGCTCGGTGGGGTCGCCCACCTTCAGTACGCCGGCGAACTGGGAGAGTCCGGCCACCACCTGGTCGAAGATGCTCCGGTGCACCACGGCCCGGGTGGGTGCGGTGCAGATCTGGCCCGAGTGGAACGCCCATACCGAGCCGATGGCCGTGACCACCGACTTGATGTCGGCGTCCTCGAAGACCACCGCCGCCCCTTTGCCGCCCAGCTCCATGAGCATCCGCTTCATGGTCGGGGCCCCGGCCGAGGCGATGCGCTGGCCCACCGCGGTGGAGCCGGTGAACGAGACCATGTCCACGTCGGGCGAGGTGGTGAGGGCTGACGCCGGCTCGGGGCCGGCCGAGTTGATGATGTTGATGACGCCCGGCGGGAAGCCGACCTCGTCCAGGACCCGCGCCATCGCGATGACGGCCAGCGGATCCTGGGGTGCCGGCTTCATGATCACGGTGTTCCCCATAGCCAGGGCCGGGGCCACCTTGCCGGCCATGTTGGTCATGGGGAAGTTGTAGCTGGCAATGGCCGTGACCACCCCGACCGGCTGCCGGTAGGCCAGGGCACTGATCAACCCGCCCGGGGCCAAGGGTGTCGCCTCCGAGACCACCGGCGGGAGCATGTGCTCCTGGACGTGGCTGATGTCCCGCGAGTAGCGGTCGAACCGGGCCGCGCTGACCGGAACCTGCATGCGCGAGCCCACCGAGGCGGTGGCCCCCGTCTCGGCAATGACGAGAGGAACCAGCTCGTCCCCCTTGGCCCGGATGGCCGCCGCGGCCTTCTTCAGCAGGGCCAGACGCTCGTCCACCGGGGTGGCGGCCCAAGCCGGAAAGGCCTCCTTGGCCGCCGCGGCGGCGGCGTTGGCGTCCTCGACCGAGGCGTTGGGGGCCTGGCCCACCACCTGCTCGGTGGCCGGGTTGATGATGTCATAGGTGCCGTCGCCGGCCTCGGTCCACGAGCCCCCGATGAGCAGCCGTGTCTCGTCCTTGGTGATCTGAGCGCCCATGGTGGGTCCCCTTTCGCGGTGGTGGATCGCCGTCGATCCCCGGGCGGCCCCGGTCGGTCGCATCGGCGATGTGGTGGCGGTGTGGCGGCGGTGCGATGGCTTCGGCGAGGTGGATCTGACGCCTCGTCAGCAGTGTAGGTGGTCGGTACCGGGACGGCAGATCGGAACGGTCCGACGCTCGGTCAGGGTCTCCAGGCCTGAGCCCGATCAATCCCCGGGATCCACCGTCACCGTGTCCCGACCCGACTTCAGGAGGTGGCCGGGGAGGTGGCCGGTCGGCTTGCCTTCGGCAATGGTCTCGACCCCGTTGACCAGGACGCGCACCACGCCGATGGCGTCGGCGATGAGTCGGGGGCTGCCGCCGGGCAGGTCGTGGACCAGGGTGGCCGGCTCCGATCCCACCGTCTCGGGATCGAAGACGAAGAGATCGGCGCACAACCCCTCGGCGATCCGTCCCCGGTCGTGCAGCCCGAAGAGCTCGGCCGGTGCCTCGGTCATCAACTGGACGGCCCGCTCCAGGGGCACCAGCTTCCGCTTGCGCAAACAGTCGCCGAGGAACGACGTCGGATAGTTCGAGCCGCACATCCGGTCGAGGTGGGCGCCGGCGTCCGATCCCCCCACCATGGCCCCGGGGTCGTTCCATACGTCCACCCGGGCCTGCCACGAGGCGGCGTCGCCGTCGGAGGCCTTGGGCCACAGCACGGTGCGCAGCTCGTCGGCGATGACCAGGTCCAACAAGGTGTCGAAGGGCGCCTTGCCCTGTTCGGCGGCGATCGATCCCACGTCCCGCCAGCTCAGCCCCTTGTTCTCCGGGGCGAACGTGTCACCGATGATGTAGTTGCCCCAGCTGGCCAGCCTCCGGAACACGCCGGCGCCCTCGGAGTGGGCCAACTCGTCCAACTGTGCCCGGACGGCCGGTTCGGCCAGCTTCTCCATGCGTTGCTCCACCGGCAGCCCCATCACGTCGCCCCAGCCGGGGATGAGGAAGAGGGCGCAGTGGTTGCGGAAGCTCATGTTCATCGGCACCAGGGTGGGCATGGTCAGCGCCACGATGCGTCCGCCGGCCTCCGCCGCCTGGGCCGAGGCCTCGAGCTGGCGCGCCGTCTTGTCGGGAGTGCGCGAGTCGATGGTGAGCAGGTTCCAGTTGAGCGGTCGCCGGGCCGTGGTGGTCATGGCCACCATGAGATCGATCTCCTCGTCGGTGAAGGTGTCGAGGCAGCCGTTGGTGATGTACTCGAGGGTGGTGCCCGGATGGTCACGGACCACCTCGCAGAAGGCCAGCATCTCGCGGCGGTCGGCGTTTCGTGACGAGATCGGCTTGCCGTCTCCGTCGGAGTGGGTGCGGGACTGGGAGGACGAGAACCCGAGCCCGCCGGCCTCGAGGGACTCGGCCAGCAGCTGGGCCATCTCGGACACCTCGCCGTCGGTGGCCACCTCGCCGCCCCGCTCGTCGCCCATCACCCACCGGCGCAACGCGCAGTGGCCGACGAGGAAGCCGGCGTTCACGCCGAGATTCCCCTCCAGCCTGCCCAGGTAGTCGCCGAAGGTGGTCCAGTCCCAGGGGAGGCCGTTCTCCAGGGCCACCAGGGGCATGCCCTCGACCTTGGCCATCATCCGGCGGATGTAGTCGTGGTCCTGGGCCTTGATGGGGGCCAGCGTGAAGCCGCAGTTGCCGCCGATCACCGTGGTCACGCCGTGCAGGTTGGACGGCGAGGCCGTGGGATCCCAGAACAGCTGGGCGTCGTAGTGGGTGTGGGGGTCGATGATGCCCGGCGCCACCACCAGTCCCTCGGCGTCCAGCTCCGTGGTGCCCGGTTCGTCGACCTGGCCCACGGCGGCGATCTTCCCGTCACGGATACCGACGTCGGCCCGGACTCCGGGGGCGCCGGTCCCGTCGACGACCAGGCCGTTGCGGATCACGTAGTCGAGCATGTGGTGGTCCCTCCATGGGTGGTGAAGCTGCTCCGGTCAGGGGTGCATCGTGAGGCACGACCCATCCGATCCAGAACTGACAGACCGTCAGTTTACGGTACCTCCGGCTGTTCCGCTCAGGCGGGTCACGCGTACGGCGCCCGGTGAGCACGGAGCCGCACGCCACGGCCCGGCCGGTGGTCCGCCGGGCCGACGGTCGCCCGGATGGTATTTTTCCGGAATCCACCACGCCTGGTTCCAGAACCATCTGCTCCCTGCGGTCGTGCTCGTGCTCGGAGCCGGTCTGTTCATCAGGTTCGCCCACTGGGTGGGGGCGCGCCGGCGCAGCTGGGTCGACGGTCAGATCCGGGCCCAGATCGAGTCGGGTCAGGTGGCCTCTGAGGGGCTCAAGCGGTCCCGGGCGGTGAGCGAGGCCGTGGAGTGGGTGGTGGTGGCCTTGGTCGGCTTCATCACGTCGATCCTGGCCCTCGGTCGGCTGGGCATACCGCTCACCACCTTGGTGGCCCCAGCCACCGTGATCGGCATCGGGCTCGGCTTCGGTGCCCAACAGATGGTGGGGGACCTGCTGGCCGGCTTCTTCCTCTTCGCCGAGCACCAATTCGCCTTCGGTGACGTCATCCGACTGTCCGTTCCCGGCCAGGCCACCGGCATCACCGGCACCGTCGAGGAACTGACCCTTCGGGTCACCAAGGTTCGTACCGCACAGGGAGAGTTGGTGGTGGTGCCCAACAGTGCCCTCCGCCAGGTGACCAACCTCTCCAAGGACTGGTCGCGTGCCGTGATCGACATCCCGGTCTCGGTCACGGAGGACCTCGAGCGGGTGACCGGTCTGCTGAAGGACATGTTCTCCGACATGGCCGGCGATCCCGAATGGCACGGACTCCTGCTCGGAGACCCGGTGGTGGCCGGGGTGGAGACCATCGACGTGGGCTACGTGCAGCTCCGGCTCATCGCCCGGACCCTCCCGGGGCGCCAGTTCGAGGTGGCCCGGGAGATCCGCCTGCGGGCCACCACCGCCCTCCGTTCGGCCGGGGTGAGTTCGCCGTCGATCGGTGACGGTCCCTCGTGACGGGCGACGGAACGGGCTCCGGCCCGAGCTCCGGCGAAGGAGCCGGAGGGGCGGCCGGGGCCGGGGGCACCGAGGAGGAATCCCTGTCCACACCCCGGGCGCGGGCGCCCTGGGAGCGCAAGGATCCGAGCCGGGGGGATGAGATCAAACACAGCGCGCTGGTGGGTTTCATGTCCGTGCCGGTCAGCCGACGGTTCCCCATCCGCCGCTCGACCTTCGTGATGGCACTGGCCTTCGTGGGCCTGGCCACGCTGCTGTACTTCAATCCCCCCCAATCGACGGTCACCGGGGGTGTCGTGCTCCATACGTCGCAGGGTGACGTGTTCGTGCCCAACGCCACACCGGTCAGCACCACCACGACCACCACCACCGGGCCTCCGCCGGCCACGGCCACCACCACCACGACGACGGTGTTCTCGCAGACCACCACGACCCTTCCGACCAGCTCCTCCACCTCAACCACGACCACCACCACGACGGTTTCGGGCCGCGGGGGTGGCGGCACCACGGGAACCGGCACCACGTCGACGGGAACGTCAGGGCCGGCCGGGACGGGCGGCCTCAATGGGGCCGGGTCCACCACCACGCCGACGACACGGTGAGGAGGGCCGGGCCGGCCTCAGCGGCCCGAGAACGCGGTCGTCCCATCCCGGTCATGGGCTCCACTCCATGAACCAGATGTGCGGCCCCCCCTCCGGAGCGTCGAGGTCCTCCACGACGCGGAAGCCGAGCTTCCGGTAGATGGCCACGTTGCCCTCGGTCCCCGTTGACAGGTGGGCGCCCAGTCCGTCGGACCGGGCCCAGGCCAGGCCGGCGGTGATCAGAGCCCTCCCGTAGCCACGACCCTGCACGGCGGGATCGACGGCAATGGTATCGAGCAGCCAGCTGGGCTCCTCGGGCCCGTGCCGGTCGACCCAGCGCCAGAAGGCGTCGTAGCGACGGCCACCATCATCGGTGAGCTCGAGGACGCGCCGATGATTCCACGGGTGGTCGGTCCACTCCTCGAACTGTCCGGGCGGGACCCAGACCGCTGCACCGCAGGCCGCACCGGCCTCCCAGACCACACCCTGTCCGAGAACCTGATCCAGGAACGCGGCGAAGAGCGGTGTGAACCGGTCAGGCGACGGCGGGGCATTGCCCAGCGTCCAGATCAGCATGGGATCGTCGACGAAGGCCCGACCGAACACGGGGGCCAGGGCGACGAGCCGTTCGGGACCGGCCGGCGTGACACGGATGGTCCCGGCGTCGTCCATCAGCCGACTGTGTCGACTGTGTCGACTGCGTCTGAAGGCGACCCAGCGACCCGGTGGGCCATCGCTCGAGGTCGCCGAGGTCAGCCGGTGACGAGCGGGATGACCGTCTCGCCGAAGGCGGCGATCTGGTCACACTGCTCCTCGACCGAGCCGGTGGGGAAGCGGACCTGGACCTGGCCCACTCCGGCGGCCTCGTAGGGCCGGAGGTAGTCGGCGATCTGCTCGGCACTGCCCGTCACTGTGCCCGGAGGGAGATCGAAGCCGACCGTCGGTGGG
Source organism: uncultured Acidimicrobiaceae bacterium (assembly GCA_963737625.1). GTDB lineage: Bacteria > Actinomycetota > Acidimicrobiia > Acidimicrobiales > RAAP-2 > Bog-756. The sequence continues at coordinate 354,109 of CAVTTK010000001.1, forward strand.
CCGACATGGAACGGCGCGGCGATGGCGCCGATGTCGAGCGGCGCGCCGGGTCGGTACTCCTGGCGCATCCGGTGGAGGTCAGCCAGCAGGTCGACGTTGGGCCCGAGGGACTGGGGCAGCCAGCCGTCGGCGAAGCGGGCCGTCCGCCGCAAGGCGGCCGGTGACGAGCCACCGGTCCAGACGGGGGGCCGGGGCGTCTGCACCGGTCGGGGCCGGAGCCCGAGTCCCGAGGCCTTCCACGTCGGTCCGTCGAGCACCGGGAACTCGTCGACCAACCCGGCGACCAGACCGGCGATGGCCTCGTCGGTGACCGGGCCCCGGTGGTCGAACGGCGGACCCATCTGGTCGAACTCCTCATTGACGTGCCCGGCCCCGACGCCACAGATGATTCGGCCGTGGGAGAGGGCGTCGAGGGTGGCGAACTCCTTGGCGGCCCGGAGGGGGTGGCGGAGAGCCACCACGTAGATGTGCGAGAGGAGCCGGACCGTCGAGGTGATCCCGGCCAGCCAGCCCAGGGTAGCGACGGTGTCGTACCAGGTGGTGCTCATGGCCCCGGCCAGCCGCTCGGGGATGAAGGTGTGGTCACAGACGCCCACGTAGAAGAAGCCGGCGGCCTCACAGGCCAGGGCCACGGAGGCCAGTTCGTCCGGCCCGGCCGAGGTCTCCCAGGCCTGGGTGTATATGGTGGATTGGCTCTGGACGGGCAGTTGCATCCCGAACACGGTTCGCCCGGCGGGCAGGACCGGGACCGTGTCGGCGGGAAGAGGGATGGGGGAGTTGGTCACCGGCTCAGCGTACGTCGCCGGTCGGGACCGGGATGGACCGGGCCAACTGCTCGGCCAACTGCTCGTCGGTGCCGAACCGGGTGGCCAACACCCGGGACCGCTTGTAGGCCAGATGGGCTGGGACCTCCCACGTGAAGCCCATGCCTCCGTGGACCTGGATGCACGAGCGTCCGTTGGTAATGGCGGCCTCATCGGCCAGGAGCTTGGCCCCGGCCGCGGCCACGGCGGGGTCACCCACATCGGGCTGATCGGCCGTGACGGCGGCGGCCTGTACGGCGCACCGGGCCACCTCGGCCCGCACGGCCATGTCGGCACAGAGGTGTTTGACGGCCTGGAACCCGCCGATGGGTCGACCGAACTGCCGGCGATGCTTGGCGTACTCGACGGCCAGGTCGGTCACCCAGGCGGCCGAACCGACCTGCAGGGCGGCAGTGAGCACCGCGCCCACCTGCCGCCACCGCTGGGCCACGTCGGGACCGGCCAACGGGGTGCCGTCGGGCAGGCCGGTCACGCTCCACACCGGGGTCAGCGGGTCCATGGGCCGGCGCAGGCGGGTGGCCTCCAGAGAGGAGGGCTCGAGGGAGCTCACGCCGGTGTCGGACAGCACCAGCAGCACATCGAGGTCGTCGAGGTCCTCGATGATCAGGGGAAGGACGTTCGTGGCGGCTGCTGCTGGGGCTTCGATGATCCCCACCACCACCGAGCCGTCGTCGGCCCCGTCGACGGTGCCGGCGGCGAGGTGGGAGGCCACCAGTGGTCCTGGGACCAGCGCCCGCCCCAGCTCCTCGAAGACCAGGACCGCCTCGGCCAGACCCAGGCCGACGCCGCCGGCCGATTCGGGCAGGCACAGGTTGAAGACGCCGGCCTCGCCCAGCTGCAGCCAGTCCTTGCGGTCGACCACGTGGTCGGCCGACTCGAACGTGCGGAGGTGGTCGAGGGTGAACTGACCCTGGCACAGACGGCGCATGCCGTCGGCCAGCTCGGTCTGGAGCTCGGTCAGTTCGAAGTCCACGGTCCGCCCCTCGTGGCTCGGCCGGTCATGCCGTGACCCCCGCTGCCGGTTTGGGTGGCCCCGACGGCTCTTTGGGCAGGCCAAGGATCCGCTCGCCCACGATGTTCCGTTGGATCTGCGACGTGCCGGCGGCGATGGTCAGGGAGATGCCGCGCAGCCAGTCCTCGACCATGGTGGCCGACGGAAGCGGACCCTGTCCGTCCCCACCCTCGACATCGTCGGCGGCCAGGCCGGCCCGACCCAGCAGGGAGAGGGAGTACTCGCCGAGCTTGGACCGCGTCTCGGTGTAGGCCAGCTTGAAGAGGGTGCCTCCGACCCCGGGAATGCCGGTGCGGGCGGCCTGGGAGACGTTGCGCTTGGTCAGCGCCCACAGGGCGTCGAGCTCGGCTCGAAGATGGCCGGCCTGCCGGCGGACCCCCGGGTCGGTCCACGCCCCGGTGCGTTGGGCCACGGCCACCGTCGCCGAGAGGAGTTCGAAGGCCTCGAGCAGGTCGCCCACGAAGGCGGTACCCCGCTCGAAGCTGAGGGTGACCATGGTCACCCTCCACCCGTCATTCTCGTCCCCCACCCGGTTGGCCACCGGGACCTGGACCTCGTCGAGGAAGAGCTCGGCGAACTCGGTGGAGCCGGCGATGGTGGAGAGGGGGCGAATCTCCACTCCCGGAGTGTCCATGGGCAGGATCAGCCAGGAGATGCCCCGGTGTCGGCTGTCCTCGTCGCCCGTCCGAACCAGCAGTTCGCAGTGGTCCGCCACCTCGGCGTGGGAGGTCCAGATCTTCGAGCCCGTCACCACGTAGTGGTCACCGTCGCGCACCGCTCGGGTGCGCATGGAGGCGAGGTCGGAGCCGGCGTCGGGCTCGGAGAACCCCTGACACCAGACATCGTCGCCCTTCAGGATGGCCGGCAGGTAGCGCTGGCGCTGTTCTGGGGTGCCCTCGGCGATGATGGTGGGCCCGGCATGAAGGAGCCCTACGAAGTTGACCCCGACGTAGGGGGCGTGGGCCCTCTCCAGCTCCTCTTTGAACACCAGCTCCTCGACGGGGGACGCGCCCCGCCCCCCACCCTCGACGGGCCAGTCCACCCCGGCATAGCCGGCGTCGAACAGCAGTCGCTGCCAGTGGGTGTCGTAGGCGCGCCGTCCCGGCCAGTCGGTGGCCACCGGCTTGGGCGGCAGCCCCGGAAGGGTCTCGGCCAGCCACTGGCGCAGCTCGCCCCGGAACGCCTCCTCGGCGTCGGTGTAGCGGAGGTCCATGGTGGCGCCCTACTCCGCGGGCCGCGGCCCGACGGGGCCGTGCGCCGCCCGGATCATTTGAAGTCGAGGTCGTAGAGCTTGATGGCGTTGCCGCGGACGATCTTGTAGATCTGCTCCTCGGTGAGGTCCTTCATCTGCTTCTCGGCGATCTGACGGGTCTCGGGCCAGGTGGAGTCGGAGTGGGGGTAGTCGGACTCGTAGGTGATGTTGTCCACCCCGATGGACTCGATGTTCTTGAGACCGAAGGCGTCGCTGAAGAAGCAGCCGTAGATCTGGCGAAAGAAGTAGGTCGATGGTGGCTCGGGGACGATATCGGCCACACCGCCCCAGCCCCGGTTCTCCTCCCACACGGTGTCGGCCCGCTCCAGGATGTACGGGATCCAACCGATCTGACCCTCGGCATAGGCCAGCTTGAGCTCGGGGAAGCGCACCAGCACGCCCGAGAACATGAAGTCGACCATCGAGTAGGTGGCGTTGGAGTGGGTCAGGGTCGAACCCACCGCCGGGGGGGCGTCGGCCGACGTGGACGGCATCTTGGAGGACGAACCGATGTGCATGTTGATGACGGTGCGGGTCTCTTCGCACGCCCTGAAGAAGGGATCCCAATAGTGGTCGGGATCGTGGACCGACGGCAGACCCAGGAAGGGGGGGATCTCACTGAAGCAGACGGCCCGCACGCCTCGCTCGGCGTTGCGGCGTACCTCGGCGGCGGCCAGTTCGACATCCCACAGCGGGATCAGGCACAGCGGAATCAGCCGGCCCTGGGCCTCGGGGCCGCACCACTCCTCGACCATCCAGTCGTTGTAGGCCTTGACGCACAGCAGGGCGAGTTCCTTGTCGCTGGCCTCGGTGAAGGTCTGCCCGCAGAAGCGGGGGAAGGTCGGGAAACACAGGGAAGCCTCGAGGTGGTTGACGTCCATGTCTTCCAGCCGCGTCTTGACCTCGTAGGACCCCGGCCGCATGTCGCCGTAGGTGACGCCCCGCATCGTCACCTCGTCGCGAGGTACGCCGACGGCGGAGTCCACCCGGAGGAGCGGTCGCTTCAGGTCCTCGTAGTACCACCAGTCGGTGGGGAATCCCTCGGAGCCGGGCACCACGGTGAGCTTGCCGCCGACGAAGGTGATCTCGCCCATCGGGGCGCGCACGATCCTCGGACCGATGTCGTGGTACTTCTTGGGGAGACGGTCCATCCAGACGTTGGGTGGTTCCACCACGTGGTCGTCGACGGAGATGATCCAGGGCAGTTCGGCCATGGGGCCGAGTGTACCGCCTGGTCTGACGGTCCGTCAGGAAACACCGGCGTGCCAAAGGGGTCCGAGGGGGCCCGTTCCGGAGAACCTCCGGATGCCGGCGACACGGCTGGCTGGTCTCGACGGCACCCGATCGGGACCGACGTGGATCGACAGAACCGACCCTCACCCCTCCCGCCTCAGATCATGGCCACCCCGCCGTTGGGCCGCACCACCTGGCCGGTCATGAATCTCGAAGCGTCCGAAGCCAGGTAGAGCACGGCGCCGGCGATGTCCTCGGGCTCCCCCACGGTTCGGAGGGGCGCCCCCTTGGCCATGGCCGAGACCAGCGAGTTCTCCATGGCCTCGTCGCGGCCCCCGTCAGGCAGATGGAAGTGACCGGTGGTCATGCCGGTGATGACGAATCCCGGGGCCACGGCGTTGACCCGCACGTGCTTCTTCCCGACCTCCACGGCCAGGGTCTTGGTCATCTGATTGACCCCGGCCTTGCAGATGGCGTAGCTGACGATGTTGGCGCTGGGCGTGTCAGCCGCGGCCGACGAGCAGTTGATGATGCTGCCTCCTTCGGGCTGCTCGACCATGATCCTTCCGGCGGCCTGGCACCCGAAGAAGACGCCCTTCAGGTTGACGGCCATGATGGTGTCGAGGTCCTCCTCCGATTCGTCGAGGAAGGGGCCGCCCAGCATGATGCCGGCGATGTTGCACCACACGTGGATCCCGCCGTGCTCGGCGGCCACCCGCTGGGCCAGGGCGTCCACGTCGGCCTTCTTCGACACGTCGAGGGCCACCCCCTCGGCCTTGCCCCCGAGGGCGACGATCTCCTCGGCAGTGGCCCGGGCGGTGTCCTGGTGGATGTCGGCGCACACCACTTTGGCCCCGGCCCCGGCCAGGGCCAGGGCACTGGCTCTGGCGATGCCGCTCCCGGCCCCGGTGACCACGGCCACCTTCCCGTCGACGCGGAACGATTGGATGAGCGTGCTGGCGTCCATGGCGTGTGCGGACCTCTTCGTGTCGGCGGCGGGCTGCCCGTCCCGGTGGGTGCGGCACCCACCGCCGAGACCCTACGGGACGACGCACGGATTCGCAGGCCGACGCCGCTCGTTGTGGCCTCGGGGCCGGCCTTCTACCCGGTCAGCGGGCTGATGAGGTGGCGGCCACGTCTGAGAGCGACGACATGTCGTCCTCGTCCTCGTCCTCGTCCTCGTCCCGCTCGGTGTCCTCGAACCCGTCGGCGTCCTCGAACCCGTCGACGTCCTCGAACCCGTCGGCGTCCTCGAACCCGTCGGCGTCCTCATCGCGGTCCGCCTCGTCCTGCCGCCCCGCCTTCTCTGCCCGCCCCGCCTTCTCTGCCCGCCCCGCCTTCTCGCCCCGTAACGTCCTGGCCGCCGCCTTCATGGCCTCGGGGCTCTCCATCTCACGGGCCGCCTTCATGGCCTGGGTCAGCGCCTTGCCCACCGTGGCGGCGATCCGCTTGTGACCCTCGTCGTCGGGATGGATCCCGTCTCCCAGGTGGTCGGCGCTGATGATGGCCTCGCCGGCCACCAGGGCCAACGTCTGGTCACCGGAGACGATCCGCTCGCGGGTGACCGACTCGATGGTGTGGCGGAGGTCGGCGAGTGTCGCACCCAGGCGGTTGGGCTCGTCCTCGGCATCGGGCCGGAGGACGGGACTGATCACGACGATGGGGGCGGTGGGGTGGCCGTCGCGGATGATGTCCAGGAAGCCCTTGAATCCCTCGGCCAGCATGCCGATGCTGTGCGGCGTGCGCGTCCAGCAGCTGGCCCCGTAAGCCACCGAGATGATGTCGGCGGGAAGAGCGGCGATGTGCTCGGCCGAGACAATCTCCCCCCGGCCGGCGGCGGCATAACCCAGGTTGGCCAGATCCAGGCCGACCTTGCGGGCGGCGATGGCCGCCCACCCCTGAGCCGGTCCTGATGCGATCCAACCCTGGGTCACCGAGTCGCCGTAGGCGATCCAGCGGGGATGGTCCGGCGCCGGGCTGATCTCGCCCTTCACCGCGGTCAGCGACTGGATCAGGGGCTGCATGCCCTCGGGGAGGTAGATGGTGGCCGGCTTGTCGGGAGCGGACGATCCGAGAGGGACTCGGATGAGGCCGTCGCCCAGGACGGCCTCCTCTTCACCGACCTTCCGGCCGGCCCGCCACACCGAGAAGGTGATGCCAGCCCCGTCACCGCGGTAGCCGAGGTTGCCCGATGTGGTGCGGTAGGCGATGTCGATGGCCTCGGCATCACCGACCAGCTCGAGACGGACACCGACCGGGACGACAGCGGCGTGCCACGTGTCCGCCGGCAGACGTGCGGTGTCGGTGGGGTTGGCCCTCGGGTAGGGGACCTCGCCGGCTGCCGGGTAGGGCGCCCCTCGGAGGAACGGCTCAGGCTGTTCCGGTCGCGCCGTCACCGTGCGTCTGCTTCCATCATTGCGCCCCTCCAGCGGATCGATACCACTCTCAGTAGTGGTCTGACCACATTACCACCCTGCATGGCTTTTTTGCATCCGGAATTCGGTCCTGGCGAAGGTCAATTGGTCGGGTCTGCGTCCCCTGGCCCACGGTGCCGCTCTCCCGGCCTCGGCCTGGGTGTTTGCGTGGCTCAGTGGGGGAACAACCAGCTCCGGAGCCATCAGCGTCACCGAAATGGGTGAGCTGGTCCCTGGGGTCCTTCCCCCAGCTGGACCCAGTGCATAGCATGGGCCCCTCGAGGGGAACCGAACGGGGGCCGATGCTCAGTTTCACGACGCAGAGTGGTCATTTGTCACGTTTTGTCGATCGGAGGCGGGCCGGAACAGCCCCGGGGTGGTTTCCGGGAGGCGCGAGTCGGCGCACGGTCAGGGGACTGGCGGCTCTGGTGTTCGGTGTGGTCGCCGGCACGGTGGGGGCCCTGGCTCCGATTGGTCGGGCCGACGCCACGGCGGCCATCCCGCAGATCGCCGCCCACGTGTACCAGGGGGGCGGGGTCATCGGGTTCGGCGACGCCCAGTCCATCAACGCCCCGATCGGCCCGTCGCTGAGCTCGGTGATGGTGGCCATGGTGCCGGATCCAATGGCCGACGCCGGCCATCAGGGCTACTGGTTGGCCGCCGCCGACGGGGGAGTGTTCGCCCAGGGAAGCGCCCCCTTCTACGGCTCACTGGGCGCCCTCCACCTGACCGGTCCCGTCGTGGGCATGGCGGCCACGCCCGACGGCAAGGGCTACTGGCTGGTGGCTCTCGACGGCGGGGTGTTCACCTTCGGCGACGCCGGCTTCTTCGGCTCGATGGGGGGCAGTCATCTGAACAAGCCCGTGGTGGGCATGGCGGCCACGCCCGACGGCAAGGGCTACTGGCTGGTGGCCCAGGACGGAGGGATCTTCACCTTCGGGGATGCCACCTTCTATGGCTCGGAGGGTGGGGTCCGGCTCAACGCGCCGATCACCGGCATGGCGGCCTCGTCCACCGGGAACGGCTACTGGATGGTGGGGGCCGACGGGGGAATCTTCACGTTCGGTGACGCCCCGTTTCTCGGCTCGATGGGCGGTGTGGTGCTCAATGATCCGGTCATCGACATGGTGGCCACGCCCCACGACCGCGGCTACGTGCTGGTGACGACCGACGGTGAGGTCTTCCCCTTCGGGACGGCGGGCTTCTACGGCTCACTGGCCGGTGGCTACGGCGGCAATCCGGCCAACGTGCCCCCAGTGGCCGCCGTGGCCCTGTCACCCGACGGCCAGGGCTACTGGCTGTTGGAGCCGGACGGGTGGTCCTACGGATTCACCAACCCCCCCAGCCCCTCGCCCGACGCCACCACCGCGTCCATCGTGTCCATCGCCAACAGCCAGGTGAACGCCGATCCCGACCGGGGTCGGTTCTGCAATCCCTACGGTCCCTGCGAGGAGTGGTGCGCCCTGTTCGCCACCTGGGTGTGGGAACGGGCCGGTGTTCCCATCCCGTCCTACCCCTTCACCGGGAACATCTACACCTGGTCGGCGACCCACACCGGAGTGCTCCCGCCGACGGCGGTCCCGCTTCCGGGTGATGCTGTCCTGTACGGCACCGGTCCGTACTCCACGGCCACGTCGGTGCACGTGGGCGTGGTCGTGCAGGTCTGGCCGGACGGCGCCGTGGTCACCGTCGAAGGGGACGCCGGCCCGGCCCCGTCGGGGTCACTGGCCGTGGTGATCAACGGTCCGTACCTGCCGTCCCAGTCGGTGTCCTACAACGGGGTGCCGATCTACGCCTTCGCCCGGCCCTAGCCGTCCGCCGGTCTCAGCTCCTCGTGGTCTGGGACTCCGCCAGGAGGGACTCCAGCACCAGGGATCGGTGGTCGGTCGAGGACCCCCATGCTTCGGCCAATGCCCACGCCCGCTTCAAGTAGAGATGGAGGTCGCACTCCCAGGTGTATCCGATGGCCCCGTGAACCTGGAGGGCCACTCGGGCGGCCTCGGTCGCCGCGTCGGATGCGTAGGCCTTGGCGGTGGACGCCGCCCGTGACCCGGCCTGCTGGCTCTGGTCGAGGGACCAGGCCGCGCCGTAGACGACAGGACGAGCGAACTCCAACCGGACCTGGGCCCCGGCCAACAGGTGCTTGACGGCCTGGAAGCTGCCGATGGGATGGCCGAACTGCTGGCGCTCCTTGGCGTAGTCGGCCGCCATGGTGATCATGCGGTCGGCCAGACCGAGGAGTTCGGCGGCGGTGGCCACGGCGGCGCGGTCGCCGGTGAGGCGCAGCGCGGCGGAGGCGTCGGGGCCGGCCAGGACCCGGGTCTCGGCGGTGGCGGACCAGTGGGGGATCCCCAACCGACGGGTGGGGTCGAGCGACGGGACCGCACGGACGGTCACCGCTCCGCCGCCGACCACATGAAGCTCGGGGCCGTCATCGCCCCCGGAGGTGAACAGGACCAGGAGGTCGGCTCCGTCGGCCCCGGCGATGGCCGTCGGCGTGACCGCCGCCGGCTCGGACGCGGTGCCCACGGCGGCCGTGGCGCGGCCTTCGGCGATGGCGCCCAACCATGAGACGGCCACGGCGGCTTCGCCCGATCCGGCGGACCGCACCAGGTCGCTCAGCAAGGGGGCCACCACCCCGGTGGTCTCGAGCAGCGGCTCGGGCAGGGAGACCCGGCCGGCCTCCTCGAGGAGGAGGACCAGATCGACCAACCCGAGTCCGAGTCCTCCTTGGGCTTCGGGGACGGTCAGGGCCACCACCCCAAGCTCGGCCAGGACGTCCCAGCGCGCCGTGCGACCGGAGGGGGATTCGAAGGCGGCCCGGAGGTCGTCGGAGGTGCACTCCTTGGCCAGCACCTGACGCACCGTGTCCCGGAAGGCCGTCTGCTGGTCGCTGAAGGCGAAGTGCACGTTCGGCTCCTCCCTCAACCCCGGGGCAGGCCGAGCATGCGCTCGGCGACCACGTTGCGTTGGATCTCGTTGGTGCCCGCATAGATGGGGCCGGCCAAGGCGAACAGATAGCCGTCGAGCCACGGGGCATCCACCCCGGCGCCGTGCATCTCCGCCTCCGGGCCCAGCAGGGCCAGGGCGGCGCGGTGTATGGCCAGATCGGTCTCGGACCAGTGGATCTTGTTGGCGCTGGCCTCGGGGCCGACCGAGCCGCCGTCGAGGACACGGGTGGCCGTCCACAGGGTGTTGAGCCGGTAGGCCTCGGCGTCCATCCAAGCCTGGGCCACGGCATCGGCGCTGCGGGCTGTCCGCACCGGGTCGAGGGCCAGCCGCTCGGCATAGAGCGTGACGAGGCGCCGTGCCGCCTCGCTGTAGCGGGCCGGGCTGCGCAGGCTGAGGCCGCGCTCCGAACCGGCGGTGGCCATGGCCACGCTCCAACCCTTCCCCACCCCGCCGAGCACCCTGTCGTCAGGGACGAATACATCTTCGAAGAAGAGCTCGGCGAATCCGGTCTCCCCGTCGATCTGGGGGATGGGCCGGACCGTGATCCCCGGCGTCGCCATGTCGATGAGGAAGTAGGTCAGACCTCGGTGGCGCTCGGCGCCGGGATCGGTGCGGAACAGGCCGAAGCACCACTCGGCGAAGGCCCCCCGAGAAGCCCAGGTCTTCTGGCCGGTGAGCAACCAGCCGTCGTCGCCGGACGCACGGACGGCCCGGCTGCGGATGCCGGCCAGGTCGGATCCGGCATCGGGTTCCGACCAGCCCTGGCACCAGATCTCCCGGCCGGAGGCCATGGAGGGCAAGAAGCGCTCCTTCTGCGCTTCGGTGCCGAACTCGAACAGCGTGGGAGCGAGCAGGAACACGCCGTTCTGACTGACCCGGAGCGGCGCCTCGGCCCGCCAGTACTCCTCCTCGAAGATCAGCCATTCGAGGATGCCCACGTCCCGCCCCCCGAACGCCGCCGGCCACGAGACCACCGACCACCGGTCGGCGTACATGGTCTGCTCCCACCGGCGGTGGGCCTCGAATCCCTCTGCCGTGTCGAGGGAGGGGAGGGAGCGGGGAGCGGGCGTGTGGTCGGCCAGCCACGAGCGCGCCTCGGCCCGGAAGGCCTCCTGGGTCGCCGTGTAGTGCAGGTCGATCGGTGCGTCCATGCTCGTGTCCATCGGTCGGGATCGGGTCGGTGCAGGTTCAGACCGGCCGCACCAGGCGGCCGGATCCGGACAAGGGGAAATCTGACACACCGCCAGATTTCCGGCAACCACGGCCCATCGGTCACAATGTGGGTATGCCCAATGCCGTGATCGTCGATGTCGTCCGCACCCCGGTGGGGAGGAGGAACGGCCGACTGTCCGGATGGCACGCCGTAGACCTGGCCGCCCAGCCGCTCCGGGCCCTGGTGGAGCGGAACGACCTCGATCCGGCTCTGGTGGAGGACGTCATCTACGGGTGCACCATGACCGTCGGCGAACAGGCCATGAACATCGGACGCAACGCCGCCCTGGCCGCCGGCTTTCCCGATACGGTGCCCGGGACCACGGTCGACCGGCAGTGTGGTTCGGCTCAGCAGGCGGTCCACTTCGCCGCCCAGGCGGTGATGTCCGGGGCCATGGACATCGTCATCGGGGGAGGCGTGGAGTCGATGAGCCGGGTGCCCATCGGGGCCACCACCGACCACGGCCCGGGTGAGGCCTACGGACCGACGGTGCACGAGCGCTTCGACTTCATCCATCAAGGACTGAGCGCCGAAGAGATCGCCCGACGGTGGGGGATCAGCCGGGAGGCCATGGACCGCTACGCCCTCCAGTCGCACGACCGGGCGGCCCGGGCCATCGCCGAGGGCCGCTTCGACAACGAGATCATCCCGCTGGCCACCCGCCGGGCCGTGGTGGAGAACAAGGTGGCCGTGGCAGGCAGCGACGAGGGTGATCCGGCCGGCGAGGGTCCGCTGACCTTCGACGAGGGGGTGCGGGCCGGCTCCACCTACGAGAAGCTGGCCGGCCTCCCCCCGGCGTTCGTGGAGGACGGCCTCATCACCGCGGCCAGTTCGTCGCAGATCTCCGATGGAGCCGCCGCCGTGCTGGTCATGTCCGAGGAGAGGGCCGGCCAGCTCGGCCTCACCCCGAGGGCCCGGTTCCACACCTTCGCCGTGGCGGCCAACGACCCGGTGATCATGCTGACCGCACCGATCCCCGCCACCACCCTCGTGCTCGAGAAGTCGAAGCTCTCCCTCGACGACATCGACCTGGTCGAGATCAACGAGGCCTTCGCCTCGGTGGTCCTGGCCTGGGAGCAGGAGCACCATCCGGACATGGACAGGGTCAACGTGAACGGGGGGGCCATTGCCATCGGCCATCCCACGGGCGGGTCTGGCGCCCGGCTGCTGGCCACGCTGCTCAACGAGATGGAGCGCACCGGAGCCCGCTACGGGCTGCAGACCATGTGCGAGGGCGGTGGCCAGGCCAACGCCACCATTATCGAGCGCTTGGGTTGAGCGCCCTCGGGCCAGGCGCTACGCGGCGTCGGGCCCGGACCCGGCAGACCCGGAGACCTCGAGTGCCTTGCCGTCGGACTCGATCCCGGACTCCGACTCGGACTCGGGCTCGGTCCACGATGCGTGCTTGTTGAAGTCGACGCTGTCGGCCTTGGTGGGACGGGACATGAGATACCCCTGGTAGAGGTCGCAGCCCAATTCGGCCACCCGCTGGAGCTGCACGGGTCGTTCCACGCCCTCGGCCAGGACCACCAGTCCGAGGGCCTTGGACAGCTGCACGATGGCGGCCACGATGGCCTCGTCGTTCTCGAAGGCGCCGAGACCGTCCACGAACGACTTGTCGATCTTCAGGATCTTGACCGGGAACCGCTTGAGCTGGGCCAGTGAGGAGTAGCCGGTCCCGAAGTCGTCGATGGCCAGGCCGACACCCATCTCATGGATGCCTCCCAGCATGGCGATCGAGGCGGAGGTGTCGCTCATGAGCATGCTCTCGGTCACCTCCATCACCAGGGCCTCGGGGGGGAGGCCCGAGTCGGCCAGGGCCGAGGCGATGGTGTCGAGGAGCTCGGTGTCGCTCAGCTGATGGGCCGAGAGGTTCACCGTGATGTACGCGTCCTCGGCGCCGGGGAGCTCGCGGCGCCACCGAGCCATGGTCTGGCACGCTTCGCGCAGCACCCAGCGGCCCAGCGAGAAGATCAGGTCGGTCTCCTCGGCGAAGGGGATGAACTCCATCGGCCCGAGCAGACCCCGCGACGGGTGGTGCCACCGGACCAGGGCCTCCATGGCCACGATCCGGTCGTCCTTGACCGAGGCGATGGGCTGGTAGTGGACGGCCAACTCGTCGTGATCGATGGAGTGGCGCAGATCGTCGTAGATCTCCAGCCGGGCCACCGACTTGGCCCGCAGTGACTCGTCGAACACCTCCACCCGGGAGCGGCCCTTGTTCTTGGCCTGGAACATGGCCACGTCGGCCTGCTGGAGGATGTCCTGGGCCGACTGCCGGCCCCGCATGACGAAGGCGATCCCCACGCTGCAGGTCACCACCACGTTGCGTCCGGTGGAGAGCTGGACCGGATCGGACAGCAGTCTCGAGTACTCGACGGCCAGGCTGGTGGCCACCTCGACGTCGCGCACGTTGCGACACAGGACCACGAACTCGTCCCCGGAGAAGCGGCTGACCACGTCGCCGCCCCGGACGGCCGACTTGAACCGCTGGGCCAGGGCCAGGAGCACCTCATCACCGCTGGCGTGCCCGAACGAGTCATTGACCAGCTTGAACCGGTCGAGGTCGATGAAGAGCACGGCCAGGTTGGTGCCCCGCTGCATGGACACCAGCAGCTCCCGCTCCAACTCGTCATTGAACAGGGAGCGGTTGCCCAGTCCGGTGAGGGAGTCGTGGTAGGCCAGCCAGTGGAGTTGGGCCTCGGCCGCCTTGCGGTCGGTGACGTCGGTGAACGAGCACACCACCATGGGCGACTCGCTGGCGCCGGCCCCGGAGAGGAGGCGTGAGCTGAGCGATAGCCACTGGCGCCGTCCGCTCCCGTCGGTGACCCCGATGACCAGGTCGTCCTGGGAGGCACCGGTGCTCAGGGTCACGGCATGGGGGAAGGAGTCGGCCGACATCGGGTGCCCGTTGGCCTCGATGGCGATCGACGACCCGGTGAAGATCTGGTGGCTGGACCCCGCGTTCAACCGGTCCCCGAGGATCCGGGCCGCCGCCTCGTTGTGGGCGGAGACGTTGCCGTTCTGGTCGAACAGGACGATGCCCTCGCTGAGGGAGGCCACGACGGCCTCGTAACGCTCCTCGGCGGCACGGCGGCCGGCCTCGGCCTGGCGGGCGTCGGTGAGTTCGGTGCACACCACCACCCAACCGGAGGGCTGGGTGTCGTCATCGATCAGCGGGTCGATGGAGACCAGTACGTCGACCTCCGACCCGTCCTTGCGATGGTGCGAGCGTTGGCCCCGCTCCAGAACCGCAGCGCTGTCGGTGCGATTCGAGGTGACGACGGCGGCGATGGACAGACCGGCCACCTCTTCCTCGGTCCAGCCGTAGATGGTCCGGGCCGCCTCGTTCCAGCTCTCGATCTTTCCCTCGGCGTCGATACCGATGATGGCGTCGGACACATGGGCCAACAGGCTGGCGCGGTAGCGGTTGGCGGCTTCGGCGGCGCGACGCTCCGAGATGTCCCGCATGATGACCTGGTAGGCCGGCTCGCCCCCCCAGCTGGTGCGGACGCTGGTGACCTCCATGACGTTCACCGTGCCGTCCGGCGAGAGGATGCGCGCCTCCCCGTGCTCGACGAACTGACCCTCCTCTTTGAGCATGGCGATGCGCTCGATGGTGTCGACGAGGTCGTTGGGGTGGACGAAGTCGGTGATCGACTTCCCGAGGTGATCCGAGACGCTCCCGCCTCCGGCCAGGTTCACGGCGGCCCGGTTGCCGTACACCATGTTTCCGTATTGATGGACGACAATGGCGTCCGGCGACACCTCGGACAACAGGCGATAGCGATCGACCATGTCGCCCAGTTCCTGCTCGAACTTCTGCTGGGCAGTGACGTTGATGACGACCCCGGTGTAGAACTCGGGAGCGTCTCCTTCGCCGTCACCGTCGGGGTGTGAGAGCGAGGGGATCATCGCCGGCGAAGCCCGGATGACCACGCTGTGCTCTTTGCCGTCCGGGCTGGTCAGCTTGACCCGAAGGTCGAAGTCGGCAAATGGGGTGCCCATCCGGATGGGGTTCAGAATGGGCGCCAGGATGGCTTCGCCGACATCCAGGGCGCCGCTCGTGTCCGGGGATGGGTCCGAGGTGTCGCCCGGTGATCCGCGGCCGACCGACGAGGCGTCAGTGGCGGTTCCACCGACCTGCACGGTGAACTCGTCGGTGCCGGGGGGGAAGCCGAACAGCTCCTCTACCGGGGAGGACCAGATGATCCGGTCCTTTGCGCAATCGTAGATCCAGGTGACGCTGGGCAGGCCGTCCCCGGAGAGGTCGACATCATGGGCCAGCTCGAAGGTCCGGTCGGCCACCAGCGAGTCCAATTCGATGCGATCGAATGACAGGGTACGGTTCCGGTCCCCGAAGCTACCTACCGTGCTCATAGACACTACTCATCGGCCAAATCCGCACCAACCTTAAGCCCAGTGCGCTGCCCTTTTACAGGGCAAATGGCCCATTTTGTTCAGTACCCGGGTTCGCCGATGATCAAGGCCGAGTTATACCCGCCCAGGCCCAGTGACGATTTCACCATCGGCCCCGGAACCCGGGGCGTATAGCCGTTCACCAGGCGAGGATGACCAGCTGCCACTTGACGGGGAGCGGGGATGAAGCCGGTCTGGAAGGCATAGATGGTGGCCAGGATCTCGACGCCTGATGCCGCGGCCTGGCAGTGTCCGGTCAGCGGTTTCACCGAAAATATCCCGTGCGCCTGGGGAAAGAGCGTGTCGAGGACCTCGGCTTCAGCAGCGTCGCACTGCGCCGTCCCCGGCCCGTGGGCGTTCATATAGGCGATCTCGGAAGCATCGACTCCCGAACTGGCCACCGCGTCGTTGAAGCAACGGAATACCTCGACCAGATCGGGATTGATGCTCACCGCATTGAAGCCGTCCATGGTCATGGCCCCGCCGAGAACCGACGCGTACGCCCCCTGATCCTGGTTCGAGAGCACCATGGCCACGGCGGCCTCTCCGCCGGGGAACCCCCTGCTCCCCTCTTGGAAGGGTCGGCAGCCGTCGAGAGCCTCTCGATCCGCCACAGCCACGCCCAGGTCGCAGAAGCCGCTGATGTTCTCGCTCAACAGCGACAGGTCACAGTTCAAGAAGATGACATCGGAGGCGATACCGGAGTCGAGCCAGGACTTGGCCGTGATGATCCCGGCGTTGCCCGATGAGCACATGGCGGAGACGGACATGGTCGGACCGTGGAAGTCGTTCTCCTTCATCAACATGGAAATGACCGTCGAGGGCATCAGGTTGACCCACTGCCGCGGCTCGGCCGCCTTTTCACTCCTATGGAAGTCGCGCCACATCTCCACGTCACCCAGCACCAGACTGTGCACCAACCCCACGGTGGGCCCCGGCTTCCATCCCCGTCCGAGGGCATCGGTGATGGCCTCCCGGGCGGCGAATCGAACGGCTTGCATGAATCGGCTCGGTCCGTCCCTGCGGTCCCCCTCCGACCTGATCTTCGCCACGTAGGCCGTGCCCTCCGGGCGAAGGCCGGGGAACCCGTCGGTCAGCTTGACGGCACTGTCCCCGAGGAGGAATCCGTCCCAGATGTGCTTCCGGCCCCACCCGTATCCCGTCACGGCCCCTACGCCGGCGATGTGGGCCGGCGTGTCTCGTCCGAACTTGCGGGCAGGGCGCTGGTCACTTGTGGACGGGACGTTTTCCGACATAACGGCTCCTCGATAGCAGAGTGTCCACCAGACTCCTGAAGTGGTTGACGGCAGGTGGCAGGGGCCAGGGGGACGGTGTGGGGAGTTGGGTTGTTGCCGACGATTATTGCCGATCGCACAGATCGGCACAATGGCTGATCGACGAGTCGGCGAATGCCAGGACAGTCCGTGAGGGCCAAATTGTCTCTGCTGGCTGGAGTTACTTCGACTCGCCGCGGTCCGTTAGTTCGGGTCGAGTTGGCAAACGTCATCGCCATTTCATGCGTTCGTGACATTCCGGTATTTGAGGTCCATCGGAACCACCGGCTTTGCTGTATGGCCCCGTGCGGGACCGGCCCGCCATGTTCAGGAACGACCCAGTCGGTCCAGGACCAATGTGGCCTCGTCCACGACCCGGCCGATGAGCTCGGCCACGGTGGGGAGTTCGGTGATCTCGCCCACCACCTGGCCGGTGGGAAGGACGCCCACATCGGTCCGTCCATCGACCAGGGCGGCCTTGGTCATCATGGGGGCGTTGGCCGCCATCACGACCTGGGGCCAGGACAGCTCGTTGCCCTGTTTGAGGGCCCGACCCTCCTTCAGCAGAGCCACCAGGGAGGTATCGGTCTGGCGACGGAAGGCGTGGGCGTTGGCCAGGGCCCGGGGCAGGTTCTCGAGCCAGCTGGACCGCTCGAGGCGGTCGACCAGGTCGGTGCGGATGACCCGCTGTGGGGCTCCGTCAACCGCAGTGGACACCACGGTGCCGGTGACCGGGGTGCCGAGGTAGACCTGTTTGACGGCGTCGGGCACCCGGCTCTCCTGGGTGAGGAGGAAGCGCGTGCCCATGGCGATGCCTGCAGCACCGTAGGCCAGGGCGGCGACCAGCCCCCGTCCGTCGAAGAAGCCACCGGCGGCGATGACCTGGACCCTGCCGCCGACGGCGTCGACCACCGCCGGGGTGAGGAGGGACGTGGGAACTGAGCCGGTATGCCCCCCGCCCTCTCCGCCCTGGGCAATCACGGCGTCGACTCCCCACTCGGCCACCTTCTCGGCGTGCCGGCGGGCGCCGATGGTCGGCATCACCACCAGGCCGGCCTCCCGACAACGGGTGACGAGTTCGGGCTTGGGGGCCTGGGCGAAGCTGGCCACCCGCACCCCGTTGTCGATCATCAGCGCCACCCGGTCGGCGACATCGGCGACATCGGTCCGCATGTTGACCCCGAAGGGCAGGTCGGTGCGCGCCCGCACCTCCCCGATGGCTGTGACCAGTTCCGGGAAGGTCATGGTGGCCGAGGCCAGGATGCCCAACCCCCCGGCCTCGGCCGTGGCCGCCACCAGCCGGGGCCCGGCTACCCAGCCCATGCCGGTCTGGACGATGGGGTACCGGACCCCGACCAGCCGGCAGAACGGGGTGTGGAGGGCGGGATGGACCCGACGGGTGTTGTCGGCGCCCTCCGCCGTCATGATCGGATCTCCCGTTCCCGTAGCCCCCGGGGATCGAGCACCGTGCGGATCAGCTCGAGCTCCTCGGGAGTGGGCAGGCGGGTCTCGGGGACATCGGACGGGATCACGAGGTCGAAGCCGGTGGCCTCGGACACCTGGTCCACCGATACGCCGGGGTGGACGGAGCGCAGGCGCATCACGCGGTCGGGGGTTTCGAAGTCGAACACTCCGAGGTTGGAGACCACCCGACGGATCTCGTGGAAGCGGGTGGCCGAGGGACCGGCGGCCTGGGCCCGGGCATAGCCCACTCCCGAGACCACATCGACCTGCTCGACGAAGGACCGGGTGGAGTGGGCGGGGACCCAGTAGCTGGTCGAGTGGTTGACGGTGTTCCCCGGCGCCCCGCGTACCCCGACGAGCTGCACCTTGGGGCGGGCCCATGGACCGATGGCACTGATGTTCTGGTTGCCGGTGCGGTCGATCTGGGAGGCCATCATGATCAGGTTCCGCCGACCCGACCACACAGTGTCGAACACCTTGCGGTAAGGCATGTGCGACTCGAGCAGCAGGCCGGCAGCGTCAGCCCCGAAAGCGGGAACCCCGGCCACCAGCGCGGCGTCGCCGTCGGTGAGCACCAGGTCGGGGGCAAAGGTCAACCGGGCCAACCGGGTCCCCAGCGCCGGCGCCGTCCCGAAGGCGCTGGCCATGACCTCTCCATCGCCGCGGAACACCTCGGCACAGGCCACGGCGCAGTACTCGGCCCGGGTGACCCCGGATCCGTCGACACCGGACGCCGGTGCACTCATGATCGACCTCCCTGGCCCGAGGCGGCCCGCTCGGCGGCGGTCCGGGCCGCCCGCTCCACTGTCGCCTCACCCACGGCTATCTGGTAGGCGGCCTCATCGACCTGGAGGAACCGTTCCGAGAAGGAGGCCCACGCCCCGGCATCGCCGGCCGCTGCCACGTACTCCTTTTGGAACCCCTCGTCCCGGGGATAGTCCGGGACGCAGGCGGTGAAGTGGGCGCCGCCCACGGTCTCGACGACGCCGTCGGTCAGCAGTCGGCTGATGCACATGGTCTGGAGTGGCCCCTCCGAGGCGAACTGGTCGGTGTCGACGATGCGCTCGGTGGTGACGAACCGGTGGTCGGCCGCACCGAGGAACAGGTCGTCGAAGAAGGGGTCAGGCCCGAGGATCTGCCCCGATCCCCTGGCGTCCGCCCGGTTGACGTGGACCAGGGCGGCGTCGAGCCGTAGGGCTGGAACGGCCACCAGCTCCTCGCCGTCGTCGTAGGGCGAGAGGACCGTCCGCAGCAAGGGGTTCATCACCATCACATCCGATCCCAGTCCGGCCCGGGTGGGCAGGAAGGGGACCCGCTGCGACGCCGCCAACAGACCCAGGTAGAACATGCCCTCGTCGAGTTCCATGGTTTCGATGGCCCCGGCCTGTCGGGCCGCCCTGAAGTGGGGGTCCGTGGGGATGGAGTCCAGCGTGACGAATCCGTAGACCGCCTTGCGCACCTTTCCCGCGGCACACAGGAGGCCGATGTCGGGACCGCCGTAGGAGACCACGGTGAGGTCGGTCAGATCCGAACGCAGGATGGCCCGGATAGCGGCCATGGGCTTTCGCCGTGAACCCCAGCCACCGATGCCGATGGTCATTCCGCTCCGGAGCTCCCCGATGAGCTCGTCGAGTGTGAGTCGCTTGTCTGGCACGCCCGCCCCTATCTGGTGGTGTCGGCGTCGCGCTTCTCCACGAAGGCGGCGCGCTGCTCGTCGGCCACTCCGGCCACGTGCAGCTCGTAGGTGAATCCCTGCTCGAACCGGTAGCTGCTCTTCACGTCGACCGGATCGATCCCGTTCAATGACTCCTTGGCACGGCGGAGGATGGTCGGGGACTTGGCGGCGATGGTCGAGGCCACCTCGAAGGCCGTTTCCAGCAACTGCGACCGGGGCACCACACGGAGCACCGAGCCGAAGTGGTGGAGCTCGGCCGCGGTGGCCGGTTCTGCGGTGTAGACCATGGAGCGCATCTTGTGCTGCGGCACCAGTCGCGACAGGTGGGTGGCGGCGCCCAGGGCCCCACGGTCCACCTCCGGTAGGCCGAAGGTGGCATCGTCGGACGCCACCACGATGTCGGCGTTGCCGGCCAATCCGACCCCGCCCCCCAGACAGAACCCATGGACGGCGGCGACAACCGGCACCTCGCACTCGTACACGGCGGCAAAGGCGGCGAAGCAGCCCCGGTTGGCGCCGATGAGGGCCTCGTCGCCCCGGGCCTGGATCTCCTTGATATCCACGCCGGCACAGAAGCCACGGCCCTCGGCCCGGAGGATGACCACGCGGTTGTCGGGCACCCGACCGGCGGACAACACCGCCTCGGCCAGGCCGAACCAGCCGGCCACATCGAGGGCGTTCACCGGTGGATGGTCGATGACCACCTCGGCGATCCCTGGGGTGTTCTGGTGGACGGTGATCGGCATGCACGGCTCCGGCTCGGTGGGCGTGGTCCCGGCGCTCGGTCGGTGTCCCGGGGCGCTGGGACGCGTGGACTGGGGCGCGGGCACGCACTCGGCGTGATCTGATACAGCGTCAGGACAGTACCAGTCGGAGACCGGGAGGCAGCTGTGGCCACATTGGATTCTGCGCGGATAGCGGGTGCCCTCGATTTCGGTGGCCGCGTCGTGGTGGTCACCGGAGGATCGAGGGGCATCGGTCGCGCCATCAGTGAGGCATTCCTCTCGGCCGGCGCCGATGTCGTGGTCTGTGGACGAACCGACGTGGCCGATGACGCTCTCCCGGCCTCGACCGATGCCGGGGGCGTTGCCCGCCGGGCCGTGTTCGTGACCGGAGACGTCCGGGAGCCCGAACAGGCCTCCTCGGTCATGGCCGGGGCGGTTGAACGGTTCGGAAGGATCGACACGCTGGTCAACAATGCCGGAGGCTCGCCCCAGGTCGACGCGGCGGTGGCGTCACCCCGATTTCTGGCCTCGATCGTGGCTCTCAACCTGCTCGCTCCTCTCTACTGTGGGCAGGCGGCCAACGCCGTCATGCAGGGACAGGACGAGGGTGGGTCCATCGTGAACATCACCTCGGTGAGCGGCATACGGCCGTCCCCGGGGACGGCGGCCTACGGCGCGGCCAAGGCCGGCCTCATCAACTTGACCCAGTCGCTGGCCATCGAATGGGCTCCCAAGGTCCGGGTCAACGCCCTCACCGGCGGCATGGTGGCCACCGACGGGGCGGAGGATCACTACGGCGGAGCCGAGGGCATGGCCCGAGTCGCCGCCACAGTTCCCCTCGGTCGGTTCGGAACCCCCGATGACATGGCCGGACTCTGCCTCGTGTTGGCGTCGCCGTTGGCCGCCTATGTGACTGGTGCCAACCTGGTGGCCCACGGTGGCGGCGAGTGGCCGGCCTTCCTGTCTGCGGCGCAGACGCCGGCCGGGGACCCCGCCTGATCCAAGCCGTCACCGGAGGGCTGTCACGCCCGCCACCAGGGAATCCAAGGTGCTGGTGGGCCCCGAAACCTCTCAAGTAGAACCCGCCGATGGTCGATGCTTCCAAGGTGCAAGGAGAGTTCTCGATGCGTCCCACGGCGTCCTGCGGCACCACGGACGCATCCGCGGGGATGGCCGTCCCGTGTTGACCCAGACCGAGCCCACGTTCACCCTGGCCGGGTCGCCCTTCCTCGAGTACCTCCCCGTGGTCGACCTCTCCACCGGTCGGCTGCTCGGCATGGAGGCCCTGGTGCGCTGGCAGCACCCCACCCAGGGACTGATCTCTCCGAACCGGCTGATCCCGTACGCCGAGCAGAACGGCGACATCGGACCGCTCACCCGGTGGATCGTGCTGGAGGCCTGCCACCAGGCCTGTTCGTGGTCACCGAGCATCCAGCTCGGGGTCAACTGCACCATTGATCAGCTACGCCGGGGTGAGGTGTCCAACGCCGTGGCGGCTGCGCTGGAGCAGACGGGCTTCCGGAGTGGCCAGCTCACCCTCGAGGTGACCGAGGACGCCATCGTGGACCCGTCGGCGTCTGCCGATCTGAAGACCCTGTCCCAGATGGGTGTGCAACTCTCGGTCGACGATGCCGGGACCAACTGGTCGTCGTTCGAGCCGTTCAAGCGGCACTCGATCAGCACGGTGAAGATCGACGGCTCCTTCATCGCCGGCCTCGAGCCCACGCAGGGGATCAATCGGCTGGTCGTGGAGACGGTCATCCATATGGCCCACTCCCTCGGGATGTCGGCCATCGTCGAGGCCGTGGAGACCGCCACCCAGGTCGAGATCGTCCGGTCCTTCAACGCCGATGCTGCCCAAGGGTTCTTCTTTGCCCGCCCCATGTCCGGTGAGAATGCGCTGTCGCTGGCCGGCGGCTCCGATATCCCCCAGTTCTCCCGCACGGAGATCCGAACCTGGGCACGTCCGAACGAAGCGCAGACCGGGCCGGCCGAAGAGCCGGCCCAGTCCCGAGGCTCCGAGCTCGAGAGCGGTCAATCGGCCGAGGACGGAGCCGACGTCGGATTCGCGGAATCGGACCGGCCCGACCAGGCCGACCCGGCCCAAGAGGCCTGACTCCACCCGTCTCGAGGTGGCCCCCGGGAGTCCATCGGGCCTGGTGATGGGGCTGTCGGGCTCCGGCCCGGGCCCACGGATCGGCCTCGGTCCACGGCTGGATACACGTTGAGGGAAGGCCGTCGGTAGGCGCGACCTCCATTTTGTTGTATACCTCTGGCCGTGAAACTCGCTGTCGTCAAAGAGACACGACCGGGAGAGGATCGGGTGGCGATCGTCCCCGAGGTGGCCTCCCGACTGGCCAAGACCGGGGTCGAGGTGGTGGTGGAGTCGGGAGCCGGGGTTGCCGCCCGATTCCCCGACGACGCCTACCGCCAGGCCGGGGCCACCGTCGTCGAGGACGCCGTTGCCGCGCTGGCCGGGGCAGGGTTTGTGGCCCGGGTCCAGCCTCCCTCGCTCGAGGAGGTCGCCGCCCTGCCCGAAGGTGTGTCGGTCATCAGCTTTCTCCAACCGGTGGCCTCCTCGGACATCGTGAAGGCCCTGGCCGACCGGGGGGCCACCGTCTACAGCCTCGACCTCCTGCCCCGGATCAGCCGGGCCCAGTCGATGGACGCACTCTCCTCCCAGGCCACCGTGGCCGGCTACCGGGCCGGCCTGTCCGCCGCCGAGCACCTGGCCAAGTTCTTCCCCATGTTCATGACGGCGGCGGGCACCGTCCCCCCGGCCAAGGTGCTGGTGATGGGAGCCGGGGTAGCCGGCCTGCAGGCCATCGCCACCGCCCGCAGGCTGGGGGCCGTGGTGCGGGCCTACGACGTGCGGGCGGCGGCCAAGGAGGAGGTGCAGAGTCTGGGGGCCAAGTTCGTGGAACTCGACCTCGAGACCCAGGACGGAGCCGGCGGCTACGCCAAGGAGCAGTCGGCTGAGTACCTGGCCAAACAGCAGGAGCTGCTGGCCGCCGAAGTGGCAGCCTCGGACGTGGTCATCACCACGGCTCAGATCCCCGGGCGCAAGGCACCAGTGCTGGTGACCACGGCCATGGTGGAAGGCATGGGTGAGGGCTCGGTCATCGTGGACATGGCTGCCGATTCGGGGGGAAACTGCGAGCTCTCCGTGGCCGGCGAGGACGTGGTCCACGACGG
Organism: uncultured Acidimicrobiaceae bacterium; assembly: GCA_963737625.1. Classification (GTDB taxonomy): domain Bacteria; phylum Actinomycetota; class Acidimicrobiia; order Acidimicrobiales; family RAAP-2; genus Bog-756. The sequence continues at coordinate 377,761 of CAVTTK010000001.1, forward strand.
GGTCACCGTGGTGGGCCTCACCAATCCGCCGGCGTCCATGCCCACCCACGCCAGCTTTCTCTATGCCAGAAACATCGCCAACTTCCTGGGCCTGGTGGTCACCGACGGCGAGCTGGCCCCCGACTTCAGCGATGAGATCGTGGCCGGTACCTGTGTGGTCAAGGCCGGCACCGTGGCCCACGCGCCCACGCGTGAAGCCCTCGGGCTGGCACCTGCTCCCGAACCGGTGGCAGACCCACAATCAGAAGTGCCCCAGGCGGCGGAGCCGTCCTCAGCAGACACGGAGACGGAGTCATGAGCACCGGAATCCTCGAGTATCTGACCGTATTCGTGCTGGCTGGATTCGTCGGCATCGAGGTCATCAACGCCGTACCCAGCATCCTCCATACCCCGTTGATGTCGGGATCCAATGCCATCCACGGGATCGTGCTGGTGGGGACCATCATCATCATGGGCAGTGCCCACGGTGCGGTCCAACTCACGCTGGCCTTCTTTGCCGTGCTGTTGGCCACGCTCAACATCGTGGGCGGTTTCGTGGTCACCGATCGCATGCTGGAAATGTTCAAGACCAAGCCGGCCGAACGCGCGCCGAAGGCCAAGGACGTTCCCGCTGAGGACGCTCAGGGTGGGTCGACGGGTGGTGACCGGTGACCCTCGATACCGGCATCGACCTGGTCTACCTACTGGCGGCCGTCGGGTTCATCCTGGCCCTCAAGGGGCTGAGTTCCCCCAAGCACGCCCGAAACGGCAACCTCCTGGCCGCCGCGGCCGCCGCCGTGGCGGTGGGCTTCACCTTTGCCTACCCCTCGGTCCGGGCCCACACCCTCAATCTGGTCCTGACCTTGGTGGCGATGGTCATCGGGGCTGCGGTGGCCGTCCCCGCGGCCCGCAAGGTCAAGATGACGGCGATGCCCCAGATGGTGGCCATCTTCAACGGTGTCGGTGGCGGTGCTGCCGCCCTCATCTCGATGGTGGTCTTCCTCATCGAGGCCCCGGGGAAGCCCGCCATCTACCGGATCGTCGAAGTGCTCTTCGGCGTGCTGGTCGGGTGCGTGTCCTTCGCCGGCAGCGCCATCGCCTTCGCCAAGTTGCAGGAGCTGATGACGGGGCGTCCGGTGACGTACCCGGCCCAGCAGGTGATCAACGCCACGGTGGGCGTGGCCATCGTGGCCTTGGCCATCGCCACGGTGGTGACGGCCAGCGTGCCCCTGTTGGTGGCCACGGCCCTGCTCTCCCTGGTGCTCGGCGTGATCTTCGTCCTCCCCATCGGAGGGGCCGACGTCCCAGTGCTCATCTCGCTGCTCAACTCCTTCACCGGACTGGCCGTAGCGGCCTCGGGATTCACCCTCAACAACAATCTGCTGATCATCGCCGGCACCCTGGTGGGGGCCTCGGGAATCCTGTTGACCCGGATGATGTCCAAGGCCATGGGCCGCTCACTGGCCAATGTGCTGTTCAGTGCCTTCGGTTCGGTGGTCACCGCCACCGGGGGCGCCGACGGCGCCGGTGAGACCCGCACCGTGCGGACCGGCACGCCCGAGGACATCGGCGTGCTGCTGGCCTACGCCCGCAAGGTGGTGATCATCCCCGGCTACGGCCTGGCCGTGGCCCAGGCCCAACACACCGCCCGAGAGCTCGCCGACCTGTTGATGGAGCGAGGTGTGGAGGTGTTCTACGCCATCCATCCGGTGGCTGGCCGGATGCCCGGCCATATGAACGTCCTCCTGGCTGAGGCCAACGTTCCCTACGACGAACTGAAGGAGATGGACGAGGCCAATCCGGAGATGGCCACGGCCGATGTGGCCCTGGTGGTGGGAGCGAACGACACCGTCAATCCGGCGGCCAAGAACACCCCCGGTAGCCCGATCTACGGCATGCCCATCATCAATGCCGACGAAGCGGAGAACATCGTGTTCCTCAAGCGGTCCATGCGGCCTGGCTTCGCCGGGATCGACAACGACCTCCTCTTCGACGACAAGACGACGCTGCTGTTCGGTGACGCCAAGGACACGCTGGCCAAACTGGTGGCTGCGGTCAAGGAGGCGTAGGGGCCGGCTCTAGGTCCCGAGGATGGCCAGACGGGAGGCAGCCCGGAACGAACGGAGGCTGCCGGCGTCAGGCCATTGAGTCGAGCTCGGCGGAGGCGTCCTGCTCGCTGGCCAACTTGGCGAACACCATGATCCCCTGGCTGGTGGGCCGGGTGGAGAGCACGGTGACCACCACCATCCCCTGGTCGATGAGGTGGGTGGCGTCATTGACCACCACCATGTCTCCGTCGGGCAGGTAGCCGATGGCCTGTCGGGGCTGACGGCCCTCGCGGATGAGCTCCACCTCGAACCGCTCACCGGGCAGGTGGTCGGGGCTGAGGTCATGGGCCACCTCGCGAAGGTCGACCACGGCGACGTCCCATCGTGTCGCCTCGTCGACCACGGCACTCGAGCACGTTCCGATGCGGAGTCCCACTCGCCGGGCCACGGTGAGCAGCTTGATGACCATGTCGTCTACCTCAGGGACCTCGTCCCGAGCCAGGTGTACCGGCACGCCCAACTCGCGGAGGGCCTCGATCGACTCGAGTCCCCGGCGGGCCCGACGTGAACTCACCGGGTCGGGTGCCTCGGCCACCGCCTGAAGGTGATCGATGACGAACTGGGGGATGACCAGGCCTCCCGGTAGCAGCCCGTTGCGGCCGAGCACCATCAGGTACCGGTCCATGACCCCCGAGCCGTCGACCAGTAGGGCATGGCCCTGGGGCGGCGCAGGCTGGGGGGCCAGAATGCGCGACAGGCCGGCCGCGGCGATGATCTGGCGTCCCTTGATGGACCCGAGCCTCCAGCCGAGGGTGGCCAGGACCCAGGAGACCACCGCCATGATGAGCAGGGTGAAGCCCGAACGGGCCAGGAGCAGGATGGGCAGTCCAATCACCAGACCGAGCAGCATGCCTGTGGTGGCGATGATCGAGGCGGCAAAGATCTCTCCGGGGGGCGTGTTGCGGAACATGAACACGGCCCGTTGGAGTCCCCGGTCGGCCAGTCGTCCACCTACGCCGCCCAGCACATAGGTGATCGCCGCGCCCAGGAGCAGCCCGATGATCGGGGCATGGGGACTGGTCTGGGTATGACGGCCGATCTCGAATCCGGCCGCCGATCCGGCCAGTACGAACAGGAGGCGGAACCCCTCGACGAAGATCATGAGGTCACCGTCCCGTTCGGTACATGTGGATGGAGAACGACGTCATTGTGCCCAGTCTGGTTTCGCCACGGAACGATGACCCGCACGGTAATTGTCGGAATGCCGAGGTAAACCTTTAGTTACGCCCCTTTCCTAGCGGTTCCGTGTGCTTTAGAGTGGGGCCGTTGATGCCGAGAACTTCCTTGTGCCTGGCATAAAACCGCATATAGTGATACCTTGGCCACAGAGCGTGCGGTCGGCAAGAACCACCGCCGGCCATCACGACGGCAGGCACTCCCTGAAAAACCTCCCATGAGACAATTCCGCCGCCCCTTCCACCGCGAGCGTCCCGAGGACGGTCCCACGCTGCACGGAGCGATGGCCGTGGCCCCCGGAGTCGTCGCCACGCCTTCGTCCGGTGACGAACTGTCCCTCGCCTCCGGACCCCAGGTCGACCTGATAGCTACCGGCCTGGGGATCATCGCCGGCACGTCCGGCCCGGTTCCCCGGACGGTGCCGTCACTGACTCCCTGGTCCGAGGTGGTCGGTGCCGCGTCAACCGGGCTCGCCGAACTGCCCGACGGGTCCGAGGGCCATGTGGTCGAGGTGGAGCTGGTCGCCGCGAGTGAGCTCGCGGGAGCCGTCCCGACCCGCTACGTCCTCTCCGCTGACGACGCCGATCAATTTCTGTCCGCCGTCAGCGCCGGGGCCGCAGGAGTGGGGGCATCGCCATCGCCGGCGGCGGCCCCAGCAGTTCCGGCCGGCCTGGCCGTGGCCTGGGCTCTGGCCACCGGATGGGTCACCGCTCTGCGCTCACCGGAGGGGGATCCCCAGCACGGTCTGGGGGTCCGCCGGGTGGGACCACTGGTTGTCGGCCTGCTGGCCCTGGTCCTACTGGCCGGCAGCGGCCGGGGCTTCGAGTCCACCGCCGGAGGGGTGTCCCCGGGGTCGGCGCCGTTGCATGTCCAGGACGTGGGCAACGGGCTGCAGGCCTCGCGCGTCCATGCCACTGTCGATCTGCCCGCGGCCACGTCGACCCCGGCACCGGCTCCACCCTCGCTGGCCTCGTCGGCGCCACTCCAGTCCCATGAGATCTTCGGCTACGCCCCGTACTGGACGTTGCCCCAGTCGAGCGGGTTCGACGTCAAGGATCTGACCACGCTGGCGTACTTCAGCGTGGACGCCAATGCCAACGGAACCCTCAACCAGAGCGGTGCCGGGTGGAACGGCTACGAGAGCCAGGACCTGGTGAATCTGGTCACCCGGTCCCACGCCGCCGGCGATCGGGTGGTGCTGACCGTGACATGTTTCAGCCAGAGCTCGCTGGACGCCATCACCTCGGACCCGAATGCTCCGGCCACCTTGTCCGCGGCCTTGATCGCCGCGGTGTCGGCCAAGAACCTCGACGGGGTCAATTTCGACTTCGAGGGCGAAGGGAGTGCCGACCGTAACGGGCTGACCTCCTTGATCACCCAGGTCTCCAATGCCCTGCACGCGGCCAATCCCCACTGGCAGGTCACCATGGCCACGTACGCCAGCGCCGCCGGCGACGGCGCCGGCTTCTACAACGTGGCTGCCCTGGCTCCCGCCCTGGACGGGTTCTTCGTCATGGCCTATGACATGAACAACCGGTCGTCCCCCAGCCCCACCGCTCCGCTGGTCGGCGGGGGGTTCAACGACACCGAGGCCCTCCAGCAGTTCACCGCGGTGGTCCCGGCTTCGAAGGTCATCCTCGGTGTGCCCTACTACGGCTACGACTGGCCCACCACCGACGGAACCAATACGGCACAGGCCACGGGTGGTGAGTCACCGCTCAGCTACGGGGTCATCGCCGCCTCCGGCCATCCCACTTACTGGGACCCCACGACCCAGACCCCCTGGACTGCGTACCAGGTCGGGTCACAGTGGCATGAGACGTACTTCGACGATCCGACATCGCTGGCCCTGAAGGCCCAGGTGGCCAACTCGTTCCACATCGCCGGACTGGGTATCTGGGCCCTGGGCATGGACGGGAATGATCCGGCCGACCTGGCGGCGCTGCTGGGCAACGCCCCTCCGGCCAAGGATTACCAGACCGGACCGACCGTCACGCTGCCGCCGGGTACCGGCTTCGCCACCTCGGCGGTGTGGAATCTGGCCACGGTCCCGCTCACGCCGGTCACGCCACCGGCCTCCACGGGTGCTGCCCAGTTTGTCGGGACAGTGACGAATCTGTCTACGACCGCTCCGGCGCTGGCTTGCCTGCAGAATGGGCCGCCCCTCAACGTGTGGACCTTCTCCAACATGCCCGGGGTTGACGTGGTGATCGCCCAACCTCCGAACGACTGCGCCCAGGCCCTGTTCTCGTTCGTGCCTCCACCGACGACGCCCCCTACCACCACGACCACAACCACGCCGCCGCCTCCCCCCACTACCACGACCCCGCCTCCGCCTCCGCCTCCGACCACGTCGACCACTACCACCACGACCACCGAGACTCCCTCAACCACGACGACCCCGACCACCATGCCCGGATCGTGAGGACCGCCAGCCGGTCGGGGTCGAGCGCGGTCATGTCCGTGCTCGGGCCTTACCGCGACCTGGGTGGGCAGGTCGAGCTGAGCACCCGGCTGGGCCGTCACCGGGTGATGGGCGGCTAATCTCTTGCGACATCCGGGGGTGTAGCTCAGCTGGTAGAGCGCTACGTTCGCAATGTAGAGGCCGAGGGTTCGAGTCCCTTCACCTCCACTGAAAGTCCTGTTCAGGGGCGAAAAGTGGAAGTCCCGATCACCGATGAGCGCTACGTCCGAAGAGTAGCTGGCGACCTGCAGACGCACCGGGGTTCCTGACGAACCACCAGTTCACCGGCCAACAGGGCATCCTGTCTTCCGGCATCGGGAACACATGGGCAGGTGTAGGACTCAACAGGACTCAGATGCCTGATCGGGACCGGCACTTTCGGGCTCTGTGCAATCGCCGGTCCGGAGTTTGGGGCTCAGTGCCCGAGGTCCATTCCAGTATCTCGAGCCTTACTTCGCTGCGCTGATCGTTCCTCTGGCGAACTCAGCTCGAATGCACCCGTCCGCCACACCTGCACCCGATGCTGGAGTTCCTCGAACCGAACATCGTCGATTGGGAACTCGTCCCGCCGAAGACGTGGAAAGCGATCCAACATCTCGGTGAAGACGACCGGGCTGAAGCCACGGTCCTTCTCGCGAGCCAGTTCGAAGAGACGGGTGAGGCCAAAGCGAGGCTCGATAGACATGAGATCGACGTAGTCGCGGGCCTCCGCCCTGCCAAACACGGCGAGCACCTTGTCGGCAGCGAGTTCCTCGGATGAGAGGAGGTCGAAGCCCGGACCTGCCTCCGTGGGGAAGAGCCGGGCGTCGCTCGCCAGGTCCACCTCCGTTCGATCGAGTTCGTCCGCGACGACAAGCGCGTGAATCCCGGGCTGTCGATCAGCCGATCGACTTGGAATCCGGCCTGCTGGAGCGCTGACTCCGCCGCGGGAACCAAGTGGTCCACAGCATCGGCACTGGTGCCGAAGAAGTCCAGGTCCCGAGTCGCTCGCTCCACGTCGCCACGGACAATGAGCGCAGCACCACCGGCGAGCGCAAAATCCTCGGCTTCTACGAGCCCAGCAATGATTCTCGCAACTCGAAGCTGGAGGTCACTCAGCACTCCGCCCGCGCTTTATCGTGGCGCAGGAACCACTCCTCCCACGTCCGTCGGACGGTTGGCGGGAGTACAAGCTCATCGAAGAGCTCGGCGAGTTCATCGGGGTCGACGTAGTGCCGTACGTCCGCCTCGGTACCCTCTCGGAGGACCTGCTCGTAGACGCGCAGCCGATCCCTACGCACAGCCATGTCGTACGCCACTACTGGATCACTCCATCGCACATGAAACGGAAGCGTGATGGTCCCGGAGGCTGTTGGCTCCCAATCGAACGCGTCGGGGATCGCCACCGGACGAGCTGCGGGTCCGAGCGTCAGGCTGCGCGTTCGTGCCATCACCCCAAGTGTATGGCGGTAGCTCTGATCTCCCTGGCCAAATCGACCGTGCCAGTGGCGTGCTCGGGACTCAACGGGACTCAACTGCTGCCCGATGGTGCCCTTTCTTGCCCTTCGGTGCACCTCGTCGACCAAAGTGGCCTGGGACTCGACGAGAAATCCCAGGCCAGGGAGGTGCCTCCGTTCCGTTCGTACCGTAGGGGCCGAGGGTTCGAGCCTTTTCATTTCGAGCGAAACCAATCCTTGCGGGACACGGGTTCTGACCCTCGCACGGCGCGCTGCCCGACCGCCGTCTACGGTCGTGGCTCATGCCGGTGGAGGTCCTGTCGATTGAGCTCAATGAGGAGCGTGGCCGGATCGCCGGCGAGTTGTCGGCCGGCGGGGGAAAGCTCACTTGGTGGTGTCGATGACTGAACTGCTGATCGTCAGCAACCCCGACCCCGATTCACGCCTGCCCTACCTGATGCGGATTCCGCTGGGCGACGGGCTGGTGTTCCGTACCGCTGGCACGTGGCCGCGGACAAAGGCGCTGTTCTGTTACCCGGTTGCCATAGACGAGTGGCCCAGCCAGCCCGAGATCGTGGAGCAAGTCCCGGTGCGCTCGTGTGTGCGCCGCGGCGCGTCGATCGACCTCGTACTCGCTCGCGGCAGGGAGAACCGTTCGCAGCTGGTGTTCACCACCGCTCGTGGCCGAGATGCGGTGTTCTGGCAGTCTCCACGCACTCGGAAGCAAGCCCGACCGAATGTACGGGTCCCGACCGCTCGCGCTGGTGGCATCGGCGACCTACAGATCATCGTCGACTCCCGGGAGCGCTACGCCTACCGCTTCTCCGACCAGCAAGTCCACACCATCAAGAGGTCGCTTCCCTGCGGCGACTACGGCCTGGAACTCGATGGCCGGCTGGTTGCAGCAGTGGAACGCAAATCGCTACCCGACCTCGTCTCCAGCCTGACTAACGGCACGCTGCGTTTCGCCATCGCCGAAATGGCCTCCTTGCCGCGTGCTGCCCTGGCGGTCGAGGAGCGCTATTCGCAGGTCTACAAGCTCGAACGCATCCGCCCGGCTGTTGTTGCTGACGGACTCGCCGAACTGCAGGTCCGCTGGCCTGGCGTACCGATTGTGTTCTGCGAGACTCGCCCACTTGCCGAAGAGTGGACCTACCGTTATCTCGCAGCAGCCCACGCCTGGGCGAGGAGTGAATCCGCCGCCGCCGCCCGCATCGGCGTCGAATCTGCCGATCGGGGCGTGCCGGCGATATCCGAACCTTCTACGAGTGAGGTTCGAGCGTGGGCCCGCTCCGTGGGGCTGCCCGTCGCCAGGCAAGGCCGACTACGACCCGAGATCATTCAGGCCTGGTCCGACGCGCACCGGCCGTAGGAACGTTGTGTTGGGGCGCTCTGGTCGACACCATGTTGCCGCCCCCGCTCCCTCAGCGCTTTGAGAGCGTCGGTGGGTATCTCCGCCCGCCGAGCTGCCGAGCCGAGAGTGAGGCCGCGCGTTCCCCCCATTTGCTCCAAGTCTACCGCGATAGCTCTGATCTCCCTGGTCACATCGACCGTGCCAGTGATGTGCTCGGGACTCAACAGGACTCAACTCTTGCCCGACGGTGCACTTCCTCGCCCTTCGGTGCACCTCGCCAAGCAACGCGGCCAGGGAATCCCCGCGAAATCCCAGGTCAGGGAACCACCGCAGCTCCGTTCGCAATGTAGAGGCCGAGGGTTCGAGTCCCTTCACCTCCACGGAAAGCAACCCGTGCGGGATACATGTCGCTTGAGTTCGTTGAAGAGCGTGGCCGGGTCGCCGGCGAGTTGCCGGCCGGCGAGGGAAGGCCACTCGGCGGTGTCGATGACTGAACTGCTGATCGTCCGCAATCCCGACCCCGAATCTCGCCTGCCCTACCTGATGCGGCTTCCGCTGGGCGACGGGCTGGTGTTTCGAACCGCTGGCACGTGGCCGCGCACCAAGGCACTGTTCTGTTACCCGGTTGCGATACGAACGTAGTTGAGAACGTCTCGATCAGCTGGCGGCAGCGAGAGGCTCTATGTCCTTGAGGGTTTGCACGAGCCGATCCTTCTCTACTTCGAGGTCATAGTGGCCTTGAAGGTTCAACCAAAATCCGTCGCTCATCCCGAAGTACCGGGAAAGGCGTAACGCCGTATCAGCGCTGATCCGTCGGGTTCCATGAACGATCTCGTTGATACGGCGGGCCGGAACTCCGATCGCTTGGGCCAGCCGGTACTGACTGATCCCCAGTGGCTCAAGGAAGTCCTCCATCAACATGGTCCCTGGGTGGACGGGGGCCATAATCGGGTTGTCGGTGTCGGTCATAGTTTCTCCCTAGTGATAGTCGATGAGTTCGACGTCATGAGGCCCGGTGGCGCTCCACCGGAAGCAGATCCGGTACTGATCGTTCACTCGGATGCTGTAGTACCGGGCCCGATCCCCCTCGAGCTTTTCGAGCCGGTTGCCGGGCGGGACAGCCAGGTCGCCGATTCGCTCCGCCGCATCGACGTAGGCCAGTCTGCGCCACGCTATGCGCTGGACCTCCGCACTGACCTTGCGAACAGACTTTCGCCGCCAGATTCTCAACGTATCGGTGTCCCGGAACGACTCCTCCGTGAGCACGTCTCAATAGTAACGAGTTACGTTATTAACGTCAAGTGTTATTAGTCCCGACCACTGGACTGGGGATCCAGACCCACCTCTTCCACCCGGCCCGCCGGCTGCGGAGGGATCTCGAGGCGGCCGATCATGCTGAAGCCGGTTGACGGCGAACCGGGCGCCCCTTTCGACCTTGGCTATCCCAGCTCGTCGAGCTTGATCAGCTTGGTGGAAGGGAGGACGTCAACCACACCGGGACCGACCCATCGCACGCCCACCGTTCCGCGGGCGTGTCCAGCCGTGTCGAGCCAGTTGGGTACTCCAGGGTCTCGATGGGCCACGACGAGGCGGACGCTGCCGTCTGGTTGGAGTTGGGTCGAGTGGCAGTTGAGCGTGGCCTGGTGGTGGACGTAGTCGAGTGTCTCCATCCATTGGTTGTGGAGGGCGAACATCCAGTAATCGCACGCCGGCGGTGTGACCTCCACGAGGAGCGCCTCGTCGTCGTCGAGATCGAAGTAGGCCTGATGCCATTTGATCTGGGGATCCTTGAACTTGTTCGTGAGTTCGTCCTCCGCCTCGTCGGTGAACTCGTTTGGCCACGCCGACTGACGCACGGCCCATTGGGCTCCGATGGCCGAGACCGCCTTCACGTAGTGGCCGGCGATGAGAAGCGATCGGTAGAGGTCATCGGGGGTGAGGGGATCCGGCGTTGAACCCTCCGCTCCGATCCTCTCGATGTGGAGGTCGGCATGGGTCTGGCGGCGCTTGTCGAGAAAGGTCTGGCGGATGGCGAGCGATCGGGTCTCCAGTTCGGAACGTAGCCAGTTGCCAGGGTGCTCACGCCGGGAGATGATCACCTCAAAGGTGCCGTCCTGCTCGATGTGCATCTGCTCTTCGTGCAATGTCGCGCCCGTCCCCGGGCCACCGCCGCCGAACCCGGCCCCCGAGAAGAGATTGAAACTGATCCACTTGGCCTCACCCCTGGTTCCCCAGACTCGGTAGTCGTACTGCCCGTCGAGGGTAGAGCCCAGATAGTAGTTGTCCGGGTTTTCGCCGACGATCTTGATCGTCTCGTGGCAGGTGCAGATGAGCTCGGGGTACTCGGCCCGGCTGTGCTCCAAATGAGTTTCCAGGGCCCCCCGCAGGAGCCGCGTCAACATACGAAACCCCTCGGCCCGATCCAGTGGGTCGTCCGGATTCCCCTGGGCCAGGACCGATTGTCCGGCGTCGGCGAGGAGATCGCAGAACTCGCGCCAAGCGGTACCGTCCACGACCTTGTTCGTGACCTCGTCCACTCGTTCCTCCCCAGGGTCTGTGCCCCTCGCTGACAATCGCGCCGTTCGTCGGAAACGCCGCGCTCCGAAAGAGACATTATCATCCATATTTCGACAGAGCCGATAGAAGTAACTGGTCAATAGAAAGATATGGATAACGACGAAATTGGTGTTTTCGGACTTTGATGGGCCGTGTCTTCTCTCGAAGAGCGCCATGGGGCACGCTCCACACGGTCGGTCCGGGCTGAGCACCTGACCCGACGTCGGCTCACCTGGCCATTACAAATTGTCTAGTGTTTGTAATATGACGGAACGTGGAGAAGGAAGCGCCGACCCGTTTGCCGCATTCGAGGCTGTCGCCGGCACGGCGCGAGACCCCTACCCGGACTTTGCCCGTCAGAGGGCGGTCGAGCCGGTTATGCGCGGCACGCTGATGGATCTCACCCATCTCCCACCCGAATTCGTGCCAGAGGAGCAGTGGTCGGTGTTCCGGTACGAGGACGTCTCCCGCGTATTCCGCGAGACGAAGTCATTCAACTCGGCTGGCCACAACGAGACCATCGGTCTGATCTTCGGAGAGACGATTTTGGGAATGGATGGTCCGGCTCACCGCGCTCACAGGAATCTGGTAGCCAACGCGTTCAAGGAGAAGTCGCTCCGACGATGGGAACCGGAAGTCATCGCGCCGGTCTGTCATCAACTGCTTGACGCCGTGGCGGACGACGGATCGGCCGATCTCGTGCACGCCCTGACCTACGAATTCCCTACCAGGGTCATTGCCTCGATCCTCGGACTTCCGGTCGAGGATCTGGAGATGTTCCGGGAGCTATCGATTCGCCTGATCGGCATTGCCGGTGAGATGGAGGCTGGGTTCGCCGCCTCATTGGAGCTCCGCCACTACTTCCAGGGACTGGTGGACCAACGCCGGTCGACTCCAGCCGACGACGTCATCAGCGATTTGGTGACCGCCGAGGTTGAGGGTGAACGACTGACCGACGAGGCCATCTGCTCCTTCCTGCGGCTCCTGCTCCCCGCGGGCATCGAGACCACGTTCCGATCCTCCGGCAACCTGCTGTTCCTGTTGCTCACCCATCCGGACCAGTTCGACCAGGTGCGTCAGCACCGCGAGCTGGTCCCAAGGGCTATCGAGGAAGGGCTTCGGTACGAGACGCCCCTGACGACGGTGGCCAGGTTCGCGACCCGCAGTGTCGAGTTGGGGGGGTACACGATCAACGAAGGTGCCACCGTGTCCCCGGTCATCGGGTCGGCCAATCGGGACGAATCCCGCTGGGTCAGTCCTGAGACATTCGACATCCACCGGTCCCCGCAGCCCCACATAGCGTTTGCCGCCGGCCCCCACATGTGCCTGGGGATGCACCTGGCCCGCATCGAGACGGAGGTCCTGCTTCATGTGCTCATGGACCGCTTCGAGGACATCGAGCTCAACCCTGGGGACAGCGATCCGCACATCCGGGGCATGGCGTTTCGCTCACCGACGAGTCTTCCGGTGACGTTTCGGCCGGCCGGCTGATGGCCTCCGCTGTGTTCAACGGTGAACGGCGGTGACGCACCGGCCGTCGGGCCATTCCCCACTGTTGTTCGGTGGGTCCGGGGTGCCGCCCCTGGCCGCAAGTACTATCGACGTGGTGGTGGTGGCCTACCCTGACCCGGAGATCGGGAGTGTCCCGGATACCGGACCAGTGCATGTCGATGTCGCCGAGATCGATTCCCTCGACGGCCAGCCCTCGTGAGTGCCCCCTATGACGCTTCGCACGAGCACTACCCCATGTCCGGCCTGGACGAGTTCCTCATCCACAACCATCCCCACCCGGTGCGGGTCATGTGGACGTCGGACGCCCAGGCCTACGAGCGAATGTGGTTCACCTGCGAGGACACCACCGGCGATCTGCTGGTGGTGGCGGGCATGGGCATCTACCCCAACCTGGGCACCGCCGAAGCCTTTGCCATCGTCAACGTGCGGGGCAACCACACCACCGTGCGGGCCCACCGCAAGCTGGGACTCAACCGGATGGACATGTCCGTCGGTCCTCTCCACTTCGAATTGATCGAGCCGTTCCGGCAGTGGAGGCTCACACTGGATGAGAACGAGTACGGCACCGCCTTCGACGTGTCGTGGTTCGACACCAAGCGGCCGGTGTACCGGTTGATCGGGGGCGGCCTGTTCATCGGGACCAAGCCCTTCGCCGGCGTGGCCGGCTACGACGGTTTCGGTCGCCAGACGGGCTGGGTCACCGCCCACGGCGAGCGGTTCGAACTGGACCGCCGCATCCATCGCGGCACCCGGGACCACCACTGGGGGACCCGGGACGGCGTAGGAGGGCCGGCCCTGTGGAGCGGGAACCAGCACCCCCACTCGGGGGAGTGGGTGGAGTTCGAGGAGTACGGGGTCTGGGGTGACCACATCCTCTACAACCTGGGCGATCCGCGCCGGAGCAGCGAGACACTCCGGGGGCGGCGACACCGGCTCCGCTTCGAACCCGACACCCACCTGCTGGTGTCGGGAGAGGTCGACCTGGTCTTCGCCGACGGTACCGAGAAGACCATGACGTTCGAGCGGCTGGGGAACCAGATCGCCTTTCTGCGCTGCGGCATGTACGGCGGCCCCAACGGGGGGACGCCCGACGGCGACATCTGGCATGGGATGGACGTGGGCGACGGCGTGGTCAGCGGTGAGACCTACGACGTCAACGACCCTGCCGTCCGTTCCCGGATCTGCGGTCTCGACCAGCATCACGCCCGGTTCGAGTGCGACGGCGAGGTGACCTTCGGGATCATCGAGCCCTATGACACCCTCTGCTACGAGATGGCCTCGAGCGGCCTCGGAGGGTTCTCCCTGCTCGATTGATCGCCGGTCATGCGGTCGGCTTCGTCGGGTCAACCGCCACCGCCGCAGACGGGGCGCTGTCAGATCGGGCACGTCGACCCGGCTGGGGGGTCGTGGCGTCTCCAGTCGCTGGAAGGCCTAGGTGAAGTCGGACCCGCCGTCGACGTTGATGTTGGCGCCCGTCATGTAGGTGTTGCGGGCCGATGCGGCGAACGCGATCACCGGCCCGATCTCCTTGGGGTCGCCGGCACGATTCAGATGCACCGGATGGCCAAAATCACGCGTGATGTAGCGCATGACATCGTAGAGGTCCTCTTCGTCCACATCGGGTAGTGGGCGCAGGGCACTCTTGAACGACTCGGAGACATACGTCCCGGGGCTCACGGTGTTGACCAGGATCCCGTCTGATGCCAGGGACATCGACAGGTTCTTGGTCAGGCTGGTCAGGGCGTTCTTAGCCGCCGTGTAGGCCACGAGCGATGCCGACTGCCGTTTCGTGGACATGGCCGAGACGTTGACGATCCGGGCCCACTCGGCCCGACGGAGAAGGGGTAGGGCCGCTCGGATGGTGCGAACCGAGCTCAGGGTGATTCCGTTCAAGACGTCCAGCCACTCGGCGTCCGTGTACTCCTCGAATCCCTTGATCCCGCCGGGGAACGGGCCCGCCGCATTGACGAGGGCATTGCAGTGTCCCCAACGGTCACCCACCTGGGCCAGGGACCGTTCCACGGAATCCTGATCGAGGAGGTCGGTCTGGAGGCCGACGGCGTCCGGGGAGCCCAGCTCCTGCAGAGCACCGGCGGTTGCATCCAACTCCCGTTGGGTCCTGGCCAGGACGGCGACCCGTGCCCCCTCGCTGGCAAAGCAGTCCGCGGCTGCTCTGCCCATTCCTGAAGTGCCTCCAGCTACGACGACCACGGCATTCGACAGGCCCAGATCCATGTTCTCTCCCAGATTGCGTGCACCGGTTCGACCCGGAGCTTACATAAGTTACCGAGATTGTAAAGGTGGGGCTCGACTGACGGGAGCTGACCCGCACGGTAGTCCCGGTCACCTCAACGTCCGATCAGGGCGCTCCGACCGTTGGCGGCGAAGTCGTCGACCATCCCGGCGACGTCGTCTGGGGTCAGCGGCTCGTACCGGTCGCTCCGGCCGACCCGGTGCCAGACCGGGTCGTCGGTCTCCCACCGCTCGGCCCGCAGTGGCTTCTTGTCGGTCTTGTCGGTGGCGGTGACCGGGAGGGCCGCCACCACGCGGACGAAGCGGGGTGCCCACTTCGTGCCCAGGTCGTTCTGGGCGCCCAGGAAGTCGGCGAAGGCCTTCGGGTCGAAGTGGACCCCGGGCTCAAGCTCGATGGCCGCCATGACCTGGTCGCCGGTGCTGGGGTCGGGAACGGGGTAGACGGCGACCCCGGTGGCCCCCTCGAACCGGGCCAAGATCCGCTCCACCGGAGCGGCGGCGAAGTTCTCGCTGTCCACGCGTAGCCAGTCCCCGGTGCGGCCGGCGAAGTAGAAGATCCCCGCCTCATCCCGGTAGGCCAGGTCGCCGGACCAGTACCACCCGTTGCGGGTGCGCTCCGCATCGGCCTCGGGGTTGTTGTAGTAGCCCTCGAAGTTGGACCGGGCCTGCCGGCCCACCAGCTCGCCGATACATGCTGCGGCATTGGTCAACCGTCCCCGCTCGTCGAAGACGGCCGAAGGCAGCTCTTCGCCGGTGTCCGGGTCGACCACGGCTACGTCGTCACGTGGGCTGGCCCGGCCGAGGGCCCCAGGCCGGGGGTCGGGCACCGGCTTCAGGACGATGGCATTCTCGCTCGACCCGTAGCCCTCGATGAGGGGCACGCCGAACCGCTCGGTGAATGTCGCCTTGTCCCGGGCCGAGGTCTCGGGGCCGAGTACGTAGCGGAGCCGATGGTCCCGGTCGTGCTCGGTGGGCGGGGTAGCCACGATGTGGGCGATGGCCCTACCCACACTGTTGAAGAAGGTGGCACCGCACTCCCGGACGTCAGGGAGGAAGTTGGACGCCGAGAACTTCCGACGCAAGGCCAGGGTGGCCCCGCTGGCCAATGCAGGCAGCACCGCCGCCGACAAGGCGTTCCCGTGGAACAGGGGCATGGCCGAGTAGAGGACGTCCTCGGGGCTGAAGCCCACCCGCGACGCGGCCCGAGCCGCCCGGCCCTGGGTCATCCGGACCGCCTTCGGTCCCCCGGTCGAGCCCGAGGTGAAAATGAGTAGGAACAGCTGATCCGCCGTGGGCTCGGGCAGTGCCGGTCGGGCCTCATCCCCGGAGGCCCGGAGCCCCTGCAGGCGGTGGGCGTAGGCGTCGTCGTCCACCACCAGAAGTCGGTCGGGCGGTAGGCCCAGGTCGAGGTGGTCCACCAGGCCCACCTGGGCGGAGTCGGTGACGAGCAGTTGGCAGTCGGCCCGGCGGATGTCGGCGGCCAGCTCCGCTCCCCGACGGGTGGGGTTGATCCCCACGATGACCGCCCCGGCCAGGGCTGCTCCGGCCAGCAGGAACAAGTACTCCGGCGTGTTCTCCAGCAGGACGCCCACGTGGAAAGGCCCGTCCCCTCGGAGGGAGAGCAGCAGATCGGCCCGGAGCTCGGCTTCGACCACCGCCTCGCGCCACGTCCACCGCTTTCCCTCGAACAGTACGCCGGTTCCGTCGTCCCGGGCCCGGAGTCGGACCAGCTGGGCCGCGGTGGTCACGGCCGGGGCGGCCGGCTCGCTCACGTCAGCCTCTCTGTCAGCAGGTCGAGGATGGGGTTGTCGTCGATGGGCAGCATCAGGGGCTCGCCAGCGTCGCGCCGGAGGATGCTGATCCGGGTCATGATGGCCGTGCTCCGGACCATGGCCAGGGTCTCGTACCACTCGAGGTCGTGGACCGGTCGCCCGCTCAGCTCCTCATAGCGGGCCACCGTGCCTTCCCGGTCGGGAAACCCGTCGGCCCGCTTCCCGAACATGGCCCCGGTGATCAGGTCGAGGCTGGTGAACCAGGCCAGGTCGTGCTCGGCGGAACCGATCGAGGTCATGTCCCAGTCCAGCACGGCCCGAGTCCGTCCGTCGTCGTCGAGCACCATGTTCTCGAACCGGACGTCCCCCCACAACAGAACGCCAGGCGACTCGTGGGCCGGACGGTGCGACCGGCACCACTCGAGGGCTCGGGCCAGGGCCGGTACCGGGGAGCCGTAGTTGGACCACGACAGGTACTCCTCCCAGTAGTCCAGCTCGGCGCCGTTGTCGCGGCGGGGCACATCGGGGGCCGCGTCGGTGGGCGCGTCGTGGATGGCAGCCAGAGCCGACAGGATGCTGTCGTGAACCCGGCCGCGGCCGGCCGTGGTCAGGCTGCGCAACCACGGATCCCGGTGGGCCAGCTGCCCGACGATGTGGCCCTCGATCCGGGGCATGACCATGAACGGCACGCCCAACCACGCCGGATCGGTCTCGACCGTGGGGTTGGCGACGGGGACACCCACCGACGCCACCGCTGACTGGGCCTGCCCCTGTGACACCAGGTCGTAGTGGGCGAACGTCCCCGCCACGGGGGGAGCCATGCGCACCACCAGGCGGTCGAGGTGCGGGCCTCCCTGGTCTGTCCAGGTCAGGTCGGCGAAGACGGTCTCGCTCGAATAGCCGGCCGAGGGGCGGGACAGGTTTCCCACCTCCGGGAACTCGAGGCCCCGGTGATGGGCCAGCCAGCGGGTCAAGCCGTTGGCCAGACCGATGTCGTCCACACTGGCCGGTGACGATGGACCTACCGGGTGAGGCATGGAGTCCAACCTCCCATTTTTCCCCGGTGGACGGCAACGCAGAAACATAGAGTCATGTGCCTCACGGTGCCAGCACGACGGGCATCCGGTGGGCTCCGCGCACCAGGGTCGACCGGACGTACTCCACCTCGCCGGCGAGCTCGTACACCGGGTAGCGGTCCAGCATCTCCTCGAAGAAGATCCGGGCCTCGAGGCGGGCCAGTGCGGCGCCCAAACAGAGGTGCTCCCCGAAGCCGAAGGCCACGTGAGTCGGCGTTACCGGACGGCGGACATCGAGCTGACCGGCGGTGGGTCCGAAGACCGCCTCGTCGCGGTTGCCTGACGCGTACAGCATGACGAGGAAGTCCCCGGCGTCTATCTCCTCACCCGCCAGCTCGACGTCCGCCACGGCCGTGCGGCCGAAGGCCTGGATGGGCGTGACCCATCGGAGCAGTTCCTCAACTGCCGTCGGGATCAATGAGGGTTCACCGGCCAGGTCGGCGCGCTGGTCCGGTTCCTGATGCAGTGCCTCCAGGCCACCCGAGATGAGGGTGCGCGTCGTCTCGTTGCCCGCCACCAACAGGGTCATACAGAACCCCATGATCTCGAGCCGGCTCAGAGGCCGGCCCTCGAGCTCGGTGCCCTTCAGGACATCGAGCAGGTCGTTGCCGTCCGTGGCAGGGGAGTCGATGTGGGCCATCAGGAACTCGGCCATCTGGCCGAGTTCGGCTGCGGACTCGGGCGAGCCAGACTGGTCGGGGGCGGCGATGATGGCGTCGGACCATCGCCGGAAGATCTCGCGATCGGCGTCGCCCACTCCGAAGAGCTCGGCGATCACCGCGATGGGTACGACAGAGGCGAGCGAATCGACCGCATCCACCGGTTCGTCGGCGGCCACGGCGTCCAGGACCTCGGTGACCGTCCGGCGGATCGTGGTCTCAAGTCGGTGGACCGCCTTGGGGGTGAATTGGCGGTTGACGACCTTCCGGTAGATGGCGTGGACCGGGGGGTCGAGATGGAGGATCGAGAAGGTGTTGAGGCCCCTCGATCCGTCCGAGCGCATGGGGTCGTTGATCAGGACGCCCCGCCCCGACACGAATCGGTCGGGGTCCCGGCTGATCGAGCGGATGTCGTCGTATCGGGTCACAGCCCAGCTGCCGTCCATCGTACGGAACGCGGGAGCCTGATCCCGGAGATCGGCCAGCACGTCGAAGTAGTCGGGTCGGACGTAGAAGCCGGGTTGGGTCAGGTCGAGATGAAGATCGGCCACATCGGCCATGGATGCTCCTCGGAGTGTGGGATGTCGGCAGGTCGACGTTTGGTTCTTGCCGCGGGGCGGTAAGTTTCGTACAGTGTTCAACTTCCCGTCAAGCAAAGCGCCGAGTGGTCGGGCGCACCAGGAGTGGCCGTGCGCGCTGCCGTGATGGTTGAACCGGATCGTCCCCTCGAACTACGGGACCTGTCGCCTCGTTCGCTGCGGGCCACTGAGGTCCACGTTCGGATCGACGCCTCCGGCGTCTGTCATTCCGACGACACCATCCGGCGACAGGGCATGGGCGGACTGGCCCCGGTCATCCTGGGTCACGAGGGGTGCGGCACGGTCCTCGATGTCGGTGGTGAGGTCCGCGACCTGGCGGTTGGTGACCGGGTCATCGGTGCGTTCCAGCCCGCGTGCGGCTCATGTTGGCACTGCGTCCGAGGTCGCACGCACTTCTGTGACCAGATCATCAACGTGGCGACCCGAGCACACTGGAAGGATGACCGGAGCGGCGAGCGCACTTGGTCGATGAGCGGCCTGGGCACCTTTGCCGAGGAGGCCGTCGTCGATCGCATGTCGGTCGTAGCCGTGGAGTCCGATCTTCCCGCCGATCAACTGGCCCTGGTGGGGTGCGCGGCAATGACCGGAGTGGGCGCCGCACTCAATACGGCCCGCGTCGAGCCCGGCTCGGTGGTGGCGGTCATAGGTTGCGGCGGCGTGGGGCAGTTCGTCATCCAAGGGGCCCGGATCGCCGGAGCTGCCCGAATCATCGCCGTCGACCCTGTCGCCACCAAACGGGACAAGGCTCGGGCCAATGGGGCCACCGACGTCATCGATCCCACGACGACCGATGCCGTCGAGGCGGTGCGGGACCTGACGGCTGGTCGCGGCGCCGACTACGCCTTCGAAGTGGCAATGTCCGGTCCCACGCTCCAACAGGCCTACGACTTGTGCCGGAACGCCGGTACCGTGGTCGCCGTGGGCATGCCGCCGGCCGGCACCAGGGTGGAGTTCGACGGCTTCCAACTGTTCTCCACCGAGAAGCGACTCGTAGGCTGCTACTACGGTTCGGGCCAGGTTCGGAGGGACTTCCCCCGGCTGGTGGCGCTCGCCGAGGGGGGACACCTCGATCTGGCGGGTGCCGTGACCCGCCGGATCACCCTCGACCAGGTCAACGACGCCTTCGCCCTCATGTCCGGCGGTGAAGTCATCCGGTCGGTGATCGTGTCCGGGGAGTGGACTGCAAGTGGCTAGCCCCACCGCGACCGGGGTAGTCCGGGGACCCGCGGGGCCACGTCCGTGGCGGTACGGAGAACTGACCCAAGATGATGTGGTCGAAGCAGGACTCCGTCTCACACGGAGTATCGGCTTTGCCAAGCTGAGTATGCGCAAGCTCGCCGCGGAACTGGGCACCCCGTCCATGAACGCCTACTACTACGTGCGGGACAAGAACCACCTCCTCGACCTGGTCGGCGACGCCGTATTGGGTGAGGTCCTGCTCCCGCCTGTTCACCTCCCGTGGGATCGCCGACTCACCCTGCTGTTCGAACGTGGCCGAGAGGTGTTGCTGACCTATCCCGGGGTGGCCCAGCATCTCTTGCGCCGCACGGAAGGGCTGCCCAACGAGACCCGTCTGTACCAGGCGGTCAGCGAGATTCTCGGCACCGCCGGATTCGACCGGACAGTGAGTGACCGAGTCCAGCGACTGCTGGCTTACCTCCTGTTCGGAGCTGTGACCACGGAGCTGGCGACGGCCGAGGCGGCGGACGATCCGAGCACGATCACCTTCGTCGACGACCGGGAGGTCTTTCGCTTTGGCCTCGAGGTCCTGCTCGACGGGCTGCGTGACCGCCGCAGGGACAACGACTAAGCGACCGCCATCCGCATGCCTCCTTTACATATTTATTGCCATATGTAATGATTCGTGGCTGTGACGGCCCAGAACACGAGCGCTGAGCTCATTCTTGCCGCCACGAGGCGCGCCATCGCTGCCAAAGGGCCTGGAAAGCTGACGCTGTCCGAGGTGGCATCGGCAGCCGGTGTGTCCCGGCCCACCCTGTACCGATGGTTCCCCACCAAGGACGAGCTGTTCACGGCCCTTACCGAGTACGAGCGGGCCCAATTCGACGAGGGTCTCCGAGCCGAGATCGAGGCTCATCGAGCGCCGGCCCGACAGCTGGATGCGGCACTTCGGTACCTGGTGGCATATCTGGACGAGTCGATGGGCCCGGACCCCGTCGGAGTGGATCCGGCCTTCGCCCTTCGATCACTCAACAACTCGCTGAGTACCCAGGTCGAGACCCTGGTCCGTTTGTTGGGCCCTTCGCTGGACGAGGTGCCCGCTGTGCGCAGCAGGGCGATGAGCAGGGCACAGGCCGCTGAAATGTTCCTACGGGTGGCCTACTCCCACTACCTGGTGCCCCATCCCAACACCGGCGAGTTGCTGGCTTCCATGCGGACATTCGCCGGCCTGCCACGTCGCTCCTTGACCCGCGCGGTCGGATGACCCACGTCCCTGGATCGGTCTGATGGCCGCGCTCACCCATCTGCAGCGGCTGGAGGCCGAGAGCATCCACATCATGCGGGAGACCGTGGCCGAATGCGAGCGGCCGGTGATGCTGTTCTCCATCGGCAAGGACAGTGCTGTCATGCTGCACCTGGCCCGGAAGGCGTTCCACCCGTCAGTCCCGCCCTTCCCCCTGCTCCACGTCGATACCACGTGGAAGTTCCGGGCTATGTACGAGATGCGGGAGAAGATGGCCGAAGACAGCGGCATGGAGTTGTTGGTCCACCAGAACCCCGACTGCATCCGGCTGGGCATCAACCCCTTTGACCACGGATCTGCAGTCCACACCGACATGTGGAAGACCCAGGGACTCAAGCAGGCTCTCGATCACTATGGGTTCGACGCTGCCTTCGGCGGTGCCCGCCGGGACGAGGAGAAGTCCCGGGCCAAGGAACGCATCTTCAGCATCCGGTCGGCCCAGCACCGGTGGGATCCCAAGCAGCAACGCCCCGAGCTCTGGCGCACCTACAACGTTCGCCGGAATCAGGGCGAATCGATGAGGATCTTCCCCCTGTCCAACTGGACCGAACTGGATGTGTGGCAGTACATCCACCGGGAACAGATCCCGATCGTCCCTCTCTACCTGGCCGCTCCACGTCCGGTGGTTGAGCGAGATGGAGTGCTGATCATGGTGGATGACGACCGAATGCCGCTCGACGGACAGACGCCAGAACTTCGGAGCGTGCGATTCCGGACGCTGGGCTGTTACCCCCTGACCGGTGCGGTGGAAAGCACCGCGGCGACCCTGACCGATGTCATCCAGGAGATGCTCCTGGCCACGACGTCGGAGCGAGAGGGTCGAGTCATCGACTTCGACGCGGCCGGGTCGATGGAGAAGAAGAAGCAGGAGGGGTACTTCTGATGGCCATGGCCCGGGAGTCGCTGATCGCCACGGACATCGAGGCCTATCTGGGTGTCCACGAGCAGAAACGACTGCTCAGATTCATCACCTGCGGGAGCGTCGATGACGGCAAGAGTACCCTCATCGGGCGGTTGCTCTACGAATCCCACATGGTATTCGACGACCATCTGGCCGCCTTGGAGGTGGACTCACGCCACGTGGGGACCCAGGGCGGCGACCTCGATTTCGCGCTGCTGGTCGACGGCCTGGCCGCCGAGCGGGAACAGGGCATCACCATCGATGTGGCCTACCGGTTCTTCGCCACCGAGAAGAAGAAGTTCATTGTGGCCGACACACCGGGCCACGAGCAGTACACCCGGAACATGGTTACCGGAGCATCGACCGCTGACGCCGCCGTCATCCTCATCGATGCTCGGAAGGGGGTGCTCACCCAGACACGCCGACACAGCTTTCTGGTCTCTCTCTTGGGCATCCAACATGTCGTTGTGGCCGTGAACAAGCTCGATCTGATGGGCTACTCGCAGCAGGTGTTCGACGACATCGAAGCCGAATACCGGGCCTTCGCCGGCGACATCGGATTGTCGGAGATCACCTGCATTCCCCTTTCTGCACTCCGAGGGGACAACATCATCGAAGCGAGTCCGAAGACCCCCTGGTACACCGGTCCGACCCTGCTCGCTCACCTGGAGGCGATCGACGTCGAGGACCGGCCCGGTCGAACCCCGTTCCGGATGCCCGTCCAGTGGGTCAATCGGCCCGATCTCGACTTCCGCGGCTTCTCCGGTCTGATCGTGGGGGGCTCGGTGCGTCCCGGCGATCGGGTGCGGGTGCTTCCCTCTGGCCGCCTCTCCACGGTCTCCCGACTGTCGACGTTCGATGGCGACCTCGACATCGCTGTCGCCGGTCAGTCGGTCACCGTGGTGTTGGAGGATGAGATCGACGTGAGTCGGGGCGATGTCCTCTGCTCGGACGACGAGCCAGCGGAGATCGGCGACCAATTCGAGGCCCATGTCGTCTGGATGAACGATCACGAGATGCTGCCCGGACGGCCCTATCTCATCAAGCTGGGCACGTCGCTGGTCGGAGCCACCTTCTCCCAGCCCAAGTACAAGGTGAACGTGAACACCATGGAGCACCTGGCCGCCCGGACCCTCGAAATGAACGAGATCGGTGTGTGCACGGTCAGCACCGACAGGATGGTGCCCTTCGATCCCTACGTTTCGAATCGCGACACGGGGGGATTTGTCATCATCGACCGGATGACCAATGCCACGGTGGGAGCCGGCCTTCTCCACTTCTCGCTCCGCCGTTCGCAGAACGTTCACTGGCAGGCACTCGAGGTCGATCTGGCCGCCCGCAATACCATGATGGGCCACGGATCCGGTGTGGTCTGGTTCACGGGCATCTCCGGCGCCGGCAAGTCCACCATCGCCAACCGGACCGAGCAGCTTCTCCATGCCCACGGCGTGCACACCTACCTGTTGGACGGCGACAATGTGCGGCACGGGCTCAATCGCGATCTGGGCTTCACCGAGCTCGACCGCATCGAGAACGTCCGGCGAGTAGCAGAGGTGGCTCGATTGATGGCCGATGCCGGACTCGTGGTGCTGGTTTCCTTCATCTCTCCATTCCGCGCCGAGCGACGGCTGGCTCGGGAGCTGGCCGGCGAAGGGCGGTTCTGTGAGGTCCACGTCGACACCTCGCTGGAGGATGCCGAGACCCGAGATCGTAAGGGGCTGTATCGAAAAGCCCGCCGGGGTGAGCTGGCCAACTTCACGGGCATCGATTCTCCCTACGAGCCACCGGAGGCTCCCGAGCTGCGTATCGACACGGCGACATCGACACCGGAGCAGGCTGCTGAAGTCCTGCTGGGCCAGCTGCGCCGAATGGGCATGGTGCCCTGAAGCCTGGCTGGTCCACCGGTGCCCTCGTCAGACGGCGCACCGGTCAGGACGGCATCTCTGGGTTGGTCAGGACCCGGTCGGGGTGTCCAACTCCGGCCACGGCGTCGCTCCCGGCCCGGGGTCAAAGTGCTTGAAAATGGTGCTTTCGGTTGAAGCCGGTCGGCACCGACGGAGTTTCCTCACGGCTGGGGTCAAGTGTCGTCCACTGCCCGGCTGGATCGGTAGCGAAGTAAGCTACGGTGGCGAAAGTCTCACTTTCATAACACGGCAGTATGAGATGGGGGAGGACTCCAGTGTTCGGGTCACACGTGCGGTGTCGGACTCAGTCGCCGACAACACCAACGATGCCGACCGGCCATCGGCCGTCGGTGGTCGATATCCACGACGCCCCATGCCGATGGCTCGCCCGATGAGCCTCGATGTCGACCAGATCGAGGAGGACGCCCGCAGCCGGACGGGTCTCGACGACACCGGTGGCGACCACTATCGCGAGGGCCTCGAGCGGCTGGTGGCTGCCATGAACGAGGAGGGCGACCTCACCGAGATGGGCGAGGTCATGCAGCGGATGCGGCTGAGCACACTCCTGGGCGCCCGGCTGGGGGTAGAGGAGACCTACCGCCTCCATCCCGAGATCGACGACCAGGAGATCGATGGACCGGTCTTCGTCATCGGCCTACCCCGCACCGGCACCACCGCCCTCAGTCAACTGGTGGCCGCTGATCCCCAGTTCCGCTCGCTCCGGACGTGGGAATCGGCCGCACCGGTCCCGCCTCCCGAGAAGGCGACTGAGCATTCCGATCCCCGGATTGCCGCTACGGAGCAGGGTATCGCCATGATGGACGAGGCCTTCCCCCTGATGCAGAGCATGCACCACACCGAGGCCACCACGGCGACCGAGTGCCAGGACCTGATGGGCATGAGCTTCCGGACCGCCCACTTCGACGGCTTCGCCCGGGTGCCCTCCTACATGGCCTGGGTTGTCGACACCGACATGCGGGAGACCTACCGTTACCACCGGCGGGTGCTGAAGCTGCTCCAGTGGCGATGCCCACCGACCCTGTGGCACCTCAAGACCCCGGTCCACATGCTGTCCCTGGACGCCTTGGTCGAGATCTATCCGAATGCCCGATTCCTGTGGAGCCATCGGGACCCGACCAAGGTCATCGGGTCGGTCTCCAGTCTCATCCACTACACCCGCAGCTGGAGTAGCGACCGAGACGACTCCATCGAGTTGGGGGCCGAGCAGCTCGAGCACTGGTGGGAGGCCGTCCGGCGGGCCATGGAGTTCCGGGACCGGATGGGGGACGAGCGTTTCGCCGACGTCACCTTCGCGGCCCTGCAGACCGAACCGATGGAGGCGCTGGCCGGAGCGCTGGAGCACATCGGGATTCCTTTCGACGAGACCTCCCGGGCCTCGGTGGCCGCATGGGCCGGCACCCACGAGCCCGGTGCCCATGGCACCCACACCTACCAGTTGTCCGATTTCGGCCTGGAACCAGCTCAGATCCGAGAGCGATTCGCTCCGTACTACGCGGCGTTCGACATCGAGGCCTGAACGACTGGAGCGACGGAGTCGCCCGATTCTGTGCTGCTGACCGGTCGTGTAGCTGTGGTGACAGCCGACCGGGGGCCGTGCTCGGGGACGGCCACGGTGACATCGGTGAAGGAGCGCTGCGGCTAGCACGGGCCGCCGTCGACCGGCCAAGCGGCCTGGACCAGGTCGGCCGCTACGCCGACAGCGTGGTGTCGGGCGAGGCTGATTCCGTGAGTAGTTCGATGATCAGCGACTGGTCGACGCCAAGCGCACCGAGGCAAAAGCGCAGCACATTCCCCCGTGTCTCCCGACGGCGGAGTGGGAATCCGGACCACCGTTGTTCGACGACTCCGGACACCACATGATGAATGGCCTTGGCGTCAGCGACCGGGTCTATCCCAACGAAGACCCCAGCGGTCCTGCCTCGCGTCAACTGATCGATCAGCGGCTCCAACGTCCGGTTGAACGCCGGTTCGAGCTGCCTGGGGAATCGTCGACTCGCTCGCACGGCTTCTTCGGTCAGCGGACGCTGGCTGGCCGCGAGTCGTTGGTCAAACCCCGGCTCGAGGCGAACGTCGATCCAGGCCACCACCCCCTCGATGGGGTTGGAGGCTTCCTTCATCCGGCTGCGGAGCCGCTTTGCTTCCCGCTCTGCCTCTTCGGCAAATACGGCCAGGGCCAACTCGTCCTTCGAGCCGAAATGTCTGTAGAAGGCCCGCGTGCCAAGCCCCGATTCCTCCAAGACCTCGTTCAGGGTGAATCCCGACCCGTTCTTTCGCACCAGGATCTGGCGGGCGACTTCTACGAGGAGCTCTGACTCGTCCTCTTTGCTGGAGCGTGTCCGCTTCCGCGGGGAGTCACGGGGAGCCGGATCACTCGTGGGGGTCCCTTCCATCAGAAGGCCCCGTGGGTCGGAACCATCGCATGATCGCTCATCGGGTGCAGTGGATCACGCCGCGCCCGAGCGGACGGATCGGCACCTGAGGGCATCGACGGGCACGGTGCACAACTTACTCGTCGTAAGAATGCCGACGCAGACCTGACCCGTCGGTGTCCTCTGGCTCAGGCCGTGACGCCATCAGGTGGGCTCGATCCCGAGCCCCGCATGTCGAGCAGCTCGGCCAGGAGGTTCTGCACCCTCCGATCGATGTCTTCCACGATCGGCCTGACCTGGTCGACCGGCTTGCCGGCCGGATCGACCAGTTCCCAGTCGACATAGCGCTTGCCCGGGTAGACCGGGCACGTGTCGCCACAGCCCATCGTGACGATGACATCGGCTGCTCTGGCGGCCTCGTCGGTGAGGGGCTTCGGGAACTCACGGCTCGGATCAAGCCCCCGCTCGATGAGGAGGGCGACCACGGACGGGTTGAGTTGGTTCCCCGGCTCGGATCCAGCTGACTCGACCCGGATCCTGCCCTGGGCGTAGTGGTCGAGCAGGACGCGGGCGGCCAGGCTCCGCCCGGAATTGTGGATGCAGAGGAACAGCACGGTCGGCATCGCGGTCATGGGGAGTCCCGGGTCGACGAGTGGGACGGGGATGGGGTCCGGGTGAGGGCAGGCGGTCGGTCGGCCGGGGAGACGACATGGCCACCCTGATCGAGCGGATGCCGAGGAAACATGATGTCTGCCGCCTGATCCGAGGTGATGTCGGGATAGAGGACCTTGATCACCACCATGGCCAGCACTCCGCCAACCACCTGGGCAGCGATGAAGCTGGGGACCGAGGACGGGGCGATGCCGGCGAAGGTGTTGGAGAACATCCTCCCGACCGAGATCGCTGGGTTGGCGAAACTGGTCGAGCTGGTGAAGAAGTACGCTGCGCCGATATAGGCTCCAACGGCCGCGGCTGCACTTCGGGATCGGCCACTACGGGCCAGGGCAAAGATCACCAGGATCAAGCCCAGCGTGGCGACCACCTCGGAGAGGAAGTGGGCCGGGGATGCCCGGTGCTTGGTCGAGATGTTGATCACCGCCTTGGAGAACATCAGATTGGCCACCATCGCCCCACCGACGCAGCCGGCCACTTGGACCGGCAGGTAGGCGGAAGCGGTCCGCCAACTCACGCCTCCGAACGCCGCGTCGACAAAGGACACCACCGGATTGAAGTGGGCTCCGGACACCGGACCGAACATCAAGATGATGACGTAAAGGCCTGCTGCGGTGGCTGCCGCGTTCTCGAGGAGCTGGAGCCCCACGTTGCCGGGGGACAACGTCTGGGCGGCGATCCCCGAGCCGATGACGATAGCGGCCAGGAAGGCGCTCCCCAGAAGCTCGGCCACCAGCTTTCGCCACAAGGCGGCGTCGCCCATTCGATGCCTCCCGCTGTCGCTTCCCCTGGGCCTGTGATCGGGTCTCAGCAGCAGGAGCTGGACGGCGAGGAGTCCATACCCACCGGAATCGGGGTGGCCTGGTTGGCCTCGGGCACGCAGCACGATCCGTCGCCGGCGATTCCGCTGTCGGCCGGCGCGTCGCCGAGCACCGTGTAGACCTCCCATGGAGCCCCATCAGGGTCGTGCACCCACACCTTGTCCTGCACGGCGAAACAGCAGGTGGTCTGGTTCTGGGCCTCGGTGTCAAGTCCTTCCCCGCTCAGCCGGGCGCCGGCGTCGGCCACGTCGCCAGGGGTAGCCACCTCGACCCCGAGGTGGTTGAGAGCTCCGGCGACCCCCTCGCCGCGCGCCTCCTCGCTCTCGATCAGGACGAGCTTGAGGGGTGGTTCGGCGATGGCGAAATTGGCGTAGCCCGGCTGCCTCTTGGCCGGCTCTGCACCGAAGAGCTTGGAGTAGAAGGTGATGGCCTCCTCGAGATCAGAGACGTTGAGGGCGAGCTGGACTCTGGACACGGGAACCTCCGGTAAGATCGATGGCTATCGATGCATCGAGTATGGATGATACATCGACAACTGTCAATGGGAGGACACCGTGCCTAGATCAGCCACTTCGTTCGAACCCAGCGAGTCCTGCTGCGCTTCCGTGCTCACTGCGCCTCTCGACGCCAACGACGCCAGCGAGCTGGCCCGTGGCTTCAGTGCCCTCGCCGACCCGGTTCGGCTCCGGGTTCTCAGCATCATCGCCGGCGCTCCCGACCGCGAGGTCTGCGTATGCGATTTCGTTGAACCCTTGGGCAAGAGCCAGCCGACCGTCTCCCACCACCTCAAGGTCCTCAGCGAAGCAGGTCTGGTTCAGGGCGAGCGCCGCGGAAAGTGGGTCTGGTACTCGCTCAACCGCCCCCGGTTGGCCGAGCTGCAAGCCACCCTCAGCGCCTGACGAAGGCGGCATCCGTCGTCAGATCGGTGCGAGAGGTTACGTGGCGGTGCTCGTGAACCGGTCGAGAACGCTGGCGGCGCTGTCCGGCACCTCGATCACCAGAAGGAGACCGTCTGCTTCGATCTCGATGCTGAAGGAGAAGAATGGACAGCAGGCCATCTCACGTTGAGCCAGATCGATGACGGACGTGACCTCGGCACCCGGGGACAGGTGCAGTTCGAGTCGATTGGACGATATCCGCCTGGGGTCCTCGGCGATCCGACGCAACAGCTCCTGCCATTCGCCCGCCTGCGCCTGGGCGTCGGCCGACTCGAGTCTGCAGGCGACCGGGATCCTCATGTGGTCGAGCGTACGCCTTCGGGCGAGGCTTTCCGCTCGTGGGAGAAGGAATCGAGCGTGGTGGCCGCCAGTCCAATGGCCTCCACCCGTTCGAGGCGCCTTCTGCGCGGCGCTCGGGCGCGGTTGTCTCATCTGGCCTACGTGGGTTGGCGGTACGGCAGAGGGAGTGTGACGCCTGATCTACTGGAGAGGTGGAGTCTTCCTGGCTGGCCACTGAGCTCGCCTCTCGTATGCAGGACATAGTGCCGGCAGGCGTCACCGTGGTCGCCGACGGAGACATGCTGTGGTTTGTCCACCGTGGAAGGCGCCGGGCAGGGTCGTACGCCTGTCAGTGGGTGAACGGCGGGCAGGGGTCGATGGCATCCCTCTTCGTTCGGGCGAGCCAGCTCGCCTTGGGCGACCTCCAGGACTTCGTCATGGAGGAGACGACCGAGCGGTGGCCTGGGTTGACCGGCCCAACTCCGGTAGTCCGACTGGTGGGACGGACTATCGAATTGTGGTTCGGGGAGAGCGCCAACCCTACCGTCCGCCTCAGGCCGCTACTCGTTGACATCTGAGGACCGCACCGATGGTCACCATCGGGTGCTGCCCGGCTCTCGCCGGAGTGTTGGATCAACGAGCAGTACCGGGCCGAGGGGGTCCCTCCACGGATAGGCAATCGTCGTCCGCCTGACGAACCGGAGGTGCCGCCAGATAGGCTGCCCCCGTGTCGGACCGGAGACGAGTTACTCCGTATCTCTTGCTGGGGATTCTGGCCTGCGCCGCGGTGTTGGGTGCTGTTCTCGGTCTCGCCGCGGCTCACTTCAGAGACGGTGAGGCACTCCGTCAGCGGCCGCGATCACCGCGGAGACCTCCTCGCTTCGCTTTGTGGCCGAGGTGGCACCGGGGTCGTTCACCCATCAGGGAAAGGTGCACCGTAGTCCGGGGGAAGAGGTGCTTGGTCTCTGGGAAGCGCCGGACCGCTGGCAAACGACCATCATCGGTGGGCCCAACGATCGGCTCACGTTCACATCGGTCGGCCGGTATCTCTACATCAAGAACCCCGGCCATCGAGCTGGACGTCTTGATGCCGTGCCCTACTGATTTGTTCGGCCGCCCTCCCCTGAGCAGCATCTCTACGGCCGTGGACGTGATCCGGACCGGCAACCGGTACAGCTTCGTGGTCCCCGAACTCGAGGTTCCTCCCCAGTGGGTTGCCTACGCACCACTGTCCGGCGCCCATAACACCTCTCCCGAGCTGGTGGCCCACAACGTTCGCGCCACAGCCGTTGTCGCCCGTGGTTAGGTCGTCAGCTACTCGTTTCCGTACGGGGTGATGATCGACCACCGGCACCTTCGACCGGCGCGCTGGGCGCTGTCCCAGTTCGACGCGGCGCCACGGGTCAGGGCCCCCCGGACCGGAAGCGGTTCCCGGTAAGCGTGAGGCCCGCCTCCCATCCTGACCGTCGCCTGCGGGGTGGACGGTGAATTCGGAATGGGCGACGGCTCATTTCGGGCGGCGCAGATGGTGCTCCCGATGCGAAACAATTGGCCAGTAGCGCGTGCCCGTGACAGGCTACTCAGGCGAGCGGGCAGACTGTGAGAGCGGAGGGTGGAAACGAAATGGCTTCCGAACTGATATTGGAGTTCGAGGGGGTGACGGTGGCGGAGTACCACGCCGTCAACGAGCAACTGGGCATCGACCCCGAAAGCGGCGAGGGGACGTGGCCCGACGGGTTGGTGACGCATTCCGCCGGTCTGAATGAAGACGGACACCTCGTCGTCATCGAAATCTGGGATACCCCCGAACATCAGGCGAGGTTCATGGAAGGGCGCCTTGGTGAGGCGTTGGTCAAAGGTGGTATCTCCGGTCCCCCGTCGAGCCTCACCTGGATCGAGTTGGTGGCTCACCATCGCGTCAGCTGACGCCCGCCCCTGACCTGCCGGTGTCGGCGATTCGGAGTCGCCGCGGCGACGGTTCCCCCATCGGCCAGTATTGAAGGGTGGAGGCCACCCCCGAGCCAGGCAGCCTGAGTACGCCCTCGTGGAGCGATCCCGAGCGGGTGGATCGTTACCTGGCCCGGATCGGCGGGTTGACACCGCGGGCGGTGGGCGAAGAGGTCCTGGTATCGGTGCTGCCGGATGCACCGTTCTCCGTACTCGACCTCGGATGTGGTGACGGCAGACTGGCCGCTCTCATCCTCCAACATCGCGCCAGCGTGCGGAACGTGCTTGCGGTGGATTCATCGCCGGCCATGCTCGGGCACGCCCGTGCTCGGTTCGCTGGCGACCGACGAGTCACCGTCCGGGAGTGGAACCTGGATGATCCGTTGACCCCGCTCGGATCGTTCGACGTGGTGGTTGCTGGATTCTCCATCCATCATGTCGAGGACCAACGCAAACGGCTGCTGTTCGGTGAGATTGCCCGACAACTCAACGATGACGGATTATTTGCCAACCTTGAGGTTGTTGCCTCGGCCACGCCTGAACTCCATCGCCAGTTCCTGGATCTGATTGGCCGACCTGATGACGACCCCGAAGACCGACTCGTCCTGGTTGAAGACCAACTGCAATGGATGCGCGAGGCCGGACTGACGCAAGTCGACTGTCTCTGGCGGTGGCGCGGATTCGCGCTGCTGGTAGGCCGCTCCCGCTGAGGTAAACGGATCGGCCGAGCCGAGCAATCATCGCCTCAGCGTGCTGGGTGGCTCTCGCTCCACCAAGATCGACGGCGAAGGGTCCCGCTGTTCCTGGGCGAATGCTCCCAAACCGAAGTCCCCCTGTACGCCCAGAGGTGCGATGTTCATCGTGACGGCTCCGTGGTGAGAGGCTCAGAGGTCTCGGACAAAGGAGAGCATGATGATCGAGCACCAGATAGCAAGGCCGGTAAAGGCGCGCCACATCATTGGTCAGGCGATCAGTGTTCGTGGTTTGCGGTCAGATATGCAGAGGGTGAACGGGGCCAACGCCAAGATCGCCGTCTTCCTGACCAACATCGTGGGGTCGATGTGGTGTGCCTATGCATTCGCCGGAATTGCGCTACTTGGTCTGCGCCCCGCACTGAGGCCCGGAGGCGAGGGCATCATCGCCTGGATTGCTCAGACGTTCCTCCAGCTCGTGCTGCTCTCGGTCATCATGGTCGGACAAAATGTGCAGAGCCAGGCCAGCGATCTCCGTTCTCAGCACACCTACGACGACACGTTGGAGATCCTGGACCGGTTGGACATACACACCGCGGGTGGTCTGAAGGACCTGGCTGATCGGCTTGACGCATTGGAGGCCCACCTCAACGAGGCATGAGCCGAACCGAGCCTCAAGACCAGGGCCGAAAGGGCACAGGAAGGGCAGTGGGACCTGCCGGGAGCAGAGGCCTCATTCCAGAAGGTGCCTCAGTGCCATGGGCGGATTGGCTTCGGTTCAGCGATCGTAAGCCGCTTGCAGGGCGGCGATGTCGAGCTTGCCCATCTGCATCATCGCGTCCGTAGCCTGCTGGGCGCGGTTCCGGTCGGGAGAACCGAGCAGGGCTCCCAGCACGGAGGGCACGATCTGCCACGACAACCCATAACGATCCTTCAGCCAGCCACATCGGCCGGGTTCGCCGCCGTACGCGGTGAGCCGCATCCACAGGTCATCGATCTCCTCCTGGGTGTCGACGCTGACGAACAGTGAGATCGCCTCGGTGAATCCGGCATGGACCGGCCCACCATTGAGCAGCATCAACTGCTGACCGCACAGTTCGATCGTCGCCGTGAATACGGGCCCATCCTCTGCCGTGCGGGGCAGGTCAGGCGATGCGGATTCGGGGAATAGGGACGTGTAGAAGGCGATCGGTTCGGCGAGATCGGAGTCGAACCATAGAAACGGTGCAATGGACGGCATAGCGGACCTCCTGACCAGTCGTGTCGACGCCGTGATAGGGCCGACACTAGTTTGACCCAGGGTCAACTTCGATAACGCGGCGGCTTTAAGCCTGGAGGGAGAGTCGGATGAAGGTACTGGTGCTCGGAGCTGGTTTTGGTGGTCTCGAGTTGACCTCACGGTTGTCCGAGGAACTCGGAGACGGCATCGAGATCCTGCTCATCGACCAGGGGGAAGGCTTCGTGTTCGGGTTTTCCAAGCTCGACGTGATGTTCGGCCGGACCTCGGCGCACGCAGTCCTCCACCCCTACCGCGACCTGGTCAAGCCTGGGGTTCGCTTCGTCCAGACCACCATCAGGTCCATCGATCCGGCCCGGATGGGTGTCGACACGGAGGCGGGCTTCTTCGATGGTGATGTCATGGTCATCGCCTTGGGCGCTGATTTGGATCCCGGGGCAACCCCCGGTCTGTTGGAAGATGGCCACGAGTTCTACACCGTGCCCGGTGCCTTCGCCCTTCGCGACGTGTTGGCCGACTTCGAGGGCGGTCAGGTCGTGGTCGGGGTGACGTCGACCCCGTTCAAGTGCCCTCCGGCCCCGAGCGAGGCGGCCCTGCTCGTCCACGACTTCCTTCAGGACAGGGGTCTGAGGGAGCAATCGGAGATAGCACTCGTCATGCCGTTGGGTGCCCCCATCCCACCGTCGAAGCAGGCCTCAGAGGCGCTCCTCTCCGCCTTTGCCGAACGAGGGATCCACTGGCATCCCAACCAGCAGATCGTTGCCCTCGACCCGTCCCGGCACACCGCCACGACCGCCGATGGCTCCGACATCCCCTACGACCTCTTCCTCGGCGTGCCGGTTCACATCGCTCCGGACGTGGTCCGGCAGTCGGGCCTCTGTGTTGACGGATGGATCCCTGTGAATCCCCTCACTCTCGAAACGGCGGTCCCGGGGATCTATGCCGTCGGCGACGTGACCAGTGTGGGGACACCCAAGGCGGGTGTGTTCGCCGAGGGACAGGCCCGGGTAGTGGCTGAGGCGATCATCGCCAGCCAGTCCAGCCGGGCATCATCACTCGACTACGACGGCCACGGCCAGTGCTATCTCGAGTTCGGACGGGATCAGGTGGCCAGGGTCGACGTGACCTTCACCCAGGGTGCGGCTCCGTCGGGATTCTTCGAGGAGCCGTCGGTCGACCTGGCCCGCCAGAAGGGCGAGTTCGGCTCATCGAGGATCCGCCGCTGGTTCGGTCGTGACTGGTCGGAGTACTGAGTGATCGTGGCCAATCCGCTATCCGAAGCAACCCGCCGAACAGGCGGACGAAGCGGCGTGCGGTGGAAGACAACCCAGTCGGCCCGCGCCCTCTGGACCCGGGAATCCCAAGAGACAGCACCCTCGCAACTCCCGAGGCTCAGGAGTGGCCACCGCCACCCTCAGACGCTCTGCGGTGACCGGTTCAGGTGTAGGAGAAGGTCAGTGGGTTCGAGGTTCCGTTGTCGGTGGTGACGGTCACCGGTGCGCTGGGGACAAACGCTCCATCGGGTGGCACCATGACGATGCAGCTTGTCGGAGCGAGACATGCGATCGTCGCCGTCTCCACGCCAAAATGTGCCGTGATCTGGCCGGACGGACTCAGGAGGTTGGATCCGCTCAGCACGAGGTGTTGTCCCGGGGCGCCACTGTCGGGCTCGATCGTCGCCAACACCGGGCCTGCTCCCGTCGCCTGATCCACGGATGTCGTGGTTGTGGTCGGTGCCGGAGCAGTCGCGGTCGGCGATGTGCCGCCCGGGGACACAGAGCTGGTCCCATTCGGGCTGTGCCCGGCTTGGGCCACGGGGGGTGCATTGGGCGTGGTCGCCGGTGCACCGGGATGTCGGTCTGACGAGGGCAGCGAGCCACCGCCGCCGCCCTGGACCACCCACGTACCCAGGAGAGCGGCGACGATCACCATCAGGCTCACCGACACGATCAGCGCCGAGCTCCTGCGCCGATCCTCCCTCTGACCACCGGATCGCTCTGGCCGGCGTTCCGCTCCCGATGCTGATGGAGCCGACACGACCGCCGCCGCCGTCACCGACTCGGCTGCATCCGACAGAGTGGGCACCGTCGGGCCGGGGTCGGATGCCCGGGGTGGAGGAGGGGGCGATGGCGCGGTGTCGGGCCCTGGGCCAGGTGGGGTCGAAGGGGCGGGGGACGCCACGGGGCGCGTGATCGAGGTGTCCGGAGCCGCCGCCCCCGGGACAACTACCGCAGGGACCCCATCGTCGGGGGTGGCGGTGGGTGGGGCGGAGGGGGTGTCGTGTACCCCGTCAGATTCCGGTCCGACGCCTGCCTCTCGGGATCGCCGAGCGGCGTCGGCCATGGCCGCCAGGGCCCGTGGGCCCATGACCTCATCAGAGTGGCGGCCGGGTCTGCGTGCTCGCATGCTTTGCCTCCGTGACGGATCCGCCCTCTCCGGAGCCAGCCTGCCGACACCGCGGTCCGCCACCCGACATCATGCCGCGCCGTGGAAGGCCGGTGGCGTCATTCCCTTCGACGGTGGAGTCCTCGGGACCGGCTACGGGGATGACCGTCAACTCCAAGAGGCGGCCCAGTAGACCCCCAGCCCGTTCACAGCAGTGGCTCCGACAATGCCCTCATGTCCATCACCGTGTCACCGCCGCCCGCCGTCCGACCCGCTCCCACGGTCCCCGGAGGCCAGGCTTCGCCTTCGGCCGTCGACACCGGAAAGACTGACCCCGGATCGCCGTCAACACCCCGCTGGGTGGCCCCTGCCGTAATCGCCCTTCTGGCCGTGACGGCAGGCACCTACCTCTGGGACCTCAGCGCCTCGGGCTACGCCAACAGCTTCTACGCCGCCGCGGTCCAGGCCGGCACCAGGAGTTGGAAGGCGTTCTTCTTTGGTTCCATCGATTCCTCCAATTTCATCACCGTGGACAAATCGCCGGGATCGCTGTGGATCATGGAACTCTCCGGACGTATGTTCGGATTCAGCAGTTGGAGCATGCTGGTTCCCCAGGTGCTGGAGGGAGTGGCGGCCGTGGGCCTGGTCTATGCCGCCGTCAAGCGCTGGTTCGGGCCGGGGGCGGGGTTGCTGGCCGGCGCCGTGCTGGCCTGCACGCCGGTCGCCGCCCTGATGTTCCGATTCAATA
Organism: uncultured Acidimicrobiaceae bacterium; assembly: GCA_963737625.1. Lineage (GTDB taxonomy): Bacteria > Actinomycetota > Acidimicrobiia > Acidimicrobiales > RAAP-2 > Bog-756. Next base: position 414,104 of record CAVTTK010000001.1, read on the forward strand.
ACCCGGACGCCCTCATGGTGCTACTGCTGGTAGCGGCGGCCTACACACTCACGCGCGCCATCGAGAAGGCCGGCACCAAGTGGATCGTGGCCACCGGTGCCCTGATCGGCTTCGCCTTCCTGGCCAAGATGCTCCAGGCCTTCACCGTCCTGCCCGCCTTCGGCGGTGTCTATCTTCTGGCGGCGCCGTCCGGCTTCTGGCGCCGCATCCGCCAGCTGACCGTGGGAGCCGTGGCCATCGTGGTGGCAGCCGGTTGGTGGGTGGCGGCCGTGGAATGGTGGCCGGCGGCCTCACGGCCCTACATCGACGGCTCCCCCGACAACAGCATTCTCAACCTCATCTTCGGATACAACGGGCTGAGCCGCCTGTCCGGGGGGACCGGGGGCAACGCCGCGGGGTTCAGCGGTCCCGCCGGCATCTTCCGCCTGTTCAACGATCTCATGGGCGGCCAAGCCTCGTGGTTGCTACCCGCCTCCCTCCTGGCCCTGGTGGCGGGCGTGGTGTGGAGGGGACGGGCTCCCCGCACCGACAGGAGGCGGGCCGCGCTCCTGCTCTGGGGTGGGTGGCTGCTGGTCACTGGCGCGGTGTTCAGCTTCTCGAGTGGTGTGATCCACACGTACTACACGGTCGCCCTGGCCCCGGCGATCGCCGCGCTGGTCGGGATGGGTGGCGCCATGCTGTGGCAGAACCGCTCGCGGATGTTGGCCCGCGGACTGGGGGCGGCAGCCATCGTGGTCACGGCAGCGTGGGCCTTTGCCCTGCTGGAGCGCACGCCGGCCTACGACCCCTGGCTCCGGGTTCTCATCCTGGCCACCGGGGTACTCGGTGCCGCAGCGCTGTTGGCCGCCCCCGCCGTTCCCCGGATCACCCGACACCTGACCACGGCCGCCATCGGCCTCGGTCTGGTGGCCTCCCTGAGCGGGCCCATCGCCTACACCGCCACGACGCTGGGTACTGCCCACACCGGGAGTATCCCATCGGCCGGTCCCGCCGCCAGTGGCGGATTTGCCGGTGGAGGGTTCGGGGGCGGAGCGGGACGCGCCGGTCGAGGCGTGGGCGGACCGGGCCTGGCCGCGCCGAGCGGCGGCGGCCGACCCGTGCCCGGTTCCGGCAACCGTCCATCCTTCTCGGGTGGCACGCCCCCGACCGGCGGCTTCGGGGGAACGCGACCACCGGGTGCGCCGTCGGGTGTGGGGGGCGGCGGAGCAGTTCCGACCGGAGCTGGCCCAGGCGGTGCAGGGGCAACGACCAGCGCCGCCCTGACGGCGGCCCTCCGGTCAGGGGCCAACGGCTACCGCTGGGTGGCGGCCACCTTCGGATCCCAGTCGGCAGCGACCCTCGAACTGGCCTCTGGCGAGGCGGTGATGGCCATCGGTGGCTTCAACGGCCAGGGCGGCAACATCAGCTTGGCCACCTTCGAGACCTATGTGGCCAACGGCACGATCCACTACTTCATCGCCTCGGGCTCCGGTGGCGGGGGAGGCCCGGGCGGTGGCGCCAACAGCGACTCGGCCATCACCAGCTGGGTCGAGGCCCACTTCACGTCGACGACCATCGGGGGCCAGACCGTCTACGACCTGACGTCGACCAAGTGACGCTGCCCGTGCCGGGCTTCGCCGGGCGACGGCCCATCCCTTAGCCTCGCCGCCGCCTCCTCCCGATGAGCCATGCGCCGACGAGGGCCACGGCGAGGACACCCCCGATGACCGCGACGGCCACCGTGCCGTTCGACAGCCCGCCTCCGGTGGAGGTGCCCGAATCGGAGCCCAGGGTCTGGGGGGTGGTGGTCGGCGTGGTGACCGAGGCGGTCGAGGTGGGACTGGTCGCTGCGGTGGGCGTGGGGGATGCCGGAGACGCGGTGAAGGCCACCACCGAGTAGGCCTCCGGGGCCAGGAGGAGACCGTCGCCGACGCTGGGTGTCGGGAAGTGGTTGGCCGCGGTCCCGATGGACACACTCTGCCGGACCGTCCCCGTGGTCGGACTCAGGCCAGAAAGCGTTCCGTCGCGGCCGATCGACCACACCAGTCCGGCAGCCACGATCGGCGGTCCACCGCCCACGCCGGAGCTCCACAGAACCCGGAGACCGGCCGGGGCCGAGGTGGCCCGGACGGCGATGATCCCGGTGAGGCAGGGGAGGTACACGGTTGTCCCGATGATGGCCACGCCCCCGTCGATGTCGTCCTGGCAGCCGGTTCCGAGAGATGAAGCCTCTCCGCCGATGCCTCCGAGGTGACCGGCATCGAGCAGGTAGGCAATCCGGGACTTGCCGGCCGCCAGCACCTGGCCGTTGGACAGGAGGGCCGGAACGGTGGAGATGTCGAGGTCGTGGGCGTTGTCGCTCGCCCACGAACGGGGGGCGAAGTACTGGAGCAGGTTCAGCGTCGACGACAGCTCCAGTACTGAATCGCTGTCGTCGTAGGGGTGGGTGGACGAGGTCACCGAGCCGTTTCCCACCCCGACCCAGATGTCACCGGAGCGGTCCACCGCCGGAGCCCCTCCGCCCATCCAGACGGCCCCCTGGCTCTCGTCGGGCGCCCCGTCCACGGCGAACTCGGAAGGGGTGCCCCCGCCTTCGGCCACGGCGACCACCCAGCCCCGGTAGCTGGCACAGTCGCCGTAGTTGCCTCCGAAGCCGAATACCACCTGTCCGGCATCGAGGGTGAGACCGGTGCGTTGGAGAAGAGCCGGGGGCGCGGATCCGCTCGGGTCGACGCCCTGGGTCATCTCCACGCGCCCCGAGGTGGTGTCCAGGCCGACCAGCCGGTGGACAGGCGCCCCGTTCACCAATTCTTCGGCCACGACGAAGAGCTCGGACCGGGTCGGGTCGATGACCGGCGTACCAGTGATCCCAACGACGGGGGTGATGTCCCCGCAGGGCAGCATGGCCGAGGGAACAGGTGTGGCCACATGGGTCGACCACACTACGGATCCCGACGATGACGAGAGGGCGTACACCGTGTCGTTCTCGGTGGCCATATAGACCAGGCCCCCGGACACCAGCGGCTCGCCGTAGAGCTTTCCGTCGAGGGTGGGCGACGTCCAGGCCCGCTTCGTCGTGGTCACGCCCCCCACCGCGGCGGCCACCCCGGTCCCGGCCAGGTCATGGTGATACACCGTCCAGGAGGCGGCGGCGGTGGGCGAGGTGGCGGTGGGCGAGGCGGCGGCGGATGGACACATCGCTCCCAGCAGGCCCACAAAGGCCAGCACGACAAGCGCTGACCTCTGTGGGCGTCGGAGTTGGACCCCCGAGCCGGGATGGCCCGGATGCCGGCCACTCCGGCGGATGAACATGGCGCAAGGCTACCGACCGTGCCCCCCCGAATCGTGTGGCACCCGTCGTCGCTCGGCCCCGGTCAGCGCGTTGCTGCCCTCCTTGGGGCACCGGTTGATGGCCACCGATGGAGGGATCCTCAACTTCGGTGGCGCACCCTTCCTCGGTTCGGCGGCATAGCGGCGGGTTCCCTGCTCCGGCGGTCCAGCGGCGTGGCGCGCTGACCTCCAGGCCCGTAGCCGGTTCGGCCCCGTCGGACCACGCGTGCTCGCCGCGTTCCACACGGACGTGGGAAGCTCTCACGGCGTGGCCGGTGGACTGGCCGCGCCGTGGACACCGCATTCTGGGAGGTGGGCCGTGTCGATCAACGTGGACATCGTCGGATCCACCTCCGTGCCGGTGGAGCGTGCCTGGACCTCGACGGAATCGTTGCTCTATGCCCTCGGAGTGGGAGCCGGTTCACTGGCCGGCGATGTCGAGCTTCCGTTCACCACCGAGAACTCCGTCGGGATGTCCCAACAGGTCCTACCTACCATGGCCGCCGTTCTGGGATCGGGCGGCCACAGCCGGTCGGCGATCGGTGACTTCGACCCGGCCATGCTGCTGCACGGCGAGCAGGGAATCGAACTCCTCGGGGCTATCCCGCCCGAGGGATCCGTTCGCACCACGGGAACGGTGACCGGCCTCTTCGACAAGGGCTCGGGGGCGCTGGTGGTCACCGAGTCGACATCGATCAGCACCGCCACCGGACGGCCCCTGTTCCGGACCACCAATGCTCTGTTCATCAGGGGCGAGGGTGGATTTGGCGGGGAGCGGGGGCCCTCGGTCGGCCCGGCCCCCATTCCCGATCGCCCGCCGGACCAGACCGTCACGTACGCCACCCGTCCGGACCAGGCCCTCCTCTATCGGCTGTCGGGGGACCGAAATCCGCTCCACTCCGATCCGGTCTTCGCCCGACGGGCGGGGTTCGACCGTCCCATCCTGCACGGCCTGTGCACCTACGGCGTCACCGGCCGGGCATTGCTGCACACCCTGTGCGCGTCTGATCCCGTCCGCTTCCGTGCCATGCGGGGCCGGTTCTCGCGACCCACCTATCCAGGCGACGAATTGACCGTGTCTATGTGGATCGGGGAGGGTGTCGCCCAGTTCCGGACGGTCAACCAGCGCGGGGAGACCGTTCTCGACCACGGGGTGCTGCAGTTCGATTGAGGGGAATCCCTGCGGCGGGGCCGGGTCTGGCCACGGTTCCACCAGAACGTGGCCGGCCGTCGGAAACGAGACCTCGGCATCCCTGCCCTGTTCGGTCTACGCTTCGTCCGGGTGCCGGCGGCACACAGGACACTGTGCAGGTCAACATCAGAGGGGGAGCCGTGACGCCGGACGTTCGGGACGCACCGCGGGTACGTCGGACACGGCGAGCTCGGCAGGGGGTGTCGCTTGTGTCGGCACTGGCCGTGCTGGCGGTCGGTGCCGCTGCTCTCGGGCTCGGCGGGCCGGAGGCCGCGGCGGCCACTGCCGCCCCGAAACCCCTCTACTACCTGGCCCTGGGAGACTCCATGGCCGCGGGAACCGGGGCCAGCACCACCGCCAACCGGTACGTGAACGTCCTCTACCAGCATGAGTTGGCCCGGTTTCCTCAGCTTCAACTGGACAACCTGGCCTGCGGCGGGGCCACGACCACGTCGATGATCAACGGACCCGGGTGCTCGTACTCCACGGGGACCCAGTTGGGCGACGCCGAGGCCTTTCTGCGGGCCCACCCGAAGGAGGTGGCGTTCGTCACCATCGACATCGGGGCCAACAACGTCGACGGCTGTCAGGTGGGGACGACGATCAGCCTGCCGTGCATGGCCAACGGGCTGTCCCATATCACCGCAGAGCTCCCCCAGGTCCTGAGCGGGCTGGAGGCCGCCTATCCGGGCGTGGCCATCTACGGGATGACCTACTACGACCCGTTCCTCGGGGAGTGGCTCGCCGGACCGACAGGACAGTCGGTGGCCGAGCAGTCGGAGTCGCTGACCGTGGAGCTGAACGCGGTGCTGACCCAGCTCGACACGGCCGGTGGGGTCGCCACGGCGGACCCGGCTGCCGTCTTCCAGACCACGGATTTCGCTCTGACCGGCACCTATCTCGGCGTCACCGAGCCCCAGAACGTGGCCAACGTCTGCAACTGGACTCTGTTCTGCAGCGGCGGAGGCAACATCCATCCCAATGACACCGGCCATGCCCTGGTGGCCCAGGCGTTCGGGACGGTCATCGACGGCCTGTCCGTATCCCCATCGCCGCTGCCGCCGGCGACGGTCAAGCAGGCGTATCCCGGTCAGCTCGAAGCCGTAGGGGGACACCCCGCCTACCGCTGGTCCCTGGCCGCGGGCTCGGCGCCCCTTCCCCTCGGCCTCCGACTGCGGTCCAACGGGACCTTTGGCGGTAAGCCCAAGGCGACCGGGGCCTACTCCTTCACGGTCCGGGTCGCCGACACCAAACTCAGGATCGCCGGGCCGCCGGCCACCTTCCAGGCCACGGCCACGGTGTCGCTTTCCGTGTCGTCCTGAGCGGCGCGGCGTTCGGACGCCGGGGCGATGGTGGAGTCGAGGTGGAAGACGTGGGCCGGCCGGCGCTCATGATCGGGTTCCCGGAAGGACGACCGCACCCCCCGGTAAGGACCTCCGCAGCGCTTCCATCGGGTTCGGTCCTGATTCCGGTCACCATCCGCCTCCTGGTGAGCACGAGCCCCCCAAGTGAACCGTCGCCCTCACCTCCTGTTACTCGGCATGGCCGCTGATCCACTCCGGCAGGTGGGGCGCCTCGGCGCCGATGGTGGTCTCGTCACCGTGGCCGGTGAGTACCCGGGTGGCCCCGGGCAGGGTCAGCAATCGTTCCCGGATGGAGTCGATGATGGTGGGGAAGTCCGAGTAGCTACGACCGGTGGCCCCGGGTCCCCCCTGGAACAGGGTGTCGCCGGAGAACACCACCCCCTCGGCCTCGTCGTAGAGACAGCAGCCACCGGGGGAGTGGCCCGGGGTGTGGAGCACGGTCAGGGTTGCGCCGCCGACGTTCACGGCCATGCCCTCGGCCAGCGGACCGTCGGGCGGTCGGTCGGGGTAGACCGCACTCCACAGCATGAGGTCGTCGGGGTGCAGCCACACCGGGGCACCGAGCGCATCGGCCAACGCCGCGGCGGCGTTGATGTGGTCGTTGTGCCCGTGGGTGGCCACGATGGCCACCGTGCGACGTCCCCGCACCGCGTCGACGATGGGTCGGTGGTCGTGGGCGGCATCGACCACCACGACCTCGGAGTCGTCACCCACGACCCAGATGTTGTTGTCCACCTCGAAGTCCTCGCCGTCCAACGAGAAGATGCCCGACGTGACCACCCGCTCGATCATCGGAGGACGACGACCGACCGCAGCACCTCGCCGCGCTCCATTCGGTGGAAGGCCTCCTCCACGTCGCCGAGGGCGATGGTCTCGCTGACGAAGCGGTCGAGGTCCAGGCGCCCCTGCAGATACAAGTCGACCAGCATGGGGAAGTCGCGCGACGGGAGGCAGTCCCCATACCAACTGGGCCTCAGTCGACCACCCCGGCCGAAGAATTCGATCATGGGGAGATCGATGCGCATGTCCGGGGTGGGCACCCCCACCTGCACCAGGGTGCCGGCCAGGTCCCGGGCGTAGAACGCCTGCTCCATGACCTTCGGGTTCCCCACCGCCTCGATGCACACGTCGGCGCCGAACCCCCCTGTCAGGGCCCGGACCTTCTCGACCACGTCCCCCGTGGAGGCGTCGACCACGTCGGTGGCCCCGAACTCTTTGGCCAGCTCCAGCTTGCCCTGGTCGAGGTCGACGGCGATCACCGTGGAGGCGCCGGCCAGGATGGCGCCGGCCACGGCGGCACAGCCCACCCCCCCGCAGCCGAACACGGCCACCGAGTCGCCCAGCCCCACCTCGCCGGTGAGCATGGCCGCACCCAGTCCGGCCATCACGCCGCAGCCCAGCAGTCCGACGGCCTCGGGGCGGGCCGCCGGGTCGACCTTGGTGCACTGTCCCGCGGCCACCAGCGTCTTCTCGGCGAAGGCGCCGATCCCGAGGGCGGGGGAGAGCGGCGTGCCGTCGACCAGCGTCATCTTCTGAACTGCATTGTGGGTGTTGAAGCAGTACCACGGGCGACCTCGTCGACAGGCCCGGCACTCGCCACAGACGGCGCGCCAGTTGAGGACCACGAAGTCGCCGGGCGCCACCGAGGTCACATCGGGACCCACCGACTCCACCACACCGGCCGCCTCGTGGCCGAGGAGAAACGGGAACTCGTCGTTGATCCCCCCCTCCCGGTAGTGGAGGTCGGTGTGACAGACCCCACAGGCCTGCACCTTGACCACCGCCTCGCCCGGGCCGGGGTCGGGAACCACGATGGTGACCAGCGAGACCGGCTCGCCCTTGGCCAGTGCCACGACGCCTTGGACCTCAGATGTCATCTTCCACTCCCTGTCGTCTCCTGTGCCGTCTCAGCCCGTATCTCGACGGATCGGGCCCCAGTGTGTCATGCACGGTGCCCGGTCCCCGGAGGCTGTCACCGGGTAGCTGGACGTGGCCCGGAGCGAATCATAGGATTGACTGTATGGTCATTCAAACCCGTGCCGAGCTCGCTCCGCTGGACCGCAGCGAGCTGGATGCCTCCCTGCGACCCTTCGGCCACAGCCGCATGCTGCCCCGGGCCGCCTATGTGGACCCCGAGGTCTTCGCCTGGGAGCAGCGCCACTTCTTCGAGGGCGGTTGGATGTGCGTGGGACGCAGCGAGACCGTGGCCACACCGGGGGATCAGCGGGCGGAGTCACTGGGTGCGGCCGGCGTGCTCCTGCTCCGTGGCCAGGACGGGGTCCTCCGGGCCTTCGCCAACGTGTGCAGCCACCGGGGCCACGAGCTCCTGCCCTGTGGGGTCTCAGCCAGCCACGGCCGGGTCATCTGCCCCTATCACTCGTGGTCGTACACGCTGGAAGGGGAGGTGTGGACGGCCCCCGGCTTCAAGGACCTGGACGGCTTCGATCCCACCGACCACGGGCTCACCCCACTGCCCTGCGCCGAGTGGCACGGATTGGTCTTCGTGGACGGATCGGGTCAGGCCCCTCCGCTCGAGGAGTCGCTGGGCACCCTCGACGCCGTGGTGGCGCCCTACGACATGGCCCGACTGCAGGTGGCCGGCACCCACGAGTACACGGTGGCGGCCAACTGGAAGATCCTCACCGAGAACTACCACGAGTGCTACCACTGCCCCATGATCCACCCCGAACTGTGTGAGGTGAGCCCGCCCAAGAGCGGGGACAACTACCACCTGCCCGGGGGCTGGGTGGGTGGGACCATGGACCTGCGTGACGGCATGGACACCATGTCCCTCGACGGGGTCAGTCACGGGGTGGTCTTCCCCGGGCTCTCGGGCCACGCCCTGCGGGAGGTCATCTACCTCAATGTCTTCCCCAACATCCTGATCAGCCTCCACCCCGACTACGCGATGGTCCACCGGCTGACCCCCTTGGCCGCCGACTCCACCCGCATCGAGTGCTCGTGGGCCTTCTCGCCGGAATCGATCGCCCAGCCCGGCTTCGACCCCTCCTACGCCATGACCTTCTGGGACATCACCAACCAGCAGGACTGGAACGCCTGCGCCTCGGTGCAGCGGGGCCTGTCCTCACGCCACGCCCGGCCCGGACCCATGGCCGGCGAGGAGGACGCCGTCTACCAGTTCGTGACCATGGTGGCCCGGGGCTATCTGGGTCAGCCGGTGCGCAACACGGGCACCGCCGTCTCCGCCGGCTGACCCGACCCGCGGCGGTCCCACCGGCCCGGGGCCGGTTCAGACGAAGGTGCGGGGCCCGCGCTTGACCATCTGGTCGGCGATGATCGAACGCTGTACCTCGCTCGTGCCCTCCCAGATGCGCTCCACCCGGAGCTCCCGGAAGAACCGCTCGGCCACGTTCTCCCTCATGTAACCCCGTCCGCCGTAGATCTGGACGCAACGGTCGGCCACCCGGTTGGCCATCTCCGACGAGTACAGCTTGGCCATGGAGCACTGGGTGTGCTGGACCTTGAGGTCGGCTCCGGCGTCGATGCCCCGGGCCGTCTCGTAGACCAGGGAGCGGGCGGCGAACAGCTCGGTCAGGCAGTCGGCCAACATGATCTGCACCGCCCCGAAGTCGGTGATGGGGCCACCGTTGACGATTCGCTCCTTGGCGAACTCCGTGGTCTCGTCGATGAGCCTCGCCGCTCCGCCCAGGCAGCGTGAGGCGACCATGATCCGCTCGAAGCGGAACCACTCGTAGGCGAACCCCATGCCGTCGCCCTCTCGGCCGACCATCTGGGTGGCCGGCACCCGCACCGACTCGAAGGCCACGATGGGGTGGTGGTGGCTGATGGTGTGGGTGTAGGCCGGCGTGCGTACCACCCGCACGCCCTGGGCGGGCAGGTCCACGATGAACATGGCGTGCTCACCGGCATGGTCCCCGCCCACCAGCTTGGCCTGGAAGAAGGCATAGGAGCTGTGGTTGTAGGAGGTGACGTGCCACTTGACGCCGTCGAGGACGTACTCGTCGCCGTCACGCCGGGCCGTGGCCACGAGGGCGTCGACGTCGGAGCCGGCACCCTCCTCGGTGATGGCGTAGCACTCCTCCTTCTCGGCCCGGATCCCGGGGATCACGTACCGCTCGATCTGGTCAGGAGTGGCCACCGGCGGAAACCACGACGGGGGTGTGCCGAGGATCCAACCGAGGGCGTTGGTGGCCCGTCCCCCCTGCTCTTGGACCAGCACCTGCTGGAGCATGGAGTAACCACCTCCTCCGTACTGCTTGGGCATGTTGGTGGCGTGGAGGCCCAGTTCGAGGGCCCGGGCCTGGAACTTCTCGGCCACGGCGGAGGGCAACTCGCCGTCGTTGGCCTCCGCATCCTCCTCGTAGGGGATGAGCTCGTCGACGAACGATCCGGCCCGCGCCTGGATCTCGAGATCCTCGGGCGTGAGGTTGTACATGGGGAGCCTCCTGGCCTTGACTGACGGTTCAGTTTATGCCAGCGTCGGAGTCGTGGAAAGCGGTCATCCCCTGGACGGCACCACCGCAGATGCTGTGGTGGTGGGCGGTGGAACCGTCGGCGCCTGGTGCGCCTACTTCCTCCGGCGCGGGGGCCTGGGGCGCGTGGTGCTGCTCGAGGCCTCGACCCTGGGGCAGGGCGCGTCGAGCCGGGCCGCCGGGATCGTCCGCAGCCAGGGAGGGACGCCGACCGCGGTGCTCCTGGCCGAGTGGTCCAAGCGGTTCTACCGGTCGCAGCAGGACGAACTGGGTATCGACTCGGGCTTCGTCCGCCAGGGCTACTACCTCCCCTGCTTCACCGAGGAGGACATCCGGGCCGCCCGTCAGCGGCTGGACATGCAGCAGTCCCTGGGACAGCCGGTCCGGTGGGTAGAGCCGGACGAGGCCGAGGTCCTCAACCCCACGCTGGCCAAGGGATCGACCCTGGGGGGCACCTTCCTCGAGGATGACGGCTACATCCAGCCGCCCCGCAACGTGCTGGCCTACACGGTGGCCCTGGCTGCGTCCGGGGTTGAGGTGCACGAGGGCGTGCCCTTCTGCGGGCTGGCCACCGCCGGGGGCCGTGTCGTGGGGGTGGAGACCGGACAGGGGACCATCTCGACGGGTACCGTCGTCCTGACCGGCGGACCGCAACTGGCTGGAGTCGGCGTCCTGGCCGGCACCCGGATCCCGGCCGGAGGGGTGCGCCACCAGGTGGCCGTCACCGAGCCGTCGGCCGAACTCGCACCGGAGCGCCTTCCCATGGTCTTCGACGTCACCGCCGGCCTCTACTGGCGCCCCGAGGAGGGCGGTGTGCTCTTTGGCATGAGCAATCCGGACGAGCCGCCGGGGGAGGCCACCGAGATCGACTGGGACTACCTCGAGACCATGCGCCGCCGACTGAGCGAGCTGGTGCCCGCCACCCGGCCGCTCGGGCTGCGGCGGGTCTGGGCCGCCACCATCGACTACACGCCGGACCACCTCCCGATCCTCGGACCGGTCCTCGGACGGGACGGCCCCGTGGACGGCACCGTGGTGGCGTCGGCCGGCGGCCACGGGATGATGTGGGGTCCCGGCGTGTCCCGGGCCGCCGCCGACCTGGCCCTCGCCGGCACCACCGACGTGGTGGACACCACGTTCCTCGGACTCGACCGCTTCGACGAGTACGGCCACAGTCGACTCGAGCCCGATCCCATCGCCCTGCCGTTCCCCGAAAGGACCACCGCACCATGACCGACACCACCACGCCGCTCACGCCGTACATCCACGCCGCCGAGCGGGTTTCCGACCTCGAGGACTGGGGTGCGCTGGCCGAAGCCACCGGTCCGGCCATGACCACGTCGGGCAAGACGCTGTGGACGGGGGAGGGGGACCAGGAGGTGGGCATCTGGGAGTGCACCCCCGGGCCGTCCCGTTGGCTGCTCGAGACCCACGAGTTCATTCAGGTGGTGGCCGGTCGGATGACGGTCACGGTGGACGGCGGCGCACCCGTGGAGCTGGCCGTCGGCGACACCGCCGTCTTCCCCAAGGGGTGGTCCGGTACCTGGGACATCGCCGAGACCCTCCGCAAGGTGTACGTCATCTTCTGAGCGACCGGAGGGCCCCGAGTCCCATCCACCTTCGCTTCCGTGGCGTCGGTGACCCTTGCTCCAGCCGTCCCGCCCCGTGTGTAGGAACCCGACGAGGGTACCGGGCGTCAGTCCAACCGATCCGGGCCACGCGGCTCGACCAGGGCGTCGAGGGCCCAGCATCCGGCGGGGCTGCAGCGCAGCGGATTGACATCCAGGGCGTCGAGCCGGTCCCCGAGCTCGGTGGCCAGCTGTCCCAGGGCCACCACCGCGGCAGTGACGGCGTCCCGGTCGGCCGGCGCCCCGCCCCGCACCCCGTCCAGGAGGGCCGAGACCGAGAGTCGGTCGACGGCGGCACGGGCCCCCGGTCCATCGAGGGGGGCAGCCGCACCACCCGGTCAGCCAGCAGTTCGACCAGCACGCCGCCCGCTCCCACGACGACCAGCGGCCCGAGATGGGCGTCGCGCACCACACCCAGGGCCAGCTCCACGCCCTCGGGCGCCATGGCGGCCATCACGACCTGCGGACCGAGACGGCGGGCCAGATCCCGGTAGGCCTCAGCCACCCCGGCGGCGTCACCGATTCCGAGGACTACCCCCCCGACGTCGGACTTGTGGGTGATGGACGGTGCGTCGGCCTTCATCACCACCGGATAGCCCAGTGCTTCGGCGGCCGAGACGGCCTCGGAAGCCGAGCCCGCCGAGCGGGACGGGATCACCGGGATCCCGTACTCAGCCAGCAGGGCCAGGGACCCCACGCCATCGAGTGCCGGGCCGGCCAGCCGGTCCCGCCAACGCGACCGTCGGTCCTGGTCCACGGATCCCGGCGCCGGGCCGGGTCCGGTTCCCCCGGCCCCGAGCCGGAGTAGGTGGCCCAGGGCCAGCAGCCCCGTCCGGGTCCCCTCCAGGACGGGCACCCCACCGGCCCGGATGCGGGCGGCGGCCGCCCCGTCGATGGCACTGCCCAGGTTGGCCAGTACCGCCACCGGCTTGTCCGTGGCCGCCGCCGCGGCGAGCACGGCGTTCGGATAGGACTCGTCCCCGTCGTACTCCTCGACCAGGTCCACGGCCAGGGCCACCGCCGCCACCGACTCGTCGTCGGCCATGGCCGTGAGACAGTGGCGGAACAGTCCCTCGGTGCCCGATCCGGTGCCCCACACGTCCAGCGGGTTGTCGGGCGCCAGTCCCGGGTCGAGCAGGCCGGACAGGCGCTCCTCGGTGCGGTGACCTATCGACGCGAACGGGACCCCCACCGAATCGGCCACGTCGACCACCAGGGCCCGCTCGGCTCCGGAGTCGTGGATGGTGGCGATGCCGGCCCCGGACTGCGACACCGCCGCCCGGCGACCGGCGGCGATGAGCTCGATGGTGTCGCCCATCTCGTCGAGATCGCCCACCCGGACGACCCCGTAGGCCTCGAACAGCGCCTCCCACGCCCCGTCGGCCCCGGCCAGCGCACCGGAATGGGCGGTGACCATGGCCCGTCCGGCCACCGATGAGCCCACGGTCAGGGCGACCACGGCCACGTCCTGGTCAGCGGCGCGCCGGAGGGCGACCTGCAGCTCGGCAGGCTCCCGTAGGGTCTCCAGCAGCAGGCCCACCACCCGGGTCTCGGGGAGGTCGAGGGCGTAGTCGAGGTACGAGGCGGTCGTGGTCACCAGCTCCTGGCCGGCCGAGACCACCACGGTGAAGCCCAGGTGCCGCCGGGTCCGGAGGACGGCCGAGAACACCGATCCGGAATGGGTGATGAACGCCACCGGGCCGCGGGGCAGCGGGGTCCGCTCCACGTAGCCGATGGCCCGCACCCCGTCGGCCACGTTGACGAATCCCATGCATCCGCCCCCGCACACGGCCATGCCGGCGTCCCGGGCCACCCCGGCCACCCGGTGGCGCAGCGCCGAGCCGCCGTCGGTCCCGAACAGGCTCCCGTAGATCACCGCCGAACGGTCGCCGCGTCCTGCGGCCACGGCCATCTGCTCCTCGACGACGCGGTCCGGCACCCCCAGCAGCACCAGGTCCACCGGCCCGTCGATCTCCTCCAGCGAGTGGAGGCACGGCCGACCCATCAGCGTGTCGTGACGCGGGTTGACCAGATGGAGGTCGAGCTCCTTCTCGCTGGCCGCCACCTCGGTGACCAGACGGTGCCCGAAGCTCCCCGGGGTGTCGCTGGCCCCCACCACGGCCACCCGGCGGGGCTCCAGCATGGCCCGCACCGGTGAGTCCATGTCGACGAGTCTGCCCGATGCCGGTGCGGGGACCCCTCCGGTCACCCCTTGGTGGCGCGGGCCCGCACGCGGCCGGCCAGGCTCCGCTCGGCCTTCTGGTCGGCCAGCACGGCTCTGGCCGCCTGCCAGCCGGGGATGCCGCACACCCCGCCGCCGGCGTGGGTGCCCGACCCCCCGTTGTAGAGGCCCTTGATGGGCGTGCGGTAGTCGGCGTAGCCGGGGGCGGGTCGCATGTGGAAGAGCTGCTCGAGGGAGAGCTCACCGTGGAAGATGTTGCCGCCGATGAGACCGTACTCGTGCTCCATCTCGTAGGGCCCGACCACGTCGCGGTGGAGGATGGAGGCCTTGAAGTTGGGGGCCACCTCGTTGTAGCAGTCGACCATCCGGTCGGCGTAGGCCTCGAGGTCCTCGGTGTGGGGGGTCTCGCTCCACTCCTTCGGGACCCACTGGGTGAACAGGGACATGATGTGGGTTCCGTCGGGGCAGAGCGTCTTGTCGAAGGCGGTGGGGATGACCCCGTCGCTGAAGGGCCGCTCGGCCCCCCGACCTTCCCGGGCGTCCTGGAAGGCCCGCTCCATGTACTCGATCGACGGGGCCATCTCCACGGACCCGGTGTGGTGCTCGGCCAGCTCGGTTCCGGGGTCGGCGGTGAAGCTGGGCAGCTCCGAGAGGGCCAGGTTGATCTTGACCACCCCGCTCCGGGTCTTCCAGCGCTCGATGTCCTCCACGAAATCCGCGGGCAGCTCGGTGGCGCTGACGTGGTCGAGGAAGGCCGTCTGGGGATGGAGCGTGGTGACGACCACCGGCGCGAGGATCTCCTCGCCACTGTCCAGCACCACGCCGCGTACGCGACCGTTGGCCACGATGGTGCGGGCCACCCGGGCATCGGTGCGAATCTCGGCTCCGAGATGGCGGGCCGAGCGCTCGATGGCGTCGGCCACTGCGCCCATGCCCCCTTCGGGGAAGCCCCAGTTGCCCAGGTGTCCGTCTCCGATGTCGCCGATGGAGTGGTGGGCCATCACATAGGCCGTGCCCGGCTCGCACGGACCGGCCCAGGTGCCGATGACCCCGTTGACGGCGATCGGCGCCTTGACCTGCCACGACTCGAACCAGTCATCCAGGAGGTCGGCGATGCTCATGGTCATCAGCCGGGTGACGTCGGCGATGGTCCGCACGTCGAGGCCCTTGTGCTGCCAGGCCAACCGGAGGGTGTCGTAGAGATCGCCGGGCTTCCGGGAGCCGATGGCGGGGGGGACCGTCAAGAGGAGGGGTCCGAGCACGTCGGCCAGCCCGGCGATCCAGGCATCCCACTTGGGCATGGCCTCGGCGTCCTTCTTCGACCACTTGGCGATCTCTTCGTAGTTCCGCTTGGCGTCGTCGGCGAAGATCTTGATCGAGCCCCCTTCGGGGAAGGCCTGGTAGTAGGGGCCCATGGGGAAGACCTTGTACCCCCAGCGCTCGAGCTCGAGGTCGCGGATGATGGTCGGGGGCAGCAGGCTCATCACATACGACAGCCGGGTCACCTTCAGCTCGGGGGCGTCGGCCCACGGCGACTCGGTGGTGGCGGCACCCCCGGTCTTGTAGCGGCCTTCGAGCACCACGGTGCGGGCTCCGGATCGGGCCAGGTAGGCCCCGGAGATCAGTCCGTTGTGCCCACCCCCCACCACAATGGCGTCGTATGTCGAGGTCATGGGATCCCCTTCTGGGTCATCGGGGTCGGGCCCCGGACGAGGTTTGACTGATTGTTCAGTCTAATCCGCTGCTACCGTGGGGGACAAGGCGATCAACGTCGGCCGTTGTCGGTCGGGGGCGTCGGGGATCGTCCACTGGCGACCCATCGGGCGACCCATCGGAAAGGTGACCATGGCAGAAGACACGCAGTCTGCGGCGGCCCCCGCCGCCGCCGACCAGCGGCGGGAGGACATGTTGCGGGCCGCCCTCGAGGTCATCGCCGAGCGCGGGTTCCCCGAGTCGCGCATCGCCGACGTGGCCGAGCAGGCCGGCACCAGTCCGGCCCTGGTCATCTACTACTTCAAGACCAAGGACAATCTCCTGACCGAGGCCATGCGCTTTGCCGAGGACCAGTGGTACGACCTGGGGGCCCGGCGCATGGAGGTCATCGACAGGGCTGCCGCCCGGCTGGAAGAGATCGTGGCCATGACCTGTCTGCCCGAGGCCGATGCCGAACTGCCCGACTCGTGGGCCCTGTGGCTGGACCTGTGGGCCCAGTCCGTGCGCCACCCCGAGGTGGCCCGGGTTCGGGAGGAGTTCGACGCCCACTGGCGTCAGACCATCGCCGATGTGGTCCGGGACGGCCAGTCCTCGGGCGAGTTCGGGAACCTCGATGCCGACGAGTTCGCCATCACCCTCTCCGCCCTGCTCGACGGCTTCGCCATCCAGATCGCCCTGGAGGATCCGGTGGTCGATCCCCGGAGGGCCTTCACGGCCAGCATGCGGTTCGCCGCCCAGTCCCTCGGCTTCACCTGGAAGCCCAAGAACACGCTGGACAAGAAGGGCCGGCCCAAGAGTAAGAGCGGCCCGGGCGTCGTGACCGGGCGGGGTGCGGTCGGAGCCAAGAAGTCCAAGGGGTAAGGCACAGGGTGGGGCCGCTCCGCACTGGTGCCCAGACCGGTCACTCCCTACACTGAGTGGCTGTTCAAATAGTGCGAGGCGGCGGGGCTCCGCCGACAGACGGTCCGGCGACGAAGGGAGGGCGCAATGGCCGGTGGCGAAGTGCAGATCGTGGCCCTGACCAAGCGGTTCGACGAGGTCGAGGCGGTGGCCGGCATCGATCTCCACATCCCCCCGGGTGAGTTCTTCTCCATCCTGGGCCCGTCGGGCTGTGGGAAGACGACCACCCTCCGCCTGGTGGCTGGGTTCGAACAGCCCACCAGTGGCAGCATCCTCCTCGACGGGGTGGACGTGGCCCAGCGGCCGCCGCACAAGCGCAACGTGAACACCGTGTTCCAGAGCTACGCCCTCTTCCCCTTCCTGTCGGTGGCCGACAACGTGGCCTTCGGTCTCCGCTACCAGAAATTGGGGAAGGCCGAGTCGGCCCGCCGGGTGGGTGCGGCCCTCGAGCTGGTGCAGCTCCTCGGGTACGAAAAGCGACGACCCGGTCAGCTGTCGGGCGGCCAGCAGCAGCGGGTGGCCCTGGCTCGGGCCCTCGTCCTCAACCCATCGGTCCTGCTTCTCGACGAGCCGCTGGGTGCCCTCGACGCCAAGCTGCGCCGGACCCTCCAGGTCGAGCTGAAGGCGTTGCAGGAGACCGTGGGGATCACCTTTCTCTACGTGACGCACGACCAGGAGGAGGCCCTGACCATGTCCGACCGCCTGGCCGTGATGGAGGCGGGCAAGGTCGCCCAGGTGGGCACGCCGGTCGAGGTCTACGAGGAGCCGGCTGATGCCTACGTGGCCGACTTCCTCGGGGTGTCCAACCTGATGGACGGCAACGCCGGAGGACCGGACGCCGACGGGTCCTGCCGGGTGCGCCTGGGGGAGTTCGATCTGGGCGCCGAGCGCGGTTCCACCGAGTGCACCGGGGCAGTGAAGCTGGCCATCCGTCCGGAACGGGTGCAGATCGAGCCCTACGAGTCGAGCGGGCCGAACCGGGTGCCGGCCATGGTCGAGCGGCTGGTGTTCCTCGGTTCGTCCACCCAGATCATCGTGCGCCTGGCCCACGGCGAGCGGATTCAGGCCCTCATCCAGAACCAGGGCGGGCCGCCGGCCTACCAGCAGGGCACCGCCGTCCAGGCCTACCTCCCGGCCGACGGGCTGCGGGTGCTGCGGTCGGTTCCCCTGCCCGAGGTGGAGGACCCGCCCCTGGCCGTGACCGAGGTGCCGGCCACCCAGCCTGTCGGCGCCGTCGTGCATCCGACGGGCTGAGCCCGCCCGTCCGCAGTCGGCCGGTCACATGCCGGCGATGCTGGTCATGGCCTCCTGTCGGCTGCTGCCTCGCTCGCCCCGGGTCATCCACCGATAGGCCAGGAGTCCGATGGTGGCGGCCACGAAGGACAGCACCAGCATGATGGTGGCCAAGGCGTTGAGGGCCGGTCCCCCGTTGCCGCCGTGGCTGGTGGAGTAGATGATGACCGACATGGGCTGGGTGTTGGCCGTGGACGACAGCAGGTCGACCACGACGAAGTCGTCGACCACGCTGGCGAACACCAGCACGGCACTGGCGAAGATGGCCGGCATCAACAGGGGGATGAGGACCCGGCGGATCGCTTCCAGGCGCGACGCCCCCAGGTCGGCTGCCGCCTCCTCGTAGGAGTCGCCGATGGACACCAGGCGGGCCAGCACGATGATGGCCGGCCAGCTGAAGTTCCACGTGACCAGGCCCAGGATCTCGGCGGTGGTACCCAGATGGATGGACCGGAACAGCTGGGTGAAGAGGAAGAAGAGGGCCACTCCGAAGATGAGTTCGGGGATCACGTAGGAGAAGACCATCACGAAGTTGAACGTGGTGGAGGTCCGGGTGCGCCAGCGGTGGATGCCGATGGCGAAGGCCACACCGAGAGGGACGGCCACGATGGTCGTGATGATGGACAGGCGGACGGTCTGGAACACCGCGGCCCGGAGGGTGGGGTTGTGCCACACCGAGTTGATGGGGTCGCCCCAGTACCACCGGGTGGAGAAGCCCTGCCATACGCTCTGGGACTTTCCGTTGTTGAAGGAGAACAGGACGGCGATGGCGATGGGGACGATCGACCAGATGAGGTACAGCCAGGTGAACCCCTCGAGGATCCATGGTCGGCGCCATGGATTGCGCCACGGTGGCTGCCACCGGCGTCGAGGCGGAACGGGCGGGGTGGGGGAGGGCGGCGAACCGCTGTCCTCGGCCCGGGGAGCGGAGGGGAAGTCGCTCACGGCCGGCGCGCTGTCGGTGGTCAGGGTCATCAGAACGCCTCACCGGTGGCCCGGCGGGTCTTGAACACGTAGTAGAGCATCGGCACCAACAGGAAGGCCAAGAGGAGCAGCGAGAGGGCTGCCCCCTGGGCCTGCTGGCTCGCCGTGTTGAGCTGGCTGTCGATGACGTTGCCGATCATGGCCGTCGACGACGCCCCCGACAGCAACTGGTTGGTGAAGTAGTCGCCCACCATGGGCAGGACGGTGATGAGCAGGCCGGTCAGGATGGCCTGGCGGCTGAGGGGCAGGGTGATCCGGACGAAGGTCCGGGTCCGGTTGAGTCCGAGATCGCGTCCGGCCTCGAGGAGTCGTTGGTCGATGCGGTCGAGGCCGGCATAGAGGACGAGGATCAGGTAGGGGATGTAGCCGTAGACGAGTCCGAGGATGACGGTCACCGGCTTGCCGCCCAGCCAGTTCACCGGTTGGCTTACCAGATGCACGTCGATGAGGATCCGGTTGACGTACCCGTCGGACTGGAGGAGGTCGATCCAGGCCAGCATGCGCATCATGTAGCTGATCCAGAACGGGGCGATCAGGAGGGCCAGGAAGAGCACCTTGCGCCGGCCGGCGAACCGGGTCACGAAGTAGGCGGCGGGATAGGCGATGACGAGCGAGAGAACCGAGGCGATGGCCACGTAGACCAGGGTGCGCAGGAAGATCGGCCCGACGAAGGCCCCCTGGCCCACCAGGTCGTGGAAGACCGCCGTGTAGTTGGCCCCCGTCCACGCGAGGGGGTTCCAGGCCGGCTCGGGCGACTGGAAGATGGCGTTCAGCCCTCCGCCGGCGATGGCCAGGACGGTGTAGAAGGGGACGAGGAACAGCAGGGCCAGCCAGATGATCCCCGGCATGGCGAACCCCGCCCACACCCACCGGTTCTGGGCCCGGTCGCTCCAGGCCTTCTTCCTGTCCCCCCGGGCCATCACCGGGTCCGGCTCACACGCCGCTGCTGACCCGTAGCCAGTTCTGTTGGTACTTGGCGTCGAGGGCCGGGGGCAGCTCCAGCTGTTTGGTCCCGGTATCGAAGTTCGATGGGAGGACCACGGTGGAGGCCAGGCTCGGGGGCAGGATGCCCTCTTGCTCGAGGACCTGCGGGGTCACCCCGGTGACGGGCTGCATGTACCCGTTGAAGCTGATGTTCTCGAGCACGTTGGGCAGGTCCAGCATGTAGTTGAGGAAGAGGTGGGCCAACACCGGGTTCTTGCCGCCGGCCAGCACGGTCATGGTGTCGTTGGCCACCGGGCCCACCCCGGTGGTCGGGAACCAGTAGCCCACCACGTCCACCGAAGTCCCCTTGGGCATGTACGACTGGGCGGCGGCCATGTCGCCGGACCAGGCGTGATGGATCCACGTCTGGCCGGTGGGGATGGAGGTGTAGTCGTTGTTGTCGATGTGCAGATTGACCAGTCGATCGAGCTGGAGCAGCGAGTTGGTGGCCGCACTGAGCACGGCGGGGTCGCTGGTGTTGGGGTCGAAGTTGCCGTTCTTCATCATGCCCAGGGCCAGGCTCTCGCGGTAGTCGTCCAGGATGGCCACCTTCCCCTTGTACTTGGCGTTCCAGGGCATGGCCCACGGGTTGGCCATGGTGTACGGGTTCTCGCTCACCTTGTCCTTCCGCCAGGCGATGCCCGTGGTGTAGATGGTGTACGGCACGGTGTACTGCCACTTCTGGTCGTAGAAGGGGTTCTGGTACTGCGCCCACGCCTGGGCGATGTTGGGGATGTACGAGTGGTTGAGGGGCCGGGCCAACTTGCCCGCCACCAGCTGGCCGAGCACGTCGACGGTGGGGATGAAGACGTCGAAGTTGAACTGCCCGCTGCGCAGCTTGGCGATGGCCTCGCTCATGGTGTTGAAGGTGGTCAGCTCCACCTTGCACTTGTACTTCTTGGCGAAGGCGTTCAGGTTCTTCTGGTTGACGTAGGCCACCCAGTTGTAGATCTTGAGGGTGGCGTTCTTCTCGGGCTTGAGTCCGCTGGCGATGGCCCGGTTGGAGGCGTAGACGGGCCAGGTGACCGGAGCGTTCGGGCGGGGGAGCGGCAGGGGCGTGCCCGTCGACTTCGTGGCCGCACCGGCTGAGCCGCCCGACCCGGCGGCGGCCAGTGCGGCGGCCAGGCCGGTGGTGGCGGCACCGGTCAGGAAGGTTCGTCGCGACACCCCCGGGGGGCGGCGGGTGCCGTCTTCCGACCAGCCTTCACGTGGGTGGTACGTCAACCCGGTCACCTCCGTTGTGTCGCCCCGCTGTGAGCCCCTCCGGGCGCAACCCGCCGCGGCCCCTGACTGACTGTTCAGTTATTCAAGCACCGTGCCCGGGCGGTGGCAAGGCGGACCGTGGCAATTCCCCGGCCGTTAAGAATGCCCTACGGGTGGCCGTCTGGGGGATCGCCCCCCGGAGGCGGGATGACGGCCCCCGCTCAGGGGGCCAGAACGCGGGCCAGGCGCTCGAAGTTGTCGAGGAACCGGTCGATGTCGGCCTCATCGTGCTGGGTGGAGATCAGCCACTGCTCCATCTTGCCCCAGGGGGGCAGAAAGACGCCGCCGTTGTGCTGGACCAGCCAGTGGGCGTGGTTGTAGCGGTCGTCGAGGCCGTCGAAGCTCCGGTAGTCACGCACCCGCTCGTGCTGGAACACCACGCATCCCTTGGCCCCGACGGCCACGACATGGGCGGCCAGCCCGTGGTCGGCGATGCTCCGCTCCAGGCCGGTGACGGCACGCCGGCGGAGGTGGTCGAGCCGCTCATAGGCGACGGGGGTGGCCACCTCGGTGAGCATGGCCCGGGTGGCCGCCATGGCCAGCGGATTCCCGTTGAACGTGCCCACCATCTCGTAGCCGCCCTCGGCCACGAAGGCCATCACCTCGGCGGAGCCACCCACGGCACCGGAGGCCACACCGCCGCCGATGGCCTTGGCCAGACAGATCAGGTCGGGCACCACGCCGACGAGGCCGGTGGCCCCGGCCGGGCCGGCGGTCAGCCCCGTCTTCACCTCGTCGAAGGCCAGGAGGCCCCCGTGGGCGTGCACCAGGTCGACCAGGGCGGCCAGGTAGCCCGGATCGGGGGTGATGATCCCGGCGTTCATCATGATGGGCTCGAGGATCATGCCGGCCACCGCACCGGGGTGGTCCTCGAAGGCCCGGCGGACGGCCTCGAGATCGTTGTACCCGACCACCAGGGTCAGGTCGGTGATGCCGGCCGGGATGCCGGTGCTGGCCGGGACGCCCACCGGCCGGCCAGCCGGGCCGGCCTCCTCCAGATCCGGGGCCACCGACACCTGAACCGAGTCGTGGTGACCGTGATAGCAGCCCTCGACCTTGATGATGAGGTCGCGCCCGGTGAAGGCCCGCATCAGATGGACGGCGTCCATGGTGGCCTCGGTGCCCGAGTTGACGAAGCGCCACAGGGGCAGTCCGAACCGGGAGGCCAGTTCCTCGGCCACCTCGATGGCCGCCTCGGTAGGCTGGGCGAAGTGGGTGCCCCGGCCCACCTGGTGGCGTACGGCCTCGACGATGGCCGGGTGGGCATGGCCGGCCAGGTCGGCCCCGTACCCCCCGTGGAGGTCGACGTACTCGTTCCCGTCGACGTCGATGATCTTCGAGCCGGAGCCGTGGCTGAGCCAGACGGCCTGCGGGGTGGTGATCTGCCAGCTCGACGTGACTCCGCCGGCCAGCGAGTGGCCGGCCCGCTGGCGCAGCGCGGCCGACCGCGGCTGACGCTCCACGAAGGCCCGTTCCTCCTCGGCGATCATGCCGTCGAGGCGGGAGGAGACGTCCTCCACGGTGGATGGTTCGACGACCATGGGTGTGCTCCGTCCTGCAATCGAGGGTATTGACTGAATGTTCAGTCTATGGAACGCTGCCCCGTGTGGCAAGGAGTGACGGGCCACCGGCAGGTCAGGAGACGACGATGGCCATCCTGGAGGACCAACGGGTGTGGGGCAACGTGATCGGGGGAGTTTCCGCTCCCTCGCCCACCGGTCGGCGACGGGCCGTCGTCAACCCGGCCACCGGCCAGGCCTACTCCTATGCCATGGACTCCGATGCCGGCGACGTGGATCGGGCCTGCACCGCCGCTTCCACGGCCTTCGGGTCGTGGAGGGCGACCACGCCGGCCGCCCGCAGTCGCCTGATGCTGGATGCCGCCCGGGTCCTGGAGGAGCACGCCGACGAGCTGGGCCGACTCGAGGTCACCGATACCGGTAAGCCCTACGCCGCCACGTTGGCCGACGAAATCCCTCCCACGGTCGACCAGGTCCGCTTCTTCGCCGGCGCCGCCCGGCTGCTCGGAGGCCTGGCCTCGGGGGAGTACCTCGAGGGCGTGACCTCGGGCATCCGGAGGGAGCCCGTCGGGGTGTGCGGCCAGATCACCCCGTGGAACTACCCGCTGATGATGGCGGTCTGGAAATGGGCCCCGGCCGTGGCCGCCGGGAACACCGTCGTGCTCAAGCCCTCCGAACTCACGCCGGCCTCCACGGTCCGCATGGCCGAGCTGCTGGCCGATGTCTTCCCGCCCGGGGTGGTCAACGTGGTGTGCGGCGGGGCGGCCACCGGCGAGGCCCTGGTCAGGCATCCGGCGGTGTCCCTGGTGTCGCTGACCGGTAGCCCGCGGGCCGGGCGGCAGGTGGCCGCCGCCGCCGCCGAGCGGCTGTGTCGGGTCCATCTGGAGCTGGGGGGCAACGCACCGGTCGTGGTGTTCGCCGACGCCGACGTGGCCACGACGGCCGAGGCGGTCGCCGGAGCGGCCTTCTTCAACGCCGGGCAGGACTGCACCGCGGCCACCCGCGTCCTGGTGGAGACCCGGATCTACGACGAGCTGGTCGATGCCCTGGCCGCGGAGGCCGATCGCTCGGTGTGCGGCGACCCCTTCGACACCGACACCGTGTTCGGTCCCCTCATCAGCGCCGCCCACCGGGACAAGGTGCAGGGACTGGTGGCCCGCCGCCGGACTGGAGCGCGGGTGGTGGCCGGGGGCACCCCGCCCGACCGTCCCGGGTTCTACTTCCCGGCCACCGTGGTCGTCGGTGTGGAGCAGGGCGATGAATTGGTTCAACAGGAGATCTTCGGGCCGGTGGTCACCGTGCAGCCCTTCGCCGCCGAGGACGGGGCCCTCGCCCTGGCCAACGGTGTCGACCAGGGCCTGACGGCCAGTGTCTGGACCACCGACCACGGCCGGGCCGAGCGCTTTCTGCGGGCCCTCGACTTCGGCGCCGTGTCGGTCAACACCCATGCCCCGATGTCGGCGGAGATGCCCCACGGCGGATTCGGAGCCTCCGGCTACGGAAAGGACCTCTCCCTGTTCGGCCTGGAGGACTACACCCGCATCAAGCACGTGGCGTCGGCCTGGCTGTGACCAGGGCCGCCGCCACCCGAGACCAACGAGGAGGCCACTGATGGCCAGGATCCTGTGCGTGCTCTATGCAGACCCGGTGACCGGGTACCCGACCGCCTACGCCCGGGACGACCTCCCGGTCATCAGCCACTACCCCGGCGGCCAGACCGTACCGTCGCCGGAGGCCCTGGACTTCACCCCCGGGGCCCTCCTCGGGTCGGTCTCGGGGGAGTTGGGACTGCGCTCCTTCCTCGAGGCGGCTGGGCACACCCTGGTGGTCACCTCGGACAAGGACGGGCCGGACTCGGTCTTCGAGCGGGAACTGCCCGAGGCCGACGTGGTCATCTCCCAGCCCTTCTGGCCGGCCTACCTCACGGCCGAACGCATGGCCAAGGCCCCCAAGCTCAAGTTGGCGCTGACCGCCGGCATCGGCTCGGACCACGTGGACCTCGACGCCGCCATCGCCCAGGGCGTCACCGTGGCCGAGGTGACCTACTCGAACAGCATCTCGGTGTCCGAGCACGTGGTGATGATGATCCTGGGACTGGTGCGCAACTACCTCCCCTCCCACGAGTGGGTGGTGAAGGGCGGATGGAACATCGCCGACTGCGTCGAGCGCTCCTACGATCTCGAGGGCATGGTGGTGGGGACGGTGGCCGCCGGTCGCATCGGCCTGGCCGTGCTCAAGCGGCTGGCGCCCTTCGACGTGGAGCTCCACTACACCGACCGCCACCGCCTGCCGGCCGAGGTGGAGGACCAGTACCACCTCACCTTCCACCCCGACGCCGCCTCGCTGGTCCCGGTGTGCGACGTGGTGACGATCAACGCCCCGCTCCATCCCGAGACCGAGCACCTCTTCGATGACGCCATGTTCGCCCGCATGAAGCGGGGCACCTACCTGGTGAACACGGCCCGGGGGAAGATCTGCGACCGCGACGCGGTGGTGCGGGCCCTCGAGAGCGGTCAGTTGGCCGGCTACGCCGGGGACGTGTGGTTCCCCCAACCGCCCCCGGCCGACCACCCGTGGCGGACCATGCCCCACGAGGGCATGACCCCGCACATCTCGGGGACCTCCCTGTCCGCCCAGGCCCGCTACGCCGCCGGTACCCGGGAGATCCTCGAGTGCTTCTTCGACGGCCGGCCCATCCGGGACGAGTACCTGATCGTCGACGGGGGTCACCTGGCCGGCACCGGCGCCCACTCGTACTCGGCCGGGGACAACGCTGCCCCGTCGTGAGCGGCACGACGTAGGGGGACCGTTCCGGAGGGTGTGAGCCTGATCCACCGGTGCGGGCGACGCGGGGTTCCTGGCGGCGACCGACGGGACGGCGCGAAGCTGGATGGCCCTTGGCCCTCCGCCGCTATGTCCCCCAGTTCGACGGCGTCCGCGCCATCGCCATCGTCGCCGTGGTGGCGTACCACCTCGGGTACCTCCGGGGGGGATGGGTCGGGGTCGATCTCTTCTTCGTCCTCTCCGGCTTCCTGATCACCAGCATCCTGCTGGCCGGAAACCGCACCGCTCCGGGCCTGACCGGCTTCTGGGGACGTCGGGCCCGCCGCCTGCTTCCCGCCGTCCTGGTCCTCTTGGTGACGCTGTCGGTCTATGCCTGGGCCGGCGGGCAGGGCCTGGTCCCAGCCCAACTGCGGGCCCCGGCCCTGGCCACCTTGTTCTACGTGGCCAACTGGCAGCAGATCGTGGCCGGCCACGGCTACTTCGCCCACTTCCTGTCGGTCAACCCCCTCCAGCAGACCTGGTCGCTGGCCATCGAGGAGCAGTACTACCTGGTCTGGCCCGTCGTGATCCTGGCCGTGGGCGCCGGCTCCCGGTCCCGCCGGCGAGGCCGGCCAGACCGCGTCCTGCTCGGCCTCACCGTGGTACTGGGCGTGGCCTCGGCCGTGTGGATGGGGGTGGCGGCCCACCTGCTCGGGCCCGACCGGGCCTACCTGGGGACCGACACCCGGGCCTGGGAGCTCCTCCTCGGCGGTGTGGCGGCCATGGTGTGGCCGCCGGGATCGACCACGACGCGGCCCCGCCTGTGGTCGGTCCTCACCGTCGTCGGTGGGGTCGGGGTGGCGGTCGGGGTGACCGAGGCCGGGGGCCCGCCGTGGTGGATCTGGGACGGGGGACTGGTGGCCATCGCCGGCTGTGCCGGACTGGTCATCGTGGGGGCCCTGCGGGCGCCCACCGGGGTGGGGGCGAGGGTGCTGGCCGTCCGCCCCCTCCGGTGGGTGGGGCTGATCTCCTACAGCCTGTACCTGTGGCACTGGCCGGTGATCGTGCTCATGACCCCGGCCACGACGAGGTGGTCCGGCTGGCCGCTGTTGGTCTCGCGCCTGGTGGCCATGGTGATGCTCTCCTGCGCCAGCTACTACCTCGTCGAACGCCCCCTGCGCCGGGCCGACTGGGCCGCCCTCCACCGCCGCCTCCACGTCCCGACGGTCGGCTTCGCCGCCGCCGGGGTGGTGGTGACGGCAGTAGCCATCGTGATCGGCACGGTCGGTCCACCGAAGGCCACGTCGGGCCAGGTGGCCCTGGCTCCGGCCCCGAGGGCCGGCACCGTGGCCCGCCCCATCCTCACCCCGAGCTCGCCGGGCCAGCCCATCCGCGCCTGGATCTTCGGCGACAGCGTGATGGTGGACAGCTCGCTCGGCATCACCGCCGCCCTGCAGGCCACCGGGAAGGTGTCGGTGGTGGTCGACAACGCCTTCCCCGGCTGGGGGCTGACCACCGATCACACGTGGCCGACCGACGTCAGTCAGACCCTGGCCCAGTCCCGACCCCAGGTGGCCATCGGTACCTGGTCGTGGGACGATGCGGAGGCCGCAGGCGACCCCGTCGGCTACCGGGCCCTGCTGCAGCGCTTCATCGCCGCCCAGCTGGCTCCCCCGGATGGTGTGGGGCTGGTGGTGCTGCTGCAATTCCCCGCCCCGGGCCCGACCGACTCCATCACCGACACGACGGCCCGGGAGCGGGCTTGGTTGAAGCAGACCGAGGCCACCGAGGCCTGGGACGACGCCGCCCGCCACGCGGTGGCGGCGTTTCCGGGGCGAGCTGCGTACCTGACCACCGAGCAGTTGTTCGCCCCCCACGGGAGATTCCTGACCTGGATGCGGACGCCGTCGGGAACCTGGGTGCGGGCCCGAAAGCTCGACAACACGCACATGTGCCCCTACGGGGCCGCCCAGTTCGGGGCCCTGGTGACCCAGGAACTCACCCCGATGTTGGGGTTGGCCCCGCCCGAGGCCGGATGGGAGTTCGGGTCATGGACCGAGGACCCCCGCTACAACGACCCGCCCGGAGCCTGTCCCGACGACCAGCCGCCGCCCGGCTACCGGGGACTCGCCGTGCCCCGGGCGCCCGACAGGGTCCGGTGAGCCGGCCACCCCTCATGGTGCTCACCGGCCGGGTGCGCGGGGACGGGGGAGGGCCGGTTCAGTCCCGGTGCCGGCCCGTGGGGTCGATCGGACTGTGCAGGGACAGCCCGCCGTCGCACTCGATGATCTGACCGGTCACCCAGTGCATGCCGTGGACGGCCAGAACGGCCTCGGCGATGTCCCCGGGCCGGCCCA
Source organism: uncultured Acidimicrobiaceae bacterium (assembly GCA_963737625.1). Lineage (GTDB taxonomy): Bacteria > Actinomycetota > Acidimicrobiia > Acidimicrobiales > RAAP-2 > Bog-756. Next base: position 442,010 of record CAVTTK010000001.1, read on the forward strand.
GGCGGCCAAGCGCGGTCCGACGGGAGACACCGGTGAGCCACGAGCCGTCCCGGGGGGCGGGGCCGAGCATCGGGGTGTCGGTGACCCCCGGGGCCACGGCGTTGACCCGGACCGACGGCGACCATTCCGCCGCCGCCACCCGGACCACCATGTCGAGGGCGGCCTTGGAGGCGCAGTAGAGGCCCATGGTCTTGTCGACCAGGTGGGCACTCACACTGCTGATGGCCACGACCGACCCCCCGCCCGCTGCCGTCATGTCGCCGACCAGCGCCCGCATGGCCAACCACACCCCTCGGGCGTTGACGCCCATCACCCGGTCCCAGGCGGCAGCGTCGGTGTCCACGAGCAGTCCGCTGTGGCCGATGCCGGCCGTAACCGTGACCTCGGTGGGTACTCCGACGCGCTCGAGGGTTGCCCGTGCGGCGTCGTCGACCTGATCGGGGTCGGTGATGTCGCAGTCGATGTCGCTGCCCGGGGCCCGATCCCACACCACCACGGTGACGCCGGCCGAACGGTAGCGGGCGGCCACCTCGGCCCCGATGCCCGATGCGCCGCCGACCACCACGGCGGGCCCGACCCCCACCGCGGGATCGTGGGTAGTCACAGGGTCCGGGATCGCAGCGGTCTCATCTGTCCCTGCCTCCTTCGGCGGTTCCGGGTCGGCGCGTCGAGTAGAACCTAATGGGCTCTGACCGAGCGACGGGCCGGGGAGGTGGAGCGGTGTCCGTGGTGCACCATTCGGCGATCTGTGTGACCGACGTGGACGAGAGCCTGCGGTTCTGGCGCGACGGCCTGGGGTTCTCCGTGTTGATGGACGAACGGTTCAGGGGCGACTGGCCCACGTTGCTCGAGGCACCCACGACGTCGCTTCGGGCCGTGTTCCTGGGTGACCCGGCCGGTCCCGGCGGAGGCATCGTGGAACTGGTCGATCTCGGAGCGGTTCCCTCGGCCGGCGAGCCGGCCCCGCCGCGGTCGGGTTTCCTGCTGCTGTCGGTCATGACCGACGTCGAGGCGGCCCTGGCCCGGCTGGCGGTCCTCGGTCTCGGGGGCACGCCCCGCCGGGTCGAGGTCTCGGGGATCGCCATGGCTGTGGTGTGGGACCCCGACGGGGTGGAGGTGGAGCTGGTGGACTCCGGTGCGTCGGCCAACCTCGGACGGCTCACCCCTTCATGAGGGCCAAGCCCACCGTGGCCGTCCTCGGCGCCGGAGCCGGGGGCATCGCCATGGGCATCCGGCTCAAGCGGGCCGGCTACGACTTCACCATCTACGAGCAGTCCGACGGGATCGGTGGCACCTGGCGGGACAACACCTACCCCGGGGCCGCCTGCGACGTCCCGTCTCACCTCTACTCCTATTCGTTCGCCCCCAATCCGTGGTGGAGCCGCACCTACGCCACCCAGCCGGAGATCCTGGCCTACCTCGAGGCGTGCACGGATCGCTTCGGGGTCCGGCCCCACGTCCGGACCGGTACCCGGATCGTCGAGGCCCGGTGGGAGGGGTCGTCCCAGGAATGGGCCCTCACCACGGCGACGGGAGAGCGCTGCCTGGCCGATGTCCTGGTGAGCGGGCTCGGCATGCTCAACGTTCCCCATGTCCCGGACATCCCCGGGGCGGAGCGCTTCGCCGGCCGTTCCTTCCACTCGTCCCGGTGGGACCACTCCACGTCCGTGGCCGGGGAACGGGTGGCCTCGATCGGCACCGGGGCCAGTGCGGTCCAGTACGTGCCGGCCATCGCCCCCGACGTCGAGCACCTGACCGTCTTCCAACGCACCCCCATCTGGATCACCCCGCGGCTCGACGCGCCCTACTCGCCCGGGCAGCAGCGGCGCTTCGCCCGGGTCCCGCTGGCCGCACGTCGGCACCGCTGGCAGATCTGGATGACCTACCAGCGGGCCGACTTCCGGGTCGACTCCGAGCTGACCACCATGCAGACCGAGTTGGCCCGCTCCTATCTGCACCGGAAGGTGGAGGATCCCCAACTGGCCGACGCACTCACCCCGGACTACCCGGTGGGGTGCAAGCGCCCACTGATGTCCCGTCACTGGTACCCGGCCCTCACCCGCCGGAACGTCCGTCTGGTGACCGAGCCCATCACCGAGATCACCGAGGCCGGCGTGGTCACCGCCGACGGTGAGCACCACGAGGTCGACACCATCATCTACGGGACCGGCTTCGTGGCCAACGAGTTCCTGACCACCGTCGACGTGATCGGTGTGGGCGGACAGCACCTCGGTGACACGTGGAAGGACGGGGCCGAGGCCTATCTGGGCCTGTCCGTGGCCGGCTACCCCAACTTCTTCATGCTCTACGGTCCCAACACCAACGGCGTGAACTCGATCCTCTTCTTCCACGAGGCCCAGACCCACTACGTCATGAGCGCCCTGTCCACCATGCGTCGACTGGGGATCGGCGCCGTCGATGTCCGCCCTCGGGTGATGGCCACCTACAACCGACGGATCCAGGCGGCCATGGAGGGGACGGTGTGGCTGGCCGGCTGCACCAACTACTTCACCACGGCCACCGGCAAGGTGGTCACCCAGCTCCCCTTCAGCGGGGGTCGGTACTGGCTCCGCACCCGCCTGTTCCCGGCGTGGCGCTACCGACTCCACCGGTCCCGTCGTCCCTCGGCACCGCCGGCCCCGGAGTGACGGGGGAGCGACCTCCGCTCTAGCTCAGGACGGCCTCGATGGCCGCCAACTCATCGTCGCCGAAGTCCAGCCGCTCGAGGATGGCCACGTTCTGCTCCAGCTGGTCGAGGCTGCTGGCCCCGATGAGGGTGGAGGTGACCCGGGGATCGCGGACGGTCCAGGCCAGGGCCATCTGGGCCAGGGACTGGCCCCGTTCACGGGCCACGGCGTCGAGGGCCCGCACCCTCGCTCTGAGCTCGTCGGTGACGAACGCCGGATCGAGGCTGTCGGCCCGGCTGGCCCGCGAACCCTCGGGGATGCCGTCGAGATACCGGTCGGTGAGGAGGCCCTGGGCCAAGGGGGAGAAGACGATGCAGCCCACCTCCAGCCGGCCGAAGGTGTCGAGCAGCCCGTGTTCGATCCAGCGGTTGAACATGGAGTACGGCGGCTGGTGGATGAGGAGGGGGGTACCCAGGTCGGCCAGGATGCGAGCGGCTTCGACCGTCTGTTCCGGTGGGTACGAGGAGATCCCGGCGTAGAGGGCCTTGCCCTGGCGCACGGCGGTGTCCAGGGCCCCCATGGTCTCCTCCAACGGGGTGTCCGGGTCGAATCGGTGGGAGTAGAAGATGTCGACGTAGCCCACGCCCAGGCGCGAGAGGCTGGCGTCGAGGCTGGCCAACAGGTACTTGCGCGACCCCCCGTCGCCATAGGGGCCGGGCCACATGTCCCAACCGGCCTTGGTGGAGAGGATCAGCTCGTCCCGGTACGGGGCGAGGGCGCCACGGAGCACGCGGCCCACGTTGGTCTCGGCCGAACCGTAGGGCGGCCCGTAGTTGTTGGCCAGGTCGAAGTGGGTGACCCCGAGGTCGAAGGCCCGGGTCAGCATGGCCTCGACCTCCTCGGGGGGACGGGCGTCGCCGAAGTTCTGCCATACCCCGAGGGAGACGAGGGGGAGCGTGAGCCCACTGCGCCCGCAGCGGCGGTACTCCATGCTCTCGTAACGGCGGTCGGCGGCTCGGTAGGTCATGGCGTCACGGTAGAGCACGCACGGCTCGGAGGAGGGGGCGATCGACGTAGGGTGCATCGCATGCCCCCGTGGACCACCGACGACATCCCCGATCTCTCCGGACGGACCGCAGTGGTCACCGGGGCCAACAGTGGTCTGGGGTTCGAGTCGGCCCTGGCCCTGGCCCGGGCCGGTGCCGACGTGGTGCTGGCCTGCCGCGACCAGGCCAAGGGAGCGGCGGCCCTGGACCGTATCCGCCAGTCGGTTCCCGACGCCACGGCGAGCCTGGCCCTCCTGGACCTGGCCGACCTGGCCTCGGTCGCCGCCTTCGCCACCGGGTACACGGACCGTCACGACGGACTCGACATGCTGCTCAACAACGCCGGCGTCATGGCCATCCCCCGTCGGGAGACGGCCGACGGCTTCGAGGCCCAGTTCGGGACCAATCATCTCGGTCACTTCGCCCTGACCGCCCGCCTCCTGGACAGCCTGTTGGCCCGGCCGGGCGCCCGGGTGGTGACGGTCAGCAGCGCGGTGGCCCAGGTGGGGCGGATCCGCTTCGACGACCTGCAGGGCACGGGCCGGTACGGCAAGTGGTCGGCGTACTCCCAGGCCAAGCTGGCCAACCAGCTGTTCACCCTGGAGCTGGACCGCCGGGCCACCGGGCACGGCGTCGACCTGATCAGCGTGGCCGCCCACCCGGGCTATGCCGCCACCAACCTCCAGTCCGTCGGGCCGCAGATGAGTGGCTCGGGGATCACCGAGCGGCTCACCGGCCTCGCCAATTCGATATTCGGGCAGTCGGCGGCGGCCGGGGCGCTGCCCAGCCTGTACGGAGCCACCGCTCCGGGCGTGTCCGGCGGCCAGTACTTCGGTCCGGACGGCTTCATGGCCCAGCGGGGGGCCCCGAAGGCGGTGTCCTTCGTGAAGGCGGCCCGGGACCCGGCCGTGGCCCGGCGGCTGTGGCAGGTCTCCGAGGAGCTCACCGGCGTCACGTTCGGCGCCCTCGACGCCGCCGGCTAAGAAGGTGGCGCTCCGCCGCACTGGAGCGCCGGGCCCGGACTGCCGTCAGACGGCGCGTCGGTGGGACGCACGGGAACGACGCGTGGCCCTCCTGAGCGTCGGAACTACGCCGCAGCCTTCTCCAGGATGTGCACCCCGCAGGCCGATCCCAGCCCGATGACGTGGGCCAGGCCGACCTTGGCGCCCTCGATCTGACGGTTGCCGCCCTCGCCGCGCAGGTGGGTGGCCACCTCCCAGACGTTGGCGATCCCGGTGGCGGCGATGGGGTGGCCCTTGGACTCGAGCCCGCCGGACACGTTGACCGGGGTGGTCCCGTCCCGCCAGGTGGCCCCGGAGTTGAAGAAATCGACGGCCCCGCCCACCTCGCACAGCATCAGGTTGTCGTAGTGGACCAGCTCGGCGGTGGCGAAGCAGTCGTGCAGCTCCACCAGGTCGAGGTCGGCCGGACCCACCCCGGCCTGCTCGTAGGCCTGGGTGGCGGCGTTGCGGGTCAGGGTGTTGACGTCGGGGAGGATCTGGCACGCCTCCTCCCACGGGTCGGTGGTCAGGATGGACGCCGAGATCTTCACGGCCCGCTTCTGCTGCTCGAGGGAGAGGGTCTTGAGCTTCTTCCCGCTCACCACCACGGCGGCGGCGGCGCCATCGCAGTTGGCCGAGCACATGGGCCGGGTGTTGGGGTAGGCGATCATGATGTCCCCCATGATCTCCTCCAGGCTCATCTTCTTCTGGTAGGCGGCCATGGGATTGAGGGTCGAGTGGGAGTGGTTCTTCTCGGCGATCTTGGCGAACAGCTCGAAGCTGGTGCCGCCGTACTTGTGCCCGTACTCCATGCCGATCTGGGCGAAGACGCCGGGCATGATCTCGGTCCCGATGCGGCCGTCCACCGGGGCCACGGCCCCGTAGCGGCCCGAGGGCGTCCAGGCGTCGGAGTCCTCCTTGCGGCTCCCGCCCGAGAGCAGGCCCGCACCGGAGAGCTTCTCCACGCCGAAGGCCAAGCCCATGTCGGCCTCACCGGCCTTCACGGCCATGCACGCCACCCGCAGGGCGGTGGCGCCGGTGGCGCAGGCGTTGGCCACATTGAACACCGGGATCCCGGTCTGGCCCAGTTGCTTTTGCACCTGCTGGCCGATGCCGGCGTTGGCCGCCATCAGGTTGCCGGCCCCGATGATCCCCATGTCCTGCATGGTGACGCCACCGTCCGACAGGGCACCGGTGACGGCCTCGGTGGCCAGGTCGACCAGGTCCAGGTCGGGGTGCTTGCCGAATTTTGTCATGTGGATCCCGAGGATCCACAGGTCGTCCGATGCCATGGTGTCCAGCCTCTCTGTCGTGCTGCCTGCTGTGTCGTTCTCTGCGCTGTCGTTCTGTCTGCCGCGCCACCGGTGGGGTGGTTCGACGGATCAGTGGCGGGCTAGCCGCTGACGGGTTCGAAGCCGAACCCGACCGCCTCGGTGCCGTGGGCGTCGGTGCCGATGACCTCGGTGGCCAGTCGCACCTTCATGCCCAGAGCGACGTGTTCGGGGTCGGGGTCCACGTTGATGAGGTTGGCCCGCACACTGGTGCCGCCGCAGTCCACGACGGCGGCCACGTAGGGCACCGGCACCCCGGGAGCGGCGAAGGTCACGATGGTGAAGGCCCGGACCTCGCCCGAGGTGTCGATGTCCACCGTCTTGAACTCGGCTTTCCCGCAACTGGCACAGGCGTTGCGGCGGTCGAAGAACCGGGCCCCGCAGTTGGTGCACTCATGGGCCACCAGATGGGGATCGCCCCCCAGCACCAGGTAGTCCACCAGCGGAATCTGCTCGGCCATGTCCCCACTCTCTCCTGTGTCGCCACCGTTCTGTGAACGCGGCCACCCTACGAACGCAGCCACCCTACCGGGACCGGGAAAATACGCGCTAGTTGGGCCCGTCCGACCTCGTCACCTCGACCGGGGAGGGGTAGCGGCTGTCAGAATCAGGGAGGGGCGACCGGTGGATGCCGCCCCACCTGACGGCGGTCCCCGAGGCCAACCCCGGCTCCGGGAGGAATCCACTGCCCACCGGCATCACCCCGGCCGGGTGATGCGAGCCCCCGGTCCGACCTGCGAAGATGAGTCGGCGACCCACCGGACGTCGGTTCCACCAGCAGGTGCTGACAGGACCTCCGACCGGAACCACGACCCAGAGACGAGGTACCTCCTCCATGCCCCTCCACAAGCACGAGCCGATCGCGGAAGAGCTGCTGGCCTCGGTCTACGCCGGCAAGGACCTGTTGGCCACGCTGCCCTCGCATCGATGTCCTGAGGACGCCATGCGGGCTGGGGACGCCCTCCAGGCCATCTCCGACGAGTTGATGCTCGACGGCAACGCCCGTCAGAACCTGGCCACCTTCTGTCAGACGTGGGAGGAGGACGAGGTCCACAAGTTGATGGACCTCTCCATCAACAAGAACCTGATCGACAAGGACGAGTACCCCCAGACGGCGGAGATCGAACGTCGGTGTGTTCAGATCCTCGGCCACCTGTGGAATGCCCCTGAGGGTGGTGGGGCCGTCGGATGCTCAACGATCGGGTCCTCGGAGGCGTGCATGCTCGGGGGCATGGCGGCCAAGTGGCGGTGGCGGGCCAAGCGGGAGGCCGAAGGCAAGCCCACCGACAAGCCCAACATGGTGTGCGGGCCCGTCCAGGTGGTGTGGCACAAGTTCGCCAAGTACTGGGACGTCGAGATGCGGGAGATCCCCATGTCCCCGGGCAATTACTGCATGGACGTGGAGCAGATGCTGGCCCAGGTGGACGAGAACACCATCATGGTGGTGCCGACCTTCGGGGTGACCTACACCGGCGCCTACGAGCCGGTCCTCGAACTCTCCCAGGCCCTCGACAAACTGGCCGAGGACACCGGCCTCGACATCGACATCCACGTGGACGGGGCCAGTGGCGCCTTCCTGGCCCCGTTCTGCGCCCCCGACGTGGTGTGGGACTTCCGCATTCCGCGGGTCAAGTCCATCAGCACGTCAGGCCACAAGTTCGGCCTGGCCCCCCTCGGCGTGGGATGGGTGCTGTGGCGGGACGAGGCGGACCTGCCCGACGACCTCATCTTCCACGTCACCTACCTGGGCGGTGACATGCCCGTCTTCCAGATCAACTTCTCGCGTCCGGCCGGCCAGGTCGTGGCTCAGTACTACAACTTCATCCGACTGGGCCGGAGCGGCTATCGGGGCATCCACAACGCCTGTTACGACACGGCGAAATTCCTGGCCGAGGAGATCGTCAAGCTCGGCCCCTTCGACATCCTGTGCGACGGAAACCCGCTCACCGGCATCCCCTCGGTGGCCTGGCGGATCACCGAAGGCCAGGACCCGGGCTACACCCTCTACGACATCGCCGACCGCCTGCGGGTGCAGGGCTGGCAGGTACCGGCCTACCCGCTGACCGGGTCGGTGGCCGACATCTCCGTGCAGCGCATCCTGGTGCGTCAGGGGGTCAGCCGTGATCTCTCCTTCCTGCTGCTGGAGGACATCAAGCAGGCCATCGCCCACTTCGACAAGCATCCGGTGTCGGTGGGCATGACCAAGGAGGAGTCCGGCGGCTTCAGCCACCTGTAGGCCAGGGGAGTGACACCGGCTCCGCCGGCCGACCTCACCGTGTACCAGCGTTCGCACCTGGTCTCGACGGGGGTGCGGGCCGGCCTCACCGCGGGGGTGCTGCTGGCCGCCTACTTCCTGATCCCCGCGCCTCACCGCCACCACGAGTCGCCGGCCCTCCGGTTGGTGGTGGCCCTGGCCCTCTTCGTGGCCGTCGTGGCCAACGAAGTCCGGCTGATCACCGTGCACGAGCGGCCGTTGCTGCGGGCCGGGGTGGCCATGGCCACGGTCATCCCGCTCTTCCTGGTGCTGTTCGCCTGGATCTACCTGACCATGTCCCAGTCCGATCCGACGGCGTTCATCGGGAGTCCCCATCCGCTGGACAAGCCCTCGGCGCTGTACTTCGCCGTGACCGTCTTCTCGACGGTGGGCTTCGGCGACATCATCCCGCGCAGCGATCCGGCCCGCATGGTCGTGACCGTCCAGATGCTGGCCGACCTGGCGGTCATCGCCGTGGTCATCCGGCTGATCTTCGGAGCGGTGAACCGCGCCGTGAAGCGCACCGATCAGTCGACCGAGGAGTGACCGGGGTGCCCGTGCGCCCGCCCGTCAGCTGACCAGGACGTAGATGCTCTTGCCCACCAGCCAGAGGCCCAGACCCAGCGACAGGATGATGATGACCTGATCGGTGTGGGACTCGATCCACTCCCGGATGCTGGTCATGATGGCCTGGGCCCGCTCGGGTCGGAAGCCGGCGTAGATCTCCATGACCAGGTAGACCAGCGTCGAAACCACACAGAACAGGAAGAGGGCGATGTAGCTCTCCACCGAGCTCAGCTTGGCTTCCATGATGGTGGCCACCCCGGCGGCCACCAGGCCCCACGGCTGGGTGAGCGGGGCCAGGCCGACGACCACCCACGGCGACATGTTGTCGATGCCGGTCTGCCACTTGGGTGGCTTCTTGGGCGGCTTGGGCTGACCCAACCGGGCCCGACGGCGCAGGGCGATGAACACCAGCACCACTCCGATGAGGATCTTGATGGCGATGGCGGCCAGGGACGGCGCCGTGTTGGACTTCGGGGGCTTGTTGCCCGTGAACAGCACGGTGAGGGCGACCACTGCGGCCAGGGACAGAAGCCACCCGAAGATGAAGGCCGCCCCCTTGCGCACCCCGCCTTTGGACATCAGGACCAGCATGAAGGCGGTCAGGGGGATGGGCTCGAGGGTGATGACCAGCGCGATGAGGATCAGGTCCAGGGTCATCGTCGGTCCCCCGTGGATCCGAGTGACGGCGCCGGTCGGACGTCAGTCATTGCTCTGGCGGAACTTCTTCACGAAGACCACCACCACCAGGATGGCGATCAGGGCGAACACGATGCCACCTATGTAGTACATGGTTTCCTTCTGGTCGTCGGATCGGTTTGGAGCCTGGGGGTGGTCCTGGGGCGCCGACCGGAGTCGGCTCGGGCGGTGGACCGGTCAGGACAGTGGGCCGGTGGAGGCTGGAGAGCCCCCACCGGCCGGTGTCCGCAGCCCTGCTACGAGAGGATCTTGGCCTTCTGCGCCTCGAACTCGGCGTCGGTGAGCACGCCCTGGGACTTGAGGTCGGCCAGCTTGGCCAGTTGGTCGGCGCTGTTGCCTCCCGATGTCCCGGCCGCCTGCTTCACGTAGTCGTCGAAGGCCTTCTGCTGCTGCTGGGCGGCCTGCTCGGCCCGCTCGTGCATCTTGCCGCCGCGGGCGATGAGGTAGACGAAGATCCCGAGGAACGGGAGGACGATCACGAAGATGACCCACAGGGCCTTGCTGCCACCACCCATGTCCCGGCTGCGGAAGATGTCCCCGAAGATCACGATGAGGAGCCAGAACCAGATGAAGAAGACGAACAGCCCCAGCATGGTGCCGAACAGGTCGGCCAGGGGGTAGGTATAGGCGAGCATCGGGTTGGTCCTCCTTGACGGGTGCAGTTGTTTGCCCCGTGATCCAACCACACCAAGCTCATCGGGGTCATCATCCTTCCCGGATGACTTGGTCGCACCGGTGCTGACCGGCGCCGGCCGGGCGGCCCGGGATGGCCCTGACCAGGGCGGTCTGCTCCGCTGGGGACCAGGGGGCGGCCGAGAGGGCGAGGAGATGACGGCGGCGGCAGAAGGACTACAGCAGGCCGAGCCGGCGGGCCCGGGCGATGGCCTCGTTGCGGTTGGCGGCGTCGAGCTTGCGATAGATGTGGGCCATATGGGTCTTGATGGTGTTGACCGAGACGTAGCACTGCTCCGCCAGCTCGGTATTGGTGAACCGACTGGGCAGGAGGGAGAGGATCTCGAGCTCACGGTCGGTGAGCGGATCGGCCAGGTCGCCTCCCGGGGCCGGGGCGATGGCCTGACGGGCCCGCTGAAGAATCACCTCCCGAAAGACCGGCTGCGTGTCTCCATGCTCGACGACCAGACCGATCACGGTCGGACCTCCCCGGACGAAGACCTCCACCAGGGAGTGGCTCTCGGCCAAGTCCATGGCCTCGGTGAGCAGGCCCCGGACTTCGTCGGGTGCCCCGTCGGCTGCGGCCAACCAGGCCGAGAGCATCAGGCGTTCCACGATGGGTCTCGGCTCGGCGGCGGTCCAGAACACGCCGTCGAGGAGTTTGCGGGCATGGTCCTCGTGGCCCAGGGTGAGCGCCGAGGCCACCGACTCGGGGAGGAGCAGGGGCGAGTCCGCCGGCCCGTCGCGCAGCAGGCGCGCGGCTTCGTCGGGGGTGCCGGAGAGACGGAGCAGCCGGCACCGGAGGGCGAGCAGCCCGTCCGCCACCAGCGGCGGGGGCGGGGCGCTGAACTCGGTCCGGGTCGCCGTCATGGTGGCCCTGGCTTGGTCGAGGTGGCCCTCGGCGGCCTGCAGCTCGGCCGAGAGCAGGCGCCCGATCCAGGCCAACGGGATACGGCGGTTGGCCTCGGCCCGCAGGCACCCCTCGCGGAGGGCCAGCGCCGCCCGCCTCGGCTGTCCCCGCTCCAGGGCGGCCAGGCTGGTGGCCAGAAAGGCGTCGGCGGTGACCGGGTGGGCGAGGATGCCCACGTCGCGGGCCACGCCGAGCGCCTCATCGGCCAGGGCGTCGGCCCGGTCCAGCCGACCGGACCACGCCTCGACCAGGGCCAGGGAGCCGAGGAGGCCGATCCGCCAGCCCGAGTAGGCGGCCCCGCCCGACTCCAGGGCCCGCTGCATCCATTCCCGGGCGTCCTCGAGGCGGCCAGCCAGGAAGTGGCCGCGGCCACACGACCCGAGGGCCAGGGTCTCCAGCGACCGGGGATCACCCAGGTTCATCACCACCGGCACCGGTCGGCCGTCCAGCCGGTCGAGCAGGTCGAGGGCGGTGTGAGCGGCCTCGACGGTGATCTCCGGGTTGGACCGGAACTGGGCCAGCGTGGCCAGCAGGGTCTGGGCGCAGGCCAGCTCGCCCGGCGTGGCCTCCGGGTCGGCCACCAGACCGACCAGGATGTCCTCGGACCCCGCGGCCAGGCCTTCGGCCCCTTTCAGGAAGCCCAGTAGCAGGCTCACGTCCCGCCGGCCGGCCCGGGCCGTTTCGGGCACCGTAGAGATCCATCGGATGACCGTGGCCATCTGTCCCCGTTCGAAGATCTCTGCCCCCCGGCCCATGATGAGATCGAGGGCGTCGTCCCAGCGCCCGGCCCGTAGCAGGTACTCGATGGCCGGGCCCACCTCGCCCTTGGAGAGATGCCAGGCCGCCGCCTCGAGCAGCAGGGGCGCCTCGGCCCCGGGGTCCTCGGCCCGGAGCCGGAAGCGCAGGAGGTCGCGGAACAGGTGGTGGAACCGGTACCACTCCCGCCGGTCGTCGAGAGGCACCAGGAACATGGACTCCCGTTCCAGCTCCTCGAGGACCAACTGGGCGGCCGACTCCCCGGTGAGCCGGGCGGCCAGGTCGGCACAGATCTCGTCGAGCACGGAGATCCGGAGGAGGAAGTCCCGCCTCGCCGCCGACTGGGCCCCCAGCACCTCCTCGGAGAGGAAGTCGGCGATCAACCGGTCGTTGCCACTGAACTGGGCGACGAACTCGTCGGAGTCGGCATGGACACGGAGCATCATGGCGGCCAGCTGCAGCCCCGCAGCCCAACCCTCGGTCCGATGGACCAAGGCCGCCACCTGGTCGGTTCCGAGCGGCCGGCCGGTGATCCGTTCGAGCAGGCGGGCTGAATCGGCCTCGTCGAAGGCCAGCTCGGCCTGGCGGATCTCGGTCACGTGGCTGCGCAGGCGGTAGTGGCTCCAGGCGATGGGGGGGTCCACCCGAGTGGCCAGTACCAGATGGACCTGGGCCGGGAGGAGATCGACGAGGCGACCGAGATCGGCGATGAGGGTGGGGTTGGACAGCTGGTGCAGGTCATCGAGGACGATGACCGTCTCGGGGAGGTCCTGGAGCTGGGCGCCCAGGGCCTCGACCAGCGGGGTGCCGAGACCACCGCCGTGCATGGCCACCAGCTCGGCGAGCTCGGCGAGGTCGGGGTCGATCTCCGCCATCCCCGACAGGAGCCGCCTCGAGAACCGGACCGGGTCGTCGTCGGCCGCCTCCAGGCCCAACCACACGAACACCAGATCGTCCCGGGAGGCGGCCCACTGGGCCAACAGGACCGTCTTGCCGGCGCCGGCCGGGGCCACCATCAAGGTCACCGGCCCGGTGAGGGCTTCGTCCAACTGCCGACGGAGCGCCGGTCGGTCGACCGCGTGGGTCGGCGTTGATTGCCCTGTGGCCATGGTGTCGACTCGTGCTCCGCCCGTTTTGGGGGCCCAGTCTGCCATCTGAGGCCTCAGACGGCGAGTGGTGAGGCCCCGCGGCGACCCGGCCGGGACCGTCGGTCGGGGCGGCGCCGTAGTACTCAGTGTGGAGCCACGGCCCGGCGATCACCCTCGGGGGATGACGACAATACGGGCCGCTCAGTCGAACATGGTGACAATGCGGCTGAACGCCCCGCAGATTCCAACCGATCGGGCCTACAGGGCCGCGGTGAGGTCTGGGTGAGCCCCGGCCCGGGCGACACCAGGACGACGCCCGTCGTCCTGGCCCGGTCCGGTACCACCGTGCGCCGCTCCGACGCTGTGGTCATGTCATCGAAAGGGTCGCCGTGGGCGCCGAGAAATTTGAAATCGTCGTCCGGGGACGGCTCAGCCCCACGTTGGTGGTGGCGTTGGAGGGATTCGAGGTCAGCCACTGCGACGACGGCCTGACCCACCTGGTGGGGTTCGTGCCCGACCAGTCGCGGCTTCACAGCCTGCTCGAGCTGCTCCGTGACCTCAACATCGAGTTGGTCTCGGTGAACCCTCTGCCCAAGCTCCCACCAGACTCCGGCTCCGCCCGCACCGGCCGGCCCGCCTCCTCGACCAAAGGACCGTCCTATGACTGACGTCTCTCGCTCCAGCCTGCCCATTCCCCACCGCCCCCACGTGGGGCTGACCACCTACGACGCCAAGGACCCCGACACGTCCTTCCCGCCCATCGAGCCCCTTCGGCCACCCGAAGGGGCGCCGAACGTGGTGGTGATCATGATCGACGACGCCGGCTTCGGCTCCTCGTCAGCCTTCGGTGGACCGTGCCACACCCCGGTGGCCGAGCGCCTCGCCGCCAACGGGCTCCGGTTCAACCGGTTCCACACGACCGCGCTGTGCTCGCCTACCCGGGCCGCCCTGCTCACGGCCCGCAACCACCACTCGGTGGGCATGGGGGGGATCACCGAGATCGCCACCTCGGCGCCGGGCTACAACTCGGTCCGGCCCGACAACGCCGCGCCCATCGCCGAGACCCTGCTCCTCAACGGCTACTGCACCGCCCAGTTCGGCAAGTGCCACGAGGTGCCGGTGTGGGAGACCAGCCCGATGGGACCGTTCCACCAGTGGCCGACGGGCAGCGGCTTCGAGCACTTCTACGGATTCGTGGGGGCGGAGACCAACCAGTGGTACCCGGCGCTGTACGACGGGATCACCCCGGTCGAGCCGGACAAGACCCCCGAGGAGGGCTACCACTTCACCGAGGACCTGACCGACCACGCCATCACCTGGGTCCAGCGTCAACGGTCCCTGATGCCGGGCAAGCCGTTCTTCATGTACTTCGCCCCGGGCGCCACCCACGCCCCCCACCACGTGGCTCCCGAGTGGAGCGCCAAGTACCAGGGTCGGTTCGACGCCGGATGGGACGCGCTGCGCGAGGAGACCCTGGCCCGTCAGAACGACCAGGGCATCGCCCCTCCCGACACCGAGCTCTCGTCCCGGCCCGAGCACATCTCGGCCTGGGACGACATCGCCGACGACCTGAAGCCCGTCCTGGCCCGCCAGATGGAGATCTACGCCGGTTTCATGGAGCACACCGACCACCACATCGGCCGGCTCCTCGACGCCCTCGAGGCCCTCGGGGCCATGGACGACACGCTGATCTACTACATCATCGGCGACAACGGGGCCAGGGCCGAGGGCACGCCGCACGGCACGTTCAACGAGATCATCTCGTTGAACGGGGCGGCCGAGTTCGAGACCACCGAGTTCATGACCGAGCGCCTCGCCGACTTCGGCACGCCGGCGGCCTACAACCACTACGCCGTGGGCTGGGCCCACGCCATGAACACCCCGTTCCAGTGGACCAAGCAGGTGGCCTCCCACTTCGGCGGGACCCGCAACGGCACCATCGTCCACTGGCCCCAGGGGATCACGGCCAAGGGCGAGATCCGCTCACAGTTCCACCACATCATCGACGTGGGCCCGACCATCCTCGACGTGGCCGGGATCCCCGAGCCGACCTTCGTCAAGGGCATCCAGCAGATGCCGCTGCACGGCGTGTCCATGGCCTATGCCTTCAACGACGCCGCCGCCGACGAGCGCCGGGAGACCCAGTACTTCGAGGTGGCCTGCAACCGCGGGATCTACCACAAGGGGTGGACAGCGGTCACCCGGCACAGCGTCCCGTGGGACTTCGGGGCCACCCTTCCCGCCCTCGACGACGACGTGTGGGAGCTCTACGACACCAGCACCGACTGGTCCCAGGCCCACGACGTGGCGGCGGAGCATCCGGACATGCTCAAGAAACTGCAGCGGCTGTGGCTCATCGAAGCGGTGAAGTACAACGTCCTCCCGCTGGACGACCGACGGATCGAGCGGTTCAACTCGGACATCGCCGGACGTCCAGTGCTGATCCGGGGCACCAGCCAACTCCTCTACGGCGGCATGAACCGTCTGAGCGAGAACTCGGTCCTCAACATGAAGAACAAGTCACATTCGGTGACGGCCGAGGTGGAGATCCCCGAGGGCGGGGCCACCGGTGTGATCGTGGCCCAGGGCGGGGCGTTCGCCGGCTGGAGCTTCTACCTCCACGAGGGAAAGCCCAAGTACTGCCACAACCTGGCCGGCCTCATGCGCTTCTACGTGGAGGGGACCGACGTCGTGCCCTCCGGCACCCACCAGGTCAGGATGGAGTTCGCCTACGACGGCGGTGGACTGGCCAAGGGGGGCACGGCCTCGCTGTTCATCGACGGGGAGCCGGTGGGCGAGGGGCGGATCAACGCCACGGTGCCCATGATCTACTCCGGCGACGAGACCTGTGACGTGGGATCGGACACCGGAACGCCGGTCAGCGAGGACTACTCGGGGGACTCCAGTCGGTTCACCGGAAGGGTCAACTGGGTGGAGCTGCAGATCGGCGACGACAGCCACGACCACCTCATCACGGCCGAGGAGCTCATGCGGGTGGCCACCTCGATCCAGTAGCCACCTCGATCCAAGAGGCGGCCGCCGGAGGCCGGATACCCTGGTCGCCATGTCGGACTCCTGCTGCGCCCCGGGCCGAGACGGAGCGGCGGGTGGGCCAGGACAGGCCGCCGTCCCGGCCGGCGGATCCCACCCCGGGACGTTGATCACCGTCCCGGCCGGCTGCTTCCGGGTGGGCGACGAGTCGGGGTGGTCCTACCCGGGGGACGGCGAGGCACCGGTCCACGAGGTCGAGCTGAGCGGGTTCCGGATCGACCGGCACGCCGTCACCAACCGGGCAGTTCGCCGCCTTCGTCGACGCCACCGGGTGGCGGACCGACGCCGAGAAGTTCGCCTGGTCCTTCGTCTTCGGGGGACTCCTCCCCGACGAGTTCCCCCCCACCCGGGGGGTCGAGGGCGCCCCGTGGTGGCGACAGGTGATGGGGGCCGATTGGCGCCATCCCGAGGGCCCGCAGTCCGACGTGGTCGGTCGTCCCGACCACCCGGTGGTCCACGTGTCCTGGCACGACGCCGCGGCCTACTGCGCCTGGTCGAGGACCAGGCTGCCCACCGAGGCCGAGTGGGAGGTGGCCGCCCGCGGGGGCCTGGTGGGTCAGCCCTTCCCCTGGGGTGACCAGCTGGAGCCGGCCGGGGTCCACAAGATGAACGTCTTCCAGGGGGAGTTCCCCGGCGGCAACACGGCAGCCGACGGGTTCGTGGGCACGGCGCCGGTCGACGCCTTCGAGCCCAACGGCTACGGGCTGTCCAATATGTGCGGGAACGTGTGGGAGTGGTGCTCCGACTGGCTGGACGTGGACTTCTACGCCTCCTCGCCGCGGCAGGACCCGACCGGCCCCGCCGCCGGCTCCGCCCGGGTGCAGCGGGGGGGCTCCTACCTGTGCCACGCCTCCTACTGCCGTCGCTACCGGGTCTCGGCCCGGTTCGGGAGCTCCCCGGACAGCTCCACGGGAAACGTGGGCTTCCGGGTGGCGGGCGGCCGGTGAGGGGCGAGGGGCCGACCGGGTGATATCGCCCGATGAGGGTGATGGTCGTCCCCCCGGGCGGCGCGAAGCTGGAGGCATGGCCACCAAAGATCCCAGCGAACACGTCCGTGAGGTTGTCACCGAGTCCGAGGTCGACCACCTGGAGGCCGACGAGCGGGTGGCCCTGGGGAAGTCCGCCCGGGCCCGGGTGCCCCGATCGGCCCAGGGAGTCTGGGAACCGGGGACCGACCGCCCCGACCCGGTCGCCCTCTTGGAGTCCCAGGCCACCACCCGGGTCCAGGAACTGGTCCCCATCCGCTACGGCCGGATGCTGGTCTCCCCGTTCACCTTCTACCGCGGCGCGGCCCTCATCATGGCGTCGGACCTGTCCACGACGCCACGGTCGGGGATCAACGTCCAGGCCTGCGGCGACGCCCACCTGAGCAACTTCGGGGTCTTCGCCTCGGCCGAGCGCAATCTGGTCTTCGACCTCAACGATTTCGACGAGACCCTCCCCGGTCCCTGGGAGTGGGACGTGAAGCGGCTGGCCGCCAGCCTGGCCATCGCCGGTCGTGACCGGGGGTTCAGCGACAAGGAGCGGGCCGACGTGGTCCTCGAGACGGCGGCGGCCTACCGGACGGAGATGGCCAAGCTGGCCACCATGCGGGACCTCGACGTCTGGTACGCCCGGATGGACATCGAGAAGGTACTACAGGAGATCGGTGACGAGCTCAGCCTGACCAGCCCCAAGGCCACCGCCAAGGGCGGTGCCAAAGGGCTGTCGAAGGTCAAGTCCCGGGCCGACAAAGCCCTAGCCAAGGCCAAGACACGGGACAGCATGCAGGCCCTGGAGAAGCTCACCCAGGTGGTCGACGGCGAGACCCGCTTCGTGAGCGACCCGCCGCTGCTGGTTCCCGTCGAGGAGCTGTTCCCCGAAAGCGAGGCATCCGGTGCCCTGACCGAGGCCTTCCACGGCTTGCTCCGGCACTACCGCTCCACGCTGCAGAGCGACCGCCAGCACCTGCTGAACCAGTTCCGGTTCGTCAGCATTGCCCGCAAGGTGGTCGGTGTGGGCAGTGTGGGTACCCGGGCCTGGGTCCTGCTCCTGGTGGGCAGCGACGGCACCGATCCGTTGCTGCTGCAGGCCAAGGAGGCCCAGGCCTCGGTGCTGGAGGCGTTCGTGGGGGAGAGCGAGTACACCAACCAGGGGGAACGGGTGGTCGCCGGCCAGCACCTGATGCAGGCCTCCAGCGACATCTTCCTCGGGTGGGAACGGGTCACCGGGCTCGACGGCGTGCAGCGGGACTTCTACCTCCGCCAGTTGCGCGACTGGAAGGGGTCGGCCGACACCGATCAGATGGTCCCGACGGGGATGGCCATCTACGGCCGACTGTGTGGCTGGACGCTGGCTCGGGCCCACGCCCGCTCCGGCGACCGGATCGCCATCGCCGCCTACCTGGGATCGGGCAAGTCCTTCGACAACGCCATCGCCTCGTTCGCCGAGACCTACGCCGACCAGAACGAGCGGGACTACGACGCCCTGGCCAAGGCGGCCGCCGAAGGTCGTGTCAAGGTCGAGAGCGGGCTGTGACGGCGCGGCGCTCCCCTCGGGTCGCCGCGTCCGGGGGCGTAGCGTGACCGATCCGACCCTCACGACGACGGCCGCCGCCACCGTGACGACCGACGGCGGGCTCGACAAGCAGAGCGCCGAGCTCATCGGCAGCCGGTACCTGATCAAGTTCGAGGAGGACACCCTCCGCCACCGGCCCCTGTGGATCCGGTTGATCACCGAGTTCATCGGGACGTTCATCCTGGTCACCGTGGCTGCCGGGTCCGGCGTCATCAACCACTACGCCGGCGGGGGTCCCATCAGCCGCACGGCGGCGGTGATCGCCCCCGGTGCGGTGGTCATGGCCATGATCTACGCCCTCGGGCCTCTGTCCGGACTCCACATCAATCCCGCCGTCACCCTGGCCTTCACCGGCCGTGGCGTGTTCAAGGTGGCCTGGGTGGTGCCGTACCTGATCGTCCAGTTCGCCGGGGCCATCTGTGCTGCGCTCTTCCTGCAGGCCATGTACGGACACGTCGACTCCGGGGGCAACTACCCGATCGCCAAGCCAGGAGGGGAGTGGCGATCGCTGGTCATGGAGACGTTGCTCACCGCCATCCTGGTGACCGTGATCCTCCACACGGCCACCGGCTACCGGAGCATCGGGCACAATGCCGCCCTGGCCGTGGGGTCCACGGTGGCGCTCCTGGGCCTGTTCGCCAGCCCCATCAGCGGGGCATCCATGAATCCGGCCCGCACCCTGGGACCGGACATCGTGAGTCTGAACTTCACCGGCTGGTGGATCTACATCATCGGGCCCGTCGTCGGAGCCTTCATCGCCGTCCTGCTCATCGGCTTGATCCGGGGCCGGCCCGACAAGGCCGAGCGGGGTGCGGCCGAGGGCGACGCCCTCCCGCTCGAGCGGTAGTAGAACCGGGCCCAACATCCGCTCGCACGACCCGGCACCGACCGCACCCGGGCAATCACCCCGCCCGGATGAGGACAGCGAGCATCCCATCACGTACCCTGAACCAAACAGAAGGTGAGGACCAACCACCCATGACCACAGGACCAGTCGAATACATCATCGTCGGATTCCCGGGCAATAAGTTCAACGGGAAGATCGCCCCGGAGCTCATCGCCCTGGTGCAGTCGGGAACCGTCAAGGTGCTCGACCTCATCTTCATCGGCAAGGACACCGACGGCTCCGTCGTCAGCTTCGAGATCGAGGACCTCGACGGGCTCGAGGCCTTCGCCGACCTCGATGCCGATGTCGGGGGGCTCATCAGCCCCGAGGACATCGAGTACGCCGCCGCCCAGTTGGAGCCCAACTCGTCGGCCGCCCTGCTGCTGTGGGAGGACCTGTGGGCCGCCCCGTTCGCCAAGGCCGTGCTCGATTCGGGCGGGGTGCTGCTCGACGGCGCCCGCATCCCCCACGAGCTGATCGAATCCGCTCTGTCCGCGCTGCCGCCGGCAGTCTGAACCGTTCCACGTCAGGAGAGACGACATGTTGAGAAGACGACCGATCGCCAGAATGGCCGTACGCACCACCGCCGTGGTGGGCACCGCCGCCGTGGTGGGATCCCACGTGGCCAACAAGCAGGCCGCCGCGGCCCAGCAGCAGGCCCAGCCCGAACCCGAAGCCGCACCGGCGCCCGCCCCGGCCCCGGCGGCTCCCGCTCCCGACCCCATCGCCCAGCTGACCCAGCTGGCCGCGCTGAAGGACTCGGGTGCGCTGACCGAAGAGGAGTTCGAGGCCCAGAAGGCCAAGATCCTGGGGTAGTCCGCAGGATGTCCCGGACTCCGGACATCGTGCGCCGGGGAAGGAGAACGTGAGCCCGGACGTGGTCCCCACCTCGAATCTCACCGATCAGCCCCCGTCCCCACCGGCCGAGGGGCTGTCGTCCCAGACCCGCCGGGCGGTGGTGGCCATCCAGTTCCGGCGTCTGGCCCGAGCCATCCGCGAGGGTGACGACGCCACGGTGGAACAGGCCATCATGGCGCTGAGCCGGCGCAGTCGGCTCCTGGCCCCGCTGGCCCTCATCGTCGGGGCGTTCTCCATGCTCTTCCAGGGGATCAAACTGCTCTTCACCAACTGGCGCCTGACCCTGGTGCAGGTACTCCCGGCCATGTGGATCTGGGCCGCCATGCTGGACCTGAAGGCCCATGCGCTGCACGGCAAGGAGTTCCACATCTTCCGCGGTCCCCTGCTGGCCCTGGTGCTGCTGGTCATCGCCGCCCTCACAGCCGGGAGCTTCTACCTGAACGCCGTGTTCGCCTTCGCCATCTCCCGACCCGGGCCTCCCGAGATCCGCCCGGGGTTCACCCGGGCCCGGCGACACCTGCGCACCATCCTGGCCTGGGGAGTGGCGGTGGGCCTGGCCCTGGGCTTCGCCACCATGGTGGTCGACCGTTGGGGAAAGGTCTGGTTCTCGGTCACGCTGGGCGCCGTGGTGGCCGTCATGATGGTGGCCTACGTGGCCGTGCCGGCCCGCCTGGTCGGGGTCAAGTCGGAGCGGTCGCGGCGGGACAAGTTGGCCGCCTCGGCGGTGGGCGGAGCCATCGGAGCCCTGGTGTGCGCGCCACCGTTCGCCCTGGGGCGCGTGGCCATCCTCATGCTCGGATCCCACACCTTCTTCTACCTGGCCATCGTGCTGCTGGCCATAGCGATCGTCCTCCAGACCGGTGCCACCAGTTCGGTCAAGGCCATCAAGATGAGTGCCAAACTCACCGTCGGCGGTCGGAGCGACGACGAGCCGACTGCCGCGGGCCAGTCCGCTCCGACCGAATCGTGAGGGGGCGTCGTGGTTGCCGGTGAGAACCCGACCGACGAAGGCGCCACCGGCGAGCGGCGGTTCCCCGACGCCTCCCGTCGCACCTACTTCGCCGAAGAACGAACGCTGTTGGCGTGGTGGCGGTCCGGTATCGCCGCCGCCGCCGTGGCCCTCGGCGTAGGGGCCATCCTGCCCAAACTGGGCGATGAGCCGAGATCCCGGTTCATCGCCCTGGGTGTCGGCTACGGCCTCCTGGCCGTGGTCTTCATCGTCGGTGGCTCGCTGCGGGAACGACAATCCCGCCGGGCCCTGGCGGCCAACGAGTTCGCCGAGGTGCCGAGCTGGGTGATCGTGGCCGTGACCGTCTATCTCAGTTTGTTGGTGGCGCTCACGGTGGCGGCCGTGATCTGAGCAGCAGCCGAACCCAGTACCGAGTCGACCCTGACCCGGCGCCGCCACCAAGGCTCCGCTACCGTCGACGGTCGTGAGCGGACGCCGCAGGGGGAGGGCCGGCCACCTGGCGGTCGGCATGGCGGTTCTCGTGGTGACGGGTGGATGGGTGGCCGCCGAGCCGCCCGCGGCCAGCGCCCACCCCGCCGCGGACCAATCCGCCCTGCCCAGCAACCCGGCCGGACTGGTCGATCCCCTGGACGGGACGGGCACCGGACCGGTCAGCCCGGGAACCGTGGGGGAGTTCCCCGGCGCTGATCTGCCCTTCGGGATGATCCAGTGGAGCCCGGACACCACCCCGAACCTGGCGGCGTCGGGGGGTGGCTACTCCTCGGTCGACACCGGTATCAGCGGCTTCAGCCTCACCCATCTAAGCGGTACCGGCTGTCCCAGCTACCAGGATGTGCCCATCCTCCCCACGGTCGGTCCCATCGGCTCCGATCCCGAGGCCACCAGCGCGTCGTTCTCCCACACCACCGAACATGCCTCACCAGGACAGTACGGGGTCACCCTCGGCCCGTCCCACGTGGCGGCGGCCCTGACCGTGACCACCCGCACCGGGCTGTCCCGGTTCACCTTCCCCCGCACCGCGGCGGCCAACGTCTTGTTCAAGGTGGCGGGGAGCGCCAATCCCGTCACCGCCTCCCGCGTCCAGCTCGACGGTGACCAGGGGATCAGCGGCCAGGTCACCAGTGGCCAGTTCTGTCAGACCGGCACCAACTACACGCTGTACTTTGCCGCCAGGTTCGACCGTCCCTTCACCTCGGCCGGCCGTTGGAGCGGTCCGGCGGTCTCGCCCGGGGCCCGGTCGTGCGCCGGCACGGCCTGCGGCGCCTACGTCACCTTCGACGCCCGGCGCCATCGCGTGGTCACGATGAAGGTGGGGATCTCCTTTGTCAGCGTCGCCGATGCCGTCGACAATCTCCGGGTGGAGGACCCCGGCTGGTCCCTCGGCCGGGTCGAGTCACGGGCCACGGCGGATTGGAACGCCCTCCTCGGAAGGATCCGCATCGGTGGCGGGACGCCGGCCGAGCGCCGCACGTTCTACACCGCGCTCTACCACTCCCTCCTCGACCCCGACGTGGTCAGTGACGACAACGGGAGGTACACCGGAGCCGACGGTCGGGTGCACCGGTCGACGGACGGGGCCCAGTACGCCAACTTCTCCGAGTGGGACATCTACCGCTCCGAGATCGAGCTGGTCTCCCTGGTGGCCCGGAACCGGGCCGGGGCCATGGTCCAGTCCCTGGTCAACGACGCCACGCAGGGGGGGTGGCTGCCCAAGTGGGCCATCGCCGGGGGAGACGAGTCCCAGATGAACGGGGACTCCGCCGATCCCATCATCGCCGCGGCCTTCGCCTTCGGCGTCCGCAATTTCGACGTCCGGGCGGCCCTGGCCGCCATGGTCAAGGGGGCAACCGAATCCGAGACCGGACACGGACTGGAGATCGAGCGCCAGTACCTCGACCAGTACCTCTCCCAGCACTACGTCAACGCCGACGCCCTGGACCTGACCTCCATCGACTACTCGATCGGCGGCTCGGTGACGCTCGAGTACGCCCTGGACGACTTCTCGATCGCCCGGATGGCTGCAGCCGTCGGGGACCACGGGCTGGAGGAGTCGATGATGCAGCGTTCCCACAACTGGGAGTACCTGTTCAACCCGGCCACGGGCTACCTCGGGGCCCGATCGGACGACGGGAGCTTTCCCACGGGGCCGGCGTTCCAGACCGACCAACTGGAGCCCGGTGGACAGCTGGGCTTCGAGGAGGGCAACGCAGTCCAGTACAGCTGGTCCGTCCCCCAGGACCTGAGCGCCCTGACCACCCTGATGGGCGGGGACGCCGCCACCGTGGCCAAGCTCGACACCTACTTCACCTCGCTCAACGCCACCCGAGACCTCCCCTTCGACTGGGCCGGCAACGAGCCGAGCCTCGGGACCCCGTGGGAGTACGACTATGCGGATGCGCCGTGGCGGGCCCAGCAGGTCGTCCGCACCATCGCCGACACCCTCTACGCCGACGCGCCGGCCGATGAACCCGGCAACGACGACCTCGGGGCACTCTCGTCGTGGTATGTGTGGGCGGCCATGGGCATGTATCCGGTGACGCCGGGGACGGCCGACCTGGCGTTGGCCAGTCCGCTCTTCCCCGAGATTGTGGTGGCCCTCCCCGACGGCCACCACATCGTCGTCCACGCCCCGGGCGCCTCGGCCACCACCCCGTACGTCCGTGCCCTGACGGTCACCGGGGTGGCGCCGCCGAGGTCGTCGTCGTGTGCTCAGAGCGCGCCGACCCCTTTGCCCGCGGCCGCCTCGGCCCCGTCCGGCAACCGATCCTGGAACCGGCCGTGGCTGCCGTCCTCCATCCTCACCACGGGTGGGGTGTTGCGCTACCGGCTCGGTACGTCTCCCGACACCGCCTGGGGATCGGATCCCACGGCCAGCCCCCCCTCCTACGGGTCGGGGCGGCTCGCTGCCGTGGGATTCTCGACACCGGGTGGGGGAACCACGGTCCGGGTGGGTCAGCCCACAACCATCCAGCTGGGAGCTGTGCCGGCCGCACCCGGGGCCGTCTCGATCCGATGGACCGCCGGTGGGACCGGACTCACTGTCTCCCCGGCCAGCGGCCAACTGGACATCGCCCCGGCGCCCGGCCGGAGCGCCCGGGGCCTCAGCATCTGCGCACCGGCCGCTGCCGCCAGCCAGGCCCTGACCGTCACCGCCCCGGCGGCCGGTACCTACGCGCTCGACGTCCACCTGCAGACGGCGGGCGGCACCGCGCTCCCGCCGGTGGTCGTCGACGTCCATGCCCACGGGTGATCGACCGAGGCCGAACGCCGGTCGGGAGGCGAGGCCCTTGAAGGGTCGGGGGTCGGTGTCAGGAGGGGAAGGAGAAGAGGAAGAGCTGGGTGGCGTAGGCCACCAGGCGGGGCGGGTCGCCCCCTTCCTCCCCGCAGTCCCACAGGGCCATGTCGGCTGAGGCGTAGCCGTCGCCGGCGAAGCGGGCCCGGTTGTGGGCCAGGACCCACGACGAGCGGCAGTGGTCGAGCAGGTGCACGGTGAGGTCGATGCTCGGGGCGAACCACTCGCGCTCGGCCGGGGCCGACCCGCTCGCCCACCGCACCGGGCATGGTGTCGGCCAGAACCACCAGCGCCAGTGGATCGAGGGTCCCGTCGTCGAGGAACGGGGTCTCGTCGAACCGGTACCAGACCACATGCTCGGCCCGGTCGGGCACGTACTCCTCCCACGGGGAATGGCCGGTCACCGTGCGACCCTCGACCAGGCGGTCCCAGAAGGGCATGGCCTGGAATCTCTCCATGCCGGGGGGCGGGGGTCGACGCCAGGTCGGGCAGTCCGACGGCGGTCGCACCTCGGCCGGCGGCCGGAGATCGGTGAAGTCGAAGCCTGGTCGGCTCGACCCGAAGATGGCCGTGGTCAGGTGGCCCCGGGGTGATCCGGGGTTGGTGGCTTCGGCCCGCAGGTGGGACATGGACCGGCCCCGTCGGAGCAGCTCGACATCCACGGCGAGCGGTCCGTGGGCTACCTGGGCGGCGAAGGCCGTGTGCATGGTCCGGGCCACCTGGCGGGGATCGCCGAGCTCCTGACCCATGGCCCGGAGGGCCGCGGCGGTGATCACGCCACCCTGGGGAAGGGGGAAGAGGTTCCACTCCGGGTCGATGAACCCCTCGTAGCGACCGGGGCCCGTGGCGCGCACCGTGGTGGCGCCGATGAAGGGATTGGTCACGGTCCGAGATGCTCCCCGCCGGCCCCGGGGAGTGTCAACCCGGCACCGTCCCGAGGCGAACATGACCCCGTTTTCCCTGGTCAGCATCGGAACGACTTCGGCTATCGTCGAACCAAGGGCGTCCGCTGGGGCGAGGTCCGGCCGGTCCGGCGCCCCGGAGAGTGGAGCCATGCGATGAACATCGTGGTCAGCAACGTGAAGGGCGGCGTGGGCAAGACCACGACCTCGGTCTACCTGTCGGCGGCGGCCGTCGAACGGGGCTACGACCCGGTGACCCTCATCGACGCCGACCGGCAGGCCTCATCGGCCGAGTGGTTGGAAGAGAGCCCGCTGGTGGGGGTCGACCTGATCGAGGCCCCGTCGGAACGCACGGTGGCCAAGGCCATGTCCGGTGACGCCGGTCTGTCCGTGGTGGACACCCCACCCGGGGACGAGCGGATCGTGCGGGCCGCCCTCGACCGGGCGGACGCCGTGGTCATCCCCACCCGGGCCGGCGGGGTCGAGTACTCGCGGGTGGTGGCCACGCTCGAGATGATCGGGACGAGGACCCCGCACGGGGTGGTCATCTGCGCGGCCCGGCTGGGCACCAACGATCTCGACGCCGCCGTGCAGTGGTGGACGGAGAACCAGGTCCCAATCTGGGGGATCATCCCCGAGCGGGTGGGCATCGCCTCGGGGCCCGAGGCACGCCTCTATCGGGAGGGCCTCGACGCCTACCACGCGGTGTTGAAGAAGGCCGTGCGCAAGCGACCGGGCTGAGGCCGACCACCGACCGCTCGGTCAGCCGCCGAGCTCGCCGGGCCCGGCGGGCACGTCGACGGCGTGGGCCTGCAGGGCGTCCAACGGCACGATCTCGAGACAGCGCTCGTGGGTCGAGGCCAGCACCACATAAGCGGCAGCCCCGTCGTGGTGGGCCCGGAGCCAGTTGGCGGCGGTCACACACCAGCGATCGCCGGGCACCAGTCCCGGAAATCGGAACTGGGGCATCGGGGTCACCAGGTCGTTGCCGATGGAGCGCTGATGCTCGAGGAACTCGGCGGTGACGACCGCACAGATGGTGTGACTGCCCAGGTCCTCAGGTCCGGTGGAGCAGCACCCGTCGCGGTAGAAGCCGGTCAGCGGGTCGGTGCCGCACGGTTCCAGCTCGCCGCCCACGACGTTTCGATCGACCATGGCTGCAGTATCGCCCAGCCTCCGGTCGGTTGACCATCCGGCGCGGATCCGTCGGCGGGGAATGCCTGGTATGAAGTCGAACCGCCGGGTACGGGCCATACCACCTGGCTCGTACGGGGGGACCCTGGTGGAACAGCGAGCTCGGACTGTTCATCTGGAATGAGCTGCACTTGGCCACGGCCTCCAGCTGAGCGGGGGCCGTGAGGTCGCGCCACCGGCACGGGGTGGGACGCCGATGGCTGCACCGTGTCGGCCGGCCGCCCCGTCCGGGTCCAGGTAGCTGTCCTAGTTGTAGTCGTCGAGGACGACACGGTCACCCGTCCCCGCCTCGGCCAGGGTGATCTCGAACCCGTCGATCATCTCGATGCGCTGCAGCGCATCGACGTGACCCCGGCCCACCCCGCTCCATTTGGCCTTGGCCTGCGCCTTGGCCTCCTTCAGATCGTCAGCCACGACCATGACCACCTCGTGTCCCTCGCCGACACGACCTTCGGCCAGGGGCCCACCCAGGAAGGCGACATAGAGGTGCATGCCGCTGAGGCTATCCGCGGCAGGCCGTGGGAGAATTGCCCCGGTCTGTCGATCTGGCCCCATCGGCTCCGTCATAAGGAGGACAAGGGGTTGTCGGACCGTCCGGACCCCGAACGAGGAGAGTGCCATGCGCTACATGTTGATCATCCACAACGACCCCGAACTCCACCCCACCCCCGGCAGCCCCGAGTGGGACCAGCTGATGGCCGACTACGGCGAGTTCAGCAAGCAGCTGGTGGACCGGGGACTCACCTACACCGGCGATCCGCTGAACGACCCCAGCACCGCCACCACCATCCGGGTGCGGGACGGCGAGACCCTGACCGTCGACGGCCCCTTCGCCGAGACCAAGGAGTGGATGTCGGGCTACTACATCGTGGACTTCGACAGCCTCGACAACGCGTTGGCCTGTGCAGCCATGATTCCCTCGGCCAAGTTCGGCTCGGTCGAGGTCCGGCCCGTGGCGGAGATGTAGCGCTGGAACCGCGAGCGACATCGGGTCGACCCGGCCCGGTGGACGGGGTGTTGGAGTCCGTCTACCGGGCCGACCGCGGCCGGGTGCTGGCCCGCCTCATCGGCATACTGGGCGATTTCGACCTGGCCGAGGAGGCGCTCCAGGACGCCTGGGTGGCGGCCACGGTGAGCTGGCCCACGGCCGGGATCCCCGACAACCCGGCCGGATGGCTGGTGACCACGGCCCGACGCAAGGCCGTGGACCGGCTGCGCAGCGTGACGGCCTCGGACCGGCGTCAGAGGGCCTGGGGGGAGCTGGCCATCACCTGGGACCTCGGGGACGGGTCGCATCCCATCCCCGACGACCGGCTCCGACTGATCTTCACCTGCTGTCACCCGGCCCTCAGCCTCGAGGCCCAGGTGGCCCTGACCCTGCGCTCGCTGGGCGGCCTCACCACCGAAGAGGTGGCCAAGGCCTTCCTGATCTCGGAGACGGCACTGGCCCAACGGGTGGTGCGGGCCAAACGCAAGATCCGCGAGGCGGCCATCGCCTACCGGGTCCCGTCCCCCGAGGAGTTGGCCGGTCGCCTGGGGGCGGTGCTGGCCGTGATCTACCTCATCTTCAACGCCGGCTACCTGCCGCCCTCGGGCGCCGACCTGGTCAAGGTCGACCTGTGCGACGAGGCCCTCCGGTTGTGCGGGGTGGTGATCGAACTGCTGCCCGATGAGCCCGAACCGCTGTCGCTGGCGGCCATGATGCGCTTCCAGGACGCCCGGCGCCAGGCCCGCCTGGACGGCGACGGAGTGCCACTGACCCTCGAGGACCAGGACCGGTCGCGCTGGGACCGCACCGAGGTGGCCACGGGACTGGGGCTCCTCCAGCGGGCCCAGGACATAGGGCGGGAGGGTCCCTACGGGATCAAGGCCTGCGTCGCCGCGCTGCACGTGGCTGCCCCCGGGCCGGATCTGACCGATTGGGCGGCCATCGTCCGGCTCTACGACCGGTTGCTCGTCTGGGAGCCCACCGCCGTGGTCCGCCTCAACCGGGCCGTGGCCGTGGCCATGGCCGACTCGCCCGCCGCCGGCCTGGCCCTGGTGGACGACCCCGACCTGGCCCGGGAGCTGGGGGGCTACCACCTGTACGCCGCCACCCGGGCCGACCTGCTGCGCCGGTCCGGTCGCCTCGACGAGGCCGCCGAGTGCTACCGCGTGGCCCGGGACCAGACCAACAACGCCGCCGAGCACCGGTTCCTCGACCGGCGGCTGGACCAGCTGGCCGCCCTCGGCCCCGACGCCGGCTGACCAGAAGGCCGGTGGCCCGAGGGTCGGCCGCCGGACCGCCTCAGGTGGCTCGCACGAAGTCCACGACCACGGCGGCCAGCTCGGGACCCCGGTCCTCTTGGAGGAAGTGGCCACCCCCGGTGATGGTGGTGTGGGGCTGGCCCTTGGCCCCCGGGATCCGGGCCTGCAGCACGCGGTCGGAGCCGGCGGTGATGGGATCGGCGTCGGAGAAGGCGGTGAGGAACGGCTTGTCGAAGGCGTCGAGGACCACCCAGGCGGCCCGGTTGGCCTCGGCGGCGGGGTCATCGGGGGTGATGGGGACCAGGGTGGGGAACTGGCGGGCCCCCTCCGAGTAGGTCGAGTCGGGGAACGGGGCGTCGTAGGCGGCGATGACCTCGGGGGACAGGTCGGTGGTGCACCCGGCGTTGACGATCACCCCGGTGGGGAAGGGTTCCACCTCCTGGGAGAATTTGAGCCAGCCCATGAAGGCGTCGCCGGGGTGGGAGTCGCCGGTCGGGAGGAAGGTGTTGGCCGCCACCACCCGGGCGAAGCGGTCGGGATGCTCACCGACCAGGCGGAGTCCGATCAGGCCGCCCCAGTCCTGGCCGACCAGCGTCACCCCGGACAGGTCGAGCCGGTCGAAGAGGAGCTGGCGCACCCATTCCACGTGGCGGGCGAAGGTGTACTCGGTGCGCGGGGTGGGCTTGTCCGATCGGCCGAAGCCCACCAGGTCGGGCGCCACCACCCGCAACCCGGCACCGGACAGCACCGGGATCATGTGGCGGTAGAGGAAGCTCCACGACGGCTCCCCGTGCAACAGGACCACGGTCGCTCCGTCGGCCGGGCCCTCGTCGAGATAGTGCACCCGCAGAGTCCCGCCGTCCTGGTCGTCGAGGTCGGCGTAGTGGGGCGGGTAGGGGTACCCGGGCAGACCGTCGAATCGCTCGTCGGGAGTTCGCAGGACGTCCATCGGGTTCACCTCGTGTTCGGTGGGCGGAGTGGGGGAGCAGAGGCCCGGAGCAGGGTCGGGCGACCGGAGCCTGGGCCGCGGCCATCGAGGACAACTGGCAG
Source organism: uncultured Acidimicrobiaceae bacterium (assembly GCA_963737625.1). Classification (GTDB taxonomy): domain Bacteria; phylum Actinomycetota; class Acidimicrobiia; order Acidimicrobiales; family RAAP-2; genus Bog-756. The sequence goes on from CAVTTK010000001.1 coordinate 471,964, forward strand.
CATGAGTGCCAAATGACCCTAGCCCTGCCGTGAGCCGGCCGCTCAGCGCCGGGCGTTCCTGACGAAGTCGTCGGTGCCGTGGCCCTCGTCGAGCCGGGTTCCTCCGTGCCAGCTCCCCCGGAGGTGTCGGCGCACGGCGTCTCCGCCGTCGGCCGTGCCCCGGGCCGCAGCGTGCCACAGGTCGGCGTGGTGGAAGAGGACGTCGCCGCGCTCCTGGTAGAGGGCGATCTCGCCGGGCACCCGTTCGAAGCCCAGCGGGATACCGTCGGTGCCTCCGTGGTGGCTCCCGGGCAGCACGCGGAGGAACCCGTTGGCCGGCGAGGTCGGGTCGAAGTGGACGGTGAAGGCCACACCGGGCCACAGGTCGAGATGGGGCCCGGACTGGTGGTCGGTGTGCCATCCGATGCGGGAGTAGCCCGAACCGGGGTCGGGTCGGGAGTCCTGGTAGACCACGCCGAAGATCTCGTAGTCGAGCAGCCAGGCCTTCGGGCCCAGCGTCCGGCGGGCCACGGCGACCAGGGCCGGGTGGTGGACCAGGGCGTCGGCCCGGGGCGAGGCCTCGGTGGCGAAGTAGACGTAGTGGGCGAAGGGCCGGCCCTCGATGGTGGCGCCGGGTTCGTCGAGGGTCACCGAGCCGTGGTGACCGTCGAGTGTGCCCTCGGCCAGCCGGCGCTGGAGCTCTGTCAATTCCCGTTCGGTGTCCAACAGGTCGGTGTCATCGAACACCCCCCGCAGCGTGGCGTAGCCGTGCTCGGCGAAGAAGGCCTCCAGGCGGTCCAGCTGATCGGGCCCGAACACGCCGGCGCCCGCGGTGGTCACGCTGGACTCCGGGCGGGCTCCGCGGCGGGCATGCCTCCCATGGTAAGCGCGGCATTCCGGCCCGTCGCCGGCCGCCTCCCGAGACCCCTCGGCGTTCGGGGCGCGTGATCCGGGGCGATCGGGCTGGCGTCGGGGGCATGAACGGGCGGCCTCCGGGCGGCGGGAACACGCTGGGGCCGACGGGGTGAGCTGGAGTTGTGGAAACGGTCCGCCGACCCGCTAGCCGGGAGCCATTCCGCCACCGAGCAGCGCCGGTAGCGCGGTGGCGCGCATCCGCTTCAGGACACGGTGATCCACCGGCGCCGCATCGGGGTGCACCCCCCCGTGCGCGTCAGCCGCGGCCCTCCACGAGGCTGAGCGCCTCTCCACCGTCTCGGGGTCCTCCAGCTGGACACAGTCGATCCGGTCCTCGAGAAGGCTGACGATGATGGTGTCCCCGTCTTCGACCAGGGCGATGGGACCACCGAGTAGGGCTTCAGGAGCGACGTGGCCGATGACCAGTCCGACCGATCCCCCGGAGAATCGGGCGTCGGTCATGAGGGCAATGGTGATGGCCCGCTGGCGACACAGGCTGGTGATCTTCGACGTCGGGTCGAGCATTTCGGGCATCCCGGGTGCGCCCCGAGGCCCCTCGTAGCGAATGACCACGATGTCGTGATCGGCGAAGTCGTCGGGGCGTTGGTCCAGAGCCTCGATCAGCGCCCTCTCGCCGCTGAACACGCGGGCTCGGCCGGTGAAGATGCCGTCGGAGATCCCGCCTTCGACGCCGGCGACCTTCAGGATGGCCCCGCCGTCGGGGGCCAGATTCCCCCGCAGGAGACGCAACCCGCCGGTGTCCTTGAACGGACGATCCACGGAGTGGATCACCCGGTGATCGGGGGAGGGCGGGGCCAGCCGTCGGATCTGCTCCTCCAGGGTCTCACCGGTGCAGGTGATGGCATCGCCGTCGAGGTATCCGGCCCCGAGGAGCTCGCTGACCACGCTGGGCACCCCTCCTTCGGCGTCCACATCGACCATCGAATAGGTACCGAAGGGCCTCATGTTGACGAGCACCGGCAGACGGCGGGACAGCGCGTTGAACTCGGTCTGGGTGAGCACCTCCTCCCACAGGTCGATGCCGGCGGCGCGGGCGATCTCGACGCTGTGGAGCATGACGTTGGTCGAGCCACCCATGGCGATGGCCACGGTCAGTGCGTTGCGCAGCGACGCAGGCGTGACGATGTCCCGCGGCCGGATGCCCGCCGTGGTCATCGTGGTCAGGCAGTCGACCAGCTGTTCGGGAAACTCGTCGATACGCCGGGAATCGTCCGAAGTCGGGGCCACCATGTGCAGCGGCTCGAGGCCCAGCACGCCGATGAACGTCTGCATGGTGTTGTAGGTGAACATCCCTCCGCAGCTGCCCTGGCCCGGGCAGGCGTGCAGGGCCACCCGGGCGCGGACCTCGTCGTCCGGATCCCCCGCCGTCTGGAAGGCGGAGACGAGGTCGATTCGCTCACCGGTCACCGGGTCATGTCCCGGCTTGATCGAACCGTCGGACAGGATCGACCGAGGGCACGTTGTGCTCGAGCAGGGCGGCAACGGTGCCCACGGGGGGCTTGTCGCAGGCCACGACGGCGATCAGTCCGGCCACGCGGTTGGCGGCCAGATGCACCGCGGTGGCGTCATTGACCAGCTCCCGACCGATCAGCGAGTACCGCATCTCGGGCGTCCCGTTGAGTTGACCGTCCGACACCCCCAGGGTGAAGGCCGGTGCGATCAGGCGCACGGCCAGGTCATCGTCAGCGATTCGCCGGGAGAGGGCCGCCTGAACCGCCGCCACCTTGTTCTGGACCCCCAGATAGCACTGGCTGTCGCCCAGCGTGCCCAGCACGGCCCACACCGGGTCGTGGATCTTGACGCACGTCTTCACCGAGAAAGTTGGCCGTGCCGACCCGCTGCACATCACGACCGGGATTCGACGACCGCAGGTCGGGCACCGTTTCGCCTCTTTCGCTGGCCGCGTTCACCAGCTCGGTCACCTTGGCAGTTTATCGGCACCGGTCCGGTGCCGTGACTCCATGGCCTGGCCGGAGGTGATCGCCCTCGGGACGGCCGAGGACCTCACGCACCGGGGGACCGGCCCCCGTCGTCCCACCGGTGCGAGGGAGTACATCCCCGCGTCGTCGAGGGGAGGGGGAACAACGCGGGGATGACTCGACCTCGGGGTCCTGCCGCGGTGCCCGATGCGGCGCACCGACATAGTTCTAGCAACGGTGAGCAAATTCAAGGTCACGCGTGGGTCACGTTCCGGTGAACATTGCGCACGGACGGTGTGTCCGGCGTGACCGCACGCTCCGCCGCTGATCAGCTGCCGTCGGGGAAGCCGCCCCGGTGAAGGACCATCGGATAGTGAGGCAGCGTGTCCGGAGGACGCCGCGAGGCCCGCCAGCCGTCGGGATAGGGCACGATGCCGCTCCGGAGTGTCGTGTCCGGCCCGGGCCCGGCCATCGTATCGAGGGCCCGGCGCAGCCTGCGCAGGTCCCTCGTGCCGTAGCGATCCCTCCACCCATCCTCGGTGGACCCCAGGAGGCGACGGTACTTGGCCTGGGCCGCCCGGCCCTTCGCCGTCAGCCGGACCAGCTGGCCCCGGGAGGCCGACGGATCGGCCACCACCTCCACACAGCCCCGTCGTCGGAGGAACCCTGTGGCCATGGCGTTGGCTTCCTTCGACACCCCGGTGAGTCGGGGGAGGTCCCGGATCCGCACCCCGGAGTCGTCGAGTACCCGCAGGGTGTTGGCACTGACCGGGAGCGAGATCCTCGACTCAGCCTCGAAGTCCAAGGTGAATCGGAGGAGGACCCGGGACAGCAGAACCGACAGGTCCGGCGCCCCGGCCGGTTCGGACCCTCCCGGTCCGACGAGAAGCGGCGCCACCATGCCGTTCGACGTCGGGTGGACCACGGGGAGATACGGGGGAGGGAGTGACCGCCCGTTGCCACGATGGTTCCGAGCGCCGCGCCCACCTCGTCGATGGCCCCGCGGCCGAACCGGACCCGCCACCGCTCCTCGATCTCTGCGGCCAGCGATTCCCAGACGGCCCGGGCCCGCCGGCCTCCCGGGGTGAGCCGGACCACCGAGTCGTCCAGGGCCCGACCGCCCGCGCCTTCGTGCGGCCAGGGATCGATCGTCACATACCGCCACCTCCGCAGTCCGGCCAACGAGTCACTGGTGGTCCTCGACCGGGCGTGGATGTCCCCCACCCGGGTGCCGTCGCCGTCCACGAACTGCAGGACGTTGGCCCACATGACCGGGGACACCAGCCACGGCGAGTCCGGGGAGACGCCGTGGGTGGGGCTGGCCGTGGTCCGATGGGGCATCCGGTGCTCGGCCTCGTTGTCGAACTCGATGGTGAAGGCCACCAACACCTGGGAGAGCAGCGTCGACAGCGGGAGCCCGGAGGCCATGGCGGGGTCAGCCGCCCCTCGAGTCCAGCTCGGACACCAGCTTTTGAGGGGCGACGACCCGGTAGGCGTCCTCGCACAGCTCGCTGATCTCGTCCCGACCGATCCCGCCGTCCAGGCGGACGCCGACCCAGCCTCGGGGACCCAGATAGGGGGGCCGGAAGAAGGTGTCGGGCTCGGCCTGGAGCAGGATCTCCTGGACGCCGGGTTCGGCGGCGCACCACAGGTGGGGGAAGTGGTTGCCGTGGTGGCCATCGAGCCAGGCGTAGACGAAGGCCTTCTTGTCCCGGACGAAGAAGGCGGGCGTCCCGTGGCTTGGACGCTCGGTCGACCTCGGGAAGGGCCAGGCAGATCGACCGGACGGTGCGCAGCAGGTCCTTCGGGCGACTCGCCACTCGGCCATGGTGCCATAGGGCGGGGGGACGACGCCTCCGGGGCCGCGCCGGCCGGGGAGGTACTTGTCGCCGCCGGTGGGAACGTGTCAGAATGAGAGGACTATGCGAGTCATCCCGTCCGACCTCACCATCTTGGTACTCGTTTCGTAGCGCACACGACGCCTGCTCGCCGTGTGCGCTTTTCGACCTCCCCCAGTGGGAGGTCGTTTTCATGTCCCGGCATAAATGGCCACCGCACGACCCGACACCGCACGACCCGACACCGCACGACCCGACACCGCACGACCCGACACCGCAGTACGACTCAGACGACAAGGGAGCACCCGATGGAACTGACCGGAGCACAGGCACTGATCAAGAGCTTGGAGATGCAGCAGGTAGAGGTGATGTTCGGGCTGCCCGGCGGCGCCATCCTGCCGGTCTACGACCCGATTCTCGATTCCTCCATCCGGCACATCCTGGTGCGTCACGAGCAGGGTGCGGGCCACATGGCCGAGGGGTATGCGCAGGTCACCGGCCGTCCCGGGGTGGCCATGGTCACCAGCGGCCCGGGGGCCACCAACATCGTGACCCCCTTGGCCGACGCCTACATGGACTCCATCCCCCTGGTGGTGGTGACCGGACAGGTGGCCACCACGGCCATCGGGACCGACGCCTTCCAGGAGAGCGACATCACCGGTATCACCATGGGGATCACCAAGCACAACTGGCTGATCACCGATGTGCGGGACATCCCGCGGGTGGTGGCCGAGGCGTTCCATGTGGCCACCACCGGTCGGCCCGGCCCGGTCCTGATCGACATTCCGAAGGACATCGCCAACTCCAGGATGGAGTGGTACTGGCCCGAACCCTCGGAACTCGACCTCCCCGGCTACCACCCGATGACCACGGGCGACCCGGTCCAGATCGGCAAGGCGGCAGAGCTGCTGCTGGCCGCCGAGCGACCGGTGATCTACGCCGGAGGCGGGATCCTGAAGGCCCGGGCCGCTGACGCCCTGCGGGAGCTGGCCGAGCGGACCGGCATCCCTGTGGTCACCACGCTGATGGCGCGGGGGTCGTTCCCCGACTCGCACCCGCTGTGCCTGGGCATGCCGGGCATGCACGGCAACTACACGGCGGTCACCGCCATGCAGCGCTCGGACCTGCTGATCGCCCTGGGCAGTCGGTTCGACGACCGGGTCACCGGCCGGGTCGACGCCTTCGCCCCCGAGGCCAAGATCATCCACGTGGACATCGACCCGGCCGAGCACAACAAGGTCCGTCGGGCCGATGTGGCCGTGGCCGGGGACTGCCGCCTGGTCATCGACGAGATGCTCGTCGCCCTTTCCGACCTCGGACTCCCGCACTCCGAGATGACCCGCGGCGGCTCCGGAGGGGCCCCGAGCGACGCCGTCTCCGGCGCCCCCGCCACCCCGGGCTCGGTGGCCGACTCCCATCCCCGGGACCGGCTCATTCCCTGGCGCTCGCAGCTGAGCGAGTGGCAGCGCCGCTACCCCCTCGTCTACGACCAGCAGCCCGGCTCCGGTGCCCTCAAGCCCCAGTTCGTCCTGGAGGCGCTGCGCGACGCCACCCCCGACGACACCATCGTGGCCTCGGGCGTGGGCCAGCACCAGATGTTCGCCTCCCAGTGGTGGCAGTTCGACTACCCCTACACCTGGGTCAACTCCGGAGGCCTGGGCACCATGGGCTTCGCCGTCCCGGCGGCCATCGGGGCCAAGGTGGGCCGGCCGGACAAGATGGTGTGGGCCGTCGACGGCGACGGCTGCTTCCAGATGACGGCCCAGGAGCTGGTCACGGCCAGCTCCGAGCGCATCCCGGTCAAGATCGCCATCCTCAACAACGCCTATCTGGGCATGGTGCGCCAGTGGCAGGAGATGTTCTACGAGGAGCGCTACTCCGAGGTGTACCTGTCGCCCGACCTCCCCGACTACGTGGGATGGGCCGAGTCCATGGGGTGCACCGGCATCCGGGTGGAGTCGACCGAGGAGGTGGCCTCGGCCATCGACAAGGCCAACAGCATCGACGACCGGCCGGTGGTCATCGACTTCCGGACCGACGCCTTCGAGAAGGTCTTCCCCATGGTGGCGGCGGGCGCCTCCAACGACGACATCGTGGTGGACCCGTCGCTCACGCAGGGGGAGGGACGATGAGCGTCTACGGGGCCGACAAGCGCCACCACACCCTCACCGTCCTGGTGGAGAACAAGGCCGGTGTGCTGGCCCGGGTGGCGGGACTGTTCTCCCGGCGGGGGTACAACATCTTCAGCCTGGCCGTCGCCCCGTCGGACAACGAGCGGTTCAGCCGGATCACCATCGTGGTCGACGTGGAGTCGTCACCCCTCGACCAGATCATGAAGCAGCTGGACAAGCTCATCCCGGTGGTGTCGATCACCGAACTGGACCCGGCTCTGGCCCGCGAGCGGGAGCTGTTGATGGCCACGCTCGAGGCCGGGCCCGACACGCGGGGCCAGATCATCCAGCTGGTCGGGGTGTTCGAGGGCAAGATCGTCGACGTCGGCCACGACCGGCTGACCGTGGCCTTAGAGGGCGCCCCCACCAAGCTCGACGACTTCGAGGACCTCATCCGCACCTACGGGATCGTGGAGATGCAGCGGACCGGGCGCGTGGCGTTGCCTAAGCTGGACCGGTCCGGAGACCACGGACCGCTTCATCTGGCGGATTCCCCGATCGGACACGACACAGAGAAGGCAGGTTGATCACGATGGCCACGCTGTACTACGAGAAGGACGCCGACCCGAGCCTCATCGGGAATCGGAAGGTGGCGGTGATCGGATACGGATCCCAGGGTCACGCCCATGCCCTCAACCTGTCCGAGAGCGGGGTCGACGTCCGCGTCGCCCTGCGCGAGGGGTCGAGCTCCAGGCAGAAGGCGGAGGAGGCCGGACTGCGGGTGCTGTCGGTGGCCGACGCCACCGCCGAGGCCGACGTGATCATGATCCTGCTGCCCGACACCGAGCAGGCCGCGGTGTACGAGGCGGAGATCGCCCCCCACCTGAAGGCCGGCGACGCCCTGTTCTTCGCCCACGGCTTCAACATCCGCTTCGGCCTCATCACTCCGCCGGCCGATGTGGACGTGGCCATGGTGGCCCCCAAGGGACCCGGTCACCTGGTGCGGCGCACCTACACCGAGGGAGGGGGCGTGCCCTCGCTGGTGGCGGTGTCCGCCGACCCCTCGGGCAAGGCCCACGACCTGGCCCTGTCCTACGCCCACGCCATCGGGGCCACCCGGGCCGGTGTGCTCGACACCACCTTCGCCGAGGAGACCGAGACCGACCTGTTCGGTGAGCAGGTCGTCCTGTGCGGCGGGCTGACCGCCCTGGTGCAGGCGGGATACGAAACACTGGTCGGTGCCGGCTACCAGCCGGAGTCGGCCTACTTCGAGTGCCTGCACGAGCTCAAGCTCATCGTCGACCTCATGTATGAGCAGGGGATCAGCGGCATGCGCTTCTCCATCTCGGACACCGCGGAGTACGGCGATCTGACCCGCGGCCCGAGGGTGATCAACGAGGCGGTCCGCCAGGAGATGAAAGCCATCCTGGGCGAGATCCAGGACGGCACGTTCGCCAAGGAGTGGGTGGCGGAGAACGCCAACGGCCGCCCCAACTACAAGGCCCTGCGCCAGGCCGGGTTCGACCACCCCATCGAGAAGGTGGGTGCCGATCTCCGTGACATGATGCCCTTCGTCACCGCCGGCAAGCAGAAGATCCAGGACATCTCCGGCGGCTAGGCCCTGCCTGCGGCCCGATCCAGGGCTGGTTCAAGCAGTTCCTGGGGGTCAATGGTGATGCGGCTGACGACTTCCAGGCCCGAGCACCGTGAACCGACAGAAGGGAAGTCGAGGAATTTTGGTCGCTCTCGGTGGTCGCAGGTGAGCGGCCGAGGGACGACCGGAGACCTCGATCGGCCCCATTGACCGGAGCGTCGTGTCGGACTGAACGCACTGGGGTGCGCTCAACGGCCACCCACCTCATGCAGGCGCCGCCCATGGCTGAGGCGGGAACCGTCCGGTGGCTGGTGCCCGCCGCAGAAAATCTCACCCCGCGTGAGACCGCAGACGCTTGAAGTAGTCCCATTTGCGCGTGCATTTCAGCCACCCGTACTCTCACTCTTCGTGGCGGTGCCGGCAGGAGAAGCGCAGTTGGGTGCGACCGTCGAGCTGGGGTCCGAGGTGTTCGACCTCCGGTTCTACGGATCCGAGGAGATGCTCGTCCCGGCATGGTGGATCGGTGTATTCGACAGCTCGGGTGAGCTGCGGAAGACCGCTGTTTCCCCCCGGCCCGATCTTTCCCTCATCGACCTCACGCTCTGGTTGCGCCCCATCGTCGGCCTCGACGCTGCCGACGAGCTGGTCCGGCTCATCGCCGAGGCGGTGGCCCGGAAGCGCACGGAGCGCCAGACCGCCGGCGCTGGACAGTAGCTACGCCTCCAGCCCATGGCCGGGTCCGTCACGCGGCGAGGGCACCCACCACATAGTTGATGCAGGCGCAGAGGGAGGCCACGTCCTCGGGGTCGATGGCCGGGAACATGGCGATCCGGAGCTGATTGCGGCCCAGCTTGCGGTAGGGCTCGGTGTCCACGATGCCATTTTTCCGGAGTACAGCAGCCACGGTGGCGGCATCGATGGCGTCGTCGAAGTCAATGGTCCCGACCACGTGGCTCCGGTCCTGCTCTCTGGTGACGAACGGGGTGGCGAAGTCGGCGTTGTCCGCCCAGGTGTAGAGGGTCTCGGCGGACTTGTCACACCGTCCGGCCGAGAACTCGATCCCGCCGTTGTCGTTGAACCACCGGACCTGGTGATCGAAGAGGAACAGGGTGGCCAGCGCCGGTGTGTTGTAGGTCTGGTCCAACTTCGAGTTGTCGAGGGCGATGGTCAGGTCCATCGACGCTGGGACCCACCGCTTGGTGGCGGCGATGGCGGCGATCCGATTCTGGGCCGCGGGGGATAGGAGGGCCACCCACAGGCCGCCGTCCGACCCGAAGCACTTCTGGGGTGCGAAGTAGTAGGCATCGAACTGGTGGGCGTCGACCCGGAGACCTCCGGCCCCCGACGTGGCGTCCACCGCCACCAGGCCTCCGCCCTCGGCCGGTGGGGCGACGCCGTCAGGCCGGGCGATGGTCATCATGACCCCGGTCGAGGTCTCGTTGTGGGTGAGGGCGTACAGATCGATGTCGTCGCGGGCCACTGGGAGCGGGTGGGTCCCCACCCCGGCGGCGATGACCTCCGGGTCGTCGAGGTGGGGGGCGTCCGAGGCGGCCGTGGCGAACTTGGAGGAGAACTCCCCGAAGGTGAGGTGCTGGCTCTTCCGGTCGATCAGCCCGAAGGTGGCGGCATCCCAGAAGCACGTGGTGCCGCCGTTGCCCAGGACCACCTCGTAGCCCTCGGGGAGCGAGAACAGGTGGGCCAGACCCTCACGGAGGCTGCCCACCACCGACTTGACCGTCCTCTGGCGGTGGCTGGTGCCGAGGAAGTGTCCGGCCGAGGCGGCGAGGGCCTCCACGGCCTCAGGACGCACCTTGGACGGGCCCGAACCGAACCTCCCGTCGCCGGGAAGGAGGTTGCTGGGGATGGCGATGTCAGGGGTGTCGGTCACGTATGGAATCATGGCACCATGGCCATCCACCCTGAAACCGGCCCTGGCCGGAGCACGCGCCGTGGGGCGGCGGCACCATGACCGGGCAGCGCATCTCCAAGCGGATCGCCGCCGTTTCGCCCTCGGCCACCCTGGCCGTGGACGCCAAGGCCAAGGCACTCCAGGCCCAGGGCGAGAGCGTGATCGGCTTTGGTGCCGGGGAGCCTGACTTCCCCACCCCCGAACACATCGTGACGGCGGCCGAAGTGGCTTGCCGCGACCCCAAGACCCACAAGTACACGCCGACCGGCGGCCTCCCCGAGCTGCGGGAGGCCCTGGTCGTCAAGACCCACCGGGACTCGGGCCTGGATGTCACCGCCTCGCAGATCCTGGTGACCAACGGGGGCAAGCAGGCCATCGCCAACTCGTTCGCCGTCCTGTGCGACCCCGGCGACGAGGTGCTGGTGCTGGCTCCCTACTGGACAACGTACCCCGAGGTCATCGCCCTGGCCGGCGGGGTCCCCGTGGTCATCGCCACGGACGCGGACAGCGGCTTCCGGGTCACGCTCGACCAGCTCGAGGCGGCCTACACCCCGCGTACCAAGGTCCTCTTGTTCGTCTCACCTTCCAACCCGACCGGTGCTGTGTACCCCCGGGCGGAGATCGAGGCCATCGGCCAGTGGGCGGTGGAGCGCGGCCTCTGGGTCCTCACCGACGAGATCTACGAGCACCTGGTCTACGGAGGGGCCGAGCACCATTCCATGCCGGTGCTGGTCCCCGAGCTGACCGACCACTGCATCGTGGTCAACGGGGTAGCCAAGACCTACGCCATGACCGGCTGGCGGGTGGGGTGGATGATCGGACCGGTCGACGTGGTCACGGCGGCCACCAACCTCCAGTCCCACGAGACCTCCAACGTGGCCAACGTCTCCCAGCGGGCGGCCCTGGCCGCGGTGACCGGCGACCTGGAGGCGGTGGCCATGATGCGGTCCGCCTTCGACCGCCGTCGCCTGACCATCCACACCATGCTCAACGAGATCGACGGGGTGACCTGCGTCCTGCCCGAGGGCGCCTTCTACGCCTTCCCCTCGGTCGAGGGTCTGTACGGCCGCGACATCCGGGGTCGGACGGCCCAGTCCAGCACGGAGCTGGCCGAGCTGGCCATCGACGAGGCCAAGGTGGCCGTGGTGCCCGGCGAGGCCTTCGGTGCTCCGGGCTACTTCCGCATGTCCTACGCCCTGGGCGACGACGACCTGATCGAAGGGGTCTCGCGCTTGGCCAAGCTGTTCGGCGAGGCTTCGTGAGCCCGGTCGGCTCCCGACGCCGCTCCGACCTGTTCTTCCACCGAAAGGAACCCCATGGGTAGGGTGCTCGTCACCGAAAAGTTGGCTCAGCCGGGCCTCGATCTGATGGCCGAAGCCGGTCACGAGGTCGACGTGCAGCTCGGGCTGTCCCCCGAGGAGTTGGTGGCCGCCATCGTGGGAGCCCAGGCCCTGATCATCCGCTCGGCCACCACCGTCACCGCCGAGGTGCTGTCGGCCGGTACCGACCTGATCGTGGTCGGCCGGGCCGGTATCGGCCTCGACAACGTGGACGTGGCTGCGGCCACCGAGCGGGGGGTGATGGTGGTCAACGCCCCCCAGTCCAATATCCTCTCGGCCGCCGAGCAGGCCATGGCTCTGCTGCTGGCCCAGGCCAGGAACATCCCCCAGGCCCACGCCGCCCTGGTGGCGGGGAAGTGGGAGCGGTCCAAGTGGGAAGGCGTGGAGCTGCACGGCAAGACCCTGGGTGTGGTGGGTCTGGGTCGCGTCGGGGCGCTCGTGGCCCAACGGGCCCTGGCCTTCGGGATGCGGCTGGTGGCCTACGACCCCTTCGTGTCGGCCGACCGGGCCAAGCACATGGGCGTGGAGCTGATGGGGCTGGAGGAGCTCATGGCCACGGCCGACTTCGTCACCGTCCACCTCCCCAAGAACGCCGAGACCCTCGGTCTCATCGGCAAGGACCTGCTGGCCAAGTCGAAGCCCGGGCTCCGGATCATCAACACCGCCCGGGGCGGCATCGTGGACGAGGAGGCGCTGGCCGAAGCCATCCGTTCCGGCCAGGTGCAGGGAGCGGGTCTCGACGTGTTCGCCAAGGAGCCGACCACCGAGTCGCCGCTGTTCGAGCTGTCCTCGGTCGTGGTGTCACCCCACCTCGGAGCCTCGACGGCCGAGGCCCAGGACAAGGCCGGCGTGACCATCGCCGAGCAGGTCATCCTGGCCCTCAACGGCGACTTCGTGCCCTTCGCCGTCAACGTGGCGGCCACCGACGTCTCCGAGACCGTGCGTCCGTTCATGGGCCTGGCCGAGCAGCTGGGCACGATCCTCTCCTGTCTCAACGACGGCCTGCCCGACGTACTGGAGATCGAGTACCAGGGGGGCCTGGCCGGGGCCGGCACGGGAATCCTGACGTTGTCCGTCCTGAAGGGCTTGTTCGCCGCGGCCACCGAGGAGCCGGTGAGCTATGTCAACGCGCCGCAGCTGGCCGCGGAACGGGGACTCGAGGTCCGGGAGACCTCGACGGTCACCGCCCATGACTACGTCAACCTGATCACGCTCCGCAGCGGTGATCACGCCGTGGCCGGGACACTCACCGGACCCCGCACCGAGCCGCGGCTGGTCATGATGGACGACCACACCGTCGAGGTGCCACCGGCCCCCCACATGGTGGTGGTCCGGAACGACGACCGGGCCGGCATGATCGGCGCCGTGGGCACCATTCTGGGCGAGGCCCAGGTGTCCATCTCGTCGATGGCCGTTGGCCCATCGGCCTCCGGCAACACCGCCCTCATGGTGCTGTCCACCGATCAACAGGTGCCCGACGACGCCCTGGCCCGGCTGCGGGCGGCCGCCGGCATCAGCGACGTGCACACGGTCGAGTCCTAGGCGAACAGCAACCCGGACCGCATCCGGACACGACAAGGAGTCACGTATGTCGGACGCGCAGCCAACGAAGCCCTTTGCCGAAGGCCAGATCATGACCGTGTTCCGGTCGAGGCGTCGGGACGGGTCCGAGGCCGCCTACCGCGATCAGTCGGAAGCCATGCAGACGGCAGCCCGGTCGGTCCCCGGATTCGTCGACTTCAAGACCTTCACCGCCGAGGACGGGGAGCACGTGTCGCTGGTCACCTTCGCCTCCCTCGAGTCCCACCAGGTATGGCGCAACGATCAGCGGCACCGACAGGCGCAGCGGCAGGGGCGCGACGAGTTCTACGTCGAATACTCCATCCAGGTGGGGGAGTGCACCCACGTGGCGCGGTGGAGGTGGGACGGCCGTTGACCGTTGATGAGTAAGTCTTTCCCTCATCGACGCGCCGCACTAGAAAGGGGGTGTGACCCGGGACCCAGAACTGCGGCCGCCCAGCCGGCACCCCGACCCCTCCCGGTCGGAATCGCAAGAGGTGGTTCGGCGGCACAGAGTGGATCGAGCACACTGGCTGTGCGGCGCCCAACTATCGTGCCAGTTGGTGGAGTCGGCCTGGCAGCCCATGAGTCCGGCTCAACTGTGGGAGCAGGATCGATGCTCCGACCGGGACCTCGCCCATCCGCTCCACCGGGAACGAGCATGCGACGGCGGATGGGATGGCAAGGTCTCTACACCACCGGGTCAGCCGGCGCATGATGCGGGCCGGTGAGCGGTGGGGACCGGTTCACGCCACGCGCTGGCTGATCGGGCTCACCCTTCGTGCTCGCCTTCCTGGCATGGGGCGATCGACAGCACCGGATGGTTCTCGCCGCGCTGACCGCCGCCGGCCTGGTGGCCACGGCGATCGTAGGAATTCGAGAAGTTCGGGACCGGTCCTACTGGAGGAAGGTGGGCCGGACCGAGTAGAAGAGAGCGCCGTTAGGAGGTCAGCCCCTGCCTGCCGGGTTGACCGGCACGGGTGGCCATGTGTCTCCTCCGATGGTCGGGGCCCCCGTACCTCGCTCCTGCTCGTGGCGGGCTCTCGTGGCAAGCAGCCAGCGGACCGTGGCCGCCGCCAAACCAACCAGCACCACTCTCTTGAGAAAGCGAAACATAGTCCCAACTCTACTGAGCAGAGCGAGCCCTTGGGCAGGTGGTGGTGGGTGGTGCCCGCCCCGATGCATTGGTGCGTCGTCCTAGAGGCCGATTCCTATGAGGTCCGCTGCCGGCGACGGACCACCATGAATCCAACCAGAATGACTCCTGCAATCATCGGTAATGCGAGGACGTAGGGCACCTCTGGAGTACCGGTGCCCGGATCGCCTCCGGTGCCTTCAGGGGTCACTAGGAAGGGCGCGGACCACAGCAGGTGATCATCGGCGTCGTGCCCAGGGTCGGAATCACGATCAGAATGATTGTGGTCGGAACCATGCTCGGAACCCTCCGGATCCCACCGGATAGCAAGAACGCAGGCATGAGTGAGGTTGCAGATCGGTCGGAGAGCCCCTGATTCACCCAACGTGGATGTTCCGGGAAGCGCGTAGACGGGATAGGCCTGATAGTCGAAGGAACCGTGCTTGCCGGCAATAACGTGAACGTACTGTCGCGTCTTCGGATCACATCGATCCAGCAGGTTGTCGTCCCGATCAGCAGGGATTCGATTCGGACGGCCGGAGCCATTATCCGATGTGGCGGCGCATTCCTCGATGGACAGAGCGATCATGCCGGGCCCTAGGAGCTCGTTGCGCGCAACGTGGACCTCGACGAGTTGGCCGCTCAAGAGAGGGCTATCCGGGGCACTGGTGACCAGGGTGACGACCGGTCCTGAGGAGTGGGCCGAGGCGCTCGGCGCAGCCACGATCGACGCGATGGCGAATAGAACGAACGAGGTCGGAACTACGAACGTCCCAGCCATCGACGGGGGCTTACCACGCCGGTTGCCGCCTTCGTGCATGCGCGCCTTCATGTTCTGAAGCCTCTCCATAGAAAACGCTGACCATCCCTGCCCAATGAACCGTCATCGCTTCGGCTCGTCGGTCCCACCTCCGAAGCACTGCAAGAGCTCCGGTACCCATTGAACCAGCCCGAACCCTGGTCAAGGTAACTGGAACGACACAACTAGGTGAAATCTTCGTGACATGACCTGGTTGGGGGAATTGCCATTCACAACTCGGTGCCCACCGGTCGGATCGGATGCGAGGTCGATTGGTTTGGCACCTCCGCCGATGAATAGTTCCCACACAACCTGTGATGCGTTCGGGATCTAAGACATTCGGGCCGAAAGTCGACAAACGGTTTCACACTTACGATCAGATTCTCGGCATCCAAAGACCATCCGCAGCCTTGTGTGAACTTGGGACCGCGTGCCCACTGAAGGTGGGAACCGGCGCCCACTGATGGTGGGAACCGCGTCGCTTGTTGGCGCCTACGAGTGGAGCATGCAACGGCAAGGTAATCCGAAGATTATCTCTGCGTGTCACCTGGACTTTTCCATTGACTTGGCCCCCCCGTCGTGCGAGAAATCACGTGTGGAGATACCTGGTGCTGCGCCCCGAACACGTTCCGGCACCCTCCACGCAAGCTTTCCTCCTCTGCCCACCAGTACGAAATACCGAAACGGAGTCGTTCTATGAATCTTCGCAAAGCAGCCATATCCATGGCTGCAGCAATCGCGATCGCCGGGTCGTCCGGCGCCGCCCTGGTGGGAATGTCCGGCGTTGCCGGCGCCGCCAATCCCAGCGGGACGCAGCTCCCCGATGCGGTGATCACACTCAGCCCCGATCCCGTTACCAATTTGACTCCGGCTGCAGGCACGCCGTACTCCAGCGGACAGACCATCGCGGTCAATGTCGACCCCAACACGGCCCTCTCGACGACAGGGGCCGTGAAGATCATCGAGTGCGCTGATCCGGGCGGCCTCCCGGGCAACCTGCCCACCTCGGTCAGCAGCTGCGACACCTCCACCATCCAGGGTGACGGCATCATCCCTGCATCGGATGGTTCGTTCATCTACGGAGGGCCGAACGACACAATCGGAGGTAACGGCTATCAGGTCATCGCCCTGCCAAGCGCGGGACACTCGCCGAGTCCCACCATGTGCGGAACAGCGGCGGTGCCGTGCGTGCTCTGGATCGGCGACGACTACAACAACTTCCAGACCCATCAGCTGTGGTCGCTGCCGTTCCAGGTCGTCTACACCAACGGCCACGGTGCCAACCCCGGTGACGGTACCCCCGAGGTGCCCTTGGCCATCGGTCTGCCCTTGGCCGCCGCCGGGCTGTTCGCCGGCGGTCTCACCCTCCGTCGCCGGCGCTCGGCCAAGGCCAAGCCGGCCTGACCCGATGCATCCGAAGACGGCCGGGATCGACAGACGCGACCCGCTCGCCACATCGACCCCGACCGTCCGTGATGTATGTCCCCACATCATCAATTGCTACTGACTCGAACCACTCAAGGAGACAGAGAGAACTATGAGACCCAGCAACCTGAGGCGCCGCTTGACCGTCGCCGCCACGATCGGGGCCACATCCCTGATCGCCATCTTGGGGGTCGGGGTGAGCTCGGCAGGAGCCGCCACGCCCATACCGGATCCCGCCACGGGGTATCCGAGCTTCAACAACGGCGTCATCGGCCAGATCCGCGGCTCCGGTTCGGACACGACCTTCTACATGATGCAGAAGATCAGCGACCTCTACACTTCCGCTGGTCTGTATGGCTGTACGTTGAACGGCATCGCCAACCAGGGGCTGTTCAACCCGGCCTTCGTGTCGACCGGGACCAACCTGACGTACTACTGCCAGGGGCAGTGGTCCGCCTACAGTGTGCTGGCGACCTCGGGATCCAACCAGATCACGCTGGTGTCCCTGGGCAACTTCCCGGCCATCCAGAACGGCAACACGATTCAGGGCGTCGCGGGTAGCACCACCTACATTCCCACCGGAACCACGGTGACTGGCGGCGGCGGTACCGCCACCCTGACCCTCAGCCACAATGCGTCGGCCACCACGCCCGGCACTGGTGCGACGGTGTTGATCTCGAACGCTACTGCGGCCAACCCGACGGGCACAGCCAACATCGACACCACCGACACTGCCGACAACTGGAGCCGCACCGAGGTGGTTCAGGGCGTCGACAATGTCGGTTCCGGTGCCGGACAGAGCCAACTCTGCGGATCACCCACCCCGCTGAATGTGGACTTCTCCCGATCCTCGTCACCGGCGGCTTCCTGCGGAACTCTCGTCAACGCGGGCTTTGCCAAGGATGCGGTTCCGGCCACCGACTTCCGGATCAATCCCTCCGCCATTGCCCCCGCGGCAACCACCGCCCCCTACTCCACCATCAATGGTGGGGTACTCGGGAAAGTGGCCAGTGGTTGGGAGCCCGGCGACCCCGTCGCTGGCCCGAACAGTGGTACCCAGCTGAGCAGCATCAACAACAACGATGGAGGCGCTACCAATAATCTGGGTGGCAAGAACAGCGTGGCATATCGCCTCTGGTGCGCAAGTGGTGGCCTGGCAACTGGATTCCAGAGTCAGATCACTGACTGGGGACAGCTCACCAACCTGGGCAAGAACCTGGCCGTGCCACAGGTGGTGCTCAACAGCACAACAACTGCCACCGTGCCCCACGCCGCTCTCCTTCCGAACGTGGTGGGCGACGTCGTCACCGACCTGACCACGCCGGGGAACATCCCGGCGAGCACCACGGTCACCGCGGCAGAGCTCCACCGGTATCACCCTGTCGAACGCGGCCACCGCGGCGGCAACCGACAACCTGCGAATCGTGCTGCCGGCGAAGCTCGTGGTCGGCCAGGGCTTCCCAGTCGGGATCCCGGTCAACATCCAGGGGGTCAACCCCTCTTCCGGAACCACCAAGACCTGGACTGCCTTCGCCAACAGCGGAGTCGGTGCAAGTGGCGGCTGCGCCGCCAACCCCAACGGCAATGCATGGGGTGGTCACACGGCGCTGGAGAACAACTCGTCGCAGATCGGGGACTTCGCACTGGGTGACTACCCCGGCGACACCGGCAGCCAGGCCGACGTGATCGCCACGTCGCTGTACTTCATGTCCAACGGCGTCTACAACTCGACGCCGTACTCGGGTGGGGCGTGCTTCCCAGACGTCTCCACTCCGCAGGGTTGCGCGACCACTGTCTTCTCGTCCAGCGAGTTGAATGCCAACGGTGTGAATCTGGCTTCGGGGAACATCACCGACAACTTCTACCCGACCGCTCGGACGTTGTTCAATATCTTCAATACAGCAAGTCTCCGGGCGTCAACGGCTGGCTTCATCAACTGGGTCTGTGACTCCCAGTCGGCCATCACCAAGCAGAAGGACAACTCGACCGGTGTCAACTTCGATAACGAGCTGACAGCGATCATCCAGGCCTTCGGCTTCTCGAGGCTCACGGACACGTCCGCCGCCCCCGCCAACGGCGCCACTCCTCCCGACGGCATCACCAACGGAGGCACCAATGTCTCCTGCGCCGCTGGGGTCGATGGTTCCGGCAACGGGAACGGGCAGCCGCCCGCCATCGCCGCCGATGTAACGAGCCCTAACAGCTAGCACAGCCCATTCAATCCGTGACCGGCACCGTGCCGGCGCGGTGCAGGAACGGACCCTGACCCGGGGGATTCGGCGAGTGATCGCCGGACTCCCCGGGTTTCCGGGTTGAAGCGGGGGAAAGTGAACCTGCGGTAAACGAGCGTCGGGTCGGGACTAATGAAATGTGACCACAGTGGGACTTGCAGTCACCACGAGTTGTAGCCGGAAGTCGAGTAGGGATCCACAGTGAGGAGAGCAGTGAGAGAAGGAATCTCGGGCCGGAGGGTGTTAGCGAGTGGGCCCTGGGGTTCTCGTTCTGGATGGATTCGCCTCTGCGGCGTCGCGGCCCTCCTCGCGATTGGGATCACCGCAGGATTCATCGGGACGGCCGGGGCAAGCGTCGTATCCGGATCCCAGCTCAATGCCGCAGTCGTCCTCGACCCCGATCCCGTTACCCATCTGACCCCGACTTCCGGTACGCCGTTCTCCAGCGGGCAGACCATCGAGATCGACGTCCCAGCCAACACCGCCCTGTCGCCCACCGGAGCCGTGAAAATCATCGAGTGCGTCGATCCCGGGGGCCTGGCGGCGAATCTGCCCACCTCCGTCACCAGTTGCGACACCACCACGATCCAGGGAGACGGAATCATCCCGAATTCGGATGGATCGTTCACCTACGGGGGGCCGAACGATCCGAACAGCTTCAACGGCTATACGGTCGTGGCCCTACCGAGCAAGGGTCACACGCCGAGCACGATCAACTGCGACCTCACCAATCCATGCGTCCTGTGGATCGGTGACAACTACAACAACTTCCTATCCAGTCAACTGTGGTCCCAGCCGTTCTACGTCGTCCCCAATGCGACCAACAGCGGTGCCAATCCAGGCGACGGGAGCGCACCGTCCGCAGCGACCACCCCGTCGGCGTCGCTCTCTACTGTTTCGGCCACGCGGCCACTCCGGTCGCCGACGGCGTGGACTTCTCGACCATCACAGTGACCGTCAATGGCGTCAACGGGCAGTCGGCCACCGTACCCATCTCCGGTGCGCCCGTCAGCCTCGGTCAGGGAGCGGGCCACTCGGTGATCGTACCGGCGTCGACGACAACGAACAGCTCTGGCATCGCGACGTTCAAGGTGACGGATACAACCGCCGAGCCCGTGACTTATGCGGCGACCAGCGGTGCGGTCACCGTGACCCAAACCGCCCAGGTCGCATTCCAGACCCCTGTGCTCTCCGCGGCCAATTCGTTGGTGGCGGCATCGCCGACGTCGGTACCGGCCGACGGCTTGACGTCCTCGACGGTCACCGTCACCGCACGGGACCAGGCACCCAGTCCGCAACCGCTCCCCGGCATTCCGATGTCCCTCTCCCAGGGATCCGGCAGTTCAGTCATCGCTCCATCGGCTCCCGTCACGACGGGGTCGACGGGTCAGGCCACCTTCAGGGTGACCGACGCCACGGTCGAGCCCGTGACCTATACCACGTCCCACGGTGCTGTGACCATTGCCCAAAGCGCCACAGTGACATTTGGAACGCTTGCCGTGTCTGCCACCGATTCCACGGTCATCGCCGCCGCGTCCACCGCCAACACAGGACCGTCCGGGGGAACGATGGTCACGGTGACGCTGACCACAGCCGGGGGGTCCCACCCGGTGGCCGGCAAGGATGTCACCCTCTCCAGCAACGGTACGGGACCTCCGACCATAAGTCCGTCGGGAGCGGTAACAACTGCAGCAAACGGCGAGGCGACCTTTACCGTGACCGACAGTGCCGCCGAGTCGGTCGTGTTCAGTGCGCAGGACTCGACGGACAGCCTGTCGCTGACCAAGACAGCGACGGTCCATTTCGCGGTGCCGTCAGCGCCCACTCCATCCCCCACGCTCTCCTCGGTGGCGGTCAGCCCGACGACTCTGCCCGCTGACGGCACGTCAACGGCGAACTTCTCGGTGACCATCCGGGACTCCGCCGATCACACGCTGGCCGGAAAACAGGTATCGGTCGCCCCGACGACACCGGATGTGCACGTCGACGTGACCGGTCAGGTACCGAGTGGTGGAACCGTTCGAGGTGTGACGGACGCTAACGGCGTGGCCGGATTTGCGGCACTCAACACGGTTGCCGAGGCTGTCACCTTCACGGTAATGGATGTGACAGACAGCTTCTCCGTCGTTACCCCTCAGCCGGTGACGGTGACGTTCACTGCAGGAACCGTTGACGGTAACCAGTCGGGGTTGGTGGCCAACCCCGGCGCGGTGGTGGCCGACGGTAACGCTGCTTCCGTGATCACGGTGACGCTCAACGACCACTTCGGCAATCCGGTGGTCGGCAGGACGGTCTCGCTGAACCAGGGAAGTGGGACGTCCGTCATCAGCCCAGCGACTGTCACAACTGGGAGTACCGGTACGGCCGTCTTTAGCGCCACCGACACCACTAGTGAATACGTGGCGTACACGGCGACCGACATCACCGATGCGCTGGTGGTTTCGCAATCGGTCCAGGTCACCTTCGGATCGCCACCGCCGGTACCTCCCTCTCCGTTGGCCAGCGTCATCGTGTCGAACTATTCGTCGGTACCTGCCGATGGAGCCACTGCCGCGACGATCACGGTGCTGCTCTACGACACGAATGGGCTTCCCGTCGCCGGACGAAATGTATCGGTCTCGGCGTCGGGAGGGTCTTCCGTTGTCGCCCCGATCGCTCCGACGTCGGACGCCACAGGTGCCTCGACCTTCAAGGTAACTGACCAGCACGCGGAGACCCTTTCCTTCAGCGCTGTCGACAGTTCCGACAATGTGCGGATCACCGGGTCGGTAACCATCACATTCGTTCCCGCTACATCGGCCGCGTCGAGCGCCGCGGCAACGCTCAACGCCCCGATCGTCTCTATGGCCGCCACGCCGCACGGTGGAGGGTACTGGTTGGTGGCCTCGGATGGTGGCGTGTTCAACTATGGCGACGCGGCATTTTTCGGGTCGGCCGGTGGGATGCACTCAACTCCCCGATCGTGGGTATGGCCATCACGCCGGATGGAGGCGGTTACTGGCTAGTGGCCTCGGACGGCGGCATCTTCGGGTATGGAGACGCAACCTTCTACGGCTCGGCTGGGCCATCCGGCTAAACAAGCCGGTGGTCGGGATGGCTGCCACACCGGATGGCGGCGGCTACTGGCTGGTGGCCTCGGACGGCGGCATCTTCCGGTATGGAGACGCAACCTTCTACGGCTCGGCTGGGGCCATCCAGCTCAACAAGCCGGTGGTCGGGATGGCTGCCACACCGGATGGCTCCGGCTACTGGCTGGTGGCCTCGGACGGCGGCATCTTCCGATATGGGGATGCGGTGTACTACGGGTCGACCGGTGACATTCATCTCAACAGGCCGGTCGTCGGTATGGCACCTACCCGGAGCGGTGGTGGCTACTGGCTGGTGGCGACCGATGGAGGCATCTTTACGTTCGGTGATGCCGGCTTCCACGGTTCGACCGGTGGCATGCACCTCAACGCGCCGATCGTCGGTATGGCTGTCACACCGGATGGCGGCGGCTACGGCTTGCCGCTTCGGACGGCGGGGTGTTCACCGGTGACGTGCCGTTCTTCGGGTCGGCCGCATGATGCCGTCGACCACAGAGCCCACCGGCCGTAAACGTGCCCCTCAACTACTCTCGGCCGTCACCCTTGTCATGGCGCTCGCGGCCACAGCCGGCTGCTCAAGCTCCGGATCGGCCAAGACAGTGAGTTCCTCATCGTCGGCCCCGCAGGTGCTCATCAATGGAGCGTCGCAGCCGGATGCCTTTCATGACGGCCAGAACGTCAAGGTGTCGATGGGCGCGAACAAGGTGTTTCGTCCGTACCTCCGGCTGGTCATTCTCGAGTGCTCAGACCCGGGGGGAAAGGTGAGCAACCTACCGACTCAGGCGGCCGAGAAGTGCGATGTGGACACCATTCAAGGTGGATCACTCATCCCTGGGAGCAATGGCAGTTTCAGCTGGCCCGCCTACACCATCCTCCAACTTCCCAGCAAAGCCCTCAATGAGGGATCCACCTTTCTTCCGGTCTGTAACACATCCAACCCGTGTGTCCTCTACGTCGGCGAGAACTACAACGACTTCTCCAAACCGAAGGCATTTTCGAAGCCTTTCACTGTGATGCCAGGACCTGGCTCATGAGTACTCTGCAACCGTTGAGCCTGCGTAGATGTATCTCCGGCGTGGCTGCCGCTGCCTCTTTGATGGTTGCCGGAGCCATGGCCGTGCCGGGGGTTGCGGCAGCTACGACCCCTACGGTGTCCATTGCGCCCGGCCCGGCCGGAGGGGCCTTTACCGATGGACAGACCGTAACGGTCTCGGTGGGACCAAATTCCTTCTTTCACCCAGACATGAGGGTTGAGATCATCGAGTGTGCCGACCCCGGTGGGACGGTCGCCAACCTTCCGACAGCCTTCAGTTCGTGCGACGGTGACACCCACCAGGGTGATTCCGTCATTGTGCAAGATGACGGAAGCTTCGCGAACCCGGCTACATCATGCACGCTGTGCCCAATCGCTCACTCAATGAGCAAGCCAATTGGTATCCAAAGTGCAACCAGACGAGCGACTGCGTCCTGTCGTCGGAGAGGACTACAACGACTTCACCAAGCCCAAGGTGTTCTCGGTACCCTTCCACTACACATCGGACCCCCCGACGATCGCAGGTGGCACGGCCAGCTCCTCTCAGCCCGCAGCCACTGCTGCAGGGACCAGCAGTGGAGGGTCCCCCGCTGCTACCGCATCGCCTTCAGTCTCACTCTCTCCCACCACACTGGCATTCACCGGTGCACCCGCAGAGCTCCTGTGGCTGGCCGCACTGGGCTCCGGTCTGGCGACTGCAGGTGTCTACATCCGTCGCGTGGTCAGGAGGCGCCAACCATGACTACCCTCGCCCCTCCCTCCCTCCTCCCTCCAGACAGTCCGGTACCTGATGATGTGCCCATCACCATCAACCGTGCCGTCACCCGGGCCGACAAGGCGTTCAGATTTGCCCTCGGAACGAGCAGCCTGATCGTGCTCGGGATTCTGGCTGCCGTGGTCGTCTTCCTCACGGCATACGGCTGGAAAGCGCTCAAAGTGGGCGGACTTCACTTTCTCACTGACGCAAGCTGGTCACCGGACGCAGGTCACTTTGGCGCAATGCCCCTTTTGGTCGGTTCGGTGGCCATCGCCGTCGTTGGAGTGCTGATCGCCGGTCCGATCTCGTTGGCCCTGGCCCTGATGATCAACGAGTATTCTCCCGTCCGGATCCGCAACTACCTGACCGGTGCCGTAGACATGCTGGCTACGGTCCCGAGTATTGTCTATGGCTTCTGGGGACTCGCGTTTGTTTCCAATTTGCAGGCCGCTCCAGCCAAGTGGCTGGCCGACCACTTCGGCTTCGTGCCCTTCTTCAGGACACCGACGCCCGGTGAGTTCGTCCAGTCCATCTTTGCCTGCGGCCTGATCTCGGCCGCCACCCTGGTGCCGATCATCACGTCAGTGAGCAGAGAGGTGATGGCCCAGACGCCCCGGGATGCCTGCGAAGCAGCGCTGGGGCTGGGAGGAACCAAGTGGGGAATGATCACCGACGTGATTCTCCCGTTCTCGCGTAACGGAATCGTGGGAGCCTTCCTCCTCGGTTTCGGGCGGGGCATTGGTGAAACCATGATCGTCGTACTAGTGCTCTCCAAGGCCAATCACCTGACCACGGCCATTCTCGGGCCGAACGGACTGGCTCGATCGCCAAGGAGATCACCGAGAACTTTCCCACCGCTACACCTTTGGACAAGAGTCGGCTAATTCTGCTCGGACTCGCCTTGTTCGTCACTGTCCTGGTAGTCAATTTCGTGGCGCGGGTGATTGTCAACCGTGGGCAGGTGGGAAGCTGATGGCGACCCTACGCCTACCGTCAGAACACGCTCCGTGAGGAACGGGAGCGTGCCACCGCCGGATTCGCCATACGTCAACGGCAATGGAGCGGCGCCGACCTAACCCGGCAGATTACGAAATTCGATCGTGCTCGAGCTGGTGGGATCGGCCCTCTCGGCGCTTGCGGCTCGTCTGGGTCGTATTCGCGCTGACGGGATCAGTGCCCCCTTCGGAATGCTTATGAGTTGGCTCGTCCTCTTCTTCACGTTGTATGCCGTCTTATGTTGGAGGCTCCACGGCAATCTGATAGCGAAGGACCGGATGGCCACGTTGGGCATCTGGATCGGCGCACTGATAGCACTGTTCACGCTCGCGGCGGTCATTGGTTACGTGATCCTGAAGGGGTTTTCCGCTGTATTCTCCCACTTCCCGCACTTTCTCACCGAGGATATGTCGGGGTTGGGGGGTAGCGTCCACGATCACCGAGCTAGGAGTAGGAGCGGCCATCGTCGGCACCGTCGAACAGGTGGGCCTCGCCACGGTGATCACCGTGCCACTCGGAGTGATGACGGCGACGTATCTGGTCGGATCCAACGGGCTCTTTCGCGAACGGTTAGCTCAGTCGTGGATGCTATGACCGGTGCTCCCGCCATCATTGCCGGACTCTTCGTCTATTTCCTGTGGGTTGCATCCCATCAGGAGAACGGGAAATCAGGATTCGCCGCTGCGCTGGCGCTGTCCGTGATGATGCTCCCGATCGTCACCCGAGCGGCCCAGGAGGTCGTGGCCATCGTCCTCGGATCCTGCGTGAAGCAGCCCTGGCACTTGGTGCTCCGGAGTGGCGAGTCCTGCTCCGCGTTATGCTTCCGACGGCCCGCGCCGGATTGATGACCGCCGTGATCTTTGGCATTGCCCGGATCGCCGGGGAGACCGCTCCCGTTCTCTTCAACGCCGGAGGATTCGAGAAGTACAACTGGAATCCATTCTCGGGTCAGCAGGACGACTTCCCTTCCGGATCTACGAGAACATATTCCAGCCTGGTGCCGTGATCCAGCAGAGCGCGTGGGGAATCTCGCCTTCGTTCTTGTCATCGTCGTGCTCATTTTCTTTCTAACTCGCTCGCATGCTGGGAAAGTCAGTCGCCAGGACGGAGAAATTTCTTCCCCGTGGGCGCGTCGCAGGCGAAGAACGAGGCGATAGACGAATGAGACCGCCCTTCCGGAGCGAGCAACCGTGGGACCCCATAGTCAGCCTGCAAGATCCCCCGGTCCATCGGAGCCGTGCAAACCGAACCCGTACCGACATCAGCCCAAACAACCTAAGGACGGATCCCCATCCCATGCAACAACGACAACCTCTTTTGACTCTATCGCGGTCCCCGTCGCGGGCCCTTGCACTGCTTGCCCTCTCTCTCCACTCGTGATCGGTTGCCGTCGTGGTGGGCACGACGACTACAACGGCCTGTGGACGGATCCAGTACGTCGTCGTGACCTCCACGCCGACGACGGCTCCTGAGGGGGGTCTACGACAATCCGCCGGCCCGACGGCAGCACGCTGGTTCGATCGTGACCGCCCGAGCACGACTCTTCCGCCGGTTGGGCCTAGGCTCGCATCATTCCGCTGAATGGGACCCAACTGAACGGGGCAGGGTCGTCGTTTGCAGCCCCAGCAATCGAGAACTTCACGCACTCCGTCGGGCAGGCTCCGTACAGCCTCAGCGTAAACTATTCGAGCACGAGCTCAGGTGACGGCCGACTCGAGTTCGCCAACCAGACCACGAATTTCGCTGTCAGTGACATTGCTTACGGGTTAGGAAGTACGGATACCGTCCCACCGGGCTTCCCCTTCATCTATGTTCCCGTCACCGCCGGGGGCATCGCCTTCATGTACAACATCCCGGGGCTGACCAAGACGCTTCAACTATCCAGCTACTCCGCATGTGCCCTGCTGACCGGGGGCATTCCCAATTGGAACGATCCGGCAATAGCCAAGGACAATCCAGGCGTTACGCTCCCGAACCTGACGATCCGACCCGTGACCGAGAGCGACTCGGCGGGCACCAACTATTGTCCTCGAGGAGTGGTGTATCAATGAACAGCCGGCGCTCTGGGCAGCCTTCGCCAATCTCAAATCACCAATCTGGGGGACCCAGCGACGGTGTCGCAATCAATACCAGTCGCCGAACTCGAACTGGCCCGGGCTACCGGGCGGACTCGATCAGCAGAGTACGAGTGGCGTGGCGGGCAACATCGCCACCAATCCGGTGCCATAGGGGCCGTCCAGGTCAAGTACCCGTCGGATCTTGGATTCGGACCGAGCAACCGGCAAAGGGGGTGGCGTCGGTGTTCAACGCAAGTGGGAAGTACACCCAACCTACACCGATGGATGTGGCGTCGGCCTTGGCCTATGCGACGCAATTCGACAACGGAACTCACCAGTTGAATTTCAGTGGGGCGGGTCCGAATGTCTACAACCCGTCCACGTACAGCTATCTCCTCTCCAAGACGACCGGATGGGATCCAGGGGAGGGCGCCGTGCTTAGCGGATTCGTCAACTATGCCCTGACGTGGGCCAGCAGGCATCTCCGGGCTTCGGGTACGCCTCGCTCGGGCTGTCCCTCGAGCAGTACGGCATCAAGGCCGTATTGGCTGACGTACCCGGCGCAGTCGCGGTCACGACGCCGAGAACAAGGCATACGCCTGCGGAGACCTCACTCCGACTGAAGTGGCCGCAGGCCAGACCACTCCGACCTGCGGGGTCGTGCTGGCCACCGCTCCGCCCCCCGGGGCCAACGGAGGGCATGCCACGGGCACTTCCGCCGCCTCTGGCTCCGTGACCACCGCGACTGCAGGAGGACTAGCGGTGGGTCAGGGTCTTCCAGTGGCGGGTCGGGCGGATCGGGAAGCGGAGCCGGCGCCAACCCGTCGGTCTCGCTTTCGGGTGGTCCGGACTTGCGTTCACCGGCTCCGACCCAGTCCCGCTCGCCGTTGTGGGGGGCGCACTTGTCCTTGGAGCGTGGATCATCAGAAGGCGACTATTGCGACGACGTGGTACGGGCGGCGTCCAGTGAGCCGGACAGCGGTCGCTCCACTCGGCGGTCGCTGTGGGCCTCATGCTCAGCGGCCTGGTTGTCGCCGCGGGACCGGGATTTGCGACCGTGGCCACTGCAGATACCGATCCGACCACCCTCTCTGGCCAGGGAGGGTCCTTCCTGCAACCCGTGATTTCGAAGCTTATTCAAGATGACGGGCCCCATCTCGCACCGCTTTTCGGTTCGTATCTCCAGACCGACCTCAATAGCGGCATATCTGCGTTCGTCGGTACATCCGCGGTCAGTTCGGAGCGGACTTTGCCATCACCGAACGACCTCTGACTCCGGCCGAGTCCAGTCAGGCCCAGACGGACGGCCGTTCCTATGCCTATGTACCGTTTGCGTCGACTCCCGTGGCCATCGCTACCCTGGTCCCGACCACCACATGGGGAGGAAGCGGCTCATCCACCATCCAATCCACGGATTTCTGCAACCACATGCCGCTGAGTACGGATTTACTTGGGGCGATATTTGGTCTCGACACGGCGAATCCGCTCACCAAGTGGAGCGATCCGAGGATTGACTGCCCGTCCACTTCGAGCAACTCGGCAATTGCCGAGCCCATCAGTGCCTGGGCCAACCTGGACCCCTCGTCGGCCAACTTTGCGCTGATTTCCCTCCTGGACAGCACTCCGTCCAGTCAGGCGGACCTGCAGGCCGGGCTGAACAACGGAAGCACGCTCACCACATCCACGACCGCCAGCACCGATCGCCGTATGCGGCAAATACCATCCCGGGAGGAGACCAACCCCTGATTGGGAAGCTGTTGGGCATCAACGCGCAAACCAACGTGCCGAGCGCCTTCCCGGCGATGTGGGTTCTCGGTGCCACTGCGCCGATCTCCTCAGTGTGGACGGGCGCTCCACTCGGAGTCCCATGGAACATCTCCACGGCTGCGATCCAAAACGCCCAGGGGTCATTCGTCGCCCATCAGCGGCCACTGCCAAGTCCGCTGCCGACGACGCGACAG
This sequence comes from uncultured Acidimicrobiaceae bacterium, assembly GCA_963737625.1. Taxonomy (GTDB): domain Bacteria; phylum Actinomycetota; class Acidimicrobiia; order Acidimicrobiales; family RAAP-2; genus Bog-756. The sequence continues at coordinate 500,630 of CAVTTK010000001.1, forward strand.
TGGCCTCGACGGGCGATCCGATGACCAACAACCTGGTGACATTCAACCCGAATACCAGCAATGCCACGGCCTACAACAACTTCCTCATGGAGGAGAGTTACCTGGTCGTGCCCCTTAACGGTCTCCCGTCGAACAAGGCCAATGCCCTTTCCCAACTCATAAGATTCATCCTTGGGCCCACCGGACAGCAGGACATTGCAAATTTTGGTGCAGCCCCGGCGACCGCCGCCATGCAAACTGCCGGACTAGCAGTGGCTAGCGAATTGAACGCTGGAGCCGTAGCCAGCCCGAACCCAGCCGTGTCGAATGGGGCATCCACCACGTCTACGACGACGGCCGGAGCTGCCACGTCAGCAGACGGCCCAGGTAGTTCGGGTGCCGCATCGACTTCTTCGACAGGCGGGACTTCCGGAACGACGGACTCATCAGGAGGATTGGCCTTCACCGGCACCAATCATCTATCCCTGTGGATCAGTGTGGGCCTTGGAATGGTCATAGCCGGAGCGGTTCTCAGACGTCGGATCAAGCGACGAGAGGTGCGATCGTGACGACAGCTCAGCAGGCATACGGAAATGAGTGGATTCCGACGAATGGCAGCTTGGGAGCGCCGGGGCCACTGCCGCTGACGGATGCCGCCGGTCGATCAGGACTCAGGGCGACGAATGTGAGCGCTTGGTTCGGTTCGAAGAAGGTGCTGGAACGAGTCACCCTCGACATGGCACCAGGAAAGGTAACCGCGCTGATTGGCCCCTCAGGTTGCGGTAAGTCAACGTTTCTTCGCATTCTCAATAGGATGCACGAGTTGATCCCCTCGGCCGCCCTTTCAGGATCCGTGGAGTTGGACAATGTCAACATATACGGCCCGACCGTCCGAGTCACTGAGACGAGGCTACGAATCGGCATGGTCTTCCAACGGCCCAATCCCTTCCCGTCAATGACGATCGCACAGAACGTTATGGCCGGCCTGCGGCTGTCCGGTACGAAAGTGAGAAATCCCGATGCATTGGTGAAGGACTGTCTTGAACGAGCCGGCCTTTGGAACGAAACCCGCAACCGCCTGAACGAGGCGGGAGCATCGCTTTCCGGTGGTCAGCAGCAGCGCCTCTGTATTGCCAGGGCTCTGGCAGTGCGACCGAAGGTGCTGCTCATGGACGAACCCTGCTCAGCCTTGGACCCGATCTCGACAGGGGTGATTGAGCAGACCATTCGTGCAGCTCTGTCATGAACTCACCATCGTGATCGTCACCCACAACATGCAACAGGCTCAGCGGGTGTCCGATACATCCGCGCTCTTCCTTGTCGATAGTGAGGGTGCACCGGGTCACATCGTCAAGGCCGGAAAGACCGCGGACGTGTTCAACAACCCGAGCGATGCTCGGACGTCCGACTACGTGCATGGACGGTTCGGATGATTCGGCACAGTCTCCCAAGGGAGCGGTTCTCTACGGATCGATATTCGGGGGACGAGTGATGACTGAGTCGATGTCGTTCCCGAGCCCGTCCAGATCCTTTTGGTCGGGCATGAAGACAGCGAGGGACGAATGTCGCCGACGCTGGACTGACGCCAGCCAGAAGACACGCACACGAGTACAAGTCGTCGTACTCCTTGTGGCTGTGATCGTTGCCTACAATTATTCGCTGAGCACATTGCTGGAGACAGCAAATCAGCAGACGCCGTTGGCCTACATCAGCCTGGTTCCGGCGATTGCTCTCGCTCTAGCCGCCATTCGAGCCCGTCCGATTAGGCCTGAGCCCCCGATTTACGATCGCCACGTCGACTACACGATCGGATTGCCATTGATTCTTGCGGCGGTGGCGATGAACGAACTCCTACCGGCGCGTATGTCCGCCATGTTTTGGGTTTACCGGATCGATCTGCTCACCCTTCCGATATTCGTCGCCGGTGTCGTTACGATTCTCTTTGGATCGCGCGTTCTTTGGCGTCAACACGTTGCCATATTGTTTCTCTTCTTGGCTTGGCCGTACCCTTATCAGAAGTACCTTCTTGAGTACTGAACGCGTTCACAAACCTCACGCTTATGGCCATGCAGAAGATTGCCGTTTGGACCCACTTGGTCAAGCCGGCGAGCTCGCTAGACAATACGCTCTTCGTTGTTACCCATCACGGTTCAACATTCGCATTAAGCGTTGTATCTGCGTGCTCCGGGGTCAACGGAGTAGTTGGCTTTCTCCTAGTCGGATCAGCATTCGCCGCCATCGTTCGCGGCCCGAAGGTTCGTAAGGCTTGTTGGCTCTTGGGCGGAATCGTGGTGCTTTGGATTATCAATCTGGGTCGGATCACCTTCATCTTCTACGCTGGCCAGCAGTGGGGAGAGCCGGTCGCCATCAATGTCTTCCATCCATTCGTCGGTTTGGTCACCTTCAGCCTGGGTGTACTTCTCATGATCCTCCTGATCAAGCCGCTGGGCATGCAGGTCAGCATCGGGGAGAAGGCTCCGACTCCGAGCCCCGCGGGACCTGGGCCTATCCCAGTACCATCATTGTTTGGCGATCAGCCAACGGCGACCAAGCGCAAAGCCCCGTTGGCAGTGCCAAAAGTGTACGCGGCAGTAGTGGCAGTGGTGGTTGCCGCCCTCGTCGTGGGAGTGAGCAATCTGAATCTGCACGCCTACAACCTTGTAGCCGGTGTCACAGGAGAGGCCAAGCTGTTCGCCTACGTGGCCTATCCCTCGGCTCCGCATGGCTGGGAGGCCGGATACGACACCTCCTATGGTTGGGCGAAACCACTTTTTGGCGACACATCGGTCTGGAATCGCTACATCATGCGCGCCGACGGACCAGGTCCGCTTCGGACCAGCGTTCCAGTCGTGGCCGACGTCATCAATACGCCGGACCTCTCTAGCTTCTCGGCATACGGAGTGGAAAACTGCTACACATTCCACGGCTATGCCCTCGCCGATGTCGCCCAAGTCTCGCTCGCCGGAGGCATTACTGGACAGGCCATGTCCTACACGTCGCAGCAGTACGGTAGCTGGTCCATTGTGTACTGGATCGTTCCAGTGAGGATGACATCTGGATCCACCAACTACGAACGCGTTGTATTGTACGTGCAGAATGCGGGGCAAGGTGCAGTCGTGAGGTCTCACGGCCGGGGATTCCATTCACAATGTCGGGGGTTCGCTCGATCCAGAGAACCGGGCAGATCGAGCGCTCATCAACAATCGGACGTTCTTAGTGGCATTTGCCAAGAACCTGATACGAGTGCAGTCCTTCCGTGCCGCCCACGAGAATCCCTTGGCATTTCACAATACGGAGAGCCCGACCTCATCATGACGTCACTCAATGAATCGCCAGATCGTTCACTTGAAATTTGCTTTGACCCAACGGTGGTCGTACCGGAGGCTCGCGTCGTGACTGCGCCCTGGAACCCGAATCGGTGCCACGCCTGATTCCCGAACAACCTCCTCACTCCCCATGGGAATCCACACCCAAGCGCGAGCGAACGGCTCCGATCTCGGTACCCCAGGGAGATCAATGGGTCTACGTCGATCCCAATTCTACTCTGATCCATTCGCCCAAGAGCCGATCTACACCAGCGGAGAGCAAGCTGTACCCGGGGCCTCGACGGGCACAATGCCCTTTCCACCCCTTCCTTCAGTAAAGCAGCCTGCGTCCTCACCTGATCCCTTTCAGGGCCTTGGCATACCGCCGCAGCCACAACCAGGTATTCAGTCGGCCCTGCCCGAGATGCCCTTCCGGGGGGGAACTACGAACCCGAAAAGGGTGAGCTCAAGATCAAGGAACGTCGGTCGTGGAAGACCTGGCAACTCCCGACTGCAGTCGTGATCGCAGGGAGTACTAGGGATGTGGTTCAATCCAGTGCAGGATCAGCGTCAGGAAGTGCCAGTTCGGCCGGGGGATACAAGCTTCCTCCTGCCAGCGGATCATCGAGCACAACGATCGCCTCGTCGAGTGCCGAAAGTACTGCCACCACGACGGCTCCCTCTGCTGGCGCTACTCCTACCACGGTCGCCAGCGCTGCGGCCGGGTCGACTCCGACTACGGCTGCAGCAGTTGTAGGCCCAGCAACGGTCTTGGTGCCAGAAACGCAGCAGGTTGGCAACTGGACCAGTCCGGCATTCACTATTGCTGGCGGAACGTGGAACATTGGCTGGGCATACCAATGCGCACCCGCACCGACAGGCGGCCCAGCATTTCAGATCTTTGTGGTGACCAACGGGGCGGCTCCGGGGTCGTCTCCCGCTGTCACTTCCACCGCTCCGTCTGGAAACTCCGTTACGCCCCAGACGAGTACGGGAAGTCAGCAGGTCATAGTTCAGACGACTGCAGCTTGTCGCTGGGCGGTGAAGGTCACCGGTTCCAGCTCGTAAAGGCATCTAGACAGGGAACCGGGTTCAACTTCGGTGTCTATTGTTGCCGACCCTGGTCACGAGCAGCGGACTGTGCTGCCAGTTTGGCGTTGAGTGCCTTGAAGTAGTCGTAGTTGCGCTTGGTGGACCGATGTGGTTGTCCGACCGCCGCCACCCGCACCATAAAGCGCGCCGGCGGGGGTAGCGGGACTGCCGGTGTACTGGACCCAGAGGCTGAATCCGAAACCTCGGCGATGAATGATCAAAGGGCCCGGGCGGCACTACTGGAGGTTCGGGTTCAGCCGGCTCAACGGGCTCAGGCTGTTGAGCAGCGGAGAAACCATAGAAATGGCCAACCTTCTTGGCACCGTCCGCACCGTCTGCGATAGGTGAGCATGGAATGATGGCGGGAGGAGCCGTATTCGCACGAGCGCTGTTGTCGAATTGAGTGGCCTCGATCGGTAGCTCGTCCCGGTGAATCGGCCCGTTGTCCACCGAAAGTGAAGAGTTGTGCAAGGACGGTGCGACGCCGTCATCCAATGGGAGTGCAGGCCGAGGAGTGTCGAGGTGCAGACCACGAAGGGCGATAGCCAGGTCGCGTTCCTGGCGAGACCAGTCACGGATCCGATCCGAAACTGACAAGGTGATCTGTGTCGCCACCTGGGTCATCGGATTCTCTGCAGGGGACTTTGCGGTGACAGGGGCAGAAATCCGCGCGGTCGTCACGGGACGATGAGACCACCCAATGTAAACCCCAGGTGAACGCCAGATGGAATGATGAGTCATCGCAGCTGAACTCTAGGTGAATACCTCTCTGACGTGGAATTCTGCTGTCTGTTGCCAGGACGCGGTGTTAGCGTTCTACTGTGAGAACGTCCATCATGACCGAGGAGGAGGCGGATCTCCGGCTGCAGGCCAGTATCGCGGGGCTCGCCGATCGTGAACCCGTGGTGTCGGCCAAGCGGATCCTCACCGACCCCCAGCGCCGACTCGGGGTGGCGCTGTCATCGTCCTGCTCGTGGTCGGGTGCGTCATTGATCTGGTGGTCACGCTCTCGGCCTGGTGTGCATCATCACGGTCTTCTACGTCGGGGCGATCATCTACCGTTTGGTCCTATTCCGGGCCTCGAACCAACCACGGACCACCGAGGTGGTCAGCGACGAAGAGGCTCGAGCGGTTCCCGACGACGACTGCCGGTCTACACGGTGATGATCCCCGCCTATCGCGAGCCCGAGGTGATCAACGAGCTGATCCAGCGGGTCTCCCAGTTCGAGTACCCGCCCGACCGGCTCGACGTCAAGCTGCTGATCGAGGCTGACGACGAGGTCACCATCGAGGCCATCGACGAGGCGATGCCGGGCGACCAGTTCGAGCTGGTGCTGGTGCCCGCGGCCGAGCCCCGGACCAAGCCCAAGGCCCTCAACTACGGGCTGACCCTGGCCCGAGGGGAGTTCGTGGCCATCTACGACGCCGAGGACGAGCCCGAACCCCTCCAGCTCCGACGGGCTGCCGTGGCCATGCGTCGACTGGGCCCCGATGTGGCCTGCGTGCAGGCCAAGCTGGACTACCACAACCCGATGCAGAACATGATCACCAAGTGGTTCACCATCGAGTATTCCCTGTGGTTCTCCTTCTTCCTCCCCGGTCTGGCGTCGATGAAGGCGCCCATCCCCCTCGGGGGGACGTCCAACCACTTCCGCCGGGTGGCCCTCCAGGCGATGGGGGCCTGGGATCCCTACAACGTCACCGAGGACGCCGATCTGGGCATCCGGATGTTCCGCGAGGGATACACGGTCGGGTGCTCGAGTCGAACACCTTCGAGGAGGCCAACAGCGACTTCGTCAACTGGATGAAGCAGCGGTCGCGGTGGCTCAAGGGCTATCTGCAGACGTTCGCCGTCCACCTCCGCCAGCCGCGGGAGCTGCGCCGGGAGCTGGGGTGGAAGGGCCTCATGCACTTCGTCATGTTCGTCGGGGGGACGCCGATCCTGGCCATCATCAATCCGATCTTCTGGTTGATGACCATCCTCTGGTTCGTGGCCCATCCCGCATTCATCCAGGAGATCTTCCCGGCTCCCATCTACTACCTCGGTCTGGTGTCCTGGGCCTTCGGCAACTTCCTCCTCGTCTACGTCACGGTGATGAGCTGTCGGGTCGGCAAGCGGGGTGAGCTCCTCGTCCCCGCGCTGCTGGTTCCGCTGTACTGGGTGATGATGTCGATGGCTGCTGTCAAGGCGGTGAGCCAACTGGTCGGTGCTCCGAGCTTCTGGGAGAAGACGGTCCACGGACTCCATCACGACAGCAGCCCGGTTGCCGTCGATGCCGCCGCGTGATCGCTGAGGCCTAGGACTACTGTGGCTACGTCGCTCTGGCACGATGATCCGCCATCGAACGGGCTGACGGGAGACCGAGCTGACCGAGGACCGGATCCATCGGAGGCCCACCTCCGGCAGATGGAGCTGGTCCGGCGGTTGTGGCCAAGGTGATCGAGGAACAGGGTGGCGCGGCATCGGTCGGAGCTGTCCGATGCGGAATGGTCACATCTGTGTCAGGCCGCGGGCGATTCCGATTCGGACGAGGCCGCCATCGCCAGGGTGATCATGCAGGCCTATCGGCCTCGAGTCCTGGAGCCGAATCCCAGTCCACGGTCACTGAGGAGGTCCCCCAATCGCTGTTGGCAACGCCACCGGGATCACCCTTCTCAGGACGTCGTAGCGGACTATCAGGAGTCATCCACGTCCTCGGGGCCCGTGCAGGCACCGGGCCGTGTCGCGAGTCAACCAGTTCCGGACCGGTCGGCGATTGAGACGATGCCGATCTCGTTCGTGGGGAAGGCGTGGCCGGTTGCTCGACGCCCCGGCGCCGGACCGCGCCCAACTCACCTGGCCAGGTCCCACCTTCCGGTATCCGACTAGCGCTGCCCCGGCGGTTGCCGGGCCTCAAGCAAGCCGAACCGCTTCTCGCTCCGGCTCTCCTCGAAGTGGTCGGTCTGCCGTCCGTAGCTGCCCCGACCGAGGCACCGGTCCGATCGACGGCGCTCCACCGCCGAAATCATGTCCGAGTGATGGAGGATCGCCGGCGGGAGCGCTGCTGACCGTCGCCTCGTGGGTCCGCAATATCGGCGCCATCATCCTGCTGTTCGTGGCGTGGCAGCTCTGGGGAACGGCCATCACCCAGCATCACAGCCAGAACGCGCTGGAGAACCAGTTCGCCGCCAAGGTCCACCACGCGGCGGCCAAGCCGGCGCCTGGCTTCACTCTTGTCCCGGCGACGACACGCATCCCTGATCCTCCCCAGGGGGCAGTCATGGCACACCTGCAGATCCCCAAGATCAGCCTCGATCAGTACGTGGTTTCGGGCACGACTGAGGCTGATTTGGCCAAGGGTCCCGGGCACTACCTCGGTACGGCCATGCCGGGTCAGGCCGGCAATGTGGCCTTCGCCGGCCACCGAACCACCCACGGTGCGCCTTTCAACCGATTGGCCGACCTTGCTGTCGGCGACCCGATCTATCTCACGACATCGTCTGGACGGACGTTGACCTACATCGTGTCGGCCGTGCCAGTCGCTGTCTCGCCTTCGGACGTAACCGTCTTGAACAACTTCGGAGACAATCGGTGACCCTGACCACGTGCAATCCGGAGTACTCGGCCGTGCAGCGGCTGATCGTGGTGGCGGCCTATCTGCCTCCGGGAGCTACCCATCCCGTCCCGATCGCCAAGGGTGCGGGTAAGGCATATGCATTGGCGCCGGCGCAGACCAGTGGGTGGAATACGACGCTCCTGCCCCTGGTGGCGATCGAAGTCTGGCTCTGGTCGGACTAGGTCTCGCCTACCGAAGGCTTTCGAAGGTCTACGGCCGCGGGGGCCGTTGGCTGATCCTTGGCCCGGTATGGCTTGCGCTGCTGCTGGCGCTCTTCGAGACGCTCACGAACTTCCTGCCTGCCGCAGTCTGAATTCTGGCGCAAACACTTACCTATCGGGAGAGCGGTCTCGGGCGAAGTGCTACCTGAGTCTGGAATTCAGTCGGCTGTCGGCGGGAGAGCTGAGAGGTGCCCGGTGGTGGAGATCGGGGTGTTGGCGTAGGACCCGGTCAGCGCTTGGCGGAGCTGGACCAGCTCGTCGACGAGCACCCGGTTGGTGGTGGCAAACTCTTCGATGGCCGAACACAGGTTGGTGACGGCCTCGGGAGCGATCTGGGGAGCGGACTGGGTGACGACTTCCTCGGCTTCCCGCTTGGCTCTCGAGACGATCGATGCCGCCTCGACCTGGGCATCGGCGATCACGGCCCGTGCCTGCCGGCGTGCGTCCTCGGCGGTTTCGTCGGCAAACTGCTGGACCTTCATCATGATGTCGCCGATCTGGACTTCTGGCGTTGGCACCGGCTCGGGCGCGACGTGCAGGGCAAGGGGTGGCGGCGCCGGCTGCCATACTTCAGGACTTCCTTGTGTGACGGTGCCGGGAAGGCCGGTACCGTCCTCGTATGCGAATCCCATGACGTCTGCACCCTCCGGGGCATATCGGATGAGCTGAAGAGCGCCTTGCCCCCACCTCGTCAGTACCTGACCATCCCACTGTATCGGTCATCCTGGGCTCAGGCCAAGGGGCAGTCGGTGTAATCCCTGCATACGACAGGTGAACGTTAGGGAAACTGCAAAATCGGGGCCGGTGAGGCTTCGTCAAGATGCCGCTCCGATTAGGGAGGAATCTCTAAGTGCATCAGAGTCCACGCTGACGGGGAGGATGAGCCCGCCGTCTAAAGCAATTCCTGCTGCGAGCCCGTGACCCACGTAGAGCATAAGCCCGCCCAAGAGGGTCGCTTCCTCCCGCCGCGTCACGTGCACGATCGGACCTGTGGTGAGTGTCATCACTTCTGACCGAAGAATGTCTCGGCGCCTCGACCGCGACCCTCGCCACACTCGATTGGGTCAATCGTTAGTGGGTCCGCGACGCCACCCCATGTGGCAAAGTTGGCGAGGCGGGTTAAATGGGACTGAATTCCAGGTAAACACTTGGAATCTGCTGGTCAGGGATCCGGTGAACGATATACGTTGCGGACCGTGAGCGGGAGCCGGCGATGACGCTCGTCCAGGAACGCCAAGCCGTCCCGGGCCAGCCAATCGGGTTCTCCTCGGCGAGCTTGGATGAACATCGAAAGGCGCAGCGCGTTGAGGCCCTGGCCGTCTTTGGCCTGTCATTCGCTGCCTACTTCACTGTGGCGATGCTCCTCGACTTCCACTACCTCTCCTTTGCCGGTGATGCCGTCTCTCGGATGGCCAATGGCTTCTACATGCTTCACTCGAGAGATCCACACCTGGCAGCCGTAGGGTTCGTCTGGAATCCACTCTCAAGCGTCGCCGACCTTCCACTTCTGCTGTTCAATAGTTGGTTTCCTGTGCTCGCTTCCCGCAATGTGGCTGGGACGGTTATGTCAGCAGTGGCCATGGCCGCGGCCGGTTACCAGCTTCATGCTTTGCTGAGGGAATGGAGCGTGGCCGTCGCTCCACGCCTTGTCCTCACTGCCTGTTTCGTACTTAACCCTCTGATCCTCTACTTCGGCGGAAACGGAATGAGCGAGGCACTGTATCTGTTCTGCATGCTGGCGGCCGCCCGCTATCTGAGCCGATGGCTGGCGAAGGGAGACCTACCGTCGCTGGTCTATTCAGCTATAGCGCTCGGGTTCGGGTACCTCGAGCGGACCGAGCCCATCGCCGCCGGCGTGTGCGCAGTGCCTCTTGTCCTGTTGGTCACGTTCAGCCGAACGGACGGCACCCGCTCGCACCGACTGTGGACAGGAATGACTGACGTGGTCGTGTTCACGCTTCCGATTTTGACCTCGTTCATCGGCTGGGCTGCAGTCAGCTCGGGTTATCACCGGTCAGCCTTTCCAGCAGATCACTTCGAAGTATGGCAATGCAACACTTCTGGCCAACTCACACCAGGTCACCGGCACCCTTCACGATCGTCTACTGCATGAGGCGAAGGCGATCACCTACGTGTCACCATTGCTGCTTTTGATCGTGATTGCAGCCATCGGTGTCGCGGTGATTCGTCGGAACGTGGGTGCAGTGGGCTTCATCTCGATTCTTCGGCGGGGGTCTTGGATTCACCTTGGCGTCGTTCATGGGTAACGCCATATTTCCGTGGTTTCGCTATTACATAGTTGTCATTCCAATGGCGGTACTACTCGTAGGAAGCATGTTTGCCAAGCCTGTGAAGTTGAGGCCGCAGACGGATGCCGCCGTTCCATCGAAGAGATGGACGAATGGCGCCCTCTGGAGCTTCGTGGCTACCTTGACAGCGATCGTCCTCCTGGCCCCATCGTTGCCGAGTACCGGAATCGCGATGACCAATCTTGTGATAGCTCCTGACGTGGTGGAATCCACGGGCTATTTCTTCTTCCCTAAGAAACCACTTGACCAAACCGCCCTGAAATTCCAAATACTCCTATGCCCAAATCCGAAGCGTTGCTCAGTACCTCGAACGTATGCATCTACCAACCGGCGACCTCGTCGCCGACAACGAACAAGTGCGTGCCGTTCTTGGTGACGAACATGACGGAACCGAGGGTCTTTGTCATCCACAATGACCGAGACTTCCAACGGGTTCTAGCTGACCCGCTGACCTTCCATGCCCACTATTTGCTGGTGGGGTTGGGCATCAACAACGACGCAATACTCGATCAGTACCCAAATGTTGGCACCGCCTCATGGGTGAAGCTGGTGCATACATTCAAATTTCCGACAGGTGACTTTTGCGACGGATACCGGCTCTTCCATGTCGTTGGCCATCCAACACAAAGCCCCTGAGTCGGTCGTTCGAGGCGATGCCTGCGGAATCCCCCACTCTAACTGCCACTTTAATAAATGCGATTCCTGCCCAACAAGGTGCCAAAATCAGTTCAAGAAGCCTGGGCCTTCAAGATGTGTGTGTAAGTGACCAGGGTATCGAAACCAGCGGTCGGCGATCATACCCCGCGCAAGTCTGCCAGCGTGGGAAGGTCGGAGAGCGACCCAGACCGCCGCTTCAGAGCGAATCGGGCTCCCCGTCTGGGCACTATCGTCCGTTCCAGCGCCATCTTCAATAATTCAACGGTCCATAGTTGTGCCGCTCCATAGTCAAGTTGGATTCAGAAGATGCCGACCAGAGGAGGGTGGGAATTCACCATCGGAGCGTTCCAAGCCCAAGTGGACCGATTGCTCCTCGAAAGGTTCCGGAACTCGAGCTCTCCGAGTCCCAATACCGGAAGATCATTTCCAATCGGCCTCGTGGCAAAGATCGGGCTCGTTCTGGTGGTCGCAATCTTCGGAGTTGTCGTCTCTGAGTCGGGCAAAACTACGGTCGCTGCACCAAACCATGCCAACGTCACTCGAGTTGCAGGCCACTCTCAAGCATCAAGCAGCCCGGCGCTTCCGGTGAGCACTACCTCGGTTCCTCAACCGAACTCTAAGTTAGGCCAGCCGGCCAGCCCAACAGCCTCTACCAGTACGGTGTCAAGTCCGGCCCTGGCCGGCTCCACCTCTACAACCATGGCACCTGCGGCGTATCCCATCAGCCAGACGATCCAAAGCGTCGGGCTCGCAACTCATTCTCGACGGATCTGCAGTTCACTTCGTTGGAGTAAATGTCTATGAGGCGGCAACAGATTGGGGCACGAACGCAGGATGCGGCGTGATGTTAACGGACCCTCAGCTAAATGGGCTGTTTGCATCCCTGCCTTCAAACTCCCTCGTTCGAATTACCGCATTTCAAGCCAGCATGGCCACTGACATAAATACCGGTCAGCTGAACTGGACTCCTCTCGATAGGGTGTTTACGGCAGCAGCTACCCACAATCAGAGGCTGATCGTGGTCATGGGCGGTCAGGGGGCAGGTTGCGACGGCGGACATTGGCAGGACATCCCCTGGTACGACGGGGATTTCATGCAGACCATCAATAGTCCAAGCGAAACAGACGGGCGAGGACTCACTCCGCTTTCATACTGGTCATACATTCAAGCTCTAGTGAGTCGATACAGGGATTCTCCAGCCCTCGGGATGTGGGAACCGATGGGTGAGGCCGAAGCGTCTACGTGTGCCCCTCAGTTTGAGCCGACGAACTGCAGCGGTCATCAGACCTGTCCAAATGAGGCCGCGGCGGCCGCGGCTCTCCGCCACTTCTACGACACTGTCGGCGGAGAGATTCATACCCTCGACCCAATCCACCTAGTCGAGAGCGGACTCTTAGGGGGCGGCCAATGTGGAACGCAGGGCCCTGACTATACGTACGTGTCGGCGAGTCCAGGCGTTGACGTTCTTTCGTACCACGACTACTACGGCCTCTCGGCGATGGGAGGAGACCAGTGGAATGGACTAGCAGCCCGTTTCGCTCAGGCAGCAAGTCTCAACAAACCGATCATCGGCGGTGAGGTTGGTATCAGCGCCGGAAATGTACCTGGGTGTTCAAGTTTGGAAGATCGCGACTCCGCAATTAGATCCAAAGTTAGCGCCCAGTTCGCGGCCGGAAGCAGTGCGCTGCTGGTATGGGATTGGGTACCCACAACCAACAATCCCTGCAACTTCGATCTCGGGCCAGGGGATCCGATCCTGTTGCCTGGGGGAGCCATAGGGTAACGTCGATCCGAGATTTCTGTCCAGCAACTGAAGGGCTCGGTAGGCGGACCGTATCTCCTCGAGTTTCTACGTTTTCGCCTCGTGTGAGCACGGGAGCGGGGCTCCTTCAGTTTGGCGGGCATTGGAATGGTCCGGTTCAATGGGGCCCCTTTCGGCGGGTTGACCTTTAGTCAAATTCATCTGGCTGGGGAAATTCAGTGATTACCTCTGGGGAACTTTCGGTGGTCGACGGCAGCAGCTTTGAGCAGGACTGCTTCCGAAGGAGAGCCGGAATCCAGGGCGGGTCGTACTACCCGGCGAAACTCATCTGCCCCCCTAGTTGTCTGACCAGGAGGACGGGACTCTCGGGCGGTGTGAAGTTCGAGCCAGATCGAGATCCTTCGACGTCGGACGGGCCGTTAGGCGTAGGTGCCCACAAAGAAGAGTGCAACCCAACACAACGCGTAGATCTGGAGCCGGTGGTCGTGGATGGCCAACTCTTCGGGAGCAGCACCTGCACCTGAATCAAGAAGTCTGACGATGTGGAGCAGGCCAATAGCGAACGGAACTATTGTCAGCTGAAACCAAATCGGGTGATGCCCAGTGTGGACTTGCGATGCCTTCTCGAAGGCCCAGAGACAGTAGGCAGTCACGCTCACAGCGGCGGACAGACCGCACACTGTTCGTAAGAACTCTGGGCTATACATTCCTAGTGTTTGGCGAGTGGAACTATGTTCGATCCGGGCCTCGGCCAAGAGTCGTTGTTCGCCAGAGCGCTTCCCGGTGACTACGAGCAATGAGCCGAACGACGTGACGATGATGAACCAGTCCGACAAGACAACTCCCGTAGCTACTCCACCGGCTACGGCACGGAGAACGAATCCGGCACTTACTAGTGCGAGATCCAAAATGGGTTCGTTCTTTAAACCCATCGAGTATCCGATATTTATGGCGGCGTAGAGTGCCATCACTACCGCCAGGTCGATTCCCGCCAGCAACGCAGCCAAACCGACTGCTGTTACTAGCAATGCGATGCCGACTGATATCGCTAGAACGGCAGTGATGGTTCCGACTGCCACTGGGCGGAACCTCTTCGTCGGATGGAGGCGATCGGACGGCGCATCGATGGCGTCATTGAGACAGTAAGTTCCAGATGCAGCCAAGCAGAATATGAAGAAAACCGCTATTGCGTGCCAAAGTACGTTCCAGTGAAACAGGACGCCAGCTGCCGCAGGGGCGACAAACACAAGCAGGTTTTTGATCCACTGATGAGGGCGGGCAAGCTGGACCGAGCCTTTGCCTACCTTCGATATTCCCTCGTTCGAGATATCTGGCCGACAGCTCGTGGTTCTCAGTTGGAAAATGGAATCGTCATCGGCTGGATCAGTTCGCCCTCCGGATAGATCGGATGGCCCCGGTTCTTCCGTCGGTACGCTGCCGACTTGAGCGCGGTGAAACGAGGGAGCGACCATGGCGTGGTTTGTCGAACTAGTTGGACCGGTAAACGTATTTGGATCCTCTTGGTCTACGAAGGTGCGGGCTGCGTAGCCGCCTGGAAGGATTTCAATTGGATCCACATCCGACCTCCTGTCCATCTGCTCTGAGGCGAAATGTAACGAAGCGACTGGATCTGTGGGTTACCTCAACGTCATGAACAGGTGAATGTTCAGCCAACTCCTTGTGAGCAGCGAGGGTCCGCTTGTTTCAGCCCCGCTCCACCAAGGTCAAAGCCAGCCGAGGGCAGCTGCTGACCGCCCGCTCGGCGTGCTCGAGCAGATCCATCGGGACAGGCCCGCTCTCGATGATGGGATAGCCCCAGGGGTCGAGCGTCACCCGCTCGGGGAGCAGTTCAGCACAGACGCCGTGGCCGTCGCAGGCGACAGGATCGATCACCAGTGTGTAGCGGGACGGTCGGGAGTCCCTCATCGGGGCCGACTCGATCGCGCACCGCCGCTCGACCGCCCGACGGGGTCCGGCCGTGTGCGACGGGCTTGACCGGCAGCCAGCCAGGCCGACGGCAACGCCGGCGTTGGCCGGGGCGGCCGGCACGGGGAGGAACGGCGGGGTGTCCCGGTGGCAGGGTCCCCGCTGGAGATGGAGCTGGGCATGGTCGGCGAAGACCCGGAGGGCGCTCCGGACGAACCGGGCCACACCGTCGGGATGGCCGCACGCCCCCCGTCCCTCCACCAGGTCGCACAGGGTCAGGATGGAGTTGAGGCCGCCCCGCAGCGAACCCGGTTGGTAGGCCAGGAGCTCCAGGCTGCGGGCCAATCCGTCGAGTCCGTTGATGCACGGCCCACATTGGCCCGCCTTCTGCCCGTCCATGTAGCGCACCACCCGGCTGACCTCGGCCACGCTGCACGCCGAGGAGGGCAGCAGAGCCACCACCCCGGCGCCGAGGGACGATCCGTTGCGCCGGGCCTCCTCTTCGGTGAGGGGCATGGCCAGGGCCTGGGTGGTCCGCAGCCAGCCCCCGCCGTAGCCCCCGAGCAGGACCCCCTGGATCTGGTCGGCGTCTCCCGGGCCGATGCCCAGGAAATGGCCGAGCGGCATGCCGAGCGGAGCCTCCACGATCCTCGGCTCCTCCCATCGGCCGGTCACGGTGAGCAGCGATGTCCCCGGCGAGTCGGGCGTCCCGACGGACCGGAACCATGCGGCCCCGAACCGGGCGATGAGCGCCACGTGGGCCAGGGACTCGACGTTCTGGACCAGTGTGGGCCGGCCGGCCACCCCCTGGTCCCGCACTGAGCGGATGCCGGCGAAGTACGGCGTGGCCGGCCTGTCGCCGCTGATGGTACTCACCACTGCGGACTCCTGACCGGCCAGATAACGCTCGGGGGCCACCACCACCTCAGGGGTCACCGGGTCCAGACCGAGTTGCTGGCGCTCGGCGATGGCCCGGCGCATGGTGGACACGGCATCGGCATGCACATGCACGTAGACCTGCGAGGCGCCGAGAGTCCGGGCTGCCACGGCGGCGCCGTCGAGGACGAGGTGGGGGAGCAGGTGGACCAGCATCCGGTCCTTGCCGCTGGCCGGCTCCCCTTCGGCGCCGTTGGCCACGATGACCGGACCCCGCAGCCGACTGGGCCGCAGGGAGCGCCACTTGACGGCCAGCGGGAACCACGCCCCGCCCTGCCCCCGGAGCCCACTGCGCTCCAACTCGTCGAGGAACGACGATCCGCGCCAGTCGGGCAGACCACCCCACTGGGAAAGGTGGTCACCGAGCGTCATCATCGTCGAGCTGGCGCCCACGCCGACCAGGAGGCGCTCGGTCCCGGTGGGACCTTCGACGGTGGCCGTGCCGGATCGGGCGCCGTGTCCCGAGGAGCGGGGGAGTCCGGTGGCCATCAGTGGGAGTCCCCCTCACCCTGGTGGCTGGTCGTGGCCGAGGCCGTCCCGGACAGGGCGCCCGAGTTCCGGTCCACCTGCAGCGACAGCGTGAGGTCCATGGGCACGGCTCCCGTGAGGGTGGCGGTCAGGGTTCCCCCGCTGAGCGAGGTGACCGCTCCGTGGGAGGAGCCCAGCGTCACCGTGCCCGAGGTCATGGCCACCCCTCCGCCCGAGGCCGCAGTCCCCGACAGCACCACGGTCAATGGCGTGGAGGTGGCGTTCTGGAGGTGCATGGACAGGGTCACCTGCTCGTTCCCCTGGCTGTCGGGACCGGAGGTGGACTGGGAGCCGGTCAGCCCGGTGGTGAATGGCGGCGTGGGGGCCGTGACGCTCCCCGCCGCCGTGGTGGTGCTGCCGGCCGGGGTGACCGCCGGCGCCCCGGCGGCCGTCGAGGCGGCGTTGTACTTCTGGGCCAACTGGGCCAGCAGGGCGGATGAGGTGCCCGACCGGTGCGACCAGCCGGGACGCAGTGGGCCGAGGGCGGTGAACACGAGAAGGGCCAACCCCACGACGACGGTCGCCACGGCGGCCACGGCCCGTCGCCCCTCGGGGAAGCTGCGTCCGGTGACCAACCGCCAGAACACCACGGCGAACACCGCCACCGCACAGGCGACGTCGAGGGCCAGCACCACACCCAGCCGCGAGTCGCTGCCGCTGCCCAGGGAGTGGAACATGGCGATGGGCCAGCACAGGTAGGCCAGCCAGTGGACGAAGCGCCACGAGGCGAAGCCGATCCGGTGGCGCAACGCACTGGTGACGAGCACGGCCAGTAGGAGGTCGAAGCACAGGGCGCCCAGGCCCACGTAGAGCGGGCGGTAGGGGGAACGGAAAGGGATGAAGGCGTCGGCGAAGCCGATGGGGACGTAGCCGTCGCTCACCGTGGTGACGACGTGGATGGCCACGAAGCCCACGCAGAACAGCGACAGGTTCCGGTGGACGCCCTGGGAGAGGAAGCGTGGCCACCGCTCGCTGGTCCATCCCACCGAGGCCACCACGCCGAGCACCACCGTGGCGGTGAGGAGGACCAGGGCCACGATGCCCGTGGAGCGGGTGAGGTACCAGAGGGCCGTGCCGTTGGAGGCCGCGCCGACCAGTCCCATGGCTGCCGTCATCGGCGGGTCGACGCCGACTGGCGCCCGACACTGCGGTCCGCCGGCCACCCGGCGGCGGTGATGCAGAGGTCGTCGGTGCGCACCAGCCGGGCCGGCAGGTCGCGGTCCTCCAGCCAGTTCACCGCACCGATCCCTTTGACCATGGCTGCCGTGGAGGCCGTGTTGGCGTCGACGCACGATCCGGCCGTCACCGACACCGTCCTCCAGTAGGGGTGGACCGGCAGGCCGGTCTCCGGATTGACCAGGTGGTGCACCTCGTCTCGGCCCAGCCGCCAGTGCCGTCGTCCGATGCCCGACGTGGCCAGGCCCCCCGAGTGGATGGCCACCTGGACCGTGGTTGAGCGGTCACCACAGACGTCGGCGATGCCCACGGTGAAACCGGCACGGGGGGCGCAGCCGATAGCGACGTCGCCTCCCAACGAGACCATGGTCCCGCAGCCCAGCTCCTCGGTGATGGCGGCGCAGGCCCGATCGGCCGCCCAGGCCTTGGCCGTGGCCCCGAGGTCCAGCACGGTGCCAGGCAGCATGCCGATGGCCTTCCGCCCCCGGTCCATGCGCACCGTCTGCCATCCCGGAACCGGGTGGGGGGCGGGGAGTGAGCCGGACACCCCCTCGGCCACGAGGGAGAAGTCGCGGTCGTAGCCGAGCCGGCACAGTGCGCCACCGACGGTGGGGTCGACGACGCCGTCGCTCAGGGCCGCCGCCCGGATGGCCAGCGAGACCGCCTCGAAGAGGTCGTGGGAGACGGCATGGGTCCGCTCGGGGGACTCGGCCACGGCGGCGTGGAGGCCGTTGATCTCCGAGTCGGCCCGGAACCGGCTGGCCACCTGTTCGATCCGGTCGAGCTGCCGGTCGAGGATGGCGGTGGCGGCGGCCACCGCCCGCCGGTCGGTCACCACCAGCTCCACCGAGGTGGACCACCGGGTACTCCGGTAGACGGCCAGTGAGTCGTCGGCGTCGGGGCGTTGCGTCCCCACGGTCAGCTCGATCCGCTGACGACCGGAGCCTGTCGCTGCTGCGCCTGTACCGGGGGTGAGGTGGGCGGCGTCAGCTGGGTGGGGGACGGAGAGGGGGACGAGCCGGACCCGTCGCTGGGGGCGGCAGTGGACGGGGTGACCGCGGCACCCGTGCCGGCCGAGCCGGTGCCCGTCGATGTGGCCGCGTGCCCGGGCAGCGCCCGGCTGAGGTAGATCCCGAAGACAGCCACGGCGGCCACCGACGCCACGCCCACCGTCTTGGTGATGGAACGGGTCCGCTCGAGGGCCGCGTCGCGCCGACGACGCCCGTGGTGGCCGCGGCCGGAGACGCCTCCCGATGACCGTTGGCTGCTCATGGAACCAGGCTAGGGGTGGATCCTGACGATTCCATGACGCAAACCTAAGATTTTCGGAAGAAAAACCCAGGTCAACACGTCATTCACGTCATCACGGAGTTCACGGAATTCACGCGGCCCGCTCTAGGCCACGGGCTCCGGTTCGGGGACCGGGAGGTCTCTGGGCTGGGGCGATGGGGCTTGGCGCCACGACACCTCCATCCGGGCCCCTCCCCACGGGGAGGTTCCTACCGACCATGTGCCGCCGCTGTTCCGGACCACGACGTCGGCGATGGCCAGGCCCAGCCCGGTGCCACCCGGTGTGTCGTCGGCCCGGTGGAAGCGGTCGAACACCAGGTCGCGGTGGTCTTCGGGGATTCCCGGTCCGGAATCGTCCACGGTGAGGACCACCCGGCCGCCGCGGAGGGCGACACCGAGGTCGACGTGGCCCCCCGCTCCGGCGTAGCGGCAGGCGTTGTCGAGGAGCACGCTGACCATCCGGTCCACGGAGTCGGAGTCGGCCCGGATGGCTAGGGGGGTGCGGCGGTCGATCCGGTCGGTCAAGGTGATGGTGGCGGCGTCGGCCACGGCCCGGAACCGGGACAGGCAGGCCTCGCCCACCTCGGCCACGTCCACCACCTGGTCGGCCCGCTCCTCCTGGGGTCGCCCGTCGGCCCGGGCCAGCCACAGGAGGTCCTCGACGATGGACCGGAGCCGGGCGCTCTCCGAGGACACCCGGTGCAGGGTGTCCTGATAGCCGGCGGTGTCCCGTTCCCGGCTGAGGGCCAGGTCCACCTCGGCCTCGATCACGCTCAGCGGCGTGCGCAGCTCGTGGGAGGCGTCGGCGGTGAACTCGGCCTGGCGGCGGCGGATCTGCTCGATGGGGGCCGAGGCCCGCAGGCCCACCACGAAGGAGCCGACGAACGTGACCAGGAGTAGCAGGGCCCCGAGGACGCCCTCGGCGATGAGCAACTCGTCCCGGACCTGGCTGATCTTCAGCACGCTCTCGCCGGCCACCAGCCAACCGTCCGTCGTGGAGGTGGCGTCGAAGCGGAACGGGCTGTCGTCGATGGTCAGCCCCACCGGGGCGCTCGCCCACCGGCGCACCGGCAGCGGGGGGGCGCCGGCGACCAGTGCCGTGGAGGTGCCGTCATGGTGGACCGCCCACACGAAGGACGGGGCGTCGTCGAGGTCACCCCCACCACTCGAGGTCGTGACGGTGGCCAGCGGGTCGACCGACCCGTGGGCCACGGTGGCCAGGCGCCCCGACAGCCGGGTGTCGATGGTCTGGTCGAGGTGGTGGACGATGACCATGTTGGCCGCCAGGGCCAGCACGACGGCCACCGCCCCGACGATGGCCGTGGCTCCGAGGGCCACCTTGGCCGCATGGGCCCACTGGGCGTCGGCCCGTCTCACCCGTTCACCGTCTGTCGGCTCACCCGGCCACCAGCCGGTAGCCGGTGCCGCGCACGGTCTCGATGTGGGCTGCGGCTTCCCCCAGCTTGGCCCGGAGCCGACCCACATGGACGTCGATGGTGTTGGAGCCCACGGCCTCGGCCTCGTCGTCCCAGACCTGGACGGCGATGGTCCGGCGGGTGACGACGGCCGGGGACCTGCGCAACAGCAACTCGATCAGACCGGTTTCGATGGCCGTCAGGGTCACCGGCTCGCCCCGGCAGGTCACCACCCGGCTGGTGGGGTCGAAGGCCAGGTCCCCGATGGTCACCACCGGGTCGACGGTGAGCGCCGGCCTTCGCTGCAGTGCGGAGATGCGGGCCGCCAGCTCGGCGAAGGAGAACGGCTTCACCAGGTAGTCGTCGGCGCCCCGGTTGAGGCCCTCCACCCGGTCCTCGGTGGCGTCCCGGGCCGTCAGCATGAGCACCGGCGTCCGGTCGCCCCGCGTCCGCATCTCGGCCAGGACGTCGATGCCGCTCAGCTTCGGCATGCGCCAGTCGAGGACGGCCACCTCGTACTGGTAGGAGCGGAGGTAGGCCAGGGCGTCGGCTCCGTCGGCCACGGCGTCGACGACATAGCCGTGCTCGACCAGACCCCGCTCCAGTACCGAGCGCAGTCCAGGATCGTCCTCGGCCACCAGGATCCTCATCCGAGGCCCTTCCCCGACCGGCGCTCACGTCGGCCACCACTTGTTCCCATCGTCCCCTCAGCTTGGGGGCCCAAGCTGACGGAAGGGTGACGACGCCGAGACCGGCCACGGTCCGGGGCGTTGCCTCCGACGTCGGAGGGATGGCCGCCGGATCGTCGATTCCACCATTGACCCACCATCGACTCAGGCATACCATGATCGATGCTGGGCAGTAGGCCGCTCCGGAGTCGGGTGGTGTGGCAGAGCGGCGGAATCACCCGGGAGATAACCACACGTGGACAGGCCTGAACGATCGGGACGACACTGGGGAATGTCGGCTACCCAGCGTGATGGACTTTTCCCTGAGCGCGAGGGTTCCCGTGTCGAGTCTCCCGTTCGTGTACCGTTTGTCGCGGTGGGACGGCGCACGACCGAAACGACCAGCTCCTCCGGACCAGGGGGACCACCAAGATCGCAGTTGCGAAGGACGTAAACCGGGTCGCAACTCCTCATCCACCGGGTCCCCCGACGCTGGCTGCCCCCCTGCCCCTCGTGGTGGTCGGCGCCGGGGACCCGGCGGGCTCTCCCTCCCGGGATCGAGCCCCCACCACCGTTCACGCCGGTCTCAGCGTGTGGTCGGCATCCAGCCGGCACGGGTGGCCTCGTAGGCCTTGATCTCGTCCTCGTACCGCAGGGTGAGGCCGATGTCGTCCCACCCGTTGAGCAGGCGGGCCCGCGTGAACTCGTCCAGGGGGAACTCCACCTCGATGCCCGCCGGCAAGGCCTCGAGCGTTCCCCGCTCGATGTCGATGGTGATCTGCATGGCCGGCTCGGCGATCACCGCGTCGAGCAGCAGCCGGCCGGTCAGCGCGTCGACCTGGACCGGCACCAGTCCGGCCTTGGTGCAGTTGTTGCGGAAGATGTCGCCGAAGCCGGGCGAGACCACGGCGTCGAAGCCGTAGTCCTGGAGGGCCCACACGGCGTGCTCCCTCGACGAGCCCGTGCCGAAGTTGGGCCCCGCCACCAGGATGGTGGCGCCGGCGTAGGCCTCCTGGTTGAGGACGAAGTCCCGGTCGTCGCGCCACTCGGCGAACAGGCCGGCCCCAAAGCCCGTGCGCTCGACCCGCTTCAGCCAGTCGGACGGGATGATCTGGTCGGTGTCGACGTCCGAGCGGTCGAGGGGAACGGCCCGCCCGCTGACCAGCTGCATGGCCTTCATGACTCGAGATCCTCGGGCGAGGCGAAGTGGCCGGCGACGGCGGTGGCGGCGGCCACGGCCGGGGAGACCAGGTGGGTGCGCCCCCCGCGACCCTGGCGACCCTCGAAGTTCCGGTTGGACGTCGACGCCGCCCGCTCGCCGGGGGCCAGCTTGTCCGGGTTCATGGCCAGGCACATCGAGCAGCCGGGCTGCCGCCAGTCGAAGCCGGCCGCGGTGAACACGGCGTCCAGCCCCTCCGACTCGGCCTGGGCCTTGACCCGGTGCGAGCCGGGCACCACCATGGCCCGCAGGCCGGAGCGCACCCTACGTCCCCGCAGCACGTCGGCCGCGGACCGGAGGTCCTCGATGCGCCCGTTGGTGCAGCTGCCGATGAACACGGTGTCGACGGCGATGTCGTGCATCGGCGTGCCGGCCACCAGCCCCATGTACTCCAGGGCCCGGTTGGCCGCGTCCTGCTCGGCATCGTCCTCGATGGCCGCCGGGTCGGGCACCGAGCCGTCGATGCGGGTGACCTGGGCCGGGTTGGTGCCCCAGGTGACATAGGGCGCCAGGGTCGAGGCGTCGAGGTGCACCTGGCGGTCGAAGGTGGCCCCGGCGTCGGTGGGCAGCGACCGCCAGGCCGACAGCGCCTCCTCCCAGGCCGTGCCCTTGGGGGCGTGGTCCCGTCCCTCGAGGTAGGCGAAGGTGGTGTCGTCGGGGGCGATCATGCCGGCCCGGGCTCCCGCCTCGATGGACATGTTGCACACCGTCATCCGCCCCTCCATGGACAGACCGGTGATGGCCCGGCCGCGGTACTCGATGATGTGGCCCGATCCGCCCCCCGTGCCGATCTGGCCGATGATGGCCAGCACCAGGTCCTTGGCCGTCACTCCGGCCGGGAGGTCGCCCTCGACGGTGACGGCCATGGAGGCCGGCCGGCGCTGGGGGAGGGTCTGGGTGGCCAGCACGTGCTCCACCTCGCTCGTACCGATGCCGAAGGCCAGGGCCCCGAAGGCCCCGTGGGTCGAGGTGTGGGAATCGCCGCAGACGATGGTCATTCCCGGCTGGGTCAGGCCCTGTTCCGGACCGATGATGTGGACGATGCCCTGGTCGGCGTGGCCCATGGGGTAACACGTGATCCCGAACTCGGCGCAGTTGGCCGCCAGCACCTCGAGCTGCTTGGCCGAGATGGGGTCGGCCACCGGCTTGTCGATGTCGACAGTGGGCACGTTGTGGTCGGCGGTGGCGATGGTCAGGTCGGGTCGGTGCACCCCCCGGCTGGCCAGGCGGAGGCCGTCGAAGGCCTGGGGGGAGGTGACCTCGTGGACCAGGTGGAGGTCGATGAAGATGACGTCGGGCTCATCGGCCGTTCCGGCGTGGACCACATGGCGGTCCCACACTTTTTCGGACAGGGTCCGGGGGCTGGAGGTCATCTCAGGTTCCTATGCTGACGATCTGGACCTTGAGGGTACCCCCGGGCGCGGCGTATTCGACCGCGTCCCCCGTGGTGTGCCCGAGGAGGGCCTGGCCCAGCGGTGAGCCCGGCGACACCACGGTCAGGTCCCCCTGCCGCTCCTCGATGGAACCCACGAAGAAGTCGGTGGTCTCGTCCTCACCGTCACCGTCGTAGCGGAGGGTGACCACGGTCCCCGGGGCCACGGTGCCGTCGGCGGCCTGGCTGGCGTCCACCACGGTGGCCGTCTTGAGCAGGCGCTGGAGCATACGGATCCGCGACTCCATCTTCCCCTGGGCGTCCTTGGCCGCGTGGTAGTCGCCGTTCTCCGAGAGATCGCCCAGCGCCCGCGCCGTCTCGATGGCCGCGGCGATCTCCACCCGGCCCCGGGTGGTCAGGTCCTCCAACTCGGCCTGGAGCCGGTCGTAGGTGTCGCGTGTCAGTTGGGTGTCCGTCACGGCACAACAGGCTACTCGGGGCGTTTCGCGGTCAGGACGGACGGGTCAGGGCGTAGTGCTCGACGTCGAAGCGCCGGGTTCGTCGGCGGTAGCGCCAGGTGAAATCGGGCCACAGGGTGCTGTTGCGCCCCGTGCCGTCGAGGTACCAGCTGGAGCACCCGGAGCTCCACACCGAGCGGGCCAGCTTGGCCTGGATCTCCACGTTGAAGGCGTCCACCGCGCCGGGGTGGACCGAGAACGAGTCGATGGCCCGGGCCGTCATGGTCTTGAGGGCGTCAACCACGTAGTTGAACTGGGACTCCATCATGAACACCATGGAGGAGTGGCCGAGCCCGGTGTTGGGCCCCACTATGACGAACAGGTTGGGGAAGCCGGCCAGCGTGGTGCCGAGGTAGGCGCTCGGGCTGCCGGCCCAGTGCTCGGCCAGGCTGCGCCCGTCGGCCCCGTGGACGCGTTCGGCCATTGGCGGCTCGGCGACGGCGAAGCCGGTGCCGAAGATGATGGTGTCCACCGGGTGCTCGCCACCGTCCGCGGTGACCACGGCGTGGCGTGTGACCGCACGGATCGGTTCGGTAATCAGGTCGACGTTGGGCCGGTCCAGGGCGGGGTAGTAGTCGTTGGACAGCAGGACCCGCTTGCACCCCAGGAGGTAGTCCGGGGTGAGCCGGGCCCGCAGGTCGGCGTCGGTGACCTGGTCGGCGAGGTGCCTGCGGGCCGGCGCCGACGCGTAGCGGGCCAGGCGGGGCTCCTTGGTCAGCATCACCACCATCAGCTCCCGGGCCCAGTAGATCCGCGCCCTGCTGACCCGCATGGCCAGCGGCGAGTGCCGGTAGAGCCACCGCTCGCCGGAGGAGAAGGCCCGGTCGGGCCGGGGCATCACCCAGGGTGGCGTTCGCTGGAAGACGCTGAGGTGGCGTACCTCGGGCTGGATCCGGGGAACGAACTGGACGGCCGAGGCCCCGGTTCCGATGACGGCCACCCGCTCCCCGGACAGGTCGTGGTCGTGGTTCCAGCGGGCCGAGTGGAAGACCGTTCCGCCGAAGCGGTCGAGTCCGTCGATGGAGGGCGTCGACGGGGTGCTGAGGAACCCGGAGGCCATGACGCACAGGTCGGCGGTGACGTCGCCGTCGGGGGTGGTGATCCGCCACCGGCGGGCCCCTGCGTCCCAGCGGGCCCCGGTCACCTCGGCGTTGAACCGAATGAGGCGCTTCACGTTGGTGCGCTCGGCCACGGTGCGGAGGTACCCCTCGATCTCCGGCTGCGGGGCGAAGGTGCGGGTCCACTCGGTGTTGGGCTCCGACGACAGCGAGTAGAGGTGGGAGGGCACGTCGCACTG
The DNA here is from genome assembly GCA_963737625.1 of uncultured Acidimicrobiaceae bacterium. Taxonomy (GTDB): domain Bacteria; phylum Actinomycetota; class Acidimicrobiia; order Acidimicrobiales; family RAAP-2; genus Bog-756. The sequence continues at coordinate 525,896 of CAVTTK010000001.1, forward strand.
GCACCCCGGGTACGTGTTGACGTACCAGGTCCCCCCGAGGTCGTCCTCCTTCTCGAGGATGACCACGTCGTCGACCCCTTCGGCCTGGAGGCGGACGGCCAGTCCGATGCCGGCGAACCCGGCCCCGATGATGACCACGCGGTGGTGGTCGGCACCGTCCGGTGGACCGGCCCCACGTCCGCCACTGTCGAGGGGGGTGGCGCGGTCGGCCGGGGCGGGCTCGACGGGCGGGGCGGTCACGGCACCAGTCTTGCCTCTACGGGCTCGGCGGTCAGTCCGCCGCACGACTCCGCCGCACGACTCCGGCCCTCGGCGGTGGGCCCGCAGGTGGTTAGCTGGACGGCAGACGACCGTGCGCACGGGGGGCCAAAGGAGCGGCCATGCCTACGAACTCGACCGTCACCATCCTCGGTGCCGGGGCCCTGGGCGCGGCCATGGCCGCTCGCCTGGGTGAGACCGGTCACGAGGTCCGGCTGTGGAACCGCACGCCGGATCGGGCCCGGGCGGCGGCCGGGCCCGGCGTCACCGCCGTCGACAGCGTGGCCGAGGCGGTCGCCGGCTCGTCTGCCGTGCTCACCGTGCTCCGGGACGGCGACGCCGTGGCCGACGTCATGGGGCCCGCCCTGCCGGGGATGGACACGGGAGCGGTGTGGGTCCAGGCCAGCACGGTCGGTCCCGAGCATGCCCGGGCCCTGGCCGGCCTGGCCCGGGACCGCGGCGTCGCCTATCTCGACGCCCCGGTGTCGGGCAGCACGGCTCCGGCCCGGCAGGGCACCCTGGTCTGGCTGGTGGCCGGGGACAGCGGCGTACTCGAGCGGGTGCGGCCGGTCCTCGAGTCGCTCGGGTCCTCGGTATTGCACGTGGGGACAGGGGTCGAGGGAAGCTCGCTCAAGCTGGCCGTCAACGCCTGGCTGACCGCCTCGACCGTGGCCATCAGCGACGTCCTCGCCCTGTGCGACTCCCTGGGCATCGACCACGCCGTCCTCGTCGACGCCCTCGAGGCCGGTCCTCTGGCCATGCCGTACGCACTGGCCAAGGTGCGGATGATGGACGCCCACTCCTTCGACCCCGGGTTCACCGTCTCCCTCGCCCTGAAGGATGTTGATCTCACCCTCGCCGCAGCCAGCCCCACCCCGCTGTTCCAGGCGGTCCGGGACCGCCTGGAGGCGACGGTGGCGGCCGGGCACGGCGACGAGGACGTGGCCGCCGTCGACTACCGGCGGGGGCGTGGCGACCGTTGAACCCGCCCCGGAAGGGGCCGGCGGCCACCGGTCTCGAGCCCCTCGGATCCCGCGGAGCGCGGCCCGCCGGCGCCGCGCACGTGCCATCCGATGGACCGCCAAAATTCCCGAACATAAAATGTTCACAGAGTTGTCATATGACACGCTATGGTCACATTTGAGCCGGTGTCACCTCTGGATCAAGGGGTACTCCGCTTCGACACGGAAGCTCCGTGGTGTTACGCAAGGGGGAAATATGAGAGTTACGGGAAAGCGGGCAGCCGTGACGGCATTCGTCGCAGTGGCCCTCGTCGTGGGGGTGTGTGCCATCGGCGACTCGCCCTCCGGCGCAGCCACCACGCCTCAGGTCAGCGCATCGTCGTTCGCCTTGAACTTCACGGCTATGACCAAACTGAAGGGCCTCGCCGCGTCAGGCAAGGGAAAGGTCGCCGTCATCCTCCCCGACACCGTCTCGTCCGCCCGGTACACCGAGTTCGACGCCCCGTATCTGAAAGAGGCGTTCACCAAGGCGGGGATGAAGAGTTCCCAGTTCACCATCCAGAACGCCCAGGGCAGTGACGCCACCCAGCTGACCGACGCCCAGTCGGCCATCTCGGCCGGGGCCAGCGTGCTCGTGGTCGACGCCCTGGACTCCGGAGTGGGAGTGTCCATCGAGTCCTACGCCAAGTCCCACGGCGTGGCCGTCATCGACTACGACCGCCTCGTCCTCGGCGGGAGCCGCAAGTTCTACGTGAGCTTCGACAACGTGAAGGTGGGCACCCTGATCGGCAACGGCCTGGTGTCGTGCATCGCCAACTGGAAGGTGGCCAAGCCCCAGGTTGCGGTGATGGTGGGCTCGCCGACCGACAACAACGCCACGCTCTTCGCCCAGGGCTACAACGCCGTGCTGGCGCCGAAGTTCAGCTCCAAGGCGTACGTGAAGGCCGCCACTCCCGCCGGCACCTGGGATCCGCCCACGGCGGAGACCGAGTTCCAGCAGGCGCTCACCGCCCACCCGGGCATCAACGCCGCCGTGGTACCCAACGATGAGAACGCCGCACCGATCATCACCTACTTGAAGACGCTGGGCATCCCGGCGAACAAGTTCCCGGTGACTGGCCAGGACGCCACGCTGATCGGCATCCAGAACATCATCTCGGGCTACCAGTGCGGCACGGTGTACAAGCCGATCTACCTGGAGGCCCAGGCGGCGGCAGCGCTCGCTCTGTACCTGCGGGCCGGCAAGCCGGTTCCCTCTTCCCTGGCCAACGGCACGGCCAAGGACACCACGGCCCATGTGACGGTCAAGTCGGTGCTGCTGAAGCCGGAATACGTCATCCCGACCAACGTCCAGCAGACCGTGGTGAAGGACGGGTTCGTCCCGGCATCGCAGATCTGCACCGGCGCCTACGCCGCAGACTGCACCAAGTACGGGATCAGCTGATCCCGTGATCCCGACCGGCCGGTCACCCTCCCTTCTGGCATGACCATCACTGCCGAGCACGGCAGTGATGGTCCGCCGGGGGTAGCCGACCAACCCCTGCTGAGCCTGCGCGGCATCACCAAGAGTTTCGGTGCCGTGCAGGCGCTGTCCGGGGTCGATCTGGACATCCTCCCCGGCAAGGTCACCGCCTTGGTCGGTGACAACGGGGCCGGGAAGTCCACCATGATCAAGACGATCTCGGGCATCTGGGCGCCGACGGCGGGGGAGATGCGGTGGAGCGGTGACGTGGTCACCCCCCGGACCCCGAGGGATGCCGACGCTCTGGGCATCGCCACCGTCTACCAGGACCTCGCCCTGTGCGACAACCTGGACATCGTCCAGAACATGTTCCTCGGGCACGAGGTGCTGCGGCACCGGTTGCTGGACGAGACGGCGATGGAGAAGACGGCGAAGCAGACGCTGGCCGACCTGTCGGTGACCACGGTGTCCTCGGTCCGCCAGCTGGTCGGATCGCTCTCCGGTGGCCAGAGGCAGTCGGTGGCAGTGGCCCGGGCCGTCATGCGCGACGCCAAGCTGGTGATCATGGACGAGCCGACGGCGGCGCTCGGTGTCTCGCAGACCGCCCAGGTGCTCGACCTGATCCGTAGGCTGGGTGAGCGGGGGATCGCCGTCCTGGTGGTGTCCCACAATCTCTCCGACGTGTTCTCGGTGGCCGACCGACTGGCCGTGCTCTATCTGGGCTCCCTCGTCAGTAGCGGGCCGATCGGCGAGTACGACACCCAGAGCGCGGTGGAGCTGATCACCACCGGCGGTTCCCACGCCCATGCGTCCCCGACCGGTGGGTCCACGGGTGAGGAGCCCCGCCCCGGGGGCCAGAGTCCGCCCGCGCCCGACTCGAATACAACGCCTCCGGGACGTTGACGCCGATGTCCTCGCCCGAGAACCCGCCCGCCTCCGCCCCGCCGGACACGGCACCGAAAACGGCCATGCCTTCGTTTCCCGAGCCGGGGCGGCTAGGCGGCATACCCATGCCCGAGCGGACGCCCGACTCCACCTTCGGCCAGTACGTGGTGGCCTGGGCCAAGCGGATCCGCTACGGCGAGAGCGGTGTGCTGCCCGTGGTGGCGGGGCTCATCCTCCTCGTCATCATCTTCCAGGTCCAGGACTCGGTCTTCCTCTCGGCCGGCAACCTGACCAACCTGCTCGTGCAGGGCTCGGTGTTCGTCCTCCTCGGGATGGCCGAGGTGTGGGTGCTCATCCTCGGCGAGATCGACCTGTCGGCCGGCTACAACGCCGGCGTCGGCGCGGTGATCACGGCCATCCTGGCCAGCCCCCAGCACAACTTCCCCTGGTGGCTGGCCATCATCATCGGGATGGTGGCCACCGCGGCCATCGGTGCCCTGTGGGGGGTCCTGGTCATCCACCTGCACCTCCCCTCGTTCGTGGTCACCCTGGCCGGGCTCCTCGCCCTCGAGGGCCTGCTGCTCTACCTGGTCAACGCCTACGGCTCGGGTGGGACCATCCGCATCACCAGCAGCGTCCTCAATGACGTCACCAACGGGAACATGAGCCCATTGGCCGGGTGGATCATCGGGACGGCCTCGGTGGCTCTGTTCGGCGCGTTGACCCTGGTCCGGGACGGCCGTCGTCGGCACAGCGGCCTGGTGGCGCCTCCCCTGGCCATCACCGTGCTCAAGATCGCCGGCGTGGCCGCGGCGGTGGTCGTGCTGCTGCTGGTCTGCAACACCGACCGCGGGGAGCTCGTCCCCCTCCAAGGCGTGCCCTACGTGGTGCTGGTGATCGCCGGCTTCCTGGTGGCGTACTCGTTCATCCTGGGCCGCACCCGGTTCGGCCGGTATCAGTACGCCATCGGCGGCAACGCCGAGGCGGCCCGTCGGGGCGGGGTCAGTCTCGGCTGGAACCGCCTGTGGGCCTTCACCCTGTCCGGCTTCACGGCGGGGGCCGCCGGCATCGTCTACGCCTCCCGGCTCGGATCCATCTCCAACAACATCGACGGAGGCCAGCTGGTCCTGTACGCCGTGGCCGCCGCGGTCATCGGAGGGACCAGCCTGTTCGGCGGGCGGGGCAAGATGGTCCATGCGCTGCTGGGCGGCCTGGTGATCGCCACCATCTACAACGGGATGGGGCTGCTGGGGCTGGCCGCGTCGTACCAGTACATGGTCACCGCCCTCGTCCTCCTGGCCGCCGTGACCATCGACGCCCTGGCCCGGCGCGGGCGCGCCGCCGCCTGACCGGAGGGGCGCCGGCACCGCCAGCGGGCGGAGAGGGCTGCCGGCCCAAACCTGCCTCCGGCCGCTGGCCCGTGGGATGATCATGGGTCAGGTACGCGAACGGGAGGACGCCCAGTGGCTGAGATAGAAGGTACGTGGGACCCGCAGTTCGGGGCGGTGGTGGACGCGCTCTCGTCCAGTCTCGATGCCGGGACCGACGTCGGGGCGTCTGTGGCCGTGCTGGTGGACGGCCACCCGGTGGTGGACGTGTGGGGCGGCTCCGTGGACGAGTCGCGCACCGCTCCGTGGCGGGAGGACACGCTCACCAACGTGTGGTCCACCACCAAGACCATGACCTTCCTGTGTGCCCTGATGCTGGCCGACCGCGGGGAGCTGGACTTCTACGCCCCGGTGGCCGAGTACTGGCCCGAGTTCGCCGCCGGGGGGAAAGCGGGCATCCAGGTCCGCCACCTCATGGGCCACACCGCCGGGCTCCCCGGCTGGTCCGAGCCCCTCGAGTCCGAGCAGCTGGCCGACTGGGACCGCTGCACCTCCATGCTGGCGGCCCAGGAGCCGTGGTGGGAGCCGGGGACGGCCTCGGGCTACCACGCGGTGACCCAGGGCTACCTGATCGGCGAGGTGGTGCGCCGAATCACCGGGGACACCATCGGGACCTGGTTCGCCCGGGAGGTGGCCGCCCCCCTGGGTGCCGACTTCTTCATCGGCCTACCGGAGGCCGAGGACGCCAGGGTCTCCTTCGTCATCCCCCCTCCGCCGATGGACCTGGACCAGTTCACGCCCACGGAGATCGCCATCCGGGCCATGACCAACCCCCTCCTCGACGCCACCTACCCCCGGCACGCCTGGTGGCGGCGGGCGGAGATCCCCGCGGCCAACGGCCACGGCAACGCCATGTCGGTGGCCCTCGTCCAATCGGTCATCGCCGGCAGCGGGGAGGCCCGCGGCGTGAGGCTGCTCTCGGAGAAGGGGTGCGAGCCCATCTTCGACCAGCAGGCCGACGGGATCGACCTGGTGCTGGGGCTGCCCAACCGGTTCGGGATGGGCTACGGGCTGTCCACCGAGTTGATGCCCATCGGACCCCGGGCCTGCTACTGGGGCGGCTACGGGGGGTCGCTCATCGTGATGGACCTCGAGGCCCGCCTCACCGTCTGCTACGTGATGAACCGGATGGACAACGGTCTTCAGGGGGACTTCCGCGGTGCGACCATCATGCTGACCGCGGCGGCGGCCCTCGTCGAGGGCTGACCGCCCCAACCGATGACCGATTGCCACCGACCGGACGGGAGCGCGACCGGGTGACCGCGGAGACAGCACCAGGGTCTGGGCCGCCCCGCCCGGAGTCGCGGTCGCGTTCCTTCGAGGTCCAGTTCCAGGAGCAACAGCACCAGGCCTTCAATTGGAAGTCCCTGATCAAGAGGCTCATCGTGGTCCTGGTGGCCGGGGTGGCCCTCTACCTGGTGTTGCCCGACCTGCTCAACGTCTTCCACTCGTGGCCCCGCCTGGCCAAGCTCGACCTGCTGTGGTTCATCCCGGCCGTCGTGGCCGAGGCGGCCCATTTCGCCTGCACCTTCTCCCTCCAGCGCATCGCCCTGCGCACCAAGGCGTGGTTCTCGGTGATCACCGCCCAGCTGGCCGGCAACTCCATCTCCCTGATCGTGCCGGGCGGAGCGGCCGCCGGGGCGGCCGTGCAGTTCCGGATGCTGGCCACCAGCGGCATGGACGCCACGGACGCCGTGGGGGGGCTGACCGCCTTCTCGTTCCTCGGGATCGCCGGCCTCCTGGCCCTCCCCGTCTTCGTCCTCCCGGTGGTGCTGTTCGGCTCCCCGGTCAGCCGGGGACTGGTCGACGCCGCCATCATCGGGGCCATCGGTTTCTTCCTGTTCTGCGGGTTGGGGGCGGTGTTCATGACCATGGAGGCGCCCCTCCGATGGGTGGGCGGCGTGTTCCAGTCGGCCCGCAACCGGATCCTCCGCAAGCGCACGCCGTTGACCGGCCTCCCCGACCGACTGATGGAGCAACGGGACCTGATCCGCGGGGTGCTGGGTGAGCAGTGGTGGCAGGCCACCCTGCTGTCGGCCGGGCGTCTGGCGTTCGACTACCTGTGCCTGCTCTTCTCGGTGCGGGCGGTGGGGGCGCACCCGCGGCCCTCCCTGATCCTGCTGGCCTATGCCGTAGCCGGGATCATCGGCCTGGTGCCCATCACCCCGGGCGGTCTGGGCATTGTCGAGGCCAGCCTCTCGGGGCTGCTGGTACTGGCCGGGCTGGACGGGGCCCAGGCGGTGCTGGCCACCCTGGCCTACCGTCTGGCCTCCTACTGGCTGCCGCTCATGTCGGGCCCGTTCGCCTACGCCGCCTTCAAGCACCGCTACCGGGATCCCCACTCACCCCCGTCGGTGATGACCGACCCGGCGCCTGTCTGACCGGGCCGGACGTCATCCTCAAGTGAGGTCGACGATCCCCCCGGAACGCAGGGTGCCGAGCCGACCGCACCCCTCCTCGGTCACCAGCACGGCCAGCTGGTCGGGATCGTCGACGTTGGCCCAGGCCCGTCGACCCTCTGGGGTCCGACAGGCCACGACGGCGCGCTCGGGCGACCCGGTGCGCCCGTAGGCCACGGAGTAGGTCTCGACGGTGACCTCGCCTTCGGCGTCGGCGTCGGGAACGCACTGGGGGAGCGCTCCCACCGCCGCCTGGGGGTTGGCCCAGCCGAAGCCGGCCGCCTCCTCGACGGCCGTGCCCTCGGGCAGGTCTGACCTCTCGACGTCGGCCATCCCGCCGGTGGGCGGCTCCGTGCCGTAGACGCCCACACTGTGCTTGGTGACGTACCACCCCAGTCCGGTGACGAGGCCCCGCGATCCCGGGTCGGAGCGGAGGGCCTGCACCATCGAGGCCACGGCGTGGGTCCCGTAGTTGTTCCCCGGTCCGCCGGCGAAGGTCATCCCCCCGGTCACGGTGAGAGGTCTCCCCGGATCGTCCACCGGCAGACCGAGCTCGGTGGCGGCGATCTGCACCACCGAGGGGAAGCAGGAGTAGAGGTCCACCAGACCCAGTTCGTCGACACCGGTGTCCGCCAGGGCCAGGGCCGATGCGCCGGCCAGCCGGATGGCCGGCGACGAGTGGAAGTCGAGCCGGTGGGAGAGGAACCAGTGATCGTGGGCGTCCGCCCCGGCCAGGGGGAAGACCCACCGGTCCTCGGGGATCCCGGCGGCCCGGGCCGCCGAGGCCGAGCACATGAGGAGTGCCGCACCCTGGTCCACCTGCATGTTGGCCGTGAGCAGCTTGGTATAGGGGTAGGCGATCATCCGGTTGTCCTCGGTGACCGTGGTGATCTCCCCGGCTGTCCGGGCCCGGGGGAGCCAGGCGTACGGGTTCGACGCCGCCACCTCGGAGAACCCGGACCACAGCGCACCGATCCGGGCCCGGTGGTCGTCGAGGGAGCGGCCGGCCTCGGCCCGGAGGGCGCTCTCGAACAGCGGGAAGACGTGGACGGGCAGGTCCAGACCCCGCTCCTCCTCGGCATGGGTGGTGCCCCGCCGGTCGCTCCCGAACACGGTGGGCCGGAGTGTCCCGGCCGGCTGGACCGTCCAGGGCAGCAGGGGCCGTTCGGCGTGGCGGCGGGTGGCGGCCTGGGTGTAGACGCAGTCGGCCCCGACCAGTGCGGCGGCGTCCAGCTCGCCGCGGCCGATGGCCAGGGCGGTGGCGTTGACCAGGCCCTGGGGGTTGTCCCCCCCGGTGGAGGTCACCACGAGTTGGGCCGGCTCAAGGCCCAGGGCCGCCGAGACCAGCATCCCGGGATTCTCGTAGTGCCAGCTCAGGGGATCGGCCACCCGCAGGGACTGGACCCGACGGAGCAGCCGTCCACCGGCCGGGGCGGGCCCGCCCGGGGCGGCCCCGTCGCAGTCCTCGACGGCGGCCCGCACGGCGTCGACCATCAGGCCGATGGGCTCGGGCCGGTCGTCCAGGACCCTGTCCTCCACGGTTCCGGGCCGGTTGGTGACCTGGCCCACCCCGACGATGACCGGCGTGCGGGGGTCGAGGACCATGGAGGCCACGAGCGTACCCGGAGGCCCTCGGGGCTGATTCCCGGTCGGTACACTCGGGTGATGCGCATCGCCGTGGGCTCGGATCACGCCGGGTTCGACCTCAAGACCATCCTGGCCAAGCACCTGGCCGACCGGGGGCACCAGGTCATCGACCTCGGCACCGACTCCCCCGACGTCTCGGTGGACTACCCCACCTACGGCGCCGCGGTGGGCCGGGCGGTGGTCGCGGGGCGGGCCGAGCACGGGGTGTGCGTGTGCGGCACCGGCATCGGCATCTCCATGGCCGCCAACAAGGTGCCCGGAGTCCGGGCCGCCGTGGTCCACGATGTGACCACCGCATCCCTGGCCCGGAGGCACAACGACGCCAACGTCATCTGCCTCGGGGGACGGACGTTGGGCGTCGCCGAGGCGCTCGACGCCGTGGACACCTTCTTCGCCGCCACCTTCGAGGGTGGTCGCCACCAGCCCCGGCTGGTCGAGTTGGCCGCCATGGACGCGGCCCGCCCGGCCGGCGGGCCCGAGCAGCCCGACCGGGCAGGAGTCCCATCATGACCGCCAGCTTCGCCGCGTCGCCCTTCGACGACTGGATGGCCGGTGACCCCGAGGTGGCCGCCCTGCTGGGCCACGAGGCCGAGCGGCAGTCGACCACCCTGCAGCTCATCGCCTCGGAGAACTTCGCCTCCCCCGCCGTGCTGGCGGCGACCGGCTCGCTCCTGACCAACAAGTACGCCGAGGGCTACCCGGGCCGTCGCTACTACGGGGGGAACCAGGTGATCGACGAGGTGGAGGACCTGGCCCGCCGGCGCCTGTGTGCACTGTTCGGGGCGGAGCACGCCAACGTCCAGCCCCACGCCGGGGCCAACGCCAACCTGGCCGTGTACCAGGCCCTGCTGGAGCCGGGCGACACCATCCTGGCCATGCGGCTGGACCACGGGGGACACTTGACGCACGGATCACCGGCCAGCATCACCTCCAAGGTGTGGCGGTTCGTCTCCTACGGTGTCTCGGCCGCCTCCGACGACCCGGACAAGCCGGGGGAGATCATCGACTTCGACCAGGTGGCCGACCTGGCTCGACGCGAGCGTCCGGCCCTCATCGTGGCCGGGTCCACGGCCTATGCCCGGATCATCGACCCCCTGCCCTTCCGGGAGATCGCCGACTCGGTCGGTGCCCGCTTCATGTTCGACGCCGCCCATCCGGCCGGACTCATCGCCGGGGGCGCCCACCCCTCACCGGTCGGGGTGGCCGACGTGGTCACCTTCACCACCCACAAGACCCTGCGGGGTCCGCGCGGCGGGGCCATCCTGTGCGGCGCCGATCTGGCCAAGTCGGTGGACAGCGCGGTCTTTCCCGGCCTGCAGGGCGGTCCCCTGGAACACGTCATCGCCGCCAAGGCCGTGGCCTTCGCCGAGGCCGCCCGCCCCGAGTTCCGGGCCTACGCATCGGGGGTGGTGGCCAACGCCTCGGCCCTCGGGACCGAACTGGCCGGCGAGGGGATCCGGCTGGTCTCGGGGGGCACCGAGAACCACCAGGTGCTGGTGGACCTGCGGACCTTCGACGCCGAGCTCACGGGAAAGGTGGCCCAGGAGGTCCTCGACCGGGCCGGGATCACCTGCAACCGGAACACCATCCCCGACGATCCCCGCTCGCCGTTCATCACCTCGGGCCTCCGCCTGGGCTCGGCCGCCCAGACCACGGCGGGCATGGGCCCCGACGAGTTCCGCACCATCGGGGCCCTCATCGCCCGCACCCTGCGCCACCGGGAGGATGACGGGGCCGTCGCCCGGATCCGGTCCGAGGTCCGCGAGCTGTGTGCCGCCTTCCCCCCGTACCCCACCCTGGGCGGGGCGTGATCGCAGCCGATCCCGTGCTCGTATGAGCGCTGTCGTACCGCTCAACTGGTACGGCGTGATCCTGGCGGTGGCCGCGCTGTCGGCCTGGGTGCTGACCTTCCCCGCCCGCCGCCTGGCCGTGGTGGTGGGCTACGTGGCCCAACCCGACGAGCGGAAGGTGCACCAAGAGGTGACGCCGTCGGCCGGGGGGGCGGCCATGTTCGTGGCCATGCTGGTGGCGTGGGCCGTGGCGGCGTCGATCCCCGCCCTCGACCCCCTGTTCCGCGGGTCGTCGGAGCCGCTGGGGCTGATCCTCGGGGCGGCCGCCATCTTCGTGGTGGGCATGCTCGACGACTTTCGCGACATGTCGGCCCCGGCCAAGGTGGCCGGCGAGGTGCTGGCCGCCACCATCCTCTACTTCATGGGCGTGACCTGGTTCCAGTTCAAGATCCCGCTGGCCGGGCTGGTTCAGCTGTCCCCCGAGTGGACCCCGCTGCTCACCGCCCTGTGGGTCATCGCCATCACCAACGCCGTGAACCTGATCGACGGCCTGGACGGTCTGGCCGCCGGGGTGGTGGCCATCGCCTCGGGCGCCCTGGCCGTCTACGGGCTGCACCTCCAGCACCTGGGCAATCTCCAGATCGACAACATCGGCCCGCTCATCGCCGTGATCACCTGCGGGATCTGCCTCGGCTTCCTGCCCCACAACTTCCACCCGGCCAAGATCTTCATGGGTGACGCCGGGGCGCTGCTGCTGGGACTGTTGATGGCCGCGTCCACCATGCTCATCGGGGGACGGGTGTCGGGCAACGTCGGCGGGGTGGCCTCCCACACCGGTCAGACCTACTTCTTCTTCCTCCCCCTGTTCATCCCGTTCTTCATCCTCGGGGTGCCCATGGTGGACATGGCCTTCGCCTTCGTGCGGCGGACCGCCAACCGAACGGGGTTCGCCACCCCGGACAAGAACCATCTCCACCACCGGCTCCTCCGGCTGGGCCACGGACACCGCCGGAGCGTCCTCATCCTGTGGGCGTGGACGCTCATCCTGTCCGGCTTCATCCTGTTCCCGCTGTACATCTCCAGCGTGAACGCCATCATCCCCTTCGGCGCCCTGGCCCTCGGGGTCGTCCTCTACACCCTCTTCCACCCCTCGCTCCGGCGGGATGCCGATCCGGGAACCGAGGTGGCCGACCCCGAGCCTCCCGGGGAGCCCCCGGACCCCGGACCGGCCTCGTCCCCCGGGCCCATCGACACCTCGTCCGAACCACCGCCACCCTCAGCGGCCCCACCGGGGGTGGAGACGGCCACCCCACCGGTCGGAACCCCGCAGCCGGCCGGTGCCGTGCCCGCCACCGTGGCCCGCACGGTTCCCGGCATGACGTCGGGCCTGTCCGGTCGGGCCGCGGGCCCGGGCGAGCGGTAGGGCGGAACCAGCACCGACCGGTCGGATGCCCTGGCCACAGGGGTGTTCCCGGGGGGAGGGGAGGCGCGGTGGGTAGAGGCCAAGGACGGCCGAGGTCCGGCAGGAGCCGGGTCGAGCCGAAATGTAAACGGAGCGTTTCCTACGTTTTGCCGCCACGACCTCGGAGGTGCGATGATACTCCCCGTGAATTACAGGCCGGTTGCCACCTACGTGGGCATCGAGCGGGCCGGCCACTCGACTGGCTACGACAGCCGAACCACTGCGTGATTTCAGGAACGACTCGTGATGCTCCCCACTCCCAGACACTCTGACGCGGCACGGCCCGACCATGGACGACGCCACGCCTGCACCCGATGCCGAACCGAGCGGGACCCCGGTCGATCCGGATCGGGCCGCCCTGGCCGGAGCGGCCGAGTTCCTGACCCTCGGGCTCACGGTGGCGGTGACCCTGGTGGTCCTGGCCGGGCTGGGCTACCTGGTCGACCGCTGGCTCGGCACCAGCCCCTGGTTCACGCTGGTGGGCCTGGTGCTCGGCATCGCCGCGGCCGTGCTCATCACCGTCTCACGCGTGCGACGCCTCCTGTGATGCCGCCCGCCGCCGTACCCGTGGTCCCGGTGGCGGGTGCCACCACAGGGATCGGGGCATAGACGGGTCATGTTCGCCCACTTCGAACTGCCCAACGTTCCCGACGTGGCCAAGAGGACCGTGGCCATGGTGCTCGTGGTGGGGGTGGCCGCCCTGGTGGCCTGCGTGTCCTTCGACAAGCCGCTGCTGGGCCTCGGTGCGTGCATCGGCCTCGGCCTCGGCACCCTCAACTTCCGGATGATCGGCCGTTCCGTGGACCGGGTGAGCGTCAGCGGGGTGGAGAACAAGCGTCGCCCACTGGCCATCAACACCCTCGGGCGGCTGGCCATCATCACCGTGGTGACGCTGGGGCTCATGACCATCTCCCACCAGCTCGGCTTCGGGATCCTGGCCGGCCTGGCCGTGTTCCAGATCATCCTCATCGCCAACGTGGCCCGGTCCATGGCCAAGTCCGGACCCATGCCCACCATGGACGACGTGATCAACGCCAGCGTGATCGACGACAACATCACGCCGGCCGCCGGCCCCCCGCCGGGCCTCGGGTCGACCGACGACACACGGGGAGGTGCCTGAGCACATGGGACTGGGCGGTCATCTCCTCACCACGCCGATGCTCGGGATCGACATCACCCCGGGCATCCACCCCCAGGTAAAGCTGGGACCGCTCACCATCGACATCGACATCGTCTGGGCCACCCTGGTGGCCGCGGCCATCGTGATCACCATGGGGCTGATCCTGCGCAAGAAGGCCACCAACGGCGTGCCCGGCAAGTTCCAGCTCCTCTGGGAGCTGGCGGTGGGGGCGGTGCAAAAGCAGGTGGACGACACCATCGGGCCCCGGGGGGCCAACGTGGTCCCGTTGGCCCTGACCCTGTTCATCTTCATCTTCACCTGCAACCTGTTCGAGGTGCTCAGCATCGGCAGCCCCTACGACTGGCTGCCGGCACCGACCAGCGACATCAACCTGCCGCTGGCCATGGCCCTCACCGTGATCGTGCTCGTCCACCGCGCCGCCGTGAAGAACCGCGGGGTCAGCGGGTACTTCAAGCACTACTTCACCCGGCCGTTCCCCCCCAAGCTGTTCTTCATCAATGCCTTCATGAACTTCGTGGAGGAGCTCGTCAAGCCGGTCACCCTCACCCTCCGTCTGTTCGGGAACCTCTTCGCCGGTGGTCTGATGCTGTCCCTGCTGGCCTCGCTGGTCATCTGGAAGCTGGGCCCCGCCCCCATCGGGGCCGTCCTCTCGGTGCCCTTCACCGTGGTGTGGAAGCTCTTCGACATGGCCATCGGTGCCATCCAGGCCTTCATCTTCGCCCTGCTCACCATCTTGTACTTCGACACGGCCATGGCTCCCGACGAGGAGCACGCCAAACACGGTGACTACATCGACGCCTGACCGCCGCCGCGGCATCAACGACATCCACGATCTCGACAACCCCACAATAAGGAGAAGGAACAATGGCAGCAGACGCATCACTGGACAGTGCGATCAAGATCGCCGGCGCCATGGTCGGCGCCGGACTGGCACTGGGCGGGGGCGCCGTCGGCGCATCCATCGGTGACGGCCTGGCCGGTAGTCAGACGATCGCCGGCATCGCTCGTCAGCCGGAGGCCCAGGGACGTCTGACCACGATCATGTTCCTCACCGTGGGCCTGTGTGAAGCCGCCTACTTCATCAACCTGGTCTTCGCCGCCCTCTTCGTCTTCTCCCTGGGCAAGTAGGACCGCGGTGGCGCCGGCCGGCCGACCCCGAGGGCACGTACCCGTGATGGGGCGCGTCCACCAGACGCCACGCCGATGCCTCCACCCGAGTGAACAAGGATGACCAACGTGACGACTGCCACCAGTAACTTCCTCGTCCCCAACGGGACCTTCATTGTCGTACTCCTGGCCTTCCTCGTGGTCGTGTGGGTCATCGGCAAGAAGGTCCTGCCGGTGCTGAACAAGGCCCTGACCGAGCGCCAGGACCAGATCCGGGGCGAGCTCGAAGCGGCCGACAAGGCCAAGGCCGATGCCGAGGAGGCCGATGTCGAGCGGCGGGCCGCCCTCGAAGAGGCCCGGGCCCAGGCCCGCGAGATCGTGTCCAACGCGGCCACGGCGGCTGATCAGACCAAGCTGCGGGCCGAGGCCGACGCCCAGGCCATCCACGACCGCATCGTCCAGGCGGCCGACGCCGAGGTGGTCATCGCCCGCCAGGCCGCCGTCGAAGAGGTCTCCGCCCGGGTGGGCGAGATCGTGCTGGCCGCCGCCGAGCGGGTGATCGGCCGGGAGATTCAGGCATCCGACCACCAGGACCTGATCGACGAGGCCATCGCCGCCGTGCGGGCCGAGACCTCCGATGCCGGTGCCGGCGCCGGGAGTGGCCGGTGAACGCAGCCCTCCAGGGCTATCTGGCCGCGATGGAAGAGTCGCTGGCCGCCGACGCCGGGCTCGCCGATGCCGCGGCGGAGCTGGCCTCGGTGGCCGACCTGGTCGACGGCAGCACGGAGCTCACCCTGGCCGTCAACGACGGGGCGGTGCCGGTGGCGGCCCGTCGGGCCGTCCTCGACCACCTCCTCGAGGGGCGTGTCCGTCCCGAAGTGCGCCGCCTCATCCACCAGGCCGTC
>CAVTTK010000002.1:0-2145382 GCA_963737625.1 uncultured Acidimicrobiaceae bacterium
TGTGCAAGAAGTGCGGAGGTGACCTGTGATGGCGGCCGCATCCTCGGCAACCGTCGCCCGGCCGCGTCTGAAGGAGCGGTACGACAGCACGGTGCGGGCCGAGCTCAAAGAGACGCTCGGTCTCGACAACATCATGGAGGTCCCCCGGCTGTCCAAGATCGTCATCAACATGGGCGTGGGCCGGGCCACCCAGCAGAAGTCCCTGATCGAAGGGGCCATGCGCGACCTCGAGATCATTGCCGGCCAGAAGCCGGTGGTGACTCGGGCCAAGAAGTCCATCGCCTCATTCAAGTTGCGCGAGGGGCAGGAGATCGGAGCCAAGGTGACGCTCCGAGGTGACCGGGCGTGGGAGTTCCTCGACCGGTTGCTGGCCATGGCCATCCCCCGCATCCGTGACTTCCGGGGCCTTTCCCCCCGGTCGTTCGACGGTCACGGCAACTACACCTTCGGGGTCACCGAACAGCTGATCTTCCCCGAGATCGACTACGACCGCATCGACACCACCCGGGGGATGGACATCACCATCGCCACCACCGCACGTACCGACGACGAGGGCCGGGCACTCCTGGCCGCGTTCGGATTCCCGTTCCGACAGGAGAACCAGTAACCCCATGGCCAAGAAGGCATTGATCGAGAAGCAGCAGCGCACCCCCAAGTTCAAGGTGCGCGGGTACACCCGTTGCCGGCGCTGTGGACGACCCAAGTCGGTGTACCGCAAGTTCGGCCTGTGCCGGATCTGCCTGCGGGTGATGGTGCACGCCGGCGAGATCCCCGGCGTGACCAAGGCCAGTTGGTGAGAGGAGGCGACGAAGAATGACGATGACCGATCCGATTGCCGACATGCTGACCCGCATCCGGAATGCCAACACCGCTCACTTCGACACGGTCAAGATGCCGGGCTCGAAGCTGAAGGAGTCCCTGGCCGCCATCCTGGTGAGCGAGGGCTACATCGTGGGCTACGAGGTGAACGAGGAGCCGGGCAAGCCGGGTAAGACCCTCGAGATCACCATGAAGTACTCCCCGGACCGCGAGCGGACCATCTCCGGCATCAAGCGGGTGTCCAAGCCCGGCCTGCGCATCTACGCCCGGGCCGACAAGATGCCGCGGGTGCTCGGCGGGCTGGGTGTGGCCGTGGTGTCCACCTCCAAGGGCCTGATGACCGACCGCGAGGCGCGGAAGCGCCGTATGGGCGGCGAGGTGCTCTGCTATGTCTGGTAGCCGCACCGTCGCACGCACGACCTTCGGAGGTACACGCTGATGTCGCGGATCGGACGTTCCCCCATCCCCGTCCCCTCCGGGGTGTCGGTGGCTGTGGGCAGTGACAACACGGTCACGGTGAAGGGACCCCAGGGCGAGCTGGCCCGATCGGTGCCGGCCGCCATCACCATCCGCCAGGACGGCGACGTCCTGGTCGTCGAGCGACCGGATGACCAGCGCCAGAACCGTGCCCTGCACGGCCTCACCCGCTCCCTGGTGGCCAATATGGTGGCCGGCGTCACCCAGGGCTTCTCCAAGGAGCTGGAGATCGTGGGTGTGGGGTACCGGGCCGTGCCCAAGGGCCCCTCGGCCCTCGAACTGGCCCTCGGATTCTCCCACCCGGTGAACGTCAGCGCCCCCGAAGGGGTGACCTTCGAGGTGCCCACCGCCACCAGGATCATCATCAAGGGGATCGACAAGGAGAAGGTCGGTCAAGTGGCCGCGGACATCCGCAAGCTGCGCAAGCCCGAGCCCTACAAGGGCAAGGGCGTGCGCTACCTCGGCGAGCGGGTCGTGCGCAAGGCCGGGAAGGCAGCCAAGTAATGGCCCGCACTGATCACAAGCTGGAACTCCGCCGTCGGCGGCACAACCGCGTCCGGCGCAAGGTGCACGGATCGGCTGAGCGGCCGCGCCTGGCCGTGTTCCGGTCCAACAAGCACATCTCGGCCCAGCTCATCGACGACGACGCCGGTCGTACGCTGGCTGCCGCCTCGTCCACCGAGGGCGACCTGCGGGGGAGCCCCGGGGGCAACATCGACGCCGCCGGCACGGTGGGCAAGCTCGTCGCCTCCCGGGCCAAGGCCGCGGGCATCACCACCGTGGTCTTCGACCGTGGTGGATTCGCCTATCACGGGCGGGTGGCCGCCCTGGCCGACGCCGCCCGCACCGAAGGACTGGAGTTCTAGGACCATGGCTGTGAACGATCTGCAATTCGAAGAGCGCACGATCCGGGTCAACCGGGTGTCCAAGGTGGTCAAGGGCGGCCGTCGCTTCTCCTTCGCCGCCCTCATGGTGGTGGGCGACGGCAACGGCCGTGTGGGCCTGGGCTACGGCAAGGCCAAAGAGGCCGGTCTGGCCGTCCAGAAGGGCATCGAGGAAGCCCGCAAGAACATGTTCGACGTGCCCCTGGCCGGCAGCACCATCACCCATCCCATCGTGGGTGAGAGCGGGGCCGGACGGGTCATGCTGAAGCCGGCCGCCCCCGGTACGGGAGTGATCGCCGGAGGGGCGGCCCGGGCCATCCTCGAGATGGCGGGGATCCGCGACATCCTGGCCAAGTCCCTGGGCTCGTCCAACGGCATCAACGTGGCCCACGCCACCATCGCCGGCCTGAAGGGCCTCAAGCGGCCCGACGAGATCGCCGCCCTCCGGGGCAAGTCGGCCGAAGAGGTGGCTCCGGCGGCCATGCTCCGGGCCTACCGTGAGCGCCGTCGGGAGAACGACATCTTCACGGAGGTGAGCTGACATGAGCGCCCCGGCATCGGAGACGCCGGCCACGACATGGCTGCGGGTCACCCAGGTGCGGTCGGCCATCGGCACGAAGCCGAAGCACCGGGGGACCCTCCGGGCCCTCGGTCTCCGGGGCATCGGGCGCACCAACGTGCTGCCCGACCGGCCCGAGATCCGTGGAATGCTGGCCCGAGTTCCCCATCTGGTGGATGTCACTCCCACCGAACACGACGAGAAAGGCTGACCATGAAGGTCCATGAGCTCCGACCTCCAGCAGGGTCGACACGCGCCCGCCGTCGGGTGGGCCGCGGCATCGCCGGCAAGGGCGGCAAGACCGCCGGCCGCGGTACCAAGGGGCAGGGCGCACGCGACACCATCCCCATGGGATTCGAAGGGGGCCAGCTGCCCCTGATGCAGCGCATCCCCAAGCTGCGAGGCTTCACCAACCCCTTCCGGGTCGAGTACACCCCGGTCAAGGTGGGCGCACTGGAGAGCGTCGAGGGTGACGCCATCGACCTGGCCGGTCTGGTGGACCTGGGCCTGGCCCACAAGGGCGACCTGGTCAAGATCCTGGGCGGCGGCCAGCTGACCCGGGCCATCCGGGTGGAGGCCCACGCCTTCTCCAAGTCGGCCGAGGCCATGATCACCGGCGCCGGAGGGTCCGTCACCGTGGTCCCCCTGCCCTTCGGTCACGATCGCCCGCCGGCACAGGGCAACGCCCTCACCAACCGGTAGCATCGGCCCACCGCGGCGTCGAGGAGCCCCATGCTCTCCAGTCTGGCCAACATCTTCCGGATCCCCGACCTTCGCAAGAAGGTCCTCTTCACGCTGACCATCATCGCCCTGTACCAGTTCGGGGCCAACGTACCGGTACCGTTCGTCAACTTCTCCAAGGTGGCCCAGCTGACGGCGGCCTCGAAGTCCTCGGGGGTGCTGGGCTTCCTCAATCTGTTCTCGGGTGGGGCGCTGACCCGGATGGCCGTGTTCGGGCTGGGGATCATGCCCTACATCACCTCCAGCATCATCATCCAGCTGCTGGCCACGGTGATCCCCAAGCTGGAGCAGTGGCGTGACCAGGGAGCGGTGGGCCAGAAGAAGCTGACCCAGACCACCCGCTATCTGACCGTGGCCCTGGCTCTCATGCAGTCGACCGGCCTCGTCTACCTGTTCCACAAGGGCGGCGGGGGACTGTTCGGCACCACCCAGAACGTCGACCTGATCCTCAACTACTCGATCTGGCGGGCCGGGTTCATCGTGCTGACCCTCACGGCGGGGACCGCCTTCGTGATGTGGCTGGCCGAGCTGATCACCCAGCGGGGCATCGGCCAGGGGATGTCCATCCTCATCTTCGCCAACGTCGTGGCCGGGATCCCGTCGGGCCTGAACACCGTCCTCCAGGAGGGTGGCCGGGTCAAGTTCGCGGTCATCCTGCTGGTCTCCCTGGCCCTTCTGGTGCTCATCGTCTTCGTGGACCAGGGCCAGCGGCGCATCCCGGTGACCTTCGCCAAACGGGTGGTGGGCCGCAAGATGTACGGCGGCTCCAACACCTACATCCCGTTGAAGGTGAACCAGGCCGGCGTGATCCCCATCATCTTCGCCAGCTCGGTCCTGTACATCCCGGTGCTGCTGTCCAACATCATCCCGTCGGCCGCCTTCCGGAGCTGGGTCAACCACAACGTCACCCCGACCAGCGTCTTCTACATCCTCACCTACTTCATCTTCATCCTGCTGTTCACGTTCTTCTACGTCTACGTGGCCTTCGACCCCCACCAGCAGGCCGACATCATCCGCAAGCAGGGCGGTTACATCCCCGGCATCCGGCCCGGGCATCCGACCGAGCGGTACCTGGCCCACATCCTCAACCGGATCACGTGGCCCGGGGCCCTGTTCCTCGGGGCGGTGGCTGTCACGCCGTCCCTGCTCATGGCGGCGTGGAACATCACCAGCTACCCCTTCTACGGCACCACTCTCCTCATCGCAACTGGCGTGGCCCTCGAGACGATGAAGCAGATCGACAGCCAGCTCATGATGAGGAACTATGAGGGCTTCCTCAAGTAAGTGGTACCCGGAGCCAGGCTCGTTGTCCTCGGCAAACAGGGGGCAGGCAAGGGGACACAGTGCGTACGCCTGTCCCATCACTACGTGGTGCCGCACGTCTCCACCGGCGACATGCTGCGCGCCGCCGTGAAGCAGGGCACGGCGGTCGGCCTCAAGGCCAAGGACCAGATGGACCGGGGCGAGCTGCTGGGCGACGATCTGATCATGGAGATGGTGGCCGAGCGACTGGGGGAGAGCGACGTCCGGGCCCGGGGCTTCATCCTCGACGGATGCCCCCGCACCGTGGCCCAGGCCGAGAAGCTGGCGTCGGTCCTGGCTCCCTTCGACCTGGACCTGGTCATCGACATCGAGATCCACACCAGCCAGGTGCTCCGGCGGTTGGCCGCCCGCCGGGTGTGCACGGACTGCGGGGCCAACTACTCGCTGTCGTCCCCCCCGCTGATCAACTGGACCTGCGACGTCTGTGGGGGCGAGGTGGTCCAGCGTGAGGACGACACCGAAGAGGCCATCGAGCGGCGTCTGCAGCTCTATGAGCGCCAGACCGCCCCACTCATCGAGTGGTACCGGGAGCGCAACCAGCTGGCCTCGGTCCCCGGCACCGGAGCACCGGACGCCGTAACCCGCCGGATGGTCAAGGTCATCGAACAGCGTCGGGGGCAGAAGGCCGGCTGGCCACAGTGAGCCGGTCCGTACGATGAAGCGATGAGGCGCAGACCGCGATGAGACGAAATGCCGAAGAACTGGCCAAGATGCGCCGGGCCGGCCGGGTGGTGGCCGAGATACACGAGGCCACCCGGGAGGCGGTGAAGCCGGGCGTGTCCACGGCCGAGATCGATCGGGTGGCCCGACTGGTCCTGGAGAAGCGTGGCGCGGGGTCGAACTTCCTCAACTATCACGGCTTCCCGGCCGTGATCTGCACGTCGCCCAACTCGATGATCGTCCACGGGATCCCCTCCGAGACGGTGGTCCTCGAGGAGGGGGACATCATCTCGGTGGACTGTGGCGCCATCATCGAGGGCTACCACGGTGACGCCGCGTACACCGTGGGGGTGGGGGAGGTGTCGAAGGAGGCCAGCCGGCTGATGGAGGTCACCGAGCAGAGCCTCTTCGCCGGGATCGACCAGCTCACCCCGGGGAACCGCCTCCACGAGGTGGGACGGGCCGTCCAGCAGGTGGCCGAGGCGGCCGGCTTCTCGGTGGTCCGGGAGTATGTGGGCCACGCCATCGGCACGGCCATGCACGAAGAGCCCCAGGTGCCCAACTACTGGCCCGGATCGGGAGGCCCGACCCTCAAGACGGGGATGGTGTTCGCCGTCGAGCCCATGGTCAATGCCGGAGGAGCGGGCACGATCCAGCTGGACGACGGTTGGAGCGTGGTGACCGCGGATGGGCGGCTCTCCGCCCACTTCGAGCACACCATCGCCGTGACCGAGGACGGCCCGGAGGTGTTCACCGTCCTCTGAGTCGGTTGCCGACCCGGGCCGACCCGGCCCAGACACCCCGAATTGCCCTGAATCCGGGGTCGGACTGGCAATTTGGCGTCAACGGGCTAAACTGGTCGTTCGGCTGGCCACGGTTGTGTGGTGGCGTGCCGATCCCGCTCCTGGTGGTGCTCCTCTGGTGTGCCCCCGATTGCGGTGCGGACGGACGACGAGCAGGTCGTGCGTCACGCACGCTCAGCCCTGGCCGAGCGGACCAGACCGATAGACTATTGAGGAGATTCACCTGCCCAAGCCCAAGGAAGATGCCATCGTGCTGGAGGGCACGGTCGTCGAGCCGCTCCCCAACGCCATGTTTCGCGTGGAGCTCGAGAACGGCCACAAAGTGCTGGCCCACAGCTCCGGAAAGATGCGGATGCACCGCATCCGGATCCTTCCCGGTGACAAGGTGCAAGTGGAGATCACCCCCTACGACCTGGCCCGGGGCCGGATCACCTACCGGTACAAGTAGGCCGGTCGACCGATGCGGCGGTGGACCGTCGCCGGGAGGGAAGCCGGCATGCCGGCCGGCCGGTGCAGCAGGGCGCAGGACCAGAGTGACCAGCAGTACCAGTACCAGCAGTACCAGTACCAGTACCAGCAGTACCAGTACCAGCAGAGACTGACCAGTTGAGGACTCGAGGACGAGAACGTGAAGGTTCGACCCAGCGTCAAGCCGATGTGTGAAAAGTGCAAAGTGATCCGTCGGCACCGGCGGGTCATCGTCATCTGCGAAAACCCACGCCACAAGCAGCGCCAGGGTTGATGCACGTGGATCAGGCGTAAGAGAGAAGGAAGCAACGTGGCCCGCATTTCAGGCGTGGACATCCCCCGCGAGAAGCGGTTGGAGATCTCCCTCACCTACATCTTCGGCATCGGCCGGACGACCTCGCAGCAGATCTGTGACGCGACCGAGACCAGTCGTGACACCCGGGTCCGGGACCTCACCGACGAAGAGGTGACCCGGCTCCGCAACTACATCGACGCCAACCTCCAGGTGGAGGGCGACCTCCGCCGCGACGTGTCCCAGGACATCAAACGGAAGATGGAGATCGGCTGCTACCAGGGCATCCGTCACCGCAAGGGACTGCCGGTCCACGGCCAGCGCACCCACACCAACGCCCGCACCCGCAAAGGACCGAAGAAGACGGTCGCCGGAAAGAAGAAGGTTCGCAAGTAAATGGCGAAGACCACCAAGCCGGCCGCCGGAGCGCGACGGCCCCGCAAGCGTGAGCGGAAGAACATCACCTTCGGGGTCGCCCACATCAAGAGCTCGTTCAACAACACCATCGTCTCCATCGCCGATCCCGAGGGCAACGTGCTGGCCTGGGCCTCCGCCGGCAATGTGGGCTTCAAAGGCTCGCGCAAGTCCACCCCGTTCGCCGCGCAGCTGGCCGCTGAGCAGTGTGCCAAGAAGGCCATGGAGCATGGTGTCCGGCGCGTGGACGTACTGGTCCGGGGCCCCGGCTCCGGACGGGAGACGGCCATCCGCTCGCTGGCCGCCGCCGGAATCGAAGTGGCCGGCATCAAGGACGTGACCCCGATCCCCCACAACGGCTGTCGCCCCAAGAAGCGGCGTCGGGTCTAGGGCCGGGGACGAAGGAACCAAAGGAACTCTCATGGCTCGATACACCGGACCTGTCTGCCGCCTCTGTCGGCGGGAGCGCACCAAGCTCTTCTTGAAGGGCGAGCGCTGCTACTCGATGAAGTGCCCCGTCTCCGAGGCGGTGACCGACCGCCACAGCCGCGCCTATCCCCCCGGGGAGCACGGCCGTGACCGCATGCGCCAAGGCTCGGAGTATCTGGGCCAGCTCCGCGAGAAGCAGAAGGCGCGTCGCATCTACGGCCTGCTGGAGCGGCAGTTCCACAATCTCTACGTCGAGGCCAGCCGGGCTCCCGGGATCACCGGTGAGAATCTGCTCCGCATGTTGGAGCAGCGGCTGGACAACGTGGCCTTCCGGGCCGGTTGGGGGGCCAGCCGGTCCCAGGCCCGCCAGTTCGTCCGCCACGGCCATGTGCTGGTCAACGGCAAGCGGGTCACCATCCCGAGCTACCGGGTGCGCCAAGGGGACGTCGTGGCTCTCAAGCCCTCGTCCCGGGAGATGTTCCACGTGCGCCGCAACCTCGACACCCTCGACCGGCAGCTGCCGCCGTGGCTGGAGACGGTCGGCGACCGGTTCGAGGTGAGGGTGTTCTCACTGCCGCTCCGCGAGCACATCGACGAGCCCGTGCAAGAGCAGCTCATCGTCGAGCTGTACTCCAAGTAGCCGACTCCTACTCCCGAAACCTCACTCCGACAACGAACCGCCGGCCACGCCGACCGCACTGAACCAGCCACCATCCACCACACTCCCCCGACCACCACCGACACCGCGCACCAGACTGCCGAGGAGCCCTGATCAGCATGCTCATCATCCAACGACCCACCGTCGAATCCATCGGTGAAGAAGAGGACAACCGCCAGCGGTTCGCCGTCGGCCCCCTCGACCCGGGCTTCGGGCACACGCTGGGCAACTCGCTGCGTCGCACCCTGCTCTCGTCCATCCCCGGTGCCTCCATCACCCAGGTCCGCTTCGATGAGGCCCTCCACGAGTTCACCACCCTCCCGGGCGTGAAGGAGGATGTGACCGACCTCATCTTGAACCTGAAGGACCTCCTGTTCCGCGTGCACAGCGACGAACCGGTGACCATCCGGCTGGACAAGCGGGGCCCGGGCGATGCCACGGCGGGGGACCTGCAGGTCACGGCGGACGTGGAGGTGCTCAGCCCCACCCAGCACATCGCCTCGCTCAACGGCAAGGGCCGGCTGGCGGTGGACCTCACCGTGGAGCGCGGCCGGGGCTACCTGTCGGCGGACAAGAACAAGCGCTCGACCATCATCGGCGTCATCCCGGTGGATGCCATCTTCTCGCCCGTGCGGCGCGTGGCCTTCACCGTCGAGCCGGTGCGGGTGGAGCAGTCCACCGACTTCGACCGGCTGGTGCTGGACATCGAGACCGACGGGTCACTCACCCCCCGCGAGGCCCTGGCGTCGGCCGGAGACACCCTCCGCACCCTGGTCGGGCTGGTGGCCGACCTCGAGGACGAGCCCATGGGCCTGGAGCTGGGCGAGGTCGGGACCATCGGGACCGGCTCCCCCGACCTCGACCTCAGGATCGAGGACCTCGACCTCACCGAGCGTCCCCGCAACTGCCTCAAGCGGGCTCAGATCAACACCATCGGCGAGTTGGTCGACCGCACCCTCGACGATCTCCTCAACATCACCAACTTCGGGCAGAAGTCGCTGGACGAGGTGTTGCAGAAGCTCGACGAGCGGGGGCTGTCCCTGCGGGTCAAGGACTGAGGCCAGGACCATGCTCGGAACTCCGAAGAAGGGCCGCCGCTTCGGCGGCAGCGCCGCCCACCAGAAGGCCATGATGGGGAACCTGGTGGCCTCGCTCATCGCCGCCGAATACCTGGTGACCACCGAGGCCAAGGCCAAGGCCCTGCGCCCGGTGGCCGAGAAGGTCATCACCGCGGCCGCCAAGGGCGGTGTGGCGCGTCAGCGCAACGTGGTGGCCTTCATCCGGGACAAGGACATGGCCCACAAGCTGTTCGTGGACATCGGGCCCCGCTACGCCGAACGGCCTGGCGGATACACCCGGATCCTCAAGCTGGGCAACCGTCTGGGCGACAACGCCCCGATGGCCCGCATCGAACTGGTGTGAGCATCCCCCCCGGCCCCGGGGGGAGCGAGGGCGGGGGCACTGTCGGGACCGACGTGAGTGCCGGAGAAGACATGAGTGCCGGAGAAGTCGGCACGGATCGGGCCGAGACCGTCCGGTGGCGGATGACCGTGGCCTACGACGGTTCGGGCTTCCACGGATTCGCCGTCCAACGCGGTCAACCCACGGTGGGCGGCGCACTGACCGAGGCCCTCAGCCGGGTGGTGCGGGCACCCGTCTCCCTGACCTGTGCCGGACGCACCGACTCCGGAGTGCACGCCCTGGCCCAGGTGGTCCACTTCGACGTCCCGGTCCGGCTGGCCGCCGACCTCGACCCGGCGGCCGTGGTCTCGTCGTGCAACAGCCAACTGGGGCCGGCCATTGTGGTCAGGGAGGCCGAGGTGGCACCCCCCGGTTTCGACGCCCGTCACTCGGCCACCGCCCGTCGCTACCGGTACCTGGTGGTCAACGCCCCGGTGGCCGATCCCCTGCTGGCCGGGTTGACCTGGCACGTGGCCGACCCACTCGACCTCCGCGCCCTGGCCTCGGCCTCCGATGCCCTGCTCGGCGAGCACGATTTCCGGGCCTTCTGCCGACGGGTGCCGGGCACCTCGCCCGACGATGCCATACCGAGGCGGGTGACGGCGGCCTCGTGGACGGAGCTGAGCCGACCGGCCGGGGATGGGACCGTCCGCACCCGCCGTCTGGCCGCCCCGGCGGCCGGTTCCACCCCCGCCCTCATCCCGGCCGTGGGCAGCCTGCTGGCCTTCGAGATCGAGGCCACTGCCTTCTGCCACCAGATGGTCCGGTCCCTGGTGGGCACACTGGTCGACGTGGGGAGAGGCCGGAAGCGCCCGTCCGACATCCTGTGGATCCTCCGCTCGGCCGACCGGCAGCAGGCGGCCCAGCCCGCACCACCCTGGGGCCTCACCTTGATGGAAGTCGGCTACGGAGGCGAGCGGCTTGCCTGAGGTGCCCGTTTCGTCGTATCCTGGGCAGTCGCCGGGTTGGCCAGAGCAGCCGATGGGCGGAGCCGGGCCGGTCGCTGAGCTGGTCCGGATCGGCAGCAACCGCAGGCTCCGCATCGATCGGCGCCTGACTACCCGCAACCACCGGACTCGGTAGAACCGGACAACTCACCGGACAAGGAAATTTCGTGCGTACGTTCTCACCCAAGCCTGCTGACATCACCCGCGCCTGGCGCATCGTGGACGCCGATGGTCTGGTCCTCGGCCGCCTGGCCACCGAGGTGGCCTCGGTCCTGCGGGGCAAGCACAAGCCCACCTTCGCTCCCAACACCGACATGGGCGACCATGTCATCGTCATCAATGCCGCCAAGGTGGTGCTCACCTCGGGCAAGGCCGACTCCAAGATGGCCTACCGCCACAGTGGCTATCCGGGCGGGCTCACCGCCACCAGCTACGGCGACCTGATGATCGACCGTTCGGATGACGTGGTGAGGAACGCCATCACCGGGATGCTGCCGAAGAACCGCCTCGGTCGTCAGATGGCCACCAAGCTCAAGGTGTACCAGGGGCCGGAGCATCCGCACGCCGCCCAGGCGCCCGAACCCCTCGAACTCCCCGGAGCCCGGCGGACGGCGTCGGCCCGGAGCGGCGCCTAGGGATCGGTACGCGGGATCGGCCCGGCCCGTACGGACCCCGTCCGTTCCGACCGACGCACCGATCCCCCGAACACGCTCGACAATCACACGTCCACCAACGAACGCACAGAACCAACGAACGCGAGGAACACGCTGTGGCCAACGCCGCCCCCATCTGTCAGACCACCGGCCGCCGAAAGCGAGCAGTGGCGCGGGTACGGATCCGTCCGGGCCAGGGTGCCATCACCGTCAACGGACAGAAGTTCGAGGACTACTTCACCTCGGCCACCCACCGGATGATCGTCACCGAGCCCCTTCGGCTCACCGAGACCACGGAGTCGTGGGACTTCGACGTCACCATCGACGGTGGTGGGGTCTCCGGTCAGGCCGGCGCCTTCCGGCTGGGCATCGCCCGGGCCCTGTGTGAGCTCGACCCCGAGCTGCGGGCCTCGTTGAAGAAGGCGGGATTCCTCACCCGCGACTCCCGTGAGAAGGAGTCGAAGAAGTACGGACTGAAGAAGGCCCGCAAGGCGCCGCAGTACTCCAAGCGGTAGCCCAGTGGCCACGACCCGGTTCGGCACCGACGGCGTCCGAGGCGTCGCCAATGTCGAGCTGACCCCGGAGCTGGTGCTGGCCCTGGGCCGGGCGGTCGCCCGGACCATCTCGGCCACCACCTTCCTCATCGGACGGGACACCCGTCGCTCGGGTCCCCTGCTGCAGGCCTCCCTCTCGGCCGGTCTGGCCAGTGAGGGGGCCGACGTGGTCGACATGGGCGTGCTGCCCACCCCCGCTCTGGCCTGGTTGTCGGCGGAGCGGCACCTTCCCGCCGTGGTCATCTCGGCATCGCACAATCCCTTCGGCGACAACGGCGTCAAGCTGTTCGCCGCCGGGGGAGCGAAGCTCAGCGTGGAGATGGAGGGTGCCATCGAGGACGAGCTGGACCGTATCCTGGATCCGTCGGCCAAGGGTCCCCGGAGCCTCGAGGGGCACGGGGTGGGCAGCATCACCGCCGAGCCGGGGCTGGGTCAGGCCTACGTCGATCACCTGGTGTCGCTGCTGGAGGGCCGACGTCTGGACGGTCTTCGACTGGTGGTCGACAGCGCCAATGGTTCGGCGTCGGCCCTGGCCGCCGGACTCTATGAAGTCCTGGGCGCCGAGGTGGTGGCCATTGGCTGCGACCCGGACGGCACCAACATCAACGACGGATGCGGTTCCACCGCCACCGGCACCCTGGCCGGGGCGGTGGTGGACCACGGGGCCGACCTCGGGCTGGCTCTCGACGGCGATGCCGACCGGCTGTTGGCCATCGGCCCCGACGGGGCGCTCGTGAACGGCGACGAGCTCATCGCCCTCTTCGCCCTGGACCTGGCCGACCGGGGTCAACTGGCCGGCAACACGGTCGTGGTCACGGTCATGACCAACCTGGGATTCCGACTGGCCATGGAGGAACGGGCCATCATCGTGAAGGAGACCGCGGTGGGCGACCGCTTCGTGCTGGCCGCCCTGGACAAGGACGGACTTTCCCTCGGAGGGGAGCAGTCGGGGCACATCATCTTCCGTCGATTGGCCACGACCGGCGACGGCCTGCTGACCGGGCTCATCCTGGCCGACCTGGTGGCCCGGGCGGGCAGGCCGCTCACGGACCAGCTGGAGGGGCTGGTCACGCCGGTGCCCCAGGTGCTGGTGAACGTCCCGGTTCCCGACATCGGCCTCCTGGAGGGTGCCGACGCGGTGTGGTCGGCGGTGGCCGAAGAGGAGGCCCTCCTCGGAGAGGGAGGACGGGTGCTGCTGCGACCGAGCGGAACCGAGCCCCTGGTCCGGGTCATGGTCGAGGCCACAGGCGACGGCGTGGCCGAGGCCATCGCCGAACGGCTCGGCAAGCTGGTGGGATTCGAGCTGCAGGCGGCGGCCACCCGAAGCTGACACACGGCCCGGTCCCACGGCCAGTGACCGTCCCCCGGCGCTCCTATCGCCCGAGCCGGCCCCCGGACCTCACCCGCTGCGGTGACAGGGGCCTTGCCAGTCGTCCGGGTCCCTCGGCCCACTAGCCTTGCCGTGCATGTGCGGCATCATCGGCATCACCCGAGCCTCGTCCAGCGGTGACCCCGGCGGGACCGAGGTGATGGACGTCCTGCTCGAGGGGCTCGGCCGGCTCGAGTACCGCGGGTATGACTCGGCCGGGATCGCCCTGGTCGGCCCGATGGCGTCCGACGGCCTGTGGCGGGCCCGGGCGGCCAACGGCACCCGGTCCCTCGACGACCTGACCAAGCGGACCGAGGGTGCCCCCCACGGCTCGGCCGCCGGCATCGGCCACACCCGGTGGGCCACCCACGGAGGTCCGACCGAGGGGAACGCCCATCCTCATGTGGACTGCACGGGCCGGTTGGCCCTGGTGCACAACGGGATCATCGAGAACCACGTGGAGCTGACCGACGAATTGGTGGCGACCGGGCATCACCTCGAGTCGGAGACCGACACCGAGGTGCTGGCCCACCTCATCGAGGTGGCCCTGGACGAACATCCTGAACTCGGTCTCGCCGCCGCGGTGCGTGCGGCCCTGGGCCGGGTCCAGGGTGCGTTCTCGCTGGCCGTGGTGCGATCGGACGAGCCCGAGCTCATCGTGGCCGCCCGCCGGGTCTCCCCACTCCTGATGGGAATCAGCGGGGATGCGGCCTTCCTGGCCTCGGACATCCCGGCCATTCTCGGCCTCACCCGCGAGTTCTTCGTCCTGGAGGACGACCAGGTGGCCGAGTTGCGACCCGGCACGCTGCGGGTCACCGACCTCGGGGGCGACGAGGTGCAGGCCCAGAGCATCACCGTCGACTGGGACCTCGATGCGGCCCGCAAGGACGGGTACGACGACTACATGAGCAAGGAGATGCACGAGCAGCCCAAGGCGGTGGCGGACACCCTGCTCGACCGGCTCCTGCCCGACGGCACCCTCTCCCTCGACGAGGTCCACATCACCAACGCCGAGCTCCGGGCCGTCAACAAGGTGTTCATCGTGGCCTGCGGGAGCAGCTACCACGCCGGGTTGATGGCCAAGTACGCCATCGAGCACTGGGCCCGCATCCCCGTCGAGATCGACATCGCCAGCGAGTTCATCTACCGGGATCCGGTGCTCGACCCCACCACCCTGGTCATCGGGGTCAGTCAGTCCGGCGAGACGGCGGACACCCGCATCGCCATGGAGGAGGCCCACCGCCAGGGGGCCAAGGTCCTCGTCATCACCAACGTGGTCGACTCGTCGATGGCCCGGGGGAGCGACGCCGTCCTGTACACCAGGGCAGGCCCCGAGATCGGCGTGGCCGCCACCAAGACGCACCTGGCCCAGATCACCGCCCTGGAGATCCTGGCCCTGTACCTGGCCCAGGCGCGGGGCACCCTGTCCCCGTCCGACGCCCGGGACCTCTTCGGGCACATGGGCGTCCTCCCCGACAAGGTGGCCCTGGCCCTCGAACGGGGAGCCGACGTGGAGGCGGTGGCGCGGCGGTACCGCGACTCGCCGTCGTTCATGTTCCTCGGTCGCCAGGTCGGCTACCCGGTGGCCCTCGAAGGAGCCCTCAAGCTGAAGGAGCTTTCGTACCTCCGGGCCGAGGGCTTTCCCGCCGGCGAGCTCAAGCACGGACCCATCGCCCTGGTGGAACCGGGCACGGTGGTCATCGCCGTGGCCACTCGCACCCCCATCTGGAAGAAGCTGATGAGCAACGTCACCGAGGTCAAGAGCCGGGGGGCCACGGTGGTGCTGGTGGCCAACGACGGGGACGAGGAGACGGCACGCCAGGCCGACGCCGTCCTGTGGGTTCCCGAGACCGAGTACCTGTTCGCGCCCATCGTGGACGTGGTCCCCCTGCAGATGTTCGCCTACTCGCTGGCCCGCCTCCACGGACATGACGTGGACCGGCCCCGCAATCTGGCCAAGGTGGTCACCGTCGAGTGAGCGGCGGTGACCGTGCCGCCCCGGTGATCGCACTGGCCCGGAGCTCGGCCGTCGGCCTCCTGGCCGGCATGGTGCCGTCGGCCGGTGTGGTGGGAGTGGGCGTCGATGCGGTGGACCTCGACCGCTTCGGCCGCGTCCTCGGGCGCCGGGCCTCCATGGCCGGCCGCCTGTTCACGACCGGAGAACTGGCCTATGCCCGGGCCGCCACCGACCCCGTGCCCCGTCTCTCCACCCGCTTCGCGGCCAAAGAGGCCGTCATGAAGGCCCTCGGCGTCGGGCTGGGGGCCTTCTCCTTCCATGACGTGGAGGTGGTCCGTGTCGGCCTGGACGCGCCGGGCCTGGTCCTCTCCGGCGCCGCGGAGTCGTTGGCGCGGCGCCGCGGCGTCTCCCGTTGGCACCTCTCGCTCTCCCACACCGGTGCCGTGGCCCTGGCCCTGGTGGTGGCCGAGGGCGGGGCCGACGCCGCCCGGTCCGCCGGGACCCCGGCGAGGCCGTAGCGTCGACGGCGATGCAGCCGGTCCTGACTGTCGCCGAGATGAACGCTGTGGACGCCGCCGCGCTGGCCTCGGTGCCGCTCGACGTCCTGGTGGGCCGGGCCGGTCTGGCCGTGGCCCTGGCCGCCCTCGACCTCCTGGGCGGGGCCTACGGTCGACGGGTGCTCGTGGTGGCCGGTCCCGGCAACAACGGGGCCGACGGTCGGGTGGCCGCCCAGCTCCTGGACCGCCGGGGGGCCCGCACGACCGTGGTCGAGGCCGGGGCCATCACCACCGTCGGACGGGTCGACCTGGTGATCGATGCCGCCTTCGGCACCGGCTTCCGGGGCGAGTACCGGTTCCCCTCCGTGCCCGAGGGGACACCGGTCCTGGCGGTGGACATCCCCTCGGGGGTGAACGGCGTCACCGGCGCGGCGTCCGGAGCCCCGGTGCAAGCGGACCGGACGGTGACCTTCGTGGCCCGGAAGCCCGGCCTGCTCCAGGGAGATGGCGTTCGTCTGGCCGGCACGGTGACCGTGGCCGACATCGGCCTCCCGACCGGCCGGCCGCCGATCTGCGTCATCGAGGACCACGATGTGGCCGCCCTGGTCCCGCCCCGCACCCGCGGGGGCAACAAGTGGTCGGCCGCCGTCCTGGTGGTGGCCGGTTCACCGGGCATGACCGGCGCCGCCGCCCTGTCGGCCCGGGCCGCCTACCGGGCCGGTGCCGGCATGGTCCGCCTCGGTGTGCCCGGCCTGGCCCTGGCCCAGTTGCCGGCCAGTGAGGCCGTCGGGGTGCCGTTGCCGGCGCGGGGGTGGGCCGAGGCGGCCCTCGAGGCGGCCTCCCGCTGTTCGGCCGTCGTCGTCGGCCCCGGCCTCGGCCGCGAGCCCGGGACCGCTGACGACGTGGCCCGGATGGTGGCCGACTCGCCGGTACCGGTCGTGGTGGACGCCGACGGCCTCTACGCGCTGGGCCGGGTGGGAGGGGACCGGTCTCTGCAGGCCCGCTCCCGCGTGGTCCTCACCCCGCATGACGGTGAGTACGCCCGTCTCACCGGCGGAGACCCCGGCCCTGATCGGATCGCCGCCTCCCGGGCCCTGGCCGGCGCCTCCGGTGCGGTGGCCCTGCTCAAGGGGCCCACCACCGCTGTGGCCCATCCCGACGGCCGGGTCCGCCTGGCCATGGCCGGGACCACCGCCCTGGCCACCGCCGGCACGGGGGACGTCCTCTCCGGCGTCATCGGCGCCCTCCTGGCCCGGGGTGTCGACCCCCTGGACGCCGCAGCCCTGGCCGCCCACATCCACGGGAGGGCCGGTGCCCTGGCCCACGGGGAGGGCACCGTGGCCGGCGACCTGCCCGACCTGGTCTCGACGGTGCTGGCCGCGCTGCGCACCCCGTCCGACCCCGGCTACCGACCGTCCGATCCCGGGGGGCGTGGTGGAGGTCGTGGTGGCTGAGCGCTGGCGGCCGGCGTGGGCCGACATCGATCTCGACGCCGTGCGCCACAACGCCGGCGTGCTCCGCACTCTGGTCGAGCCGGCGGCCCTCTGTGCGGTGGTCAAGGCCGACGGCTACGGCCACGGCGACGTGCCGGTGGCCCGGGCCTCCCTCGAGGGCGGGGCCACCTGGTTGGCCGTGGCTCTGGTCGAAGAGGGTGTGACCCTGCGGGAGGCCGGCATCGAGGCGCCGATCCTCCTCCTGTCCGAGCCTCCGGTGGAAGGGATGGCCGAGGCCGTGGCCCGACACCTGGTCCCCACCGTCTACACGGCCGGAGGGATCGCCGCCCTGAGCCGGGTGGCGGCCGAGGGCGGCTTCCCACCGGTGGCCGTCCACCTCAAGGTGGACACCGGGATGCACCGGGTGGGGGCCGAACCCGAGGAGGCTGGTGCCCTAGCCGACGCCATCGTCCACGACCCCCGGCTGGAGCTGGGTGCGGTCTGGACCCACCTGGCCGTGGCCGACGGCGAGAGTCCCGGGGACCGGGCGTTCACCGCCCTCCAGCTGGAGCGCTTCGATGCCGTCGTGGCCACCCTGGCCGCGGCCGGCCACCGTCCCCCCCTGATCCATGTGGCCAACTCGGCGGGCACCATCGGCCAGGCCGCCTCCCGTCACGACCTGGTCCGCTGCGGTCTGGCCGTGTACGGCCTCACCCCCACGCCGGGCCTGGCCGAGTCCCTGGCCGACGCCACCGGGGGGCTCCGGCTCCGACCGGCGCTCTCCCTGCACAGCCAGGTCACCTACGTCCGGGAGCTGGCCGCCGGCGAACGCCCCTCCTACGGACGCCGCCGACCGCTGCCCGGGGACTCGACGGTGGCCACCGTGCCCATCGGCTACGCCGACGGCGTGCCACGGCGGCTCTTCGACCAGGGCGGTGAGGTGCTGATCGGGGGGAGACGGCGTCCGCTGGCCGGCGTGGTGACCATGGACCAGATCGTGGTCGACTGCGGGCCGGCGGCCTCGGCCCCCGTGATGGTGGGCGACGCCGTGGTGCTCATCGGACGCCAGGGCGACGAGGAGGTCACCGCCGGTGAGTGGGCCGACCGGCTCGGCACCATCAGCTACGAGGTGCTGTGCGACATCGGTCCCCGGGTCCCTCGTCTCCTCCGGGGCGAGCGCCCGGTCCGGGAATCACGCCGCTGACGGCGAGCTCGGGTATCGGGCCGGCGTCCGGCCGGCGGTACCATGCGGCGGTGGCACCCGGGACCGATCTGGCCGAACTCGCCCGGGAGGCCGCCGGTTGCACCCGGTGCCCCTTGTCCGAGCGCCGGACCCAGGTGGTGTTCGGCGTGGGCAACCCCGACGCCGACCTGATGTTCGTCGGCGAGGCACCGGGCCGGGACGAGGATCTCCAGGGCGAGCCGTTCGTGGGCCGCTCCGGCAAGCTGCTCGATCGGCTGATGGCCGAGGAGCTGGGGGTCGACCGGAGCGCCTGCTACATCGCCAATGTGGTCAAGTGCCGACCTCCGGACAACCGCGATCCCAAGCCGGACGAGATCCTCTCGTGCCGGCCCTACCTGGCCGCCCAGCTCGAACTGATCCGGCCGGTGGTGGTGGTGACCCTGGGCAACTTCGCCACCAAGCTCCTGCTGGAGACCGATCTCGGCATCACCAAGGTACGCGGACGCGCCTACCCGATGGGGCCGTACCAGCTGGTGCCGACCTACCATCCGGCTGCCGCCCTGCGGTCGGGGGGCGTGGTCGTGGCCGAGATGCGGGCCGATCTGATCCGGTCCAAGCAGCTGTTGGGATGGGACGCGTGAGCGGGACCATCCGGCTGGTCACCGAAGGGCCGGCCGTCACGCGGGCGGTGGCCGGTGCGCTGGCCACCCTGGCCGTGCCGGGTGACGTCCTCCTCCTGGTGGGAGATCTCGGCGCCGGAAAGACCACGTTCGCCCAGGGATTCGGGGCCGGACTGGGAGTCGGGGAGCCCATGACCAGCCCGACCTTCACGCTGGTGCGTCAGTACGCCCTCGACCCCGACCCCGACCCCGACCCCGACCCCGACCCCGGCTCCGGGGCCGGTCCTGTCCGTACGCTGTTCCACGCCGACCTCTACCGGCTGGATCGACTCCGGGAGGTCACCGATCTGGGCCTCGGCGAGCTGGTGGAGGACGGGGGCGTGGCGCTGATCGAGTGGGGGGATGCCGCCGAGCCGTTGCTCGGCCGGGGCTCGCTGACCGTTCGTCTGGCCGTGTCGGAGTCCGACGAGGACCGTCGGCTGATCGACCTGGAGGCGGCGGACGACGCCTGGCTGTCCCGGTGGGGAGCGGCGCGGGCCACCCTCGCCGGCTGGGCGGCCCCGCAGTGACGGTGCTGGCCATCGAGACCGCCACCGACTCGGTGGGGGTGGCGCTGCTCCGGGACGACGGCGGTGTGGCCGAGCGCGCCCACGCGGGAGGTCGGGCCCACGCCGAACTGCTGGCCCCGTCCATCGACGAGGTGTGCGCCGTCTCCGGCTGCCGGGTCACCGATATCGACGTCGTCGCCGTGGATGTCGGTCCCGGGCTGTTCACCGGGCTCCGGGTGGGCGTGGCCACGGCCAAGGCGCTGGCCCAGGGTCTGGGCATCGGGGTGCTCGGCGTCGGCAGTCTCGACGTGCTGGCCGCGGCGGCGCTCGCTGCCGGGCCCGGCCCCTCGGGCGGTCCCCTCGGGGCCACGGCGTCGGTGGTCGACGCCCGCCGCGGCGAGGTGTTCGCCGCCGTCTTCCGGTTCGATCACGGCCAGGCCGCGGGTGGACCCGCGGACCCCGAGTCCGTCCGCCACGATCGGCTGGAGCCCCTGGACCCCGAGGACCTGGTCGGCTGGCTGCTGACCGTGGCCGACGACGCCGGATCGGTGTCCGTGGTCGGCGACGGTGCCGTCCGATACCGGGCCCTGCTGGCGGAGCACCGTGCCTTCGACCTGACCCTGGCCGACGCCGGGCTGGCCGCACCACCGCCCGGGGCGCTGGCGCGGCTGGCCCAACACCGGCTCGACCGCGGCGTGGCCACCGTCGCCCCCGGGGACCTGGTGCCCGACTACCGTCGGCCGGCCGACGCCCAGATCAACTGGGAGCAGCGGCCGACCCGTCCGTCGGCGATCACCCCGGCCGGTGCGCCGGAGGGCGGTCGGAACCGGTGACGGCGGAGAACGCACCCACGGCGGAGACGGTCGAGGTGGTCATCGCCCCCATGCGGACCAAGGACCTCCGTGGGGTGTTGCGCATCGAGGAGGCCGTCTTCCCCCAGCCCTGGTCCCACCGGCTGTTCGTGGAGGAGCTCGCCCAGCGCAAGTCCCGGGCCTACCGCGCCGCGTGGGTGGGGAGGAGCGTCGTCGGGTTCGCCGGGCAGATGTTCGTCGACGACGAATCCCATGTGAACAACATCGCCGTCGACCCCGGTTGGCAGGGACGAGGCCTCGGTGGCGTGCTCCTGGCCGACCTGGTCCGCACGGCCCTCGACCGGGGGGCGCGCCACCTCACGCTGGAGGTCCGGGTGGGGAACGAGCCGGCGCTCGCCCTCTACTCCCGGTTCGGCCTGGCTCCGGTAGGGGTGCGTCGCAACTACTATCCGGTCACCGGCGACGACGCCCTGGTGATGTGGGCCCGGGACATCGATTCGGAGAGCTACGCCGAGCGGCTGGCCTCGATCGAGGCCGCGCTCCCCTCCGACCTGGTGGTGGAGTCCCGACGATGACCGGCCGGCGGTGAACCCCGGGCGGTCGACGATCGGATCGTCCCCGGTACGCGGCAGACTGGGCCGGTGCCCGTGACCCCGTCCCCGATCCACCGTGTCCTCGGGATCGAGACGTCCTGCGACGAGACGGCGGCATCGGTGGTGGATGCCGGCACCTCGATCGTGTCGTCGGTGGTGAGCAGCCAGATCGACCTCCATGCCCGCTATGGCGGCGTCGTGCCGGAGTTGGCCGGACGGGCCCACGTGGAGCTGCTCACGCCGGTGCTGGCCGCGGCGCTGGACCAGGCCGGCTCGGACACCTCGGGGACGGGCATCGACGCCATCGCCGTCACCTACGGCCCCGGTCTCATCGGATCGCTGCTGGTGGGAGTGGCCGAGGCCAAGGCCCTCTCGCTGGTGTGGGGGGTGCCGCTGATCGGGGTGAACCATCTGGAGGCCCACCTCTTCGCCTCCCTGCTGGAGCAGCCCGAGTTGGGGTATCCCCTGGCCGTGCTCCTGGTCTCCGGCGGCCACACGCTGCTGATCGAGGTCACCGAGCCCGGCCGGTACCGGCTGCTCGGCGGGACCATCGATGATGCGGCCGGGGAGGCCTTCGACAAGGTGGCCCGCTTCCTCGGACTGGGTTACCCCGGGGGTCCCGCCATCGATGGGATCGCCGACCAGGGGGATCCGGACGCCTTCCGCTTTCCCAGGTCCTATCCCGGCGAGGGCCACGACTTCTCCTTCAGCGGGATCAAGACCTCGGTGGTCAACACGGTGCGCAAGCACCCCGAGGCTTCGACGGCCGATGTCGCCGCCTCCTTCCGTCAGGCGGTCGTCGACGTCCTGGTGACCCGGGCCATGGGGGCGGCCGACGAGATCGGTGCCACCGCGGTGTGCCTGGCCGGGGGGGTAGCCGCCAATGCACTCCTCCGGCGGCGGACCGAGGAAGCCTGTGCCGCGGCCGGCATCGGTGCCTTCCTACCCAGCCGGGCCCTGTGCACCGACAACGCCGCCATGGTGGCGGCGGCCGGGTGGTGGCGCCTCCACCACGGCGGTGCCAGCGACCTCTCCCTGGGTGCAGATCCCAACCTGCGTCTGGCCGCCATCTCCTGACCGGATCGACGGCCGGCCGCCTCGGTTCGGAGGAGTCCCAGGTGGAAGGGGGTTTCGGTGCCGGCGTCTGGCAGTCGACGGTGCCGGTTGCCAAATGGCTCGGAGGTCGCTACCATTAGCACTCTCAACGCTCGACTGCTAACGCGTGCCACAGGAGGCCCGAACCCATGAGTCTGCATCCCCTTGACGACCGAATCGTCGTCCGCCCCGGCGAGTCCGAGGAGACCACCGCATCCGGTCTGGTCATCCCCGACACCGCCAAAGAGAAGCCCCAGCAGGGTGAAGTCCTGGCCGTCGGCCCGGGCCGCCGCGCCGAGGCCAGCGGGGATCTCATCCCCCTGGACATCGCCGTGGGCGACACCGTCGTCTACTCCAAGTACGGCGGCACCGAGATCAGCTCCGACGGTGAGGACCTCCTCATCCTCTCGAGCCGTGACGTCCTGGCCAAGGTAGGTAAGTAATGCCCAAGATCCTGAAGTTCGACGAGGCCGCCCGCCGCGGCCTCGAGGCGGGGGTGAACAAACTCGCCGACACGGTCAAGGTGACCCTCGGTCCCAAAGGCCGCAACGTGGTCATCGAGAAGAAGTTCGGTGCCCCGACCATCACCAACGACGGTGTGTCCATCGCCCGTGAGGTCGAGCTCGAGGACGTCTTCGAGAACATGGGTGCCCAGCTGGTGAAGGAAGTGGCCACGAAGACCAATGACGTGGCCGGTGACGGCACCACCACGGCCACCGTGCTGGCCCAGGCCCTCATCAAAGAGGGCCTGCGCAACGTGGCCGCCGGAGCCAATCCGCTCGGCCTGCGCAAGGGCATCGACAAGGCCGTGGCGGCCGCTGTGGCCTCCATCAAGGAGCAGGCCAAGGAGATCGACTCGAAGACGGAGATCGCTCAGGTGGCCTCCATCTCCGCCGCCGACACCGCCATCGGCGAGGTGCTGGCCGACGCCATCGACAAGGTCGGCAAGGACGGCACCGTCACGGTCGAGGAGTCCAACACCTTCGGCATCGACCTCGAGTTCACCGAGGGCATGCAGTTCGACAAGGGCTACCTGTCCCCGTACTTCGTGACCGACGCCGAGCGCCAGGAAGCCGTGCTCGACGATCCGCTGATCGTGTTCGTCAACCAGAAGATCAGCGCCGTCCACGACCTCGTGCCCGTGCTCGAGAAGGTCATGCAGACGGGCAAGCCCCTCTTGATCATCGCTGAGGACGTCGAGGGCGAGGCCCTGGCCACCCTGGTCGTGAACAAGATCCGTGGCACGTTCACCTCGGTGGCCGTCAAGGCTCCTGGGTTCGGCGAGCGCCGCAAGGCCATGCTCCAGGACATGGCGGTGCTGACCGGCGCCCAGGTGATCTCCGAGGAGATCGGACTGAAGCTGGACACCACCACCGTCGATCTGCTGGGCAAGGCTCGCCGGGTCATCGTGACCAAGGACGAGACCACCATCGTCGAAGGCGGCGGTTCCGAGGACGAGGTCAAGGGTCGGATCGCGCAGATCAAGCGTGAGATCGACGACACCGACTCCGACTGGGATCGCGAGAAGCTGCAGGAGCGGCTGGCCAAGTTGGCCGGAGGCGTGGCCGTGGTCAAGGTCGGCGCAGCCACCGAGGTGGAGCTGAAGGAGAAGAAGCACCGCATCGAGGATGCGCTCTCCGCCACCCGCGCCGCCGTCGAAGAGGGCATCGTGGCCGGAGGGGGGACCGCACTGGTCCGCTCCCGTGCCGCCGTCCTCGACGTCGTCGCCTCCCTGACCGGCGACGAGGCCACCGGTGCCTCCATCGTGGCCAAGGCCCTGGTCGCACCGCTGCACTGCATCGCCAGCAACGCCGGCCTCGAAGGCTCGGTCTATGTGCGTCAGGTGGAGTCGGAGACCGGTTCCATCGGCCTCAACGCCGCCACCGGCGAGCTGGAGGACCTGGTCAAGGCCGGCGTCATCGATCCGGCCAAGGTCACACGGTCGGCGCTGCAGAACGCCGCGTCGATCGCCGGCCTGCTGCTGACCACCGAAGCGCTCGTGGCCGACAAGCCGGAGAAGGCCGATCCGGCTGC
Organism: uncultured Acidimicrobiaceae bacterium; assembly: GCA_963737625.1. Taxonomy (GTDB): domain Bacteria; phylum Actinomycetota; class Acidimicrobiia; order Acidimicrobiales; family RAAP-2; genus Bog-756. The sequence continues at coordinate 24,284 of CAVTTK010000002.1, forward strand.
CGCCGCCGCGGCCGCCGCCGCCATGGGTGGCGGCATGGGTGGCATGGGTGGCATGGGCGGCATGATGTAGTGATCCTCCGGCTCCCCCGGGAGCCGGGATCGCCACACCGTGGCGCACTCAGTGTGAACCGACCGGGCCCACGGGCCCGGTCGGTTCGCGTCCGGGGCCCGGACCGGTTCGGGTCGGCCCTACTCTGAGGGCCTCCATGGAATCCTCCGATATCCCGACCCCCGCCCGGCGGCAGGTCATCCCCCGACCGCCGCACCACCGCCCCGGATCACCGGCGCCGTGGGCCGACGTCCCTCCGTCCAGGCGCCGGCACATCACCCTCGAGCAGATCCGATCGGCTCTGGACGACGACCGGCAGGACCGGCAGGACCGGCTGGGCCCGACCCGTGAGCCGTGGCGCACGCCGGTGGGAGGGGCCGCCGAGGGCAGGCCGGCGGCGGTGCTGGTGCCACTGTTCGAGGAGGACGGTGAGTCGCGGGTGGTGCTCACCGTCCGGTCGAACCAGCTCCGCTCCCACCAGGGTGAGGTGGCCTTCCCCGGTGGGCGCCTGGACATCGGTGAGGAGGTGGTCGAGGCCGCCCTGCGGGAAGCCCACGAGGAGGTCTCCCTCGACTCCTCGTCGGTGACGGTGATCGGTCAGCTGACCGCCCTGCCCACCGTATCGTCCAACACCGTGATGACCCCGGTGGTGGCGGTGCTCGACGGCCGACAGGCTCTCGTGGCCAATCCCGCTGAGGTGCACCGGATCTTCGACGTGTCGCTCCGCGAGCTGGTGGCCGACGGTGCCTTCCACGAGGAGTGGTGGTCGGTGCCCGACCGGATCGATCGGTCGGGGTTCCCCGTCGGTGAGTTCCCCGTGTGGTTCTTCGCCGTGGCTGACGAGACGGTGTGGGGAGCCACGGCCCGGACCCTCATGGAGCTGATCTGCCTGGTCCTGAAGGTGCCGTTCCCGCCGTCCCTCCGGGCCCGACCTCCCACCGGCTGAGCGGCTCCGGGCCGGCCCGGGCCGGCTCTGGCCTGCGTCACCGGTCCGCCGCCGTGTCGGGGCCCGCGGTCTCCCGGTCGGAGTCATCCCGGCGCGACCGCCCCGGGGGACTGAGGGGTCCCGAGGACCCGTCGGGCCTGCCGGGGGGAGAGTCCAGCCCCGCGGCCCCAGGCGGTATCGTGGGGTGCAGTCGGACGGCTCGGTGTCGGAGCAGCCGCCGATCGGAGGTGTGGAGAACTGCGACCAGGGTCCGGAGGAGTAGCACGTGGCTGAGCTTGAGATTGGCATCTTCAAATCGGGTCGGAGGGCCTACGGGTTCGACGACATCGCCATCGTCCCCAGCCGACGGACCCGCGACCCCGAGGACGTCGACATCAGCTGGGAGATCGACGCCTACCAGTTCGAGCTTCCCCTCATGGCCTCGGCCATGGACGGTGTGGTCAGCCCGGCCACGGCCATCGAGATTGGAAGGCTGGGTGGGCTCGGTGTCCTCAACCTCGAAGGGCTGTGGACGCGCTACGAGGACCCGACCGCCCTGTTCGACGAGATCCGTGAGCTCCCGGCCGAGAAGGCCACGGCCCGCATGCAGCAGATGTACGCCGAGCCCGTGCAGCTGGACCTGGTGACCGAGCGCATCCGCGAGATGAAGGCGGCCGGCATCACCACGGCGGCCTCGGTCACGCCCCAGAAGACCGAGCAGTTCGCCCCGGCCGTGGTGGCCGCCGAGCTGGACCTGCTGGTGATCCAGGGCACCGTGGTCTCGGCCGAGCACGTGTCGAAGACGGTGGAGCCGCTCAATCTCAAGCGCTTCATCCGTGAGTTCGAGATCCCGGTCATCGTCGGTGGGTGCGCCTCCTATCAGGCCGGGCTGCACCTCATGCGCACCGGCGCCGTCGGCGTACTGGTCGGCGTGGGACCGGGCAATGCCTGCACCACCCGGGGGGTCCTGGGGATCGGCGTGCCCCAGGCCACCGCCATCGCCGATGTGGCCGGTGCCCGCATGCGCCACCTCGACGAGACCGGCGTCTACTGCCACGTCATTGCCGACGGTGGCATGTCCAAGGGCGGCGACATCGCCAAGGCCGTGGCGTGCGGGGCGGACGCGGTCATGCTGGGATCGCCGCTGTCCTCGGCCGTCGAGGCTCCCGCCCGCGGGTATCACTGGGGTATGGCCACCTTCCATCCCACCCTCCCGCGGGGGGCCAGGGTGAAGACGACGACCCGGGGAACCCTCCAGGAGATCCTGCTCGGTCCGGCCCACGAGAACGACGGCCGCATGAACCTCTTCGGCGCCCTTCGCACCGCCATGGCCACCTGCGGCTACCAGACGGTCAAGGAGTTCCAGAAGGCCGAGGTCATGGTGGCTCCCGCCCTCCAGACCGAGGGCAAGGACCTGCAGCGTTCGCAGGGTGTCGGCATGGGCCATTGAGCCCTTCGGCCCCCGACTCCGGTGGGCCCGCTGACGGTCCCGTCCTGGTCGTCGACTTCGGTGCCCAGTACGCCCAGCTGATCGCCCGGCGGGTTCGGGAGGCGCACGTCTACTCGGAGATCGTGCCGCACACGTCGACCGCCGCCGACCTGGTGGCCCGGCGACCTGCGGGCATCATCCTGTCGGGCGGGCCCAAGTCGGTCAACGAGACCCCGGCGCCGACCATCGACCCGGCCATCTACGACGCCGGCATCCCCATCCTCGGCATCTGTTACGGGGCCCAGCTGCTGACCCAGCAGTTGGGCGGCGAGGTGTCCCGGACCGGGCGGGGCGAGTACGGGCGGACGACGCTGACCGTGACCGGATCGTCACCGCTGTTCGTGGACTGGCCCGGTGGCGGCGAGGTGTGGATGAGCCACGGCGATGCCATCACCACCGTTCCCGGAGGGTTCGTGGCCACCGCCACCAGCCCCGACGCCCCGGTGGCCGCGCTCCATGACGCCGAACGCGCCATCTACGGGGTGCAGTTCCATCCCGAGGTGGTGCACACCGAGCGGGGCCGGGACGTCTTCGAGCGCTTCCTCTACGACATCTGCCACTGCCCCCCGTCGTGGACCCACACATCGATCATCGAGTCGCAGGTGGAGGCGGTCCGGGCCCAGGTGGGCGGATCGCCGGTCCTGTGTGCCCTGTCCGGCGGGGTCGATTCGGCGGTGGCGGCGGCGCTGGTGCACAAGGCCATCGGTGATCAGCTCACCTGTGTCTACGTGGACACCGGCCTGATGCGGGCCCACGAGAGCGAGCAGGTGGAGGAGACCTTCCGCCGTCAGTTCCACATCGATCTGGTCCACGTCAAGGCGGCCGACCGGTTCTTCGAGGCGCTGGCCGGGGTGACCGATCCCGAGGCCAAGCGCAAGATCATCGGCGAGCTGTTCATCCGGATCTTCGAGGAGGTGGCCCGTGATCTGGTCCTGGAGGAGTTCGACCCCGAGGGTGCCGCTACCCCCTCTGCCGGTTCGACCGGGGCCGCCGGGACGACACCGTCGGACGAGCCCTCCGGCTACCTGGTCCAGGGGACGCTCTACCCCGATGTGATCGAGTCCGGATCGGACTCCGCGGCCACCATCAAGTCCCACCACAACGTGGGGGGTCTGCCCGACGACCTGGCCTTCGATCTGGTCGAGCCCCTCCGGCTGCTGTTCAAGGACGAGGTGCGGGCTGTGGGCGAGGAGCTGGGGCTGCCCCACGACATCGTCTGGCGCCAGCCCTTCCCCGGGCCGGGCCTAGCCGTCCGCATCGTGGGCGAGGTCACCCCCGAGCGGGCCGACATCCTGCGGGCGGCCGACGCCATCGTGGTGGAGGAGATCCGCCGGGCCGGCCTCTACCGCGACCTGTGGCAGAGCTTCGCCGTGCTGCCGGCCGTCCGGACCGTGGGCGTCATGGGGGACGGGCGCACCTACGCCTACCCGGTGGTGATCCGTGCCGTGACCAGCGACGACGCCATGACCGCGGACTGGGCCCGTCTGCCCTACGACTTGCTGGAGCGTCTGTCCTCGCGGATCATCAACGAGGTGGAGGGCGTCAACCGGGTGGCTCTGGACATCACGTCCAAGCCTCCCGGCACCATCGAGTGGGAGTGACCTCGATGCCCATCTCGGCCGGCCCCGCCGAGCCGCTTCCGGAATGGCGGGGCGACGACGGGGACGACAGTGCCGAGTCGGGGGAGGGCACCGCACCGGACCGGGGCGGGGCGCCCTACCGTCGTCGGGAGGACGTGGTCCAACTCCGGCCCGACGACCTGCTGGAAGGGCTGACCGGGCCCCAGCGTGAGTCGGTGGTCCACCGCGGGGGTCCGCTGCTCATCGTGGCAGGCGCCGGGTCGGGCAAGACCCGGGTGCTCACCCGGCGGATCGCCCACCTCATCGCCACCGGTGACGCCAAGCCGTGGCAGATCCTGGCCATCACCTTCACCAACAAGGCCGCGGACGAGATGCGCAAGCGGGTGGTCGACCTCGTCGGACCGCGGGGCCAGCGGATGTGGGTGTCCACCTTCCACTCGGCCTGTGTACGGATCCTCCGGGCCCATGGCGACCGCCTGGGCTACAAGGGCTCCTTCACCATCTACGACGATGCCGACTCCCGCCGGCTGGTGGAGATCGTGGCCCGGGAGCTGGACATCGACACCAAGAAGATGTCCCCCCGCTCCATGCTGGGCCAGATCAGCCAGGCCAAGTCCCGCCAGCAGGGCCCCGAGGAGTACCGGGCGGCGGCCGTGACCATCTTCGACCGGAGGATCGCCGACGTCTTCGACCTCTACCAGCAGCGGATGGTGGCGGCCAACGCCATGGACTTCGACGACCTCCTCCTCAACACGGTCCGGCTCTTCCGGCTGCACCCCGACGTCCTCGAGCACTACCGAACCCGGTTCACCCACGTCCTGATCGACGAGTACCAGGACACCAACGCCGTGCAGAACGCCCTGGCCGTGCTGTTGGCCGGCGGGCACCGCAACATCGTGGTGGTGGGGGACAGCGACCAATCCGTGTACCGGTTCCGGGGCGCTGACATCTCCAACATCCTCGACTTCGAACAGGCCTTCCCCGACGCCACGGCCATCACCCTGGACCAGAACTTCCGGTCCACCCAGACCATCCTCGACGCGGCCAACGCCGTGATCACCAACAATGTGTCCCGCAAGCCGAAGTCGCTGTGGACCGAAGGGGGCCCGGGGAGCCAGATCGTCCGCTACCGGGCCGAGGACGAGCACGACGAGGCCGAATGGGTGGCCCACGAGATCGTGCGCCTGCGGGGCGAGCACGACCTGCGCTGGGGCGATGTGGCCGTCTTCTACCGGACCAACGCCCAGTCGGCGGCGCTCGAAGGGGCCATGGTCCACGGCGAGGTGCCCTACAAGGTGGTGGGAGGCACCAAGTTCTACGACCGGCGGGAGGTCAAGGACGCCATGGCCTACCTGAAGGTGCTGGTCAACCCGGACGATGAGATCAGCTGGCGCCGGATCGTGAATGTGCCCAAGCGTGGTGTGGGCGACACCTCGGTGGCCAAGCTGTCGGGATGGGCCGGCTCCCGGGGACTCTCCTTCGGGGAAGCCGTGGCCCATGCCGAGGAGGTGGGGGTCGGCAGCCGGGCGGCCCGGGCCCTGGTCGACCTGGCCGGGTTGCTGGACGGGGTGCGCTCCAGGATGGCCCTGCCCCCCCTGGTCGACGAGAACGGCGAGGCCATCCCCCCCGGGGAGGACGATCTGCCGGCGGACGGTGCGGCGGACCGGGACGAGATCCTCGCTCCGGGGGCGCTGGTCACCGCCATGGTGGAGGACACCGGGTACCGGAGCGAGCTCCTGGCCGAGGGCACCATCGAGGCGTTGGGGAGGGTCGAGAACATCGACACCCTGGTCGGGATGGCCGCCGAGTACCGAACGCTGCCGGAGTTTCTGGAGGCCGCCTCGCTGGTGGCCGACTCCGACCAACTCGAAGGGGACGGCACCAAGGTGTCCCTCATGACCCTCCACATCGCCAAGGGGCTCGAGTTCCCGGCGGTCTTCCTGGTGGGGATGGAGGACGGCGTCTTCCCGCACATGCGCTCGCTCGGGGACCCGGTCGAGCTGGAGGAGGAGCGGCGCCTGTGCTACGTCGGGATCACCCGGGCCGAGCGCCATCTCTATGTCTCCCACGCCTGGAGCCGGATGCTCTTCGGACGGGGCAGCAGCAACATCCCGAGTCGCTTTCTCAACGAGATCCCCGACGAGTTGGTGCGGGACGTGGGCGGCGACCGCGGCGCGGGCCGCGGCTGGGGATCGGCGCCGGTCGACGGCGATCGGTACCCCTCGCCCGACCGGTTCTCCAGCCGGGACGCCGGGGGCACGCCGGGACGGAGCGTCTTCGGCCGGGGCACGCCCCGGTCCGATGCCGAGTTCGACGCCACCGGCCGCCGGCGGCGGGCCCCGGCCTCCAGCGGGGCCGAGCAGCTGGGGCTCGAGGCCGGAGACGCCGTGGTCCACGGCCAGTGGGGCGAGGGCACGGTGGTGGAGACCTCCGGCACCGGCGAGGACGCCGAGGCCGCGGTGCTCTTCCCCACGGTGGGACGCAAGAAGCTCCTCCTCCGGATGGCCCCCTTGAAGCGGGCCTGACGACGGCCGGCCGTGACCATCCGGCGTGGTGGGGAGCTCCCCCCTCATCTGGTGCCCAGGACGTTTCTGAGCTGGTTCATCCGGTCGTCAGCTGGGCCTGATTTACTGTCACCGAGTCGCCGACACAGGACTCGTACCAGGGACGGGAGCGCCGCACCGGGGATGCCGGGGTGTCGGGACCGCCGTCCCACGAGGGGCGCAGAACGGGGTCGAGGAGGGCGTTGACGGGAACAGGGACAACCGGGCACGAAGGCGTGTCCGCCGAGCTGGACCACGAGGAGGCCGGGCTCCGGCGCGCCGACGCGGGAGGACCCACGCCCCGCGTGGACCGGACGGGCCGGAGTGCGGGAAGGTCGCGTCACCCGTCGAACGGTATGCCCCTGGTGGTTTCCACCCCGCAGAGCCGAGGACCCGAGGAGTCGTCGCCCGTCGAGGCCATGCCCCCGCTGACCCGGCGGGAGCGCCGGGTGCGCCGCAAGGAGAAGATCCGGCGGCGTCGCACCCTGGTGGGGCGCCATCCGAAGACCGCCGTGTTCGTCGTGGTCCTCCTGGCCCTGACCCCGGTGTGGGTCTCCGCCGGCTCGGCCGCCACCAATCAGGCCCTGGGTAACACGGTCGGCACCCGCCTCACCGAGTGGGTGCGGGACCACGGGGGTGGTGGCATCGTGACGTGGGCCGAGAACACCTGGTACACCTGGCATGCCCCACCCAAGGGGGGGAAGCCGAAGCAGGGCGCCATCCCCCTGCCCTCCCGGAGCACCACCACCGTGCCCGCCGGGCCGTCCCATCTTCCCGCCCCGGCGGCCATCGTCCCGTTCGTGAGCGATCCCACGCCCGGCGAGGGCCAGTGGCACCCCATCGGCCGCGCCGTCAACGGTGTCCCGGCCATGTACGCCGCCTTCCTCCGGCCCAACAGCGTGAACACCAGCCTGGTCACCGGGGTGGCGTGGATGGATACCACCCTGTTGCGAGCCACCCTGTACGAGGGTTCGTCGATCCCCGGCACCGGCCAGACCTGGGCCAACGAGGCCCCCCTGGCCGGCCCGGCGCTCGACACGCTGGTGGCCGCGTTCAACGCCGGATTCCGAATGCAGGACGCCAAGGGCGGCTTCTACGCCGACGGCGTGACCGCCGTCCCCCTGGTGCCTGGAGCGGCATCTCTGGTCATCAACAGCAACGGGTCGGCCGACATCGGGGCCTGGGGAACCGACGTCTCCATGTCCCCGTCGGTGGTGGCCGTGCGTCAGAACCTCGACCTCATCGTGGCCAACGGCCAGCCCGTGCCCGGTCTCGACGCCAACGACAATTCCCGCTGGGGGTTCACGCTCGGCGGGAGGGTCCAGGTGTGGAGGTCGGGCCTCGGCATCACGGCCGACGGCGCCCTGGTCTACGTGGGCGGGTCCGGCCTGTCCATCGTGGACCTGGCCAACGTGCTGGCCCGGGCCGGTGCGGTCCGGGCCATGGAGATGGACATCAACACCGCCTGGGTCAACTTCACCAGCTTCGACCCCCCCGTGGGCCAGCCGGCCTCGGCCGCCACCGGGACCGTGCTCACCAGCGACGAGGCCACCTATCCTTCCCGCTACTTCGAGCCCTTGTCGCGGGACTTCGTGACCATGTCGGCCCGGCCGTCCGCGGTGCCGACGGCCCCGGCCACCTCCACGCCCACGACGTCGACACCGGCTGGCCGGACGGCGAACGCCCGACCCCGACCTAAGGTCGGAGGGTAGCGAGGCGAGGTGGCCGGCAATCGGGGGTTGCCGGCCCGTGGTGCCCGACCCCGACCGGGGCAGGCCCAGCCCGGCGATGAGGAGTGGGGCCATGGTCCAGAAGCTGTCGAAGCGGCGGTACGAGCAGGAGCTCCTGAGGCTCCAGGGCGAACTGGCCGCCATGACCGGATGGATCCAGCGCAGCGGATCGCGGGTCGTGGTGCTCTTCGAGGGTCGTGACGCGGCCGGCAAGGGCGGGGCCATCAAACGGGTCAGCGAGTACCTGAGCCCGAGGGTGTGCCGCATCGTGGCCCTGCCCACGCCGACCGAGCGGGAGCGGGGCGAGTGGTACTTCCAGCGGTACGTGGCCGAACTCCCCACCGCCGGCGAGATCGTCCTCTTCGATCGCAGTTGGTACAACCGGGCCGGGGTGGAGCGGGTCATGGGATTCTGCACCGATGATCAGTACCAGCTGTTCCTGCGCCAGTGCCCGGCGTTCGAACACCAGCTCATCGAAGACGGGATCATCCTCATCAAGTACTGGTTCTCCGTGAGTGACGAGGAGCAGGAGCGTCGGTTCCAGAGCCGTGTGGACGACCCCCTCCGCCGCTGGAAGCTGAGCCCCATGGACCTCGAGGCCCGACAGCGATGGGGTGACTACTCGCGGGCCAAGGACGCCATGTTCATCCACACCGACACCGCCGAGTCCCCGTGGTTCGTGGTCGAGGCGGACGACAAGCGTCGGGCCCGCCTCAACTGCATCGCCCACCTGCTGAGCCAGGTTCCCTATCAGCCGATCGAGGCGGTCAAGCTCCGGCTGCCCAAGCGGGTGAAGGACGAGACCTACCAGCGTCCGCCGCGTGACCTCGCCACCTACGTGCCTGACTACGTATCCATGCTTTCCGACAAGTCCTGACGCCCCCGGGACGCTCGGGACGGATCGGTCAGCCGGGCACGCGGCGCCACACAGCACGGGGCAGGTGGCGCATGACGGTGAATACCCCCCGCAGGATGGGGGGGACGTAGACCACCGAGGCTCCCGACCCGATCCCGTTGACCACGGCCTCGGCCACTGCGTCGGGCGTGGTCGAGAACGGCGCCGGGGTCATCCCCTCGGTCATCCGTCCCACCACGAATCCCGGACGCACGATCATCACGTCGACCCCCGAGCCAACCAGGGCGTCCCCCAGGCCCTGGGCGAAGGCGTCGAGACCGGACTTCGAGGACCCGTAGATGAAGTTGGCGCTGCGGGCCCGCTCGCCGGCCACTGACGACAGCACGACCAGGCGCCCGTGGCCCTGATGGCGGAGCCGGGCGGTCACCGCCAACATGGCCGAGGCCAGGCCGGCGAAGTTGGTGTTGATCACCGCGGCAGCAGCAGCGGGGTCTTGTTCGTCGGCCGCCTGGTTCCCGAGGACACCGGCCGCCACGATCACCAGGTCGATGTCACCGAAGCGGTCGAAGACGTCGCCGGCGAAGGCGGCATGTCGGTCGGCGTCGGTGGCGTCGAAGGCCACGGCCTCGGCCACCTCGGCGCCGGCCGCTTTGGCCCGGTCCACAGCCTCGGTGAGGCGGGTGCCCTCGCGGCCGGCGAGCACCACCGTGCGACAGCGACCAGGCACCAGCCGGTCCACGATGGCCTGGGCTATCTCCGAGGATCCTCCGAGGACCAGCACCGACTGGGGTCGTCCGATTGCGTCGATCATGATTCCGTCCGTTCTGGTGGTGGATAGGCGCCGTGGGCCGGCGGTCCGGTGGGGCTGGATGGCGACCTCCGGGTCCGCCCCGCGGCAGCGGTCGGCTCGGAGGGCGCCGTACGGTCGACCCCCGGAGCCCTCGTCCGAGCCGCGCCGGCATTCTTGGCCGGGGGAGTCTTGGCCGGGGGAGTCTTCGCTCCGACACCCTTGGCCGGGGGAGTCTTGGCCGGGGGCGTCTTGGCTCCCACGCTCTTGGCCCGGGGAGCCTTGGCCGAGGGAGTCTTGGCCCGGGGGGCGCGTCGAGCTCGGGGCGGTGGGCCGGCGCGGCGACCCGTACCCGGTGGAACGGAATCGGAGCAGAGCCCGAGCCGTCGTCCGAGGTCGGACCGCAACGAGCCATCGGGATCGACCCGGTCCCGCACCGCCCGCCACTCGTCGATCCGGGGGTACATGGCTCGGAACGCCGCCGGGGAGACGCGAGAGTCCTTGGCCAGGTAGACCCGACCACCGGCGGCCAGCACCAGCTCGTCGAGGTCGTCGAGCAGCCGGTCCAGCCCGTGGTGGCCGACCGGGAGGTCGAGGGCCAGCGTCCACCCCGGCATGGGGAAGGAGAGGGGCCCGGGGTCACCGGGCCCGAAACGCTTCAGCACGGCCAGGAAGCTGGCCAGCTTCAGCACGGCCAGGCGCTCGATGACGGTGCGCACCGTCTCGCCGTGCTGGTCGGGTACGACGAACTGGTACTGCAGGAACCCCTTCCTCCCGTACAGCCGGTTCCAGTCGCCCACACCGTCCAACGGATGGAAGAACCCGGTCATGTGGTGGGGCCGGGCCACCTGGTGCAGGGGGGCCTTACGGAACCAGAACTCGTTGAAGGCACCCACGGTGATCGGATTGAGCAGACCACTGGGCGGGGTCAACGGGACACGGGCCAGGGTCCTCGGCACGAAGGCGCGTGCTCGGTCCGGTGCCCGTCGCAGCCGTTCGGGCAGGTCCTCCAGCCGGGCGTGGTCGCCCCGCGTCAGCACCGAGCGCCCGAGGCGGCTCCCTGTGGACTGGCAGTCGATCCACGCCACCGAGTAGCGGTAGCCCTCGTCCCCGGTGAGCATCTTGTCCATGACACTGTCGAGATCGGCGGCCCGCTCCGTGTCCACCAGCATGTAGCTGGTCTCGATGGGGATCATCTGGAGGGTGGCTGAGGTGACCACTCCGGTGAGCCCCATCCCTCCGGCCGTGGCCCAGAAGAGGTCCGGATCCGACGCGGCCGAGACAACGGCCGTCCCGGAGGGCGAGACCAGCGTGAGCTCCGTCACATGGGAGCAGAAGCTCCCGTCCACATGGTGATTCTTGCCGTGGATGTCGGCGGCGATGGCACCCCCGACGGTAACCAGCCGGGTCCCGGGGGTGACCGGGACGAACCAGCCCAGGGGGACGAACCGCTCCATCAGCGTCTGCAGGCTGACGCCGGCGCCTACGGTGACCCTGCCCGAGTCGAGGTCCACTCGGTGGATGCCGTCCAGCCACGTGGCGTCGAGGACCACCCCGCCGGCGTTCTGGGCGGCATCGCCGTAGCTCCGGCCGAGGCCCCGGGCGATGATGCCCCGGTGCCCCGCCCCGGGCCCGGCGGCGTCGGCCATGGCCTGGTCCACGATGTCGGTATGGACGGCGTGGACGACGGCGGAGGACGTCGGGGCCGTCCGTCCCCATCCGGTGAGCAGGGAGCGACGGCCCCGGGGGGCGCTCACGTGGCGTACACGCCCACGGCGAACAGGACGACCCAGAACGCCCCGTAGATCTGCAGCCGGTGGTCGTGGAGGGCCAGCTCCTCGGGGGCCGCCCCACCGCCCGAGTCCAGCAGACGCATGATGTGGAGGAGGGCCACCGTGAAGGGGATCACGCTCAGTTGGAACCAGATGGGGTCGGACCCCCGGTGGAGCTCGGCGGCGCGGCTGAAGGCCCACAGGCAGTAGGCGGTGACCGTGACGGCGGCCGAGAGCGTGCGGACCGACCGGAGGAACGAAGGGGAGTAGAGCCCCAGCGTCTGACGGACGGAGCCGTCGTCGGCCTGCTGGTCGGCGAGGAATTGCTTCTCCCCCGACCGCTTCCCGGTCACGATGAGTAGGGAGCCGAACGAGGCCACGATGAGGAACCAGTCGGACAGGGTGACCCCCGTGGCCACCCCGCCGGCCACCGCACGCAACACGAAGCCCGCACTCACCGCGGCCAGGTCCACGATGGGCTCGTTCTTCAGCCCGAGCGAGTACCCCACATTGACCAGGGCATAGACCGCCATGACCAGGGCCAGGTGCCAGCCGGCGAGCCACTGGCCGAGGCCGATCGAGACCGCCAGCAGGGCGGCGCCGGCGACCACGGCCAGGCGCACCGGCACCACCCCCGAGGCCACGGGACGGAGCCGCTTGATCGGGTGGGCGCGGTCGGCCTCGGCGTCGATGGCGTCGTTGAGGAAGTACGTGCCCGAGGCGGCCACGCAGAAGATGCCGAAGGCGGCGATGGCGTGCCACAACACGGTGTGGTGATGGAGCACCCCGGCGGCGGCCGGGGCCACGAAGACCAGGAGGTTCTTGATCCACTGCTTCGGTCGGCACAGCTTGACCAGGGCCAGCGGAAGGGATGCCGATGCCGGTCCCGGGTGGCTGGGATGTTCGTCGGGTCGGTCCACAGCTTCAGCCGAAGTGGTCAAGGCGTCCTCGGGAGGGTCGGGTCATGCCACCTGTGCCGGAGCGACGGTACCATGGACGTCCAGGCTAGGGCCTCACCGGTCCCCAGGTGGGACTTCGGGCCCGGAGTTGCTCCTCCCCGACAGCCCGGATGGGCTTTTCGGCCCGGCCAGCGCTTAGTATCTGCCTCCGTGAAACGCCCGTATCGAGTCGTGGTGGCCAAACCCGGCCTGGACGGGCACGATCGGGGCGCCAAAGTCATCGCCCGGGCCCTGCGCGACGCCGGTTTCGAGGTCATCTACACGGGCCTGCACCAGACCGCGGAGCAGGTGGTCCAGGCGGTGATCCAAGAGGACGCCGATGCCGTGGGGCTCTCGTTGCTCTCCGGAGCCCACCTGACCCTGGTGCCCAGGGTCATCGACGGCCTCAGGGAGCAGGGTCGCGGCGACGTCCTGGTGCTGGTGGGCGGGATCATCCCGGCCGGCGACATCCCGGTGCTGAAGGATCTGGGGGTGGCCGAGGTGTTCACCCCGGGGGCACCACTACCGGCCATCGGCGCCTGGCTCGGTGACGCCCTCGACCAACGGGAGCGTGGAGTGACCGGCTGACACCGCCCGGGGCCCGGGTCGCGCCGCGCCGGAACGATTCCCTCCGACCGCTCCCGGTGAACCGACCATCAGGGCCCGCACCCGTGGCTCGCCCCGCCCAGGGCGGCCTACGACACGGGCACGAAATCCTGAGGGACCACGCCACACGATCGCAGCACGCACCACAGTCGCAACAACCAGGCAACACGGACAGAGAGGAACGGATCCGGTGGATCTCTTCGAATATCAGGGCAAGCAGTACTTCGCCCGCTACGGCATCCCCATCTCCAAGGGGGGCGTCGCCGACACCGTGGAGGAAGCGGTGGCCCAGGCCGAGGCGTCGGGTTACCCGGTGGTGGTCAAGGCCCAGGTCAAGGTGGGAGGTCGCGGCAAGGCCGGTGGTGTCAAGCTGGCCGACAACGTCGATGAGGTCCGGGAGCACGCCGGCAACATCCTCGGTCTCGACATCAAGGGTCACGTGGTCAAGCGGCTGTGGATCGAGCACGCCTCGGACATCGCCAAGGAGTACTACGCCAGCTTCACCCTCGACCGCAGCGCCAAGAAGCACCTGGGCATGCTCTCCGCCGAGGGCGGCGTGGAGATCGAGGACGTGGCCGTGACCAACCCCGACGCCATCGCCATCCTCCATGTCGACCCGGTGGACGGGCTGAGCCTGGAGACGGCCCGGGCATGGGTCGAGCGGGCCAACCTCGACGAGGTGGCCCGGGACCAGGCGGCCGAGCTGCTGGTCAAGCTCTACACCTGCTACACCGAGGGCGACTGCGACCTGGCGGAGATCAACCCGTTGATCCTCACCCCCGACGACCGGGTCCACGCCCTGGACGCCAAGGTCACCCTGGACGCCAACGCCGCCTTCCGACACCCCGAGTGGGAGGAGTTCGAGGGCAGTGACGTGGAGGACGAGCGGGAGACCCGGGCCAAAGAGCGCGGTCTCAACTACATCGGTCTGGACGGGTCGGTGGGGATCATCGCCAACGGGGCCGGACTGGCCATGAGCACGCTCGACGTGGTCAACCAGTGCGGCGGCTCGGCGGCCAACTTCCTCGACATCGGAGGCGGCGCCAACGCCGACGTGATGGCCGCCGCTCTCGAGGTCATCAACTCCGATCCCGCCGTGCGTTCCATCTTCGTCAACATCTTCGGGGGGATCACCCGTGTGGACGAGGTGGCCAAGGGAGTGCTCGAGGCTCTGGACCGGGTGGAGATTAGCTCACCCATCGTGCTCCGTCTCGACGGGACCAACGCCGTGGCCGGGCGCGAGATCCTGGCCAGCCATCTGTCCGAACGCCTGGTCGCCGAGCCGACCATGCTCGATGCCGCACGCCGTGCGGTCGCACTCGCTGGAGGCCAGTCATGAGCATCTTCGTCGACGAGAACACCAAGGTCGTGGTCCAGGGCATCAGCCCCACCAGCCAGGGCCTCTACCACGGGCTCCGCAACCGGGCCTACGGCACCCAGGTGGTGGCCGGCACCAATCCCAACCGGGGCGGCGAGGAGATCGAGGGCATTCCGGTCTACGCCACGGTGGCCGAGGCCGTCGAGGCCACCGGGGCCAACGCCTCGTTCATCTCGGTGCCGCCCAAGTTCGCCGCCGAGGCCATCGTCGAGGCCGCGGCCGCCGGCGTCCCGTTCGTGGTGTGCATCACCGAGGGCATCCCGGCCAGCGACGAGGCCCTGGCCTACAACCGCCTGGTCCGGGAGTATCCGGGCACCCGCCTGCTCGGGCCCAACTGCCCCGGCATCATCTCGCCGGGGAAGTGCAACATCGGCATCACGTCGGGCGACATCGCCATGCCCGGTGGACCGGTGGGCATCGTGAGCCGATCGGGAACACTCACCTACCAGGCGTTGCACGAGCTGTCCCAACAGGGGGTGGGTCAGACCACCTGTGTGGGGATCGGCGGCGACCCCGTGCCCGGGACCAGCTTCATCGACTGCCTGGGCGCCTTCCAGGCCGACCCGGACACCAGGGCCATCATGATGATCGGGGAGATCGGCGGCTCGGCCGAGGAGGAAGCCGCCGAGTTCATCGCCTCGTCGGTGACCAAGCCGGTGGTGTCCTACGTGGCCGGGGTGACGGCCCCACCGGGCCGCAAGATGGGCCATGCCGGCGCCATCATCTCGGGCTCCAAGGGCACGGCCCAGGCCAAGATGGACGCGCTTTCCGCCGCCGGGGTCACCGTGGCCCTCAATCCCACCGAGGCCGGCGAGGCCATGGTGGACGTCGTCCGGAAACTCGACTGAGCGCGGATCTCCCCTCGGCCGCCGCCCTCGGTGGCCGCCCCATCAAGGCGGTCATCTTCGACCTTGACGGGCTGCTCATCGACTCGGAGCCCCTCTGGCGCCAGGCCGAGATCGAGGTCTTCGGGAGCGTCGGTCTCCACCTGACCGACCAGGACGTGCGCCAGACCATGGGCCTGCGCATCGACGACGCCGTTCGGCACTGGTGGGACCGGTCGCCCTGGAAGGGCATGCCCCCGTCGGCCGTCGAGCGGGCCGTGACCGCCCGGGTGGCCGAACTGGTCACCGAGCGCGGCGAGCCCATGCCCGGTGCCCTCGAGGCCGTGGCCTTGTGCGCGTCCCGGTCCCTCCCCGCTGCGGTGTGCTCGGGCTCCTACGCCGTGGTCATCGCCGCCGCCCTGGACCGTCTGGGCATCGGGTCCACCATCACCACCTGGCACTCGGCCGAGTGGGAGCCCCTGGGCAAGCCCCACCCCGGCGCGTACCTGTCCACGGCGGCCAAGCTCGGTGTGGACCCGAGGAACTGCCTGGCCGTCGAGGACTCCTTCAACGGGGCGGTCTCGGCCAAGGCCGCCCGCATGAGGGTGGTGGCCGTCCCGGAGCCGAGCGCCTTCGGATCCCCCCGATGGGGTCTGTGCGACGCCGTCCTCCCGAGCCTGGTCGGCCTGGATGAGGCCCTCCTCTCCAGTCTCGAGTCCTGATCCTGGCGATGGAGTCCGGCCCCGGTTGGGGCGCGCCCCTCGTGGCGTGGGCGGCGGCTGGGGTGCGGCGAACCGAACCGGGACCGAGGGAATCTCCGGAACTTTCACTTCGGAAATGGACCATCGGTGCCGATACCACTGTCACGAGGGGCACTCCCTGGGCAGGGGGGACCGAGCGACGTGGGCCCAAGTACCGGAGGCAGGCCGGTCGGGCCACGTCGCCCCGGTCCCGTGTGTGCGGGACAGTAGCACCGACGCTCCGGGGCGCCCCGGGTTGGTGGCGCGCGGCGCGAACGTTGGCACTCAGCGGCGCTGATATCGTGCGGCCGTGGTCCCCGGCGCACCTCGAGACACCGCTCCGGACACCGTCCGGACCCCACGTACCGGTCCAGTGGACGAAGCGGTTGGGGAGCCGGTGAGGATCGGCGTCCTGGCCTCGGGGAGCGGCACCATTCTGGAGGCCATCATCGGCGACGGCCTGCCCGTCGGTCTCGTCCTGGTCGACCGCCCCTGCCGCGCCCTCGAGGTGGCCGCGGCCGCCGGCATCCCCGCCCGGCTGGTCGATCGGGCCGCCTTCGGTGGCTTCGGCCCGGGCTTCGACCGCCACGGCTATACGGCGGCCGTGACCGCGGCACTCCGGGACGGCGCCATCGGCGTGGTGGCCATGGCCGGGTTCGGCACCGTGCTCGGCCAGCCGATACACGACGCCTTCCCCGGCCGCATCCTCAACACCCATCCGGCCCTGTTGCCGGCGTTTCCCGGATGGCACGCCGTCCGGGACGCCCTGGCCGCCGGGGTGGACGAGACGGGCACCACCGTCCATGTCGCCACCGTGGAGATGGACGCCGGACCGGTGCTGTCCCAGGCCCGCGTGCCGGTGCTCCCTGGTGACACCGAGGAGTCGCTCCACGAGCGCATCAAGACCGTCGAGCGGACGCTCTACCCCGCCACCATCCGCACGTTCGTCGACCGGTTGGCGGCGACGGCGGAGGATGGGCCAGGATCATCAACGGAGGTTGCATCATGAGGGCACTGCTGAGCGTCTACGACAAGACCGGGGTCGTCGACCTGGCCCGAGGCCTCGCCGACCTGGGGTGGGAGCTGGTCTCGAGTGGTGGCACCTCGGCGGCTCTGGCCGAGGCCGGTGTCGACCATGTCGAGGTGGCCGACCTCACCGGAGCTCCTGAGATGCTCGGCGGACGGGTCAAGACCCTCCATCCGACGATCCACGGGGGCATCCTGGCCGACCGCTCCAAGCCTGGCCACCTGGCCGATCTGGAGCGGCAGGGCATCGGGCTCATCGACCTCGTCGTGTGCAACCTCTATCCGTTCTCCTCCGATCCCTCCATCGAACTCATCGACGTGGGAGGGCCGACCATGGTCCGGGCCGCGGCCAAGAACCATGCCCATGTGGGCGTCGTGGTCTCGCCGGACGCCTACGGCACCGTGCTCGAGGAACTGGAACAGGAGGGCTCCCTGTCGCCGGCCACCCGGTTGCGCCTGGCCCGGGACGCCTTCGCCCACACGGCCGCCTATGACGCCGCCATCGTGGACTGGTTCGACGAAGTGGGCGCCTCCGGACCGGCCGAGGCCGACGCCTCCATCCTTCCCCCCACCATCCACCTGGCCCTGGAGCGGGCCGGCTCACTGCGCTACGGCGAGAACCCCCACCAACACGGTGCCCGCTACCGGATCGTCGGCCGTCACTCGTGGTGGGACGATGTCGTCCAGCACGGCGGCAAGGAGCTCTCGTACCTGAACATCTTCGACGCCGATGCCGCCTGGCGGCTGGTCCACGAGTTGGCCGACCCGACGGGCGGCGACCGCGCCGTGGCCATCATCAAACACGCCAACCCGTGCGGGGCGGCCGTCCACCCCGAGCTGGTGTCGGCCTACGTCCGGGCGCTCGAGTGCGACCCCCAGTCCGCCTTCGGGGGCATCGTGGCCATCGGGGGGCGGGTGACCCCCGAGGTGGCCGAGGCCATCGCCGCCGGGCCCCAGGCCGACCTCATCATCGCTCCGTCCTACGACGACGCCGCCCTGGTCCAGCTGACCTCCAAGCGCAAGGCCACCCGCCTGCTGTCCGCCCCCGCCCCCGAGCCCCTGGTCCGGCAGTTCCGGGGCCTGGGGGCCAGCGTGTTGGTCCAGGACGCCGACCGGTTTCTCGTCCCCCCGTCCTCGTGGGAGGTGGCGACCAAGGCCGAGCCCACCGAGGCCCAGTGGCGGGATCTGGTCCTGGCCTGGACGGTGTGCGCCCGGACGACCTCCAACGCCATCGCCATCGTCACCGATGGCCAGGCCGTGGGGGTGGGGGCGGGCCAGCAGTCCCGGGTGGTGGCCGCCGAGATCGCCGTGTCCAAGGCGGCCGGCCGGGCCACCGGGGGCGCCGCGGCCAGCGACGCCTTCTTCCCCTTCCCCGATGGGCTGCTGGTACTGGCCGAGGCCGGCGTGGCCGCCGTGGTCCAGCCCGGCGGGTCGATCCGGGACGGTGAGATCATCGCCGCGGCCGACGAGGCCGGGGTTGCCGTGGTCATGGCCGGTGGCGAGCGCCACTTCCGGCATTGACCGACGTCCGGCAGGCCCGTACCGCTCCGACCGGATGGCGCCCGGGCATACTGGGGGCATGAGGGAACGGCCATGACGGCGACACTGCTGGACGGCGAGTTGCTGGCGGCGAAGATCCGCGCCGAGGTGACCGACCGGGTGGGTCGACTGCGCAGTGCCGGCGTCACCGCCGGACTGGGGACGATCCTGGTGGGCGACGACGGGCCGAGTGCCCGCTATGTGGCCATGAAGCATGAGGACTGTGCCGAGGTCGGGATCCACTCCGCTCACCAACACCTCCCCGCCGACGTCAGCCAGGAGGAGATCGAGGCCGTGGTGGCCCGCTTCAACGCCGATCCCGCCATCCACGCCTACCTGGTCCAGCTGCCCCTCCCCGAAGGCCTGGACGAGGAACGGGTGCTGCTGGCGGTCGACCCGGACAAGGACGTCGACGGGCTGCACCCGGTCAATCTGGGGAAGCTGGTCATGGGGGCCAACGGCCCCCTCCCGTGCACACCGGCCGGCATCGTGGAGCTCCTGGCCGCCAACAGTGTGCCGGTGGAGGGGAAGCACGTGGTGATCATCGGCCGGGGACTCACTATCGGACGTCCGCTGGCTCTGCTGCTGGCCCTGCGTCGCCCCGGCTGCAACGCCGCGGTGACCGTCGTGCACACCGGGGTCGAGGACCTGTCCGGACTGGTCCGTCAGGGTGACGTGGTGGTGGCCGCGGCCGGACGGGCCGGACTGGTGACGGCCGACATGGTCAAGCCCGGGGCCGCCGTGGTCGGAGCGGGTACGTCGTGGGAGGGGAGGAAGATCCTGTCCGATGTCGATGCGTCCGTGGCCGAGGTGGCCGGCTGGATCACCCCACGAATCGGGGGGGTCGGCCCCATGACCCGGGCCATGCTCCTGCGCAACACGGTGCGGGCTGCCGAGCGGGCGTCATGAGTGGGACCGAGGGCCTCGAGACCGACCACCGCCCGTGGGGCATGTACACCGTGCTGGACGACGACGGGACGCACAAGGTCAAGCGCATCGTGGTGCTGCCGGGAAAGCGACTGAGCTATCAGCGCCACGCCCGGCGTTCGGAGCACTGGTTCATCGTCCGCGGGACGGCGCAGATCACGTTGGACGGCGCCGTCACCGAGTTGGCCGCCGGCGATTCGGTGGACATCCCGGTGGGGACCAATCACCGCATCGCCAACGCCACCGCCTCCGAGGTGGTGTTCGTGGAGGTCCAGCACGGGGAGTACTTCGGGGAGGACGACATCGTGAGGCTCGAGGACGACTTCGGACGGAGCGACGCCTGATGCAGGACGCCGGTCGAACCAGACCCCTCAGCGGCCTCCGGGGTCTGGCCGCCGGAGTGGGGATGGTGGTGGCGCTGTCGACCGCGGTGTCCGCGGTGTCCGCGGGGGCAGCCGCCGCCGGAGCCGCACCGGTCGCCGGTGGGGGGTCGGGCGTCCCGGTCCTCCTGGTGGCCGTCCCCGCCGTCACCATTCCCTCGACCACGCCGACCACGCCGACCACGCTGCCGGAGACCACGACTACGACGACGACCACGACAACAACCACCACCACCGTCCCGTCCACCACCACGACGTCCTCGTCCACCACCACGACCACGTTGGCCCCCCTGATCGCCACCCAGGCCTCGTCCACGACGCCGTGGGCCCTGATCATCGTCATCGTGGTGCTGGTCCTGGCCATCGGAGGGCTCATCTGGTTGATGGCCGTCCGCCGGCGAAAGCGTGTCGAGGGGAACTGGCGCAACGCGGTGATCCCGGCCCTGTCCGACGCCCAGCTGGCCCGGGCATCGCTCCTGTCCGACAACGCGGCCTCGGGCGACCCGGAGGTCCGGAGTGCGGTGGCCGTCCAGGTCGAACGGGCGGCGGTGGCACTCGAGCACACCGTGGCCACGGCCCCGGACCCCGAGGCCGGCCAGAGGGCCGCCACGGCGGCCGGTGCCCTCCGGGGATTGGCCTTCGCCATCGAAGCCGACCGCCTGCTCCGACACGGGACGGCGGCCCCTACCGGGATGCAGTTGGCCGAGGCCGATGAGGCTCGTCGGGCCCGGAGTGGTGAGCTGGACATGGCCATCGCCCGGCTGTCCACTCGCATCGGCTCGGCGCGAGGCTGACCACCGGGGCGCCCACCGGCCTCCACGGGCCGCAGGCCCGGGTCGGCGGTAGGCTGGAGGGGCCATGACCCGCATCGCCGATCTCCTGGCCAAGGGGAGGACCTACTCGTTCGAGTTCTTCCCGCCCAAGTCCGACGCCGAGCAGGTCACCCTGGTCAAGACCCTGCGGGACCTCGAGCCGTTGAGCCCCTCGTTCGTCTCGGTGACCTACCGGGGAGGGGCCGAGTCCCGCCAGAGGACCTTCGATCTGGTCACGGGGATGCTCCGCACCACCACCCTGGTGCCGATGGCCCATCTGATCTGTGTGGCCCACTCCCGGCTGGAGCTGGCCGAGATCCTCGTGGCCTACCGGACGGCCGGCGTCGAGAACCTGATGGCGCTGGGCGGTGATCCTCCCGCCGACCCGGCCGAGGGCCTCGGGGAACTGCAGCACGCCTCGGAGCTGGTGGAGTTGGCCCACGCCATAGGGGGCTTCTCCGTGGGCGTGGCCGCCCAACCCGGTGGGCACCCCCTCTCCGCCGACCCGGTAACGGACCGGGACCATCTGTCGGCCAAGCTCTCGCTGGCCGACTTCGCCATCTCGCAGTTCTTCTTCGAGGCGTCCGAGTTCACCGGGTTGGTCGCCGATTTGGCCGCCCGGGGCGTGGACAAGCCCGTGCTCCCCGGCATCATGCCCGTCACCAGTCTCTCGTCCATACCCCGGATGGCCACCATGGGCGCCGCGGTGCCGCCGTGGATGGTGGCTCGCCTCGAGGCGGCCGACCGCCGGGGAGGCAAGGAGGCCGTCCGGCAGGAGGGTGTGGCGGTGGCCACCGAGCTCTGTGAGCAGCTGTTGGAGGCGGGCGTGCCCGGCCTGCACTTCTACACGCTCAACCGCTCCAACGCCACGCGGGAGATCTACTCGTCGCTGGGTCTGGCCGCACCCTGATCCCCGTTCCCGGGCACGGGGATCCTCTCGGCCTTCAGCGGGGTCCGAATCCGAGTGGGCGCGGAGCGATCCGGCCCCTCGGGGTATCCGGGGTGGCCACACGGTCGACGATGCCGTAGGCCACGGCCTCGTCGGCGGCGAGGAAAAGGCCCCTGCGGGCGTCCTCGGCGATCTGCTCAGCGGTCCTCCCGGTGGCCTCGGCCAGCCGGTGACAGAACATCGCCCACCGGTCGGCGTGGTCCTCGGCCAGTCGCTGGAGGAGGCGGGCATCCCCCTCGAACCCGGTCCTCGGCTCGGCCAGGTGGACCCGGGCGTGGGGCGAGATGGTGCGTCGGTGGCAGACGGCCAGGACGCCGACGGCGGGACCAGCCACCTGGCCGGTGCACCACCCCCGGACCACGACGCCCAACAGGTCGATGACGTCCATGAGGGCCAGTGCCGCCCCCGTCGACCCGCCGGGACTGTCCATCCTCAGCTCGATGCTGCCGTCGCCGTCGGCGTCGAGGGTCATGAGCGCCGCGCCCACCTGGGTGGCAGCCATGTCGTCGAGTGGACCCACCAGGGTCACCACCCGGTGCTCGAGGAGCCGGCGGCGCATCCACTCCTCCGGATCCACCGACGCACCGTCGCCCCCGGACCCGCCCCGTCCCCAGCTGGGCAGGCTCACGGCGCCAATCCCCCCTCGGGCGGCCCGAGCGACCACTCGAGGCGCCGGCCCAGCGCCGAGGCGTAGCGGTCGACGGTCGACATCAGGACGTCGGAAGCCCCGTTCTCGATCCTGGCCACCGCCGACTGGGACGTCCCCATCCGTGCCGCCACCTGGGTCTGGGACAGGCCGAGGGCCCGTCGGCGTTCGACCAACTCGTCGCTCAGCGCCTGCCGTCGCTCGGACATCTCCCGAAAGCCGGGGAACACCGGTGGGTGACGTCGTTCGCTCATCTGGTCCATCTCCTGGTGACCGGCCCCGGGGACCGGTCCGACTGCGCCCCGTACTGGCCTGGCCCACGATATCGCTCTGGTAATATCTCATGGACGAGATATCATACATGACGTTTCCCCGGTCGGGCACGCCGGTCGGGGCAGAGCACGGAGGACTCCGATGACCCAGGTTCACGCTCTCGTACCCACTGTCCTGGAGGAGTCGAGCCGCGGCGAGCGGGCATTCGACATCTTCTCCCTGCTCCTCCGGGAGCGGATCGTCTTCCTCGGCCAAGAGGTCGACGACCAGGTGGCCAACCTGATCATCTCCCAGATGCTCTACCTCGAGGCCCAGGAGCCCGACAAGGACATCTCCCTCTACATCAACTCACCGGGCGGGATGGCCTATGCCGGTATGGCCATCTACGACGTCATCCAGCACGTGCGGCCCGACGTGTCGACCATCTGCGTCGGCATGGGTATGTCGGCCGCGGCCATGGTGCTGTGCGGTGGCGCCCAGGGGAAGCGGCTGGCCCTGCCCAACGCCCGTATCATGATCCACCAGGGCAGCGCCGGCACGCGGGGGGCGCCCAGTGACATGGAGATCCAGCTGCGGGAGGTCCTGGCCCTCACGCACCGCATGGCCGAGATCATCGCCCACCACAGCGGCCGATCGGTGGAGCAGGTGGCCGCGGACATCGACCGGGACTATTTCATGACCCCGGCGGAGGCCATGGAGTACGGGTTGATCGACGGCATCGTCGAGCCCCGGCGGGGCCTCTCGGCGCCGTCGTTGGTCGGGGTGGCGGGCTGAGCGGTCGTCAGGTTCGCCCGACCGGAACCGGGCCGATAGCCTCGCACCTATGGCAGCAAACCCACCCGTCCACGTGACCGTCACCGGGGCCGCCGGCCAGATCGGCTATGCCCTCCTGTTCCGCATCGCCTCGGGGCAACTCCTGGGCCGCGACCAGCCGGTGGTCCTCCGCCTCCTCGAGATCGAGCCCGGGATGCGGGCCCTGGAGGGTGTGGTCATGGAGATCGACGACTGCGCCTTCCCCCTGGTCAGCGATATCGTCACCACCACCGATCTGGACACGGCCTTCGACGGCACCTCGTGGGCGCTGCTGGTGGGATCGATCCCGCGCAAGGCCGGCATGGAACGCGGTGACCTGCTGACCATCAACGGCGGGATCTTCGGTCCCCAGGGTCGGGCCATCGCCGCCAACGCCGCCTCGGACGTGCGAGTGCTGGTGGTGGGCAACCCGTGCAACACCAACTGCCTGATCGCCCGGTCCAGTGCGCCCGACGTGCCGGCCGACCGGTGGTTCGCCATGACCCGCCTCGACGAGAACCGTGCCAAGAGCCAGCTGGCCCGCAAGGCCGGCGTTGCTGTTCCCTCGGTGAGCAACCTGGCCATCTGGGGTAATCATTCCGCCACCCAGTTCCCCGACTATGCCAACGCCCTCATCGACGGGAAGCCGGCGGCCGAGGTCATCGACGACACGGCCTGGCTCCAGGGCGACTTCCTCACCACGGTGCAGAAGCGGGGTGCGGCCATCATCGAAGCACGTGGACTGTCCTCCGCGGCCTCGGCGGCCAACGCCGCCGTCGACTCGGTCAACAGCATCCGCCTGGCCACCCCGGGCGACGACGTCACGTCGCTGGCCGTGGTGTCCCACGGAGAGTACGGCGTGCCCGAGGGTCTCCAGTTCGGCTTCCCGGTCAGGACCAACGGCTCCGGGGGATGGACTGTGGTGGAGGGGCTCCCCCACGACGAGTTCGCCACCGAGCGGATCCGGATCACCACCGAGGAGTTGGAGGCCGAGCGGGCCGACGTGGCCGCCCTGCTCCCCTGACGCGGTGGACCCGCTGGCCGGGTCGGCGGTCGCCAGGTACCCGGGGGCCGGTGGGCGTAGCCTGGGGTCATGTGCCGGAACATCACGACCCTCCGGGGCCTCGAGCCCCCACCCACCGAGGACGAGTTCGAGGCCGCCGCCCGCCAGTATGTGCGCAAGGTCAGCGGCGTCCAGTCGACCTCGCCCGCCACCGAGGAGGCGTTCGAGCGAGCGGTACGGGTGGTGACCGAGGCCACCGTCCAGCTCGTGGCCGAGTTGCCCGCCCGGCGGCAGCCCCCTCCGACCCTCCCGCCCCTGCGCCGGCGCGCCGCGGCGTCCAGCTGACGCGGGCCGGACGGGGCAACCGCGGCGCCCCTAGGCGGTGTCGGGCACCGTGGGCCACCGGACCCTGGTGGCCCAGCCCAACTGCTCGAAGCGCCGGATGAGCCACGCCGAGGGGTCGATCATCCCTCGCCGGGCGCCGTGGCGGGCCCACGAGGGATGGGCGTGATGGACGTTGTGCCAGCTGTCCCCGAGTGAAACCACGGCCAGCACCCACAGGTTGGTGCTCTGGTCCTT
The DNA here is from genome assembly GCA_963737625.1 of uncultured Acidimicrobiaceae bacterium. Lineage (GTDB taxonomy): Bacteria > Actinomycetota > Acidimicrobiia > Acidimicrobiales > RAAP-2 > Bog-756. The sequence continues at coordinate 49,427 of CAVTTK010000002.1, forward strand.
GGTCGCCTCGGTGCGCCGGCCGAAGGTGTGGCACAGGGAGTTGACCCCCCAGGTGATGTGATGGAGGAGTGCCATGCGCACCAGCCCGGCCCACAGGAGCGCGGTCAGGGCCCCGGCCAGGGTGCCGGAGAGGACGTACCCGATCCCGAGGGGGATGGCCAGGGACGCCGCCGCCCACAGGGGGAAGAGCCGGTCGATGCGCTGGATGTCCCGGTCCCGGAGCATGTCGGGGGCGTAGCGGCTGGCCAGCGAGGCATCCGAGACGAAGAGCCATCCGACGTGGGAGAAGGCCAGCCCGCGCAGGAGGGCACCGCCATGGTCCCCGTAGCGGTGGGGTGAGTGGGGGTCACCCGGCAGGTCGCTGAACATGTGGTGGCGCCGATGGGTGGCCACCCAACTGGTCAACGAGCCCTCGACGGCCATCGAGCCCATGACGGCCAGGGCGATCTTCAAGGTCCGTCGGGGCCCGAAGGCGCGGTGGGTGAACAGACGGTGGAACCCGACGGTAATCCCGAACCCGGTGATCAGGTAGAAGACGACCCCGATGATCAGGTCCGAGAGGTTGACGGCATGACCCCACAGCACAGGGATGATGACGGCGAGCGCCACGGCGGGGCCGGCCACGATGGCCACGGTGACCAGTTTCTGGCTGGCATGCACCACCGGCAGGTCCTGGTCGGTTGGCCGACAGGGATCGCGCGCCGCCATGGGCTCAGGCGGCATGAGCTGGGACTTCACGGATCCTCCTGATTCGGCGCTGGCGTGCTGGGGCGCTGATGCACCGCCTTGCCCGATGTCCTCAGGGGGTCACGTGATCACCACAGACACTACTCCGCCGTGGCGTGACCCGGGCGGCGCCCCCGTTCCGGCCCGGTCCGCGCCCCTCCCGAGGCCGGGTACCCGCAGTCCCCGGTCGCTCCCTCTGGGAGACGCCCAACAGACGACCGGGCATGCCAAGATGCCGGCGTGCTGACGAACCGTGTGACCGAACTGCTCGGCGTCGACATCCCGATCGTGCAGGCCCCGATGGGGTGGATCGCCCGCTCGGCACTGGCCTCGGCCGTCTCCAACGCTGGAGCCATGGGAATCATCGAGACGTCGTCGGGTGAGCTCGACGCCGTGCGCCACGAGATCGCCAAGATGAAGGACCTCACCGACCGGCCCTTCGGGGTCAACATCGCCCAGGCGTTCGTGTCCGACCCCACCGTCATCGTCGAGTTCGTCATCGCCCAGGGTGTGCAGTTCGTCACGACGTCGGCCGGCAGTCCGACCCGCTACACCGCACAGCTAAAGGAAGCCGGCCTCACGGTGTTCCACGTGGTGCCGACGCTGCGGGCCGCGGAGAAGGCCGTCATGGCCGGGGTCGACGGCCTGATCGTGGAGGGGGGCGAGGGCGGTGGGTTCAAACACCCCCGTCCGGTGACCTCCATGGTCCTGCTGCCCTCCGTGACCGGAGCCTTCGACCTCCCGGTCATCGCCGCCGGGGGGTTCCTGGACGGCCGTTCCATGGCCGCGGCTCTGGCCCTCGGGGCCGAGGGGGTCCAACTGGGGACGGCCATGGTGTCCTCGGTGGAGTCTCCCGTGCATGCCAACTGGAAGCAGGCCATCGTCGACGCCACCGAGACCGACACGGTCTTTCTGAACAGTCACACCTCGCCCGGACTACGGGCGCTGCGCACGGCCCACACCGAACGTCTCGAATTCGACCACGAGCGAAACGCCATGGCCTCGTTCGGGAACGTCCAGGACGTCTACTTCGGGGGCGACCTGTCATCGGGGATCGCCCTCGGTGGGCAGGTTGCCGGCCGGATCGACGCCAGCCGTCCCGTGGCCGAGATCATCGGGTCCTGCCTGGCCGAGTGCGAGGAGACCCTGGCTGATCTCTCCCAGCGGTACGTTGATCAGACCTCATCGGCCCCCCCGGGCGGATCCACGGGCTGACCGGTGCCGGACTACGACCGCTTCGCCCGTTTCTACGACGCGGCCATGGACGATCCCCGTCCGAGGGGCGCCCGGGTCCTGGCCAGCATCGACCGCTACCTGCCTCGGGCCTCCTCTGTGCTGGAACTGGGCTGTGGAACCGGATCCATCCTGGCCCAGCTGACGGCGTTCCCCGCCCTCACCGGCATGGACCGATCACCCGAGATGCTGGCCGTAGCCAGTGAGAAGGTGCCCACCGCCCGCCTCCTCCTGGGTGACATCGAGGAGTTCTGGCTCGGCGAGCGGTTCGACGTGGTGGTCTGCGTCTTCGACACACTGAACCACCTGCTCACCTTCGAGTCCTGGCAGTCGATGTTCGAGGCGGTGTACGACCATCTGGTGGAGGACGGGCTGTTCATCTTCGATGTGAACACCGTCGGGGAGCTCCGGCGCCTGGGGGAGGAGCCACCCTGGGTGTTCGACTTCGAGGAGCACGTGCTCATCATGGACGTGGCCTTGGCCGAGGAGGGGCTCTCCGAATGGGACATCAGGATCTTCGAGCACCTGGGGGCGTCGCGCTTCGAGCTCCACCACGAACAGATCGGTGAGCTGGGCGTGAGTCTGCGACGGATCGGAGCCGCCCTCGAACCTCGGTTCACCCTGCTCGAGGCGAGCAGCGACAGCGGCGAGGCCCCCACCGACAGCTCGGTGAAGGCGTACTACACCTACCGGCGGCGGATGTAGTCGGCCAGCCATACGGCCGCCAGGCCTCACCACAGCTGCCGCGATGATCGCCCCCATGGGAATCACCAGGCACGAACGCGGTGCCGGGTGATGTTGCATCGTCCTTTCAAGCCGGCGGCCGGATGGTCGAGGCTAGATTTCCCGCCATGCGCACGTGGCGAATCATGGGCGTGGTTCTCGCCACGGGGCTCATGCTCTCGGCGTGCGGGATCCACATCTCCAAGCACGGGGTGAGCGGCAATATCTTCGGTCACCATTTCGCGGAGGCACAGGGTCAACTCCCCTCGGGGTTCCCGAGCAATGTGCCCGAGCCCGACAACTCCCGGGTGCTGGGCGGGGGCGGAGCCGACAATGACTGGGACGTGGCCTTCGCCGTGACCGGGTCGTTGTCGGCGGGAACAATGGCGTACCAGTCCAAGCTCCAGGCGGCCGGCTACACCATCAGCAACGTGAGGTCGGGTTCGACACCGGACACCGATGCGTCGAACCCCTCGCCGTCGACGACCATCACACTGACCGGCTCGGCGTTCACGGCCAAGAACTCACAGTGGACAGTGGAGGTCGTGGCAGGGACCACGTCCTCGGCCAAGGTGGGCCCACTCAAGGCCGGGGAGTTCCCCATCAACATCACCGTGTTTCCCGTCACGTCGACGTCGCCACCGACCACCTGATCCTGAGGCATGGCCGACACGATCCAGCCGGGATGGCGGACTCCGCCGCGGCCGCAGGCCTCGCGCCGCTGATGCCCGGGACCGCGCCGCTCCTGCCTGACGTCCTCCCCGCCGGACTCATCGAGCTCCACCGGTGGCGCCCGGCCCACCGGGACCAACTCCTGGCTGCGGTGGCGGCCAGCTTCCCCGAGCTCCACCGGTGGATGCCCTGGGCCGCCACCATGCCTACCGGTTCGGAGCTGTCGGCGGTGCTCCGGGAGGGAGAGAAGGCCTTCGACGGCAACCGGGAGTGGTTGTACATGCTCATCGAGACGGGATCCGGGGAGGTGGTCGGCTCGGCCGGCCTCCACCCCCGGTCCGGTCCGGGTTCGATCGAGGTTGGCTACTGGGTTCGCTCCGACCGGACCGGGCGGGGCTATGCCACCGAGGCTGCACAGACCCTCACCGAGGCGGCCTTCGCCTGCCTGGACTCGGTCATGCGGGTCGAGATCCGGATGGACGTGGCCAACCGGGCCAGCGCCGCCGTCCCTCCCAAGCTGGGCTTCCGGCTTCTCGGCGGCGAGAAGCGGGAGCCGCTGGCAACCGCCCACAGCGGCGAGGGTCTGGTCTGGGTGCTCGACCGCACGGTTCCCGGGCGCCGTTGACGGGGACGATCGACGGTGCCTGGTCGGTGCCCGGCCCCGACGACGGGCCAGCCGCGGGGGGGAGTGGGACTGGATCGTGGGGGGAGGCCGGCCGCGTGGGGACAGCAGGGGAGTCGGTGCCCTCCAGGCGTGCGCTGATCGATCAGACCCTCGAGTACGAGCGGATGAGGGCGGAGCCCCGGTCCTGACGGCGCCCGGGCCGCACCGCCCGCCCCGGCAGCCCGGTGGCGGCCCGGTGCGGATAGCGCGAGAGTAGAGCGGCAGGGTGGCGACCTGCTCGTGGACGTCGAAGGAGGACAGCATGCCCCTGCTCTCGTGGTTCGCCCATCACAGGTTCTGGGCGCTGGGCGCCGGCGTCGCCGTCCTCATCGCCGCGGTGGCTGTCGGGGTGTGGTTCTTCGTCCTCCGGAGCCCCGGAACCCAGGTCGACCTGCGCCAGGCCCTGCGGCTCTACCGGCACGACCAGCGGGTTCCACCGTCGGCCGACGGATCGCTGCTCCCCGCGGCGGGCGTCTACAACTACCGCACGTCCGGCTTCGAGCGGCTCAGCGTTGCCGGGATCAGTCGCTCCTTCCCCTCCTCTTCGGAGGTGGTCGTCACCGACGCGTCGTGTGCCACCGTGCGTTGGGTGCCGTTCGAACAGCACATGGAGGGACTGGTCGAGTGCTCCGGACGCAACGGTGCGGTGAGGATGGTCTCGGCCCTGTCCGATGAGGAGATCGCCGGAGTCCGTACCACCGAGGTCATCGACTGTCCGGCGGGTGCCTACTTCCTGCCGTCACGGCCGGTCCGGGGCGAGCGGTGGTCGGCCACCTGCCACACCGGGGGTCAGGCCGTCGCCTTCACAGGGCGCATCCTCGGCTGGTCCACCATCGCCGTCCGCGGTCGACAGGAGCCGGCCCTGCACACGCAACTCACCTTCACGTTCCGTGGGGGGGAGAGCGGGTCCAACCCCACCGACTACTGGGTGTCCCCGGCCACCGGACTGATCCTGAGGGAACAGGAGGCGGTCGACCTCTCCCAGCGGACCGGTCCCCTCGGCTCGGTCCGGTATCACGAACAGATGGCCATCACCCTGACGTCGCTCTCGGCCGTCCGCTGAACCACGGCCGAAACGGTGCAGGGTCGGCGGAGTGTTCAGAGGCCGGCGAAGAACTCCACCAGCGCCGCACCCACCTGAGCGGCGTGCGTGAAGATGCCCAGGTGGCTGGCGTCGGGGATCTCGACGAACCGTGAGCCGGGGATCATGCCGGCGGCCTCCCGGGCCCTGGCCGGCGGCGAGTCCACGTCGTGCTCGAAGGCCAGGATCAGGCACGGCACGGCGATGGACGGCCATGCCTCGGTGCGGGCCAGGTCGGTGGACCAGGCCAGGCAGGCCTCGTACTGACCCAGCCGTCCCGGGTTGGGCCAGACCGGCTGGTCCCGCAGGAGGGACAGCCATGTCTCTACCACGGCATCGTCCTGAAGGTCACGGTTGGGCAGATACCGCAGCGTCTCGGTGGCGAAGTAGAGCGGAGGCATCGGGTGGTCGAGTCGGGCCAGATCCCGTTCGACCGTCGTGATGGCCTTCTCCCATGCCGTGCCCACGTTGCAGCTGCCCATGAGCGCCGCGCCCCTCACCCGCTCGGGGTGGTGGATGGCCAGGGTCTCGGTCACCCACCCGCCCATGGAGTGGCCGGCGATGCGCACCGGGCCCAGCTCCAGATGGTCGAGGAGGCCGAGGGTGTCGGCCACCATGTCGGCGACGGAGTACGGGGCTGGCGGCGAGGAGGAGGGGGCAACCCCCCGGTTGTCGAACGTCAGGACCGAGTAGCCCGCTGCCGTCAGAAACGGCACCACGCCGAACTGCCAGGCCAGGGCGGGCTGGCTGCACCCGGCCACCAGCACGACCGGATCCCCCTCCCCGACCAAGTCATAGGCCAGCGTGACGTCGTCGAGGGTGATCTCGGGCATGGCCCATGATGTCGCTCGCCGACGGCCGGCCACAACCGGCCATCCCGAGCCGCGGCCGCCCCGGCCGACGCCCACGGCTGGTCACGCCACGGTTCGGGTACCGTGCAGGAATGATCCCCGACCACTACACACTGGCTGGATCCGATGTCACCGTTCCGGCGCTCGGGGTGGGTACCTGGGCGTGGGGGGACCGTTCCACCTGGGGCATGGGGGGCTACGACACCGATCTGACCCGGGACTCCATCCACCAGGCATGGGACGCCTCCATCGACAGTGGGGTGACGCTGTTCGACACCGCCGAGGTCTACGGCGGCGGCGAGAGCGAGCGGATCATCGGTGGCCTGCTGGCCGGCGATGCGGAGCGTGCCGCCCCCGTCGTGGTGGCCACAAAATTCATGCCCTCACCGTGGAAGCTCCAGGTCAAGGTGGCACTCATGGCCTCGTTGCGGGCGTCGTTGGACCGGTTGGGGGTGCGGTCGGTTGGCCTGTACCAGATCCACGGGCCCATCAGCCTCCGCTCCCACTCAGCCCTGGCCGACGCGCTGGCCACGGCCCATCAGGCCGGGCTGGTGCAGGCCGTGGGCGTCTCCAACTACTCGGTCAAGGAGACGCGGGCCATGGCGGCCGCCCTGGAGAGCCGGGGCATGAGGCTGGCCACCAACCAGATCGAGTTCTCGCTCCTTCGGCGTTCGCCCGAGACCAGCGGGCTGTTGGCCGCCTGCCGGGACGCGGGCGTGCTGCCTCTGGCCTACTCGCCGATCGGGCAGGGCCGCCTCACCGGCAAGTACTCGGCCTCCCATCCTCCTCAAGGCAAGCGCAACTTCTCCAACCACCCCATGGAGGTCGTCGACGGTGTGGTGGCGGAACTCCGCCGCATCGGGGAGAAGCACGGGGGCAAGCTCCCGAGCCAGGTCGCCCTCAACTGGGTGATGGCCAAGGGGGCGGTGCCCATCCCCGGGGCGAAGAACCGTCAGCAGGCCGAGGAGAACGCTGGTGCTCTGGGCTGGTCGGTCGACGACGACGACCTGGCCCGCCTGGACCGCGTGGCGCTCCCCGGGATCCGGACCCTCCAGAGTCGTCTGTGGCAGCACGGCTGACCGCGCGGCCGACGGCCGGCAGTTCCCTGGCGGCCGTTACTCCAGCCAGGTGATCTGCAGGTCCACATGCATGGAACCGAGGACCGAGAGTCCGTGGCGTCGGCCGTTGCTCGACCATTCCATGAGCACGATGCCCCGTCCCACCCGCGTCCCCGACGGGGCCAGTGTCGTGGCGATCGGTGCCGGGACATAGCCCACCCGGAGGCCGCCGCCGAAGATGGCCAACGGGTTCCGGTCGCTGGCGTTGGCCGGCTCCGATCGGATCTCCACGCTGCTCCCGGCCCGGAATTGAGGTAGCTGCACGACATCGTCGTGGAACGAGACACCGGTGAGCCGGGTGCAGAACACGCCGGGCAGCACCGGTGCCCTGCTGTCCTCGAACAGCGTGATCTCCCGTTCGGGGTCGAGGTAGGGGATGAAGCCCATTCCGACGACCTCACCGTCGGCCACTTCGATCGTGCGCCGGTCATCGGCCAGCCAGACGGGCAGGATCACGCCCTTGGACGAGCGACGTTCACCACCGTTCATGCCCCACCCGGACCTCTCCCAGGCGGCGGTGTCGCCGACGGCGTGGCCGGAGTCATCGGACGGCGCCGGCGGTGCCCGTGTGGATCGCCACAGCTCGAGGCCACCTCGGTCCGAGGCGACGCTTCTCGCTCACCGCTGTCCCTGCCATTGACGTTCCACCCCTACCTCCAACGCTCCTGCCGACCTGGGAGCGCACCCGGCATCCCATGATCCCTGTCCTCGGACCCGGCGGATCGGCGGCCCAGATTGTGCCACTCCCGGAGCTGTCCCCAGGACATCCTGCGGTATCCCACTCCGCCAGTTCCCCGGTGCCTATGCCGAAAGGAGCTCGATCCGGTTTCCGAACGGGTCGTCCACATACCACTGGGTCCTCCCAGGCACGTCCTCGGTGCGGCGGGTCGGATGCCCGGAACTGTCCAACAGCTGGCAGAGGCCGTCGAGATCGTCGACCACCAGGGCCGGATGGGCCTTCCGGGCCGGGCGGAAGTCGTCCTCCACGCCCAGGTGGACCTTGGCCCGCCCGAGCTCGAACCAGCAGCCGCCCCGGACCGCCAACTCCGGCGGTTTCGGCACCCGCGGTAAGCCCAGCAGCCCGGTGTAGAACGCTTCGGCCAGGGCGTCCGACTCCGGTCCGGGAGGCATGGCCAGCTGCACGTGGTCGATGCCGACGATGCGGTGGGCGGACCCGGGGGCGGTCACCGGTCGGAACCGGCGGCCGGTGAGCGGGAGTCCTTGCGGAGGGGGTGGTCCCCAGGGACCTCCACGAGGTGGATGCGAAGTCCGTCGGGGTCGTCGACCCACGCCTCGACCAGGCCCCAGGGCTCGACCACGGCGGGCCGGACCAGCGCAACATCCCGACTCGACAGCTCGGCGATGACCCGGTCGAGATCCCGCACCTGCAGCCAGAGGACCACCGCTCCGGTGTCCCCATTCCGGGAGTCAGCGGGAGCTGCCGGCCGGGCCGGGCCCCCGCCGGTCACCTCGATCAGCCCGCCCCCGGCGAAGAAGACCACGCCGCGATGGTCCCCCTCCCCGAACTCACGGGCCACCGCCAGACCGAGTCCGTCCCGGTAGAAGGCCAGCGTTCGTTCGAGATCGCTCGGATGGAGGATGGTCCGACTGGTCAGTACTTCCATGCCTGCTCTACCCCGCCGGTGCCTGTGCCCCGGAGTCCCGGTCCCCCTCACGTGGCAGGGGGCGATGCCTCCTGGCACGGTACACCGGGAGGGCGCTGATGAGCGCGCTCAGTAGGTCGTCGGCGGCAGGCGGCCCTCTGATCCGGCCCGCACGTCGTTGAGCACCTGTTGGGTGGCGACCAGGACCGAAAGGTCCCCCCGGACACGGATCAAACCGGCGGTCAGCGCCTGGGCTGGGGACAGTTCCCCGCGCGACATGGCGGCAGCGTCGTCATAGGCCACGACGATGGTCACATCGGCGACCGCGCCCGGACCGTCCCGCCCGCCCGCCTCCTCCCCGTCGGCCCCGGCGGCGGCACCCAGTTCGAAATGCACAGATCCGTCGTCGATGGTCATGACCAGCCTGATGTCGCCCTCCGGTGCTCCGTGGACCTCCTGGACCACCGTGACGAGGCCGACGGGCATGGCCGGGCCAGTATCAGGTTCCTGGTCGGGAGACGGCCGGGACTCGAGGGCGACGTTCCACTCCTCGACCCACCCGGGGCTCAGGAACCGGGCCATGACCGGATCCGGGCGCGGTGCCGGCAGAGGCTCCGACGTGACGGTGCCGCCCCGGACACCGGACTCAATCCGTCGGAGCGTCGTCGATGCTGATGATGGTGGTGTCCGACGACTCGACCAGCACTGAGCCGTGGGGCGACGGTATCCCGTGCACCTCGACCGCGGGCTGCACGGCGGCCGGTCCGACGGCCGGGGAACTGGCGGCGGCCTCGGTCGGCGTCCGCTTGCTCCGATTCAGGATCTTCCGACCCAGCCAGGCCACCGGGTCGTACTTGGCATCGACCACTCGCTCCTTCAGGGGGATGATGGCGTTGTCGGTGATCTTGATGTGCTCGGGGCACACCTCGGTACAACACTTGGTGATGTTGCATTTCCCCAGTCCCTGTTCCTGTTGGAGCAGTTCCCGACGATCGTTGACGTCGAGAGGGTGCATCTCCAGCTCGGCCGATCGGGCGAAGAACCGCGGCCCGGCAAAGGCCGTCTTGTTCTCCTCGTGGTCGCGGATCACGTGACAGACGTCCTGGCACAGGAAGCACTCGATGCACTTGCGGAACTCCTGACTCCGCTCGACGTCGATCTGCTGCATGCGGTAGCCGCCGGCCTCCACCTCGTCAGCCGTCTTCTCCCGGGGTTGGAACGGCGGGATCCGCTTGGCCACCTCGTAGTTGTACGAGACATCGGTGACCAGGTCGCGGAGGATGGGAAAGGTTCGCATGGGCGCCACGGTGACCGTCTCACCCGGCGGCAAGGTGTCCATACGGGTCATGCACATGAGCGAAGGACGGCCGTTGATCTCGGCCGAACACGATCCGCACTTCCCGGCCTTGCAATTCCACCGGCAGGCCAGGTCGGGTGCCTGAGTGGCCTGCACCCGGTGGATGACGTCCAGCACCACCTCGCCCTCGACCGACGGCATGACGTAGTCGGTGAACTCGCCCCCCGTCTCATCGCCGCGCCACAAGCGCATGGTGATGTCGTCTCCGCTGCCGGCAGCCTCGTGTTCCTCGGCCATCACGTTGCCTCCTCGAACAGTTCCTGGAGATCTTCGGGCATCACGGGTATCGGTTCCGGAGTGGCGGTTACGGTTCGGATGGAGGGCGTGCCGCCGACGCCGTCCGTGTTGCCGCCCTTGATCCGCTGCACGAAGTTGACCGAGCCCATCTCGGCCACAGGCTTCGGGAAGTCGTCTCGGGTGTGACCACCCCGGCTCTCCTTGCGATTGATGGCGCCGAGCGTCGTGCACCGCGAGACACTGAGCATGGAGGGCAGATCGGTGGTCAGGTTCCAGCCCGGGTTGTACTTGCGTCCGCCACCCAGCGCCACCCGGTTGGCCCGATCCTCCAGTTCGTCGAGCTTGCCGATGGCCTCGTCCAGCTCCGAACCGGTCCGGATGATGCCGACCAGGCTCTGCATGGTGGCCTGCAGGTCGTGCTGGATGTCATAGGGGTTTTCGCCCTGCTCCCGGTCGAACGGGGCCACTGCGGCCTCGATGGCCGCACTGACCTGGCCTTCGTCGAGGCTCACCGTTCCCGGACGGTCGGTGGCGAAGTCGGCCGCACCGATGCCCGCCCGTCGCCCGAAGACCAGCAGGTCGGAGAGCGAGTTCCCCCCCAGGCGGTTGGCCCCGTGCATGCCACCCGCCACCTCGCCGGCGGCGAACAGCCCGGCCACGGTGGTGGCCGCGGTGTCGGCCTCGACCCGGACGCCACCCATGATGTAGTGGCAGGTGGGTCCGACTTCCATGGCCTCGGCCGTGATGTCCACACCGGCGAGCTCCTTGAACTGGTGGTACATCGACGGCAGCCGGCGCCGGATGTCCTCCGCGCTGCGCCGAGTGGCGATGTCCAGGAACACGCCGCCGTGCGGGCTGCCCCGTCCCGCCTTGACCTCACTGTTGATGGATCGGGCCACCTCGTCGCGAGGCAGGAGTTCGGGCGGCCGACGACCGGCGGCGTGGTCGTCGTACCACTTGTCGCCTTCCTCCTCCGAGTCGGCCGTCTCGGCCGCGAACATCGGGGGGATGTAGTCGAACATGAAGCGCCGGCCCTCCGAGTTGCGGAGGACGCCACCGTCACCGCGGACGCCCTCGGTCACCAGGATGCCTCTCACCGACAGGGGCCAGACCATCCCGGTCGGGTGGAACTGCACGCACTCCATGTCGATGAGGTCGGCGCCGGCCCACAGGGACATGGCGTGCCCGTCGCCCGTGGACTCCCAGGAGTTGGACGTGTACGTCCAGCTCTTGCCCACGCCTCCCGTGGCCATGACCACGGCCTTGGCCTTGAACACCACGAACTCGCCGGAGGGACGCCAGTACCCGACCAGGCCAGATACGGTGCCGTCGACGTCGTGCAGGAGTCGGAGCACCTTGAGCTCCATGAACACCTCGATGCCGTCGGCCACCGCCTTCTGCTGCAGGGTCCGGATGAGCTCCAGACCGGTGCGGTCGCCGATGTGGGCCAGCCGCGCGTAGCGGTGGCCGCCGAAGTCACGTTGCAGGATGAGGCCGTCCTTGGTCCGGTCGAACAGGGCTCCCCAGTCCTCGAGCTCACGGACCCGGTCGGGTGACTCCTGGGCGTGGAGCTGGGCCATGCGCCAGTTGTTGAGCATCTTGCCGCCGCGCATGGTGTCGCGGAAGTGGACCTGCCAGCTGTCCTCGTCATAGACGTTGCGCAACGCCGCCGCCACCCCACCCTCGGCCATGACAGTGTGGGCTTTGCCCAGCAGCGACTTGCACACGAGGGCGGTGCTCAGCCCCCGTGACCTCGCTTCGATGGCGGCCCGCAGCCCGGCGCCGCCGGCGCCGACGATGATGACGTCGAATTCGTGGGTCTCGTACTCAGCCATGGGTCGATACCCCTTAGAAGTGGAATCCGTAGTCGTGGATGGTGCCGCTGGCCACCAGTCGCACGTAAAAGTCGGTGAAGGCGACGAATACCAGGCTCATCCACGCGAACAGCATGTGGCGGGCGTTGAGCGGTGTGAGGGCCTTCCAGATGCGGTGCCGGATGGGGGAGCGCGAGAACTGCTTGACCCCGCCTCCGCACAGGTGCCGACAGGCGTGGCAGCTGAGGGAGTAGAGCCACAGCAGCGTGGCGTTGATCAGGAGGACCGCCGTGCCGACACTGAACCCGATGCCCACCCCGGGCTGCTGGAAGGCCACGATGGCGTCGATGGTCAAGATGACGTTGAAAACGAGGCCGAAGTAGAAGAAGTATCGGTGGACGTTCTGGAGCAGCAGGGGGAAGCGGGACTCGCCCGTGTACGCACTGTGTCCGTCGGAGACGGCGCAGGCCGGCGGCGCCTGCCAGAAGGACCGGTAGTAGGCCTTGCGGTAGTAGTAGCACGTCATACGGAAGCCCAGGGGAAAGATCAGGATCAGCAGGGCCGGGGAGATGGTCCACCAGGTGATCACCGTGCCCGGATGGCTCCCGGGCACGCAGCTACCGGTGAGACAGGGCGAGTAGAACGGCGAGATCAGGTCCCGGTGGAGGGTGGCCCCGGCGTAGTAGTTCTTGTTCACGAACGCCGCCCAACTGGCATAGGCGACGAAGGCGGTCAGCACGGTGACGGTGATCACCGGCTGGACCCAGTACCGGTCCTTGCGCAGGGTCGGCACGTCGGGCCCTCCGCGGGCCCCACCCAGAACGACGGGGGTGACGGCGGCCTCCGGGGTGAGTGGTGCGTCCTCCAACGTGGTCACGTCGTCTCCCTCGTCCTTCTCGGTCGCTGTCTCGATGGGTCCGGCTGCCGCCAGCCCCGTGGTAACGATGTGCTCGCACGGCGGACGCGGGCGTTCTACCCCGACAGGGTAGCCAGTCACACGGCAGAAGTCGAAGACATGTTTGGTCTTGCCGCCATAGGCTGTAACTATGCTTCCGGCAGTCCATCAACTCCGATACTTCCTGGCTGTGGCCGAGGACGGCCAGTTCACCAGGGCCGCCGAGCGGCTGCAGGTGGCCCAGCCTTCGGTGAGCGCCCAGATCCGTCGACTCGAAAAACTGCTCGGCTCTCCGCTCTTCCACCGCGGTCCGGGTCCGGTCACGTTGACGGACGCCGGGGCCACCCTGCTGCCGATCGCCCGGCGCGTGGTGGCTGATCTGGCTTCGATCGAGGACGAGATCTCGGGGCTCGACAAGCTGCTGAGAGGGCACGTTGCGGTGGGGGCCACTCCGAGCCTGAGTACCACGCTGCTGCCGAGCGTGCTCGGTCGTTTTCACCGTCTCCATCCCGGCGTGGCCATCAGGGTGTCCGAGCAGGGATCCCCGCAGCTTGTCGATGAGCTGTTGGCCGGAACACTCGACCTGGCCCTGGCCATCGCTCCGGTCCAGATGCGCGGACTGGTCAGCATCGCCCTGGCCGAGGAGGAGTTGGTGGTGGTGACCACGCCTGATCATCCGCTCGTCCGGCACCGGTCGGTGACGGTTCCCCAATTGGCCGAGCATCCGATGGTGATGTTTCGACCCGGATACGACCTGCGCATGTCCACGCTCGCGTCCTTTGCCGAGCACGGTGTCGAGCCGACCGTGGCGGTCGAGGGCGGTGAGATGGGGAGCGTCCTCGCCCTCGTGGCGGCAGGACTGGGGGCGGCTGTGGTGCCGGGAATCGTGACCACCGGCGAAAGCCGTCTCCGGGTCACACGGTTCCGAAAGCCCCCACCCACCCGCACCATCGCCCTGGTGCGCGGGGACGACCGGGTGCCTTCACGGGCGGCCGAGGCACTGGCGACGGCGTTCACCGAGGGGATCACTACTGCCGGGTGGCCGGGATCGATGCCGCAGGGGATGCGTCTCCTCCGGTAGGTCCCGGATCCGCCTCCCCGGGCCACCCTGGCGTGTCGTCAGCACGGGTCGCCGTGGGCGGCCGGACCGGGTCGTCCCTCCGGCAGGCCCCGGCGTCCCGACCGACGTCCGGGCCCCGGAGGTCGACGCATCACGGGCGGATCGTGCCGCGTAGGCTCAGGGCCATGACCACCCCGGAGCCCACGGACGCACCCCAGCCCGCCCTCGATCTCGCTGCCCGACTCACCCCTCCTCCGGACATCACCTCGCTGGGCCGGCTGCGTGAGGCCGGGTGGCAGTCCATCCCCGTGGCCGAGGAAATGAGGCGTAACGCCTCCTCGCTCATCGCCGCGGGCCGGCCCCTGGTCACCGGGGTCCTGGGCTTCGAGGAGACCGTACTTCCGCAACTGGAGAACGCCGTCCTGGCTGGCCACGACGTCATCCTCCTCGGCGAGCGCGGCCAGGCCAAGACCCGGATCATCCGCTCCATGGTGGGCCTCCTCGACGAATGGCTGCCCATCGTGGCCCACTCCGAGATCAACGACGACCCCTACCACCCGATCTCCCGGTTCGCCAAGGACCTGCTGGCCGAGGCCGGGGACGACCTGCCGGTGTCGTGGGTGCACCGGAGTGATCGTTATGGCGAGAAGCTGGCCACGCCCGACACCTCGATCGCCGACCTGATCGGCGAGGTCGACCCCATCCGGGTGGCGGAGGGCCGGTACCTTTCGGACGAGTTGACCATCCACTACGGCTTGGTGCCCCGACTCAACCGCGGCATCTTCGCCGTCAACGAACTCCCCGATCTGGCCGAGCGCATCCAGGTGGGTCTGCTCAACGTGCTGGAGGAACGTGACGTCCAGATCCGCGGTCACCGGGTGCGACTGCCGCTCGACATGGTGCTGGTGGCCACGGCCAACCCCGAGGACTACACCAATCGCGGCCGGATCATCACCCCGTTGAAGGACCGCTTCGGCGCCCAGATCCGCACCCACTACCCGCCCGACGCCGCCACGGAATTGCGCATCGCCGAGTCGGAGGCCCGGCTTCCCGGAGGTGGCACCGACGTCCATCGAGACGGTGGCGACCCCCGGGTCGAGGTTCCCGCCTTCATGGCCGAGGTGGTCGCCGAGCTGAGCCAGCTGGCCCGCCAGAGTCCCCATCTCAACCAGCGATCGGGGGTGTCGGTCCGTTTGACCATCGCCAACTACGAAACCCTGGTGGCCAACGCCACCCGGCGCGCCTTGCGCAACGGCGAGGACGAGGCCGTGCCCCGGGTGTCCGATCTCCAGGCCTTGGTCTCTTCCACCCAGGGGAAGGTGGAGATCGAGTCCCTCGAGGAGGGTCGCGAGGAGATTCTGCTGTCCCAGCTGGTGTCGGCCGCGGTGCTGCTGGTGTTCCGGAGAAGGGTGGTGCTCGAGGACCCCCAGGCGGTCATCGGCTCCTTCACCGTCGACACTGTGGTCCACGCCGGCGACGACCTTCCGGCCTCGGCCTACGCCGGCACCCTGAGCCAGATGCCGGCGCTCTCCGCTCCGGTGTTGGGTCTCACCGGGGGTTCGGAGGACCCCGGAGTGGTGGCCAGCGCCGTCGAATTCCTCCTCGAGGGACTCCATCTGACCAAACGCCTCAACAAAGAGGCCGCCGGGGCGCGGGCGACCTATCGTGGTCGCGGATGACCTGGCGCTTCGACTACCGCCGTTGGGACGGCACCCAGGACTCGCTGGTCGATGACACCGACTCGGTCCTGGCCCAGCTGACCGACGACCTCCTGGCCAACGGGGACCTTCACGAGGCCCTGCAGCGGATACTGAACCGCGGATGGGAGACGCCGGACGGGGAGCGGATCCAGGGTCTCCGCGAGCTGCTGGACGAGCTGCGGCTCGAGCGGGAGGAACAGCTCGACCGGGGTGACCTCGGCGGGGCCTACCGGGAGGTGGCCGAGGAACTCCAGGAGGTTCTGGCCGAGGAGCGCACCGGCATCGAGCAGCTCCAGGCCGATGCCCAGGCCTCGGGCGACCAACGCCGCCAGGAGGTGACCGACGAGGTCGCCGCCGAGCGTCGCATGCAGCTCGACCTCCTACCCAGCGACCTGGCCGGCACCGTCCGAGGTCTGCAGAACTACGAGTTCGTCTCCTCGGAGGCCCGCCAGCACTTCGAGGAGCTGATGGAGAAGCTCCGCCAGGAGGTGGCCAAGACCTACTTCGACCAGATGTCCGAGGCGCTGTCCAACCCCGATCCCGAGCAGTTGGCCCACATGCGGGAGGGGTTCGACGCGCTGAACCGCATGATCGAGCAGCGCGAGGCCGGCGAGCCGATCGATCCGTCGTTCGAGTCCTTCATGGACCGGTTCGGGGACATGTTCCCGGGAAACCCCAAGGACCTCGACGAGCTGCTGGAGCAGTTGGCGGCCCAGATGGCCGCCGCCCAGGCCATGTGGAACTCGATGTCGCCCGAGCAGCGCGCCCAACTCCAGGGCCTGGCCGAGTCGCTGCTCGAGGACATGGACCTGCGCTGGCAGGTCGACCGGTTGGCCGGCAACCTCCAGCGGGCGTTCCCCGGGGCCGGCTGGGATCAGCGCTTCCGCTTCCGCGGCGACGAGCCCATGGGCATGGGGGAGGGGACTGATGCCGCCGGCCGGCTCCGGGACCTCGATGAGCTGGAGAACTTCCTGAGATCGGCCACCTCACCGGCCTCGCTCGCCGAAGTGGACCTGGACAAGGTCCGGCGCCACCTCGGGGAAGACGCCGCCAACTCGCTGGACCGTCTGGCCAAATTGACCAAGCAGCTGCAGGATGCCGGGCTCATCGATCAACGCGAGGGGCGGTTCGAGCTCACCCCCCAGGGCATCCGGCGCATCGGCCAGCAGGCCCTGGCCGACCTGTTCGGCCAGCTGACCAAGGACCATGTGGGCAATCATCGCACCACGTGGACCGGGATCGGCCACGACCGCGAGGAAACCACCAAACCCTACGAGTTCGGTGATCCCTTCAACCTGGACCTCTCCCGCACCGTGCACAACGCCGTGCGCCGGGCGGGAAGCGGCGTCCCGGTGCGGCTCTCGCCCGACGACTTCGAGGTCATCGAGACCGAGGCGCTGACCCGTTCGGCCACGGTGCTGCTCCTCGACCTGTCGCTGTCGATGCCCATGCGGGACAACTTCGTCCCGGCCAAGAAGATGGCCATGGCCCTCCACACCCTGATCTCGACGCGGTTCCCCCGTGACTATCTCGGCCTGGTGGGGTTCTCGGAGGTGGCCCGGGTCATCGAGCCCGAGGACCTGCCCACGGTCAGTTGGGACTATGTCTACGGGACCAACCTGCAGCACGGCCTCATCCTGGCCCGCAAGATGCTGGCCCATCAGCAGGGCACCAAACAGATCATCCTGGTCACCGACGGGGAGCCGACCGCCCACATCGTCCCCTATGCGGACGGGGTCGGATATGACGTGCGATTCGAATACCCCCCGATCCCCCAGACGCTCGAGTTGACCCTGGCCGAGGTCCTGCGGTGCACCCGGGCCAACATCACCATCAACACCTTCCTGCTCGACCCGGACCGGGGACTGCAGGGCTTCGTCGAGCAGCTGGCCCGCATCAACCACGGACGGACCTTCGCCACGTCGCCCGATGAGTTGGGCGACTACGTACTAGTCGATTTCCTGGCCCACAAGACCACCCTTCGGACCCGCGGCCGCCGCGCCGGCTGAGGCCGCCACCAGTGCTTCTGGGGTGCCGGATCGGCGGGGTCTGTGACGTCGCAGGGTCCCGGTCCGGTCACGCTGGGTGATCGGTGTCGGGAGGCGAGTTCCCACGTCAGGACGGGTATCGGGACCCGGGCCGACCCGTGCTCGGGCGAGAACTCCTGTTCACAAGCAGATTTCCCTTGCGTTTCCCGCGTCGATGGGGAATGATGACATATCTGTAGTTACATCCGTGCTATGCGGTTTCTGCCCGAGACCGTGTGGATGACTGGGAGGGAGACCTGTCAATGGACATGGTGTCATTGATGTACGGGCCCCAAGAGCGCAGCTGGCAGACCAAGGCCAACTGCATGGGGGTCGACCCCGATCTGTTCTTCCCCGAGCGGGGTGCGTCCACCCGCGAGGCGAAAGAGGTGTGCCGGGGTTGTGTCGTCCGCGAGGACTGCCTCGAATACGCATTGGCCAACGGGGAGAAGTTCGGGATCTGGGGCGGACTGTCCGAACGGGAGCGTCGTCGCCTGCGCCGCCAGCGGGCCATGCAACGGCGAGCCACCGCCAGCGCTTCCTGACCGGGCGGCGAGCGGTCTGGGGGCCCGGCAGCGCTCAGTCGGTGGCGGTCGGATGGCCCTGTCGGGCCATCCGGTACTCGATGGTCCTGTCCTCGGCCAGGTCCAACTCCCGCCAGCGCGCCCGGGGAGCCGAGTGCAGCACCGCCTCGGGTACGAGCCCGACCAGTTCGGCGCGGGTCACCGAGCAGCCCTGCCGGGCGGCCCCGACGGCCACGGCGTCGTAGATGTTGGCGATCGGTGCGGCGGTGATGTCGATCAGGTTGCAGCTGACCTGGGCCCCGACCGAAACCGGCAGTCCCAGGCTCCGCACTTCCGGACCCCGTAGCGACGCCGCCAGCTGGCGCGCCACGGACAGGACCACCGAGGCCTCACGCTGCTGCTCATCGGCGATCCAGACGTTGTAGGCCACCAGCACCGGACGCACGCCCACCGCGCACGCCCCTGCCGTCGGGTGGGGCGAAGGCGGGCCGGTGTCTGGGGCCAGCGTCCCGAAGGCATGGCGACGGACGTCGGGAAGGGAGCGCTCCGGGCCGTAGAGGAAGCAGGGCAGATCGAGTGCGGATCCCGCCCAGGCGGCGAAGCGGTCCCGGGCCCCCTGGGCCTGCCGCCACTCGGGGCCGACGGTGCCAAGGGCGCCGAGGGGCACGAACGGTACGACGTCAACGGCGCCGAGGCGCGGGTGAACTCCGTGATGAGCGGTCAGATCGATGGAAGCCACAGCCACCACCGCCACGGCCCGGGCGGCCGCTTCGATCTCCTCGAGGGGTCCGCCGAGAGTCAGGACCGTTCGATGGTGGTCAGCGTCCCGGTGGAGGTCGAGCAGGTGCTCACCGCCGGCCCGGGCGAGAGCGGCGATGACCGCCATATCGCGGCCCTCGCTGACGTTGATGACGCACTCGGCTGACGGGCGCCGAGCGGGCACGTCAGCCAAGACGGTTCAGACCTCAGACAGCGACCGCTCGTCCCATGCGGCGCCGACGCAGCATGCGGCGCCGCTCGCGCTCGGACTTACCGCCCCATACGCCGTGATCGACGCGCTCCTCGAGCGCGTACTGCAGACAGGCGTCGGCCACCGGACACTCGGCGCAGATGCGCTGTGCCGCCTGCACGCCGACGCCGTCACTGGGAAAGAAGATGGTCGGAGAAAGGTCCTTGCATTTCCCGACGCTCATCCACTCCGTGTCCATGGTTCCTCCATCGATTTTCGAGGAGGCTGCGGTGGGTATCCGGCATGCTGTGCGAACCCTGGTGCCGCCGCCTTCCGTTGCGCTACTAGTGTCGCATTTTGAACTGTTCTGCAGTGCGATCTGGGTCGGTATTGATGGAATCCTCACAATATTCTTATGAGGCACCAGGGGCTTCTTATGAAGGCCCCGACCCGGGACGTGACGAGGCGGCCGGAGACTCGCCAGAGTCCCTGTCCGTGCCCCAGAGTGTGCCGTCGTTCCCGTCCCTGGCCGGGCCGCTGCCCGAGGGTGCGCCCCCGCCGCCACCCTCTCCGCCGGATGCACCGTCGGGAGCGCCGCCGCCGGCGGCCGCACCGGTACCCGCCCCTCCGGTCTACCCCGCTCCCACCGCCTACCCGGCGTACGGCGGCTACTCCGGATACCCGGCGTACGGCGGCGGACCGTACGGGGGATACGGACCGCCCGCCGCACCGATGGGCTATCCCTACCCCTACCAACCGCTGCCGGCGCCGAGGTTGGTCCGTCACACCCTCACGCCGCGGACCTGGCTCTGGGTGGTGATTCTGACCGCGGTGGTGGCAGCTACCGTGGGCGGACTGGTCGGGGCCGTGGTCGGTGCCGGGAGCCAGCAGACCATCGTGAAGACCTTCTTCCCCAATCGCAGTGCTCTGATCCATCCGACCGACGTGCAGGCCGTGCTGGCCCGGGTGGAGCCGGCCGTCGTGGCCATCGACAGCCAGTCCGGTGGCTCGTCGGCGTCGGGGGATTTCGTAGAGGCCGCCGGTACCGGAATGATCCTGACCCCCAACGGCGAGGTACTGACCAACAACCACGTCGTATCCGGGGCCACCACGGTGACGGTCACCCTGTTCGGACAGACCAAGGCCCTCCCCGCCCACGTCGTGGGCACCGATCCCAGCGTCGACGTGGCCCTGGTGCAGATCGACCACGTGACGAATCTGCCCACGGTGACGTTGGGTGACTCCTCCCAGACCCGGGTGGGCGACTCGGTTCTGGCCATCGGCAATGCGCTCGCCCTGGCCGGTGGACCGTCGGTGACCGAGGGCATCGTCTCGGCCGAGAACCGGACACTCTCCGCCGAGAACGACAGTGGCCAGACGGAGAATCTCACCGGTCTTCTGCAGACCGACGCCGCCATCAACCCGGGGAACTCGGGCGGTCCACTGGTCGACTCCGCCGCCCATGTGGTGGGGATGAACACCGCTGTGGCATCGAGCAGTTCGGGCAATGCCCCGACCCAGAACATCGGATTCGCCATCACGGTCAACTCGGTCAAGCCGCTGCTGGCCCAGCTGCGTCAGGGCGGCACCGGCGGGGCCGGGGGGAGCACGGCCACGACCATCCCCGCCAACTCGGCCTACATCGGGGTGACGGTGGGTCCGATCACCCCGGCCCTCCAGCAACAGGACCACCTGACCCCGTCCACCGGTGCGCTGATCCTCTCGGTCCAGACGAACAGTCCCGCCGAAAAGGCGGCGCTGCAGGTGGACGACGTGATCGTGTCGCTCAACGGGACCACCATCAACAGCCCCAACGACCTCCACACCGCCATCCATCCGCTGAAGCCCGGGGACCAGGTCTCCCTCGGGATCTACCGGGGCGGCTCCAAGATGACCGTCAGCGTGACGCTCGGGGTACTGCCGGCCGGCGGGTAGGCTCGAAGCTGCCGCGATCCCAGGAGGACCCACTGCCATGACCCAGGTCACCGACGACCAGATGCTCCCCGAGGAGAACGAGGAGCCACTGCCCCCGGTTGGCCATGTCCGGGTGGTCTACCTCGGTCCCGTGGCACCGCACTGGGAGGTGCGCTCCGACTTCGGTGATCCGGCCTTCATCGAGGAGTTCCGCCGGCGGACCATGGCCCGCTTGGTCCTCCTGCCCCCGCACGATCCGCAGTACCGACGGAACCGCGAGCGGGTCATCAGGGACGCCGAGCGGGAGAACATCCTCCTCGAGTGGGATCTCGGCGTGCCCGAGGAGGAGCCGGCCCCGGTCGCTGCGGCAGAGTCGGGGGCGGAGACGGCCCCCGAGCCACCGGCCGAACCCGGGACTGCGACGAGCTGACCTGTCCGAGGGGGCTGGCCCGGGTACCCGACCGGGGTGACCGGTGGTGCTCCGGACGACCCGCCCTACTCCTCGTCGGGGACGTCGAGTTCAGGGAGGCTGATGCGCTCGAGCCACAGTCCGGGCGCATCCACTTCTGACGGCGTCGGGAGGTTACGCGCCGAGGCCCACAGACGGGCCAGCCCGTCATTCCCGGCCCGCTCCACCACCCCGCTCACGAATGCACGACCCCGGTCGACCTGGGACTGGTCGAGGTCCAGGCCGAAGAGGGCACCGGCGGCCTCTTCGCCCTTGCCCCTTTCGATGCGCCGTCGATACCAGGCCTCGGCCAGTTGGGAGTGGGATCCCACCAGCTTCTGCCCGACCTCGGTGGCCACGTGGTCGGCATAGCCGTCGATCACGACAGCCAACGCCGTGAGCTGGTCGGACGATCGGCGGGATTCCGGCGTCAGCAGCTCGCCGAGGAGGGCCTCGGGGTCGCCGAACATCCCCTGCAGCGATTCGAGGTCCATGCCGCCGCCCTCCACCCCACCAGCCCCTCCGAGGGCGCCCAGGCGCCCGGTCAGGTCCTGGTGCGCTGCGGCTGATGATGCGGCCAGCGCCAAGAGGAGCTCCTCCATCCGTCCGCGGACAGCCGGACGCGTGAGCACCGTGTTGGAGGCCAGCTCGCGGGCGCACACCCAAAGCAGGGTCTCCTCTTCGGGCAGACTCCAGTCGCTGGCGAACGACGCGATGTTGTCCGTCACCAGAACCAACTCGTCCGACGGTGCCCACGGGACGGCCAGCGGGTACTGACCGAGGGCGCGTTGGGCGAGGTGTCCCACCACGGAGCCCACCTGGAGGCCGAAGAACATCGGTCCGATGGCCGTGGCCCACTGGCCGAGGAGGTCGCCGAGACCCCCCATGGGATCCGTGCCGCCGAACGGATCGGGTGACGACGGGTCGCGGTCCCCGGGCGCGGCGGAGGGCGCAGGCCCGGAGGCCGGCGTCATGGCCACGAGCAGCGTGCGCCACGACTCGAGGGCGCGGATGGTCCAGTCCCCGGGGCCCACGGGCACGCAGGTCAGTCGTCGACCGTCCGGCGAGATGGGCATCCCGGTGGCCTCGGTCACGTTGAGCTCGGCCACCCGGGCCAGCTGTTCGAGACGGATCCGTTGGACCGGATCCACATTGGACTCGGGCGTGCCCCCGGTGGCCACGTTGAGGGCGAAGGACCGGGTCATCTCCCACTGGCTCCCTGCGTTGGTGTCGAGCATGTTCATCAGGTCCCCGAGCAGGGATTGGAACGGGTTGCCCCCGTCGCCGGGTTCGGACGGTGCCATGGGTTCATGCTACGGCGATGTGCCGCCCTTCGGTGCATCGGGGGGTGGCTCCGCCACCTGCAGGGTTTCGGTGATCGGGCTGCCGCCGCGATCGAAGGTGACGGTGAGGTCGGCCCCCGGGGGCTGGCCGTACAGCCAGGTCTTGAGTTCGGCATCGGATCGGATCCGGTAGCCGTCGACGGCGGTGACCACGTCACCGTCCTCGAGCCCTCCTCCCGCGGCGGGGCTGCCGGTGACGACGGACTCCACCACGGCTCCGGCCGGCTTCGGGGGCACGGTGGGGGTCTGGGCGTCCCCGGCGGTCATGCCGATCCATCCGGGGTCCACGGCTCCGGAGGAGACCAGCTGATTGGCCACGCTCCACACCAGCTCGGCCGGCAGGAACACCGAGGCGTTGGCCAGGCCGGACCCTCCGATCCGTTCCAGGATCCCGCTCACACGACCTTCATCGTCGAGGAGCGGGCAACCGATGTCGCCCGACTCCAGGGGTGCCGCCACCACGGTGGTGACGAAGGCTGTGGTGATCCTGTCCAGATCGAGCGCCATCCCGCTGGCCACCACCGAGCCGGCGTACAGCGCCGACGTCGGGGCCACGCCGGTCCGGCGGCCCGGCTCGAGGGCCAGAGCGAGGGCCACCGAGCCGGTGGTGGGTGTGGCGAAGTCGAAGGTGGCGGCGGGCAGGTCGTCGGCGATCCTGAGGACGGATAGTCCCGTGGCCGGATCGGACCCCACCGTGGTGGCCGCCGTCCGGGCCCCATCTGATTCGACGGCCGTCACCGAGCGGGCTCCCGCCAGGGACTCCGTGGCCGTCACGATGATGCCGCCCGACTCCGCCACCAGGCCCGTGGCCCACCGCTCTCCGGCCGGTCCCGAGATGACCAGCGCTACGGTCGACGGGCGGGCCGTGGCCACCATGGACACCACGGTGGACTGCGGGGGCATGAGGCCGACGCCGGGCTCGGTGGTCGGGACGTCGGTCAGCGAGGCCAGCTTGGGAGCCGTGCCGTTGTCCCCGGATCCCGAGCGATTGGTGGTGGTCACCATCAGGCCGGCCGCCACCAGGACCACGATCACGCAGGCTGTCGCCCCTCCGACCAGCCACGGACCGGTACGGTCCCGGGAATCGGCCCTCCCGGTGCCCGGGGGCTGGGGCGTTGGGTGGGACACCGCCTCCGAGGGGTGACGCCACAACCGGTCGTCCGGCGGAATCCACCCACGCAGCCGGTCGGCGTCGCCCTCGTCCCAGTCCTCACCGGGATCCCGACCCGATGACCCCTGGTCCTCTCCGTCCACGGCCCTGAGGTTAGTGAGGACCGTGCCGGTTGGTGCATCGGCCACCACCCACGGGGCTCACCGGGCCACCATCCGCCGCCCCACACCGGTCACCGACCACCTGGCCCTACGATGACGTCGTGGCTCGGGACCTGGCGATCGACCTCGGCACGGCGAACACCCTTGTCTACGCCAAGGGCCGGGGGATCGTGCTCAACCAGCCCACGGTCATCGCCCTCGACACCAGATCGCACGATGTCCTGGCCGTGGGCAACGAGGCCTGGCAGATGATCGGGCGCACCCCCGGGTACATCGTGGCCGTGCGGCCCCTGCGAGAGGGGGCCATTACCGACTTCGACATCACCGAGCGGATGATCCGGCTCCTACTCCGGCGGGCCGGTGTCACCCGGCTGAACCGCCCTCGGGTTCTGATCTGCGTCCCGTCCGCCATCACCTCGGTGGAGCGTCGGGCGGTGAAGGAGGCGGCCCGACGGGCCGGGGCGTCCGCCGCCCATCTGATCGAGCAACCCATGGCGGCAGCCATCGGCGCCGGGCTGGACATCCATGAACCGGTGGGCAACATGGTGGTCGATGTCGGCGGCGGCACGACGGAGACTGCGGTGATCTCCCTGGGAGGCGTGGTGGCGTCCCACGCCATCCGGTGCGGCGGATTCGACATGGACGCCGCCATCCAGAGCTACGTGCGCCAGCAGTACGGGATTGCCATCGGCGAACGCACCGGCGAGGAGCTCAAGCTGGCCATCGGCTCCGCCCTCCCGTATGCCGACGAGGTGAAGGCCCAGGTGCGCGGCCGTGAGATCTCCAGTGGACTGCCCAAGACCGTGATCCTCTCCCCCGAGGAGATCCGGCACGCCCTGCGCGACCAGGTCGAGCTCATCGTGGCCACCGTCGTTGCATGCCTCGGTGAGTCACCTCCGGAGCTGGCCCAGGACATCATCTATGAGGGGATCCACCTGGTGGGCGGCGGGGCCCTCCTCCGGGGACTGGCCAACCGGCTGGCCGACGAGACCGAGGTGCCGGTGCACCTGGTGGCCACACCCCTCGAGTGCGTGGTCGTGGGAGCGGGGATGTGTCTCGACTCCTTCGAGAGCCTGCGGCCGATCTTCGCCGCCGCCGAGTCCTGAGCACGCCGGTCCGCCGGAGGACCGTGTGTCCACCGGCCCGGGTGCGGCCCCGGGGCCGGTCATGGGCGCTCCTCCAGGGCCAGCAGGTCCTCGGCCACCTGTCGCACCTGCCAGTCGCGATCCTGGAGGCACCGACTCAGCGCAGCCTCCACTAGGGGACCGTCGAAGGCGGCCAGAGCTACGGCGGCCCGTCGTCGGACAGCCGGCTTGTCCTCGAGGGCGCCGAGGACTGCGGGGAGGCCGCCCGGATCGCCGATGGCTCCGAGTGCGGCCACCGCAGCCTCACGGCAGAGCGGGTCGCTGTGTCCTGAGCCCACCGAGGCCAGGGCGACCACCGCGGCTCGCTCACCCCGTTCCCCCAGGGACCATGCGGCCATCTCCACCACCGAATCGTCGGCATCGTCGAGGAGCCCCGCCACGGCCACCGACGTTCGCAGGGCGGCCAGCTCGACGGCTCGACGCCGCACCGCGGGAGCCGGATCGGCCAGGGCCGTCTCGACGTCATCATCGGTCAGTGCCCCCACTCGTTCGAGCGAACCGAGGGCGGTGGCCCGCACCGACGGCGCCGGATCGGAGAGTCCCGATCGGGCGGTGCTCTCGTCCTGGAGGTGACCGGCCAGGGCCACGGTTCGCCTCCGGTCGACGACCGACGGGTCCCCGATCCCGTCGGCGGGGGACCCGGCGGGCCCGGTGACATGGGAAACCGGAGGTTCCGTGGCAGGCTTCAGGACTGCATCGACGGACCCTTCTTGGGCCGACGGGGCATCGGCTGGATCCGGAGCGACCACCTCACCACTATGACCGACGACAGAAACGACATGCGGCTGGTGCCGCCGACTCACGACACCGAGGCCCAGGCCGCCGAAGGGATCCCGCCTTCGGCGGTGTCCTCTCCGTCGGGTATTCCGGAGCTGGAGGTCGACGGGGGACCCGAGACCCCGCTCCCCCTACCGAGGCGTCGCGGCCGGCGGCGCCTGTGGGCGTGGTCGGTCTTCATCATCGTCGTGGTGGCGCTCGTGGTGGCCTCCCGATGGAATCTCGACTACTACGCCCTGCAGCCCGGGACGGCCCAATCCGTGCAGCAGTTCATCACTGTCCCTCCCGACAAGGGCCATCCCGTCACGCATCCGGTTCTGCTCACCGACGTAGAGATCGGGCGTGTCACGGCCCTCACCTATCTGTTCTTCAAGCTCCAGAGCAACTCGACGCTGGAACAGGTCGACTCGGTGACAGGTGGCCTGCCGCCGTCGCAACTCACGGCCCAGGGAAATCTCGAGATGTCCCAGGCCGAGGACGACGCCAAGGCCGCCGCCCTCGACCGGCTGGGCTATCCGGTGACGGCGACCCCGTCGGGAGCGGTCATCTTCGGTACGTTCCCGGGCACCCCGGCCTACGGCGTGCTGGAGGTCGGTGACGTGATCACCGCAGTCGACGGGGTGGCGACGCCCTCGACCGACGCCCTCAACGCCGCCCTGAAGCACTACCACTCGGGGCAGACCGTCGACTTCACGGTGCGCCGGGGTGGCACTGCGGCCCCGGTTTCGCTTCCCATCACCCTGCAGACGACCGAGATCGACCTGGGTGGGGGCCACGTCGGCCATCTGGATCTGGGCATCTACTCCGAGGATCAGGTCGACTACACCTATCCCTTCCCGGTCAAGATCGACGTGACCAACATCGGAGGGCCGTCGGCCGGCCTGGCCATGACCCTCGGGGTGATCGACGCCCTGACCAATGGGTCGGTGACCGGGGGCCACACCGTGGCGGCTACCGGCACGATCGACGCCCTGGGCAACGTGGGGGACGTCGGCGGCGTGGCCCAGAAGACCGTGGCTGTGGAAAACGCCGGGGCCTCCATCTTCCTGGTGCCGCCCCAGGAGTACAAGGCGGCGATGTCCAAGGACAGGCCGGGACTGCACGTCTATGCGGTCTCTACGCTGGACCAGGCGCTCCGGGTGTTGGCGGCCCACGGCGGGAAGGTGCCGCCGGTGCCGTCGCCTTCCGCGCCCCCGCCCCCCGCGGCGCCACCACGGGATGACGGCGCTGGTCGACGCGCCGTCGTAGGCTCTCGCTCATGCCCGAGGAGCGACTGATGTCCATCTCGTCCTCGTCGCATCTGACCCCGGACGATGTGGCCCGGCACTCGTTCGGGACGGTGCGTCGCGGATTCGACCCCAACGAGGTCCGCGCCTACCTCGAGTCGCTGGCCGTCAGCCTGCGAGGCGTGGCCGAGCGGGAGCGGCAGCTACTCGATGAGCTATCCGATGCGGAGTACCGCGCCGCTCACCCGGTACTCGACGAGGCGACGCTGACGGCGGCCCTGGGGACCGAGACGGCACGGGTGCTCCACAGCGCCCACGAGGTGGCCGCGGAGATGCTGGCCAAGTCAGAGGCCGAGGCCAACCGCCTGCTGACCGAAGGCCGGGAGGAGATCCAGCAGACCCGGGCCCATAACGAGGCGAGACTGGCGGAGAAGTCCGACGCCATCGAGGCCGCCGCCGCCGAGTTGCAGGCTCGCATCGAGGAGCAGTCTGCCGCCACCATGGAGAGAGCCCGCCATGAGGCCGACGCCATGTTGGAACTGGCCCGGGAGAAGTGCCGGGCCATGGTGGAGGAAGCCCAGGGCCTTCGGGCCCGGGTGCTGGCCGACCTGTCCAAGCGGCGGAAGGTTCTGCATGTCCAGATCGAGCAGCTACGGGCCGGCCGGGAGCAGTTGGCCGAGACCGTCCACGATGTGCGCCGATCGGTCGACACCATCGCCTCCGAACTGTTCGCCGCCGAGGACAACGCCCGACTGGCGGCCGAGGCCGCCGGCCGGGAGGCCCTGGACCGGGTGGACACGGCCTCGCCCGAGGAGCTCGCCGCCCAGCTGTTGGCGGACGAGCAGGAGTCGGCCGCCACCATGGAGACGGCGGCCGATCTGCTGACCGACCCCGGAGCCCAGCCAACAGCCCCGACGGGGACCCAGGCATCGACCGGGTCCGATCCGGGGCCCGGGCCCGAGGAGGGGGTCGAAGGCGCCGATGAGGCGCCGGCTGCCGGTATCTACGACCAACTCGGCCCGGTCGACGGGCCGGACGGTGTCCAGATCGTCGGAGCCGTGGTGGCCGGGGAGGGGCTCGTCACGACGGACCCGACTGCACCGGACGGGGAGCAGTTGCCCCCCGAGGAGGCACCGGCGCCCGAAGAGGTCGACGCTCTCTTCGCCAAGCTGCGGGCCGCCCGACAGGGTGAAGGCACGCCCGATCCGGTACCCGAATCCGTTCCCGAGTCCGTGCCTGATGCCGCCGCCGTGGCCACGGTAGAGGCCGCGGCACCGGCCCCCGTTCCGGCCGCAGCGAAGTCCGGACCGAAGTCCGGAACGAAATCGACTTCGAAGTCCGCTTCGAAGTCAGGAACCAAGTCGGGTCCGAAGTCCGATCCACCTCCGGCCGCCGGTCGGAGCGTCGAGAGCGGCCCAGAGGAGGCGGACGACGAGGACGACGGGCCGCCCGAGGAGCGCAGTCCCCAGGCCATCAGGCGAGACGAGCTGATCGACCCCATCGTGACCACTTTGTCCCGTCGCCTCAAGCGGACTCTCCAGGACAGCCAGAACGAGCTGTTGGACAGCCTGCGCTCCAACGGATCCCGCTGGTCCCTCGACCTGCTGCCCGATGAGATCGAGCACGTCGACAGCTTCTCCACGGCGGCCGTCCCGGCCCTCGAGCAGTCAGCGGCCGCCGGAGTGTCCTTTGCCGGGCTGCGGGGGGCGCCAGGACCCAAGTCCGACGTGCTGCTGGGCATCGCCCACGAGCTGGCCCAGGCGGTGGTGGGTCCGTTGCGCCGGCGCCTGGCCGGCGGGGACGGGCTGGAGGGCGCCGACGAGTCGATGGTGGCCGAGCATGTGGGCTCAGCCTTCCGGGAGTGGAAGGGCGAGCGGATCGAGCGTCTGGCCGGGGACCACGTGGTGGCGGCGTTCTCCGCCGGCACCATCGCCGCAGCAGAAGGCGCGTCTCCGGCCCAGCTGGAGTGGGTGGCCGTCTCCGACTCGGGGGACGCCCCCTGCCCCGACTGCGAGGACAACGGCCTGACCGGCGCCCTCGCCCCCGGGGAGGAATACCCCACCGGGCATCGGCACCCGCCCGCCCACCCGGGGTGTCGATGCCTGCTCGTGCTCTCCGCCACCTAGGCTGCTGCCCGTGCGTCCCCCCAGTGACATGCCTCAGACGGCGCGCCCGGCCTCCAATCGCCGTCGCCGTTGGATCATCGCCGCCGTCATCATCCTCATCATTCTCATCGCCTCATTGCGGACGTTCGCCGTCTTCTACACGGACGCCCTGTGGTTCTCCTCGGTCAACCTCCACTCGGTGTGGGTGAAACTGTTCGAGATCAAGTTCGGGCTCATGGTGGTGTTCGCCGCCATCTTCGCCGTAATGCTTCTGGCCAGCCTCCTGGTGGCCGAGCGGCTGGCCCCCAAGGGACCCTCCCTCGATGCCGAGGACGAGTTCGTCAAGCGATACCAAGAGGTCATCGGACCGTATTCCCGCTGGCTGCGGGCCGCTGTGGTGATCGTGTTGTCCCTGATCATCGGGTCCCAGGCCATCGGGCAGTGGAACAACTGGATCCTGTTCCGCAACAGCACACCGTTCCCCACTACCGACCCCCAATTCCACCGCAATGTGGCGTATTTCGTCTTCACCCTCCCCTTCGAGCAGTTCCTGGTCCACTGGACCCTGGTGGCGCTGGTCGTGGTGCTCCTGGTCACCCTGCTCAGCCACTACCTGAATGGAGGGATCCGACTGCAGGGCTCCCGCCCACGAGTGCGACCTGCGGTCAAGGCCCACATCTCGGTCATCCTGGGTCTGCTGGCCCTGGTCAAGGCGGTGGGCTACTACCTGGCCCGGTACAGCCTGGATCTGTCCAGCAACGGGTACAACCAGGGAGCCGACTACACCGATGTCCACGCCCGACTCCCCGCACTAGAGCTCCTCATCCTGGTCTCGCTGGCCGCGGCTGTCCTCCTCATCTACAACATCCGCCGCCAGGGTTGGGCCCTGCCCATCCTCGGCGTGGGCCTGTGGTTTCTCGTGGCCCTAACGGCCGGCACCATCTATCCGGCCGCGGTTCAGGCGCTGAAGGTGAACCCGGCGCAGAACACCCTTGAACGTCCGTACATCCAACGCAACATCAACGCCACCCGGGCGGCCATGGGTCTCGACGCCATCAAGAGCTCCTCCTATCCGGCCTCGTCCACGCTCACCGCGGCCCAACTGTCGGCCAACAGTGACACGCTGGCCAATGTCAAGCTCTGGGACCAGACCCAGACCCAACCCACCTACGACAAACTCCAGGACATCCGGACCTACTACCAGTTCGACACGCTGGCCGTGGACCGGTACAAGGTGAACGGCAGCGAGCAGCCGACGATCGTGGGTGTGCGGGAGATCAACGATGCCGACCTGCCGTCCACCTCGTGGGTGAATACCACGCTGCAGTACACCCATGGATACGGAATGATCGTCTCGCCGGCCAACGAGACCACCAGCAACGGCGATCCCCAGTTCGCCGTGGGCTACGTACCGCCGGTCTCCAACAGCGGGCTGCCCACGGTGACCCAGCCGTCCGTCTACTTCGGGCTCAACAACTCCGGGTACGTGGTGGCCAACACCAAACAGCCCGAGATCGACTTCCAGCTGACCAACGGGACGAACGTCGAGACCCACTACAAGGGTGACGGCGGGGTTCAGCTGTCGAACTTCTTCGACCAGGTGATGTTCGCCGTCCGGTTCAGCGACATCAACCTGCTCATCTCCAACCAGATCACGAGTCAGTCGCGCCTGATGTTCGACCGAGGGGTGCAGGCCCGGGTGTCCAAGGCCGCCCCCTTCCTCAGCCTCGACGCCGATCCCTACCCGGTACTCCTCAACGGGCACATCGACTGGATCCAGGACGCGTACACCACGACTGACAACTATCCCTATGCGCAGAACTCCGACACCAGCGCGCTGCCCAGTGGAAGCGGGCTCAACCAGAACCTCAACTACGTCCGCAACTCGGTCAAGGTGCTCATCGACGCCTACACCGGCAAGATGACCTTCTACGTGATGGATCCGAAGGACCCGATCATCCGGACTTACGAGAAGGCCTTCCACGGGATGTTCACACCGGAATCGAAGATGAGCCCGGTCCTGCGCCAGCACCTCCGGTACCCCGAGGACGTCTTCACCCTGCAGGCCACCATGTACGGGAAGTACCACATCACCACGGCCCAGAGCTTCTACAGCGCCGCCGACGCCTGGGCCCTCTCGCCCTCGCCGGGATCGGGGTCACCGTCCCAGCCCCTCCAGACCACGCTCACCACCAATGCCCAAGGACAGGAGGTCTCGACGGGTCAGCTGCAGCGCATGGCCCCCCTCTACCAGGAGTTGCAGGTGCCGGGTCAGACCAAGCAGTCCTTCACCCTCCTCGATGCCTTCGTGCCGATATCGGGGCAGAGCCAGATCCAAACCCTGTCGGGATTCATGATGGCCGGCTCCGATCCCGCCGACTACGGGAAACTCCAGATGTTCGTGACACCTCGGGACCAACCAGTCCAGGGTCCGTCCATCGTGGCGGCGAAGATCGACGCCACCAAGGCGGTCTCCCAGCAGATCTCGCTGCTGAACCAGAACGGCTCCTCGGTCCAGCTGGGCAACGTGCTCATGATTCCCATCGCCAATTCGTTGCTGTACATCCAGCCCCTCTATGTGCAGTCGTCCCGCAACACATTCCCTGAACTGCAGCAGGTGATCGCCGTCTACGGGAACCAACCGGCGGCCATCGGGGCGACGCTGAGCGACGCCCTGACCACGTTGTTCACCGCACCGGTGTCCACGACGCCAGGAGGGGGCGGCTCCACGACCCTCTCGCCTCAGGTCCGGGCCCTACTCAACGCAGCCCAGCAGGCCTACCAGCAGGGACAGACGGATCTCAAGGCCGGCGACCTGGGTGCATACCAACAGGACATCCAGACGCTGGAATCGAACCTGCAGGAGGTTCAGCAGCTGACCGGGAGCACCGTGACCCCGATCACGCCGGGGACCACCACCACCACAACCCCGAGCTCTGTCAAGCCGACCAGCTCGACCCCGACCACCACCCACTAGTCCGGTCGGCAACACAGCTGGACTGCTCGAAGGGCCATCCGAAGGGGCGATGAACGCGGCGGGTTATCAAGATGGTAAGTTCTCCTCTCACGACGCGGGGTGGAGCAGTCTGGTAGCTCGTCGGGCTCATAACCCGAAGGTCGTGGGTTCAAATCCCACCCCCGCCACCAGCAGCCGTTCACGAAAGTGACGGCGATGCAGTAACGGAAGTCCCGGTTTCCCTTGGGGAGGCCGGGACGTTCCGCGTCCGGGGACCAGATTGCCGGGTCGTCGCTGGCCGGCCCGATCCTTCCCAGAGGATTCGAAAACGGGATCGGGCGACCTGGCGGCAGCCGCTCGGCCAGGTCTCTCAAGGCTCTGGAGTCACGTCCGAGGCCCTGGGTCAACAGGTCATCACCGGCGAGGCTGGCCATCGCCGTCTCACGCACCCGAGTGTCGGACCCCGGGCGGTCCTCCAAGCAAGCAGCGACCTGTCACAGGATTTCGACAAAACCATTCGTTCCGTCAACCCGAATCCGCTGCCCGCTGCTGATGAGGCGCGTTGCGTGCTCTACCCCTACGACGGCCGGCACGCCGTACTCCCGAGCGATCACTGCTCCGTGGGTCATCAGGCCCCCCACCTCGGTCACCAGGCCGGCGATGGCCACGAACGCCGGTGTCCAGCTGGGATCGGTGTAGGGGGTGACCAGGATGTCCCCGGCTTCGAGATCGGCCTCAGCCATGTCTGCGATGACCCGAGCCCTCCCCTCGACGATCCCGGCGGACACAGCCAGGCCGACCAGTGCGTCCGGCGGCCCGGCATCCCGTCGGTAGGCGCCGGCGATGACCTCGCCGTCCGATGTGAGCACTCGAGGGGGCGTGAGGGCCTGGTAGGACATGAACTCGTCCCTCCGCCGGTCGACGAGCTGCTCGTCAATCCGATGGGTGCGGACGACATCGCCGAACTCGTCGAACGTGAGGTAGAAGATATCCTCCGGATCACGAAGCACGTGGGCCGCCACCAGGCGCCGGGCCTCGTCCACTAGGGCCCGCTTGTAGATGAAGTAGCGGCTCACCATGCCGTATTTCGGGTACTCCCGGTACCCGATGAAGGTTCGCACCCGGTCGATGTGCCACTTGGTCTCGTCGGCCTTCTTCGCTCCGTCCGGCAGAGCCCCCACGCGCTCCAACACGTCCCGCTCCTTCTTCCGCGCCTCTTGCAGCCCCTGCTCGAACCGCCGACCCCCGGCGCCCGGTTGGAAGTTCTTGATGTTGCCGAGGATCACCGGGACGAGCGTGGTGGGGCGCTCGGCCCAGCGCGGCCTCGTGATGTCGATCTCACCGACGCAGCGCATTCCGTACGAGTCAAGGAAGGTCCGGAAGGCGTCCTGGGCTTCCCGCCCGCCGGCGAGGTCGGCCAGCCCCTCCAGGAAATTGTCGTCCCCCTCCACGTGTTGCAGAAAGGCAACCACCTCTGGATACGGCCGGATCACATCGGCGACGTCCAGGAGGGCCAGCCCCATCTGTGACGTCACGTTGTTCGGGACGGACTGTGTGAGCGTGTCGGCCGCGTTTTTCTCGCCGAGCCACGCCTCCAGCCGCTCGTTGAGCCACCACGTGGCCTCCATGGCCGACATGAACACCTGATGGCTCCGCGGATCGAAGAGGATGCGCTTCAGCTCCTGGATGTCCGCCGCCACGAAGGCGATCAGGGCTGGTCCGAACTTTGTCCCGATGTCGTCCTGCAGTGCAGCGATGGACGACTGCGTGCGGGTGATCAGCTCGGCGACGATGGCCGGATCGGTCTCGAGCGGGGCCGGAGTGCTGACGGTGGGCGCACTGGCCTGACCCTCGTCGGGGATCGACGGGATGAAGTCGCGTTCCAGGACGGTGTCCAGCGCGTCCCTGATCAACGGATCGCTCCTCCCCATGACGTCCAGGAGGCTTGCCCGGCCGGCCGGGGAGGCCAGGCGCTGGGTGACGTCGACGAACAGCCTGCCGCCGGCCTCGTACATCCGGGGGAGGGCCGTCATCTGCCACATGGAGATCCCCAGGGGCTTCAGGGCGTCGGTCATCATCTGGCCGTGACCGACGGAGACAAAGACGTGATTCCCTCCGTCATCCGTCACGGGAATGGGGAACAGTGTGGTGATCGGCCGGCTCTGGACGACGTGGGCGTCGTCACCGACCAGGCACCACTCGATGTCCTGAGGACGCCCGAAGTGCGCTTCTATCCGCCGGCCGAGTTGCGCGAGTGTGAGGACCTGGGCCTCGGTCAGGGCCGGCTCGTCCTGACGCTCTGATCCGATCTCCACGTCCTCGGTGCCGCCGGCCGGTGAGGCGTAGACGGCGAACGGCTTGGTGGCGACTGACCGGGAGGCGATCTCACCCAGACGCACCTGGTAGACGTCCGGGGTCAGCCGGCCGGAGACCATCGCCTCGCCGAGGCCGAAGGTGGCCTCAATGGAGATCACGTTCCGGTTGGACGTGACGGGGTCGGCCGTGAACATCACGCCCGACGCGTCGGGCGTGACCATCCGCTGGACGACAACGGCCATGTGGACCAGCCTGTGGTCGATGCCGTGCTGCAGCCGGTAGGCCACCGCCCGCTCGGTGAACAGAGAAGCCCAACAGCGGCTGATGTGCTCGAGGATCGCTGCCGGCCCCACGATGTTCAGGTACGTGTCCTGCTGACCGGCGAAGGATGCCGTCGGGAGGTCCTCTGCCGTGGAGCTGGATCGGACGGCGAAGGCGGCGCCCCCGCCGACCAGGGCTACCTCGTTGGTGATCTCCGCGGCCAGGTCGTCAGGGATCGGGACGCCCTCGACGGCGTGACGGATCCCGGCGCCGAGGGTGCGGATGGCCTCTCGGTCATCGGAGCTCACGCGCTCCAGCCGATCGAGCCACTCGTCGACCTCCGGCGCGCCCGTCATGATCCGACGGAAGGCGTCCGTCGTCACGCAGAAGCCAGCCGGCACCAGGATTCCTCCCATCCGCGAGAGCTCCCCGAGGTGCGCACCCTTACCACCGACCGCCCCTACCTGGTCGTGGCCGATCAGGTCGAAACCGAGCACGTACCTGCCCACCGGTCCACCTTCCCTCCCAGACCCACAGGTCTGTCTCATCCTTGCCGTCGATCAGGCCCTCGCCGCCAATCGGGGTGACGTGCATTGTCATCACGGCGTGGGCCCTTGCCGCAAGCCCCCCACCCCGGTGTACGTTGGTAGTGGCGGGGAGATGGGACGGGTCTGGGGCACCGGAAGGAAGAGCCCGTTGCCACTTTGTCGTCGGACGGCGAGCCTTGACCACGCTGAGACCCGGTGACGCTGCCGTAAGCGCCCGGTGGTCAAAGGGGCTGCGACGGAGAGCAGTCCCCCAGCCCGCCGATCCGTTCAGTTCAGCTGGGCGAGGAGCTGGCACCGTACACTCGCTTGGTCGGCGGGGCGTCCGACGTCACGGCCCGGTCCTCCGGGTTGCGTCCACCCAGGTGGGAGTGGTCTTCTTGGAACGGACAAGTCGAATCTCGTACGCCCCCCACGACGAATCGGAGCACGGTTGCCTGACCCGACCATCATCTACACGCACACCGACGAGGCCCCGGCCCTGGCGACCTACTCGCTGCTCCCGGTGATCCAGGCGTACGCCTCGACGGCTGGGGTCCGAGTGGAGACCCGGGACATCTCCCTGGCCGGCCGGATCATCGCCAGCTTTCCCGAGTATCTGGACGAGGGCCAGCGCATCGATGACGCCTTGGCCGAGCTGGGCGCGCTCACGGCCAGACCTGAGGCCAACATCATCAAGCTTCCCAATGTCTCGGCCTCCAGTCCCCAGCTCAAGGCGGCCATCGTCGAGCTGCAGAACCACGGCTATGCCCTCCCGGACCTGCCGGACGACCCGGAGTCCGACGAGGAGCGGGACATACGGGCCCGCTACGACAGAGTGATGGGCAGCGCGGTCAACCCGGTGTTGCGCCAGGGCAACTCCGATCGGCGGGCCCCGGCCTCGGTCAAGGGCTACGCCCGGGCCCATCCGCACCGGATGGGGGCCTGGACACCGGACTCCAAGACCAATGTGGCCCACATGGATGCGGGGGACTTCCGATCGACGGAGCGGTCGGCCGTCATCGCCGAGGCAGGCTCGTTGCGCATCGAATTGGTGGCCGACGACGGCACCACCACCACCTTGCGGGAGTCGGTGTCCGTCCTGGTCGGCGAGGTGGTGGACGTATCGGTCATGCGGGTCTCGGCCCTGCGGCGGTTCCTGACCGCCCAGATCGCCCGGGCCAAGGACGAGGACGTGCTCTTCTCTGTCCATCTGAAGGCGACCATGATGAAGATCTCCGATCCCGTCATCTTCGGTCACGCTGTGCGGGCGTTCTTCCCCGACACCTTTGCCCGCCACGGCGACGAGCTGGCGGCCGCGGGACTGAGCCCCAACAACGGCCTGGCCGGGATCTTCGCCGGTCTCGACTCGGTGACCGCGGGAGACGAGATCCGGGAATCGTTCCGGCGCGAGCTCGCTGAAGGGCCCGCGCTGGCCATGGTGGACTCCGATCGCGGTATCACCAACCTGCACGCCCCAAGTGACGTCATCGTCGACGCCTCCATGCCCGCCATGATCCGCACGTCGGGTCATATGTGGGGACCGGACGGTGATGAAGGGGACACCCTGGCCGTCATCCCGGACAGCAGTTATGCCGGCATCTACCAGGTGGTCATCGACGACTGCCGGGCCCACGGGGCATTCGACCCGGCCACCATGGGCTCGGTGTCCAACGTCGGCCTGATGGCCCAGGCGGCCGAGGAGTACGGCAGCCACGACAAGACCTTCGAGATCGCCACCGCCGGCACGGTGCGGGTCGTCGACGCCTCCGATGCCGTCGTCCTCGAACAGCCCGTGGCCGTGGGTGACATCTTCCGGATGTGCCAGACCAAGGACATACCGATCCGGGACTGGGTCAAGCTGGCCGTGGCCCGGGCCCGCGCCACCGGTAACCCGGCGGTGTTCTGGCTCGACGAGGGACGGGCCCACGACGCCAACATCATCGCCAAGGTGGGGGAGTACCTGCCGGAATTCGGCACGGACGGCCTCCAGATCGAGATCATGCCGCCCGAGGAGGCCACGGCCTTCTCCCTGGAGCGCATCCGTCGCGGTGAGGACACCATCTCGGTGACCGGCAATGTCCTCCGCGACTACCTCACCGATCTGTTCCCCATCCTCGAGCTCGGTACCAGCGCCAAGATGCTCTCCATCGTCCCGCTGATCCATGGGGGTGGTCTCTTCGAGACCGGCGCCGGCGGTTCCGCCCCGAAGCATGTCCAGCAGCTGCTCAAGGAGGACTATCTCCGGTGGGACAGCCTGGGCGAGTTTCTGGCCCTGGCCGTCAGCTTCGAGCAGCTGGCCAGGACCACGGACAACCTCCGGGCCCAGATCCTGGCCGACACCCTCGACCGGGCCACGGGCACCTTCCTCAACAAGGACCGGTCGCCTACCCGCCGGGTGGGCGGCATCGACAATCGGGGCAGCCACTTCTACCTGGCCCTCTACTGGGCCGAGGAGCTGGCCGCCCAGACCGGGGACGCCGAGTTGGCCGGAGCGTTCGGCGGGCTGGCCCGGACCCTGGCCGAGAAGGAGGAGACCATCGTCCACGAGCTGATCGCCGTCCAGGGGGCACCGGTCGACATCGGCGGCTACTACCAGCCCGACCCCGTCTTGGCCGAAGCGGTCATGCGACCGTCGGCCACCTTCAATGAGGCCATCGCCACCCTCGGGTAACCACGTGCCCAAGACATCCTCGAACCGACAGACGTGGGCATCCCTGCTCTCCGTCCTGGAGCGGGCCGGCGCGAGGGAGGAGCCCAACGAGGAGGTGGCGGGTCTGACCATCCTCCACCACGGCCTGCAGTGCGCCGCCCTTCTGGCCGCCTCGGACCCCGACGATCTGGAACTCCAGGTGGCCGGCCTCCTCCACGACGTGGGTCACGTGCTTGTTCCCGGGGCCGACGATGTCCACGGCGCCGTCGGCGCCGCCGCCACCGGCCCGGTGTTCGGTGAGCGGGTGGCCGCCCTCATCGGGGGACATGTAGCGGCCAAGCGGTATCTGGTGGCCGTCGACGACACCTATCGGGGTCAGCTCTCCGAGGGGAGTCGGCGGACCCTCGGCGTCCAGGGTGAGGCCATGAGCTCGGCGGAGGTGGCGGCGTTCGTCCGCACACCTCACTTTCACGCCGCAGTCAGGCTCCGCCGCGCTGACGAGGCGGCCAAGGATCCCGCCGCCGAGGTGCCGCCCCTCGACCATTGGCTCCCGACGCTGTCCCGGCTGGCCGGCTGAGCCGACCTGAGCCGACCGCTTCTTGCCGGCCATCCTGGACCCCGATCGGCTCCTCCCCGAGTTCGGACTCCCGTCGCACCTCGACGGCACGGGCAATCCCCCCTTCACCGACGGGATCCGGGCCCGGCATCTGTAGTTGACTGAACCAAGCGACCAGAGGAGCGGCCATGACCACCCGAGACCACGCACCCGTCGGAGCGCCCTGCTGGGCCGACCTGTGGACCTCCGACATCAGCGGCAGCCGCGCCTTCTACGGCGAGTTGTTCGGGTGGGAGGCCGGAGACCCGGACCCCGAGTTCGGCGGCTACTTCATCTTCACTAGCAACGGCGTGGACGTCGCGGGCGGCATGGGCGACATGGGCGAGGGGATGAAGGCCACCGACACCTGGAAGATCTATCTCGCCACCGATGACATCGCCAAGACCACCGAGGCCGCCGAGGCAGCCGGTGCCGAAATCCTGGCCCCGGCCATGCCGGTCGGAGACCTCGGCACCCAGACGGTCCTCGTCGACCCCACCGGGGCCCACCTCGGGGTATGGGAGGCGGGGACCTTCCCGGGGTTCACGGTGCTCGACGAGCACGGCGCCCCGAGCTGGTTCGAGCTCCACACCGGTCAGTACGCGGCCGCCCTCGAGTTCTACCGAACCGTGTTCCACTGGGAGACCACGACCGTGGAGGACAGCGACGAGTTCCGCTACTCCACCATGCAGGATCCCGGGACCGGCGAGCCACTGGCCGGCATCATGGACGCCCATGCCTTCCTGCCCGAGGGCACCCCTCCCTACTGGGCGGTCTACTGGGAGGTCGATGACGCGGCCGCCGCCGTCAAGGCGGTGCGGTCACTCGGGGGTTCCGTGGTCCAGGAGACCGCGGACACCCCGTACGGGCGCATCGCCACGGTGTCCGATCCGTACGGAGCGGTCTTCCGGGTCCGTACCGGTCCCCGGTGACCTGCGGTCACACGCCTTCTCGGCCTGGCCTCTGATTCTGCACCCGGCCTTGGCGGCGATGGATCGGGTCAGCCGTGGTCGCCGTCCCCCAGCCGACGGGTGAAGTCCGGGGGGACCACCAGGTCGGCGGGGGAGAGGTCATGGATGGAGGCGTGGCCCAGCCCGAGCACCGCAGAGTCGAGTCCACCGCGGAGAAGGTCCAGGACGTTCTCCACCCCGGCCTGGCCGTTGGCCGCCAGTCCCCACAGGTAGGCCCGTCCGATCATGACCGCTCGGGCCCCGAGGGCCAGGGCCTTGACCACGTCGCTGCCCCGTCGGATCCCTCCGTCGAGGAGGACCTCGACCTCGTCGCCCACCGTCTCGGCGATGACCGGAAGCATCCGGATGGTTGCCGGGGTGCCGTCGAGGTTGTTACCGCCGTGGTTGGACACCGAGATGGCAGTGACCCCGGCGTCGACGGCCCTCTTGGCGTCGTCCACCCGGACCACGCCCTTCAGCATGAAGGGGCCGTCCCACTGTTCCCGCAACCAGGCCACGTCGTCCCACCCGGGATTGGGCGTCCCCATCCACCTCCCGTACGCCCCGAAAAACGTGGGGGCGTCCTCACCGGGTCGGGCCAGATTGGGGACCGTCAGGTCGGGGATGGCCCCGGACCGAGCGAAGTCCCGCAGCCAGCGCGGTCGACGGAGCACCTCGGGGGCGAAGCGCAAGGCCGTCTTGAGGTCGATCTGCTCGGGGATCACCGGACTGCCCCAGTCCCGGCCGATGGCGAAGGACCAGTCGAAGGTGGCGATCAACCCCACCGCCCCGGCGGCCCGGGCCCGCTCGAGCCGCTCGCACATCTCGTCTTTGTCCCCGACCCAGTACGTCTGGAAGAACGTCTGGGGATTGGCCTCCACCACCTCTTCGATGGGCTTGCTGGCGAAACAGCTGAGACCCATCACCGTGCCCCGGGCCGCCGACGCCCGGGCCACCGCCACCTCACCGTCGGGATGGACGGCCTGGACCCCGGTCGGCGAGATGATCACCGGCATGGACACCGGCTGCCCCATGACCGTGGTGGCCAGGTCCCGCTCGTCGCACAGGCCGGCCACATGGGGGGCCAGGCCCAGCTCGCCGAAGGCGTCCACGTTGTCGTCGACGGTCAGCCCCTTCTCCGAGCCGGCCACCAGGGCTGCGTACACCGACGGGGGCAGGCGACGCTTGGCCCGCCGCTGGGCCTCGGCCACCGTCTCGAACCAGGGATTGCTCATGGCCGCGCCCAATCCTCTCTCACTGGGCCCGCTCTCGCCGGGTCCGCCCCACGGCGGTCACCGCGGGCTCATCGGATGGTCTGGCCGGCGTCGACGGTGAAGTCGAGCCCGGTCACGTAGCGGGATTCGTCCGAAGCCAGGAAGAGCACGGCCTCGCTGACGTCCCGTGGTTCGATGAACGTGACGGGCAAGGTGTTCTGGAAGACACCCCCGAGGTCGGGATCGATCTCCAGCAGGGGAGCCAAGGCTCCGAGTCCCATCAGCATCGGGGTGTTCACGCCGGCGGGGAGCACCGTATTGACCCGGATGTGGTGGCGGGCCAACTCGTTGGCCAACGAGCGGACGATCCCGACCACACCGTGTTTGGCCGCCACGTACGGGGACAGGAAGGGTACGCCCTTGACCCCCGACGTCGACGCCGTGGCGATCATTGACCCTCCACCGCCCTCGATGAGGAGGGGCACCGCGGTGACCATGGTGTTCCAGACACCGGTGAGATTGGTGTCGAGGGTGTCCTGCCAGATCTCGGGGGTCACCCGGTCCCAGGACTGGACGCTGCAGATGCCGGCGTTGGCGCTCACGATGTCCAGCCGGCCCAGACGGGATACCCCGTCGGCCAGGAGCTCCCGCAAGGAGGAGGGATCCCGGACATCGGCCCGGCCGGCCACGATGCGCCGACCCAGTGCCTCCACCAACCGCACCGTCTCCTCCAGGTCGTCGGCGGTGGCCATCGGGTACCCCACCGATGGGTAGTCCTGGAGGATGTCCATGGCGATGATGTCCGCACCCTCTTCGGCCAATCGCACGGCGTGGCTGCGTCCCTGGCCTCGCCCCGCGCCCGTGATGAAGGCCACCTTGCCCTCGACTCGCCCGGCCATGGCCCTCAGCGCCCCGGAGCCGGGACGTCGCCGCGGATTCCCACCTCGGCGATAGTAATGGCACTCAGTGCCATTTACAAGGGGACGCGCCAGGGCCGCACCCGCATGTTCGTGCCACGGCGGGCCCGACACCGGCCCGGGTCTCCCTCATGTGGGCCCGGGGGTGGTGATGCGGGCCACCACCTCCTCGGGATCGGGTGCGGTGATGACGATCCTGGAGAAGGGTTGGCCTACGAGTTCCACCACGACGCCGCGACCCTTGCCATGGACTACGGCGAAGTCCTTACCGAACGACCCCCGCCGCGTCCCCACGGCGATGACGCCGGGGATTCCTGTCCCCGGGGCCCGGATGCCCCGCAGTTCGGCCCAGACATCCTCGGTGACCCGGACGGTGGCCACCGAGGACCTCGGGACCACCACGTCCCGGTGCATGCTCTCGAGGTGCTCCTCGCTGGACAGGCGCAGGGCCAACTGGTCGCCGTCGACCTCCAGTTGGGCCATGGCCAGAGCGTAGCGATCGACCGGGCGGGGCTCGGGCTGTCCGCCCGTCGAGTACGTGCCCACCTGGACTTAAGGTTCACCGGCGGACCGCCGATACTCGTCCATGGCTCTGTCGTCCGAGCAGCTCGGTCTGGAATCGGACAGTCCGTTCGCGGTGCGTCGAGCCATTCAGTTCCTGTGCGAGCCGGGGGTGGTGGAGGCCTACGTCCAACCGGTCGTCCGACCGGCCGACCAGCTCGTCGTGGGGTACGAGGCCCTGGCCCGAATGCCTCTCGCTCCCGTCCGGTCACCCGACTGGTGGTTGGCCAAGGCCGAGGAGGTCGGCCTCCGGGCCAGTCTGGAGGTGGCCTGCCTGGCCGCGGCCACCGATCTCGGCCCGCCGCCCGACGAGCGCCTGCTCTTCGTCAATCTGAGCCCGTCGCTGCTGGCTGAACCGGCGGCGCTAGGCCTGCTGGACCGACTGCCCGAGCGGGTGGTGGTGGAGCTGACCGAGCAGGAGGCGGTGGAGGACTACGACGGGCTCCGCCGCGACCTGGCGCCCTGGCTGGCCCGCGGGGTGCGCATCGCCATCGACGACGCCGGGGCCGGCTACTCGAGCCTCAGGCACGTGATCGAGCTCACGCCCGATTTTCTGAAGCTCGATCGTGAGTTGGTCCGCCACCTCGACCGGGACCGGAACCGCCGCGCCCTGGTGGGTGCCATGTCGGCGTTCGCCGCCGAGGTCGGGACCAGCGTCATCGCCGAGGGCGTGGAGACGGCCGAGGAGCTGGAGATACTCCGGGACGCCGAGGTCGACCTGGTCCAGGGCTACCTGCTGGCCCGACCCGGGGTACCGTGGCCGGCGCTGATCGACCACTCGCCGTCCGGCGGCGGGGAGGGAGGACCGGCCACCGGGAACGGAATCGGCGGCCGAGCAGCGGATGATCGAGGCCCTCGACCGGGCTCCGGACTCCAGGCGGGCCTGCGCCGCCGTGGTCGAGCATCTGTTCCGCCAGGGCCAGATCATGCCCAGTGCCTATCTCGAACGGCACGGGGAGCTTCGGTGTACGGCCCAACGGGGGCTATGGCAGATCCTCGACGGCATGTCCGGCTCGTCGGGGATCACCGGCCGCACCTGGAAGACCGGGCGGCCCATCGTGGTCCCCGATGTGGCCAAGAACCCGGCCTACCTCGAGGCCATTCCCGGAGTCGTGTCAGAGATCTGCGTCCCCATCATTGTCAGCGGGAGTCCGGTGGGTGCGCTCAACGTCGAGTCACTCACGCCCCTACCCAGAGGCATGCTGGCCCAGATGGAGCGGTGTGCCGAGCTCTTGGCCCAGCGACTGCAGATCATCGGGGATCATCGGGAGGA
The DNA here is from genome assembly GCA_963737625.1 of uncultured Acidimicrobiaceae bacterium. Classification (GTDB taxonomy): domain Bacteria; phylum Actinomycetota; class Acidimicrobiia; order Acidimicrobiales; family RAAP-2; genus Bog-756. The sequence goes on from CAVTTK010000002.1 coordinate 93,112, forward strand.
GTCGTCGTGGGACCGGACGGTCCGGGCTTCTGTGGTCATCTCCGGCATCGCCGACAATCCTCGGATGCCCGACCGCCTCCTGCGGTGCCTCCTGGACGCCTCGACCATGGACTCCGCGGCGCTGATCATGAACGGGCCCGACCGGCCCTCGGTGGAGGCCGCGGCGGGACCACTCGGCGAGGCACTGGTCGAGTTGTCCCCCTCCGAGATCCACTCGCTTTCCTCGCTGGTCAACGACATCCGCTCCTGCTACACCGGCGGCGATGCCTTGGGCCGCGGCTTCGTGGGCACCGATTCCCTGCGCGACGCCGGGGCCCGGGTGGTCATGGTCCTCCCCCTGTGGGCCCAACGGACCCGGCTCGGGAGCGTGGTCCTGGCCCACTCCCGTCCCCTCCAGCTGAGCGGGGAGGAGGTGCGCCCGCTCGAGACCCTGACCGATCACGTGGCCTCGGCGCTGGCCGGTAGGCGCCGGATGGCCTTTCCTGCCGCCACCGTCCGGTGGGATCGGAGGTCGCCCGGCCAGAGCGGGTCCCTGCCTACCCGTTGGGAGCGACGCGTTGCGACGCCAGCGAGTCCGCCACCACCAGGCCCGCCACCACCAGGGCCATCAGGGGGATCACCACACCCAGATTGACCGACCCGGCCAGAAAGGCCAGGGCCAGCAGGGCGAGGATGGCCGCCGGCGGATACCAGCGTCGAAGGGGCCAGTCCCAGTGGAAGACGGCGTGGAGGCCCGCCGTCACGCCGAGGAAGATGGCCACCGGAATGGCCACGGCCAGGGCCGCAGTGATCCTCGACGCACTGCCGTGATGTTCCACCGTGCTCACCGCCACCTCCAGGCCGGCTCCGAAGGCGGCCACCGAGGCGAAGACGAAGTAGTGGGCGTATCCCCAGACGAAGGCCAGGTGGGGGGTGATGCGGAGGGCCTGCTCGGCCGGATGTTCGAAGTACCACCACCACAGTCCGAAGACCAGGGCCAGGCCGCCGACGGCCAGTCCCACCAGTGATGCCGAGATGGAGTCGGACGTCACCGCCTCCTGGATGGCGATGGTGGCGGCGGCCACAACCTCGCCCAGGACGATGAGCGTGAACAGTCCGTAGCGCTCGTTGATGTGGCCGGGATGCCAGGTGGTGGACCTGCGACCCCGCTCGGCCCACCATGGGACGGCCATCTCCCCCGCCCCCAGCACGCAAAAGGTGACGTCTCCCCATGAGTGGGGCAGGAAGAGCCGCACTACCCAGCCGATCTGGAGGACGGTGATCCCGAGGGCGTAGCGGAGGGCCACCGGGCGCCCTACCGGGTCGGAGGCCGCGGCCCGGAGCCACTGGCCGACCATGGCCACCCGCATCACCACGTAGCCGACGGTGATGGTGGCGTAGTCGCCACCGGAGAAGGCGGAGGCCACCCCGGCGGCCAGCACCAACGCCCCGGCGATCTGCACGAACGTCAGGAGACGGTAGGCGACGTCGTCGATGTCGTAGGCCGAGGCGAACCAGGTGAAGTTCACCCACGCCCACCAGATGGCGAAGAAGACCATGATGTAGCCGACGACGGTCGACCCGATGCGGCCGGCCGTGATTCCGTGCTGCAGATCGGCCGCGGCCTGCGACACGGCCACCACGAAGCAGAGATCGAAGAGCAGTTCCAGCGGCGTCGACGCCCGATGGTCCTCGTCGGTGGACCGCGGACCCATGGAACGCAGCCAGCCGGTGCTGATCACTGTGCCGGCTCGAGTGACCGGCTCCGTGGTGACCGGCGCCACGGTGACCGGCGCGGGCGGCTCCGTGGTGATCGGTGCCAGTGTGATCAAGCCAGCCTCACTCCTCGGGGGAACGGGATCGGTGGGGCCGGGGAGGGCAGGGCCCGGACGTCGTGCCGGGCACCGGCCCCGGCCGGGCTCTCCCGGCGAGGCGCATGCTACCGGGGCCGCACCAAGCCCCGGAGCCCCTCGGGCCCGTTCCCCGCACGCGTCCGGGCGTGGCCCCGGCCAGGGGTGCCCGGTACCATCGGGCCGGTCGGACGGCGGCGGGCATCGCCGTCGGACCGACAGCGAGTAGTGAGGAGCCACCATGACGGACGCCGAGGAGTTCTGCCACCATCTCGACCAGGTACAGGAGGTCAGCCCTTCTGCCGACGGGTGTGAGGACTGCCTCCGCACCGGGGGCCAGTGGGTGCATCTCCGGATGTGCATGATCTGCGGCCACGTCGGCTGTTGCGACAACTCGCCCGGCCGTCACGCCACGGCCCACTTCGACGAGGTCGGCCACCCCCTCATCCAGTCCTTCGAACCGGGTGAGGCGTGGTGGTGGTGCTACGTCGACGAGTTCGCCTTCGAGGTGGACGGCGTCCCTCAGTTCCAGCACTCCTAGGCCACCGGACCGCCGCGATCCGGGCGGTCACCCAGGCCCAGGTGTCCACATCGCTAGGGTCAGATCACCCATGACGCCGATCCGACCAACCGGACGCCGCCGCGCCCGACGACCTGTGGTGGCCGCCTCGCTGGGACTGGCCACCGTGGCCCTGTCCGGCTGCGGCGTCTTCTCCCAACCGCGCCCGGCCCCGGCCGGGGGGTCGTCGTTGGCCCCGGCGGGTGCGGTGGGTTACGTGGTGTGCCCGAATGCCGTGACGCCCGTGGAGCTGGCGAGCCGGACGGCTGAGGCCCCGATCGCTCTCCCGGTCTCGGGAACGCCCGACCTCGGCGACTTCGCCATCGCCACCTCGCCCGACGGTCGGTGGGCCTACGTGGTGACGGCCGACGGCACCATCTCGGCGGCACCGACGTCCCCCACCACGACCGCGCCTCCCGGCGGAACGGCCGCGGCCACCTCGACCCCGACCTCCACGGTCCCCTCCACCGCACCGGCGACCACGACCGCACCGGCGGCCGCCGCCCCCGGACCCGTCTCCACCATCGGCGTCCAGAACGTCGTCATCCCCATCAATCTGGTGACGCAGCGGGCCGGGCGTCCCATCGACATCCCCGGGCAGGGCGCCACCCACGCCATCGTGGTCCTCCCCGGCGGTCACACCGTGCTCGCCACCAGCGGGAGCACCATCGTTCCCGTGGACGTGGACCACCGGCGGGTGGGCCGGCCCCTCGACCTGGGCGCGGGACGCACGATCTTCGGGTTGGCCCTCAATCCTGTGGCCCCCGCCGTCTACGCCCTGGTCGGCGGCGGGGTGGTTCCCGTCGACACGTCCAACGCAACGGTCGGGGCCACCGTAGCCACCGGTCTGACCGTCTCGTCGGTCTATTCACCGCACGGCATCGCCGTGACTGACGACGGTGCCACCGTCTACGTCGTCGGACAGGGCCCACCGGATTTCGGCGGTCGGGTCCTGCCCATCGCCACGGCCACCGGCACCCCCGGGACCGCCGCCAGCTTCGACAATTACGGCATCGCCGACCCGGCCGCCCTGGCCGTGGAGCCGGACGGCAGCTCCCTGCTGGTGGCGGACTCGGCCAACAATTGGATCAACCCGCTGCCCGTGGCCAGCTTCACCGACCCCCCCAGCCGGTCCGGCTCCCGCCCCAGGCCACCGGTCAGCCCAGCTCGGGCACCCAGCACCCCACCGACATCGTCCTCGGCCCGTCGGGAAGCGGTGCCTACGTGGTGGTGGGATTCGATTCCGTCCTGCCCTACGATCCGGCGTCCCAGACCTTCGGCCGGTCCATTCCGGTGTGCACCGGGGCCTCGTCGATGGCCGTGGCGCCGGCCCCCTGACCTCGACCCGGGATCAGCCGTCAGGGGGGACGTCGATCCCCGATGCCCGTACGGCATCGACGGCGTCCGCCGACCGGTAGACGGCCGGGCCCTCGCCGGCGGCCTGTAGGAGCTCGTCCAGCGCCAACGGTATGCCGGCGGTGAGGTTCCACAGGCGGGGGATGGTGTCCGGACTGGCATGGATTCCCCAGTAGAGGATGCCGCGGTAGCTCATGATGGTGATGTTGACCCCCATGCCGTCCATGACCGGGCCCAGCGGGAACCCGGCCACCAGCTCGGCCCCGCCCAGGTACAGCGGGAAATCCGGCCCGGGCACGTTGGAGATGACCAGGTTGGCGATGGGCCGGTGCCGGTCGGCCAGACGCAGCCGGGTGTAGAACCGGGCGGCGTTGGCGAAGAAGTTCGGTGTGGCGTGCTCGGCCCAGGTGATCAGGGTGTCCGGTCCCAACGCCTCGTGCTCCTCCTTGGCCCCCAGGGTCCCCTCGTGGATGGCGCGGAGCCGCTCCAGGGGGTCGCCCAACTCCACGGGAAGCTGGACGAACATCGTCGAGACCTGATTGGAGCCCCGGGGATCGTCCACGTCCGACCGGACCGACACCGGGACCACGGCGACCAGGGGCTTGGTCGGGAGCTCGTCACCCTCCAGGAGGAATCCCCGCAGGGCGCCCGTGCACACCGCCAGGACCACGTCGTTCACGGTGGTGCCGCTGGCGTTCTTCAGCCGCTTGACGTCGTCCAGACCGATGGCGGTGAGGGACACGCTGCGCCGCCAGGTCACCGAGCCGTTGAACGAGGTCCGCGGGGCGGACAGGGGTAGCGCCGCTTTGGCCTGGGGGGCCCGGTTGTGGGGTTCCTGACGGACCCGGCGCACGTTGAGGACTCGATGTCCGGTGCGCACCAGGTCGCGGGTCATGTCGAGCGGGCGGAGCGTCCGGGCCACCAGGGCCTGGCTCATCAGCTCGAGCCCCGAGGGCACCCGCTGATCCGCGGGCTGCTCGGCGGGGAGGTCCTCGGCGGTGGGCTCGGGGGTCAGGTCGAACAGGACCGAGAGCAGGGCGGCACCCGAGACCCCGTCCACCGTCGAGTGGTGCATCTTGGCCACGAAGCCGATCCGGCCACCGGCCAGACCCTCGACGATCCACATCTCCCACAGCGGTCTCGACCGGTGCAGAGGACGGCCGGTGATGTCCCCGGCCAGATCGGCGAGTTGGCGGAGGCCACCGGGGCGGGGCACTGCCGCCAGGCGCACGTGGTAGTCGATGTCGAAGTCGGCGTCGTCCACCCACACCGGGTGTCCGAGGCGGAACGGCACCTCCACCAGCCGTCGGCGGAACACCGGTGCCGAGGGCAGGCGGGCCTCGATGGACCGTTTCATGCGGTCGAACGAGTAGCCGCCCGGCACGGTCGAGGGGTCGAAGACCAGGCACAGGCCGATGTGCATGTGCAGGCTCGGGGTCTCGAGGTAGAGGAAGCTGGCGTCGAGCCCGCTGAGTCGTTCCATGCCGCTGTCCTCCCTCCTCTGGCCGGCACCCCCCGGTCCCGACGGCCGATCGGTTTCACCCTGGCCCCCGGAAAACGTGTTGTATGGAGGGGTGGGTTGGGTCTTCCTCGCAGTCAGCATGGTCTTCGCGATCCTGGCGGTCAACGCCTACTTCCCCATCCGTCGCGAGCCCTTCGCCGTGGCCAGCTTCGCCATGGGGTGGATCCCCGGTGAACTCCCCGTCCACATGGTGGTCCTGCTGGTGGCCGGGTCGGTGGCCTTCGGGCTCAACGGCGCCCTGTCGGGCTGGCCCGGCCGGGTGGCCCTCGGGGTGGTGGCCGTGACCGCCGTGGCCTACGTCCGACTGGCCGTGGTGGCCGCCGGGGCCGCCGGGGCCGTGGACGAGGCCCTCGACCGGGCCACCGGTGGCGCCGTGGCGATGTTGGCCCGCGACCCACGACCGGCGTGGAACCACCGGTGGCGGCTGGTCATCGCCGTGCCGTTCCGTTTCCGGGCCGTCCGCAGGGCCCGGAACGTGGACTACTGGGGGGACGGGAACTACCGGCACAAGCTCGACGTCCTCACCCGTAGGGGAGTCACTCCCGTCGATGCCCCGGTGCTGGTCTACATCCACGGCGGCGCCTGGGTGATCGGGGACAAGCGGCAGCAGGGGATCCCCATGATGCACGAGCTCGTGCTGCGGGGGTGGGTCTGCGTGGCCATCAACTACCGCCTGAGCCCCCGGGCCACCTGGCCAGCCCACATCGTCGACTGCAAGCGGGCGGTGGCCTGGGTCCGAGAGCACATCGCCGACTACGGCGGCGACCCCGGATTCATCGCCGTGTCCGGGGGATCGGCCGGGGGCCACCTCTCGGCGCTCCTGGCGCTCACCCCCGACGAGACCAAGTGGCAGCCCGGGTTCGAGGAGCTCGACGCCTCGGTGGATGCCTGCCTCCCCTTCTACGGCGTCTACGACATGACCGGGGATCCGGAACGATCCGGCGCCTACGGGGACGGGACCATCGACCTGCTCGAACGCCTGGTGATGAAGGCGTCGAGCACCGACAACCCCGTGCTCTTCGAGGAGGCGTCACCGGACCGGCGGGTCACCGTCGGAGCCCCGCCCATGATGGTGTTCCACGGCGTCAACGACACGCTGGTGCCGGTGGCCGTGGCCCGGCACTTCGTAGCCCAGCTCCGCCTCCACTCGCAGGCACCGGTGGCCGCCGTGGAGCTGCCCCGGGCCCAACACGCCTTCGACGTCCTGGCCTCCATCCGCACCCGTCACACCACGATGGGAGCGGTCCGCTTCCTCGAGGGCATGCGGGCCCAGGCCGACCGGCGGGCGTCGGCCACCGGTCCGGAGACCTGATCGACACACCCCCCGACCTGCGGCGCTAGACACCCGGGCGAGTTTCTGACGTAGAGTCACATATTCATGGCCGTCAGGCCCGACGGGGCAGCCTCGGGTCAGATGTGCAACTCATAGGGTCGATCGTGCAAGGGGGAACCTTGGTTTCAGCAACGTGGAGGACGCGCCTGGCCGCTCTCGGACTGGTCGCCGTGGTGGCCGTCACCGCCGTGGCCTGCGGATCGACCTCATCGTCCAGCACCACCACGTCCGGATCCGGCTCCGGTTCGGGAAGTTCGACGATCCCCGCGAGTGCCTTCAGCGATCACACGGGCATCACCGCCACATCCGTGCGGGTGGCCAACGTGTCGACACTGGCCGTGGGCGGCCTGTTCAAGGGGGCCCTGGTGGGGACCGAGGCCTACGTCGACTACGTGAATTCCACCGGCGGGGTCAACGGCCGGAAGATCACCGTCGACTCGGCCGATGACGGGTTCAGCGGCGCCGGCAACAAACAGGCCACCCAGAATGCCCTGACCAACGACTTCTCCCTGGTCGGAGGGTTCTCTCTCCAGGACAACTTCGGTGGACTGGTACTGAAGGCCAACCCAGGGATGCCCAACGTCTCCGTGGTCCTGGACGGCACCACCAACCAACTGCCCAACGTGTTCAGCGCCGTTCCGCTGAACGGGGGATGGGAGGAGGGCCCGCTCCAGTACTACAAGAAGAAGTTCCCGAAGGACATCGACGCCGTCGGCACGGTGGTCTCCGATCAGGCCTCGGCGTTGAAGGACTGGGCCGGCCAGAAGTACGCCATGGAGCAGGTGGGGTACAAGGTCATCTACGACCCCAGCGTCCCGGTCAGCCAGACCGACTACACCCAGAACGTCATCGCCATGCGGAACGCCGGGGTCAAGATCCTCTTCCTGTCCCAGCTGCCCTACAACTACGCCGCGGCGATGTTGAAGGACCTGCAGCAGCAGAACTTCCACCCCCAGGTCATTTTGGGCTCGGCCAACTACAGCAACGACCTGGTATCGGCGGCCGGCGGCCCATCGGCGGTGGACGGGGCGCTGTTCGACCAGAACACCTCACTCTTCTTGGGCCAGGACGCCGCCGAGATCCCGGCGGTCGGTCTGTTCAACAAGTGGGTCCAGAAGGCCTCGCCCGGGTTCAAGACCGACCTGTTCAGCCTGTACGGGTGGCTGTCGGCCGAACTGTTCTCCCAGGCGCTGAAGAACGCCGGGTCCAACCCCAGCAGGGGGTCCCTGCTCCAGGCCCTGTCGAAGATCACCTCGTTCAGCGGCAACAACATCATCGCCCCCAACGACCCGGCGGCCAAGACGGTGGGGAACTGCTACCTGCTCGGCCAGGTGGCCAACGGGCAGTACCAGCGGCTGGACAACCCGCCCATCAACAGCAGCACGAACGGGTACCGATGCGACTACAAGTACATAACCCCACCGGCCTCCTGAGCGGCCTGGGTCCGGCCCGGAGGGTGTGACGTGATGCGACGGGCGACGAGGGTGGCGCGGTGAGCGACTTCCTGCAGTACACCGTGTTCGGGGTGATGCTCGGCGCCGGCTACGCCATCGCCGCCACCGGGCTGGTGGTCACCTACACCACGTCGGGGGTGTTCAACTTCGCCCAGGGGGCGGTGGGGATGGTGGCGGCCTTCTGCTACTGGGAACTCGTCTCGGCCCACAACGTCCCGGTGCTGCTGTCGCTGCTGATCATCCTGGTGGTGGGGGCGTCGATCGCCGGGGCCCTGGTGGAGCGGGTGCTCATGCGCCGGTTGCACGGTGCCTCGGCCGAGCGTCCGGTGATGGTCACCCTCGGCCTGATGGTCATCCTGACCGGGGTGGCCACCCTCATCTGGAGCCCGACCACCGAGCGCCAGGTGAACAACATGGTGTCCGGCCAGTTCCGCCTGGTGGGGATCAACATCCAGTACCAGGAGGTCCTGATCATCGGGGTGGCCCTGGCCGTGGCCATCGCTCTGCGCGCCCTCTTCTACTCCACCCGCACCGGGTATGCCCTCCGGGCGGTGGTCGACGACCCGGAGCTGTTGGCCATGTCGGGGGTGTCACCCAACCGGATGAGCCAGTACGGGTGGATCCTGGGCTTCATGCTGGCCGCTCTGGCCGGCGTCCTCCTGGCCCCCACCCAGACCACCGGGATCAGCATCGAGGCCATGACCCTGCTGGTGGTGAACGGCTATGCCGCGGCCATCGTGGGGAGGCTCAAGAACATCCCCGTCACCTTCGCCGCCGCCATCGTGATCGGCCTGGCCGAGAACTACGTCATCAACTACATCCTGCCCCACGTCCCCCAGAACCTGGTCCCGGACATCACCTACGCCCTCCCGATGGTGTTCCTCTTCATCGCCCTGGTCACGCTGCCCTCGGTCCGCCTGCGGGCCGTGGGTCGCCTGACCACCATGCGGGCGCCGCGGGTGGCCGGGGGCCGGGAGTCGCTGGTGGCCGGAGCGGCCTTCTTCGTCCTGGCCATCGTGGCCGCGGTGGCCTTTGCCAACACCGAGGTCAAGGGGACCACCCTGCTGACCCTGGGGGGCATGGTCATGACCCTCGGGATCGTCGGACTGTCCCTCGTCCTGCTCACCGGGTACTCGGGCCAGGTCTCCCTGTGCCAGTTCTCCTTCATGGGCATCGGGGCCTTCGTCATGGGCAAGGTGGCCGGTGGGGGATCGGTGCTCGGCCTGTTGGCGGCCACCGGGGTGTGTGCCGGCCTCGGGGCGCTGATCGCCCTGCCCACCATCCGCCTGCGTGACCTGTACCTGGCCCTGGCCACCTTCGCCTTCGCCGACGCCGTGGCCACCGGATTTTTCCCCGACAGCCACATCTACGGGAGCGGGGGGGTCTCCATCGGGCGCATCGTGGTCCCGGGTGTCAACTTCGGGAGCGACAGTGCCGAGTTCCTGTTGGTCTCGGCGCTCTTCGTGCTCGCCGCCCTCCTGGTCCTGGCCATCCGGCGCAGTCTGTTCGGTCGGCGCCTGGTGGCCCTCAACGACTCGCCGGCGGCCTACGCCACCGTGGGCCTCAACATCGGCATCACCAAGGTGGCGGTGTTCGCCATCGCCGCCGCCATGGCCGGACTGGCCGGCGCCCTCTACGGCACGGTGCAGGGCGTGGTGGGCACCACCGACTTCGACGTCTTCCCGGGCATCATCTTCGTCCTGTTCGTGACCATCTGGAGCATCCGGACCGTTTCGGGAGCCTTCCTCGCCGCCCTCACCTACGTGGTGCTCAACCAGCTGTGGCCCAACGGGGTCGGGCTGTTCGCCGGGGTGGGGATCATCCTGATCGGCCGGGCCGCCGGCGGCCTGCTCGGGTTGGAGTACCTGCAGTTCCGGTTGCCGTGGGTTCGCCGACCGGCGGGGTCGCCCCGCCCTACGTCGGGCGACCCGGTCGGCGCAGCCGTGGCCATGGGGAGGGAGACCCGTGCCGCCGGGTGACCCCACCGGCGGGGGGACCGCCGCCCTCACCGTCTCGGAGGTGGCGGTGCGGTTCGGCGGAGTGTCGGCCCTTAACGACGTCACCCTGACCGTGGAGCCGGGCACGGTGACCGGTCTCATCGGGCCCAACGGGGCGGGCAAGACCACGCTGTTCAATGTGATCAGCGGGTTGCAGGTGCCTGATCGCGGCTCGGTGCACCTGTTCGACGCCGACGTGACCACCATGAAGCCGCATCGGCGGGCCCGCCTCGGGCTGGCCCGCACGTTCCAACGCCTGGAGATCTTCGGCACCCTCTCGGCCAGTGAGAACGTCCAGGTGGGCCTGGAGTCGTCGGTCAAGTGGTGGGAGTGGCAGCGGATCCGACGGGCTCTTCCCGGGAAGCGGCGTGGCACCGACCACGAGCGGGTCGACGCCACATCGGCCACCGGGTCCGGTGGACCGAGCGGTGCGCCGACTGCGGTCAGCTGCGACCGACTGCTCGAGGGGGTGGGTCTGGCCGGGCTCGGAGGCGAGCAGTCGGCCACCATGTCGACCGGACTGGCGCGGATGGTCGAGTTGGCCCGGGCCCTGGCCATCGGCCCGAAGCTCCTCCTGCTCGACGAGCCCGGCTCCGGGTTGGACGAAGCGGAGTCGAAGGCCCTCGGTGACCTGCTGAGCACGCTGGCCGCCGACGGCATGGCTGTGCTGCTGGTGGAGCACGACATGGAGCTGGTCATGCGGATCTGTGACCACATCTACGTCCTCGACTTCGGGGACATCATCGCCGCCGGATCGCCGGACGCCATCCGCACCGACCCCATGGTCCAGGCCGCCTACCTGGGCGACGTCACTCCCGAGGCACCGCCCTCCACCCCGCCCGGGGGCGGCCCCGACCCGGAGCCGCAGCCATGACCGACGTGGTCGAGGAGGTGTTCGGTTCCGGGGCCACGCCGCCCCCTCAGCTCCCCCCGGGGATCGTGGTCGACGACCTCAGAGCGGCCTACGGCCGGATCGAGGTGCTCCACGGCGTCAATCTGGTCGTCCCTCCCGGCAGTGTCTTCGCCCTGCTCGGGCCCAACGGTGCCGGCAAGTCGACCCTCCTCAAAGTGATCAATGGGCGGATGCGTCCGACGGCCGGCCAGGTCCTGGTCGGTGACGTCCCGGTGGGGAAGACTCCGACGGAGAAGCTGGTCCGAAGCGGGTTGTGCGCCATCCCCGAGGGGCGGGGGATCTTCCCCAACCTGACCGTGCGCGAGAACCTGCGGATCTGGACCTACCGGGGCGGCATCACAGCCAAGGACGTGGAGGAGCAGACCTACGCCACCTTCCCCCGCCTGAAGGAGCGGCGCCGGCAGCTGGCCGGGACCCTGTCCGGGGGCGAGCAGCAGATGCTGGCCATCTCGCGGGCGCTGGTGACCGCGCCCAAGGTCCTGCTCCTCGACGAGCTCTCCATGGGACTGGCCCCCCTCGTCGTCGGTGAGCTCTACGAACTGGTCGGGACGCTGGCCTCCCGGGGGATGACCATCCTGCTCGTCGAGCAGTTCGTGACCACGGCCCTGTCGGTGGCCACCCGGGCCGCCATCATGGTGCACGGCCGCATCGAGCAGGAGGGAACCCCCCGCGAGATGGCCGATGCCGCCCTCGGTGTGTACCTGGCCTGACCGGCGGGAGCGCCCGGCCGTACTGGTTGGCCGAGCGGGTGTGCGACCGCCTACTCCTCCTCGGCCAGTGCGACGTCGACTCCGGCCCCGTCGGCCACCCGGGTGACCAGGTCGACCACTCCGCCGGCGTCGCGCAGGTCGTCCTCGGCGGTGAGCAGGGCGGCGATCCGCTCGGCGGAATCGGCCACGGTGAGCGTGGTCACGCGCCAGCGCATGGAGCGCTTGGCCGCGGTCTTGGCCCGCCGCACGTGGCCCAGGACCTCGGCTGTCACCTCCAGCACCGGACTGATGCCGCCCGGGCCCGCCGGGAGCGCCTCGTCGAACTCCCCGGCGTCGGGCCACGGTGCGGTGTGGATGGAGCCGGACCGCCACCACGACCACACCTCCTCGGTGACGAAGGGCAGGACGGGGGCCAGCAGGCGCAGCAGGACCGACAGGGCGAGAGCCAGGGCGGCCTGGGCCGAGGCCGGCCCGGGCTCGGCCACGTCGCCGTAGGCCCGGGTCTTGACCAGTTCGAGGTAGTCGTCGCAGAACGACCAGAAGAATGACTCGGTGCGTTCCAGGGCCCGGGCGTAGTCGTAGGCCTCGAAGGCCGCGGTGGCCTCGTCGACCACTTCGGCCAGGCGGACCAGCATGGCCCGGTCGAGGGGGGCGGACACCGACCCGGGTCCGGGCACCACCACTGTCCCGTCGTCTCCGGCCATCCGGCCGAGGGCGAAGCGCGAGGCGTTCAGCACCTTGATGGCCAGGCGTCGCCCCACCTTCATCTGGCCCTCATCGACCGCGGTGTCGGTGCCCGGCCGGCCGCCGGCGGCCCAGTAGCGCAGGGCATCGGCGCCGAACTGCTCCAGCAGGGGAAGCGGGGTGACCACGTTGCCCTTGGACTTGGAGATCTTCTTGTGGTCCGGGTCCAGGACCCAGCCGGAGATGGCGGCGTCGGTCCACGGGAGAAGGCCGAACTCGAGCTCGGAGCGCACCACCGTGGAGAACAGCCAGGTGCGGATGATCTCGTGGGCCTGGGGACGCACGTCCATGGGGAAGACCCGGGCGAACAGGTCGGGGTCGTCCTCCCAACCTCCGGCGATCTGGGGGGTCAACGAGGACGTGGCCCAGGTGTCCATGACGTCGGGGTCCCCCACGAACCCACCGGGCCGGCCTCTCTGATCCTCGGCGTACCCGTCCGGAGTGTCGGTGGACGGGTCGACCGGAAGGCGGTCCTCATCGGCCAGCAGGGGCCGGTCGAACTCCGTCTCGCCCGCCGCATCGAGCGGGTACCACACCGGGAAGGGGACACCGAAGAAGCGCTGCCGGCTGATGTTCCAGTCGCCGTTGAGCCCCTCCACCCAGGCCCGGTAGCGGTGGCCCATGTAGGGCGGGTGCCAGCGCAGCTCCTCACCCCGGGCCAGGAGCCGGTCACGGAGGGGGAGGGTCAGGACGAACCACTGCCGTGACGAGACGATTTCGAGCGGGCGGTCTCCCTTCTCGTAGAACTTGACCGGGTGGGTGATGGGGCTGGGGTCACCGATGAGGGCGCCCGCCTCGGCCAGCTGCTCGACGATCCGGGTCTGGGCCTGCTTGACGGTGCGGCCGGCCAGCTCGTCATAGGCCCGGGCGGCCGCCGCGGTGTCGTCGGACTCCCATCCGGCGGCGCCCCACTCCACGGGGAGGAGGCGCCCGTCGCGGCCCACGATGGCCCGGGTGGGCAGGGCCAGCTCACGCCACCACACCACGTCGGTGGTGTCGCCGAAGGTGCAGATCATGGCGATGCCCGAGCCCTTCTCGGGGTCGGCCAGCTCGTGGGCCAGGACCGGCACCCTTACTCCGAACAGCGGAGTGGCGACGTCGGTGCCGAACAGCGGGCGGTACCGCTCGTCGTCGGGGTGGGCCACCAGGGCCACGCAGGCCGGCAGCAGCTCGGGACGGGTGGTCTCGATGTCCACCCCGCCGTCGTGGCCCACGCGGGGGAACCGGATCCGGTGGTAGGCACCGGGACGCTCCCGGTCCTCCAGCTCGGCCTGGGATACGGCGGTGCGGAAGTCCACGTCCCAGAGGGTGGGGGCGGTGCGCTGCTCCACCTGGCCGCGGGCCACCAGGCGTAGGAAGCCCCGCTGGGACACCCGCTGGGCCCGGTCCGACACGGTGGCGTAGGTGTGGGACCAGTCCACCGACAGGCCGAGCATGCGCCACAGCTGCTCGAAGACCTGCTCGTCCTGCTCGGTGAGCTGATGGCACAGGGCCACGAAGTTGGGCCGAGAGATCGAGATCGGCTCCTTGCCCGGTTGCGCCGGCGGCTCGAAGGTGGGATCGAAGGGCAGGCTCGGATCACACCGGACCCCGAAGAAATTCTGCACCCGGCGCTCGGTGGGCAGGCCGTTGTCGTCCCATCCCATGGGGTAGAAGACGGCCCGACCCCGCATGCGGTGGAAGCGGGCCACGGCATCGGTGTGGGTGTAGGAGAACACGTGGCCGATGTGGAGCGACCCGGACACCGTCGGGGGAGGGGTGTCGATGGAGAAGACCCGCTCGCGGGGGGCGGACCGGTCGAAGGCGTAGGTGCCGTCCTCCTCCCACCGGGACGACCACGTGGCCTCCAGACCCTCCAACCCGGGTTTATCGGGGATCCCGGTGGGCCCGGTCGTCCCGCCGGCCGACCCGGTCGCGTGCACGCTCATGATCGGGTTACCGTACCCTGCGTGCTCGAGCTTCACGACACCGCCACCGGCCGGGTGGAGCCACTGCGCCTGCGGGATCCGGGTCGGGTGTCCATGTACGTGTGCGGCCCGACGGTCGACGGGGTTCCCCATCTGGGCCACGGCCGGTTCTCGCTGGTGTTCGACGTGCTCCGCCGGTACCTCATCTTCTCCGGCCTGGACGTCACGTACGTCTCCAACATCACGGACATCGAGGACAAGATCATCGCCCGGGCCCAGGCCCAGGGCGTGCCCATCTCGGCGTTCACCGCCACCAACGAGGCCCTGTGGTGGGAGGTGATGGATGCCCTCGGCGTGCTGCGTCCGGACGAGACTCCCCACGCCACCGCCTACGTGGATCAGATGGTGGCGCTGGTCGGGCAGCTCATGGACCGGGGCGTGGCCTACGAGACCGGCGACGGGGTCTACCTGTCGGTGAAGGATGTGCCGGGATACGGGCTCCTGGCCCACCAACCCCTCGACTCCCTCCGGGCCGGGGCTCGGGTGGAGGCCGGCGAGGAGAAGCGCTCGCCCCTGGACTTCGTCCTGTGGAAGAAGGCGAAGAAGGGTGAGCCGTTCTGGCCTTCACCGTGGGGCGACGGGAGGCCGGGGTGGCACACCGAATGCGTGGTCATGTCCCTCGACCTGCTGGGTGACGGCTTCGATCTCCACGGGGGCGCCATCGATCTGATCTTTCCGCACCACGAGAACGAACGGGCCCAGGCCGTGGCGGTGGGCCGCCAGTTCACCCGGCACTGGGTCCACAACGGATGGGTGACCGTGGACGGCGAGAAGATGTCCAAATCGGTGGGGAACTTCACGTCGCTCTCCGACCTGCTGGACAAGAGCGACGGCCGTGCCTACCGCCTTTTGGTCCTGCGGTCCCACTACCGGTCCCCCATCGAGGTCACTCCGGAGACCATCGCCGACGCCGAGTCCGGCCTGGCCCGCCTGGACGAGATGGGTCGACGCTTCGGGATCGAGGACCTCCTGGGAGCGGGCCCGGTGGTCGACCCGTACGAACGTGAGGGTGCGGCCACCGGTGTCGACCCGGCCATCGACCGTGACCTCGACTCGGTGGCCCGCTTCCGGGCCCGCATGGATGACGACCTCGACACCCCGGGGGCGTTGGCCATCGTCTTCGACCTGGTCCGCAAGGCCAACAGCGCCGCCGACGCCGGTGATGGCACCGGGGCCGAGCGAGTCGCCCGGACAGCCGCCCTCCTCGGCGCGGCCCTCGGCCTCGCCTTCGGGCCGCCGGCGTCGGCCGAGGTCGATCCGGAGACCGCCGAGCTGGTCAGACGGCGGGACGAGGCGCGGGCCGCACGTAGGTGGGACGAGGCCGACACTCTCCGTGGTGAGTTGGAGGCCGCGGGATGGGTGGTCGAGGACGGGCCCGAGGGGACACGGATCCGCCGTCAATGAACGGCGCGTGAACACCCGCCCAGAAGGGGCCTCCCCAGTTGATTCTGGAAATCAGACTGGTAGCGTTTTCCTTCTCAGGGGGTCCCCCCGGGCCGGTGGTCGGAGACCCACACGCAGGCGTGAGGGTCGGGCCGGTGGCCCTGGAGTGGCCCGCTGTGCACGAAGCGTGTGGAGGAAAGGGGAATGCCACCGTGGCTTCCGGAACAGTCAAGTGGTTCAACGCTGAGAAGGGCTTCGGCTTCATCTCCCAACCGGATGGCGGGGCCGATGTGTTCGTGCACCACACCGCGATCCAGATGAACGGATTCCGCTCCCTCGAGGAGGGCCAAGCGGTGGAATTCGACCTGCAGGAGGGACCCAAGGGCCTCCAGGCGGTGGATGTACGCCTGGCTCAGCCCGCCTGAACCGCACGTCCTGCACCGGTGCCCGTTGCAACCGGTGGTGATGCTGCTGCCTGGGGCCGGCTGGGCGCGCCTCGGAGCGCCTGACGGAGCCTGGGTCCTGACCCCCCGGCGGGGACGGAGCCGAAATCGGAGGCCGTCCCCGGGCGGCGAAACACCACGCCCGGGACCCACGGATCAGGTTCCGACCAGCAGGTAGTGGCGTAAGCGCCCATTTGTGGTTACCATTGAGTAACTACCAATGAACCGGCGGCAGTCATGAACGTTGGAAGGGGCGACCGGTGCACGCCGGTCGGTCCGAGCGCCAGTGGCGTGGGACAGGCCCGGGTGGGCCGGAACGGAGCAGGACACCATGGCTGAATTCTCTCT
Organism: uncultured Acidimicrobiaceae bacterium; assembly: GCA_963737625.1. Lineage (GTDB taxonomy): Bacteria > Actinomycetota > Acidimicrobiia > Acidimicrobiales > RAAP-2 > Bog-756. The sequence goes on from CAVTTK010000002.1 coordinate 109,670, forward strand.
GGACCTCAACGAGGACCAGCTCCAGATCCAGAAGTGGGTCCACGACTTCGCGGAGAACGTCATCCGACCGGCAGGACGCGAATGGGACGAGCGGGAGGAGACCCCCTGGCCGATCATCCAGGAGGCGGCCGAGATCGGGCTCTACTCCTTCGACTTCATCAGCCAGGCCTTCTTCGACGAGAGCGGCCTGATGATGCCCATCGCCAGTGAGGAGATGGCCTGGGGTGACGCCGGCATCGCCCTGTCTATCTTCGGGAGCACCCTGGGGCTGGCCGGCATAGCCGCCAACGGCACTCCGGAGCAGCTGCTGGAGTGGGGTCCCCAGTGCTTCGGCACTCCGGAGAAGATCCAGCTGGCGGCGTTCGCCGTCTCCGAGCCCGACGCCGGATCCGACGTGTCCTCCCTCCGCACCCGGGCCGTCTACGACGAGACCAAGGACGAGTGGGTCCTGAACGGCACGAAGACGTGGATCACCAATGGTGGGATCGCCGACATCCACGTGGTCGTGGCCTCCGTCGATCCGACGCTCGGTTCACGTGGGCAGGCCAGCTTCATCGTCCCGCCCGGCACGCCGGGACTGTCGCAAGGGCAGAAGTTCCAGAAGATGGGCATCCGGGCGTCGCACACTGCCGAGGTGGTGCTCAGCGATTGCCGTGTGCCGGGACACTGTCTACTCGGGGGCAAGGACAAGCTCGATGAGAAGTTGGCCCGGGCCCGCGAGGGCAAGCGGTCCACGAGCCAGGCGGCCATGAAGACCTTCGAGGCCTCCCGGCCGACCGTCGGCGCCCAGGCCCTCGGCATCGCCCGGGCCGCGTACGAGTATTCGCTCGAGTATGCCAAGGAGCGCAAGGCGTTCGGCCGCACCATCATCGAGAATCAGGCCATCGCCTTCAAACTGGCCGACATGAAGACCCGCATCGACGCCACCCGGCTGTTGGTATGGCGGGCCTCATGGATGGGACGCAACGGCAAAGAGTTCACCTCTGGTGAGGGTTCGATGTCCAAGCTCTTCGCCGGGGAGACGGCGGTCTACGTGACCGAGGAGGCTATCCAGATCATGGGTGGCTACGGCTACATCCGGGAGCACCCGGTGGAGCAGTGGCACCGGGACTCGAAGATCTACACCATCTTCGAAGGGACCTCCGAGATCCAGCGCCTGATCATCGCCCGGGCCATCTCCGGTGTGCACATTCAGTAGCTGAACCGGACGTTCTCCGTAGTCGACCCCGCTAGTGGCCGACGGAGATCTGGTCCGGAGAACTCTGATTCAAGGGCTCTTGTCCCGGCTTTGACCGGCGCTGCTTGCTCCGGACCACGATGATGGCTGGATCGAGCACAGCACCTCGGGATCACGGCAACCCTCGACGAAGCCGGTGAGTCGTCGGTCGATGTCTCGTTGGAGAATCTTGCATCCGATCGGGTTGATCAGCCACCGGAGCCATCGTGGTCGACAGGCGAAGTTGTATCTCCAGGTCACCACGGTCTCGTCGGGATCGTCGGCGACCTCGAAGTGCCAACCCCCGGAGAAGGAGCTGAAGAACCAGGGACCTTCGACCATCCGCATGCCGACATGGTTCGGAGGTTTCACGGTGACGTACTCCGAGATCATCCGGAGACCGTGCTTCGACCGGGTGAACGTGCGGGTCCCCGGGGCGACGACCGGTGCCTCGCCCACCAGGTGCTGGTGTCGCACGAAGTTGTCCCAACGATGGCGGGTGGGCCCGTAGGTCTGGGACACCGCGAAGGCCACCGAAGCGGTGACGGGAACCGTGGCGGTGCTCTCGATCCTAGGCACCCCTTACCCGGCCTTCGCTGATGAAACCGGACCGGTCATGGGAGCGCCCTTCTCGAGGAGACGCTGGAACAGGTCTCCGAGAACCGGCGACTCGACACCCGATCAATCCGTGGGATCCGGTGACCACGACCCTCATGCGGCATACTCCTTCGTCCGATCGGACGCCGTCGTCGCACCCGCCGTTTGCGTGCTCACCTGGTCGACGGGGCGCCGGCAACGCTGGCCATCCACGGACAGCGAATGCCTGAACGATGGCCAGGCGTCCTTCAGGTAGAGGGCAAAGGGGATCCACCAGATCACGTCGTTGGACAGGCAGATCACTGACGACGCCAAGGGCCACTGTCCGGAGATGAGCAGTAGCGCCAAGCCCACGGGTCCCAGCAGCTTGCCGGTGAACCCGACGGCCGCCATGAGCCAGCCCGACTCCGGGACTCTGGCCACCTCGAGGTAGAGGATCCCGTAGAGACCGATGACCATGCCCAGTGTGGCGAAGATCTGCGGATGGTTGTCGTGTGGCATCCCGGCGACTCGAAACAACCACTGAGGATCCATGACCGAGAAGAGTCCCCAGGCGATGTTGTAGGCGCCGGCGGCGACGAACGTCCTCTGGTGGCGCCGCCGGCGGGGGAGGGTGGGCCGGTGGTGAGCGGCGTCGACGGTGTCGAACGTGCCGATCATGGTTGTGCCCATTCCACCGGCGCGGTCGTCCCACCGCCGGGCCGAATATTCTGCGGGACGGAGGCTGGCCCGGCGCCCGGGGTTTCCCCCTGGGTGGATGCCCGTGGCGGTTCCATCTGCCACGGCCACGAAGCCAGGGCTACGCCGTGGGCGGCGAAGCAGTCCCGAGCCCCGGAGATGGCGATTCCCGCGGCCATGGAGGAGAGGAGGAGGCCGAGCCAGAGTGGAGTGGCCGAAGGGGTGGCCTCCAGGCGGGTCGGCCCGTGGATCCAACCGACGACCGTCGGCGCCAGCGATATCAACATGCCGCCGTAGACGATGGCCATGAGCCCATGGAGGACCCTCTCGCCCGGGCAGACCCCCCCCAGAGGCCCCCGGACCCGATCTTCGACGACGAAGTCGGTCATGGTGAGGACGATCTCGATCAGCAGAAGCAGAACCAGCGCGACGGCGAATCCGCCGCTCCAGACGACCCAGGGCAAGGTCCCGAAGACGATGACGTAGACCGCGTCCCGGCCGGCATGCAGCTTGAGCTCGGTGTCGATACCTCCATGCTGGGCCGGCAGATGGCCCCGGTATTCGTGGAAGTAGAGGGTGTCGATCGCGCCCAGCCCCCCGAGGACGGCCAAGCATTCGAGAGTGGCGATCACGGCTCTGCCGTCTCCACCAGCGTGCCGGTGTAGTGAAGCAGCGCTCCGGTCCATCGAGCGTTCACCGAGACGTCCACCAGCACAGTCCGCGGTCCGGAGGACACGGTGGCCCGGACCTGAGGGGCCAGGCTGGCCGGGAGTCGGACCTGCCACGGGCCGAGGGTCCAGTAGGCAGCTCGCTGGATGAAGCGCAGCGTTCGGCCGTCCACCTGGAGCGCGAGTGCGAAGCAGACTGGACCGAATCTCTCGAAGAGCAGGCCGTCGTGCTCCCACTGGGAACTGGTGAGCGTCCGGGAGCCGAACTGTCGGCGCCAGGTCTCCTGGCCCTCGATCCGCTCGATGCGAAGCGTCACGGCAACGTGCTCGGCCGCACGCGGAAGGCGCATCACCCACCCGAGCAGGCGCCCGCCCAGGTGTGATGGCCGATCCACACGGAACACGCCGATGGCCTCTGTCGACCACCGCGAACAGTGCATGGCGCGTACCGGCTCGGGAAGCTCGGTCGTCGATCCCTCGAGCAGGTGGTCGTAGAGGCTGTGGCCCCGGCCAGGATCGACTGGACGTGGGCCTCGCTCGTAGTCCAGTGGGAGCAGACTCATGACGGAGCCCCGCTCGGTCCCCTGACTCCGGCGAAGAGCGCCGCGACACGACCTCCCATGGCCAAAGCACCCAGAGCCTGCTGTTGGTCACCGGTGAGGTTGACGAGCAGCTCCATCCCCAGGAAGAGGGAGACGACCAGAAAGGCCAGCTGGTCCCCCGGGACCATCTCGCTCAACCCCATGGAACCGAGGACCCGGTTCAGCACCGCTTCGGTGAGCTGGAGCCACGGCTCGACCAGCTCCGCCACCCGGGCCCTCAGGTCGGGGTCCGATCCGCTGCCGCCAATCAATTCGGCGAGCACCTTCACGTGACCGGACGCCAGGTCGGCGTTGTGCCGAGCCCCGACCACCTCGAAGAGTTGGCTCAGGTCATCTACGCCGTCCAGTGCCTCCCGGTAAGCGGTCAGCTGTTCCGTGCTGCTCTGCTCGAGAGCCGCCAGCAGGAGTTCATTGACCGTTCCGAAGTAGTAGAAGACCTGTGCCTGGTTGAATCCACCGCGGTCGGCGATGGAACGAGCACTGGCACCGGCGAACCCCTCCTGTCGCAACGTCTCGAAGGCTGCCGCCACCACTTTCTGCCGACTGTCCTCTCGTCGGCCCCCGGCCGAGTCCAGTCCGGATCTGCGCCCACGTTTGGCCATCTGCCCCTTCTCCTCTACTGAATGCATGAAGCAATAACTTTAAGCACTTACTTAGTATCGTCGCGCCGGAGCCCGATGTCAATGGCCACACGGCGCGCCACCGGCAGTGCTGTGTCCGGAGGCGTCGGATCGTTGCCCTCGCCTGTCCGGCCACCGACGTCCCGATCTTCGAAGATCGACGTGAGGATTTGTCCAACCGTTTGTCCCGCAACGACCGATCGGGCTCGGTTTGGCCCACCACGAGGGGCGGACGGTCAGGCTCTCGAGGGCCTTTCCTCGGGGATCCAGCGCCTGATCGTCGCCCGGCCATATCCGGTAGCTGAATCGGACCCCGAGTCCGGGTCACCGCCGCACCCGGGTCACGGGAGTCTCGATCGGGATCGTCGATCACCGACGACTGCCGTCTACGCTGCCCTCATGGTGGTCAGTCGTGGCTCCACGTCCCCGTCCCGCCGAGCCGGCCAGCTGGTCCGGTGGCGGTAACCGTAGGGCTGATCGTCCTCCTGGCCCTTCCCACGTTGATCTGGCTGGCCCGACGCTCATGGACCCAGCGCGACACCACGCCCAAGGATTCCCGGGCAGGACCGAAGCACCGCTGGTGGCAGCCTTGAGGTCGCCGTGGGGCGCCCGGACGGGGTGGCACGGGTGGCCGAAGAGCTAGGGCCGGCGTGGCCGCCGTTCCAGGGCTGCACCTACCGATCCGAGGGCCGGTAGGGGGCCGATCGGGCCTACTCAGGCAAGCCGGACAGAAACTCCAGCAGCAGCTCGTTCACCTCGGTGGCCCGCTCCTGTTGGGTCCAGTGCCCGCACCCCTCGAGGACGACCGACTTGGTCAGGTTGGGCATCGATAGCTCCCGCAGCACCCCGACAAGATCACGGAACCCGGGCCAGTTCAACACGAGATCGCGGTCGCCGCCGATGTAGAGGGACGGTGGGAGCAACGGCGCGTTGTGCCAGGCTGCCGTCAGTTCCCAGTTCAGGCGCGACGTTCGGTACCAGTTCAATCCACCGCGGTATCCGGTCCGCTCGAACTCACTGGTGAAGTAGTCGACCTCGTCTGCGCTCAACCACGCAGGCAGAGGGGCGTCGGTGGCGTCGGCGAAGGTGTAGCCACCGCTCACGTCGCTGAGCGTGTTGACCACCGGGGCGTCACCCGAGCCGCCGATGAGGGTGCCCACCACCGTCGCCCGCACATCGGCTTCCAGGGCGGCCTCGGCCACACCGGGCTCCTGGAAGTAGGCCTGGTAGTTGTTGGGACCCAACAGTTCGGTGAGCGACGAGAGCGTGTCCGAGTCGCCGCGGGGAAGGTACGGCACGCTGAGGAGGGCCACGCCGCGCACCAGATCCGGTCGGAACAGTCCCACGGTCGATGCCACCGGCGAGCCCCAGTCGTGGCCCACGATGACGGCGCTTCGCGCGCCCAGCACCTCCAGGAGCCCGACCACGTCGCCGGCCAGGTGGAGCATGGAGTACTGACCGATGTCCTCGGGCGCATCGGTGCCGCCGTACCCGCGCTGGTCCGGTGCCACGGCGTGGAAGCCGCCGGCGGCCAATGCCTCCAACTGGTGGCGGTAGGAATACCACAGCTCGGGAAACCCGTGCAGCAGCACGACGAGGGGACCTTCGCCGGCTTCGGCCACGTGCATGGTGATGCCGTTGACCTGCACGGTGCGGTGGGTGATCGTCATGGGAGCCGCCTCCCGTCCCCGTGGGACGTCGTGAGCCCGTCCATCGGGATCCGCTGGTGTTGACCCTAGGCTTCCCACCGGTCGCCTGTCTCATGGCACCGTCTCCGGCGGCGGACCGCTCCGCCGGTGGGCCGCCCCACGCCGGGCGCCGCTTGACGGTACTGTCGCGGCACCGGAGTCCGGGGGGGAAATGGCTGAAACCAGAACGACCAGGTCGAAGAACGCGTCCCGCGCTGGTTCTGTCATGCTCACCGTGGGACTGGTGGCAGCCGGCGTGATCGGAACCGGGGGGGCCACGGCGGTAGCAGCGCCGTCGTCGACGACGGCAGCCATCTTCAGCCGGGCCGCCACACTGGAGGGTCCCATCACGACGGGTCACGTGGTCGAGCCGCTCTCGGCCAATGCCCCCAATCTCGCCCCCAACGGCTACATCGAGCAGGAGTACTTCGCTTCGGGAACGGCGTCGGCGTTCACCGCGACCACCATGCCCAGCAACGGGCGATGGACGATCACGCCGACGACGTCGGCTCCCTACGCCACGCGGATCCTGGTCCGTCGCCCGGCCAGCCCGTCCCACTTCAACGGGACGGTCGTCGTTGAATGGATGAATGTCTCGGCCGGCGAAGCGGCCCCCGACTGGGACTACCTGAATCCATCGCTCATGAGGGCCGGCTACGCCTACGTGGGGGTATCGGCGCAGGAGCTGGGTGTCGACGGCGGCCACGCCATCCTGGGTCATCCGGGAGGGTCGTCGGGCGGTTTGGTCGGCGAGGAGCCGGCCCGCTACGCATCGCTCCATCATCCCGGCGATCAGTACGCCCTGGACATCTACGCCCAGATCGGCAAGGCCCTCTCGGCCCCGAGGCCGGCGGCGCTCGGAGGTCTCAAGCCCAGGCACATCATCGCCCTGGGTGAGTCGCAGTCGGCGTACTACCTGACCACCTTCGCCGACGCCATCCAGCCTCGGACCAACATCTTCGACGGCATCTTCATCCACAGCCGGGGGGGCACCGGCGCCGCCCTAGAGGGGACGGCGATCACCAAGAGCAAGGGTCCGAAGAATCTGCGGATCCGCACGGACCTCCGGGTACCGGTCTTCATGTTCGAGACGCAGACCGACCTCATAAAGCTCGGCTATGCACCAGCCCAACAGCCCAATACCAAGAGGATACGGACCTGGGAGGTGGCCGGAACGTCCCATGCCGATGCCTACGAGGTGGGTGCGGCTCTCAGCATCCTCGGGTGCACCACTCCCGTGAACAACGGTCCACAGCACAACGTCGTCCAGGCGGCGTTTGCCGCCTTCAACCGCTGGGTGGACCACGGGTCACCGCCGCCCAGCCCACCCCCGTTCCGGCTGGCCAGCACCAACCCGGCTGTCTTGGCCCTCGACGCACACGGGAACGTCATCGGTGGGGTGCGGACCCCGGCGGTCGATGTTCCGGTGTCGACGCTCAGCGGTGCCGCTCCCGCCGGCACCAGTGTCCTGTGCTCGTTGTTCGGGGAGTCGACCCCGTTCTCGCCGGCCGTGCTCTCGAACCTCTACCACAGCAAGGCCGGCTATCTGGCGGCCTACCAGGCCAGCCTCGACAAGTCCATCGCACAGGGGTACATCCTGCCTGCTGACCGGTCGGAGCTGTTGGCGCAGGCCCAGCAGGTGCAGATCCCCTGATCGCCCGGTCTGCGGGGTCCCGCCCGCCGACGGCTGAATCTCACTACGATCGAGACGTGCTCGCCTTACTCATGCTGGTGGTGGTCGGCATCGTCTGGGCCCGACGCCGATGGACGAGGCGTCGTGAGGTCAGTGAGAGTGCCGCTGCCGCCCACGCCGAGGCTGAAGCCGTGCTGCGTGAACAGGAGATCATCGAGGACCTCGAGGCCCGGTTCCGCCAGTAGGGCCGATCGCCAACCGACACGTTCGAGGATCCGGGCGAGGGCGGGGCCGGGGACGACGGGGATCCCCACGAATTGCCTCCGGCGACCATCGGTGGAGCACACTGTGGCCATGGACTCCCACCCCGCGGGTGACGCCGCGCCACCGTTGGTGCTCACGCTGTGCACCGGTAATGCCGCCCGATCGGTGATGTCCGGAGCGATGCTGGCCTCAGCGGCGATCCGGGTCGAGACGGCCGGGACGCACGTCGTGGAGGGTCAACCCATGAGCCGACGGACGCGGGACGCCCTGGCGGTCGTGGGGTTCGCCGCCGACGGTCATCGCAGCCACCAACTCACGGACCGGGACGTGGCCCAGGCCGATCTCATCGTGGCCATGGCCGGCGAGCACGTGGCGTTCATCCGTCGCCGCTACCCCGAGGCGGCGGCCAAGACAGCGTCGATCAAGCGGCTGGTCCGCGATCTGCCTCCGGGTCCGCCGCCTCTCGCGGGCCGGGTGAGGGCGCTGGACCTGGCCGACGTGCCCGTCGAACCGTGGGAGGACGTCGAGGACCCGGCCGGGGGAGAGGACGACGCCTATGTTTCCTGTGCCAAGGAGCTGGCCGACCTCTGCGCTGCTCTGCTCCCTCGACTCGGCTGAACGACACCGGGTCCTCGAGGCGTGCCCCTGAACTACCTGTGGGAGAGCTGGGGGTGGCGGAGCGAGATGTCCGAGCACGCGGCGCAGACCTCGTCGGGGATGACGCCGGCCCTCATGAGGTAGCTGAAGGCGATACAACCGAGGCAGATCCCGAAGACCGACTCGAGCGTGGCCGCGCACGCCAGCAGGCCCACCACGACCCAGGTGGCCGTGGTCAGTCCAAAGCCGAACCACAAGATGAGCGCCGTCGTGGAGAAGGCCACGCCGATGGCCTGGGCGAACCGTTTGGGCGGGCCGGCCACGGGCTTGGGGCCCCACGGAAGCCGGGGAGCGATCACCCGGGTGGCCAGTTGGCCCAGCGGACTGAAGGTCGGTCCGGAGAGCACCCGGGCCCAGAATCCGTAGGCCAGGGGGATCAGGATCCACGGATCTTGGAAGGCTATGGCGGCCACGGCCATGACGACGACCCCGGCGGCCACCGTGCGGGCCGCATACTCATTCACCGGGTTAGGAAAGCTGAACACCCACATAGTTTACCGGATCGATCGGGTTTCCGCTCCGAACGTCCCCGGGCATGGCCGCCGATGCGCCGTCCGACCCGGGATCAGGCGGCGGTCACGGCCCCCTGCAGCAGGTGGAGGCCGTCGAGGCCCGGAAGACGGTCCACGCGGCGGTCGATCCGATCAGCCATGGCCTGGCCGTCCCGGTCACCGAACAGGTATGTGCGGAGGAAGTCGACCTCCTGATCGGGGACCACCCCGGTGCCCACCGGGGCCCAGAAGCGCCGAAGCGCCCACCGGGTGACCTTCTGGGCCGCCCGGCTGTCGCCCAGTCGCGACTTGGCCTGGCTGGCATAGAAGTCGATGTGACGGCCCTCCTGTTTCATGATGCGCCGCAGCATCTCGGAGAGCACGGGGTGGTCGGCCAGCTTGGCCAGGCGGGCGTAGGCCGCCTGGGTGGTCCATTCGTTGACCGCTCCCCACGTCATGTGGACCGCGGTCAGGTGGGGCGTGAGAGCTGACGCCAACTGGAAGCTGAGGGGCTTCCACTTGTCGCTCCTCGGCAGCTTGTTGCGCAGCGCGGCGATGCGCCCGGTCCCGGCCAGTTCGTCGTGGGCGGCGAGTATCCGGGCGATGGCCTCACCGTGCCAGAACTCCTCGTAGTTCCACAGGGTGAGAAACGTAGTGACCTCGGGATCACGGTGGGCCCGGGTCACCAGGACGTCTCGGAGATAGCAGACCGTGTGGTTCTCCACGTCGTGCATGTAGCGCAGGCAACGCAGGGCCTCGGGGCTGAGCGGCTGGTCGCGGAACGAGTCGAACTCGATGTCCGCGAGGTCGAGCTTCTCCGAGTGATTCCGGTAGGTGGCGATGTCGAACGTCATGTCGTGTATTCGTTGCCGGCCCGGGCCGGGATGACGTTCGTTCGCCGTGGCCGGATCTCGGCTCCGGGCGGCAGCGATGTGCCGGGAGCGGGGCACCCACGAGGCAGTCCAGGCGGCCACGCGACGAACGCCGGCTCCGATGAGCCGGCGTTCGTCGGCCTCCCCCCGAGGGGGAAGCGGCGCGGATGACGGGTGCTCAGCCGGTGTAGTCCGTGAGGGGCCTGGCACTCCTCGTCGGACTGAAGGCGTTGGGCACCGGATACTTGCCCAGCACGAAGTTGAGGATGGCGGCGTGCTGCATCTCCACGGGCTGGATGCTGGCAGCCACCTGCACCGAGGACGTGGCCTTCACCGCACTGATGGCCGACTGGTAGGTCGCCGCGGCCACATCTTCCAGCTGGAGGGCCAGCTTGGCCGCACCGGCCACGTCCGTGACCTTCTTGAAGTCGGCCACGATCACCGGCGTGAGCACCGGGTCGGTGGTGGTCACCGCCGAGTGGCCGGCGGCCACGATGGCCGAGTTCCAGGCCTGGGCATGCTGGGTGTGTTGCGCCTTGACCGTGGTCACGAAGTTGGCCACGGCCGGCGGAACCGTACCCAGCGTTCCCGCCGTGGCCGCGGTGAGCACGTCACCGTATGCCGCTACCGCCAGGTTCTCGAGGCTGGCGGCCAGGGCGGCCACGGCAAGGTCCCCGGTGAGCTTGGCGGACGTGGACGACCCCGACCCTGATCCCGACGCCCTGGTGGTGGTCGGGCTCGAGGAGCCCGACGAGCAGGCGGCGAGCAGAGCGCCGCCGGCGACGGCACCGGCCCCGATGAGGAAGCCTCGGCGGCTGCTACGAGCTTTCTCCGTCCAGTCGTGGATGGCCGCATTCATGGCCGGCATGCCCACATCGTGGTGGATCTGCTCGAGGTCATTGGTCATCACGGTGAGCTCGTGCTCGGATACGGCCATCACGTCGGTGGTTCGGTTGCGACGCCTCATGAGAGTGCTCCTTCTGTGGCCGGGCGGGCCTGGTCGGTGGGGAAGAACGCCTGCGGGAAGCCGACGGATCCAGCCGCCGCGGGCAGGTTGGCCACGTTGCCGGGGGCCAAGGTGATGAGCTGTGGGGCGTTGGCGTTGAGCAGTGCCTGCACGGCAAGGAGCACTGAGGCGTGCTGGGCTTCGACCCCCATGATCGATGCCGTGACCTTCTTGGCGTTGGCGTCGGACAGAGCAGCCACATCGGCCACGTAGGTCTCGGCCGCGCCCTGTTCCAACTCGAGGGCCAGGGCCACCACGGGACCGGGTGCCGTCAGGCTGGGAACGGCCTTCTGCACCACCTGGGCGAGGGCCGGATCCGGACTGGTCTGGGCCTTGCCTCCGAGCCCGGTGATGGCGGCGTTGAAAGCGGCGAGGTGCTGCGTGTGCTGCTGCATGGTGGTGGTGGCGAACGCCTTGACCACCGGGTTGGCCGCCGAACCACCGATGAACGGAAGGGTCAGGGCGGTCTTGTAGGTGGCCACGGCCAGCACCTCGATCGACGAGGCCGTCTGGAGGATCTGCACGTCAGTGGCCGTGGCGGCGAATGCCGGAGAGGCGAACAGGGCCTCGAGCGCACCGGCGATGCCGGCTGCGGCGAGGAGCCCTCCCCCGAAGGCGGCGCCGGTCATGAGTGTGGCTCGGCGAGCGGCGACGTCGCGGGACTCGTCGGGATCGACCAGTCCGTGGGACCGTGCCTCCCGGCCGGTCTCGACCATCTCGTCCAGGGACATCGAGGTGGTCGCCATGGCGTCCCGGTGGATGTCCTGGCTCTCCTCGATGAGCATCCCCATGGCGTGGGGATCGACATCGACCGGACGCTCATCGGGGCCCTGCTTCAGCCTGCCTCTCATGATGTTTCCTCCTATGGATTCTGTTGGGTGGGTGGAGCTGTGTAGAACGGTGGGCTGCGTAGAGGTGATGCCGCGTCCCAGTGAACGGCGGGTGTGGCCGGCGGGCCCCGCTGAGGTGCGGGGGGTCGCCGTCGCGAGCCCCGATGGATCGGGCCCGCTCAGCCCGAGACCACGAGTGTCCCGGTCATGTACTGATGGATCGAGCAGATGTAGGGGTAACTTCCCGGGGTCTTCGGGGCGGTGAAGGACTTGGATTGCCCGGAGCCGATGTCGCCGGTGTCGAACCCGCCCTTGGCCGACGAGATGGTGTGGGTCACCCCGTCCATGTTGGTGACGGTCACCGTCGCCCCCGGGGCCACGGTGACCGTGCTCGGGGCGAAGGCGAAGTTCTTGATGGTGATGGCGTCGGCGCCGGTCGCCGCTCCCGACGCCGTACTGGTAGTCGACGGTGCGTTCGTGGTGGACGTCGAGCTCCCGGAGCTGGAGCACGCGGCGAGGAGGAGGGCCGCCCCGAACAGGGTGACCACGATCAGGTGGCGGGCCCGGCGTGAGCTCGTTTTGACAGGACTTGGGGTGCTTGGCATCTGGTGCGGTGCGGGTCGGGTCATCACCCTGCGTTCGGTGCCGTCGGGGAATCGGATGCGTTGCCCGCGGCCCGAGGCGCGTCCTCTCGTGAGATCGTCCCTGTTCACGTGGCCGGAATGTCCGCGGAACTTCTTCATCCGCCACCGGGGCCCGCTCCGAATACAGTGCTGTGATCGTCGATGTCGAACAGGCCAGTGACGCCAACCTGGTGGTTGCCGTGGGTCGGTGGCACGAGAGGGCCCTGGCCGAGGTGTACCGACGGCACGGAGGAGCGGTGCACGCCCTGGCCCGACGGATCCTCCGCAGCGACCCTCCGGCGGAGGAGATCACCCAGGAGGTCTTCTTGGACCTCTGGAACCACCCGGAGAAGTTCGACGCCCAGCGCGGGACGCTCCGGTCCTTCCTTCTGGCCCGGACCCACGGGAAGTCGGTGGACTACGTGCGCTCCGAGATGGCCCGCCGGAAGCGGGAGGAGAAGACCTCGCGCGAGACGGCCACGGCGGGCTACGACATCGATCGAGAAGTGTGGGACATGGCCGTGGCCGGGCAGGTCCAAGAGGCGCTGGGCGCGCTGCCCGACGAGCTCCGCCAACCCATCGAACTGGCGTACTTCGGTGGCCATACCTACCGGGAGGTGGCCCGGATGCTCGGTGAGCCGGAAGGCACCGTGAAGAGTCGTATCCGCTCGGGCCTGGGCCGGCTCCGCATCAACCTGGCCGAGCGTGGGGTGCAGCCGGCGGGGGCAGAGCAATGAGCGAGAATCTTTCCGTGCCCGAACACCGCGAGATCCAGGAGTTGCTGGGCGTCTACGCCCTGGATGCCGTGGATCCGGAGACGGCAGCCATGGTCGAGCGTCACCTGGCCGAGTGTGTGAAGTGCTCCATCGAGGTGTCCCACCACCACGAAGTGGCCGGACTGCTGGCCAACTCCGGCGGGGAGTCGCCCGCCGGATTGTGGGACGGGATCGCCACCCAGATCGACGGCTCGGTCCCGCCGTCCTGGGAACGACTGGCTGCTCGCCTCGAGCCGGCCGACGGTCGGTCGGACCGGATGCTCCCTCCCGCCGGCGACCAGACCGGCACCGGCGCCCCGGCCCAGACGGATGCCACCGTGGCGGCGATCACGAGCGGGCGACGCAATCGGTGGATGCTGCGCGGCGTATCCCTGGTCGCCGCGGCTGCGGCAGTCATCGCACTGGTGCTCGGCGCCCAGGTCCACCACCTCAACAATCAGGTGAGCGCCATTCAGGCCCGTCCGCTGTTGTCAGCGGCCGAACAGTCGGCTCTGCAGCAACCTTCCACCAAGCAGGTGCAGTTGACCTCCACATCGACCGGGTCGCCGGGCAAGGCCACCGTGGTGCTCACCGCCTCGGGCACCGGCTTCGTCGAGGTCGATCGGCTCCGCACGCTGCCCTCGGACAAGACCTACCAGCTGTGGGGCGTCATCGGTGGCAAGACCATCTCACTCGGCTTGCTCGGGCCTGAACCCTCCGTAGTTCCGTTCAGTGTGGCCGGTGACGGTTCGGTGCAGGCGTTCGCCATCACGGCGGAGCACGCCGGTGGCGTGGTCCAGAGTGCCAATCAACCGGTGGTGGCCGGCGAGGTCACAGCCTGACCGGAAGGCAGGGGCGCCCAATCGGCGGGTGGATCTGCTCAGATCCGGTGGACCTGGCGCAGCCCGGCCCAGGCGAAGTCGGCCAGGCGGGTGGCCAGGCGCTGTGCTTCCGCATCACGTTCGTCCTCGCCGCCCCCCGGTGGGTCCGGCTCGTCCCGCCGGGCATCCAGCCAGTGTCGACTGGCGCCCTCGGCCATGCCCACCACGGCGTGGGCCAGGAGCAGCCGGTGCTCGGGGTCGAGTCCGGCATCGATCAGTGAGTCGATGGCCCGGGCCAGCGTCTCCTCCACCCGCCGCAGGGACTCTCCCAACTCGGTATCGTCCGGCGCGTCGCGACCGTAGAGGAGGCGGAACGCTTCCTCGTTGCTCAGCATGAGCTCGAAGTAGGCCGCGAACCCCTGCTCGACCTGCTGACGGGGCCCCTGGGCATTGGCCGTCGCCTTGACAATGCGGGTGACCAGCTCACGCGAGAACACGTCCATCAGTTCGAGATACAGGGCTCGTTTGGACTCGAAGTGCTGATACACCAGAGGTTTGGTGACCCCCGCCGCCTCGGCGATGTCGTCCATGGTGGCTGCCGCGTACCCGTGTTTGGCGAAGAGGGAGAGAGCCACGTCGAACAACTGCCGGCGTCGGGCGTCAGCCGTCAAGCGGCGACCGCCCGTGGCCGCCGGGCGACCCCCGTTGTCGCCCGCGTCGGGCTCCGGACTCAACATGCTGGGCATGGCCGCCAGCGTAGTTCGGGGGGCTGAGGTGGGCATCGGGCCGGTCGAACCGGGGTGAAGGCGCCGGCAGGGTCAGAAGGCCGGCAGTACGGCGGCGATCCGGTCGGGCAGGTCGCGGAGGGAGAAGTGGGTCGTGGCCACGGCCAGGTTCCCGTCCAGCAGCCGCGGGTCGGGCTGGGCGAGCCAAGCCCCCAGGCGGTCGGCCTCCCCCAGGCCGAACCAGTCGAAGCCGAAGGAAGCCAGCTCGGCGGCCACCGGATAGGGCCCGACGACCAGAGGTCGTCGGTGGACGGCCGACTCGACGGTCGGATTGCCGAAGCCCTCCCAGGTGGACGGGAGCGCCACCACGTCGCAGGCCCGGTAGGCGTCGGTGATGGACACGGCATGCCCATCACCGGGCACTCCCGACACCACCCGGCATCGGGCCGATGCCAGAAGGGCCTCCAGCTCGTCGTCGTAGCCGTCCTCGGCCGGACCGAGCAACCAGAAGGTGGCACCCAGGCGGGCGGCCACCGCCAACCCGCCGGCGACGTTCTTTCGGGGAATGGCCCGGGTGGGCTGGAGGACCAGGCACTCGTCGGGAGCCACCTCCAACAGGCGGCGGACCCGCGCCCTCGAGTCGTCCCCCTGGTCCGGGCGGGCGGTGTCGGACCCGGGGGCGGGCGGCGTCTGACCCTGTCCGGCCGTCGGGATGTCGAAGGCGTTATAGACGGTGGCGGCGCGCACGCCGCGGTTGCCCAGCTGGCGACGACTCAGCTCGTTGATGGTGACCTGACTCCAGTGGGGATCGGTCGGCGGCGGGGGATGATGGGCGTAGCGGACCCTCTGCCACGGGAGGTCGTGGTGGTGCAGCACGGCCGGCCGAGCGGCCAGAGCTGAGGCCACCACATCGGCGGCGCCGGGGTTGAGGGGCAACGAGCAGAGGTTCTCCACCACCACCAGGTCGGCCCGGGCCAGGGCCTCGTCGACCTCCCCGAGGGTCGGCGGCTCGGCCGCTCCGATGGCCAGTCCCGGCAGGAGGTGATCGACGGGCCCGCCGCCGGCCACGGTGAAGGTGTCGAACCCCAACCGGGTCAGTGCTCCCCGCCACTTGGCCGTCTCGACGGCCACGCCGTCGGTCCCGCCCAGACGGAAAGAGAGGAGAGCTGCGGTGGGGATGGCGTCACCGTAGCGGTCCCGCCGGGCCGCGCCGGTCGAATCAAGCGGCCCGCCCAGCCGGGCGGCACCGCGGAGCCAGTCCGAGGAAGGCGTCCTGAGCCGACGCCGACCGGATAGTCGGGATAGCGTCGTCCGGTGCACGATCCCGGCTCCGAACCGTCCTCCCCGCCGAACGACGACCTGCTGGTCGAGCGCCGGGGGGCCGTCCTCACCCTGACCATCAATCGACCCGAACGACGCAACGCCATGACCTGGGAGGTCATCGGTGGTCTGCGGGACGAGGTGGCCCGGGCCAAGACCGATCCGGCCGTCCGGGTGGTCGTCCTGGCCGGAAGCGGCGACCGTGCGTTCTGTGCCGGCGCGGACCTCACCGGCATGGTGCCGCACGATCCCGGTGGCGCCACCGACGAGTACGCCCAGCACCACCTGGCCCGGGGCTGGTTGGCCGCGCTCTTCGAGGACCTCTGGCACCTGGGCAAACCGACCATCGCCCGGGTCCAGGGCTGGGCTATGGCCGGGGGGTTCGGTCTGGCCCTGGCCTGCGACATGCTCATCGCATCCGACGAGGCCCGATTCGGGGCCCCCGAGCTGAACGTGGGGCTGTGGCCCTACATGGTCACCGTCCCCATGCTCCGCTCCATGCCTCCGAAAAAGGCCCTGGAGCTGTGCCTGACCAGCCGGGTGGTGGGGGCGGAGGAGGCTGAGCGGATCGGCTTCGTCACCCAGGTGGTGGCCCCGGACCGGCTGGACGCCGCCGTGGCCGACATGGCGGCCGTCCTGGCCTCGAAGCCACCGGGCGTGATGAGGATGGGCCGCGAATCGTTCTACGCTGTACTCGATTCGGCCGCGACTGAGGCCCTGCCCTATCTCCATGCCATGCTCACGGTGACCAGCCAGACTGCCGAAGCGGCCGAAGGCATCGCCGCCTTCGTCGAAAAGCGGCCACCGTCCTGGCAGACCTCGTCCGACGACACCGACCCTGAGATCTGAGGAGCCCCACAGATGGCCAAACGAGCACTTATCACCGGCATCACCGGCCAGGACGGCTCCTACCTGGCCGAGTTCCTGCTCGACCGGGGCTACGAGGTCTGCGGCATGGTCCGGAGGTCGAGCACGCTCAACTTCGAGCGCATCGCCCATATCCAGGACCGCCTCACCCTGGTGGCCGGAGACCTGCTCGACGAAGTCTCGATGATCAACATCCTGCGGGACAACCACCCGACCGAGGTCTACAACCTGGCCGCCCAGTCGTTCGTGCAGACCTCCTGGAGCCAGCCGGTGCTGACCGGGGAGACCACGGCCCTCGGAGTGACCCGGGTGCTCGACGCCATCAGGATCGTCGATCCGGAGATCCGCTTCTACCAGGCCAGTTCGTCCGAGATGTTCGGCAAGGTGCTCGAGGTTCCCCAGAAGGAGTCGACGCCGTTCTACCCCCGGAGCCCCTACGGCGTGGCCAAGGTCTACGGCCACTGGATCACCGTCAACTACCGCGAGAGCTACGACCTCCACGCCAGCTCGGGAATCCTGTTCAACCACGAGTCCCCCCGACGCGGACTCGAGTTCGTGACCCGCAAGGTGACCCACGGCGTGGCCCGGATCAAGGCGGGTATCGACGAGAAGCTGGCCCTGGGCAATCTCGACGCCCAACGGGACTGGGGATTCGCCGCCGACTACGTCCGGGCCATGTGGCTGATGCTCCAGCAGGACCGGCCCGACGACTACGTGGTGGCCACCGGCGAGACCCACTCGGTCAAGGAGCTGGTCGAGCTGTCGTTCGCCGCCGTCGGCCTCGACTGGGAGCAGCACGTGTATATCGATGAGCGCTTCCTGCGCCCGGCCGAGGTGGACCTGCTGGTGGGGGACCCGGCCAAGGCCGAGACCACGCTCGGTTGGCACCGTGACGTGGACTTCCCCGGCCTGGTGCAGATGATGGTGGAGGCCGACCTGGCGTTGGTGAAGAGCCAGCTGGCCTGACCGCCGTGCTCGACCTGGCCACCATCCACGCTGACCCCCTGGGTCTCCTGGTGGCCTTCGGTGCCGGCATGCTCTCGTTCCTCTCGCCGTGCGTACTGCCGCTGGTTCCCGCCTACCTCTCGATGGTCTCGGGACTGTCGGCGGCCGAGCTGGGCGCCCTCCAGGACCGCTCCCGCCCTGAGGCGGCGTCACTTCCGTCGATGGCGCCCGTGGAGGTGGTGGTCGGCGCCCCGGCTGTGGCTGACCCGGCCGCGGGAGTCTCCGGCCCGGCCGGCGTCGTCGTGGCCGTCCCCAGCGCGACCCCAGACGCCCGGTCCGGACCGGTCGGGGCTTCGACCGCCGAGCCGGGGGACGGCGCCGTGGGCGAGGAGGAGGGACCGGACGCCGCCGACCTGGCCCGGGAGCGGGGCCGGCTGCTCCGGGGAATCCTGGCCTTCATCGCCGGGTTCACCGTCATCTTCACCATCCTCGGCGCCTCCGCATCGGCCGTAGGGCGGCTCTTCCTCACCCATCAGCGGGCCCTCGAGACCGTGTCGGGCATCCTCATCGTGGTGTTCGGCGCGGTGCTGGTGGCCATGGCCGCAGGGCTGCCGATGCCGCTGGCCGTATCGGGGGAGCGGCGGTTCGCCGTGCGACCCTCGGTGCTGGGGGCCTGGGCCCCACCCATCATGGGGATGGCCTTCGCCTTCGCCTGGACGCCGTGCATTGGCCCGGTTCTGGCCAGTGTGCTCGCCCTGGCCGCGGGCACCGGGGGTTCGGCGGCGGGGGGGATAGCCCTCCTTCTGGCGTACTCCCTGGGACTGGGGGTCCCGTTCCTCCTCTCCGGACTGGCCTTCGGCCGGATGACCGACATGCTGGCCCGGGTCCGGAGCCGACTCCGGTTGGTCGACCTGGTGGGTGGGACCGTCCTGGTCGTCTTCGGCATCCTGTTGCTCACCGGCAACGTGGACGTGATCTCCGCCCACATCTCCACGTGGCTCCATGACCTGCACCTCGACCGGCTGTCGGTGAGCTGACCCGACCACGCGGAGTGGCCTGGGGACGGGGTGGGCACCCCGACGCCGGTCGACGTCGGCCCGGGCCGGGGCCCCGGTGGGCCCCGCCTGGCTCCCCAAGGCCCACCCCCGTACCATGGAGGTCGCCCATGGCCTCCGAAGCCCCTTCCCACCCGGCAATTCTCCTCCACGACGCTGTCGCGTTGTCGGGTCGGTTCCCGCTGCTCGCTGGGGTCGATCTGGAGGTGGGGGTGGGCGAGACGGTGCTGATCGAGGGCCCCAACGGCGCCGGAAAGACCAGCCTCCTCCGGGTGTGTGCGGGTCTGGTGCCCGTGACCTCGGGGAGGGCATCGGTGCTCGGACTCGATCCCGTGCGCCAGCGGAACCAGCTGCGCCGCCGGGTGGGGCTGCTCTCCCACGCCTCCCACCTGTACGACGATCTCACTGTGCGGGAGAACGTCAGGTTCGCCGTCCGGGCCGCCGGTGGGGACACCGGTCGCATCCCTCAGGCCTGCGACCGCTGGGGTCTGGCCGGACGCCTGTTGAAGACCAGCGCCTCGAAGCTCTCCGCCGGCCAGCGCCGCCGGGTGGCGCTGGCTGTGCTCACAGCGAGGTGGCCGGAGCTGTGGCTGCTCGACGAGCCTCATGCCGGTCTGGACGCATCGGCCCGGGACACGCTGGACGGGCTCATCGGGGAGGCCGGGACGGCCGGTGTCACCGTACTCATCGCCTCCCACGAGACCGAGTTCGTCGAGTCCCTGGCCGCCCGGGCCGTGACCGTCACCGGTGGCCGGGTCACCGGGGGACGGTCCATCGGCCCACGGTCCACGTCCGGGGACGGACCACCACCGTCGCCTGAGCCCATTCCCGGACCGATCGCCGAGACGACGGGGCGGGTGGCCCATGTGGCGTGACACCCTCCTGGTGGCCGGCAAGGACCTCCGTATCGAGGCCCGGTCCCGGGTGGGGCTGTCCCAGGTGGCGCCGTTCGGCGTGGTGGCCCTGGTCCTGTTCGCCTTCGCCCTCGGGCCCGACCGGGCGCTGATGGCCAAGGGCGCCCCGGGGCTCTTCTGGGTTGCCGTGTTGTTCTGCACCGTGCTGGCCGTCCAACGGAGTGTGTCCGTCGAGTCGGTGGACGGGGCACGGGACGGCCTCCGTCTCTCCGGACTGGACCCGGCCGGGCAGTTCCTGGGCAAGGCGGCCGCCGTCGCCGCCCAGCTCCTGGTCCTGGAGGTGGTGCTGGGCGTCGGGGTGGTGCTGCTCTACGGAGCGCGGATCGAGGTGCCCTGGCTCATCATCGTCTCCTGTGCCCTGGGGACGGTGGGCCTCGCCGCCACCGGAACCCTGTATGGCGCCCTGTCGGCGGGCCTGAGGGTGCGCGAGACGCTGTTGCCCTTTCTCTTCCTGCCCATCGCCGCCCCGGTGCTTCTGGCCGGTACCCGAATGTGGCAGGCCGGACTGGCCGGCGGCACCGAGTCCTACGGGAGCCCCTGGCTTCGCCTGCTGGTGGTGTTCGATGCCGTGTACGTGGCGCTCGGCATCGTGGTCTTCGGCCCCATCCAGGAGTCGGCGTGAGTCCGAACCACAGTGTGCCCGCTCCACCGGCGCAGTCACGGCGTGTCCGCTGGACGACCCGGATCGTCGGGATCACCGCTCTGGTGACCACGGTGTTGACCGTGTGGCTGGGCCTGTGGGTCACCCCACCGGACCAGACCCAGGGCAACTTGGTCCGCCTGGTCTACATCCACCCCGGCGTGGCCTGGGTCGCCCTCTACCTGGCCTTCGCCCTGGCCGCCCTGGCCAGCCTCCTCTATCTGTGGCCCCGTACCCGGTCCCTGTTCTGGGATCGCCTGGCCGCCGCGGCCGTGGAGGTCGGCGTGGTGTTCAACGTCTGCACCCTGATCTCCGGCTCGATCTGGGGGAAGCCCACCTGGGGGGTGTGGTGGGCCTGGGACGCCCGGCTGACCAGCACCGCGGTGCTCCTGGTGCTCTTCCTCGGCTACCTGGCCCTCCGGCGAGTGCCGGCCGAGCCGGAGGTCCGGGCCAAGCGCTGCGCCTTCGTGGCCCTCTTCGCCGCCGTGGACATCCCCATCGTCCACTTCTCGGTGCTGTGGTGGAGGACCCTCCACCAGGGGGCCACCGTGCTCAACGCCAATCTCTCGCCCACCATCCACGGGTCCATGGCCTGGACCCTGCTGTTGGGCTTCGTGGCCCTCACCCTGGTCTTCGTGTGGATGCTCCTGGTCCGGTACCGCATCGGCGTCCTCGAGGACTGGCTGGGCACCGGTGAGCTCGACGTGGCCCTCCGCGAGCGGCAGGCCGAGGGCGCCGACCTCGACGAGGACGAGGCGGCCTGATGGGCTACGTCCAGGCCGGGTACTGCTTCGTTCTCGGCATCCTCTTCCTCTACGGGGTCCAACTCCTGTGGCGGCGCCGGAGACTCAACCGGGCGGTGGCCCGGGTGGTGGCGTCCGGCGGGACCCACGCCGTCCGTTCCGCCGACCGACACTCGGTTACCCGACCCCCGGATGACCGGTGACGACCGCCCCTCCGCTGCCTCCCGCCCCCTCGGGCGGCACCGAACCCGAGCAGGGTGGATTGTTGGCTCCGTCCGCCGGGTCGTCGACACCGTCGTCGGACTCGGACTCGGACTCGGTCGCGCCGGCCCGTCCGCGACCGCCCGCCCCCGCGGGAGGCCATCGGATCCGCTATGCCGTGGTGGGCCTGGTGTTGGTGGGTGCCCTGGGCTTCCTGGTGGCCAAGGGCCTCGGGACGGCACTCAACTTCTACCTGCCGGCCGACCAGGCGGTGGCCCAACGGGCCACCCTCGGTACCAAGACCTTCAACCTGGAGGGTGTGGTCGAGCCGGGCTCGATCCACCAGACGGCGGTGGGCGTCGACTTCGTCGTGACCGCCGGAGCCACCCGGGTCGCCGTGCAGAACACCGGGAGCCCACCCGACCTCTTCCAGAAGAACATCCCGGTCATCGCCGTGGGGCACTTCGCCGGGCCGGACTTCGTCTCCGATCAGATCCTGGTCAAGCACTCGTCGACCTACATCGCCCAGCACCCGGCCCGGGTGACCGCGCCGAACGGCACCAAGCGATGACGGTCGGTCGTGTCCGGCCCCGCACTGCCGCGGGCCGGCCGTCGTGAACGGAACCCTCGGCCACACCGGCGTCCTGCTCGGCTTCTTTGCCGCGGTCGTCGGCGTGGTGGTGCTGGCCGTCGGCTTGGCCCGGGGCCGGGAGTCGACCATGCGCAGTGGACAGTTCTACGCGCCGATCGTGCTCCTCGGCGGACTCATCGGCGTGGTGGCGATGGAGCACGCGCTGATCACCCACGACTTCTCCCTCGTCTACGTGGCCGAGAACAACAGTCGGTCGACCCCGTGGCTGTACTCCATCACCGGTCTGTGGTCGGCCCTGGCCGGATCCATCCTGCTGTGGGGCGTGGTCCTGGGCGGCTACGGCACGGCCATGGTGTGGAGGTTCCGCCGCCGGTCGGGTGACGACCTGGTGGCGTGGGCCACGCTGGTGGTCTACGTGGTGGCCGCCTTCTTCTTCGCCTTGATGCTGGGTCCGGCCGACCCCTTCAAACACGTGGCCGGAGCGATCCCCACCAACGGCCCGGGACCGAACTCGCTGCTCCAGAACAACCCCCTGGTCCTGATCCACCCGCCCATGCTCTATCTCGGCCTCGTCGGCTTCACCTTGCCCTTCGCCTTCGCCATCGCCTCGTTGGTCACCGGTCGCCTCGACGAGGACTGGCAGGGCGAGACCCGTCGATGGACCCTGTTCGCCTGGGCCTTCCTGACCATGGGCATCCTGCTCGGGGCGTGGTGGTCGTACCAGGTCCTCGGATGGGGTGGATTCTGGGGCTGGGACCCGGTGGAGAACGCGGCCCTCCTGCCGTGGCTGGTGGGCACGGCCTACCTCCACTCGGTGATGGTCCAGCAGCGGCGGGGACTGCTGCGCATTTGGAACCTGTCATTGGTGGTGGCGGCCTTCAGTCTGACCATTCTCGGCACCTTTCTGACCCGGTCCGGGGTCATCCAGTCGGTGCACTCGTTCTCGGAGTCCACCATCGGGCCCCTCCTGCTGGGCTTCTTCGGGGTGGTCCTGTTCACCGGCGTGGGACTGATCGCCTGGAGGGGGGACCGACTCCACTCCTCGGGCGGCATCGACTCCCCCATGAGCCGGGAGGGCGCCTTCCTGGCCAACAACCTCCTGTTCGTGGGCTTCGCCTTCGTGGTGCTGCTGGGTACCGTCTTCCCCCTCCTCTACGAGGCCGTCAACCACGGCACCCAGGTCGGGGTGGGGGCCCCGTACTTCAACCGATTCTTCGTCCCCGTCGGGCTGGCCCTGCTCTTCCTCATGGCCGTGGCCCCGGCCCTCCCGTGGCGGAAGACCACCGCGGAGGTCATGCGCGGCCGTCTGGCCGTCCCGGCCGGGGTGGGTGTGGCGGTGATCGTGGGCTGCGTGCTGGCCGGAGTCCGCGGGGTGGAGCCGCTGATGGCCTTCGGACTCGGCGCCTTCGCCGCCGCCTCCGCCGGGCGCGCCCTGGTGCTTTCCGTGCGGGGGGCCTACCGCGGGGCGCGGTCCTCGGGAGCGTCGCCGACCCGATCCGCCCTCACCGGGTGGCGCGGCTTCGTGGGCCGGGCCAACGGGGGCATGGTGGTCCATATCGGTGTGGTGGTGGTGGCCATCGGCCTGGCCGCCGCCACGTCCTACCTCCACCGGGGCCAGCTGCACCTGGCCCAGGGCCAGTCCGGCTCGTTCTCGGGCCACACCATCGAGTTCGTGGGCACCCGGGTGGTGACCTCGCCGTCGCACTCGTCCTACGAGGCCATCCTGCGCGTCGACGGCGGGGGACGGTTCTATCCCGCCGTGAGCCAGTTCGGCACCGGCTCCTCAACGGTGGGCACGCCGGCCATCGACTCGAGCTGGAGCGATGACCTGTACCTGACCATCGCCACCAATCCCAAGGGGTCGGTGTGGGCCTTCGGGGTGGTCGAACAGCCCCTGGTGATGTGGCTGTGGGTCGGCGCCGGCGTCATCGGCTTCGGTTCCGTCCTCTCGGCCATACCGGGGCGCCGGCGGCGGCCCACCGACCCGGTGTCCGCCCCGGTGGTGGACGTGGCCCCGCCGGTGTCGAGCGCCGACTCGCCCCCGCTGGCCGGTCCCGACGACCGGCCCGATGTGGAGGCCGACCCTCTGCCGGTGGGCGCCGGGGACCCGTCGTGAGCCGGTGGAGCCCGACGTCATGAGCATGGATATCGAAACCCCGGCGGATGCTGCGCCCGCCGCTTCTCCCGAGCTGCCCGATCGGCCACGGGCCCGAGGGCGTCACACGGCGCGCTGGGTGGGTGTGGCGGTGCTGGTCGTGGCGGCCGGGCTCATTGCCGTCCTGGCCACCCGGCCGTCGGCCACCACCGTCGAGGCCCAGAGCCCCCTGGTGGGCACGATGGCGCCGCCCGTGGGCGGGGTGACCGTCCAGGGCTCGCCGTTCCGGCTGCCCCGGGCGCCCGGCCACTATGTGGTGCTCAACTTCTTCGCCAGCTGGTGCGTGCCCTGCCAGCTGGAGGGTCCCGAGCTGGTGTCCTTCCAGTTCCAGCACCAGGCGAGCGGATCGCCCTCCGTGGTGAGCGTGGTCTTCCAGGACACCACGAGCAGCGCCCTGGCCTATCAGCGCAAGATCGGCGTCACCTGGCCCACCATGGCCGACCCGAACAACAGCATCGCCCTGGCCTACGGAGTCCGTGAGGACCCGACCTCGTTCCTCATCGCCCCCGACGGCCGGGTGGTGGCCTCGATCGTCGGGGGTGTGACGGCCAAGGGCCTCGACGCCCTCGTGGCCCGGTCCGAGGCCCGCGGGTACGGGGCGTGACCCGGCGGCGCTTCCCGCTGTGGAGCGCGCTCGGTGTCGTGCTGGTCGTGGCCCTCGTCGTGGGCAGTGGTGTCCTCACCTCGTCGACGCCCACGCCGGCCCAGCGAGCGCTGTCCATCGAGTCCGTGGTGCGGTGTCCCACCTGCGAGGACCTCTCCGTGGCCCAGTCCACCGCCCCGACGGCGGTGGCCGTGCGGGGGGCGATCACCCAACTCATCGCCGAGGGTCGCACCGATCGGCAGATCCAGGAGTACCTGATCACCCGCTACGGGTCGTCGATCGTGCTCGACCCGCCGGCCAGCGGCTGGTCCTTGCTGGTCTGGCTTCTGCCCCTCCTGGTCGGCGTGGTGGCCGCCACCGCCCTGGTGACCGTGCTCGTCCGGCGCCGTCGCCTCTCGACGGGGGAGCCCGGTGACGCCCCCGGACTGGGCAGGGGAGGAGGCGGGGGGATGTCCCCAGAGGCCGTCGAGGAGCGGCGCGACTTCCTCACCCGGTCGCTGGCCGACGCCGACGCCGAGTACCTGGCGGGTGACCTCTCGGACCAGGACTATCTGGCGCTGCGCCAGCGGGACATGCTCCGCCTGGCGGCCTTGCCCGAGCCGACGGGGGGTGATGGCGCGGTCCGCGCCCTCCCCTCGTCCGGGCGTGCCCGTGGCTCTGACCCGGCGGCGCTGGCCGGTGCGGGACCGGCCACGTCCGGTGTCTCCCTGGCCGTCGACCAGCGCGAGATCGAGGGGTCTGACCTTGACGCCTCGGCCGACAGCGGGCCCCGGCCACCGGCCCGGGGCAGACGGAGCTGGTGGTTCCTCGGCGGCGCGGTGGTCGCCTTCGGTGCCGCCCTTGTCCTGGCCGTGAGCCTGTTCGCCACCAGCCGTCAGCCGGGCCAGTCCATCACCGGCACCTTCGCCCAGACCCAACAGCAGCAGATCGAAGAGACCTTGGGCCAGGCGGCCACCGACGAGAACCAGGGCCAGGCGGGCCAGGCCGCCCAGCTCTACCAGTCGGTGCTCGACCATCACCCGGACAACGAAGTGGCCCTGGCTCAGCTGGGATGGCTCGAATACCAGACCGGAGTGCACGGGAGCAGCACCCAGCTGATCGCCGACGCCCGGGCCAAGCTGGGGCGAGCCGTCAAACTCGCTCCGGGCGACTACGCCGCCCACCTGTACCTCGGGACCGTGCTGCTGCAGCGGGACGACGATCCCCGAGGAGCGGTGGACCAGTACCGTCGCTTCCTGGCCGACAGCCCTCCGGCGGCGCTGGTGGTACAGGCGTCGCCGGAGATCCGGGCGGCCTTCACGGGCGCCGGGCTCGCCGCCCCCTCGGGACTGTCGGGAGCCTGAGCCGGCGCGGCGGAAGGGTCAGTTGTCCTCCCACCCCGTCGACGGGTGTGCGGCCAGGGCCGCGCCCAGCTGGTCGGCCAGGGCCACGGCCACCACGCACCGCTCGTGGGAGATGGGCTGGGCCGGGGTGGGGGTCAGGAGGAACACCCCGAGCACCGCGCCTCCACCGCGGACCGGCAGTTCGACCTGGGTGGTCGGGAGCCCGGCGGACGAGGTCGGCCACTGCAGGGGATTGAGCCGGACGGTTCCGTCGGTCTGGATCCATGCCCCCTTCCGCGACGGCTGGCGTCGGACGAAGCGGCAGTCCTGCAGGGCCAGGAGATCGGTGAGCTGGGCGGCCACGCTGATCATGACGTACTCCGGATCCTCCCCCTCCACGATCTGCTCGGCCACCCCGCGGATGCGGTCCAGGCCGTGTCGCCCTTCGGCCGCCGCCCGTCGGTAGGCGTGGCCGCGGGCGGCCAGCTCGCCCACCAACAGCCCCACCAGTACGAACAGCAGCTCGGTGGTGAGGTCGGACTGGTGGTTGATCCGGAGCGACTGGTAGGGGCGGGTGAGGAAGAAGTCGAAGGCCAGGGCGGAGACCAGCGCGGCCAGGGCGGCCGCCCCCCGGTTGCCCGATGAGGCCACGCCCACGGTGACCACGATGAGGATGAGGGCGTCGTCGGCCACACTCAGATGTCCCCGGCCGGAGATCAGGATGAGGGCGGTGGCCACCGGGGCGACCACGGCCGCCGTCCAGATCAGCCAACGTTGGGAGGCCAGGGCGACCGCCGCACGGCCCAGCCGGGCCCGCAGGGTGCCCGACGGCGAGGGCGGGGAGGGTGCGTTGGGGCCGTCAGAGGGCATCGGAGGGCTCGGTGCTGGACAGCAGCTCGTAGGTGGGGTTGATGATGGCCAGCCGGTTGTGGTGCTTGCCCACCATCCCCTCGGCGATCAGGAGCGAGCCGCTCCGGATGCCGCTGATCGACCGGCGCCCCAGGAACACCAGGGTGAGCGCATGTCCACTGGCGTCCACCAGGACGCACTCCAGGCTCTGGGCCTGGGCCCACGGCTGGACCCGCAGCGTCTTGACCCGCCCGGCGATGCGGGCCCGGGTCCGCCAGGTGAGTTCGGAGATCGGCATCGATCCGGCCACGGCGGGGATACCCGCCCCGGGGTCGGGCTTTCCCGGGTGGGATGCCGTCTGGGTCCCCTCGGTCGACCGGTGCCCCCTACCCCTCCTGGTCCGGTGGGCCGGCTCGGCCACCAGCTCGGCGGACATCTGCTGCTCGATGCCCGGCGCCACCAGGAAGGGCACGATGGTGGCGTTCACGTGGGAGAGCTGGCTCACCACCTCCACGATCTGGTCGGCCGTCTGGTCGTGCAGGATCCGGCGCCACGCCTTCCCGTACGACCGACGGGGCAACAGGATGCTCACCTCCGTCTCGCCGTCGGCCAGCTCCGCCGCCAACTCCAGCGACGCCCGGGTGAGCCGGCGGTCCGGACAGTCGATGATGTCGAGGGGGAGCCGCGACAGGCCGAGGCTCTGCCACCGCTCGATCAGCACCTCGGCCCGGGGGTGGTCGATGTTGAAGTGGACGGCCCGCAGGTCGTCCGGGGTGAGGCTCCGGGCGTACTGGATGGCCCGGGCCGTGGCCAGGTCGATCCGGTCGATGAGGATGACCACCACATTGCGGCGGAGGATCCTGGCCTCGCAGGCCTGAATGGCCGCCCCCTCCTCCAGGACGACGTCCTCGGACCGGTACTCCCGATTGGTCCGGACCAGCCCGTAGACGATGAGGGGCATGACCACCACCACCACCCACCCCCCCTGGGTGAACTCGGCCATGGCGAAGACCACGACGATGACCGCGCAGACCACGGCGGCGGTGGCGTTGACGGCCACGCTCTTGCGCCAGTGTTCGTCCCGGTGACTCAGGTGGTGTTTCACCATGCCGGCCCCGGCCATGGTGAAGCCGGTGAACACCCCGATGGCGTACATCGGGATGAGGGCCGAGACGCGGGCCCCGGTGACCAGCAGCAGCACGATGGACGCCGTGGCCAACAGGATGATCCCGTTGGAGAAGACCAGTCGGTGGCCCCGGACGGTGAGCATCCGGGGGAGGAACGAGTCCTCGGCCACGAAGCTGACCAGGAAGGGGAAGCCGGTGAAGCTGGTGTTGGCGGCCAGGATGAGGATCAGGGCGGTGGCCGTCTGCAGCATGTAGAAGAGGACCTGGCCGAAGGCGCTGGTGCCGTAGACGAGCCTGCCGATCTCCGACACCACGGTGGGGGTGCCCGACACGAACGGGATGGTGTGGGTGAGGGCGGCCAGCACCGAAACCCCGAGGAACATCACCCCGAGGATGGTGCTCATGAGGACCAGCGTGGTGCGGGCGTTGCGGGCCTGCGGCACCCGGAAGATGCTCACGCCGTTGGAGATGGCCTCGGTCCCGGTCATGGCCGAGCTTCCCTGGGCGAAGGCCCGGAGCAGGAAGAAGGCGGAGATCCCGAGGATCAGACCGCCACTGGCGTGGCCCAACGGCATGGTCCCGTCTCCCTCGGGGGCGTGGGGCAGGCCGCTGGTGGCCTCCTTCACCAGTCCGGCCACGATCAGCAGCGCCATGTTGGCGATGAAGAAGTAGGTGGGGACGGCGAACACCCTCCCGGCCTCGCGGATGCCCCGCAGGTTGCCGTAGGCCAGGAGCAGGACGAAGGCGATGGACAGGGGGACGGCGTCGTGGGCCAGGGCGGGGACGGCCGAGATGATGGCGTCGGACCCGGCCGCCACCGACACGGCCACGGTGATGGTGTAGCTGATCAGGAGGGCGGCCCCGGCGATCTGGGCGATGTTGGGCCCGAAGTTGTCCCGGCTCACCACATACGATCCACCGGCTTTGGGGTAGGAGCGCACCACGTCGCGGTAGCAGATGGTCACCACGGCCAGCACGCCCAGGATGACCGCGGTCAACGGCGTGACCAAGGAGAAGGCGGCCAGCCCCCCGATGGGGATGAGCACCCGGATCATCTGCTCGCTGGCGTAGGCCGAGGACGACATCACGTCGGACGACAGCACGGCCAGGGCCGTCGGCTTGCCCAGGCGCTGGCCGGCCAGTTCGTCGCTCACCAGGGGTGGCCCGAGCAGTCGCCGCTTGACCCGGTAGCGGAAGCTCTCGGGCAGGCTGGCCACGGCCGTGGTGTCGGTCCGGTCCGGGCGCCGGGTGAGGTCGTGTTGCGGCCGCTTCGGGATCCCCGTGGTGGTGGTCTCGGCTTCCGGCATGCCCAAGGTCTATCCCCTCGGGGCCCGGTGGGCCAGAGGGCCCGGCCGGCGGTCAGGGTGCGAGAACGGCCTTGCCGCCGATGGTCCTGTCGATGAGGCCGGTCATCACTGCGGCCGCCTCCTCCAGGGGGAAGCTGGCCGGCTCGACGGGGTGCAGTTGGCCGGCACCGACCATGGCCATGAGCCGGGCGATCAGGTCGCGGTTGCCCAAGGGGTCCGTGAACGTCCAGCCGCCCCAGTCCACTCCCACCAGGGTGCGGTTGTTGAGCAGCACCTGGTTGAGGGGGACCGAGGCGATGGGGCCCGAGGCGAAGCCGATGACGCAGAACCGGCCCAGATGCCGGGTGGCCCGGAGGGCCGGCTCGCTGTGGCGACCCCCCACGGGATCGACCACGACGTCCACGCCGCCCCCGGACAACTCCCGGGCCCTGGCCTTCAGATCCTCCTCCTCGTAGGCGATGGTGGCCTCGGCCCCCATGGACCGGGCCGCCTCCAGCTTGTCCGGGGTCGATGCGGCGGCGATGACCCGTCCGCCGAGGGCGGTGGCCACGTCGATGGCGGCCAGACCCACTCCACCCCCGGCCCCGAGGACCAGGACCCACTCGCCCGGGGCCAGAGCGGTCCGGCAGGTGAGGGTGAACAGCATGGTGGCGTAGCTCTGGATGAGTGACGCCCCCCGGGCGAAGTCCAGGTTTCCGGGCATGCGTACCAACGAGAGGGCCGGCACGACCGCCTGGTCGGCGAACCCGCCGAACCCCACGAAGGCGATGACCCGGTCACCGACGGAGACCCCGGTCACCCCGGGGCCGACGGCGGACACCTGGCCGGCGATCTCGCTGCCCGGCACGAACGGGGTGTCCGGCTTGATCTGATAGCGACCCTGACAGATGAGCCCGTCCACGAAGTTGACCCCGGCGGCACGGACGTCCACCACGACCTGACCCTCGCCGGGCGTCGGCCCCCTCTGCTCCTCGGTGACCAAGGTCTCGAGGGGGCCCAGTCCGTGGCACACGACGGCGCGCATGGCACCAGAACCTACCCTCCCTCCGGCCCGCCCTCACCCCTGGGCCCGCAGCGCCCGCAGCCCGCCCACCACCGCGGCGAAGGATGCCTCGAACGCCTCGATGTCGGAGTCCGAGGTCGACCAGCCCACCGACAGGCGGAGGGAGCGGTCGGCGTCGACCCCCATGGCCTCGAGGACGGGGGAGGGCTCGAGGCTCTCGGACGAGCAGGACGATCCCGAGTGGGCCGCCACCCCGGCCTGGTCCAGGCCGAGGAGCACCGGTTCCGCCTCGACCCCGGCGATACCGAGGCAGACGATGTGGGGCAGTCCATCCACCGGGTCACCGAAGAGCTCGACCCCGTCCACCTGCGTGGCCGCCCGGGCCAGGCGGTCGGTCCGGGCCCGGGCGGACGACTCCTCGTCCGCCAACGTCCCGGGCTGGGCCAGCCACGCCGCCGCGGCGCCGAAGCCGATGGCGCCGACGACGTGCTCCATGCCGGCCCGCCGGGCCCGCTCCTGGTCGCCTCCCACCACGAACGGCTCGATCCGGAGGCCCCGGCGCACGATGAGCGCCCCTACGCCGGTTGGCCCTCCCATCGTGTGGGCCGACACCGACACCAGGTCGGCGTCGAGCGCACCGAGGTCGCAGGCCACGTGGCCGGCGGCGGCTACGGCATCCACGTGCACCGGCACGCCCCGGTCCCGGCACCGCGCCACCACCTCGGCCACCGGTTGGACGGTGCCCACCTCATGGTTGGCCCACTGGCAGTGCACGAGTGCCGCATCCCGACCGTGCACCGGGAGACAGCGGTCCAGGGCCGCGTCGACCGCGCCGACCTCGATCCGGCCGAAGCCGTCCACGGCGATGGGCTCGATCGGCGCCGATCGGGCCGACGCGGCACGGACGGCGGAGTGCTCGACGGCGGCCAGGGCCACCGGACCGGGGCGGGATCGGAGCGCACCCCACACGGCGGCATTGATGGACTCCGTCCCGCCCGAGGTCAACACCACCTGGCGGGGACGTACGCCGAACAGATCGGCCACCTGGTCGCGGGCCTCTTCGAGGGCGGCCCGCACCATGCGACCCTCGGTGTGGACGCGCCCCGGGTCGGCGGTGATGCCCGTGGCGTCCCACGCCGACATGGCGGCCCGAGCGGCCGGCCGGAGCGGGGTGGCGGAGGCGTGGTCGAGGTAGTGACGGGCCAACGGCCGACTCGCCGGTCAGACCACGGCAGCGCAGGCGTCGTCACCGCGGGCCCGCGACGACGACAGCACGACCGGCACCGTGGCCCCGGCGTCCTCGCCGCACAGCCCGGCCAACAGGCCCTTGACCATGCCCCGATCGACGGCGCACAGGACCGGGTACTGGGATGCGGCGTTGCCGAAGGGGCAGTTGTCCGCCACTACGGCGGTGGTCGTCTCGTGGTCCTCGGCGTGGGCGGCGAAACCGTGGGCGGTGAGGGTGTCGGCGATGGCGTGCATGGCCGTCCGCAGCGAACGTTGGCCGTGCCCGGGCGACATCTGTCCGGCCAGGGTGCGGCCGTACTCCTCGCCCACGCGTTCGGCCATGCCCTCGGCGGCGTCCGGCCCGAGAAGCTGGAGGGCCTCTTGAAGCAGCAGGACCAGCAGGTCGTCGCGACGGGTGAGGAGGTCGAGGGTGGGATCGTTGCCGATGGCCCGGAACCGCTTGGAAGGGCGCCCGGCCCCGCTGCCCGCGGCGCGCTCCATGGTCACCTCGACATACCCGCCGGTGGCCAACCGGTCGAGGTGGTGGCGCGCCACATTGGGATGGAGGGAGAAGCGGGCGGCCACCTCCGAGGCGGTCGCTCCCGGATTGGACCGCACGAAGAGGTAGATCTCCCGCCGGGTCGGATCCCCGAAGGCCGCCGTCACCGCGGTCACGGCGGCGGAGAAGTGGCTGTCCGACTGGGCCGAATCCGGGACGTCACCCCTGGCCGGGGCCTCGGGTGGGGCGGCGACGACCAGGGCGGGGCTGTCCGAGTCCTCGTGCACGTCACCTAGTCTACCGGTGACACCGAATTTCACCGAGGAGCTGCTGTATGTCCATCGACGAGTCCCAGGTCACAGCGGCCGTCGGCGCCGTGACCGATCCCGAGTTGCGCCGGCCGCTGGGGGAGCTGGGCATGGTGGGCTCCGTGCAGACCCGGCGCCGGCGGGTGGTCGTGGAGGTGGCCCTGCCGGTGGCCCACTATCCCCAGGTGGAGGAGCTGGAGGTGCGGATCCGTCGGGCCGTCGGCTCCGTGTCCGGGGTCGATGAGGTGACCGTCACGACGGGGGTGATGGACGAGGAGCCCCGGGCCCGCCTCCGTATGCTGCTCCGCGGGGAGGCTGTGGAGGGGGGAACCCAGCACGCCGCCGACGACGGACACGACCACGGGCATGGCCACGGCGGCGGCCAGCTGGGCCACGAGGAGGGCCGGCCCAACCGGTTCATGCTTCCGCGCTCGAAGACCAGGATCCTCGGCATCTCCTCGGGCAAGGGTGGTGTGGGCAAGTCCTCGGTCACCGTCAATCTGGCCGTGGCCCTGGCCCGTCGGGGGCTCGACGTCGGCATCCTCGACGCCGACGTGTACGGATTCTCGGTTCCCAAGATGCTGGGGGTGACCAACGACCCGCTGATCATCGGCGACCTGGTGGTGCCGCCCACGGCCAACGGTGTCCGGTGCCTGTCCATGGGGTACTTCGTCCCCGACGACACCCCGGTGATCTGGCGCGGCCCCATGTTGCACAAGGCCCTCGAGCAGTTCCTGGTCGACGCCTACTGGGGCGAGCCCGACTACCTCCTGATCGACATGCCTCCCGGTACCGGTGACGTCACGCTCTCGCTCGGTCAGTACCTGACCAAGACGGAGGTGTACGTCGTCACCACGCCACAGCCCGCCGCCGAACGGGTGGCCCAGCGCTCGGCCTACGCGGCCCGCAAACTCAAGCTGGCCGTGCGGGGGGTCATCGAGAACATGAGCTGGTTCACCGGGGACGACGGGAAGCGCTACGAGCTGTTCGGAGTGGGCGGCGGGGCTCAGCTGGCCGGGGAGTTGGGTGTCCCCCTCCTGGCCCAGGTGCCCCTCGTCAACGCCCTCCGCCAGGGTGGCGACGACGGGATCCCCACCGTGGTGGCCGAGCCGGACGGTGAGGTGGCGTCGGTCTTCGAAGGCCTGGCCACGTCGATCATCGATCTGGGCCCGGCCCGCGTCTACCGCAAGGAGCTGAGCCTCAGCTAGCCGCGCCGGTGGGCCACCGGTCCGCGCCGGGCCTCATCAGCCCCAGCCGGCCCGGGTGGGAGGCATCCCGCTGCGGCCATCGGGTCCGGGTACGAGCCCCAGCACCTGGTGGACGGCCAGACCGCCGTCATCGAAGCCGTTGGCCGACGCGGCCATGTACAGCCGCCAGATGTTGGCCCGGGGAAGACCGACCAGGGCCACGGCCTCGTCCCAGTGCGCCTCCAGGTTGGCCACCCAGTGGTGCAGCGTGGCTGAGTAGTGCTCGCGCAGCGACTCGACATCGCGTACCTCGAAGCCGGCCCGCTGCATGGCCCGGACCACCTCGGACACGTCCACCAGTTCGCCGTCGGGGAAGACATAGCGACCGACGAACGACCGTCGGCCCAGTCGCGACCCACCCGGCGTGGAGATGGCGTGGTTCACGAGCCTCCCGGTGGGCGTGAGCAGTCCGTGCAGGGTCTCGAAGTACAGCGCCATGCGTTGGCTGCCCACGTGCTCGAACATCCCGATCGACGAGATGGCGTCGAACCGCTCGCCGCGCAGGTCGCGGTAGTCCTGAAGGCGGATCTCCACCTGTCCGTCCAGACCGGCCTCGTGCACCCGGCGGGTGGCTTCGTCCACCTGCTCCCGGCTGAGGGCCACGCCGACCACCCGGGCGCCGTGGACCCGGGCGGCGTGCATGGCCATCGATCCCCAGCCACAACCCACATCGAGGAGCCGGGCCCCCGGGGAGCGGTCGATCCCCAGCTTGCGGCAGATGAGCTCGTGCTTGGCCGACTGCGCCTCCTCCAGCGTGGCCGCGGCGTCGACGAACCGCGCGCAGGAGTAGGTCATGCTCGGCCCGAGCACCAGCCGGTAGAAGGCGTTGCCCACGTCGTAGTGGTGACTGATGGCCCGGGCGTCGCGGGCCGGGGAGTGGAGTCGGCCCGCCGGCCGGCACTCCTCGGGCGGTGCCGGCAGCGGGGATCCCAAGACCCCCAGTCTCCGAGCCGCCTCGACCATGGTGGGAAGGGTCCGCAGTCCCAGCTGCCGGAGATCCCGGGGGGAGGCGTCGTGCAGCGTGCGCAGCAACCGGTAGATGTCGCCGGTGATGGTCAGGTCCCCAGACACGAAGGCCCGGGCCACCCCCAACTCCCCGGGAGACCACAGAATGCGCCGAACGGCGTCGGCGGACCGGATGTGCAGCGTGCCCACACCGTCAGCCGGCCCGACGGCCGACCCGTCCCAGAACTCGAAGCGCACCGGGACACCGGTACCCACCACCAGGCGGAGGAAGGGAGCGAGCACGTCGGCGACACTTCCGCCGTCCGGGGATGGACCGGCCGGCCGGCCGGTCCGGTCGTCCGATCCGTGGCCCGAGAAGCTGGTGCCGGCAGGGGCCGGC
Source organism: uncultured Acidimicrobiaceae bacterium (assembly GCA_963737625.1). Taxonomy (GTDB): domain Bacteria; phylum Actinomycetota; class Acidimicrobiia; order Acidimicrobiales; family RAAP-2; genus Bog-756. Next base: position 144,686 of record CAVTTK010000002.1, read on the forward strand.
GTCCTGGAGAGCTGAGTGACCATGATCGACCTCCTCGACCGGTACGCACGATCCGGTCCCTACCCGATCCTATGGTCGGGTGGCCCCGGAAGTGGCGGCGAGCCGGAGGCCTTCCGAGTCCGGTGCTGGCAACCCGGCGGGAGGGTCGCCGCGCTACAGGCCGGAGCGGGCCGAGATCCGGCCTGTCCGGACTGCCCGAGCCAGGGCCTCGAAGTCACGTTCATTCTGGTCGGCATACGCCGCCGAGAAGTCGGCGATGGCCCGATCGAAGCCGTCGCTCTTCCCGAGGTAGGAGGCGATGGCGATCCAGTCGCCCGAGCGGGCGTGGGCCCGGGCCAGCGTGGCCCCGCACATCCGGGCGTAGCGGAGGGCCCCGGCGACCCGGAGGCTGTCCACGTGGGCCGAGCCCTTCCAGTCGTGCAGCTGGCGGATGTAGTAGTCGCGCGATTCGCCGTCGATGTCCTTGACCTGCTGCCACCCGAGGAAGATGTCGCTGGCGTTCTGCATGAGGCGTTGGCCCACCACCACCCGCTGGCCGTGGTTGGCGTATGCGCTCCTCCCGGCGAATCGCTCCAACACCGAGGGTTGGGCCTCCTTGGCCTGCAGGATCAGTGGGTCACCTTCGTCAACACCCGTCATCAGGAAGACCCAGGCCCGGGTGCCCACACTGCCCACACCCACCACCTTTCGGGCCATGTGGACGTAGCGGTACTCCTCGAGTGGGTGGTGCTCGTCGGCCAACGTCCGGCGGTACTTCTTGATCAGCTTGCGCAGCGAGCGTTCGGTCTCGTGCCGGGCCCGCTCCGTCAGCACCAGGTCCTCCACGGGGACCAGGAGGGGTGGGTCCTTGACGAATCGGATGGAGCCGTCGACCTGCTCGGTGAGCTTCCGCAGGGCCCGGTGGCTGTCCCTGGTCCGGGCCTTGGCCACGTCCACCACCGCGCCGGACCCGCCTCGCTTCTGCAGGCGGGTGTCGGAATCCTCGGTGCGGATCCACTCCAGCATCTCGCCGATGTCCATGTGGGAGTACCACACGTCGAGCGTGGTCATCTGGGCCGCCTCCCGCATGCCCCTGCGGTACTGACGGACCGCGGCCATCACGATCTGTCGCCGGTCGGACGCGGAGTAGCCGCGATCACGTCCGGCGATCTCGAAACTGGCGGCCAGGCGCTTGACGTCCCACTCCCACGGCCCGGGCAGGGTCTCGTCGAAGTCGTTGACGTCGAAGATCAGCTGGCGTTCCGGCGATCCGAACACGCCGAAGTTGGAGAGGTGGGCGTCACCGCAGCACTGCACGGTGATGCCCGAGTCGGGTGTGGCGGCCAGGTCCGCCGCCATGATCAGGGCCGCCCCACGGAAGAACGTGAACGGTGAGACCAACATGCGTCCGTACCGGATGGGGACCAGTTCGGGGACACGGGTTGCTGCCTGCTCCTCGAGGAGCGCCACGGGATCGGGTCGGGTGGACTCGGGACGCCACCGGCCGTGGGAGGACCGGGCCGCCTCCCTCCGGGCCGCCTTGCCCCGGGCCACCCGATCGGCCCGGCTGGGTCGATTGGTCTTCCTCACCGTACGCGCCGGCGGAGCCAACCCCTGCCCATCGTCGCCCCTGTCCACCGGGCAATTCTACCCGTCCGTCGACGGTTGGGCTCCGCCCGGCCGGGCGGAGCCGCACCGAGTCCGTCGGGGAAGGGAGCCGCAGGCTCAGAGCCGGGCGGTGATCCCGATGCCGGCGGGCAGCTTGCCTGGGTCCCACCCCACCAGAGCCACGGCCTGGCTGAAGGCGAAGCGGTCAGTCATGCCGGCCACATAGGCCACAGCTGCCCGCACGGCCGCAGGCTCCCCACCGACGAGGTCGAGGGCCGGGCCTCCCCCCACCGGGATCAGGTTGGGACGGTCACCGAAGTACTCGACCAGCGCCTGGAGGACGGCCACCACCGACCGCCCCTGGGCCACCGAGCTCGGCCGGAGGTAGATGTGCTCGTAGTTGCTGGCCCGGAAGGCGGCCAGTGCCTCGGCCTCCTCGTCGGCCATGCCGATGCTCCCGTGGGCCAGGATGGTCGACACGAGGGCATCGATGAAGGTGCCCAGCTGTTGGCTCCGTTGGTCACCGCACCGACGACGCACGAGCTCGGGGAGGGCGCTGGGTGTGACGATGCCGCTCTTCACGGCATCCTCGAAGTCGTGGCACACGTAGGCGATCCGGTCGGCCCAGCTCACCACCTCGCCCTCGGGGGTCGACGGGGCCGGTCGCGACCACGAGTGGTTGCGGATGCCATCGAGGGTCTCGAGGCACAGGTTGAGGGGGGCCAGCGAGACGTCCGCCCCCCAGGGGGCGTGATCGAATCCGCCATCGAGGTAGGGGGAGAGGGCGTCCTCGCTGGCGTGTCCTCCCGGCCCGTGGCCGCAGTCGTGTCCGAGGGCGATGGCTTCGGTCAGGGCCACATTCAACCGGCAGGCCCGGGCCACACTGGTGGCCACCTGGGCCACTTCGAGGGCATGGGTCAGCCTGGTGCGCTGGTGGTCGTCGGGGAAGACGAACACCTGGGTCTTGCCGGCCAGTCGGCGGAACGCCGTGGCGTGGAGGATGCGGTCGCGATCGCGTTCGAAGCAGGTCCGCCACCGGTCGGGCTCCTCGGTCCGAAGGCGTAGACCCGGGCCCAGTGCCCGCGTGGCCCCGGGAGCCAGCTGGACCGTCTCGGCCTCCTCTCGGGCCCGCCGGTCGAAGCCGGGTCGGACGGTTCGCTCCCCCCTCTGCTCCCCGGCGTCGGCCGAGGCATGGCTGTCGGCGTGGGCGAAGGTGATCCCCGGACCTCCGTGGCCGGCCATGGTGGAGGCCCACCGACGGCTCCGCTCGGTGGGGGCACTACCCCGGCCGTCGTCGCTCCCGGTGCCCCCCACCCCCCGGTCCCGGTCGGGGCCCGGCCCATGCTCATCGGTCATGGTGCCAGTGTGCCCCATGGCTGTGACATCGGGGGGTAGGGGCGGGGGGCCGTCGAAGGTGGACGTCGGGGGGGTCGACGGTCGCGCCCGTGGTCGGATGGAGGACCGGCGGGGACGCCCGGTGCCGTGGACCTTGTATCGTCGGAGGGGCCGGGCAGCCTGCCGGGTCCCACTGAGAGGAGCGTGCCAGGTGGACGTGCGTATCGGAATCGTGCAGTCGATGAAGGAGCTCGACATCGAGTTGCCCGACGACGCCGACCGCGAGAAGGTCCTGGCCGACATCGAGAAGGCGTTGGCCGAGGACGGGACCATCCTGTGGCTGACCGATCGGAAGGGCCGCCAGGTGGGTGTGCCCGTAGCCAAGGTGGCCTATGTCGAAGTGGACCCTCCGGTCTCCGATCGGCGGGTCGGCTTCGGGATCTCCTGACCCGACCGCGCCACCGCCTCCCGGCCCTGCGGCCCGGACCGGTGCCGTGATGCGGGAGTGGGCCCGCGTCCTCGCTCCATGAACCCGCTCCTCGACCTCAAACTGCTCTTCGTCACCGGAAAGGGTGGCGTGGGGAAGACCACGGTGGCCTCGGCCCTGGCCCTGTTGGCTTCGCAGCGGGGAAAGCGGGTGCTCATCTGCGAGGTCGACGCCAAGGGCGACGTGGCCGGGTTCTACGAGACGTCACCGACCACCTTCCACGAGCGGGAGGTCCTGCCGGGCCTCTTCGCCATGACCATGGACACCGAGGCCTCGCTCCGGGAGTACCTGAAGCTGCAGCTGCGCATACCCGTGGTCGGGCGGATCGGGCCGTTGGCCAAGGCCTTCGACTTCGTGGCCACCGCCGCTCCCGGGGTCCGAGAGATCCTCACCGTGGGAAAGTTCTGCTACGAGGTGCGGGAGCGCCACTACGACCTGGTGGTGGTGGACGCGCCGGCCTCGGGTCACATCATCGGGCAGTTGGCCGCACCGCAGGCCATCAACAGCCTGGTCAAGGTGGGCCTCATCCGGACCCAGACCGACTGGCTGCTCGAGATCCTCTCCGATCCCCGGACCACGGGCCTGGTGGCCGTGTGCACCCCTGAAGAGATGCCGGTCAACGAGACCGTCGAACTGGCGGTGAGGGTGCGCCAGGAGACCACGGTGCAGCTCTCCGCCGTGGTGGTCAACCGGGTGCTCCCCGAGCTGTTCGGTCGCCAGGAGGAGGCCGTCTTCGAGGCCCTGGGCGGTCCCGGGCCGCTGCACCGGTTGAGCGAACTGGTGGGGGGTGACGCCGGCCCCGTGTTCGACGCCGCCCGCCTGGCCGTGACCATGCGACGCACGAGGACGACCCATCTCGACCGGCTCCGTCAGGGCATCGACAGCGCCGTGCCCCTGCTCTACCTCCCGTACCTGTTCACCCGCTCGCACGGCCTGCGCACCACCCGGCAGGTGGCGGCATCCCTGGGCGAGGAGCTGGGCTTCTGATGGCCCCGGAGCGGGCTTCCCACCGCGGCCGTGCCGGGCGGTCGTCCGTCGAGTCGGGCGACGGGCCGGACCGCCACCCGAACGTCTCGTCGGCCGGCAGCGGCTCGATGGACGGGCTGCTGGCCACCAAAGAGATCGTGATCGCCTGCGGGCCCGGGGGCGTCGGCAAGACCACCACCACCGCTGCCGCCGGGGTGATGGCCGCGGTCCGGCACGGCAGCAAGGTCCTGGTGTTGACCGTGGATCCGGCCAAGCGCCTGGCCAACGCCCTGGGCCTCGACGGGATCGGCAATACCGAGCACCGGGTACCCGACGAGGCCTTCAGAGCGGCGGGGCTCAAGCCCCGGGGCGAGCTGTGGGTGGCCATGCTCGACACCAAGGAGTCGTGGGACGCGCTGATCAGACGTCATGCGCCGGACCCACAGACCAGGGACGAGATCCTGGCCAATCCCCTCTATCAGAACATCTCGGGCAAGTTCGTCCAGAGCCACGACTACATCGCCATGGAGCGGCTCTACGAGATCCACTCGGAGAGCGACTACGACCTCATCGTGGTGGACACCCCGCCCACCAGGAACGCCCTCGACTTCCTCGACGCTCCGCAGCGTATGGCCGACTTCTTCTCGTCCCGGCTCCTGCGTTGGCTGATCGTCCCCTACCGCTCACGCCTGGTCAATGTGGCCACCAAGCCCTTCTATTCGATCGCCGACCGGATCCTCGGCACGGAGTTCCTGGCCGACATCTCGGAGTTCTTCATCCTCTTCCAGTCCATGTACGACGGGTTCGTGGAGCGATCCGAGGCGGTGGGTCGCCTCCTCTCCGACCGTCGGACCACCTTTATCGTGGTGTCCACGCTGGAGGCGGTGCCGCTGCGTGAGGCGGAGTACTTCGCCGAGCAACTGGTGTCACGACGCCTCCACCTCGGGGCCATCGTGCTCAACAAGGTGCTTCCGGACTACCTGCGCGGATCCGAGGGCACGACGGTGGCGGACTCCGTCAACGAGCGAGCCGACGAGCTGTCCGTGCTCCTGGCGCCGGACCTGGCGGCCATCGACCCGGTCATGGGCGACACCGATCAGATCGCCCGGGTGCTCGGTGAAGTGGCCGACAGCTACCTGAACTTCCAGGTGGTGGCGCTCCGCGAGATGGAGGAGCGGGCCATGCTGTCGGTGGTGCCCGACGTGCTGGCCACGGTGCCGTTCTTCGACACCGACATCTACGACCTGTCCGGCCTGGTCCGGTTGGGCGAACAGATCTGGGAGTGACGCCGGCCGGCCACCGGGCCGGGGTCCGGCCTGCCTTACGATGCACCAATGACCGACATCGTCGACCCGGCCCTCGAAGCGTATGCGGAGGAGCACACCACCGCCCCACCCCCCTACCTCGACGATCTGGCGCGCGACCTGCGGGCGACACTCGAGGCGCCCGGCATGATGGTGGGCCGGCTCGAAGGTCGCTTCCTCGAGCTCCTGACCTTCGCCCTCGGTGCCCGCTCGGTGCTGGAGATCGGGACCTTCGGCGGGTACTCGGCCCTGGCCATGGCGGCCGGGTTGGCTCCCGGTGGGCGCATCGTCACCTGTGAGATCTCCGAGGTGCACGCGGCGTTCGCCCGACGGCACATCGCCGCCAGCCCCCACGCCCAGGACATCGAGGTCCTGGTCGGTCCGGCCATCGACACCATCGCCACCCTCCCCGGTCCCTTCGACCTGGTCTTCATCGATGCCGACAAGGCCGCCTACCCCGACTACTTCGAAGCGGTCCTGCCCAAGCTGGCGCCCCGGGGCCTGATCGCCGCCGACAACACGCTGTGGAGCGGTCGCATCCTCGACCAGTCGGACGCCTCCGAGGACACGGTGGCCCTCCGGTCGTTCAACGCCGCACTGGCGGTCGACCCGAGGGTCGTCGTGGTGCAGACCACGGTGCGGGACGGGGTCACCCTCATCCGGCGGGCCGGGTAGGGGGCCGCGTCGTGCTCGACTACCACCTCCACCTCTGGCCCCACTCCCAGGCCGACGCCGAGGCCACCGTGGAGCAGGTGACCGCCTACTGCACGCGGGCGGTGGAGGCGGGAGTGACCGAGATCGCCCTCACCGAGCACCTGTTCCGCTTCACCCAGGCCAAGGATCTGCTCGGCGGCTTCTGGGACGATCTTCCCGGCGATGCCCTGCGACCGGGAATGGCCGCCTACTGGGACCACCACGCCCGCGTGGACCTCGATGCCTACGTCGAGGTGGTCCTGGCCGTGAAGGCGGCGGGTCTGCCGGTGGTCCTCGGCCTCGAGGTCGACTACTACCAGGACCGCATGGACCAGGTGGCCGGGCTGCTCGCCGGCTATCCCTTCGACGTCCTGTTGGGATCGGTCCACTGGCTGGGTACGTGGCGGTTCGACGTGCTGAGCGACCCACTGGTCATGGCCGAGTGGGACGTGCGTGACGTCGATGTGGTGTGGGACGAGTACACCCGGGCCATGGAGGAGTTGGGGTCGTCGGGTGTATGCGACGTCTTCGCCCATCCGGACCTGGCCAAGGTGGCCGGGAGGATCCCGACGGTGCCGGACGAGTACTACGACCGGATCACCGAGGCCGCCGTTCGCTCCGGCATGGCCGCCGAGGTTTCCTCGGCCGGTTGGAGGAAGCCGGTGGGCGAGGAGTACCCCGCCCCGGCCCTGCTCACGAGGTTGGTCGAGCGGGGCGTTCCCCTGACCACGGCATCCGACGCCCACTCCCTTCCCGACGTGGCCGAGCGGGCCTCCGACCTGCGCGATCTGCTGACGGCGGCCGGGGTCACCTCGCTCCAGGGCTACCGCGGTCGGAAGGCGTACACCGTGGACGTCGCCCCACCCCCGGGCGCCTGATGGCCACCCCGGCCGAGCTGGCCTTCGAGCGCACCAACCTGGACGAGATCCAACTCGGACACCTGCAGCGCCTGTTGGGGACGTGGGGAATCCTGGCCGACCTGTCCTTCTCGGACCTGGTGCTGTTGGCCCCTATGGCCGACGCGCCGGACGACCTGGCGGCGCTCCGGCCGGGGCCGGTGCCCGGTGAGGGGACGGAGCTGGTCATCCTGGGCCAGATGCGACCCTCCAACAGTGCCACCGTCGTGGAGCACGACCTGGTGGGCCAGACGGTGGCGTCGACCGACTGGCCCCTGGCCGTGGCCACGGTGGAGACCGGCGAGGTGACCCGGGGAGAGGTGCTGCTCGAGCCGGGCGACGAGCCGGTGCGCCTCCACTGCATCCCGGTGCGGTGCGAAGGGACGACGGTGGCGGTGCTGGCCCGTCTGGCCGCCGGGGCCGGCCGCCGCCCGGGTCACCTGGAGCGGACCTACCGGGACCTCTTCGACCGCTTCGCCGTCATGATCTCCGAGTCGACCTTCCCGTTCCCCAGCGAGGAGGTGGCCACCGAGGAGGCACCGCGGGTGGGAGACGGGGTGGTGGTGGTCGACGAGGAGGGGCGGGTCCGCTATGCCTCGCCCAACGCCACCAACGCCCTCCACCGCATGGGTATGTACTCGCAGACGGAAGGGCGCCGTCTCACCGATCTGGGCATCGAGGAGTCGGCCATCGAGTGGGCCCTGGCCTCGGCGCTCCCCGTGGTCGAGGAGGTGGAGCGCCGACCGGACGTGACCGTGCTGCTCCACTGCATCCCCCTGATGGCCGACGATGTGGTCACCGGATGCCTGGTGCTGCTCCGGGACGTGACCGACGTCCGCCGGCTGGACCGACTCCTCCTGTCCAAGGACGCCGCCATCCGCGAGGTGCACCACCGGGTCAAGAACAACCTGCAGACCATCTCGGCCCTGCTGCGCCTGCAGGCCCGGCGTCTGCCCCGCGGCGAGGGCCGGGTGGCGCTGTTCGAAGCCGAGCGACGGGTCCGTTCCATCGCCATCGTCCACGAGATCCTGTCCCGGGAGCCCAGCGACCAGGTCCCCTTCGATGAGATCGTCACCTCCCTGATCCGGATGGCCGAGGACTCGGTCGTCCAGGGGACGGGGCTGACCTTCGAGGTGACCGGCGAGCTCGGCGAGGTTCCGGCCGACGTCGCCACCCCACTGGCCGTGGTGCTGGCCGAGCTCCTGCAGAACGCCGTGGAGCACGCCTTCACCCATGCCGGTGGGGAGGATGAGCCCGGCGGCGGCGGTCCGGCGGAGGACGGGTCGGCAGAGGACGTCCAGCCCCCGGGCCGGATCCGGGTCCACCTGGTCAACGACCTCTCGGCTCTGACCCTGGAGGTCATCGACAACGGTTCCGGACTTCCCGAGGGCTTCGACATCGACGCCACCCAGAGCCTCGGACTGTCGATCGTCCGCGATCTGGTCCGGAGCCAGCTCGACGGCACCATCACCATGCGCAACCGACGGGACCACTTCCCCGGGACACGCGGGACCATCGTGGCCATCAGGCTGCCCGTGCAGGACGGCGACGCCACCAGTCTCTGAGTGGCCGTTCCCTCTCGCTGGGTGGGTCCGCCGGGTGAGGCGGGCCCGCCAGTCGGCACGGCGGAGGATCCGACCGGTTCGGGAGACGGGTCGACCGGGACCCCGTCAGCCTCCACGAGATCCGCTGGGCCGGTCAGGAACCGTCAGCAGCCGGGTGGCGAGGTGATGCTCATGGGCGGAACGGGCAGGCCCGTGGGTGCGGGACCGGCCGAAACAAGAAGGGGTGGGACGTGGACCTAGGAAGCTCGACGGCGGGCGGCCAACCAGGCCTTCCGCAGCTTGCGGCGCTCCTCTTCTGAGGTGCCGCCCCATACGCCGGACTCCTGGTTGGTGGCCAGGGCGAAGTCGAGACAGGGCTCCTGGGCGTCACAGCTACGGCAGACCCGCTTGGCCGCCTCGATTTGGTCGACGGCCGGCCCGGTCGTCCCGATGGGGAAGAAGAGATCGGGCTCGGTGCTGCGACAGGCGGCCAGATAGCGCCAGTCACCGTCGTCCCATTCGACCGTACGGTTCCACATAAGGGCCACGATGCTTCCTCCGCTCCCGTTCCCAGGATTTCCTGTTTGTGATCTGTTTCACATAGCTCGGCGCCAAGCTGTCACCGGCCGTTCAGGTTTCGTTCACTAGAGTAATCACCGGCACTGTCCGGTGCAACCGGTTCTTGTCTCCGAACGCGCCCCCTTCGGCCCGCTGTGGGCCACTCCGAGCCGGCGAATCCTAGGAGGATCCGGAACGATGACGGTACCGGCGGTCCACGCCCACCGGGGCAGTCCCGACCCGGCCGGTGGGGTCGGGGAGAACACCCTCGAGGCGTTCGTCCGCGCCCGCCTCCTGGGAGCCGACGGGGTCGAGTTGGACGTCCGTCGGACCGCCGACGGGGCGCTGGCCGTCCATCACGACGCCGAGATCCTTGGGGTGGGTCCCGTCCATGAGGTGGTCTCCGGCCGGCTGCCCGATTCGGTGGCCCTGCTGGCGGCGGCCCTCGAGGCCTGTGACGGTCTCGAGGTCAACATCGAACTGAAGAACCTGCCGGGGGAGCCGGGATTCGATCCTGACGAGCGGATGGCCCGGCAGGTGGCCGAGCTGGTGGTGGCGGTCGGCCGGGTCTCCACCACGGTGGTCTCGTCGTTCTGGCCGGGCTCGCTGACCGAAGTGCACGAGACCCGGCCCGAGGTGGCCACGGGCCTGCTGGTGGCCCACTGGTTCGATGGCGCTGCCGCGGTGCCCCTGGCCGTCGAGCAGGGTGCCGGGCCCTCCACCCCCACGTCTCGTTGATCGAAGCGGCTCTGGTGGCCGAGGCCCACGGCGCCGGGCTCTCCGTGGCCGCGTGGACGGTCAACGACCGGCCACAGCTGGACCGGTTGGCGGCCATCGGTGTCGACACGGTGATCACCGACGACGTGGTCTTGGCGGTGTCGGTCCTGTCCGGCAGTGACTCCGACCTCGGCCGGCCGGACCCCCGGAAGGGGCCCTGACCGGGTCGTTCCGGTCGGGACGGCGGCCCGAACGCCGTACCGGGAACAGGCGAGGTCCTGACCAGGCAGGACGGGCCGATTAGCCGAGGGCCCGGATTTCAACAACAATGCACGCCCATGAACGTCGTTGTCTGTGTGAAGCAGATCCCCGATCCAGCCGCGCCCGGCGCCCTGGATCCGGGGACAAAGAACCTTGTCCGAGCGGGAAAACTCATCCTGGACGATTCCGACGCCTACGGCGTCGAGATGGCTCTCCAGCTGGCCGATGCCGCCGGGGGCGGGGAGGTGACCCTGGTGTCCATGGCGCCAAACGGGGAGACGTCCGGGCTCCGCACGGCCCTGGCCATGGGGGCGGCCAAGGCCATCCTGATCAGCGACGACTCCCTGGCCGGGACGGACGCCCTGGGCACGGCCAAGGTGTTGGCCGCCGCCATCAAGCGGGCCGAGCCGGACCTGATCCTGGCCGCCACCGAGTCCACGGACGGCTACACCGGCACCACTCCGGTGCAGGTGGCCGAGCTCCTGGGCCTCCCTTCGGTCACCTTCGCCAAGAAGGTCGAGATCACCGGTGACTCGGTGAAGGTCGAGCGCCAGACCGAAGCCGGCTACGACGAGGTCGAGAGCCCGCTCCCCGCCGTGGTCACGGTGACCGCGGGGGTCGTCGAGCCGCGTTATCCGTCGTTCAAGGGCATCATGGCGGCCAAGTCGAAGCCGGTCGAGACCCTGACGGTGGCCGACCTCGGTCTCGACGCCAGCCAGGTCGGCTCGGCGGGCGCCCGGCAGGAGGTCACCGAGGTGGCTGATGCCGAGGCCCGCTCGTCCGGCGAGATCGTCGTGGACGAGGGTGAGGGCTACACCCGCGTCATCGAATTCCTCGAGCAGCTGAAGGTCCTCTAGGACCGGTAGGAGAACAAGCACACATGTCTGTCGACAAGATCTGGGTCCTCGCCGAAGTGGCGGACGGCGCCCCCATCACCACGTCCCTCGAACTGATCACCGCCGCCCGCGAGCTGGGGGGAACGGTCGAGGCCGTCGCCTACGGAGACGCCACCGCCTCGGTGGCCGGCACGCTGGGCGAGTACGGCGTGACCACCGTCCACGACGTGGGCGACCTCGACGGGTCCCTACCCGGCGCCCCGGTGGCGGCCACCATCGCCGCCGCCGTGGCCTCGGGAAACGGTCCCGACGCCGTCCTGTTCCCGGCCACCTACGACGGGAGGGATATCGCCGGGCGCCTGTCGGTCAAGCTGGACCGGCCGGTGCTCACCAACGTGGTGGGTCTGTCGGCCGGAGACGGGGGTCTGGTCTCCCAGCACGCCATCTTCGGCGGCAGTCAGATCCTCACGGCCCGCTTCACCGGCGAGGGCCCTCAGATCTTCGTGGTCCGGGCCAAGTCCTTCGCCGCCGAGCCCGCCGGTGGAGCCCCGGCCGACGTGGTGGCGTCTCCGGCGCCGGACACCGGTGCCACCGGGGCCGCCCGGATCGTCTCCCGCCACGTGGAGGAACGGACCGGCCCCAAGCTCGACGAGGCCAACGTGGTGGTCTCCGGTGGACGGGGGCTGGGCGAAAAGGACCAGTACGCCCTGATCGAGGAGTTGGCCGGACTGCTGAAGGGTGCGGCCGGGAGCCAGCCGGGCCATCGTCGATGCCGGCTGGGTCCCCTACTCGCACCAGGTCGGCCAGACGGGTAAGACGGTGAAGCCCACCGTCTACGTGGCCTGCGGGATCTCCGGTGCCACCCAACACCTGGTGGGGATGAAGAACTCCAAGAACATCGTGGCCATCAACAAGGACCAGGACGCGCCTATCTTCTCGGTCGCCGACCTCGGGATCGTGGGTGACGTGCACAAGGTGCTGCCTCAGCTGATCGAGGCGCTGAAGAACCGCGGCTGATCGGGTCGGCCGACCGGGATTCGGGACCGGGTCTTCAGGCCCGTGTCCCGCTCCGACATTCGCCGGCGTTCCCCGCCGCCGAGGGCCGACAGGGCCGGGAACCCGTCGGGGGGAGGCCCCGTAATTGGGGCGGGGCGTGCCATACTGGGCATTCACCGTCCCCACGTGCACAGATCCCCCGGGTGTGAACCTCGCCTTCTTCCGTCGCCGCAGTCATCCGTCTCCTGACGTGAGCCGCGACGGTTCGTGGGACCCGGTGCCGGATCCGTGGATGGGTAGGATCGGTCCCTTCCGTGCCTAGACCCGTCGAGGGAACCAGCCCCTACCTTCCCGGGCTCGATGGGATCCGAGCCATCGCCGTGCTGTCGGTCATCGTCTTCCACCTCAACTTCGGCTGGGCCTCCGGTGGACTGCTCGGCGTGCAGGTCTTCTTCGTGCTGTCCGGGTATCTCATCACCGACCTCCTCGTGGCCGAGTACCGCCGACACCGGGGAATCGCCCTGGCCCAGTTCTGGATCCGACGGGCCCGACGTCTGCTCCCCGCCCTCTTCGTGGTGCTCTTCGTCACCGTGGGATGGGCCACGCTGTTCGACCGGAGCCAACTGGCCGCCCTGCGGAGCGACCTGCCCTCGGGAATCTTCTACTTCAGCAACTGGTGGTTCATCTTCCACCACATCTCCTACTTCGCCCGGTTCGGGCCGCCTTCGCCCCTCGGCCACCTGTGGTCCCTCTCCATCGAGGAGCAGTTCTATCTGCTCTGGCCGCTGGTGATTCTGGCGGCCATGAAGTACCTCCACAACCGTCGCGCCATGATCACCCTCACCCTGGCCGCCGCGGCCGCGTCCGCCATCGAGATGGGCATCCTCTTCGTGCCCGACGGCGATCCCACCCGGGTCTACGACGGCACCGACACCCGGGCCTTCGCCCTCCTCATCGGAGCGGCCCTGGCCATGGCCCTACCCCGGAACCAGACCTTTGCCCCGGTGAGCGTCAATGCCCGGCGACTGCTCGACGCGGTGGGAGGGCTCTCCCTGCTCGGCATCTTCCTCATGTTCTGGCTGACCAGCCAGTACGACTCGTTCCTCTACGAGGGGGGCATGCTCCTGCTGGCCTTGCTCACGGCCATGTTGATCGCCGTGACCATCCATCCCGGCTCGCATCTGGAGACGATCCTCGGGTGGGAACCGCTCCGTTGGGTGGGCGAGCGATCGTACGGGATCTATCTGTGGCACTACCCGGTGATCGTGCTCACGACTCCGCTCAACGCCGCGCCGAGCGTGATGCGGGCCAGCCTGCAGATCGCCGCCACGCTGGTGCTGGCCGCGCTGTCCTGGCGGTTCATCGAGCAGCCGGTCCGCCACGGCGCTCTCGGGCGCCAGTGGCACAGGATCAGGGGCCGCCAGTGGACCTGGCCCCACCTGAGGCCGGTGGGCTGGGTGGTGGCAGCCGCCGTCTCGTTCAACGCCATCCTGTGCGCGGTGGGCCTGGTCGGACTGGTGTCGGCCTCCGCGGCCGACTCGGCCACCCAGGTCACGAGCATCGTTCCCCACGTCCACCACCGAGCCGGCTCGTCGACCACCACAACCACCGGTGTCCCGCCGCCGGGTCAGGGGGTGACGGCCATCGGGGACTCGGTCATGGTTGACGCCGCCCCCTATCTCCAGACGTCACTGCCCGGGATCGCCATCGACGCCCAGGTCGGCCAACAGCTCAACCAGGTGCAGTCGGCGGTGCCCCAGCTGAGGTCGGAGGGGGCGGTGGGAAACCGACTGATCGTCGAACTCGGGACCAACGGCCCCTTCTCGCCGGCCCAGCTCACCGGCCTGCTCGACTCGCTGGGCCCGGCCCAGCGGGTGGTCCTGGTCAACACCCACGTGCCCCGTCCCTGGCAGCAGCAGGTCAACGACACGATTGCCAGTGTGGCCCAGACCTATCCCCACGCCGTGCTGGTGGACTGGGCCACGGACAGCGCCAACAGCCCCCAGTACTTCTATCCCGACGGGGTGCACCTCGACCCGGCCGGGGCCAAGTACTACGCCTCACTGTTGGTGCAGGCTCTCAACCAACCGCTGATCAGGCCGGTCGGCCGGTGAAGGGATGGCGCCCACCATCTGGGCGCCGCAGTGATCTCCCGGTCCGACCTTCGTCGTCGGACCAGACAGGTCATTCACACCAGGGGCCAGGGATACGGCGGCCGGTCGCCGAGCGGCTCGGGGAAGGTGGCGGTGTGGACCAGACGGGCGATGCGGTCGAGCATGGCCGACCGCTCGTCGTCGGCCAGGAGCCGGCCCAGCTCGTCAGGTAGGTCCGCGGCCAGGCGCTCGAGGTCGAGGAGCAGACGGTCCGGGATCCGTTCGTCGGCGAAGTCCCAGATCACCGTGCGCAGCTTGGGCTGCCTGTGGAAGCAGAGTCCGTGGTCGATGCCCCACAGCCGGCCGTCGTCACCGAGGAGCACATGGCCGCTCTTCCGGTCGGCATTGTTGGCCACGACGTCGAAGACGCACATCGTCTGGAGCGTCTCCACATGGTCACCTTGATCGAACAGGGTGAAGTAGTGCTGCTCGTAGTCGGCGGCCACGAACAGCTGGAGCGATCCGGAGCCGTACGGGCCGTCGTGACGTTCCACGGTGGGCGGGACGAGACCCCAGCCGAGGGCCTCGGAGAGGGCATAGGCCGCCACCTCACGACGGTAGAGGCCGTCGGGGAAGTCCCACAGGGACTGCTCGCCCGTGGCCGGCTTGTACACGCCGTGCAGGAGGCCGGCGGGGGGGTCGGCCTCGACGGTGACATCAGAGGGCTCGCCGGTTGCGCCATCGCCGCTGTCGTCGAGGGACACCAGGAAGGTCAGGTTGGAGCTCCAGGGCAGGCGACCGACGACGGAGAGCTCGCTCTCGTGCAGCAGCTCGGTGACCGACTCGAGCCCGGGACCCGCCGCAGGGCTCCAGCCGTTCACACCGCCGGCGGACGGTGGCCGTTGGTGCGCGGGCACTCGTGTCCTGATGGATCGAGGGGCGATCCGCAGAGCGGACAGGGAGGGCGGCCCGACTCGACCAGTCGGGTGGCGTGGATGGCGAAGGCCGCCGCCTGCTCGCGGGAGATGGACAGCCTGGCGATGGCGCCGGTCTCGTCCTCGGGGACCAGCTCCTCGATGACCAGGATGACCCGGTCGTCGGTGTCGTCGTAGGAGACACCCACCGTTCCGACCACCCAGGCCGGCTCGGCCGGCTCCTCCAGCTCGACCTCGTCGGGTAGGTGGCCTGGGCGCGGTTGGTCACGGACGATGCGGGCCAGGTAGTCGGCTACCACCGCCACCTGCTGCTTCTCGATCTTCAGGGTCAACAGGGTGGGTCCCTGGCGGCATTGCAGGAGGAACAGCCGATCGCCCACCGGTCCCACCGTGCCGATGGTGATCCGCTCCGGTGCGGGGAGGTCGTATCCCTCGCTCACGGGTCGACCCCGCCGCCGACGCTGTGCCGGCCCCCGGTGGCGCCACTCGGGCCCCGACTCCTCCGATGGCCCCGGCCGGGGACTCGGGGGCGACTCGCCGGGGGACTCATGAGATGGCCAACTCGCCGAGCGCACCCGTGGAGTTGACGGCCAGGACATGGGGACCGGCCGGGCTGTAGGCCAGCACCGAGACCGAGCACGGGGACACGTTCAGCCGCTGGAACAGGTCGAGAGGGGTCCCGGCGGCGGCGGCCACGGCGGCCTTGATGGGATCGGCGTGGGACACGGCCACGATGGTCTGGCCGGGGTGGAGTTGGACCAGACGGCTGACGGCCGACGTGATCCGGGCCTGCATCTCCAGGAAGGACTCGCCTCCGGGGAACCGGAATCCGCTGGGGCACCGCTGGACCTGGTTCCACTCGGGCTTCTTGGCCAAGGTGGCCAGTCGGGCCCCGGTCCACTGCCCGAAGTCGCACTCGAGGAGCCCCCGTTCGGTGCGGACCCGGAGGCCCAGCTTCCGGGCGATGGGCTTGGCCGTCTCCGCCGTCCGCTCGAGGGGCGAGGCGTAGACCGCCACGGGTCCGGGCCGGTCTGGACCGACCAGTGCGGCGATCCGGGTGGCCACCGCCTCGGCCTGGGCCACGCCCTCGTCGGACAGGTGCAGGCCCCCGGCGCGGCCCGGGAGCACCTTGCCGGTGGTCGGCGTCTTTCCGTGGCGGACCAGGAGGACCACGGTGGGAGTACGGGGAGGGTTCTTTCGGCTGGCCACGCCCGTTCACCGTACTCTCTCGCCGGTGGAACCCCTCCACGCCGGCACCGCCCACTCGCCCGGTCCCGGCTCCGCCGTCCTCTGGTGTCCGGCCCCTCCACCACCGTGTCGTAGGCCGGTCCGGTCAGTCGGAGCCACCCAACCCCGCCCCGACCAGCGGTCGGTCGGGCAGCTCGAGTGCGACCCCTGCGGGGCACGGGGCCAGGCCCCCGGGGCCACCCGTGCCGTCGAGACCACCGAATCCCCCGAGTCCCCCGAGTTCGCCCGGGCCGTCGTCGGGGAACACGGGGTCGTGGCTGTGGTCCTCGTGGGACAGCTTGGAGGGCCACCAGTTCCAGCGGCCGAGGAGGACCACAACCGAGGGAACCAGCAGGGTTCGGACGAAGAAGGTGTCCAGCAGGATCCCGGCGGCCAGGCCCAGTCCGATCTCTTGGACCTGGGTCCCCCCGGTGGCCGTCAGCACCCCGAACGTCCCGGCCAGGATGAGTCCCGCCGACGTCACCGTGGTTCCCGTGGCCTCCACGGCCCGACGGACGGCCACCCGGATGGGGGCGTGGTGGGCCTCCTCGCGGATGCGGGTCATGACCAGGATGTTGTAGTCCTGGCCTAGCGCCATGATGAAGATGAACATGAAGAACGGAAGGACGAAGTTGATCCCGTCCTGCCCGCCGATGAGCTCGAACACCAGAACGGCCAGGCCCAGCGAGGCCAGATAGGAGAGGCCTACGCTGATGACGAGGTAGAGCGGTGCCACCAGGCTGCGCAGCACGATGGCCAGCAGCAGAGCCAGGACGATCATGACGATGGGGATGATCCTCATCAGGTCGTTGCCGGAGATCGACCCCACGTCGGAGGCCACCGGGGCGTATCCCGCCACTCCCGAGGCGGTGGCCCCTATGTCTCGGGCTACGGCGTTGACGACGGTGCGGACAGCCGGTACGGCATCGGCCGCCGCCGAGCTGGTCGAGGGGCCGGCCCGCAGGGACGTCTGGTACTCGATGGTGGTCCCGTCGGGACTGATGAACTGGGCCGACTCCTTGTAGGCGGTGTACTCGGCGGGGGTGAGCGAGACCCCGTTCGGTATCGACACCGGCAGTTGAGCCGCCGGACCGAGGTGGGCCAGCTGGAGATGGGCATTGGCCAGCTCGTCGGCCGACACCTCCACCCCGCCCGGGTTGAGGACACTGGTGACGCTGTTGAACTGGCCGGACCGGGCCAGGCCGTGCTGCGCGGTGGCGAGCACCAGGGGGTCGTTCCACACCGAGGTGGGCAGGTGGAACACCACCACGGTGGGGTCGGAGTCCGAGGAGGGGAACGCCGCCTGGAGCACCGTCTGGCCCCGGCCCGAGTCCGAACTGCCCGGGGCGGGGGGGTCGCCGAACCCCGAGGGGGAGTAGGCGAGCATGGACAGCGCCAGTCCGCCGAAGATCACCAGGCCGATCATCAGGGTGAGCACGGGACGCCCCACCACCTTGCCGGCGATCCTTCCCCAGGCGCCGCCCCGGTGCTGGCCCGGCCGGGGGATGCGGGGCCAGAACACGCTGCGACCGAGCACGGCCAGCAGGGCCGGGAGAAGGGTCAGGTTGGTCATGAGGGCCACGGCGATCCCGATGGCCAGGGCCGGGCCGAGGCCTTGGTACAGACCGAACGTGGCCACCACGACGGCGGCCAGCGCCCCGATCACGGTCAACCCGGAGAAGCTGATCGACTCACCCACCTTGCACAACGAGAAGGACACGGCCTCGTCCACGGGCTTGCCGCGGCGCAGCTCCTCGCGGACGCGGAAGATCAGGAAGAGGCCGTAGTCGGTGCCGGCCCCCAACAGCACGACGGTCAGGAGGATGGGCGTCAGGTCCGACACCTGCACGCCGAGATGGGTGGAGACGGCGATGACCGGTCCGGCGGCGAACATGGCCAGCACCGAGGGGAGCAGGGCCACGAACGGCGCCAGCAGGGCCCGGAAGGTCAGGAACAGCAGGGCCAGGATGAACAGGACCGAGAGCAGCTCGGTCAGGGTCTGGGTATGGCCGTTCTGGCTCCGCTGGTCGACGGCCGAGGCCACACCCCCGGTGAGATGCAGGGCCAGTCCCGGTGGGGCGCCCGAGGTGGTGAAGGTCGACCGGAGCCCGGCCACCGTGTCCGTGGCCACCTTGTCGGCGGATCCCGGGGGCACCGCCAGCTGGACCATGGCCCGCCGGGCCTGGCCGTTCGCCGACGGCCCCTGGTCCACCACCGAGGTCACCCGGGGGATCGATCGCATGGCCTGTTCGGCGCGGACGACCGCGGCGTTGTCGGCCTCGGTCAGCGCACCGTGGTCGGCGGAGGCCACCAAGGTCACCGTCGACGTGGCCTGGGGATTGAAGGGCCGGGCCAGCCGGTCGGCGCGGACGCTGGCGGCCGTGGACGGCAGGAACTGGGAGTTGGAGGACTTCTCGACACTGGAGAGTGACGGGAGACAGACCATGAGCAGCACGGTGGCCACGATCCACCCGGCGATGATGGGCCAGCGGAACCGTACGGTGAACCGGCCTAGGGCGGCGAACAAGCGGGTGGTCCTCCAGGGATAGTCAGTAGGTCCCCTGGGACCAGGCGCACCAACGACACGAGAGGACGGGGCACCAGGCACTTCCGGGACGTCGCCAGGGCCGATCGGTCAGCTGTTCGTGCCGGACCCCTCCAGGTCAGACTAGGTCGATTGCCCCGCCGAATTTCAGGGTCTTTGGACCCAACGGACTGATTATTACGAGATTCTCACGAGGTGCGGCCGGCGTCACCCGGTGGGGGCGCCTCAGGTGGGGTCGGGCAGCAGGCGGGGCATGGGTACCGCCGTCTCCGGCCACCGCCGCCGGCTGACCCGGGCCAGCCGCTGGAGCAGGGCGATGGCCCCAGGATCGTCGTCCCCGGGACGGGTCTCGACCGCACCTCCGGCGATCATCTCCTCCAGCAGTTGGCGTCCGGTATCGGTCCTCACCATGGTGAGGGTCCAGTCGTTGAACGCCCCGATGCCCCCGGTGGAGATGTCGGCGTGCTCAGCGGCGAAGTCGGGGCAGGACTTGCAGCCCTCGCGGGTCCAGGCGTGGGCCTCCTTCAGGGGGATCTCGTGGTACTCGCCGTCTCGGGTCCAGACCTGGAAGACGCCTTTGATGTTCATCTTGGCGATGTCGGCCCGGGCGATCCCGTACTTGGCCTCGAACAGCTCGGGGAAGATGGCATCGTCGAAGGTCTTCGAGCACAGCAGCCCTATGGTCAAGGAGAGGCGACGGGCGATCTTGCCAGCCTTGCGGGCCTTCATGACGGGCGCCGCCGAGGCCTGGCAGCCCATGCCCACCAGAGCGATCCGTTCTGCCCCGGCCTCGATGGCCAGGGGATAGGCCAGCGGGTTGGCCGAGTACGTGTACCGGGAGCCCGCCGCGGCCAGGACCTCGTCCCGGGTGGTGGCCAGGCCAGGCACCGCCTTCCAGGTGGATCCGTCCCCCTCGAGGTTGGAGACCAGGGCGGCATCGACGATGTCGTGTTCGAGGGCCCAGATGAGCAGGGCCGAGACCAGTCCGCCGTCCTGACCCAGTTCGAGGATCTCGGGATCGGTGGCCCGGACGAGCAGGATGTCCTGGGACACCCCGGCCACCTCGTCCACGGTTCGCTCCCGACCGAACAGGTGGGTGTCGATCTCGGGCTCCCAGAGGCGGAAGCGGGGGCAGGCCCGGGTGCACATGGTGCACCCCTTGACCCCGTGGGTGCAGCTCTCGGGACCACCGTCGGCGTCGATGTGGAAGGGCTTGTACTTCCCCCCGGTGTCGTCATAGGACAGGACGTCGTAGGGGCAGGCCACGATGCACCCGGCGCAGCCCGTGCACAGTCCGGACGTCACGACTTCGGTGAACAGTTCGGCCCAGTGGGGCTTCTCGGGAGGCATGGCCCAACCCTAGCGATAGCGGCCCGATGGGTGACGCTCCTGGCGGAGCGACCATGCCGGCGGTGGGGAGGGAGGGCGGAGGAGGAGCCGGGGCGGCCGGGGCGGTCGGTGGGACGACGCCGTTGGCTACCCTCGGGCCGTGCCCGAGATGCTCGAAGTCGAGACGTACCGCCAACTGGCCGTGGGCGCCCTCGACCGGACGATCGCCTCCGTTGCCAGTCCGGATGCCTGGTTCCTCAAGGGTGCGGCCACCGGACCGTCACTGCGGCGGGCGCTGGTGGGGAACAGATTCGTGGCCGCACGGCGGATCGGGAAGCTCCTCTTGTTGGATGTCGACGCCGGTCCCACGGTGGGCATCCGGTTCGGGATGACCGGCACGCTGATCGTCGACGACCGGGCGGGCGTGGACCAGATGTACTACGCCCCGAGGCGCCGCGACCCGGTGTGGGACCGGTGGAAGGTCCGGTTCGAGGACGGCGGCTCCCTGGTGGTCGAGGACCCGAGGCGGCTGGGCGGGGTGCTGCTCGACCCGGACGTGTCGGGGCTCGGGCCCGATGCCATGGCCATCACCCGGGCGGAATTGGCGACCACGCTGGGGGGTTCGAGGGGACCCCTCAAGGCCCGGCTGATGGACCAGTCGAGGGTGGCCGGCATCGGGAACCTCATCGCCGACGAGCTGCTGTGGCGGGCCGGCCTCTCACCGCTCCGACCGTCGAACTCCCTCAGTCCCAACGAGGTCCGGCGCCTCCACCGGCATCTGGGCACGACCCTCGCCGACCTCACCCGGGGCGGTGGCTCCCACACCGGTCGCCTCATGGACGAGCGCCAGACCGGCGGCCGATGCCCGCGGGACGGGAGCGAGCTGATCCGGTCGACGGTGGGGGGGCGCACCTCGTGGTGGTGCCCCGGCCACCAGGTCTGAGTCCCGGACCGGGCCCGGTCCGACCCCGATCTCGGCCCGACACCGTCCGACAGGGTGCTCGGTCCCCGGTGCTCAGCCCTCCAGCTCGGCCAGGACCTTGGCGGCGTGGCCGTCCGCCTTCACGTGGTACCAGGGTCGGGCGATGGTGCCGTCGGCGGCGATGAGGAAGGTGGACCGGATGACCCCGATGGACTTCTTGCCGTAGAGGGTCTTCTCACCCCAGGCGCCGTAGGCCTCACCCACCGCGTGGTCGGCATCGGTGAGCAGGGGGAAGGTCAGGCCGTACTTGGCCCGGAACTTCTGGTGCTTCTCGGCCGTGTCCGCCGACACCCCGAGGACGGGCACCTTGGCCTTGGCGAAGGCGTGAAGGTTGTCGTTGAACTGGCACGCCTCCTTGGTGCATCCCGGCGTGTCGTCGCGCGGGTAGAAGTAGAGGACGAATCGCTTCCCGGCGAAGTCCTTGGAGGAGACCGTCTTGCCGTCCTGGTCGGGGAGGGTGAAGGCGGGGGCCTTGTCGCCGGCTTCGAGCTTTCCCATGGTCGGCTTCCTTTCGTGGGGGTGGGCCGGGCCTGGGTCGGCCCGGGCGTCACCACAGGGTAGGGGCTGGAATGCGACCGGGCATCCAGGGTCCGCCGCACGGCTCGGATCCCGACGCCGCAGGGCAGCAAGGCCTGGCCGAGGCAGATGGCCGAGGCAGATGGCCGAGGGAGATGGCCGACTTCTGCCCCGGCCGAGACCATGTCGCTGCTCCCGAACTGCCCGCCTGACCGGCCTTCTCCCTGGGTCGGTTGCCGTCTGACCTGGTGTAACGCCCGATACCGGGTAGACTGGTGTTCGTGGTCGAGCTGGTGCTCGGTCACCGGGGTCTTCCTCATCCTGTTTCCGGCCCGCCGACGCAGTCCGGACGATGGCCCGAGGCGGGCCCGCAGGCATCCGTGAATGGCACGGTGTCGACGGTCGGCTTCCGGCCGTCACTGAACGATGAGAGAGAGTTTCTGAACCCCATGACCACCATTGCCGATCCGTCGGATCGCGTCTTCGATCCGTCCGATCTCCCACCGGCCGATGCCGACTCCGCGCCGTCCTTTGCCTCGCTCGGGGTCGACCCGTCCCTGGTCAAGGCCCTGGCCGACCAGGGGATCACCCATACCTTCGCCATCCAGGCCATGACCGTGGCCGACGCCCTCGCCGGCCGGGATGTCTGCGGCAAGGCCAAGACCGGCTCGGGCAAGACCCTGGCCTTCGGCATCCCGCTCCTCCAACGCACCATGGCGGCCCGGTCCACGGAGCCCGGTCGGCCCCGGGCCCTGGTCCTCGTCCCCACCCGAGAGCTGGCCGTGCAGGTGAGTGAAGTCCTGGAGCCGCTGGCCAACGAGGCCGGCCTCCGCATCGTCGCCGTCTACGGCGGGGCGGACATCGAGCGCCAGGTCAAGAAGCTCCGCCGGGGTGTCGACGTGATCATCGCCACCCCGGGTCGCCTCATCGACCTCGGTGACCGCGGCGAGCTGTCGGTGGCCGATATCGAGACCTTGGTGCTCGACGAGGCCGACCGGATGGCCGACATGGGCTTCATGCCCCAGGTGGAGTGGGTGCTCCGGCGCCTCGAGCGTGAGCACCAGACCCTTCTGTTCTCCGCCACGCTCGACGGTGCCGTGGACCGGCTGGTGAGCCGGTACCTGAGCGATCCCGTCCTCCACGAGGTGGCCTCGGCCCACACCACGGTCGACGCCATGGAGCACCGGTTCCTCGAGGTGCACCAGATGGACCGGGTCAAAGTGGCCGCCGCCATCTGTCGGAACTCGGAGAAGACCCTGGTCTTCGTGCGCACCAAGCGGGGTGCCGACCGACTGGTCGAACAGCTCCGCAAGGAGGGCGTGAGGGCCGATGCCATCCACGGCGACCTCCGCCAGTCGAATCGCGAGCGCACCCTGAAGGACTTCAGCGAGGGCAAGCTCCCCGCTCTGGTGGCCACCGATGTCGCCGCCCGGGGCCTTGACATCGACATGGTCGACGTCGTCATCCACTTCGACCCGCCCGAGGACCACAAGGCGTACCTCCACCGCTCGGGCCGCACCGCCCGAGCCGGCGAGGCAGGACTGGTCGTGACCCTGGTCCAGTGGAACCAGGTGCTCGAAATCGAGCGGATCCAGACCCGCATCGGGCTGCGGTCGCCCATCGTCGAGATCTTCTCCAACGATCCGCGTCTGAAGGACCTGGCCGCGTGGAACCCGCTCGAGGACTGATCTCCCCGACAATCCGCCGCCTGCGCCAGTCCGCGACCCACTCCACGTCCTCCGGCCGGCCGGGCATCATGGCGGACCTGAGCCCCCATCGAGGAGGTCGCTGTGCCTGATCATCACTTCACCGAGCCCATGACGGTGGGCGCCGACGCCGAGGGGACCGAGCGGATCCTGGTGGTCACGGCCCACCCCGACGACGTGGACTTCGGAGTGGCCGGGTCGGTGGCCGTGTGGACGGATGCCGGCGTGGAGGTGGCCTACTGCATCGCCACCGACGGCGAAGCCGGCGGCGACGACCGCTCGTTGGCCCGCGCCGACATGGCCGCCATCCGACGGGGCGAGCAGACCGATGCCGCCGCCCAGGTGGGGGTGAAGGACCTGACCTTCCTCGGCTACCCCGACGGCCGGCTGCAGGCCACGCTCGATCTCCGCCGGGACATCGCCCGGGTCATCCGACGCTTCCGTCCCGACCGGGTCGTGACCCAATCCCCCGAGCGGAATTGGGCCCGGATCTACGCCAGCCATCCGGACCACCTGGCCGCCGGCGAAGCCGCCGCCTGTGCCGTCTATCCCGACGCCCGCAATCCGTTCGCCTTCCCCGAGCTGCTCGACGAAGGCCTGGAGCCCCACACCGTGCCCGAGATGTGGATCATGACCACCGAGCGCGCCGACCGTGCGGTGGACGCCACCGAGCACTTCGACCGCAAGCTGGCGGCCCTCCGCTCCCACCGGAGCCAGGTGGGCGACGGCGAGCACCTGGAGAACCTGCTCCGGACCTGGATGTCCGGCACCGCCCTGGCCGCCGGGCTACCGGACGGCCGGCTGGCCGAGGCCTTCCACGTCGTCTCGACGGCATAGCGGCGAGAGCGAGCAGCAGCGTGACGGACACCCCTGGGACGGCGAGCTGGGTCGTCCTCCAGCACGTGGCCCACGAGGGCCCCGGGCTCGTCGCCGATGAGCTCCAACGGGCCGGCCAGTCCCTCAGGGTGGTCCGCCTGGATCTCGGGGAACGGCTGCCTCCGTCGGGCTCGTTCGCCGGGCTAGTGGCCATGGGAGGCCCCATGGGCGTCCATGACGGCGACGTCCACCGCTGGCTTCCGGGCGAGCGCGATCTGATGGCCGCCACCATCGCCGACGGGAAGCCGGTGCTCGGTGTGTGCCTCGGGGCGCAGCAACTGGCCATGGCCCTCGGGGCCGAGGTGAGCACCGGGGACCGACCCGAGATCGGGCTGGGGCGGGTGGAGCTGACCGGTGCCGGCCGGAAGGATCCGGTGACCGGACCGGAGTACGGCGGTCTTTCGGCCACCACCATCCCGTGCGTGCACTGGCACCAGGACACCTTCTCCCTGCCCGACGGTGCGGTCCACCTGGCCGCCTCCCACCTCTTCCCCCACCAGGCCTTCCGCTGGGGCGACCGGGCCTACGGGCTGCAGTTCCATGTGGAGGTGGACCAGCGGCTGGCCTCGGCCTGGGCGCCGTTCCTGCCGGCCGGGGTCACGCTCGACCCGGCCCAACTGGCCGGGGTGGAGACCGTGGGACGCCGGCTGCTCCGTCGATATGTCCAGCGGGCCCTGGCTCCCCCGGGTCCGGCTCCGGCGGGGGTCGGCCCGGCGCAGGCCCTTGGGGCCGATCGTGCCGGCTCGGTGGACCGGTGAACCGACCGGCCGACGCCCTGGCCCCGGTGCCCGGGCCCGGCAGTCCGGTCGGGCCCGACGGTGCGAGCGAGGGGGTCAAGCCCCGGCTCCGGGGCGTCTTCCACGAGGTGGCCTTCTTCGCCTCGCTGGTCTCGGGGGCCGCCCTGATCTGGGCCGCCCCGACGACCGGCTCGAAACTGGTCATGGCGGTGTACGCCGTGTCCATCTCGCTGCTGTTCGGGGTGAGCGCCCTGTTCCACCGGCATACCTGGGGTCCCGTCGGTCGACGGCGGATGCGCCGGGCCGACCACTCCACCATCTTCATCGCCATCGCCGGCTCGTACACCGCGGTGGCCGGAATCGCCCTCAGCGGGTGGGCCCGCACCGCGGTGCTGTGCATCGTGTGGGGCGGGGCCGTGGTCGGGATCGCCCTGCGCCAGATGTGGCTGGACGCGCCGAAGTGGGTGATCGCCCTGCCCTACGTGGTGGTGGGATGGGCCGCCCTGGTCGTACTGCCCCAGCTGTTCCGGGCCCTGGGCGGGGTGGGTTTCGTGCTCCTGCTGATCGGGGGGCTGGCCTACTCGGCGGGTGCGGTGGTCTACGCCCTGAAGCGGCCCAACCCGGTGCCCGGTGTGTTCGGGTACCACGAGGTCTTCCATGCCTGCACCATCGTGGGGGCCGTCCTGCACTTCGTGGTCATTGCCTGGTTCGTCCTGCCCCTGGCCGGATGATGTCGCCCGGGCCGGAAGCCGTCACGGCACGGGGAAACCCTCTGAGTCACCCGGCCATCTGGCGGAGCATGTAGGGGAGGATGCCGCCGTGGCGGTAGTACTCGGCCTCCATCGGGGTGTCGATGCGCAGCCGGGCCTCGAACTCCACCACGGAGTCCCCGTCCACCGCCTGCACGGACACGGTCTTCGGCGTCACCCCGTCGTTGAGGGACTCGAGGCCGGTGATGGTGAACACCTCGTGGCCGGTGAGGCCGAGGGAGGCGGCGTTCTGACCCTCGGCGTACTGGAGCGGAAGCACCCCCATGCCGATGAGGTTGGAGCGGTGGATGCGCTCGTAGCTTTCGGCGATGGCCGCCCGGATGCCCAGCAGCGACGTGCCCTTGGCCGCCCAGTCCCGGGACGATCCTGAGCCGTACTCCTTGCCGGCCAGCACCACCAGCGGCACGCCCTCGGCGGCATAGCGCTGGGCCGCGTCGTAGATGGTGCTCTGCTCACCGTCAGGGAGGTGGAGGGTGATGCCA
Organism: uncultured Acidimicrobiaceae bacterium; assembly: GCA_963737625.1. GTDB lineage: Bacteria > Actinomycetota > Acidimicrobiia > Acidimicrobiales > RAAP-2 > Bog-756. The sequence goes on from CAVTTK010000002.1 coordinate 171,064, forward strand.
CCCTCGGTGCCCGGGGCCAGTTGGTTGCGCAGGCGGACGTTGGCGAAGGTGCCCCGCACCATGACCTCGTGGTTACCCCGTCGGGCGCCGTAGGAGTTGAAGTCGGTTCGCTCCACCCCCTTGTCGGCCAGGTAGTGCCCGGCCGGCGTGGTCGGACTGATGTTGCCTGCCGGGGAGATGTGGTCGGTGGTGACGCTGTCCCCCAGGAGGGCGAGGACCCGGGCCCCCTCCACGTCGGTCACCGGTGAGGGCTCCATGGTGAGCCCTTCGAGGAAGGTGGGCCGCAGCACGTAGGTGGAGGCGCCGTCCCAGCTGAAGGTGGTGCCCGTGGCCGTCTCCACCGCCTGCCACCGCTCGTCGCCGTCGAACACCGCGCCGTACCGCTGGCGGAACATGTCCGAGGTCAGGGAAGTCCGGATGGCCTCGGTGATCTCCTCGGGCGTCGGCCACAGGTCGGACAGCAGTACGGGCCGCCCGTCCGTGTCGGTGCCCAGTGGGTCGGTGGTCAGGTCGATGTCCATGGTGCCGGCCAGGGCGTAGGCCACCACCAGGGGGGGAGAGGCCAGGTAGTTCATCCGGACGTCGGGGTGGATGCGCCCTTCGAAGTTGCGATTCCCCGACAGCACCGAGGCCACCGACAGATCGTGGTCGTGGACGGCCTCGGAGATCCCGGGCAGCAGGGGACCCGAGTTCCCGATGCAGGTCGTGCAACCGAAACCGACCAGGTCGAAGCCCAGCTGGGCCAGGGGGTCGGTCAGGCCGGCCCGGTCGAGATAGTCCATGACCACCCGGGACCCCGGGGCCAGGGTGGTCTTGACCCACGGCTTCGGGGTGAGTCCCCGCTCGACGGCGTGCCGGGCCACCAGACCGGCCGCCACCATGACCTGTGGATTGGAGGTGTTGGTGCAGCTGGTGATGGCGGCGACCACGATGGCCCCGTCGTCCACCGTCGCTGTCGATCCGTCGGCCAGCGTTGCCGTGCCGTGGCGGGACTCCCGGCCGAGGGCCGAGCGGAAGGCGGTGCCCGCTCCGGTCAGGGTTACCAGGTCCTGAGGCCGGGCCGGGCCGGCGATGCTGGGCACCACCGTGGACAGGTCCAGCTCGATGGTCTCGGAGTAGACCGGCTCCACCCCGTCGGCCACGTGGAACATGCCCTGCTCCTTGGCGTAGGCCTCCACCAGGTCGACCTGCTTGTCGTCCCGACCGGTGAATCGCAGGTAGTCGAGGGTGACCTCGTCGATGGGGAAGATGGCGCAGGTGGCGCCGTACTCGGGGGACATGTTGCCGATGGTGGCCCGGTTGGCCAGGGGCACCGCGGCCACGCCCGGCCCGTAGAACTCCACGAACTTGCCCACCACGCCGTGCTGGCGCAGCAGGTGGGTGATGGTGAGCACGAGATCCGTGGCGGTGGTCCCCACGGGCTGTTCCCCGGTGAGCCGGAAGCCCACCACGGGCGGGAGGAGCAGGGACAGGGGCTGGCCGAGCATGGCGGCCTCGGCCTCGATGCCGCCCACGCCCCAGCCCAGCACACCGAGGCCGTTGACCATGGTGGTGTGGGAGTCCGTGCCCACCAGGGTGTCGCAGAAGGCCTCGCCGTCCTCGGTGGCGAACACCACCCGTGACAGGTACTCCAGGTTGACCTGGTGGCAGATGCCGGTGCCCGGAGGCACCACCCGGAAGCCGTCGAAGGCCTGCTGGGCCCAGCGCAGCAGCTGGTAGCGCTCGATGTTGCGCTGGTACTCGATGTCCACGTTCACGTCGTAGGACTCGGGGCGACCGGACGACTCGGCGATCACCGAGTGATCGATGACCAGCTCCACCGGCACGAGGGGGTTGACCTTGGCCGGATCGCCACCGAGCTCGGCCAGGGCGTCGCGCATGGCGGCCAGATCCACGACGCCGGGCACCCCAGTGAAGTCCTGCATGAGCACCCGCTCGGGGGTGAGAGCGATCTCGGCGGCGTTCTCACTGCCGAACCCGTGCCGTTCGGGGTGATTGCCCCAGCCGGCCACGGCCTCGATGTCGGCGGGCTGGACGGCCAGTCCGTCCTCGTGGCGGAGCAGGTTCTCCAGCACCACCTTGATGGAGTAGGGGAGCCGGGCCACATCGAACCGGTCAGCCAGGACGTTGATGCGGTAGATCTGGTAGGTGGCGTCACCGACGGCGAGCGAACCGCGGGCGCCGAAGGAGTCGGGGCCGCCGGGAGTGGGGGTCTGTGCCATGACCCCATTCTGCCACCGGTCCGGCCTCGACGGACCAGGCTCCCTCGTCGTTAGGTCCGGTTGCGGTAGCGCCGGACGGCCAGCGGGATCAGCAGGATGAGGAAGCCGATCGTCCAGGCCAGGGTCTGGATGACCCATTTGGATGTGGGCCCCCCGATCATCAGGGCCCGGCAGGCACTGACCGTCACGCTCACCGGCTGGTACGTGGCGAAGCCCTGGAGCCAACTGGGCATCGAGGCGACCGGGACGAAGGCCGACGACACGAAGATCAGCGGGAAGAGGATGGGGAACGACATCACCTGGGCCGCCTCGGCATTGGGGGCGGACAGCCCGATCACGGCGAAGCCCCAGGAGAGGGCGTAGGCGAACAGGAGGATGAGCAGAACGGCGGCAACGTAGGGTAGGACACCGGTGGTGGGCCGGAATCCCACGGCCAGGCCCACCGCGGTGATGATGATGACGGTGAAGACGTTGCGCACCATGTCTGCCGTGGTCCGGCCAGTCAGCACGGCCGAGCGCGACATGGGAAGCGCCCGGAACCGTTCGATGAGCCCCTTCTGCAGATCCTCGGCCAAGCCGATGCTGGTGCTGACGGCACCGAAGGCCACGGTCTGGACGAACACGCCGGGCATCAGGTAGTTGATGTAACTGCCCCCGGGGACCTTGATGGCCCCGCCGAACACGTACGTGAACAGGAGGACGAACATGATCGGCTGGACGGTGGAGAAGAACAGCTGCTCGGGGATGCGCAGGAGGGCCAACAGATTGCGCTGGGTGATGGTGAGCGTGTCGGACACCGCCCAACGAAGCCGGGACCCGACAGAGTGGGCGGGGGGCGCTCCGGACACGGACGGTGCCGTGATGGTGGTGGTCATGAGATCTCTCCGCTGAGGATGGGCATGGCTTCACTGGCCGCTTTCCGTCGGGACCGGCCGCGCCTCTTCTTGTCGTTCGTGCCGGGTTCCTCAGGGTCTTCGGTCCCATCCTCGGCCCTTCGACCGGTGAGGCCCAGGAACACGTCGTCCAGGCTGGGCTCGCGGAGGGTGAACGCCACGGGCGTGATCCCTGCCTGGTCGAGTGAGCGCAGCCCGGCCATGGCCGACGTGGGACCGTCGTCCACCGTCACCTCGACCACGGTGCCGTTGACCGACGGGGTGTGGGGTCCGAGGGACCCGAGGAGCTCAGCGGTCCGGTGGGCATGGTCGATGGTGTCCAACCCGACCTCGAGGACGGTGGCCCCCAGATTGGCCTTGAGCTCGGTGGGCGTGCCTTCGGCGATGACGTGGCCGTGGTCGATCACCACCAGATCGGTGGCCAGCCGGTCGGCCTCCTCGAGGTACTGGGTGGTGAGGAGCACGGTGGTGCCTCCGCCCACCAGGCTCTCGATGACCTCCCACAGGTCGTTGCGGCTCTGGGGGTCGAGCCCGGTGGTGGGTTCGTCGAGGAAGAGCACGGTGGGTCGGGCCACCAGGGCGGCAGCCAGATCGAGCCGCCGGCGCATGCCGCCCGAATAGGTCTTGAGGGGGCGATCCCCGGCGTCGTCCAGATTGAATTGGGAAAGCAACTCGGCGCCCCGGCGGGTGACGTACGAGGGGTCCAGGTGGTTGAGCCGTCCCACCATGCGGAGATTCTCCCGACCGGTCAGGTTCTCGTCGACGGCGGCGTACTGGCCGGCCAGACCGATCAGGCTCCGGACCAGGCCGGCCTCCTTGCGCACGTCGTGGCCCAGGACACGGGCCGATCCCCCGTCGGCCTTCAGGATGGTGGTGAGGACGCGGACGGCGGTGGTCTTACCCGATCCGTTGGGCCCGAGCAGGCCGAACACCGTCCCCTCGGCCACGGCGAAGGACACCCCGTCGAGGGCGCGCACCTCGTGTTTGCCCTTGAAGGTCTTCTGGAGGGTGTCGGCTTCGATGGCGTACGGCATGGCCTGGGATCCTGACTGTTGGACGGGGATCGGGATGGTGGAGGGCCGCGTCGGCACCGTGCCCGGGGCCGCCGCCCCTCCGGTGCCCGGCAGCCATGGCGGCCATCTCGGCGTCCCGGTATCTTACGGGTGTCCCACGCCGACCCCGACGCACCGGTCCCACGGGACGGTGCGCCGTCGAGCGGCTACCGCTAGCCTCGTCCCATGCAGAAGGGCGACCAGGCACCTGACTTCGAGCTCCCCGACGAGGACGGCACGCCGAGAAAGCTCAGCCAGTTGGCGAGCTCGGGCCCCGTGGTCCTGTTCTTCTATCCGGCGGCCATGACCTACGGCTGCACCAAGGAGAGTTGCCACTTCCGTGACATGAAGGCCGAATTCGAGGCGGTGGGTGCCCAGCGGGTCGGGATCAGTTCCGATCAGGTGGAGAAGCAGAAACGATTCTCCGAGAAGCACTCCTTCGACTACCCGCTCCTCTCCGACCCGGACGGTGCCGTGGCCACGCAGTTCGGCGTCCGACGGGGTTTCGCCAAGCTATCGCCCACCAAGCGGGCCACGTTCGTCATCGGCCCTGACCTCAAGGTCATCGAGGTCATCCAGAGCGAAGTGCGGATGAACGTGCATGCCGACCGGGCCCTCGAGGCGCTGAAAGCCAACGCCACGGCCTGACGGAGTGGGAGCGTCCCCGTGTGGGGCCCTGCCTGATGGGATGCTTTCGCGATGGATGTCCGGTCGTCGAACCGACGCGCATGACCCCGATTCCCGGATCCGGTCGAGTGGAGCAGCTGGCCCAGGCAGTGGCGGAGCGGGTCGTGACCATCGTCATGGACGCCATCGACATCGACGCCCTGCTGGAGCGGATCGACGTCGACGCCCTGATATCGAGGGTGGATGTCGACGGCGTGGTCAGCCGGGTGGATGTGGACAAGCTGATCGACCGGGTCGATGTGGACAAGATCGTCAGCCGGGTGGATGTCGAGAAGATCATCGAGCGCGTCGACATCGACTCCATCATGGAGAAGACGGAGCTCGGCTCCATCATCGCCCGGTCCACCACCGGGGTGGCGTCCGAGGTCCTCGATGTGGTCCGGGCCCAGGGGGTCGGTCTCGACGACTTCTTCGCCCGCTGGGTGAACCGGGTCCTCCGCCGCTCGCCCGACGCACTGCCCCTGGGTCCGGCGACCCTGGTGCACCCGGCTCCCCCTCCCGCCGAGTTGAATGCGGGAGGGACGTGATGGCAGCGACCGTGTTGGCCGAACCGATCGAGGGTCGTCAAGGTCACTACGCCGGGGCGGTCAGCCGGCTGGTGGCCTTCGGCGCCGACGTGGGGGCCTCGTGGGGGCTGTTCACTCTGGCCGCGGCGGCGCTCTCGTTCACCATCCAACTGGCGTCGGGAACCAAGTTCACCCTGGCCAACCACCAGGTAGCCTCCCTGATCGCCGCGGTGATCTGGGAGTTCGTGTACTTCGCCTACCAGTGGACCCTGAGCGGCAAGACGATCGGGATGGCGGTGCTCGGGATCCGGGTGGTCAAGACGGACGGTTCGCCCATCGGGGCCCGCCAGGCCGTCATCAGGACGGTGACCTTCCCGCTCAGCATCATCGTCTTCGGACTGGGCTTCCTCGGCATCCTGACCAACCGCGACCGGCACGCCTGGCACGACCGGTTCGCCGGGACCGCCGTCGTCTACTCGTGGGACGCTCGGGCCGCCCGGCTCCGCTGGCTGGCCAAGCAGGACTCCCCGGTCTCGGCGGCCAAGGCCACCTCGGTACCGAGCTGAGCTCCTCGCCCCCGGGCCCCAGGCCTGTGGGGTTCGAACGGCTCGCCACCCCGTCCCGTCCTACGGTGTGGGCCAGGTATGAGGTCAGCACACGCCACCACTGGAGGACGGGAGCACGTCCCGGGAACCACGGGTCGACCGACGCCGGGAACCGTCACGGTTTCCGCCGGCTGGCCCAGGCGACCACCGCCGGTGTTCGCCCGTGTCCGGAGTGCCGTCTGGTGAGTTGCTGACGGGTGACCGAGCTGTTTCCGCGCTCGCCGCAGATCGTGGCTCCCGGCGCCGTTCTCCTGCCCGGGTGGCTCGGATTCGAGGACCAGCGGGCCCTGGTGGAGGCCTGTCGTCGGTGGGGTGTGCAGGCCGGTGGATTCCACTCGCCCCGTATGCCGCGTGGCGGTGTGATGTCGGTGCAGATCGCCTGCCTCGGATGGCACTGGCTGCCCTACCGGTACTCCCGCCGGGTGGATGACGGCGACGGGCGACCGGTGCCCCCGTTTCCGGACGGGCTGTCCCAGCTCAGTCGCCGGGCGGTCCATGATGCTCTCGCCGTCGAGCCGGGGATCGGCGCCGCGGCGGCCGTGCCCGGGACGGCGACCGGCCCCTACGAGCCCGATGTGGCCCTGATCAACTGGTACGGGCCCGGCGCCCACATGGGCATGCACGTCGACCGGGACGAGCGGAGCCCCGCCCCGGTGGTCTCGCTGAGCCTGGGTGACTCCTGCACCTTCCGCTTCGGTTCAGCGGCCGGTCGGGGCCGACCGTGGACCGACGTCGTCCTCGAGTCGGGGGACCTGTTCGTCTTCGGCGGGCCCTCCCGTCTGGCCTACCACGGTGTGCCGCGAGTGGCTCCGGGGACCGGCCCCCCCGACCTCGGTGTCGGGGGCGGTCGTTTCAACATCACCGTCCGACAGTCGGGACTCGTCGATCCGTCGTAGCCCGGTCGGGGCGGCTGCCGTGAACCGTCCCGGATCGGCCTCCATGCGACGACGGCAGTGGTCCGAGCAGAAGTAGTGGGTGGTGCCCCGGTCGATCAGAGCGGCCGGGGCGTTCGCCGTTTCCACCTGCATGCCGCACACCGGGTCGATGGCGTAGCCGTCCCCACCCCCGAGCCGGCCGCGGTTCCGGTAGGCCCAGTAGAGCAACCCGAACAGCGCCAGAAAGACGATGTTGAGGTAGGTCGTGTAGTTCCACGAGAAGTGGGCGGGAGCCACTACGGCCGGGCGGGTGGTCGGAATCAGGCCGGCCGCACTGAACAGGCCCTCGGTGGCCAGCCCGGCGACCGACATCACCCCCCAGAACACGGCCAGTATGCGGAGGGTGAGCCTGGACCCGTAGTACCTCCGGTAGATGAGGAGGAGGGGAAAGGTGATGAGGTCGGCGAAGATGAACGAGATCACACCGCCAAAGGAGATGCCTCCGGACCAGAGCGACGCGGCCAGGGGAACGTTGCCGATGGAACAGACGAAGCTGATGATGGCGATGAACGGCCCCACGATCACGTTCTCCACGCTTGTCCAGAATCCATGCCCATGGAGGAAGACGACGTTCCAGACGCGGGTGGGCACGGCCACGGTCAGGAAGCCGGCCACCGTGTAGCCGATGAGCAGCTCTTTCCGGAGCATGGTGAGGTCGGCCATGGTGTACGTGGCGGCGTCGGCCCATCCGGCCTTGGAACGCAACTTGACCGACCACGGCTGACGCTGCAGGGCGACGTTTTCGACCGGTCCGTGTTGGTGGTCGCCGTGGGCGGCGTCGGAGAGTCGCTCCCGGGCCTGGACCACCAGTCGTCCCCGGAGCCAGAGGCTGCCCGCCGCCGTGAGCAACACGATCATGATGATGCCGCCCACGAACTCGCTGACGGCGAACTGCCACCCCATCAGGACCACCAGGACGACCCCGAGTTCCACCACCAGGTTGGTGGACGCGAACATGAACACGGACACGGCCACGAAGTCGGCTCCCTTGACGAAGATGGACTTGGCCATGGCTGTGGCGGCGTAGGAGCAGGACGACGACACCATGCCGTAGAGGGAGGCCCGCGCCACTGAGGCCGGACGGTGGTCCCCCATGGCCGCCTGCATGGATTGGCGGCTCACGAAGGACTGGACGGCTCCGGACAGGCCAAATCCCAGGATCAGGGGCCACAGGGTCTCCCAGAACATGAAGAAGCCCTCACGGAGACTGCGTCCGATGGTGTCGACCCAGGCCGTGGTGGCCAACAGGGTCATGGTGGAGGCAGCGTCGCCACCGCCGTCGGGTGGGGCCGGAGCCCAGTCGGGTTCATGAGCGCACCAGCCGGGCGATGGCCGCCGACGCCTCGTGCAGCTTCTCCGTGGCCTGATCGCCCCCCGACGTCACGGCGTCGGCGACGCAGTGGGCCAGGTGGTCGTCGAGCAGGGCCAGAGCCACCGACTGGAGGGCCCGCGTGGCGGCGGACACCTGCTCGAGCACGTCGATGCAGTAGCGGTCGCCTTCGATCATCCGCTGGAGGCCACGCACCTGACCCTCGATGCGTCGGAGGCGCTTCTGGATGGCCTCTTTGTCGTCTTCGTAGCCGTGGGTCACCGCAACCTCCCGTCTGTTGGTGTCGAGTGTGTCCGCCGGGCGCGGATCACCGGCGAGCGAGGCTTGCCCCAATACACTATACCCTGGGGGGGTATAGTGTACCGTGCCCGAGCCGATGGGGAACCGGTGGGTGCGTGTGGCGCCGAGGCCGCCGGCCCGAGCTACGTCTCCGTGACCATGGCCGGGGCTCCTCGACGATGAGCCACGCACACACCGTCGGCTATCAGCAGATAGGAACGGGCCCCGATGCCTGGATATGTCCACTCGCCACGGCGTGCCGTTCACCCACCATGGACACCAGAGCAGGGTCGCATCGCCAGCTCATGCGTCCCGGGTGGTCATCCTCCACGCGCCGAGCGCGCTCCAGACGATGACCCATCCGACCAGGACGCAGATGGCCGTCAGGGTGGATTCGGTCACCGCGGTCCCGCCTCCGCCCCCGTTGTGCGCGCCCACCGAAGACGGATGGCAGTCCACCGGGTTCGAAGTGGGTGGCTGCTAGTCCGAGGAGGCTCCGTTGGAGGTTCAGCAGGTGGGCGATGGGCGAGTGCGAGAGGAGTGGGGTAACCACGATCTCGAGCACGATCAGCAGGATCACCGGAACCGTGCGCTGCCCCATGAGTGATGCCAGGCCCAGGCCGACCAGGAACCCAATGGCGGCATACAGTTCGATCCACAGGCCGGATTTCACCATCAGCGAGATCGACGGCGAGAGGAAGTGGCCCGAGTAGTCCACGTAGTCCTGGTTGGCTATGGCTATGGCCTGGCTCCGGTTGACCGATGCCGACGTCTGTTGCGGGACAACCCCACCGGGCGCGACCTTGACACCCGGACCCTCCGGACCATTGCCGCACGGGACATTGGCCACCATCAGGCCATTGAAGTTGAAGTTGCAGATCACCTCGTCGGCATGGTCGCCGGCCCAGGTCTGGAATGCGGCGCGCGACAGGCCGGCCGGCACGTTCACTCCCTCGTAGTTGAGTTGACTCGGCGCGGCGAGGACGCACACGGCACACACGATGGTGAAACCGATGGCCACCAAGGGGACGATGATGGCCAGCCCGGCTGGGATGCGGGCCAGGTAGAGGGCCAAGCGTGAGCGCCCGGTCACCACGAGGTGGCGGAACACGCCCTCGGTGAGATCGACCGACCCGGCGGTGCAGCCGAGGGTGGCGGCCACGATGAAGCCGAAGATGAACATGACGCCTGCCACCATGCTGGTGAAGATGTCGTATCCCCCGGCCGGCCCGTAGGTGTGGGGCGCGAAGGCATGGGCAAGGAGCCGGAAGGTGAGGAAGACGGTGGGGATCCCGATGTTCACCAGCATCAGGACCACCATGAGACCGCGGCGCCGTCGGAGCTCCATGAACCGCGTGGCGATCATCGCTCGGTTGGGCACCCACGACCCGCGGTGGTCGGCAGGGCGATGGCCCACGCTCAAGGTGACCGGTTCGGGGGACGGGGTGTCAGCCAGCCGGGACGTGCTCATGACTGGGACCCCAGTCGTGTGGTCACCTCGAGGAACCAGGACTCGAGCGAGGCGTGGACCTCCTGGAGGCGGTATACCGACACGCCGCCCTCCACGAGCAGTCTGTTGACCTCGGCCACGACGTCGCGTTCGGTCCCGGCGGCCAGGGCGATCCGGAGGCCGTCGGGGCCCACCTCGACGCCAGTGGACCACGGCGTGTCGGCCAGGAGGGCACCGGCCCCTTCGGGCGTGGCGCAGTCGATCTGGAGTTCAAACGCTGTGCCGGCCAGCAACTCGGCGATCGACCCCTGGCGGATGACCTTGCCCCGATCGACGATGGCCACGGCGTCGCACGTGCGCTCGACTTCGTCGAGCAGGTGGGAGGACAACACGACGGTCCGTCCTTCGGCCACCAGGGAAAGGATCATCTCGCGCATCTCGAGCATTCCGGCGGGATCGAGACCATTCATCGGCTCATCGAGAATGAGCAGCTGCGGGTCCCCGAGCAGGCAGGCGGCCACACCCAGGCGCTGGCGCATGCCCATGGAGTATTTGGATACCTTGTCGTTCGCCCGCTGCAGGATGCCCACCCGCTCGAGCGACGCATCGATCCGAGTGCGGGCCGCCGGCTCACGGGCCGCAGCCAGGATCTGGAGGTTCTGCCTCCCGGTGAGGTGCCCGTGGAACCGGGGTTCGTCGACGATGGCGCCGATCCCAGCCAGGGCCTCGGCCCGCTGGTGAGGGACCGGATAGCCGAGGAGGGACATCGTCCCGGCGTCGGCATGGGTCAGACCCAGGAGGACCCGAATGAGGGTCGTCTTTCCGGCCCCGTTCGGTCCGAGGTAGCCGAAAGCGCACCCACGCGGCACGCGGAGTTCGACCGCGTCGACAGCGGTACTCTCCTTGAACCGCTTGGTCAGCCCATGGGTCTCGACGGCCCAGCCGTGCTCGTCCTCTCGGGGAGCGGCCAGATCTGTGTCGCCGGCCACCGTCAGGTCATCTCAGTTATCTCGGCCGCAGCCATGGCTCGTCCCATCAGCCGAGCCGTTGGTTGGAACCGCGGCGGAACCATGGAGACCAAAAGAGCACTGCGAGGCCTAGGCCGATGATGGCGGCCACCAGCAGCCCAAACGCCAGCAGGGCAAGGGGCTCGGCCTGGTGAACGACAAAGGACGGTTGGGGCACAGAGAACCGGAGCGGCGGCGATGCCGGACCGGGTCCGAACATTCGGATCGATCCGGGTACCCCCAAGATCCGGCGGACGGGAGCAGCCATCGCGGAGCTGTGGCGACCGACAGCTAGGGCACCGGCGACCAGAACGGCCAGGCACACCAGAACTGCCACCGCCAGGGCCGCGGCCAGTTGATACCAGCGAGGACGCACCCGTTCGGGAAGCGAGGGCGGCCCGACAGGTACGGGAACGGATGGGGCGGTCACCCCCCGGGCACCGGCCCAGGCTGCGGCGAAGCGCCGGGGATCGAACAGGCTGTCCCCGAGGACATCCTCCGCGGACCCCCCTTCGGCTTGGGCTTCCTCGATGTCCGCGGTCAGGTCTGCGGCCATCTCGTTGGAGATGGGGTCGGGAACACCGAGCCGCTTCCACTCCCGACGGCATTCCTCGATGAACTCAATCACGGCATTACCTCCACTCTTGACAGATCGAGAGCCCCATCGATGGCGTCGCGAGCTGCCTTCCACTCCTCGATGCCGGTCTCCAGGGCGCGTTCACCGTCGGGAGACAGGCTGTAGTACTTCCGGGGCGGCCCACCGTTGCTGGCCTGCCGCCGGGTCTCGACCATGCCGTCCCGCTCCAAGCGGCCGAGGAGCGGGTAGATCGAACCTTCCCCGACGATCGACAGACCGCGGGCCCGTAGGCGCTTAGTCATCTCGTAGCCGTACGCCGCGCCCTCGCTCATCACCGCCAGAAGGCAAAGGTCGAGGACACCTCGGAGCAATTGGCTGCGCCGGCCATCAACGGTTGCCATGTACCGCAAGATACTGGCTAGTACCTTGTAGTGCAAGTCATAGGGCCCCGGTTGCTCCCGACCTGGATGGCGACACCTGGACACGGATGGATTCGGCCTTTCGACGGGTCCACGCTGTCTGGTGGAAAGGGCATCCACCGAGTCCGGCGTCGACCTCAGCCGTTCCGATGCGGCCCTGCAGATCTCCTCGTGCAGATCAGGGTGAAATCGGCCACTGTTCGGGCGCCGAAGCCCAGACCACACCCCTCCGGCACCGCTCCCGCGTCCCGAGGGGTGCCTCGGACCGGCCCCTCTGGCCGCGCACCACACGTCCTCGGCCGCCCCGCCTGGTCCGAGCAGCCGATGCCTCTGCGGTTCTCCCCGGTCGCCGTGATGCGCCTCTCACGCGCTCCCTTGCGACATCGCAAGGGGCTCCCGCGGTGCCCCCGGCAGGACTCGAACCTGCGCCACCGGCTCCGGAGGCCGGTGCTCTATCCGCTGAGCTACGGGGGCGACTGGTGGGCATGGGCCCGGACACCTCGACCCAGACGTTGCCGGGCCGGGGGCCAACTGTAGTGCGACACCGTGGCCGCCCACCCCGGAGGCATCCGGCGGCCCATCGAGACGACGTATCCTCGCAGCACCATGTCCACCCGAGACCTCCTGGCCCAGGCCGTCAGTCGTGCCGTCACCACCGTCGCCGAGCGCGATGGCCTGACTCTGGACGCCGCACCGCGCTCCGTGCACCTCGAGCGCCCTCCCCGCCGGGAGTTGGGCGACTGGTCCACCAATATCGCCATGGTGAACGCCAAGCGGGCGGGGACCAATCCCCGGGCCCTGGCCACAGCCCTGGTGGAGTTGCTCGAGGCCGATCCTCCTCCCCACACGTCGTCGATCGAGGTCGCCGGAGCCGGGTTCATCAACTTCCACCTGGACGACGGTTGGCTCTACGACGCCCTGGCCGAGTTGCTGGACGAGGGCGAGGACGGATTCGCCAGGCCCGATGTGGGCCACGGCGAGCGGGTCCAGGTCGAGTTCATCTCGGCCAACCCCACGGGACCCATCCACGTGGGCAATGGCTGGTGGGGGAGTTACGGCGACGCCCTGGCCCGTGTGCTTGCCCGCTCCGGTCACCAGGTCAGCCGGGAGTACTACGTGAACGACACGGGTGGTCAGATCCGGACGTTGGGTCAGAGCCTTCTGGCCCGTCGTGCAGGTCAGGACGTCCCCGAAGGCGGCTACGCCGGAGAGTACGTGGTCGAACTGGCTGGAGTCTACGAAGGCCCCGAGGATGTGACGGCGGCGGGGCGGTGGGCGGCGGAGCACATCCTCGACCACATCCGGGCCACGCTCACCTCGGTGGGCATCGTCTTCGACGAGTGGTACAGCCAGGCCTCGATCGAGGAGAGCGGCGCGGTCGACGAGACCATCGCCCTGCTGGCCGAGCGGGGCCTGGTGTTCGAACAGGACGGTGCGACGTGGTTCCGGGCCACCGAGCTGGGGGACAGCCGCGACCGGGTACTGCGCAAGTCCAACGGGGACGCCACCTACCTGGCCGGCGACCTGGCCTACCACCGCGACAAGTTCCTGATCCGTGGCTTCGACCGGGTCATCGACGTCTTCGGTGCCGACCACCATGGACAGGTGGCCAGTTTGACGGCCGGGGTCAAGGCCCTCGGGATCGACCCGGCCCGTCTCGAGGTGAAGCTGGGCCAGATGGTCTCCCTGGTGGACGGGGATGAGGCGGTCAAGATGGGCAAACGGGCGGGGAACGCCGTCTCGCTCGACTCACTGGTCGCGGACATCGGCCCCGACGCCACCCGCATCCTGAGCCTTATGAGCTCCCTCGACCAGGCCACCACCTTCGACCTGGCCTCGGTGCGGGAGCAGTCGGTCGACAACCCGGTGTTCTACGTCCAGATGGCCAGTGCGCGGATCGGGGGTGTGGGTCGCAAGGCCGTGGAGCGCGGTGTGGTGCGGGCCCCCCTGGCCCAGGTCGATCTCACGCTCCTGGTCCACCCTCGGGAGCTGGAGCTCATCCGCTGTCTGGAGGAACTCCCCGAAGTGGTGGCCGATGCCGCCGTCGACCGGGCACCCACCAAGGTCACCACCTGGGTACGCCGGCTGGCCGGCTGCTTCCACGGCTTCTATCACGACTGCCCGATCCTGGCCGACGACGTCGACCCTGTGGTCACGCAGTCCCGGTTGTGGCTCGTCGAGGCCACCCGCATCGGGTTGGCCATCGCCCTCGGACTGCTCGGGGTGTCGGCACCGGAGTCGATGTGAGCGGAGGCGACCGGTCCGGGCCCACGGGACCGGTCGAACCGGGGCTCTTCCCCATCACGGCGACCGTCGATGACCACGGGTCGCTCGTGGTGGGCGGGTGCGACCTGGGCGACCTGGCCGAGGAGTTCGGCACGCCCCTCTTCGTCTACGACGAGGCTCACCTCAGGGCCCGGTGCCGAGACGCCGTGGAAGCGTGGGGCGACGGCGTGGCTTATGCCACCAAGGCGTTCCTCTGCGTGGCCATGGCCCGTCTGGCCCATGAGGAGGGGATGTGCCTCGATGTGTCCACCGGGGGGGAACTCCATGTGGCCCTGACCGCCGGAGTCCCGCCCGACCGGCTGGTGCTTCATGGCAGCAACAAATCCGATGAGGAGTTGGCGGCCGCGCTGGCTGTCGGTGTGGGCCGCATCGTCATCGACTCCTTCGACGAGATCGATCGAATGGAGCGACTGGTTCCGGAGGTCCCGCTGGTCGAGGACCCGCACGGGGGGCGCCCTTCGAGGCGCCCACCCAAGGTACTGGCCCGGATCACCCCGGGCGTGGAGGTCCACACCCACGAGTTCGTGCGCACTGGCCAGGACGACTCCAAGTTCGGGTTCGGTCTGGCGTCGGGGGACGCCGCCGTCGCCGTCGACCGCCTCACCGGACTCGACGCCGACGGGACGGTCGAGTTCGTGGGGATCCACGCCCATCTGGGCAGTCAGGTCTTTTCCCTGGGCCCATTCGTCCAGGCCATCGCGGTGTTGGCCGAGTTCTTCGCCCCGCTCGATCTGCCTGAGCTGGTAGTGGGGGGCGGGCTCGGCGTGGCCTACGTGAACGGGGAGGAGGCACCCCCGATGGCCCAGTGGGCCGCCTCGGTCCGTCGGGCCTGCCGGTCAGCGGGCATTCCCGACTCGGTCAGGGTCACGGCGGAGCCCGGGCGATCCATCGTGGCCGCGGCCGGCATCACGCTCTACCGGGTGGGAACGGTCAAGGACGTTCCCGGTCACCGGACCTACGTCTCGGTCGACGGCGGGATGAGCGACAATCCCCGGCCCGTGCTCTACGGCAGCGGCTATGAGGCGTTCCTGCCCCGGGAGGCCGATGCGGCCCGACCCAAACCAGTGCGGGTGGTGGGCAAGCACTGCGAGACCGGGGATGTGGTGGTGTCCGAGGGGTACGTGCCGGACGATCTGGTGGTGGGTGACGTGCTGGCCACACCGGTTACCGGGGCCTACGGCCACTCCATGGCCTCCAACTACAACAAGGTTCCCCGGCCGGCCGTGGTCTTCGTCGCCGGGGGTGAGGCCCGGCTCGTCGTGCGACGGGAGACGTTCGACGATCTCACCCGCCTGGACGTCTGATCGCCGGGTCGGGCTGCGGTCAGGCGGTAGCGTGACCGGGTGACCTTGGCGCCCTCTTCTGACCGCGTGGTGCGCATCGCCGTCCTCGGGTGCGGGAATGTGGGTTCGGCCCTGGTCGGAATTCTCCAGGACCGGTCCGAGGCTCTGGCCGTCCAGAGTGGCGCCCGGCTCGAGATGGCAGGCATCGCCGTCAACGACCTGACCCTGGACCGGGCCTCTCATATCCCGGTCGACCTGCTCACTGCCGATGCCGCCGGGCTGGTCTCGGACCCGTCGGTCGATGTGGTGGTGGAGCTCATCGGTGGCCTGGTGCCCACGGGCGCCCTGGTACGGAAGGCCCTCGAGTCGGGCAAGCCGGTGGTCACCGCCAACAAGGCCCTACTGGCCTCTCCCGAGGGCGTGGAGCTGCGCGCCCTGGCCAAACGTCAGGGCGTCGACCTCCTGTACGAGGCCGCCGTGGCCGGGGCCATCCCCCTGGTCCGGGCGCTGCGGGAGTCGTTGACCGGTGAGCGGATCCACCGGGTGATGGGCATCGTGAACGGCACCACCAACTTCATCCTCACCAAAATGAGCGAACAGGGTGCGGACTACGCCGATGTCCTGGCCGAGGCCCAGGCCCTGGGCTTGGCCGAGCGCGACCCGACGGCCGACGTGGAGGGGTACGACGCCGCGGCCAAAGCGGCCATCCTGGCCGGTGTGGCCTTCGGGTACGACGTGGGCGGTGCCGAGGTGATGCGTGAGGGGATCACCGCCATCCGGGCTGTCGACGTGGAGTTCGCCGAGCGCCTGGGCTACTCGGTCAAGCTGCTGGCCATCGTGGAACGGATCGGGGACGACGCCCTGTCGGTGCGAGTGCACCCGGCCCTGGTCCCCAAGTCCCATCCGCTGGCCGGGGTCCGCGACGCCTTCAACGCCGTGTTCATCGAAGGGGAGGCCGCCGGCGAGTTGATGCTCTACGGCCAGGGGGCCGGCGGTCTGCCCACGGCCAGTGCCGTGGTCGGCGACCTCATCGATGCCGTCCGCAACCGTTCGGCGGGAACCACGGCACCGACCCCGGACCGCCGACCGGCCCGACTGCTTCCCGAGTCCGAACTCCGGACGCAGTGCTACATCAGTCTCGACGTGACCGACCGACCCGGGGTCTTGGCCGCGGTGACGACGATCTTCGGAGACCACGACGTCTCGATCCGCTCGATGGAACAGGAGGGGTACGCCGGTGAGGCCCGCCTGCTCTTCGTCACCCACCTGGCCCGTGAGGGTGACATCCGTGACACGCTGGCCGAGCTCTCCCGTTTGGACACCGTGGAGCAGATCGGTGGGGTCATGAGGATCGTCGGGGACGCCGAATGACCGATCGGGCCCCCGGAAGGGCCTGGCGCGGCGTCATCGAGGAGTACCGTTCCTATCTCCCGGTGACTGACGCCACCCCGGTGGTGACCCTGCTCGAAGGCGGGACGCCGCTCCTGGCGGCACCGCGCCTGTCGGCGCGGGTGGGGGCACGGGTACTCCTGAAGGTGGAGGGGGCCAACCCCACGGGATCGTTCAAGGACCGGGGCATGACCGTCGCCATCTCCAAGGCCGCCGAGGAGGGGGCCAAGGCGGTGGTGTGCGCCTCGACCGGCAACACCTCGGCGTCGGCCGCGGCCTTCGCCGCCCGGGCCGGCCTCACCTGCGCCGTCCTCATCCCCGAGGGCCACATCGCCTTGGGCAAGCTGGCCCAGGCCCTCATCCACGGGGCGCGAGTCCTCCAGGTGCGCGGCAACTTCGACCAGTCGCTGACCATCGTCCGCGAGCTCGGTGAGCGGGCCCCGGTCACGGTGGTGAATTCGGTCAACCCCTACCGGATCGAGGGTCAGAAGTCGGGTGCGTTCGAGATCGTGGACGCACTGGACGATGCTCCCGACGTGCACTGCATCCCGGTGGGCAACGCCGGCAACATCACCGCCTACTGGAAGGGGTACCTGGAATTCAAGGAGGCCGGCCGGTCCACGCGGCTGCCGCGGATGCTCGGTTTCCAGGCTGCCGGTGCCGCCCCCATCGTCGAGGGCCATCCCGTCGCCCACCCCGAGACGGTGGCCACCGCCATCCGTATCGGCAATCCGGCCAGTTGGTACGGGGCCACGTCGGCGGCGTCCGAGTCCGGTGGGGGCATCGCCGCGGTGACCGACGGGGAGATCCTCGAGGCCTACCGGTACCTGGCCGCCGAGGAGTCGGTGTTCTGTGAGCCGGCATCGGCGGCATCGGTGGCCGGACTGCTGAAGTACGGGCTCCCCGACGGTCTCGGATCCGAGGCCACCGTGGTCTGCGTTCTGACCGGTCACGGGCTGAAGGACCCGGACATCGCTATCAGCCAGATCTCGGTGCCCACGGTGGTGGATGCCGACCTCCGGGCGGTGCTGGACGAGTTGTCGCTGGGCTGAACGAGTGACAACCAAGGCAGGTCAACGGGAAAGGCCGGGGACTCGGCGTGCCCGCTCGACGACCGGGAGTGGCCCGGTTGTTGCCGGTGCCCCCGTCCGCCTGTACACTGGTGTCACCTTCGCTTCCACAACGTGCCCGACCGGGCTTGTGGGCGGGACTCCCTGTATCGCTTCTTGCGACGCGATCAGCCCGTAGTCGGCGTCGGGGGGAGTAGCGGTCGAGAGAGGATCTCGAGACCTTCGATTCCCCACCCCTGAATCCCTGGCAGTGGGACTCACTCCACCTGCCACTGAGGACATGTGAAACGAGGAAGCCGATGACTGCGGAACAGCAGCTCGAGCGCTCGGTATTGGAGGGCAAGGAGCGAGATGAGCTCCACGCCATCGCACAGGCACTCTCTGTGAAGACCAATACCAGAACGAAAAAGGCGGACATGATCGATGGCATTCTGAAGGCCACCGGTGTCTCCGTGGACGACAGTGCCCCGACGGGTCCGACCAAGGAAGGTGGGGGAGCCTCCGGGAACGGAGACGGCTCCAACGGCGCGGCGTCCAACGGCCGTCGGACAGCCAGGTCCAGTCGGGCCACGACCACCGCGACGCCAGAGGAATCGAACGGGACCGGTGGCGACAGCGGTGGCCCCGACGATCCGCCCTCGGGGGCTTCCGCCCCCGGTTCGGCCGGCCGTCGCCCCGCCCGCGGGGCGACCGTCGTGCACTCGTTCGGTCCCGCCGATGATGTCGATCAGGACTCTGGGCCCGTGGATCTGAGCGATGACTTCGGGGACGGATCCTCCGGTGACAACGGGACCGAGCACGGCCCATCCGACGACGGAGGCGGTCAGAGCTCCGGAAGCGTGGACACTGCTCCGGCCGGTGCCAACGGTGGCCGCCAGGGCGCCGAGGGTGGCCGGCAAGGATCCCAGGGCGGCGGCAACAATCAGAACAACCGCAACAACCAGGGCAACCGCAACAACCAGAACAATCAGAACAACCGCAACAACCAGGGCAACCGCAACAACCAGGGCAACCGCAACAACCAGAACAATCAGGGCGGCGGCAACGACGACATGGGCAACCGACGGAGCAACCGTCGGCGTCGGGGCCGTGACCGCCAGGGCGGCGGCGGCGAAGGTGATCTGCAGGGTCAGGGTGCAGGCGGCCAGGAACAGCAGTACCAGGGTGAGTTGATCGCCGTGAAGGGTCTGCTCGACCTCCGCGATGAGGGCTACGGTTTCCTGCGGTGTGAGGGCTACCTGCCTTCGACCAAGGACGTGTACGTGTCCATCAGCCAGGCCCGCCGCTTCGCCCTCCGCAAGGGAGACAGCATCGAGGGATTCTGTCGGCCGGCCGGCAGCACGGAGAAGTTCCCGGCCCTGCTGCAGATCGACACGGTCTCCTCGCTCGATCCCGAGGTGGCGCGCAATCGTCCACGGTTTGAGGACCTCACGCCGCTCTTCCCCGACGAGCGCCTCAATCTCGAGATGCCGGGCGAGAAGGAGAACATGACGACCCGGATCGTCGACCTCCTGTCGCCGATCGGCAAGGGCCAACGAGGGCTCATCGTTTCGCCACCCAAGGCGGGCAAGACCACGGTGATGAAGCACATCGCCCACTCCATCGAAGCCAACAACCCCGACGTGCACCTCATGGTCCTTCTGGTCGACGAACGGCCCGAGGAGGTCACCGACATGCGCCGCTCGGTGCGCGGCGAGGTTGTCGCCTCCACCTTCGACCGCCCGGCCGAGGAACATACGGCCGTGGCCGAGTTGGCCATCGAACGGGCGAAGCGCCTGGTCGAGGCCGGCCGTGACGTGGTGATCATCCTGGACGGGATCACCCGACTGGCCCGGGCCTACAACCTGGCCCAGCCGGCCACCGGACGGATCATGTCCGGTGGGGTCGACTCCGGTGCCCTGTACCCGCCGAAGAAGTTCTTCGGCGCGGCACGGAACATCGAAGAGGGTGGGTCGCTGACCATCCTGGCCACGGCCCTGGTGGAGACCGGCTCGAAGATGGACGAGGTCATCTTCGAGGAGTTCAAGGGCACCGGCAACATGGAGCTCCGCCTCGACCGCCGACTGGCCGAGCGCCGGCTGTACCCGTCGATCGACGTCAACGCCAGCTCCACCAGGCACGAGGAGCTGCTCTTCAACCGATCCGAGCTCCAGCAGGTCTGGAAGCTTCGCCGGGTGCTGAACGCCCTGGCCAACGAGGGGAGTGCCGCGGCGGGGCTCGAGCTGCTCATGGACAAGATCCGGACGACCAAGAGCAATGAGGAGTTCCTGGCTGAGATCGCCAAGGGGCCAGCCACCTGACCGAGCCCGGTCCCGCGTCGGTGCGGAATAACCGCCGGTCCGGTTCCGTTACACTCACAGCGCCGAACAGTGGGTGTCGACAGACACTCGAGTGCGGCCGTCACAGGAGAAACCCATGAAGACCGACATCCATCCGACCTACGTAGAGTCCTCGGTGCGCTGCTCGTGCGGCAACACCTTCACCACCCGTTCCACCAAGCCGGAGATCCATCTCGAGCTGTGCAACGAGTGCCATCCGTTCTTCACCGGCAAGCAGAAGCTGGTGGACTCGGGAGGCCGGGTGGAGCGCTTCCAGCGCCGCTACGCCAAGACGGGCTCGCGCAAGAAGAAGGCGCCACCCGCCTCCTGAGGGGTGGGGCGCTCCACCCCGGGGTCGACGTCGGGCCCGGAGCGCTCGGCCCGAGCGGCCACCGGTCCCTCGGGAGCGTGGCGCTACCCTGGCCCCCGTGGTCAATGAACGCATGAATCAGCGCATGCAGGAGCTCGAACGCGAGTACGAGTCGGTCCTGATCGAGCTCAACGACCCCAACCTGTCGTCGGACCCCGGTCGCCTGCGCAGCGTCTCCCGCCGTCACCGCGAGCTCGAGGATCCAGTGCAGAGCTGGCGGCGGCTCCAGTTGGCGGAGTCCGACCTCGAGGCCGCCCGGGAGATGGTGCGGGACTCCGCGGCTGAGGAGCGCGAACTGGCCCAAGCCGAAGTGACCCAGGCGGAACTGGACATCGCCCGCCTGGAGGAGGAACTTCGACTCCACCTGGTGCCGAAGGATCCCAACGCCGGTCGCAACGTGATCATGGAGATCCGTGGAGCCGAGGGCGGGGAGGAGGCCAACCTGTTCGCCAAGGATCTCTACGAGATGTACACCCGCTATGCCACCGAGCGGGGGTGGAAGATCGACGTGCTCTCCTCCAGCCCCTCCGAGCGGGACGGACTCAACGAGATCACCTTCGTGGTCAAAGGGGACGACGCCTGGCAGCGGCTCGAGCACGAAGGGGGCCCCCACCGGGTGCAGCGGGTGCCGGTGACCGAGTCGCAGGGGAGGATCCACACCTCGTCGGCTGCGGTGGCCGTGCTGCCCGAGGCCGAGGAGGTCGACGTGGCCATCGACCCCGGTGATCTCAAGATCGATGTCTACCGTTCCACCGGGCCCGGGGGGCAGTCGGTCAACACCACGGACTCGGCGGTGCGTATCACCCACCTGCCCACCGGGATCGTGGTGGCCATGCAGGACGAGAAGAGCCAGATCCAGAACCGGGCCAAGGCCATGATCGTCCTCCGGTCGAGATTGCTCAAAGCGGAGCAGGACCGCCAGTCGGCCGAACTTTCCGAGCAGCGACGCAGCCAGGTGGGCGGCGGCGGCCGGTCGGAGAAGATCCGTACCTATAACTACAAGGACAACCGGGTCACCGACCACCGGATCAAGCTGACCCTCCACAAGCTCGACCGGATCCTGATGGGCGATCTCGACGAGCTGACCGACGCGCTGATGGCCGACAAGCGCTATCGGCAGCTGGACGACGAGTGAGGCGGCGATGGTGCCCGGGCCGCCTGTCGGACCCGAAGGGATGACCCGGCCACCCGGCACCGTCGTGCCCGACGCTGTCGAGGCGTTGGTCGCCCGGAGGCTGGGATCGGTCCGAGAGGCCCGCTGGCTGATGGAACATGTCGACGGGGACACCGGACTGGCGCTGGCCCTGGCCGACCGGAGAGCGGCGGGGGAGCCACTCCAGTACGTCTTGGGCCGGTGGCCGTTCCGCTCCCTCGACCTGGCCGTGGACCGCCGGGTGCTCATCCCCCGACCGGAGACCGAACAGGTGGTGGAGGTGGCCCTGGCCGAACTCGCCTCCCTGGTCGCCCATGCTCCGGCCGTCTCCGGGAGTTCCGGCCCCCGGAACCCGGTGTGCCTCGACCTCGGCACCGGGTCGGGCGCCATCGCCCTCTCCCTGGCCGTGGAGGGCGGCTCCTTGTCCCCTGGCCTGGTGGTCTGGGCCACCGACGCGTCCCGGGACGCCCTGGACGTGGCGGCAGGGAACCTCAACGAGCTGAGTCACCGGGATCCCGCCGCCGCGGAGCGGGTCCGCCTGGTGGAAGGTCGGTGGTTCGACGCCCTGCCCGCCTCGGTGGCCGGGACCGTCGACCTGCTGGTGTCCAATCCCCCCTACGTTGCCGAGGCGGACTTTCCCCACCTCGATCCCACCGTGCGCCAGTGGGAGCCCCGCGGAGCCCTCGTGGCGCCCGACGCCCACGGCGTCGGCGGGATGGCCGACATCGAGACGATCATCGCCGGTGCGTCGCGGTGGTTGCGAGCCACAGGGGTGATGGTCATCGAGATCGACCCGGCCCAGACCGGGGCGGCCCTGGCGGCCGCCCAGCGGGCCGGATGGAACCGGTGCCGGACGGGGCGTGATCTTGCCGGCCGGGTCCGGATGGTGGTGGCCCGGCGATGACCCCGGAACGGGTGCCACTGGCCCTGGACTCCGAGAGCCTGGCGCGGGCGGCGGCGGCCCTCCGGGACGGAGGGGTGGTGGCGGTGCCCACAGACACCGTGTACGGGCTGGCCGCCGACCCCCACCAGCCGCACGCCATCGAGCGGCTCTTCGCCCTGAAGGACCGACCCGCTGCGGTGGCCCTGCCGGTCCTGGTGGGGGGACGGGAGCAGCTCTCGGCGGTGTGCGGCCCTCTGGGCAAGGCGGCGGAGCACCTGGCCGGACGGTACTGGCCCGGTCCGCTGACACTCGTCCTCCCCCGGACGGGCAGCTTCACCGCTGACCTCGGTGGTCCGCCCTCGGCCCGTCACACCGTGGGTGTGCGATGGCCCGACCACCACGTGGTCCAGGCCCTGTGCCGTCAGCTCGGGCCCCTGGCCGTGACCAGCGCCAACCGCCACGGAGCCCCTCCGGCCTCCCGGGCCCTGGAGGTGGCGGCGATCTTCGCCGCGGACGGAGGGCTGGCCATGATCCTGGACGGAGGCGTCTGTGCCGGCACCCCCTCCACCGTGGTGGAGTGCCGGGGGCCGGCCCTCCGATGCCTCCGTGAGGGATCCATCCCGTGGAGCGACCTCCTGGAGGGCGGTGTGAGTGCCCGCCCGGTGCCGTACGAGGTGGAGTCCCGTATCCCACGGTCGGTGTCGGCGGCGGGCGTCGACGGCGGGACGTCGGGGACCTCCCGCCCGCCATCCGCTACCATCGCCTGACGAGGGCCGCGGACCCAGGAGGGGATCACTGTGTTCAAGAACATCGTCGTCGGTACGGATGGGTCGAAGACGGCCGCCGCCGCCGTGGCTCTGGCCGTGGGGCTGGCCCGGGACCAGGGCGCCACGCTCCATCTGGTGATCGGCGTTCACACCGCAACCGCGGTGGCCGTGCCGGCCGGCGGGGCCAATGTGTCCGACCCCCTGGGTGGGGCGGCGCTCCGCGGGGTGGCTCAGCACATGCTGGAGGAGGTCGCCGGCGACGTCCAGGATCTCGAGACCGAGATCCACACCGGCGTCGGTGACCCGGCCGAGGTCATCATCCGCACCGCCGACGAGGTGGGGGCCGACCTCATCGTGGTGGGGAGCAAGGGACTGCGGGGCACCCGGAGGATCCTGGGATCGGTCCCCAATTCCGTGGCCCACAAGGCCGGGTGCCATGTCCTCATCGCCCGCACCACCTGAGCCGTACCGGCCCACGGGGACGCGACTCCGGACCCGGGCGGGCCCATGGGGTTGACGGTCCACCTCCGGACAAGGGACACTGGTTACCTGATGAGGACGACATCCGACGCAACCAGCACCGTATTCATTATCGACTAGGCACATACCTGACCGGTGTGTGCCCTTCGACCGTCCACCTGGTGGACGGTTTTTCAATTGGGGGTCCCCACCGGGACGGACCTGGGAGGCAGCACCCGGTCATCCGTGAGACACCATCCCGACCGGGATGGACCTGACGGGGCGGCGTTTGCCCAGTAGGACCGCCACCGGGGACACCAGCCTCAGCAGGATCATGGATCACCAGGCCACACATGCCA
Source organism: uncultured Acidimicrobiaceae bacterium (assembly GCA_963737625.1). Taxonomy (GTDB): domain Bacteria; phylum Actinomycetota; class Acidimicrobiia; order Acidimicrobiales; family RAAP-2; genus Bog-756. The sequence goes on from CAVTTK010000002.1 coordinate 195,363, forward strand.
GAAGAAGAGCAAGGACAGGAGCACCGTGGGTAGTTATCGAGTTGGTCTGATCGGCGGCGACGGCATCGGCCCCGAGGTGGTCGCCGAGGCCCTGAAGGTGGTCAGCGCGGCCGGCGTCGTCCTGGCCACGACCGAGTACGACCTGGGTGCCGACCGGTATGTTCGAACGGGCGAAGTGCTGCCCGATCCAGTGCTCGCCGAGCTCCGGGGGCAGGATGCCATCCTGCTCGGGGCGGTGGGTCCTCCGGTGGGCTCGACCACGGTCCCGTCCGGCACCCTGGAGCGGGGGCTGCTGCTCCGTCTCCGCTTCGAGCTCGACCTGTACGTCAACATGCGGCCCTTCACCGGGGTTCCCGGCGCGCTGGCCCCCGACTGCGACTTCGTCGTCATCCGGGAGAACACGGAGGGGACTTACGCCGGTGAGGGCGGGTTCCTGCGCAAGGGGACACCCTTCGAAGTGGCCACGCAGGGCTCGGTGAACACGCGACACGGCGTCGAGCGCTGTGTCCGCTTTGCCTTCGATCTCTCCTCCACCCGGCCCCGGCACCACCTCACGCTGGTGCACAAGACCAACGTCCTCACCTTCGCCGGTGACCTGTGGCAGCGCACGGTCGACGAGGTGTCGGGCGACTACCCGACGGTGAACCGTGACTACAACCACGTCGACGCCACCTGCATCTATCTGGTGGAGAACGCCGCCCGCTACGACGTCATCGTCACCGACAACCTGTTCGGCGACATCATCACCGACCTGGCCGGGGCCGTGGCCGGCGGCATCGGCTACGCCGCCTCGGCCAATCTCAACCCCGACCGCACCGGTCCCTCGCTGTTCGAGCCGGTGCACGGTGCGGCCCATGACATCGCCGGCACCGGCCGGGCCAACCCCGCCGCCGCCATCCGCTCTGCGGCCCTCATGCTCGACCATCTCGGCGAGGCGTCGGCCGCCGAGAAGGTGACCCAGGCGGTCGCCGACTTCATCCACTCCCAACCCGAACCGACGATGTCGACCGCCGCCATCGGCGACGCCATCGCAGAAAGGCTCTGAGCCATGCCCTTGACCCCCACCGAGAAGATCTGGATGGACGGCGAGCTCGTCGACTGGGCGGACGCCACCGTGCACGTGCTGACCCACACCATGCACTACGGATCGGGCGTCTTCGAGGGCATCCGCGCCTATCCCACCCAACGGGGCGTGGCCGTCTTTCGCCTGCGCGACCACATCGAACGCCTGCTGGTGTCCGCCAAGGTGTTCATGATCGATGTGCCCTACACGGTGGACGAGTTGGTGGACGCCACCCGGGACGTGGTCCGGGTCAACGGTCTCGACGAGGGGTGCTACATCCGCCCCCTGGTGTACCTGGGCTACGGCGAGATGGGTCTGAACCCCATCCCGTGCCCGGTGAACGTCTCCATCGCCGCCTGGCCTTGGGGCACCTACCTGGGTGACGACGGTGTGGCCAATGGCGTCTCGACGAAGATCAGCTCCTGGCGGCGCCACGACCCCAACGCCGTGCCCACGGCGGCCAAGGGGACCGGCATGTATGTCAATTCCTCCCTGGCCAAGGTGGAGGCCATCAAGGCCGGCTACGACGAGGCCATCCTGCTGGGACCCGACGGCAACGTCAGTGAGTGCACGGGCGAGAACATCTTCATCGTGAGGAAGGGCCGTCTCCTCACGCCGCCATCGTCGGACTCCGGCGCCCTGGAGGGAATCACTCAGCAGTCGGTGGAGACCATCGCCCGCGACCTCGGCTACGCCGTGGTCTACGAGCCCATCATCCGCACGGACCTGTACACGGCGGACGAGGCCTTCCTCACCGGGACTGCGGCCGAGGTGGTCCCCATCCGGGCCGTCGACGACCGGCCGGTGGGTGACGGCAGGCCCGGGCCGATCACCCAGAAGCTCCAGCAGACCTACTTCGCGGCCGTGCGCGGCGAGGTCGATCAGTACAAGGACTGGTTGGACTATGTCGAGTGACGGACCCACCCTCAACGACGACTCACCGGACGGCCGGGGTCACGCGTCGGGTCACGGCCACAGCCACCGCCACGGCACTGGTGTCCCCCACTCCCATCCCCTGACCCCCGGACAGCAGGCCCATGCCCACGTCCAGGAGACCCGGGGAGGACCCGGCCCCGTGGCGGGATCGGCCGGCCACGACTTCGATCTGCCCGCCCTGCCCGAGGCCGTCGACGTCTTCGACACGACCCTCCGTGACGGGTCACAGCAGGAGGGCCTGTCGCTGACCGTGGACGACAAGCTGCGTGTGGCCGAGCAGCTCGACCACCTGGGCGTGACCTTCATCGAGGGCGGCTGGCCCGGAGCCAACCCCAAGGATGAGGAGTTCTTCGCCCGGGCCCCCACCGAGCTTTCGCTGCACCGGTCGACCCTGGTGGCCTTCGGCTCGACCCGGCGGGCCGGCGTACGGGCTGAGGACGACGAGACGCTGCGGCATCTCGTACAGGCGCAGACCGAGGCGGTCTGCATCGTGGCCAAGTCGTCGGAGATGCACGTGGTCGACGCGCTCCGCACCACCCTGGACGAAGCGGTGGCCATGGTGGCCGACTCCGTGGAGTTTCTGCGTCGGAACGACCTCCGGGTCTTTCTCGACGCCGAGCATTTCTTCGACGGGTTCAAGGCCAACCCCGGGTTCACGCTGCGGATCCTCCAGGCCGCCGAAGAGGCCGGAGCCGAGACCCTGGTGCTGTGCGATACCAACGGTGGCACGCTGCCCTACGAGGTGGAACGGATCGTGGCTGGGGTGTTGGGTGGGTTCGAGACCCAGGTCGGCGTGCACTTCCACAACGACAGCGGCTGTGCCGTGGCCAACTCGCTGGCCGCGGTGGGTGTCGGAGCGACCCACGTACAAGGGTGTGTCAACGGGTACGGCGAGCGATCCGGCAATGCCGACCTCGCCGCCACCATCCCGGACCTCTCCCTCAAGCTGCGGGTGGGAACCATCCCCCCGGAACGCCTGGAGCTGCTGACCCCGGTGTCCCATCACATCGCCGAACTGGTGAACATCGCCCCCAATCCCCAGCAGCCCTTCGTCGGGGCGTCGGTCTTCGCCCACAAGGCTGGCCTGCACACCTCGGCCATCGCCCGCCGGTCCGACGCCTACGAGCACATTTCGCCGGAACTGGTGGGCAACGGGACCCGGTTCGTCGTCTCCGAGATGGCCGGCCGGTCGACCCTGGCCATGAAGGCCACCGAGCTGGGCCTCGAGCTCGACTCCCAGGCCATGTCCTCGGTGCTGGACTCCCTCAAGCGGCTGGAGTACGAGGGGTACCACTTCGAGGTGGCCGACGGCTCCCTCGAACTGCTCCTGCGGAACTCGACCGGCTGGGTCCAGGAGTTCTTCGAGCTCGAGTCGTACCGGGTCATCGCCGACCAGGGCGAGGGCCTGTCCACGGAAGCCACGGTGAAGGTCATGGTGGGCGACGAGCGGATCGTGGCCACCGCCGAAGGCAATGGCCCGGTCAACGCCCTGGACGGCGCGGTACGCGCCGCCATAGGGGCGCACTACCCGGCCCTGTCCGGCGTCCACCTGGTGGACTACCGGGTCCGGGTCCTGGACTCGGCCAAGGGCACCGGCTCGGTGACCCGTGTCCTCATCGACTCCACCGACGGCGACCGCACCTGGACCACCATCGGGGTGTCCGAGAACATCATCGCCGCCTCCTGGCAGGCCCTCTCCGACTCCATCGTCTACGGTCTGCTCCACACCGGCCCGCCCTCTGATGGCCAGCGGTAACGGCCGGAACATGCTGGACCGATCACCAGGAGCCCTACGTTGACCCAACCGAGTTTCGTGCCCATCGTCGAGGCCGATCAGGTGCGCCCGGCGTACCGCCTCAACGTGCCCAGCATCTGGACCCAGTCGCGACCCTCCGAGGTGCGGGGTACCTCCCAGCCGCAGGGCCGCAGGTTGGGAAAGCCCGGCCCCGACCAGGGGTTCGCCCTCAAGTTGGCCCGGCGTTTTGAGGCCCGGTTGGTCCTGGCCGAAGGTGACTCGGCCGAGGACACCATCGCCGGTTGCACGGCAGTGGCCATGCGGCGCTGCGCCCGCTTCGGACGGGCCCCGGCTGTCTACGACCTGGAGTTCGCCTTCACTCTGTGGGGGTTCCTCGGCGGAGCCCCGACCGACCTGGTCGAGGCCCGATCACCGTTGTTCCGCTCGGCCGCCCACCACTATCAGGCCCAGAGGGCCATCGCCGACAGTGTGCGGGAAGAGGCACTGCGGCTGACGCCGGACGCTGTGGCCGACGCCATCGCACAATGGCGCGAGATGATTGTCCTTCCCGCCGCGCACTGACTGGCGGCAGGCTACCGGCCCGCGGCTGGGGTGACCCGGTGGGGACGGGGTCAGCGGCCCTTGCGCCACCGCTTCTTCGACGTCGGGGCTCCGATGGTGGAACCGAGCACGCCGGTCGATCCTTCGGGCCCGGCCGAGTTGCGGTTGGCGGTAGTGCTGGACACTCCGGCACCGGCCAGTGAGCCACCTCCGGTTCCGCCGCTCCGCCGCTCCTCCCCGTCGTACTGGACCGAGACGTTGTCGGCGATGTGGGAGCCCTGCAGCGCCTTCTGGAAGAGATCGGGGAACTGGGGGCCGACATGGGTGGCCTTGGCCGGGTCGTCGTCCCACCGGCGCCTCGGCACTCCGTCGAGCCCCTGGATGGAGGGCACGGTCGGGGAATCTTCCCTCACCGAGGGGTGCAGCTCGGGCGGGTACCACTTGCCGTCACTGGCGATCCACCAGCCTGGCCCCTGAGGTTTATCACTCATACCGTTGCCTCCACCACTCTATGTGAGAATCAATACTGGAATAGTACCCCTCGAAAGGGTGAATTGTCATATGAGACTGTTGTCGACCTCTTTTCCCTCCGACTTGAAACATCCTGCTCAGCTGCGTCAAGTCGGGCCCCGATCCTTCCGTCTCGCCGTCCTGGTGGACCGATTCCGGGCCTGATCGGACCGATCGCCGGACGAGTTGGTGAGGCTTGCGACCACCCGTGAGTAATTTGGCTGGATGGATCAACCGACCTTTGCCCTGAGCGACACCCATCGGGAGTTCCGGGACACACTCCGTAGATTCGCCGAAGACCGCATCGCCCCGAACGCCGCCGAGGCCGACCGCGACGCCGCCTTTCCCAAGAAGTCCTTCGACGCCTGCGTCGAACTCGAGCTCCCAGCGTTGGGCATACCGGTGCAGTACGGCGGGGCGGGGGCCGACATGGTGACCCAGGCCATCATGGCCGAGGAGCTGGCCCGGGTGTGCGCCTCCACAGCCCTCACCATGCTGATCTCCAAGCTCGGAATGCTCCCGATCATGAACTGGGGGAGCGAGGACCTGAAACGGGCCTATCTGCCCCGGGTGGCCTCGGGAGAACGTCAGGCCAGCTACTGCCTCTCCGAGGCCGATGCCGGAAGCGACGTGGCCGCCATGCGGACCCGGGCCGTCCGGGACGGTGACCACTATGTGCTCACCGGGTCCAAGTACTGGATCACCAACGCCGGTGTATCGGACACCTACACCGTCTTCGCCGTGACCGATCCTGACGCCGGGCGAGGGAAGGGGATCAGCTGTTTCCTCGTCGAAGCGGACTGGGGCGTCGATGTGGCCCCCCATGAGGACAAGATGGGCCTCCGGGGCAGCCCCACCGCGGCCATCTCACTCGACGAGGTGCGGGTGCCGGCCACCCATCTGATCGGCGAGGAGGGGATGGGGTTCACCATCGCCATGCACACCCTGGACCGCAGCCGGCCCACCATCGGGGCCCAGGCCGTCGGGATCGGCCAAGGGGCCATCGACTATGCCGCCGGCTACATGAAGGAGCGAAAGGCCTTCGGCAAGGCCATCGCCGACCAGCAGGGGCTGCGCTTCATGTTGGCCGAGATGGCCATGCGCAACGAGGCGGCCCGGACCCTGATCTACCGGGCCTGCTCCCTCATCGACAGCAACGATCCCGAGGGCGAGCTCACCATGATCGGGGCCATGGCCAAGTGCTTCGCCTCGGACACCGCCATGGCCGTCACCACCGATGCGGTCCAGCTGCTCGGCGGCTACGGCTTCACCAAGGACTTTCCGGTGGAGCGGTTCATGCGGGACGCCAAGATCACCCAGATCTACGAGGGCACCAACCAGATCCAGCGGGTGGTGATCGCAAAAAAGCTGCTCGGATAGCGGGCGGAGGACCGCGGCCAGTGACCAGGTAATGTCGCAAAAAAGCGCACATATGTGCGAAAAAGTGGGATAATAGATCCCATGGAGTACGGGAACCCAGTCGAGGCGGTGATTCCAGGCGTGCAGGGTCGTGTCCTGACCGTTCTGGCCCGGACCGAAGCGGAATTGACGATGCGGTCAGTCGCCGAGCTGGCTGGCGTGAGTGCCAACCAGGCCACCGTGGTACTCAACCGGTTGGTGCGTCTGGGCCTCGTCGAGCGGCGGGACGTGGGGGCCGCAGCGCTCGTGCGTCTGGTCCGTGAGAACGAGGCAGCACGGTCGGTGCTCGCGCTGGTGGACCTCCGCGATGGGGTCTTGGCTCGCCTGGCAGGCGAGGCGAGGACGATTCGACCGGTTCCGATCTGCCTTGCTGTATTCGGCTCGTTCGCTCGTGGTGAGGCGCATGAGAACAGCGACGTCGACGTCCTGGTCGTACCGCCCCCCGCTGCACTGGCCGATACCGGCCAGTGGACGGATTCGCTCGGCCAGTGGGCGGACCGGGCGGCTCGGATCGCCGGCAATCCGGTCAATCTTCTCGAGGCCACCGTGGAGGAGTTGCCGAGACTGGTCCGTCGTGAGCGAGCACCATGGCGAACGATTCTTGCCGAGGCCATCGTACTAATTGGCGCCTTTCCGTTGGAACTAAATGTGGCGTCATGACGGCTGCACGCCGGCAGACGACTACGAGACCCGCTTCAGCTGCTGATGCCCGGGCCTATCTGGACAAAGCCCTGGAGTTCTTGCGGGCCGCCGAGGACTCGCTCGAGCTCGGGAACCGCGTGGCTGCGGCGGGCAACGCCGTCCACGCCGGCATCGCTGCCGCCGACGCCATCACGGCCGCCCGGGCCACGGTGGTCTGGAAGGGGGAGCATTCGCAGTCCCCGGCCCATCTGGAGAGGGTCGGTGGCGACGACGGGCGGAAGGCCGCCCCTCACCTCCGCCGGCTCCTGCCGCTGAAGAACCGGGCGGAGTACGACCCTGATCCGATCTCGGCAGCGGAAGCGAAGGCGGCGGTCACCGCTGCGGCACGCATGGTGCGAATCGCCGAGCAGACGGTGAAGCAGGTCGAGCGCTGAGCGTGGCCGTTGCTCGTTCTGACCCCGTTTTCATCCCTACTTTATCCCTACTACTCAGCGAAACTCAGCGAATTCAGTATGAGTCGATCCGGAATAGGCCCAGGTCAGCGCACTGGAGACGACCCGCTGGACCCCCGGCAGTGTCCACCCAGATCTATGAGGGCACCAACCAGATCCAGCGGGTGGTCATCGCCAAGAAACTGCTCGGGTAGGGCCGCTCAACACGCACGAACGGGCCGACGAGGATGTGGCCCCGTCGTGGGCAAGGATCGCCCATGCGGGCCTCGGGATCGGCGGGCGTGCTGTCGAGGCCAAGGAAGCGGGTGCTCATCCGCTCTGCTCAGGGCGAGTAGGGGGCCGTGACGACCGCCAGTCGGCAGGTCGCCCCTGATCCCGGGGGCTCCCGGCCTCCATGTTCCGGTGGGCTCGTGAGGTGACAGACAACGGTCAACATCCGTGTGTACAGTTCTCCGGGGCAAGACGGGGCAGCGGGGATGTCCATCAGCGGATCTGATGGGATTGGCGCGGGATGTCATAGCCACGAACCGGTCATCCCGGCCCAGACCTTGCCGTTGGACACGGTCGTGACAAAGAGGGTGAACCGCATGAACGTAAGGCTCGGCTCAACGACTCGGCTCGGTGTCCCGCGCCGAAAGCTCGGTCCTCTGGCTATGTCCCTGTCCGCCCTGGCGGGTTGCTTGACACTCATCGCGGCGAGTTCTCTAGCTGCCGGAGGCCAAGCTTCGGCAGCGACTCCCCCCAAGCAGGCGATCAAGAACATCGTCGTCATCGACATCGAAAATGAATCCGAGACGAATACCTTCGGACCGTCGTCACCCGCCTCGTATCTCACCGGGACGCTCGAGAAGAAGGGGGTACTGATCAAGAATTACTACGGCATCGGCCATGTCAGCCTCGATAACTACGTCGGGCAGGTATCCGGCCAGGCGCCGACTCCCACGACCCAGGGTGACTGCCTGGCCGGCTTCGAGGACGTGACGCCGGGGACCCCTTCGGCAACCCTGGGCCAGGTCAACGGCAGCTCTGGCTGTGTTTATCCGGCGTCCGTGGAGACCATCGCCAACCAGCTGGACACCATCAAGAAGCCCAATCCGACGACCCACGTCGCCGCCTGGCGCGGCTATGAGGAGGACATGGGGAACGATGCCGCGCGAGATGGCGGGACGACGTGTGCCCACCCTGCCCCAGGCAGCCCCCCGGCCAGTGCCGCCACGACGACGGACGGCTACGTGACCCGGCACGATCCCTTCGTCTGGTTCCATTCGATCATCGATAACACCGCTCTGTGCAACGCCAATGTGGTGCCGCTCGGGTCGCTGGGGTCCACCGGGAAGCCCTCGTCCTCGAGCAGGCTGGTCAAGGACTTCTCCAAAGAGTCCACAACTCCCTCGTTCAGCTTCATCACTCCGAGCGTATGCAACGATGGCCATGATGCAACGTGTGTCTCACCAAGTGCGGCCGGCGGGACGACCGGGGGACTGGTGGCCGCCAACGCGTGGCTCGAAGCCTGGATGCCGACCATCCTCAACTCGCCGGCCTACAAAGCGGGCCAAATGATGGTGGTCATCACGGCCGACGAAGCCGACCTCGACGCCACGAATGATGCCGCAGCCTGCTGCAACGAACAGCCGGGGCCGAACGTCACCGAGGCCGGAGGTTCTGGTCCCGGCGGCGGCCAGACCGGAGCACTCGTACTGACCTCGTCGAAGTACATCAAGCCAGGAACCGTTGACACCACCGGCTCGTACAATCACTACAGCGCACTGAAGACCTACGAGAATCTCCTCGGCATCGACAAGGGTGGCAGCGATGGCAAAGGCCATCTCGGAATGGCCGGACAGCCCGGATTGGCCGCGTTCGGCCCCGACGTCTTCAACGCCGCGGGTCCACACCACTGACCCGGCTCGAACCTCGGCTGGTCGTGATTCCGAGGCAATCGATGGCCCGGCGGCAGCCACGGGCGAGAGTGGCGTGGATTTTCCATCCATCGACTCCTGAATCCGGTTACCGGTCCCAGGATTCCATGTATCTCTGATGGAGCGGGGGCCTACCCCCTTCATCTCTAGGGTCAGCCCTACTTCACCTTTACCGCCACCCTGTCGATAGGAGAGGAGAGAGTCCTGACTATGACCTAGTGGAAACATCTAGGCGAATGTCCGATGAGGCGATTCAATAGAGCATCCGAGTCATCTGGAGTTGGTAGAGGGGCCGGCACGTCAGGTGATGCTCGAACAGAGCCGTCGACGCAGTCTGTTCCTGTGCGGCGATGTGGACGTACCGGTTGCCGGACCAGGCCAGGAGCGGCTATCCGAGGCCTAAGCGCCGGCGCCCTCGCGGTAGGTCTGGTCATCGTCACTACCGGGAACCTGGTCGTCGTCCTGTCCGCCACCCCGGCCGAAGCATCGAATCCACCCGTGGTGACCGCGGTCATAGCCAACTCCGGTCCGTCAACGGGCGGACAACGGGTGACCATACTGGGCGCCAACCTCGACGCGCCGGCCTCGGTCGACTTCGGTTCGGCGCTGGCCGCGGTCTCCTCCGTCACGGGATCCTCAGTGGTGGTGACCGAACCGCCCGGCACCGCCGGCACGACGGTCGATGTGACCGTGACCACCACCACCGGCTCGAGCATCTCGTCGTCTGCTGACGACTACACCTTCGCCCGGCCGCCCACCGCCTATGTGGTCAACAACAGCTCCAACAACGTCACCCCCATCGACACCGCGACCAATACGGCTGGAACCAACGTGAGCGTCCCTGGGGATGGACTTGGGGCGGCCGTGACTCCTGACGGCCGGTACCTCTACGTGCCGAACTACCAAGGATCGGTGACGCCGGTCGAGGTCGCAACGGACACACCCGGGCCCAGCATCACCGGCTTCAACGGAGCTGGGGCCATCGCCATCACTCCCGATGGACTTACCGCGATCGTCGGGTGATGCTAGTAACGGCGAGGCTCACCTCGATGACACTTGGAGGCGGAGGGGGTACGTCAGGTCCCGCGGTTACGACGGGGTCCCATCCGATGAGTGTCGCGATCGCACCTGATGGTGTTACTGCCTATGTGGCCAACTTCGGAGCGGAGACGTGAGCGCCATCCGCTGTCGTCCGAGAGTGGTCACAGGTACGATCCCGGTTGGTATCAGCCCTCAGGGCATCGCCATTGCCCCGAACGGCCGGACCGCCTACGTGGCGAACACCGGCTCGGGCTCGATCACGCCGATCACTCTGTCCCCTGGTGGCGGGGTTGCCGGTACACCGATCTCCGTGGGCAATTCCCCGATCGGCGTGGCCATCACGCCCGATGGCGTGACCGCCTATGTGGCCAATTTCGGATCGGGCACCGTTACACCGGTCACACTGACCGATGGCGGTGGGGTGGCCGACGTGGCCATCGCCGCGGGCACGAATCCCTTTGACCTGGCCATCACTCCCGATGGCAGGACCGCCTATGTGAGCAACAACAACACGACAACGGTCACACCCATCACACTGTCCGCTGGTGGAGGGAGCCGCGGAACCCCAATCACCGTCGGTTCGAATCCGCGAGGAATCGTCGTTACCCCCGACCAGGCTCCGACAGCCTCGTTCTCCGATACCCCCGGAGCGATGGGGTCGGCTACGACGTTCGATGGATCGGCATCAGGTGCTCCAGAGGGGAGCATCGTCAACTACGCCTGGGACTTCGGCGACGGATCGTTCTCCGCCACCAACTCCTTCCCCATGATCTCCCACACCTACGCAATCCCGGGGCCGTTCACCGTCGCCTTGACCGTGACCGACACCGCTGGAACTTCCACCATCCAGACGTTCACCGGCACCTCGGTCTCCAACAACGGCGACTCCTCGGCGCGATCCAGCCACGCAGTGGCCCTGCCTCCGGGCATCACCTCCATCGCGCCGACGGGTGGATCCGAGCCAGGTGGGACGGTCATCACCATCTCCGGCAGTGGCTTCACCCCGGGAGCTGCCGTCACGTTCGGAGCGACGACGGCCTCCCCGGTGACGTACCTCAATGACGCCACTCTCGTTGCCACCTCACCGGCCGGGACCGGGGCCGTCGATGTCGCGGTCACCACCGTCGACGGCACCAGCGCCTCGGGCAGTCATGACCGCTTCACCTACAGTTCCGCGGCGTCGCCCCCGTCTGGGCCTCCGCCCGCGCCGGCGTCGCCCGGGGGAGGATTCTGGCAAGCCGCCTCCGACGGGGGCATTTTTGCCTTCGGCGACGCCGACTTCGTGGGATCGATGGGCAGCATGCATCTCAACGCGCCCATCGTTGGCGTGACGTCCACGCCGGCCGGTGCCGGCTACTGGATGGTGGCGTCCGATGGCGGCATCTTCACCTTCGGCGACGCCACGTTCCACGGCTCCATGGGCAATCTCCATCTCAACCGGCCCATCGTGGGGATGGTCGCCGATGCGTCGGGCCAGGGCTACTGGATGGTGGCGTCCGATGGCGGCATCTTCACCTTCGGCGACGCCACGTTCCACGGCTCCATGGGCAATCTCCATCTCAACCGGCCCATCGTGGGGATGGTCGCCGATGCGTCGGGCCAGGGCTACTGGATGGTGGCGTCCGATGGCGGCATCTTCACCTTCGGCGACGCCACGTTCCACGGCTCCATGGGCAATCTCCATCTCAACCGGCCCATCGTGGGTATGGCGGGTGATGGCACCGGAGGGGGTTACTGGCTGGTGGCGTCCGATGGCGGCATCTTCACCTTCGGCGACGCCCCGTTCTACGGGGGGACCGGCGGCACGCGTCTCAACCGGCCCATTGTGGGTATGGCCCCGACCCCCGACGGAGGCGGCTATTGGCTGGCCGCCTCTGACGGCGGCATCTTCAGCTTCGGAGACGCCGAAATTCTTGGGCTCCATGGGGGGTACGCCTCTCAATCAACCCGTCGTGGGACTGGCCGCGACTCGGGCCTGAGAGCCTCCTCGGGCCGGCGCGGATCCCGCGCCGTCGGCACCCCGGTGGAGTCGGGCGATGGCCCCTTATGGCCGAAGCATCACCTTGATGCACTCAGCGGTGCGGGCAGCCACGGCAGCATAGGCCTCGGCCGCGTCGGCCAGCGGGAAACCATGGGTGATGATCCCCTCCGTGGGGAGGCGACCCGCAGTGACCAGGGGCACCAGTTCCTTCCACGTCTGATGCACCGGCGCCGTCGTCATGCGCAGCGTGACACTGCGGAACAGGGCCATGAGAATGGGGAGGGGATACGGATCAAGGTCGTGCACCCCGATCACCGAGACGGTCCCCCCAGGCCGGACGCAGGCGAACGCATCGTCGAGGGTGGTGTCCCGTGCTACAGCATCGATGACCGAGTGGGCCCCTCTTCCGGCGGTGGCCTCCATGACCGCCTCCACCGTTGGTCCCTCCAGAGGAGTGGCACCGGACTCCGCCGCCAGGGCCCGCCGGCCGGCCACCGGGTCGACGGCCAGGACGCGACCTGCCCCGAGGACCAGAGCGGAGCGAACGGCGCAGAGACCGACGGCGCCCAGTCCGAGCACCACCACCGTTCCTCCCAACGGGGTGTCGGCCCGCTTGGCTCCGATCCAACCGGTGTTGAGATTGTCGGTCAACAACAGCGCCGCCTCGTCATCCACCCCCTCGGGGATGGCCAGCATCTGGAAGTCCGCCGACGGCACGGCGACGCTGGTGGCCTGCCCTCCTCCGAGCACGCCCGAACCGAACACCTGTGGACTCTCGACGCAGGTGACGGGGTCGCCGGTGTCGCAGCCGTCACAGTGACCGCACCCGGCCACCGACGCGGTGAGCACCCGGTCTCCGACCTTGAACCTCCGGACTTCCGGACCGACCTCGGCCACGGTCCCGATGAATTCGTGACCGATGGCGAAGCCGTCACCAACGGGGATGTCGCCGTCATAGAAGTGGAGATCCGACCCGCAGATGGCACTGGCCTCGACGGCAACGACCGCCCCGTCGGGCCCTGGAGGGACAGGGTCGGGACCTTCCACGAGACCCACCCGTCCCGGACCATCGATGACTACCTGGAGCACTGAGTCCTCCGATCTCGGAGTAGACACAATCGAGAGTTTGTGTACTATCACAGATCTGGCGGGTCCCTGCCTCCCGCCGGGGGAGGGTCGACTATGCGCAATCCGCACGCGGGCCAGCCGTTCGAGACCTCGGACGGAGACATCGCCCTGGCTCTGTCCGACCTCAGTATCCCGACGCTGATGCTGTCACTGGTCCACATGTCCGGCGATCCCGAGCTCATCCGGGGGAAGCTGAAGCCGGCCGGCCTGTTCCTCAACGAGGTGCAGGGCTACATGACCGAGGAAGACAAAGCCGAGGTCCGGGCCCTCGCCCTCCCGATCATCGCCCGCTACCGGGACCAGGGCTGTCCCGAACCCGAACCCGTTCCGGCCGATCTGCTACACGAGATGATGACCTGGCTGGTGTGCGAGGACGTGCCGGCAGAGTACGTCCCCATGCTGATGGAGGAGATGGAACTCGACGGATCCGACGTCCGGAGGATGGAGCCCGTCGCTGACGCCACCGACCGCCAGGCGTTCCCGGTAGTCGTCATCGGGTGCGGCCAGTCTGGACTCTTGGCCGGCATCCGCCTTCAGGAGGCCGGCATTCCCTTCACCATTGTCGAGAAGAACCCCGGCGTGGGAGGAACGTGGTGGGAGAACTCCTATCCGGGGGCGAGGGTCGATGTCGGCAACCACTTCTACTGCTACAGCTTCGAGCCCAGCGACACCTGGACGGAGTTCTTCGCCCAACAGCCCGAACTCCAGGCCTACTTTGAAACCGTCATGACCAGGCATGGCATCGAAGCGAACGTCCGGTGGGAGACCGAGGTGCTCGGAGCGGTCTGGGACGACGAAGGAGCTGCCTGGTCGGTGAAGGTCCGGGGCCCCGACGGCCGGGAGGAGACCCTGGTGGCCCGGGCCGTGATCTCAGCCGTGGGACAACTCAACCGGCCCCACACCCCGGAGATCCCCGGTCAGGAGGAGTTCGTCGGGCCAGCGTTCCACTCGGCGCGATGGGATCACGACGTTGACCTGACGGGCCAGCGGGTGGCCATGATCGGAGCCGGGGCCAGTGGATTCCAGATCGCCCCGACCATCGCCCCTGAGGTGGAGCACCTCACGGTGTTCCAACGGACCGCCCAGTGGATGTTCCCCAACCCCAACTATCACGAGGCGGTGGGGCCGGGCGTGCGTTGGGCGCTCCGCCACCTTCCCTTCTACGGGCGCTGGTACCGGTTCCTCCTGTTCTGGCCCGGCTGTGACAAGGGACTCGAGGCGGCCCGCGTCGACCCGGACTACCCGGATCCGCAGCGCGCCGTGAGTGAGACCAACGACTTCACCCGCCAGATGTTCACCGACTGGATCACCAGCCAGGTGGGTGACGACCCAGAGCTGGTCGCCAAAGTCGTCCCGGACTACCCGGCCACGGGCAAGCGCACCCTGCAGGACAACGGGAGTTGGCTGCGCACCCTGACCCGTGGCAACGTCGACCTGGTCCGCACCGGCATCGATCACATCGAGGCCGATGCCGTGGTCACCGAGGACGGCACCCGCCACCCCGCGGACATCCTGGTCTACGCCACGGGATTTCATGCCAACCGTGTCCTGTGGCCGATGGAGATCACCGGCCGGGACGGTGTCGATCTCCGCTCCACGTGGGGTGAGCGACCGGCGGCGTACCTGGGCATCACCGTGCCCGGGTTCCCCAATCTGTTCTGCATGTACGGCCCCGGCACCAACCTGGCCCACGGGGGGAGCCTGATCTTCCACTCCGAGTGCCAGATGCGCTACATCACCCAGTGCCTCGACGTCCTCATCGAAGAGGGCCACCGATCGATGGAGCCGAAGCAGCAGCGCTATGACGACTGGCACGAGCGCTCCCAGGCCGAGATGCGCACCCTGGTCTGGTCGCAGCCGTCGGTGAGGCACTCGTTCTTCAAGAACGCCTACGGGGAGATCCATGTGCTGAGCCCCTGGCGCCTGGTCGACTACTGGAGATGGACCAAGGAACTCGACGTCGGCGACTTCGAGTTCCGGTGACCTCGACCATCACCCCGCCCGCCACCGCGGCCACCGTCGACCGTCCGTCTGCCCGCGACCGACTGCTGGGCGCCACCGAGCGGTGTCTGCGCCGATCGGGCCTCAGGCGGATCACCATGACCGATGTGGCCCGTGAGGCCGGCATGTCGAGAGCGTGGCTCTACCGGCAATTCCCTGACAAGTCGTCACTGGTGCTGGCCACCCTGGCCCGCATCGACGAACAGTTCTGGGCGGACGCCCATGCCCGCGTGTCCAGGGCACCCGACCTCCCGGCCCAGGTGGCCGAGGCGGTGGCCCTGTCGCGGGAGCAGCAGCCGGGAGCCCTCCTCCTCGAGCTACAGGCCCGGGAACCCGAGGCGTTCGCGGCCATGATGGGTACCGGCCTCCGAGAGATGATGCCCGGCATGGCCACCTTCTGGCACTCCTACATCGTGGAGGCCAAGGATCGTGGCGAGATCCGTCCCGACATCGACGTGGCCCGGGCCGGCGAGTGGGTCATGCGCACGGTGCTTTCGCTGGTCACCGTGCCCGGCCATGCCGTCGACGTGGACGACCGCGCCGGGCTGCGGAGATTTCTGGACGAGTTCCTGGTGGCCGGACTGGCCTGAACGACGGCAGGCCGCACGTCGGCCTGCCGCGGACACCCGCTACCCTGACCGCGGTGTGCCTCCTCGTATTCGCCTGGGAGCCTGGCTCGGCGTATCCGCTGATCGTGGCGGCGAACCGCGACGAACGGCTGGACCGACCGGCCCAGGCCATCGGTGTCCTGTCGGAAGGCGGTCCGAGGATCCTCGGTGGCCGGGACGACCTGGCCGGAGGGACCTGGCTGGCCGTCAACGAGCACGGCGTGGTGGCCGGTCTCACCAATCGACCCGCCCCCGGGGGCCGGGACCTGTCCAAGCGGTCGCGGGGCGAGCTGCCGCTCATGTTGGCCTCCCTCCCCACCGCGGAGGAGGCCGTGGCCCACCTCCTCCAGACCGTACGGCCCGGTCAGTACAACCCGGCGTGGTTGTTGGTGGGTGACCGACACTCCCTGTCCTACGTGGAGTTGGCCACCGATGAGGCGCCGAGCGCCCTGAAGCTCGGCCCGGGAATCCACATCCTCGAGAACGTGGCGCTGGCCGAGCCGTCCACCAAGTCCGACCGGATCCGGGGTCTCATCGCCGGGGGCCAGAGCGCCGGGTCGTCGGTGTGGGACGTGCTGCCGTCGGTACTGGCCGACCACGTACTGCCCCTCGGAGCCTCCAAGGCCAACTTCGGCGACGCCCGGTCCCCGCGGCCAGAGGCCACCATGGCGGCGTGCGTCCATACCGACGACTACGGCACCCGCTCGGCGGCTCTGGTGCGGGTGCCGGCGGTGCCCGGGAGCCGGCCCGAGATGCTGGTGGCCGACGGTCCACCGTGCACCGCTCCGTTCGTCGATGTCACCGGCTGGTGGACCGGGGCACCGTTGCATGACCCTCCCGGCGGTTGATCATGAGGCATCGGGTGGGGGCTACGCGGTGGTCCCACCCCGTCGTCGGGGGGCCGGTGCAACCACCACGTCGGGGCGGTGCTTCTCCAGCAGTGACGGGGATCGCTGGGGAGGGCGGTTGGGCGCCACCGGTCCGGACCGTAGGTGGCGCCGGGTACCGGACCAGGGTGCGGGGGGCGCCGTGAGCCGGTCGGCCAACCTGTAGGCCACGGTCTCGTAGTTGACCCGCCACCCCCGGAAGTCCGGCCACGCCTCCTCGGCCGTCCGCTCCATGGGGAACCCCACGTGCTCGAGCATCTCCACGGCCTCGGCGAACTCCTCGAAGGTGAGGTCGATGGGACCTTCGGGATTGGGGTCGGGGTCCACCTCCCAACCGAGGACCTTGGCCATCCGGTTGAGGGCGGTGAACCCCATGCGCAGGCAGAGGCGCGATTGGGACGAGGCGGTGGTGGGGGCCACGGCCAGATGCATGGCCGCGCCGTCGAGGACCGCGATGAGCCCCACCAACCACGAGAACCACGGCTGGGGCGAACGGAACAGCAGCATGACCGGGTAGGTGGTGTGGCTCTCGGCCAAGTCGGCCGACCACTCCTCCCACGAGGCGTAGAAGTCGGGCAGCGTGTCGATGATGCCGACCAGTTGATGGCGGGCCAGCACTTCTGGTCCCCAGGCCGGGATGCCGGCCCGGCTCTCCAACATGGCCACCAGGCTCTCGCGCCGGTTGAAGGCTCCGTAGAGGGCAGGCAGGTAGGCGATCTGAAGGGCCACGATGACCACCCAGGTGGCCCCGGCGGCGATGTCCACGGCCTGGTTGGCCGGGCCTGAGAGGTCGATGGTGCCCACGGTGAACACGGCCCCCGTGGACTGGGCCAGGGCCGAGACGAAGGAGTGGGTCGTCCCCTCCAGCATGAGGGCATAGCCGATGATGAAGCCACCGGCCCAGAACAGCAGCTGGGCGATGAGGGCCACCGGTGCGGTCGGAGCCAGGAGGGCATCTTTGCCCTCGTAGGTCTTGGCCAGCCGTGACAGGCCAAGGAAGGCCAACTGAACGAGCCGGTTGGCCCACGAGGAGACCTTTTCGAACCCCCGCGGCTCGCGGGGGAGCACGATGGTGAAGAGGACACTGGCCGAGGTGAGTAGCACCAGGACCAGCCCGATGGCGAAGAGGAACTGGCTCACCGGTGGGCCGGTTCCGTCCCGGCAGGCCGAGGCTGGTGAGCGGGCGCCGACGGCAGCACGGTGGTGAACGGCATCGGCGACATGGTAGGACCACTGGGTCGGTCCTGTGGCTGGCGAGCGGGAGGGGCCGCCCGGTGGCGGCGTGGTCCCTCGGGTCCGTCTGCTCGGGACCCCGAACGGTGGGAAGCGAAAGGAGCATCGTGGACAACGTGGTCGACCGGGCCGACGAGGGCCGCTTCCTGCTCGAGGTCGACGGGCAGGTGGCCGAACTCGTCTACCGGGTGGAGGGGTCCTATCTCGTGCTGATCCATACCGAGGTTCCCGAGGCCCTGGAGGGTCGGGGGCTCGGCGGGAGGCTGGTGCGGGCCGCCCTGGACCGGTCCATCGGCGACGGGCTGACCGTCGTCCCCCTGTGCCCGTTCGCCCGCCGCTGGCTCGAACGGCATCCCGACGACGCCGCACGGGCCACCATCGACTGGGAGCGGGGTCGGTAGGCCGCCAGCGCAACCGACCGGGAGACCCCACCGGCCGGGCCCCTCCGATCGGTTCCCCGGGCGCCGACACCGGGTCCGGAGGGTCCCCGGCCTCAGCCGGTAGAACCGGTTCTATACTTGGTGGGCCGCGGCCCGGAGGTCCTGTACGGGTCAACGGCCGCCGCACCAGAGCGTCCGCACCAGAGACCGAATCCTCAAGGGGGATCCACCATGGCCCAACCAGTGATCGTCGAAGCAGTCCGCACCCCGATCGGAAAGCGGAACGGGTGGATGTCCGGTTTCCACGCCGCCGAGCTGCTGGGGAATGCCCAGGTGGAGCTGGTCAAGAGGGCCGGCGTGGATCCCGGCGACGTGGAGCAGATCGTCGGCGGTTGCGTCACCCAGGCCGGCGAGCAGGCCTCCAACATCACTCGAACGGCATGGCTCAGCCAGGGCCTGCCCTACGAGGTGGCCGCCACCACCATCGACTGTCAGTGCGGGTCGGCCCAGCAGGCCAACAACTTCGTGGCCAATCTGATCAGCGCCGACGCCATCGAGACGGGCATTGCCTGTGGCGTCGAGGCCATGAGCCGGGTCGGTCTTGGGGCCAATGCCTTCAACGGCCCTGGCCGATCGAGGCCCGAGGAGTTCCCCTGGGACATGCCCGACCAATTCGGTGCGGCCGAGCGTATCGCCCAGAAGTACGGGATCACCCGTGACGACGTGGACTGGCTGGGCTTCGAGTCTCAGCGCAAGGCGGCCGTGGCCGTGGCCGAGGGACGGTTCGAACGCGAGATCGCCCCGCTCGAAGCCCCGGTGGTCGGCCCCGAAGGACCGACTGGTGAAAAGACGCTGATCACGAAGGATCAGGGGCCGCGGGACACCACGCGTGAAGGCCTGGCCGGACTCAAGCCTGTGCTACCCGACGGGATGCACACCGCGGGGAACAGCTCGCAGATCTCCGACGGCGCGGCCGCCGTCCTGTGGATGTCGGAAGGCAAGGCCAGCGAGGCCGGTCTGCGCCCCCGGGCCCGCATCGTGGCCCAGACCCTCGTCGGCTCGGACCCGTACTACCACCTCGACGGCCCCATCGCCGCCACGGCCGATGTCCTGCGCAAGGCAGGCATGACCATGGATGACATCGACATCTTCGAGGTCAACGAGGCCTTCGCCTCGGTCGTGATGTCCTGGGGCAAAGTTCACGGTGCCGATTGGGACAAGGTCAACGTCAACGGGGGGGCCATCGCCCTCGGTCACCCGGTGGGCTCCACGGGCGCCCGTCTGATCACCACCGCCCTCCATGAGTTGGAGCGCAGCGACAAGAGCCTGGCCCTCATCTCCATGTGCTGCGGTGGGGCCCTGGCCACCGGGACCATCATCGAGCGGATCTGACCGGACGGCGTCCTTCCCTGGTCACCCGCTCGCTGGGAAACCGTCATGGATCGGGGCGTGGCGCAAGTGCGTCGCCAACGGCTAAGAGTGGGACCATGCCCGCTTCCCGACGACTCCCTGTCCGGTTCCTGCCTGTCATCGCCCTGACTGGGCTCCTGTCGCTGGTTTCGGCAGCGGGTGCTCCGGCGGCGATGGGTCCGCTGTCGGCCGGCGCGGCGAGCCGGGCCGGCCACTCGGCGACGGCCTCGGACTGGACGACGTTCGACCAGAACGGGCTGCGCACCGGCGTCGACAGCTCCGGCACCTCGTTCTCGCCGGCCACGCCGGCGTGGACCTCACCCGCCTTCGACGGCCAGCTCTACGGCCAGCCCCTGGTCTACGGAGGTCGGGTCTACGCCGCCACGGAGAACGACACGGTCTACGCCCTGGCCGCCGACTCCGGCCAGGTCCTGTGGTCCAACCATCTGGCCACCCCTCTGAATCCCTCCACCGTCTCGGGCCTGTGCGGCAATATCCACCCCACGGTGGGGATCACCGGCACCCCGGTCATCGATCCCGCCCGGTCGGAGATCTTCGTGGTGGCCACCGAGGCCGCCACCCTCAGCGGGTCACCCAACGCCGCCCACCACCTGATCGGGCTCAACACCTACACCGGCCTGATCATGATGGACGAAGTCATCGACCCGGCCAGCTCCAGCCCGGCTTTCCAACTCCAGCGGGTCTCCCTGGCCCTGACCGACGGCCGTGTCATCGCCAGCTTCGGGGGCAATGCCGGGGACTGTGACCCCTATCACGGCCTGGTCATCTCGGCCCCCGAGGACGGCTCTACCCCGTCGGTGTACACCGTGGCCAATCAGGCCGGCGACAGCCAGGGCGCGGTGTGGATGGCCGGTGCGGCCCCCTCGGTCGACGCCCAGGGCAACGTGTGGGTGGCGACCGGGAACAGCGCCCACCACCTGTCGACCGACGCCTACGACCAGAGCGACAGCGTGCTGAAACTCAGCCCGACCATGCAGCTCCTCGACGCCTGGGCCCCGACCACCTGGTATTCGGACAATAACCTCGACCTCGACCTCGGATCGGGGGCACCGGCCCTGCTCCCCAACGGCCTGGTCTTCGAAGTGGGCAAGTCCCAGACCGCCTACGTCCTGAACCAATCGGCGCTGGGCGGAGTCGGAAATGCGCCCTTCTCGACGGCCGGCTTCTGCTTCTCCGACGGAGGGTCGGCCGATCTGAACGGCACCCTCTTCGTCCCCTGCAGCAACGGCATTCACGCCGTGACGGTTTCGTCGAGCGCGCCGACCGCCACGTGGACGGCGTCGACGTCCTCGGCCAAGGGATCGCCCATCGTGGCCGGAGGCCTGGTCTGGTCGGTGGGCGGCGGGAACCTGTACGCCCTCAACGCCTCCACCGGAGTAGTCACCCAGACCTTCGCCATCGGTTCCTCGTCCTCGTCCTTCCCCTCGCCCTCGGCGGCCGACGGCCTCATCCTGGCCCCGTCGTCGACGCAGATCCATGCCTTCGTCGGCCCGGCCGGCCTCCCCGGGCCTCCCACCCCCATCCCCCCACGCCCCGGCTACTGGCTGGTGGCCTCCGACGGCGGCATCTTCGCCGAAGGGGGCGCTCCCTTCTACGGCTCGACCGGCGCCATGCACCTCAACCAGCCCATCGTGGGCATGGCCTCGACCACCGATCACAACGGCTACTGGCTGGTGGCCTCCGACGGCGGGATCTTCTCCTTCGGCGACGCCCCGTTCTACGGCTCGACCGGCGGCATGCACCTCAACCAGCCCATCGTGGGCATGGCGCCCACCCCCTCGGGCCGCGGCTACTGGCTGGTGGCCTCCGACGGCGGGGTCTTCTCCTTCGGTGACGCCGTGTTCCGCGGAGGGACCGGAGGGATGCACCTCAACCGACCCATCGTGGGTATGGCTGCCGACGCCAACGGACAGGGCTACTGGCTGGTGGCCTCCGACGGCGGCATCTTCTCCTTCGGCGACGCCTCCTTCCAGGGGTCCACCGGTGGCATGCACCTCAACCGACCCATCGTGGGCATGGCCGCCGACGCCACGGGGCAGGGCTACTGGCTGGTGGCCTCCGACGGCGGCATCTTCTCCTTCGGCGACGCCGTGTTCCACGGAGGGACCGGCGGGATGCACCTCAACCAGCCCATCGTGGGACTGGCCGCCGACGCCACGGGGCAGGGCTACTGGCTGGTGGCCTCCGACGGCGGCATCTTCGCCTTCGGAGACGCCGTATTCGAGGGCTCCACGGGAGGCCTGCACCTCAATCGGCCGGTGGTGGGCATGGCCAACGGGCCGGCGCTGGGCTGACCGGCGTACGTTGTCTCCGACTCCCAGGGAGTGGGCCGTCGGGTGTGCTATCTGCCGGAGAACGGCTAGAAAGTAGAATGCGTTCTAGTCGCCTCCGGTGCCCGTGGCCCCGGGGGTGACGAGCGGGGGAGTTCCGTCCGGGTCTTGCCACGGGCGAGCCTGGCGCCGGACCGCCCGGAACCGAACTCCTACCCCTGACCATCCACCACGAAGCGAGGACACTGTGACCGGCACCGAACACCTGACCTATGAGCGTGTGGGACCCACCGCCGTCGTGACCATGAACCGACCCGAGGCCAAGAACGCACTGTCGGGTCCGATGCTGGTGGGCATGGTCGACGCCTGGACGGAGATCGACGGCAATGACGACATCCGCTGCGCCATCCTCACCGGGGCCGGTGGGACGTTCTGCGCCGGCATGGACCTGAAGTCGATGTCTGGACCGGGCAACGACGCCGTGAAGGAGCGCATGGCGGAGGATCCCGACCTGCATTGGAAGGCTCTGCTGCGTCACTACTCGTTGAAGAAGCCCCTCATCGCCGCCGTGGAGGGCTGGGCCGTGGCCGGTGGGACGGAGATCCTGCAGGCCACGGACATCCGGGTGGCCGGGGAGAGCGCCAAGTTCGGGGTCTTCGAAGCCCGACGTGGCCTGTTCCCCCTGGGGGGGTCGACCGTCCGTCTCCGCCGCCAGATCCCCTTCACCGTGGCCATGGATCTGCTGTTGACCGCCCGGGAGGTCTCGGCCCAGGAGGCCAAGGAGATCGGGCTGATCGGGCGAGTGGTGCCCGACGGCACGGCGCTGGAGTCGGCCCTCGCCATCGCCGACGTCATCGCGGCCAACGGCCCCCTGGCTGTGGAGGCCATCAAGGCGTCGGTGAAGGCCACTGAGGGCATCCCCGAGGAGCAGGCCCTGGCCATGGAGCTGGAGTTCGGGTGGCCGATCTTCGCCACCGAGGATGCCGCCGAGGGCCAGAAGGCCTTCGCCGAGAAGCGCCCGGCCAACTACCAGCGCCGGTGACGGCCCTGTTCGTGGACGACACCACGCCGGACGACCCTCGGCGTCGTCTGGCGGCGGCCATCCGTCCCATCATCACCCTCAACGTGGCGGCCGACCTCGATGACGATTCGCTGAACGAGGCGGCCGAGGCCATCGAGGCCATCGCTGAGCGGTTGACAGCCCGGGCCGGGCCCCGACGCACCCGCAACCAGCCCGATCTGGCCCGTGCCGCCCAGGACTTCTTCCCGACCAGCCCGGTCATCGGCCTGGCCAATCCGGTGGCGCCACCGGTTCGGGTGGCGGTGGTCGAAGGGGAGAACGGCCAACCGGAGATCGCCGGCCACGCCAATTTCGGCTTCGCCTACGAGGGGCCACCCACCTGCGTCCATGGTGGGGTCATCGCCGAGCTGCTCGACGAGGTCCTCGGGGCGGCCAACATCGTGGCCGAGCATCCGGCCATGACCGGAACGCTCACCGTCCGCTACCGCAAGCCGACGCCGCTCAACACCGACCTCCGGGTAGAGGCCCGGTTCGTGCGCGTGGACGGTCGCAAGGTCTACACCTGGGGTGGCATCTACGCCGGAGAGGTCCTGACGGCGGAGGCCGACGGCATCTTCATCGAGGTCGTGCCCACCCAGATGCTGGACATCGCCGAGTCCAACATCGACAGTGCCGACCCGGTCATGCTCGAAGCCATCCGGGCCGAGGCCCTGCGCGAAGGCGCGGCCTCCGACGTCCAGCGTGTGTTCGATCCCGCAAACCGACCCTCGACCTGACCGGCCGGCCGGGGTGGGCGGGGCGCGGGCGGCGCTCCCGGACGACGCCTGGGCGATCGCCGCGGTGCACGTGGCCTCCTGGCAGGTGGCCTACCGTGGCCTGTTGCCCGACGGGTACCTGGCCAATCTGTCTGTCGCCCAGCGGGCCAAGGAGTGGTCCGGCATCCTCGCCGATCCGTCGCCCGGTCATGTGGTCGTGATGGAGCTCGGCGCCCGACTCGTCGGATTCGCCCATGTCGGCCCCAGTGGCGATGACGACGCCCCACCGGGTACCGGGGAGCTGTACACCATCTACCTCCACCCCGACACATGGGGCCGGGGCCACGGGAGCCGTCTCCTGGACGCCGCCCTCGAGCGGCTGGACGTCGACGGGCGCCGGACGGTCACGCTGTGGATGCTGGCCACCAACGACCGGGCCCGTCGTTTCTACCTCGGTCGGGGCTGGACCGAGGCTCCGGGGGAGCGCACCCAGGAGTTCGACGGCCACGCGGTGACCGACCACCGCTTCGTGCGCGACCTCAGCCCGGGCCGGCGCCCGCCGCGTCAGATCTTCTCCCGTCCCTCCCAGTAGGGATCACGCAGCTTGCGCTTGTAGAGCTTGCCATTGGGGTCGCGGGGCATGTCGTCGGTGAAATCGATCGACTTGGGGGTCTTGAACTTGGCCAGGCGGGTGGCGCAGTACTCCAGGATCTCCTCCGCGAGCTCCGGTGTGGGCTCCACCCCTTCGGCCGGCTCGACGACGGCCTTGATCTCCTCGCCCCAGTCGTCGTGGGGAATACCGAACACGGCCACGTCGCCCACCTTGGGGAAGCCCAGCAGCACGTTCTCGATCTCGGCCGGATAGATGTTGGCCCCGCCCGAGATGATCATGTCGATCTTGCGGTCCCGAAGGAACAGGTAGCCGTCCTCGTCGATCAGGCCCACGTCCCCGACGGTGAAGAACTTGCCGATGCGGTTGTCCTTGGTCTTGGTCTGGTCCTTGTGGTACTCGAAGTCCCCGGTCTGCATGGACATGTAGACGGTGCCGATGACATTGGGCTCCTCGATGCGGGTGCCCTCATCGTCGAAGATGGCGATCTCCGAGATGGGCCAGGCCTTCCCCACAGTGCCCGGCTTCTCCAGCCACTGCTCGGCGGTGACCAGGGTCCCACCACCCTCAGAGGCGGCGTAGTACTCGTCGATGGCGTTCCCCCACCACTCGATCATCTTGTACTTCACATCCACGGGGCACGGGGCGGCGGCGTGGATCATGTGCTCGAGTGAGGACAGGTCGTACCGGGAGCGGGTCTCGTCGGGAAGGGCCAGGAGCCGGTGGAATTGTGTGGGCACCATGTGGGAGCTGGTCACGTGGTACTTCTCGATGAGTCGGAGCATCTCCTCGGGGATCCACTTGTCCATGAGCACCACCGTGTGCAGCAGATGGATGGAGGCACCGGAGTAGCGGAGCACGGCCGTGTGATAGAGCGGCGAGCCCACGATGTGCACGTTGGCGTCGTCGGGCTGAATGCCGAACAGGAAGAGGATCCCCGACAGCCCCAGTGCCGCTTCCTCGGGGGTCGCCCCACTCAGCTTGCGGAAGACGCCCTTGGGGTTGCCGGTCGTGCCCGACGTGTAGTTCATGACGTCGCCGATGGTGCGGTCGGCCGGGTCCGTGGTGGGCTGGTTGTCGCGCATCCTGGCGTAGGAGCCGAATCCCAGGATCTCGCCGACGGCGAAGCACCGGGACGAGGGCAGCTCGGCCTCGTCGGCGGCGTCGAGGGCCACCTCGGCGAAGCGCTCGTGGGCGACGAAGGCCTTGGCGTCGGAGTCCTTCAGGATGTAGGACACTTCGGGAGCGATGAGGTGGTGGTTGATGGGCACCAGGTACCACCCGGCCTGCAGGGCGGCCAGGTAGAGCTCGAAGGCCTCCACGCCGTTGGGGAGGAGGGTGGCCACCACGTCCCCTGGCTTGAGGTTGAGGCCGCGCAGTCCGTGGACCACCTGGTTGGTCCGGCCCAGCAGCTGCTCGGCGGTGAACTCGGTCCCGTCCGGGTCGACCAGCGCCAATTTGTCCGGGTGCTCGTGGGCCAGAGCCCAGAATCCGAAGTCGCCCATGATGCTCGCTACCCCCTGTGCCGGTGACCGGCCGATGTGTGGTGGTCGGGCGTGTCGCCTTACCCGAGGGCTGGCTCTGTCCCAGGCCGGCCTGCCCGAAGGCCGAACAGCCGCTCCGTGTGGCGCCGTCCCGGGTGGGGACGCTAGAACAGGTTCTCGTAACCGGTCAACCTCCCGTCGGGCGGTGGCTCGTCGCGCCGTTTGCCCGGGAGTCTCCCGACCGGACGGGCGGGCGGGCGATCAGGACGACCGGGTCGGAGCGGGTTCGGAACGAAGACAGAGAGGCAGTAGGCAATGAGCGAGTTCTTGCAGGGAAAAGTGGTGGCCATCACCGGGGCGGGAGGGGGCATCGGGCGCGCCGTGGCCCTGGCCGCGGCGGGGGAGGGTGCCAAGGTGGTGGTGGCCGACATCGGCGTCGGACTGGCCGGCGAGGACCCGACCAGCGAGGTGGCCGAGGCCCTGGTGGCCGAGATCGAGGGGGCCGGTGGTGAGGCGGTGGCCGTGGGGGAGAGCGTGACCACCCTGGAGGGGGGCGAGAAGATCGTGGGCGCCGGCATCGAACGCTGGGGCCGCATCGACGGAGTGGTGTGCGTTGCCGGCATCCTCCGCGAGCGCATGCTCTTCAACATGGCCGAGGACGAGTGGGACGCCGTCGTGGAGACCCATCTGAAGGGTCACTTCACCGTGTTCCGGGCGGCGTCGGCCGTCATGCGCAAGCAGGAGGGCGGGGGGTCCCTGGTCGCCTTCACCTCAGGTGCCTTCGCCGGCAGTGTGGCCCAGGCCAACTACGCCGCAGCCAAGGGAGGGATCGTCTCCCTCGTCCGCTCGGCCGCCGCCGGGCTCAACCGCTACGGGATCACCGCCAACGCCGTGGCGCCGGTGGCCCGGACCCGGATGTCGGCCAACGTGCCCATGGACCTGGCCGAGATGGGAGATCCCGAAGATGTCGCCCCCCTGGTCGTCTACCTGCTGTCGGACCAGGCCAAGCACGTGACGGGTCAGGTCTACACCTCGGTCGGTTCGAAGATCGCCGTCTGGAACCAACCTCGGGAGGTGCGAGCCGTGTACGCCGATGGGCGGTGGACCCCCCAGGACATCGCCGCCCGCCTGGACTCCACCGTCGGCCAGGAGCGCATGCCATTGTTGGATCAGCTGGAGGAGTACCGCAAGGCGGCCGAGGCCAAGGCGGCCGCCGAGGCCACGGCCACCTAGCCCCGGGGTCGAGGCTTCCGGGCACCTCAGCGCCCGGGACCCGGACCGGGTCACCACGGGCCCGAGTGGCCGGAGGTCCGTCCCGTTACGGTGACCCGAGCACGCAGAACTCGTTGCCCTCGGGGTCGGCCAGGACCACCCACCCCTCGTCGCCGCTCTGGCCCACCGACACCGGCGAGGCACCCAGATCACGGAGCCGCTGCACCTCGGCGGCCTGGTCGTCCGGGGCGAGATCGAGATGAAGCCGGTTCTTGACGGCCTTGGACTCGGGCACCTCCAGGAAGAGCAGTGGGCGCACCGCGCCCCGGTCCGGGTGGCCCTGTCCCGGTTCGACCCACACGTCCCCGTCGTCGTCCTCCCGCCACTCCCAGTCGAGGACCGCGGACCAGAAACGGGCCAGGGAAACCGGATCCTCGGAGTCGACGGTGATCGTCTCGATGCGCAGTGCCATAGGTGCCTCCCCGGGCGACGGAACCGGTGACCGAGGGCGGTCGGCCTTACCCGCCAGTGTGCCTTCTCTGCCGGCCGAGCGCCCGGGAGAATCCCGACGTCGGAGGATCCGGTTGACACGGAGCCCGGCCGGGTCCATGATTTGAGCAGTTGCTCAAATCAATCGATCAAATCGATGCGTCTGAGCTCGATCGCTGAAGGGAGGCGCCACCATGGCCAGATCCGGCCGGGCCAGCACGGTGCATGCGGCGGGGGGTACCACCTCGTCGATGACCCGCCAGCGGCTGGTCGACGCAGCCGTCGAGACGCTCAAGGCCGAGGGGTTCGCCGGCTCCAGCGCCCGGTCGATCGCCCGTCGGGCCGGCTGCAACCAAGGTCTGGTCTTCTACCATTTCGGGTCCGTGGTGGACCTGCTCCTGGCTGCCCTCGACGCCGTCAGCGCCGAGCGGCTCGAGCGCTACTCGGCCGCGGTGGACACGGTGGGTTCGACCGCCGAGCTGGTGGACGTCGCCGCATCGATCTTCGAGGAGGACCTTGACGCCGGCCATGTCAGCGTCCTCGTCGAGATGATCGCCGGGGCATCGTCGAATCCGGGGCTCGGGGCATCGGTCGCCGAACGCATCGCCCCGTGGATGGAGTTCGCTCGGCGGTCGGTGGCCGCGGCGTTGGGCGACTCGGCTCTGGCGTCGATCATTCCCCCGGACGACGTCGCTCACGCCATCGTGGCGATGTACGTCGGCCTGGAGATGCTCAGTCATCTCGACGGTGACCGGGGGCCGGCACTCTCCCTGTTCGAGCAGGCGCGTACCCTGGCCGCCCTCGTTGCCGTGCCACCCCTCCCGAACCGATCGGGCGATCGGGGTGTGACGACGTGAATCCGGCCCGGGAGCCGGCACCAGGCCTACCCCGGCTGCCCCAGGACCCGCCGCGCCAGTACCGGCCGCCCCAAGACCCGGCGAGCCCGGTGTCCGGGCGCCCCCGCTGGCTGCTGGCCGCCGCCGGTGCGTGGTCGGCCGGGCTCATCGCCGCGGCCGTACTGATCCATCCCTCCCTGGTCCAGGTGAACGGACCCAAGGTGCTGCTCCCGGTCAGCGCGCCGCTGGCCGTCGTCGGGGTGGTGGCTGCCGCCCTGGCCATCGGACGGGCGCGCTCCGGGCGCGGGTGCCTCGTGGTGGCGTGGGCGTTCTCGGGTCTCCTCGACTGCCTGGCCCTGGTCGGGATGCTGACCATCGGGGTCTTCATCCTTCCGGTCGCCATCGCCGTGACGGCGGCCTGTGCCATGTCCTGATCGGCTCCTCGGCACCACCGGCCCTCCGCATGACCCGACGCCTGACGCACCATTGGGTCCGGCGGAGCGAACGGCGGCCGCGGCTCACGGCGGCCCGCCGACGCGGGCTCCTTCCGAGGTCATCGGCGATACACCGTTTCGGCAGAGGCACTCCCTAGCATGAGCACCGAGATGGACCGCGGGACACGTAGTTCCGATGGCTCGATCATCGGGAGGTAGTACGTGGTTGCACTGGCCATCGTCGTGAGTGTCGTGGTCCTGTTGCTGGCCGTGCTGGTAGCCGGGCTGCTGCGCAGCCATGCCGACATCCTCAAGGCACTCCATGACCTCGGGGTAGGCGTCGGTGAACCGGGAGCGGCCGACGAACACGCCCCAGACGAGACGCGTCGAGGGGCCCACGATCCCGGCCCGGTCCGGATTCCGCTGACCATGGGCCCACCCCTCCCCGGTGAGCGCAACACCACCTCGGCGCCGACGGTGGCCGGAACGACACCCAGCGGCGATGCTCTGGCCATCACCGTCACCGGTGGGGACGGACTGACCCTCCTGGCCTTCCTGTCCTCGGGCTGTACCACCTGTGCCGGGTTCTGGCAGGCATTCCGAACTCCGGACCGGCTGGGCCTTCCCACCGGCACCCGCCTGGTGGTGGTGACCAAGGGGCCGGACCTGGAGATCCCGGGCGAGGTGGCCGCTCAGGCCCCGCCGGGCCTACCCGTGGTCATGTCCACCGATGCGTGGGGCGACTACGAGGTGCCGGGATCACCGTTCTTCGTCCTGATCGACGGGGCCTCGGGCCGGCGCATCGGCGAGGGGGTGGCCAACCACTTCCACCAGGTCGTGGAGTTGGTGAGGCGGGCCGAGTCCGATGCCCGCACCTTCACCGTCGGCAGCCGGAGTGGCGGTCTTGCTGAAGGCCTCGACGGCCCCGAGCGGGAGATGGACAACGATCGCGAGCTGAGCGACGCCGGCATCCTCCCTGGTGACCCCAGCCTCTATCCGTCCTCCCTGGAGGACGTCTACGGACCTCCCCGGAGTGACGACCGACGAAGGGACCTCGACGGACCTCCGATCAGACGGGCCGGCTGAGGATGGCCGTACTGAAGGCCCACGGGATAGAAGCACCCCTACCCCCGGGCTTCGAGGGTCGGATCGTCATCCGACCGGCCATCGGCCGGGAGGTGCCGTATCCGGTGGCCAACTTCTCGACCTTCGCCCTCCCCGTCGACGTGGGCGACTTCGGCAGTGGGGCAGTCAACGCCATGGGTCCGGCGGACATCTTCGCCACCCTGTTCGAGTACGGGCCCGAGAGCCTGGGCAAGCCGCTCTTCGCTCGCCAGGGCATGCCCCGAGCCTTGGCGGCGACCGACTTCCGACCCTATGTCCTGCGCCGGG
Source organism: uncultured Acidimicrobiaceae bacterium (assembly GCA_963737625.1). Lineage (GTDB taxonomy): Bacteria > Actinomycetota > Acidimicrobiia > Acidimicrobiales > RAAP-2 > Bog-756. Next base: position 225,793 of record CAVTTK010000002.1, read on the forward strand.
GGCTCAACGGGCAGTCCGGGTCGCAGTGGTTCTTCACCGAATCGGGCCGGCCCTTCACCCTGTACGTGGTGCTGGGTAGCCACCTGCAGCGGAATGCCCTCCTCCCCCGGGTGAACGATCTCATCGGGACCGTGTCCATCACCCCCAATCCTCCGGCGGCCTCCTCGTATCCGTCGGTGGCACCGGGGGTCCCGCCGACGTCGCTCACCGTCACGACGACGGGGGCACGATGGAATTAATCGGGCTGTATCTGATGGCCTGTGGGCTGTTGATCGTGGCCGGTCTGGCCAAGGCGGTGCGTCCCGACGACACGGCACGGGCCCTGGGCGCCGTCACCCGGATCCCTGTCCGCCCTCTGCGAGCCGTGGTGCGGGTGGTCTCCACCGTCGAAGCTGCCCTCGGCATCACGGCGCTGGTTGCGCCCCGACCCTGGTCCGCCGGCCTGGTGGCCGTGTCGTACGCCGCCTTCGCCATCTTCGTGGCCTACGCCCGATCGACAGGCGGGGCCATCGCCAGCTGTGGATGCTTCGGGACCCCGGACACACCGGCAACGCCGGTCCACGTGGTCATCAACGCCGCCCTGGCGCTGTCCTCGGCCGTCGTGGCCTGGTCGGCGCCGACCTCGGGCACCGTCGTCGGCGTCCTCTCCCACCAGCCGGGTGACGGCATACCTCTGGTGGCGGCCAGTGCGCTCGGCGCCTGGTTGGTCTATCTGGCCGTGTCGGTGATGGCGGCTCTGCAGGCCGCCCGAACGCCTCACCGGGGTCACCTTCGACCGGCGAGCCACCCTGCGGTGAGTGCCACTCTGGTCGAACGGGCGTCGAGCTTCCTCGGCACCCGACTCTCCCGCCGAAGTTTCATCAACCGCTCTGCCTACGCCGGCAGTGCCGTCGCCATCGGCTCGGGCCTCGATCTGGTGCTCCGACCGGGGACGGCCTACGGACTGGTGTGCAATTGCGGCAGCAGCAACTGTGGGTGCGGGTCGACGTGCTGTGCCGGGTTCACCGAGTTCTGCTGCTCGGTGAACGGCGGCTACAACTACTGTCCGACCAACACCGTGATGGGTGGGTGGTGGAAGGCCGACAACTCCTCGTACTGCGGTGGACCCCGCTACTACATGGACTGCAACGCCACCTGCCAGTGCTCGACGGGGTGCGGGAATGGATGGGGATTCTGCGAACCGGGATGCGACGGCTTCTCCTGCGGGTGCGGTCCCAACGGTTGCGACTCCTACGTCACCGGCTGCTTCCAGTTCCGATACGGCCAGTGCAATCAGCAGGTGGACTGCATCGGGCGGATCGTATGCCGGGTGGTGGCCTGCGTCCCGCCCTGGGAGATCGACCCCACCTGTACGACCACCAACGCCCAGGACAACGCCACGGCCGAACAGAACGCCGCCTGTTGGACTCCGGCCTTTCCCAGCCCCAACCCCGGCCCCTGCGGCTCCACGCTCACCAACTGTCTGGTGGTGGGCATGGCGCCGAGCCCCGACGGTAGGGGATACGGCATCGTCACGGCGTTCGGACGGATGCTGGCCTACGGCGACTTCCCCAACGACGGCGATGAGTCGGGGGCCTCGTTGGCTCAGCCCATGGTGGGCATGGGACAGCGTCCCTCCGGGGGCTACTACCTGGTGGCCCGGGACGGCGGGATCTTCACCTTCGGCGGGGCATCGTTCTACGGATCGATGGGCGGCCAGCACCTCAACCAGCCCATCGTGGGCATGGCCGTCACGGCCACGGGTGACGGCTACTGGTGCGTGGCCGCTGACGGGGGCATCTTCACCTTCGGCGATGCCCAGTTCTACGGATCGATGGGCGGCCAGCACCTCAACCAGCCCATCGTGGGCATGGCCGCCACGCCGTCGGGTCGTGGCTACTGGTGCGTGGCCAGCGACGGCGGCATCTTCACCTTCGGCGATGCCCAGTTCTACGGATCGATGGGCGGCCAGCACCTCAACCAGCCCATCGTGGGCATGGCCGCCACGCCGTCGGGTCGTGGCTACTGGTGCGTGGCCAGCGACGGCGGCATCTTCACCTTCGGCGACGCCCAGTTCTACGGATCGATGGGCGGCCAGCACCTCAATCAACCCATTGCCGCCATGGCCGCACCACCCACCGACCAGGGCTACTGGCTGGTGGCCAAAGACGGTGGCATCTTCACGTTCAATACGCCGTTCTACGGTTCGGCGGCGTAGCGGTGGTCTCACCGGTGCGTCGAGCGATGACCGGCGGAACGCCACCCATGGGGTGGGCCACGCCACCGAGTATTCCGAACCGACCGGGGAGGACCCCATGAACATCTGCATCCCCCTCCTGTGCTCCGCCGTGGCCGTGGCCGCTGCCGTCCGTTCGACGTGGTCGCCGTGTGGCCTGTCCATGCTGTCCACCATCACCCCGTTCAGCGAACGAGCCAAGGGCCACTCCTACCGTGCCACCTCGACCTGGTTCGTCATCGGAGCGACGGTGGGAGGGGCATGCCTCGGCCTCGTGATGGCCCTGTCGGCCCTGGCGGTGCGCCACCTCCATCCGTCGACGGCGGTCGTCGGCGTACTGGCCCTGGTGGCCAGTCTGGTGGCCGCCGTCTCCGACGCCGAGGTGGCCGGCTTCCGGATTCCCTTCCACCGGCGCCAGGTCAACGAGCGCTGGCTCGACCAGTTCCGTCCCTCGGTCTACGGCCTGGGCTTCGGGTGGCAGATCGGGACCGGTGTGGCCACCTACATCACCACCGGGGCGGTCTATCTGATGATCGCTCTTGGGGCCCTGACCGGTCGACCGGCCGTCGCCCTCACGGTGGGTACGGGCTTCGGGATGCTCCGGGGGACGGCGGTCCTGCTGACCAGACGCGTGGTCGATCCCCCGGGGCTCCGGGCCTTCCACCGACGGTTCTTCGCCGTCGGACCGGTGGTCGCCCGAGTGGTGCCCGGGGTCGAGGTGGCGAGCGCCGCACTGATCGCCTGGTGGCTCGGGTCCGGTGTTGGTGTGGCTGTGGCTGCGGCCGTGGGAGTCACGGTGGCGGCCGCGCTCGTCCGGAGCGCTCGATCCTCGCGTGGCGCACCGGCTGTCACCGCCGATCCCGGGCCGCCGGTCGGGGGTCACGATGATGACCTGGCCTCCGTGGGCGGTGTCCACCGCTCGGCCTGAGCACATGACCGTCGTGGGGCCACCCCCGCCGGCCCGCGGGCCGGGCCGGCCTGCGCCGGCCTCAGTCTTCGTCGGAGCTTCCGGCCGCCGGGACGACCGATGGCACCGGCAGCGGTTCGGGCGCATCGTCGATCGACGTCCCCATCGCATCGGGGGAACTGGCGGAGCCGGAGGTCTTCGGAGCCGGATCACCATCCTGGCCACGACGCCAGCGCCGGAAGGGACCGATGCGGGTGGCCAGCAGGACCATCCCCACCACGGCCAGGGCGATGCCCGCCCACTGGACGAGCAGGGAACCGAGATGTCCGTCCTCGCCCAGCCACAGGTGCTCGTCGAGGAACCGCTCGATGCCCCAGAGCACCATGCCCACGCCGAGGACGATCCCTGCCGGGGGCAGACGGGCCGGTTCCGAACCGGCCCCGGCCGAGAGGTCGATGACGGCACCGGCACTGCTGGACGTGCCTCCGTCGGCAACCGCCTGGGCTTCGGCACCCGCGGGCTCGTCGGCCATGGAATCGGTATCGCCCGCCTCGGCGGCGTCGGCCCGGCCACCGAAGTCGGCCGGGACTCCATCCAGCACCGATTGCGGTACCGGGACCGGGGGCGCCGCGGAGCGGAGCCACCGTTCCACCAACAGGAGGATGCCGAAGATGGCGAAGTCCTCGAGGGCCTGGAAGATGGGCACCGGGAGTCGCCTGCCGTGCTGACCGGCGTAGTACATCCCAAACCACTGGTGGGTGGGGTGGCCGCCGCCGGCCACCATCAGTTGCGGGCCCAGGAGGCGCCCGATGCCCCAGCACGCCATCAGCACCGGAGCCATCAGGTCGGCGAAGCGCAGACCCGGGAGCTCGGGGCACCGGCGCCGGGTACTCACGATGGCCACGGGCACGGCGAACAGCAGGCCCCCGAACGACGACAGACCGCCCTGCCAGATGGCGAAGACCTGCCTGGGGTAGTGGGAGTAGTAGGAGAGGTTGGACACCACATGGAGGGCGCGGGCCCCCACGATGGCCGCGATGATGACCCACACGAACATGCCGGTCACCCACTGCCAGGGGTAGCCGGCCCGACGCAGCCGACGCTCGGTGTACCGGAGACCGAACCAGAACGTCAGCGCCAAGCCGATGCCGTAGGTGTGGACCTCGAGGAACCAGACGTGGAACGCGACCGGTATCGGTCTCATGGCGGAGGGGGTCTCATGATCGAGGAGTGCCTGATTGGAGACGCAATCGACACAGCTCCAGTATGCCTCAGGGGCCCGGTAGGGTGGCACCGGGCCCGGCGCGGGCCGGCCTCTCGGCCCGGGCCCACGACGAAGCCTGACCACGGGGGCCAGAGACGGGGGAAGCCTTGCGAGATCTTGCTGGCGCAGTCGCTGTTGTCACCGGGGGCGGATCGGGGATCGGCCTGGCCACCGCCACCCGCCTGGCCGGCAGGGGTGTGTCGGTGGCCGTCGTCGACCTCGACGGGGCGTCAGCCGAGCGTGCCGCCTCGGCCATCGGTGGATTCGCCCTCCAGGCCGACGTGGGTCGATCCGACGCGTGGCCCGGGATCGTCGACGCGGTCACTGGACAGTTCGGCGGGATAGACCTGGCCCATCTGAACGCCGGCGTCATGACCGGCGAGGCCGACATCACCGCGCTCACCGACGACACCTACCGCCGCGTCCTCTCGGTCAACGTGGACGGCGTGGTCTACGGGTTGCGGGCGTTGGTTCCCGCCGTGGCGGCGCGGGGAGGCGGCGCCGTCGTGGTCACGGCCTCCCTGGCCGGCCTGATCGGGTTCTCGCCCGACCCCATCTACTGCCTGACCAAGCACGCCGTGGTGGGTCTGGTCCGTGCGGTCGTGCCCCAACTGGCCGAGCACCACATCACCATCAACGCGGTGTGCCCCAGCATCGTGGACACCCCGCTCATCGGCGACAGTCGTGGGCTGCTCGAGACCAGCCGATTCCCCCTCATCGATCCGGACACGGTCTCCGAAGCCGTGGTCGAACGCCTGGCCGGCGAGGAGAGCGGGGCGGCCATGGTCATCCAGGCCGGTCGGGAGGCGCTCCCGTACCGGTTCGCCCGCCCACCCGGTCCCCGGGCGGGCGGAACGGTGGGTCAGCTGCCACCCGAGGAGTTCACCGCCCACGATCAGGGCTGAATGCGGTGCCGTGACGTGATCGCGGCGGGCGGATGATCGGCGCAGTGGGGGCGGATCGGAACGCAGGACCGGGCTGTCGGGTCAGCCGACCCGGCCCACGCCGACGAACCCGTCGCCGGTGCGCACGCCGGTCTCCCACACCGACGCACCGGTGAAGGGCGCCTCGATCATGGTCCCGCCACCGATGTACATGGCCACGTGCTCCGAACCGCCGGGGCCGTAGAACAGGAGGTCACCCGGCTGGATGTCGGCCAGCGGGATGTGGGTGGTGGCGGCGTACTGGGCTCCCGAGGTCCGGGGGAGGGAGATGCCGGCCCGGGCATACGACCACATGACGAGGCCCGAGCAGTCGAAGCCGGACGGCGAGGCGCCGCCCCACACATAGGGGACGCCCAACTCACCCTCGGCGGCGGAAATGGCACCGGTCACTCCGGCGGGTACCGGTGGCGGCGGGGAGGTCGGCACGGCGACCGCGGTCCCGCCACCTGAGCCCCCATGGGTGGTCTGGGCCACGGTCTGGGCGGCGGACTGCGCTGCGGCCTGGGTCTTCTGCGCCTGGGCCACCTTGGCGTTGAACGCCTGGGTGGCCGCGGCCTTGGCCGCGGCGGCCGCCGCCTGCTGCTGGGCGATCACGTCGGCCTGGATCTGGGCGTTGACGCTATTGAGGGTGCCCTGGTACTGGGTGGCCAACTGCTGGGCCGACTGCTCGGAGCCCTGCAGGTTGTTCCGGGTAGTGGTGGCCGCCGACTGCTGCTGTTGCAGGGCGGCCTGGGTGGCCTGCAGTTGGGCCTGGGCGGTGTGCAGGTTGTCGACCGTGGTGGTCACGTTGCCCGTGGCGATCGACGAGTACTCGGATCGGATGCCGGTGGTGTTGGGGTTCGACGAGAACATCTGGGTGACCTGGTTGCTGGTACCGCTGCTGGTGTAGTCGCTGATGGCCTGGGTCCGGAGCTCGCCCTCGTCCTTCGTCACCTCGGCCTGGTCGGTGGCCACCTGCTTCTGGTTGGCGGTGATCTGACCTTGCAGCTGGGACAGGTGGTAGTCGGCCGCCTGCACCTGTCCGGTCAGGGACTGCTCCTGGGCCTGAATGGCTTGGAGCTTGGCCGTGACGGAAGCAGCCTCGGCCTTGGCGCTGGAAAGTTGGTCGGCGCCGGCGGGGCGGGCGGCGGAAATCACCGCGGAGGTGATCCCTAGTGAGGCCGCCAGTGCGAGTACCGTAAACAACCGTTTACGAGGAGGTTGACGAGGGGCAGGGGACGCACTTGGCTCAGACGTCGAGTACTGCTCGGCGTGAGTCATATCGCCCTACTGTCTAGTCCACGCAGGTGGTGACCACAAGGTACCCCCCACCAGATGACCTTCTCACCAGGGATTTTGCTGCAGGTGGGCCGCACGCGGGCGGTGACGGCCCAAGGGGCAACCGGCGTTGACATGCCGCGCTCGGTCTCGGGGGGACCGCTCCGAGTGACCGTCGAACACCGGCACGGTAGGGTCATGACTCATGGGTGAAATCATCGAATTTCCGAGTAATGGGAGCACCGGTCAGGGGTACGTCGCCGTGCCCCCCGGTGGTTCGGAGTCCACGTCGGGAATCCTGGTGCTGCAGGAGTGGTGGGGCCTGGTCGACCAGATCAAACGGACGTGCGACCGGTTCGCCGAGGCCGGGTTCACCGCCCTCGCCCCCGATCTCTACCACGGAACGACGGTGCCACTGACCGAGCCCGACGAGGCCGGCAAACAGATGATGGCCCTCTCGATGAGCGCGGCGGCCCAGGACCTGAGCGGCGCAGTCGACGAGTTGCAACGCCGCACCGGTCGGAGCCAGGTGGGCGTGATCGGCTTCTGTATGGGCGGGGGACTGGCGCTCGTGCTGGCCACGCAACGGCCTGATGCCGTCAAGGCCGTGGTGCCGGCCTACGGGCTGATCCCGTGGCCCGACGCGCAGCCCGACTACGCGAAGTTGGAGGCCGCCGTACTGGGGCACGCAGCCGGGCAGGACGGCTACTTCACCCCCGAGGCGGCCCGCCAGCTCGAGGCCCAGTTGACCTCACTCGGCAAGGACGTCGAGTTCTACCACTACCCAGACGCCGACCACGCCTTCTTCAACGAGGACCGTCCCGAGGTGCACGACGAGAGGTCGGCCGACCTCCTCTGGGACCGGTCGGTCGCCTTCTTCCGGACCACACTGGGCTGAGCCGTCGTGGTAGCCGCCGGACTGGTCGAGGACTACCTGACCTTGGGCCTGCGCCTGGGCCGGCACATCGAGGGCCTGGTGGACGCCTACTACGGACCGGCCGATCGGGCGGCGGCGGTCGAGGCGGAGCCGGTGCACCCGCCGGACAAGCTGGTGGCCGAGGCCCGTTCGCTGCTGGCCGCCATCGATGTCGGGTCCCCGCTCGATCCGGCCACCGCGGGGGCCGGCCACGAGGACAGCGCCGCACCGGCCCGCCGCCACTGGCTCAGGGCCCAGGTGGTCGGTCTCCTCACCACGGCGCGCAAAGTGGCCGGGGAGCCGATCAGCTATGCCGACGAGGTCGAGTCCTGCTACGGCGTCCGTCCCGTCCGGGTGGACGAGGAGGTGCTGCTCGACGCTCACCGCCGACTGGAGGAGGTCCTGCCCGGGAACGGTCCTCTGGCCGAACGGCTGGTGGTCTGGCGGGAGGCGCACGCCGTCCCGGTGGACAGGCTGCGCCCGGCCATCGACTCGTTGGCCGAGGACCTGCGGCAGCGGACGCGGGACCTGTTCGGGCTCCCCGACGGGGAGCGGGTCGACTTCGAGCTGGTCACGGACCAGCCGTGGTCCGGCTTCAACTACTACCTGGGCGATCTCCGGAGTCGGGTGGCCATCAACACCGACCTTCCGGTGCTCTCCACCGGTCTGGCCCACCTGGTGGCCCACGAGGCCTATCCCGGCCACCACACCGAGCACACCCGCAAGGAGGTCGGGTTGGTCAGGCGACGGCGGTGGTGGGAGGAGTCGATCTTTCTGGTGGGCACGCCCCAGTGTCTGCTGGCCGAGGGGTTGGCCGATCTGGGCCTGGAGGTCGTCATGGGCCGTCGGCCCGAAGCCACAGTGGCCGAGCACCTGAGGCCGCTCGGAATCCGCTACGACGCCGAGGTGGTGGCCGCGGTGGCCGAGGCTGGTGAGGCCCTCGGGGCCGTGCGTCAGAACGCCGCCTTCCGGCTGCACGAGGATGGTGCCGATCCCGAGGCGGTGAGCGCCGAAGTGGCCCGGTGGGGACTCCTGTCCGCCGACCGGGCCGCCAAGTCGGTCGAGTTCCTGGTCCACCCCACCTGGCGGGCCTACCTCACGTGCTACGTGGAGGGCCTCCCCCTCTGCCGGAACTTCGTCGCCGGTGACCCCGCCCGGTTCGAGCGCCTCCTGTCCGAGCAGCTGACACCGGACGTGCTCGAGGAGCAGGTTCGGGTCGACCGCGTCACGGCCCCCTCCACCCCCGCCGCCACCTGACCACCGTGACCACGGCAACCAACCCGGAAGCACCACTTGTCCTCGGCGAGGGAGGACTGGAGGTGGCCATGGACGCGGCGGCGGCGTGCTACCTGCGTCTCGGTGTGGCCAAGACCACGGCCGCCGACATCGCCCGGGAAGCCGGGATCTCACGGGCCACGCTGTACCGACGATACGGGAGCCATGAGGCCATCTTCCTGGCCGTGCTGACCCGCGAGTCCGAGGTCATGGCGGACGACGCCCGGGTCCACCTGGACTCGTTGTCGCTGACCGATCCGGCCCAGCGGACTCTCGAGGGGATGATGTTCGCCATCAGCCAGATCCAGAGCCGGCCCGTGCACGCTGCGGTGTTCGGCGGCGAGTCCGCGGCCTGGGCGGCAGGTCAGGCCATCCGGATGGAGGCGCTGGGGCGCATCGGTGAGTCCGGGGTCAGGCCCCTGGTGGCCGGGGCCGTCGCTGACGGCTCCCTGTCGGAACGGGATGTCGAGGACCTGGTCGACTGGATCCTGCGGATCCTCATCTCCTACGCCGCGGTGCCCGGTCATGGCGACCGTTCGCCCGACGAGATACGCCGACAGCTCACCTCCTGGTTCCTCCCGGCCTTCGAGGTCCGGGTGGGCGCACGCCGGGCGTAGGAGCCACCGGGGGCGCCCGGACGCGGGGCGGCGAGAGGGACGGCCGCAACGGCGGACGAGCCCGGGCTGAGACAGTATGGTCAGAGCGTCTCACGGTGGCGGCCGCCGGCGTCGGAGAACGCCGATGGGCTGCCGAGTGGGCACCGGCCGATGGAGCTCCACCGGGGTGGGAGCACGCAACAGCACGCAGGAGAACGGGCGAGCCAAGGGGGATGGGCCATGACGACGATGCGGGCCGTACAGGTCACCAAGAACGGGACGCCGGGCGAGGTGCTGGCCGTCCGGACGGTGGACCGGCCCCAGCCCGAGGCCGGTGAGGTCCGGGTCAAGGTGGCGGCGGCATCGCTCAACTTCAACGACATCGACCGCTGCCTGGGCAAGCTGGTGTCGGTGCCCACGCCGCCGCCCTACACGCTGGGCATGGACGTGTGCGGCGTGGTCGACGCCGTGGGCGACGGCGCCGAGGAGTGGTTGGGCCAGCGGGTGGTGGCCATCACCAAGACGGCCCTGGGCGGTATCGCCGAGTACGCCATCGCCCCCGCCATCTCGGTCTTCGAGGCGCCCCCGCAACTGGACGACGCCGAGGCCACGGCCTTCCTGCTCACCTTCCAGACCTCCCACCTGGCCCTGTTCAAGCGGGGTCGCCTGCAGCCCGGCGAGACGCTGGTGGTCCACTCGGCGGCCAGTGGTCTGGGCACGGCCGCCATCCAGCTGGGCAAGGCCAAAGGGGCGCGGGTCATCGCCGTGGCCGGTGGGCCGGAGAAGGGTGCCCTGTGCCGGTCGCTCGGGGCCGACCTGGTGGTGGACCACCTCGAGGAGGACTTCGTAGAGGCTGTCCTGGTGGCCACGGGCGATGCCGGGGCTGACGTGGTCTATGACCTGTCCGGCGGGGACTTCGTCGAGCGGTCGTGGCGCTGCACGGCCCACGGGGGCCGCTACCTGGCCGTGGGCTTCGCCGACGACGACGAGAACGGCATGACCGGACGGCCCCTGCGGATGGCCTGCATCGGCAACATCGACATCGTGGCCGTCATGGTGGCCTGGGCCGACTCGGTCGATCCCGGCATGCGTCGGTTCGGCTTCAACCCGTTCGGCCGGGACGTGGCCGACGAGATCCACGCCGACCTGTTGGCCCTGGTGGCCGACGGAGCCATCCGGCCTTCCATCGGCCGGCGGGTGACCATGGAGGAGGCCGGGGCCGCCCTCGACGAGCACCGCCAACGCCGATCATTGGGACGAACCGTGGTCGAGGTGGGCGGGTGAGCCCGGCACCTCCGACCACCACCACCGAGTACACGTGGCGCGACTCCGAGCTGAGCAGTCCGCCGCTCAAGGCCCTCAACGCCGTGGGTCACACCATCAAGCGGCTCGGTAGGGAGGTCCCCTCGCTGAGCCCGGCCGGTGTCGTCCGGGCGGCCACCAAGAAGGCGGGCTCCGGCGACCTGGGGTCCGACTCGTATCGGGAGCCCCTCCAGGTGTTCCTGGGCGCCTGCGAGGCGGAGGCCGAGCTCACCACCTTCGGTCGAATCCTCATCACCAAGATGCTCGCCGCCGCCCTCACCAACCGCATCGAGCTGCACCGGTGGGCCCTCGACCACCCCGGTGTGGCCGAGGAGACCATCGACAGCCCCTGGATCATCGTCGGCCTGCCGCGGACGGGCACCAGCCTGCTGTCCATGCTGCTGGGCCTGGATCCCATGGCCCGCCCCCTGCGCCAGTGGGAGGCCGCTCACCTCATCCCGCCCCCCACCCTCGAGGGGGCGGAGGAGGACCCGCGCATCGCCGTCACGGCCAAGGAACTCGACGGGCTGATGAAGCTCAATCCGCCCCTCAGGGCCATGCACCCGTTCGGGGCCACCCTGGCCCAGGAGTGCGTCTCCCTGTTCATGTACGACGTACGCACCCTGGCCCTCGAGACCCAGGCCCACGTGCCCACCTACGCCCGATGGCTGGAGCAGGCCGACATGGCTCCGGCCTACGCCCAGCACAAACTGGCCCTCCAGGCCCTCCAGTCGACCCAGCCCACCGAGCGCTGGATCCTGAAGACACCCAACCACCTCTGGCACCTGGATGCCCTGCTGGCGGCGTATCCCGACGCCCGGATCATCTGGACCCACCGGGATCCGGGACCGGTGGTCACCTCACTGGCCAGCCTGGCCAACGCCGGACAGCGTCCCCTGACGTGGCGGGCCGACCCCCGACCGGCCGCCGAGGAGTGGAAGCGGAAGTGCACCTTCGCCCTGGGCTCGGCGGTGGCCTATGACCAGAAGCACCCCGACGGGTGGTGCCAGCACCTCGCCTATGACGCCCTTGTCGCCGACCCCCTGGCCGCCGTGGGGAACCTGTACCGCAGCTTCGGCGACGAGGTCAGCGACCTCCATGCCCGGCGTATGGAGGCCTTCCTCGAGCAACGGCCCCAGGATGCCTTCGGCCACCACCGCTACGACCCCGCCGACTTCGGATGGAGTTACGCCGGCCTGGCCCAGGAGTTCGCCGACTACACCTCTCGCTACCAGGTGGCGCCCGAGAGCCGCTGAGCCAGACCGGATCCGGCCATTTGGGCCACCACCCTGCGGGGCCGTACCATGCGGGCATGTCCGAACGCTCCCGCAACCTCCCCCGCCGCTCGTGCATGTCGTCCCCCGGGTCGAACGAGCGCTTTCTGGCCAAGGCACCCACCGTGCCCGCCGACATGAGCTTCCTCGACCTCGAGGACTCCGTCGCACCTCTGGAGAAGGAGGCGGCCCGGGCCAAGGTGGCCGATGCCATCAAGAACCTCCCCTGGGACGACCGCGTGTTGTGTGTGCGCATCAACGCCTGGGACACCGAGTGGACCTACGGCGACGTGATCGACGTGGTGTCCAACGCCGGTGAGCGCCTCGATGAGCTGATGCTGCCCAAGGTGCAGTCGGCCGCCGAGGTCGTGGCCCTCGACCTGCTGCTGACGCAGGTGGAGAAGAAGAGCGGGCTGCCGGTGGGCCACATCGGGATCGAGGCCCAGATCGAGACCACCGGCGGACTCATCAACGTCGAGGAAATCTGTGCCGCCTCCCCCCGGCTCGAGACCATCATCTTCGGGCCCGCCGACTTCGCCGCCTCCATGGAGATGCCGGTGCTGACCGGCGGGGTGTCCATCCCCGAATACCCGGGCGACCACTTCAACTACGTGTTCTCCAAGATCCTCATGGCCGGTCGGGCCAACGGGCTCCAGGTCATCGACGGGCCCTTCCTCAAGATCCGTGAGCTGGACAGCCTCCGGGAGTTCTCGCAGCGGACGCGGGTCCTCGGCTACGACGGCAAGTGGGCCCTCACCCCCGACCAGGTGGGGGTGCTCAACGAGGTGTACTCGCCGACCCAGGAGCAGTTCGACAGGGCGTGGGACATCCTCGACGCGTACCGCAAGGCCACCGAGGACGACCGCACCGGTGCCGTCATGTTCGGCGACGAGATGATCGACGAGGCCTCCCGCAAGATGGCCACCAAGTTCGTCACCCGCGGCGAGCGGGCCGGACTGTTGCGCTCGGCGGGCTGACCCGAGACCCCGGACGCACCGCCCCGAGACCCCGGGTCCGGGCCCCCGGATCTGACTTCGCCCTGCCGGTCAGAACGTGAACCAGCGGTGCCACTCCTCCAGCACGGTGTAGTCACCGTGCACGTCCACCGGGCTCAGCGTGGGCCGGTGGTAGAGGGTGAGCTCGAGGTCGGAGGTCGTGCCGCTCACCACCAGGTCGCCGGTCTCGAGCGGCGCCCCATCCTCAGTCCTGCGCACCATCTCGATCCGGTCGTGGCCGATTGTGGCCGCCCACTCGGTTCCAAGTTCGCTGGACCGGAGGGAGAGCACCCGCTCACTGCCCACGTCCGGGTGGTCGCGGCTCGAGAGGAGGACATCGAAGATCTCGTCGATGCCGTCGGCGGCCAATTCGGTGGGGATCGGGGTGCAGATACCGCGCGAGGCCTGGGCGTCGTAGCGGTGGATGGCCAGTTCGTGAGCGCACCGTCGGGCCACGAATCCCACCGAGTGGTCACCCTCGAACCATGTCCACACCGGGGTCTCGGCCGCCGTGGCCTCCAGTCGGTCGAGGAGGTCAGTGGCGGCGTCGACCACCCACGGGACCAGTGCATCGTTGCCGGGGGGGTCCGGGAGGGGGGTCTTGGCCTGGTCGGTCCCTTCGCACACCACGTGACTCCAGAACCCGCAGAACTGGCCGATGTGCACCGCCAGGTCCCGTACCTCCCAGCCGTGGCAGGTCGGCACCACGTCATCCATCTCCCCGGCCTCGAGGGCGAAGGTCAGTTCCGCCATCTCCAACCGGACGGCCGCCACCAGCGAGGAGTGGTCCACGTGCGTCACGGTAGCCCGCCGGACGGCTCGGAGCGCTACGTCCTTCCGCTCACGGGTCGGCGATTGTCGGCCGAGCGGGAGGTCGCTCTCGGGACCGAGGGGGCCCGACGGCCGGAACTCAGCGAGCCGCGTTGCCCACCAGGCGCCGGGCGATGACCTTGAGGGCCAGGGTCTCGTCGGCTCCTTCGAAGATGGACAGCACCCGGGCATCCACGAAGTACCGGCTGACCGGGAACTCCTCGGCGTAGCCCATGCCCCCGTGGATCTGGAGTGCCTCACGTGTGACCCACTCGGCGGCCCGGCACACATAGGCCTTGATCATGGAGGCCTCGAGGGTGCCCTCGCCCTTGGCCATCAGGCGGGCCACTTCGTAGGAGAACTGACGAGCCGCCTGGATGAGCACAGCCATGCGGGCCAGCTTGGCCCGGGTCATCTGGTAGTCGAGGATGGGCTGGCCGAATACCACGCGGTTGCCTGCGTACTCCAGGGCCGCCTCGTAGGCCGCCTGCATGACCCCTATGGCCCGAGCCGCCGTCTGCAGGCGACCGTTCTCGAAGCCCTGCATCTGCAGGTAGAAGCCCTTCCCCAGGCCGTCCTGACCGCCGACCAGGTTGGACTCGGGGACGAACCAGCCCTCGAAGGCCACCTCGTAGGAGTGCATGCCGCGGTAGCCGAGCGTGTCGATGGCCCGACCTTCCATCCGGCCCGCCGACCCCGCGGGCCGACCATCGACCCCGGGCTCCTGGGTGAACAGGAAGCCGTGCCCCTCGGCCCGGGGCTTCCCCACGAGGAAGAGGGACAGCCCGCGGTGGGCCTTGGCGCGGTCGGGATCGGTGCGGGCCAGCAGCATGAGCACGTCGGCCCGGGCGGCGAAGGTGCACCACGTCTTCACCCCGTTGATCAGCCAACCCCCCTCGGTCGGCGTGGCCGAGGTGACCACGCCGGCCACGTCGGACCCGAAGTCGGGCTCGGTGACCGCCACCGCCCCCATCACGTCGGCCGTGGCCAGTCTGGGGAGCCAGTACTGCTTCTGCTCCTCGGTGCCCCCGTGGACCAGGGCCCGGGTGAGGATCTCCGGTCGGGTGATCAGGGACCCGCCGGCCCCCAATGAGCCCCAGGACAGTTCCTCGGTGGCCACCACCATGCCCAGGTAGTCAGCCTCACCTCCCGTGGCGAAGCCCCCGTACTCCTCGGGCACCGACATGCCAAAGCCGCCCATCTCGGCCATCCCGCTGATGATCTCCTCGGGGATGTCGGTGTTGGCCCGGTGGATGTGCTCGGCCCGGGGCCTGATCTGCTCCTCGGCGAATCGGTGGAAGGTCTCCCGGACCAGCTCGAAGTCCGTGTCGAGGTGGCGGTCGCCGGGCTGGTCGGCCAGGGAGGCCAGGAAGGCCGGGTCCCGGAAGCTGGCCACGAACCCCTCGGCCGGCCCCATCCACCCGGCGGCCACGCCCCAGTGGGAGGCCCGCCCGATGACGCGAGTGGCCAGATCGGCTAGCGCGTCGGCGGCGAAGGCGCAGGCGATGCGGGCCTCGGCCTCACCGTGGGACCCGTAGGCCAGGAGGGACTCGGCCGTCCGGACGGCGGCCGCGGCATGGGCGACGTCGTAGGCCAGGACCTGGGCCGAGTCGGGACCGCCGGCCTCCACCAGGGCGGCCACGCCGGACCCGACGACCGACTGGGCCAGGGCCAGGGCGTCGGCGGCGGCGGCCAGATCAGGGGCGGGAACAGGGTCGGAGGTCACCGTCCAAGCGTACCGGCCCGGGCCCGACCGGCCTCAACCGGCCGTCCGTCTCATCCCGCTCATCCCGGTGGGTTGATGTAGCTGTAGTTGCAACGGTAGCCGTGGGTGCTGCTGCCGACCGACGGATCATCGGCCGTACGCACGAACTGGCCGTTGACCACCTTGGCCAACATGTAGCAGTTGCCGACGGTCTTGGCCGCCGGGTCCGTGGGGGCGATGAGGTGGTTCCCGTCGAAGGCGGTGATCTTGGACAGGGCCTGGAGCTCGGAGCCCCGGCTGGGATTGGATCCGGCATTCTTGAGAGCCTGGGCGAACAGCTCCGTGGAGAGCCACGCGTACAGCGTGTACAGGTCCACGGGGAATCCTGGCGAGGCCACGTTGACCCAGTGGAGGAACGTGCCGACGGCGGGGATCGTCGTCGCGTCCTGTCCGAGATAGAGCGCCGTGTTCTGCTCCAGGTAGTCGCCGTTGATCGCCGCCGCACCCCCGGAGTCCTTGGCCAGTGTGTTGGTGTAGGTGGCCGCCCCGAGCACCACGGCGGGGTGGTAGTTCTGCTGGACCAGGTCCTTCAGCAGCGAGGCGGCGTAGCTCTCGGACATGCCCTCCACGAAGAGGATCTTGACCCCCATGTTCTTCATGGCGATCACATTCTGGGTGAAGTCGGTGGTGGACACGGTGTAGGTCGGGTCATAGATCACTTTGAAGCCCGCCTTGTTCAGCACGTTCTTCTCGCCGGCCCAATCGGCCTCGGCGGGCCCGAAGGCCCCCACCATGGCGCCGGCGGCATGGATGTCGTTCGGGTACTTCTTCTTGAGGAACTGCACCGGACCTTCCTCCCATCCGGCGTTCAGCGGCACGGCGCTGTACACGTTGGGAAGCTTGTTGGTGGCGGGGTCGAGCACGACCGATACGTCGGGCATGCCCGGATTGGTCTTCAGCAGGGCGCCCCCGAAGCTGTCCTCCAGCGAGAAGTTCCCGATCATGGCGAAGTCAGTGTTGATGGCGGCCTGCGTGGCCTGCTTGTTGGTGCTCCCGCTGAACTGGTCGTCGGAGTCGGTGATGACCAGCTTTCGGCCGTTGATGCCACCCGTCGAGTTCACGTAGTCGGCATAGGCCTGGGCCCCGACGTTGGCGCCCTTGAACAGACCGGCCGACAAGGTGGACACGTTGGCCAGCTGGACCGTGGTCTTGGTGATGCCGGTGTGGTCCTGGAAGGCGCTTTGCGGAATCGTCGAGTCGGTTGATGCCGACGCCACCCCGTTGGTCGAGACGAGGACTGCCGACCCGACCACGGCCACTACCAACCCCATGACAGCTGTGCGCATCTTCCGCGAAGGTGATCTCACCGTTCAGTTCCCCCAGGTATCCGTGTGTCTAATTGCCCGATGGTCTCAGCCGAAGCTGGCCTCATGGCCACGCGTCTGCCGAGCGAATGGCTGACTCTACGCCACGGAGTCGCCAAAGTGTCAAGCAGGGGGCAATTACTCCGTTTACGTGGGGGAATGATCGGTCAGAGGGGAGAAAACCCGGGCGGACGGCGAGAGGTCCCCACCGATACGTTCGGTATCAATACCGTGATCCCCCGGCCACAGACCGACCTATTTGACGGAGTTGAGACTTAGCAATTTGAGTGTCTCATGGCCACCCACCCGGGGCCAGACAGACGGTCGCTCACCGCCTCCCTCATGCGTCTCCGGCCTCCCGAGGCGACCGGCGCCAGTGTCCGGAGTTCAGGCCGAGGGCGCCTGGGCCACCACGGTGACCAGGGGAGGCAGGACGACGGGGTCGTCACCGGGGTCCACCTCGGTCAGGATCCTCAGGTAGTCGGCCACCGGTCCGGGTCCGGCACCGGCCGGGGCCTCGGCCCACGCGTCCACGGTGACCAGTCCGGCGTCGCGGGCCAGGGAGGGAAGCAGGGCGCCGATGTCGGGGTGACGGGCGGAAGGCATGGAGAAGGGCTCGCCGTTGATGCGGCCGGCCGACGTAATCGGCTCCTGGGCCACGACCCAGCCCCCCGGCCGGACGGCGGCGGCCATGCGGGCCAGCACCACACCCGGGTCCGCCACATGGAGCAGGAGGAATCGGCAGAAGGCCAGGTCCACGAGCTCAGGCAGCCTGAGGTCCTCGCCGGACTGGGTGATGGCCAGCACCTGGCTGTGGGTCGCCGCCGCCTCGGCCACCTCATCGCGGGCCATGGGGTCGCTGTCCACCGCGTACACCCGACCGTCGCGGCCCACGATCTCGGCCAGCGCCACCGAGACGTCGCCACCGCCGGCACCGATGTCGGCGCAGGTCCAACCGGGACCGATCCCCAGTCGCTCGAGGGCGGTGGCCAGCGGCCGGCGGTACACGTCGTCACGCAGCCCCCTGAATTCCATAGTCTCAGGCTACCGGCCCGATCCGGCGCGGCCGGAGCCGGCCCCGTGGCTCCCGCCTCCCCCTGCCGGCGAGGTCCACCCGGACCGGCGCACGATACCGCCGGGCCGGACGTGCGGCTCCGTACCGGGCCATCGCCGTCAGCCGGTAACCTCACCACCGTGCGAGTCACCATGATGCTGTGCGATGCGGCCCAGGTCTCCGACGGCAAGCTCTACGTCCTGGGCGGCGGCTGGAGCATGACCGGACCCGACCCGGTCCCGTCGGCCATCGCCCTCAAGATCGACGTGGGCTGGCACGAGGCCGAACTGGCCCACCACTGGGAGCTCTTCCTCGAGGACGCCGACGGACGGCCGGTCCTGGTGGAGACGCCCGAGGGCGAGCACCCGGTCGAGGTGCGTGGCGAGTTCACCGTGGGACGGCCCCCCGGGATCCCTGAGGGATCGCCCATCGACGTGGCCCTGGCCGTCAACTTGGGCCCGTTGCCCCTGACCCCGGGAACCCGGTACACCTGGCGGATGGCCATCGACGGTGAGTCCCAGACCGACTGGGTCCTGGGCTTCACTACGCGGCCCACCCTCGTCCGGGATTGATTCGGTGCCTACGTTCGACCGCCCATTCGGACGCGACTTCGAGGACTTCGAACCGGGCGACATCTACCGCCACTGGCCGGGTAAGACCATCACCGAGGCCGACGACCATCTCTTCTGCATGATCACCATGAACCACCACCCTCTGCACACCAACGCCTGGTTCGCCGAGCACGAGTCGGTGCAAGGAAAGAACGTCGTGGTGGGCAATCTGGTCTACTCCCTGGTGTTGGGCATGAGTGTGCCCGACGTCAGTGGAGCCGCCATCGCCAACCTCGAGGTCGAGACGCTGATCCACCGGGCGCCGACCTTCCACGGTGACACCATCTATGCCGAGACCAAGGTCATCGGCAAGGTCGAGTCCAAGTCCCGGGACGATCGGGGCGTGGTCACCGTAGAGACCAAGGGTTTCAACCAGCGGGGCGAAGAAGTGTGCTTCTTCCGGCGCAAGGTGATGGTCTGGAAGCGCGCGTCGGCGCCGTCGCGTCGACGGCCCTACGGGGATGACGTCTGGGATTGAGCGGCGCCGGCGACGCCGTCCAGGCTCCGACCCGTACCGCCGGACCGAGGCGTAGGCCGGCGGGGGCACCCGATCTGATCCGGGATCGGCGGCAGGTCGAGGCCATCGGCCGGGCCATTGAGCGATGGGGGACTGAACTCGGAGGCGATTCGAGGAGGCCCGAGTTGCCGTGGCGGTCGACCCGTGATCCGTGGGCCGTGCTGGTCAGCGAGGTGATGGCCCAGCAGACCCAGCTGGTCCGGGTGATCCCGGCGTACCTACGGTTCCTGGACCTGTTCCCGACCCCGGCGTCGTGTGCCGCGGCACCGGTCGGCGACGTGCTCCGGGCCTGGCGGGGCCTGGGCTACAACCGTCGGGCCCGCAACCTCCATCGGGCAGCGCAGGCCGTGGAGGCCGACTACGGGGGAAGGCTCCCCTCGGACCTGGCCGGACTGCTGTCCCTTCCCGGGGTGGGGGCATACACAGCGCGTGCCGTGCTGGCCTTTGCCTTCGGGGTGGACGCCGGGGTGGTGGACACCAATGCCGGTCGGGTGTTGTCCCGGGCGGTGGCCGGTCGTCCCGTGGGAGTGGGCGTGGCCCAGGGCCTGGTGGACGCCATGGTCCCGCCCGGTCGGGGTTGGTGGTTCGGGCAGGCTCTCCTCGACCTCGGTTCGGGCACGTGCGTGGCCGGCACACCCCGTTGTCATGAGTGCCCCATCCGTCGCCGCTGCCGGTGGGCCGCCTCCGGGCGCGCCGGACCGGATCCCGCGGTGGGCTCGGCCGGCGTCTCGGTGCCCCAGAGCCGATTCGCCGGCTCGGACCGACAGGGCCGTGGCCGGCTGATCGAGGCCTTGCGTCGCGGGGAGGTTCCCGCCGCCGATCTTGATGCCGTCGTCGGGTGGACGGGTGAACCCGAGCGGCTGGACCGGGTGGTGGCGGGTCTGGTGGCCGAGGGGATGGTGGTCAGGACGCCGACTGGGGCGCTGCGCCTGCCCTAACGGGGTGCGAACCTGATCGGCCGTTCGTCGCCGGGCGGGGGCTGCAGCGGCGCGTGAGCCCCCTGCCCGGAGGCGGGAGCGGAACTCAGGACGCGGGACCCAGGAACCGGACGATGTGATCGTTCACCTCGTCGGGGCGCTCGACGTGCAGGAAGTGTCCGGCGCCTTCCACGATTACCAGTTCGGATCCTGGGGCCAGGAACTCGGTGACCGGCCCGATGCTGTCGAGTCCGATGCAACCGTCGTCGGCCCCGTGCAGATACAGGGTGGGCTGCGGGGGGACGGTTCCCGCTGCGGCCTGGGCGGCGGCGGCGGTGGCGTCCTCGGGTGGTCCGGCGAACGTGGCCCGGTAGTAGCCGAGGGCCGCATGCAGACGCTCCGGTGTGGCCAGCGACTCCTTGACCTGGGCCGCGTCCCATGCACCGTCGAAATCAGGCGACCAGTCCGCCCACAGGTGATCGATGAAGGCGTAGTCGTCCAGCGACACGGCGTACTCGGCCAGGGGGTTCTGGAAGAAAAATATGTACCAGCTGCGCCGGAGCTGATCGTACGAAAGAAACCCCTCGGCCATCGAGGCCTGGGGGGCCAGGGCGGCGACCGCCACCCGGCGCCACCGTTGCGGCTGGAAGGCGGCGGCACCATAGGCGGCGAAGGCGCCCCAGTCGTGGCCGATGATGACAGCATCCTCCCGGCCGGCCAGGGTCTCGTGCAGCGCGCAGGCGTCGAGGGCCAGCGTCCCCGTGTCGTAGCGCCCGTCCGCCGGGACGGCGGACGGGGCGTATCCCCGGAGGAATGGCGCCACGGCGTGGAAGCCGACGTCAGCCAGGCGGGGGAGGAGATGGCGCCAGCCGTAGGCGGTGTCAGGGAATCCGTGCAGACACAGGGCCAGCGGCCCGTCGTCCGGCCCGGCCTCGAGATAGGCGAACTCGGTGTCATTGGCCAGGATCGTGTGGTGGTCCATGGCCGGGAGGGTAGCTGGGTGGCCCGGGGGAGGCATCGGTCCGACGCATGGGACACCACCGGACCGGGACGGAGCCCCTGACGGGGGGCTCGGCGACCGGGCACGAGGACCGTTGTCAGGTCCGACTAGCCTCCTCCTTCGGTGAGAATCACCTACTTCGGTGTCCGGGGCTCCTGCCCATGTTCGTCAGACGTCTACCGCCGCTACGGGGGGAACACCTCGTGCGTGCTGGTGGAGGTGGACGGCGAGCCTCCCCTGATCATTGATCTGGGGACCGGGCTCCGCGCCCTGGGCGAGCACCTGGACGCGCTCTTGTCACCCACCGGGGCGCCGCTTCGGGCCAACGCGCTCCTCTCCCACCTGCACTACGACCACGTGCTGGGTCTGCCGTTCTTCGCCCCCATGCGGCACGCCGACGCCCTGGTCGAGGTCTACGGCCCGGCCCAGGACGGGCAACTGCTGGAGGAGGTTCTGGACTCCATGGTGCGCCCCCCCTTCTTCCCGGTCCGCATGGCCCAATTCGAGGGCAGCTTCCGGTTCCACGATCTCGAGGGATCCGGCGAGTTCGCTATCGGATCCATCCGGGTGAAGTTCCGGCCCGTCGAGCACATCGGCCATACCCTCGGCTTCCGGATCGAGGTCGGTGGGCAGGTCCTGGCCTACCTGTCGGACCATCAGGCGCCCCTCGACCTCTGCTCCATGGAGCCGAACGTGCTGGAGTTGTGCGACGGTGCCGACCTGCTCCTGCACGACGCCCAGTACACGGAGCAGGAGTTCGGGCGAGTCCCCCACTGGGGGCATTCGACGGCCAACTATGCGGTGATGGTGGCCCGGGAGGCGGGGGTCAAACGACTGATGCTGTTCCACCACGACCCCTCCCACACCGACGAGGAGATCGATCGCATGCTCGCCGAGTCGCGGCGCCTGGCGGCGGCGGCACCGGCCCTCGAGGTCGATGCGGCAGCGGAGGGCGCCTGCGTGGACCTGGGGCACTGAGGTGGCCTTCGACGACGCGGCGTTCAAGGACGCCATGAGCCGCTTCACCAGCGGCGTGACCATCGTGGCGGGGATGGAGGGGGACCACCCGGTGGGATTCACCTGCCAGAGTTTCATCTCGCTCTCGATTTCCCCGCCCTTCGTGGCCGTGGCCCCGGCCCGCACCTCGACCAGCTGGCCCCGCATCGCCCGGGCCGGGACGTTCTGCGTCAACGTGCTCGGGGACCACCAGGAGGACCTGTGCCGCGGGTTCGCCGTCTCGGGCGGCAACAAGTTCGACGGCGTGGACTGGCACCCCGCCCCGGCGACCGGGGCGCCGGTGATCGAGGGCAGCCTGGCCTGGGTCGACTGTCACGTGGAGCTGGTCCACGATGCCGGGGACCACGAGCTCATCATCGGGAAGGTCCTCGATCTCGGGACCAACGACGGACTGCCCCTGCTGTTCTTCCGGAGCAGGTTCGCTACTCTGGCCCGGCACGCCGGAGACGGGGAGCAATCACGCCGAGCGGATGGGATGTAGCACGTGCCTGATATCAAGGAGTCCGAGGTGATCGCCGACGTCATCGTGGTGGAGCCCGACGCCCACGGTGACGAGCGGGGCCGGTTCGTGGAGACCTACCGACGCAGCTGGTTCCCCCTCGGCCGGGAGATGACCCAGGCCAACCGATCGGTGAAGCAGGCCGGCGCCATCGTGGGTCTGCACTACCACCTGCACCAGGCGGACTACTGGTACGTGCTGGCCGGAACGGCCCGCGTCGTGCTGCACGACCTCCGCCAGGGATCGCCGACCGACGGTGCCACGCTCACGCTCGACCTCGACGGCGCCCACGACCGAGGACTCTTCATCCCTCCCGGGGTGGCCCACGGGTTCGCTTCACTCACCGACCTCACGCTCTGGTACCTGGTGGACGGCTACTACAACCCCCAGGACGAGCTGGGAGTGGCCTGGGACGATCCGGCCATCGGGGCCGACTGGGGGCTCACCGACCCCGTCCTCTCCGCCCGGGATCTGGCCAATCCGCTGCGGTCCGAGATCCATCCCGGCGTGCAGCCGAGGTCCGGCCTCCGCACCTGAGAGGTCGACGGCGCGTGGTGGGCGGTCGGCGCGCCGGAGGGGTCTGACAGACTGCGATCCATGGCATCCCGTGCAGTAGACCCCCCGGAGACCGGAGGCCCGGTCACCCCGGCCCGAGACACCACGAGCTCCCCCGACACCTCCCCGTCCCGCGCCGCGACGGGGCCCCGTGCCGGGACCGCCGCCGAGGAGCAGCGGTCGATCACCGCCGAACTGGCGGTCCCCGCACCGGTCGACGAACGATTGGGGCAGCCACGGACCGGCGTCCTCGTCACCGGGGGAGGGTCGGGCATCGGCCGGGAGACCGCCCTGGCTCTGGCCGAGGTGGGTCGACCGGTGTCCGTCTGGGACATCGACGCCTCCGGGGCCGAAGAGACAGCCAGCCTGTGCCGTGCACGCTACGGGGTGGTGGCCCACTGGGCGGTAGTGGACGTCGCCGACACCTCCGCCATCGTCGGGGCGGTGCCCGACGTGGAGGCGTCGCTCGGGTCCCTCGGCGGCTTCGTGCACGCCGCAGGGGTGTCCGGGGCCATGCCGGTTGACCTCATCGAGGACGATCTGTGGGACACCACGCTCAACATCAACCTGCGCGCCGGGGTGATGGTCTGCCGCCGGCTCATCGAGCCCTTCCGCCGGGCGGGGCCGGGATCGGCCGTGGTGTTCATCTCGTCCATCGAAGGGCTCTTCGGCAGCTCGTTCATCACCGCCTACTGTGCGTCCAAGGGTGGGGTCCTCGGCGTGATGCGCTCCATCGCCCAACGCTTCGCCTCGGAGGGCTTCCGGGTCAACGCGGTGTGCCCGGGGGCAGTGGACACGCCGATGCTGGCCCCGGCGTTCGCGCTCCCAGGATTCCGTGAGCAGCTGGAGGGGCGGACCCCACTCCAGCGCGTGTCCACGCCGGACGAGATTGCCAGGCCCATCCGGTTCCTCCTGTCCGACGAGGCCTCGTTCATCACCGGGGCCCACCTCACCGTCGACGGGGGGCTCACGGCGGTCACCGCCGTCTGAACTGCCGGTATCGCCGTATCTGAACTGCCATCATCGCATTAGAAGATAGGGCCATCGCCCCAGATGCTAGGTGGCCGGGGATCCGCCCCCCGGAGGAGCCGCCGTGGACCGTCGGAGGCCTCGCCTCCCGCTGTTGGGCCGCTTCGGGTTGAATAGTCGAGATGTGGATCGCCCTGGCCGTCGTGGCCCTGCTTATCGTCGCCGGGGTCACCGTGGTGCTGTTCCGGCGTCCCGAGGGTGACGACATCGATTCGGTGCGCAGTTACCACACTGCCCTGGGCACCCTCGAGCATCTGTCGGAGCGCACGACGCGGTCCTCGGTGTCGGTGGTGGACGGCGACGATGGGGCCGGCGTGGAACCCGGTGTCCCCCGTTCGTACCGCAGGCCCCCGGGCCCTCCGAGGGCAGCCGGGGGAACGACCGCCGCGGCTGCTACGTCCGTGGGAGTCGGAACCGGCCGTTCCGTCCCCCCGGTCCCGGTGCGGGGCAACGACGAGTTCCCCGACCCCGAGACCCCTCTGATCTTCGACGACTCCCGCCCTCGCGACCGGATCCGCTACGACGCGTCAGGGGAGGGCACCCCGCCGCCCCGCACCGACCGGGCCCAACGGCACGCGCTCGACTCCATGAACCACCGGCCCCGTCGGGCCACGACCGTCATGATCGTCGTGGCCGCCGTGGTGCTCTTCGGTGTCTTGGCCTACATCGGTTCCAAGCATTCGACCCCGGGCCACCCCCACGCCGCTGCCTCGTCGACCACCCACCCGTCCCGTGCGGTCTCGGTGACCACGGTGGCACGATCGCCCGGGACGACGGCGGTTCCTGGCGCCCACAGGGCCAAAGCCAAGGCCAAGGCCAAGGCGGCCGTCACGACCACGCCCACCACCCAGCCGACCCAGCTGGTGGCCCTCACCTCGACCTCCTCGACGGCCACCTACCCGGTGACCAACAGCAACTACAAGGTGACCGTGACCGGTACGGGAAGTTGCTGGGTGGCGGTGACCAGCACGTCGTCGGGCTCCACCCTGTGGGCCGGTGAGGTCCAGGCGGGAGCGGTGCAGGTCGTGGTGGCCAGCGGGACCGTCACGGTGCAGCTCGGCACGCCCGAGGTGACGCTGGCCATCGACAGGGTCCCGGTGGTCCTCCCCACGCCGCTCAGTGCGCCCTTCGTGGCCACGTTCCAGCCCACGGCAGCCGCCCTCGCCGCTAGTCCACCGACGACCACCCCATCCACGACCACCCCGACCACCACCGTCCCGACCACGAGCTCGACGACTCCGCCGTGAACCCGATGACCCCGTGCGGCTCCGAGGACCCGGCGTCGACGGGCGGCTACTCGGCGTCCCCGGCGAGCCCCAGAGCGTCGAGTATGAAGGCAAAGACGAAGGCCTCGTCCCGCCACACGTCATACCGTCCGGACGGACCGCCGTGGCCCGCTCCGAGCTCGGTCTTGAGCAGTACCCGGTTGTCCGGGTTGGCCGCCCGGAGCTTGGCCACCCACTTGGCCGGCTCCCAGAATCCGACCCGGGGGTCGGACAGCCCTCCTGTGGCCAGGATGTCCGGATAGCGCACGGGTCGACCGCTGTCATCCACCTCCCGGATGTTGTCGTAGGGGGAGTAGGCCTTCATGGCGGCGTAGATCTCGGGATCCTCTACCGGGTTGCCCCACTCCTCCCACTCGAGCACCGTCAACGGCAGGGTCTCATCCAGAATGGTGGTCAGGCAGTCGACGAAGGGCACCTCGGCCACGATGGCCCGGAACAGCCCGGGGGCCAGGTTGGCCGCTGCCCCCATGAGCAGGCCCCCGGCACTGCCGCCCCGGGCCACCAACTGCCCCGGCGTCGTCCATCCCTCGTCGATCAAGGTGCGGGCACAGGTCACGAAGTCGGTGAAGGTGTTGGGCTTGGCGGCGAACTTGCCCTCCTCGTACCACGACCTTCCCATCTCGCCGCCGCCTCGCACATGGGCGATGGCAAAGACGAATCCACGGTCCAGCAGGCTCAGCCGCAGCGAGGAAAAGGTCGGATCGATGGACACCTCGTAGGAGCCGTATCCGTAGAGCAGGCAGGGAGCCGGCCGGACGGGCCCCGGATCGCCCACGAGGTCGGGTCGGTAGACCAGCGACAGGGGGATCTCGGTCCCGTCCCCGGCCCGGGCCCACCGTCGCTCGGTTCGGTAATGGCCGGGATCGAAGTCGCCCAGCACCGGTTGGCGCTTTCGCAGGGACGAGGCGCCGGTCTCGAGGTCGAGGTCGTAGACCGAGCGGGGGGTCACCAAAGAGGTGTACTCGTAGCGCAGGGTGGTGGACTCGTATTCGGGGTTGGCCCCGCCCCACACCGTGGAGGGCGACTCCGGCCGATCCAGGGCCGTCGACGTCCCTGTGGCGGCGTCAATCACCCGGGCCCGGGTCTCACCGCCCTCCCGCTCGTAGACCACCAGATGACCGGCGAAGGGGTCGACCGAGTCCAGCCGCACACCGTCACGGGCCGGGATCACCTCGCGCCAGGATGCCCGCTCGGGGGAGTCGTCGGGTGCCTCCATCAACCGGAAGTCCCGGGCGCCGTCGTTGGTGACGATGAGGAACCGACCGCGCCGACCACCGGCAGGGTCGCCACGGTCGTGGTCCACGCTGTACTCGATGCCCTGACGGCGTGGCTCGATGACGGTGAAGTCGCCCTCGGGCCGGTCGGCGGGCAGCGCCCGGTACTCCGAGGTGACCTTGGAGTCCAGCCCGATCAGGACGTACCGGTCGTCTTTGGTGCGGCCCACCCCGAGGTAGAAGTGATCATCCTCCTCCTCGTACACCAGGGAGTCCCCCGTCGGATCGGAGCCCACCCGGTGCCTCCAGACCTGGTACGGGCGCATGGCCTCGTCCACCCGCACATAGAAGACGGTGGCGTTGTCATTGGCCCAGGCCGCACCGTAGGAGGTGTCGGGAATGACCTCGGGCGACGCCTGGCCGCTGTCCAGGTCGACGAACCGCATGGTGTACCGCTCACCGCCGGTGGTGTCGGTCGAGTACGCCAGCCAACGGTGGTCGGGACTGACTTCGAGGTTCCCGACGGCGAAGTACTCGTGCCCTTCGGCCAGGACGTTCTCGTCCAAGAGGACCACCTCGTCCACCGGGACGGCGTCCCGGGGTCCGGTGGCGTCTGGGCCGGACGGACCTCGGCCATCCGGTTCCACCGGCCGACGGCAGTGGATGCCGTAGCTGCTGCCCTCCACCGTCCGTCCGTAGTAGAGCCACGGGCCCTTCCGGACCGGCACGGAGAGGTCGGTCTCCTCGATCCGGCCCACAATTTCGGTGAAGAGGTCCTCACGGAGTTGGGCCGTGCCCGACATCTCCGCCTCGGTGTAGGCGTTCTCGTCCTCGAGATGGGCGATGACGGCCGGATCGTCCTTGTCCCGCAGCCAGTACCAGTCGTCGATCCGGACGTCACCGTGGGCCTCGAGGCGTTCCGGTCTCCGTCGGGGGGCCGGAGGAACGGGCCTCGGCGCGTCGGATGCTGGGGTCGGGGGAACGGCCATCCGACCAGGATGGCATGACTTTCCCGACCCTCAGCGCACGGGCCGCGCTGCTCCGCCCGCAGGGTTGTTACTATCTGTATAGGGGAAATCAAGCGGTCCGACCGGACGGCATCCCAGGAGCCCACATGACGACCACCGATCTCGACCTCGGAAAATACAAGCTTGGGTGGTCCGACGAAGAGGACTACGTCTTCAAGCCCAAGAAGGGCCTCAACGAGTCCATCGTCCGCGAGATGTCGGCCATGAAGAAGGAGCCGGAGTGGATGCGGGACTTCCGGCTCCGCGCTCTGCAGCGCTTCGAGAAGCGCCCGATGGCCGAGTGGTTCGCCGTCAACATGCCCGATCTCGACTTCGACGACATCTACTACTACATCAAGCCGACGTCGGGTCAGGTCGAAGACTGGAACGACCTCCCCGACGCCATCAAGAACACCTACGAGAAGCTGGGTATCCCCGAAGCGGAGCGCAAGTATCTGGCCGGGGTGACCGCCCAGTACGAGTCGGAGGTCGTCTTCCACCGGAACCGCGAGGACCTCGAGGCCCTCGGGATCATCTTCTGCGACATGGACACCGCGGTGCGAGAGTACCCCGACCTGGTACGCAAATACTTCGGTACCATCATCCCCCCCAACGACAACAAGTTCGCCGCCCTCAACTCGGCGGTGTGGTCGGGGGGCTCGTTCATCTACGTCCCGCCCAACGTGGTGGTCGACCAGCCCCTCCAGGCCTACTTCCGCATCAACGCCGAGAACATGGGACAGTTCGAGCGGACGCTGATCATCGCCGACGTGGGCTCCCAGGTGCACTACATCGAGGGGTGCTCCGCCCCGGTGTACACCAGTGACTCCCTGCACTCGGCAGTGGTGGAGCTGGTGGCCCTCGAGGGTTCACGGATCACCTACACCACCATCCAGAACTGGTCCAACAACGTCTACAACCTGGTGACCAAGAGGGCGCGGGCCGAAGCCGAAGCCCACGTGGAGTGGATCGACGGAAATATCGGCTCCCGCCTGACCATGAAGTACCCGAGCGTCTACCTGATGGGCCCGAAGGCCTCCGGCGAGGTCCTCTCCGTGGCCTATGCCGGCGCCGGCCAGCACCAGGATGCCGGGGCCAAGATGATCCACGCCGCCCCCGAGACCACCTCCACCATCGTGTCCAAGTCGATCTCCAAGGATGCCGGAATCACCACCTACCGCGGCCTGGTCCATGTGGACGAGGGGGCCAAGCACGCCAAGAGCTTCGTGCGGTGCGACGCCCTGCTCCTCGACGACACCGCCGTCTCGGAGACCAAGCCGTACATGGAGGTGGCCGAGCGCGATGCCCGCATCGGCCACGAGGCCACGGTGTCCAAGGTCGGAGACGACCAGCTCTTCTACCTGATGAGCCGGGGTCTGTCCGAGACGCAGGCCATGGGGATGATCGTCAACGGCTTCATCGAGCCGATCACCCGGACCCTGCCCATGGAGTATGCCGTGGAGTGGAGCCGCCTGATCGAGCTGCAGATGGAAGGCTCGGTCGGCTAGTCCCCGGTGACGCCGGTCCCGACCGGTGATCCACGGACGGCTCGAGGGAAAGGCAGAATGGTCCTATGCCGATGAGGGAAGAGTGCAAGCACTTTCAGAGCCGGACCTATGACTCAGGTGAAGTGGCCCGATTCTGCATCCTCGACCTGGCCCCGGAGGCCCCGTGGAAGTGCCCGGACGGCTGTGCGTCCTACGCGCCCCGCCTGGCCGATGTGGGCTGGGCCCACGGGTCGCTGGTCGAGCCGGCGCTCGAGCCCATGCCCGACGTGCCCGGCGAGGACGCCGCCCGATTGCTGGACCAGGCCGAGGACATCATCAACGCCGTGGGACCGGACATCCTCGCCGAGGTGCGCAAGGAGGACGAGCGCAACGAGCGCAGGGACCACCGGTGGTGGCGCCGCAAGCGCTGAAGCGGTCGACTAGGAGCCGGTGAACTCGGCCTTGCGCTTCTCCATGAAGGCCCGCATGGCTTCGACCAGGTCGTCCGACGCCAGAAACCCGGCGTTCCAGGTGGCCACGTACTCCAGGCCCTCGGCCACCGTGCGGTCCGAACTGGCCACCAGGACGGCCTTCGTGCCCTGGACGGCCAGAGGCGAGTTGGCGGCGATCTCGGCGGCCATGCTCCGGGCGGCGGCGACGGCAGCCTCGGCGTCGGGGTGGACCTCGTTCACCAGCCCGATGGACTGGGCCCTGGCCGCGGTGATGTCCTTGCCGGTGTAGGCCAACTCCGCCACCTGCCCCCGGCCGATGATGGCCGGGAGCCGTTGCAGGCTCCCGAGGTCGGCCACGATGGCCACTTTGGCCTCACGCACCGAGAAGAGGGCGTCCGCACTGGCCACCCGGATGTCGCAGGCGGCGATGAGGTCCACGCCGCCGCCGATGCAGTAGCCGTGTATCGCGGCGATCACCGGTAGCGGACAGTCGGCCACGGCGCTGACCGAAGCCTGGAGGCGGAGGATCTCGGCCCGGGCCGAACGGGCCCGGGCGGCCATGGACCGTTCGGCCCCGTTTCCGGCGTCGGACGCCCCGGTCAGGGCGCTCATGGCCACCAGGTCCAGTCCCACCGAGAAGTGGGGCCCCCGTGCGGCGACGACCACGGCCCGGAGGTCGGGGTCCGACCCGAGAGCGCCCATGGCCCGGGGCAGGTCGGACCAGAAGTCCGGGCCCATGGCGTTGCGCTTTTCGGGCCGGTCGAGCCACAGCGTGGCCACGTGGCCGTCCACCTCGATGGCCAGGACGTCGGAGGCGAAGGAGTCGATGGTGGTTGCCGGCGGCGGAGTCATGTGGAGGAGCGTAGGCCGGGAGCCGACGGCCGGCCCGTCCCCCGGCGGTCCGGGCCGGCCAGCGCACCCGGACCGGGCCGACGGGATCGGTCCTGCGGGTAAGATGGACCCCGAGGCTCGTTACCCGGGCCTCGCTGCGCGAGAGGTCCCTGTTCTGTCCACGTTCACCCCTGAATCTGCTGCCGCCCTAGCCGGGCTGCCCTGGCTCCGGCGACGCCGGGCCGATGCCGCCGCCGCCTTCGCTTCGTCGCCCCTGCCCAGCGAGAAGGACGAGGTCTGGCGGTACAGCCGGATCGATCAACTGGACCTGGACCGCTACCGGCCGGCCGGGGGCGTTGCCCTCTCGGCCAATGCCCCGGGTCCTTCGCCGTCCGACCGGATCCACTCGCTGGTGGCCAGCCTGGGGCGGCGATCGGGACTGGTGGTCACCATCAACGGCGTCCTGGCCACCCTGTCGTCGTCGGTGGCCGACGAGCTCCTGAGTCTCGGCCGAGTCGGCGAGCATCCCGAAGGGGAGCGGCTACTCGGGTCCGTGGTGACCGATCCGGGTGACTTCCTCCTACTGAACGAGGCCTTCGCCGTGGACCCGCTGGTCGTGGACATCGCCCCGGGCGCCGTGATCGACGATCCGGTGGTGGTCGTGCACGTGGTCAGCGGGGACGGTGGCCAGGCCGTCTTCCCCCGCACCCTCGTGCGGGCGGGCGCGTCGTCCCGGGCCGGCGTGGTGGAGATCGTCGTCGACGCCGATGCCGGGCTGCTGGCCGAACTGGCATCGCCCTCCACGCCGACCTCGAACCCGGGCGGTGCGGGCACCGGGCGAGGGCATCTGGTCGTGCCGCTCACGGAGATCGACGTGGCCGATGACGCCAGCCTCTCCTTCGTGAGCGTGCAGGCCCTGGGTGCCGACACCTGGCAGCTGGCCCATCAGGGCAGCACCATCGGGGCGAACGCCACCCTGCAGAGCTTCGCCGTGGCGCTCGGGGGCAGCTATGCGCGTCTTCGGACGGACTCGGCCCTGCGAGGGGTGTCGGGGACCAGCCTGCTCCGGGCCGCCTTCATCGGACGAGACGACCAGATGCTCGACTTCCGCACCCTCCAGGACCACCTGGCCCCCCGCACCACCAGCGACCTGTTGTTCATGGGCGCGGTGGCCGACCGTGCCCACTCGGTGTACAGCGGCCTGATCCGGGTCCGACGGGGTGCGGTCCGGTCCGACGCCATGCAGACCAATCACAACCTGGTGCTGGACGAGGGGGCCCATGCCGACTCGGTGCCCAATCTCGATATCGAGGAGAACGACGTGAAATGCAGCCACGGTTCGACGGTCGGCCCCGTGGACGAGGATCAGCGTTACTACCTCGAGTCTCGGGGCGTGGAGCCCGAGGTGGCCGAGCGCCTCATCGTGGCGGGGTTCTTCGAGAACATCGCCGACCAGGTGCCCATCGGCGGAACCCGGTCGATGGTGGGCCGGGCCCTGGCCGACCGCACGGGGGTGGCCGGTGCCTGAGTCCGCGGCCGTGGGCGACGGGGGAGTGGTCCGCCTCTGCGGCCGCGATGACCTGGTGCCCGGCCAGGCCCGCCGTTTCGACGTGGCCGGCCTGCGGGTGGCGCTCGTCCGCATCGAGGACGACTTCTATGCCGTCGGTGACCGGTGCAGCCACGAGGACTACTCGTTGGCCGATGGCGAGGTGTGGCCGGACGAGTGCGAGATCGAATGCGCCAAGCACGGATCGACGTTCGATCTTCGGACCGGGGAGCCGTGCTCGCTTCCAGCCACTCGGTCGGTGCCGGTCTACGAGTTGGTCGTCGAGGGTGACGACGTCTCGGTGGTGGTCCCGTGAGTGCCGGCGAGTTGGTCATCGAGGAGCTGCGGGCCGGTGTCCCTGGACGCGAGATCCTCCGCGGGGTGACCCTGACCGTGCGCAGTGGCGAGGTGCACGCGGTGATGGGCCCGAACGGCTCGGGGAAGAGCACCCTGGCCCACGTCCTCATGGGACGACCGGGCTACGAGATCCTGGGGGGGACCGTCACCCTCGACGGTGTCGACATGCTGTCCCTGCCAACCTGGGAGCGGGCGCGGGCCGGGCTCTTCCTGGCCATGCAGCACCCCATCGAGGTGCCCGGGGTGTCGTTGGTGACGTCGTTGACGGCGTCGCGTCCCGTGGTCGCCGTGGACGGGGCCGGCGCATCCGGCGTGGAGGTCCGCCTCCGCGACGAGGCCCGACGTATCGGCTTCGACCAGCGCTTCCTCACCCGTCCGCTCAACGTCGACCTGTCGGGCGGGGAACGCAAGCGTAATGAGACGCTCCAGCTGGGCGTCCTCCGACCCCGGTTCGCCATCCTGGATGAGATCGACTCCGGTCTGGATGTCGACGCCCTGGCCGCCGTGGGCCGCCGGGTCGAGGAGGCCACCACGGAGTGGGGTCTGGGAGTGCTGGCCATCACCCACTTCCGCCGACTACTCGATGTGCTCCGTCCCGACGTGGTCCACGTCCTCTCGGACGGCCGGGTGGTGGCCACGGGCGGGAGCGAGCTGGCCGAAACCGTGGACCAGACGGGATACGCGGCCTACAGCTGAGAGGGTCGGCGGAGCGCTTCCGCGGCGACGGCCACCGGACCAGGGCGGCACCTCGGAGCAGCCCTCGGTTGGTAGCGTCTGCCCATGGCTCCTCGAGATCGTCGGCGGGGTGGCGCCCACAGCGCCCCCCGGAAGGGCCGGAGGTCAACCGATCTGCCACCGGATGCGCCCGAGCCGACCTCGGCGCACGCCCCGGTCGACCCCGAGCCCCGATCATCGGCCGGACCGGCCGATCGGAGCGGGGCCGCCACGGTGCCGGCCCCTTCGTTCGGCGGCCCGTCCGGGGCCACGCCCACCGGAGGCGTGCCCGTACTCGGACGCGATGTTCCCCTCGGCGACCAGACGGGGGAATCGTTCTTCGGATCGTCCATTCCTGCGGTGACCGGGGCCACGGCGGCGACCGCCGGCGCGGCGGCCGGAGCCTCCGCCCCCGATCACGGCGTGGCCCTGAGCCGCAAGGAGCGCCAAGCCGGTCGCCGGTCGTCGGCCGCCGGCGGGGGCCAGGGCGGGAGCGGCAACGGACGGACGGGAGGCCCGGCGGGGGGAGGCGGAGGAGGGAAGGGTCGGAAGAAGAAGCGCACGTGGCTCGACCGGGTGCTCCTCGGAGCCATCATCGTGGTGGCGTTGGCCCTGGTGGGCATCGGCTCGGGGTGGGCGTACGTGACCTACCGGTTCAACCAGGTCCAAAAGGTCACGGTCCGGCACCTGAAGAAGGCTCCGGTGGGTGAGCCGTTCAACGTCCTCCTCATCGGTTCCGACTCCCGTGTGGGCGAGAGTGCCGCCGATGCCGCCCACTTCGGGAACCAGTCCACCGCCGGCGGCCAACGCAGCGACGTGGTGAAGATCGTCCACATCGTCCCGGCCACCGGTCAGGTCAGTGTGCTCTCGATCCCCCGCGACACCGTGGTCAGCGTGGCCGGGGACACCAGCGAGATCGGGAAGTACAACCGGATCAACGCCACGTACAACACCGGCCCCGATCAGCTGGTCCAGACCATCGAGGCCAACTTCGGCATCCCCATCGAACACGTCGTGCAGGTCGATTTTGCCGGATTGCGGGGGGCGGTAGATGCCATCGGTGGGATCAAGGTCAACTTCCCGTACCCGGCGAAAGATGCCTACACCGGACTCAACATCACCCAGACGGGCTGTCAGGTGGTCAACGGGGGGTACTCACTGGCCCTGGCCCGAAGCCGCCATTACGAGTACTACAAGAACGGGTACTGGCAGTACGACGGCACCAGTGACTTCGGACGGATCCAGCGACAGAACGCCTTCCTCAGGGCCGTCATCAATCAGGCCGAGACCAAGTACAACCCCCTCACCCTGAATGCCTTCATCGGTTCCGTGGTCCAGGGGGTGACGGTCGACTCCACGTTCACCGTGAGCGACCTGCTCTCCCTGGCCCACGAGTTCCACTCCTTCTCGTCAACGTCGTTGGCCACGGCCACGCTCCCGACCTTCTCGCAGTACTCGTCGGAGTTCGGCTACCTGGGAAGCGTGCTGTACGTGCAGGAGCCTCAGGCCGCCGAGGTCATCAACCAGTTCCTCGGAGGTCCTCCGGACTCGACGATCACCCCGCCGCCGGGCCCGTATGGCACGGTCTCGACGACCACCACCACGTCGACCTATCCACCAACCACGGTGCCGGGCCACTCAACCCCGGGCACGTCGGCCACATCGAGCACGACGACGAGCATCGAAACCGACTTCGACCCCACCCCCTGCTGAGCGGGGACGCCCTCTGACCAACGGAACCTCCGCCGCCAAGCCGTGACGGCTCCGGATCAGGCGATGGCCTCGTGCTCGTCGAGCCCCTGGGCCAGCGTGTTCCAACTGAGTGTGGCGCACTTGATGCGTACGGGAAACTTGACCACACCCTGGAGGGCAGCCAGCTCACCCAGCGCGTCGATGTCGACGGCCTCGGGCTCGATCATCTCGACCTCGGCGCCGTCGGAACCTGCGACACCGGCCGAGGGAAGGGTGGACTCGTGAATGGACATCATGCCCTTGAAGGTCCGGATGAGGTCGCGGACCTCGGGGACGGGCTTGCCCTTCACCGCAGCCGACATCAGGGAGGCCGACGACTGGCTGATGGAACAGCCGCTGCCGGCGATCTTGATGTCGGAGACCACGCCGTCGTGGACCTCGAGGGTGACGACGATCTCGTCACCGCACAGTGGGTTGAATCCCTCGACCCGCTGGGCCGGTGGCGAATCCAGCTCGCCCCGGTTCCTGGGCGACCGATAGTGGTCCAGGATGATCTCGCGGTAGAGGTCCTCCAGGCCGGGCATCAGCGTGTTCCCTCCGACACCGGGTAGGGGACGATCCCGCTCGGAGCGGCTCCACGGCCACCGGACCCACGACGATGCTGACGATGTCCCACCACGCCAGAGTACCGCTCCACCCTCACGCGAAGAACGCCCCGGCGGCGGCCAGTGCGTCGGCCAGTGCATCCACGTCGGACTCGTCGTTGTAGAGGGCGAACGAGGCGCGGGCCGTGGCGTTGACCCCGAGTCGCCTCATCAACGGCTTGGCGCAGTGGTGACCGGCCCGTACGCACACCCCGTACTGGTCGAGGATCTGGGAGATGTCGTGGGGGTGGAGGTCCCGGAAGGCGAAGGACAAGACGCCGCCCCGGGAGGCCGGGTCGAAAGGTCCGAAGATCCGGAGGTCGTCGCCGAAGCGCTCCTGCAGAGTGGCCATGGCGTAGCTGGTCAGCGAGATCTCGTGCTGACGCACGGCATCCATGCCCACGGCGGTGAGATAGTCGACCGCCGAACCCAGGCCGATGGCCTCGGTGATGGGTGGGGTACCGGCCTCGAAGCGCCACGGGATGTCGTTGGGCGTGAAGCCGTCCTTGCGCACATCGAGGATCATCTCGCCCCCGCCGAGGAACGGGGGCAACTCGGACAGCAACTCGCTACGACCCCACAGCACGCCGATGCCGGTGGGGCCGAGCATCTTGTGGGCGCTGAAGGCCAGGAAGTCCACCCCGAGCGCTGACACGTCGGTCGGCAGGTGGGGCACCGACTGCGCCCCGTCCGCCACCACCACGGCACCCGCGGCGTGGGCCACCTCGGCGATGCCGGGGATGGGGTTGAGTGTCCCCAGCACGTTCGACATGCACGTGACACCGACCAGCTTTGCCCCGTCCACCAGGGACTCGAGGTCGTCGAGGACCAGTCCGCCGTCGTCGTCCACCGGGATCCACCGGATGGTCAGCCCGCGCTCGCGGGCCAGCATGTGCCAAGGGACGATGTTGGCGTGGTGCTCCATCTCGGTCAGCACGATGGTGTCACCCTGGCCCAGATGGGTGCGGCCCCAAGTGTGGGCCACCAGGTTGAGGCCTTCGGTGGCGTTCTTGGTGAACACCACCTCGCGGGCGGGGTCGGGGGCGCCGATGAAGCGTCCCACCGTGCGCCGGGCCGCCTCGAAGCGTCGCGTGGCCTCCTCGGCGATGGCGTAGACCCCCCGATGCACGTTGGCGTGCGTGGTCTCGTCATACTCCCGCATGGCGTCGAGCACCTGGACCGGGCGCTGGGCCGAGGCCGCCGAGTCGAGGTAGGTGATCGGATGTCCGTTGACCTCCCGGGCCAGCAGGGGGAAGTCCTTGCGGAGCCTGGCCACGTCCAGGCGGTGGCGGGTGTCGTTCAGTGGCGCCATGCGTCGTACCCTTCGGTCTCCAGGGACATCGCCAACTCCGGCCCTCCCTCGGCCACCACGACTCCGTCGACCAACAGGTGTACCCGATCAGCGGCCAGTTCGTCGAGCATGCGCTGATAGTGGGTGATGACCAGTACGCCCAACTCTGGTCGTGCCCCCCTGACCGTGTGGACACCCCGGGCCACGGTGCGGAGCGCGTCGACGTCGAGGCCCGAGTCGGTCTCGTCCAGGATGGCCAGTTCCGGCTCCAGGATGGCCATCTGCAGGATCTCGTTGCGCTTCCTCTCCCCTCCGGAGAAGCCGTCGTTCAGGTGACGCTCGCCGAAGGCCGGGTCCATGCCCAGCTTCTCCATCCACTCCATCATCATCAGGCGGACCTCGAGTACCGAGAGGTCCATGCCCCGGCGGGCCGAGAGGGCCTGACGCAGGAACTGGATCACGGGCACGCCGCCGATGGCCTCCGGTTCCTGGAAGGCGAGGAAGATGCCGGCCTTGCCCCGCACGTCCGTGGGCCATCCGGTGATGTCCTCGCCCCGGAATCGGATGGCACCGGCCGTGACCTCGTAGGCCGTGTTACCCAAGAGCACGTTGGCCAGGGTGGACTTGCCCGAGCCGTTGGGACCCATGAGCGCATGGACCTGGCCCGCCTCCACCGTGAGGTCCACCCCCTTGAGGATGGGGGCGCCCTCCACCGACACGTGCAGCCCCTCGATCTGGAGGAGGGGCGGGGTCGGGACCGGGTCCGGGGAGGCCGGGGCGTCGATGGGCACGTCTTCGATAGTAGCCGGATTCTGTAGTTTCTCCTACGGGTATAGGGGGAATCCGGTGGGTGCCCGGAATTGAGCATGTCACCAGGTCGGCCGGTACGGTACCCCCATGGCCGATCCGTGGAACTTTGCCGGCCCGGTCACGCAGCTGGACTCCACCTCGGGGGTGGTCACGCTGGTCGACGAGTCGACCTTCGCCATCAGCGGAGGTTCCGGCGACATGTCGCCGGGGGCCGCCCAGGGACTGTTCGTCCGGGACACCAGGATCCTGTCCCGCTTCGAGGTGCTGGTGGACGGGGTGCGTACCGAGCCGCTGGCCGCAGTGACCGACGATCCGTTTTCTGCCACCTTCGTGTCCCGCTGCCTGCCCGCCCCCGGCCGGGCCGACTCCACGTTGATGGTGTTCCGGTCGAGGTATGTGGGCCAGGGCATGCGGGAGGACCTGACCATCCGCAACTTCGCTGACGAGACGGCGCTGTGCACCGTCGAGGTGCTGGTCGGCTCGGATTTCGCCGATCTCTTCGCCGTGAAGGAGGGGCGTGTCGGGGCCGAGCCGGGGGCGGCCGAGGTGACCGCCACCGTGCGGCAGCCCGACGCGGCCGGCACGACGGCCGACGAGCCGGCGACCGGCCGCACGTCCACCGTGGTGTCCTCGTACCGTCGCGCCGGGGTCGAGCGGGGTGTCGAGCTTCGGTTCGATGATCCCACCCTGCTCACGACGGACCTGGCCACCTTCGAGGTGGTCGTCCCGGCCCGGGGGGAGTGGACCACCTGCATCGAGGTGGGACCGGTCTTCGACGGGACGGCCGTCGACCCGAGATACCGGAGCGGCCAGCCCGTCGACCGTGCCACCCCCACCGAGCGACTGGCCGAATGGCGCCGCCAGGTGCCCCAGGTGGAGACCAGTCACCCAGGGCTGAAGGAGGTGATCGCCCGCAGCGCCGAGGACCTCGGGGCTCTCCGCATCTTCGATCCCGACTATCCCGAGCGGGTGGTGGTTGCGGCCGGCGCCCCGTGGTTCATGACGGTCTTCGGGCGTGACTCCCTGCTGACCGCCTGGATGGCCCTGCTCGTCGACCCCGACCTGGCCCGGGGCGTACTGCAGACGTTGGCCCGATTTCAGGGGACCGACATCGACCCGCGCCACGACGAACAGCCCGGCCGCATCCTCCACGAGATGCGCTTCGGGGACGCCGCCTCCCTCTCGCTCGGGGGCGGGAGCATCTACTACGGGACGGCCGACGCCACGCCCCTCTTCGTCATGCTCTTGGGGGAGATGCGGCGGTGGGGGGTGGCCCGGGAGATGGTCGACGAACTCCTCCCCAACGCCGCCCGGGCCATCGAATGGATCGAGCAGTTCGGCGACGCCGACGGGGACGGCTACGTGGAGTACACCAGGAACACCGAGCGCGGCCTGGCCAACCAGGGATGGAAGGACAGCTGGGACGGGATCCGTTACGCCGACGGGCGGGTGGCCGAAGCTCCCATCGCCCTGTGTGAGGTGCAGGCCTACACCTACGGGGCCTACCTGGCCTCGGCCCACTTCGCCTTCGAGGTGGGCGATACCGTCACCTACGACCGCTTTCGGGCCAAGGCCACGCAGCTGAAGGCGGCGTTCAACCGGGACTTCTGGTTGGAGGAGAAGGGGTGGTTCGCCGTCGGGCTGGATGCCGACAAGCGACCCATCGACTCCCTCACCTCGAACATCGGCCACTGTCTGTGGACCGGGATCGTCGACGAGGACAAGGCCCACCGGGTCGTGGAGAAGCTGGTCTCGCCGGCCATGTTCTCCGGATGGGGGATCCGCACCCTGTCGAAGGACAGCGGGGGTTACAACCCCATCAGTTACCACTGCGGGTCGGTATGGCCCCACGACACGGCCATCGTGGCCTCCGGGTTGGCCCGCTACGGCTACGACGGCGCCGCCCAGAAACTGATCTTCGGCCTACTGGACGCCGCCCAGGCCCAGGGAGGCCGGCTCCCCGAGTTGTTCAGCGGCCTGGACCGGGGCGAGCTGACGGTGCCCGTGGGCTATCCCACGTCCTGCTCCCCCCAGGCGTGGGCGGCGGCGTCGCCTCTGCTGTGCCTGCGCACGCTGCTCCGTCTCGACCCCTGGATCCCCTACGGCAAGACCTGGCTGTCCCCCAACCTGCCCGAGGGCATCAGCTACCTGAAGGTGGCCGGTATCCCTCTGGCCGGATCGCGGGTGACGGTGGAGGTGGGATCCGAGGTACCCGGCGGGGTGGCGGTCACCGGTCTACCCAAGGAGATCGAGCTGATCAGGGAGCCCCGCCGGCCTTCCACCGCGGTCTGACGGGCCCCGGAGACCCCGGGGTCTCACCAACCCCGTTCGATCCACTCACCCAGATGGGGCGTCTCGGTGCCGATGGTGGTACCGGCCCCGTGCCCCGGCAGGACGATGGTGTCCGGACCGAACGGGGCGAACAGCCGCTCCTCGATGGAGTGGATGATGGTGTCGAAGTCGGCGTTCTCGAAGGACGTGTTCCCCGGTCCGCCGGGGAACAGGGTGTCACCGGTGAACAGCAGCGGGGTCCCCTCCACGGTGAAGCACATCGAGCCGGGCGTGTGTCCCGGGGTGGCGATGGTGCCCATCCGCAGGCGGCCGACCTCCAGCACCGAGCGGTCCTCCAGGATCTGGTCGTAGGACGGGAGCATGTCGGCGTCGGCACTGGTGACGGCCACGTCGATCCCGGCATCGCGGACCGCCTCGACCGCCTGGATGTGGTCCCAGTGCCCGTGGGTCTCGACCACCTGGCGCACATCGAGGGCCCGGCACAGCTCGAGGAGCTTGTCGTGCTCGTTGGCCGCGTCGATGAGTAGGGACTCCCCGGTGGAGCGGCACCGCACGATGTAGACGTTGTTATCCACCGGCCCCACCACGAGGCGGTGGATCTCGACGGCGGTGTCCTGGTAGTCGATGATGGTCTCGGGCACGGTGATCTGGGCCTCCTCCGGACCCGGGCCGCCGTGGGTCGAGACCCGGGTGATTCCTCAGGTCAGCGTACTGGGCGACCCCGCCCCGTTGGTCACCACCGTGCTGGTTCTGGTAGACAGACCTGGTAGACAGTCGGGCAGATCCGCCCCTGCTCGGGGCCGGCCCAGGGGAAAAGAGAACACGATGAACTTCGCCTTCAGCGAGGAACAGGACGAGCTGCGCAAGGCGGTCAAGCGCTTCCTGGACGACAAGTCTCCCGAGACGGAAGTGCGCCGACTGATGGAGACCACCGAGGGGTACGACCCGGCGGTCTGGACCCAGATGGCCGAGCAACTGGGCCTCCAGTCCCTCACCATCCCCGAGGAGTACGGCGGATCCGGCTTCACGTACGTGGAACTCATCGTGGTGCTGGAGGAGATGGGAGCGGCCCTCCTGTGCGCGCCGTTCTTCTCCACCGTGGCCCTGGCCGCCAACGCCGTCCTGACCTCGGGGGACACCAAGGCCATGGAGTACCTGTTGCCGGGCATCGCCTCCGGGGAGACCATCGGCACCCTGGCCTTCACCGAGGACTCGGGACGCTGGGACGCCGAGGGCATCACGCTGGCCGCGTCCCCCGGCGGCGACGGCTGGGCCCTCAACGGTCACAAGTCCTTCGTCATCGACGGCCATGTGGCCGACCTCATCCTGGTGGTGGGTCGGACGCCGGCCGGCCTCTCCCTGTTCGGGGTGAAGGGCGACGCCGACGGCCTCACCCGGACGCCGCTGGCCACCATGGACCAGACCCGCAAGCAGGCCCGCCTGGAGTTCACCGACACCCCGGCCTGGCTGATCGGAACGGACGGTGGGGCCGAGCCCGGACTGTCCAAGACCCTGGACCTGGCCGCGGTGGCTCTGGCCGCCGAACAGGTCGGCGGGGCCCAGCGCTGCCTCGACAGCTCGGTCGAGTACGCCAAGACCCGCATCCAGTTCGGGCGACCCATCGGGAGTTTCCAGGCCATCAAGCACAAGTGTGCCGACATGCTGCTGGAGGTGGAGTCGGCCAAGTCCGCGGCCTACTACGCCGGCTGGGCCGCGGCCGAGGACTCCGACGAGCTCCCGGTGGTCGCTTCCCTGGCCAAGTCGTACTGCTCGGAGGCGTACTTCCACGCGGCGGCCGAGACCATCCAGATCCACGGAGGCATCGGCTTCACCTGGGAGCATCCCGCCCACC
This sequence comes from uncultured Acidimicrobiaceae bacterium, assembly GCA_963737625.1. GTDB lineage: Bacteria > Actinomycetota > Acidimicrobiia > Acidimicrobiales > RAAP-2 > Bog-756. Next base: position 267,291 of record CAVTTK010000002.1, read on the forward strand.
TGTACTTCAAGCGGGCCAAGTCCTCCGAGCTGATGCTGGGTGACCCGTCCTACCACCGTGAACTGCTGGCCCAGCGCATCGGAATCTGAGCGACCGACCCATGCCCCATGACTGCGCCAGGCAGCGGCGCGCCCGCGCTTTGATGCCCGGCCGTGAGCCGACGTTCGGCCGATCTGGCGTAGCGTGCCCTCGATGAACAACGGGAGAAACCTGCTCAGCTGGCTCCTCTTGGGCCTCCTCACCGTGCTGGCCCTCGGTGGTGCCGTCCTGGGCATCGCCCAGGCGCCGAAGGACGCCCCCCTGGATCAGGCCGTGAGCAACACCCTCAGCGCAGCCAACTACTCGGAGGTCCACACCGAGAACACGCCGGGTAAGAGCCAGACCGACTATCTGGTGTACCAGGCTCCCGACCGGCTGGGTGGCTACATCGACAGCGCGTCCCAGCGTATCTACGTGTATGTCATCGGGAAGTTCGAGTACCAGAGCGCCTCCCTGCCCAAGAACGCCGACACCAGCCACCTGGTCCTCTACCGGCGGCCCAGCCAGGGCGCCCAGGCCCTCGACCCGGCCCACGGTTTCCTCCCGTACGCCCAGTACGCCAAGAACATCCAGAAGTCGGGGGACACCTACTCGTTCACCCTCTCGAAGAGCTCTCTCTTGGGCCAGGAGACGGGAGAGTTCACCTACACCGTCATCGGCCCGTACGTGTCCGAGTTCACCCTGAGCGTGGCGGCCTCCTCGGTGCAGCTGATCATCTCCCAGGTGGGCTCGTCCCCGCCGGTCGCCCTCCCGGCCGGGTCCAAAGTGGTCGTGGTGAAGGCCCCTGGGGCCTAGCCGGCAACGGTGCCGGAGCCTGCCGCGCACGTCACGGTCGGACATCGCGGGTGGCCCGGGGCCCTCGTCCCCGGCGCCCAACCGTGGTGAGGGCTCAACTCGGTGCGGAGTCCACGGCCTCGTCGATGGCCCGGCGAAGCAGTCGGGCGTGGAGCCCCGGATCGTCCGCCTGGCAGAGCCACCTGACCACGACGAAGTGCCGGGCACCGGCGGCAGCCATGGCCCCGACCGTGGAGGGATCCACCCCGCCGGTGACCCACACCGGCCAGGGCGACCGGACCACCGCCTCGCTGACGTAGCCGAGGCCCGTTCCCGACCGGCCCGGTTTGGTGGGGGTAGGGCTCACCGGGCCCGCCGACAGGTACTGGACGGGAGCGGGTCCCGACCGTGAAGCGGCGATCCCCACGGCGACCTCCACCTCATGTACGGCGTGGGTCGACAGGCCGATGATGGCTCCGTCACCCACCACCTGACGAGCGGCGAAGGGCGACGGGTCGTCCTGGCCCACATGCACGCCGTCGGCCCCGATGGCTGCGGCCAGATCCGGACGGTCGTTGAGGATGAACGGCACGCCACGGTCGGCGCAGACCCCCTGCACGACCGACGCCCGCTCGGCCAGTAGGACGTCGTCAAGGTGCTTCTCCCGCAGTTGCACGACGTCCACACCTCCGTCGACGCAGGCTCCGACGAAGCTCTCGAGGTCAGGCCGGTCCGGGGTACACAGGTACAGCCGGCGGCCGGCCAGGCCCCACCGGTCGGGGTTCGCCATGGGCCGGGTCAGCCGGAGGTGGCTGCCTTGGCCTTGGCCTTGGCCTTCATCTTCTGCTTGTACTGGCGCACCTTGACCAGGGCCTCCGGCGAGTCGATGTCGGCTACGGACCGGAACGAACCGGGCTCTCCGTAGGGGGAGGCGACCTTCTCCCATCCCGGGGGTCGGACCCCGAGCTGCTTGGCCAGCAGAGCGATGAAGATGCGTGCCTTCTGCTCACCGAATCCAGGCAGGGCCTTCACATTGGCCAGCAGGATCTTGCCGTCAGTGGCGGACGTCCAGATGGCGGCGGCATCCCCTCCGTAGGTGTCGACCACCAGGGCGCAGACCTCCTGGACCCGTCCGGCCATGGACTTGGGGAACCGGTGGAGGGCCGGCCTCTCGCTGAACACGGCGGCCAGCGCCTCAGGGTCCATGGAGGCCAGCTCGGCGGCGTCGAGGCGGCCACCGAGCCGCTCCCGCAGGTCGTAGGGGGACCGGAAGGCCCGCTCCAGGGGGACCTGCTGGTCCAGCACCATGGCGATGAGCAGCGCCAGGGGATCGTCCGAGAGCAGCTGGTCTACGGCGTCGTCACCGGTCACGTGGATCACCGGGTCAGGCTACCCACGATCGGGCCGTCACCGGCAAGTCCGACTCCGTGGTTCCGGACTCAGTCGGTCCAGGGGTCGTTGGAGCCCGAGTCGATCCCGTAGCGCTCGATGGCCTCGGCCACCGTGGCGGCCGGCACCGTTCCTTCCGCAGCCAGGCCGGACAGGACGGCCACCACCACATGGGCCGCGTCCACCTCGAAGAACCGGCGCAGCACCTCGCGGGTGTCCGACCGTCCGAAGCCGTCCGTGCCGAGGGACGTGAACCGGCGGGGCATCCACCGGGCCACCTGGTCCGGCACCGACCGCATGAAGTCGGTCACCGCCACGATGGGGCCGCCCGAGCCGGACAACGACTCGGTGACGAAGGGCACCCGTTGGGGCTCGCCGGGATGGAGGCGGTTCCACCGCTCGACCGAGATGGCGTCCTCCCGCAGCGACTTGTAGGAGGTCACCGACCACACCTCGGCCTCGACCTCCCAGTCCTGGGCCAGCAGCCGCTGGGCCTCGACGGTCTCCTGCCATGCCGATCCGGAGAACAGCAGGGTGGCCCGGGCCGGCTCGTCCTGCCGGTCGGTGGCCGGCCGCTCGACCGGGGCCTCGCCGAACCGGTAGAGGCCCTTGATGGTGCCCAGCCGGACCCGTTGGGCCTCGGCGGCATCGGGCGGCAGGGCGGGCATCGGATAGTTCTCGTTGTACAGGGTCATGTACCAGACCCGGTCCTCGGGCTCGGGTCCGGTCATGCGCCGGATCCCGTCCTCGACGATGGCCGCCACCTCGTAGGAGAACGCCGGGTCGTAGGCGGCCACGCTGGGCACGGTGGAGGCCAACAGGAGGGAGTGTCCGTCCTGGTGCTGCAGCCCCTCGCCGTTCAGGGTGGTTCGACCGGCGGTGCATCCGAGCAGGAAGCCCCGGCCCCGGCAGTCCGAGAGTGCCCACAAGAGGTCGCCCACTCGTTGGAATCCGAACATGGAGTAGAAGAGGTAGAAGGGAATCATGGGCTGGCCCCAGGTGGCGTACGAGGTGGCCGCGGCGGTGAACGAGGCCATGGCTCCGGCCTCGCTGATGCCCTCCTGGAGCACCTGACCCGAGGCGCTCTCGGCGTAGTGCAGCGCCAGGCCGGCATCCACCGGCGTGTAGTGCTGACCACCCGGCGCATAGATCTGCACCTCACTGATGAGGGACTCGAGACCGAAGGTCCGGGCCTCGTCCGAGACGATGGGCACGATGCGGTGCCCCATGACGGGATCCCGGGTCAGCGACCGGAGCAGACGGGCGAAGGCCATGGTGGTGGAGACTGCCTGCCGCCCCGAGCCGGCGGCCAGATCGGCGAACCCCTCATGCTCGGGGGGCGCCAGGGGCTCGGCGCGCACCACTCGCCGGGGAAGGGGTCCGCCGAGGGCCGCCCGACGCTCGGCCAGGTACCGTGCCGCCTTCGAGTCAGGGTGCGGCCGGTAGTAGGGAGGCAGGTCGGCGTCGAGGTCGGACTCGGGGATCTCGTCGTGGAGGAAGAGGCGGTTGCGCAGGGCCAGCAGTTGCGCCTTGGTCATCTTCTTGATCTGGTGCGTGGCGTTGCGCGCCTCGATCTCGGGGCCCAGCGTCCACCCCTTGACGGTCTTGGCCAAGATGGCCGTCGGCGCCCCGACGTGCTCGGTGGCCGCCTGGTAGGCGGCGAAGAGCTTGCGGTAGTCGTGGCCGCCACGGGGGAGGGACTGGAGGTCCTCGTCCGAGAGATGGGCCACCAACTCCTGCAGCCGGGGGTCGGGACCGAAGAAGTGCTCCCGGATGTAGGCCCCCGATTCGGTGGCGTACTTCTGGAACTCACCGTCGACGGTGGAGTTCATCCTGTTCAGCAGGACGCCGTCCACGTCCTTGGCCAACAGCTCGTCCCAGGTGCGCCCCCAGATGACCTTGATCACGTTCCAGCCCGCACCTCGGAAGAGGGCCTCGAACTCCTGGATGACCTTGCCGTTGCCCCGCACCGGGCCGTCGAGCCGCTGGAGGTTGCAATTGACCACGAAGACCAGGTTGTCGAGGTGCTCGCGCCCGGCCATCCCCAGCGCCCCGGTGGTCTCGGGCTCGTCGAACTCGCCGTCGCCCACGAAGCACCAGACCCGACTCAGGCTGCTGTCGATCAGGCCTCGGGCATGGAGATAGCGGGCCACGTGGGCCTGGGCGATGGCGTTCAGCGGTCCCAGCCCCATGGACACGGTCGGGTACTCCCAGAACTCGGGCATGAGGCGGGGATGGGGATAGGAGGAGAGGCCGTCCCCGCCCACCTCGAAGCGGAAGTTGTCCAGCTGCTCCTCGGACAGTCGACCCTCGACGAAGGCCCGGGCGTAGATTCCCGGGGAGGCGTGACCCTGGAAGTAGACCTGGTCCCCGGGCCTCCCGTCGTCCTTGCCCCGGAAGAAATGGTTGAACCCCACCTCGTAGAGGGCGGCCGAGCTGGCGTAGGTGGACAGGTGCCCGCCGATGGCCTCGGAGCGGACGTTGGCCCGCACCACCATCACCGCGGCGTTCCACCGGATGAACGCCCGGATCCGCCGCTCGAGATACTCGTCACCGGGGAACTCCGGCTCCTCGTCGGTGGGGATGGTGTTGACGTAGGGGCTGGACACCGTGGCCGGGAAGTCGACCTGTTTCTGGCCGGCCCGTTCGAGGATCCGCATCAGGAGGTACCGGGCCCGCGTCCGACCGTAGGTGTCCACCACGTCGTCGAAGGCGTCGAGCCATTCGGCCGTTTCCTGGGGATCGCGATCGGGAAGCTGATGACTGACACCGTCGAACAACATGTGGCCATGCTCCCACCGGGAGGTGGTGCAAGGGAATTCATCAGAACGCGTTCTATCGGTCACCACCCGACGGCCGCCACCCACCGGCACCCGGATCGGTGCGGCACCGCCCGATCCGCACTCACGCGGCGGGCGGAGCAGGCATGCTGTCCCGATGCGCACAGAGGCCCACGAGCCCGACCCGGAGTCCACTGTCGTCTTCACCGACGGCGCCTGTCGGGGCAACCCCGGTCCGGGCGGCTGGGCCTGGGCCATTGACGGAGGGCGATCGGACAGCGGTGGGGAGCCCCACACCACCAACCAGCGGATGGAGGTCACCGCCGTGTTGCGTGCCCTCCAGGCCCTTCCTGGTCCCCTGCACGTGGTCAGCGACTCGACCTATGTCGTCAACTGCTTCAGAGATCGGTGGTGGGAAGGGTGGCGGCGCCGGGGATGGCGCAACACCCAGGGCAAGCCGGTGGCCAACCAGGATCTCTGGGGGGAGTTGATCCCCCTGGTCGTGGAGTCGGGACGTCCGGTGTCCTTCGAATGGGTCAAGGGTCATTCCGGCCACCGGATGAACGATCTGGTCGACCTGTTGGCCACGCAGGCCGCCGACCTCCAGTAGTTGGCCCGGAGGTTGGAAGGGATCCGCCCCCCCGCCGGCCCCGTTTGGGTTCGCCGCCCGCCTCCCGTAACCTGCTGGCATGGAGATCCAAGGAAGTTCAGCCATCATCACCGGCGGCGCGTCGGGCCTCGGCGAGGCCACCGCCCGGAATCTGGCCGCCCGCGGCGTTCGGGTCACCGTCTTCGACCGAAACGAGGAGCGCGGCAAGGAGGTCGTCACCGAGATCGGTGCCCACGCCAACTTCGTCGGGGGGGATGTCACCGAGCCCGAGGACTGCCAGAGGGCCGTGGATCAGGCCGCCGACGGGGGCAACCTGCGCATCGCCGTCAACTGCGCCGGCACCGGATGGGTGGGCCGGGTCATCAACCGCGACGGATCCCCCCACGATCTCCAGCCCTTCCAGTTCATCCAGACCCTGAATGTGATCGGCACCTTCAACGTGATGACCAAGGCGGCCTCGGTGATCGCCACCGTCGAGCCCCAGGAGAACGGCGAGCGGGGGGTGATCGTCAACACGGCCTCGGTGGCCGCCTTCGATGGGCAGATCGGACAGTTGGCCTACTCCGCCTCCAAGGGCGCCATCGTGGGCATGACGCTGCCGGCAGCGCGTGACCTGGCCGTGGTGGGCATCCGTGTGCTGGCCATCGCCCCGGGGCTGTTCAACACCCCACTGCTGTCCATGCTCCCCGACGAGGCCCGCAACGAGTTGGCCAAGTCCGTCAACTTCCCCAAGCGGCTCGGCAATCCGGCTGAGTTCGGTGAGCTCGTGGCCCATATCGCCTCCAATAGCTATCTCAACGCCGAGGTCATCCGGCTCGACGGTGGCATCAGGATGCCGCCGAAGTAGGCCCGCCGGTCACCGTCCCGGGGGTGGGACGCCGGGCAGTAGTCTCATCGACAGTGCCATGACCTCCACCGTTTCGAGTTCGCCGGCCACCGGTCCCACGGCGGGCGGTGCCATCATCAGGACCGCCGGCCTGACCAAGGTGTACCCCGGGTCGGATCTTCGCGCCGTCGACGGCCTCGATCTCGAGGTGTTCCAGGGGGAGATCTTCGGCCTGCTCGGCCCGAACGGTGCCGGCAAGACCACTACGGCAGGCATGCTCACCACCCGGGTGGTGCCCACCTCGGGGCGGGCATTCGTCGGCGGGATCGACGTCGTGGCCCATCCGGCTCTGGCCAAGCAGATCCTGGGGATCGTCAGCCAGCAGAACACCCTCGATCGTCAGCTCAACGTGTGGGAGAACCTCTACTTCCACGGCCGTCTGTTCGGGATACCGGCCCGCGAGTCCAAGCGGACGGCCACCGAGCTGCTGGAGCAGTTCCAACTGGAGCGGTGGGCCGAGGCCTCGGTCTACGCCCTGTCCGGCGGCATGGCCCAACGCCTCATGGTGGCCCGGGCCATCTTCCACCGCCCGGCCGTGCTGTTCCTTGACGAGCCCACCGCCGGCCTCGACCCCCAGAGTCGGCTGGCCCTGTGGGAGACGCTGCGCACCCTCAACGGGGAGGGCCAGACCATCATGTTGACCACCCACTACATGGAAGAGGCCGACCAGCTCTGCGGCCGGGTGGCCATCATGGACCGGGGGAGGATCCTGGCCCTCGACACCCCGGCGGCCCTCAAACAGCAGGTGAACGCCGACACCATCGTCACGGTGATCGCCAGCGGTGACCGTGAGGCCCTGGCCCGGGTATTGGCCGACCGTGTTCAGGGGGTGACGGCCTCCCGGATCACCGACAGCGGGGTGGAGCTCCACGTGAAGGGCCAGGACCGGCTGTTGCCCCGGGTCGTCAACACGGCCGAGGAGGCCGGGTTCCCCGTGCTCGACCTGTCGGTCACCGAACCCACCCTCGAGACCGTGTTCATCAACCTGACGGGCAAGGAGCTGAGGGAAGGATGAGCACCCTCGAGACGGGCGCCGCCCACGTCACGATGCACGAACGGCCGACCCGGACGACGTTCGACGCCAGCCGCATCGCCCTCGGCGCCCTCATCCTGCGGGATCTGGTGGTCCTGCGCAAGCACGTCATCGAGTTCGTGATCAGGGTGCTGGTCCAGCCATTCCTCCTCTGCTTCGTGTTCCTCTACGTGTTTCCGAAGATCGGGCAGGGCATCGGGGGTGGGGGTGGGCCGGTGACCGAGTCGGCCTTCGCCACGTTGCTGGTGCCCGGGGTGGTGGGGATCTCCATCCTCTTCCAGGGGGTGCAGTCGGTGGCGCTCATCATGTCCCAGGAGTTCGGCTTCACCCGGGAGATCGAGGACCGGGTCCAGGCACCGTGCCCCATCTGGTTGGTGGCCATGGCCAAGGTGCTGTCCGGTGCCGTACAGGGTCTGATCTCGGCCGTCATCGTCCTCCCCATCGCCTCCGTGGTCCACGCCAAGGGAGTCGAGGCCCATCTCAACCTGCACTGGTGGATCATCGTGACCCTCGTCCCCCTGGCCTGCGTGACCATGGCCTCCCTCGGCCTCCTGCTCGGGACCAGCTTCGAGCCCCGCAACATCGGCCTGATGTTCGGCTTCATCATCCTCCCGGTCACCTTCCTCGGTGGGACGTACTACGCGTGGACGCGGCTGGCTCCCATCCAGGCCGGCGGGTGGCACTGGCTCCAGACCCTGGTCCTCATCAACCCCCTGATCTATGTCAACGAGGGGATGCGGGCGGCCCTCACCGACGCCCCCCACATGCACCTCTACATCGTCTACCCGGTACTCACCGGGTTCCTGGCCCTGTTCCTCGGGCTGGGTCTGCGCAACTTCCGCCGCCGGGTGCTCTCCTGACGACCGAGGGCGCCTGACGGCCTCGCCCCATCCACGGCGGTGGTCATCCGGCCTCGGACCTTCCCGAAGCTCGCCCTACGATGGACGAGTGGTCGACGATGATGGCTACCTGCTCGACAACCGGCAGGTCGAGGCGGGCGACCGGCTCGTCGCCCTGTCCTCGCTGTTCGATCCCTGGACCTTCCGCCATCTCGAGGATCGGGGCATCGGGGAAGGTTGGCGTTGCTGGGAGGTGGGGGCGGGGGGACCCACGGTGGCCACCTGGATGGCCCGGAGAGTGGGCCCGGACGGCGCGGTGCTGGCCACCGACCTCGACCTCTCGTGGATGGACGGCTCCGACGGACTCCCCTTCGAGACCCGCGTCCACGACATCGGTCTCGACGAGGCACCACCGGGACCGTTCGATCTCATCCACGCCCGGCTCGTGCTCGTCCACGTGCCCCGTCGCCATCAGGCGCTGACCGCCATGGTCGGCGCTCTCCGCCCCGGGGGATGGCTCGTCATCGAGGATGCCGATCCGGCCCTCCAACCGCTGACCTGCCTCGACGAATACGGCCCGGACCAGGTCCTGGCCAACAAGCTGCGGCGCGACTTCCGGGCCCTGCTGGTGCAGCGAGGAGCCGACACCGGGTTCGGCCGGACCCTCCCCCGGTCCCTGCGTCAGGCGGGACTGGTCGATATCGGGGCCGATGCGTACTTCCCGGTGACCGGCCCGGCGTGCACCGCCTTGGAGCGGGCCACCGTGCTCCAGATGCGGGAGCAGCTGGTGGGAGCGGGGCTGGCCTCCGCAGCCGACATCGACCGGCACCTGGCCTCTGTCGACGCCGGGGGGATGGACTTCGCCACCTCGCCCTTGATCTCCGCCTGGGGCCGAACTCCGGTCGAGGGTTGACCGGACGCCGGTGCGGCCCTGCCGCCGGCGGCCGGTTACCCGCGGGTACCGAGGTGGCGGCGGTCGTCGGACCGGTAGGCTGGAGCCCGTTCGCGCACCCGGCGCGGATCGCGGACGGAGGTGATTCCCACGACACCCGAGGTGGCTACGGATCGAACGGCATCGGGGGGAGTCGACAGGGGGATCGAGGAGCAGGGCAGCACCCAGGGTGCTGATGACGGGACCGACACCACCTTCGATGTGGTCATCATCGGCGGGGGTCCCGGGGGGTATGCCACTGCCCTGTACGGAGCGGCCGCCGGGCTGTCCGTGGCCATCGTGGAGCTCGACAAGGTGGGGGGAACCTGTCTGCACCGGGGCTGCGTGCCGGCCAAGGAGTTCCTCGAGACGGCCTCCGTGTTCCGCACCGTGGCCCACTCCAGCCTGTTCGGCGTGACCGGGGGATCCGAAGGGCCCATCGAGCCGGTGGTCGACTTCTCGGTGAGTCAGGCCCGGAAGCAGCAGGTGGTCGACCAGCTGTTCAAGGGGTTGGCCGGCCTACTGAAGGGTCGGGGCGTCTCGGTGTTCAGCGGCAGTGGCACCCTGATGCCCGGTCGCCGGGTGCAGGTCTCGGGCAACGACGGGTCGACCACGGAGATCCGCGGGACCGATGTGGTGCTGGCCGCCGGCTCCGTCCCCCGCACCATCCCGGGCTTCGATATCGACGGTGAACTGGTGATGACCTCCGACGAGGTTCTGGCCCTCGATGAGCTGCCGGCGTCGGTGGCGGTCATCGGTGGAGGCGCCATCGGCTGCGAGTTCGCATCGATGCTCGGCGACCTGGGCAGCACCGTGACGGTGTTCGAAGCCCTGCCCAGCATCCTCAACGGATGCGACGAGGACGTCGTCAAGCCGGTGGCCCGCTCCTTCCGCAAGCGGGGGATCGACGTGAAGGCGGGGGTGCGGCTGCAGGGCCACACTCCGGATCCTTCCGGACACGGCACCGTGGTCTCGTTCAACGACGGCGAGAAGCTGGCCGTCGACGCCGTGGTGGTCTCGGTAGGACGGCGACCCCGTACCGAGGGTCTCCTGGCCCCCGGCACGGGGGTGGTGGTCGACGACCGCGGCTTCGTGGTCACCGGTCCCACCATGCGGACGGAGGCCGAGGGGGTCTGGGCCGTGGGCGACGTGGTGGCCGACACGCCCCAGCTGGCCCACGTGGGATTCGCCGAGGGGATCGTGGTGATCAAGAGCATCCTGGGGGAGCCGGTGGTCCCGGTGGACTACGACCGGGTGCCCTGGGCCATCTACTGCCACCCCGAGGTGGCCTTCGCCGGCCTGACCGAGGCCGCGGCCACCGAGGCCGGGTACGACGTGGTGGTCAAAATGGACCCCTTCGGGGGCAACAGCCGCGCCCGCATCATCGGAGAGACCGACGGACTGGTGAAGGTGGTGGCCGAGCGCCTGCCTGACGGTTCCACTGGGCGGATCCTCGGTGTGCACATGGTCGGTCCCTGGGTCACCGAGCAACTCGGTGCCGGGTATCTGGCTGTCAATTGGGAGGCCACCGCTGACGAGGTGGCCCAGTTCATCCAGCCGCATCCCTCGCTGTCCGAGACCTTCGGCGAGACGGTGCTGGCGCTGACCGGAAGGGGACTCCACGTTGCCTGACGTGACCATGCCGCAGCTGGGGGAGACGGTGACGGAGGGGACCATCACCAAGTGGTACAAGGCCGTCGGTGACCAGGTGGCCCGGGACGAGCCGCTGTTCGAGGTGTCCACCGACAAGGTCGACTCCGAGGTCCCCTCCCCGGCCGAAGGGGTCCTGACGGCCATCCTGGTAGAGGAGGGTGACACGGTGGACGTGGGTGTCACGCTGGCCGTCATCGGCGACGCCGGTGCCTCCAACGGCTCCGATCCGACCGGGGCCGTCGAGCCTTCCGTCATCTCGGAGCCGGCCCCGCCGCCCGCTCCCTCAGTGGCACCGCCACCGCCACCACCGCCGCCACCACCAGCGCCCACCCCTCCCGCACCTCCGTCGGCGGGCGGCGCCATCCCTACCCCGTCGTCCCTGTCCAACGGGACCGGTGAGGGTCTCGTGCTCTCGCCAGTGGTGCGGAGGCTGCTGCACGAGCACGACATCGACCCGGGCACCGTGAGGGGAACCGGGCTCGGGGGACGGATCACCCGGAGCGACGTGGAGTCGGTCATCGCCGGAGGTGGCACCGGGACGGTGCCGGACCCTTCGGCTGCGCCGGCCCGCGTTCCGAGCATCGCCGATCGGCGGACGAGCGCAGCCCCGGCCGAGCCGATCCCGTCGGCAGCCCCGGCCCCGTCGCCGCCGCAGGTCTCCCGGGCTACGGCTCGGGACGAGGTCGTCCCGTTCACCAATATCCGGCGGCGCACCGCTGAGCACATGGTGCGCTCCAAGGCCACGTCGGCCCACACCCTGATGGTCAAGGAGATCGACTACGAGCGGGTGGAACAGGTGCGACGGGCCCACGGCGGACGGTTCAAGGCCGAGGAGGGGTTCACCCTCACCTACCTGCCGTTCGCCGCTTTGGCCACGGTAGAGGCCCTGGCCGAGTTCCCCCACCTCAACGCCTCGGTGGTCGACGATGCGCTCATCGTCCACCATGACATCAACCTGGGGATCGCCGTCGACCTCGACAACGAGGGCCTCATCGTCCCGGTCGTCCACAACGCCGAGGAGCTCAATCTGCGGGGGATGGCCCGCCGAATCCGCGACGTGGCCGAGCGGGCCCGGAACAAGCGCCTGAGTCTCGACGACATTAGCGACGGCACCTTCTCGATCACCAACGCCGGCCCGTTCGGCACCCTGATCACGGGAGCCATCATCAACCAGCCCCAGGTGGCCATCCTCTCCACCGACGGGGTGGCGCGGAAGCCGGTGGTGGTGGAGCTACCCGACGGGACCGAATCGATCAGCATCCACTCCGTCGGCCTGGCCGCCATGACCTTCGACCACCGGGCCGTCGACGGCGCCTACGTGGCGCGGTTCCTGGCGCGACTGTCCGAGATCCTGAACGAACGTGACTGGGCCGGGGAGCTCTAGACCGGTGGGTGAGTACTGGCCGGGCGCGCCGGCCGGCTCCCGATGAGAGTCCGCTGGCTGGGTCGGGTCCCCTACCACGAGGCCTGGGCGCTTCAGGGTGCCATGAGCCGGGGGTCGTCGGCCGACTACCTGCTGTTGATGGAGCACCCCCCCGTCTACACCTTGGGTCGGAACGCCAACCCCGGACACGTCCTGGTGGACCCGGCCACCGTCGGCGCCGACCTGGTCCCGGTCGACCGCGGCGGCGACGTCACCTTCCACGGTCCGGGCCAGCTCATCGGCTACCCGTTGATCACCGTGGGCCCCGGCCTCCTACACGGTCGGTCCCATGTCCATCACGTCGAGACGGTGGTCATCGCCGCCCTGATCTCGCTGGGCCTGGGCCCGGTGGGCGTCGGTCGCCTCGACGGCTACCCGGGTGTCTGGGTCGGCCTCGACGAGGGTGACGACCCAGGTTCGGCCGGTCCCCGAAAGATCGCCGCCATCGGAGTCCGGACGGCCCGGGGTCGCACCACCCACGGCTTCGCCCTCAACGTATCCACCGACCTCGCCATGTTCGGCCACATCGTGCCCTGCGGGATCGCCGACCGCCCGGTCACGTCATTGGCCGCGGAGGGCGTGGCCGTCACCATGGCCGAGGCCCGGGACGCAGTGATCGCCGCGGCTGAGGCAACGTGGGGTGCGATCGAGGACATCCAGCTGGTGACCGACGGCGCCACCGCCCCGTCACCCAGGGCGCCGGACGTGCCCTCGGCCCGTCGGAACGGAGCGGTTCCGGTGGCCATCGGGCCGACGCCCGGCGCCAGCCCGCTCCAGCGTCGCCTGGCCCGGGCGGGCGTGGATCCGACCGGGGGCCTGGCCCTGGACCAGCGCAAGCCGCCGTGGCTGCGCGTTCCCACGGTCATGGAGGGGGAGTACCTCGGGCTCCGCCAGAGCCTCCGTGACCTGGACCTGATCACGGTGTGCGAGGAGGCGGGATGCCCCAACATCTACGAGTGCTGGTCGGACGGCACCGCCACGTTCATGATCAACGGCTCGCGCTGCACGAGGGCGTGCGGATTCTGCCAGGTGGACACGCGCCGCCCGCTCCCCCTCGATCCCGGTGAGCCCGAACGGGTCGCCGCCGCAGTGGCCCGGATGGGCCTGGCCCACGCGGTCATCACCTGTGTGGCGCGCGACGACCTGCCCGACGGCGGGGCCGGCGGCTTCGCCGCCACCATCGCCGCCATCCGGTCCCGGACACCGCGTACCACTATCGAGGTGCTGATCTCGGACTGCAAGGGCGACGCATCGTCGCTGGCCACCATCGTCGAGGCGCGTCCCGACGTTCTCAACCACAACATCGAGACGGTGGCCCGGTTGCAGCGCGCCGTGCGACCCTCGGCCGGCTATGCACGCAGCCTGGGTGTGCTGGCCCGTGCCCGGGAAGCCGGCCTCACCACCAAGTCGGGCATCATCCTGGGCATGGGGGAGGAGCAGCACGAGGTCCTCGCCACCCTGGGCGACCTGCGGTCGGTCGGGGTGGACATCGTGACCATCGGCCAGTACCTGCGACCGAGTCGCCACCACCTGCCGGTCGCCCGGTTCTGGGCTCCTGAGGAGTTCGAGTCGCTCCGGGTCACCGGCACCGCCATGGGATTCGCCCACGTCCAGGCATCGCCCCTCACCCGGTCGAGCTACCACGCCCGCCAGGCGGCCGAGGCATCGGGTTCCGGATCCGTGGTGACTACCGCTGCGCACCGGCACTCCTCCCCGGTGGCGGTGACCGTGACCCGCGGGATGACGCGCTCGGGGACTCCGACCTGATGGATGCGTTGAGCGACGAGGCCCGCCGGTGGCGGCACCAACGGATGGACGGGGTGCGGACCCGCATGGCAGAGCTCGGGGTGGACGCAGTGCTGTTGTCCCACGGAGCCGACCTGCCGTGGTTGACCGGGTACCGGGCCATGCCTCTCGAACGGCTCACCATGCTCGTCCTCCCGGTCCAGGGGGACCCGGTACTGGTGGTGCCGGCCCTCGAGGCACCGCGTGTCCCCGGAGCCGGCGACCTGTTCCAGGTCCTGGCATGGGATGACACACAGGATCCTATCGACCGGGTCACCGACCTCCTCGGGGGGCTGTCCGGTGCCTCGGGTGGACAGCTGCGGCTGGCCGTCTCCGATCGGTCCTGGGCCACCACCGTGCTGGCCCTCCAACGCCGCGTTCCCGATGCCACGTGGGTCGAGGCCTCGGCGATCACCTCTCCGCTGCGGTCCGTCAAGGACCCTTCGGAGCTGGCCGCCCTGAGGACCGCCGGTGCCGCCGCCGACCGCGTGGCGGCCATGTTGCAGGGCGGTGAGATCCCCCTGCTCGGTCGGACCGAAGCCCAGGTGTCCGCTCGCCTGGGGGCCCTCCTCATCGAGGAGGGCCACAGCCAGGTCAACTTCGCCATCGTGGGCAGCGGACCCAATGCGGCCAGCCCGCACCACGAGCCGGGAGCCCGGATCATCGGTCCGAGTGAGACGGTGGTGTGCGACTTCGGTGGGACCTACTCACTCCACGGCGACGTCGGTTACTGCTCGGACATCACCCGCACCGTGGTCACCGGATCTCCCACCGGTGAAGTGGCCGAGTGCTATGCGGTATTGCGGGCGGCCCAGCAGGCCGCGGTGGCGTCGGCCCGCTCTGGGGTCACGGCCGAGCATGTCGACCACGTGGCCCGGGAGATCATCGAAGACGCCGGTTACGGGGCGTACTTCGTGCACCGCACCGGACACGGAATCGGCATCGAGGAGCACGAGGATCCCTACCTGGTGGTGGGCAACGACGAGTGCCTGCAACCGGGCCACGCCTTCTCGGTGGAACCGGGGATCTACCTCCCCGACCGCTTCGGCATGCGACTGGAGGACATCGTCATCGTCGGTGACGATGGCGAACCGGAGCCACTGAACTCGGCCGACCACGCCCTGATCGCCGTCGACGTCTAGGAGGCGCGCATGGATCTGGGCATCGGAGGTCGGGTGGCGTTGGTGGTGGCCGGATCGCGTGGCCTGGGTCGGGCCAGTGCCGAAGCCCTGGCCGCGGAGGGGGTCCGGGTGATGCTGTCGTCCCGGAACGAGGAGGCCCTGGCCGAATCCGGCGAGGCTCTGCGGGCCACGGGGGCCGAGGTGAGTACCCGGGCCGCGGACATCACCGATCCCGGTACTCCGGCTCTCCTGGTCGAGGCGACGAGGGAGGCCTTCGGCCGGATCGACATCGTCATCGCCAACGCCGGGGGTCCGCCCCCGGCTCGCGCTCTCGACGTGGACGACCAGCAACTCGAGGGGGCCCTCAACGCCAACCTCCTCTCGGCCATCCGTCTGACGAGGGCTGCCGTGCCCGCCATGCGCACGAACGGGTGGGGACGGTTCTGCTACATCACCTCCTACTCCGTGGTGCAACCCATCCCGACCCTCGCCCTGTCCAACACGGCCCGCACCGGTCTGTGGGCCTGGGTGAAGACGGCGGCCCAGGATGTTGCCACCGAGGGGAGGGGAATCACCATGAACCTCATCTGCCCCGGGCCCCATGCCACCGATCGCATGCGTGAACTCGGGGGGAGCGGACCCATGGGAGACCCGGCCGACTTCGGCAGCATCGTCGCCTTCCTCTGTTCCGAGCAGGCCAAGTTCGTAAACGGTGCGGCATTGGTGGTGGACGGGGCGTCGACCCTGGCCCTCTAGTGCTGTGACCACCAACTGTTGCCCCTTTCGGGGCTGAGCCGGCGGTTCCTCGATCAGGCCGCGGTTGCGTCCCGGTCGAGCGACTCCCCGAGGTCCTCGGGGCGGGCCACAGCGGACCAGGGACCCGGCGAGCCAGGATGGTGATCCATCGAGACTCGTCGTGGGTCACGCCGGGTCCGGCCGGGCAGATGCCGGCCGGCTCGACGGTGCATGATCTCCAACCCTGTTGGGTCGAAGGGTTCTCCGCCTCGAGTTCCTCTGGAGGCGATGTTGGTGGCGCCCACTACATCCCGGTGGGCCACCAGTCCACAGGCGGCACAGGCGAATCCTCGGCCCTTGGGCTTGGCCACCTTGGAGCGGCAGGTTGGACAGGTCGAACTCGTCCCCCGTTCGTCGACCAGTTCGACGACGATGCCCGCCGCGGCGGCCTTGTCCGACAGGGCGGCGATGGCCTGTCCTGGTCGCCAGTTGTTCACGGCCAGGTTCTGGCGATGCCCCGAGTCTTTCTTGAGCAGACCCCGCGGGTCCCCGACCACCAGAGTCCCGATCCTGTTCTCCACGGCGAAGTCGACCACGGCCCTCGCCCCCTCGTGGGTGGCCTGGGCTACCCGACGCCGGTGGCGACCCTCCAGCGTCCGCGTCCGGGCCCGGTACTTGCGCCACCGTCGTGAGCCCACCTGGCCTTTCTTCGGAGCTCTCCCGGCCGCGGCCCTCACCCGGGCCTTCTTCTCGGCCAGGTGCAGGCGGTTCTCGGCCCGGATGGCCCGGCCCGAGACCACGAGGGCGCAGTCCGCCCCGGCCACGGCGAAGGGATGGATGATGCCGAGATCGACTCCGGCCACCCGCTCGGGATCCGGACCCGTGCCATCGTCATAGGTGGCCACGGGGACTTCGGCGGTGACGTCGGCGAACAGCTTCGGGCCCACATTGACCAGGGTGACCGATCGCACGCAGGATTCGTCGTAGGGAACGAGGCGGGTGAGCCGGAGGACCAGAGGCGGTTCCCCTCGGGCCATAGGCACGGTGAGCCGTCTCCCCTCCAGCGAAAACGTCCCGGCGTAGTACCGGGAGGGCATGAGCGACCTCCGCCGCCGGGGGAAGCGGGCCCCGAGGTCGCCACCTCGACGACGGGCGGTGGCCACGAACCAGGCGTCGCTATAGCAGCGCAGGATGGAGCGGGCCCCGACACTGGACAATGCTCCGGTACACCCCGGCCCGGCCCGGGTCAGCTCCGAACAGAGATCCTGATAGGTGACGACCGGGACATCGCCACGCTGGCGACGCAACGCGTTGAGCTCCAGAACGGCGGCCCACAGGTCACCGCCCGAGCGCAGCAGTCCGAAGCACCGCTCGCGTTGGGCCGGCGTCACCCGCAGCTCGACCCGTGCCGTTCGATGAACGACCTTGGCTGATCCTGGTTTTCGCGGCACTTCTCAAGCATGGACCCGGGGTGTGACACGCAAACCAGGCAAACGTTGCCCGTCGCGGCACTAGCCACCTGTGGCGGGGCCCCCGCCGTCCTCCGTCGCGCTCCCTTCGAATCGGGGCTTCGTGAACT
Organism: uncultured Acidimicrobiaceae bacterium; assembly: GCA_963737625.1. GTDB lineage: Bacteria > Actinomycetota > Acidimicrobiia > Acidimicrobiales > RAAP-2 > Bog-756. The sequence goes on from CAVTTK010000002.1 coordinate 284,868, forward strand.
CCCGCCCATTCCAGAAGCGGCGCTGCAGTATCAGGGCCACCACGCCGACGGCCAGCAGGATGACCACATTCAGGAGAAGCTGCTCGGTGGCGCCCCACGCTTCCTGCCACTGCCCGAAGGCAGCCGAGAGGCCCATGGCCGCCGCGGCGGGGATGGTGGTCACCGAGATGAACACACCGATGAGGGCGCTGGCGCGGGCCTGCAGGATGGAAACCACCCCCACGATGCCGGCGATGATGGCCACCACGATCGAGAACAGGTTGGGTCGACTGATCAGGTCGGACACCGGTCGGAACCCCAACAGGTAGGCGCGGGGGGCTTCGCCCGCGGCCCGGATCACCAAGGAGAAGAGGAACGTGACCACCACGGCCACGCTGAATCCCACAGCCAGCGCGGCGAGCCCGCGTTTGACCGGACGAGGATGACGCTCGGTGATCCCCAGGGAGGCGCCCAGGATGGCGCTGTACTCGGGGCCGACCACCATGGCCGCCACGATCAGGATCTGTGAGTTGGTGAGGATGCCCACCGCGGCGATGAGCCCGGCGCAGACCAGCAGCATGAAGAAGCTGATCGGGTAGGTGGCGTTGGACCGAATGGTGGCGTGCACCACCTCCCACACCGGGGCGATCTCACGATCACTCACCATGGGCCTGATCATCTCGCGATGGGTTCGAATGACGGCCGTGTCGGTGCGGTCGACCGACAGGGGGCCTCGCTGCCGGGGCCCGAGTGCCCGCAGCTGATGGACCACCGAGCTGGCCACCTCGGGGATGAGGTCACACTCCACCACGTCGCCGTCGGGGAAGCGGGCCGAGCCGCGGTGGACGGCCACGTTGAGGACGCCGCTGGTGGTGCCGAGCACGTCGAGGATACGTGAGGTGCTCTCGAGGGGGCTGGAGACGCGCACGTGGTACATGTTCCTCCTGTCCGGCGCCCGTTCCGGCGCGTCACGACGGCGGTCCTCCCCCTCGGCCCGGGACGGGCCGGACAGGCGGGGACGATCTGACGGTTAGGGAACGCTACCCAGGCTCGGTGGCCATCCGGGTGATCCGCCTCGACGCCCGGTGACCCTCACTGGGCCCCTGGTCGCCGTTCTCCCCGGTCGATGGGGCGCCGGCGCCGTCGGGGCCGTCGACTGCCCACGGTCAGCGGCGAGGCGCGTCGCTCTGGCCCACTCCGGGGCCCCCGCTCGGCGGGAACGGCTCCACATGGGGGAACGGTGACGGCATGCCGGTCTTTGATCCGGGCGGCGGCGGAGGTGGTGGCGGAGGCAGTGGTGCCGCCGGAACCGGAGGGAGTGGTACCACCGGTGCGGTGGGCGCGTCCGGAGGGGCAGGGCCGGTCGGTGGTCGACCGGCGACGGCGGCCACCGGGTCGAAGGCCGGAACCGGACGTGGGGGCACGGCATCCCCTCCGGCGAAGGCGGTACTCACCGAATGGGGAGGAGTCGCCACGGGCGCCCCCCGCTTCGAGGCCTTGCTGCGCACGGGGGCCACGAAGCTGGGAGCCAGTGGCCGGTCGTCCTCGTCGGTCTCGGTCTCGGTCGATGCGCCGGAGTCCGTCCCACGGACGTACCGGGCCACGTCGGGGTCGTAGTAGCCCTCACTGGCCGCCTTCCTGATCTTCTTGTCCCGGTTCTGCTTGGCCCGGACGAGGAGGAGGGCGACGAACACCAGCAACACCAGGACCACCGCGCCCACCTCCAGGCGCGTCCCGCTGTCGGCGGCGGCCGAGATCCGTGCGGTGAGGAGAGAAAACGCTGGCATCCCGCACAATTCTACTGATCAGCAATTGCTAACGCACCTGTTTTTTCCAACACCCGACCCCTGGGTGGGGGCGAAAACGGGGCGCAGGCGGCGGGCCGCCGACCTCCATGCCGTCAGGCGATGAAGTACTTCGCCTTCGGGTGGTGGCAGACGATGGCCGTGGTGGACTGTTCGGGGTGGAGCTGGAACCCCTCGCTGACCTCCACGCCGATGCGATCGGCCCCCAGCAGCGCCACCACCTTGGCATTGTCCTCCAGGTCCGGACAGGCCGGATATCCCCACGAGTATCGACCGCCCCGGTACTGCTGCTTGAACAGGCCGGTCACGGTGGGAGCGTCCTCATCGGCATAGCCGAGCTCCTCTCGGATCCTGCGGTGCCAGTACTCGGCCAGGGCCTCGGCCATCTCGACGCCGAGCCCGTGGAGGTACAGGTACTGCTGATATTCGTTCTCCGCGAACAGTCGGGCCGCCTCCTCGGACACCCGAGACCCCATGGTCACCACCATGAAGCTGGCCCAGTCGGGCTCGCCGGACGATAGCGGTCGGAAGAAATCGCTGATGCAGAGCCAGGGCTCCTCGCTCTGACGGGGGAAGGTGTACCGCATGAGCTCATCGGATCGGCTCTCGTCCTCGAACAGGACCAACTCGTCCCCGTCGGCATTGGCGGCGAAGTGGCCCCATGCCACCTGGGGGACGAGGAGCTGCTCGGCCGTGGCCTTGGCCAGCTGCTCCCGTAACAGGGCCCGGACCCGCTCCTTGAAGGCCGGGTCGTCCTCGCCCTTCTCCGGCCGGAATCCCCACTGGTGGCGGAACAGGGCGGTCTCGTTGAGGTAGCTGGCGATGTCGTCTACCGCCATCCCCTTGGCCACGCGACTGCCCAGGAAAGGTGGCTTGAACGTCGGGTTGTCGGCGACCACTTCGGGAGACCGGGTCGGCAGGACCTCGCCCCGTTCTCGCGCCTCGGCGGCGGCCTGTCTCCGCAATTCGCTCTTGCGCGGTCCGAGGTCGCGACCACCGATGGCGGTCCCGAACTCGGGATCGTCCTCCCCCGACTTGGTCAGCTCGACCAACCGGTCCATGGTACGGAGTCCCTCGAAGGCATCCTTCCCGTAGAAGAGCCGGCCGTCGTAGACCTTTCGGAGGTCACGCTCGACGTAGGTGCGGGTGAGGGCGGCACCCCCGAGTATGACCGGGATGTGGGACAGGCCGCGACGGTTGAGCTCCTCCAGGTTGTCCCGCATGATCAGGGTCGACTTGACCAGTAGCCCGCTCATCCCGATGGCATCGGCCTCGGACTCCTCCAGGGCGGCCACCATGTCGGTGATCCCCACTTTGATCCCCAGGTTCTTCACCGTGTAGCCGTTGTTGGTCAGGATGATGTCGACCAGGTTCTTGCCGATGTCATGGACATCGCCCTTCACGGTGGCCAACACCATCGTGCCCTTGCCTCCCTGGTCGGCCTTCTCCATGTGGGGCTCGAGATAGGCGACCGCCGTCTTCATGGTCTCGGCGGAACCCAACACGAAGGGCAGCTGCATCTCGCCGGAGGCGAAGAGCTCCCCGACGGTCTTCATGCCGGACAGGAGGAAGTCGTTGATGATCAGCAACGGGGTATGACCGGCGGCCATGGCCTCTTCGAGGTCGTCCTCGATGCCGTTGCGGTCCCCGTCGATGATGCGGTGCTCGAGTCGACGCTCCACGGTCCATCCCGAACGGTCCTCTTGGACCGCACCCGCCGAGGCCGATACCCCTTCGAACAGGGCCAGCAGCTCGGTCAGCGGGTCGTAGCCGTCGTGCCGGCGGTCGTAGATGAGGTCGAGGCAGACCTCACGGGCCCGGTCGTCGACCTTGGACAGGGGCAGGATCTTGGAGGCGTGCACGATGGCCGCGTCCAATCCGGCCTCCACACACTCGTGGAGGAACACCGAGTTGAGCACCTGACGGGCGGCGGGATTGAGTCCGAACGACACGTTGGACAGGCCCAGCACGGTGTAGACACCTGGCAGCTCGGCCTTGATCCGCCGGATGCCCTCGATGGTCTCGATGCCGTCCTTCCTGCTTTCCTCCATGCCGGTGGAGAGGGGGAGGGCGAGGGCGTCGAACATCAAGTCCTGTGGCCGCAGTCCGTACCGTTCGACGGCGATGTCTCGGATGGCCGTGGCCGCCCGCACCTTCCAGTCCGCCGTCCGGGCCTGACCCACCTCGTCGATGCAGGTACAGACGACAGCGGCTCCGAACTCCTTGGCCAGGGTGAGGAACGAGTCGAGGCGGGTGCCGGGCTCGTCACCCTCCTCGAGGTTGACGGAGTTGATCACCGCCCTCCCACCGATCCACGACAGGGCCGCCTCGACCACCGGAGCCTCGGTGGAGTCGACCATCAGGGGAGCGGTGGACTGGGTGGCGAATCGGGAGGCCACCTCCTCCATGTCGGCCACCCCGTCGGCCCCGGTGTAGTCGACGCACACGTCGATCAGGTGGGAGCCCTCCTTGACCTGTTCGCGGGCCATGGCCACACAGGTGTCCCAGTCGGCCTCGAGCATGGCCTCCCGGAACTTCTTCGACCCGTTGGCGTTGGTCCGTTCGCCCACCACGAGAAAGGAGGTGTCCTGGTCGAAGGAGACCTGGGTGTAGATGGAAGCCGCCCCGTACTCGGGTTCGGGATGCCGGTCCGCCGGCGTCAGCCCGGCGCAGGCCTCCACCACGGCGGCCAGGTGCTCGGGGGTGGTTCCGCAGCACCCTCCGATGACCGAGATGCCCAACTCGGTGACGAACTGTCGGTGGAATTCGGCCAGCTGGTCGGGGGTGAGGTCGTAGTGCATGGCTCCGTCGACCACCGAAGGCAGCCCGGCATTGGGGAGGCACGTCACCGGGAGCCCGGCGTGGCCCGACAGATGTCGGAGCGGTTCGAACATCTCGCTGGGTCCGGTGGCGCAGTTCAACCCGATGAGGTCCACGTCCATGGCCTCGAGGGCGCACAGGGCCGCGCCGATCTCGGTACCGGGCAACATGGTGCCGGTCAGCTCGATGGTCACCTGGGTCTGGATGGGCAGGTGGACGCCGGCCTCCCGCATGGCCCTGCGGGCGCCGTTGATGGCCGCCTTGGCCTGGAGGAGGTCGAACACCGTCTCGATGATGATGAGGTCGACCCGTCCTTCGATGAGAGCGCTGGCCTGCTCCTGGTAGGCGTTGCGGAGGTCGGCGTAGCGGATCTGCCCCAGCGTGGGGAACTTGGTGCCCGGTCCGATGCTGCCGGCCACCCACCGTGGTCGTTCCGGCGTGGAGAAGTCGTCGGCGGCGTCCCGGGCCAAGCTGGCGGCGGCCAGGTTGAGCTCCCGGACGCGGTGGCCCTGCCCGTACTCCGCCAGCACCGGGGCGAAGGCCCCGAAGGTGTCGGTCTCCACCACGTCGCACCCGACCTCGAAGAACGATCGGTGAACCCGGTCGATGGCGTCGGGGCGACTTACCACCAGCAACTCGTTGCAACCCTCGAGGTCCGGTCCACCGAAGTCGTCGGCGGTCAGGTTCATGAGCTGGAGATTGGTGCCCATGGCACCGTCGAACACCACCACCCGGCGGGAGGCGGCCTCGAGGTAGCTGGAGGATGGGGAAGTCGGAGTGGCGGCCATAGCCCCTCAAGGCTACCGGTGGATGGTGGGCCGGTGGGCCGGCCCGGGCCGGGTGGCTCGGTGGGTCACCGCCGGACCACGCCGGCGGGACGCCGCCGGGGCCCACCGGTGCTGTCGAACCGGTGGAGGCCCCACGGGCAATGTCGTTTAGCATCGTCCCGTGATGACACCGTGTTGAAGATCTATACCAGGACGGGCGACGACGGCACCACCGGTCTGCTCTTCGGAGGCCGGGTGGCCAAGGACTCCACCCTCATGCACATCACCGGGACGGTGGACGAGGCCCAGGCGGCCATGGGACTGGCCCGGGCCGAAGCGATCACTGGTTCGGAGTTGGACGAGCTGCTCACCGGACTGGAGCGGGATCTCTACGTCCTCATGGCTGAGACCACGACCGATCCGGCCAACCGGGCCAAGCTGACACCGTCATCCACCCTGGTGACCGAGGAGATGGTGGCGGCCCTTGAAGAGCACATCGACGACTTCATCGACCGAATCGACATGCCCACCGAGTTCGTCATTCCTGGGGCCAACCGGGCATCGGCCGCGCTCGATCTGGCCCGCACGGTGGTGCGGCGGGCCGAGCGGTTGGCCGTGGCCGAATCCATCGAAGGCTCTCTGGTCCGGATGTACCTCAACCGGCTGTCCGACCTGCTGTGGGCCATGGCCCGATGGACGGAGGGTGACCAGCACCTGCTGGCCCGGACCGCCTCCCGACGACGGGACAGGGCGACAGGCACCGGAGCGCAGAGGACGGGCGGTTCAGGTGAACCGGATCCTGGCCAGCAAGAGGAAGAGGGAGCTTCATGATGGACATCGAGGTCGTGACCTACGACTCGTTGCCTGACGAGCTGGTGGCCCTGGGGGTACCGGTGTACTCGTCCGACGAGGGTCCGCAGATGGCCATCGACTCCGAGGCATTGGCCATCATCGGGGGGCCGACGGATCTGGACGCCGCGTGGTGCAAGCGCCACGGCTTCGCCGGCAAGGTCGGCCAGGTTCTCACCCTGCGGACCGGAATCCCCGGGGGAGCACCCGGCGACTCGGACGATACCGCGGGATCCTCCACCGACGTCGTGGCGGTCGGGATGGGCACCACCGAGGCGTTGTCGGGCACCGGGGGGCTGGAATCCCTCCGCCGGGCTTCGGCGGCCTTCGTCCGGGCTGTTGGTCGTGGGTCGGTGGCCGCACTCCTGCTGCCCGGGGGGACCGGTCTTCCCGACGAGGGGGTGGCCTCGGCGGTGGCCGAGGGAGCGGTACTGGCGGCCTACCGTTACGACAACTACCGGACCGGAGAGGAGGCCGATCGGCTGGTCTCCCTGGCCGTCGTCCCTCCGCCGGGCTCCGACATCGCCGGGGCCGTGGCGGGCGCGGCCCGAGGCGCCCGGCTGGCTGAATCGGTCAGCCTGGCCCGAGACCTGGTCAACGAGCCCCCCAGTGCGCTGACCCCGGAGATCTTCGCCGATACCTTCGTACGGCGCTTCGCCGAGGTGGACGGGCTCACCATCGAGGTCTGGGACGAGGACCGCATCGTGGAGGAGAAGCTCGGCGGCCTGCTCGGGGTGTCCCGCGGTTCGACCCAGCCCCCCCGACTGGTCCGAGTGGAGTACCGACCCACCGATCCCATCGACATCGGCGGGCGCGTGCCCCACCTGGCCCTGGTGGGAAAGGGCATCACCTTCGACTCCGGTGGACTGTCCCTCAAGACGGCCAGTGGCATGGAGACCATGAAGACGGACATGGGAGGGGCCGCTGCCGTCCTCGCCGCGGTGGATGCCGCCGCTGCTCTGGGGGCGAGAATCCGCATCACCGCTTTGACCCCTCTGACCGAGAACATGCCTGGTGGCTCGGCCATCAAGCCCGGCGACGTGCTGACCACCCGGAAGGGCAAGACCATCGAGGTGCTCAATACGGACGCCGAGGGCCGTTTGGTCCTGTCCGACGGGCTGACCCTGGCCGCAGAGTCGGAGCCCGACGCCATCATCGATCTGGCCACCCTGACTGGTGCGGCGGTGGTGGCCCTGGGTAAGGAGATCGCCGGCCTCCTGGGCAACGACGACCGACTCCTCGGAGAGGTACATGCCGCCGGCGAGCGGGCCGGTGAGCCGAACTGGGCCCTACCCCTGCCCGACGACTATCGAGGTCACATCGACTCCGAGGTGGCCGACATGCGCAATGTGGGCCGTCCCGGCCAGGCCGGCAGCATTGCGGCCGCCATGTTGCTACGGGAGTTCGTGGGGTCGGTTCCCTGGGCCCACCTGGACATTGCCGGCCCAGCCCGTTCCGACGAACACAGCCGGTACCTGGCCAAGGGTGGAACCGGCTTTGGGGTCCGCACCCTGGTGGCGCTGATCACCTCCGAGGAGTTCGCCCGAACCCTGGTGGCCATGAGTCAGGACTGACGCACCCGGCGACGCGTTGACATCGCCGGAAGTTCCTTCGGCAGCCTGATGGTGGGCGGGGTAGGTTCGAGAGGTGCGGATCGCGGTGCTCGGAGCAGGTTCGTGGGGGACCACGGTGGCATCGCTGGTGGCGCCCCGCCACGAGACCGTGCTGTGGGCCCGCAACGCTGACGTGGCCAAGGCCATCAACGTGGACCACGCCAACGGCGCATACCTCCCGGGCTTCGACCTGCCCCCCGAGTTGTCGGCCACGTCCAGTCTCGAGGACGCCGTGTGTGAGGCCGATCTCCTCATCGTGGGTGTGCCCACCTCCGGATTCCGTGAGGTGCTCGAAAGCGCTGCTTCGTGCATCCGGCCGTGGATCCCCGTAGTCAGCCTGTCCAAGGGGCTCGAGCGGGTCTCGCATCTCCGCATGACTGAGGTGATCAAGGAGGTCGTGCCGGGCCACCCGGTGGCGGCACTGACCGGTCCCAATATCGCCACCGAGATCATGTCGGGCAAGGCTGCCGCCGCCGTTATCGCTACCGAGGACCTCGAGGTGGCGCGGGCCATTCAGCAGGTGGTGACCCGGGGAGTGTTCCGTGTCTATCTCAACGACGACGTGATCGGCTGTGAGATGGGGGGCGCGCTGAAGAACGTGATCGCCATCGCCGCCGGGATCGGCGAGGGACTCGGTGTGGGGGACAACACCCGTGCCGCAGTGATGTCACGGGGTCTGGCCGAGCTGGCCCGGCTCGGCGTGACCATGGGGGCCCAACCCACAACCTTCTCCGGACTGGCCGGGATGGGCGATCTCATCGCAACGTGCATGAGCCCCCACAGCCGCAACCGACGGGTGGGTGAGCAGCTGGGAAAGGGCCGCCTGCTCGAGGACATCCTGGCCGAGATGCACATGGTGGCCGAAGGGGTGATGACGGCCAGCGTGGCCCTCGAGTTGGCCGAGCGCTACCAGCTCGATCTGCCCATCTGCAGCATGATCGACAAGGTGGTGAAGGGGGAGATCGAGCCGCACGGTGCCTATTGGGGGCTTCACCCGGCCGGCCACGAGGACGACCCCGGCTGAGGCCGCAGGGCCCCGACGGCCTCACCGGCGGCCCGGAACGCCACCGCAGGATGGAAGCGCCAGCGGGCCAGCTGCCGCTCGATCTCGGACTGGTCGGACCCGGAGTGGGCCAGTCCGTCGGCCAGCCGACGGGCTCTGCGGCGCATCTGCTCGGGCTCGGGCAGTCGTTGTTCGCTCAGCCATCGGCGGTGGCTGGCCTGCAGGGTCTCCGGGAGCCGGCTGCTATGCCGGAGGGGCAGGGGAGGAACCGTGGTCCGCACGGCGAGGCCATCAGGACCGTGAGACCGGGCCAGTTCGAACGTGCACAGGCGCTGGAGCGCCCTCCGGAACGGTGAGTTCTTTCCCAGTCGTTCCCCCAGGCCCAACGTACGGGCCGTCTCCGTCAGATCGAGCTGGAGTCCGGCCGGATGCATCTCGAGTCCGTAGGCGAGGCGCCGGAGGAGCCAGGTCGTCGAGGGTCCGATGACCGGGAGCCAATAGAGCTCGACGTAACGGGAGCACGGATGGACGCCGTGCGGGTCGGCGATCGGGTCGAGCCACGCCACGACATGCACGGCGGATGCGTCGGGCGCTGGCCGCGCCGCGGTTCGGGGAGGCGGAGGCACCACGCCAACCCGGAGTGCAGTCAGACGCCCGTCGGGGCTAGGCCGTGTCGGTGTGGGTGAGTCCAAGGACCCATAAGGCTCGGGCATGATCGTTCTCCGGGTTCGAGGGGGTCTGTCCGGGCCAAGGCTGTTCGAACGATGTTGCTCACCACCTTGACGGCCACCTTGCACATCCTTGACGACTCGGTGTGGTCCGGTCCGACGCTCCCCCGTGAGCCTCCGTCTGTCTGTTGACGATCTACCCCAATAGGGGGGATTGAGCGTCTCGACGGATCGAGGAATCCAGGGCCGGCGCAGCGGGAAGGAACCCTCAAAGATTCACGTGTTCATCGGAACCGGATGGACGCCTGGCCCATCCTCCACGCCCGGAGATGTCCCCGGACCCACCGAGGTCGAGGTCAAGGGGTTCTAGGCTGCAACCGTGGGCTCAGCGCGACATCACGGATTCGATCACGTGACCATCGCCGTCGCCGACCTCGACGAGGCCAAAGGCTTCTTCGGGCTGCTCGGTTTTGAGGAAACGGCGTCGACCGTCGTCTCCGGGGATCAGATGTCGGAGTACATGGGCATCCCCGAATGGGAGGCGGACCACGTCACCCTCACCCTGACCGGTGCTGCAACCCACCAGGAGGTGCAGCTTCTCCGGTTCCATCGCCCGACGTTGCCCGACAATCCGGACGAGCCCAACCTTGCCCGTTTGGGGTTCAACCACGTCTGCTTCGCGGTCGACGACCTCGATGCCGCACTCGATCGGCTCAGAGCGGGTGGCGTGAGAACTCGAAATGCCATCATGGAATTTCATGATCGTCGACTCGTGTTCCTCGTCGGGCCGGGCAATGTCACCATTGAACTCGCCGAGTGGTCGACCTCGGCAGACGACTGAGCGCCTTCGACGCGAGGCTGCGAAACCTACGACGTCCCATAGCAAGCCGGCGAACGTCGCACAGACCGATAGCCGTCACCGATTCGACTGTCCCGGCCGTCCCAACCGTTCGAGCCAATGGGCCGAGCCCCAGGGAACGTTCAGAGTATTAGGTCGGCCTGAAGAGGAAGTTGTGAACATAACGGTGAGCATGGAGCAGAAGGTTGGCCGCGTAGCCATATCGAGCGACTCGATCTGCCATCTGTCTCACTTGATCTCGGTCTAGCTCCTCGATGGAGTGCCACTGACGCGCCTGCCAATAAGTGCACTCGTAGGAGAGTTCACCGAGAAACTCGATGATCGCGTCGAGGTCTCCCTTGCGATCTGCATGCTCTTCGATTTCTACGAGGAGATTCGGTCTCTGCTCAATGAGGAGTTGGCGAGCTCCCTTGAGCACGGCAAGTTCATGCCCTTCGACATCGATCTTGACGAAGCCGATGTTGCCCAGTGCGAAGTCGTCAAGCCGCCTCGTCGTGGCCGACTGCTTGTGCCAGTCGGCATCAGATTGGCTGCCCGCTTCGAGTGTGGCCCGACCTTCGGTTCCCATCCCCCCGGCCGGGACCCAGAGCGTCGCTTCACCCGACCGGTCACTCAGCGCAGTGGGGTGCAGCCGAACATTGGATGGAAGAGATCCATTGAGGCGGTTGACGATGTCCTGGTTTGCCTCGAAGGAGTCGACCTGTGGGACCCGGCGTGCGAGCCACCATGTCCAGGGTCCCCACCACACGCCGACGTCGACCGCTCCACGGTCTTTGGGAACAAAGCTCTTGTATCTGGCCAATTCCGGCTCAGCGAGTCGATACTGCCACGCAACGGCCGGAACTAAGAGTCGGACAGGAATGCGACCCATCACGTTCGAGGCGACGCCCATCTCCTACCGTCCTCTCCCCGATGCACACATGGGCAAGCAACCCTCGGACAAGGGATCCTGACATCGCCCCGGAATCGGATCAAGTCGATGTACTCAACGAAAGATGTCCCGGCGGGAGGTCATGAACGGAACGCCCTGCGTGAGGGGAGGGCCTCGGGTCTCGAGTGGCTGTGGCCACGTTGCTGGGTCGTCGTCTCAGGGCAGGCTCAATGTGGCGGACAACGACGATGGGGCGTTGTTCGCCGGGAACTCATTGGCGCCTCCCGGGTAACCGACCACCTTGACCTGGCCGCGGTGGGCATTTTTCGAGGCGGCATCCGGTGACGAACCGGGACCCGAACGTGGCTGGCACCGTCTGGAAGGCCGGTCGATGGATCTCGAGTCCAACCAGAACCTCCGGCGACGTGATCCCCCCACCTCAAGCCCCGAGCCTCTCGTGCCGATGTCGCGTGAGGAACCAACGAGGGGCGCAGCAGGGGCATGGCACAGGGGCTTCGGCGATCGACACGCAGAGGACGACCGCCATGGTGGTGGCGTGGCATTGCTGAAGCCATGGTCATGGCACTCATCATCGTGTTCATCCCCGCGCTCGTCTCGGCCGTCCGGGCCTCGGCCGTGTCTAATCCGGCATCGAGTGGAGGGGCTGCCCTCGGATACCAGGAGGTGGCCTCGGACGGCGGCATCTTCGCCTTCGGTGCCGCCGGCTTCTACGGCTCGGAGGGAGCCAGACCCCTCAACCGACCGATCGTCGGGATGGCCTCCACCCCGGACGGAGGTGGCTACTGGATGGTGGCCTCGGACGGCGGCATGTTCGCCTTCGGCGACGCCGGCTTCTACGGCTCGGAGGGAGCCACGCCCCTCAACCGACCGATCGTGGGGATGGCCTCCGACGCCACCGGGAAGGGCTACTGGATGGTGGCGTCGGACGGCGGCATCTTCGCCTTCGGCGACGCCGGCTTCTACGGCTCGGAGGGAGCCAGACCCCTCAACCGGCCGATCGTGGGGATGGCCTCCTCCCCGGACGGAGGTGGCTACTGGATGGTGGCCTCGGACGGCGGCATCTTCGCCTTCGGCGACGCCGGCTTCTACGGCTCCGAGGGAGCCACGCCCCTCAACCGACCGATCGTGGGGATGGCCTCCGACGCCACCGGGAAGGGCTACTGGATGGTGGCGTCGGACGGCGGCATCTTCGCCTTCGGCGACGCCGGCTTCTACGGCTCGGAGGGAGCCAGACCCCTCAACCGGCCGATCGTGGGGATGGCCTCCTCCCCGGACGGAGGTGGCTACTGGATGGTGGCCTCGGACGGCGGCATCTTCGCCTTCGGCGACGCCGGCTTCTACGGCTCCGAGGGAGCCACGCCCCTCAACCGACCGATCGTCGGGATGGCCTCCATCAGCCGCGCCGTCAACTCTCACGTCATCTCCGATCCCGGCGTGCCCACCGAGACCGTTTACGGAACAAGCGGCAGCTTTGGGAGGTTGGCCGACACCTCGGTACTCCCCGGTGGGCAGAGCGTGTCCACCGATGCCGTGCCGGGATGGGGCTTCCTTCCGGGCCAGGCCGTCATGGGGGCGGTGCTCGGACCGGACGGCAGCATCGTGATGGGGGGGGAGCCCCAGACCTCAAATCAGAGCCAGGCCACGGCCACCACGATGTCGGTTGCCGCGTTCGACCCGTCAGCAAACACGTTCCAAAACGTTGTGATTCCGACATCTGCCGGAGACACCACCGAAGTCGAACCGGGGTACCCGACGGGTGGGGCGGACATCGCCGCCCTGGCCTCGGTGCCCGGCCACGCTCACCAGGTGGCGTTCTTGTCTTCGTGGCCCTACCGCGGCTGGGACGCCACTACGCAGGGTCAGTACCCCACGTTTGGCTATGTGGCACCGTCGGCCGGAGGGTCGTATCAAGTGGTTGCGGGCAGCGCCCAGCTCGCCTACGACATCGACCCGTCGGGAACCACATGTCCGGTCCAGGTAGCGGGCACGTCACCTCCGGTCAGTGACTGTCCGGGCACCGCAGCCATGGACGTGTTGCCGACCTCGGGCGACCTTGTCGTGGCCCAGTATTTCGACAACGTACCGGCCCATAAGTACAGCGGTGGGCTGATGGTTCTTTCTCCCAACGGCCAGCTTCGCAGCTCGTACAACTATCCGAACGTGAATGCCAGCGGCCAGACGGTCTATGCCCTTCCCCGGGAGGTTGATGCTGATCCAGTGACAAAGAACGGCATGGAGCGTTTTGCCGTGATCTTCGACGTGTTCACCAGCGGAGCCGGCGGATCCTTGGTCCAGGCCCCGTTCACCATGCAGCTGTTCCAGTTCAACACGACCGACGGATCGATCACGCCGTTGTCATCCCCCTTTCTCCCCGGGCAGACCATCAACGGGGAAGTTGCCCACTTCGAGACGGCCCACTTCGACCAGCACGGGAACCTGTGGGCGGACGAGTCCCTGACGAACTCCGACCCCGGGGGCAACATCGTCGAGTACGCGTCGGCCTCGATCGACAACCGCCTGGTCACGGGATCGTGTGGCATTGGCCCCTCCGCTGCCGCCAACTGGGGACAGGCCTGCACTCCGGATCTCACGTTGCCCACGTCGCCCTGGTTCGGCGACGTGAGATCCATTACCGAGGATACGGCGACCGGCGCCCTGTACTTCGCGAGCGAATCCGGTGTCATCATGCCGGTCGTTCCCGTCAAAGGGTCCGGGTCGGGCTTCACTACCGGGACCGCCTTCGACTATGGAATCAACTCGCTGGTTGACCGTAACCAGGTCGTCATCGTCCCCCGGCAGGGAACCATCGACCCGGCCACCGGGTACCTGTGGCTACCCATCGAGCAGCTGGAGTCGACATCGGCCTGTAACCCGGGCGACTTCTCGTGCCGTTCGGCTCCCGTGCCGACCAATCAATGGCTCTTGCGAATCAACGTCCGACAACTCGGGAGCTGACCCGGCGGGCGACGCACCGGGGAGCGGCGGTGAGTCCTTATCCAGTCTTCGCGTACCAGGTCGGCTGGTAGGCCCGGTAGTACTTGGCTCCGGACACGTCGGTCCCGTGCTCGGTGAAGACGACAAAGGGGCTCTGCCGGTCGATCGGAAGCCCGAGGAGCTGATTGATCGACGGCTCCATCCCTGGAGTCCATCCATCGGTCAGGAGGAGGTAGGCCGCACCCTTCTCATCCTCAGCGACCTGGTAGAAGTCCGTACCGGTCAGCACAATGCCGTATCCCACCTTCCCACGGGGCACGTTCTGCTCGATCGAGGCCGTCATGCGCTGCACCCGGGCCACGCCGGCCCAGTCCAAGAGGAACTGGTTGCCGTATGGGAACGTGGTGATCAAGGTGCCGATCAGGCAGGCCACTCCGAGGGCCACCACGGCCGTGATCCGCCGCGCATGCTCCGAGAACCGGATTTCCCTGCGTCCCAATTGCGCCCGGACCTCGCTGACCTGAGCGCGGATCTCCGTCCATTGTGGTCGGAGCGCGGTGACCAGGGCCAGACCCAACGTGAGCCAGATGGCGATGCCAACGATCCATACCGACAGGTTCACCCAGATGAAGGACAGCAAATACCCCTTGGGCATGCGGGCGAACAAGGTCACTACGCCGAGTGCGCCCCCGAGCGTCACCACACTCAGGCTCAGGAGGGCAATCTCCCTCCGTCTCCATGCGATCAGCGCGATGGCCGCCAGCACCCCGAGCACTACCAGCCCAAGCAGTACGTTTCGGTGGTTGATGTCGGCGTACGCCGAGAGCTCGTCGATCGGCCGTGGGGCAGCCCAGATGGGGTTCAGCGCCGCCGCCCGACTCAGGGCCGACAGGCCGAAACCCCAACCTTCGGTCCTGGCCGCCGGCCGTAGGAGCAATGTGAGGTTAGGTCTGGCCTCGAAGAACTGCTGGTACAGCGGGCCTATCCAACAGACAACGGCCACACCCGCCGTCCAGCCGAGCCAGCGGTAGTTCGCAGGACGTCGGATGAACCAGCCGCAGAGTCCCGTGGCCACCAGGAGCAGCGCAACGGTAGGCAGATATTCGAGGTTGGAGTCGACGGCGACCGACCCGATAAAGAGTAGGAGCGGGAAGTAGCGGACATTTCCTTTCCCGACGGCAAACGCCGTGCCCAGGAAGGCCGCGAACCAGAAGAAGCCGAATGAGTTGTTCCAGACAGGGTCAACGAATGGTGTCGGCGACACGATGGCAATGTCCACCATCACCAAGGTGAAGATGACCGTCGCCCACGTTCCAGAGGTTCGCCAGAGGACTTCTAGGGTCACCGAAAGGATGAGCGCGCACAAGAGCGCGGACCCGATGAGTACCCCCTGACCCGGGTCGAGGTGGGCGAATGGGCCCAGAAGCCAGAACTCCAATGGTCCCGGGTCCGAAGCATTCACTCCTCCCGCGCCGATGCCCACGCCACCGGTGGCCGAAGTCAGATGCCCGAGCAATGGTGGGTGCAGGGACAGCGAACGCCAGGCGCCGATGGCCGTGGCGGCGTCGTCACCGAGCGGACGCCAGCCCCGCGCCATGTTCTTGATCATCGGTACCAGGAGGAGGGTCCAGACGACAGCGTGCGGGGCGATCCGAAGAAGTCGGCTTGACCGAGTTGAAGGCGAATCCACCGAATCTCGGGGTTGGATGTCGTCAGCTATCGCCAGGGCGCTCATAGATCTGCCGTTCGGGGTATTGCTGCCGGTTGTGGATGAACCAACGAGCGTACCAACCTCGATGGCGGAGAGGAATGGGTCCAGCCCCTGTCTCCGCCCACGGACACTCACCGTGGTGCGACGGTGCGTGGTACTGGTGGGACCGCGAGTGGCAGGAGGCACGGAGCTATGACAAGGTTCGGCCTGATGGGTATGCATGTGCTGTCGGAAATGCCTCCGATCACCGGTTGGGCCTGCCTGGAGGCGTCGCCTATAGTCAACGCGTGGCCATGGGGGGGGATGCCTCATTCGGACACGGTTACCTCGGATGAGGAGTTGCGTTGACGACAAGGCTTAGTTTGGTCATTCCCGCCTTTAACGAGGCGGACAGGCTTTCGGCTGGGCTCGCTCAGCTACTGGACGGCCTGCCACCCGACGACACGGAAATTCTCGTCGTCGATGACGGCAGCACTGATGGCACCGCCCGAGTAGCGCAGCGGCATTTGGCGTCCTGGCCCCAGTACTCGGTGGTATCGCTGGCCCGGAACAGCGGGAAGGGTGCGGCCGTACGCGCCGGAGTCGTGAGGGCACGGGGCGACGTGATCGCGTTTGTCGACGCCGACATGGAGACCGATCCCCGTGATCTTGGGGCCCTTGTGCGCACTCTCAAGGACAACGATGTGGCGGTGGGATCCAGGACGCATATCTCGTCGTTGGTCAACGACCGGAGTTCCCATCGGACCATGATGACCCGAACGTTCGGGTTGGTTGTGGCCAAGTTGATGCACCTGCCCATGAGCGATACCCAGTGTGGCTTTAAGGCCTTCAAGGGCTCGATCGCCAAGTTGCTGTTCCACGGCAGCCGCGTGGATCGGTATGCCTTCGATGTCGAGGTCCTCAATCTGGCGGCCAGACTCGGACTTCGGACTCAGGAAGTGCCCGTCCGCTGGACCGAGGTCGACGGCAGTCACATCCGGCCGATCCGCGACGCCGTGCAGATGATGGCCGATGTGGCACGGACCCGGCGAACCTGGCGGATTCAGCCACCGATGCAGGGTCTCTTTCTCCCCGAAGTGCCTATCGATGCGGCGACTTCGCTCATCCGGCCGTGCACCCGGAGCGTGGACCTCACCATCAGCTGGAAGGAGGGCACTGCCATCCTGTTCCCGTGTGTGCCTCCCACCACAGCGCGTCGCATATCCAAGCGGCTGCTCACCTCGTTGCAGAGCTACGACCCCCAGGTACTCAGCGTCGAGTTCGACGCTCTATTCAAGCCAATCGACCCGACTGGATCGGAGTAACTGGAGTGGGCAGGATCACATGAAGGGCGTCAAGCGCTCATTCCAGCTCTTCCAGGCATTTCGAAACGAAAGAACGGATCCGGCCACCTTTTACCGAATGCTGGCCGAAGATACCGTGGAGGATGTCTCCCGGTACTGCCAGTTGGTTGGCGCCATGGTCCTTGATGTCGGAGGAGCCTCGGGTTATGTGGCGGACGAGTTCCGTGAGGTCGGCGCCAATTCGGTCACTGCCGAGTACGACTTCGGCCAGATGGTCGAGCACGGACGGAGGCTGGTCAATGGGGTGGCAGCTGACGGTGCTGCTCTTCCGTTGGCCACGGCGTCGGTCGACGTCAGCTACTCGTCGAACGTCCTTGAGCATGTGGTTCGCCCCAAGCACATGCTTTCGGAGATGGTGCGGGTGGTGTCGCCGGGGGGCGTCATCTATCTGACCTTCACCAACTGGCTCTCGCCATGGGGTGGGCACGAGACCTCGCCATGGCATTTCCTCGGTGGGGCGTGGGCGGCCCGGCGCTACGAGCGCATGCACGGCATCCCGGCCAAGAACCTTTACGGCGAGAGCCTCTTCCCACTAGGCGTCGGCCAGGTGCTGCACTGGTGCGAGTCCCGCTCCGACGTCACCGTGGTCGATGTATTCCCCCGTTACTATCCGCGGTGGACCAAGCCCCTGGTTCGGATTCCGGTACTCCGGGAGTTCCTGACGTGGAACCTGGTCGTGGTCATGCGTCGCAACAATAGAGTTTACGAAGCCCCTTCGGCGGGGTAAGGGCGTGCGCATCGCCTTCCTGAGTTGGCGGGACCTGGCCAACCCCCTTGCTGGTGGATCGGAAGTCTTCATCGACCGATTGGCCGTAGAGCTGATGGGCATGGGTCACGAGGTGGCCCATCTATGCGGAGGACCCGTCGCAGAGCGTCCGTACCCGGTCATCGACCTCGGAGGAACGTTCGCGCAGTACGCGCGGGCTCCCTTTGCCCATTACCGAACCGTCCGAGACTGGGACCTGCTGGTCGACACGGAGAACGGACTGCCGTACTTCTCCCCGCTCTGGCGGAGGAAGCCCATCCTCACCCTTGTTCACCATGTGCACAGCAACCAGTGGGATCAACGATTCTCCCCGACCTTGGCCGCTGTAGGACGCTTCACGGAGGCCAAGGTCATGCCGCGCGTCTATCGTCGCATGCCCTTCGTGGCCAACTCTCGCTCCACGGCATCGGCACTGGCCGACATCGGGGTGGAACCGGGCCGGATCCACATTGTCCACCCCGGTGTCGACCCCCCGGCCGTCTCCGGTGTTCCGCGTGCCGACCAACCGTTGTTCGTCTGCGCCGGTAGGCTGATGCCCCACAAGCGGCTCGATTTACTACTACGCGTGTGGGACCGGGTGCACCCGGTGGTGGGTGGTCGCCTGATCGTGATTGGGGACGGCCCGGAGAGGCCCTCCCTCGAGGCCATGGCTGGCGATGGCGTTGAGTTCGCCGGTAGGGTCGACGAGGCCGATAAGTGGCGCCTGTTGGGCCAGGCGTGGGGACTCGTGCATTCGGCACAGCATGAGGGATGGGGCATTGTGATCACCGAGGCCGCACAGGTCGGTACCCCGACCATTGGATTCAATGTGCCCGGAGTGAGGGACGCCATCATTGACGGCGAGAGCGGGATCCTGGTCGAGTCCGAGGACGATCTCGTCCGCGAGTGGATCGCCTTCGCCAGCTCGCCGGAGCGACGCCGTCACCTGTCGTCCGGTGCCCGTCGACATGCTGCCTTGTTCGGGTGGAATCGTATAGCCCGCGAATTCGAGGCCGTCGCCGCCCAGGTCGTCCGATCGGCGGCCCGCCCGTGACCGTGACCATGCGGGCCGCCCTCAAGGGGCACCCGGTGGAGCCGGCACGGGGGGCGCCTGCGATAACCGAACGTGTCCCCTGCCGTGATCCACTCAGCCGGTGGGTCCTGGCCGGGCTGGGAGCCTTCTTCCTCTTGGTGACCATGGTCCAGGCCCCGGGACTGATCGTCGATGACACAAAGCTTCCTGTTCTCATGGCTCCGTTGTCCTTCATGCGCTCATCGCTGCACCTTTGGACCCAGACCGCCGCGTCAGGCTCGGTACAGGAGACCACATACGGGTACCTCTTCCCGATGGCGCCGTTCTTCGCGGTTGCGCACCTCCTGCACGTGCCGACCTGGTGGGCGGAGCGGATCTGGCTGGCGCTCCTGCTCACCGTGGGCGCATGGGGTGTGGTTCGTGTGGCCGAGGCCCTCGGCATCGGAAAGCGCTGGGCCCGAATACTCGGAGGCATTTGCTACTGCGTCGCACCCATCGTGGTCACATGGGCCGCATCATCGGCGACCCTCCTCGCTGTCATGCTCATGCCCTGGCTGTTGCACCCCTTGATACTGGGTGCCCGCGGTGGATCCCCGAGAAGGGCAGCGGCTCGATCCGGCGTGGCCGTCGCTCTGATGGGAGGGGTCAACGCCACGGTTGTCGTGGCCGTTCTTCCCGTGGGCATCCTCTGGTTGCTCACCCGGGCCCCTGGCGCGCGCCGGCGAGCGCTGTCCAGCTGGTGGGTCGTCTCGTTAGTCCTGGCCTGCTTCTGGTGGGTCGTTCCCACATATTTAGAGGGCAAGTACGGGTACAACTATGTGCCCTATACCGAGTCGGCGGTCACGACGACGTCGACGACCTCAGCATTCGAGGCCCTGCGCGGCGCCTCGTACTGGACCGACTACTACCACCTGGGCGGCCCCCTGATCCCCGGCGCATGGACACTGGTGACTTCCGGCGTGGCCATCGTGGGCACGGCTCTGGTGACCGCCCTGGGTCTCTGTGGCCTGGCCAGACGGATCATGGAGCGGCTCTTCCTGGTAGCCACCCTCAGTGTGGGTGTGGTGGTCATCGCTATCGGCTACAGCGGTTCTCTGGCCGGACCCTTCTCGCACCATGTGCAGGCCATCTTGGAGGGGAGGCTGGCGCCCTTGCGCAGTGTGGCCAAGTTCTCCCCCGACGTGGCACTGCCCATCGCCCTCGGCCTGGTGTGGCTGGTCTCGACCGTCTCCATCGACCGCGTCAGGGTTCGTCGCCGTGATTGGGCCGACATCAGGCTGGAGGTGGCCCGCTCGTCACCCGACGTCCTCCTTCCAGTGACACTCGGCGCGGCCCGTCTGGTCTGGGCTCTCACCACCGGCGTCGGGGAGTCCCGGCCGGAGGACTGGGCAGACGTGCGGTCCACGGTGGCTCGCACCTCCCCTGACGTATTTCTTCCCGTCACCCTGGGGGTGGCTCGATGGAGATCCGCCCTTGCCCTCCGACATTCCGACGGACCGAGAACACCCCGTCTCCGGAGGAACGGATGGCGGATGCTGATCGGCCTGCTGGCTGTGGTCGTGGTGTTCCTGGCCGCCATGCCCTTCTGGCAACTGGACCTCTATCCGTCAGGTGGGTTCGCCGCCATCCCTCACTATTGGAACCAGGCTGGCGACTGGATCGAGGCGCATCAAGGGAACCAGACCACCCTGCTCGTGCCCGGTGCCGGGTTCGGTGATTACACGTGGGGCAAGCCGCAGGACGAGCCCCTCTCCGTCCTGACGTCGAAATCCGTAACGTCCAGGGCGGTCGTCCCACCGGGCTCCAACGGCAACACCGTCATGCTCAGCGCCGTCGAGGACGCCATCTCCACCGGAACGGCCCAACCCGGATTCGCCGAGTACCTGTCGCGCTCAGGCATCGATTATGTGGTGGAACGGAACGATCTCGACCTGGCCCTGACCGGAGCACCTCCGCCGGCATCCGTCCATCAGGTCCTCGCCGAGACGCCCGGCCTCACGGAGGTGGCGTCATTCGGGCCGTACCTTCCGCTGTCACAGGTGACACGCGGTGCCCTTCCCGTGTATGACTCGCCCTCGTACACCCACCTCAGACCGGTGGAGATCTACCGGGTGGATCCCTCCGTGAATGAGGTCCAGACCTTCTCCGCGTCCAAGCCCCTCGTCGTCAGTGGTTCAAGCGGATCGCTGCTCTCGCTCGCCGGGGCCGGCGCGCTTAACGGGCGAGCTGTGGTGCTGGCCAAAGATCCCGATGCCTCCGGGTCGGCCTCCTCACCGGGGGCCACCTGGGCCGTCACCGATGGCAATCAGCGGCGAGCCATCTCCTTCGGCCAGGTCCAGAATGCCTACTCGTATCTGCTCGGACCGGGTCAGCGGCCCGGTGGCTCTGTACCCGGCGTCCCATTGAACTATCAGGTGGTGGCGGGTGGAGATACGCAGACCGTCTCGTCGCCGATCGGCGCGGCGTCGGTTTCGGCCACGACAGTGGGTTCCTCGCCTCTCTACAATGAGCCCACGGAGGGCCCGGACGCGGCGTTCGACGGCGATCCGTTCACGGCGTGGGTGGCGACGGCAACCGACGACTCTCGCGGTCAGGCACTTTCCATCACCTTCCACCGACCCATCTCCTTGTCGTCGATCAGCATTGCCCCGCTGGACAATTCCCGGATCCGCCCGAAGATCACTCGCGTGACGCTTGCTACCGATGCGGGAGCGGTCCAGAGGAACCTCCCGGTCCAGAACGCCCCAGTCAAAGTGTCGGTGGCCCATGGTGAGACCCGTCATCTCACCATCACCATCGATGCCGTACGCCCACCGTCCACACCGTCCTTCATCGGTCCGCTCGGGGCGGGGATCATCGATGTGACCATCCCCGGGATCTCGTTCCATCCGGCCATGCAACTTCCCTCCGACGACCTGGCGACATTCAGGGGTGGGGCGAACCGCCCCGTGATGGTGAACATCGACGCGCCGGTCATCAACCCCAACCTCGGCTTCATCGACCCCACCGGTCTGGTGGCACCCATCCCCCGGAAGGTTGACCTTCCCCGCGCCACGACCATGGTGGTGACCGGCACCGCCGTTCCCGTTCCCGGCCTTCCGCTCGACAACGTGGTCTCGCTCTTCGATGCCTCGTCCGACGAAGCCATGGAAATCACGGCCAGCTCCTCGCTCGGTGACCTACCGCGCTTCCGACCGGAGAATCTGTTGCACCGATCGTCCCCCCCGTGGATCGCCGGAACCGGCGACTCAGTTCCGAGTCTGACCCTCCATTGGAATGGAGTCCGTTCCGTCGGATCCATCGTGCTCGGACTCTCGTCCGCGGCCAGCCGGCCGACGGAGATCGTGGTCGCCGGCGCGTCGGGGAGCCGAAGGCTCGCCGTACCCCGGCATGGAGGGGTAATCACCTTCGCCCCCCTGGTGACGGACACCCTCACTGTCCAGTTCGTCGGAGCCACGCGGAAGGTCACCACGGTTCCTCTGAGCGGGATACCCCTGCAGCTGCCGGTAGGGCTGTCCTCGATCGGAGTACCGGCACTGGCGACCACCGTTCCTCCGGGCATGGCCCTTACGACGCCCGTCAAGTTCTCCTGTGGCGAGGGCCCTGAGTTGACGGTCGACGGAGCGGTGCTCCAGACCTCGGTGTCGGGAACGTTCGGTAATCTGATCAACCTCCAGCCCATGGAGATTCACGCCTGCACAGGCGCTGGCGTCCACCTGGCCGCAGGACAGCACCTCATCGCGTTCCCCTCGAGTGGGATGTTCGTAACCACCGGGCTCCTGGCTCAAAGCCCCGGAGCCACCTCGACCACGGTGACGGCCGGGAAGCGGACGGCGCGCGTCCTGACCTGGACCCCGGGACGCCGCACTTTGGCGGTGAGCGCCGGACCGGCGACCTATCTCCAGATCGCCCAGAATTACAACCCTGGCTGGGTGGCCAGCCTGGATGGTCACCCACTCACGCCCATCCGCCTCGACGGCTGGCAGCAGGGGTGGATCGTCCCCGCCGGTACGGCGGGGACGATGGCCATGACGTTTGCGCCCGACCACACGTACCGGGATGCACTGCTTCTCGGCTCCATCCTTCTCCTGGCGCTGTTGGCCCTGGCCCTGTTGCCGGGCCGTGGGTCGCGGCTCGGAGCGTCCGGGCCCCGCCCGAAGCTTCCGGGATGGGTGCTCGCCGTAGGTGCGACGCTCGTCGGCATCTGCGTCGGTGGGTGGCTGGCACTGTCCCTCGTGCCCTTGTGTTTGGTGGCAAGGCGCTGGGGCAGTACCGCCGTGGCCGTCATCGCCGGCCTGTCGTTCGCCATCGCGGGACTGATCGTAGGGGTGGACCCGAATGTCGTCCCCGGCGTCCATGCCGGAGCGTTCGGGGCCGCGGCGCAGATAGCCTCGGTCGTCGCCCTGTGTGCTGTGCTCAGTGCCGTCGTCGTTGGGGAACGGCGCAAAACGGAGAAGCGGCACGAGAGGCCCAACGATCGCCTGGTGCCGACGGCCCCCCAGCTCCTCTGAGATCGTCCATGGGCCACGTCCGATCGACGAGGCCAGGCAGGCGCCAACGCCCGCCCGTATGCCGTCACGTGCCGTTCGCCCCACGGCTCACGGATCGGCCGGCCGGATCCCGCGAGGTGCTGATCCTCAGTCGGGTACCGGTTGGTAGCGGGCTACCGAGAAGGCCAGAAGCATCGGCACGTTGACGGCGAACAGCGCCAACATCACACTGAACAGCGCCAGCTGCCGGGCCGGGGTGTGGTCGAAGATGAACACGTACTCGAGGATCCCGGCGATGACCAGGTAGGCCAGGAGCGCCCAACCGAAGACGCGGAAAAAGACGTCCCAGGCGAACGTCGGGATCCGTGCCAGGAGTACCACATTGATCAGGAGCACGGCGCCACCGGCTGCGGCCAGGGCCACGGCGGGAACCAGCGTTGCGTGATGGCCGTAGTGTGCGGCCATCCAGATGCCACCCGCCACCACCAGGGCGAGGGTCAGTGTGGCCAGCCGGGCCACAGGGGGGAGCCCAGCCTGTCGGAGGTCGACCTCGTCTGGTTCGGGCCGTAGTGGCTCGGTGACCGTGCTCACCGGCTGGCCAGGAAGGTCATGATGATGATGGTGGCGATCTGCATGAGCCCGGTGATGCCCGCCGTGTAGACGAAGATCTTCATAAGCCGTCCGATGCGCTCCCCGTTGGGTCGCGGCTTCTTCAGTTCGAACAGGACCGCGAGATTGGCCGGTTCCAGTAGCCCAAGGGCGATGACTGCCATCACCCCGACGATGATGTAGGAGGCCACAAGCCATCCGTGGTGGGGGTAGTTGGCGTCCAGGTTGCCGAGGTGACGGGCCAATTGGAAATCCGGCTCCCAGGGTCATGGCCACCAGGGTGGGCATGATCAGCAGCATCTTGGGCATGAACCGCACCGTGAACTCCACCCGAGCCGGGATGGAGAGCCGACCCAGGATGGGGCCGATGATCAGTCCCAGAAAGAGGTCGATGCTGGTCCACAGGCCCCCGCCCGCAACATGGAAGAACGTGAGGGCCCAGAGGTTGTTGCTGGCGATGGCCACCACGAGGCCGATGAGTAGGGCGGCCACAATGGGGAGTCCCCGCACCGGCACGATGGAGAATTCGAGCGGCGGAGGAGGACCGCCCCGGGCTTCGGGGGGGACGCTCCGGTATCTGGGGGGCCCACGTCGACCGCTGATTCCCGATCGGCTGTGTCCGTCACGGCTGTGACCGTCAGCGCTGTGTCCGTCACCGGCGGACCCCCTCTCCGATGTGCATTTCAAGTCAGTACGACGTCCTACCGCCCCGCCTACCAGCGTCGTTCCGGCGATGGTACGCCCAGGGAGCCGCTATTTCAATCAGGGAGCCGGTCCGGGGATCCGGAAGTGGTCGGGTCCTTACCACCGGCCACGGTGCACACTGTCCTCCAGGGTACGGCGGGCCCGCCGCACCGAGGACGACGGGGGATCGGGCTCAGCTGGCTCACCTAGGAGGACCGCCCCGAGCCACCGGAGGCGTCGGGGGATGCCGAGGGACTCGGCCAGCCGGCCCTCGCCCCGGAAGTTGCCCAGAAACGCCGCGCCCACACCCTGGTCGGCGGCGCCCAGCAACAGGTGCATGATGGCAAAGGCCGCGTCCACGTACCAGAAGGGGATCACCCACTCTACCGTTCCCCCGTCGGGCCGGGCCTTGTCCTCTTCGTCGTAACGGGCCGTGTAGGCGTCGGGATCGGCGAATGGCAGGATGATCACCGGCGCCCGGGACAGCCCGGGATACCGCCGGGAGCTCGCCCGCCACGACTCGTCCGTGGCTGCCTGCCAGTAGCGGTCGGTCTCGGCGGGTCCTTCGAGTACCACGAACTCCCGCCCCTGGGAGTTTCCCGCCGACGGCGCTCGGAGGGCATCGGCTAGCAGAGCGTCGACCACCCCGTCGTCCAGGGCCCGACCCGTGAAATTCCTGGTCATGTGGCGACGGGCTATGGCCTCGGTCAGCTCCATGGTGGCTCCATGGCCGCACGCTACCGGCCGCCGGGAATGTTGACCCCGCTGGTAGTGTTTACCCCGTTGTCGAGGTGTGCGGTAGGTCGGCGGGAGTCGGCCACCGTGTCGATGAAGAGCATGCCGATGAAGAAGGATCGTGATCACCGTGCCCACGTTCAGGGAGATGTTGGCCAACGCCAAGTCGGCCATTCGAGAGATTGAGCCCGCAGAGGCCGCAGAGGAGATCGCTGCCGGCCCCACCGTGGTACTCGATGTGCGCGAGCCCGACGAGTACGAGCAGGGCGCCCTTCCTGGAGCCGTGCACATTCCCAGGGGGACCCTCGAGACATCGGTTGAGGGGAGGATCCCCGACAAATCCAGCCACGTGGTGGTGTACTGCGCGGGGGGAACCCGGTCGGCCTTCGCCGCCCAGACCATGCAGGAGCTGGGTTACACCGACGTGGCCTCGGTCATCGGTGGGTTCAACCGCTGGAAGGACGAGGGACGCCAGTGGGCGGCCCCCCAGTCCCTCACGCCTGAGCAGCGCAACCGCTACCAGCGGCATCTTCTGCTGCCCGAGGTGGGGGAGACCGGCCAGCTGAAGCTGCTCGAATCCAAGGTGCTCCTGCTCGGTGCAGGCGGTCTCGGATCGCCCGCTGCCCTCTATCTGGCCGCGGCTGGGGTGGGGACCATTGGCATCATCGACATGGACGTGGTCGACGCCTCCAATCTGCAGCGTCAGATCCTCCACAACACCGACCGCATCGGCGAGCGGAAGGTGGACTCGGCCAAGAAGACGTTGACCCTCATCAACCCCGACGTCAACGTGGTGACCTACGACGTGCGCTTGGGCGCCGACAACATCCTCGACATCATCGACGGCTACGACGTCATCGTGGACGGCACCGACAACTTTCCCACCCGGTACCTGGTCAACGACGCCTCGTTGCTCAAGCGGATCCCGGTGGTCCACGGATCCATCTTCCGGTTCGAGGGCCAGGCCACGGTATTCAACCCCTTCGTCGGTCCGTGCTATCGGTGCATGATTCCCGAGCCTCCTCCGGCGGAGCTGGCCCCGAGCTGTGCCGAGGCCGGCGTGCTAGGCGTTCTGCCCGGCATCGTGGGCTCGATCCAGGCCGTCGAGGCCATCAAGATCCTGCTCGGGATCGGCGAGACCCTGCAGGGGCGGCTGTTGGCTTACGACGCGCTTGAGCAGAGCTTCCGGAACTTCAAGGTGCACCGGGATCCCGAGTGCCCGGCCTGTGGGCCCAATGCCGGCGAGATCGTCATCGCCGAGTACGACGACTTGTGCATGCCGCATGTCGTCGCCCCCCCGGTGGGCGCCTGAGACTCCTTTTTCCTGCTGGGGGCAGGAGACCGTAATCTGTCCCCTATGACACCGGACAGCGCGTCGGCCAAGCCCGAGGACCAGCGGTTCACCGACTCGGGCATCGAGATCCA
Organism: uncultured Acidimicrobiaceae bacterium; assembly: GCA_963737625.1. GTDB lineage: Bacteria > Actinomycetota > Acidimicrobiia > Acidimicrobiales > RAAP-2 > Bog-756. The sequence goes on from CAVTTK010000002.1 coordinate 311,832, forward strand.
TCAGGTCTACGGGCCTTCCGACCTGGAGGACTGGGATCCCGACAGCCAGCTGGGGACGCCCGGCCGGTACCCGTACACCCGCGGTATCCGGGCGGACATGTACCGCGGTCGCCTCTGGACCATGCGCCAGTACGCAGGCTTCGGCACGGCCGAGTCCACCAACCAGCGGTTCAAGTTCCTGTTGGGAGCGGGCCAAACCGGACTGTCCTGCGCCTTCGACCTCCCCACCCAAATGGGGTACGACTCCGACCATCCCCGCTCCGAGGGGGAGGTGGGCAAGGTCGGGGTGGCCATCGACTCCATGGCCGATATGCGCCTGTTGCTCGCCGACCTTCCCCTCGACCAGGTCACCACCTCGATGACCATCAACGCTACGGCTGCCATCCTCCTTCTCTTCTACCAACTGGTGGCCGAGGAGAATGGGGTGGATCCGAAGCTGTTGGGCGGAACCATCCAGAACGACATCCTGAAGGAGTACGTGGCCCGGGGGACCTATATCTACCCACCCCGTCCCTCCATGCGCCTGGTCACCGATACCTTCTCCTACTGCGCTGAGCACCTCCCCGCGTGGAACACCATCTCCATCTCCGGCTATCACATCCGCGAAGCCGGCTCCACGGCGGTTCAGGAGATCGCCTTCACCATCGCCAACGGGATCGCCTACGTGGAGGCGGCCCTGGCCGCCGGCCTCGATGTGGACGCCTTTGCCCCCCGGCTCAGCTTCTTCTGGAATGCCCACAACAATTTGTTCGAAGAAGTGGCCAAGTACCGCGCCGCCCGCCGCATGTGGGCGAAGATCATGACCGAGCGATTCGCGGCCAAGGACAAGAAGTCGACCCTTCTCCGGTTCCACACCCAGACGGGAGGATCCACCCTCACCGCCCAGCAGCCGGAGAACAACATCGTGCGTGTCACTCTCCAGGCCATGGCCGCGGCCCTGGGTGGGACCCAGAGCCTGCACACCAACGGTTTCGACGAGGCCCTGGGCCTGCCCACCGAGCGGGCGGCCAAGGTGGCCCTTCGCACCCAACAGATCGTGGGCTACGAGTCAGGGATCGCCGATACCGTCGACCCTCTGGCCGGCTCGTGGTTCGTCGAGTCCCTGACCGACGAGGTGGAGAAGGCTGCCTGGGAATACCTCGAGCGCATCGATGGCATGGGTGGAGCCGTGGACGCCATCGAGGCCCAGTACATGCAGCAGGAGATCGAGCAGGCCGCCTACGCCTACGCCAAGGACATCGACTCGGGCGACAAGGTCATCATCGGGGTCAACAAGTTCGTGGACGAGGAGCTCGAGGCCACCGAGGTCTTCCCGATCGACCCCGAGCTCCAGCGCTCCCAGGTGGCCCGGGTCAAGCGGGTTCGGGAGGAGCGTTCGCAAGCCGAGGTCGACGTCGCCTTGGCCGATGTGGAAGCCGCCGCCCGCGGCACCCAGAACCTCCTCGTGCCCATGAAGTCGGCGCTGGCCGCCATGGCCACCCTGGGTGAAGTGTCTGACGTGCTGCGGGGGGTGTTCGGCGAGTTCCATCCGAACGGCTAGCGGACAGGAAAATGTTGTCGCGGTGAGCTGTTCGCCGGCGATCTCGAGGACCTGATGGTCGCTGCGCCGGCGGAGGGAGGCGACTCCAGCCGAACCCCCTGGCGGCGCGGCAAGCGGCCGGGCTCTCGTCTTGTGGCCCTGGCCGCACAGGTGCCGGGGTATCCCACAACGGAACACGTAGGTCACCCGGTGGAGGGCCGGCCGCGACTCAACTCCCCGGCTAACGTCGGCCAAGCATCCTTGGCGAAAGGACCACGTCAGTGAATCCAGCGGAGATCAGCGTTCGGCGTATCCAAATGGGCCAGGCAGCCGGAGCACTACTGCTGGGAGGTCCCGGACCAATCGTGGATGAGGGAGAGGACTACTGGATAGCCCTGAGTGGTGCACAGAGTCCGGATATGAACATGTCCCTCGTGAGCGGCAGGGAAGCCGTCGAATCGACACTAGATCGGGTCACCGAATCTGGGATCCCGTCCTTGTTCATGTTGGCGGGAGAGTGCGAGTCAGTCGAACTCGTCGCTCCGTGGCAGCAAGTCGGCGAGATGCCGTTCATGGCTTCTGTCCTTGACTCGGACCATCTGCTTTCAGATCCCAGAGTCCGACAAGCTACTTCGGATGACCTGGACGCCACATGTGCCGTCATGTGCGAGGCATTTGGCCTCACAACAGAGATGATGATCGATGTCATTGGCGGTGTTCTGAGCGACACGAGCGGCCCGACGAAGATCTGGATTCTGATCGAAGATGACGTGGTGGTGTCGGCCGTATTGACTTCGATCGTCGCCGACGCTGTCACGGTGTGGTGCATGAGCACTCCCGAGCGATTCACCCGGCGAGGCTTCGGTAGGGCCATTCTTGCTGACGCCCTGCATCGGGCCAGAGCCGATGGCGCGAAGATCGGCCTGCTGGGAGCAACTCCGGCCGGTAAGCCTCTGTACGACTCGACTGGATGGGACACACTCGAGCATTGGCGGATGTTCGCCAGCGCCAAGTCGGCCCAGTTAGACGGCTGATCCTTCGCCTCAGTTTGTCCGGTAGCAGCGAGCAGCCGTATCCGGCGATCGGTGATTGACCGTGCATGTCCCATAGTGAAACATCGGGGACTTGGAGGGCTCACCCTTCGCGTTCAACGAGCGTGCACCGTTGTAGCCGGCGTTCCTCACCGGATGCATAGCGCTTCGCACTCGGTTGACGGTTCTCCGAGCGACGGCCCGCTTGACACTCAAGTGTTAGGTGGACGACTCGCCGCACCCCCCCGGGGGGGGCGGAGGTACAGACGAGTGCGGAGCCCAACGTTCTCCGTTGTTCCAATTGATCTGACCGAGCTGGTCGATCACAGTGGCGTGAAGCTCGTTGAGCAACTGGCTGATCCCACAGATACCGACACCACTACGGTGAAGCCCGAAGAGGCGCAGCCGATGTTGACCCAACGATGGGTCGGGTCAGTGCACCGGACACTGAACGGGTACTGGCCGCATCCCTGCAGGCCACCATCTGGCCAGCGTTGTTCGCAATCCAACAGCCGCCGTCAGCGGCAATAATCGTCGACAACCAACGAGGTCCACCTTACCTCTAATGGTTCCATCCGAACGGCTGACCTGGGATTATACCGTCACCGAGCCAGGGCCGGGCTGACCCGCGTCTGTCACCGGGCCTCGCACGGCGGCCACAACTCTTCGGGTTCCCGGCCTCGGGTCTCCGGGACGAGCCAGAACAAGCCCGCGGCGAGGGCCGTCGGCACGAAGGTGACGACCGCGGCCAGCCCGAACCGGTTCCCGACGTCGGCCACCGCTCCGAACACCACCAGCCCGGTCACGGCTCCGAGCACTCCGGCTGCCACCCACCAGCCGGCCACTGAGGCGCGTACCGACGTGGGGAAGAGTTCGGCGAGTAGCGCACCGACGGCAGGGGCGAGCACCGAGCCAGCCAGGACACCGAGGATGTAGCCGACCACGAGGGCCGGACGCGATCCCGCGTAGGTGAGCGTGCTGCAGGCGGCCAGTACCACCATGGCCAGGGTTCCGGTGGGGCGCCGCCCCAGGTGGTCGGCCAGCCACCGCCCGGCCAGGAGGCCGCCGAGACCGGCCACCCCCGCACCCACGACCATGGCGGCAGTGACATATCCCGGTTGGTGCAGATCGTTCTGGGCGTAGACGAAGACGAAGCTGGTGGCCGGCCCGGTGATGAGGGAGAGGGCGAAGCCCAGGAGGGCGATGACGGCCAAGCGCCGGCGGAAGCGGGGTGCGATGGGACCCAACACGGGGCGGGGATGATCGCCTGATGCCATCTCGACGGTGAAGCGGTCCGGTTCCTCGATCCAGCGTCGCAGCACGGGCACCAGGGCCAGCGGGACGATGGCCAGGGCGAACAACCCGCGGAAGCCGAGCGCTCCGGAGGCCAGACTGTCGATGATGGCGATGACACCGGCCCCGACTCCGTAGCCCGCCGCCGTCAGGGCCACTGCCGAGGCCCGTCCGCCCGATCCAGTCTGCTCCGCCGCCGACACCTGGGCCAGTGCGTTGGTGGTGCTGAGCATGGGCCGGCCGCAGGCGAAGACGGCCACGAACCACCAGTAGCCGGGACTGGCCGCCGATACCACCGTGAGCGTCAACCCGATGGTCAGGGTGCCGAGGAGTGCAGTCCGACGCCCGTATCGGTCGGCCAGTCCGATGAGCGGCAGGCTGCCCAGAGAGGCCAGTCGACTGATGGCCAGTCCGAGGCCGAGCTCGGTTCCCGATAGTCCCACCCGGTCAGCGATGGTGAGGCCGTGGGCCACGTGACCGAAGTCGCGGGCGACGTCCCCGAGCGCCGCCACCAGCCCGAACTGACCAAACCCGGAGGCAAAGGCGGCCAGGGCCACGCCGATGACGGCGCGATCGGTCCAGGAGTGGAGTCGCAGTGCGGACCCCGGGCCGGACGGGAGTCCCGGGGCGGGCTCCGACCCCGGCGTCATGCGTCCTGGGCCAGGCTGGGAGTGACCCTCACCCCGTCGAACCGGGACCGGGTGCCGGGCCGTGCCGTGGCGTGGCGCCCCTTGGCCGAGGCGGGCGGGACGTCACCTCGCCGGACGGCGGCGCCACTCGCTGACCAGCACGGCGTAGATGTCCTCGTCGGTCCACTCGCCCTTGACCCATTCGTTCTCCTTGAGGTGGGCCTCCCGTCTCATCCCCAGCCGTTCCAGCACCCCTGCCGACTCCCGGTTGCGGCTGTCCAGGTGTCCAGTGACCCGGTGAGCGCCGAGGTCGGAAAAGGCCAGGTCGACCAGGGCTGCGGCCGCTTCGGTGGCGTAGCCGTGGCCGCGCTGGTCGGCCAGGAAGGCGTAGCCGATCTCCGCCCGGCGGTGCTCGTCGCTCCGCCAGCACAGTCCCACATCGCCCGCCACCTGTCCGGTGGCCGTGATCTCGACGGCCAGGTTGATCCACGTCCCGGTCTCGGTGATCTCGGTCCGTAGGTCGGCCAGCTTGTCGGCTGCCTCGTCTCGGGTGAGAGGCACGTCGTAGAGGAAGCGGGCGATCTCCGGGTCGCCCCGGAGGGCATGGTAGCGGTCCAGATCCGCGTGGCGCCACGGGCGGAGGGCCAATCGTTCGGTCCAGATCGGGTAGTTGGGGCGCAGGTTCGGAGGCATGGGTGCGGGTGGTGCGCGGGTGGGGTTCGGCCGGTGTCCGCCGACAGCCGGCCCGATGAGAACGGCTCAGCCGGCGTGGCCAGCCATCAGTCGCTCCCGGGTGCCCTCGGATAGGGCAGCGTCAATGACGGTCCAGGCCATGGACAGCGCTCCGTCCAGCACCGCTCGGTCGGCGGAGGCCGTGATGCACGCCGCGGCGAACTCGGGTTGATGATTCACCGAACCAGCGGCGTCGATACCCACCAGGGGGTGGATGGTCGGCACGGCCAGGGAGACGTTGGCCATGTCGGTCGAAAAGGTGGGACGCGGCGCGTCGTGGTCGTCGAGGACGAAGGTGCGACCGAGCTGTTCGGCGTTGGCCCGGTACAGGTCGAGCAGGCCCAGGTCGCTCTCCATGTGCGAGTAGACCGGCGACAGATCACGGCGCTCGACGGTCGTCCCGGTCGCCAGGGCACCGGCCTGGAAGCACGCCATGACCCGAGGTTCCAGCACCTCCAGGGCATCCAGTGACGTGGCCCGGCACATGAACCGACCGGTGACCGAATCGGGGATGACGTTGGCGGCTTGCCCGCCGTCGGTCACGATGCCGTGGATCTGGTCGCCGGGACGGAACTGCTGGCGCAGCAGTCCCAGGGCCACCTGGCTGAGGGCGATGGCGTCGCCGGCATTGGCACCCTCCCACGGTGCTGCCGAGGCGTGGGCGGTCTTGCCGCGGAAGACCACGTCGAAGTGGGACACGGCCAGGCACGTCCCCTGCAGCCGATCGGCCGGCCACGGATGGATCATCATCGATGCGTGGACGTCGTCGAAGACGCCGTCGTCCAGCATGGTGATCTTGCCGCCGCCGCCTTCTTCGGCTGGAGTGCCCAGCACCCGGACCGTCAGTCCGAGGTCGTCGGCCATCCCGGCCAGCCCGAGGCCGGCACCGACGGCGGCGGCGGCGATGATGTTGTGCCCGCAGGCGTGACCCACACCGGGGAGGGCGTCGTACTCGGCGCAGACGGCCACCACCAAGGGCCCGGTCCCGATCTCGGCGCTGAACGCCGTGGGCATGCCCGAGGTTCCGGTGGCCACCGTGAATCCCCCATCGGCCAGGCGCTCGGCTGTCCAGGCCGCCGCCCGGCCCTCCTCGAAGGCCGTCTCGGGGTGGTCGTGGATGTCATGGCTCAGCCGGACCAGTCCATCCAGACTCCCCTCGATGGAGCGCCGGGCGGCATCCTTCGCCTTCGTGGGCTCTGGCATGGGGACCCTTTCGCTGGGCGGGTTTCGTCGTTCGTGTTCGTTGGCTGCGTTCGGCTGTTCGGTCGGCCGACTACTCGATGACGGCGATGACGTCGCCGGGTCCGACCGACTCACCCGCGGCGACTCGCACTTCCTTCACCGTCCCCGCCTTCTCGGCGTTGACGTTGTTCTCCATCTTCATGGCTTCGAGCACGCACACCGTCTGGCCCACCTCGACGGTGTCCCCCTCGGCCACCATGACCCGCACGATGGTGCCTTGCATCGGTACGGCCACGGTCCCCGAGCCTGCGCCCGCCGCCGCGGCCTTGGGCCGCTTGGGCCCCGCCCCGCGGGCGCCATCGCCACCCGCGGTGATCACGGCGTCGCCGAGGTCGGGGACCCACAGCTTGACCTGGTAGCGCCGCCCGTCGACCTCGGCGGTGACGTCCCGCCTCACTCGGGGGATCGCCTCCTCGCCCTCGGTCGATGCCTCCACCCGAGGCTCTGCCGAGGCCACCACCACGCCGCTCAGGTCGAGGCTCTGTTCGACCCAGTTGGTGGAGTGCTCCCCGGACACGAAGTCGGGGTGGGAGAGGATGGCCACATCGGCGGGCAGTGTGGTGGCCACGCCCTCCACCACGATCTCGTCGATGGCCCGCAGCATGCGCCTCCGGGCGGCTTCTCGGTCGTGGCCCCAGACCACCAGCTTGGCTACCAGGTTGTCGTAGTACTGACTGATGGTGTCGCCCGACTCGTAGCCGGCGTCCAGTCGCACCCCCGGACCCCCCGGTGCCACCAGCTTGGTGATGGTGCCCGGCGAGGGCGTGAAGGCTCCCCCGGTCGGGTCTTCGGCGTTGACCCGGACCTCGATGGCGTGTCCGTCCCGACGGACGTCGTCCTGGTTGAAGCCGAGCGGCTCACCCGAGGCCACACGCAACTGCCACTCCACCAGGTCGAGACCGGTGACCAGCTCCGTGACCGGGTGTTCCACCTGGAGACGGGTGTTCATCTCCAGGAAGAAGAACTCCCCGTCCTGGTAGAGGAACTCCACCGTCCCGGCATTCACGTAGCCACAGGCTTGGGCCACCTTCACCGAGGCCTCGCCCATGGCCCGGCGGACCTCATCGGGGAAGTTGGGGGCCGGACTCTCCTCCACCAGCTTCTGGTGGCGCCGCTGAGCCGAGCAGTCCCGTTCGCCGAGCCACAGCGTCGTCCCGTGGGTGTCGGCGATGATCTGCATCTCCACGTGCCGGGGCCAGGCCAGGTACCGCTCCACATAGCACTCGTCCCGGCCGAAGTAGGCCTTGGACTCCCGCATCGCCGACTCCAGCGCCTCAGCGGCTTGGTCGGGGCCGTCGACCACCTTCATGCCGCGCCCGCCCCCGCCGTAGGCCGCCTTGATGGCCACCGGCCAGCCGAACTCGCTCCCGAAGGCGGTGACCTCGTCGGGGGACTTCAGCACCTCGGAGCGCCCGGGAACGCCGGACACGCCGGCCCGTTCGGCCGCGTGCCGCGAACTGATCTTGTCGCCCATGACGTCGATGGCTTCGGGTGGGGGCCCGATGAACGTGACCCCGCGTTCGGTGATGGCCCGGGCGAAGTCGGTGTTCTCCGAGAAGAACCCGTAGCCGGGATGGACGGCGTCGGCCCCGCTCCGCTCCACGATGTCCAGGATGGCCTCGGTGTTCAGGTAGCTCTCGGCGGCGGTCTGGCCTCCGAGGGCGTAGGCCTCGTCGGCCAGTCGGACATGGAGCGCTTCCCGGTCGAGCTCGGAGTACACGGCCACCGTGGCCACCCCCAGCTCGCGGCAGGTCCGAATGACCCGGACGGCGATCTCCCCCCGGTTGGCGATGAGAACCTTCTTCAGCACGCTGCGCCTTTCACGTCAGTTTGGGTAGGGGCGGTGGCTGCACCGCCTCGAGGCGCTCTAACACTGTCACGGCCCGTAGGGTGTGTGCCATGCCGGGAACGCGGTTTACCGACATCCGGCACTTTGACACCATCGATTCGACCAATCGGTACCTGCTCGAGGAGGCCCGCTCCGGGGCTCCCGAGGGGGTCGTGGTGGTGGCCGGCCACCAGACCGCCGGCCGGGGCCGCCTCGGCCGCCGGTGGGAAGCCCCCGCCGGGACGAACCTTCTGGCGTCGATCTTGTTGCGCCGTAACCTCCCGGTCGACCAGCGCCATCTGGCCACCGCCGTGGTGGCCATGGCTGCCGCAGAAGCGGTGGAGAACCTCACTGACCTGGAGTTGGGCGTCAAATGGCCGAACGACCTCCTGGCCCCGGACGGCCGGAAGGTGGCCGGTGTGCTCGCCGAGGGAGACCTGGTGGCGACCCCATCGGCTCCCCGGACGGCCGTCCCCCCGGAGTTCCGAACCGGCCCATTCACCGGTCCGAGCACGGCCGGGTCCCCCGGCACCCTGCTCCCGGCCCTGGTGGTCGGCATAGGCGTCAACGTGAACTGGCCCGTGACCGAGGGCGACCTTCCCGAGGGGCTGGCGGGGACGGCCACGTCCCTGCGACAGCTGACAGGCCGTCCCGTACACCCGTCCGAGGTCCTCTCCTCCCTGCTCAACGCCCTCGATCCCCGCCTCGACGCCCTGGACAGGCCATCGGGACGGGCGCGACAGGCAGACGAGCTCCGCGGTCGGTGCGTCACCCTCGGTACCGCAGTCCGGATCGAGCTGCCCGGCTCGACGTTCGAAGGGCGGGCCGTCGACGTCACCGCCGAGGGCCATCTGGTGGTGGAGACCACCAGCGGTAGCCGGACGGTTGTGGCTGGAGACGTGGTCCACATCCGACCACCGGCGTGACGGTGGCCGTCCCTGCGGTCTGTCCCGACGGCAGAGGCGGTCCGGTGGCTCCGGGTGTGCCCGGGCCGACCGCCAAACCCGGGTGGGTGGTCACCCACGAGTAGCATTGGCTGATCATGCGACTACTCGTGACCGGTGGAGCCGGCTTCATCGGATCGAACTTCGTGCGCTACTGGGTCACCCACCATCCTGATGATGTGGTGGTGGCCTACGACGTGCTGACCTATGCCGGGAACCGCCCCAATCTCGTCGACGTCGAGGACCGCATCGTCTTCGTCCAGGGAGATATCGGTGACCTCGAGCTGGTGTCCAAGACGCTGGCCGAGCACGAGATCGACGTGATCGTCAACTTCGCCGCCGAATCGCACAACAGCCTGGCCATCCTGGACCCTTCCCGGTTCTTCCGGACCAACGTGCTCGGTACGCAGACGTTGGCCGAAGCGGCCCGTAGACACGGGGTCAGCCGCTTTCACCACATCTCCACCTGCGAGGTCTACGGCGACCTGCCCCTCGACTCCGACGAGGTGTTCACCGAGGAGACCCCCTATCGCCCGCGTACGCCCTACAACGCCTCGAAGGCGGGTGCCGACCACGCCGTCCGGGCCTATGTGGAGACCTTCGCCCTTCCGGCCACCATCACCAACTGTTGCAACAACTACGGGCCGTACCAGTTCCCGGAGAAGGTCATCCCCCTGTTCACCGCCCGTGCTCTCGATGACCAGCCCCTGCCGCTGTACGCCTCCACCCAGAACCGACGCGAGTGGCTGCACGTTGACGACCACTGCCGCGCCGTCGAGTTGGTGCTGCAACACGGTACGGTCGGTGAGACCTACAACGTGGGCAGCGGCGTCGAAGCCAGCATCGAGGAGATCGCCGACGCCATCTTGGACGCCACTGGCAAGCCGAGGAGCCTGAAGGAGATCGTGCCCGACCGCCCCAGCCACGACCGGCGCTATCTCCTCGACTCCACCAAGATCCGCAAGGGTCTGGGGTGGGAGCCGACGGTGCCCTTCGACCAGGGGCTGGCCGATACCGTGGCCTGGTACACGGCCAACCGGAGCTGGTGGGAGCCGCTACGCGACCGCGCCCCGGTGGTCGAAGGGGCGTGGCAGACCGATACGTCTTCGGGGCCGTCGACCAGGTCGTGAACCGCCCGCTTCGGGTTCTGCTCACCGGGGGCAACGGCCAGCTGGGCCGGGACCTGCGCCAGCTGCTGGCCGGGGGGACCCCCGACGGAGGTGGGTCGGACGGCATCCGCATCCTCCCCCCGGTCGCCGAAGGCACCTTTGACGTTCTCTCCACGGACATCGATACCCTGGATGTGGTCGACCGGACCGCAGTCCGAGCTGCGGTGGACTCGTTCCGTCCGGACATCGTCTTGCACGGCGGGGCCTTTACCGCGGTGGACGCATGCGAGTCGGAGCCAGACACCGCCTACGCCGTCAACGCTCTGGGCACCCGCAACGTGGCCGAGGCCGCCGGCGCGGCAGGGGCCCATCTGGTCTACGTCTCGACCGACTACGTCTTCGACGGCACCCTCGACCGGCCGTATGTGGAGTGGGACGAGCCCAATCCGTGCTCCGTCTACGGTCGCAGCAAGTTGGGCGGGGAGATCGAGGTCCACGCCGTTGCCGGTCCCTCGGCCACCATCGTCCGCACGGCGTGGGTGAGTGGTGCCCACGGGGCCAACATGGTCAAGACCGTGCTGCGACTGGGCCGGTCCGATCCGACGAGCACCCTGCGGTTCGTAAACGACCAGCGCGGCTGCCCGACCTTCACGGCCGACCTGGCCGCGGCAGTGGTCCGTCTGGCTCTCGACCGCAGACCGGGAACCTTCCATGTGACCAATCAGGGGGAGACCACGTGGTTCGGCTTCGCCCAGGCCACCCTGGAGGCGGCCGGACTCGAACCCGGTCGGGTGGTGCCCATCGGCACCTCCGACCTCGATCCGCCTCGCCCGGCACCCCGGCCGGCCAACTCCCGCCTCGACAATGCGGCCCTGCGACTCGCCGGTCTGCCCCTGCTGCCGCAATGGACGGACGCCCTCGGACGCCTGGTGACGGCGCTTTCGCCGGACGGCGCATCCTGAGCCGTCCTCTCCCAGGCACGAACCCAGGGGTCGCTGCGACTTCAGAACGGAGGTGAATGAGCCGACATGGAAGATGACCGTTTGGTCGCAGAGAACGTGCCTAGCGACGTCAGGAATGAGCCCGTGTTGTCATTGATCTCCGGAGTGTTCGGCGGGTCCACCTCTCCCTCGGGAGGACGGTTCGCCGCGGGAGAGGGAACGTCCCAAGGCTCCACCCAGTTCGGCCACGGCCCCGTCGGAGCGCGCGTGCTCCCGCCGGGGAAGGACCACACCATTGCCGTGATCGGCGTCGGCTACGTGGGCCTGCCCACCGCAGCCACACTGGCCCACCTGGGCCACCAGGTGACCTGTGGTGACGCCGACCCGGCAAAGGTGGCCATGCTCCAGAAGGGACAGGTGCCCATCGTCGAGGACCACCTCGAAGAGCTGGTACGCCAGGGCCAGGAGGCCGATCGACTCCGCTTCGTCGTCGGTGCCTCAGCGGCGGTCGAGGGCGCCGAGTTCGTGTTCCTCTGCGTGCCCACCCCGCAGGGGGACGACGGCTCTGCCGATCTCTCGTACGTTGAGGCGGTGGCCAAGGAGATCGGTCCGCTCCTGACCCCGGGCACCATCATCGTGAACAAGTCGACGGTACCGGTCGGATCGACCCTGGTGGTCGAGCGGGTCCTCGGCCGCTCGGACTTGGCTGTGGTGTCCAACCCCGAGTTCCTACGGGAGGGAACCGCCGTGCCTGACAGCCTCCATCCCGAGCGCATCGTGGTGGGGGCCGACGACCAGGCCGCGGCGGCCAAAGTGGGTGACCTCTTCGCCGGGACCCATGCCCCCCTGTTGATCACCGACGCCGCTACGGCCGAGACCATCAAGTACGCCTCCAACGCCTTCCTGGCCACCAAGCTGAGCTTCGTGAATGCCGTGGCCGGCCTGTGTGAGGCGGTGGGCGCCGATGTCCGGGACGTCATCCTCGGACTGGGCTATGACAAGCGGATCGGATTCGAATACCTGCGCCCTGGTCCTGGTTGGGGCGGGAGCTGCCTCCCCAAGGACACCCGTGCACTGGTGCACATCGCCGAGCAGGCCGGCTACGACTTCTCCTTCCTGAAGGGGGCCATCGCCACCAACGACGAGCAGTTCGAGCGCGTCGTGCACAAGGTGCGCACCGCCGTCGGGGACCAACTCGACGGTGCCGTGATCGCCGTCTGGGGACTCACCTTCAAGGCCGGCACGGACGACCTGCGCAATTCACCCGCCGTCGAAATCGTTCAGCGACTGGCTGACGAGGGGGCCGTCGTCCAGGCCTTCGACCCCACCGTCGATGTTCCCCAGGACCAACTGTCGACAGCGCTGGAGGACCTCACCGGTTGGCCGACCGGCGGAGGCTCCGACTCTTCCGACTCCGGTCCCAATGCCGCCCTTCGCGCCTTCCCCGACCCCTACACGGCCTGCCGAGGCGCTAAGGCGGTCGTCGTGCTGACCGAATGGGACGAGTTCCGCTGGCTCGATTTCACCAAGGTGCGCGCCGCCATGGACGCGGCGGTCGTCGTCGATGCCCGCAATCTGCTCGATCCCGCCCAACTGCGCCGCATCGGGTTCGAGTACACCGGCATCGGCCGGCGGTGACCCGACAGTGACCCGGCGATCCGGCCACCATGACGTAGCGGAGGGGGCACGGTGACGCGCCGACTGGTGGTGCTCGGAGGGGCTGGGTTCCTCGGTTCACACATGTGCGATCAGCTGCTCGCCCGCGGCGATCATGTGGTCTGCGTCGACGACTTCTCGACAGGCCGTCCCTCCAACGTCGCCCACCTCGAGGATCATCCCGGATTCAGCCTGGTCCGGGCGGACATCTCGAAGGACGTGCCCGTCGTCGGACCGGTGGACGGTGTGTTCAACCTGGCCAGTCCGGCTTCACCACCCGATTACCTGTCCCTGCCCCTGGAGACCCTGGCGGTGGGAAGTGAAGGCACCCGACGGGGCCTGGAGCTCGCCCGTGACCACGGGGCCCGCTACCTGCTGGCGTCGACCAGCGAGGTCTACGGGGATCCCGAAATCCATCCCCAGCCCGAGTCGTACTGGGGCAACGTGAACCCGGTGGGGCCCCGAAGCGTGTACGACGAGGCCAAGCGGTTTGCCGAATCGCTGACCATGGCCCACCATCGGACGCTCGGGACCGACGTGACGATCGCCCGGATCTTCAACACCTACGGGCCGCGGCTCCGTCCCGACGACGGCCGAGTGGTCTCGAATTTCCTCTTCCAGGCCCTCCAGGGCGAGCCCCTGACCGTGTACGGGGACGGCAGCCAGACCCGCAGCCTGTGTTACGTGGACGACGAGATCCGGGGGCTGATCGCTCTCTTCGACTCCGATGTCACCGGACCGGTCAACATCGGGAATCCCGACGAGCACTCCATCGCCCAGCTGGCCGAGACCGTGGTCGAGCTCCTGGGATCCTCTTCAGCTATCGTCCACCTGCCCCTGCCCGTCGACGACCCGACCCGTCGGAGGCCCGACATCACCCTGGCCCGTTCGGCCCTGGGATGGGAGCCGACCACCGGTCTTCGGGAGGGTCTGGCCAAGACGGCCCGGGCCGTGGCCAAGGAGGCCGGGATCGACGGAATGGCGGTGTCCACCATCGAGGGGTCGGGGAGCGGCCACAATGGCAGGGTTTGAGGTAGTCCGCCCCGGTCTGCCGACAAGGTGAGCGGGACCCACATGCCACGAGTTCTCCCATGAGTGACCATCCCGAGGCCGGAGGCGCGGACGGGTCCAGAATCCACGACCACTGGTTCACCCTCCTGTCGGTCATCGTCCCCGTGTTCAATGAGCGGTCCACCGTGGCCGAACTGATCCGCAGGATCCGGGCCGTCGAACTTCCGGTAGACATCGAGGTCATCGTGGTGGACGACGGGTCCTCCGATGGGACCGACAAGGTGTTGACGGCCTTGAGCGACTCGACCGTTCGGGTGATCGACCACGGGTACAACCGGGGCAAGGGTGCCGCCATACGAACGGGACTCGCCGCGGCCCGCGGCGACCTGGTGCTGGTCCAGGATGCCGACCTCGAGTACGACCCCTTCGACTGGCCCCGCCTGCTCGATCCGATCCTCCGTCGCAAAGCCCAGGTGGTGTACGGCAGCCGGTTCACCGGAGAGCGGAAGAACATGTTGCCCCTCCACTGGGTGGGCAACCGGTTCCTGTCCCTGGTGACCAACGTGTTGTACTCCTCCACGCTCTCGGACATGGAGACGTGCTACAAGATGTTCGACCGCCGGGTCCTCGAAGGGATCACCATCGAGTCCGACCGGTTCGACTTCGAGCCGGAGATCACGGCAAAGGTCCTTCGGCGCGGGTACCGGATCTACGAGGTACCCATCTCGTATGCCGGCCGCGAGCCCGACGACGGCAAGAAGATCACCTGGCGGGACGGCTTCGGGGCCCTGCGGGCACTGTTCAAGTACCGGTTCACGCGGCTGGATCGGTGACCGGACGGGGCACGGGACTGGCCTCCGAGGCGGACGCGGGCGCGGAGCCCGCCGACTCCGTGCCGGGTGTGGCCGTGGTCATCGTGAACTACCAGTCCGGTCCGCTGCTGCTTCAGTGCGTGGAGGACTGGAAGGCGGACGGGGCGGCCGAGCTGGTGGTCGTGGACAACGGATCGCAGGACGGTTCGGTCGACCGGGCCCGGTCACGATTTCCCGACCTCCAGGTGGTCACCCCGGGGAGGAACCTCGGTTACGGCGCCGCCGCCAACCGCGGGGTGGCGGCCACCACGACCCCTCTGATCGTGGTGTGCAACCCCGATCTGGAGGTCCGTCCCGGCACCCTCTCCGCTCTGAGCGGTGCCCTGGACGGCCACCCGGGGTGGGCCCTGGTCGGTCCCCTCATCCGGACCAGCTCGGGGGACCGCTACCCGTCGGCCCGGCACTTCCCCTCCCTGGTCGACGCCGGCGGGCACGCCCTCCTGGGAATCTTCGCTCCGGACAACCGCTTCACCCGGTCCTATCAGCGGAGTGAGCTCGACCAAGCCTCCGGTGGGCCGGTTGAAGTCGACTGGGTGTCCGGGGCCTGCTTTCTGGTCCGCCGCTCGGCCTTCGAGGAGGTCGGAGGGTTCGACGAGTCGTACTTCATGTACGCCGAGGATGTGGACCTGTGCTGGCGACTTGGTCAAAAGCGCTGGTCGGCGGCGTATGTTCCGGCGGCTGAGGTGACCCATCGCCAAGGGGTGTCCACCGACCACCACCCCTACCGCATGATCCTCGAACACCACCGCTCCCTCCTTCGGTTCGCCGCCCGCTCATCCCAGGGTTGGCGCCGCGCCCTCCTGCCCCTGGTGGCTCTCGGGATCGGGATCAGGGCCGGTCTGGCCTGCCTGGCCCGGATCAGCGGGCGGTGACCGCTGCGACCGGAACGCCTGACCACAGGCTGTAGGGTGTCCTCCGATCATGGCGAGCAACTCGACGGGCAAGGGCAACTCGACCGGCAAATGGGTGGAACGTGCCGCCACCACGGGTGGGGGACGCACCTACCGCGGACAGATGCCGGTCAACTGGTACGCCAGTCTGGCCATCATCTGCATCGTGGGCCTGCTCCTCATCGGGTTCAGCAGATACCAACGGACCCATCAGACCAACTCCTCGGCGGGACCCCCGACGACCCAGCAGCAGTGGTTCGCGGCGCTGGGCATCGACATCTGCGGCAGCGTGCAGCCCAACCTGCCGGCCAGCACCAATGCCGGCAAGGTCGGCTTCACGGCCAACGGCAACGGTGTGCTCACCATCCAGCCCAAGAACAGCACCGAGTCCGGGAGCAACGCCACACTGGGCAAGTTCGTCTCCGGGTACCAGGGACTCCAGCTCAACTCCTCCACCCTGCAGTATCCGGGGAAGCAGGTCTGGACCAACGGCGACGTCTGCCCCAAGGGGACCCCCGATGCCGGCAAGCCGGGAGTGGTCATCGTGGACAGCTGGCCCAACTTCAATGCCAAGAGCGGGAGCGAGACGAGTGGTGCCCCCGAGGACCTGCTGTTCAAGAACGGCCAACTGATCACCATGGCCTTCGTGCCGGCCACCTCGTCGCTGCCTAAGCCTCCGGCCTCAGCCATCACCGCCCTCATCCAGGCGCTGTCGGGCACCAGCTCCACCAGCACCACGCTTCCCACCACCGCCACCACGGCACCCGTGACTCAGACCACCCTGGCCCCGGTGGCACCGACCACGGCGACGACGTCCAAACCGGGCGGAACCGCCAAGTGAGAGCAGTCGTCCTGGTGGGCGGGGAGGGCACCCGCCTCCGGCCTCTCACCCTCACCACGCCGAAGCAGATGCTCCCCATCGTGGAGCAGGCCATGATCGAACGCGTGCTCGGACATCTGGCCCAGCACGGCATCGACGATGCCGTGCTCTCGTTGGGCTACCGGCCCGACGCGTTCATCAATGCCTATCCGAGCGGCACCATCGCCGGTGTCCACCTCACCTACGCCGTGGAGCCGACACCACTCGACACGGCCGGAGCCATCCGGTTCGCCGCCAATCACGCCGGGATCGATGACACCTTCGTGGTGGTCAACGGGGACGTGCTGACCGACTCCGACATCTCGGCCCTCATCGCCTTCCACCGCGGCGCCGGGGCCGAAGGGACCATCAGCCTGACCCCGGTGGAGGATCCCAGTGCCTTCGGCGTGGTGCCGACGGACGACCAGGGACGGGTCGAGGCCTTCATCGAGAAGCCGCCCCGGGACGAGGCACCGACCAACTTCATCAACGCCGGGACCTACGTGTTCGAGCCCTCGGTGCTGGACCGCATCCCGGATGATCGCAAGGTGTCCATCGAGCGCGTGACCTTCCCCGCCCTGGTCGAGGCGGGAACGTTGTTCGCCTTGGGCTCGGACGCCTACTGGTTGGACACCGGTACGCCGGATACCTATCTCCGGGCTCACCGCGACCTGCTCCTGGGCCGGCGCTCGTCTCCTCCGGCTCCGTCGGCGGTTCTCGACCCGTCCCTCGGTCCGGGGACGTGGCGGATCGGTGAGGCCGACGTGCGGTCCGACGCGGTGGTCCGTTCACTGTTCGGGACCGGCGCGTCGGTGGCACCGGGCGCGGCCATCGAGGAGTCGGTCATCGGCGCCGGTGCCGTGGTCGAAGAAGGAGCCGTCGTGACCGGTAGCGTGCTGCTCCCCGGGGCCCGGGTGGCATCGAAGGCCTCCGTCGAGGGCTCGGTGATCGGCCCCGGCGCCATTGTGGGCCAACGTTGCGTGATTCACGCCCTGTCCGTGATCGGTGCCGGTGCCGTCACCGCGTCGGGCACCGTCATCGACGGCGAACGAGTCCCCTCGGGGGTCTGACCGTGCGCATGCTGGTCACCGGTGGTGCCGGGTTCATCGGATCCACCCTGGTGGATCGGCTGTTGGCCGAGGGGCACACCGTCGACGTGGTGGACGACTTGTCCACGGGATCCTTGGCCAATCTGGGTGACGCCAGGGCCTCGGCCGGCCATCAGCTCACGGTGCACCAGATGGACGTCCGCTCCGCCGAGGTCGTCGACCTCATGGCCCGACGGCGACCCGAGGTGGTGTTCCATCTCGCTGCCCAGGCTGACGTGCGCGTCTCGGTGCTCGACCCGGTCTTCGATGCCGACGTGAATGTGATCGGGACGCTCCGAGTGCTCGAAGGGGCCCGAGCGGCCCAGTCCGAGCGGGTGGTGTTCGCCGCCAGTGGTGGCACCCTGTACGGCGAGCCGGCGGCATCCGAGCTTCCGCTCCAGGAGTCGCTGCCCCAACGGCCCCTGTCCCCCTACGGGGTGTCGAAGAAGGCGGCCATCGACTACCTGGTGGCCTACCGGGAGCTCCACTCCCTCGAGTTCGCGGCCCTGGCCCTGGCCAATGTGTACGGCCCCCGACAGGACCCCCACGGTGAGGCCGGAGTGGTGGCCATCTTCGCCGAGCGTCTGGTCACCGGCCAGCCGATCACCATCTTCGGAGACGGGGAGCAGACCCGCGACTTCGTCTACGTGGACGACGTGGTCGACGCCTTCGTGCGGGGCGCCTCCAAAGGCGGGGGACTCCTGTGCAACATCGGCACCGGGCGTGAGACGTCGGTGAACGAGCTGTTGCGCGAGATGGCCCTTCAGGCGGGAGTTGACGCCGCCCCGGTGTTCAAACCGTTGCGACCCGGAGAACTCCAGCGGAGCTCCCTCGACCCCAGCCGGGCCGGCATCCAGCTGGGGTGGAGCTCGTGGACGACGCTGGGGACGGGAACCGCGGCGGTGTTGGAGTTCGTCCGGCGGCGCCTGGCCCTGGAAGGCCAGCCCCCGGCCGACAGCAGCGGCGGAGGCGACGCTGACGGCGGCGGAAACGACGTCGCCTGAGTTGTCCCCGGGGCTCAGTCCCCGGCCCTGCGCAGGACCGGGTCGTCGGAGGCACTAGTCTGGGGTGGTCCTGGTGCGCGGAGTTGGCGGCAGGCCATCCCCCGAGACGCATTCCGGCGTCCCCCCTGTCGCACCGAAAGTACCCATGCCCCCCTTGCAGCCCTCGTTCGCGTCCCTCGGCGTCCCCGTCGACATCGTCGCGGCTCTCGATCGCAAGTCGATCACCGAACCCTTCCCCATCCAGTCCATGACCATCCCCGACGCCCTGGCCGGAAGGGACGTCTGCGGGAAGGCCCCGACCGGCTCGGGCAAGACACTGGCCTTCGGCATCGGTGCCGTGGCCCGCCTGTCCGGTCGGCCGTCCCGGCCCAAGCACCCGCGGGTCCTGGTGCTGACACCCACCCGAGAGCTGGCGGCCCAGGTGGCAGCAGAGCTCCGGCTGCTGGCCACACCCCGCAACCTCCGGGTGGACTCCTTCTACGGCGGGGTGGGCTACGGGCCGCAATTGAAGGCCCTGTCCCGGGGGGTGGACGTGGCCGTGGCCTGTCCCGGGCGTCTCGGCGACCTCATCGAGCGGGGCAACATCAAGTTGGACGCGGTGGAGATCGTGGTCATCGACGAGGCCGACCGCATGGCCGACATGGGCTTTCTCCCCGACGTCAAGCGCCTGCTCGACCTGACCCCGTCCGATCGGCAGACACTGCTGTTCTCGGCCACCCTCGACGGGGACATCGACGTTCTGGTCCGCCGGTATCAGCACGATCCGGCCCGCCACGAGCTCGAGGTCGACGAGGATGACATCAACGCCGCCGTGCATCTGTTCTGGAAGGTCGCCTCCGGCGACCGCATCGATCGGACGGCGGACGTCATCGCCGCCGCCGGCCCGACCATCGTCTTCAGCCGCACCAAGCACGGCACCGACAGGATCGCCCGCCAGCTCGAGCAGCGCGGTGTGCGTGCCGCGGCAATCCACGGGGATCGCAGCCAGAAGCAGCGTGAGAAGGCGCTGGACCTCTTCGTCCGGGGCACCGTCGACACGCTGGTGGCCACCGACGTGGCGGCCCGGGGGATCCACGTAGACGGGGTGAACGCCGTGGTGCACTTCGATCCGCCGGCGGACGCCAAGGACTATGTGCACCGCTCCGGCCGCACGGCGCGGGCCGGTGCCACCGGGGTGGTGGTCAGCTTCGTGACCCCGGACAAGGCGGCGGTGGTCAAGAGTCTCCAGCGCCACCTGGATGTACCCATGGGGACCACGGTCCCCGACATGGCCAGCATCACCGCGGTGCTCGGTGAACCTCCCAAGCGCCGCCCGAGCCAGGACCGCGGTCCCGCCTCTGCTCCCACGACCAACGGGGGCGGCCCCAGCCGCGGCGGCCGGCCGGGCCAGGGCCGCCGCCAGGGCAAGCCGTGGAAGCCCCGGCCGGCCGGAGCCAGAAACGGCCAGTCTGCGGCGTCCGGCAACCCCCGGAACGGCTCTTCCGCCGGCACTCCACGCCACGGTTCGAGCTCCGGCGGGGATCACTCGGCGCCCGGCTCCACGGCCCGGTCCTCCGGCGGCCCGAAGCCGGTTCGCACCGGTGCCGGACCGTGGGAGCAGCGGACCACGCCGTCCAAGCCCGGAAAACCCGGTAAGCCGGGCAAGCCGGGCAAGCGGAACCGGCACGGCAAGCCGGGAGCTCCGGGGGCGGGCGCATCGTCCGCTCGGCGGGGGCGCACCGGCAGCGGTCACAGTGGCGGCTCGAACGACCAGCGCCGCAGTGGCCCGGTCGGCGCCAAGCGTGGCGCCGGGGGCGGTACGCGGGGTCGCTGACCCTTCTGGCGCTGCTGATGCCAGCGCCCGGCCCGCATCGGCCCTCGGGCAGGGGCACGGGGTCGACCCCGAGGATGCCGTGGCACGGCCCATGATGCCGGGGCAGCGCGGTGTGTCCTAGTGTCGCGACCATGGCATCCGACACCAAGCCCACGGTCATCATTCCCGACGGCCCTCCGCCCGGGGACCTGCTCATCGAGGACATCGAGATCGGTGAGGGCGCCGAGGCGGTGGCCGGGCTGCCAGTCAACGTCCACTATGTGGGGGTCTCGTGGTCGACGGGCCGCGAATTCGACTCGTCATGGAGCCGTAGTGAGCTGTTCTCCTTCCCCCTCGGAGCGGGGCACGTGATCTCCGGTTGGGATCAGGGCGTCGTGGGGATGAAGGTCGGCGGGCGTCGGCGCCTGACCATTCCGCCCCACCTCGGCTACGGGGCCCAGGGGGCCGGGGGAGTGATCGGTCCCAACGAGACCCTGGTCTTCGTGGTCGACCTCTTCGACGCCGGCTGACCGTAGGCGGCACTCCGGCCCGGGGCCCAGGCGGGATTCCGCCGGGCTGTCAGCGGAACAGGTCCTCGTCCGGGGGGCGGACGATCTCCTCGGCCACGGAGGATGGCCGCATCCACCGGGGGTCGACTCCCCGGATCACGGCGGCGGGGATGTTCCGGTCCTTACCCATCACCAGCTCGGCCGCCGCGGCCAACTCGTCGGCCACGCACACCTCGGTGGCCTCGAGTACGCGTCCGGTGGCATCGGCGGTCCCCCGCAGGTCCACGACGCCGGCCACACCGGCGATGCCGATGGCCACATCGGTGACGCCGCGCCGCCATGTCCGACCGAAGGTGTCCGAGATGATGACACCGACCGACACCCGGTACCGGTGTTCGAGCGCCTCGCGGATGCGCCGGGCCGACCGGTCAGGGTCCACCGGTAGGAGGGCGGCGGTTCCGGCATCGACATTGGACAGATCGACGCCCGCGTTGGCACAGATGAATCCGTGGCGGGTCTCGGTGATGAGGAGATCGCCCCGACGACGAACGATGCGCACCGACTCGGCCTCGACCAACGCCACTTTGGCCGTCGGGTCGTCGGGGTCGATGGCGACGATCCGACCTTCGGCCTTCGACACCACCTTCTGGGTGATCACGAGCACGTCGCCGTCGACGAGGCCGCCGGGGATACCCGGTCGCCCACCGTCGGAGGGGAGGAGCAGGCCGGCCACCATCTCGGCCAGGTTGTCGCCGGACCGGATCTCGGCCATCCCGGCCACGGGGAGGACGGTGAGCCCTCCGGCCCACACGTCGCCGCTGCGTGCCCTCGCCAGAGGGCCCGGGTCAGCCGACGGCATCGAGGACCGTCCGGGACAGAGCGGCCGCGTGCTCCACGCTGGACATGACGGTCGGCGCCACCACACACCGGACACCTTCGGCCTCCACCGCACCGGCCAGGGGGGCGTCTACCTCATCGATGACCAGCGTGCCCATCCACGGGGCGTACCACCGGGCCACGCCCGCCACCGAAGACTCGAATCCCATTTCGCGGAGGAGGCGGTCGGCCGGTCCCTTGAGGGCGACTCCGGCAATGATGGGGGAGACCCCCACAATGCGCTCCCTCAGCCCGGCCAGTCGCTCGGCCACCCCCGGCACCGCCAGCAGGGGACCGATGGAGACCACGGGATTGGAGGGACAGACCACGACGACGTCGGCCGCTTCGAGGGCCTCGAGCACCCCGGGCCCCGGTCGGGCATCCTCGGCTCCGGCGAACCTGACGCCCGACACGGCCACGTCGTGGCGCATACGCACGAAGTACTCCTGGAAGCCCACCTCGGGACCGTCGACCAGCTGCAGCCGGGTACGGAGGGGATCGTCGGTGACCGGCACGAGGCGGATGCCCACGCCCCAGGATCGGGCCAGCTCCGCGGTGACCTGGCCCAGGCCGACACCCTCGCTGAGGCGTTGGGTGCGATAGCAGTGGGTGGCCAGGTCCTGGTCGCCGAGGTTGAACCAGGTGATCCCGCCCAGCCGGCCCAATGACTCCATCACCCGCCAGGTCTCACCGGCCAGGCCCCAGCCGGTCTCCGGATTGATGGCGTCGGCCAGCGTGTACATGACCGTGTCCAGGTCCGGTGAGATGTGGAGGCCGTGCAGGACTGTGTCGTCGCCGGTGTTGACAATGGCCGTGATGTCCGATGCCGGGATGACCTCCACCATTCCCCGGAGCAGGCGGGCCGCGCCCACCCCCCCGGCCAGGGCGGCGATCATCGAGGGCCGCTCCACCCGCCGGCCGTGCGGTGGACCTCCGTATCGGCGACCGGTGCCGTGACCCTGCGGGCCGGTTGGTGGGTGACCATCGGGGCAGGCTACCCGGCGACCGTGACGACCCCGACCCGATGTCCCCGCGCCCCCGAACCCGAGGGCCCGTCCGGCCGACGGGCCCCAAGCCGGTCGGGAGCCCCGTTGGCCCTGACCCCGAGGCCCCATGTGCAAGGCTCCGAGAGTGACGCCGGAGCGATCTGCAACCTCGGACCGGGACCGGCTGCACCTCGGATTCGAGGCCACGGCGCTGCTGGGCCGACCCACCGGGGTCGGAGCCTTCTGCGCCGGGGCGCTGACCGGACTGGCCGCTCTTCCCGCCGTCGAGGTCTCGGCCTTCGCCGTCAGTTGGCGTCGGCGCCAGCAGCTGGCGGCGCTCGTTCCCGCCGGCGTTCAGTCCCGGCACCGCGCCATGCCGGCCCGGCCACTGCATGCGGCGTGGTCCCGGACCTCGCAACCACCGGTGGAGTGGTTCATCGGCCGCCAGGACGTGGTGCACGGCACCAACTTCGTCGTCCCGCCCACCAGGGCCGCCGCCCGAGTGGTGACGGTGCACGACCTGACCGTCGTGCTCTATCCGGAGCTGTGTGACCCACCGACGCTGCTCTTTCCCGATCTGATCCGACGGGCCGTGGCCGAGGGGGCTTGGGTGCACACGCCGTCCCGGTTCGTCGCCGGCCAGGTGCTGGAGGAGTTCGCCGTCCCTCCCGAGCGGGTCCGTGCCGTACATCACGGGATACCCATCGGTCCGGTCGACGGCCGACCGACAACCCCACCGCCCGTCCGGCTACCGGATGGGTGCCACCGCTACGTCCTGGCCGTCGGGACCGTGGAGCCCCGCAAGGACTACCCCCTCCTGGTGTCGGCCTTCGACGAGGTGGCGGCGACTCATCCCGACGTGGCCCTGGTGGTGGTGGGCCAGGACGGATGGGGGGCGGAGCGCTTCGCCGCCGCCGTGGCGTCGTCCCGGTGGCGCGCACGGATCGTGCGCGCCGGCTATCTCGATGACGAGGGGCTCGAGGCCGTGTTGGGGAATGCCGCGGTATTGGCCTACCCGTCACGCTATGAAGGCTTCGGGTTCCCCCCCCTGCAGGCCATGGCGGCCGGCGTGCCCGTCGTCACCACCACCGCCGGTGCCTTGCCCGAAGTGGTGGGGGACGGAGCCCTGCTCGTCGACCCCGGGGACCGCGACGGCCTGGCCGGTGCCCTCGACCTGGTGCTCCGAGGCGGCACCGAGGTCGACGAGCTCGTGGCGAGGGGTTTGGCACGGAGCCGGATATTCAGCTGGGAGGCCTGCGCCGAGGGTCTGGCCCACCTGTACCGGGACGCCCGGGACGACCGGGGTCGGACGGCCGGGTGAGCGGTGTGCGCCTGTTGATGATGGTGGAGCAGTTGCGCCGACCCGCCTCGGGGGGGATCGGCACGTACATCAGGGGCCTCATCCAGGGCCTCGACGAGCTGGAGCCGAGCGAACGGCCCGACCTCACCCTGGTGGCCAGCCGGCCGACATCGGCCCACGGACGACCCGACCCCTTGGCCGGCCTCGGGTGCACCGTGCGCGCCTACCCGTTGCCCGGACCCCTCCTCACCCGGGCCTGGGACCGTGGCGTGCTCCGCGGCTCCCGCGGGTTCGACGTGGTCCAGGCCACCTCCCTGTCGACGTTGGAACCCGGGCGGGTGGCCTTGGTGACCACCGTGCACGATCTGTTGTGGCGCCGGGTCCCAGAGGCCTACCCCGCCCGCGGCAGGACATGGCACGAAGCCGCCCTGCGCCGAGCTCTGCGACGGTCCGACCGGTTCATCGTGCCCGCCGAGGTGGTGGCGGCCGACCTCATCGAGGCCGGTGCCCCCGCCGATGCCGTCCACATCATTCCCATGGGCTCTGATCACCTTCCCCCACCCGATGTCGGAGCGGCCACCAGACTGCTCTCCACCATGGGCGTCGACGGCCCCTTCCTCCTGAGCGTGGGGACGCTGGAGCCTCGCAAGAACCTGCCGCGTCTGGTCGATGCCTACGAGCAGGCCCGGGGGTCACTGCCCGAGCCGTGGCCCCTGGTGCTGGTGGGTCCGAGCGGCTGGGGGGCCAGGATCAAACCGGCTACCGGCGTGGTCCTCACCGGCATGGTCACCCCTTCGGTGCTGTCGGCGCTCTACGCCATGGCCCGGCTGTTGGTCTATGTGCCACTGGAGGAGGGCTTCGGGTTGCCTCCGGTGGAGGCGATGGCCCTGGGCACTCCGGTGGTGGCCAGCCCGCTGCCCAGCACGGCAGGGGCGGCCTTCGAGGTCGATCCCCTCGATACCGAGTCCATCGCCGCCGGGCTGCTCTCGGTGGCCGGTGACGAGGGCGAGCGGGAGGGTTTGCGTCGCCGCGGCCGGGAACGCAGCGACGAGTTGCGATGGTCGGGGATCGCCCGGCAGCACCTGGGCGTCTGGGAGCGGGCCCGGCGGCCGACCGGCGGGAGGCGGCATGGCTGATCCTCCGCTCCGGGTGTCTCTCGACGTCTCGGCGGTGCCGGCCCGGGCGGTCGGCGCCGGGCACTACACAGTGCACTTGGCGGGCGCCCTGGACTCCCGGGCCGATGTGGACATGACCCTGTTCGGTCGGCGCGACGACGTCGCCCGGTGGCGGGCGGCGGCCCCGCGCTCGACGCTGGTCTCCGCCGCTCCCACCTCGCGCCCCCTCCGACTGGCCTGGGAACAGGTCCGGCTGCCCGGACTGCTGTCCCGCTCCGGCGTGGTCGTGCACCATGGACCCCATTACACGATGCCGGAGCATTCATCGGTGCCGGCGGTGGTAACCGTCCACGACCTGAGTTTCTTCGAGGCGCCCCAATGGCATGAGCGGTCCAAGGTCGTGCTGTTCCGACGGGCCATCGCCCGGGCCGCCCGGGCGGCCGCGGCCGTGGTCTGCCCGAGCCAGACCACAGCGGACGAACTGGCCCGCTGGTGCCGGGTGGAGGCCGAAGTCTTCGTGGCTCCGCACGGTGTCGACACCGGACAGTTCCGCCCCGAGGAGCCGCACCCCGGGGCGGATCGCGCCGCCCTGGCCGCGCTGGACCGACGGCTGGCCGAGGGACAGCCGTATCTCCTGTTCGTGGGCACCCTCGAGCCCCGCAAGGACGTCCCCACCCTGGTGAGGGCCTTCGCCCGTGTTGCCGAACGGCATCCCGACGCCCTGCTCGTCCTGGCCGGTGGGGACGGATGGGGCGTGACCGCGGTGGAGGAGGCCATCGCGGCGTCCGGGGTCGGCGCCCGCATCCTGCGCACCGGCTACGTCCCCGACGAGACGGTCCCGACCCTGCTCCGTGCGGCGACGGCCGCCGTGTATCCGGCCCTGTACGAGGGGTTCGGCCTGCCTGCCCTCGAGGCCCTGGCCTGCGGTGTGCCGCTGGTGACCACCTCGGGGACGGCCATGGAGGAGGTGGCAGGCGATGCCGCAACCCTGATCCCGCCCGGCGACCTCGAGGCACTGGCCGAGGCGGTGGATGCCGAGCTCGCCGGCGGCCCGGGCGGAACGGCATGGGAGTCGAGACGGAGCCGAGGCCTCGAGATCGCGGCGGGACACAGCTGGGAAGGATCCGCCCGACGCCACCTGGAGGCCTACCATCATGCCGCCGGGCACCACCCGGGCCACGCCGACCAGGAACGGAAACCGCCTGACGGTGTTGGTCCCGGCGGGGAGACGGTAGGGTGACCCGTCGTGCGCTCCCTCATCACCGGTGGTCGTGGCTTCGTCGGGACCTGGCTCGCCGACCATCTGCGGGAACTCGGCGATGAGGTCGTCGCCATCGATCGTGAGGTGGAGATCACCGACCCCTCCGCCCTGCTGGCCGCCATGTCGGCGGCGGCCCCCGACGCCGTCTACCACCTGGCCGCCCTGACCCATGTCGGTCAATCGTGGGAGGAACCGCTCCAGGTACTAGAAGTGAACATCATCGGGACCGCTGCCGTCCTGGCCGCCGCCCGTCAGTGTGGCACCGACCCGCGGGTACTGGTCACCAGCTCGGCCGAGGTCTACGGCGCCGTCACCGACCCGGACCTCCTCCCCCTGGGCGAGGGGTCGCCGACCGCCCCCCTGACTCCCTACGCCGCCAGCAAATTGGCGGCAGAGGCGGTGGTGGCCCAGGCCCATCTGGGCCACGGTCAGCACGTGATTACGGTGCGGCCGTTCAATCACATCGGGCCAGGTCAAACACCCAACTTCGCCGTCCCGGCGCTGGCCAGGCGGATCGTCGAGGCCGACCGGCTCGGCAGCCCCACCATCCCCGTCGGCAACCTGTCCGCCCGCCGGGACTTCACCGATGTGCGCGATGTGGTCCGGGCCTACCGGCTCCTGGTGGAGGCCGGCCGGCCCGGGCAGGTCTACAACGTGTGCTCCGGCCGGGACGTCTCGATCCGGGATATTGCCGACAGCCTCCTGACCCTGGCGGGGACCACCCTGGCTTTCGAGACCGACCCGTCGCTGGTGCGACCGGTGGAGGTCCCCGTGCTCCGGGGCGATCCGACCCGTCTGGTGGACGCCACCGGATGGAAGCCCGAGGTGCCGCTGGACCAGACCCTGGCCGATGTCCTGGCCTACTGGCGAGACCGGGCCGACTGACGACGCGAAGAACGGCCCGCTCCAGGCGGGCCGTTCTTGGGTGGGCCGGAGGTCACCGGCCCGGGCCGCACGCGATGTCAGGCGGCGGCGGTGGGAATCCGCGAGCGGATCTGGGTACGGGCCTCTTTCGCCTGGACGTGCGCCTGCTTGGCCAGGTCGCGTGCCTGGGTGGGCAGACGGTCCTCCAAGGGGGCGACCGCCGCTTCGAGACGCTCGATGATCTCCTCGAAGCGCTCCATCAAGCCCTCGACGGTGACCTCCACCGTGTGGAGGGCGCCGCCCAGATCGGCGCGGGCCGCGGTGACCCGGTCCTCGATGCCGGACTTGGGCTCGGCCAGGCGCTTCATGAGCTCCTGTCGTTGGACCTGGGCCTGCTGGAAGCCCAGGACCCCGGCCCCGATGACCACGTAGGTGGCGTCCTTGGCCACGGCGGCGACGTCCTTGGCCGCCTTCGTGAGGTCGGCATTGAACTCCGGCATCTTGATGTCGGGCATTTTGATCTCGGGCTTCTTGATGGTGGGCATGGGATGCTCCTTCGGGTCGGTATGACTGCTGAACGGCTGGCCGGCCGGACCGGTGGGTGCTTGGCGCACTCGTTGGGTCGCCGGTCGTACGGATACAAGTGTATGTCTAATGATAAACATTTGCAAGCACCCCTCGCCCGGGGGTCGCCGTCCCTCTTGACCAGGGAGTTCGCCATTGGCGGGCTCCGGCCCGATAGCCTCTGACCCCTGATGGACACACTGGCCCCGCCGGTCGTCGCTGTCGTCGTTGCCCACGATCCGGGTCCGTGGTTCGAGGAGACGCTGGCCTCGATCGCCTCACAGGACTATGCGGAGCTGTCGGTGCTCGTCCTCGATTCGGGCAGTCGAGAAGACCTCACCGGAAGGGTGGCGGCGGTCCTCCCGACGGCCTTCGTGCGCCGATTCGACGAGAATCGGGGGTTCGGCCCGACGGTGAACGAGGTCCTGACCATGGTCGAGGGGGCCGATTACTTCTTGATCTGCCATGACGACGTTGCCCTGTTCCCCGACGCCGTCCATCTGATGGTCGAGGAGGCCTTCCGGTCCAACGCCGGTCTCGTCACACCGAAGGTGGTCAGTTGGGACGATCCCGAGCGCCTGGTCCACGTGGGGATGACGGCCGACAAGGGCGGTTCGGTGGTGGACCGGGTGCAACCCTTCGAAATTGACCACGGCCAGCATGACGCCGTGCGGGACGTCTTTGTCGCCCCGGGCGGCTCCAGTCTGATCAGGGCAGACCTGTTCGAGGAGCTGGGGGGCTTCGACCCCGCCATCGTGGCCATGGGCGAGGATCTGGATCTGTCCTGGAGGGCGCAGGTCGTCGGGGCCCGCATCATCGTGGCCCCCGATGCGAAGGTCCGTCATCTCGAGGCACTGGCCGGGGGGGCGCGGGCCATCGATCCCGTCCTGGTGGGCCCGGGGCGGGACACGTCCGGTGACGACGCCAGCCCCGGGGACGACATCGACGCCGGAGCCGAACCCGGCGCGGCGGAGGGAGCCACGGGGGGGGAGGCCCGGGGCACGGCTAGGAGGGCACGGAGGGACTCGGACCGGGTGGCGGATACCCCGATCACGCTCCAGGAGCTGCAGCGGCGCCACGAACTGCTGGCCGTCTTCAAGTGCTACGGGCGCTTCCACCTGATCCGGGTGGTCCCCCAGATCATCGTCCTGGCCGCAGCCGAGGTGATCGTGGCCGAGCTGGCCGGCAATCGGGCCCGGGCCCGGGCCGTGGTGAGGGCCTGGCGGTGGAACCTGAGCCGGCTCCCGGCCACGAGGGTGCAGCGGAAGGAACTCAAGGCCCACCGGCGGTTGAGCGACAAGGAGGTCCGACTGCTCCAGGTGAGGGGGAGTGCCCGGCTCTCGTCCTACTTCCGACGGGTCTTCCAGCTCGGATTCCACGGCGCCCACGCCGACGAGCTGGCTGCCGCCGATGTGGCCGCCGATCTGGCCGCCGACCGGGGTGCGGAACCGGGGTCCCCACGCCTCCGGGCCGACGAGGGAGCCTCCAGCCCCGGGGGAGCAGGAACGGCTCGCGGACGTGTGAACGGCCGACTCCGTCTCACGGTGTGGGTGGTCGCCGGGGTCATCGTGCTCATCGGGACGAGGGGCATCCTGACCGGCAGACTGCCGGCCGTCGGGCAGTTCGTCCCCTTCCCGAGCTGGTCCCAGACGCTCTCGCAGTTTGCCGCCGGGTGGCACCCGTCGGGGGTGGGGACGACGGCGCCGGCGGCGCCGGGACTGGCTCTGACCGGACTGGTCGGCACCTTGTTGATCGGGGCGATGGGGTTGACCCAGAAGGTGCTGATCTTCGCCTGCATCCCCCTCGGGGTGGCCGGAGTGGTGCGGCTGCTTCGACCCTTCGGCTCCCAGCGGGCCGCGCTCGTCGCCGGGGTGGCCTATCTGGCCGTGGCCGTGCCTTACAACGCGCTGGCCTTGGGTCGATGGGGAGCCCTCGTGGTGTACGCCGGTGGCCCGTGGGTGCTGGCCCGCCTGTTCCGGGCCACGGGGGCCCCACCCTTCACCCCACTCCGGGGCCCGGCGCCCGCCGCCTCGACGGGACGGGAGGAGGCATCGACGTCGACCCGACATCGGCTGAGTGCCTGGACGGTGCGCCATCCGAACTTCCGGAGCGCCCTCGTCCTCGGCCTGATCGAAGCGGTCATGATCGCCTTCGTACCGGCCGCCGCGGTCGTGGTGGTGCTGGCCGCCCTGGCCCTCATGATCTCCTCCGCCCTCTTCGGAGATCTCCGGTCCACCAGTCGCGCCCTGTGGTTGGCCTTGGCCGCCACCGGGGTGGCCGCGGTCATCTGCCTGCCGTGGGTGATCGGGGTGCTGTGGGCCGGACGGGGCGCCGTCGCCGTGTTCGGTGTCCCCATCCCGGCGTCGTCGGCGGCCACCTGGTCGTCGCTCCTCCGGTTCGCCGCCGGCCCGATCGGGGGATCGCCACTGGCGTGGGGCTTCGCCCTGGCCGCCCTGGCTCCCTTGGTGCTGGCCCGAGGGGACCGTTTCCGCTGGTCGGGACGGTTCTGGGCCGTGGCCCTGGTCTTCTGGGTGGCCGCCTGGGTGATGGGCAGGGGGTGGACGGGAAGTCTGGCCATCGATCCGTTGGTGCTGTTGGCCCCGGCCGCCGCTGCGGTGGCCGCCGCCATCGGCCTCGGGGTCGCCGCCTTCGAGGAGGACCTCCGGGCAGCCGAGTTCGGATGGCGCCAGCTGGTGACGGTGGTGGCCACCGTCGTCGTCGGCCTCGGCGCCCTCCCCACCCTCGTCTCGGCCCTGCCGGGACGGTGGGACCTCCCGATCAACGACTTCAGCCAGTCGGTGTCCTGGATGCACGCCAAGGCCTCCGACGGAGCGTTCCGCGTCTTGTGGCTGGGGCAGACCAACGCGCTGTATCAAGGATCGTGGTCCGCCGGGGACGGCCTGGCCTATGCCACGTCCGAGAACGGCGGCCCCGACGCCCGGTGGTTATGGAACGCGGCCAGTCCCGGCCCGGCGTCGGGACTGGCGTCAGCCGTCGATCTGGCCCGGACCGGTGGGACGGACCAGCTCGGACGGTTGCTGGCCCCGTCCGGGGTCCGCTACATAGCCCTGCTGACCTCACTCGCCCCCGAGATCACCGGTGAGCAGACGCCCACCGAATATCCCGTCCCGGCCGACCTGGCCCCGGCACTGACCCGGCAGTTGGACCTCAGTCCCGTCCTCTCGGGCACCGGCATCACGGTCTACGTCAACAACAACTGGCTCCCCCAACGGGCGGAGGTGCCGGCCGGGACGTCGCTACCCGACGGGGTACGGCCCGATCCCCGGGCCGGCAGCCCGGGCTCGGGAGTGGCGGCCGGTGCGGTGGCCGTCCTTCCCGGTCCCGTCGCCACGCGGTCGTTCACCGGGACGTTGGCCAAGGGGACGGTTCTATCGTCCGCCGCCCCGTCTGGCCGGTGGATCCTGAGCGGCCCCACGGGAGCTCCGGCTCCCCGCTCGTCATCGTTCGGGTGGGCCGGCCGCTATGCGGTGGGGACGGCCGGCACGGGCACGCTCCACTTCGACGGGGGAGCGGTAGCCCCTCTCTCCTTTGCCCTGTCCGTCGTCGCCTGGCTGGTGGCCCTGGCCCTCCTGATCGGCCGCACCATCGGTCGGCCATGGAGCCGGGTGAGGATCCGGCGACGCCGACCCACGGATGCGGAGGGGGACCGCAGCCCGACCCCGATGGTGCCCACCTCGGAAGCAGTGCCCCAGGGTGAGCCGGTGCCATGAGCGACTCCGACGACTCCCTGACCGAGCCGGACTGGACCGAGCCGGAGTGGACGGTTCCCGACGGAGGGCACCCGTTGGGCCGCGCCCGACGCCAGGGCAGGGCCTCCCGGGAACGGGAGCCGAAGCGGACGGCCGTGATCGTGGCCGTCCTCGCCTCGATCGCCGTGGTGGGAGGCATTGCCGCGGTGGCGGGCACACCGGCGCCGGCGGCGGCTCCATCCTCTGCCGACGGCATCGCCGTGGCGCCGGGGGGTGCCTACTCCTCCTCGGCCTTCTGCACCGCGGGCACGGGGACGGCGGCCAACTCCACCATCTACCTGACGAACTGGACCCGGTCGCCGGTCTCCGGGGCCATGACCACCGTCAGCTCGGCGCCCTCGGGCGGCGCCGTCCCGACGGTGCACCGCACGGTGACCGTGCCGGCCCTCGGGACCCTGACCGTCGACCCCGCCGGTGGACTGCCGGCTGGCAGCAACGCCTCGCTCGTCAGCTTCGCCGGGGGTGGCGTGGTGGCCAGCCAGGTCGTGTCCGGGGCCAATGGGTGGACCACGGCCCCCTGCGCCTCCCGCATCGCGTCGGACTGGGCCTTTGCCGGCGGAGCCACGACGGCCGGAAACACCCTCACCCTGTCCCTCTACAATCCGGCCGCCACCGAGGCTGTCGTCAACGTGTCCTTCCTGACCGAGAAGGGTCTGGTGACCCCCCAGAAGTACCAGGGCCTCGAAGTGCCGGCCGGGCAGCTGGTGGAGGAGAACGTGGGCGACTACGTCCAGGGGTCCTCCACCATCGCCACCATGGTGGTGGCCCAGGCGGGAGGTCTGGTGGCATCGGAGTTCCAGCAGTGGTCGTCCGGACCGACCGGGGGGATGTCGCTCCAACTGGGCTCGCCCTCGCTGTCGACCACGTGGCGCCTGGCCCAGACCACCGTCATGCCCACGTCCACCGTGAATCTGTATCTGGCCAATCCGGGACCGACCCAGGCCACGGCCACCATCACCTTGGGCCTGTCGTCGGGCACCGTGGTGCCTCACCGGGTGGTAGTGCCTCCGGTATCGGTGGTGGCCTTTGCCGCATCAGGCACACCGGGACTTCCCCAGCAGACGCCGTATTCCGTGACGGTGACGTCCACCGTTCCCATCGTGGTGGGCCGTTCTGTTCTGGCGCCGTCCACCTCCCCGTCACCGGTGTGGGGCTCGTCTTCGGCCACGACCGCCGTGGCCACCCACTGGCTGGTTCCCGGTCCCGGGGTCCCCGGTGCACCGGCCATCACCGCCGCCACGGTGAGCAGCCTGGCCGTCGCCAACTCGGGGGCCACGTCAGCAGTGGTCGAGGTGTCCAGACTGGGATCGAACCGGCCGGTGGCCATGTTCACGGTGGCCCCGGGTAGGGTCGTCGTTCTCGGGTCCAAGCAGGTGGGAGGCCTCGCCACCCTCACGGTCACGGCGTCTCAACCCGTGTTCGTGGAAGAGGACAGCGAGCCCGCCGGGGCCCCCGGCGTGGTCTCCTCGTCCGGCTTCGCGCTCAGTTCCTAGGTAGGGCAGGGCTCCGTGTGGTCCGGGCCAGTGCCGGAGCGGGGTCGTACCTACTGGCCCTCGGGAATGGCCTCCCACCACTGGCACCACCACTCGGCGCCCACCAGAATCCGGAGCTTCGGGTGCCAGCAGTACGAGAGCTCGTTGTAGGGCTCGAGGTAGTAGAGGCAGTTCTCGCACTTCTCGGTGCCGGAGGGCTTGCCCTTCAGTACGGCGTTGGAAGCCAGGTGGCGCAGCTCGATCGAGAGGGTCTCGTCGATCTCCTTCGGTTCCGGATCGGGGATGACGTAGTCGGCCATGGCAGAAACCTAATCGGCAGGATCGACGATCGGCACATTGAGGCCCAGTTCGAGCCGCCGTCTCCGCCCCTCGGCGCTACGCGGGCCGGGCCTCGGACTCCTCGGCGGTCCCGGTCTCCACCTCGGCCTTGATCCGCTCCAGGGTGGTGCGCATGTCGTTCCGGTTGGTCCGACCCCGGGCCCAGCCCAGCAGCGCCCAGTAGAGGCGGAGCAGTCCGGTATCGGCCAAGGTGAAGGTCTCGGTGACATCGGTCTCGTCCCCCACCGGCTCCATCCGGTAGCCCCACACGCTCAATGCCTTCCCCGGGGGACCGACGCCGAAGGTGAAGGCCCGGCCCGGATCGCACTCCTGCACCGTGCAACTGGTCCAGTAGATGGGGCCGATGCCGTTGCGCTTCACGTGGCCCCGGAACCGAGCGCCAACCGACGGGCCGGTTGCTCCGTCGAGCCATTCGGCTTCGAACGTCTCCGGACTGTACCGTCCGATCCTGGTGACGTCACTGACGAGCTCCCAGATCGGCTGGGGCCTGGCCTGCATGCGGACGGTCACCGATTCGTGCATGGACTCACCCTACGGCGGACGGCGCCCGCCTCAACGGCCTAGCCCAGAGCGGGGACGCTGGCGCCTCGACCGGGGGACCGGGGCACCCGCCGAGCCTTACCGTGAGGCCGGCGGCGGCGGGGGAGGCCAGGGGGCCTGCTTGGGCCAGTGACCGGACGTCGGAGGCGCAGGGGTGGGAGACGGCGCCTGGGGCCAATGCCCGGTCGGCGGCGGCGGGGGAGGCCAGGGGGCCTGTCCCGCGTTGCCGTCACCATGGGTCGAGGCCGGCTGAGCCGGTAGGGCGGCCCCGGCCTCGTCGCTGGCGTGGGTGGCCCCGGATACCTCGCTGTCCGCGTCGGTGGACTCTGGCTGGGGGGATCCCCCCGGTGCCACACCGGCAGGGGTGCCGCCGGGTGTCGAGCCCCCCGATCCGTTGGCGCCGGACTCCTTGGCCCGGTCAGCATCCTCGGGAGGACCGTCGACGTTGTCGGAACCGGTCGGACCGTGCTGGGAGGCCACGAAGATCGGCGGCACGTTCTTGACCCCGTGCTCGTGGACGGGCCGGCCGTAGGCCGTGTCCACCAGTCGGCCCACCGTCTCACCATCGATGGTCTCCTCGTCGAGCAGGGCCCGAGCCACGGCATCGAGTCCGCCTCGGTGGCGGGCCAGGACTTCCAGGGCCCGCTCCTCTTGGGCCCGGAGGATGATCTCCACCTCGTCGTCGATGATCTGACTGGTGTGCTCGGAGTAGTCACGCGTGTGCATGAGGTCCTCGCCCAGGAACACCTGGCCCTGGGAGCCCCAGGCCATCGGGCCGATCTTGTCGCTCATGCCCCACTCGCGCACCATCTTGCGGGCCAGTTCCGTATTGCCCACCAGGTCGTTGCTGGCTCCCGTGGAGAGGTCCCCGTAGACCAGGAGCTCGGCGGCCCGGCCACCCATGCGCACGGCGAGGGAGTCCTCGATGTGCTGGCGAGGGTGGATGTGGCGCTCCTCCATGGGGAGCTGCATGGTCACGCCGAGGGCCATGCCCGTGGGCAGGATGGTCACCTTGTGGACCGGGTCCGCATCGGGCAGCACGTAGGCGAGGACGGCGTGGCCCCCCTCGTGGAAGGCGACCCGTTCCTTCTCCGCTCCGGACAGCACGAGGCTCTCGCGTCGCTGGCCCATCAGGACGCGGTCGCGTGACGCCTCGAAGTCGACGTTCTGGATGACCTTGGATCCCCGGCGCACGGCGTGGAGAGCGGCCTCGTTGACCAGGTTGGCCAGGTCGGCGCCGCTCATGCCCGGGGTGCCCCGGGCCACCGTCCCCAGATCCACACTCGGGTCGACCCGCTTGTCCTTGCAGTGAACCTGCAGGATGGGGAGCCGCTCGTCGAGGTCGGGGAGAGGCACCACGATCTGGCGGTCAAACCGTCCGGGTCGGAGGATGGCGGCATCGAGGATGTCGGGTCGGTTGGTGGCCGCCATGACCACGATGCCCTCGGTGGGGTCGAACCCATCCATCTCCGACAGCATCTGGTTGAGGGTCTGTTCCCGCTCGTCATGCCCGCCCCCGAGTCCGGCTCCCCGCTTACGGCCGATGGAGTCGATCTCGTCGATGAACACGATGGCCGGCGCCTGCTTGCGGGCGGTGGCGAACAAGTCCCGCACCCGGCTGGCTCCAACGCCGACGAACATCTCCATGAAGTCCGAACCGCTCACGGACATGAACGGCACCCCGGCCTCACCAGCCACAGCCCGGGCCAAAAGGGTCTTGCCGGTGCCGGGAGGCCCGACCAGCAGGATCCCCTTGGGGATGCGCGCCCCGATCTCCTTGAAGCGCGCTGGAGTCTTGAGGAAGTCCACCACCTCGCTGATCTCCAGCTTGACGCCGTCGTAGCCGGCCACGTCATCGAACGTGGTTGACGGTCGTTCCGTCGAATACAGCTTGGCCTTGGAGCGTCCGATCGACATGATGCTTCCCATCTGCCCCTGGGCCTTCCTGGAGATGTAGTAGAAGATCCCGCCGATCAGCGCGAAGGGGAGGATCCAGGTCAACAGGATCCCGAGCAGCGGATTCGAGGTACCCGAATTGAGGTGGGCATTCGGCCCCAGCGCCTTCAGGGCCGTCTGTTCCGAGTCGATGATGGGATTGGGTCCGGCGGCGGTATAGGTCCCACCGTTGGAGAGGTCACCGGTGATCACGCCCGTGGACATGTCCACCGTGGCCGTCTTGATCGACTTGTTCTGGAGGTCGGTGAGGAACGTGTTGTAGGTCAGGGTGTTGCTGGTGGTCTTCGACAGCAGGTTGGGGATGATCAACACGGACAGCACCGCCACCACGATGACCACGTAGAGTGCCATCCGGTTCTTGTTCTGGCCCGCCCCTTCCTGCCCGGGACCGCCAGGCGTCGGAGGGCCGTTGGGTATATCGGGATTGGGCGGGGTCACCCCATCATGCTATTCGCACCAGGACGCATTTGACGCATCGCCCCACCCTGTGGTGCGGGGCGCCTCCTCGGGGCTCGCACCGGTCGGTATCGTGGAAGGGTGATCGAGCGGTCCGAACAGGGTGCGGACCCCAGCGTGGCCGCCGGCAGCGGGTTCGCCGGGGTGCCGGCGGGGTCACCCGGGGGGGTGCCTGAGGGGACGGCCGGGTTCGGGCCGCCATCGGCCCCTGCGGCGGCGGCGAGGGCCTCATCGGTGGCCCGGCCGACGACGCCGGTCGACCCGGCGCCGATCACCCCCGACCGTTCCGGGGCCGACAGGTCGCTCGGTGAGCAACTGGGGGCCGGAGGCTCACCGGATTCGCCAGCCTCCGCCTGGATGTGGCTCCTGTTCTTCGCCATCGGATTCCTCGCCGGCCAGATCGTGGCCGAGATCTTCGCGGCCATCACCGCCGGGCTCGAGGGATCGTCGGGCTCGCTGGCCAGCATCGCCAAGCTGAGTGAGCCTCCGACCTGGTACATCGTCTCCACCCTGCTCGGGCTGTGGGCTGGGTTCTTCGGTTCGGCCTGGCTGGCCACCGGGGTCCGGGGCACCAAGAGCTTCGTGCGCGACCTGGGCCTGCGGTTCCGGTGGCGGGACATCCTCGGAGTACCGATCGGTGTCGGCGGCCAGATCCTCGTCGCCCTGATGTACATCCCGATCTCGCACCACGTCCACAACTTCAGCCAGCGATTCGACGCCCCGAGCCAGCGCCTGACCGGAGGCTCCCACGGCGTCGGCTTCTATCTCGTCGCCGTCCTCACCGTGGTCGGCGCCCCTTTCTTCGAAGAGCTCTACTTCCGGGGTGTCCTGCTCCGGGCACTGGCCCGGCTGTTCGGGACCGTCGGCGGCTGGGTGGGACCGGCCCTGGCCATCATCGTCACGGGCCTGGTCTTCGCCCTCTTCCACTTCGAGGCCCTCCAGTACGCCGGCCTGGCCCTGTTCGGGATCATCCTGTCCTTCGTCTCCTACCGAACCGGCCGACTGGGCATGAACATGGTGGCCCACGCTGCGTTCAACCTGACCGCCGTGGCCGCGGCCGTGGTGGCGCCGTTGGCCCTGGCCCACGGGACACCGTTCTGAGATGACCGCCCCCGTCGACGTGGCCCCGGCCCCGGCCCCCCTGGGGCCGCCACCGGCTCTGGCCGACCGGCGCCCATCGTGGTCGCGCCGTCTGGTGGGCAGTTCGTCCTGGCCGGGTTGGGCCAACCTGGTCGCGGTGGTCGGGGTCACCCTGGTGGCTCTCAGCCAACTCCACCTCTCCCTGCTGCTGGCCAACACCACCACGGCCGGCGGTGACACCGGGGCCCACGTCATGCTCCCGGCGTTCCTCAAGTCCCATCTGCTGTCCCATGGCCGGGTGACCGGGTGGGATCCGGACTGGTACGACGGGTTCCCCCTCTACACCTTCTACTTCCCCCTGCCGGGCATGATCGCCGTGCTGTTCAACTCGGTGGTCTCCTACGACGTGGCCTTCAAGCTGGTCACGGTGCTGGGCACCCTGATGCTCCCGGTCTGCGCCTGGGCC
Source organism: uncultured Acidimicrobiaceae bacterium (assembly GCA_963737625.1). Classification (GTDB taxonomy): domain Bacteria; phylum Actinomycetota; class Acidimicrobiia; order Acidimicrobiales; family RAAP-2; genus Bog-756. The sequence goes on from CAVTTK010000002.1 coordinate 349,847, forward strand.
TTCGGTCGGCTGGCCGGCCTGCGGGACCCCGGTCCCGCCTGTCTGGCCGCGGCCACGCTGCCGTTCCTCTTCGAGCCGAGCTTCACCATCTACGGCGGCAATATCCTCTCCACGCTGGCTGGGGAGTACTCGTTCTCGCTCAGCCTTTCGTTCGCCCTGCTGTTCCTGGGCGTTTGGGCCAAGGGACTGCACACGGGCCGACACCGGGCCCTGGCCGCCGTCCTCTTCGCCGTAACCCTCCTCTGCCACCTGCTGCCGGCGTTGTTCGCCGCGGCCGGGGCGGTGGTGTGGTTGCTGCTCGACGCCGACGTGGTCAGGGGCGTCCGCACGGGGATCCGCGGCCGCCTGGCCCGCCGCCGCTGGTCGAGACGACTGGCCTGGTCGGTGGTGGCCGGTTTGATCGGAGTCGGTCTCAGCGCGTGGTGGCTCCTGCCGTTCGCCACGGGTCAGGCCTATACGACCAACATGGGCTACACCAAGGTGCTCGGCTTCCCCCACCTGCTCTTCCCGGCGTCGGCTCGGTGGGTTCTGGCCGCCGACCTCGTCGGGCTGGTGGCCATGGCGGTGCGGCGGAGCCGGGTCGCCCTGTTCTTCGTGGTGATGGGCGCACTCTCCGCCGCCGCCGTCTGCCTCGATCCCGCCAACAAGCTGTACAACGCCCGCTTCCTGCCCTTCTGGTTCCTCTGCCTCTACCTCCTCGCCGGCTATGCCCTGGCCGAGGTGGTCTCGGCCGCGGCCCGGTGGAACCGTCGTCACCGGCTGGACCAGTGGGTGACCGTCGTCCGCGGGCGGTTGAGCGCGATCCACGAGACCCCGTGGCACCCCGGGGAGCGGATCAGCCGGTTCCGGCGTCCGAGCCCGGCCGGGTTCCCGGCCGGAGCGGTCGTCGGTCCACTGGTCGCCCTGGCCGCGGCGTGCCTGGTCGTGGTGCCCCCGTTGGTCCTCCCGGCCTCCTCACTCAGCCACGTGGGAGTGACCGTGGGAGCCAATCAGCCCAGCTCCTGGGCGGCCTGGAACTACTCGGGCTATGAGCGCAAGCCCGACTACCCCGAGTACCACGCGGTCATCCAGATGATGGCCAAGGTCGGCGCCCAGGAAGGATGTGGCCGGGCCATGTGGGAGTACGACCAGTCCCTCAACCGGTTCGGCACCACCATGTCGCTGATGCTGCTGCCGTACTGGACCAACGGCTGCATCGACTCGATGGAGGGACTGCTCTTCGAGTCATCCTCCAGCACCCCCTTCCACTTCATCAATCAGAACGAACTGTCGGTCAATCCGTCCGACGCCGTCGTGGGGCTGCCCTACGGTGGCCTCAACGTCCCGCTTGGTATCCAGCACCTCCAGCAGCTTGGCGTGCGGTATTTCCTGGCCGCCTCGAGCACGGTGGAGACCGCCGCCGCCGCCGATCCGAGCCTCACCGAGGTGGCCTCCAGCGGACCCTGGCGGACGAGCTACAACGGGGAGGCCCTCGACACGACGTGGAAGGTCTACCGGGTGGCGGACGCATCCCTGGTGCAGCCGCTGGCCAACCAGCCCGTGGTGTGGAAGGGAGTGTCACCCACCCAGGCCAGCTGGTTGGCCCCGGCGGTCAGTTGGTACGACAATCCCAGCCGGTGGGACGTGGTGCCTATGGCCGACGGCCCGGCGACGTGGCGGCGGGTGCCGGTGAGCCAGACCCGACCCCGAGCGGTTCCCGAGCCCGTCACCACGGTGTCCCACGTGGTGCAGACGGACAGCTCGATCTCCTTCCATGTCGACCGGATCGGCACGCCCGTCGAGGTCCGCGTGTCCTACTTCCCCAACTGGAAGGCCACCGGGGCCGACGGCCCCTGGCGGGCGGCGCCCAATCTGATGGTGGTGGTGCCGACCAGCCATGATGTGACCCTCCACTACGGCAGCTCACCGGCCGACGAACTCGGCCAGGCCATCACCCTGGTGGCCGCGGTGGCCGCGGTGGCGCTGGCCGTGGTGGGCCGGCGGTCGAAGCGGTCCCGGTCGGCGGTCGGTGCCGCAGCCGGCGGCTGACCGGTTCCCGTGATGCGGTACCGCACCATGGGCATGTTCCCCCTGTCCACCGTGCTCTTCCCCGGTGCCGGGCTGCCCCTCCACGTGTTCGAGTCCCGTTACCGGGCGTTGATCGCCGACTGCCTGGCCCGGGACGGGGAGTTCGGCGTGGTGCTCATTTCCCGGGGATCGGAGGTGGGAGGCGGGGACCAGCGGGTCGACGTCGGCACCGTGGCCCGGATCGACCAGGTGGCGGAGTTGGAGGACGGCCGGATGCTGGTGATCACCCGGGGCGTGCGCCGGGTCCGGGTCGAGACCTGGCTGGCCGACGAGCCCTATCCCCGCGCCGTGGTGGAGGATCTGCCGGTGCCCCGGGGGGGCGACCACGACCTGGCCCTGGCCACCGCCGAGGTCTCCGTTCGCCGGCTCCGCTCGCTCCTCTCCGAACTGGGCGATGTCCCTGCTCTGCCCCACGACCTCGAGGTCACCGGGAGCAACGAGGAGATCGCCTGGAAGCTGTGTGAACTGGCCCCGCTGAACCCCATGGACCGCCAGCAACTACTGGCGTGCACCACGCTCGAGCAACAGCTGGAGAACCTGGAGGGCCTGTGCCGGGCTCTGTCCGATGATGTGGTGGCCATGCTGGCCGGGGGCTTCGAGGACTGAGGTCGCAGGACCCGGTCAGGGAGCCTGTCCGGCTTCGAGGAAGGCGGTGATCCCGTCGGCCAGGCCCTGGGCTGCCAGTTGGCGCCACTGCGGGCTCTCGGTCAGTGCCGCGTCGACCGGATCCTGCATGTTGGCGCACTCGATCAGGACCTTGGGCACGGTCGTCAGGTTGAGGCCGCCGAGGTTGTTCCGCTGGTCGATTCCGCTGACGCCGGAGTAGTCGGACGGCGGCTCGCCGGTGTCGACGGCGAAGGCGGACCTGATCTCGGCGGCCAACTGGGCCGACGCCGGCACCACGGCGGTGTTGTTGCTGATGGGGCTGACCACCGCGGCCGGTTCGATGACGTCGAAGCCGCGGCCTGACACCGGACCGCCGTCGGCGTGGATGGACACGGCGGCATCGGCTCCGGCGACGTTCCCGATGGCGGTCCTCACGTTCACGCACGGTCCCACCCCGGTGTCGTCGGACCGGGTCATCACCACGGTGGCCCCCTCGGACTGAAGGATCGTCTCGAGCCGGGTCGCCACGTCGAAGTTGAAGGCGTGCTCCGAGTAGCCGTCCGCCGTCTCGGTCCCGACCGTGTCGCAGGATTCGGTGAAGTTCCCGCCGTCGATGGGGTGGGCGATGAAGCCGGCCGCACCGGCATTGCCTCCGTCGTGTCCCGGATCGACGGCCACCACCTCGCCCACCATGGGTGGGACGGAGACCGATCCGTAGAACGGCGCGCCCCCGAAAGCGTAGACCGCGCCGTTGGACGAGAGGATCCGGTAGCCGGAGCCGTCCGTGGACATTCCGGCGGCGGCCCGCCCCAGCTGTCCGGTGGCGGCTCCGTCGAACGGGGCGCCGAAGGCGAAGATCCCGCCGTCCGAGGCCACCAACCAGTAGCCGCGGCCGTCGGGAGTGGCAGTCATGCCCACCACCGGTCGATTGAGGTGCATCGACCCGGTCGAGCCGTGGAAGGCGGCGTCACCGAAGGCGAAGATCCCGCCGTCCGAGGCCACCAGCCAGTAGCCGCGGCCGTCGGGAGTGGCAGTCATGCCCACCACCGGTCGATTGAGGTGCATCGACCCCGTCGAGCCGTGGAAGGCGGCGTCACCGAAGGCGAAGATCCCGCCGTCCGAGGCCACCAGCCAGTAGCCACCCCCGTCGGGAGTGGCGGCCATCCCCACGATGGGCTGGTTGAGGTGTTGGCCACCCATGGAGCCGAAGAATCGGGCATCCCCGTAGGAGAACACTCCGCCGTCCGAGGCCACCAGCCAGTAGCCGCCCCCGTCCGGTGCGGCGGCCGCTCCCGTCACCGGCCGGGCCAGGGCCAGGGCCCCGGCCGAACCGTAGAACGGGGCGTCGAACGAGAACACCCCGCCGTCGGACGCCACCACCCAGTACCCACCGGTCATCGGGTCGGTGGCCATGGCCACCACCAGATGGGAGCTGACCGGCTCACCCGAGGCGGCACGGGCCACCGCGCCGGTCGGCCCACCGCGCGCCACGGCGTCGTCCAACCTGGTCGCCCCGGCGGTCGGGGGACCGGCCCGATGATCCGACGGGCCTCCTGTCGAAGGTGGCCCGACCAGCACCGCCGCCCCCAGGCCGACGGCGCTCACGATGATCGCCACACTGCGCAGCCACCCACCGGACCTCATCCCCACGGACCGATCTTTTCACACCGCTCCGACCACGCCCGGGTCGGCCCGACGGCACCGGGCCGGCTGACAAGGCCCACGACCGGCAACGTGTGTCCCGCCAAAGCGATGGCCGGTGGCCCACCGGGATGTGGTGGTCGCCACCAACATCGCCTCGAGAGGTACTCGGGGCGGAGAACCCGTTCGACCCAACAGGATTGGAGGTCATGCACCGTCGAGCGGGCCGGCATCTGCCCGGCCCGACCCGGTGTGACCCACGACGAGTCAGGATGTCACCATCGTCGCTCGCTGGGTCCCTGGCCCGCTGTGTCCCGCCCCGAGGACCTCGGGGAGTCGCTCGATCGGGACGCAAACCGCGGCCGGATAGAGGAACCGCCGATTCAGCCCCGCGAGGGGCAAGAGTTGGCGGTCACGGCACTGACTAGGATGGCCCGGCCATGGCCAGCCTCTCCTCCGTCTTCAAGGCGTACGACATTCGGGGCGTGGTCCCCGATGACCTGAACGCCGACCAATTCAGGGCCATCGGCGTAGCCGTGGCCCGGTTCACGGGAGCGCCGAAGATCCTGGTGGCCCGGGATATGCGGGAGTCGGGTGTCGAACTGTCGCAGGCCTTCGCCGAAGGGGTCCGCTCCGAAGGAGCGGCCGTGATCGATCTGGGCCTGGCCTCCACCGACCTCCTGTACTTCGCCGCCGGGAGCCTGGACGCTCCGGGGGCCATGTTCACCGCCTCGCACAATCCAGCCCGATACAACGGACTCAAGCTGTGTCAGTCCGGGGCCAGGCCCATCGGTCGCGACACCGGTCTGGCCGAGATCCAGGCCACCGCCGAGGCGCTGCTCGACCAGTGGGCGGTCGACGGACCTCCGACCGTCGCACCGGGAGGGCTTGCCCCCCTGGAGGAGCGCTCCGTCCTGGATGCCTACGCCGACCACGTGCGGTCGTTCGTCGACATTCCGTCCCTCCGACCCCTCCGGGTGGTGGCCGACACGGCCAACGGAATGGGCGGCCTGGTGGTGCCCAAGGTCTTCGAGGGCCTTCCCTTCAAGGTGGACATCCTCTTCCAGGAGTTGGACGGGAATTTCCCCAATCACCCCGCCGATCCCATTCAGCCCGAGAACCTGATCTCCCTGAAGGCGGCGGTCCTGGCCGCCGGAGCCGACGTGGGCCTGGCGTTCGACGGTGACGCCGACCGGGTCTTCCTGGTGGACGAGAAGGCCGAGCCGGTCTCGGGCTCGCTGACCACGGCCCTGGTGGCCTCTTCCATGCTCGACAAGCATCCCGGGGCCACGATCCTCTACAACTGCATCTGTTCCCGGGTGGTGCCTGAGGTCATCGCCGAGAAGGGCGGAATCGGAGTCCGGACCAAGGTCGGCCACAGCTTCATCAAGCAGATCATGGCCGAGACGGGTGCCGTGTTCGGCGGCGAGCACTCCGGGCACTACTACTTCCGGGACAACTATCGGGCCGACTCGGGGATCATCGCCGCCATGGTGGTCCTCGAACTGCTGAGCGTGACCGGGAAGCCCCTGTCCGAACTGCTCGAGCCGTTCCAGCGGTACGCCGCCTCGGGCGAGATCAACACCGTCGTCGACGATCCCGCCGGCGCCGTCGAGCTCATGGCCGCCGAAGTGGAGGCGGCCGGAGGGGAGCGGGGTACGGCCGACCGGCTGGACGGCCTGACCGTCGACCGGGGGGACTGGTGGTACAACCTGCGTCCCTCCAACACCGAGCCCCTGCTCCGCCTCAACGTGGAGGCCCCCGATGCCGGAGCCTGTGCCCAGCATGTGGCCGATGTCCAGGCGGATATCGCCAGGCTCATCGGGACCTGACCGTCGGAGCCATCGATCCGAGACCACCGATCACCCCACCGATCAGAGAGAAAGGCCACATGACACTCGACACGCTGTTGATCGATGTACTGGCGTGCCCGGAGGACAAAGGGCCGTTGCTGTACTTCGCCGACGAGGACCTGCTCTACAACCCGCGTCTCCACCGCAGCTACGAGGTGCGGGACGGCATCCCGGTCATGTTGATCGACGAGTCGACGGCCGTCGACGACGCCGAGCACGATCGCCTGACGGCCAAGGCCGAGGCCGGCGGTGCCGTGTCCACCGGTGGCAGCTCCGCATCATGACCGTCCGTGACGGCGCCACCCCGCCGTCCGCCCATCCATCACCGCTGACCATTGACACGCTGGACATGTGGTCGGCCACGGCCGGCCTGCCCGAACAGGTGGAGGCGGCGGCATCGGCGGCCCGGGGGGTGACCGGGCTGCCCCGGCACGACCAGGTGGAGAACGTGGTCGTGCTGGGCATGGGGGGGAGTGGCATCGCCGGGGACGTCCTGGTGGCGGCGGCGGCCCCCTTCATGCCGGTCCCGGTGACGGTGGTGAAGGGCTACGAGCCTCCTGACTTCGTGGGCACCGGTTCCCTGGTGTTCGCCATGTCCTTCTCCGGCAACACCGAGGAGACGCTGGAGGCCGCGGCCAGTGCCTATGAGGCGGGAGCGTCCCTCATCGTGGTCTCCGGAGGGGGCACGCTGGTGAGCCTGGCCGGCGAGTGGGACGTGCCGGTGGTGCCCGTGCCCTCCGGCATTCCCCAACCCCGTGCCGCCCTCGGGGCCATGGCCATCCCCCCCTTGGTGCTCCTGGAGGAGATCGGCCTCTTCCCGGGGGCGATCCAGTGGGTGGACCAGGCCGTCCAGCAGCTCCGCAGGCGACGTGACGAGCTGATTCGACCAGACAGCCGGGCCGAGGAGCTGGCCCGTCGCATCGGGCGCACCATCCCGCTGATCCACAGCTCGGGCGACCTGGGCGCCGCCGCCGCGTTGCGCTGGAAGGCCCAGATCAACGAGAACGCCAAGTGCCCGGCCTTTTTCAACGTCTATCCCGAGCTGTGCCACAACGAGGTGGCCGGCTGGGGTCAGCACGGGGACGCCACCCGTCAGCTGATCACCCTGGTCAACCTCCGCCACGACGCCGAACATCCCCAGGTCAGCCGGCGGTTCGACCTGGTGGAAGAGGTGCTCCGGGAGGTGGTGTCCGATGTGCTTTCCGTCCGGGCCTCCGGCGAGGGCGATCTCGCCCAGCTGCTCGACCTGGCGCTGATCGGAGATTTCGTCTCCTTGCACATGGCCGGCCACGAAGGGATCGATCCCGGTCCGATCCCGGTGATGGATGCGATGAAGCAGCAGCTCAGAAAGGGCCCCGGCTGACGTCCAGGGGTCGAGCGCCGGGCTGCCGAAGGAGCCGCCGGCCGATCGTGGCACCGGGCGTTGCGTCGACGTGGAAACCCTCTCTGAACAGGGGTGTTGTCCCATCGATTCCCGGCCGATCGGTGCATTGCCGCTGCATGACGACCGCGTGACGACCTGGTGAACTGAGGGGTTGGACCCCTGGTTTTCGGCCGCCAGAGGCGTAGACTCCACGGGTGAGCTGTGTGCGGGTCTGTGGTTGCAAGTCGAAGCCAGTCGCAGGCGAAACGACCCACGTAAGGCAACTCGTGGTTGCTGAGCATGGTGCGGCTTAGGAGTAAGACCTGCCCGTGGCGTCCCCGGCTGTCGGGGGCGGACGGAGAGGGGAGGACGCGGCCAATGAACGTCTCCGAAGGGTTGCCGACCGGTGACGGTCGCTGCCGCCGGAGCCGGGCCGCCACGCCCCCTGCAGGCGAGTGTGGGGTCAAAGACCAGGTCAGCCGCTCGCAGCTCACATCATCATCCCGACGACCGATCAGGAGGACCGGCCGAGCACCGAGGTAGTTCCCGAACACCGCAACCATGGAGGCGAGCAAGTGGACGTTGTCATTGCCTATGGCAGAAGGATTGTGTCGGACGAGGTGAGGGCCCTCACCAAGGAGAAGGTGGGCCGGCTGGGCCACCTCTGCCCCGGACTGGAGCGGGCCGAGGTCCACTTCTCCGAGGAGCACAATCCTCGGATCGCCGATCGGGAACGGTGCGAGGTGATCATCATCGGGCATGGGCGGACCATCCGGGCCCGCGCCGCGGCTCCGGGTCCGCTGGTCGCCGTGGATCTGGTGGTGGAGAAGCTGGAGCACCAGCTGGAGAAGACCAAGGGCCGGCTCGTGGCTCGAACCCATCCCCGGCGCCGCCCGGCCAACTCGGTCTTCGTCCTGCGGGAGCGGGTTCGCACCGCCTGAGGGGATCCCGCCCCGGGACCCAGCGCCGACGCCGAGGCCACGGATCCGGTCCCTGCGGGGACGCCGGACCGGATCGTCCGACGCCAGCGACGCGGGAAACGGCCAGTATCTGAGGCGTCCGACGGTAGAGTGAGTGACCCATGAGCGTGCTCACGAAAGTCCTCCGCGCCGGCGAGGGCAAGAAGGTTCGTCGCCTGGCCGAGCTGGTGCCGCTGGTCAACGCCCTCGAACCGGAGATGGAGGCCCGCTCGGATGACGAGCTGGCCGCGCTGACCCCCGCCTTCCGGCAGCGGCTCGAAAACGGCGAAAGCCTCGAGGACCTGCTGGTCGAGTCCTTCGCCCTGGTGCGAGAGGCGGCCTGGCGTGTGCTCGGCCAACGGCACTTCGACGCCCAGCTGATGGGCGGGATGGCCCTCCACTTCGGGTGGATCGCCGAGATGAAGACCGGCGAGGGGAAGACGCTCGTTTCGACCCTGCCCGTCTATCTCAACGCCCTCAACGGCGACGGGGTCCACGTGGTCACGGTCAACGACTATCTGGCCACCCGGGACTCGGAGTGGATGGGTCAGCTCCACCGCTTCCTCGGTCTGACCGTGGGACGGGTGGGACCCGACATCGACGACCCGGAGGCCAAGCGCCAGGCCTACGGCGCCGACCTCACCTATGGCACCAACACCGAGTTCGGTTTCGACTACCTCCGGGACAACATGGCCCGTTCCAAGGACGCCATGGTCCAGCGTGGCCACCACTTCGCCATTGTCGACGAGGTGGACTCCATCCTCATCGACGAGGCCCGGACGCCGCTCATCATCTCCGGCCCCGCCGCCGAGTCGGCCCAGCTCTACTACCAGTTCGCCGGGATCGTCCGGACCCTGCGGGCGGAGGACGACTACGAGGTCGACGAAGAGAAGCGCATCGTCGTCCCCACGGAGTCCGGCATCGAGAAGGTGGAGAAGCAGCTCGGGGTCAGCAACCTGTACGACGCCGTCTCGGTCAACTACGTCCACCATCTCACCCAGGCTCTCTACGCCAAGGAGCTCTACCGACGGGACAAGGACTATCTGGTGGCCCAAGGCGAGGTGAAGATCGTCGACGAATTCACCGGACGGACCCTCGACGGCAGGCGCTGGTCGGACGGACTCCACCAAGCCGTGGAGGCCAAGGAGCGGGTGCGCATCAAGGAGGAGAATCACACGTGGGCCACGGTGACCCTCCAGAACTACTTCCGGCTCTATGCCAAGTTGTCGGGGATGACCGGTACGGCCGACACCGAGGCCTCCGAGTTCGCCAGCACCTACGAGCTCCCCGTGGTGCCCATCCCCCCCAACAAACCGCTCATCCGCGAGGACAATCCCGACCTGATCTACAAGTCGGAGGAGGCCAAGTTCAACGCCGTGGTGGAGGACATCACCGAGCGCCACGCCGAGGGACAGCCGGTCCTGGTGGGCACGGCTTCGGTGTCCAAGTCCGAACACCTCTCGAGGCTGTTGGAGAAGAAGGGCATCCCCCACGAAGTCCTCAACGCCAAGCAGCACTTCCGGGAGGCCGAGATCGTGGCCCAGGCCGGCCGGGTGGGCGGCGTGACGGTGGCCACCAACATGGCCGGACGTGGCGTGGACATCATCCTCGGCGGCAATCCGGAGCTGCTGGCCCTGCGGGAGGCCCACTCCCGGGGCCTCGATCTCTCGACCGACGAAGGTGCGGCCGAACTCCGGACCATCGAGGCCGAGTTCGAAACGGTGTGTGCCCGGGAGGCCGAGGAGGTACGGGGCGCCGGCGGCCTCTACGTGCTGGGCAGCGAGCGGCACGAGAGCCGGCGGATCGACAACCAGTTGCGGGGACGTTCGGGCCGCCAGGGGGATCCCGGCGAGAGCCGGTTCTTCCTCTCCCTCGAGGACGACCTGATGCGGCTGTTCGCCACCGGCGCCATGAACTGGGTGATGGGTAGGGCCCTGCCCGACGACGTGCCCATTGAAGCCAAGATGGTGACCAAGGCCATCGAACGGGCCCAGAACACGGTGGAGGGCCGTAACGCCGAGTCACGGAAGGACGTCCTCAAGTACGACGACGTCATGAACGAGCAGCGCAAGGTGATCTACCGCCGCCGTTACCAGATCATCGACGGCGAAGACCTGCGGGAGGAGACCGTCGAACTGCTCGAGCACACCATGACGGCACTGGTGGCCTCGTCGTGCCCCTCGGAGTACCCCGAGGAGTGGGACCTTCCCGGATTGATCACCGAAGTCATCCAGTACTACCCGACCAAGTTCGTGGCCGAGGATCTGGCCGGCGCCACCACTATCGGACAGGTCACCGAGAGCATCCTCACCGAGGCCCTCGATCTCTACGCCGAGCGGGACGAGACCATCCCCGGAGGCGAGGAGATCGCCCGACAGCTGGAGCGGGACATCATGCTCCAGATCATCGACCAGCGGTGGCAGGACCACCTGGCCGAGATGGACTACCTCCGTGAGGGGATCAACCTCCGGGCCATGGGCAACCAGGACCCGCTGGTCGCCTACCAGCGGGAGGGCTTCGCCATGTTCAGCAAGCTGATGGACGGCATCGGCGACGACTATCTGCGGTACGTGTTCCACGTCCAGGTGCTGTCCGAGCCCGCGGCCGAGCCCGATCTTGACCGGGCCAACTACCTGGCCGCCGACGACCCCGTCCAGGGCGACGGCGCCATCACCGCGGCCTTCGCCGCGGCGACGCCCGCCGAGATCGAGGAGGCCGCCGCGGCCATTGGACTCCCTGGCGGGAACGGGTCCGAAGCCGGCGTGACCAACCGCCTGGGCGACGACGGCGAGACCCAGGTGCCCATCGTGAAGTCCGAACGGGAGAAGATCGGCCGGAACGACCCGTGCTGGTGCGAGAGCGGTAAGAAGTACAAGTTCTGCCACGGCGCCAACTGAGATGACCCCGACCGACGGGGGCGGACGGGGCTCGTCCGAGCCCGATCGCGTCGACATCCCCGAGGCCCTGGCCTCCCTCACCGGACGACTGGCCGAGGCGCAGCACTTCTTGGGCCGGGACCAACTGATGGACCGTCGGACGGAACTGGAGAAGGCAGCCTCGGAGCCCGGACTGTGGGACGATCCCGATCATGCCCGGGAGGTGACCACCGAGTTGGGTCGGGTCACCGAGGACCTCGAGCAGCTGGCGGCGCTGGTCGGCCAGCTGTCCGATGCCCGGACCCTCAACGAGCTGATCGAGGAGGAGTCCGACGACTCGCTGCGTCCCGAGGTGGAGGAGATGCTGGCCGATCTCGACCGCCGACTCGGTGCCCTCGAACTCCGTTCGCTCTTCGCCGGCCCCTACGACGACGGGGACGCGGTGGCCGAGATCCACGCCGGGGCCGGCGGCACCGACGCCCAGGACTGGGCCGAGATGATGCTGCGCATGTACACGCGCTGGGCCGAGCGACGCGGCTTCGACCTCGAGGTGGAAGAGGCCACGCCGGGTCAGGAGGCCGGGCTCCTGTCGGCCACCTTCATCGTGAAGGGTCGGTATGCATTCGGACTCCTGGCCGCCGAGCGCGGCGTGCACCGACTGGTGCGCATCTCCCCATTCGACGCCCAGCACCGTCGCCAGACCAGCTTCGCCTCGCTCGATGTGGTGCCCTTCCTGGAGGACGTGTCCGGCGTCGTCGAGATCGATGAGAAGGACCTCCGCATCGACACCTACCGCTCCTCGGGCGCCGGCGGCCAGCACGTCAACAAGACCGACTCGGCGGTACGCCTGACCCACCTGCCCACCGGCATCGTGGTGACCTGTCAGAACCAGCGCAGCCAGACCCAGAACAAGGCCAAGGCCATGCAGGTGCTGGGGGCCAAGCTGGCCGAACGGCAGCGGGCCGAACACCAGGCCACCTTGGACCAACTGGCCGGGGTCCGCACCGACAACGCGTGGGGCAACCAGATCCGGTCCTACGTCATGGCCCCGTATCAGTTGGTGAACGACCACCGCAACGACGCGGAGACGGGAAATGTCGAGGCGGTGCTGGACGGCGACCTCGACGCCTTCATCGAGGCGGAGCTGCGCCGCCAGGCCGAGGAGCGCCGCCAGCGCTCCTGAACGGTGACGTCGGCTCCGGTCGCCTGTCAGCGGAGGTCAGCGGGGCTGAACCAATTGGTCGATGGGTGGAGGTAGCATTGGGGCGAATGCGAACTCCACTCTGCACTTGCCGCGCGTCGACTGTGAGGTCCTCCTCATGATCAAGTTCCAGAACGTGACCAAGACGTACAAGGGTTCCACCGTCGCCCTCAATGACTGCTCGGTCGAGATCGACAAGGGGGAGTTCGTGTTCCTGGTAGGTCCTTCCGGCTCGGGGAAGACCACGTTCATTCGCCTGCTCCTCCGGGAAGAGGTACCCGATTCCGGTCGTATCTGGGAGGCGGGCAAGGAGATCGGACACCTGGCCAAGTGGCGGATCCCCTACCTCCGCCGCAACATCGGCTGTGTATTCCAGGACTTCCGCCTCCTGCCCAACAAGACGGTGTTCGAGAACGTGGCGTTCGCCCTCGAGGTCATCGGTCGTCCCAAGCACGTCATAGCCACCCAGGTGCCGCAGGTCCTCGACCTGGTCGGCCTGACCAAGAAGCGGGACAACCTGCCCCACGAACTCTCCGGGGGTGAGCAGCAGCGGGTGGCGGTGGCCCGCGCCTTCGTGAACCGACCCCTGATCCTCCTGGCCGACGAACCGACGGGAAACCTTGACCCGACCACCAGCCTCGGCATCATGAAGCTCCTTGACCGCATCAACCGCACCGGAACCACCGTCATCATCGCCACCCACGATGCGGGCATGGTGGACCAGATGCGGCGGCGGGTCATCGAACTCGATCGTGGCCTACTCGTGCGGGACCAGGCCCACGGGGTCTATGGGATCGACAGCGCCACAGCCGCCGCCGGCGCTGGTTCGCCCACCGGCACCATGGTGGAGCAAGCCCCCTCGGCGATGCCGGCCGAGGAGTTCCCCGACAGCTTCGCCGCTCGTACCTGATGCCCGTCTCCGCCGGATACGTCTCGAAGGAGGCCGCCACCAACCTGTGGCGCAACCGACTGATGACCGTGGCCGCCATCCTCACGGTGGCGGTGTCGCTGGCCCTGGTGGGATCGTCCTTACTGCTGAAGCAGGGTGCGTCGCAGGCCACCGTCCAGTGGCAGGACGGCGTGTCGACCATCGTCTGGGTCAAGCCGGCCGCCGGGGCCAGCCTCACCTCGTCCATCGGCACCGAGCTGGGGCAGTCGCCTTACGTCAAGCACTGCACCTACCGCACCCAGGCCTATGACTACAACGAGGCCAAGACCATCCTCCCGGCGGACGAGCTGGATGCCACCACCCAGTCCGACTACCCCTCGTCCTTCCGGTGCGTGCTCAACGACCCATCGCAGGCCTCTGCCGTCTACCAGACATTCATCTCCAAGCCCGGTGTGGCCACGGTCAAGTACCCCGGCCAGCAGATCAAGACCATGCAGAGCGTGATCCGGATCCTGCAATGGGTCTTCCTGTCCGTGGCCGTGGTGTTGCTGCTGTCGGCCTCGGTCCTGATCCTCAACACCATCCGTATGGCCATCTTCGCCCGGCGCCGTGAGGTGTCGGTCATGAAGCTGGTCGGTGCGACCAACTGGTTCATCCGGCTGCCGTTCATGGCCGAAGGACTGATCCAGGGACTGGCCGGTGCGGTGGTGGCGGTGCTGGTGGTGCTGGCCCTCTACTACGGCATCGGTCTGGACACCACCAAGACCGCAGCGAACCAAGGAAGCATCATCGCCCAGATGTCCCTGGGCGGATGGGAGGTCGCCGGCACGTGCATCCTGGTGGCCGTGGTCGGAGTGGTCGTCGGCGTTGTGGGCTCGGCCTTCGCCGTGCGCCGCTTCCTCGACGTCTGACGTCTGACGTCTGTCGTCCGACGGACCTCGTCCCCCGCCGGCCACCCCGTCCCGACACTCCCCTGACGGTGCCGACCCTCCCTGTAGGCCCCGTCCCCATGCACGCCTTGGGACAGGTGGCCGAGTGGCCTGTGGGTCTGGCTGCCGTAGCCGTGCTCCGCTTCCCGGGCGGATCGGATGCGCCGGGTCATGGCGAGGTGCAGGTGGTCGGGGCAGTCGGCCACGGTGACCACCACTTCCCCTGGGCATCGGTGACCAAGGTGGCCACGGCTCTGGCCGTGTTGATCGCCGTGGAGGAGGGGACGCTCACCCTCGACGATCCGGCCGGCCCCCCGGGCAGCACCGTCCGTCATCTGCTGGCCCACACGTCGGGATTGGCCCCGGAGGGCGGCCCCGTCCTGGCGCCTCCCGGTCGGCGCCGGATCTATTCGAACGCCGGCTACACGGTGCTCGGCGACCTGCTCTCCCGGCGTGCGGGCCTGTCCTTCGCCGACTACTTGAGTCAGGGCGTCCTCGACCCCCTGGGGATGACCGGTACCTGCCTCGAGGACACCCAGAGTGGAGCCGGGCCGGGCGTCGAGGGCGGAGCCGGGACCCAGGCCGATCACGGGGGCGGACCGGCCGCTGCGGGGCTGACGGGACCGCTGGCGGACCTGGTGGCCCTCGGTTCGGAGTGGGCCGTCCCCACGCTGATCTCGCCGGAGACGCGCCGGGCCGCCACCTCGGTGCAGTTTCCGGGAGTGGCCGGCGTGCTGCCCGGCTTCCAGAGGTTCGACCCCTGCGAATGGGGCCTGGGTGTCGAGATCCGGGGCCACAAGCAGCCCCACTGGACGGGGTCCACCAACTCGCCGCGGACGTTCGGACACTTCGGCCGCAGCGGCTCGTTCCTCTGGGTGGATCCGGTGGCCGGCGTGGTCTGTGCCGGACTCGCCGATCGCCCGTTCGGGGCCTGGGCCACGGCCAGGTGGCCGGCCTTGGCCGACGCCGTCCTGGCCGAGGCCGGGGCCCGACGCTGACCGGTGATGACCCCACCATGAGACTGCTCGCCCGATCCCCGTTAGGCTGCGCGCCATGAAGGGCGTCATTCTCGCCGGGGGCACCGGCTCACGGCTCCATCCGCTCACTCGGATCACCAACAAGCACCTGTTGCCGATCTACGACCGCCCGATGATCAATTGGGGCATCGAGGCCCTGGTCAACGCCGAGATCACCGAGATCATGCTGGTCACCGGGGGGACCCACGCCGGTGAGTTCCTCCGCCTGCTGGGCAACGGCCAGGAGTTCGGAATCGACCGCCTGAGCTACGGCTACCAGGACCGCCCCGGTGGAATCGCCGAAGCCCTGGGTCTGGCGGCCCGGTTCGTCGACGGCGAGCCGGTGCTGGTGATGTTGGCCGACAACATCATCGAGCGCTCGATCAAACCCATGGTGGATGCCTTCAAGGCGGACGCCCACGGGGCCAGGATCCTGCTGACCCCGGTGGCCGAGGACGAGCACCTCCGCCATCTGGGCGTTCCCACCTTCGACGCCGAGCAGCGAGTGGTGGGGATCGTCGAGAAGCCCGAGCAGCCCGATTCGAAGTTCGGGGTGACCGGCATCTACTGCTACGACGCCGATGTCTTCGATGTGATCCCCACGCTGGTGCCCTCCGGGCGGGGCGAGCTGGAGATCACCGATGTGAACAACTACTACATCGGACAGGGCACCATGGCCTACGACGTTCTCGAGGGGTTCTGGGGCGATGCCGGCGAATCCATCGACGCGTACTACACCGTCAACGACTTCGTCCGGAACCACGGGGCCAACAAGGGCTGAGGAGGACCGGGGCGGTCACTCCAGCGCCACACCGGCCCACTCGGCCGATTCGGCGCGGTGCCGGGCGTAGTCCACCTTGCCGGCGGGGGAGCGTCCGATGGTCCGGACGACGTGGATTCGACGGGGCGCCTTGTACCCGGCCAGGTGGGCCTTGACGTGTTCGATGATCACGCCGGGGGCGAGTGCGTCGGGATCGGTCCCGGTGGACGGTTCCACGACCGCCACGATCTCCTCGCCGAACCGTTCGTCGGGGATGCCCACCACCACGGCGTCGGCCACGCCCTCGATGGTCTTGATGACCTCCTCCACCTCCTCGGGATAGACCTTCTCACCGCCGGTGTTGATGACGACCGAGCCCCGGCCCAGCAGGTGGATCGATCCGTCCGCCCCCACCTCGGCGTAGTCACCGGGCACCGAGTAGCGGATCCCGTCGATGGTCCGGAAGGTGGCGGCGGACTTGGCCTCGTCCTTGTAGTACCCGAGGGGGATGCGACCGCCCAGGGCCAGCACCCCGCTGGCCCCGGAGCCGGGCTCGACGTCCCGGCCGTCCGTGCCGATGACGCGGACCTCGGGGCCGAGGGAGAACTGTGCCGTGTGGGCCGACGAGTGACCTGAGGACACGGAAGTGCCCATCCCGAGGGCCTCCGATGAGGAGAAGGCGTCGACCAGCAGCATCCCCGGGTAATGGCCGAGCAGGCCCTGCTTGGTCTCTTCGCTCCACATCACGCCGGAGGAGACGATGCCGACCAGGCTGGTCAGGTCCCAACGGCCGGGGTGGGCGTTGAGGGAGGCCAGGATGGGTTTGGCGAACACGTCACCGACGATCACGAGGGCGTTCACCTGCTCTCGCATCACCGTGTCCAGGAGCTCGAGGGGATCGAACTGCCGGGAGGTGAGGGTGACCACCCGACCTCCCTCGCTGAGGCATTCGAGGGCGGTGAAGCCTCCGGTGCCGTGCATGAGCGGGCAGGCCGGTAGCAGCGTCATGCCGCGGCCGCTGCGTTCCAACTCGCCTCGCACGTCGTCTGGGCTCCCGTCCTCGGGATAGCGTCGGAATCCGCCGCCGTTGAGACGGGCGAACAGGTCGTCCTGTCGCCACATGACTCCCTTGGGCATCCCGGTGGTGCCCCCGGTATAGAGCATGTAGACGTCATCGGGCGTGCGGGACCACGGCAGCGCCACCGGTCCCCCCGGACCGGATGTCGACGCGGCCTCCTCGTAGGGGACGGCCCATCCCGGACAGGGGGCCGTCCCGTCATCGACCCACAGCCAGGAGCGGATGCCGGGGACCCGCGCCCGGATCCCCTCGATGCGCTCGACGAAGGCCCCGTGGAACACCACCGCCACCGTGTCGGCGTTCTCCCACAGATAGACGAGCTCGTCGTCGGCGTACCGGTAATTGGTGTTGATGGGAACGAGGCCGAGCTTCAGGCAGGCGAACGTGGCCTCGAGATACTCGGGACCGTTGTACAGGTAGAGGGCCACCTTGTCCTGGTGCCGGACGTCGGTGCCCAGTAGCCACCGAGCTACCTGACCGGCGCGTCGATCCAGTTCGGACCAGGTCACGGTGCGGGAACCGTGGGTGAGGGCGGGTGCGTCGGGCAGCGTGTCGGCCACGGCCTCCCACACGTCGGCGAAGATCCACTTGCTCACGTCCACTCCCCACTTCCGAGCTTCCGGGAGCGGGTGCCCGCTCCCCTGTCCCTGGTGGCCAACGACGGCCGGGCGGGCCGGGTCCATCCGGCACGAAGGCCCAGACGGGACGGCCGGAGCCATCAAGCCTACGCTGGCCATGATGGACTTCGCTCTGCCCGCCGAGGACGACCCGCGGCGAACGGCGTTGCGCCGGTGGTTGGCCGACCGTCCGAAGCCGACGGCGCGCCAACTGGCCGAGCACGGACTGGTGGCACCTCACTGGCCGGCGCCCTGGGGTATGGGCGCCGATCCCACCCATCAGCTCATCGTGGACGACGAGCTCCGGCGGGCCGGGGTCAGACGACCGGAGAACACCATCGGCATCGGGTGGGCTGGTCCGACCATCCTCCATGCCGGCACGGACGAGCAGAAGCACCGATACCTCCTCCCCCTGCTGGCCGGAGAAGAGATCTGGTGCCAACTGTTCAGCGAGCCCGGGGCCGGGTCGGATCTGGCCTCGCTGACCACCCGGGCGGAGCGGGACGGGGACCAATGGGTGGTCCAGGGCCAGAAGGTGTGGACCTCGTACGCCCACGCGGCCCAGCTGGGGATCCTGCTGGCCCGCACCGAGCCTGACGCGCCCAGGCATGAGGGGATCTCCTACTTCATCTGCCCCATGGACGCGCCCGGGGTGACCGTTCGACCCCTGGTCGACATGACGGGCACCCACACGTTCAACGAGGTCACGCTGGACGACGTCCGCCTGGACTCCGTCAGCCTGGTCGGGGAGCGGGGCCACGGCTGGTCGCTGGCCAAGGTCACCCTGGGCAACGAGCGGGTCTCACTGTCGGGCTCCGGTGCCCTCTGGGGCATGGGGCCCACGGCGGAGGACCTGGTCGACCTGGTGCGGCGCTCGGAGGAGCCGGTGGGGCCCCTGGCGCGCCAGCGCCTGGTGCGGCTGTGGGTGGAGGGTGAGATCCTGCGACTGCTGCGGCTGCGCACGGTGTCGGCGGCCGTGTCCGGCCAGGAGCCGGGCCCCGAGGCGTCGGTGCGCAAGGCGCTGGCCGACGCGCACGGGCAGCACGTCATGGAGCTGGCCAACGACGCTGGCCGGCGCCCGGGGGATGATCCAGGGGGCCGCCCCAGTGCTGGCTGCGGGACCTGACGGGGAACGGGTCATCGATCCCGTGTGGAGCTACGGCCTGCTGTTCTCGCCGGCCCTGACCATCGGGGGAGGGACGGCCGAGGTGCAGCGCAACATCATCGCCGAACGGTCTCTGGGGTTGCCGCACGACCCCCCGGCCTGACCGGGCGGGGGACGCGGTCAGACGGACAGGGGTCCGGCGTCCTCGTAGCCTTGGCGCACACCCCGACCGGCCTGGCGGACCAGCTGCTCGGGCTCGTAGAGCATCCAGTAGGCGTTGCGGGCATGCTTGCGGGAGCGGTTGACGCACACCCGGGCCAGGGCGGCGGGATCCTCCTCCTCGTTCTCGTGGACGAACACCTCGAGGATGTGGGTGGAGGTCATCAGCTGAGCCTGCATCAGTCCCTGGGACGCCTCGTGGGCGCAGACCTGGTCGATGTCCGCCTTGCCGGGCATGCCGAGGGCCACCACGATCAGGCACCCGTCCTCCTCGATGATCCGCTTGCACTCCACCGCCAGGTCCTTGAACCCGGGGACGGTCCGTCGGACCACCTCGAATGTGGCTCCGAAGCCGGGGCAGCCCTTCAGCTCGTCGATGGCCTCGCCGCCCATGTCGAAGCGGGCGAACATGGTGTCGACGACGCCGATGCGGTCCATGGGCGGGATCCTACCGGCCGGGGGGCCGACCCGGACAGGGCCCCGCCGGGTGCCCGAGGTCTCCGCGCCGGTTCGACCAGGCCCCCCGGGTAGACAAGAATCTCCCCGATGGCCGAACCCCCCGACCCGCCGACCAGCCCCCGTTCCTGGGTGGACCGGGACGCGGCCGTGGTCTGGCACGGCTTCACCCAGATGGCCACCTACCCGGACAGCTCGCCGGTGATGGTGGAGCGGGCCGAGGGTCGGGAGCTCATCGACGTCGAGGGTCGACGGTACTTCGACGCCATCTCGTCCCTGTGGGTGACCACGTTGGGCCATCACGTGCCGGAGCTGGACACCGCGGTGATCGAACAGCTGGGCCGGGTGGCCCACGCCACACTGCTGGGCAACGGCAGTCGAGCCGCCGTGGAGTTCGCCGAGGCGCTGGCCGCGGTGGTGCCGGTGACCGACGCCCATGTGCTGTTCGCCTCCGACGGGGCCGTGGCCGTCGAGCAGGCGCTCAAGATCGCCTTCCAGTACTGGGTCAACCGCGGGGAGCCCGGGCACCATCAGTTCCTGTCCCTCGGCGACGCCTACCACGGGGACACCGTCGGGGCCCTGTCCCTGGGGGACGGCGGATTCGGCACGTCCCTCTTCGACCCCCTGCGCTTTCCGGTGGTCCGGAGTCCCGGCTACGCCACCGAGGACTGGGCCACCAAGTTGATCGGCTGCCTCGAGGCCCACGCCGACTCGCTCGCCGCGGTGGTGATGGAGCCGCTGGTCCAGGGAGCCTCAGGCATCCTGGTGGCGGAGCCGTCCGACCTGGCCCGGGTGGGCGAGGCGTGCCGGTCCCTCGGGGTGCTGCTCATCTGCGACGAGGTGGCGACCGGTTTCGGTCGGACCGGACGGCTGTTCGCCTCGGAGTGGGGCGGGCCGGCCTTCCGCCCCGACCTGATCTGCCTGGGCAAGGGGATCACCGGCGGGTACCTTCCCCTGTCGGCCACCGTGGCCTCGGGCCGCGTGTTCGAGGCGTTCAACGGCCCCGATCTCAGCGAGTCGACCTTCTACCACGGCCACTCCTACGGAGGGAACGCGCTGGCCTGCGCCGTGGCCCTCCGCCACCTCCAGCTGATCGACGAGTGGGACGTCCTGGCCAACGTGGAGGCGACGGCCCGGCGCCTATCCGAGCGGCTGGACGACACGGTGAGGGCCCGTCGGGGCGTCCGGGCCGTCCGTCAACGGGGGCTCATGGTGGGGGTGGAGCTCGATCCTCCTCCCGGTTCGCCGCGCTGGGGCCGCCGGGTTTGTGCCGGGGCCGTGCGGCGAGGTGTCCTCCTCCGGCCCCTCGGTGACGTGGTGGTGGTCATGCCACCGCTGACCACCACCGTCGAGGAGATCGACCGGGTGGTCGATGTGCTGGCCGCGGCCATCGACGAGGTGTGGTCCGAGGACTGTCGGTGACGGGGTCCGAACCGTCGGTGGGCACCGGGCCTACCGGCCCCGTCGTTCCGGCCGGGGGGGACCGATCGGCCGCCTCGGCGTGGACGGCCTGGGTCGACGAGTCGTGCCGCGTGGTCGAGGCCGCCGGACAGTGGCGCCGACCCCTATCCTTCGATGCCCGGGGCCCGGCCGGCCACCTGCGGGATGCCGGCCGGGGGAGCGCCGCCGGGGTGGCCGACACCGGCCCCGTCGTCTCGTTCGCCTCCAACGACTATCTGGGGCTCACCACGGACCCCGACGTGGTTGAGGCGGCCCACCGCGCCCTCGACCGATGGGGTTCCGGTGCGGGCGCATCCCGACTGGTCACGGGCTCCCGTCCGGTGCATGACGAGCTGGAGGCCGCCCTGGCCGCGTGGAAGGGGTGCCCCAGGGCCACCCTCTTCCCCACCGGGTTCGCCGCCAACCTCTCGGTCCTGTCGGTCTTCGGGACCGAGGGCGCCCACGTGTTCTCCGATGAGCTGAACCACGCCTCGATCATCGACGGCTGCCGTATGGGTCGGGCCTCCGTCACGGTCTATCCGCACCGCGACCTGGCCCAGCTGGAGACGGCCCTGGCCCAGACGGCGCGACGACCCATCATCATCTCGGACACGGTGTTCTCCATGGACGGGGACGAGGCGGATCTCGAGGGCCTGGTGGCGTTGGCCGGACGGCATGGGGCGCTGTTGATCCTGGACGAGGCCCATGCCGTCCTCGGCCCCGAGCTTCCCGACGGTGCCGCAGGCGCCGCCGACCTGCTGCGGATGGGCACACTGTCGAAGACGCTCGGATCCCTCGGAGGGTTCGTGGCCGGACCCGCCCGCTTCGTGGAGCTGCTCGTGAACCGGGCCCGCCCCTACATCTTCACCACGGCCACTCCGCCGGCCGACGCCGCCGCCGCCCTGGCCGCCGTGGGCATCGTGTCCTCCACCCGGGGCGCCGAGCTCCGCGCCCGGTTGGCCGGGCACGTGGCCCGGGTGGCGGTGGCCGTGGGCGTGCCGGGTCATCGTTCACCGATCATCCCCGTGGTCATCGGGGACGAGGCCGACGCCGTGGCTGCCTCCTCCGAACTACTGGCCCTGGGTCTGTGGGTGCCGGCCATTCGGCCTCCCACCGTCCCCCGGGGGACGTCCAGGCTTCGGGTCACCCTCTCGGCGGTGCACACGGCGGAGCAGGTCGACCGATTGGTCGACGGCCTCGTGCGGCTGGGGTTGGCCGACACCCGGCCGCGGGCCAGCGCCGACGGCCGTTGGGACGACATTGCGTCCTGAGCGCGTGGTCCTGGTGTGTGGCACCGGGACCGAGGTGGGCAAGACATGGGTGTGCGGTCGGCTCCTGGTCGAACTGCGCGGCTCGTGGGCTGACGGTGGCGGCGCGGAAACCGGCCCAGTCCTTCGACATCGATTCGGACGGTGGTCGTCTCGGTGGAGCTACCGACGCCGAGCGGCTGGGCGAGGCGTCCGGTGAGCATCCCGGGGCGGTGTGCCACTCGTTCCGCTCGTATCACCGGGCCATGGCCCCCCCGATGGCGGCCGAGGCCCTGGGCCTGCCCCCGTTCACGGTGGCCGAGTTGATCGAGGAGATGGAGTGGCCCGCCCCGCGGGTGCAGGTGGGGGTGGTGGAAACCGCGGGGGGCGTCCGCTCCCCCCAGGCCGCCGACGGCGACGTCGTCGATGTGGTGGCGGCGCTGACCCCCGACGTGGTGGTGCTGGTCTCCGACGCCGGACTCGGGACCATCAACGGGGTGCGCATGTCGATGGATGCCCTGTCGGGTGCCCACACCGGGGTTCCGGCCCGCACCGTGGTGGTGCTGGACCGGTTCGACGGCCATCACGATATCCACCGGCGCAATCGGGAGTGGCTCGCCGAGCGCAACGGCTACCAGGTCCTGGTGGTCCCCGGGGAGGAGTCGCAATTGGCCGACCTGGTGATGAGCGGGGGAGCCGGCGGATCGGACCGGACCCGGTGACCCGTGGCCCGGGGCCACCGGTCACCGGTCAGGTATCCGACGGACGGCGGGTCCCGGGTCCGGGGCGCCGTCCCAGGAGTCAGAACCCGAAGCCCGCCGCGTCCACCACGGCCCGGCTGAACGGGCGGGCCAGCGTGCGCAGCTCGGTGCACCCTTCGTCCCCCAGCGCCTCGTAGGCGGAGGCCGCGGTCCGGTCGGTCTCGGTCTCGACCTCCTCTCGGAGGATCGTCCCGCGTTCGGTGAGGGCCACGGTGGCCCGGTGCGTGTCGCCCGGCTCCACCCTGGTCACCAGGCCCCGGGCCACCAGGCGGTCCACACCGGCCTCCCAGTCGGCGTCCGGCCATCCCCGGGTCCCCTTGAGGAAGGCCTCGGGGAGGTCGCCGGTGGCCAGGTGCAGTCCCAGGGCCTCCACCGGATCGAGGTCGTGCATGACCAGTGCGGCGATGTGCCCGTCGCCCCGGTACTCGCGCAGGAGGGTCTGGGCATGCCAGAGCACGAGGTGCGCCGGCTCGGGCCACGGAAGTCCGGCGTGGGCGGCGAACAGGGGCCGGCCCTCGTAGCGCTGCGCTGCTCGGTCGGCCGCCCTGCGGGCCAACCCCGCCGCCCGGAGCATCTCGGGCGAGTCGACGGCGGGGCCCAGCATGCGACGGAGCGCGGCGTCGGCGGCATCGAGCCGGGCGGCCAGAACCTCGGCCGGCGAGACGATCGCCCATGCCTCGGGGATGACATCCCGCACCAGGCCGGGGTAGAAGTTGAAGAAGGTGGCGATCACCGTGTCGGCCCCCACCGCTCCCATGGCCGCGGACCGCGAGGCGAAGTAGCCGGCTTCGGCCCGGAGGCCCAGCCTGGCGTAGGACTGGCCGGCCTCGGGGGCGAAGTAGATCATCCCGTGCAGGGGTTCGACGGTGCGGCACGTCTTCCGGGCGGTCAGCGGACCCAGCGGATCCGACGGTCCGTGTGGGGTCGGCCCGGGAGACGCCGGCGGGGGAGCGGGATCGGTGGCCATGGCCAACGGTATCCGGTGAGGCCACGGCCGGGGCCCGTCCTCTCCGGGGTCGGGAGCGGGCGGCTTCGCCGGAACGTGCTCCACAGGAGGCCTCTCCGTGGTCGGCTGCCGGTCTCGAGCTAACCGGGGCAGCGGCCCGTGGCCCGACCGGCCCGTCGGGAGGGGCCACCGGAGGGAGGCCGTATAGTGCATTTCGGACGGCAGGGTCTGGACGGCACGGGCACACGGACTCGACGTCGGAAACGGAGAGGGCGATGTTGAACGGGGTCTCGGGGATGATCGGCGAGACGGCGGTGGTGAAGAAGCCGGTCTCCGACAGCCATCAGCCGGGTTCGGTGTTCTCCCGGGGCGAGGAGTGGTACGCCGTGTCCCTCTTCCCCGGCACCACCATCGACGCCGGGACCACCGTGGTCGTGGCCGACGTGGAGCGCGGCCTCCTGGTGGTCTACCCGACGGACGACGGCTGACCACCCCCACCTCGGGCGCAATCGGGGCACTCCGGGCGCGGGGCGCACGACGGCGCACCACCCGGGCGCCTGTGCCGGCCTCCGGCGGGCTCCGGCCGTGAGCGCGGTGCGGTCGGGACCCCGGAGTGCGTACAGTGGAGTCAGGAGGTGGTCGCCATGATCATCGGTTCAGTAGGGACATCCATCGTGCTGGCGGTGGTCGCCGTCGCCATCTTCTCCCTCATCGTCGTGTTCCTCAAGTCGTGCCTGAAGGTGGTCCAGCAGGGCTGCGTGGGTGTGATCAAGCGGTTCGGCGAGTTCAAGAGCATCAAGCAACCCGGCCTCCACGTCCTGATGCCGCTGGCCGACCGGATGGACAAGGTCGATGTGCGTGAGTTCCCCCGCACCGGGGATCAACAGGCGGTGATCACGAAGGACAACGTGTCGCTCTGGGTCAGCGCCACCATCTTCTGTCAGGTGACCGACGTCAAGCTGGCGCTGTTCGAGGTGAACGACTTCGGACTGGCCATCGACCAGATGGCCCGCACCGCCCTGCGGGCGGTGTTTGGCGAGTTGACGCTCGACGAGTCCCTCTCTGAGCGGGAGACCATCAACTCCAAGATGCAGGACCACATGGCCGAGGCCACCCTCAAGTGGGGGGTGCGACTCAACCGCATCGAGATTCTCGACATCACGCCTCCCACCAATGTGCTGCAGGCCATGTCCGAGCAGAAGGAGGCGGAGCAGCACAAGCGGGCGGCCATCCTCAAGTCCGAGGGCGAACAGCAGTCGGCTATCAACAGCGCCCAGGGCCGCAAGCAGGCCAACGTGCTGGAGGCCGAAGGACAGAAGCAGGCGTCGATTCTCGCCGCCGAGGCGCAGAAGCAGGTGCTCGAACTCCGGGCGGACGGCGAGAAGCGGGCGGCCCAGCTGCGTGGCGAGGGGGAGTCGGCGGCGCTGGACGCCATCGATGCGTCGGTCATCCACCCCAACACGTTGGCCATCATGCAGCTTCGAGCCCTGCAGGCCCTGGCCACATCCCCCAACTCCAAGATCGTCGTGCCCTACGAAGCCGCCGGACTGGTGGGGGCGGCCCAGGTGCTGGTGGACGCCATGAAGGACGCTGGCACTACCGGCGATGCCACCAGCAACGTCAACGGCAACGGCAGCGGTCGGGCCCCGTCGGCCGCCGGGTAAACAGTCAGCGCGCCAGTCGGGAGCTCCACCTCTCGCCCAGCCGGGGGGAGACGGCGAGCAGAAGCCAGACGAACGGGGCGTACTTGGGCGCCACCACCGCCACCGGGATGGACGCCACGATGACCGCGGCCGCAGCCATCCCGCGGGTCACCATCCCCCGGACCAGAGTCGGCGTGGCGGCGTCGACGAACAGGTCCCTCCTTCGGGCCACCAGGATGACCACGGTCGTGACCAGGTTGGCCAGGAGCAGGTTGAGCGCGAACTCCACCACGGCCAGGGAGTTGTCGGGGAACTCGCCCATCAGGGCGGCGGAGAAGGGGAAGAGGGTGATGGTGAACAGGAAGCCGAAGTTCCACCAGGCGATCACCTCCCGGTGTCCCCGGAACAGTCGGAACACCCGGTGGTGGACGAGCCAGAAGACCCCGATCACATAGAACGACACAACGTAGCTGACCAGTTGGGGCGACCCGCGGGCCAGATCGTGGTAGAGGGCCACCGAGGATGTCTTGTTCTCCGGTGTGACCGCCGGCACCTTGAGCTGAAGTACCAGCAGGGTGAGGGCGATGGCCACCACGCCGTCGCTCAGCGCCAGCAGGCGCTCGGTTCCCGGTTCTTCGAGCGCCTCCTCCTCGGAGGGTAACGGCGGTGGAGTCGGCATGCCGTCGCAGTGTTGCAGACGGATGACTGCAGCACGCGGAGTGTGCCGCCGGACTACTTCATCTCCACCTGGTCGAGATAGTCGTCGTCCCAGTGGGTGAAGATCTCATCGGGCAGCTTGAGACAGTGGGTGGGCTCCAGGGCCTGGACGAAGGCGCGATCGTGGCTGACCACCACGATGGTCCCGGGCCACTGGCTCAGCATGGTGCCCACCGCCTCGATGGAGGACGGGTCGAGGTTGTTAGTGGGCTCGTCGAGGAGCAGCACGTTGGCCCGGCCGGCGGCCAGCATGGCCAAGCCCAGCTTGGCCCGCTCACCCCCCGACAACGTCTTGGGCATCTGGTGGGCGGCCTTTCCGGCGATGCCGAACATGCCCAGCAGGGCCCGGCGCTCGGTCTCCTGCACCAGAATGGTGTCGTCGATATTCTCGAGCACGGTACGGTCCATGTCGACCTGTTCGTGCTCCTGGGCGAAGTACCCCAGGGTAACGTTCGCTCCCAGTTCCACCGACCCCGCTGTCGGTTCCTGCACTCCGGCCAGGCAGCGCAGAAGACTCGACTTTCCCGCCCCGTTCCTCCCGATGATCACGGCCCGGTCGCCCCGCCGGCAGTGGAAGTCCACGCTCCGCAGCACGCTCGTGGTGTCGTACCGGACGGTCAGTTCGATGGTCCGCAGCGGCACTTCGCCGGACCGCTGGGGGGTGGGGAGCCGGAACGAGCTCTTCTTCTCGCGCTTGTGCACCTCGGTCTTCGACGACTCCAGTCTCTCCACCCGCTTGTCCAGGGACTTGGCGATCCGGGCCCGGCGGTTGGTGCTGCCCCGCATGGAGTCGGCCAGCGTGGAGAGCCGCTTGATCTCCCGGCCCTCGAGCACGGCGGATCGTTCCCGTTGGCTCTGGTCCGCCTCGAGCTGGACCATGTACGAGGAGTAGGTCCCCTTGAACTCGTGCAGGCGGCCGTCGGAGAGGTGGAGCACCTTGTTGATGGACCGGTCGAGCAGCTTGAGGTCGTGCGAGACCACCAGAATGGCACCGGTGAAGCGCTCCAGCTCCTCCATCAACCAACGTTTGGCGGGCAGGTCGAGGTGGTTGGTGGGCTCGTCGAGGATCATGGTGTCCGGCCCCTGGAAGAGGATGCGGATCAGATCGACGCGGCGGCGCTGGCCGCCCGAGAGACTCTCGATGTCCTCCAAGAGGAGCTCCTGGCGAAGGCCCAATCCGTCGGCCAGCCGGGCCATGGCCGACTCGGCCTCGTAGCCACCGTTCTCGCGGAACTGCTCCTCGAGGTCGGAGAACAGCTCGATGTTCTCGCTGCTCGGGTCCTTGGCCATCTGGGTGCGGGCCTTGTCGAGGGCGTCATCGAGGACATCGAGGCCCCGCCCCGACAGGACGTGGGAGAAGCCGTTGGGCTCCAGGCCGAGGCCATGGGGCACGGGCACCTGGGGCAGGTAACTGAACGTACCCCGGATGGCGGCGTTGCCCGTCGAGCGCACATTGTGGCCCGGCTCGTCGATGATGACCGAGATGAAGGTGGATTTTCCGGTCCCGTTGCGCCCGACCAGGCCGACCTTTTCGCCGGCACCGACGACGAAGGAGGCGTCGCGGAGCAGCGTGCGGTCGCCGATTTCGATGGTGAGGGAGGAGCCGACGATCATGAGGGGGCTGGGGTGACCAGACGAGTTCCGGAGCATTCGTCCGGTCCGACGACGGGGGCCCCCGTCGCGATCAACCGTGCCCAGTCTCTCACAGCACCGGGCCCCCTTTGGGACGGGGGACGTCCCCGCCGCAGCCGCAGCGGCTGGGACGGGAGGCTCGGACCGCTAGGACACCGGGGACATACTCCGGGGGGTCCGTCGGGCCATCCGACGGGCCCGGACCACCCGGTGGTGGACCATGGCCCGGAAGGCCACCTGGTGGACGGGCCACAGCAGCCACCAGTAGGCCATGCCCAGCAGGCCCCGGGTGCGCAGTGATCCCACCTGCTCGATGCGCAGGGGACGGGTGGACGAGACCCGCAGGCCCAGCCACGCCTCGCCGCAGAACCAGGTACGGGTGGAGAGCACCAGGGTCTGGGGCTCTCGTGTCTCGACCGTCCACCAGTCGACGGCGGCCCCCGGCACCACCCGCTCGGGACGGCCCAGTCTCAAGTCCTCGTCGAACAGGTGGCCGAGGTTGATCCGGAGCTGCCAGGCGTAGGGCCACCCGTACCAGGCCAGCTGGCCTCCGCAGTCGTCGAGGTCGGCCTCCATGCCCTCCACCGCTCCCTCGGCGGTGATGCCGGACAGCCGCACGCGGGCCGAGGACCGGTCGGTGTAGACGCCGTCCCGCAGGCCCTGGGAGCGGTCGAACAACGTGGCCACGATCCGGCGTTCCTGGCTCTCCAGGGCCGCCCGGATGGCCGCTTCCGAATCGAGGGGGCGGACACGGAAGGCCGCATCGGTGCGGTCACCGTCGCGGACGGTGACCTCGTTGGCCAGGCTCTCGATGAGGGCGTGACTGACGGTGCTGTCCACCGGGGTGACCAGGTCCACCCAGTGGGCCGAGAGGGCGGGGCTGAGCACCGGCACCTTGATGATGAACCGCCGCCGCAGGCCCCGCACCCGGGCGTAGGCGTCCATCATCTCCCGATAGGTGGTGACGTCGGGACTTCCGATGTCGTAGATCCCGGGCCGCACATCCGCCGCCTCGGCCAGGTAGGCCAGCAGGTCGGCGAGGGCCAGAGGTTGGACCCGCGTGTTGACCCACCGCGGACACACCATCATGGGGAGCCGTTCGGTGAGGTAGCGCACCATCTCGAAGGAGATGCTCCCGGCGCCCAACACCACGGCGGCCCGGAGCTCGACGGTGGCGATGCCGGTGGAGCCGAGGACATGGCCGACCTCCTGGCGACTGGCCAGGTGCTCGGAGAGCTCGCCGTGGCCCAGGCCGCCGAGATAGACGATCCGCCCGACCCCGGCCCGGTCGGCGGCCTCGGCGAAGGAGCGGGCCAGGTCCCGGTCCCGGTCGGCGAATCCCACACCGCCGGCCATGGCATGGACCAGGTAGTACGCCACCTCGCAGCCGGACAGGGCCTCGGCCAGGCCGCCGGTGTCCGAGATGTCCACCGCACGGACCTCGACCCCGGGCCCGGTGGGGACGACGCTCGGGTCCCGCACCAGGGCACGGACGACAAAGCCCAGTCCGACCAGGTGGGGCACCAGCTCCCCACCGACGAATCCGGAGGCGCCGGTGACCGCCACCCGACGTGGTCCTCCGGCGGGCGGTGCCTGCGGTTCGCTGCCGATGCCGGTCATCCGCCGGAGACCAGGAGGTCCCCCCCCACGGGCGGCGTGGGATCGTCCATGGTGTCCAGCCAGCCGGCGGGGAGGCGGACCGGGCGGGGCCCGTTGGTGTGGCCCCGGGCCATGCGCCTCGCCTCGTCCGGGAAGGCCAGGGACCCGTCTAGCCCATTCAGCAGTTCGTGCAGCTCGGCCAGAGAACCGGCCAGACCCAGCGAGCGTCGCACCACCGAACCGACGGGGAAGCCGGTGAGGTACCAGCCGGCGTGCTTGCGGAACTGGCGGACCCCGAGCTCCTCGCCGAAGGTGTCCGCCAGCAGCTCGGCATGGGCGCGCATCATGGCCACGATCTCGCCCAGGCCCGGAGGTGGCGGCACGGCCCGCCCGGCGAAGGCCGCGGCCAGGTCCCGGAACAGCCACGGGCGCCCGAGGCATCCCCGGCCCACCACCACCCCGTCACAGCCGGTGGCTGCCACCATGGCCAGGGCGTCGGACGCTTCCCACAGATCCCCGTTGCCCAGCACCGGGATGCTGGAGACGGTGCGCTTGAGCTCGGCGATGGCCGCCCACCGGGCATCGCCGGAGTACAACTGCTCGGCCGTCCGGGCGTGCAGGGTCACGGCCGCCGCGCCGCGGTCCTCGGCGATGGCTCCGGCCTCGAGGTAGGTCACGTGCTCGTCGTCCACGCCGATCCGCAGCTTGACGGTGACAGGCACCGATCCGGCGGCATCGACCGCGGCACCGACGATGGCGGCGAAGAGGGCCCGGTGCAGGGGGAGCGCGGCGCCGGCCCCCTGGCGTGTGACCTTTCCGGCCGGGCACCCGAAATTGAGGTCGATGTGGTCGACGCCTACCTCGTCCACCAACCGGGTCACCGCCGCCCCCATCACCGCGGGGTCGACGCCGCACAGCTGGACGCTGCGGACCGATTCGTCCTCGGCGAAGGCCGCCATGGCCAGAGTCTTGGCATTGCCCTCCACCAGGGCGCGGGCCGTGATCATCTCGCTGACGTACAGACCGGCCCCGAAGGTCCGGCACAGGCGCCGGAACGCCACATTGGTCACACCGGCCATGGGCGCCAGCACCACGGGCGGGTCGACGGCCACCCCGCCTAGCTTGAGCGCAGGCCGGGGGAGGAGGGGGGCGGACCCGGAGGCCCGGCCCTCGACGTACAGGCCATCGTCGATCATGCCCGCACCTCGGTCCACAGGGCGGTGATGGGAATGTCCAGGCGGGCCAGCATGGAGCGGAGCAGGGGTAGGGAGAGCCCGATGACGTTGCCGGGGTCGCCGTCCACCCCGTCGATGAAGGGGGCGGACCGCCCGTCGAGGGTGAAGGCGCCGGCCACGGCCAACGCCTCACCGGTGGCCAGATAGGCGTCGAGCTCGGCGTCGGTGGTGACCCCGAATCTGACCGTGGTGCCGGCCACGTCGCTCACGCGGTGGCCGGTCCGCTCGTCGATCACGCAGTGGCCGGTGAACAGGGTCGCCGTCCGGCCCCTCATGGCCGAGAGCCAGTCGCGGGCCTCCACGGCCGAGGCCGGCTTTCCGTGGGGTTGCCCGTCGAACTCGAGCAGGGAGTCACATCCCACCACCACGGCGCCCCCCCCGTCGTCGGCGACGGCCTCGGCCTTGAGCTCGGCCAGCCGGGTCACGAGCGTCGCCGTGTCCGGCGCCGTGACCTGGTCCTCGTCCACGCCACTCACCACCACCTTCGGATCGAATCCGGCGTCCCGGAGCAGGCGCAGGCGGGCCAGGGATCCCGAGGCGAGGACCAGGGTGCGGGAAGCCATGCCCCGAGCGTAGAGGGAGTGGGGCTCGGGGCGGATCGCCCCGGCGGTCCCGGATGCGCGATCCTGGGGCCATGACCGACAGCGGCATCACCCTGGCCCCCACTCAGGTCGACCCCGAGTTGGACGGCGACCACGAGCGGATGTCCCACATCGTCCTGGAAGGGTTCAAGCCGGAGAAAGGGGACTTCATCTCGGCGGGTCCCTCGGTGGTGGAGGGCATGGTCAACGGCACTGCGGTCAAGGCGCTGTGCGGGAAGATCTGGGTGCCGGGCCGCAACCCCAAGCGCTACCCGCTCTGTCCGACCTGCAAGGAGATCGCCGAGTCTCGGGGCTGGAAGGTGCCGGCCGGCTGACCTCCGCCCGGCCGGGGCCCGGTGGGTTACGGGCCGGTCGTCTCGCCGTGGTCTCGGCAGCGGGCCCGGTAGCCGGCCGGCGTGACCAGCACGGTCAGTCGCCGTCCGCACTGGGCGCAGTAGCGGGGGGGATCGAGTTCCCGACCGCACCCGTCGCATGCTGGAAAGCCCGAACCGCAGCTGGTGCAGAACGCCGTCGAGGTGGAGGCCGCAGCCATCGGCTCAGATGACGCCGGTCAGCGCGCCGACGGGCATCCGCAGGTCGGCCAGCATCTGGAGGTCCTCGTCGGCGGAGCGGCCCAGGGTGGTCAAATAGTTCCCGACGATGAGGGCGTTGATCCCCGAGGTCATGCCCAGTGCCTGGAGCTCGCGGAGGGTGACCTCCCGTCCTCCGGCGTAGCGGAGGATCACGCCCGGAAGTCCCAGCCGGAACAGGGCGATCCACCGGATGGCCTCCCAGGCCGCCACCGGCTGTTCGTCCCCGAGGGGCGTGCCCGGTCGGGGGTTGAGGAAGTTAAGGGGGACCTCGGTGGGGTCGAGCTCCTGGAGCTGCACCAACAGCTCCACCCGCTGAGCGTCGGACTCGCCCATCCCGATCAGGGCCCCGCAGCACAGCTCCATGCCGTGGTCCCGCACGAGCCGACACGTGTCCTGGCGCTCCTCCCACGTGTGGCTGGTCACCACCTGGGGGAAGAACGACCGGGAGGTCTCGAGGTTGTGGTTGTACCGGTGCACGCCGCCCTCGGCGAACCGCCGGGCCTGCTCCCCGGTCAGGAGACCGGCGCTGACGGCCACGTTGAGTCCGGTCCGGCGGCGCACCACCGGCACCAGTTCGAGGATCCGCTGCATGGTGCGCTCGTCCGGACCGCGGATGGCCAGGACGATGCAGAACTCCGAAGCTCCGGCGGCCTTGGTCTCCTCGGCCGCCCGGATCACCTCCTCGGTGTCGAGGAACGGAGTGGCCTTCACCGGGGTGTCGAAGCGGGAGGACTGGGAGCAGAAGTGGCAGTCCTCGGGGCAGCCTCCGGTCTTGGCCGACAGGATGCCCTCCACCTCCACTTCGGGGCCGCACCAGGCCAGTCGCACCTGGTGGGCCAAGGCGGCCAGGGACGTGACCCAGGTGTCAGGCAGGGCGGCCAGGTCACTGAGCTCCGCCGGCGTGAGCAGCCGGCGCTCGTCCAGCAGGGCCGTGCCTGCCCGAGCCAGCAGCGCCCGGGCCGAGACCGAGTCGATGGCCGCCCGCTCCGGCTCGGCCCTCCGGCTGGCCCGGTTGGGCGGCGACAGCGTCACGGTGGTACGGATGGGGGTGGCAGCGGTGTCACCAGGCATGCCGTTACGGTAGTTGGCCCGGGCAACACCCTGGAACAGCGACAGGAGCACCATCGTGGCATGGGACTTTTCCACTGAGCCGGCCTTCGAGGAACAGCTCACCTGGATGCGGCAGTTCGTCCGGGACGAGATCTTCCCCCTGGAGACCCTCGACCTCACCCACGAGGGGATGATGGAAGCCATCAAACCCCTCCAGGAGCAGGTCAAGGGCCGCGACCTCTGGGCCTCGCATCTGCCTCCCGAGTTGGGTGGCGGCGGGTTCGGGCAGGTGAAGCTGGGACTGATGCACGAGATCCTGGGGCAGACCCCCTATGGCCCGGTGGTATTCGGCAACAACGCGCCCGATTCAGGCAACGCCGAGCTGTTGGCCATCGGCATCGAGTCGTCCGGTCGCCACGACCAGCGGGAGCAGTGGTTGCAGCCCCTGCTGGACGGCCGCATGCGCAGCGGGTTCTCCATGACCGAGCCGGGCGCCGGAGCCGATCCCACCATGATCACCACCACGGCCGTCCGGGACGGGGACGAGTGGGTGATCGACGGCCACAAGTGGTTCACGTCGAACGGCTCGGTGGCCGACTTCCTCATCGTGATGGCCGTGACCAACCCCGATGTCCACCCCTACTCCGGCTGCTCCATGATCGTGGTCCCGGCCGACGCCCCCGGGGTGGACATCGTGCGCGACGTGGCCACCATGGAGGACCCGGTCGAGCACTTCGGGAAGTTCGGCGGCCACGCCGAGATCATCTACCGGGAGGTGCGGGTCCCCTACGCCAACCTCGTGGGCCAAGAAGGGGAGGGCTTCGTGTTGGCCCAGAAGCGCCTGGGC
Source organism: uncultured Acidimicrobiaceae bacterium (assembly GCA_963737625.1). Classification (GTDB taxonomy): domain Bacteria; phylum Actinomycetota; class Acidimicrobiia; order Acidimicrobiales; family RAAP-2; genus Bog-756. The sequence goes on from CAVTTK010000002.1 coordinate 383,773, forward strand.
CCGGGTCGCATCCACCACTGCATGCGTTGGCTGGGCCAGTCCCGGAGGGCCTTCGACATGCTGTGTGAGCGGGCCGTGTCCCGCACCACCCACAAGTCCCTGTTGGCCGAGAAGCAGACCATCCAGAACTGGGTGGCCGACTCGCTGGCCGAGATGACGGCGGCCCGGCTCATGACGCTCTACGCGGCCTGGAAGATGGATGAGGAGGGGGCCTCGGCGGCGCGGGTGGAGATCGCCATGATCAAGTACTACGGCGCCGGCGTCCTCTACAACGTGATCGACCGGGCCATCCAGGTGCACGGGGCCCTGGGGTTCTCCACCGACCTCCCGCTCGAGTCGATGTACCGCCACGCCCGGGCGGCCCGCATCTACGACGGACCCGACGAGGTGCACAAGGTGACCGTCGCCCGCCAGACCCTCAAGGGGTACAAGCCCGTCGACGTGCCCAGTGAGCACGTTCCCACCCGCAGGGCCGAGGCCACCCGGCGCTTCGCCCACCTCCTGGAGGTGGAGACGGCCGACCGCTGATCGGCGGTCCGGTGGGGTCGACTCTGGCGGCGTGCTCCCACCCGTTGGCCACCGGTGCGGTATCGGGGCGGGTGACCGGTACCCTGGTCGCCTCGTGGCCGTACTCGTCGATCTCCAGCACGTCGCGGTCAGACGGGTCGATCGGGTTCTGTTCGAGGACCTCTCCCTGACGGTGTCCGACGGCGACCGGATCGGTGTGGTCGGTATCAACGGGACCGGCAAGTCGACCCTGCTCCGGCTGGCCGCGGGCGTCGACCCACCCGACGAGGGACGGGTACTTCGCGGGTCGCGGCACCGGCGTCGGCTTCCTCGAACAGGTGCCGGACCTTCCGTCCGGGACGGTCCGCTCGGCCGTGGGCCCGGGCTGGGAGGCCGAGTCGGCCCTCGACCGCCTGGGGATGGGGACGTCGCTGGACTCGGACGTGGCCACCCTGTCGGGGGGACAGGCCAAGAGGGTGGCCCTGGCCCGGGTCCTGGCCCGGCCGACGGAGCTGCTGGTGCTGGACGAGCCCACCAACCACCTCGATCTGGCTGCGGTGGCCTGGCTGGCCCAGCGCCTGGCGGCCTGGCGCGGCGGCTTGTTGTTGGTGACCCACGACCGGCACCTGCTCGACCGGGTGACCACCAGGATGCTGGAGCTCGACCGGGGGCGTTCCTATGTCCACGACGGGGGATACGGGTCGTACCTCGAGGCCCGGGCCGAGCGCCACGAGCAGGCGGCCTCGGCCGAGTCGACCCGCCGGAACCTGGCCCGTCGGGAGCTGGCCTGGTTGCGCCGGGGAGCCCAGGCCCGGTCGCGCAAGCCCCAGGCCCGGATCGAACGCGGCGCGCCGCCTCATCGAGACCCGGCCCGAAGCTCCCGACCGGCCGTCGGAATTGGAGCTGGCCGGGGAGACGCCGAGGCTCGGCGACAAGGTCGTGGAGTGCCGAGGGGTGGGATTCCAGTACGGATCGGGACCGTGGGTGCTCCGAGGGGTCGATCTCGTCCTCGACCGGCGGGACCGGCTGGGGGTGGTCGGCGCCAACGGGTCCGGGAAGTCGACCCTGATCGATGTGGTGGCCGGGCGGCTGCGTCCGACGTCGGGAAGGGTAGAGATCGGGCCCACCGTGGTGGCGGGGGTCTACGACCAGCAGGGGGTGGAACTTGACCTGTCGGCCCGGGTACAGGACGTGGTGGCCGGACCGCACCGGTCGCCGGGCTCGCTGGCCGATGTCGCCCTCATGAAGCGGTTCTGGTTCGCCGGCGAGCTCCCGTTCGCCCGGGTGGGCACGCTGTCCGGAGGGGAGCGTCGGCGGTTGCAGCTGCTGGTGGTCCTGGCCGGTCGACCCAATGTGCTGCTCCTCGATGAACCCACCAACGACCTCGATCTGGACACCCTGCGCATTCTCGAGGACTTCCTCGAAGGGTGGCCCGGCGCGCTCGTGGTGGTCAGCCACGATCGAACCTTCCTGGAGCGGACGACCGAGCGACTGGTGTCGGTGGAGCCCGATGGCTCGGTGATGGCGGTGGCCGGCGGCGTGGAGGCGTGGGTGGCGCACGTTGAGGAGGGCCAGGGCCGGGGTGGCGGTGGGTCCCGTCCGGCCCCATCCGTGACGCCGGCCGGGGACCGGCATCCGGCGGCGACCACGAGGACACCGGTCCGGGCCGGCGAGCCCGGACCGGACAGCCCACCGCTGGGCCGACTGCTGCGCGACACGGAGAAGGAGATGGCCCGCTGCCAGCGACAACGGGACCGGATCACCGAGGCCCTGACGGCTACGGCGGACCACCAGGAGCTCACCCGTCTCGGGGGCGAGCTGGCCGAGGCCCAGCGGGCGCTCGACGAAGCAGAGGAGCGATGGCTGTCGTTGGCCGAGCAGGCTGAGGCGCGGGGCTGAGCGGGCCGGTCTCAGCCTGCGCCACCGCGCGCCGGGGTGAGGTCACGCCAGGCGCGGCCGTCTCGACGGTCCGACTCCGCGGGCCGAGCGGCGGCTCGACACCGCATGGGCCAGGGCCCGGGGCAGATGGAACAGGGCGTCCACGGTCAGGACCGCCCCCACGCCCACGGCCACGCCGCCCAGCGCGTCGGTCGGGAAGTGCCACCGGAGGGCGATGACCGCGGCGCACACCCCGACGGTGACCGCGGCACCGGCGGCCGCCACCGGAAGTCGGAGCACGGGCGGGACCACCAACGTGATTGCCGTCATCAAGGCGGCGGCGGCGGCCACGGTTCCCGAGGGGTAGGACGACGCCCCGGTGAGGCCCAGGTGGCGACCGACCAGTGGTTTGGCCAGATCCTGGACGATCAGGACGGCGATCACCGGGGCGATGGCGCAGGCGACGGCGCGGACCCGGTCACGGAACACGCCGACGGCGAACACCGCCGCCACTCCGACGATCAACACCGGGGGCGAGCCGACGGCTACCAGATCGTGTGCCCATCGGGCACCGGCCTCGGCGGGGAGGACGGCATCGCCCCAGACGTCGAGCCGATTGGGCCAGGGCCGGTGCACGAACGCCAGACCGGCCACGGCGGCCACGCCCAGGATCGTGATCCCCACCGCCAGCTGGAAGACCGTGCCGACCAGACCGGTCGGCCGGGCCCGACCTTTGATTTGTGGTCGTACCTCCATGGAACGAGGCTACGGGCCGCCGGCCGCCATGTCCGCGCGAGCGCCCCGAGCGGGGCTCAGCTCGTGGGTTCGTCGTCGAGGCTGCGATCGGCCGGGGTGGCATCCACGGCCTGGGTGGACACCCCCAGCAGCTTGGCCATCTTCAGATGGTGCTCCTCCAGCCGGGAGTCGATCTTCTTCTCGTGCTCCTCCATCTGGAGTCTCTGGGCCTCCAGCAGGGACTCGTGGCGGATGTCGGAGACGATGTAGCCGCCGACCAGGGCGATGGGGAGCCAGACGAACGACACGTAGAGATTGGGCCCGTCGGTTGACTGGTCGAGCGGCCACCAGTCACCATGGAGGCGATGCCAGCCGAAGACAAAGCCGAAGACCACGAAATAGAGAACCAGGAACCCCACCAGCAGCAGGATCTTCTTCAGGTGTTTCACGGACCTCCTCAGCCGATGGCCGTGTCGTCGGCGGACGATGGGACCGGACAGCCGGGGCCCGGACACCCTGCGCTCCCTGGGCACAGCCTGGCATCCCCGTCATCGGCTGGGGTGGACGGCCTCCGGGAGGCCGCCCCGTCGACCGCTCAGGCGTGTCGGCGCCCCTGGACATCCGCTCGGCCATCCGCTCCGGGGATCTTGTGGATCGTCCGGGCCGGACCGGTCGCCCCGGACGATCCCGACGGGATCACGATCGGCCGGAGGCGCCGTCGCCGGGGAGGTCGAGGAACACCGCGGCCCGCTTCTCCCGGAGGGCGGCCACACCCTCGCGGTAGTCGGGTCCGGACATCATGGGGTCGATCAGCGCCTCGGCCGTCCGGACCGACTCGGCCGCCGTCTGCTGGAATGCCTCATACACCTGGCGTTTCGACGCGGCCATCGACGCCGGTGAGACCGAGGTGGCCAACATGCGGGCGTAGTCGCCAACCGTCGGGAGCAGCTGGTCGGCGGGCACCACTCCGTTAACCAGGCCCAGCTCGAGTGCCTCCTCGGGCGTAAAGGTCCGGCTGGACAGGATGAGGTCGAGGGCCCGGGGTAGGCCGATCAGCTTGGGAAGGAGCCAGGCCAACCCGAAGGCGCACGGGAGGCCCAAGCGTCCGTGCGCCGTGGTGAGCTTGGCCCCGGCAGCGGCGAAACGCAGGTCGCAGTAGCAGGCCAGGGCGAAGCCGATGCCCGCCGCCGGCCCGTTGACGGCGGCGATGACGGGCTTGGGCACGCCGAAGTGGTAGGCCAGCTCGGCATCGAACTCGGGTCGGACGCTGTAGCCGGGCTGGTCGAGGTGGTCGGCGTCCCAGGAGCGGTAGGAGCCCCGCTCGACGTGCCCGGCCAGGTCCTCTGACTCGGCGCCGGCGCAGAATCCCCGGCCCGACCCGGTCACCACGATGACCCGCACGCCCGGATCGTCGGAGGCCTGCTGGAGCAAGGACCGGTACTCGGCGTTCATCTGCGCCGTCCAGGCGTTGAGGCGCTCGGGCCGGTGGAGGGTGATGGTGGCCACCCGATCGGTGACGTCATACCGCGTCACTTCCAGGTCGGAACGGCCACCGCCCGCCGCGACGTTGCCCGGACCCCCACTCATGCCCCCACCCGCGTGGCGCTCCGGCCGAGTGGTCGGTTCGAACTCAGTAGCGGTAGGTATCCGGCTTGTAGGGACCATCCACGGAGACCCCGATGTACTCGGCCTGCTCCTTTGTCAGCGTGGTCAGGTGGACCCCCAGGGCCTCGAGGTGCAGCCTGGCCACCTTCTCGTCGAGGTGCTTGGGCAGCACGTACACCTTGTTCTCGTACTGGCTGGCGTTGTTGAACAACTCCATCTGGGCCATGGTCTGGTTGGTGAAGGAGTTGGACATGACAAAGCTGGGATGACCGGTGGCGTTGCCCAAGTTGAGCAGTCGACCCTCGGACAGGACGATGACGGCATGTCCGTCGGGGAAGACCCACTTGTCCACCTGGGGCTTGATCGTCACACGTTCCACCCCGTCGATCTTCATCAGCCCGGCCATGTCGATCTCGTTGTCGAAGTGACCGATGTTGCCCACGATGGCCTGGTGCTTCATCTTCTCCATATCGGCGGCGGTGATGACGTCCTTGTTGCCCGTGGTGGTCACGAAGATGTCGGCCGTGTCCACCACGTCCTCGAGCGTGGCCACCTGGTAGCCCTCCATGGCGGCCTGCAGTGCGCAGATGGGATCGACCTCGGTCACCACCACCCTGGCCCCCTGGCCCCGCAGCGACTCGGCACAGCCCTTGCCCACGTCTCCGTAGCCGCAGACCACGGCGACCTTGCCGCCGATGAGCACGTCGGTGGCCCGGTTGATCCCGTCGATCAAGGAATGCCGGCAGCCGTATTTGTTGTCGAACTTCGACTTGGTGACGGCATCGTTGACGTTGATGGCCGCGAACAGGAGCTCACCGCTTTGCTCCATCTCGTTCAGCCGGTGCACGCCGGTGGTGGTCTCCTCGGACACCCCCTTGATGCCGTTGGCGATGGTGGTCCACCGGTTCGGGTCCTCGGTCAGGCTCCTGGTGAGGACCTGCAGGACCACGCCGAACTCCTCGGAGTCGGCCGTCGACGGGTCGGGCACGGCGCCGACCTTCTCGTACTCGACACCCTTGTGCACCAAGAGGGTGGCGTCGCCACCGTCGTCGAGGATCATGGTCGGACCGCTACCGGGCCACAACAGGGCCTGCTCGGTGCACCACCAGTACTCCTCGAGTGTCTCGCCCTTCCAGGCGAAGACGGGGACGCCGGCCGGGCTGTCGACGGTGCCGGTCGGACCCACGGCCACCGCGGCGGCGGCATGATCCTGGGTCGAGAAGATGTTGCAGCTGGCCCAGCGCACCTCGGCACCCAGGGCTGTGAGGGTCTCGATGAGGACTGCGGTCTGGATGGTCATGTGGAGCGAGCCGGTGATCCGGGCTCCGGCGAGGGGCTTCTCGGCGCCGTGCTCGGCCCGCATGGCCATGAGCCCGGGCATCTCGTGCTCGGCCAACTCGATCTCCTTGCGGCCGAATTCGGCGAGGGAGAGGTCTGCCACCTTGAAATCGGAGGTCTGGGTGGGGGTCATGGGGCTCCTTGGCTGTGGCCTGTACTACGTGCGTTGCCGGGTGGTCGGTGCGGAAAGGGCATCCCTCGCCGGACGGCTCCAGAGTCCTCTGACCACCGTTGGAGTGGTCGCCGTGCCCCAGTGCCGACCGGTCCATGGTAGCCGACAGCGTCGATGCGACCCCGGTGGAGCCCACGAGAAGACTGGTGGCGGCGGCGAGACGACGGGCGGGCCCGATCCGGGGGGGTGACACACTGGGGAATCGATCCACCGAACAGGCCACCGTCGGAGTCGGGCTCCCGCCCGGGTTCGCCTTCCTGGTGGTTCACCGACCGGTCCACCGGTCGGATCACCGTGGCTCAGCTCCCCAACCTGGCCCTGATGGTGTTCGTGGTGGCCGCGGTGGTGGGCCGGCTCCTCGACCACCACCACCAGGTTTCCCGGGTTCTCTCGGACGTGGCCACCGGAGCCATCGTGGGGTGGGCCCTCGACGAGATCATCCGTGGCGTGAACCCCTGGCGGCGGGCGCTGGGCGTGGCGGTGCTGGGCGTGTCCGTCCACTCCCTGGTCGCTCGCTGAGCTGGGTGCCGGGGGTGGCCGGTGACCGGTGCCGTGTGATCTCGGGGAACTCGCCCCGGCCCGCTACCATCGTTGGCGCGTGCCGACGGTCGGTGTCCGGGTCGAGATACCGGCCCCGGAACAGTGGGGGAGGAACGATGGCCCGGTATGGGAGAGCATCATCAGCGGAGGACGGCCGCCAACCGGTAGGGGCGACGGCATCGGGGAGGCGCCGCCACGTGGCCACCGTGGTCGGAGCGATGTCCCTGGCGGCCGGCCTGCTGGCCGCCTGCAGCAGTCCTTCCAGTTCGCCGCCGGCGTCGTCCGGCACGAGTGGCGGGACGGTGCTGCTGGTGGGCAATTTCCACGGCCATGCCGGCAAGTACACGACGATCCAGTCGGCGGTCAACGCCTCGAAGGCGGGTGACTGGATCCTCGTGGCACCAGGCGACTACCACGAGAACGACGATGAGTCAGGAGCCACCACAGACCCGGCGCACGGGGATATGGGCGGCGTGGTGATCACCACGTCGAACATCCATCTGCGGGGTATGAACCGGGCAACGGTGGTCGTGGACGGCACCAAGCCCGGGGCATCGGGTACCTGCAGCTCGAGCCCGAGCGCGCAGAACTTCGGAGCCGTCGGAAGTGACGGGCAGGCTGTGGGCCGCAACGGGATCGTGGTGTGGAAGGCGAACAACGTCTCGGTGGACAACCTGACGGCGTGCAATTTCCTGGCCGGGACGGGTGACTCCGGCAACGAGATCTGGTGGAACGGCGGGGCCGACAGCGGCACGATCGGCCTGAAGGGTTACTCGGGCAGCTATCTCACCGCCACCTCGTCATTCTTCAGCGCTCAGGGCACAGCCAAGCAACAGGAGGCCACCGCGGCCCAGTACGGGATCTTCTCCTCCAACGCACAGGGTCCTGGGGCATGGAACCAGCTGTATGCCAGCAACTTCAACGACTCGGGCATGTACGTGGGGGCCTGCCTCCAACAGTGCGGGATGACCATCAACCACGCCTGGATGGAGTACAACGCACTCGGCTATTCGGGTACCAACTCCGGTGGCTCGATCGTCGTGGCGCACTCCCAGTTCGACAACAACCAGGACGGCTTCGATACCAACACCCAGATCAACGGCGACCCGCCGGCACCTCAAAATGGAGCGTGCCCCGGCAACGGGGTCAGTCCGATCACCCATACCCATTCGTGTTGGGTCTTCATCCACAACTATGTCCACGACAACAACAATCCCAATGTGCCCGAGGCGGGAAACGCAGCTGCCGGCCCGACCGGCACGGGTATGACGCTGTCGGGCGGTCGCAACGACACAGTCATGGACAACGTCTTCGCCAACAATGGGGCCTGGGGCTTCCTCATGGTGCCCTTCCCCGACTCGGGCACTCCGTCGCTCAACCAGTCCTGTTCCGGCACCGGAGGGGTCGAAACGCCTGGCTTCGGCTGCGTCTACGACCCGATGAACAATGCCCTGTTGCACAACACCTTCAGCCATAACGGCTACTTCGGCAACCCCGGCAACGCCGACTACGGGCTGATCACCCTCGATGCCAGCCAGCCCCAGAACTGCTTCGCCGGGAATATCGCCCCGAACGGCAGCCAGCCCTCGGACCTCGAGCAGACCCAACCCACCTGTGGCAAGCAGACCACGACGGCCAACACCAGCGGTCCGTTGCTGGCCCAGGTGTTGTGTGACACGGCGTTCGGCACCTGTCCGGCCGGAGCCACCTATCCGGTCCGGACCGGTGTGATCATGCACCCTCTGCCCAAGGGCATTCCCACCATGCCCAATCCGTGTGCCGGGGTGCCGGCCAACGCGTGGTGCGAGGGAGGCAAACCGGTCTGACGGTCGATCGAGGTCGGGTCGACCACCCAGGCCAGGAACTCGGTCGGTGGCTCCACCGTGGGTCGGTCGAGTGGGAGGGCCGGTAGCATCAAAACGTGGCCAACCCGTTGGGTGACGTTGGCGGACCGATGGTGAGCCGGGAGCCGACCGACGACCCTGAAGCTGCTGCCCGCCCGCCTGCCATCGAGGTGTGGGCCAGTCGGGAGACCGTGGTCGGCGACACCCCGGTGCGGCGTGCCCTGCCCCAGCGGGCTCGGCGAACGGTCGGGGCGTGGTGCTTCGCCGACCACATGGGTCCCCTTCCGCCCGACGCCACGCCGACCGGTGTCGGCCCCCATCCCCATGCCGGCCTGCACACCGTGACCTGGCTCGTCGAAGGGGAGTTGCTGCACCGGGACTCGCTCGGATCGGAACAGACCATTCGTCCCGGACAGCTCAACCTGATGACCGCGGGCCGGGGCGTCAGCCACGCCGAGGAGCCCACCGGGAGCAGAGGCGGAGGTCTGCACGGGATCCAGCTGTGGGTGGCGCAACCCGAGGCCAGTCGACACGGTCCGCCGGCCTTCGAGCACCATCCCTCCCTCCCCGAGGTGGCGCTGGGCGCGGCTGTGGCCACGGTGCTGGTGGGCAGCCTGGACGGCGTCGAGTCTCCGGCCCGTCGGGACACCGATCTGGTCGGCGTCGACGTCCGGCTCCGGCCCGGGGAGACAGAACTCCCGGTCGACCCGTTGTTCGAACATGCCGTGGTCGTGCTGGGCGGTGTCGTGCGGGTCGACGGTCGGACCGTGACGCCGGGCCAGGGGGCGTACGCCGGAACGGGGCGCCACCAGCTCGACCTGGTCGCCGGGGAGGAAGCCCGGCTTCTCGTGCTCGGAGGTTTACCCTTCGAGTCGCCCGTCGTCATGTGGTGGAACTTCGTCGGTCGTTCCCGCCGGGAGGTGGCTGAGGCCGGAACGCAGTGGAATGAGGGGGCCGGCCGGTTCGGCGACACCGGGTCGTCCATGCCCCGGATCCCCGCCCCCCTCCCTCCGTGGTCCGACCGGCAGGTCTAAGCAGCGCACCAGCAGAGAGCCCGTCAGGGCACGATCAACAGGGCGGTGAGGGGGAGAGCGGCCGACGACTGACCGACCGAGAGCCGGTAGGTGCCCGGCAGCGTCGTCCAGGCACCGTTCAGGTAGATCTGGAACGCCCGGGCCGGGATGGTCATGGTGACCTCCTGGGATTGACCGGGACCCAGCCTCACCGTGGTGAACGCCTTGAGCTGGGCCGGGGGCTCCCCGGCCGCCGAGGGGAAGGTCAGATAGGCCTGGGGAACGGCGGTCCCTGCCCGACCGCCGGTATTGGACACACGGACCCGGAGGGCGAATCCGCCGGTCGCGTGGGAGAGCGACAGGCTCGACAGCGAAAAGCGGGTGTAGGCCAGGCCGTAACCGAACGGGAACAGCGGCTGGACCCCGGAGGCGTGGTCGTAGCGATAGCCCACGGAGAGCCCCTCCGAGTAGGTGGCGGTCAAGTTGACCCCGGGCCATTGGGCGGCGCTGGCGACGCCGGTGGTCGTGGAGGAGGTCGGAAAGGTCAGGGGGAGTCGACCTGACGGGTCCACGTCCCCGTAGAGCAGCGAGGCGATCGCCGTTCCATCCTGCTCCCCCGGGTACCACGCCTCGAGCACGCTCCTGACCTTTCCCAGCCAGGGCATGGGCACCGCACCACCGGTATTGAGGACAACCACGGTTCTGGGGTTGGCGGCCGCCACCGCGGCGATGAGATCGTTCTCGTCGCCGGGAAGCGCCAGGGACGGTCGGTCGGCGGCTTCGGAGCTGAAGCCGCCGGCGAAGACCACAGCGGTATGGGCCTTGCGAGCCGCGGCCACCGCGGCGTCGATGGCGCCACTGACGTAGGAGAATCCCAGGGTGAGGGCGCTGGCCCCGGTCATCGATTCCCCGGACGGGGTGCGAGCGTCACTGGGCTCCCAGGCCAGGTGGACCCGGTAGGGGTGGCCCACGGTGAGGGGCACGGTCTGGGACCAGCGCCCGAGACCGTGACTGAGTGGGTCGGTGACCGCGGTCACGCCGTCGAGGGTGAGGGTGGCAGCCCCAACCCCTTGGAGCGAGAAGGTGTAGAGCCCACTCCGGGGTGGCGTGAGCGTGCCCGTCCAGGTGGCCGAGACATCGGACCACCCGGGAGGGAGAACGACGTGGGTGTGGGCAGAGGACGTGGCCCGGTCGAGGGCGAAGGAACCGCCCACGCGGTGCAGAGGGTTCTCGAGGCGGTCCACCGGAGCGATGGCCGGAGCTTCCGGGAGTAGGCGGCCCACGGGCAGATGGGGACTTATGGACACATCGACCGTCGGCTGCACCGACTGCACCGACGGCGCCGACATTACGGACGCCGAGCCGCTCGATTCGTCGGGATCGGCTTGGGTCAACGTAAGGGTGAGTCCGTGCCCGACCCCGGATTCCGGTGACAGGATCCCGGAGGGCACCGGAGGGAGGTTGCCGGTGGTGCTACCGCCGTCTACGTAGCTCACGACGGCGTGCGGGCCGGCCCGTCGTCGGATGGCCCGGAGCGGCGAGGAGGTGAAGGGCGGGGTCACACGAGAGCTCCCGTACCCCGTGGTCACGGGGTCGGTCGCGGCATCGGAGCCGATCACGGCCACGGAGCGGTTGGCGGAGCTGCCCAGGGGTAGCGTGGCGGCGACGTTCTTGAGCAATACCGCCGATCGCTCCGCGGCGGAGAGGGCGAAGTCGGTGTGGGAGTCGGAGTCCACTGGTGCCCCCGGCGTGTCCGAGTCGGTCCGATCGACCAACCCGTGGGCGAACATGGTGGTCAGGATCGTTGTCACCGCCCGGTTCACGGCGCTCAACGTCAGTCGGTGCTCATGCACCAGCAGGGCGAGCCGGGTCACGGAGGCCGGCTTGAGAAGATCGGTGCCCGCATTGATGGCCGCCACCGGATCGTGGACCGCCTCCAGGTCGGAGCGCACAATGCCCCTGAATCCCCAGGCCGCCAGCTGGTTGAGCAGACCCGGGTCCTGGCACTGGTAGGTCCCGTTCAGTTGGGGGTATGCGCACATGGCCGAGGAGATGTGCGCCTGTCTGACCGCAGCTTCGAAGGGGGGGAGGTACAGCTCCTCGAGGGCTCGCGTCGGCACCGAGACGTTGAGGACGCCCCGGTCGGTCTCCTGGTTGTACACGGCGAAGTGCTTGGCCATGGCCAGGGTCCCGGTCGACTGGATCCCGTTGGTGTCGGCCACGCCCATCGCCGATACCAGCAGGGGGTCCTCGCCGAATCCTTCGTAGGATCGCCCGCTCTGGGGCACCCGGTCGATATTGAGCGTCGGCCCCTGGATGACATCGATGCCCTGGCCGGCGGCCTCCGAACCGAGGACCTGGCCGTACTCCTCGGCCACACCGGTGTCGAAGGTGGCGGCGATTCCGAGGGGAGCGGGAAGCTGGGTGACCCCCACCGCGCCGTAGGCGAGCCCCTGGGGTCCGTCCTGGAGGGAGAGCGCGGGGATGCACAGACGCGGCACGCCGGCGTTGATGTTCTCGTACGGTCCAGCATGGACCAGCACGATCTCGCCGAGCTTCTCATGCACCGTCATCCGGTGCAGTACCAAGGCGGCCAGTGCCGAGGGGGCGAGGCTGCGATCCAGGGCGTTCCTGAGCCACGGGCAGCGACTCACGTCTGCCGCAGTCGAGGGCACCTGGGGCGGCGTGGAATTGCGTCCCCCGAAGGCGAAATCGGATACCGTGCCGAACGGGCCGCCGACCGGGGTGACTGCCACCAGGGTCCCCAGCACCACCACGCCCGCGGCGATCGCCATCGTCACCGCTCGCCGATTCCGTCGCCCCGCCCGTGGATCTCTGGAAGCGGTGGAGGTCCTGTCAGGTGATCGAGCCACGGCCGAGACCAAACATAGTGACCACCGACTCACGATGTGGGTCAGCACCTGCCGCTGGTGGCGGCCCGACGATCGCTGTCGCCGGTGAGGCCGGAGGGCCACGGCGCCGTTCAGCCAACAGGGCGGGCGCCGCTACCTCCACCCTCCCGTCGCCCGCCCCTCCCGGACTAGTTGACCGATTTTGTCGGGTTTGACAGGATTGCTAGTGGAGAACGCCGACCCGTGCTGGCGAACGACGCCGAGGGAACGTTCCGAGGAGACGCCTGCCATGCCCGAATGGGGATTCGAAACTCGTCAGATCCACGCCGGTGCCGTTCCCGACCCCACCACGGGGGCCCGTGCCGTACCCATCTACCAGACCACCAGCTACACCTTCCGGGACACCGCTCATGCCGCCGCCCTCTTCGGGCTGGAGGAGCTGGGCAACATCTACACCCGCATCATGAACCCGACCCAGGCCGTGTTCGAGGAGCGGGTGGCCGCCCTCGAGGGCGGAGTGGCGGCACTGGCCGTGGCCAGCGGACAGGCGGCCGAGACCATCACACTCCTCAACCTGGCCGAGAACGGTGGCCATGTGGTGTCCTCTGCCTCCCTCTACGGAGGTACCTACAACCTCCTCCACTACACCCTGCCCAAGTTCGGCATCGAGGTCACCTTTGTGGATGACCCCGATGACTTCGACGCCTGGCGCGCCGCCATCCGCCCCAACACCAAGGCCTTCTACGCCGAGACCCTCGGCAACCCCAAAGGTGACGTCCTTGACTTCGAGCGGGTGGCGTCCATCGCCCATGAGCACAACATCCCGCTGGTGGTGGACAACACGGTGGCCACGCCGTATCTGTGCCAGCCCCTCCGACACGGCGCCGACATCGTCGTGCATTCGGCCACCAAGTTCATCGGCGGCCACGGCACATCCATCGGGGGCATCATCGTCGACGGCGGTACGTTCGACTACGAGGGCAGCGGTCGGTTCCCCGGCTTCACCGAGCCGGACCCCAGCTACCACGGCCTGGTCTTCGGCCAACTGCCAGAGAGTCTGTTTCCCGCGCGCTTCGTGCTGAAGGCCCGACTGCAGTATCTGCGGGATATGGGTGCGTCCATCGCCCCCCTCAACTCGTTCCTCTTCCTCCAGGGGCTGGAGACGCTCAGCCTCCGGATGGAACGGCACGTCCAGAACGCCACCGCAGTGGCCGAGTGGCTGGAGGCCCGGGACGATGTGCCTTGGGTGGCCTACCCCGGCCTGGTCTCGAGCCCGTGGCATCAGCGCCAGCAGCAGTATCTGCCCAACGGAGGTGGAGCGATCCTGGCCTTCGGCATCACGGGGGGCGCCGAGGCGGGCAAGGCCTTCATCGAAGGGCTCGAGCTCTTCAGCCACCTGGCCAACGTGGGTGACGTCCGCAGTCTGGCCATCCACCCGGCTTCCACCACCCACTCGCAGCTGACCGAGGCCGAGCAGGTGACGACCGGTGTGACGCCCGACCTGGTCCGGCTGTGCATCGGGCTGGAGTCGATCGAGGACATCATCGCCGATCTCGAGGCGGGGTTTCGCGCCATCAAAGGGGCATGACCCCGGGTTCGCACCCGGGGGTATGGACACCGGTTGACGATCCGGGAGACCGGCAGTTCGCCGTTCTGTTCGGGGAGGGTTCTCCGGGACTCGACCTTGAAGGCGGCGGGTACCTGCCCTCGGTCACGGTGGCCTACGAAACGTGGGGGGTGCTCGACGCCGACCGGGGCAACGCCGTTCTGGTCCTGCACGCCCTCACGTTGGACTCCCACGCCGTCGGCCCCGCCGGTCCGGGCCATCCCACGCCAGGATGGTGGCAGGGAATGATCGGCCCGGGGTCACCCATCGACACCGACCGCTACTTCGTGGTCTGCCCAAACGTGCTGGGGGGATGTCGGGGAACCACCGGGCCGGCGTCGCCGGCGCCCAACGGCGTGGCGTGGGGATCACGCTTTCCCCTGGTGACCATCCGCGACCAGGTGACGGTGGAGGCCGCCCTCGCCGACCACCTGGGCATCGACCGCTGGTCGGGTGTGGTGGGGGGTTCGATGGGCGGGATGCGCGTGCTCGAGTGGTGTGTGGGCCATCCCGACCGGGTCGAGCGGGCGCTGGTGCTGGCTGTCGGGGCCATGGCCACGGCCGGTCAGATCGCCCTGTGCTCCCTCCAGATCCGGGCCATCACCTCCGATCCCGCCTATGCCGGCGGCGACTACTACGGGACCGGGGCCCGTCCCGGCGAAGGCCTGGCGCTGGCTCGCGGCATCGGGCAGTACTCCTACCGGACCGACCTCGAGTTCGAGAGCCGCTTCGGCCGGTCACCCCAAGAGGAGGAGGATCCCCGGAAGGGGGGACGGTTCGCCGTGGAGTCCTATCTCGAGTACCACGGGGACAAGCTGGCCCGGCGCTTCGATCCCAACTCGTACATTGTCCTGAGTGAGGCCATGAACCATCACGATGTGGGGCGCGGCCGCAACGGTGTGGCCCGGGCGTTGGCCGGAGTGCGGGCCGACGTGGCCGTGGCCGGCATCCGTTCGGACCGTCTCTATCCCCTGGGCCTGCAGTACCAGTTGGCCCGGATGCTCCCCGGCGCCCGACCGGTGGCGGTCGTCGAGTCGTCCTCGGGCCACGACGGGTTCCTGCTCGAGATCGACCAGGTCGGTGCTGTGGTGGCATCGCTGATGGCCTGACGTGGCTCCCGGGGGGCGTCTCCGACCCCTCCGACAGGTTCTCCCGCCCGGCCGCCCCCCAGGGGGGATTTGCTTTTCCGCGCCCGTAGTCGACCCGACCCAGCGCCGGTGGTGACCCGCCGAAGCCCAGCATCGAGCGGTGTGATCCGACTTCCTGACCAACTGTGTAAGATCCCTTGTATTGTAAGTTTGTAATCAACAGGAGGCGCATCATGGAGTACGCAGCGAGTACGGGTCGAGGACGTCGCCCACGGGGTCGGCCAGGACGTCCGGTCGGCGGACCGGCCGACGAGAAGCCGTCAGTCGAGAGCCTGGCCGGCTGGTTGGCCGGTCGCCTGCCCGACACCTGGTTCGAGGGCCCGCCCTCTCTCGTGGTGGACCGGGACGAGATCCTGATCGTGGGAAGGGTGTCGTCGCCCGAGGTCCCTGAGGGTGCCGACGACGTGACAACGGCGGCGGCCGAGGCCGGGCGCATCTCCCGCTTCCGGGAGGACACCCGAGAGGAGCGCATGGCCGTGGCCCGCCAGGCCGAGCACCTCTATGGACGCACCATCGCCTGGGGGGCGGAGGCCGGGGGCACCACCCACGTCTTCACCAACGCCTCGGTCCCCGTCATGACCCGCCTCCGTCAACCCGAGCGAGTGGTTCTCGACACCCTGGTCGACAGTGGCGTTGCCCGGAGCCGCTCCGACGCCCTGCTGTGGTGCGTGAAACTGGTGGCGTCCAACACCGACACGTGGTTGGCCGATCTCCGGGTGGCCATGGAGTCGGTGGAGACGGTGCGGCAGCAGGGCCCGACCGTGGCCTGAGCACCGGTCACGGTCCACGCGTCGCCTCCATTGACGGGTGTGCGCCGAGCGAAGGCGAGCGGAGCCCAGGTGGTGTGGACCCTGCAATCGATGGTGCCATACTCGGGCCGATGCCCGAGTCGCTGGTACGAGGTCGAGATGCCGGTCGTCCGTACTGCTGAGGTCGAGCTCTACTACGAGGTGCGGGGCACGGGTCCCCGGCTGCTGTTCGTCAACGGGTCGGGGTCGACCCTCGAAGACGCCCAACCGTTGACCGGCGTCCTCGCCTCGCGTTTCGAGCTCTTGGCCTACGACTATCGAGGACTGGGTCGGAGCGGTGAGGTCGCCGGTAGCTACACCATGGCGGACTGCGCGGCCGACGCCACCGCGGTGATGGATGCCGCCGGATGGGCAACGGCCGCCGTGGTCGGCCTCAGCTTCGGGGGAATGGTGGCACTGGAGCTGGCGGTGACCCATCCGGAACGCCTCGAGCGTTTGGCGCTCCTGTGCACGTCGGCCGGAGGGGCCGGGGGGTCGTCCTATCCACTGCACGAGTTGGCCGGCATGGACCCCGAGGTCGGGAAGGCCAGGCGCCGTATTCTTATGGACTCCCGGTTCGATGAGGCCTGGCTGGACTCCCACCCCGACGACAAGGGGTTGATCGTGGCCATGGAGTCGCGGGCTGTAGGACCCAACCACCCCCGCCCGGTCGGCATCTACGAGCAGCTCCAGGCGCGGAAGGGCCATGACACCTGGAACCGACTCGGCGCCATCACCTGCCCCACCTTCATCGGATGCGGTCGCTATGACGGGATCGCCCCGGAAGCCAACAGCCGGGCCCTCGCCTCGAGGATCGCCCGTGCGCAGCTGCACCTGTACGAAGGCGGTCACGGCTTCGTGGCCCAGGATCAGGCAGCGTTCGCCGATCTGTTCGCCTTCCTGCAGCTCGGCGTGGCTTAGCCGGCGACGGTCACCGGGCCCGCCTGTGCCTCCGAGTGAGTCGGTCTGCTGATGGCCGGCGGTGGAGCCGCCACCCAGCGAAGTGCCGCGGCGAAGGCCCGTGCCGCCGGTCGCACGGCAAGCCGGTCACCCGCCGGGAGCTGGGCCAGGTGCAGCTGCCGACGGGCCCATGTCGGGAGGATGCCCTGGGCCGCGGCCACCAGCAACCCGTAGGTGGTGATCTCGTGGGGCCACCGTCCCACGCCGCGCAGTACGAAGTTGCGGGCCACCCGGGCCTGACGGGTGAGCTGCAGCTCGGGACGGACGGCGTCGAAGTAGGCGTCGAGCTCCGCCACGGTGCGGGGGACCCCGTCGGCACCGAGGGCCAGGGCCACCCGGGCCATCTCGTCGACGTAGCGATCCTGGTCCTCGGCGCTCAGGGGGTGAGGGCCATAGGCGAGCGAGGCATTCAGGAAACTCCGGACCTCGGCGGCATGGACCCAGGCGATCAGGTCCGGGTCGCTGGCGGCATAGGGACG
Organism: uncultured Acidimicrobiaceae bacterium; assembly: GCA_963737625.1. Lineage (GTDB taxonomy): Bacteria > Actinomycetota > Acidimicrobiia > Acidimicrobiales > RAAP-2 > Bog-756. The sequence goes on from CAVTTK010000002.1 coordinate 401,238, forward strand.
ACCGTCCGGAGCGGTGCCCACCACGGAGGCGTGGACCGCCCGCACCCGGGCGATGGCGGCCTCGGCCTCGGGGCGCGAGCGGAAGGTGGTGGTCCCGAGGAATGTGGCCGTGCGCTCGAGGCGTCCGAGTGGGTCTTGCCGGTAGTTGGAGAACTCGGCCACTCCGGCCATGGCCAGGGGGTGGAGCATCTGGAACAGGAGGGCGGCGACCCCGCCGATCAGCATGGACGGTAGGTCGGAGTGAATCTGGCGGGTTATGGACCCGGGCTCGAAGTAGGCCTCGACGGGGTCGTTGCAGGGCAGGCGGGCCTCACCGGTGATGCCGAACGATCGACGGACCCGGTGCTGCACGCGGCTCCGGACCCGCCGGATGGAGTCCGCCGTGACCAGCTCGCCCATGGCGCGGGCGTCATCCATGGGTGGGATCCGATACATGCACCCGGACCCTACCGGTCGTTCGATCCGCCGCGGAGCAGATAGCCCCGGCGTCGGTTCTCCGGTCCACTTGGCTCCCGTCGGGTGGCCCCTGGTCACGGATTCGGTCGTCTGGGACTCGAAGGAGCAGAGCGAGGCTTTCATGCACAATACGCTTTTGCCTGCGATGTCGGTGGACGGCGGATTTGCTGGGGCTCCGGAGGAGCGCGTCGCTCAGGTCGCCCACCACGAATCAAGCTGACGTACCAAACGTTAGTTGCCGGCGACGGTGATTTCGCGGTGATCGAAGAATGGCCGACGAGGAGCACGAAATGGCTGGGAATCCCGGCGAGATCTGGCTCCGATGAGGACCCAATGGCTACCTGACTACAGGAAATCTACGACGCCCTCGATGGTCACCGGCGTCTGCATCTGGGGGGCGGTTCGCCGACGAGGCGTTCCTCTGACGGAAGAGAGCCGGCGGAGACGCCAGATATCAGCGAGAATCGCCTACCTGTGCACAGTCATCCGGTAATGCGGTGCAAATGAACCTTAAGGCAAGCGGGACACATCGATTCCGATGTTTCACTCCGGTTGACCCATCCAGGGTCTGGGCTGCCCTTACGGATGGTCAAGAAACCGGTCGGTACCTTCATGGACTCGTTGCCCACTCATCGTGGTGCCCAGACGCTCCGATTCATTTTCGGGCTGTATCTTCGCAGTCAGAGTGTCCCTCCCTGCTGGTGGGTCGAGTGCTGTGCGCTGAGCCCTATCGTCGGCTGTCCTACTTCCTACGATCGGGATCGGAGGACCCCTCGACTTACCTCACCTGGCAGCTGCGGCCCTGCCCAGGTGGCACCACCGTGCACCTCCAGGTTGACCATGCCGAGTGCGCAGACACTGACGAGGAGGCCGAGGACACATGGTTGCCAGTGCTCGCCGCGCTGCAGAGTCTCCTCTCCGGAGAGCGGCCATCATGACACGCATCGTCCTGAATCTCTTCGCCCCGTATCAGTGACCGTGTTCAGGTCGTTCTGTTCGAACTGAAGGCCATGGTCATTCTCTTGGGCGTGCGTCCAGCGGCTTGGCTGCCGTGATGGGCGCCGCCTCAGTGAAATGCTGAACATACGGCGGCTGACCGCAGGTCGTGACCGAGTGAGCCGCGCACCTGGGCCAATGTTCGACGCCAGCACTCCCTCTAAGGCGTCCCACTACAGGGCACGTCCTCTCAAATTTAAGTCTGTTACACGGGTGATCCACGGCGGCGCTTCACGGATGATCGCCTAGCGCTTCTTCCCCTCAAGAAACAAGCCGATCACTTTGTCGATTCTGCGTTGCCTAGTTTCGGGGGTCTTCGCTCCATTGATGTTGTCGATGTGGTAGCGCTGCAGACCATTCGACAGCGTTTCGAAGAATGCCCTCGCGGGTTCGTTCACGCTGAAGGCCGCCTTGAGATCATTGGGAATCTCGACCGGTCGCGGCCCATCGGCGAGTGACAGCGTCACACGAACGGCGTCATTTCCTTTGAGCCCGGTGTCCTTGCGGATGGCGGCGCTCACGCTGAGCATGTGCTTTCCGCCCATCACCCCGACGGTGGATTGGTACCTGTACCCGTTGAGGTCCGCGATGACCGCCGGTCGCCTTCCCGCTCCAAGCTCAGCGATGAGCTCCGCCGGAATGACGATCCCGGTGTTGTTGCCCGTCTGGAGCAACGTCGTCTCGAACGATACCGACTTCGCCTGAGCTGACATGGCTGACCTCCCCCTTGACCATACTGGACCGTATAGTACTCAATATATATACTGGACCGTCCAGTACCGCTATGCCAGCCTGGAGCCATGAACGGGAACATCCACCTGGAATCCTCCGATCCCGCGCCCGGGCAAACTCGATCAGCGCTCAAGCGGTCTGCCATCACGGAGGCTGCGACTCGGCTCTTCCTCGACCAGGGTTTCGGGGGTACGAGCATGGACCAAATCGCCGCCGCAGCCGGCGTTTCCAAACAGACCGTCTACAAGCAGTTCTCCGACAAGCAGAAGCTTCTCTCCGACATCGTCCTGGCCATCACGAGTCGCGCCGGCGAGATCGCCGGCGCACTGCAATCAGCGTTCGATGATGTCGTGGATCTTGAATCTGGATTGAATGCAGTGGCGCGACAATATGCGTCGGCAGTCTTGCACCCAGAGGTCTTGCGACTCCGTCGCCTCGTTATCTGCGAAGCCATCCGGTTTCCCGATCTGGCGAGGGCATATTACGAACGAGCGCCAACCCTCGGCGTCGAAACCGTGGCGAAGGGCCTCGGCAACCTGGTCGACCGCGGGCTGCTCGAGGTTGACGATGTCTCCGCCGCCGCCAATCACTTTGCCTACCTCATCCTCGGGCCGCTGATTGACGGCGCGATGTTTCTCCCAGAGACGTCTATCAGCGAGGCGGAGATCACCTACTGGTCGGCGGCCGGCGTTTCCGCCTTCATCAATGCGTATGGAACCTGATGGGGGTTGACCAGCTAGGCCCTGTCCATCGGGAGCGGATCGGGACACTGCCCAGGAATGTAGTGACGACCTTGATGTCGGGGCACTAGGCGAGCAGTTGGCCGAGCGCCCGGATGTGGTCGCCGTCGGTGCGGGAGAGCCAGATCCAGCGGAGGTCAGCCGGTTCGATGACCGACTTGAGCGCAGTCCGCCTTGTCCCATTGCGGGTGAATTCGGGTCCAGCCGGTCGCCACCAGAATTCGACTACGCGCCAATAAGCCCTCTGACCAGGGTGTTCGAGTGGAGGCGATGGGACTCGAACCCACGAACCTCTTGACTGCCAGTCAAGCGCTCTACCAGCTGAGCTACGCCCCCGAGGGTTGGGTCAGGTTAGCAGTAGGAGCTGGGCGTCTGGACCCGTAGGACCACCGGTTCGAGGCATGACCATGGTCCTTGCATGATGGCGTGCGTCAGCCACTCGGTAGGTGTCGTAGTTGCCATGGAGCGGAGGAGTGGTCTCCTGATTGACGGTGGGAGGCTTCGTCGGCCTGTCCGCCGTTTCTCTCTACTTGTCGAATCGGTCCGATCGGCGCGCTAGCGCTTGGGCCGCTGGCCGAGAAGTTTCAGGAGATAGGAGCCGGCCCGCCCCGGCTTTCCCGGGTGGTGCCTGTCAGATCCGTGGCCGGAGCGACCGAACGAACCTCCCGTTGAGCCCTCCGCGCGATTGGGCTCCTCATACTTCGGCACCTTCTTCATCCTGTGCTTCTGTTTGCGCGGCTTGCTTCCTTCGGATCCCATAGGGCCATCATGGTCCACGGGCATCCTGCCATGCGGCCCGCTGCGTCGGCGGGTCGTGCTGGCCTGGACACGTCGGAAGCGGACCTCCGCCCGAGGATTCCCTGGGGCCCAGGGGTCACCGGGCCGAGCAGCTAGGAGGGCGGCCAGTCCGCGCCAATGAGTCTCTGATGGAGCAGTGAGCACCACGCGGCCTGGACCTCATCGCCGATGTCGTCGCTACGCCGGGCAACCCGCTCGACATCCTTCAGCGCCTCGTCGAACGATTCGCTCTGTCCTGTGGGGGTGATCACCAGCATCCCGTCGTAGCGGGCGAGGATAGCGTCTGCTGCCTCGCACACGACATGGAGAGCGTCGTTGGTGGCGCCTACGGCGCTCAATTGCGCACACTCGAAGGCGAGGTGGCGATCCTCCGCCACCTGTGTCGCATACGTGGCCGGCGCCATGGTCCTCGTCGCCGATGTCTGCCTCAGGTCGCCGAACACGCCATCACCTCGTCTCACGCCCCTCGCGAGCACTCCTTGTGTCATCGACGTGCGTGGACGGGTCCTTGAGGGGTCATGAGCAGTGGGTCTCCCAGCAGACGTCTCCTGCGTTGCTGGCATCGTTACGAGATGGAAGTGCCGGGGCGGGTCCTGATGGGGCCCGAAGCGGCATGATGCTGAGCATGGTCAACCTCCGAACACCCAGGTAGTCGTGTTTTGGCATCGGTGCCTCGGCGTTCTCGGGGTCGTGGGTGGGCCGCAGTTGTCCACGGCTGTCGCGGAGTCTCGTTAGGCTCATCGAATGCCCCGCCGAGCGAACAAGGTCGATCTCCAGACGACCCTTCTCTCGGGTATTCCCGAGCACGCCAAGGATCATTTCGCCATCGTGGAGATGCGCTCGCTGACTCCGGACTACTTCGAACGCTTCAGCGAGTCCATCCGTGGCGTCGGCTTTCGGGAGGACGATCTGTGGACCTTTGCTCTACTCCATGACACCAGCAGCCCCGGCAACTCTGCCGTGGACGATCCGGGGGTCCTGGTACCCGTAGTGCTGGTGGTATCCGCGTCGGGCGTGGCCGTTCTGCACGAGGCGACCGGGGAGGTGTTGTGGCACACCACCTGGGATCGCACCTGTCGCATCGAACTCAAGGCTTACGAGGCGGGGGAGTACCAGCTGTTCGCTCTTTCCTATTTCGTCGGGCCGACGTCCGTGTCAGAGCGATTCCCCGACCCATCGGCTCCACCGCTCGACCGATCCGAGATCGCGATCCGGTACTTCTACACCCACACGACTCCTTCGACGTACGAGGAGATCGATCAGCACTGGGCCCCGGCGCACATCGCCCAGGATCGGCACCGACTCCCCGAACTCCTGTCGTAACGGCTCACGGGTCGGCTGCGGCTCGGCCCCGGGTGGTTCCGGGTGGTCCCGAGTGAGATCCCGGTCATCGCCCTGCCGATACATTCGACACCGGGGTAGCTACCATTTGCTCAGGGACAGGATCGGCCGACAAGTGGTCGCCCGATCGGAACTTGCGGCTCCCGGGTCGAACCCGATCCGAGCCGCGACCGCCAGGCCGCCTCCGGCGGAACCGCGACTGTAGAGAAGGGGCACCCCAGAGTGAGCGAACTGGTCAAACACGAGACCTATCTGCCCGACTATCCCCCCGAGGCACGGGAACGCGCCCTGGAGCGTCGCCCCGAGGCGTCGCTGGTATCGCTCGACGCCGATGGCGCACAGGGTGGGGCAGCTGCCGGACGGTCCAAGGGACCCAGCCGGCTTGCCGTGGCGGTGATCGCCGCCTCCATCGTGGCTGCGGTGGCCGTCGGAGCTGCCGCTTTCAGCGGTGGGTCCATCGCTTCGGGTGCCTCCGGAGGCGGCTCCGCCGCTGCAGGTTCCCCTGCGGTGCCGGCGAAGGGGAGTCTGGCGTCGGCGGCCTCCAACTCCGCCGCCGCCTCGAGTGTGGCCTTCTCCCTCTCGGCTACCGAGACCACGGCCTCGTCGACGTCCACCCTGGTGAGCGGGAGCGGCGCCTTCGATCTGACCAAGGGCGTCGGACAGGTGACTGCGTCCGTGCCGTCATTGTCGTCGCTCCCCGGGGCCGGGTCCCAGGGCTCGCTGGACATCGTCGCCGACGGCACCAACCTGTATGTGAATGTACCGGCTCTGTCCTCATTGACGGGAGGAAAGAGTTGGGTTGAAACCTCCGCGTCCGGGTTGGCCTCGCTTGCCGGCTCGACCGCCGGCTCGCTGCCTCTGTCGGCGTTGAGCGACCCCTCGCAGGTCATGGGCCTGCTCGGTTCCCTGGGCGCGCCGGTCACCACCCTCGGGACGGTTGAGCTGCACGGAGAATCGACCACGGAATACCGGACCACGGTCTCCATCGCCGACATCGTGTCGAAGACGGCTCATGGCTCTACGGGGTCGACCGCCGGGGCGCTGGCCAAGGCGCTGCAGGACCTGGGCATTCCCAGCATTCCGGTGACAGCGTGGGTCGGCTCGGACGGCTTGCTCCGCCAGATCTCGGTCTCGGTGGACCTGAGTCACGCATCCCTCGCCGGCGTCCTGGGCACCCTGGCGTCGGGCTCGGGCAGCTCCTTGGCAGGGGCGAGCATTGACCTCACGGTGGGTCTGTCCCACTATGGCCAACCGGTCGCCGTCAATGTTCCTCCGGCATCGGACGTCACCAATCTGAACAACCTCGGTTCCTCCCTCAAGGGGATGGCATCGAAGCTGGGCGGCACGCTTTCGAGCATCGCCTCGCACGTCTGAGTGTCCGCCGGCCCGGGGGGAAACCTGGGGGAGGTTCGCCCGCCGGTACGATCGTGACCCATGGTACGGGCCTACGACGTCATCGAGGTGGAGAAGAAGTGGCAGCGGTTGTGGGCCGACGAGGGGACCTACGAGGTCGACGCCGACGACCCCAGGCCGCCCTGGTACGTGCTCACCATGTATCCCTACCCGTCGGGACCGGCCCATATGGGCCACGTCCGGAACTACACCTTCGGTGATCTTCTGGTCCGACAGCGCACCATGTTGGGGTACGCCGTGCTCTCCCCGTTCGGGTTCGACTCCTTCGGACTTCCGGCCGAGAACGCCGCCATCAAAACGGGTACCCATCCCCGGATCTTCACGGACGCCCGGATCGCCGAGCTGAAGGAATCGATCACCTCGCTTGGTGCCGTCTACGACTGGCGGAGGGAGATCCGCAGCCACGATCCGGAGTACATCAAGTGGAACCAGGTCATTTTCCAGAAGCTCCTGGCCAGCGGACTGGCCTACCGGGCGAATGCCCCGGTCAACTGGTGTCCGGGGTGCCAAACGGTGCTGGCCAATGAGCAAGTGCTGGCCGACGGCACCTGCGAGCGCTCCGGAGACCTGGTCGAGAAACGCGATCTCGAGCAGTGGTTCTTCGGGATAACCCAGTACGCGGACGAGCTCCTGGCCGGGTTGGACGACCTTGACTGGCCCGAGCGGGTCAAGACCATGCAGCGCAACTGGATCGGTCGATCCGAGGGAGCCGAGTACGATCTCGTCGTCGAGGGACGGGACGGATCCGACGGTCGGCCACGCCTCGCCCTGCGGGTGTTCACGACCCGACCGGACACCTCGTTCGGCATGACCTATGCCGTGGTCGCTCCTGAGCACCCCATGGTCGACGACCTGACGACGCCCGAGCACCGGGCCGCTGTCGACGAACTGCGGCTGCGGGCGGCGTCCAGCACCGATGTGGAGCGCATGTCGGAGAGCGGCGCCCAGAGCCTGGCCAAGCGGGGCGCATTCACCGGCTCCTCCGTAGTCAATCCCTTCACCGGGACGGCGGTTCCGGTCTACGTGGCCGACTACGTGCTGATGGGCTACGGCACGGGGGCCATCATGGCCGTGCCGGCCGAGGACACCAGGGACTGGGACTTTGCCGAGGCCTACGGACTCCCCTGGGTGCGAACGGTCAGGCCGCCGGCCGGATGGGACGACCCCGGCGGCCCAGGCGGCGCCTACACCGGCACCGGCGAGAAGATCAACAGTGGCTGGCTGGACGGCCTGGACATTCCGACAGCCAAGGCCCGGGCCATCGAATGGCTGGAGGCCGAAGGCATCGGCGAGCGCATGGTGAACTACCGCCTGCGTGACTGGCTGGTGTCGCGCCAGCGGTTCTGGGGCTGCCCCATCCCCATCGTCTACTGCCCCGACCATGGCATCGTCCCCGTACCGACCGACCAGCTCCCGGTGCTGGCGCCTGACGACGTGAAGTTCCTACCCACGGGTGAGTCGCCCCTGGCCACCAATCTCGAGTTCCTGAATACCACGTGCCCGATCTGCGGCGGCCCGGCCAGCCGCGAGACCGACACCATGGATACGTTCGTCGACTCGTCCTGGTATTTCCTGCGCTTCACCGACCCGTGGTCCACCGACGTCCCCTTCGACCCCGAGGTCGCCCGGCACTGGATGCCCGTGGACCAGTACATCGGCGGGATCGAGCACGCCATCCTCCACCTGCTCTACGCCCGGTTCTACACCAAGGCGCTGGTCGACATGGGCGTGGCTCCGGAGGGCATGAGGGAACCGTTCGCCCGTCTGTTCACCCAAGGGATGATCCGGATGGACGGAAAGAAGATGTCCAAATCCAAGGGCAACCTGGTGGCTCCCTCCAGCTACCTCACCAGCGTGGGCGCCGACGCCCTGCGCCTGTTCCACCTGTTCGTCGGCCCGCCGGCCGACGACGTTGACTGGTCGTCGCAGACAGACAGCGTCATCGAAGGATGTGGTCGGTATCTCGATCGGGTGTGGCGACTGGCCGTGCCTTCTGACGACAGCATGCTCACGCTCCGTGTTGGGACGCTCACCGGCCCGGACGTCGCCGTCCGACACGCCACCCACCGGTTGATCGACCGGGTCAGCAGGGACTACGAGCGCTGGTCATACAACACCGCGGTGGCCGCCTGCATGGAGTTCGTCAACCTCCTGTACGGCTACGTGCGAGAGGACGGACACGCCGATGTGGTCGATGAGGCGGTGGACACCCTGCTTCTGCTGCTGGCCCCCATGACCCCCCATCTGACCGCCGAGGCCTGGGAGCGTCGGCACGGCGACCATATCCACAGCCGTGCCTGGCCGGTGGCCGACCCCGAACTCGCCGCCGAGGATCGCGTCACCATGGTGGTCCAGATAAACGGCAAGGTCCGGGATCGGATCGAGGTGGCGCCCACCATCTCGGAGGAAGATGCCGAAGTGTTGGCCCTGGCCTCGGCCGCGGTGGTCGAGGCGCTCGGGGGGAAGGCTCCCCGACGGGTCATCGTCCGACCGCCCAAGCTCGTCAACATCGTCATATGACCACTCGCAGGCGACGGCGCGCCAGGGCGACGGGGTCAGTCCGGCCTGCTACTTGAAGCCGACCAGCACCTCAGCCCAGCGTTGTGGCTCCATGTCGTAAGGAGCGTAGAAGCTGAACCGATCCACCAGCCCCTCGTAGCGCCGGAGCACCTCGGGGGCGATCTCGTCGAGCTCGCCCACCACGGCGAACGTGCGGAGGATGTCGTCGTCGATGAGGTCGGCCATCTGGTCCCAGGCCCCCCGCTTGGACAGCGTGTTGAGATCGGTCTGGAGGTCGCCCCAGCCGTGAAGTTCCAGTACAGGGCGGTAGGCGGGTGTCGATCCGTAGAAGGCCAGCTGCGTCTTCACGGCCTTGGTGGCAGCGGCGAACCCGGCGTCGTCGGCTCCGGTTACCACCATGCCGGGATAGGAGATCTGGACGTCGGTTCGGGCCTTCCCACCGGCGGCCAGACCCCGTTCCAGCGCAGGCAGCGTGACCTCGCGCAGATAGCGCTCTGTCGTGAATCCGTGAGCCAGGACACCGTCGGCCACCTCTCCTGCCACCTCGGTCATCTTCTCGCCGACGGCGGCGAGAAAGATGAGGGGATTGCCGAAAGGATTGGGCCCCGGGTCGAACATCGGGGTCATCAGCGTGTGCCGGTAGAAATCACCCCGGAAGGCCAGGCGACTGCCGTCAGACCAGCTGGCCCAGATGGCCCTGATGGCCTTGATGAGCTCCCGCATCCGCGGGGCTGGGTGCGACCATGGCATGGAGAATCGCTTCTCGATGTGGGGTTTGATCTGGGACCCGAGCCCGAGCATGAAGCGGCCCCTCGACATGGTCTGGAGGTCGTTGGCCATCATGGCCAAGTTCATCGGGTTGCGGGCGAACGCCACGGCGATCCCGGTGCCGAGCTTGATCCGCTCGGTGTGCTCGGCCGCCAGCATCAGGGGGAGGAACGGATCGTGATTGGTCTCGGCCGACCAAAGGCCGTCATAGCCGACCTCCTCGGCCAGGCGAGCCGATTCGACCACTCCGCTGGGGTCGAAACCGATGCCTCCGTCCACGTCCATGGACCACGCTAACCCGGGGTCCCGGGCCCAAGGAGGGCGGCGGGCGTCCGGCGCAGTTGCATCATGGCGGCTGGTGCCCCACAATTCCCTGGTGACCGACAAACTGGACACCGGTCGCCCGTTGACGGCCCGACCCGCGGTCGTCCCCTCGACGGTCGTGCCCCCGGTGGAGATACCGACCATTTTGGTCTTCCACGATGTGGCCTCCCTGGTGGACTCGTTCCGGTCCCTGTCCGCCCCAGACCCGAATTCCTGGGTTCCACCCTCCCCGGACCGGGGGATAATGCCGACGGCAGCCCCGCCAGGCCCGTTGGGCCTCAACGGAGGTTCCCAGACTCCCTGGAACGGCGGTCCCCGCAATGGCGTGAACGGCGGGTACGCGGCCGACCTCAACGGCGGAGGGGCCGGATATGCCCCGGTCACCCCCGACTACGCCCCGGTCACCCCGCTACGCCCCGCACCCCCGACTACGCCCCTGTCACCCCCGACTTCGCCCGGGTCGCCCCCGACTACGCCCCGGTCACTCCCGACTACGCCCCGGTCACTCCCGACTACGCCCGAGTTCCTGTCACGGCCCCGCCTGCGGCACTGAACGACCCCCGGGTCGAGACGGCCCCTGTCGGAACGGTCACCGACGAGGAGCGCACCCGTTACGGCGTGCTACTCGACCGTGCGGCCGAGCGGGGCCTGCTGGATTCGGCCGAGTATGAAGTTCGGCTCCGCCAGTTGGCCGAGGCCACCACCACCGACCAGATGGTCGCCATCGTCGCCGAATTGCCGGCGTTCGCCCCGCAGGTCAGCGCACCGGCTCCGCACCAGTCCCGGAGTGCCATCCAATCGGCCTCCCGGTCCGCTGCCGGGGAAGGACACCGCAGGCGGCTCATCATCTGGGTGTTGATGGGGGTGTTGGTGGCCCTGGCCCTCGCCTCGCTGGTGATCCTGGCCCTATCGGTGGGTCGCCTGTCACGGAGCCGAAGTTCCATGCCACCACCACCGCCGGCGGCCACCCGACCGGTTAGTGCCCTTCGCCTCTGAGAAACTGTTCCAACTCCGCGGCAATCTCGTCCCCAGTGGGCACGTCGACGTCGAGCGGTGCGGGCTGGACTTCCTCAGAGTCGAGTGCGGCCTCCAACCTGCGCACCATCTCGAGGTGCTCGGGATTGGCCCCGATGAGCTCGTCCACCTGGCGACGGGAGGCTCCGGCGGCGTCCCGCAGTGAGGAACTGTCGAGCACCGTGCCGGTCACCGCGCAGAGTCCCTCGATGAGTGCCGCGCTGGCCTCGGGGTAGGGCATGGCCGAGACGTAGTGCGGCACACGGGCCCACAGTCCGATGACGGGCACCCCGGCCTGGCCCAGCGCCACCTCGAGCGCCGCCTGCACGCCGGCCGGGACTTCGAGCGTTCCGTGCACCGTACCCACCCGTCCGGCCAGCTCCACCGACTGGGGCGGGACGGTCGAGGCCAGCCGCACCGGTCGGGTATGTGGGGTAGGAGCGGGAAAAGCCCCGAATCCGACGACGGTGCGGACCCCGAGTCCCTGCACCAGTCCCACGACGGCGTCGATGAACGTCGGCCAGGAGAAGTCGGGCTCGGGTCCGGTCAAGTAGAGGATGTCGGCTCCCACCCGATCCTTGCCGGCCACCACCCGGATACTGGGCCAGGTCAGCTCGGTGGTCACCCCGTCTTCGAGGCGGGCGATCGGCCTACGGGCGCGTTGGTCGATGAGCCTCTCGGTGTCGAACGCCGCCACCACCGTGGTCGGTGATCCCGTCAGCAGGGCGGCGATGGCGGCGGACGCCCCCATGCCGGCATCGACCCAACCTTCGAGAGCGACCACCAGCACAGGACGCGAGAGCTGGCGGAGCGCGGCCCGGTCCCAGTTGGCATCGAATTCATAGAGGGACGACGGATCGCGATCGGTCACAACGACTCCACCTCGGCCAGAGCCCGCTCACCCAGTCGACCGACGTGGGTGGCGAACTGCTCGACACCGGACCGGTCGCCGGCGGCGGCCCCTCCGGCATAGCGCACATGGACCCCTTGGAGGATACAGGCCAGCTTCCAGAATCCGAACGCCCGGTAGTACGGGATCTGGGTGACATCCAGGCCCGATTGGCGGGAGTAGCGGTCCAGAAGGTCGGACCGGCGAGCGAATCCGGGAAGTGTCGTGGGGGCCACCCCCAGCAGCGCCTGATCCCCGTCCCCTGGCTCTGCCCAGTACACCAGCAGCAGCCCGAGGTCGGCCAACGGGTCGCCCAGCGTGCAGATCTCCCAGTCCAGGATGGCCCGGACCGTTCCCCCGTCGTCCAGGACCGTGTTGTCCAGCCGGTAGTCACCGTGGACGATGCTGACACCCTGCTGCTCGGGGATCCTGGCCGCCAGGAGGTCGTGGACCCGGTCGATGATGCCCGGTCCCGGTCGACCGTCCACGGTGGACTGGGTGAACTGGCCGTGCCACCGCTTGAGCTGGCGCTCGATGTAGCTGTCGCGTCGGGAGAAGTCACCGAGCCCCACGGCGTCGACGTCCACGGCGTGTAGTCCGGCCAGGCTGTCGATCAGCGAGTCCCCGGCGTGGGAACGGCTGGCCTCGGAGAGCTCGGCGGCGGCCCGCTCGTCGCGCACGATGTGGCCTTCGACGAAGGACATGACGTAGAACGGCGCCCCGTTCACGGACTCGTCGGTGCACAGCCCGAGGGCCCGGGGCACAGGAACACCGGTCCGACCCAGGGCGCTGATCACCGTGTGTTCGCGCCGCATGTCATGGGCGGTGGGGAGCACGTGACTCACGGGAGGGCGCCGAAGGGCGAAGGTCTGCCCGGCGTCGTCGGTCACCCGATAGGTGAGGTTGGAACGGCCTCCGGCGATGAGCTCGAACGTGAAGGGAGCCTTGGCCCCGTCCACGGTGGCACTCATCCATTCGGTCACCCGGTCCCGGTCGATCCCCTCGACATCGGTGTCAACGGTCGGTGGCCCTTCTTCCATCCCTATGACGCTACCCGCGCCACGTTCCGAGCCTGGGGCGCGGGAGGCTCTGCGCCCCCTTGTCGCCCCGTCGGGCCCCGGGCGGCCGGTCGGAAGGCCGTTTCGGTCCCGGTATCGTCTGGGTCATGGTCGATGTCACCGATGCCACGTTCGAGGAGGAGGTCCTCCTACGGTCCTCCGAGGTCCCCGTGGTAGTGGACCTGTGGGCGCCGTGGTGTGGGCCGTGTCGGACCCTTGGCCCCATCATCGAGAAGGTGGTGGATGCCACCGAGGGGGCGGTGGCCCTGGCCAAGGTCAATGTGGACGAGAACCCGGCCATCTCGGGCAGCTTCCAGGTGCAGTCGATCCCGGCCGTCTTCGCCCTGAAGGACGGGAAGGTGATCGACGGATTCATCGGAGCACTCCCCGAGGCGGCAGTGGCGGAGTTCGTGGCCAAGCTGACCCCGGAGCCCTCCGAGGCCGACCTCCTGGTGGCCCAAGGGCAGCTCGACGGATCCGAGGAGCCGCTGCGGAAGGCGCTCGAGCTTCAGCCCGATCATGAAGGCGCCATCGTGGCGTTGGCCGGCCTACTGGTGGCCCGAGGGGAAGCGGACGAAGCCATCGCCCTACTGGGACGGATCCCCGAGACGGCCGAGACGCGCCGGCTCCTGGCCGAGGCTCGCCTGGCCTCCCAGCAGGTCGACGTGGCCGCCGACGGGGTCGAGGTCCTCTTGGACGGACTTCTCGAACGCGTCACCGAGGATCCATCGGCCCGACAGGAGTTCCTGGACCTGCTGGAGACCCTCGGCCCAGACGATCCTCGGACCTCCGGGTACCGCAAGGCTCTGGCCTCGCGGCTGTTCTGACCTGGTCGGCCCTCCCATCGTCGAGAGAACGTGGGTGTCGGAGTGTCGACCGTCCGGGTCGGGGGATAGCGTCACGGCTGTGCGAGCCAGCCGCCTGACCCTCGGGGGGACGTCCTTCGACATCACCGACCGGGCTCTGGTGATGGGAATCCTCAACCGGACCCCCGACTCCTTCTACGACAAGGGAGCCACCTATGCGCTCGACGACCTGGTGCGCCGGGCCGAGGCGCTGGTCGGGGCCGGTGCCGATCTACTGGACGTGGGCGGGGTCAAGGCCGGTCCCGGGCCCGCAGTCGACGAGCCGGAGGAGCTCGACCGGGTCATCCCGGCCCTCGAGGCCCTTCGGGCCCGGTTCGATATCCCCCTGTCCGTAGACACCTGGAGAGCATCGGTGGCCAAGGAGGCCTACGCCGTCGGCGCCGTGGTGGGCAACGACATCAGTGGGTTCGCCGACCCCGACTATCTGACGGTGGCCGCCGCCGCCGGGGCCACGGTGGTGGCGACGCACATCAGACTGGGACCCCGCATTCCCGACCCCAACCCCACCTACGACGACGTGGTCGAGGCGGTCCGGGCGTATCTGCTCCAACGGGCTGACTGGGCCGTCTCCGCCGGCCTGCCCCCGGACCGCATCGTGCTCGATGCCGGGCTCGATCTGGGCAAGACCGCCGAGCAGTCACTCACGCTGCTGCGGGCCTCGGGCCAACTCGCCGACCTGGGGTTTCCACTGCTCCTGTCGGCATCCAACAAGACATTCCTGGGCGTGGTCCTCGACCTCGAGATCGGGGAGCGTCGCGAGGCGTCCCTGGCCGCCACGGCCATAGGTGCCACGCTCGGGTGTCGGATCATGCGCGTCCACGACGTGGCCGCCCACCGTCAGGTGTGCGACGTGCTCGGCCAGGTGGCCGCCGCCCGCCGGCACGACCGTGCCGGGGTGTCCCGGTGACGCGAAGGTGGCCGTGAGCGCCGCCAGGTCCACGGCCGACGTGGACGCCGGCGGCGGCTCCCACGCCACGACCGAGCCGGTTGTGCTGGTCCGGGGGACCGACCCCTCGCTGGTGGCCCAGGCCGCCCATGCCCTGACCGAAGCGCTGGTGGGCGGGGGGGATCCATCGCTCATGGTCGAGGAGTTCGGCGGCCCCGGGGTCGAACCGTTCGACGTGGGAGCCGTCATCGATGCCTGCACCACACCCCCGTTCCTGGTCGAGCGGCGGGTGGTGCTGGTGCGCGACATCGGCCAACTGACGCCCGGTGACGCCAAGCGGATCGTGGAGTACCTGAAGGACCCGTTGGTCACCACGGTCCTGGTGTTGGTGGCCGGGGGCGGGACCCTGCCGCCGGGCCTGACCAAGGCGGTGGGGGCCTCCGGCCGGGTGGTGGACACCTCGGTCGGGAACGGGCGGGCACGATCGCAGTGGCTGGCTGATCACGTGCGGGACGGGCCGGTCCGGTTGGACGGGGCGGCCACGGCCCTGCTGTCCGGCCATCTGGGTGAGGACATGGGCCGCCTCGAGGGGCTGCTCGACACGCTGGCCTCCGCCTACGGTCGTGGCTCCACGGTCTCGGCCGACGACCTCGAGCCGTTTCTCGGCACGGCCGGCAACCTGGCCCCCTGGGACCTGACCGACGCCATCGACGCCGGCAGGCCGGCCCGGGCCCTGAGCGTGCTCCACCGGATGCTCGATGCGCCCGATTCCCATCCGTTGCGGATCATGTCCGTGCTCCACACCCACTACCGCAAGATGCTCCAGCTGGACGGATCCGGAGTGACGTCGGCGGAGGAGGCGGCACAGGTGCTGGGTATGAAGAGCGCCTTTCCGGCCAAGAAGGCGTTGGGGGAGTCCCGTCGGCTGGGTTCGGAGCGGATCGCCCGGGCCATCCGGTTACTGGCCCGGGCCGACCTCGACGTGCGCGGGGAGACGGCGTTGTCGGGTGCGACGGTGCTCGAGGTGCTGGTGGCCCGCCTGTGCCGGCTGGCAGGGCCTGGTCGGTAGCCGTCGCCCCTCAGGAGGCGACGGCGTCCCGGGACTGCTCGCCCGCGTCGGCGACGTTCTCCGTCCAGTGGAAGCCGTCCCAGTAGCGGAACTGGTGGCGTCCGGTCGGGTCGGCCTTCCACCCGGCCGGCACCGTGGCCACGGCGGTGTCGGCCACCGGAAGGCTGGCCCGCTGTCGGGGACGGTAGGTGCGGGTCAGGGAGATCGGCTGCCGCGTCTTGGTGGCTGTGCCGGCGCTGCTGAAGAAGGTGCCGGACACCTCGAGGGGGGCCGGCTCGACCTCCGGCTCGACCTCCGGCTCGGTCGTCGGCCGGCCCGGACGGATTCCCTGGCCCTGCTCCCCGGCCTGCTTGAAGACGTCGAAGTCCACCAAGGGGGGTGCGACGACTCCGCCCACGGGCCGGTGGGCCTCGTGCGGTTGGGCCGATTCCGCTCCGAACTGTTCGAAGGGAAGGCTGGCGGCCCTACCGCCCGAGGCGATGGCTGACACTTTCGGCCGGCCCTTGAAGACGTAGAGGGACAGGCCGATGATGGGCACCAGTACCACCAGGATGAGATAGGCGGCCTTGCTTTCTTCGGCCCGTTTCCAGGCCCACCCGGGTTGCCGGATGAGGTCGGCGGCACCGACGATCATGGAGATCCCCACGATCATCGCCACCAGTTCGAGTGAGAACACACTCGGTCCAGCGATCTGTCCATTCATGAGCCACAGCCTCCTGTTGTGTTGCCGATTACACCTACATCGCGAGCAGCGCAGTGGTGACCATCCCCGGTGGGGTTTTCCGAAGGCGCTGCTGGTTTGATCGTTCGTGTCCGGGCCGTGAAGCCCCGACGGTCAGTAGGCGAGTGCGGTATGAGAATCAATCGGCTTGCTGTGGCACTCGTGAAGCATCACTCTTAGTGTTCAACAAAACACTTGGAGTAGTCAAGTCACTTTTAGCGAAAATCTCTCGAGGCGGGAACCGGACCCAGTTCGAGAGGCTCGAATCGCTCGGCCACCAGGGTCATCGATCCCTCCGAACGTTCGATCCGGCCGCGGACCAGGAGCGCTGGGCAGGACCGGGCCACCGGCCTCCACCGGATCCAAGCTCCTCGGGAGCACACGATGTTGACCATGCCGGTCTCGTCCTCGAGGTTCAAGAAGACGGCACCGTGTGCGCTCTCGGGCTGTTGTCGGTGGGTCACCACGCCGCCGACGGTGATCCGGTCACCGGTGGGCCTCGATCGCAGCGCCTCGGTGGCCAACACCCCCCGTCGGTCCAGTCCCTCGCGGGCCAACCCCATAGCCGTGGTGTCAGGGGCCATGCCGAGCGACCACAGGTCGTCGGCCACCTCTTCCCACGAGGTGGGCCGGGGGAGGGGCGGGGGATCCGAGCCGGTGACCACCCCGGGGAGGCGGTCCGAAGTGGCCTGGGACGCAGCTCCTGCTCCCCACACCAGTGACCGCCGGTTGATGCCGGGCACTGACGGTCGCACCGATCCGCCCAGGCCGTCGAGGGAGCCGGCCGATCCGCCCAGGCCGTCGAGGGCGCCGGCCGATCCGCCCAGGCCGTCGAGGGCGCCGGCCGTGGCCATGGCCTCCAGCTGGGTGCGGTTGACACCGGCCCGGCGCACCAGGTCCTCCATGCTCGACCAGGGCTGTCCCTCGGCGATCTGACCGGCGGTCTCCGTGCCGATGCCACGCACCGAGGACAGTCCCAGTCGCACCGCCGGCCCGGTCCCCGACCCCAGATCCTCGAGTGCGGCGTCGGCTCGTCCGGCGTTCACGTCGGGCCGACGGACCACCACACCGTGGCGCTTGGCGTCGGCCACCAGGCTCTGCGGGGACCAGAACCCCATGGGTTGGGCGTTCAGCAGTCCGGCGGTGAACGCCGCCGGATAGTGCACCTTGCACCAGGCGGTGGAGTACACCAGGTGGGCGAAGGCCACCGAGTGGCTCTCGGGGAACCCGAAGTTGGCGAAGGCGGCCAGTGCCGTGAACACCTGCTCGGCTATCTCCTCGGAGACCTGGCGGGCTGCCATGCCGTCGAACAGCCGGCCGCGTAGACGGGCCATCCGCTCCCCCGACCGTTTGGCACTCATGGCCTGGCGCAGCTCGTCGGCTTCGGTGGGCGTGAAACCGGCCACGTCGATGGCGATCTGCATCAACTGTTCCTGAAAAAGGGGTACACCGAGGGTGCGTTCGAGGGCCGGTTGCAACAGCGGGTGGAGATAGGTGACTGGCTCGCTGCCGTTCCGCCTCCGGATGTAGGGGTGGACGGCGTTCCCCTGGATGGGCCCGGGGCGGATCAGGGCCACCTCGATGGCCAGGTCGTAGAAGCACCGAGGTTGGACCCGGGGAAGGGTGTTCATCTGGGCCCGTGACTCCACCTGGAACACCCCGACGGTGTCGGCCCGGCACAGCAGGTCGTAGACGGCCGGATCCTGTTCGAGGCGGGCCAGGTCGATCTCCACGTGGTGGAACTCGCGCACCAGGTCCACCATGTGGTGGAGCGCGGTGAGCATGCCCAGACCGAGCAGGTCGAACTTGACCAGTCCGGCCGCCGCGCAGTCGTCCTTGTCCCACTGCAGCACACTGCGGCCGGGCATCCGGCCCCACTCCACCGGGCAGACCTCGACCACCGGGCGGTCGCAGATGACCATGCCTCCCGAGTGGATGCCGAGGTGGCGGGGGAAGTCGATCAGCTCGGCGGCCAGGTCCCTCACCAGCGGAGGAAGGTCGTCCCGTTCGTGGATCGCCTCACCCCGTTCGACCGACTTCGACCAGCTGTCGGCTTCCTCGACGGTGTGACCGAGGGCCTTGCCCACATCGCGCAGGGCCGAGCGCGAGCGGTAGGTGATGACGTTGGCCACCTGGGCGGCGTGTCGTCGGTCGTAGCGTTCGTAGACGTACTGGATGACCTCCTCGCGCCGACCGGACTCGATGTCGACGTCGATGTCCGGTGGGCCGTCCCGGGCCGGGGAGAGGAAGCGCTCGAACAGCAGTCCGAGGGAGACGGCGTCGACGTTGGTGATGCCGAGGGCGTAACAGACCGCCGACGTGGCCGCCGACCCCCGACCCTGGCAGAAGATGTCCTCCCGTCGACAGAAGGTGACGATGTCCCAGACGGTGAGGAAGTAGCCCGGGAACCCGAGTGCTCCGATGATGTCCAGCTCCCGGTCGAGCTGGGCCCAGGCCCCCGGGACCCGTTCGGTCTCGCGCGGCCCGTACCGGTCGATGGCCCCCCGGCGGACCAACTCCACCAGCCAGGTCTGCTCGGTGTACCCCGCCGGTACCGGGAAGTCGGGAAGTCGTGGCGCCACCAGGCGCAGGTCGAAGACGCAGGCCTCGGCCAGCTCAGCGGCCTGGTCGACCACCCCGGGCCACCGGGCGAACCGCCGGCGTTGCTCGGCCTCCCCCCGCAGGCAGGCGGTGGCCGACGAGGGAAGCCACCCCTCGAGGTCGGCCAGGGTGCGCCGGGCCCGCACCGCGGCCAGAGCGGTGCTCAAGGGAAAGCGGGCCGGCGTGGCGTAGTGCACGTTGTTGGTGGCCACCGGGGTCACCCCCCGCTCGATGGCCAACAGGGCCAGAGCGTCGTTGCGGGTGGCATCGATCGGATGACCGTGATCCCAGAGTTCGACGGCCAGGTGGTCCCGACCGAACCGTCCGATCAGGTGATCGAGGGTGTGCGCCGCCGCGGCCGGCCCCTCGGTGGTGAGGGCGGTGGCCAGCGCCCCCTTGCGGCACCCGGTGAGCACCTGCCAGTGTCCGTCGTGGTGGTCCGACAGCGCGTCGAGGGTGATGACCGGCTTGCCTTTCTCGCCGCCGGCCAGATGGGCCTCGGCGATGACCCGGCTGAGCGAGGCATAGCCCTCGGGGTCGCGGGCCAGCACCACCAGGTGGGTGCCGTCGGGATCGGCCACGCCGGTGCGGATCCCCACCGGTCCCGCCCCGGTGATGGTGAGCTCGGCGCCGAAGACGGTGGGCAGACCGAGGGCACGGGCCGCCTCGGCGAAACGGACCACGCCGTAGAGGCCGTTGTGATCGGTCAGAGCCAGCGCCGACAGGCCCAGCCGGACCGCTTCGGCGGCCAGCTCCTCAGGGTGGCTGGCACCGTCGAGGAAGGAGAAGTTGGAGTGGGCGTGCAGTTCGGCGTAGGTCATGTCGACGGGATCGCTCGGCTATCCGTACGTGGCTTCGACCCACCAGCGGCCCCGTTCGGCCAGCATCAGGTGGGCTGCCGGCCCGGTGACGGTCTGCAGGCGGGCGCTCCTCCGTCGGGACCTCGACCACCAGCGTTCGTCCGACGGCCACGGACCGGCCCAGGCGGTCACGGACGACCACGGGCCCTGTTCCACCGACAGACGGCACGGGGCCCCGGTGAGGAGCCCTCGGGCCGACACCGTGAGCGGCTCCCCGTCGGCGTCGACCAGCTCGGCCCGGAGGGGAGCGGGGTACACGACGGCCGGCGCCGGTGGAGGGATCTGGCCGGGCCACGGCCCCCCGGCAGGTGCGTCGGACCGCCCTCCGGGGGAGGTGGGATCGGAGTGGGTCCCCTGGGCGTTCCAGGTTACGAAACGGGCGCGTTGGACCGGCCCGCGGCCTCCTTGGAGATGGGCGGTCACCACGCCGTCCGGGCCCAGGAGATCCTGCACAGCGGTCAGGGCCCGACCGGCCCGGGCATCGGTGTCGCTCACCCCGCCCCAGAAGCCGGGCTGACCGGCCGTGGGGGTGGCGGTCGCACCGTTGTCCAGGAGGCGTCGGCCGACAGTCGCCCGGCGCAGGTCGCCGAGTTCTCCGCTCCGACCCCCGGCCACCCGGTGGCCGGCCACCCCGTCCGATCCGAATCGGCCCAGCACATGGGACTCGGGGAGGGCGGCGAAGTCACCGAGGGTGCGGATGCCCAACCGGTCCAGCAGTTCAGCCAGGTCGGGCTGGCCGAGGACGCTCACGGAAAAGGGAGCCAGGAAGCCGGGGGTCCCCCCGGCGGGGACGATGACGCCCCCTCGGGCGGCGAGCACCGCGGCGAACAGCCCGTCGGCCACACCGACCTCGACGGCGGTGAGGGCCGAGGCGGTCTCGGCGACCAGCTGGACCAGTGCACTCTCACCGCCGAAGTAGCGGGCTGGCCCGTGGACCGGCAACGAGCAGATCCCCGGACGGACGGTGGTGACCCACGGGCAGTAGTTGTCGACGGCCTCGACCACACGGGCGAACAGCCGGAGGATGTCGCCGTCCTCGTCCTCGTCGAGCAGGTCGGGACAGCGCACCACCAGGAGTCGGTTCACGTCGGCCCCACAGAGCCGGCATCGGCTAGCGCCCCGGTGGGGGACGGGAGCCACAATCGGCGGTGCCGGGGTCGTGCCGCCGACCGACGGCCGGTGGCGGTCACCGTCATGCTCCGTCGGGACAGGAATCCCTCGCCGGTTCCGGCACCGTCCCAGCGTGTCTCCCCGACGCTCAGGTGCAGGTCGGGAGGGTCGGGCCAGCCGGCCCGGCCCGGCACCACCACCAGGATGGACCGGCGCTCCCTGGCCCTGGCCACCAGTTTCCTGGCCATGGTCTGACGAGGGGGGAACGGCGGGCAGAGCACCACCAGGTCCATGCCGTCGATCAGCGCCGCGGTGGCTTCGGCCCAGGCGGCGTCGGGGCGTGGGATCACGGCCAGTCGGGCCAGGTCGATACCGGCCTCGCATGCCGCCACCGCGCCCAGGCCGTCCAGTCCGACCAGGGCACACCACGATCCGGCCCCGGACGCCGCCGTCAGGAGGGCCAGGGCCACGCTGACACTGCCGTCGGCTGCCCGGTCCACATCGGTGCCCCCGCCCGGTCCGCTGACCACGATGGTGGTCCCTCGTCGGAGACTGCCGTCCGGGAACAGACCGCCGAGAGGTGGGGCCACCGGGAGGATGCGGGTCTGGCTCGAGGAGACAGGTCGCGTGCGCTCGGCCAGCAGGGCCAGGGCCGCCAGGTCACGCTGGCGGTCCAGCTTCCGGCCCGGGAGCGGCCCTTCCGGGCATGGGGTATCCGCGTCCGGCCGACGGGGAGATGCTACGAACATATGTTCGATAGTACCGATCCAGAGCCCGGTCTGCCCAGTCCGTCCGGACCGGGACCGGTGGCCCCTCCACTCGACCCCTCCCGCCACCATCGGTACTCGGGTCCGGCGGCACTCCGTCAGCGGGACCCCGTCCCTGTCGTACGCCGGTTCGTCTGCGCAT
Organism: uncultured Acidimicrobiaceae bacterium; assembly: GCA_963737625.1. Taxonomy (GTDB): domain Bacteria; phylum Actinomycetota; class Acidimicrobiia; order Acidimicrobiales; family RAAP-2; genus Bog-756. The sequence goes on from CAVTTK010000002.1 coordinate 423,309, forward strand.
AGACGACGATTCCCGACGGCCCCACCCACCGGACGCAGCACGACCGGCCGGATCCCCGGCGACGGGAACCGCCGGACCATCGGAGCAAAATTCATGTCCCAAATGAAGCCGACCATGTCGCGGCCGGCGCTACCATGGGCTCACCAGAGAGAGGAGGTGGTCCAACTGAGCAGTCAACGTTTTGGGACCCTGGAGGTGGCTGGCCGCTAAGGCGGCTCGCTGTACCACCTGGCGAATCCCAGCCAGACACCCACCGGGCGACTTAGCCGGACCCAGGTCCCATCCGGCGCCTCACGGGAACCCCGGTGAACACAACACAGCACAGCTGTACCTGCAGGGCGTCTCTTCGGGGGCGCCCTGCAGCGCGTCCAGGCCATGGGGCAGGACTGACCGCGGGAGCCGGGGAGCCGCCCGGTCAGGGACGCATGGTGGTCTCGTCGACGTCCAGTGCGGCCCGCACCCCGTCGGCCACCTGCTCACTGACCTTGCGACGGGTCAGGAGCAACTCGAGTTCGGCCCGCTCCGTGGCGATCATCACTTTGCGAAGTTCGCGCTCGGCCTGCAGAAGGCCACCCCCGTCCACGGAAGACCCTCCGCTCCCCGCACCGTCCCCATCCTCAGCGGCGTCACCGGTGTCCGATCCCAACGCTTCGAGCCGTCGATCGAGGCGGGCCAGTTGCGACTCGTATCCGATGCGGATTCGGTCCACCACCTCGTCGGGGAACGCCTCGGAGTAGGCGAGGTCCTCCAGGCGGTTGAGGGCGAGCACCGTCAACCGGCGCCGCGCCTCGGCCACCAGCACCGCCTCCTGCTCGTCCCGTGTCACCAGGCCGAGCCGGCGGATGAGGGGCGGCAGGGTGAGGCCCTGACCCACCAGCGTGGCCACGATGACCGCAAAGGTCAGGAAGACCAGCAGATCCCGGTGGGGGAACGACTGGGGGAGGGCCAGCGATGCCGCCAGGCTCACTGCCCCGCGCATGCCGGCCCATCCGATCACCGTCGACTCCCGCCACGGGTGGGTGGGCCGTTGACCCAAACCGAGCAGTCGCTGCGCACCGGGTACGGCCGTGGCCACGAAGACCCAGGCGATGCGCACCACGATGACCACGCCGACGACGGCCAACGCCTCCAACGCCAGCGAGCCGGACTCCCGGTTGGTCAGGCTGTCGAGGATGGGGCGTAGCTCCAGGCCTACCAGGAGGAATGACATGCCAGTCAGGAGGAACACGATGAGATCCCAGATCTCCCGCTGCTGCAGGCGGGCGCCGGCCGTCAGCGACGCCGATCCGTAACGACCGAAGTAGAGGCCGGCGGCCACCACGGCCAGGACCCCCGACGCCCCCAGCTTGTCGGCGGGGAGGTAGGCGGCGAACGGGAGGATCAACAGCAGGGTGTTCTCGATCACCGGCGTCTCGGTGAACCGGAGGACCCGGGTCCCCAGCCATCCCACCACCAGTCCGATGCCGACCCCGACCACTACGGCGAAGATGAACTTCCAGGCCACGTCGGCCGCGGTGAAGGCCGTACCCACTGCGGCCACCGCCACCTGGTAGGCGGTCAGGGCCGTGGCGTCGTTCATCATCCCCTCTCCACCCAGGATGGTCACCAGACGACGGGGTAGGCCCAGCTTGCCGGCGATCTGGGTGGCGGCCACCGAGTCGGGCGGCGACACGATGGCCCCGAGGGCGAAGGCCACGGCCCACGACATGTCGCCGACCACGGCGTGGATGACCACGGCCACCACCGTCATGGTGGCCAGCACCAGTCCCACGGCCAAGAAGAGGATGGGGCGGAACTGGGCCCGGAGCTCCCGGGCCGACGTGTCGAGGGAGGCGTCGTAGATCAGAGGGGGCAGGAAGACGAGCAGAACCAGCTCGGGATCGAGTTCGATCCGGTGGTGGGTGGGGATGAGGGCCACACCGATGCCGGCGATCACCAACAAGATGGGATAGGCGATCCGTAGGCGGTCGGCGATGGTGGCGATGACCACGATGCCGATGAGCAGCCCGATCCCGTCCGCCAGGCTGATCACCGCCGTGCCGCCCGACCGTGTCGATCACGTCGGCCGCCACCGGAACGGCTGACCGCGATCGCCGCCGGACTCACTCCAGGAAGGCGGCGAGCGCCGCCTCGCGGCCTCCCGCGGACTGTTCCCAGAACCCGAAGGTCCCCTCCTGGAGGAGCTCGGTGGCGGCACGGGACACCGCGCCCAGCGCGGCGAAGCAGAGGGCACCGCCCACCGAGACCCGGGCTACGCCGGCCTCGGTCAGCTCATCGACGGACGGTCCTCCCGGTCGGGCCAGCACGTTGACCGGTCGGTCCACCGAATCCACCAGTCGCCGGATGTCCCCAAGGTCGGTCAGTCCCGGCGCGTAGAGGACATCGGCTCCGGCGTCCTGGTAGAGCTGGAGCCGAGCGATGGTGTCACCGAGGTCGAGCACCCCGTGGAGGTGGTTCTCCGCTCGCCCGGTGAGCACCAAGTGCACCGGGCCGGCATGGGCCACCTCGGCCGCCGCCGCCAACCGCTCCGCGGCCCTGGCGGCCTCGTAGATGGGAGCGTCGTCCCGACCGGTGGAGTCCTCGATGGAGCAGCCGGCCAGCCCACACGCCAGGGCCAGCCGGACCGTCAGGGCGACCTCCGCGGGATCGTCTCCGAACCCGTGTTCGAGGTCGGCCGAGACCGGGAGGGTCGTGGCCTCGACGATGCTGGTGGCGTTGGCCAGGATCTCGTCCCGGCTCATCGAACCGTCGAGCCGACCGCGGGTGGCGGCGAAGCCGCTGCTGGTCGTGGCCAAGGCCTCGAAGCCGAGCCAGTCGAACAGGCGGGCGGAACCCTGGTCCCAGGGATTCGGCAGCAGGAGGGGAGCTTGCCCGCGGTGTGCGGCCAGAAACCTGGCTGCCTTGGCCGGCTGGGAGTCCACGGGCAAACCCTACCCACGGCCCGGCCTCGGTTGGTGTGGATCCCCACCCCGTGAGGTGTCCACCGGTCCCCGTGGTGTGGTTCGAGATCCACGGCCCGCGCGGCACCGCGGCCGGCGGATCGCACCGTCCCCTTGCCCCTCATCGACCATTGGGCGCCGTGCCTTGAGCGCCGCCAGGTCACCGTGGAGCCCGACCCACGGGGGCGCCGGCTGATGGTCGCCAGATGGGCAGGGCTGCCGCTCCGCCCGTAGGGTGGCCTCCGTGAGCAAGCGCGAGGCCACCCACCCGTGAGCCCGACCCGGGCGCTGGTCCTGGGCGGCGGAGGACTGGCCGGCATCGCCTGGCACGTCGGCGTACTGCTGGGCCTGGCCGACCAGGGCCTCGACGGCGTGGACGCCGACTTCATCGTAGGGACGTCGGCCGGGGCCACGGTCGCCGCCCAGGTGGCCAGCGGCCTCCCTCTCGACCAGTGCTTCCGACGACAGGTCGACCCGAGCCACCAGAACCAGGAGCTGCGACCGACCGGGATGTCCATCGCCGAACTGTGGGACACCATGCTGCGACTGATGGAGGAGGTCGACGACCCCGCGGAGCTCCGTCGTCGCCTCGGATCCATGGCCCTGGCTGCCGACACCGTGCCCGAACCGGTACGTCGGGCCGTGGTGGCCGGCCGTCTCCTGTCCGACCAGTGGCCGGACCGACGGATGGCCACGACGGCCGTCGACGCCGCCACGGGCGAGCGGCGGACGTTCGAGTCGGGGTCCGGCGTGGGGTTGGTGGATGCCGTGACAGCGAGCAGCGCGGTCCCGGGGATCTGGCCGCCGGTCACCATCGGCGAGGCCCGCTATGTCGACGGCGGCGTGTACTCCTCGTGCAATGCCGACCTGGTCGTGGGCTACGACCGGGTGCTGGTGCTGGCTCCGATGGTCGACCCCGCCCTGGCCGAGCAGGTGGCGGCCGTGGAGGAGTCCGGTCGAGCGGTGGTGGTGTCTCCCGACAAGGAGTCGCTGGCCGCATTCTCTGCGGATGCCCTCGATCCGGCCGTGCGAGCCCCCTCGGCGGAAGCCGGTCGCCGGCAGGGGGCCGTCGTTGCCGCCTCTCTGGAGGACCTCTGGACGGGCTAACCCGGCGAGTGGCAGACGGCCTCGACATTGTTGCCGTCGGGGTCACGGACGAAGGCTCCGAAGTACGAGGGGTGGTACTCGGGCCATACCCGGGGTGGGTGAAGTACCTCGGCCCCTAGGGCTTCCGCAGCAGCGAAGAAGGATCGCACGGCATCCCGGTCGGAAGCGGTGAAGGCCAGGTGGGTTTCACGGAATCCCTCCCCGGTGGTGCGCGGACCGAGCCAGAAGACGGGCCGGGGCGGGACGCCGAAGCCGATGGCCGGGCCAGCCTCGAACAGGCGCTGTCCGCCGAGCGGCCGGAGCACGGCCTCGTAGAAGGCGGTGCTGGCCGACACGTCGGTGCACTGGATGGAGACGTGGTCGATCATTGCTCCATCGTGTCATCGAAGGCGGCGGCGAGCCGCCGCCGGCCTGCCGAGCCGGGAGGGTGCGAGCCGAGTGGAATAGTCCCGCCCGGCACCGGGTTGGAATCGTCATGGCCATCAGAGTGGTAGCGACGGCATTCGGGGGACCCGAGGTTGTGGCGGTGGTGGAGGAAGCGGTTCCGGAGCCGGGTCCCGGCCAGGTATCGGTAGCGGTCAGGGCGGTGGGTACCAATCCGGTCGACTACAAGCTGTTCAGCGGGAGCTACGGGGCTGACGAGTCGCTGCTGCCCATGGCATTGGGGTCCGAAGCCGCAGGGGTGGTGACGGCGGTGGGCGACGGGGCCGAGGGACCCGGTGGGCCGGTCCGGGTCGGCGATCACGTGATCCTCTACCGGGCCCCGGGGGCCTATGCCTCCCACCTCGTGGTCGGAGCCGAGGTGGCGGTGCCCAAGCCCGACGCCCTGTCCTTCGAGGAGGCCAGCGGGCTGATGCTGACGGGAGCCACGGCGGTCCATGCGCTGCACACCACCGGCGTGAGGGCCGGCGAGACCGTGGTCGTCCACGGCGCCTCGGGCGGGGTGGGACTCATGGCCGTCCAGCTGGCGGTGGCTGACGGGGCCCGCGTCATCGGCACGGCCGCCGAGTCCGGTCATGCCTACCTGCGCCAGTTGGGGGCCGAACCGGTCGCCTACGGGGACGGCCTGCTCGGGCGGATCACCGACCTGGCCCCCGACGGCGTGGACGCGGCCATCGACACGGTGGGCACCGATGAGGCCATCGACGTGTCGGTCGCCTTGGTGGCCGACCGGGGCCGGATCGTCACCATCGCCGGCTTCCAGCGCGGTTTCGAGCTCGGCATCAAGGTGATCGGTGGCGCGCCGGGAGCCGATCCCGGAACCGAGGTGCGGGCGGCGGCCCGCATGGAGTTGGTCAAGCGGGCCGAGGCGGGGACGCTCTCCGTGCTGGTGGCCGCCACCTTCCCCCTGACCCGGGCAGCGGACGCCCTTCGTCTGCTGGCCTCCGGTCACACCCACGGAAAGATCGTGCTCGTACCCTGACCGGCGGGACCACCCGACCTCCCGGCGCGAGGATGGTCCGATGAGCGGTGCCTCCGACGACCTGGGCCACCTGTGGGAGTGGTTCGGTCACCATCAGTTCCGCGGCTACTCGCCCCTCTACGAGCGGATCGCCGAGGCCGTGGCGTCGGACGGCCCGGTACTCGACCTGGTGCGGGCCTCCCCACCCGACGCCCACCTGCCTCCCGCCCTCCTGGGCGCCGTCCACTATCTGCTCCTCGACGGCCTCGACCATCCGCTGGCCGACGTGTACGCCGGTCGGTCCGGCGCCGACCCCGCCCCGTTGTTCCTCGACGTCTGCCACACCCACCGGGACGAACTGGGGGAGCTGCTGGCCTTCCGGCGGGTGCAGACCAATGACTGCGGCCGGAGCGCGCTCATCGGCCCCGGGCTCACCTGGATCGCCGACCGGATCGACGCACCGTTGGCCCTCATCGACGTGGGGGCCAGCGCCGGGCTCAATCTCCTGTGCGACCGGTACCGCCTCGACTACGGCGATCGGGGGACCACCGGTCCCGTCCGCTCCCCGGTGGTGGTTTCCTGCGACGTCCTGGCCGGTGATCCGCCCATCGCCGATCTGCTGCCCACTCCGGTGAGCCGGGTGGGGATCGACCGGTCGCCCGTCGACCTCGGCGATGCCGACGACGCCCGTTGGCTCCTGGCCTGCGTGTGGCCGGACACCGGGCGCCTCGCCCGCACCGAGGCTTCGATCCGCCTAGCCCAACGGGACCTCCCGACGGTGTTGGCGGGCGATGCCGTAGAGCGATTGCCCGGGGTGCTCGACGATCTGGAGGACGGGACGGCGGCCGTGGTGGTCACCAGCTGGGCCTTCGCCTACTTCTCCCCGGACCAGCGCCTTCGCTTCACCGAACTGCTGGCCGACGTGTCCCACCGGCGGCCGGTGGCCTGGCTGAGCGCCGACGGGGCCGGGACCGTCGAGGGGGTCGCCGACTCCTCGCTCACCGAGATGTCGGGAGCCCAGGCCCACGTCCTCGGGGCCGTGCTGTTCGACGCCGGCGTCGCCCGCCCCACCCTGCTGGCCGTGGTTCAGCAGCACGGCGGCTGGATCGACTGGCGGGCACCGGCGGCCTGATCGCCGCCGGGCACCACCGCTCCCCGAGCGCGAGACTTCCGTCCCGTGACCGTCCTGCAGCCGATCGCCTCCTCCTTGCCCCCGCTGCCCACCCAGCCGGTGGGAGTGCCGTGGCCCGGCGCCGAGTGGCCGGAGGGGCCGCTGCCCGACGGTGTGGACCTGACCGGCGTCCTGGAGGCGGCCTTCGAGCCCGAAGGTCCCCTCCATCAGACCTACGCCGTGGCCATCGTCCACCGGGGCCGTCTGGTGCTGGAGCGGTACGACGGCCTCCTGCCCCAGTGGGACAAACCGGGCAAGCCGGTCTTGCGGGACACGCCCCTCCTCTCGTGGTCCATGGCCAAGTCCATGCTCCACGCCGTGGTGGGCATGCTGGTGTCCGAAGGAAGACTGGCGCTCGACGCCCCGGCGCCGGTGCCCCGGTGGCAGGAACCCGGCGACCCGCGGGGGGCCATCACGCTCCAGCACCTCCTCGAGATGCGAGACGGCCTCGAGTTCGTCGAGGAGTACGAGGACGCCGAGACGTCAGACGTCCTCCAGATGCTGTTCGGCCGCGGCCAGAGCGACATGGCGGCGTTCGCCGCCGACCGGCCCCTGGCGGCCCCACCGGGCACCCGGTTCAACTACTCCAGCGGGACCAGCAACGTGCTCTCGGGCATCGTGGCCCGCACCCTGGGTCCTGGCCGTCCTTACCGGGAATTCCTGGCCGGGCGCCTGTTCGGCCCGCTCGGGATGACGTCGGCCTCGGCCACGTTCGACGATGCCGGGACGTGGGTGGCCGCCTCCTACGCCTACGCCACGGCCCGGGACTACGCCCGGTTCGGCCTGCTCTATCTGCGCGACGGGATCTGGGACGGCCGCCGGCTGCTGCCCGAGGGCTGGGTCGACCACGGTCGCCGGCCGCGGTCGGTCGATCCCGAGGACGGGGACTACTACGGCTCGCACTGGTGGACCCGCGACCACCCCGAGGGCACGTTCTGGGCCGCCGGCCACGAGGGGCAGTACATCGACCTGTGCCCCCGGTCCGACCTGGTCCTGGTGCGCATGGGCCGGAGCGACTCGGAGAACTCCGAGGCCATCAAGGCCTGGCGGACCGGGGTGATCGAGGCCTTCGCCGGTCACTGAGCCCGCCACCGCCAGCTACCACCGCTGGGTGCCCGGCGCCCCTTTGAACGGCCCGACCAGATCGGTGGTGATCCAACCGCCGTAGAAGCCCCCCGGCTGCGCCTCCACCTCCTCGTCGTCGACCAGGCAGGCGTCCATCCGACCGGGGTAGAAGGCCACGTACCCGGCGATGGCCCCATAGGCCCGGGTGGGCCGGTCGTAGCTCCAGGCCGCCTCGGTGGCCACGGCATCGCCGACGGTCACGTCGTAGTAGTGGGCCGTGCCCTTCCACTCGCAGAACGACGAGCCCCGGGTCCGGACCAGGCAGCCGTCGATGATGTCGGCGGTGGGCAGGTAGTAGTTGGGGGGATGGCTGGTCTCGAGCACCCGGTAGGCCGACGTGGTGTCGGCGATGGCCTGGCCACCGAAGACGACACGGATCCTCTGTGTGACCGGTTCCAGACGGGGAGGGCGGGGATAGTCCCACACCGACTCCATCGGAGCTACACGCCCTCCCACAGGCCCACGGGTGCTCCGCCCACCCGGTAGTGCCCGGGCTGACGCTTGCCCGACGCCCCCTTCTCCAGCCGTTTCTGCATGCCCGGGGTCAGAACTCCGGCATTGATCATCTCGATGAACGTGGCCGTGGCATTGCCCACGTCGAAGAAGTCCCGCTGCCAGCTCCACCGGAAGTCGCCGGCGTAGCGGAACCAGCTCCCACCCAGTCCGGCGATCTCGTAGTGGGTGCCGTCGGGACGGGTGACATCGGCGATCTGCTTCCACAGGCCGAGGATCTCGCCCTGGGCGTCGTCGATCAACACCCGCTGGTACGGGTAGGTCCATCCCCCCAGCCCCTCCATCTCGAGACCGAGGGCGTACTCGCGGATCTCATCCTTGCCCACGGCCATGAACTCGTCGGTGGGGCCCACGTTCCAGCCGTAGGTGGCGTCGTCGGTGTACATCTCCGCCATGGGCAGCCAGTCCAGCTGTTCCTCGCAGCGCTGGTTGATGTCCAGCCACTTCTGCATCATCTCTTCAAGCTCACTGCGGGGGAATGACGGCATGGGACTACTCCTCTTCAACGATGTGTAGTGCGGATGTCGGGCAGTATCGGACGGCGGCCTCCACCTCGGGGCGGACCACGTCGGGAGGCGAGTCGTCCAGGATCGCCACCTTCTCACGCTTGGCCAACTCGAACACGGTGGGCGCCTCGGACTCGCACACCCCATGGCCCTGGCACAGGTCGAGGTCGACGGTGACCCGCATCAGGCCCCGCCACGGCCGTCAGGCCGTCCGGCGCGGGACCCGGCCCGCCGCCGGTACCGGACCACGCAGGGCTGCTGGAGCTGGACGACCATCTTCGAGTGATCGTTGCGGTAGGAGTCCGAGGGTTGGGCCAGCTCGAACTCCCAATCCAGGAGTAGGACCGAGAAGATGGCCTTGAGCTGCATCATGGCGAAGGCCGCTCCCACGCACCGGTGCCGGCCGGCACCGAAGGGGATCCAGGTCCAGGGATTGGACCGGTCCTCCTCCCGCGGGTCGAGATAGCGGGACGGCTGGAACTCGTCGGCGTCGGGGAAGTCCTCGGGAATCCGGTTGGACACCGACGGGCTGGCCCCCACCATCTGACCGGCCGTGATGGTGTACCCGTCCACCTCGAGGTCCTCCTTGGCCACCCGGAGCAGGAGGATGAGGGGTGGGTGCAGACGAAGGGCCTCTTTGATGGCCGACTCCAGGCGGGGCATGGCCCGGAGGGCCTGGTAGCTGACCTCGGCGCCCCCGGCATAGAGCTCGCTGAGCTCGTCGTCCACGGCAACGAGCTCCTCGGGATGGCGCAGCAGCTCGATGAGGGTCCAGGCCGCCGTTCCCGAGGTGGTGTGGTGCCCGGCGAACATCATGGAGATGAACATGCCGGTGACCTCGTCTGCCAAAAAGCGCGGGGACCCGTCCTCGTTGGTGATGGACATGAGCACGTCGAGCAGGTCACGCTCGTCGTCGGCCGACGGGGGCCCCGCCGCTCGCCGCTGCATGATCCCCTCCACCAGCTCGACCAGCCCCACCCGGGCGGCGTCCCGGCGGCGGAAGCTCTCGATGGGGGCGTAGGGGTCGACGTAGGCGATGGCGTCGGTGCCCTGCTCGAGATCGTGGTAGAGCTCGGCGAACCGCTTGTCGAGTTCGTTGCGGAAGCGCTTGCCGATGAGACACGCCGAGGAGGTGTAGATGGTCAGCTCGGCGAACCAGTCCAGGAGGTCGATCTGGCCCTCGTCGTCCCATCCGGCCACCATCTGCTCGACCTCGTCGGCGATGGTGGCGGCGTGGCCTCGCATGAACTTGTCCCGGAGGGCCTGGTTGTGGAGCATCTCGCGCCGGCGCTCGGGCGGGGCGTCGAACACCACGCCTTCGCCGAACACCGGCGTCATGAACGGGTAGGCCTCGGCCTGGTCCAGGACCTCCTCGGGGGCCCGGAAGAAGAACTCGTTGGCCCCGGCCCCGGTCATCAGCACCACGTCCCGGCCGGCCAGTCGGAACACACCCACGTCGCCGCACTCGGCCCGCACCCGGTTCATGAGGGCGATCGGGTCCACCCGGAGCTCTTCCAGGTGGCCGTTGGCCTCCTCGCCGCCGGATACCCGGGGCGGCTGTTTGTGGTCCACTGCGGTGGTCATGGTTCTCCCTCGTTGTTGGGATCGGTGCGGATGGGTGCCTCCGGCTGAAGTTCGATGACGGTGGCGTGGGTGCCCCGGGGCAGACCCACCACGGCGGCGATGGCCTGGGCCACGCCGGCGGGGCGCATGAAGTTGGCGTGGCGGGCGAATCCCCAGGCCGCCCACTCCTCGATGACCTGGCCGGTCACCTCGGGATCCCAGTCCATCCCCATACCGGTGAGCGTGGGCCCGGGCCGGACGATGGTGGCCCGCACGCCGGTCCCCTCCAGTTCCATCTGCAGCGAGTGGACGTAGCCCTCCAGCCCCCACTTGGAGGTGACATAGGCGGCCATGGACGGTCGGGGCCGCTCGGCCACGTCGGAGGTGACGAAGACGATGTCGCCCCGCCGCCGTTCGGTCATGGCCGGGGCCAGCGCCCGCACCAGGCGGTGGGTGCCGCTCAGATTGACGGCCAGGACGCCGTCGAAGGCCTCGGAGGAGGTGTCGAGCACGGCCCCGGCGATGTTCCGGGCGGCGTTGGACACCACGATCTCGACGGTTCCCAGGGCGTCGACCGCCGCCTTGGCGAACTGCTCCACGGAGTCGCCGTCGGCCAGGTCCAGATGGATGGCTACGGCCTCCCCGCCGTCGGCCCGGATGGCGGCGGCGGTGTCCTCGCACTCGGCGACCCGCCTGGCCCCGACGGCCACCGGGTGCCCCTGGGCGGCCAGGGCCATGGCCGTGGCCTTCCCGATGCCCGACGAGGCTCCGGTCACCACGGCGGGGCGCCGCCCGGGATTGGCCTCGAAGCGGGGCATCAGCGCAACGTCACCGTGGTGGGCAGGGTGGCCAGGCCCCGCACATTGATGGAATGGACCCGTTGGATGCCTTCGGGGTCGACGTCATAGGTGGCCACCCGGTCGACCAGTTCCCGGAGACCGACACGGGCCTCGAGCCGGGCCATGGGCGCGCCCATGCAGAAGTGCCGGCCACTGCCGAAGCTGACGAGTCGGCTGGTGTCGCGGTCCAGGTCGTACCGGTCGGCGTCGGGGAAGACCGACCCGTCACGGTTGGCCGAGCCCACCAACAGCAGGACCCGGCTGCCTTCGGGGATCTCGACCCCGTGCAGCTCCATGGGCATCCTGGTGACCCGCAGCAGCATCTGGCTCGAGGTGTCATAGCGGAGGGTCTCCTCGATCCAGCTGTCCACCCGAGCACGGTCGTCGAACGGCTTGGTCCGCTCCTCGGGATGTCGCCAGCCCCAGTACCAGGCGTTGCCCAGCAGCTTGGTGGTGGTCTCGTTACCCGCCACCACCATCAGGAACAGGAAGGCGATGATCTCGTCGTCGGTCAGCTTGTCCCCGTCGATCTCGGCATCGAGCAGCGCCGACGTGAGGTCGTCCCGCCGGGTCCGGCGTCGTTCGTCGACCATCTCCTGGTAGTAGGCCACGAGGGCCATGGCCGCGTCCATGCCGGCCGGGGGGACGTCGAGCACACCGTCCTCTCGGTGGACGACCACGTCGGCCAGTCGGCGGACCTCGGCCCGGTCCACTCGGGGCACGCCGACCAGTTCCGAGATCACGTCCATCGGCAGCTTGCCGGCGAAGTCGGCGATGAAGTCGAAGGTCCCCTGCTCCAGAGCAGGCTCGAGATGTTCGAGGGCGATGGCTCGGATGTGGTCCTCCATCTGAGCCACCTTGGACGGCGTGAACCCCTTGCCCACCAGGGACCGCATACGGGTGTGGCGCGGCGGGTCGAGGGCCAGGAAGGACATGAACTTGTGGGCGTCCGGTCCGAAGGCACTGGGCTCGAGCGACACCCCCTGGGCGTTGGAGAACCCGTCGAGGTTGCGGAAGGCGGCCAGCACGTCCTCGTGGCGGGAGAGGGCCCAGAAGTCCAGTTCGTCGTTGCGGTACACCGGCGCCTCGGCCCGCAGGCGGGCGTACACCGGGTAGGGATCCTCATGGATCTCGTAGGCGTAGGGGCTGTAGGCCACCGGTCGGAGGTCGGTGGTCATCGGTCGGTCCGGCACGATCGCTGGCCGACGATCATCAGGTCGGCGGCGGCGGCCACGAACTCGGGCACGTCCATCGAGGACATATGGCCCATGCCGGCCGCCAGCAGGGCCCCGGAGTAGGAGGTCTGCAGCACGCGGACCACCATCGGATCCGTGTCCGGCCCTACGGCGGCGGCCAGGCGGCGATGGATCTCGCTCCCGATCCGGTCTCGGAGGTGCCTCACATCGACGCCGTTGCTCAAGAGCGCCTGGGTGGAGGCATCGACCAGGGCGGGACTCTCGCTGGTGAGCAGGACCATGGCCCGTACGGCATCGGCCACCCGAGCGTGCACCGAGCGTCCCCGGCGGGTGTCGACGGGCGGCAGCGCCTGCATGCCGCGCCAGAGCACCTCGGCCAACAGGTGGTCCTTGGAGCTGAAATAGTTGTAGGCGGTGGCCGGAGCCACCCCGGCCCGGCGGGCCACGCGGCGGACGGTGAGCCCGGCATAGCCCACCATCTCGACCTCCTGCTCGGTGGCCCGCACCAATTGGGCGACCACCCCGGCCTGGCGCGGCGAGAGGCGTCGCCGGGTGGCCTCGAATCCGGCCGATCCGTCGTCGAGGACGGCGACGGGATCGCTCATCGGGTGGCCCACTCCGGCATCACGAATCGGTCAGCTTCCATGGGACCGCACCGGCACGTGCGGGGTCCCGTTCCGCATGGGCGGGAACTCGAAGTTGGCCGCCGTCGTCATCTTGGTGACCGTGGTGATCTCCGCTTCGGGGAGGGTCACGTTGTCGTCATCGATGGTCAACTCCCAGCGGCAGTGGGGCGAGCGGTCGCTCGGGACCCGGGGTGGACGGTGGACATGGCGGATATGGGCCTTGGGGTTGATGGCCTGGGCCGTGATGTCGAAGGTACCGTCCTCGATGTGGTGGCACATGCCCGTGACCATCTTGTCGCCCCAGGGCTCGGCGTCCATCAACGCCCCGCAGTAGGCCAGCTCGAAGAAGCCATGCTTCTCGTCGACCACCTCGTAGCGGACGTCGAGATAGTGGTGGGGGAATCCCGGGTCGAGCTGGAGCACCTTGAAGATGGCCTCCACGTCGTCGCCCTCCACTCCCATGATCTGGCGGAGGCGCTTGCCGTAGACCGGACTGGCCCCCTTCCACTCCTCGATGGCCAGGCGCTCCATCTGCTCCATGCCGAGCGACATGCCGATGGCTGCGCACATGGAACGGTCGAGGATGTGGACCGCCTGGGCGTACTCGCGCACCAGCCGGACCAGTGCCTCGCGGGACAGATCCTCGTAGCGGAAGTCGGCGTGGAACTCGCCGGAGTAGTCCGGCATTCCCCCGTCGTCGGCGGTGGGGCCGAGGGTCGTCGGGGGGTTGGTACCGCTCATGCAATTGGACTATAGTCTGGACAGCTGTCCAAGTACAGGGGCACCGGGCTGCCCGGGCGGGCGCTGAGGTCCGGTTCCTTCGCCCGGGCTCCCGGTGGGTGGGCCAGCGCATGCCATCATCGCCACACGCAGCAGCGAACGACAGGGGGACGTCCAGTGCCGAACGACCAATCAGCCGACGGGGTCCGATCTACCGCCCGTCCCACCGTCGGGGTCATCGGACTCGGGGCCATCGGGGACGGCGTGGCCACCAGCGTGCTGCGCCAGGAGTTTCCGTTGGTGGTGTGCGACGTTCGCCCCGAGGCCACGGCCACCTACGCCGACAGTGCCGCCGTGGCCACCTCCCCGGCCGACCTGGTCGGCCGCTCCGATGTGGTCGTGGTGGCCGTGGTCAACGATGAGCAGGTGCATGCCGTGCTGTCGGGGCCCGACGGCGGCCTGGCCGCCGCCCACCCCGGCACCACGATCATCGTGGTGAGCACCATCTCGGCGGTCTGCGTCCAGGCCATCGGGGCCGAGGCCGCCGCCCTTGGCGTGGCCGTGCTCGACTGCGGGGTCACCGGCGGCCCGGACGCCGCCGCCTCCGGCGACCTGGTGTGCATGGTGGGCGGCGACCCCGAAGCGATCGAGCGGGTGGGACCGGTCTTCGACGCCATCAGCTCGCTCACCGTGACCATGGGCCCCTTCGGAACCGGTCTGGCCGCCAAGCTGGCCCGCAATCTCATCACCTATGGCTCGTGGCTGGCCGCCTTCGAGGGCCAGCAGCTGGCCGAGGCCGCCGGGATCCCCTTGGACAAGCTGGCCGAGGTGGTCAAGGCCAGCGACGTGCACATCGGTGGCGCCTCGCGCCTCATGTTCCGATCCACGGTGGCTCCGTTCACCGAGGAGGACCATCCGATGATCGTGGATGCCATGCGGGCGGGGGCGTCCCTGGCCCACAAGGACCTGGCCGCCGCCCTGGAGTTGGCCGACGCCCTCGAGGTCGACCTTCCTCTGGCCGCGATGGCCGAGCGCCGGACCGACGAGATCTTCGGACTGGAGGGAATGTCGTCATGACAACGACACCGGTGGTCGGCGAGGAGCGCATGCTCATCGACGGGGAGCTGAGGGCGGCGCGGTCGGGCCGCACCTTCGACGTGGTCAACCCGGCCACCGAGGAGACGATCGGGGTGGTGGCCGACGCCGGCCCCGAGGACCTCGACGACGCCATCGCCGCCGCCCGGCGGGCCTTCGACGAGACCGGATGGTCGACGGACGTGGCGCTGCGGGTACGGGGACTGCGCCAGCTGCAGGACGCCTTCGGCGCCCACGCCGATGCGCTCCGGGCCATGACGGTGGCCGAGACGGGCTCGCCTGTCTCCTTCACCTACTCGGCGCAGCTCGATGCGCCCGTCGAGGGCCTCGGCTGGGTGGCCGACCTGGCCGAGGAGTACTCGTGGGAGACCGATCTGGGTGATGCGTCACCCATGGGCATCCCCTCGCACCGTTGGGTGCGCCGTGAGGCCACCGGGGTGGTGGGGGCCATCACCCCGTGGAACGTCCCCCACCAGATCAACCTGGCCAAGCTGGGACCGGCTCTCGCCGCCGGAAACACCGTGGTGCTCAAGCCGGCCCCGGACACCCCGTGGTGTGCCACGGTGCTCGGGCGGATGATCGCCGAGGAGACCGACATCCCACCGGGGGTGGTCAACATCGTGCCGTCGTCCGAACACACGGTGGGAGCCCTGCTGTCCGGCGACCCCCGGGTGGACCAGATCAGCTTCACCGGCTCCACAGCCACCGGGAAGCGGGTCATGACGTCGGCCGCCGAATCGCTGAAGAAGGTCTTCTTGGAGCTCGGCGGGAAGTCGGCCTTCGTCATCCTGGACGATGCCGACCTGCGGGGGGCCTGTGCCACCGCCGCCTTCACCGTCTGCACCCACGCCGGCCAGGGATGCGCCATCACCACCCGCCTGCTCGTCCCCCGCAAGCAGTTCGACGAGGCGGTGGAGTCGACAGCCAAGGTCCTCGGCAAGCTCCCGGCCGGGGACCCCGCTGACCCCGGGACGATCTGCGGGCCACTGATCAGCGCCCGCCAGCGCGAGCGGGTGGAGGGCTATCTGGCGTTGGCCGTCGAGGAGGGCGGCACCTTCGTCATTGGAGGCGGCCGTCCCGACGGCTTCGACCGCGGCTTCTTCGTCGAGCCCACCCTCATCGTGGGACTGCCCAACACCTCACGGGTGGCCCGGGAGGAGATCTTCGGACCGGTCCTGGTGGTCATCCCCCACGACGGCGACGACGATGCGGTGGCTCTGGCCAACGACTCCGCCTACGGTCTGTCCGGATCGGTGTGGTCGGCCGACCGGGACCGGGCCATCGGCGTGGCCGACCGGATCCGTACCGGCACCGTCGGTATCAACGGGGGGCTGTGGTTCAGCCCCGACATGCCCTTTGGGGGGTACAAGCAGTCCGGCGTGGGGCGTGAGTCCGGCGTCGCCGGTTTCGAGGAGTACCTCGAGACCAAGTCGATCGCCGAACCGGCCTGATCCGGTACGTGGAGAGGATGGCAGCCGTGAGTGAGACCGAATCCGGAGGCGACAGCGGGGATCCTGGGCGGGACCCCGGCTCGGCCCGGGCCCAGGGCATGGCCAAGATGCAGGAGGTCTACGGCTTCACCGTCGATCCCGACAATATGGAGGGACCCTACGCTGCCTTCACCGTCGACCACCTGTTCGGCACGGTGTGGACCCGGTCGGCGCTCGACCTCCGGGACCGGAGGCTCATGACCATCGGGGTGCTGGCGGCCATGGGCCAGGCCCCGCTCCTCGAGATCCAGTTCCAATCGGCTCTCGACCGAAACGAGCTGACCGAGGAGCAGGTCCGCGAGACCGTTCTCCACCTGACCCACTACATCGGTTGGCCGTTGTCGACCGGGCTCAGCGGCGCCGCCGAGAAGGTCATTGCCCGACGCCGCCAGGCGGAGCAGTCGTGACCGGACCCTCGGAGGAATCCACCGGGGACCGGGCGCCCATGGTGCGTTTCGACTTCACCGGCAAGGTGGCCATCGTGACCGGTTCGGGTGGTGGTATCGGCCAGGCGTACGCCGAGGCCCTGGCCGAATCCGGTGCCTCGGTGGTGGTAGCCGACATCGCCGAGGACAAGGCGGCCGAGGTGGCTGAGGGCATTCGTGCCGCAGGAGGAGTGGCCGCTTCGACCCGTGTCGACGTGGCCGATCCCGACTCGGCCCGGGCCATGGCCGAGACCGCCGTCACCCAGTTCGGAGGCATCGACTACCTGGTCAACAACGCCGCCATCTTCGGCGGCATGCAGCTCGACCTGCTGTTGACCGTCGACTGGGAGTACCTCAACCGCTTCCTGTCGGTCAACATGCTGGGTGCCCTCAACTGCGTGCGGGCGTGCTATCCGGCCATGGAGCAGCGGGGCGGGGGAGCCATTGTCAACCAGTCGTCCACGGCGGCCTACCTGTATGCCGGCTTCTACGGCCTGGCCAAGGCCGGAGTCAACTCGCTGACCCAGCAGATGGCCCACGAACTGGGAGGCCAGCAGATCCGGATCAACGCCATCGCCCCGGGGCCCATCGACACCGAGGCCTCCCGGACGGTGGTGCCCGACGCGTTCATGAAGCCGATCCTGGCCGGGCTGGCCCTCAAGCGTCAGGGCGAGACCTCCGACCTCGTGGGGATGTGTCTGTTCCTGTTGTCTGACGAGGCTTCGTGGATCACCGGCCACGTGTTCAACGTCGACGGCGGACAAGTGGTCCGTCCATGACCGCGTGGTCTTTCTGCACGTGACCCATCAGCCCGGGGGCCAGGCCCCGAACGACCACCGAATCGACATCGAGGATGCCGATGGCGTCCGGCTCATCGCCTTCGACCGGGACGGCGTCCGCAACGCCTTCGATGCCGCCATGTACCGCGCCGTCGACGACGCCCTGGTCGGCGCCCTGGCCGACGACGCCGTCCACGCCGTCGTCCTCACCGGCCGGGGACGGGCCTTCACCGCCGGCCAGGACCTCCGCGAGATGGTGGCCATCGCCACCGGAGAGGCCGGACCCGATGCCGGTGCCGGGTTCCGGGCCCTGCTGGACACCCTGGTGTCCTTCGACAAGCCCCTGCTGGCCGCGGTGCACGGAGTCGGCATGGGCCTCGGTTGCACGATGCTCGGCCACGTGGACCTGGTCTTGATGGAGCGGGGGGCCCGGCTCCGCGCCCCCTTCGCCGAGATGGGTGTGCCGCCCGAGGCGGCGAGCAGCTGGCTGCTCCCCGAGCGGCTGGGGTGGCAGCGGGCCTCGGCCATCCTGCTGGCCTCCGAGTGGATCGAGGCCGAGGAGGCGGTGCGGGCCGGTCTGGCCCTCCGGGTGTGTGAGGAGGGAACGGTGGTGGCCGAGACCTTGGCCATGGCCCGCACCATCGCCTCGTTCCCGCCTCAGGCCACCCGGCGGATCAAGCAGCTGATGGTGGCCGGCCGCCGCCCGGACATCGTGGCGGCGCGGGCCCGGGAGGAGTCGGCCTTCGCCGAGCTCTTCGCCGACCCGGAGACCAACCCGGGTGGTCGTCTGGCCGCCGGCCTGGACCACTGAGCTCCTGTGCGCTTCGGGATCACCGCCTTCCTGACCGACCGGGACATGGCCCCCGCCGACCTGGCCCGGGCGGCCGAGGAGCGGGGGTTCCACTCGTTGTTCCTCCCCGAGCACACCCATCTGCCGGTGCGGGACGACACCCCCCCGGCCCTGGTCGACGGGGTCCGTCCCGACGACTACCGGCGCAGCCTGGACCCCTTCGTGGCCCTGGCCACGGCGGCCTCGGTGACCCGACGGATCCGCCTCGGCACCGGGGTGGTGCTGGCGGCCCAGCACGACCCCATCGTCCTGGCCAAGCAGATCGCCACCCTCGACCACCTGAGTGGGGGACGGGTGGAGTTCGGTATGGGCTTCGGCTGGAACCGGACCGAGGCGGCCGACCACGGGGTCGACTTCAGCGTCCGACGGGAGGTGGCCCGAGAGCACGTCCTGTGCATGCAGGCCCTGTGGAGCCAGGACCAGGCCGAGTTCCACGGTACGTATGTCTCCCTCGACCGGTGCTGGAGCTGGCCCAAGCCGATCCAGCAGCCCCGGGTGCCGACCCTGGTGGGGGGAGGCGCCACTCCCAAGGTCTTCGCGGCCATCGCCGAGTACGCCGACGGCTGGATGCCCATCGGCGGTTCGGGACTGGCCGACGCCCTGCCTGCCCTCCGTCGTGCCGTGGAGGAGCGTGAGCGTGATCCGGGCCTGATCCGGGTGGTGCCGTTCGGCACCGTTCCCACCGAGCAGAAGCTGGCCCACTTCGAGCGTCTGGGCATCGACGAGGTCGTGCTGCGGGTGCCGTCGGGGGATGCGGACCACATGCTCGCCACCCTCGATGCCCACGCCGCCCACCTCCAGCGGTTCGGTGGCCACGATGACTGAGGCGGCACCCGTCGGTGGTCCGTCGCCCGAGGTGTCCGCGCCGGCGACCAAACCGTGGAGCGGGGGCGGCCGCGAGGAGCTGGCCGATGCCGTCCGCCGCCTCATGGCCCTGACCGTCACCGCCGCTGCCCCGCCCCAGGTGTTGGCCGCGGCGGCCCGGGGGGTGGCGGTGGTGGCCGACGGGTTGGAGCCCCACGTCCCGGTGGCCGGCGTCGAGCCGGTGGCCCGCTTCGCTGATCACTCCGTGCCGCCGGGCGAGGCCCATACCCTGTCGGCCGCCATGCCCTTCGACGTGGTCATCGGCTCCTGCAACCCGTTGGCTCTGCCCCTCACCGTCGAGTTCGACCCGCCCAGGGCCATCGCCCGGGCCACCTTCACCTCGATCTACGAGGGGGCACCGGGATGCGTGCACGGTGCCGTCCTGGCCGGGGCCTTCGACATCGTGTTGACGGCGGCCAACATCATCGCCGACGGCGCCGGGCCGACCGTGAACCTGTCCATCCGGTACCTCAAGCCGACATTGATCGCCCAGCCGGCAGTCTTTGAGGCCTGGGTCACCGAGCTCACCGACCGGCGCACCTACAGCGAGGGACGGTTGATCCAAGGGGGAGTGGTGACCGTCGAAGCCCGGGGGGAGTTCGTCACCATGGACCGTTCCCGAATCCGGGCCATGCACCGCAGGGACGACGTGCCCGGTGGCACAGGTGGCGAGCCCTCTCGGGATGCCCCGTGACGGGCCACCCCACGTCGGGGGCGACAGCCGGCCGGGGCCACCGTCCACTCGGCTCGGAGCCGATCGACACACCGGGAGGCCACCCGGGAGCACGGGCGGCCGTCCGCCACCAGGAGGGAGTCCGATCATGAGATCCATCACGTCCGGGGAGGCGTCGAGCCGGCGCCGACGGAGGGTGGCTTGGCCAGGAGCAGTGCTGGCGGCCGTCGCACTGATGGCCTGCTTGTCGACCCCGTCGGTCGCCGCGGCGTCGAGCAGCCCACCGGCCATTCCCGCCTCGGCCTTCAGTGACCACACCGGTATCACGCCCACGACGGTGACCATCGGGAACGTCTCCACGCTGGTGGCCGGGTTATTCAAAGGGGCGGCGGTGGGGACCCAGGCCTACGCCGACTTCGTCAACTCCATCGGCGGCATCTACGGGCGGAAGATCCTGGTGGACAGTAGCGATGACGGGTACTCCGGGGCGCCCAACAAGCAGGAGACCCAGGCCGACGTGAACAAGGACGTGGCCATGGTCGGGAGCTTCTCCCTCGAGGACAACTTCGGGGGAACGGTTCTGAAGGCCGACCCCCAGGTCCCCAATGTGAGTGTCTCCCTCGACCTCGGGACCAACGACCTGCCCAACACCTTCAGCGTGGCGCCGGCAGCCAATGGATGGGTGCTCGGCCCCCTGGCCTACTTCAAGCAGAAGTTCCCCGGGTCCATCACCCATGCCGCAGCCATGGTGGCGGGCGAGCCGTCGGCCATCTCCAAATGGAACGCCGAGAAACAGGCCATGCAGTCCATCGGCTACAAGGTGGTCTACTCCCCGACGTTCGAGATCAGCCAGACCACCTTCGACCAGAACGTCATCGCCATGAAGAACGACGGTGTCAAGATCCTGTTCCTCGAGCAGATGCCCTACAACTACGCCGCCGCCGTGGTCCAGGCCCTCAACCAACAGGACTTCCATCCGGTGGTGGTCCTCGGCGGCTCCACCTACAGCGAGGCGTTGGTCCCCAGTGCCGGAGGTGCCTCGGCCATCGACGGCGCCTATATGGAGCAGAACACCTCGCTCTACCTGGGAGAGGACAAGTCCGGCCTCCCGGCCATCAGCGCCTTCCAGGCCTGGGTCCAGAAGGCCTCACCGGGGTTCAAGGCCGATCTCTACACCGTCTACGGCTGGCTGTCGGCCGAGCTGTTCACCCAGGCTCTGAAGGACGCTGGGCCCCACCCCAGCCGAGGATCCATCCTGAAGGCGCTGCGGACCATCCACTCGTTCTCGGGGGGCGACCTGGTGGGCACGTCGGACCCTGCGTCCAAGCTCCCCACCAACTGCTACATCATCGCCACCATCACCCACGGCAAGTACCAGCGGCTGGACGACCCTCCGGTGACGGGCCAGGCCCATGGCTACCGGTGCGACAAGCCCTTCTTCAACGCCACCACCTGACCGTCGGACCTTCGCCGCGACTGCGATGTGGCCGCCCACCTGGCCGAAAGGGCGTGGCCGTTCGTGCGTCGGGGAGACCTATGACCTACGCGACATCGACGGCGCGTTGGTCACCTCCGACGAGGCCAAGGTCATCACCGCCCAGCGCTACACGGTCACAAACCCCATCCGTCAGCGCGCCGAAGCAACAGAGGGAAAGCCTTTCAACGCCGTCCCCGAGGGCTGGCTGAGGTCACACGCCCAGGGCGTGGTCAGAACGAGGCGACCTTCCCCATCCACCGGCACCGAAGAGCCCCGTCCAATGTTCTGCTGACGGGGGATCTCCTCGAGGGAATCAGGCCTCGACGTCCACGTCCTCATCGACGTCGTCATCCACGGCCACGTCGAGGCCGGCGGCCCGCTTCATCAGGCGCGATTTGCGGTTGGCCGCCTGGTTCTTGTGGATGACGCCCTTGGCCGCGGCCTTGTCGATCCGCTTGATGGCCAGGCGCAACGCCTCGTCGGCATACTCGGCATTCCCCTCGATGGCGCCGATGGCCCGCTTCGTACGCGTGCGGAGCTCGGACCGGACGGCCTTGTTCCTGGCCTGCCGCTTGATGGTCTGGCGGTTGCGCTTGATCTGGCTCTTGATGTTTGCCACTGCGGTTCCTCTACGTGCTGGTCGGTACGGTCTGAGCCTGCGGTCGGCGCCGTGGGACGTTAGGCCACCGCCACACCGAAGGAGATCGGACCCCGGCGGGCCTGACGGGGCCATATCCGGAGACAGAACACGATAGCAGCCCGGTCGCGCCCCATCCCGCCGGCCGGTGCCACCGACGGCCCCGGGGACGGGATCGGGGTCGGCTTGGGTACGCTGGCCTCCCCGTGCTTCCCGTCGACCGCATTCGAAACTTCTCCATCATCAGCCACGTCGACCACGGAAAGTCGACGCTGTCCGACCGCATCCTGGAGCTGACCGGGGCCGTCGACCCCCGGCAGATGCGTGAGCAGTACCTCGATTCCATGGACATCGAACGGGAGCGGGGCATCACCATCAAGGCCCAGAACGTCCGGGTGCAGTGGAAGAGCCACACCCTCCACCTGATCGACACCCCCGGTCACGTCGACTTCGGTTACGAGGTCAGCCGCTCGTTGGCCGCCTGCGAGGGAGCCGTGCTCCTGGTCGACGCCTCCCAGGGGATCCAGGCCCAGACCCTGGCCAACTGCTACCAGGCCCTGGAGAACGACCTCGAGATCGTGGCCGTGCTCAACAAGATCGACCTGCCCGCGGCCGACCCCGACCGCTGTGCCGCCGAGATCGAACAGGTCCTCGGGATCGAGGCCACCGGCATCCTCCACATCTCGGCCAAGACCGGGGAGGGGGTACCCGAGCTGCTCGATGCCATCGTGGACCGGATCCCCGCACCTGTCGGCGACCCCACGGCGCCGCTGCAAGCCCTCATCTTCGACTCGGCCTACGACCAGTACCGGGGGGTGGTCAGCTCCCTCCGGGTCATGGCCGGGACGCTGGTCAGCACGGACCGGCTCCGCTTCATGCAGGCCGCCAGCAACCACGAGATCGAGGAGATCGGGATCCGCACCCCAATCACCGTCCCGGTGGACGAGCTCGGCCCCGGCGAAGTCGGCTATCTCATCGCTGGCATCAAGGACGTGGGCAGTGCCCGCTCGGGCGAGACGGTGACCACGGCCGCTCGTCCGGCCGCCGCCGCCCTGGACGGCTACCGCGACCCCAAGCCCATGGTGTTCTGTGGCCTCTTCCCCATCGACGGGGACGAGCTCCCCGACCTCCGGGACGCCTTGGAGAAGCTCCGACTCAACGACGCCAGCTTCACCTACGAGCCCGAGTCGTCCCGGGCCCTCGGCTTCGGCTTCCGGTGCGGATTCCTCGGGCTCCTGCACATGGAGATCGTGCGGGAGCGTCTCGAGCGTGAGTTCGACCTCTCGCTCATCGCCACGGCCCCGTCGGTGGCCTACCGAGCCTTCCTGACCAACGGCACCGAGGTCGACGTGGACAATCCGAGTGAGCTGCCCGAGCCCGGTCATCTCGACCACGTCGACGAGCCCATGCTACGAGCCACCATCCTGACCCCGGCCGATTACACCGGCACGGTCATGGACCTGTGTCAGGGTCACCGGGCCGAGATGGTCAAGATGGAGTACCTGTCCCCGGAGCGGGTGGAGTTCGTCTACGCCATTCCCCTGGCCGAGGTGGTGGTCAACTTCTTCGACCAGCTGAAGAGCCGGACCAAAGGGTACGCCAGCCTCGACTACGAGCCGGAGGGGTACGCCACCGCCGACCTGGTCAAGGTGGACCTGCTCATCAACCACACGCCGGTCGACGCCTTCTCCACCATCGTCCACCGGTCCCAGGCCGACTTCTACGGCCGGAGGATGACCGAGAAGCTGCGCCAGCTGATCCCCCGGCAGATGTTCGATGTACCCATCCAGGCCGCCATCGGGGGCCGGGTGCTGTCCCGCGAGACGGTCAAGGCCCGCCGCAAGGACGTCCTGGCCAAGTGCTACGGCGGTGACATCACCCGGAAACGCAAGCTGCTGGAAAAACAGAAGGAGGGGAAGAAGAAGATGAAGAACATAGGTCGGGTCGAGGTCCCCCAGGAGGCCTTCGTGTCAGCCCTCAAGCTGGACGACTGATGTGACGATCACTGGAGGGGGTGTCACAACGAGCTGCCGGGCCATCCGCACCTGAACCGTGGGCTCGAGCAGAAGAAGGGAAGCGCACTCCCGTGGGAGCCGGTCGGATCAGGTCGTCGAAAACAGGGACCGGGCTAGAGACGCCGGTGGCCAGGGAGGGAGCAACGGCCGTGGATCCCGAGGATCCCGGATCGGAGGCTCCCCCGACCGACAGTGCTCCGGCCAGTACACCGTCGGCCAATGCCAGCGGGTCTCAGCTGGCTCGCAACGTCCTCAACTCGTACGCCAGCTACTTCATCGGCATCGTGATGAGTCTCGTCCTGACCCGGGTGCTCCTCCGCCACCTGGGGGCCAGCACCTATGGACTGTGGGTCGTCCTCCTGGCCGTCACGGGGTACCTGGGTATCCTGGACGTGGGCGTCGGAACGGCAGCGGTGCAACGAGTGGCGCGCCTCCGGGCCACCGGCGACAGGGAAGGTCTGGCCGACCTGATCCGGACCTGTTGGATCTTCTTTGCCGTCTCCGCCGTGCTCGCCGTGGTCATCACCACCGTTCTGGCCCCGTTCGCGGCGTCCTTCCTCAACATCGGGACCATCAGCCCCACCCTGGTGGGCACCACGCTGATCATCCTCGGCGTGGTGTCCGCCATGGCGTTCTTGGGAACGGTACCGGGCATCGTGCTCTTCGGCTCCGGGCGCAACGACCGTCAGTCCCAGATCGGCCTGGCCACCCTGGTGCTGACCGAGCTGGGCCAGATCATCGCTGTGGTGTGCGGGGCCGGACTGCTGGCCCTGGCGGTCATCCAGTTGGCCGGTGTCGCGGTCACCCTCGCCGTGGGTGTGACCTTGGTCAAGCGGATCACCGGGGCGTCACTGCGCTCCGGGCGATTCAGCCGCCCGCTGCTCGGCGACCTCCTGCGCTTCGGCGGCGTGCAGTCGGTGGTGACGCTCAGCAGCGTGGTGGCCTATCAGCTCGATGCCCTCGTCATCGGCATCATCCTCCCCGTGGCCCAGGTGGCCCCCTACAACGTGGCGCTGACCACCTCGAACTTCACCAGCAGTCTGAGTTCTCAGGCCACAGGCCTGCTCGTCCCCACGTACGCCCACTTCGACGCCGTGGGCGACCAGGAGCGTCAGGCCCGGTACTTCTTCCGGTCCGTGATGGGATGCCTGGTGATCGCCGCACCGATCGTCATCGCACTGGCCGCGTACGGGGACCCGATTCTCAAGCTGTGGTTGGGAACGGTACCGCCCAAGACCTACGAGATCATGGTCGTTCTCGGATTGGTGACGGCCCTGCAACTCCCGGGCCACCAGTGCTTCCTCTTTCTGACCGGAACGGGTCGGAACCGGGCCATGGTCTGGCTCGGCATCATCGGGGCCGTCGTCAATCTGGGAGGCAGCATTGCCGCCACCTACTGGTTGGGCCCCGTGGGACCGGCCGTCGGCTCACTTCCCGTCGTCCTGATTCTGGATTCGCTGATCCTCCCGACCAGGGTCTGCCGGTTTCTCGGCGTGTCCCTGAGGATCTATGTGCGGACCGCTCTCGTCCCGGTCATCCCGGTGGCGCTGGCCGCCGGAGTCACGGCGTTGGCGTTGATCCATCTCCATCCGGTGCACACCGGGTTCGGGGCGATCGCCGGAGCCGTCGTCGTCTGTGGGGTGGCCTGGGTCACCCTGGCCGCCATCGTCGCTCGGACCGAGCCCGATCTCCGCTCCGCCGCCGTGCAGCGGATCCGCGGTCTACGGCGCACCTGACGTAGGAGGGCCGGAGGCCCCGTCACGGCAGGGCCGGGTCCCGTCCCTGTTGTTCGATGGTCGACCGGCTCACCAGTCGGAGCACCTCGCGGTCACTGCGCCGGAATCCACCTCGAACGGTCCGCCGGGCGCGGATGGCCCGCGGGAGCCGGCGGAGGGCCGAGGAGAAGCCGATCAGCGTTCCGGTGTCCCACCTCACCAGAGCCACGAGCAGACGGGGAAGCAGCCACACGACATGCTCGGCCAGCAGGCCCCGGTCGGTGACGTTCTTCCACACCATCAGGAGTTCGTTCTGGCGGACGAAGGATCGGAGCTGCGTCGCCGTGAACACCTTGCGGCTGGTCTTGCCCCCCAGGTGGTGGCACACCGATCCGGGGGCGTAGACGATCCGGTAACCGTCCTTCCAGGCACGATAGGAGAGCTCGATGTCCTCGTGGTACATGGGCCAGAAGAGCTCGTCGATGGAGCCCACCTCCATCAGGAGATCCCGGCGAAAGAACGACTGTCCGCCCACGGCGAAGAAGCAGTCGGTGGACGCGTCGACGTGCTCGAGCGGTTGGTAGAACAGCAGGCCGTGCTCCCAGAAGCCGGCCGTCCTCGTTCCCTGTTCGTCGCCGTTCTTGTCCAGCACACGTGAGCAGACGGCGAAGACGTCATCAGTGGCGAAACAGGACAGGGCGCATTCGACGAAGTTGTCCTCGACTCTCATGTCGTTGTTGCAGAACGCGACGTAGGTGCCCCGGGCCACGGCGAGCCCCTCGTTGAGGGAGAAGATGTAGCGGTTCTCCGGCAGCCGGACCAGACGAACCGAGGGATAGGCATCGGCCACGGCGTCCGCACTTCCGTCGGTGGAGCCGTTGTCCACGACGATGATCTCGTCCCGGGGACCGATGGCCGCCACCATGCTCTCCACGCAGTTCAGCACCAGCTGCCGTTCATTGAAGTTGAGCACGACCAGCGAGCAGCGGACCTCGCGTTCGTCTCCGAGCTCTGAGCTCACCGCGGCCGGCGGGAGAGGGTGCTCTCCGCCTCCGCCTCCCCGGGGCCCCCGACCCGATGGCGCACCGCTTCTCGAGGAGCCTCCATCTCGGTCACGATACTTCAGGGGCCCTCCGCGCCGGCGCACGGACGAGGTCGAGCGAGGCAGCCGGCCAGTGGCGGGGCCAGGCGAATGGGAACCACACGCCCCGGCCCGTCCGTCCGTCCGCCGATGCGAGATCTGGTGCTGGGGCGATGAATTACGCTGCAGGGGTTGCCTCGGGCAGTGGGCGGCTCCGGAGTCCACCGGACTGGATGATCCCCCGCACGAAAGTGGAGGCATGGCTTGGCACCAACGGAGTCGTTTGACGTCATCTGCCTGTCCCTCGAGCCATGGGACGAGGTCTGGCGACGCAACCAGCACATGGCCACCGCCATGCTGCACCTCCGACCGACCATGCGCCTGCTCTTCACCGAGACCCCGATCGACGTGGGGTGGTCGCTCCGTCACGGCCGCTGGCCGATGCACTCACCGCTGCGGGCCATCGGGGCGACGGGACGGCTGTGGGCGGAGGCGCCCCGCAAGTGGCTTCCCCGGAAGATCTGGCCCCCGGGGGACCGCTCGCTGGGCCGACAGGTGCTGAAGGCCGCGCACCACCTGGGCTTCCAGCGTCCCGTGCTGTGGATCAACGACAGCACGTACGCGCCGCTCGTCCTGTCGACGGGCTGGCCCAGTGTGTACGACATCACCGACGACTGGCTCCTGGGTGCCGGGGCCAGCCGTGAGATGGAGCGCCAGCATCGCAACGATGCGGAACTGCTCCTTCGGGCGTCCGAGGTGGTGGTGTGCTCGCCCGCCCTGGTCGAGAGCAGGGGAACGACACGGCCGGTGCGCCTCATCCCCAACGGCGTCGAGGTCGACCATCTCCGGGCGCCCAGCGAACGACCGGATGATCTCCCGCCGGGTCGGATCGTGCTGTACCAGGGCACCCTCAGTCCCGGCCGCCTGGATCTGCCGCTGTGCGCCGCGGTGTGCCGTGGGGTGCCCGCCGACACCTCGGTCGTATTCGTGGGTCCCAACAGCCTGGCCCGGGAGGAGGCGGCCGACCTCGTCGAGGCCGGGGCCGTCATCCTGGGCAGTCGCCCGTACGCCACGGTCCCCGCCTACCTCCAGCACGCAGACGTCTTGATCGTTCCCCATCAGGTGTCCCCGTTCACCGAGAGCCTCGATCCCATCAAGGCCCGGGAGTTCACCGCTGTGGGCCGGCGCGTGGTGGCCACTCCCGTCGCCGGATTCCGGGACCTCGGCGCCCAAGTCACGGTGGCCGACGCCGATCACTTCGTCCGGGCGGTCCGAGCCGTCCTGGAGGGTCCGCCGATGCCGGCCGGACCGGGTCCGCTCACCGCTCAGCCCGAAACGTGGATCCACCAGGCCGCGAAGTTCCTGGACGTCCTGGAGCAGGCGGCGGGGGCCGCGGCCGACTCGTGAGGGCGTGGCCCGGATCGGACGCCTGCCGATGGTCGACCGTTCGCCGAGGCCGCGCGGGGGCGGGGTGCCGCCATCACCCCCGGGGT
This sequence comes from uncultured Acidimicrobiaceae bacterium, assembly GCA_963737625.1. Classification (GTDB taxonomy): domain Bacteria; phylum Actinomycetota; class Acidimicrobiia; order Acidimicrobiales; family RAAP-2; genus Bog-756. The sequence goes on from CAVTTK010000002.1 coordinate 451,610, forward strand.
GGGGCGGGCGTCGGTGCGTAGGCGCCGACGATTCCGGCGGCCACCACCTCGACCAGATGCCGGCGCTGGGACATCACCCAAGAGGCGTGGTTCAGCTCGCCCAGCAATTCGAGGGTGAAGCCGGGGAGGGACCTCAGCCGCTCCATCTGCCGTTCCGAGCCCAACGAGAGCACGACGAAGTCCGACGGACCGGCGACCAGATGGGTCTCCACCGACTGACCGACGAGGTACTCGAGGGAACCCACGCCGGTCTGCACGAGCACAGCGCTCGCCACCGGTCCCCACACCCACGACGGAATCCACGGGTGGCGCTTGGCGATGGCGGCCGGCCATGTGCCGTCGGCCAGGGAGTCGGCCCCGCGGGCTGCCGCGGTCGAGCCTCGCTTCCGCCCGTACCAGGTCAACAGGGGAGCCAGGGCGCGCACCAGCCATGGCCGGGTCGCCTGCCGGGCCCGTCGTGAGGCCGACCCCGGGGGCTCGGGTGGAAGGAACGAGAACACCGGGTTGATCAGGCACACGCCTCGCGGTGGGTGCACCATGGCCTGCTCGACCACCTGATACGCCCCGGAGCAGAATCCGACGAGGACGACGTCGGAGGGATCGTCGGGGTTGAGGCCGACCATGGCCTGGTAGACGTCATCGATGGCCTCGGGGGCACGGGGGACGTGCAACTGCTGGCCCGGCCGCGCGCCGCTGTCACCGTTGCCACTGAGGTCGAAGCGGAGCACCCGGATACCGGCCGGGGCCAGCGTGCGGGCCAGGTCCACCCAGATCCTGGCCTGCCCGATGTGATGGGTGTTGCCCTCGTTGACCAGCACGACGGCGGGCCCCACCGCTGCGGTCGTGGGCTCCGAGACGATACCGAACAGGCCCAGTGGACCCAACGCCACGGTGTGCTCCTCCACCGGGCTTCCCGCCTCACTGTGGCCGACGACGGCCGTCGTCCTGGCGGGGGCGGTCACCGTCACCGGTGGGCCGTCCAGGGTCGAGCTGAACCAGTCGGCCAGGCGGCGGATCGTGCTCTCGGGTGGCTCCTGGCTGTTCGAGTCGAGGAGCCGATCCTGGCCGGTGGCCTCCTGCCACTCCACTTCGGTTCCCTCCAGTCGACGGACCAGGGCCCGTGGTCGGGAGAGGTCGGGAGCCACGAGCGCCAGAGTCCGACGGGCCAGCGTGCCGGGAATGCCCTTCAGATCCAGGTCCGCGAGAGCCTTGACCGTGGCCGGCTCGAATCGGAGCCCCGGGGCTTCGACCGCCTCGTCGGCCGGGTCGCCCCCCGTCTCGCTGAGCAGTCGAAGGAACCGCTGCTCGCGCAGGAATGACTTGCCGGAGAGACACGGATCCCACAGGGCGAGGGCATCCACACCTCCCCGGCGGGCCGCCTCGTGGGCGGCGAACAGGCCGCCCATCCGTATCCCGGCCAGCCCGAGGGCCGTGACGCCGGTGGAGGCCACGAGGTCGACGGCCTGGGTCAGGCTGGCCAGCCAGGCGTCGAGGCGGTCGGGATCGGTCTCCAGGCCGCTGGAGTCACCGGTTCCGTCGTAGTCGAACCGCAGGACGGCGATACCCCGATCGGCAATCGCCTCGGCCACCAGACGGTAGGTGAAGTAGGTGCAGGTGGCTTCGATACCGAGGGGCTGGGCCAGCACCACGCCGCCCCGGGCACGTCCGTCGGCCGGGAGGTGGAGCCACCCGAACAGCGGCCGGTCGTCGGGACCGAACCAGAGCGGGGTGGCTCGCGATGGGGTCTGGGTTGGCGCCGTCACCGCTACTCCTTTCCCCTCTGGTCCCGGCCGGGAGCCGGGTCCACGTCGTCCTGATCAACCGACCCCCGCCCGGTGGGATCGGGACGGTGCGGCCAGGTCGAACGCCCCCACGGACGTCATGGTCCAGGGCGTTCCGACCCGGTGAGGTCATCGTCCAGACCGAGGCCATCCTTTAGATCGTCGGCCCCGCTGTGGTGCCGGCGACGGCCCGGTCGGCCAGCGTTCAGCGGGCGGGCGACGACCGGGGTGGGAGGGTGTCGTAGGCGGCGATGGTGGCCTCGGCGACGCGCTCCCAGGTGTAATGCTCGAGCACCCGATCCCGCAGGGCGGGACGGGGTGGCGAGGCCCAGGCCGACCGGACGGCCGAGAGCACCGACTCTCCGCGAGCGGGATCGCAGTACCAGGCCAGATCTTCGAAGTACTCACGGGCGTAGCCCCGCGACGTCGAGACGATGCTGCAGCCGCTCAGGGCGGCCTCGAGGGAGACGAGTCCTGTGGTCTCGAACCAGCTCGGTAGTACGTGGACGCGGGCGCGGCGGTAGAGATCGGCCAGCTCGGACTCGTCGAACGACACATGGAACGTCACCCACCCGGCCCCGGCGTCCTGGCACTGTCGGATGTACCGAGGGTGATCAGGGTGCGCGTGACCGGCGATCACGAGCGGAAGCCCTGACCCCCGCAGCGCCTCGATCAGACCCAGTTGGTTCTTGTGCGGCTCGATGCGCCCGACGTAGAGGACATAGCTCCGCTGGTCGAACGGCTCGACCGACTCCGGGAACCGATCGGGGTCGACGCCGTTGGGGATCGGGACTATGGGTGTCGACACGCCGAAGTCGCGTCGGATGGAGTCGCCCTCGCCCACGGCGTTGGGGAGGAGGAGATCAGCGGCCTCGAATTGGGCCAGGTCTCGGACGTCCTCGGTGATCCACTGCAGGCAGGCTTCGGTCAATGCGGTCCGTCCCTGCCAGCAGCTGCGGGCGAACTGGGCCGACCGGACGATCCGTCCGGCCAGGGCCCGGGCCGAGGTGGGCCGACCCGGGCCGCCGTCCTGGCGGTAGGAACGCTCCCAGTAGATGGTGGAGAGGGCCACGGGCACACCCCGACGGTGCCAATGGCGGATGTGGTCGGCCGAGAGTCCGAACCCGTGCACCAAGTCCACCTCGGTGGTCGGCGGAGCGTCGGTGAGGTCGGTGACCACATCGAGGCCCGCCTCGGCGAGGGCGCCCGCCGTCTTCTCGAACTGCACCACGTGACCCCCGAGCACCCGCCGACCCCCGGGCATCCAGAACAGGACGCGCCTCGGGACGGCCGGTCGGCTGACGGGTGAGCTGGTCAAGTGCTCACACCGCGGACAGTCCTGCTGCGACCACCTGGGAACACCGTGCCCGTGCCGGCGGGACCAGCGGCTCCGCTCACCGCACGGTCCGGGTTTCGGCACTCCAGTGATGGGCCGTAGGACTGAGGTTGTCCGCATAGTTCGGCGTTCTGGGCTTCTCCTTGATCAGGTTGGCGCAGAAGCTGTGGTTGAACCACAGGCCGTACTCGTGCTCGCTGATCGAACCCTCGTCGCGGGGATGTCGGTGGCGCATCCAGGCCAGGCGGGCCTTGGCCCGGAGGTACCGGACGTGCAGCAGGTTGAGGTCATCGTGGAGCCAGTGGTGCCAGAGGTAGGCGTGGCTCGACCCGTTGTTCTGGGCCAGGCGCTTCATCGACTCGTAGTTGAGCCTGTCTGCGGACAGGTGGTGCTCGACCGGGGGTCCGGTGCATCCCACCAGCCGATGTCCTTCGGCTTTCAGCCGGAGGTTGAACATCACGTCGTCGGCGAAGCCACGGGCGCCCGGTCCCAGCTCCTCGTCGAAACCGATCGATCGGGTGGCCTCGGTCGACGCGGCCATATTGGCACCGACCATGCCCGGCTGGTCGCCGGAGACGTCTAGGAGCTCGGCAAGATTGCTGCGCAGGTACGGGGTGAGCCACGGTCGGTCGAGGTGGGCGGCCAGCCTCACCTTGCCGCAGACGGCATCCGCCCCGCCGTCGAGGATGGGCATGGCCATCTCGTCCACCCAGGTCTCGGGGACGTGGACGTCGTCGTCCGTGAAGACGATGACACGTCCACGGACCTCCTCCAGAGAGCGATTGACGGCGCCCGACTTCCCGGGAACCGCGTCATGGTGCAGGCGGAGGACAGGCCATTCGGACATGAACTCCTCGACCACCCGTTCGGTATGGTCGACCGAGCCGTTGTCCACGAGCAGAACCTCGGCCTCACAGCTGGCCCGGCTGGCCGCCTGGAGGACGCTGGTCAGGCTGGCGACCAGATGATCGGCGCGATCGCGCGTGGCAATCAGGACGGTGACATCCGGCTCGGCCATCGGGTCAGCATACTGAGCGACGTCGCGATGACCGGTGCTTGACGCCCGGCGACCTACCGCCGCGTACCCCGCCGTTAGCCTTGGGTACGTGGAACCTCCGCGGCCCAGAGCTCTGCCGTCGGTGACCGCGGAGGCACTGGGTTCCGGACTCGACGGCGGTGACGCCGACGCCACTCGCCACCGCCCTCGCCGCGAGATCGCCACCGCCCTCCTCCTGCTGCTCGCCACGGCCATCGGAGGTGTGTGCGTCGCCCACGGGAGCCAACCGTCGGTGGTGGATCGGTGGGTCCCCAGCTTCCTGTCGTCCGGTCACCGCTCCGTGGTGACCGATGTGACTTCGATGCGCTACCCGCTGGTGATCGTCGTCGGGGCCGTGGCGACGGCGTGTATGGCGTTCCCGAGGGACAGGATCACCGCCCTGGCCTGTCTGGTCGGACCGCCGATGGCCCTGCTGACGTCGGAACTGGTGATCAAGCACGCGGTGGATCGGACCCTGGGCTCCGGTCTGTCCTACCCCTCCGGGTCGACGGTCGGGGCGGCGGCCCTGGGCACGGCCCTCGTCTTGGCTGTTCCCCGCCGAGTGCGCACGGCCGCCATCGTGGTGGCCTCGGTCTACGCCCTCTGGATGGCCCTCGCCGTGGTGTCGCTGCAGTGGCACTATCCCACCGACGCCGTGGCCGGCCTGGCCTACGGCGTCGGCGTGGTGCTGCTGGTGGACGGCTCGCTGCGGATGAGCACCGAGGCCCTGGCCGGGCGGGCGAACCAGGCGGCCTCAGGCCGGGGGTGACGACCCCTCGGGCGGCTCGGGTCGCGGCCTCCGGATGATGGCTACGGTGTCCGCCGGGTTGTCTGGGTCGAAGTGCAGGTCGATGGCCCGATCGGGGTCGTGGGGCTCGCCCGAGGCCTCGATGACGAAGGCTGGTTCCTGGCGGGGGAGCTGGAGGGCCTGCTGCAGGCCGACGGCGATGCCGGTCATGACCGCACCGGTGGCGGACCGTTTCATCCAGTTGTTGAAGCGGAGGGGATCCCGGACCTCCGACCCGTCCTCGGGCGGGTCGGAGTCGCCGTCGGCGGCTTCTTCGGGAAGTTCTTCTGGCTCCGCCCCTTCGGCCTCACCGGATGCATGGGGATCGGCGGGCATCTCCTCGTCGGCGGGACCGGTGCCGGCATCGGTCCCGGCCCCCTCGTCCTCGACCGGCGGCGGCCCCGTGTCGTGCTCCACGACGTCCACGGTACCCCCCGAACGGCTCAGGACCGCCCGGCTCCCTCCGGTCCCCGGCCGTGACGGCCTGAACCCCCGACCCCGTCGTTGCCTTAGGATCGACCCGTGCTTGACCGCTTCCACCCTCCGGTCGAGGAGTACCTCGAGACCATCTTCGCCCTGGAGGAAGAGGGAATCCCCGTCATCCAGGCCCGCCTGGCCGAACGGCTGGACAAGGCCGCCCCGTCCGTGTCCGAGATGCTGGACCGGTTGGAGGCCGACGACCTCATCGTGCGCAGTGCCCGGCAGATCGCCATGACTTCCAAGGGCGCCGCCCTGGCCGAAGGCGTGGTGCGCAAGCACCGCCTGGCCGAGCGGCTGTTGGTGGACATCATTGGCCTCGACTGGGACAAGGCCCATCTCGAGGCCGGACGCTGGGAGCACGTCATCTCCGACGATGTCGAGGAACGCCTGGTCGTGCTGTTGGGAAATCCCACCACCTGTCCCCACGGCAACCCCATCCCGGGCGTTGATCCCGTGGGACCCGAGCAGCGCCGCCTGGCCGAGGCTCAGCCGGGCGACCGGATCCGCCTGGAGCGGATCACCGAGAGCGTGGAGCACGAGTCCGATTCGCTCTCCTATCTCGGGGATCACGGCCTGACCCCGGGCACCACCGCCCTCGTGGGGGCCCGGGCCCCCGACGGCACGCTGACCCTGGTCATGGGGGACGACACCATCGCCCTGGGCCCGGCCATGACCGAGCGGATGTTCGTGGCCCCGGCCTGACTCGGCGGGCGCCGAAGCGAGCGACCCCACCGTCCGCCGGGCGGCCCGCGGGGCATGAACGGCCGGTACCGGTCAGCACTCACTAGAGTGGAGTGCCAACACGATGGATCCTGGTCCCGGCTGCTTCCCGTGGCCGACCGGGTTCCGACGTGGATGCGAGCGCCCATGCCGACCACCGAAGACAGCCGCACCGACGAGCACCACCCTGACCCCGCGGCTCTCGACGCGCGGAAGTCGGCCATCCTCAACGCCGTGGTCACCGAGTACATCGCCTCGGCCCAGCCGGTGGGATCCCAGCACGTGGTGGAGTCCGCCGGGGTCAGCGTGTCGTCAGCCACGGTGCGCTCGGACATGGCGGCCTTGGAGCGGGAGGGCTTCCTGGCCCAGCCCCACACCAGTGCCGGCCGCATCCCCACCGACAAGGGATACCGCTTCTTCGTCGACCACCTGGCTGGCCCGGGATCCCTCGATCCGGTCGGTCGCCAACAGGTGCGTCAGTTCTTCGACCATGCCCACGGCGAGATCGAGCTCATGCTGGAACGGACCTCGGGACTCCTGGCCGACCTCACCGACTGCACGGCGATGGTCGTCGGCCCTTCCCACGAGTCGGCCGCCATCCGCGCCGTCCAACTGGTGGGCCTGGGTCCCCGCCTGGCCCTCCTGGTGGTGGTCCTGGCCGACGGCGCGGTCCAGAAGCAGTCGGTGGAATTCGACGAGGACGTAGACGAGGGCCGGCTGGCCGACGCCGCCGCCCGGCTGGCCGCCCACTCGCTCGGCCTGCCCGTGACCCAGGTGGACGCCGACGCCGACAGCACCGGGGACTCCGCCACCGACGCCGTGGTCTCGGCCGCACTGGCCGGTCTACGGTCGTTGGGTCAGGCGGACGGCGCCGATCAGCTCTTCGTGGGCGGATCCTCGCGCATGGCGGCCGCCTTCGACGCCGTGGACACCGTGCGCTCCGTGCTGACCATCCTGGAGCAGCAGCTGGTGGTGGTCACGCTCCTCCGGGACATCATCGACACCGGCCTGTCGGTGGCCATCGGCACGGAGCACGGGGTGGAGCCGCTGGCGTCGTGCGCCATCGTGGTCATGCCGGTGTCGGTCGACGGGGCCGAGGCCGGGACGATCGGTCTGCTCGGTCCCACCCGGATGAACTACCCGCTGGCCCTGGCCGCGGCCCGCGTGGTGGGGGATCGGCTGGGCGAGCGGCTGAGCGAGGCCGGCCGGTGAGTTCTGCTCCGACGAGTGGCCTGTCGATGCATGCCGTACCCAGGGGGGCCGTGATGGGGGACCGAGGGAAGGGAACCGGTTCGTGACCACCGCCGACCTCTACGAGGTGCTGGGCGTTCGCCGTGACGCCTCCGACGACGATCTCAAGCGGGCCTACCGGGCCAAGGCCCGGGAGTTCCACCCCGACGCCAACCAGGGGGACTCGGACACGTCGGAGAAGTTCAAGGAGGTCAGCCTGGCCTACGAGGTGCTGAAGGATCCGGAGCGCCGGGCCCGCTACGACCGGTTCGGCGCCGAAGGGGTCTTCGGTCCCGCGGCCGGCGGCGGTGCTCCCGGGGACCCGTTCGGCGGGGGCCTGGGCGACCTGTTCGACGCCTTCTTCAACGGTATGGGTGGGGCGGGGGGCGGCGGCCGTGGTCGGCGCACCGGTCCTCTGCCCGGCCCCGACGCCGAGATGGTGCTGCGGGTGAGCTTCCGTGAGGCGGTGTTCGGGGTGCAGCGGGAGGTGGATGTCCAGACCCCGGTGCACTGCGACACCTGTGAGGGGTCGGGGGCCCGGCCGGGAACCTCACCGGTGCGTTGTCCGGAGTGCCAAGGTGCCGGCGAGCTGCGCCGGGTTCGCCAGTCCATCCTGGGCCAGGTCATCACCGCCGTCCCGTGCGGTCGCTGCCAGGGCTCAGGGGAGTTCATCGAGAACCCCTGCCCCGATTGCCGGGGCGAGGGCCGGCGAAACGAGTCGAGGACCCTCACCGTCGACATCCCCGGCGGGGTCGACGAGGGCACCACCCTCCGGTTGGCCGGCCACGGGCCGGCCGGCTTCCGCGGCGGTCCGAACGGCGCACTGTTCGTCCATCTGACGGTGGAGCCCGACGCGGCCTTCGAGCGGTCCGGAGTCGACCTGCACGCCTCGGTCAACGTTCCCGTGACTCTCGCCGCCCTGGGGGGGAGCGTCCCCTTCGACACCCTGGACGACGCCCGGGAGATCACCATCGACGCCGGCACCCAGTCGGGAACCGTGCTGCCGCTGAAGGGTCTCGGCGTACCCAAGATCCGCGGCCGCGGCCGCGGTGATCTCTACGTCCACGTCCAGGTGGACACGCCCACCGGTCTCGACGACGGCCAGCGGGAGCTCCTGGCGGCGCTGGCCCAAGCGCGTGGCGAGGACCTGGGCCACGCCCCGCAGGGCGAGGGACTCTTCTCGAAGCTGCGCTCCGCCCTCAGCTGACCATGTCGTCCGGCTCGGGGCCGCGGGGAGGTCCGCCGTCCGGGCCTGATGCCGCCCTGGTGTCGGCGGCGGCCATGGTCTTTGTCGCCGACCCGGCGTCACCGATCCTCACGCAGGGTGATGCTCATCACCTCTTCGACGTCCTGCGTCTCCGGCCCGGCGAGGTGGTGATCGTCGGCGACGGATGTGGTGGATGGTCCCCGTGCCGTGTGGCGTCGGGGACCGGCTCGCGCGGATGGCGCCGTATGGACCCGGCGACCCTGGTGACCCCGGACGGTCCGGTGGTGCGCCGGCCCAAGGTGGCCCCCGAGATCACCGTGGCGTTCGCCCCCACCAAAGGCGACCGCCCCGAGTGGGTGGTCCAGAAGCTCACCGAACTCGGGGTGGATCGGATCGTGCCCATCCGGACCGTCCGCTCCGTCGTGCGCTGGGAAGAGGATGACCGGGGGCAGCGCGCCACGGCCAAGCTCACCCGAGTGGCCCGGGAGGCGTCGGGCCAGTGCCGCCGGACCTGGCTCCCCCAGGTGGGCCCAGTCACGACCCTGGACGGCCTGGCCGCAGAGCCCGGCCCCGCTCCCCGTCTGGCCCGCCCTGGAGGCACGGCCCCGAGCCTGGACCACCCGGTGGTGGCCGTGGGGCCCGAGGGGGGATGGGACCCGGACGAGCTGGCCCGATTCGGCGAGGGAGTCGGGCTGGGGCCCACCGTCCTGCGGGCCGAGACCGCCGCAGTCGCTGTGGGTACCCTGCTGTGCGCTCTCCGCGGTGGCGTGATCGGGTCGCTTGCGTAACCACGCTCCGTGAGGGAAACTACGTAGGGAGGCAGGGACTCCTGTTGAGGGAGAACGATCGTAGGGCTCCGCATGGCGGCCCTGTGGTCCGTTGACAGACATGCACCTGCGTCACATTGGCAGAACCGGAGCTCGGGGGGCGATCGGTGGAGAGGAGCGGAGGTGCAGATGTCGGTGATTGACAAGAGTGTCGATGTACTTGATGAGGACGAGCAGGAGGAGGCCGCACGGGTCGCCTATGCGCGTGCGGTCGGAGCCCGCCTGCGGACGATGCGCAAGCAGATGCGCCTGTCCCTCCAAGCGGTCGAAGCCATGTCCGAACAGGAGTTCAAGGCCTCCGTGCTGGGGGCCTACGAACGGGGCGAGCGGGCCATCTCGGTGCCCAGGCTCCAGCGACTGGCCAAGCTGTATGACGTACCGGTGGACCAGCTGCTCCCGCCGGACGACGCCACCATGACCCGCTGGGGAGCCAGCGGGACCACCGAGGAGATCGTCACCACGTCGGCCCGGAGGGCCAACCTGACCGCCTCGGGTACGGAGAAGGTGGCCATCGACCTCACCAAGCTCCATACCGTGAGTGGGCCGGAGCGGGACCTCCTGCGCCGGTTCCTCAGCATGATCCAGGTGCACCGCCAGGACTTCAACGGACGGATGATCACCATCCGGGCCGAGGACGTCAGGGCCATTGCCTGCCTGTTCGGTGTGACGCCGGACTCCATGGGGACGCGACTGGACGAGCTCGGGCTCCTCGTCAGCGTCTGATGGCCGGGGGAGGTCCCACGTGACCGAGCAGATCCGCTGGTTGAGCACCAAGGAGGCGGCAGAGCTGCTGGGCGTGACCCTGCGCAGCCTCTACCGGTTCATCGACGAAGGTGACCTGGTGGCCTATAAGTTCGGCCGGGTCATCCGCATCCAGCAGAGCGACGTGGAGACGTTCATCCAGGCCAGCCGGATCGCCCCGGGCAGCCTCGAGCACCTGTACCCGGAGATCAAGGGCACCAGCAACGGGCACGGGAACGGGAATGGCCGAGCCCACGTGACCCCGGACGGGCTCCCCGCCGCCGAGGAGTGACCACCCCGGTGGCCGACTGTCTGTTCTGCGGGATCGTGGCCGGCGACATCCCCGCCGATGTGGTGCGGACGGACGAGCGCACGGTGGCCTTCCGGGACATCAACCCCCAGGCGCCCACCCATGTCCTGGTGGTGCCCAAGCGCCATGTGACCAATGCCGCCGTCGTCTCGGCCGACGACGGCGACGACCTGGCCGCCCTGCTGGTGGCGGCCAAGGCGGTGGCCGACGCCGAGGGCATCGGCGGGGAGGACCGCGGCTACCGGCTGGTATTCAACGTGGGCCCCGATGCCCTCAACTCGGTGGATCACCTCCACCTCCATGTCCTGGGTGGCCGGACCTTCGAGTGGCCCCCGGGCTGATCGGATCCCGGGTGTGGGGCACGGCCGTCCCGGCCCGTCCCGGGGTCCCCACCATGGGATCACCTCAACCGGCCCGCTGGTAGGGTCGGGTCCAGAGCGCACGTGGCAGGCACCCAGGTCAAAATTCTCGTCCCCGGCAACCATCTCATGGCCGGCCTGCTGGGCCAGCGTGACGAGTTGCTGCGGCTCGTCGAGGGGGCGTTCGACGACGTGCGGATCGCCGTTCGGGGGAACGAGATCTCCATCGAGGGCGAAGGGGCCGAACGGGTCGGAGCCCTGTTCGAGGAGTTGATCATCCTCCTCGAATCGGGTCAGGGGCTGGACGCCGTCCAGGTGCACCGGACCATCGACATGATGCACGACGACGTCCGTCCCTCCGAGGTACTGACCTCGGAGTTGCTGCGCTCGTCCCGGGGCCGGGCCGTGCGTCCGAAGACCGGGGGCCAGAAGCAGTACGCCGACGCCATCGCCTCGAACATCGTCACCTTCGGGATCGGTCCGGCGGGCACCGGCAAGTCCTACCTGGCCGTCGCCCTGGCCGTGCAGGCCCTCCAGGCCCGGCAGGTCAACCGGATCATCCTGACCCGGCCGGCCGTGGAGGCGGGGGAGCGCCTGGGTTTCCTGCCCGGCGACCTGATGGCCAAGGTGGACCCCTATCTCCGTCCGCTCTACGACGCCCTGCACGACCTGCTGGAGCCCGAGGGGGCCCAACGGCTGATCGACCGGGGCGCCGTCGAGGTGGCCCCGTTGGCCTTCATGCGGGGACGGACACTGAACAACAGTTTCATCATCCTCGACGAGGCCCAGAACACCAGCCCCGAGCAGATGAAGATGTTCCTGACCCGGATCGGGTTCGGCTCGAAGGCCGTCGTCACCGGGGACGTCACCCAGGTCGACGTGCCCGGGGGGCGGTCCGGTCTGGTGGGCCTGGAGTCCGTGCTCTCCGGGGTACCCGACCTGGCCTTTGTCCACCTCACTCAACGCGACGTGGTGCGGCACCGCATCGTGGCCGACATCGTCGCCGCCTACGAGCGGGGCAGCCCCACGGACGGCCCACGTGAGCCTTGACATCTATGCCGCCGACGAGCAGGCCGACCATCCGGTCAACGTCGAGCGGTGGTCGGCCCTGGCCCGGTCGGTCCTCCAGGCCGAGGGCATCGTGAGCGACACCGAGGTCTCCCTGCTCTTCGTGGACGAGGCCACCATCGCCTCGCTCAACCAGCGGTTCCTCGACAAGGAGGGCCCCACCGACGTCTTGTCCTTCCCCATCGAGGACGAGGCGGACCGCAGCGGGCGCTCGCCCGACGAAGGCGGGACGGGTCCCGGCTCCATCGAAGCGGACACCGGGCGGCTCCTCCTGCTGGGCGACGTGGTGATCTGCCCGGCGGTGGCGGCTCGCAACGCTGTCGACCACGGGGTCACCTTCGACGACGAGATCGCCCTCCTGGTGGTGCACGGCATCCTTCATCTCCTGGGCCTGGACCACGAGCTGGAGGCCGAGGCCGAGCGCATGGAACAGCGCGAGCAGCAACTGCTGAACCGCTTCTACCGCGTGGCCTCGTGATGCGCCCACCGCCCGACCCCCCGGACGCCAGGAGCCAGGCGACATGACCGGCCCGGCCGCTCCGCTGATGGCCGCGTCGTTCACCGCGGTGGACGGGGCCCTCTTGGTGGTCGTGGTGGTCCTGCTCGGTGTCTCGGCCCTGCTGGCCCTGGCCGAGACCAGTCTGGTCCGCACCAGCCGGGCCAAGGCCATGGCCCTGGTGGACGACGGGCGACGGGGGGCCAAGGTGCTCCTACGCCTGACCGAGAATCCCCAGGGCTTCCTCAACCCCGTGCTCCTCATGGTGCTGATCTGCCAGCTGGTGGTGGCCACGCTGGTGGGCATCCTGGCCGCCGACTGGTTCGGCGCCTGGGGCGTGGTGGCGGCCACCGTATTCGAGATCGTCATCATCTTCGTGTTGGGCGAGGCCGTCCCGAAGAACTGGGCCGTCCACCATCCCGAACGGGCCGCCCTGTTCAGCGCCCCCCTGGTGTCGGCCATCGTCCGCTTCTGGCCGGTGCGGATGGTGTCCGGGGCCCTGATCGGACTGGCCAACCTGCTGATCGGGGAGAAGGGGCAGTACCTGGGGTCCGGCGTCACCGAGTCCGAGCTGCTGGCCATGGCGGACGTGGCCCTGGAGGGCGACGTCATCGAGACCGAGGAGCGGGCCCTCATCCATTCGATCATCGAGTTCGGGGACACCGTGGTCCGTGAGGTGATGGTGCCCCGCCCCGACATGGTCACCATCGGCTCCGACGAGACGGTCGAGGCGGCCCTGGAGCGGGCCCTCGAGGTCGGCTACAGCCGAATACCGGCCGTCGAGCCGCAGGTGGACGACGTGGTGGGGATCGCCTACACCAAGGACCTGATCCATTCGGTCCGCCAGGGACAGGGCGCCGACGCGGTGCGGGCCCATCTGCGCACGGCCCGATTCGTGCCGGAGACCAAGCGGGTGTCCGACCTCATGCGGGAGATGCAGGCCGACAAGTTCCACCAGGCGGTGGTGGTCAACGAGTACGGCGGCATCGCCGGCCTGGTGACCCTGGAGGACCTCATCGAGGAGCTGGTCGGCGAGATCGTCGACGAGTTCGACGTGGAGGAGGCCACCGTCGAGCGCCTCGACTCCGGCGAGGTGCGGGTGAGCGCCCGCCTCCCCGTGGACGAGGTCAACGAGCTGATCCACGCCGACCTGCCCGACGGGGCCTGGGACACCGTCGGCGGGCTGGTATTCGATCTGCTGGGCCACGTCCCGGTGGCCGGCGAGTCGGTCGATGTGGGCGGTCTGCGCCTGATCGCCGACCGGGTCACCGGCCGGCGGATCGAGCGGGTCCGGATCGTGCCGATGGCCGTCCCCGTGGCCGAGGAACCGGCGTGACGGCGTTCCGGTCGGGCTTCGTCGCCGTGGTCGGGCGCCCGAACGTGGGAAAGTCCACGCTGGTCAACGCCATGGTCGGCACCAAGGTCTCCATCACCTCGCCCCGGCCCAACACCACCCGGGCCCAGGTGCGGGGGGTCCTCAACCGACCGGACGCCCAGGTGGTGTTCGTGGACACGCCGGGGCTGCACAAGCCCCGTACCGCCCTGGGCGAGCGGATGAACGAGTCGGCCACCTCGTCGTTGGACGACGTGGACGTGGTGGTGGCCATGGTGGAGGCCACCGGCGCCGTCGGTCCCGGTGACCGGATGGTGCTGACCGCCTCGGCCCACCGGGTGCGCTCCATGGCCCGGGCGGCCTCGCTCCAGGGTGAGGTGACGGCCGACGACGCCGGGGCGGCCGGGGATCCGACCCTGCTGGTGGTGGTGAACAAGATCGACCGGGTGGGGGGGACGGCGTCCTCACCCACCTCACCGCGGTGGCCGGGGTCATCGCCGCCATCGACCAGGACGGAGGGGGGGCTCCGGTGCCGGTGGAGTACTTCCCCGTGTCGGCGGCCACCGGCGAGGGTGTGCCGGCCCTCATCGACGCCGTCGTGGACCGGATGCCCGAAGGCCCCCGCTACTACCCCGAAGGCATGGTCACCGACGTGGCCGAGGCCTTTTGGGTGGCCGACCTGGTACGGGAGGAGCTGCTCCACCGGGTCGAGGACGAGCTCCCGCACAGCATCGCCTGCCGGGTCACCGAGTGGGAGTGGCCGCGGGTCCGGTGCGAGATCCTCGTGGAGCGGGACTCCCAAAAGGGGATCGTGATCGGCAAGGGCGGCAGCACGCTCAAAGAGGTCGGCACGGCGGTCCGCAAACAGATGCCACCCGGGGCCTTCCTCGAGCTCTTCGTCCGGGTGGAGAAGCGGTGGCAGCACCGCGAGGACGCCCTGGACCGGCTGGGCTTCTGACCCGGGTCCCGACCCCCGCCCGACCGGCGGCCCCGGTCAGGTCCCGTCCCTGATCCCCTCCAGGAACGCCACCACCTCACCGCGGTCCAGGGTGCGCTTCATGGGCGGCACCCGGGCCAGCAGCGCTCCCCGGTAGCGCGCCGTGGCCAGCCGACTGTCGAGGACCGCCACCACGCCGCGGTCGTGGGCCGACCGGATCAGCCGTCCCGCCCCCTGGGCCAGCAGGGTTCCGGCCCGGGGCAGGTCGACCAGGCTGAACGCCCCCGCGCCGGCCCGTTGGCGGCGGGCCTCGAGGACCGGCTCGTCGGGCCGGGGGAACGGGATCCGGTCCACCGTGACCAGGCTGAGGGTGGGTCCGGGGACGTCGACCCCCTGCCAGTAGCCGAGGGTGGCGAACAGGCAGGTGGCCTCGTCGGCCCGGAATGCCTCCACCAGGGCCGGCTTGGGCAGGTCGGACTGGGCCAGTATCCGCACGTCCAGTCGGTCCCGCAGGTTCTCCACGGCGGCCCGCATGGCCCGCCAGCTGGTGAACAGGGCGAGGGTCCTCCCGCCCGCCGCGGTGATCAGCACCTCCAGCTCGTCGTGGAGGGCGGGCTCGGCCTCGGGGCTCCGGCGGTCGGGCAGGGACCGGGCCACGTACAACAGGGCGTTGGTGCGGTAGTCGAACGGGCTGCCCACATCGAGTTCGTCGTAGCGCCCCTCGGGGAGCCCCAGCCGCCCGGCCAGGCCCAGGGGGACGGTGGCCGAGGTCAGCACCCCGGTCACCTCGCCCCACAACTGCGCGGCCAGGAGGGGGGCCACGTCGATGGGCGACACCCGCAGGCTCGGTGCCCGCGCCCCGCCGTCGACCCAAGCCACCTCGTCGTCGGTGAGGGCGGGGAGCCGGGCCAGGTCGCCGGCCAGGTGGCCGGCGGCCAGCAGGGCCCGGTCCCGCCGCGATCGCGAGGCGGCCGACTCGTCGTCCCCGGCCAAGCGATCGGCTTCACGCAGGTGGTCGATGAGGCGGCCGACCCGTCCGGTGGCCAGGACCACCACCTGGTCCAGGTCCGGATCACCGGAAGGAGGAACCGGCCGGGTGTCCGGGCGGGGGGAGCGGACCGGATCCTCCAGGCCGAGCTCCAGCCCCAACGGCTCGTCCGTCGAGGCAGCACCGGTCCCGGGACCGTCCACCCGGCCAGCCTCTCCCCCGAGGGCCCCCCGATCGACCCGCCGGCCGACCATGGGACGGAGGACCCGCTGCAGCAGGTCACCGATGGCCGCCACGCCGTCGGCGGTGTCGAGGGCACCCGAGGAGCCGGTGTCCAGCAGGGGGCGACAGGCGGCGGCCAGGGCCCGGAAGCGCCCGGGCCCGATCTCGACGCCCAGGCTGTCCGTCATCACCTCCTCCACTTCGTGGGCCTCGTCGAACACCACCACCGAGTGGGGTGGGAGCACGGCCCCCCCGCTGGCCAGGTGGGCCCCGTAGAGATGGGTGTTGACCACCACCACCTGGGCCTCGGCCGCCCGGTTGCGGGCGGCCTCGGCGAAGCACTCGCGACCCGATGGACAGCGGAAGGCCCCCGGACACTCGCGGGCGGTGGTCGAGACCATGGCCCAGGCCCGGAAGTGGGGCTCGAACTCCAGTTCGGCCCGGTCTCCGCTGGTGGTGTCGTCGGCCCAGCGGACCAGGCGCCGGACCTGGTCGCTGAGCCGACCCACCTCGGTCGGGTCGTCCGCAGTCGTCGGCCCGTCCCCGTCCCCCGACGCCGTCGGCGTCAGGGGGTCGTCGGCATCGGGCGGGTCGCCCGAGCCGGGCTGCAGGGTCATCTGCTTGCCCTTACCGCCGATCTCGCTCACCCGTTGCCGGCACAGATAGTTGCTGCGTCCCTTCAGGACGGCGAAGGAGAAGTCGTGGCCGACGGCCGCGGCCACCAAGGGGAGGTCGTTGTGGGCCAGCTGGTCCTGGAGGGCCTTGGTGGCCGTGGCCACCACCACCCGGTCGCCGGACAGGGCGGCCGGGATCAGGTAGGCCAGGGACTTGCCGGTGCCCGTCCCCGCCTGGACCACCAGGTGGCGTCGCTCGCCGACCGATCGGGCCACGGCCTCGGCCATGTCCTGTTGGCCCTGGCGTGACTCGCCGCCGCCCGGGAGCCCGGCTGCCACGGCGGCCAGCGTGCCGGTCACGTCGTCGGGCATCCACCGACCCTACCGGCGCCTCCGTGCCCGCTCCGACCGGCCAGGGTCGGCTAGTGCCATTCGACGGCCAGGCCGGCCGCCACACCGAGTCCGACGATGACGATCACCCACCGCAGGAGGGGGGCGGGCAGCCGGCGACCGTACCGTCCGCCCACCTGGCCCCCGATGATGGAGCCGGCGGCAATGAGGCCCGCCACCTCCCACGAGATGTGGGTGGTGGCGATGAAGAACAGTCCGGCCACCGCGTTCACGATGAGGGCCAGCGCATTCTTCACGCCGTTGAGTCGTTGGAGGTCGTCGTCGATGAAGATGGCCAGAAGGGCGATCAGGATGACACCCTGGGCGGCGCCGAAGTACCCGCCGTACACACCGGTCAGGAACACACCGACCAGCAGGGCCGCCCCACCGTGGCTGCGCCGGGTGCCGCGGCGCTCGAGGCCGGCACTGATCCGGGGCTGGGCCGCCATGAGCAGGGCGGCGATGGCGATGAGGGCCGGCACCGCGGCCTTGAACACGCTGTGGGGGAGCGACAACAAGAGGATGGCCCCGGACAGGCCGCCGGCCAGAGAAGCCGAGCCCAGCTGGACGATCCGACGGTGTTGCCCCTTCAGCTCACGGCGATAGGCCACCACGGCGCTCACGCTGCCGGGCACCAGGCCCACCGTGTTGGACACGTTGGCCAGAACCGGCGGGTAGCCCAGGGCCAGCAGGGTGGGGAAGGTGATCAGTGAGCCCGAGCCGACGATGACGTTGACCGTGCCGGCCGCCAGTCCGGCGGCGAAGATGGCCAAGGCGTCCTGCGGAGACATGGGGAGGGTCTAGTCCGCACAGCGCGGCGGCTCAACACTCGGCGCCGACGCCGGTTCGCACCCACGGTCACGGCTCCGGGGCCAGGCACGGGTCCTCACCTGGAGGCGATAGGTTCGCAGGGTGCAACCGGACGAGTCAGGGGCTGAGTCCACCGGGGAACCCCGGCGCGCCACGGTGGCGGCGTCCGATCTGGTCGGAGGGCCGATCCCGGTCCACGTGGCCTGTGTCATGGACGGGAACGGCCGGTGGGCGGCCCGACGGGGACTGCCGCGGACCGAGGGTCACGCCGCCGGGGAGGCCGCACTGCTCGATGCCGTGGAGGGTGCCCTCGACCTGGGTATCCCCTGGATCACCATGTACGCCTTCTCCACCGAGAATTGGCGGCGACCGGCCGATGAGGTGCGCTATCTGATGGGCTTCAACGAGAGCCTGCTCATGCGGCGGCGCGACGAGCTCCACGAGAAGGGGGTCCGCATCCGCTTCGCCGGACGTCGTGACTGGCGGGTGCCCAAGCGGGTCCTCCGGCGGATGGACGAGTCGATCGACCTGACCGCGGGCAACCGCCGCTGCACCCTGACCATGGCCTTCAACTACGGCGGGCGGGCCGAGATCGTCGACGCCGTACAGCGACTGGTGGCCGACGGGGTGCCGGCCGAGAAGGTCAATGAGAAGGCCATCCGGTCCCGGCTGTACTTCCCCGACCAGCCCGACCCCGACCTGGTCATCCGGACGTCGGGCGAGCACCGCATCTCCAACTTCCTCCTGTGGCAGCTGGCCTACAGCGAACTGGTCTTCGACGATGTTTTGTGGCCCGACTTCCGGCGGGGCCACCTGTTCGAGGCGGTGCGCGACTACCAACAGCGCCAGCGCCGCTATGGAGGCGTGCAGTGACCCGGCGCCGGGACGACGCCGGGGGCGTGTGGATCATGACCGGTCTGGTGGTGGGCGCCCTCGTCTATGCCGGCATGGTCATGATGATGGTGGCCGGGTTCACGGTGGTGGCGCCGCTGGTGGTCATCCCGCCGGTGCTGGCCGCCCTCATCGGTGCCAACAACCTCCTGGGAGGCGGAAGGAGCCACGGGCGTTCCCCGGGTCGTCCCGTCGGCCAGGGGCAGGCTCCGCTGTCGTCCAGCGGGCCCAACGGTGCGCTCCCCCCCGTACCGCCGACCCCGACCCCGGCCGCCGAGGAGGGACGCGGACCCCGATGACCCTCTTCCGGGACCGGGGCATGGTGTTGCGCACGATCCGGCTGGGCGAGGCCGACCGGATCGTGACCCTCATGACCGAGGAGCACGGCAAGGTGCGGGCGGTGGCCAAGGGAGTGCGCCGGACCACCTCCAAGTTCGGCTCCCGCTTGGAGCCCCTGAGCCACGTGGCCCTCCTGGGCTGGCAGGGTCGCGGCGATCTGGACACCATCAACCAGGTGGAGGTGATCGACACCAACCGGGTGGTGCGGGAGGACCTCGACCGGATGGCCGCCGCCATGTCCATGTTGGAGGTCGTGGACCAGATCGGCCAGGAGCGGCACGGCAATCCCCGCCTCTACGAGATGCTGGTCGGGGCCATCGCCGCCCTGGCCGACCGGAACTCACCCCTGGTGGCGCCGGCCTTCTTCCTGAAGGTCCTGGCCCTCGAGGGATCGGCCCCGGTGCTCGACGTCTGCGTCTCGTGCGGCGAGGACGACAGCGCCCAACTGGTGGCCTTCGACCTGGTGGAGGGCGGCGTCCTGTGCCGGAACTGCCGACGGGGCCGACCCCTCTCGCCGGCCGGCCTCGACCTGTTGCGGCGCACGCTGGGGGGAGGTCTGTCCGGGGTGCTGGCCGAGCCCCGCTCGCCGGTCACCGACGAGATCACCGCGCTGGCCACCGAGGCCATGGAGGCCCACCTCGACCGCCGGCTCCGCTCGGTGCGCTCGAGCCAGGTGTCCTGAGGTGGCCGGTGGAGCGGGTACCGGCGGCGCCGGAGGGACGGCCCGCTCCGGAGGCGCCTCGGTGATCTGGTACCGGCGGGACCTGAGGACCGCCGACCACCCGGCCCTGCTGGCCGCGGTGGACGCCGCGTCGGGCACCGGCGCCGCCGTGGCTCCGCTGTTCGTGGTGGACGGGGCCCTGACGGCATCGTCGGGGAGCAACCGACGCTGCTTCCTCGCCGGTTCGCTGACCGACCTCGACGGTCAGGTGGAGGGGTCGCTGGCCCTCCGGGCCGGCCGGCCCGAGGAGGTGGTGCCGGCCTTCGCCGCCGAAGTGGGGGCCCGGCTGGTCTTCGCCACCGGCGACACCGCCCCCTACGGCCGTCGCCGGGACGCCCGGGTGGCCGCGGCGCTGGCGGCCTCGGGGGCCGAACTGGCCCTGGTGGGCTCGCCCTATGCCGTGTCCCCGGGGCGGGTGCGCGCCGGAGGCGGGCATCCCTACCGGGTGTTCACCCCGTTCCGGAGGGGCTGGGAGGCCCACGGTTGGTCCGCTCCGTCGACCGCTCCGACCGGGGTCCGGTGGAGGGCGGCCGCCTCCGAGGTCACGGTGGAGGCCCTCGGCACCACGGCGGAGTCACCCTCGCTCCCCGTCCCCGGCCGTGGTGCGGCCGAGGACGCCCTGGAGGCGTTCCTGGCCGGTCCGGTCGGCCGCTACGGCGACGAGCGTGACCGTCCCGATCACGAGGGGACGTCCCGTCTCTCCCCCTATCTGCGCTTCGGCACCCTCCACCCCCGTCAGATCCTGGCCCGGTTGCCCGACGGTCCGGGGTCCGGGGCCTTCCGCTCCGAGTTGGCCTGGCGGGAGTTCTACGCCGACGTGCTCTGGCACCGGCCGGAATCGGCCTGGGAGCCCTTCCAGGCCGTCGGGAGCCACCTCCGCTGGGATACCGGGGTGCTGGCCGACGAGCGCTTCGGCGCCTGGGTCGCCGGCCGCACCGGCTTCCCCCTGGTCGACGCCGGCATGCGCCAGCTCCGGGACGAGGGATGGATGCACAACCGGGTTCGCATGCTGACGGCTTCCTTCCTGGTCAAGGACCTCCACCTCGACTGGCGGCGCGGGGCCCGGCACTTCCTCGACCTGCTGGTCGACGGGGACCTGGCCTCCAACAACCACGGCTGGCAGTGGGTGGCCGGCACCGGCACCGACGCCGCCCCCTTCCACCGGGTGTTCAACCCCACCCTCCAGGCCGAGCGCTTCGACCCAGACGGCGTCTACGTACGGACCTACGTCCCCGAGGTCGACGGATCCGGCTACCCGGCACCCATGGTGGACCACGCCACGGAACGGGTCGAGGCCCTCCGCCGCTGGGAGGAGGCCAGGCTGTCCCTGGGCGCGCCGGGGAGCGGTGCGGGGTGAGCGGGGAGCCTCCCTTCGGGGTGTACGTCCACATCCCGTTCTGCCGGGCCCGCTGTGACTACTGCGCCTTCGCCACCTACACCGACCGGGACCATCTGATGGAGTCCTACGCCGCCGCCTGTGTGGTCGAGGTGGGGCGAGCCGTGACCGAGGAGGGGATGCCGCCGGCGTCGTCGGTCTTCTTCGGCGGGGGGACGCCGTCCCGGATCCCGGCCGACCTGTTGGCCGCCATCCTCGACGCCGTGCCCCGCCGGCCCGGAGCCGAGGTCACCGTGGAGTGCAACCCCGAGGATGCCGACCCGGCCCGACTGGCCGCCTACCGGTCCGCCGGGGTGACCCGCATCTCCCTCGGCGTGCAGTCCACCGTCCCCCACGTGCTGGCCGGCCTGGGCCGGCGTCACGGCTCCGACCGGGCCACCGAGGCGGCCGGGGCGGTGGCGTCGGCCGGCTTCGACTCGTGGAGCATGGACCTGATCATCGGGGGATCGGGGGAGAGCGACGCCGACTGGAGCCGCAGCCTGGAGGACGTCCTCGGACTGGCCTCGCCCCCACCCCACCTGAGCGCCTACTCCCTGACCGTGGAGCCGGGGACCCCGCTGGCGCGCACTCCGGACCGCCACCCCGACGAGGACGCCCAGGCCGGCCGGTACGAGCAGGCCGACCGCGTCCTGACGGCGCGGGGCTACCGCTGGGAGGAGATCTCCAACTGGGCCCTGCCCGGCCACGCCTGCCGGCACAACGGTCTCTACTGGGCCCAGGGTGACTACCGCGGCATCGGGTCGGCGGCCCACTCCCACCGGTCGGGACGTCGATGGTGGAACGTGCGGACTCCGGACCGGTACGTGGCCGCCGTCGGGGCGGGCGAGCCGGCCGTGGCCGGCGACGAGGTGCTCACCGGGGAGCAGCGGCACTTCGAGGCCCTGGCCCTAGCCCTGCGCACGCCGGCCGGGGTGCCGACCGGGGCCCTTCCCGACCACCCGGACCTCGAGGGACTGGTGGACCGCTCCGAGGGACGGGCGGTGCTCACCGTGCGGGGTCGGCTGCTGGCCAACGCCGTGACCGCCCGGCTCGTCACTGACGGCGGGGTCGGGGAGCCCGCTCCGAGGGACGAGGGGGCGCTGGCCGCCGGCGCCGGGTCACCCGGTACCATGCGTCCTTATGCCTGACCCGGAAGTTCCCCCCGACGCGCCCGACGACCTCATGGACAAGGTGGTCTCCCTGTGCAAGCGGCGCGGCTTCATCTTCCAGTCGGCGGAGATCTACGGCGGCTTCCGGTCCACCTACGACTACGGGCCGCTGGGCGTCAACCTGCTGCGCAACGTCAAGAACGCCTGGTGGGAGGCCATGGTCCAACGCCGCGACGACGTGGTCGGCCTCGACGCCTCCATCCTGTCGCCCCCGGCCGTGTGGGAGGCCTCGGGCCACCTGTCCAACTTCACCGATCCCCTGGTGGACTGCCGGAACTGCCACCAGCGGTGGCGTCAGGACAAGATCGACGGGGTGTGCCCGAACTGCGGCTCCACCGAGTTCACCGAGGCCCGCGCCTTCAACCTCATGTTCAAGACCCACGCCGGTCCGTTGGAGAACGACGGGGCGGTGGCCTACCTCCGCCCCGAGACGGCCCAGGGGATGTTCATCAACTTCGCCAACGTGCTCCAGACCACCCGAAAGAAGCCGCCCTTCGGCATCGCCCAGGTGGGCAAGTCCTTCCGCAATGAGATCACACCCCAGAACTTCGTCTTCCGCACCCGAGAGTTCGAGCAAATGGAGATGGAGTACTTCGTCCCCCCGGCCGAGGCCCAGCACTGGTTCGAGTACTGGTTGGACGAGCGCTTCCGGTGGTACACCGACCTCGGTATCCCGGCCGACCAGCTCCACCTCCGCCACCACGACGCCTCCGAGCTCTCCCACTATTCGGCGGGCACGGCCGATGTGGAGTTCCACTTCCCCTGGGGTTGGGACGAGCTGGAGGGCATCGCCAACCGCACCGACTTCGACCTCAAGGCCCACGCCGCCGCCTCGGGTGAGCGCCTCGAGTACTTCGACCAGGCCTCGGGCGAGCGCTACGTCCCGTACGTCATCGAGCCGGCTGCCGGCGCCACCCGCACCATGATGGCCTTCCTGCTCGCCGCCTATCACGAGGACGAGGTGGGGGGCGAGGCCCGCACGGTGCTGCGTCTGCACCCGAGGTTGGCCCCTTACCAGGTGGGGGTGCTGCCCCTGTCCAAGAAGGACACCCTCGAGCCCCTGGCCCGCCAGGTGCTCGCCTCACTCCAGCCCCACTTCATGTGCGACTACGACACCACCCAGTCCATCGGCAAGCGCTACCGCCGCCAGGACGAGGTGGGCACCCCGTGGTGCGTGACGATCGACTTCGACTCCCTGGAGGACCGCGCCGTGACGGTGCGGGACCGGGACACCACCGAGCAGGTCCGGGTCCCTGTCGACGGGCTGGTGGCCGAGTTGCGCTCGAGGTCGGACCGGGCCTGATCCGGCGGCCGGGATGGCCTCGGTGCCGCCCCCATCACCAGGCGGACGGGGGCCGTGTGCGATCATCGAGCTATGCACTGGTGGCGCCACACCACCCCACCGGTCCGCCTGGGTGCCGCGCTCTTGGTCTTCGCCGGGCTCACCGCCACATTCTCACTGACGCTCTCGGCCGGCACGGTGGCAGAGGCCGCGGGGGCCAACCCGTACCAGGTGACCTTCGTGGCCCGGGAGTGTCCGGAGTACACCGACATCATGGCCAACCTGGCCCGTAACAACATCCAGGAGAGCCAGCAGGATCTCGGCCCCGACAGCGTCTACCGCTCGGGCCAGCCCATCTCGCCCTCGATCGAGGCGGCCAACGACCCCGCCTGCACCCCGCTCAACGGCTGGCAGTTCACCTTCGGGAACGGCATCAACGGCCAGACGCCGGGATCCCACCTGTCCCGGGTGTCCAACCCCGTCTCCCCACCGGTCACCGTGCAGCCCTCCGTTCCGCTGCTCGATGCCCAGGGGAACCCGACAGGCCAGTCCATCGCCGCAGCGACGACGGTCACCCTCACCCAGGCCCAGATCACCGCGGCCTTCAACCACCAGCTGTGGGTGCAGGGTGGGACCCCCACCGATCCGCTGGGCACGGCCTCCTTCGGCAACCGGTATGCCTTCGGGGCCCTCCGGTGCGCCATCGACAACCTCAACGGGGACAATGTCGAGTGGGTCGGCTTCCCTTCGGGCCAGACCAATGTGTTCTGCTACTACTACGCCGTCGACCAGACCCCGGCCCCGGGCACGATCGTGGTGCAGAAGCAGCTGAACGTCGGCGAGCCCGAGGCCAACACCTTCCAGTTCCAGGGGAATGTCTCCTACAACCCGGGAGCCACGCCCAGCCCTGACGACAACCCGTTCGAGATCACCGTGCCGGCCAGCGCGTCATCGCCCAGCGCCCCCGTGGGCAGCATCTCCTTCGTGCGATCCTCGGGCGTGTCGTGGCACTTCACCGAGCTGCCCAATCCCGGCTGGACCGACCCGGGATCGCCCACGTGCACCGGTGGGGTCACCACCATCCTGGGTGCGCAGGTCACCCTGACCCTGGCCCCGGGGTCCACGGTGACCTGCATCTACACCGACTCCCGTCCCGACCCGCCGTCCAACCCCACCCTCACCGTGCTCAAACAGACGACCGGGGCGGCCGGCGGACCGTTCGCCCTCTCGGTGACCGACCCCTCGGCCACGGTGACGCCCCTGGCGGCCACCACCACCAACCCCGACGACCCGGTGGCGGCCACCCGGGGCGACGGGACCGCGTTCAGTCCCGTCCTGGTCCCGGGCGTCTACACCCTCTCCGAAGACCTGACGTCGGTCAACGCCGCCGGTGGCGGCAGCTGGGCCCTCTCCGGCTTCAACTGCGACGGCGAGCCGGGCACCCCGGTGCCCGGCTCGCCCACGGCGTTCACCTTCACCTACCCTCCCACCACCCCGCTCCCGAGCCCCGGTGACTCCCTCGAGTGCACGTTCACCAACCAGTTCTCGCCGGACGGCAGCCTGACCATCACCAAGACCACCACCGGGGGGGTGGGCACCACCGCCTTCGTCGTCACCCCGGTCAGCAACCCCACCATCACCACGGTGCCGAGCGAAACCAACGAGCCCGTGCTGAGCGCCACGACAACGCAGGCGGGCGTGCCGGCCACGGCCACCCAGACGGCGGGGAGTCCCCTCAACCCCCTGGCCCCCGGCCAGTACTCGATCGTCGAGGAGGGACCGCAGAGCTCGACGCTCGGAGCCTGGGCCCCGGTCTCCATCGCCTGCAACGGTGCCTCGACCAACCCCACCGCCTCGGACGTGCTGGTCACCCTCACGGCCGCCGATCCCCACATCACGTGTGCCTTCACCAATGCCTTCTCCGCCGTGGAGCAGACCACGACGTCCTCCACGGCCGCTCCCACTCCCACGCCGGGGCCGGCAGCGCCCGCACTGGCCTCCACCGGCACCGATGTGCGGATCCCCTTGGTCTTGTCCCTGGCCCTGGCCCTGGCCGGCTCGGCCCTCCTGGTCATCGACCGCATCCGGCGCCGACGCCGGGTGGCGCCCCTGCACCTGGACGACGATCCGCCCGGCTGAGCCATGAGTGGAGGACGGCGCCGCTCGCCGCTGGCCACGGCGGGGTGGGTCCTGCTGGCCGGCGCCGCCATGGGGGTGCTGTTCGTCGCCTACCAACTGTGGGGCACGGGAATCGTCCAGGCCCGGCAGCAGGCCTCCCTACGCAGTCGGTTCGAGCGATCGTTGGCCGTCCACGGTGCTAGGGCCTCCCGGCCCGACACGGCCTCCCGCCGTCCCCCAGCCGTCGGAGACGGGACGGGTCCCCCCACCACCGATCCGGGGCCCGGTCAGCCTGTCGGGACCCTGGCCATCCCCAGCATCGGCGTGGACCAGGTGGTGGTGGAGGGCACAGGCCCGGGCCAGCTGGCCGCCGGTCCGGGCCACTACCCCGGGACGCCCTTGCCCGGACAACGGGGCAACGCGGCGATCGCCGGCCACCGCACCACGCACGGCCGTCCGTTCTACGACCTCAACGAGCTGGTGGCCGGGGCCCCGATCACGGTGACCACGGTGCAGGGCACCTTCCACTACGTGGTCGTCCGCTCCATGGTGGTGTCGCCCACCGACGTGGCAGTGCTGGCCCCGTCCTCTGATCCGGAGCTGACCCTGACCACCTGCACCCCGCGCTACAGCGCGGCCCAGCGACTGGTGGTCGTGGCCCGGCTGGTCACGCCAGCTGCTGCGGTGTCCACGTCCACCCGGGACCAGCCGAGGGTCCCTGGGGCCGACCCGACCCCCGACCCGCTCGACCGAGCCACCGACTGGCTGTGGCTCGGCGTGTGGGGCCTCGCCGGGGCGGCGGTGGTGGTCCTGGTCGGGCGGGCCCGACGGCGTCTCGGGGCCCGCGGCGCCTGGATGGCCCCGGTGGCGGCCGCCCCCGTGGCCCTGGTCGTGCTCTTCTTCTTCTTCGGGGCGGTCAACACCCTGCTCCCGGCCAGCTTCTGAGGGCCGTGCGAGAGGCGGCCGCCGGAACCGGATCGTCGATGGTCCGGACAGGTCCCAGGTAGGCTCGGGAGCGTGGCCCGGCGGACTCCGTCCGATCCGGGCCACTCCCCACCACCACTCCAAGGAATCCGCACCGATGCCCTTCGTCTTCGACTTCGATCATTCCCACCGCAAGCCTCCCATGGAGATGAAGGACCTCCTCGGAGGCAAGGGGGCCAACCTGGCCGAGATGACCTCGGTGCTCCAGCTACCGGTGCCGCCCGGGTTCACCATCGGAACCACCGCCTGTCGGAGCTACATGGAGGGGGGATGGCCCGAGGGGCTGACCGCCGAGGTGGCCAAGGCCCGTCTCCGCCTCGAGAAGACGATGGGTAAGCGCATCGGCGATCCGGGCGACCCCCTGCTGGTGTCGGTTCGCTCCGGGGCCAAGTTCTCCATGCCCGGGATGATGGACACCGTCCTCAATCTCGGTCTCAACGACCACTCCGTCGAGGGGCTGGCCAAGCAGACCGATGACGAGCGGTTCGCCTTCGACTCCTACCGCCGGTTCATCGCCATGTACGGGCGCATCGTCTTGGACATCCCCGGCGACGAGTTCGACACCCTCCTCGACGCGGCCAAGGAACTGGCCGGCACGACGTCGGACGCCGGTGTGCCCGTCGAGCTGCTGCGCTACCTGGTCGACGCCTACCAGCAGATCGTGGAGCGCCACACGGGCAAGCCGTTCCCCCAGGATCCCGACGAGCAGCTGCGGGGGGCCATCGAGGCCGTCTTCGCCTCGTGGGACGGACCGAGGGCAGTGGCCTACCGGGTTCGAGAGCGCATCGCCCATGATCTGGGCACCGCTGTCAACGTGCAGGCCATGGTGTTCGGCAACCGCGACGACACCTCCGGTACCGGGGTCGGCTTCACCCGCGACCCGGCTACCGGCGCCACCGGGGAGTACGGGGACTTCCTGGTCAACGCCCAGGGCGAGGACGTGGTGGCCGGGATCCGCAACACGGAGCCGCTGTCAGCCCTGAGGGACGAGTTCCCGTCCATCCACGCCGAGCTCCTGGCCATCTTCGCCCGGCTGGAGGGCCACTACCGGGACATGTGCGACACCGAGTTCACCATCGAGCAGGGCAAGCTGTGGATGCTCCAGACGCGGGTGGGGAAGCGCACCGGTCGGGCTGCTCTCAGGATGGCCGTGGACATGGTGGGGGAGAAGGCCATCAAGCTGACGAAGGAGGAGGCGCTGGACCGCATCACCGGCGAGCACCTCGAGCAGGTCCTCCATCCGCAGTTCTCCGGTTCGGGGCACCCGGTCCTGGCGCGGGGCCTCGGGGCCTCACCGGGAGCCGCCGTGGGCCGCGTGTACCTGACCGCCGACGATGCGCAGAGTGCCGCTGAGCGGGGCGAGAAGGTGGTGCTGGTCCGGAGCGAGACCTCGCCCGAGGACGTGCACGGGATGCTGGCCGCCGAAGGGATCCTGACCGCCCGGGGCGGGCTGGTCAGCCACGCGGCCGTCGTGGCCCGGGGATGGGGCAAGCCGGCGGTGGTGGGCGCCGAGGCGCTGCGCATCTCGGGGTCCTCGTTCGCCGTGGACGGCACCGTGGTCAACGAGGGGGACTGGATCTCGGTCGACGGCACCAACGGCACGGTGATGCTGGGTCAGGTCCCGGTGACCGCCGGCGAGACCCCGCCCGAGTTCGAGACCATCCTGGGCTGGGCCGACCGGGTCCGGGCCGGGCATCTGGGCGTGCGGGCCAACGCCGACAACGGGCCCGACGCCGCCAACGCCCGTCGCCACGGGGCCGAGGGCATCGGCCTGTGTCGGACCGAGCACATGTTCCTGGCCGAGGACCGCCTCCCCGTCGTGCGCCGGATGATCCTGGCCTCGACCCCCGGGGAGGAGGAGCAGGCCCTGGAGGCGCTGCGGGTGGCCCAGCGCTCCGACTTCGTGGAGATCCTGGAGGCCATGGACAGCCTGCCCGTGACCATCCGGCTGCTCGACCCACCGCTGCACGAGTTCCTGCCCGACACCCAGGAGCTGGCCATCAAGGAGGCCACGACCGGGCTGACCGACGAGGAGACCCGACTGTACGAGGCGGCCAAGACCTGGCACGAGTACAACCCCATGCTGGGCACCCGCGGCGTGCGGCTGGGGGTGATCAAGCCGGGTCTCTACGCCATGCAGGTCCGGGCCCTGATGGAGGCCGCCCTCGACCGGGTGGCGGCGGGGGGGCATCCGATCGTGGAGATCATGATCCCGCTGACCGTGTCGCGTGAGGAGCTGGCCCTGGCCCGCTCGTGGGTGGAGGTGGCCATCGCGGAGGCCCTGGCCACGACGGGAGCCACCGGCACCGAAAAGGGGAAGATGGAGGTCCTGATCGGCACCATGATCGAGACCCCGCGGGCCGCCCTCCGGGCCGGCGAGATCGCCGAGGAGGCCGACTTCTTCTCGTTCGGTACCAACGACCTCACCCAGATGACCTTCGGGTTCAGCCGGGACGACGTCGAGGGCCGGATGATGTCGGCCTACCTCGAGCAGGGGCTCCTCAAGCGGAACCCCTTCGAGGTGGTGGATCCCGACGGGGTCGGGGAGCTCGTGCGTCTGGGCGTGGAGCGGGGTCGGGCCACCCGTCCTGACCTCAAGATCGGGGTGTGCGGTGAGCACGGGGGCGACCCCGAGTCCATCGCCACCTTCGCCGCGGCCGGACTGGACTACGTGAGCTGCTCGCCGTTCCGGGTGCCGATCGCCCGACTGGCCGCCGCCCAGGCCGTGCTGGCCGGACTCACCACCTCGACGAAGGGGACCAAGGCCAAGTCGACGGGGAAGCCGGCGGCCAAGGCCAAGTCGACGGGGAAGCCGGCGGCCAAGGCCAAGCCCAAGCGGTAGGCCAGAGTCCCCGGTGGGGCCGGCCGGCGGACGGAGTCGCTCGGGGACGCGGTACCGTCGTCATCCATGGGCATCCCCGATGAGGACGTAGCCCGGGTCAGGATGGAGACCGACATCGTCGCCCTGATCGGGGAGCACGCCGCGCTCAAGAAGGTGGGGCGACGGTGGCAGGGCCTGTGCCCGTTCCACGGAGAGAAGACGCCCTCATTCAGCGTCAATGCCGAGGAGGGCTTCTACTACTGCTTCGGGTGCCAGGCCAAGGGTGACGCCATCAGCTTCGTACGGGCCATCGAGCACCTCGACTTCGTCGACGCCGTCCGCCGCCTGGCCGACAAGGCCGGCATCACCATCCGGGAGGATGCCACCTCCGGTCGGGACAGCCAGCGTCGCAAGGTCTACCTCGACGCCATGGAGCAGGCCACCGAGTGGTACCACCGGCGCCTCCTGACCTCGCCCGATGCCGGCCAGGCCCGTGACTACCTGCGCAGCCGGGGCTACGACGGCGAGGTGGTCCGTAGGTTCCGGCTGGGCTGGGCGCCCGACGACTGGGACGCCCTGTGCACCGGCCTGGGACTCGACGAGGAGCTCGCCGTGGGGACGGGGCTCGGGTTCGTCAACCGCCGCCGCCGGCTGCAGGACGCCTTCCGGGCCCGGGTCCTCTTTCCCATCTGCGACCCCTCGGGCCACCCCGTGGCCCTCGGGGGACGGGTCCTGCCCGGGAGCTCCGACCCGGCCAAGTACAAGAACTCCTCGGAGACCCCCATCTACTCCAAGCGCAAGACCCTGTACGCCCTCAACTGGGCCAAGCAGGACATCATCGCCTCTGACGAGGTGGTGGTGTGCGAGGGGTACACCGACGTCATAGGGCTGTTCGGCGCCGGTGTGGAGCGAGCCGTGGCCACCTGCGGGACGGCCCTGGCCGAGGAGCACGTCAAGCTGCTCCGGGGCTTCGCCTCCCGCGTGGTCCTGGCCTTCGACGCCGACGGAGCGGGGCAGTCGGCCGCCGGCCGCTTCTACGAGTGGCAGCGCAAGCTGGCCATCGACGTGGCCGTGGCGGCTCTGCCCGAGGGCTCCGATCCGGGCGAGATGGCCCGGATCGATCCCGACGGCCTGCGGGCGGCCATCGCCGGAGCCAAGCCGTTCCTCCAGTTCCGGGTGGATCGCATCCTCGACGGTGCCGAGCTGGGCACTCCCGAAGGGCGGGCCCGGGCCGCCGACTCGGCCCTGGCCGCCGTGGCCGAGCATCCGGACAACCTGGTGCGGGACCAGTACCTCATGCAGGTGGCCGAGCGCTGTCGGCTCGAGCCGGCGCTGCTGCGAGACCGCCTCGAGCAGCTCCGCCGTGAGGGGCCTCCCCCTGACGACAGCGTGAAACCGGGCCGCAGGCCAGGGCGGACGGCCCCCCGGGGCGGGAGTGGCGCGCGCCGAGGTTCGACGCCGGGACCCGACGACCCCTGGGTGCGCGAGCCCGAGGCCGAGGGCGAGTGGGATGCCGACGGATTCGACGGGGGAGGCGGTTGGCCCGGTGACGGCGGCCCGGGCGGATCGGGCCGAGCCGGATCGTCGGCCATCGCGGCGCCCCGTCGTTCCGCTCCCGAATTCCGGCCCGGCCTCGAGGCCCTCCGCCTGGCCATCCACCGGCCCGAGGAGGTGGCCGATCGGCTCGAGGCCGCCCTGTTCCGTGATGACCTCCAGCGGGAGGCCTTCGAGGTCCTGGCCGCGGCCGACGCCGAGCCACTGCACCAGGTCATCGAGGACGCCCGCCCCGAGATCCGTGCCCTACTGGTCCGGCTGACAGTGGAGGAGCCCCGGGGGGGTCCCGACGAGGTCGTGCTCCAGCTGGTGAGGGACGCCGCCCGGGGTCAGCTGACCGTGATCACCGCTGAGGCCCGGACATCGTCGGCCGCTGTGGCCGAGGCTGCAGAGGTCGCTTCGTGGGTCCAGGAGCTGGACGATCCGGCCCACTCGGCGGAGGCGACGGCCAGGTTGGTAGCCTGGCTGGTGGTGAGGGCACAGACGACTACCGCGGAGACCGGATCGTGATCGCCCGGCACGTGACCGCGCCAGCCGGGTCCGTGGCATCCGAGACCATCGATGTCCCGCCGGTTCCCGGGGGTGTGCTCGATGTCCTTCCGGCCGACCAGTTCGATGCGCTGATCCGCATGGGTCGGGCCCGGGGTGGTCTGACCCAGGACGACGTGATGACCGTGCTCCGCTCGGTCGAGCTCAGCGCCGACCTCATCGCCGACGTCGTGGAGCGGATCCGGCAGGCCGGTATCGAGTTCACCTACGACACCGGGGAGACCACGGTCCTGCCCATGACCGTCTCTGTGGCCGACGAACTGTCCGGTCGACTGCAGCACGACCTCGCGGCGCTGCCCGAAGACCTCACCCCACGAGTGGAGGAGGGGGGCCGTCGGCCGGTGCGGATCGTGGCCATCGAACCGGCCCGTGACCCGACGCGGTCGAACGGCCATACGTCCCCCACGGCCTCAGAGGGTGCAGCACCGGCCTTGCTGCCGGACGCAGCGCCGGTCCCTCCGGCCAAGAAGGAACGGGCTCCCCGGCGGGCGCCGGCCAAGGACGGGTACTCGGACAGCGACGGGTTCCGGGGCTCGGCCGCCGATCCCGTCCACATGTATCTGAAGGAGATCGGCAAGGTCAAGCTCCTCGACGCGGCGCTCGAAGTGGAGTTGGCCGAGCGCATCGTGGCCGGAAACGAGGCGGTGGAGCGGCTGGCCCAGCACGAGGCCAGCGGGGAGCCCTACGGCGGCCGGGCGGCCGACCGGGTCATGATGCGTCGGGGTCAGCTGGCCAAGGAGGCCCTGATCGAGGCCAACCTGCGCCTGGTGGTATCCATCGCCAAGCGCTACCGGAATCGGGGCCTGGCCTTCCTCGACCTCATCCAGGAGGGCAACCTCGGCCTCATGCGGGCCGTGGAGAAGTTCGACCACACCAAGGGGTTCAAGTTCTCCACCTATGCCACCTGGTGGATCCGCCAGGCCATCACCCGGGCCATCGCCGACCAGGCCCGGACCATCCGCATCCCCGTCCACATGGTGGAGACCATCAACAAAGTGGTGTGGGCCCAGCGACAGCTCCTCCAGGAACTCGGGCGTGAACCCAGCGCCGAGGAGGTGGCCGGGAGGGTCGACTTCTCCATCGAACGGGTTCGGGAGATCCAACGCATCAACCAGGACACCGTCTCGCTGGAGCAGCCCATGGGGGACGAGGACGACTTCAGCCTCTCCGACCTGATCGAGGACCGCGAGGCGGTGGTTCCCGACGACGCCGCCGCCCGGATGATGCTCGACAATGCCGTGCGGGAGGCTCTCGGCCACCTTTCCCCGCGGGAGCAGGACGTCGTCCGGCTCCGGTTCGGACTGGAGGACGGAAAGATCCGAACCTTGGAGGAGGTGGGCAAGGCCTTCGGGGTGACCCGTGAGCGGATCCGCCAGATCGAGGCCAAGACCCTGGCCAAGCTCCGTCGTCCCGAGTCGGCCCAACTCCTGCGGGACTACCTCGACGAGGCGTAGGGCATCGGACCGTGCCCTGTCGGCGGCACGGTCACCCGTCGAGGTGGACGCGGGCCGGAGCGACGCCCGAGGGCCGGTGGTCGGGCAGGAAGCGGCGACTGTTGAGTGCCGTGGCCAGGTCCTCGGCCAGGTCGAGGGCGATGGCGTCTGCCGCCTGGTCGCCGTTGCGCCAGCCCAGGCGTACGCCGATGGTGTCTTTCATGCGCTCGACGCCCAGAGCGGCCACGGCCTTGGACTTCTCGGTGACCAGGGCGGCGGTGCCGGAGACCGGAGCCGAGTGGCCGAACCGGCCGGCGGCCCGGACGATCTGGTGGTAGCGCTCCCGGCCGGCCCGGGTGCCGAGGACGTAGCCGGTGCCGAAGGCCATGGCGGTGCCGATGCGAAACTTCACCGACCCATTGTGCCCGCCATGGTCCAACGGCGCACCTTTGGCCTTCGGACGGGCAGACACCGGCTAATGTCCTCAGGCACGCCGAGGCGCCGGACAGCCTCGGGGAGCGCACATTCCGGGGTAGCTCAATCGGCAGAGCGAGCGGCTGTTAACCGCTAGGTTGAGAGTTCGAGTCTCTCCCCCGGAGCTTTTCCCTCGTCGGGGCGTTGTCGGGGCGATCCGGTCCAGGCCCGCCCAGGGGGTGCCGTGTCGACCTTGCCGTCGGGCGCCGACGCGTCGTGGAGTGCGGTGAGGCGCCGTCCGCCGGTACCGTGAGGGGAATCCCCACGGCCCACCGGGGGCGTGAACCGCACGGCCCATCCCCATTCCTCCCCGAGATCGGCACCATGACCCCTTCCGAGTCCGACCCGATGTGCACGCTGTGTGGCCACCCGGGCTACCACGGCCGGTCGGATCGACCGAGCTCCGGTGCCACCCCCACGTGTGAGGACTGCGACCGCTGCTGGATGGAGCGCCAACGGCGCGACCGGCCGCCGCACCACTCCTGAACTCTCCGCTCGATCCTCGGCCCGGGCCAAGCAGCGTGGCCTCGCTGACGTCGGCCATCCGGTCTCGACCACCAGGCGCCGGGTCGGCGGTCGCACCGATGCGGCCGACAGTACAGTGATCCGCCGTGCACATTGCTTTCGCCACCACAGTGCCCGAGGTCCTGGGCCACGACGATGTCGACCGCTCCCTGCACGAGGCGGCATTCGCCCGGGCCGACCTGAGCCTCGACCACCACGTCTGGTGGGATCCGGACGTGCCGTGGGACCGCTACGACCTGGTGGTCATCCGGTCCACGTGGGACTACGTCCCCCGCCAGCACGAGTACCGCCGGTGGTTGTCGTCCATGGAATCCCTCGGCACCCTCCGCAATCCGCCCTCCCTCGTGGCTTGGAATCTGGACAAGCGCTACCTCCTGGATCTGGAACGTGCCGGCGTAGCCGTCATTCCCACCCGCATCGCCACCACTCCCGACGAGCTGATGGGCATCCTGGACCTCGGGGAGGCAGAGGTGGTGGTCAAGCCGGTGGTGTCGGCCGGGAGCGTGGACACCGGCCGATTCGAGGTGGGCGATCCGAGTGCCGCGGCGCTCGGCCGGCACATTCTGGACGGCGGGACGCCGGTGATGGTCCAACCGGCCGTACCGTCGGTGGCCACCGAGGGGGAGGTCAGCGCTGTGCTCTTCGGGGGCAGCCTCTCCCACGCCTTCCGAAAGGGGCCCATGTTGGCCCTGGGCGGCGGTGTGCTTGACGGGTACGACGCCCTGGAGCGTGTGGAACTCACAGCGGAGCAGGACCGGGTGGTCACCAACGCCATCGAAGCGCTGAGCGGATTCGCCGCCGCGGAATTCGGGATGACCGGTCCACCGCTCTATGCCCGGGTGGATCTGGTGCGGTTGGATGACGGACGGAACGTTGTCCTCGAGGTGGAGCTGAATGAGCCATCGTTCTTCCTGACGACGGACGCCACCGCGGCCGATAGGTTCGCGGTGGCCGTGCGTCGGGACGTGGAGGAGTCCCCCGAGCGCTCCCATCGGGTACCGAGAGAGGCACCACTGGGCCGGATCGAGCCCCCAGCCGATTGATGTCAGGAGATCGTTGACTGTCGACGGCCCTGGGTTACCCGTGCTTGTCGGTCTGAATCGGAACCCTTTGGACTAGTCGGGGGAATCGGTGGTTGCCACACGGGAGTGTTCGGCGATGCGATCTTCTGATTCCTCGAGAATCGCCCTGGCCTGCGCCTCGGGATTGTCGCTGGAGTCCTCCTCGGGTGGCCTTCCTCCGGCTCGACTGGCCACGGACTCTGCCTTGACGGCCT
Organism: uncultured Acidimicrobiaceae bacterium; assembly: GCA_963737625.1. Classification (GTDB taxonomy): domain Bacteria; phylum Actinomycetota; class Acidimicrobiia; order Acidimicrobiales; family RAAP-2; genus Bog-756. The sequence goes on from CAVTTK010000002.1 coordinate 486,793, forward strand.
CGACGTTCAGAGGGTCGGGAGAAGACGGGTTCATCAGGTGGGCCATGGTCAGACTCTTCCCCCGTACACGCCACCCAAACCGGACCGGACGAGCGGCCAACGGATCTAACCACCAGCCGAGCGTGAGATCGTAGGACGAGATCGCTACTCGAGCTCGCCCTCGCCCTTGACCGCCGCTCCGATCTCCATCATCTCCTTCTCGTGGTCGGCAACATCATGGCGACGTCGCGGATCACCCTGTGAGATCACCTCGTCCGCCTCCTTCCCCTCGACTTCGGTCGCCGGCCTGTCTGCCTCATGTCTCCGATCGGCGTCGGAACGCTCGGCGTCACGGGTCGCCTGGTCTGGTTCAGTTCGGTCTTCCACGGTCAGTAGCCTCCTTGTGGACCTGCGCTGCGATTGGACTCTTGGCTACCCTCGTGGCTCCGATGGCAAACATCTGATGTCCCGTCGGCCTCGGCCAACGCCCAAGCCCCTCCGGGGCCCAAGCCCGGGCCCATGTGCATCGTGCTCCGCGTGCGGCATGGCCTACGACCCTCGGTGCCTCTCCACGGCGCGCTCGAGTTGGGCCTTGCTCATGGTCGACCGGCCCGGGACCCTTTGACGTCTGGCCTCCGCATAGAGCTTCTGCTTGGTGCGCCCTCCCGGACCCATCTGGGATCGGAAGCCGCCGCGCCTCCCTGACGAAATGTCCCTGATCGAGGCACCGCTCGCTGCACCGGCTTCACCCCTCCGGGTCCACTCCTTGCTGACAGTTGGCGCCGCACTCTCCTCGGACACCGCTGCCGGCCGGCCCTGGGCTTCGAGGCCGTCACGGACGTGCCTGAACTGGCGATCGCGCTCCCTGCTCCAGGATGGGCGTGGCATTCCTGCCATCCTGTGCAGTCGGACTCCTCTCCCATGCCGCGACTGCTCCGGATGAACCGCTGCCGTCGCGGGAAGAGCTGCCAGAGCGACGATCGTCGCACTCCGGCGCCGTTGAGCTCTCCCGGCACTGGCTCCTGTGCGCTCGTCCCGGATCCACCCGACGTCGGACAACAGGTGGGGTTCGGGCCACAGCCCGTTCGACCCGGCGCTCATCAATTGGTCCAATGATTCCAACCTCTCCAACTCCCACGGGACCTCCTTGTTGAGGTACTCGACGACGTTGGATGATCCGGTGGGTAGCAGGAGATGCATGACGCCTCCGTCTGTGATGTCCCCGGCATGGCTCCGGTTGGCCTCCTGAAGGGCCGGCACTGGTGTTTGGGAATGATCCCCACACGCCCACGCGGCGCCGACCCACCTTGCCTTGCTGCTCCACCCTTCGGATGGAGCAGGCTGCCCGCCCAACTATCGGGGCGGTGCCCAGGCCGATTGGCCATCGATTGTGGTGCGGTCCTCCGAGTTGGCAACCACTCGGGTGACCTCGGCGTCAGGCAGAAGTTCGGGCGTCTTGACTGGCTGCCGTCCCTTCCTGTGGCCCAGCATGCGATGCCAGAAGGCCGCCTCCTGGTTGGCGGTTTCCGTTGTCTCGATCCTGCCTTCACGCATCGCCCGATTGTGCCGGACGGAGCCGAAAAGGACCGGCATAACGGCGACCGCCACAGCCAAGACCATGATGGGAATGATGATGTAGAGAACGAACATACCTATTCGCAGCCAGGTAGGGAACTGCTGCGACCTCCTTCTTCCGCAGTCACTACCCGATCGCATCGGATGACAAACCCTCCCGGCACCGCGGGGTCAGCGCATCGATCCCATGGTGCCGGGCAGAGCCCCGGTGGGCGACCAGGAGGAACGGAACGCTGTCCCCCCGCCGAGGTGTCGCACTCGGAGTTGCGCTGGTCGCTCACCCCGAGACCCCTTCGCATTCGCCGGTTCGGCAGCTGACGGGACTGGTCGTCCAGGACGCGTGCGTCGGCCTCGGTGGGATGGCTGCGTCGCAGCGCCCGGGGCCAGAGCTTCTGGTTCAGTACGGAATTGAGTTCGGCGCCGTAGAGGCTGAGGGTGGCCAACAGGAAGAGGAATGTCACCAATCCGATGACTGCCCCGAACGGACCGTACGTTGCCGAACTGTTCCGAAGTTGGTGCTGGACCAGTCCCGAGCCGAGCGTGATCAAGAACGAGAAGGCGAAGGCGGCGACCACCGCTCCTGGTACGAGGGAACGGGCCTGGACCACCGCAGGGGTCAAGGCCCGGAATGCGGCCGCATAGAGCCCGCAGTTGGCCAGCAGCATGGCCCCGAGCGCGGTGATCTTCAGCAGCACGTTGGCATTGCCACCGGTGGCCAGAGTGGAGAGAGCTGCGCTGGTTACGAAGGCGCAGCCGATGATGGCCAGACCAGAGAGGCTGCGGACGAGCCGTTGCCGGAACCCGGCAACCTCGGTGTACGGGATATTCCACACGCGCACCATCGCCTGCTGCACGGTCTGCGTCACGCCTTGGGCTCCGTAGACTAGCCCGGCCAGGCCGACGGCCAGGCCAAGGGCACTTCCATGGCTACCGGGGGACGCACGTGCCGGGTGGAATTGCGATCCCACCACGGGAAACTGCTGGAGTGTGTTCGTGAACTGGTGACCCAGCGACCCGGCACCTATGAAGGCGAGGACCGTGACCACGGCGAGGAGTAGGGGAAAGGTGGCCAGGAATCCATACCAGCCCAGCGTCACCACGTACAGGTGGGCATCGTCGTCACCGAACTTCTTGACGACGGCATAGACGATGGCGGCAGGCCGATTACGGCGTTGCCAACCGTCCACCAATGCTACGAGTCGCTGGATCAGACTCACGGGGAGTGAAAGCACTCCATCGGCGGACTCTCGGCAAGGGCCGGCACATCCAGAATCGGGAACTCCGTGCCGACGGGGGTGCTCCGTCGTCGGCAACGCCTATTTGGTGCGTCGTGCCGGGCGCCGGGTGACGGCCACGAGGAGGATCGATCCGAGTGCCAGCCCGACGAGCCAGCCTTCCTCGAAGGCGAGGATGGGTGAACCCAACTGCTCATCGACTGTCCCCGGCTGCTTCTTGACGGAACCCATGCCCTCCCCATACCCGTAGGGTGTCCGCCCAACCATGCCGCCTCGTCCGTCGAGCGTCCCAGTTCAACCGTCAGTCACCGGCATGCCGCGGGAACGCGGCTTCGTCAGGCGTCATCGTGAGGGCAGGCCGGACTTGGTCCGATATTTGGCCGTTGCGCGCGGGACCGGTCACCCGGTCACGCCCGGAGCTGGGCCTCCCAGGAGAGCCAGACGATGGTGGCGTCGTCGCGCAGCCTCCGGTCTTGATAGTCGAGGACCCCGTTGATCGCCGTGCGAAGGATCACGTCGGACGGAATCGGTGAGGCGGCCGCGCGCTCGATGGTGTCAACGAAACGATCGATCCCGAACGGCTCGCCTCCAGGTGAGCGGCCCTCGATGACCCCGTCGGTGTAGAACACCACCGAATCCCCGGGTTCCAGAGTCTCAACCGCCCGTTCAGCCAGCCGTCCCCGAAGCCCCCACGGAAGTGAGGGCCGACAGGCGAGCGTGCCGACCACGCGACCGTTGCGGACGTGGAGGGGGAGGGGGTGACCGGCGTTGGTCCAGGTCAGCTGCCCGGATTGCACGTCGAGCCGGGCGATCTGCCCGGTGACGAACCGATCGCCTCCGAACCTGCCAGCCAGGACCTCATCGAGGCGGTCGTGGATGACCTCCAGTGGCTGACCCTCCCGTCGGTCGTGCCGGTAGCTTCCGATGGCCAGCGATGAGACGATGCTCGAATCCAGGCCATGGCCCATCGCATCCATGATGGCGACGTCGATGACGAACCCGTTAACGGCATGATCGAAGCAGTCCCCGCCCACGTCGTAGGCCGGTTCGAGCACTCCGCTGGAGGTGGCCTCCGGAGTATGCAGTTGGAGTGGAGGGAGTAGGTCCCATTGGATACTGGCGGGAAGGCTCATAGCCTTGCGGCGGCGGACGAGATTGAAGAGGTCAGTGTAGCGGGCGGCGACGGCGATGGCCGCTCCCACCAACATCCCGAGCTCCTCGCCGTGCCTGCGTGTGTCGGGGTCGAGATCCCCCATGACGGTGAAGGCGAGCACTCCCGTGCAGTCCGACCCTTCGAGCACCGGGACGCAGACCCGGGTGGCGCCGCTCGACGCCCGGCTGGCGAGTCGCCGTTCGACGAACGACTGACCTTCGAGTGTTCCGTCGGTGGTTACACCGATGGGAGAGTCGACGTGAGCCCCCCGATCCGGGACGGGAAAGAGCGTCGACTGTTCGAAGTCAATGAGAAAAATTGTCGTGTCGTATGCTCCTACGGTCCCGGCCAGCTGGGCCAGGCTGTCGGCGATGTCCGAGGGTGCCAGTTGGTACAGGGCGCGCAACGCGGGGCCGAACTCGGGGGAATCCACGACTACGCCGAACGGAGGGTGTGCCGGCTGCCAGGCGTGACCTCGTCGAACGGGTGCCCAACGCGGCCCTCCCTCTTCCCGGTGACCACGGACTCAACGCGGACCGGACAGGGCTCTAGGGGCTGCGGGGTACGAGGAAGCACGTCAAGAGGCTACTGGTGGCGATGCGGAGGACCGATCGTCATCCTCGGCGAGTCGGCGAAGCCGCACATGACGGCGTTCGTGGAGTAGTAAGTAGTCGGCGTCGATGGATCCGGAATCGGGCCTGGGGCCGATCACGGCGTCCGTTGACCGTAGGGGTCGGCTGGGCCCCTGTGTCTGGGTTTCCGTGTCGGGCAGAAGCTGCCCGCTGTCTCTTCGACCCGGCATGGGTGTCGGATGGGATGTCCTCCCCCTTATGCCCGGGTACCGCAGTGTCCGGCAGAGCCATTTGAAACCAGACGGTTTTACCGGACTCAGCCGACGAGCTGGCTCCCCAACTATCCGATAACGCCTCTACGATCCGAAGGCCGCGTCCGTGAGGCTCGGTGGAGCTGGGCGACTGCATGGCCGGAGTACCCTCGCCCCGGTCGGTTACCGAGATCGTCACCGCTGCGTCCGTTCGATCGACATCCACGTCAAATCCGCTGGATGCGTGCACCAATGCGTTTGTGGCGAGTTCGGAGACCATCAGACTGGCTGCGTCACGCAGTTCGTCTGGCAGATCGGCGATCACGCGTAACACGAATCTTCTGGATTTGCCCACGGAATCCTCGGTAGCTCCAAACGTACGTCTCACGTTTGGGCGGCCAGACCGAAGTGCTCCAGCAGACCCGTTGCCTCGAGGACACGACGAACGATCGGTGTGACGTGGATCAGGCACACGCTGTCGATGTCGTTGGAGATCTCGACGAGGAGGGCGATGCCGGAACTATCCATAAAGGTCAGCTTGTCGAGATCGAAGGTCACACGTGACGGCCGCTCGGCCAGGGTGGGCTCGATCCCCGCACGAGCCGCTTCCACGCTTGCAAGATCCAATTCTCCGGCCAGGGCGATCACCGGTGCCGCCGGATCATCGATCGAGACGGTGACGACCATGTCGGGTCGATCGGCGATCACCACGGCCGCTTGCCGGCGAGCTCATAAGGGGTGTTGCCGTTGCGTCGAGTTGAAGTCCACAACGTGGATGCCGTAATCACGTCACGATCCTCTTTCGGTCGATTACTCGGTCATCATCTGGACCCGAGTGGAATGTACCTGGTGGTAGGGGGTTTGGCTAGCTTGCATGAGGCTAGTGGTTCGCACCACGGTCACGGTATCCCCGTGGACAGCAACCCGTCTATCGGTGGAAGCGTGGCTACACGGAAATGGCAGTTGATCCCTTCCGACATCAGGGGAAGTGACTTGGCGAGGTATCGGCCATGAGTTGCTTGTTCGCCCTATGCCGGAGTGGCCGGACCGGCGAGGCTGCTCGAGGATCTGAGGTTCTGGTGATCGAGCCTTCCGACGGTCACGCTGGCCCGATGGAATTCCGAGAGGAGATGCACCGCCGACTCGGCATGCGGGCTCGGCGGCGTCATCCGGGAGGGGTCCAGCGAAAGGCCAGAATGGCAATGTCGTCGTCAGTGCCACCCTCGTTCGCCGCGGTGACGGTGGACAGCAGATCATCGAGTGTGGCCGCACTGTCAGCCACGGTCCGGGCCAGGCGATCCATCCCTACGTCGATGCCCTGTCCGCGGCGTTCCACTAATCCGTCGGTGAAGGCCACCAGGGTCGATCCCGCTTCCATGTGGACCGTCGTAAGCGTGTACTCGGCCGGTGCCACCCCGAGTGGAAGCCCCACGGTGGTTCGGACGAAGTCGGCGCTTCCCCCGGATGCGACCAGCGGATCGAGATGCCCGGCGCTGGCCATCGTGATGACACCCGAGTCCACATCGCCGGTACCCACCAACACAGTGGCGAGGTGTCCGTCCCGATTCACGTTCAGCTGTCGGGAGCACATGCCAAGCACGACGTCTGGGGAATGCCCTTCCATCAGGTATGCCCGAACGGTGAACCGCAAGCGCGCCATGATGGCGGCGGCGCCTACACCCTTGCCCGAGACGTCGCCGACAGCAAACGCAAAATGATGTTCATCGAGATCGATGATGCTGAACCAGTCCCCACCTATATCGACACCGTTCGCTCCGGCCAGATACCGCGACGCAACCTCGAGATTGACGATTGGCGGATTCCTCTGGGGCAGAAGTGCCTGTTGCAGGGTTACCGCAATTGAACGCTGTTCGTCGTAAAGTCCGTCGAGTTGTTGGTAGAGATCGGAAATCGTCTGCGCATCGCGGAGGGCGTCCTGGCGGCGGCTCACCAGCTGGTAGGTGACGATACCGGCGCCAATGGTGATTGCCCCACCTCCCACCAGGAAGATCCAGGGGAGCGCACCGCCCAACGTCCCCCCCAGCGGAACCCGCGCCGAGGCGACGAGGGTGACCGAGGAGTCGCCGAACGGTATCGATGCACGGACCGCGTGGCCGACGATCGGTAGTTCATCGAGGGGCAGATCTGTGGTGGCCAGCGTCCCCATCGTGGCGACCGGTCCGAGGTAGGTGGCGAAATTGAGGTCGGAGAAGGCCGAGTTGCTCTCGACGGGTACCCGTCGATTGGTGGGAATGGCGCGCTCGGCGTAGATGGCCAGAGTGGGGTCGGCGATGGCGTAGCCGATTCGCTGAGCTCCGTGTGAGTGCACTGACGTGACGACGAACGTTGGACTGAAGGCCGCTCTGTTGATGAAGGCAACGGACTGGGCGGAGTACGGAGCCAACAAGGGTGGATCCCCGACGATGGATATGGGAACCCATGTCGTACCGTCCTTCTTCCACAGGACTGCTGAAGCAAACAGTTTGCCGGTCCCGACACTGCTCGATGCAAACTGCTCGAACTGCTGAGGGTTGCCTCCCGTCGCCGACTGGATCTGGAGCGCGGTGTCCAGCGGATCCCGGAGGGTGAGGATTGTTGAGCTCAGTACCGCTGCTGCTTGATGGGTCTGGACCTCCAGCAGCCGATGCTCGTTGTGCTGGTTGAGTGCCCACGCCGTCCAGGCGACCGATACGGTGATGACGACGCCGACGAGCGTGACGATGAGCGTGGCCCGGCCGGGGCTGGTCCCCTCAATCGAGTGTTTGGTATCCGCGATATCTGTGGCGTTGCCGTCTGCGGCTGGCGACGTCTCGAACGATGTGACCACGGTCATGCACTCGGACCGTGAGGACTCTCAATACAGGATTCGGGACCGGTGGGCATGGAGGCCAATCGTTGCAGGCGGACGACCATAAGGGCAATTGAAAGGTCCTGGTGGTGCTATCAAAAAGGGCGGATCGGGGCGGGGTCCACTCGAAAGTCTGTCCGGGCTTGTGGATGCTGGACAGAGGAAGCGAGAGCGATGTTTAAGGCGACACAGATCAGGGTATCGAGTGCGACATGGTCGACTTGCCGCATCCGTTGAGCGCTCTTGCTGAGGAACGCATCCTGTTCATCCGTGGTCCGGATTGGCCGGAAGCCACCCAGTTGCCCAGGGAGCGGGCCGACCTTATCGCCGCCACTGCCATGGTGGCGGTACGTTGCCAGAGGGTTCTCGCTGATGCCTTGTATCCACAGATTGTGGACTCGTTGGGGACACAGGACACAGACCCAGTACGCACTGGACCATGCCCAACGGTTACGGCTTCGAGAGCGGAACGCCATGACTCGATACGTGGCGACGTGGGAGACAAGGCTCCCATCGCTGCCCCCGTGAGTGACGCGGTCGGCTTCGAGATTAGTCACGGGGGGATGACCAGAAGTAGCCTGACCAGCGGAGGACGTTCGCTCCCTCTGGTCTCCGTCCCGGCACGGGAGTCTCGACCCGGATGGGCGTTGTAGCCCAGGACCTTCATGCGAGAGAGAGCCACTGTGGACCAGGATTTTGAGGTAACCGAGCACGATGAGGGCGAAGCCATACGGATCGCCGTCAGCGGCGAAGTCGATGTTGCCACCGCTCCGTTGCTCCGCGACCGCCTCTACGATGCCGTCGATCGCTCCCACGGACCAGTCATCGTTGACCTGTTGGCCGTCACCTTCATCGATTCGACAGCTCTCGGTGTCCTGATCGGTGCTCGCGAGCGTAGCCAAGCCCGTGGTTCCGACCTTCGGTTGGTACTGAAGGAGGCCCGGCTCATCAAAATCTTCGAGATCACCGGGCTGACGGAACTGTTCACAATGTTCACCTCCGTCTCCGAGGCTGCTGCCCAATGAGACGCTTCGCCCTGTCGGGGACGAGATCGCTCCGCCGATGAATGAGCCCGTCGAGCTGACCATCCCCGTCGAGTCAGACCTTGTCGTGCTGGCCCGGTTGACCGCGGCCACTGTGGCGTCCCGGGCGGGTTTTGACGTCGAGGAGGTCGAAGATCTTCGATTGGCGGTCGACGAGCTATGCGTTTCGATCGTGAATGGCTCGGGGGCCGGCCGACTCAATCTGACCTTCACCAGCGACCAAGGCAGTGTGGAGGTGGTCTGCATCATGGACGAACCTGGCACGGCTCCGGTGAGGACCAACGGGGATTACGGAGAGCACGAGCTTTCCTCGCGCATCATCGATGCCCTCGTGGATGAGCATGGGGAGGAGAACGGCAACGGCCAGCGCCGTGTCTGGTTGCGCAAGCGGAGTATCCGGCACCAAGGTTCATGACACCCCCGGCACGCAACTCTGCCGCGGACCGCGAGACGTTCACGGAATTTGCTCACACCCGGGAAGCGCGGCTCCGGAACCGGCTGGTGGAGGAGCATCTTGGTCTCGCCCATCAACTGGCTCGCCGGTTCACCAACCGGGGTGAGCCCTATGACGACCTCGTACAGGTCGCCTCCATGGCTCTGGTGAAGTCGGTCGATCGGTTCGACGCGGATCGTGGTGTCGAGTTCAGTACGTTCGCCACCCGAACGATCATCGGTGAACTGAAGCGCCACTTCCGAGACAAGGGTTGGGCGATCCGGGCTCCACGGCGGGTCCAGGAGCTGTATCTAGCCCTGGGGCCCTCCATCGAGACCTTGACGCAACAGTTGGGAAGGCCCCCAACGGTGGCCGAGATCGCCGAGTTGGTGGACGCCAGCGAGGAATCGGTGCTCGAGGCCATGGAAGCTGGACAGCACTATCGGACCACATCGATCGATGCCCCCAACCACCAGGAGGGGACGTTGTCGCGCCGTCTCGGTCGGGTTGATTCCGGCTACGCCGGCACCGATGACCGCCTGCTTCTCGCCCTCTCGCTCGCCGACCTTCCCGAGCGCGAGCGGACCATCATCAGTCTGCGATTCGTTGACGGACTCACCCAATCAGAAATAGCTGCACGAGTGGGACTGAGCCAGATGCACGTCTCTCGACTGCTCGCCTCCAGCCTGGCTACGCTCAAGGCCTCGTTCGGAGAGGAGTCGTAGATCCACTGAGTCATCCGAGCGATCGACGATCAGCACTGCGGGCGATCGCTGATGACCAACGGTATTGAGCAACCCGCAGATTCGTCGGGTGTTGACGAGTTCCCTCGGCACCGGAGGTCGAACCATACGGTCTTTCCTGGCGGGGCGCCTATGACGCCCCACTCGCTGGCCAGCTCCTCGAGGAGGTACAGGCCTCGTCCGTGTGTGTAGAGGAGGGTGGCGGGAATCGGTTCGGGTCGCTGGCTGCTTCTGTCGGTGACCTCCACGTGGACGATCCCTTCCGACTCGATGGCCACCACGTCGAAGGCAGAATGGGCATGAATGACAGCGTTGGTGGCCAGCTCGCTCGTCAGGAGCCGAGCGATGTCGATGGTCTCCTGACGGCAATGTCCGATGGCTCCAGACACCAGTCGTCTCGCCGCGGCAACACTTCTTACGTCGTTCGGGAATGCTGTCACAGTTCTAATCTCCACCGACTGAGTTCAACCTTGTGGGGCCAGTTGCATCATGAGGAGCGAACCCGGGTTCGCTCCTCAGCGCTGATTTGCCATTGGGCCGTAGCGGTCCGCAGGTCTCAGTCTTCGGTGGAAGGGGTTGGTCCTGCGTCATTGTGGGCACCTGAACCTCGATTGGGCAGTCGGCGGACCCCTGAAGCGCCGCCCCAATCCGACGAGGTCAGTCGCCGAGGCCCGTCACCTGCGGCCATGGTTCTGCCCTACCCCCGGCCTCCGCTCCAAAACCAGGTCCGGTTCAAGCGGATCCGTTCGTCACAACTGCATCCAGCGAAGAGTTCGACTTCCATGGCCAGAGGGCCTTGGTTGCAGCAAGGCCAAGCGGCAAGGACGACTCGATGGGTAGGTTCAATCTGCCTTTGCTGTCCGCAATCTGGCAAGGCTGTACGCTCAGCTTCCGGATCCGAGGTGTTCCTCGATCCGGCTCGTTCTTCTTGTCGTCGGGCATGCTGTCTGCCGGTGGGGGGTCGAAACAATTGGTCGTCATCCCAGTCGGGGGCAGTAGCTCAGTGGTCAGAGCAGGGGACTCATAATCCCTCGGTCGCAGGTTCGATCCCTGCCTGCCCCACGGATTGTTTGTGCAATTCCGGGTGATCCTTGAGGAATTAGTTCCGGGTGATCCTGACCTGAGATTCGGTAGTTGCTTGACGCAGTTCCGGTTGATGCTTGACACCTCGGCCCCACCGACCTGCGCTCGTAGGAGCTAAGGAGGTGGCCGAGTGCTTGTGGAGCCCAGCAAGATGGAACAGCGGTATGACGCAGTCCTGGGTGGGATTGGGGACGGCTTCAGCGTGGCGGAGGTGGCTGAGGCCTATGGCGTGAGTCGTCAGAGCGTGTACGCCTGGGTGGCCCGCCATGAGAATGGCGTGCGACAGAACCCGGCAGCAGTCGCCGTCATGCTGTCAGCAATGGGAAATGCCAAAAGTAGAATCACCGACACCCAGTTGGGAATCATCAAGCAGGACCACTGGTGTCGCGGCAAAAGGGCCGTCGCTGGCCAGTTCAGACGGATCGGTACGAGTGCGCAGGTACACCAGGGCTGCGGAGACCCGCCGGTCGGACAGCCCCTGCCCGAATGGTCCGAGCTTTAGAAAGATTGCTGTAATGCCCTTCTCGATCGACTTCACCGAGTAGTGGAGTTCCTCAGCTATCGCTCTATTCGAGAGGCCACGAGCCACGAGTCGCAGAATATTGAGTTGACCTGCCGTCAGCTCGTCCATGCTCATGGCATCTCCGCTGCGTATGAACGCATCTAAGATCGTCTCGTCCAGTTTGCTATTGCCGGCGAGGGTCTCTTTGACCGCCTCAACGAGCGATTCGACACTGAAGAGAGTTTCGTCCGCCAGGAATGCTGCACCGGAATGACTATCTCGAAGAAGATCTAGAGCGAACTTGTGGACTCGATCAGAGATCACAACGATGCCCATGTTTGGATACAAGTACCGTATTGCACGGACCGCTGTAACCATCGCCTCCGTTGTGATGATCTGAGACCGGACGCTCATGATCAGGGCGTCTGGTGTGTGGCCAGCTAAGAAGGCCGTCAGCGATTCAAGACTGTAGACCTTGCCGATGGCTTCAACGCCTTGGACATCGTCAAGCAGCGCTTGAAGTCCTCCGGCAAAGAGTGGGCTATCACTGGCGATCACAACAGTGATTGGCGCATCGCTATCAAGCATCCTCGGTCTCCTTCCGTCCGGAAGCAGATCTCAGAGATGGCCGCTTGCAGCTAGTCCCAATGCTCGTAACCGCCGGTCACTTCAAAGGTCCACAGATAAGGATACGACTAACGGCAGGGTTCCTGCTTGACAAGTCCGGTTCTGAACCCACAGGCAACGTCATTTGCGGGTGGAGAACCGCAGGGGACAGGGCCGGCCCTACTCTTTGGGAGATTAAGGGGCCTCGTCCACCTTCTGGTAGCCCTCATTAATGGACTCCGACTACCTTCAGGTGGAATCCTTCCTCCCGAAAGAGTCGGAGGCACGCGGCGGCGATGTCATCGTCGAATTGATGGCTACGAGCGGACTCGATGCGAGCGAGAATAGCCTCCAGGCCGACTTCCTGAGTTTCGACCATTCCACACGACATCACCGCCACCGTATCGGCAAGCCCGACAATTTGTGATCCAGTAAGAATTGAGGTGCCGGTCAAGCCATCGGGATATCCAGATCCGTCGATTCGTTCGTGGTGCTGCAGAATCATCTGGGGCACCGATCCGGCGAGTCCAGCACCTGCCAGCATGGCGGCGCCCACGTTCGGATGCTCCCTGAGTCGATCGGTTTCGAAGGGTCTGCCTTTTTCTTCAGGATGGACCGACATTTCGGGAATGGAGATCTCGCCGATATCGTGAAGCGCGGCGGCACAATTGATTGTGTGAACCACGTCATCGGTCATGTCGAGTTGCCTTGCAATAGCTGTGGCAACATACGTCACTCCCAGGTGATGCCGGGCTGACCCACTGTCATAGCGCTCCAATGTCGTGTGAACCGCGTCAGCTCCGTGCTCGAGACTTCTATACAGGTCTGCACGAAACTGATTACGTCTCGTCACATCAAGACCGTTAAGAACAATTCCATGAAGAGTTTGCAGATGGAGGCGATTGAAGAACTGAGCATCCACGTCACGGATCTCTCCAGAGCTGTGTGATTCAAATCGGATCGTCCTGGATAGCTCACCGTCCGGCGTATGGCACAACATTAGGTGCCCAGCAATCACATCCTGGAGATCGTCGGAATGCACATAACTGAAGAGGCTTGATCCAACGGCAATCTCAAGCGGGACACCAAACGCGCGAAGTGCCTCGAGATTCGCGTAGGTGATGATTGCGTCACTGTTGAGAATGGCGACGAAACCCTTTGATTCGTGTGCGAGATGCAAGCACCCGTCTGCGGTTCCTGGACTCGGCCAAATGGTCTCGACGTGCGTCGGGGCCCAGTCACTGATTGTCATTTGAATCATCTCCCGTGTAGACGCGCCCCCCTTCTAACTCCTAAAGGGCAACTGACTACAACGTTCATCGGCCAGATTAGGGTGGCTGACTGAGTAGGGTTTCCCCTATCTCATCAGTGGAGTTTCTCGGCCTGGTACCTACTACCCGAGTCCGGCGTTTCGGTGGACGTTCCGCGCCTCACTGTCGTGGATCAGCAGAGGGCGCCCGTTTAGCTATACCCGCACCACGTTTCGTGTCACGGTGGGCATCGCTGGTAAGTAGCAATATTGCTTCTTCCCGCTCGCTTCATTCGATAGAGCTTCTCATTCAACGAGCGATCCGCTTTGATCGAAGATGATCTTGCCGCTCCGAATAACTCTCTCGCAAGCATCAACCACATCTGTGTCATAGAGTGTGCCGGAGCCGCTCTGAATCTCACTGAGAGCGGCGTCGAGACCAAGAGCGGCTCGGTATGGTCGCCGTGAAGCCATGGATTCCACCACATCCGCGACGGCAATGATGCGGCTTCCCACGGAAATCTGCGTTCCCTGAAGACCGATCGGATATCCTGACCCATCCATGCGTTCATGGTGCTGGTGAACCATCTCGGCGACATTCTCTGGGAACTGCACCTTCTTCAGGAGTTCGAATCCGGCCTGACTATGTTCACGGACGACTGCTGTTTCGGCGTCACTGAGTCGACCCGGACGCGTGAGTATTTCCGATGGGACCGACAATTTGCCGAGATCGTGAATTCTGGCAGCCAAGTCGATCGCGTCGACCTCGCTGGGCTTAAGTTGGAGTTCAGTGGCCACCGCGGATGCAATCTGCGCCACCCGGTCCTGATGCCCAGCCGTGTACGGATCGCGCATCTCGACAGAAGCTGACAGAGCGCCTACGACTGCTCGGGTAAGCGTTGCTTGACTCTGCTCCAAGCGCTTTCGGTCGGTGATGTCGATGACGACAATGGCAATTCCAGTCACACACCCATCCACTCGGACGGGATTGAGATTCGTAAGCCAGTGGTGAATATGATGCGGGTCCGTGCTGCTTTCGCCGGACACCTCTTGGCTGACGACTGGTTCGCCGGTATCAATCACTCGCTGATACAGCGGCTGGAGCATGGGCCACAGTGCAGGGACAACCTCGGCGACGGTCCTTCCGATCTGGTCTTCGACTCTTCCCCCGTTTACTGATGCGAGCATCGAGTTGAGGCGCAATAGCCGAAAATCGCGGTCGACGTAGCCAAAGCCAACCGACGCCGTTGACTGAAGCGAATCGATGATCGACGATGCCTCCGCAGTCGCGTGACTTGCCTCCCGAAGGCTCTGTTCGAGTCGGTCCCAGTCGGCCTGTTCGAGCACTCGGTCGGCGAGTTCTTCACCGCAGTGAACGCGGCTCGGAAAGCCTTCAGGTACGTCTGAGACGGTTGCAGTGCCCCCGCGCCCTGCGGCTTTGGCACGATAGAGGCCCAGATCGGCATCCCTAAAGAGCCTCTGGCTGGTGGGTTCAAGGGGATCCAGCACTGCGAAGCCAATGCTCACGCTGAACTCCGATCCTTCCTGGTGATCGAGGGCTCTGGCTATCCGGTCGGCAAGTGTGCCCGCATTGACCAGATCAGTCATCGGAAGGATCACCGCAAATTCGTCGCCCCCGACGCGGGCAACTGTGTCGCCGGATCTACTGGTAGTTCTCATGATCGCCGCAGCCTTGGAGAGAACTGCATCTCCCTCGGCATGACCATGGGAGTCGTTGAATGACTTGAGCAGGTCGATGTCGGCCACTAGCAGGCTGAGGGATTCACCGTGTCGCAGGGCGCGGCCGATCTCGATCTCGATACGTTCGTGGAACGCCCCATGACTCAGACATCCGGTCAATGAATCAGTGTGCGCTCGCCGGTGCAACTCTCTGATCAGCCGATCTTCTTCCCCTTCGAGGCGTGATCGATACACAGCGCCACCCATGCTCAGTGCGATTGTGCCCGCCAAGAATACAGAGAGTGCAGCGATATAACCGCTGGTCGAACGGGCATGTGAACCGGTGAACGCCACCACGAGGAACTCGAGGGATCCGACGATTGCGCAGATTGTGACCTCCTTGACCGGAAGAGCCAATGCGGCGCTCATGATCGGGAGAGCCATCAAAACGATGAGGGGACTGTCGAGTCCACCATCGAGATACACACAGACAGAGAGGGCTGCTCCTGCCGAGAGGGTTGAGACTAGCGAGAAGGTGACTCTCCAGGGATACGCGGCGACCCTGTCTACAAACAGGAGAGTCCCAATGGCGACGATGAAGCTAAGTGAGCTCACCGGCATGAGGGCAACTCGGTGAGATCCATTGGGCGTAGCGGTGAAGTAGGCCAGTACGAAGAGGCTTCCGCCAGCCAGAATCGCATAGCCAAGCCGGATATAGGAGGTCCAGAAGCGTCGCTCCTGCTTTACCAGAGATTGATCGACCACTTCGGTTGCATCGTGCGCCGCCAATTGCCGATTGTTGAAAGCCCTGCCCGACAAGACATCTAGGCCCATAGTTATCTATCGGTCACGGATCGGCGCGCCATAAGGAGAATCCCGACTACCGGCTCGTCGACAGGTCTAGGCGTTGGATTGGTCCGGACGGTGCCCGTCATAAGCGGGAAAATGGTGACGGACGAGGCGGGCTTTTTTGTCTTCGCCGTCCCGACTTTCGCCGGTGCCCGGTTTGGGAACGCCCTAGCTTCGTGATCGCGCCATTCGGAGGCCAAGGCACTCAACCCCGGAATTGAGCCAATAGCTCTTGGGGAATTGCGCTGAACCGCACGGGTCGCGACTTCAAAACGTGACAGAACTTTGGTCAATTTGAGCAAGGGCGAGGGTGACTTGGGAGCAAAAGTGCAGTTCACGGACCAGGTCGGCCAGTGCTGAGGGGCCGTGGAAGGCAGCTAAGTCGACTCATGATCCCTCGGTCGCAGGGTCGATCCCTGCCTGCCCCACGGATTGTTGAAAGACCACGCCATCCTTGACGGATCGACAGCGGCTGATCTTGGACACGGAAACGGCTCATCCCCATCGTAGTCACGGCTGATCCTTGACACTCCGGCCTCACCGACCTGCGTTCTTAGGAGCTAAGGAGGCGGATTGCCTTCGGCCTCGGCCATCTATGGGCCCGGCCAGCACGGTTGGCGGCAGGGCCTATCCGGCGCATTCGGCGGCAGGGTGCAGCCTGACGGCTCGCTCTTCGACGGCGTCGACAAGACCCCCATGGGAGATCACGTAGCGCTGACTGGAAGCGCGTCGAAGACATGCTGAGCTAACAACCGACACCGAGATTGCTGTCGTCATGCCACGACCCGTGATCACGACGACCTCATCGTTGATCTGCGAAGGCTCAGGTATCTGCGCGCTGCATCTCAAGATCCTGTTGTCGTGAAGTCGACATGCAGACGGGTCAGCGTCGAGGTCTTGATCTTCCACTGGCCTGCCACCAGCTCATAGGTCTCGTGATAGTGCCCGTAACCCTGCATACGGGTCCCGTCGGGCCACACGATGGTGTCCTGGAGCGCCCAGATGCCCTTCGCTGCCGAGGGTGAGGAGATCTCGATCTCCGGCATATGTCCGTGGTGGACCGTGATGGCCTCCTGCAGCGTCGGCCGCAGGAAGGCAAGGAACTCGTCGGCTCCGGCAACGATGCCGCCGCCCGCCGCGGTGGTGTCCATGATCACGTCGTCGGCGAAGACTGCACGCATACCCGACCAGTCCTTGGTGTCCATTGTCCGAAAATATCGGGCCTTGAGCTGTTTGATCGCTTCGATGTCGTCCATGTCTTCCCCTTCGATCCTTGACGGCGGCGGACCGTCTCATCGCCATGCGCTGGGCGTGGAAACCCTAGCTCTGAGGGTCTGGGCGCACATCGCCCACGGCGACTCAGATAGGTTCCTGGAACGTGGCCGTCGAGAGCTCCGACCCAACGTCTGTCGTACTTCGCTACCTGGACCGCATGGTGGCCCACGATTGGGTGGCAATGAGTCGGTGCCTCCACCCTGATGTGGTTCGCGTCGGTCCCTTCGGAGATGCGTATACCCCTCGGGGACCCTACGTGGAGTACATCTCCTCCCTCTTGCCGAGATTGGTCAAGTACGACCTCACCATCGTGCGCACGATCGCCAGCAACTCGACCGTGGTGGTGCAACTGACCGAAACCATGGAGCTGAATGGGTCGATGGACGTGACCCAGGAGGTCCTGGTCTTCGACACCGACGCGTTGGGTCTGATCACCAGCATTGATATTTTCATCCAGCGTGAATCCACGTGAGGCGAACGGGTCCCCGCCCATCTCAACGAGCCGCGGGGCGGACGCGAACTACGTACCGTTCGGGTATGCCGCCCAACTCAGTCGCCGCGAGCCATGGCGTCCGCCATGGCTCTCGCCACCTGCGCCTGGGTGCTCTGAGGGCCGTGAGCCTCCGAGCCCGGTGATCACTCCGGTGATATCGGACGCGGGGCGAT
Organism: uncultured Acidimicrobiaceae bacterium; assembly: GCA_963737625.1. Taxonomy (GTDB): domain Bacteria; phylum Actinomycetota; class Acidimicrobiia; order Acidimicrobiales; family RAAP-2; genus Bog-756. Next base: position 504,535 of record CAVTTK010000002.1, read on the forward strand.
TCTGGGACAGCTTCCACTTACCCACCAGTGACGTCAGCTTGATCTCCACTCCGACAATGCCATTGACCATGTCGTGAATGAAATCCCCGGGCGCATCCGCCAGGGACCAGGGTGAGGGGAACTCGCGCTCATGGAAGGTGACCAGCGAATCGAGGTGTTGGCGCTTCCACTCATTCTCGTGGTGAAGGGCGAGTACCCCTTTGGCCTGTATAGCCGTGTAGTTCCACGTGGGCACTACCCGTCCGTCCTCCACTTTGGACGGGTAGTAGCTGGGGGACACGTAGGCATAGGGCCCGATCCATGAGACAAGAGCGGGGATGGACAGATCGGCCCGTTTCCACTGCCCGTTGGCCTTGGCCAGGTGACCCGTAACGGCGCCGGCATCATCGGATATGAGCAACGGCACGAACGAGGCCTCCAGGCCGTCGGCGCCACAGGTGATCAGTTCACCGGCCCGGATCTGACGGACGGCATCCCTGAGGATCGTCGAGTCGGTTTCGGTGAAGTGCCGCGGCATGTACATGCGTCCAGGAAACACAGCGGGCCACGGTTCGTCAAGAGATAGGCACCCTGCGACGGACGGCCCGTGCGTGAGGAACCTGGGGGCCAACCGGGCCGCCTCCCGTCCGGTAATCGATCGACCCCCGGCGGTTCGGCTCACCGAAGAATGGAGATGGTGACCAGGATGGCATCGAACAGGAAATGGGCGGTGATGGGTCGGGTCAGCTTGCGGTGCTTTTGAAAGGACCGGGTTACGAAGAAGCCGAACGGGATTGTCAGCAGGAATCCGAGTCCGTAGTACACGTGGTAACTGGTCCGGAGCGTGAGGCTCAACAGCAGGGCGCTTCTCGGTGTCCATCCGAACTGCCCGAGCCTGGTGAGTAGGTAACCGTTTACCAGCACCTCTTCGGTGACGGCGGTGGTGGCCGAGATCGCCAATCCCCAGAATAGGTAGTACCAGGGCACATGTCCGGTGGGCACCTGATTGATGAGAGAGGAGTGGTGGATCAACAGCGGGCTGAGTGGCACCAAGATGATGAGTTCGGAACCGAAGGCGGCGGCGGCGATGCCCAGTCCGGGTAGGACGTCCCCCAAGAAGCTGGGCACCCCGAGGCCCATGACCGACGGGGGCTGACCGGTGCGGGCCAGCAGGAACAGGGCGAGCGGTACGACGGCGGCGACGGGAAGGTAGGCGAAGATACCCAGGATCAGATTGACGACCGGCTGAGCCTGGACGATGGTCGGGAACCGGGCAACGCTCGCCACGCCCTCCTCGTGCTGGGCGAACAGGATCACCGCGGCCATGACTGCGGGAAGTAGAAAGGCCAGCATCATGAACCTCGTCTCCCACACGAGGTTTGTGCGAGCCGGCCCCACGACCAGCACCAACGGGGTGGTGGGCGGTTCCTCGTCCCAGGCCGGACTGACGGTGGCCTGCCAGAACGACCAGCCAGCCGGGGCGGCCGGCCAATGGGGAGGTGGTCGCCAGCCCGGAAGCGGCCTCCATCCTTCGGGGGGCGGTGGCCAGTTGGGAGGGGACCGCCAGAGCCAGGCGTCATCTGCCATGTGGACTACTCCCCGGGGTCGATCGGTGGCCGGTGGTGAAGGGGGCTGGTGTAACGGTGACCCGGGCACCGTTGTCCGGCCGGTCGCGCCGGACGGGACACCAATCCGACGCGGGGAGGAACGGCGTGTCCGACCCGATGCCGCCGTGCATGCCGGCCACAGTACGACGCCGGCGCGCAGAATCGGGGGTCCCTCGGCCGAGAGACGGATGCCAGCGCGGTAACGCCAGCCCCTCGCGGCGGCGACATCGATGAATAATCGGCTGGCCAACCGTCTCAACGAGGACGGGTTACTACGAGGACGGGCTACTGGGGTCCGCCCGCGACGTTCCGTCGACCGTCGACCGTCGACCGTCGACCCACTGCACCACAATGGGCCGCACATCCTCTGGCACTTGAAAGGACACACCATGCTCCGAGTCAGCACGTATCTGAACTTCATGGGTCAGACCGAAGAGGCCTTTCTCTTCTACCGATCGGTATTCGGCACCGATTTCCTCACGCCGATCTCACGTATGGGCGAGATGCCGGCCGATCCGGCAATGCCGCCCCTGCCCGAGGCGGAGAAGAACATGGTGATGCACGTGGAATTGCCCATTCTCGGCGGTCACGTGCTGATGGGGACCGACCTGTTGGAGTCCCAGGGCCACGAGCTCCGCGCCGGCAACAACATGACCATCAATCTCGAACTGGAGGACAGGGCCGAGACCGAACGGCTCTCCGGGGAACTCTCGGCGGGTGGGAGCGATCGCTTCGGGCTCCAGGACATGCCCTGGGGTGCCTACTGGGGGACCTGCGCCGACCGCTTCGGTGTCCGTTGGATGTTCAACTGCTACGCCGCATGAGGATGTTCACCACACTCGGGTCGGGGTCGAATGTCGGCCCGGAGTGACCCCCGCCGTCGACATCGACGACGAAGTCGTCGTCGATGTCGACTACCTTCGAATCGAGTGGGGTCCCGGTGATGCGGGGGCAGAGGTGGGTCCCCGGGGAGACGAGCAATGTTCACCTTCGAGACAAGCGACGGCCGCATCCTCTCCTATCTGATCCGTGGCGACGGTCCGTTGCTGGTGATGATTCCGGGTGGCCCCGGTATGGACCCAGAGGCCTACTTCGACCCGGCGGTGCTTCCGGGGTGGACCCAACTGATCCTCTGCCCGCGGGGGACGGGTGCTTCTGAGGCGCCCCCAACGCCGGAGGGGTACCGAGTCGCCGGCTACATCACCGACGTCGACGAGCTCCGTCGGCACCTCGGCGTCGAGCGGCTGACCCTCTACGGCAACAGCCATGGCGCGACGGTCGCGCTCGCCTACGCAGGCACGTATCCCCGGCACATTTCCCGCATGGTGCTGGCCAACGGCTTGGCGCGGATGGACGAGGACTTTGCCGCTGACGTGGCCGCCGCCCGTGACCGATTCGTGGCCCAGGTGCCCGACGGCGTCCAGCGCCTCGCCGCCGCCGACTCGGCTGGTGAACGATTGCCTCACGGGGGAGATGAGGATGGCCAACGCCGGGACCTGCGGATGCTGATGAGCCGCTATGTGGCCTCTCTGGATCAGAACACTGGCGCCTATCTCGACCGCCTGTGCGCCGCCCCCATGCACTACGAGGCCGTCGGCCCCATGTACGAGGAGTTCATCACCGGACTCGACCTACTGGCCGGTGCCCGGGATATCACCGTCCCGACCCTGGTCATCGGCGGCGAGTTGGACGTCACGGTGCCCGTCGAACATGCGCAGAAGATCGCCGATGCACTCCCGGACGCCCACTGCGCACGTCTGGCCGGAGCGGGTCATTTTGTGGAGGTCGAAGTCCCGCGGCGGTGGAGCACTCTGGTGCAGGGGTTCCTCACGAGTTGACGGCCCCAACGGGGGAGCGGTCCGTGACCGCTCGGGGCGGTGTCACTCCTCGGGGCCGTAGGTCCTTCCCGTCCAGGTGAAGGTCAGGGCCGATCTGCCGTCGGGGATCGACCGAATCTCCCCGGTCCGCCGGTAGCGGTGTCGTTGGCCATCGGTCATGACCACGCACAGCTCATCGGTCCCTCCGTCGACCGCATGCTCCCTGCCGTCCATCGGTCCGCCGACCAGGACGGCTACCTCGGCGAGATCTCCTGTGGGAGCGGTGTCCATGGCCTCCAGAATGGCAAAGCACGGCGAGCCGGACAACGGAGCCGTCCCTTCCCGACACCGTTGCCGTCCTGCCAACCGACGGCGGGGATGATCGGGGCGTTGAGGTGACGCCTGGTCATACCCCCGTCCAAGGGCCGTCTCCGGGGGGCGAACGCGTCCCCTCGGCGGTGCTGGTCCAGCAGTCGCTGCCGTCGACGGTGGCGAAGATGGCCGATGCCCGTTCGGTGCCACCTGCAGGGCCGGCGTGGAGGCTGCCGAGGAACACTCCGCGTACCGGCACGGGTCTTCCGACCGATTTTGTCCTGGGTGAGGGCCGGCAATGGCGATTGGGGGTCGTATCCCGTGCCGGTGGACTCCCTATCGGGGCCGTCGACCTGCTTCGATGCGGTACTGTGCCACGGCAAGCCATCTCGGACACTGGTAGGGGTGCCTCGCACCCCCGACGCCGGCCCGGTTCCTCACGCCGCCCGTAGAGCCCTTCGGGTCGCAGGAGCAACCGGCCTTCGGTGGAGGCCACGTTGTCGACCAGCCCCAACGAGGAGAGTCATGGACATCGAGGAGTTCTACGGTGGCGACGAGCGTCGCCGGCAGTCGGCCGAGGTCGAGCTGGGCACGAACTGGTTCGACGCCAAGGGCAGCCGCTACGAACTCAGCTGGGTCCAGGACACCGGGGAGCTCTACGTGATGTTGGAACTCGTCCCCGAGGTCGACTCGTGGACACCGTTCGGCGACAGCGAGGTGGAGGAGATCCCCGTCGACCGGGTGCTGGTCATGGTGGTGGGCTACATCCCCACCCTGGACGAGGTGGAGCGCATTCTGGCGGGCTGGCCCGACCAGATGGCCAAGCCCGATGGCATCTCCTGGGTGGCCGAGCGTCTGCGGTCGAACGGGGTGCCGTCAGTCGCTCCCGCCTGACGTTCCCGTGACCCCGGTGACCGGACGGGGTAGGGTCCGAGGAGTTGCCGGATCGAGTCAGGAGCAGGGGTACGGATGGAGCTAGTGGTCGATCTTTCCACGGGGGACGTCGTGCTCCGCCGCCACCAGGACCTGCAGCGGTTCTCGGTCCAGGCCCGCCTGGTCCATCCCGGGGACGGTCCCGCCGAGGGGGCGCTCGGTGCGCTCTCGGCGGCCCTGCGAGTCCACGAGGTGGGCACCGTCGGTCCTGACGGGGACGTGCTGGTCCCGACGGCTGCCGTGCGGAGGCTGGCCGGCGACGCCGCCAAGGAGGACGGGTTGTCGCTCGACCCCGACTGGGAGGCCGAGTTCAGCGGCATGGTCCAATACGCGGCCACCAAAGGCTGGACGTCCGAGGACGGTGCGCTCCGGGCCCACGTGGAGTGGGAGGCCTGAACGGTGCGCTTCTCCTATGCCGAGTCCATGGTCGACCCCTCGTTCTACGTGCCGTTGGCCCGGGCCGCCGAGGAGGCCGGCTATGACGGCATGGTCATCCCTGACAGCCTCTGTTATCCGGAGGAGTCCGACTCCACCTACCCCTTCTCACCCGATCACACGCGCGAGTTCCTCGAGGACAAGCCGTTCATCGAGCCCTTCTCCCTCATCCCGGCGCTCGGGGTGGTCACCGAGCGCCTCCGCTTCATCACCTTCGTCCTCAAGCTCCCCATGCGCCACCCGCTCCTCGTGGCCAAGCAGGCCAGCTCGGTGGCCGTGATGACCAACAATCGACTGGCCCTGGGTGTGGGGAGCAGCCCCTGGCCCGAGGACTATGAGTTGGTTGACGTGCCATGGGAGGGTCGGGGCAGGCGGATGGACGAGGCCATGGCCATCGTCTCGGGGCTGTCGGCTGGCGGTTACTTCGAGTACCACGGGGAGGTCTACGACCTGCCCTCGGTCAAGATCAGCCCCACCCCAACCGAGCCCCTGCCCATCCTGGTCGGGGGGCACGCCACTCCTGCCCTTCGCCGGGCCGCCCGTTCCGACGGATGGCTGCACGGGGGAGGAGACCCTGAGGACCTGCCCGGCCTGCTGGAGCGCCTGGACCAGCTGCGCCAGGACGAGGGCACGGCCGACCGCCCCTTCGAGGTCCACGTGATCTCCCTCGACGCCTACACGGCGGACGGCATCCGCCGACTCGAGGAACAGGGGGTGACCGATGTGATCGTGGGGTTCCGGTGGCCCTACGCCGTGGGGCCGGACACCGAGGTGCTTCAGACCAAGTTGGACAACCTCCGCAGATTCGCCGACGACGTCATGAGCAAGGTCACCGCGTGACCACGGCCCGGGAACTGGGTCAGGCCTCCATGGCTGCGGTCGAGGCCCGAGACCGCGAGGCCTGGTTGGCCCTGTTCGCCCACGACGGCGTGGTGGAGGACCCGATCGGTCCCTCGGCCTTCGATCCCGAGGGCCGGGGTCATCGCGGGATCGAGGCCATCGCCTCCTTCTACGACTCGGTCATCGCCGCCAACGAGTCCATCAGGTTCGACATCCGCCAGTCGTTCCTGTGCGGTGAGGAGGCGGCGAACGTGGGTGTCATCCGGATCACCTTCGCCGGCGCCACGGCCGTCGAGGTGGACGGCATCTACATGTACCGCCGTTCGCCCGATGACAAGATTGCCTCACTGCGGGCCTTCTGGGAGGCCGACGCCATCCGCACCGTGTCCTGAGGGGACCGGAGCGCTACCCCCGCACCGCCATCGGGGCCGCCCAGTCCGGCATGGCCATGACCATCTGGACATCGCTGATGTGTCGTTCGGCGAACGCTCCGGCGCAGTAGCAGAGGTACAGGTCCCACAGGCGTTGGAACCGCTCATCGAGCCCGAGGGCGGTGATCTCTTGTCGGTGCCGCCCGACGTTCTCGTACCACCGCCGCAGGGTCTCGGCGTAGTGGCGGCCGATGTCCTCGAGGTCGATCACGGTCATCGGCGTGGACCGGCGGAGTGAGCGGGTGATGGCCTCGACCGACGGGATGCAGCTCCCGGGGAAGATCAGTTCGCCGATGAAGTCGGTCCCGATCTTGGCCCGCTGGTAGCTCCGGTCGTCCACGGTGATGGCCTGGAGGGCCATCAGGCCGCGATCGTTGAGCAGGGAGGCACAGGTGTGGAAGAAGGTGTCGTGTTGCCGCCAGTCGACCGCCTCGATCATCTCGATGGAAATCAGCTTGTCGAAGGTGCCGGTGAGATCCCGGTAGTCCTGGTCGAGCACGGTCACCCGGTCGGCCAGCCCGGCGTCGGCCACACGCTTGGATGCGAAGCGGTACTGGGCGTCGGAGATGGTCGTGGTGGTCACCCGGCAGCCGTAGGTCGAGGCGGCGTGGACGGCGAAGCCACCCCAGCCGGTGCCGATCTCGACGACGTGGTCCGAGGGGCCCAGGCCGAGTTTGGTGCACAGCCGGTTCAACTTCGCACGCTGGGCGTCGGCCAAGCTCATCCCGGGGTGCTCGAAGACGGCCGACGAGTACATCATGGTCTCGTCCAGCATGAGGGCGAAGAACTCATTGGACAGGTCGTAGTGGGAGTGGATGTTCTCCCGGTCGTCCTGTCGTCCCGGGGGATGGAGCCGTCGGGCCCAGTCGGTGGCCGACCCCCACCACTGGCCCAGCCGGTCCTGGACCGTCGTCACCGGCCGGAGTCCGACGGAGAGGATCCTCACCAGGGAGGTCAGATCCTCGCAGTCCCACAAACCATCGGCGTAGGTGCGGCCGAGCCCCACCGATCCCTGGCGGAGAATGATCGGGTAGACGGCCGGATCGTGGATGACCATGGTGGCCCGGGGCAGGCCCGAGCCGAACCGGTGGGTGCCCTGGCCGTCCACCACGGTGAGCGATCCACGGTGCAGGTGCGAGGCCATGAACCGGAGGAAGCCGGCCGCCAGGGGCTCGGCCAACCGCGTCACCGGGAGCGCTCCGCCGCCGGCGCCGTGCCGAGCTCCGTTGCCACCCGAGTCGGGTGGGGATGGACGGGCACCCCCCGACGCCGCAGGGCCAGGGCCTGTCGGTAGATCCCCCATGACACGCGCATGGTCATCAGCGGGTAGCCCCACAGCACTCGGCCGAGTGACCGGCCGTCGGCCGGTCGACGGTGGAGCACCATCGAGGCCGAGAACACCCGTTCCCCGTGCCGGAGGTCGTCGGTGCCGAGGACCAGGCGCTGGCCCGGGGCTCCGATGACGAACCGGTGGGAGAGGTCCATAGGGAGGAAGGGTGACACATGGAGCTGCTTGGCCACCATATGGGAGCCCACACCGGGGAGCACATAGGCCGTTCGCTCGTGCCAGGGGGTGTTGGTGACCTCCACCACTGCGGTCTCCACGGCCTCTCCATCCGGGGCAAAGCAGTAGTAGACACTGATGGGGTTGAACAGCCAACCCCAGGTACGCACCTGGGTGAGGAGGGCGATGGGGCCGTCCGGGCGGCGGCCCGTGCGCTCCTCCACCAGATCCCGGACCGCTTGGTCGAGAGGTGTGGTCGGATCCCCCAGGTAGTCGGCACGCCGGAAGGACACCGCGTTGGCCCGCTCGTTGGACCACAGCCGATGGTTGTCGCACACCGTCGACACCTCGGCCAGGTCGAGCATGGTCATGGTGATCCGGTAGGAGAAGTGGTGGTCCACCGGCTCGAAACGGTGGTGGACGACGGTGCCCTCGTAGATGCCGCTGCGCAGACCGGTGGCGCCGTGTCGACGGTCACCGGGGCGGGCGAACGGGAGCACCACGGCCTCGGCGCCGTGGGCTTCGAGCGGTGCGGTCACAGGTCCTCGCCGGCCAGGCGCCGACAGACGGCGAGGGCACTCTGCACGCCGTCCTCGTGGAAGCCGTAGCCCCAGTAGGCGCCACAGAACCAAGTGCCCCGGTCCCCGTTGAGCTCCTCACGGCGGCGCTGGGCGGCGATGGCCGCCACGTCGAACACCGGGTGGCCGTAGTCGAAGCGGGCCAGCACCCGGTCCTCCCGGATGGCGTCGTCCCGGTTGAGCGTGACCAGGATCTCGTGGGCGGAGTCGATGCCCTGGAGGCTGGCCAGTCGGTAGGTCAGCGTGGCCAGCTGGGGTTGGTCGATCAGTCGGTGGTAGTTCCAACTGGCCCAGGCCCGGCGACTCCGGGGCAGCAGCCGTTCGTCGGTGTGGAGGGTGGCCCGGTTGGGCTGGTACCGGATGGCTCCGAGGACCTGGCGTTCCGGGACGGACGGGTCGGACAACAGGCGCAAGGCCTGGTCGCTGTGGGTGGCCAGGACCACATGGTCGAATCGCTCCGGTCCCACGTCGCTGTGGATCTCGACCCCGTCCTCCCGTCGGGTGACCTTGGCCACCGGGGAGGACAGTCGAACGGCATCGCCCAGTGGGGCCAGGACAGCCTCGACGTAGCGGCGCGACCCTCCCTCGACCGTGCGCCACGAGGGCTGGTCGCCGTACTCGAGCAGACCGTGGTTGTCGAAGAAACGGGCGAAGGTCACCGCGGGCATGCCCAGGAAGGTGCCGGGATCCGCCGACCAGATGGATGACCCCATGGGAATCAGGTACCACTCGATGAACCGGGAGGACCACCGTCCGTCGGCCAGCAACTGGGCCAACGACTGGTCCGTGGGATGCTCCTCGGTCAGCAGGGATCGGGCCAGACGATTGAAGCGCACCACGTCGGCCAGCATGCGCAGGAAGGCCGGGCGGAGGGCATTGCGCCTTTGGGCGAACAGGGTGGTGAGGGAGGTACCGCGCCACTCGACACCACTGGCGTCGTCCGAGACGCTGAAGCTCATGTCACTGGCCTTGGTGGCTACCCCGAGCCGGTCGAACAGGCGGACCAGACCCGGATAGTTCCGCTCGTTGTAGACGAGGAACCCCGTGTCCACATCGTGGGTCTCGTCCGCCAGGTCGATGCGGACAGTGTGGGCATGACCCCCGGGACGGGAGTCCGACTCGAACACCGTGACGTCGTGTCTCCGGCTCAGTAGGTGGGCACAGACCAGGCCGGACACGCCTGTTCCCACGATGGCGATCCTCATGGATGCGGACAACTCCTCATTCGATCGACGATCCGACAGTGGGTCTTCGGAGCGGCGGTCGTGGTTGGATGACCCCGGCGGCACCTGGGAGACGCCCCAGTATATTTGGGACCGAGGTCGAAAAGCCGATGGCGGGGCCGGTCGACGCAGACGAGAGGACCGCCCATGTCCCGCTACCGGGGGATCGTCGTATCGGAGCGCTCGGCCGAGGAGACTTTCGACTATCTGGCCGAGTTCTCCAACGCCGCCGAGTGGGACCCTGGCGTGGCAGGGGCCGAGCGGCTGGACAGCGGGCCGGTGGGTCTCGGATCCGGGTTCCGGCTCGAGGTGAGGATCGGACGGAGGGTCAGCCCCCTCGATTACCGAGTGACCTCCTACGAGAGGCCCCGCCGGGTGGTGCTGCTCGGGGAGAGCGCCACCATCCGATCCGAGGACACCGTCACCGTGGCCCCGAGGCCCGGCGGCGGCTCCATCCTGACCTACGACGCCGACCTGACACTGCTGGGGCCGATGGGTCTCCTCAACCCGATCCTTCCCCTGCCCTTCCGGAAGATCGGCGACCGCGGCCTGGCCGGGCTCCGTCGGGTACTGTCGGCCCCGTCCAACCCTCCGACGACAGTGCCCCCGCTGGGGACTGTGGTGTCCCGGATGGTCGACGAGGCGCTGGAGGCCACGGTGGCCGGCAGCTTCTCGTCCGTCGGGCCCGAGGTGCGCAGCCACCTGGCCGGCTGGTCCGAGCCCCCACCCATGGACGGGAAGGTCGTGCTGGTGACCGGGGCCACCTCCGGTCTCGGCCTAGCTGCCGCGGTGGGCGTCGCCCGCCTGGGTGCCACCGTGAGATTCGTGGCCCGGAACACCCAGCGGGCCGAGCGCGCCCGGGCCACCATCGCCCGGTCCGCCCCGGGGACCGACGTCGAGTTCCTCCTGGCCGACATGAGCCGACTCGACGAAGTCCGTGCCCTGGCCGACAGCTTCGCCTCGGGTCACGGCCGGCTGGACGTCCTCGTCCACAATGCCGGAGCGCTGACCCGCCGGTACACCGTGACCGACGAGGGGAACGAGGTCACCGTGGCCACCCAGTTGGTTGCCCCGTTCCTCCTCAGCGGACTGCTCCTCGACCGTCTGGGCGCCGCCGTGCCGTCGCGGGTCATCCAGGTCTCGTCGGGCGGAATGTACACCCAGCGGTTCGACCTGGCCGCCCTGGAGATGGGTGCGGACGGCTACGAGGGCACGGTGGCCTACGCCAGGGTCAAGCGGGCCCAGTTGGTCCTGATGCACGAATGGGTCCGGCGCCTGGACGGCGCCGGGGTGCTCTTCCACGCCATGCACCCCGGGTGGGCCGACACGCCAGGGATCCGCTCCGGACTGCCCGGCTTCGCCAAGCTCATGGGCCCCCTGCTCCGCACGCCGGAGCAGGGGGCCGACACCGCCGTGTGGCTCGCCGCGGCACCGGAGGCCGATGTGGGCAACGGGCTGTTCTGGCTGGACCGCCGTCCCCGATGGGAGCACAAGGTCCCGTGGACCCGGCTCGACCAGGGCTCCTTCGTGCAGGCAGGGACGGATCTGTGGGAGTGGTGCGCCGAGCGGTCGGGATGGGACGGTCTCCCGAGGCCACTCAGTCCCAGCCCGTGAACCCGTACTGCTCGTGGGGCCCCATCACGGCGTTCTCGAACATGCCGTAGCCGACCTGACCGTCGTAGGTGAACTTGGCCGCGTACTCGGTCAGGGCCCAGGTGGAGTAGGACGGGTCGGCGGGGGGACGCTCTGACCCTGGACCACCAGATCGCCTTGGTACATGCCGTGCTTCCAGTCCGGTTCGAGGCCGTAACCGCTGCCCAGCAGCAGGGGGAAGGCCAGTTGGGTCTCGACCTCGATCTCTGCCGTCTTCTTGCCATGGGCCCCGTAGTAGGAAAGGGTGGCGCCGGTTACCGAGCGCGTTCCCGGGGCGAACCGCAGGTCGTGTTCGGGCCGGCCCAACCACTCGGCCTCCCGCCCCGATCCGAGAGGGAAGACCCGGTGGGCGTCCTGCATGATCCGTTCACCATTCGGCCGTTCCTGGATGATCGTGACCAGAGCGTGGTCCTCGAAACGCACGGGGGCGTAGATCCAGAAGAACCCGGCCCCGGCCTCGGTGGCCCGGATGCCGGGTGGCTCGGGCTCGCCCACCGGGCGTACCCCCCAGGAGCGGTCCCGCGACCCCCAAAATCGATCGGGGGTCAGGGCCAGCTGCCGGTCCCCCACGGTGAGCGTGCCCGTCCAGGAGCCCACTTGGGCGAACCGGGTGGAATCGAAGGTCACCCGGCTGAACTGACGGTCGAAGTGCCGAGACTCCAGATGGGCTTCGGAGAAACCGTCGTAGACAGCGTCGAGCTCGATCCCCCATTCGTTCGGCTCGACGATGACCCGGACCTGCTCCAGGCCCTTGATCACCTCGACCCGGATGGGTCCCACCGAGGCGTCCATCCGGTCGGCGCCGAGGGTCTTGGACGACCGGACCACCCGGTGGTCCCCACCCCACATCACCGAGACGAAGGCGTCCCCCACGCTCAGGTTGGGGTATTGGCCGACCCCGATGACCGCGAACAGCTCGTCGTCCGTCCCGTGCACGCCCGCGGCGCCATGGATGTTGAAGTAGTAGCGGTCGTAGAAGTTGCGGTCCGAGGGGCCGACGAACCGCATCGGCTCGGAGATCTGGTGGACCGGATAGTCATCAAGGGGTGAGAGCATCGGCACTTCTCCTGGTCACGTGCATCACGGGTGTTCGGTCGTCGCGGCTCGTCCTCGGCGACGGGCGGGGGCGGGGCCGATCCGCGTCGCGCGAGGTGCGTGCGGAGCGTAGCCAGGTTCGAGGTGACGGTGCGTCAGATCGACGATGCGGCTACGATTTCCCTTGTCAGTGACGTGCCGCCGACCTGCCGCAACCGGCTTGGGTGACCGTCGCCCGCTAAACGCCCGAGCCTGGGAGGACCCATGAAGTCGTACGATCGCCTGTTCATCGGGGGGGAGTGGGTCCAGCCCTCCTCGTCCGCCGTGTTCGATGTGGTGTCCCCCACCACCGAGGAGCTGGTGGGCCGGGTCCCCGAGGCCCAGGTGGCCGATGTGGATCGGGCGGTGGAGGCGGCACGCCTGGCCTTCGAGCACGGGCCGTGGCCCCGCATGGCCCCGGCCGAACGGGGTGCGGTCCTGACCAAGGTGGCCGAAGCCATCCGCAACGACATGCAGGGCATGGCCGAGCTGATCTCCAACGAGATGGGCTCGCCCATCTCGTGGGGCACCCTGGCCCAGGTGTTCGCCCCCACCATGATCCTCGACTATTACGCCGGGCTCAGCTCGACGTTCGCCTTCGACACGGTGAAGGACGGCCTGATGGGGCCGGTGCTGGTGTCCAAAGAACCCATCGGCGTGGTGGCCGCCATCACCCCGTGGAACGTCCCGCTCTTCCTGGCCTGCGCCAAGCTGGCCCCTGCCCTGCTCTCGGGCAGCACCGTCGTGTTCAAGCCTGCTCCGGAGACACCGCTCGACGCCAACGTCCTGGCCGAGATCTTCGCCGAAGCGGGTCTGCCCGAGGGTGTGCTCAACGTGGTACCGGCCGGTCGAGAGGTCGGGGCCCACCTGGTCAATCATCCGGGAGTGGACAAGGTCTCCTTCACCGGATCGACGGTGGCCGGCCGGGCCATCGGGGCGGCCTGCGGGCAGAATCTCAAGCGGGTGAGCCTCGAGCTCGGGGGAAAGTCGGCGGCGATCCTGTTGGACGACGCCGACCTGGCCGAGTCCATCCCTCTGCTGTTGCCCAACGCCATCATGAACAACGGTGAGGCCTGCATCTCCCTCACTCGCATCCTGGCCCCGCGTGACCGCTACAGCGAAGTCACCGAGGCCCTGGTGGAGCAGGTCCGGGCCATGAAGGTGGGTGATGCGCTGGATCCCGCCACCGAGGTCGGGCCGCTGGTGGCCGAGCGCCAGAGGGACCGGGTGGAGAACTACATCCGCATCGGCCAGGACGAAGGAGCCAAGGTCGCCATCGGCGGCGGTCGGCCCGACGGCATCGACAAGGGATGGTTCGTCGAGCCCACGGTCTTCGTGGACGTGGACAACTCCATGCGAATCGCCCAGGAGGAGATCTTCGGTCCGGTGCTCTCGGTAATCCCCTACGACGACGAGGCCGACGCGGTGCGCATCGCCAACGACTCCGAGTACGGGCTGTGCGGAGGCGTATTCACCGGTGACAACGACCGGGGCCTGGCGGTGGCCCGGCAGGTCCGGACCGGCACCTACATGGTCAACTCCAATATCCCCATCGACTTCTCGTCGCCCTTCGGCGGGTACAAGGCGTCCGGGGTCGGTCGTGAGTTCGGCGAGGACGGCCTCGAGCTGTTCCTCGAGAAGAAGACCATCAACCTGCCCGCCGGGTACACACCCACCGTCTAGTCTGCCCCCGACCGGGAGGAGGCGGCGTCGGGGACCGTTGGGCCGCGGCGGGGCCGGGGGCTCGGGGCCGCCCACAGGCACGACCCAGGCGTGACCGGACGGACCGGATGGGCATTTCAGGGCGAAGATCGCGTGCATAACCGGCCTGAGACCTGCGATCATGGTAGGGACGGTGCCGGGCCCTGGGGCCAGGCCGCACCGGTCCGGCGTGCGTGGAGGCAGTTAACCCGATGAGCACTGGCGTCCACACCGCTCCCCGGCGGGAGCGCAGGTCACCGTTCGACACCGGTCAGGGCCGGGGTCGGCCCATCGTGTTCAGCTATGTCCCCGCCCTGGACGGTCTGCGGGCCGTGGCCGTGCTCGGCGTCATGCTCTTCCACGGGGGTGCTCCGGTGGCCGCCGGGGGATTTCTCGGTGTGGACGTCTTCTTCGTCCTGTCCGGATTCCTCATCACCTCACTGCTCCTCGGCGAGTGGGTGAGGAGCCTGACCATCCGTCTCGGGCAGTTCTGGGCCCGCCGGGCTCGCCGGCTCCTGCCGGCCCTCCTGGTGATGTTGGTGGGGGTGGCCCTTATCGTCAAGGTGTTCTCCGGCCCCGGAGAGTTCGCCGGCCTGCGGCTCGACTCGATGGCCACGCTCTTCTACGTGGCCAATTGGCACTTCATCGTGGGGGGAGGCAACTACTTCGCCACCACCGCCCAGCCATCGATGCTCCAGCACATGTGGAGCCTCTCCATCGAAGAGCAGTTCTACATCGTGTGGCCGCCGGTCGTGCTGCTCCTGCTCCACCTGGGACGGAAGCTCCGCCCCTCTCGGCGCCTATGGCCCGTCCTCTCCGTGGCCGTCGTCGGAGCCATCGCCTCGGCCGTCGATATGCGTCTGTCGTTCCAGGGCGGGGCGTCCGTCATGCGTCTCTACGAGGGCACCGACACCCGTAGCCAGGACATCCTGGTCGGAGCGGCTCTGGCCATCGGGATGGCCATGTGGGCTCAACACCGGACCCCGGTGCCGTCATCCACGGCGTTCGACCGATCATCGATCCAACGGGCCCACCCGGCCGCCGGAACCGCCGGAGCGGTACCTCCTCGGCCTCACCGCCGCGATCTCCACCGTCGACGAGGTCTCGGCATCAGGCCCATCACCGCCTGGGAGATCACCCCCCGACCGGTGCGCTCCGTGCTGCAGGCCGCCGGGTGGCTGGCCGTGCTGGCCGGCGTGGTCCTCTGCTGGCGGGTGACCGGACCTGGAGCGGCCCTGTTCGAGGGGGGCTTCTTCCTCTTCGCCCTGGGTGTGGCCCTGGTCATCTTCTGCGTCGTCACCACCCAGGGGGACTCGCTAAGCCGCTCGCTCGGCAACCCCGTCTTCCGCTACCTGGGGAAGATCTCCTACGGCACCTACCTGTGGCATGTGCCTCTCTTCGCACTGCTGACCGCCGAGCGCCTCCACCTCGGCGGTTATCCGTTGCTGCTGGTGCGCGTGGCCGTCACGCTGGTCGTGGCCACCGCGTCCTACTACCTGGTCGAGGAGCCCATTCGCCAGAGGAGGACCCGGACCTTCTCCGAGTGGCGGGCGTGGTTGCTCACGGCGGGAGCCTTCGTGGGCGTGGTGGCCGTGACCGTGGCCGCGACGATCCCCACGGTGGCCGAGGCCGCCGGCCCAGTGCGGGCGCAGGGCACGTCCTACGTGGGCCCGCCGGTGAAGGTGATGGTGTTCGGGGACTCGGTGGCCTGGCGCATGGCCTTCGCCATGTTGGCCAGCCAACCTCAGGACAGCTACGACGTGAGCATCGACAACGGGTCCATCATCGGATGCGGCCTCCTGCGCAGCACCCAGTACCGCATCTACGGCCTGACTCATCCCGAAGTGCCGGCCTGCAGCACCTCGGCCCCCGCCGCCGAGCAGTGGCCGGCGCAGTGGCGGGGCGACCTGGCTCAATTCCAGCCCAACGTGGTCGTGGTTCTGGCCGGACGGTGGGAACTCTCCGACCGGATGATCGACGGGCACTGGCTCCACATCGGT
Source organism: uncultured Acidimicrobiaceae bacterium (assembly GCA_963737625.1). Taxonomy (GTDB): domain Bacteria; phylum Actinomycetota; class Acidimicrobiia; order Acidimicrobiales; family RAAP-2; genus Bog-756. Next base: position 520,622 of record CAVTTK010000002.1, read on the forward strand.
CAGCCCGCCTTCGACTCGGCCGTCAAGCAGTCGCTCGAGCAGGCCGTCCAGGTGGGCACCTCGACGGGTGCGCTGATGGTGTTGATGACCTCGCCCTGTTTCGCCCCCAACGAGCAACCCAACGGTCAGGTCTGGCCGGAGGACACGCCGGCCAGACTCGACGCCTACAACGCCATCGTGCGTGCAGTGGCTGCGGAGCATCCCGCCACCGTCCAGCTGGACGACTTCGAATCCCAGCTGTGCCCGGGCGGGGCATACCAGGAGTCGCTGGACGGAGTCCAGATCCGGGACGGGGACGGCATGCATATCGTCCCTACCGCGGCGGCGGGCCAATGGCTCGACGCACGGGTCCTACCCCAGGTGATCCGGGCTGGCCGTCTGGAGATGGCGGGGCAGGATCTCATCCCCTCCGTTCCTCCGGTCGGCACCTCGTCGGCGTCGTCGATGTCGGCCAGCGGCTCCGGCCCCTGACGACCGATCCCATGTCGGACTCGCCCCGACCGGGCGGGCGGGGCGGGTTCCCGATCAGGGCGGGGTGGAGACCGGGGCCGGTGGCGGAATGGAGGAGGGCGGCGGCGCTTGGCCGAAGGGCGAGCTGTCGGCCTGGCGGCACTGCGCGCTGAGCGCGTCGACCAGGGTGGCTTCGGGCACCCGGTTGCTCTCCGACACCGTGGTCATGAGGGCCTGCCACTGGCCGTCGTGATAGGCGGCCTCGGCGGCGATGGGCAGGGCCTCTCGTAGTTGCTGGTAGGCCTGACGCTGGAGCTGCGTCGCCGTGACAGCATCGGTCTCATGAGCCGATCGGGCCAGCAAGGTGAGCGACCGGTCGATATGGCCGCAGGCCTGTTTGGCCAGGGACGTTCCGCTGTTGCCGCAGGCGGCCAGGGTGGCGCCGACGCCGATCACCACCACGGTCCCGACGGCCAGTCGACGCAACCGGGCCGGAATCGGGGTCAGCCTCACCCCAGCCAGCTACCGGACGAGTCGAGGAGGTAGCGACTGACGGCCAGGCACCGGTCGAACACCTCGCACATCATCTCCTCGCCAGCCAGGATCCGGGTGAGCGACACCGGGGAGCGGGCCACGATGTTGAGACGCCGTTCAGCGGCGTCGGTGGCCGAGGCGTAGGAGTCGATGGCGGACACCTCGAGCGGCAACTCGATGCCGCCGACTCCGGCCAGGTCGATGGCCAGGCGCAGGAGGTCCGGACCATGGGGGAGCGGGGGAAGGGCCCAGGTGAAGGTCAGGGGGAAGTGGAAGTCGTCAGGAGGCTCCTCGTCCTCCGGGAGCCCGAACACGGCATCCTCGAAGGACAGCAGCGTTCTCGGATCCACCTCGAGGGCCAGGTGGAGGTCGAGCGGGCCTCCGCACCCGTCCTCGGGATGGAGCTCGACCTCCCAGACCTGGCGGAGGGAGTAGGTCTCCACGAAGTGCCGCTCGTCGTGCACGTGGAAGCCATGGTCCACCGAGTGATCCTTGAGGTCGGCCACGTAACCGGCCACATCGATGACTGCCACAGGAGCCTCAGCCTACCGGGAGGTGGAAGGCTCCGGTATCGTCGGCCTATGGACGACGAGGCGCTGCTGGAGGTACTCCACGCCACGGCGTCGGCGGTGGCGGTGGCCCTCGCCGACCTGGGCGACTGGGGCCTGGCCGGCACCCGCCCGGGCCAGTACCGGTCGGACCTGGCCGCCGATGCCGTGGCCCTGTCGATCCTCGAGGGAGCTGGCCTCGGGATCATGTCCGAGGAATCAGGTTCCCACCGGCCCGATCGTCCGGTGGTGGTCGTGATCGATCCCGTAGACGGCTCCACCAACGCCGCCCGTGGCATCCCGTGGTATGCCACCAGCCTGTGTGCCGTGGATGCCGAAGGTCCGCGTGTGGCCGTCGTGGTCAATCAAGCCTCGGGGGTGCGCTTCGAGGCGGTGCGGGGTGGTGGGGCCCGGAAGGACGGGGTTCCGATCCATCCGTCGGAGTGTCAGACCCTTGACGAGGCCATCGTGGGATTCTCCGGGTACCCCCTCCGGTACTTCGGTTGGTCTCAGTGCCGGATGCTGGGAGCGGCAGCCCTGGACTTATGTGCCGTGGCTGAAGGGGTGATCGACGGGTACGCCGTCGTCGGGGGATCGCAGCTGGGCAGTTGGGACTATCTCGGGGGCATGCTGGTCTGTACCGAGGCCGGCGCAGCGGTCGGTGAGTTGCAGGGTCGGGAGTTAATCACCCTGGACCACACGGAGCGTCGGACACCGGCGGCGGCATCCAGCCCCGCTCTGCTCGAGGCTTTGTTGTCGGCAGCCGGGAAGTAGCGTGTTGCCCCCGGGCGTTTAGCTCAGTTGGTCAGAGCAGCTGGCTTACAACCAGCAGGTCATCGGTTCGAGTCCGATAGCGCCCACGAAAAAAAGCCAGTTCAACTCCACAGAGTGCACGGGCGCCCGATGGTCGCAGGGTGCAACGATCCCGACACTCTGAGCCGGGTGACCGAACACCGCGTTCAGTAACACTGCGTTCAGCCAATTCGGGCTCATGCCGTAGAGACTCGATCGGCGACAAGGGCACATCCGCCGAGGGTCCCGTATGGTCAGGTCGCCACGATCGTTGCCGCCAGTGCCATTCGATGGTCTTTTGACCACGGTGGTCCCAACGTTGACCGTGGCCCATGAAGCACCTCGTTCGACCGATCACCAAGGATGCGTGCTGCGTCGTCCTCGACACTCTTGGCCTGGTAGGTATGGACCGTCCAGTCGTACTCCGATGCCAGTTGGGCCAGCACCTGGCAATACATGACTGAGTCGGCTCGGCTCTCATACGGCACCCGACGTTGGATGGCAATGTCTTCGGGAAAGTCTGCCGGCCAGGCTCGTATCGAGATCACGTCGATCGGTTCATGCAACGACGTCTTCAGTGCGTCAAGTGCCGAGGAGGTCGCTCGCACCACAGACGCTCGCACCTCCGCCACCAATGTCGCAAGATCATCATCGTCAAGAGGGTCCCCGGACCGATGGAGAAGGTGCGGGCCCCCCTCGTGATGGATCGGTGCGGCCGGTAACCCCGGCTCGATCAACTCGATCCTCCGACGGTCCACGACCCGATGGTCGGCCGAGGCAGTGATGGCCACGGCCCAGCCATAGTGATGGGCGATGCCAAGACGCATGTCACTGATTCTGCCACTTGCCGTGGCCTCGCTTACCTCAGTTCGGCAAAGGTTTGATCCGGCTACGGCCTCGGGGACGGAGTCCAGGCTGCCGTCTCCGACGAGGGCATCGAGGAGAATACCGAGAAGAATGCAGACGTCCGATCCCACCCGGAGCGGCACCGGCCGCGAGCAGCAGGGTCATCCCCAGAGCCGCCGCGGTCAGAGCGATCGCATCGAGTAGGGATGAACCCCTACCCCCTGAGACCCCGAACCCTCTCTTCAGCCAATTCGAAGAGGTCCACGCCGACACCGCTACAACGGTCCCCCAAACAGCAGGGCGACACAGCCCATCGAGTTCCCCTTCAAGGTGAGCAACGCGCCGATAGCGACTGCCATGGCCATGTTGACTCCAATCCCCAGTTCCACAACAGACGACTGATGACGCGGGAGTAGGAAGGGCTGTCAGAGAATCCTGAACGAATGTGGAGGCAATGAGCAGGAGCCACGGGACAAGCGCAAGAGGAACGTGACGGCGGTCGACCTCTGGTGGCCCGAGGGTCTGGCCTAGGATCTCCCTATGCCTTCGGACCTGGCCATGAAGGCGATGAACTGTTTCCATCGTATGGTGCTTGGAGCCACGGGCGGACGACTGGGCTGGAGAGCAAGTGGGATGCCGGTGATAAGACTGACAACCACCGGAAGGCGCAGTGGCCAATCGCGTGAAACGATGCTGACCTCGCCCTATCAAGAAGGATCGACGGTCGTCGTTGTTGCATCACGCGGAGGAGATGACCATCATCCCGCCTGGTACCTCAACTTGAGGGACCACCCAGAGGTCACCGTGTCCATGGGTGGCGAACCGGCTCAGAGGATGCGAGCCGAGATCGCTGACCGTGAGGAGCGGGAAAGGCTGTGGCCTCTGATCACCGCCGACCACCGCAACTACGCGGGATACCAGGTAAAGACGAAGCGCGAGATACCTGTAGTACTCCTCCGCCCGATCGACAACTGATCGTCAACCCTCGGTTGCACCAGGCCCCGCGATGGCCGTTGGGATTAGTCGTGGAACGTCGACGAAATTGATCAGGAACTCGATCGTCTTGGCGTCAGTCAGATCCATAACGGGCACGATTTCCCAGGTGTACCAGGCGCTGAACTTCGCTGCTGCATCTGCGAGAGCCGTAACATCGTCGGATTCGCTGATGGCACAGCCGCCGTTGCCGTCGGCCCGTGCCACAAATGCGATCATGGTTTCGCCTTCCGGCACCGTCCACCGGCTGAACGCCTCAAGAATCTTCTTTCCCTCTGAGATCCGCTCGCTAGAGTCGCCATTGATTTCCCGAAGGGTCCACGTCGTCATGAACAGCATTGCTTCTCCTCTCGGCTGACCCCGAATCTCGCAGCCGCCACCGGAGTGCAAGGTAACACTCGGATGGCGGGTCTGCTCTGGCTCCTCACGCCTACACGATGGGAAGGGCGCTGATCGGCGGATCTGTCGGGCGTCGGTTGACTTGGGCATGGACTGAAGGGGAAGCTCCAGTGGCGAAGCGGCATACGCGACGGTTGGAGCTGACCCTTCCCCGTGTCCGTTACCTCAAGCTCTGTGCGGCGCGGCGCGTGCGACGCTGAATGCTGAAGGCCAACGCCCCCCGCCCGAAGTGATCGGCTTGCGGCCTCTGTTGGTGATGAGATCGGTACTCATGGATGAGATGGCAAAATCCGCCGGCCGCCCGAGCGTCGTGGCCACCGTCGTCGCCTATGTCGTGATCGGGCTTCTCGTGACGACCGTCACCAAAGCGATCTTCAAGCAGAGACTCACGGTAGCAGTCGTGGCTGGGCTTCTGGCCTTTGCACTCCATCAAAACCTGGACGCACCCGTGGCGCGAAAGCTGAGTGAGCTGGGGCTTTAGGTCTTCATCACCTAGGTGCCCGTGGCGTGGGCGCTCTCCGCCGAGGGTGTCAATTCGGTGGTGAGTCAGATGCTGGGTTCTTCGTATCTAAGCTTCCCCTGTGCATGACACCTTGGGCGTGCGACGAAGTGAGCGCGAAACTCTTGAGGGTTTCATCGACTGGTACCGATCCGTGGTGGAACGAAAAGTCGATGGCCTCGCTCGTCGGGACGCAACGCGGGCCATGACGCCGACCGGGCTGTCTGCTCTCGGGATCCTCAAGCACCTCGGCTGGGTGGAGCGGGGCTGGTTTCGTGAGATATTTGCCGGAGAGGACGTTCAATCGATTGATGAAGACGGTGACAACTCGGCTGAGTTCGCCATCAGCGACGACGACACCGTGGAGTCAGTCATCGCGTTCTACCGAGCTGAGGTGGAGGAGGCGCGGCGGATTACCCGTGAAGCGCCGACTCTCGATGGCCTGAGTGCGAGGCAGACAGACTATGGAGAACACGTCAGCCTGCGGTGGGTCATGGTCCACATGCTGGAGGAAACCGCCCGTCATGCGGGACATTTGGATCTGATACGCGAGGAGATCGACGGCCGGGTCGGCGACTGAGGAGGCATGCCGGTGTGACGCCGCCCGCTCCTGGGCGACACCTGATGTTGTCCGTGACCGATCCGTGTCGACTCGCCGTGGTGGTGGGAAGATGGTGCCGCGAACCGCGAGGTACGAGGCACGGTTCCGTGGGCTGTGTGATGACCTCCTCGAACCCGGGCAGGGAGTCGAATCGACGGTCGGAGGGCCTGGCCACCGCCCGTCCGCACGTACCGAAGGTCCGGAACTCGGGCGGCCTCGGCCCGGGTTCTTCGTCCGGGTGGCCACCTGTCGGGTACCCTCGTCCCCATGACGCCGGAGGAAATCGCCGACCTCGTTCACCTGCGCCGAGCTCGTGATCTCGTAGACCGCAACTACGCGCAGCCCCTTGATGTCCCGGCCATGGCGCGGGCCGCATTCATGTCGCCCGCACACTTCTCCCGCAAGTTCCGGTCGGCGTATGGCGAAACTCCCTATACCTATCTGATGACGCGACGAATCGAACGAGCGAAAGCTCTCTTGCGCCAGGGAGAATCGGTGACTGACACCTGTGTCGCCGTCGGCTGTACGTCGCTGGGGTCTTTCAGTTCGCGGTTCACAGAGATCGTCGGCCTGACGCCGTCGCAATACCGCTCCCGCGACCACCGTGATCTCGAGGTCCTCCCGTCGTGTGTGAGCATGGTCGTCACACGTCCGCGACGCACCGCCGTCGCCGTCTGAGGTCTGCCCAGCCATGTCGACAGTCGGCCTCGAACCGGCCAGTCCCGGCGCACAGGGCACGGCGTTCGTCCTGACACCAAGCAGGAACGGAGAAGCACGCGACGGATAGGTTCAATTACGGTTACGGCATGACAGTCACCATCTCCTCGATGTTCATTCCCGTCCATGACCCTGATGCCGCTCTGGGCTTTTACCGCGATGCGCTCGGCCTCGAGGTGCGCGCCGACGTTGCGTCGGACGGCTTCCGATGGGTGACTGTGGGGGCTCCTGGGCAGCTCGTTGATATTGTTCTGTTCCAACCGCACGGTGGTCGTTCACAGGCCGAGGGCGACGCCCTCCTGTCACTGGTGTCGCAGGGATCGCTGCAGGCGGCGATCTTTCGCTCCGACGACCTCGATGCCACATTCGAGACGATCCAGGCGTCGGGCGCCGAGGTGCTCCAAGAGCCGGCCTCCCAACCCTGGGGAGTGCGTGACTGTGCGTTCCGGGACCCCTCCGGCAACCTCGTCCGCATCGCGCAAGCCTGATTGTCCGGTGTTTCCGATCTCGGTCGGGGTTTACGAGCGCCCTTGTGGGGCCGACTGCTGCGCCGGGAGCCATTCCCAGGACTCAGTGTCCGGATCGCCGCGGGCGCAGTCGAACGGAGCGAATACCCGGAGCCGTCCAGGCGACAGGCACCGATGCTCACGACGACCCACCCTGATTCCGGTCGCGACACCTCGTCACCGCTCTCGTATCGGTCCGGGAGCGTCGGAGACGGTGGGTTGCCGGACCCAGCCAGCCCTGTGCTGGGAGGCGATTGGGTAACCGGTGCGGCTGGGTGTGGCCGAGTGCCGCCTCTGCCAGGGGCTGGAGGACCAAAGCTGGTTGAGAGACCACGTTCTCGATGGGTGTGAGGGCGACCACAGCCCGAGGGCCTGACGGACTCGACTGAAGAGCCAGCCCGAAGGTATCCCGGTGGTGAGCATTGCGATCGTATTACGACTGACGTGTGGGCATTCAGTAGCTGGTCGGCGGTGCCGATCTACCTAGTGATGGTTCGACCGCGAATTCCAGAAGAGGTAGTCGTGCGGGGGGCGATGGAGTTCATTACTGGACGCAACCTCGAATTGACCCGCGACGAAGCAGAAGCCCTCGTGGCGCTCCTGCAGCCTTTTGGAAGCCCATGGTCCGGAGAAGACCATTCCTACGCTCCTACCCATCTTGATCATGCGTTGACCTTTCTGGAAGATGAGGTGATGGATCCGAGCGAGGCCCTGTACGGGCTGGTGGAGTACATGGGAGCCTCAGGCTTCTGGACTACCCATGAATCGAATCTTCGGGCGATCTATGAGCAGGAGGCGACGACTGCGTTCGGACGAGATCTCGGGGAACACGTCTCCCCCGAGGACGACCCTGCCATCGATCTCGACGTGGTCCCGTTCCGAGGCAGGCACCGGGACGAATCCTGACTCCGGGGCTCGAGGAGTCCCCAGAGACGGTTAGGGACCTTCCGGCTCTGGAAGGGCGATCCTCCCATGCAACGGGCGATCGGCCCAGTTAGGGTCGGGAGCATGAGTCGCGATGTGGTGATGGGGTATTGCTGGCCCCAATCGGCGGTCCCGGGCGGGTGCGTCGGTCTCCACATGTCGTCGTCCGCCGGCCGCCCGGTGCGCGTCGAGGTAGCGCGGGTCGGGGCGCGACGGGAGGTCGTGTTCAGCTCCGAGGCGATCTCGGTGGACGAGCACGAGACGCCGAAGGACGCCTCTTCAAAGGGTTGTGGCTGGCCCACCGCTCTCAACGTGGACGTCGGCCCGACTTGGCGGTCCGGCTATTACGAGGTCGTCATGGAGATTGACGTTGGCGACAAGGTGCGGCGAGACCGTGCGTTCTTCATCGTTCGTCCCAGTTCAGGTGCTCGCATCGTCATGGCGCTGACCACCAATACGTGGCACGCGTACAACGACTTCGGCGGCCCGAACCTGTACACCGGCGGTACCCACGTTGCCATGCAACGCCCGATGTCGGCGGGTTACCTCTACAAACCCCCGGGCAAGGGCCGCCGCGTGACGGGCACCGGCGCGCCCGATCCCCAGAATGCCGCGCATGTCGGTTACATCCAGATCAATCACCTTTCGGGGTACGCCGGTTCGGCCGGTTGGCCGGATTGGGAGTTGCCGTTCATCCAGTGGGCTGAACGCCAGGGTTTCGAAATCGCGGTGTGCACCAACGCCGATCTCGAAGAGCACGCTGAGGTGCTCGACGGAGCGAGCTTGTATCTGTCCGTGGGCCACGATGAGTATTGGAGTCGCGGCATGCGTGACACCGTTGAGGCGTTCATCGACCGTGGCGGAAATGCGGCGTTCTTCTCCGGCAATACCTCGCTGTGGCAGGTGCGCATCGAGGGTGGTGACCACGACGTGATGGTCGGATACAAGAGCATGTTCAAGAATGACCCGCTGATGGAAACAGGCAGGGAAGCAGAAGTGACGACGTTCTGGTCCGATGTGATCGTCGGGCGTCCTGAGAATCGCATGACGGGCGTCACCTTCACCCGTGGGGGCTATCACCGCATAGGTCGCAATGTCACCGCCGGACTAGGTGGCTACACCGTGCACCGCGCCGACCACTGGATCTTCGAGGGCACCGGCCTCGGCTATGGCGACGTGCTCGGTGCCGGACCGACGGTTGTCGGCTATGAGTGCGACGGATGCGTGTTCATCTACCGAGACGGATTGCCGTATCCGACCGGTGAAGACGGGACGCCGTCGACCTTCGAGATTCTCGGCACGTGCCCGACGCAACACTTCACCAGGGAGTCGGCGCCCCGTCCGCCCAAGCCCGGCGAGCCGAGCGAGTTGGAGTACATCGCCTCGCGGGTGTTCGGGACGCGTGCGCCAGAGGCCGTGGAGCGCATCCGTCATGGCCACGCGGTACTGGGCGCATACACGAACGATGCCGGCGCCACCGTGGTCACGTCGGGATCGACCGACTGGGCTCACGGGCTGGTGGGGCGAGATCCGCAAGTCGAACAGATCACTCGGAACGTTCTGACGCGTTTGGGCTAGGGCGGCGCGGGACCTGAGGCTTGAACGCCGGATCCGGGCCCGAGGGCGCACGGCCGCCTGCAGCATGGCTGGGTTCCGGGTGCCGCAGTCTGGTCTCCGGTCACGCGTCGAGCAGGCCCTCCCAGCCTGACGGTGGTGGGGCCAGTCGCCAGTACTGCTCGGGTACGTGCCCTTCGAGGCGTTCCGTCAGCATGTGGTCCTGCTCCAGAGGCGCCACCTGAGACCGGTACTCCCTAATGGCTGCGGTCTTCCCCGCCATGTCCATCTGTACCGGCACAATGGCCGGGGTAGGCCACAAGCCCTCCCGGAACAGCTTGGACACCCGCCAGGCCAGCATGCCGGGTAGATGCTTGTAACCCTGGTCCTCGTAGCAGAACCAGGCCGGAGCGCTGCCACCCCCACCGAGGGCCTCACGGACCAGCAGCCCGGCGTCATGGGTCAGCTCATGATCGGGATTGGCGATGCCCATGGGGAGGAACACGGCAGTGGCATTGCTGGCCCGGACGGCCTCCTCCAGGGCTGGAGCCACCTGTTCGGGAGTCGGACGGACCTCCACGGCCAGGTACTGATGGTCGGGAAAGTCGAGCCATACATGCCCTGCGCCGAGGAGGGCCATGGCGTCCAGGTCCTCCTGGCGTCGCACCGCCACCACGTCGTCGCCCTGCTCGAATCCGCCAAGAGCGTCCCACGGCGAGACCTCGTCGGGATAGGTGGGAGGCTTCCCGGCCAGCACGGTGATCACGGTGCTCCCCGGATAGGAGAGCAGCAGTAGACCGGCCCCCATGGCGGCATCGTCGAAGTGGGGCGAGACCACTACGATCCTGTGCAGCACCTCGGGCCCCAGCACGCCCCACATCTCCCTGGTATCCATGGCCGCATCGTACCGTGGTGGGCGTTGGTGGCGGCCCCGATCCCGCCGTCCGTGGTCCACCCCGACGGATCGTCGCCGACACGGTGACCGGACTCCTGGCACGCCCTGCGGGACACCATGACGGTGCACTGAGCGCAGCTGAACCCTCCGGCCCGGCCCGACGGTCCTCACACAATCCTCATACTTTCACCATCGATTTCCCACGCTGGCGTGTAAATCTGCTTGGGCAGTCCCATCGAGAAGGAGTCCCACAGTGCTGAAGAAGATCGTCGCCCCCGTGGTTGTCGCCGGAGTGTTGCTGGGTGGTGCGCTGTCCGTAGGGACGGCCTCCGCGGCAACACCGGCCAGCACGGCATCCGCTGCCGCCGCGCCGGCTTCGAATGGTCATCCGAAGGCTCACGCCTGGTTGCGCGCCCACCGTCGTCAGCTCCGCAAGCGGGGAGCCGTCATCAGCGCCCAGGCCATCGGCATCACGCCGAAGGCTCTGGTCACCGAGTTGCGGTCCGGCAAGTCGGTGGCCGAGGTGGCCGGAGAGCACGGGGTGAGCGTTCCGACGGTGGTCAACGCGTTGGTGGGCGCAGCCGATGCCCGGGTCGACAAGGCTGTGGCCGCTCACCAGCTGACCTCTGCCCAGGCCACCACCATCAAGGCCACCCTGCCCACCTGGGTCTCCAAGGCGGTCAACCACGTCTTCAAGTAGCCGCCGCGCCGGCCGTTCGCCGGAACGCTGACTACCGGGTCCCGGAAGCAACCCCGGCCGGTCCGGTGCAACCGGAGCCGCCGACCCCCATGATGCAGGCCGGGCGGCTCCCAGGCGAGGCAGCAGCACCTCCATCTCGAGCCCGCTCCGGGGAGGTGCCCTACGATGACCACCGTGCCCTCGGAAGTGATGAATGCTGCCATCTACCAAGGTGACGGGCGGATCCGGTTGGGTCAGGTGCCGGTTCCCGAGCCCGGCCCGGGCGAGTTGCTGGTCGAGGTGGCCGAATGTGGGATCTGCGGGTCCGATCTCCACCTGGTGTCCAGCCGGTATGCCACTCCCGGAGCCATCCTCGGGCACGAGTGGTCGGGAACCGTGGTGGCTGGGAACGGGGTCAGGACCGATCGTCCCCCCGGAACCCGGGTCGTCGCGTCTCCCTCGCCGGGCTGTGGAACCTGCCGACCGTGTCGCCGGGGTCGGCCCTCGGTGTGCGTCCACCGGCCGGCGGCCGATATGCGGGACATGCGCGGTGCCTTCGCCCGCTACACCGTCGTGAGCGAGGACAATACCCTGATCATCCCCGATGCAATGGACATGAGGGTGGCGGCCCTGACCGAACCCACGGCCATCGCCCTGCATGCCGTGGAGTTGGCCGGCGTGGGGCCCGCCGACCGGGTCCTGGTCACCGGTGGCGGACCCATCGGGCTGATCATCGTGTCGGTCCTGGTGGCGAGGGGCGTGGTGGACATCACCGTGAGCGAGCCATCCGGCCTCCGGCGCGAGCAGGCCTGCGCTGTGGGAGCGGCGCGCACCGTGCGGCCCGAGGACCTGGCGATGGCGCCGACCGGTGCCCTGGTGCCGGAGCCGGTGGACGTGGCCTTCGAGTGCTCCGGAAGTGCCAGGGCCGGCGAACAGGCCCTCGCCAATCTGGACCGGGCCGGAACGCTGGTCTTCGTGGGGACCGGTGCGGATCCGGTGCCGATCAATCAGAACCGGATGATCATCCTGGAGCTCGAGGCCCTGGGCACGTACAACTACAGCGCCGACGGCTTCCGCCCCGCGCTCGACCTACTCGACGGCGACGCCCTTCCGCTAGACCTACTCATCGAGCCCGAGGACGTCCCTCTGGGCGGCGTGATGGAGGCCATGGATCGCCTGGCCCGGGGGGAGATTCCGGGCAAGGTCCTCGTGAACCCGGAGGCGACCTGACCATGCCCGAGCCCCTCCGTCCGGTCATCAACCACGTGGCCATCAGTGTGGACGCCGAGGTGCTCGACGATGCCGGTCGGGCTGCCCTCCTGGAGTTCTTCGGTGACGTCTTCGGGTGGATGGAGGGTGACAACAGCACCGAGCGGGGGAACCCCCTCATCCTCTACACCGGCGAGATGCGGCAGTACCTCTACCTGCTGCCGGCCGCCGATGACTTCCTGCAGGCTCCCCGTCTCGACCACTTTGGGCTGGAAGTGGCTTCACGCGACGAATTGGTGGGCATCCTCGAGCGGGCCAAGGCCTACCAAAAGCGGGACAAGCGGGTCACCATCATCGACCTCGACGAGATGGTGACGCACGGTCCCACGTCGGACTACACGCTGACCAACGCCTACATCGGCTTCCTGATCCCGCTGATGATCGAGCTCCAGCACATCACGGTGCGTCCGGCAGGCTGATCGAAGTCCGGCCGAACCCTGGGCTGAGCAGAGTCCGGGCTCGTCGAACGTTACGTGCGGCAGCCAGGTCGGGAGTGGGTGATGCCAACGCGCTTATCTCACGGTGGCGCTGAACTCAGCCCAATGCGAAACGCCACCTTGATGGCGTTCGACCGGTCCTGAGTGGACAGCATCACGAAGGGTGTCCCGCCCCGGGGACGGCCCGAGGGCGTGGGTGCGCATACCGGACAGGTCGATCCGGCCTGATCCGACCAAGCGAGCAGTCCCGCTGGATGGTCACCGCAGGAGCAGCGCCACCACCAGGCCCACGGGAAGCAGGAGCCAACCCCAGCGGGCCGCCACCATCACCACCCCCGACCGGTAGCCGTACAGGACGGACTGTTGGGGTGGATTGAATGCCGGGGGGCCGAAGGCCGACAGGACGGCGACGACCGCCACCGCGGTGGACTGCGTGATCACGGCCACCGCAGTCAGGAACACAATCCGGATGCAGCTGAGGAAGAGCCACCGCCACCCGTCGTCGCGATCCCGGCTCACGGCGGAGTTGTGGGGATGGAAGACCGAGCCGGTGTAGAGAGCGGCACCCACGAAGGCCAGGAGGGGGCCGGCCACCACGAGCACCCAGTGTGACGCAGCCGGGGCCGGTCCCGTCAGGTGCAGGAGTAGTCCCACTCCCACGGCCACCAGCATGGACTGGTCGATCCAGCTGGTGGAGTGGCGCTGGGGGAGGGGGGCATCCCGGCGCAACAAATGCACGCATACCGCCGTGGGGACGGCGTAGGCGGCATTGGTCAGACCCGCCACCACACTGGCTGCCGGGCCGACCAGAGCCCCGCCGATGGGCAGGACCCAGAAGGTGGAGTTGGGGAAGGCCGCCCACCCCTCCAACTGCGCCAGGCCAGTACTGCGCTCCTTCCGGATGAGGTACGACACCACCAGGAGGACGCCGCCAGCCCCGGCCATGACCAGTGGGGCCACGATCTGGCGCGGTGCGGTGAGGCGCCAGGCCGAGAACAGACCGAGAAGGGCGGCGGTGGCTACCAACTGGATTCGAAGGTAGATCGGCCAACCAACGCGGAGCCGGGGCCCGGCACGATGGACGGCCAGACCGGCCAGCGCGCCGACGGCGTAGGCGGCGAAAGTCAGGGCCAGGCTCAAGGGATGACAGTAACCCGCGGTTTGGCGCGGGCGGCGCGGCCGGCTCCGCAGGCCGGTCAGGGGCGCGTTTTACCGATGGCGTTGGCCTCTGGGACCATGGGGCCATGGATTCCGAGCGTGTCGTGTTCGAGGGCTTCGAGGGTACACATCTCGTGGCCGACGTGCGGGGCGATCCCGATGCCTGGCCCGTGCTCTTCCTCCACGGCGGGGGACAGACCCGGCACGCCTGGGGCAGAACGGCCGAGACGGTGGCCGCCAACGGGTGGCGGACCGTGGCCCTCGACCTGCGTGGTCACGGCGAGAGCGACTGGGCCGTCAACGGTGACTACTCCTTCACGGCCTTCTGCGCCGACTGCGTGGCGGTGGCCGACGCCCTGGGGAGACCGCCTGTCCTGGTCGGCGCCTCGCTCGGCGGAATGTCGGCCATGCTGGCCGAAGGAACGAGCGACCGGGTGGTCTCGTCTGGCCTGATACTGGTGGACATCACCCCCAAGACCAACGACGAGGGAATCCAGCGCATCGCCACGTTCATGCAGTCGGGCGTGGACGGCTTCGACACCCTCGAGGAGGCCGCCGCAGTCATCGCCGCCTACACGCCCAACCGGACCAGAACCTTCAACCCCGAAGGGTTGAAGAAGGTGCTACGGCAGCGCGACAGCCGGTGGTACTGGCATTGGGACCCGAAGTTCATCTTCCAGGACCGGACCGAGGTGGTGCCGGACCGTCTCATCGGGCTTCTGGACGTGGCCATGAGCAACATCCATGTGCCCACCATGCTGGTCCACGGTGTCCTCTCCGACGTGGTGTCCCAGGAGGGGGTCGACGATCTGGTGGCCCGGATCCCCGAGGTCACCGTGGTGGCCGTTGACGGAGCCGCCCACATGATTGCCGGTGACCGTAACGACGCCTTCTCTGAGGCCGTGGTCGCATTCCTCGAAGACCGGATCCGTCCCACCCTGACCTGACCGATCCTGACCCGACCGATCGGTCGATCCGCCGGATCATCAGTCAGCCGGCGGTGGCCTCTTCCTTCAGATTCTCGCTCAGCCACGTCCGCAGTTCGGCGTTGTCCTCGTGGCCGTGAGCTGAGACGGCGTGCTGGACCGCGGCGGTGAGGACCTCGTCCTCCTCGCCGGTGATGGTCAGGGTGCAGCCGTTCTCATTCGGGAAGTCCCGACAGTCGGCGCTCTTGCGGGTCATGGCTACTCCTTCGCTGGAGGGATGGTTCGTCTGGGCTCGTTCACATCTCGCTGACGCTGCGGACGTCGAGGTTGCGGAACGTGGCCAGGCCGTCGCACAGGTCCGCCATGCGCGTGGCGAACGTGGCTGTCGCCGGGAGCGAGGAGTTGGCCATGGCCGCATCGTAGGAGGGGAACTCGACGATCTTGATGTAGGTGTCCGGCGGGTCGCGGTCCTGGGTGAAGGTGCCCCGTTGTGCGGTCCGCGCTCCCTTGGTGGCCGCCCGCCACTCCTCCACCAGCTCCTCGATCTGGTCCGGCTTGTGGGTCTGGATCTCGATGATCTGGATGAACGGCACGGCGCGGAATCCTTGGCTCGGGTGCATGTCATTCCTATCCCCGCGACCGCTGACACTCAATACGTCATCTCGCGTACCAGATCGGTGTGGGGTATCGTGGACCCGAGGCAAGATCATGGGAGCCCGGGACCTTCCAGAGGTGCTGTCGGCTCTGGGTGCCGCGGCGGAGGCGGCCACGATCGACGCGACGTCCGCCGCCTGGAGGTCTATGGGGAGCTCTTCAGTCACCTGGGCTTCGACCACCAGGTGGCGTTCTCGGCCTCGGGCGACCCGGCGCAGCCGATGTGGGTGGCGGTCAATCGTCGAGGGAGCGGCTTCACCGACGGCGATCTCGACCGGATCGGGGTGCTGCAATGGCCCCTGGCCGCTGCGCCCGACGAATGGCGGAGTCGGAGGACGCGGTTGGCGGGGGCACCCAGCCGGGGCCGGCGCTTCGGTCCGTCGGGGTCAGCACGCGTGAGTCCGAGGTCCTCGCCCTGGTGGCCAGTGGGCTCACCAACGATCAGATCGGTCGCCGACGCGGGATCAGCGCACGAACGGTCAACAAGCACCTGGAACACCTATTCGCCAAGACCGGCTTGACCAACCGCACCCAGGCCGCGGCCCACTGGCATGCACTGCAGGACCGGAGTCTCTGGCGCCGGCTCCCGTGACCCGGGGCGGCGGCGTCAGCGTAGGTGCGGAGCAGCCCGCCCGGAATACGAGGGGAGATCGAGATAGCTGCGCACCCCCGGCTCGGCGGCCACCACGGCGGGCACCGCGCTCACGCAGTGGGTGGCCGTGGCCACGATCCCGGGGTTGCGCACGAGGCCGGCCTCGATGGAGGCCGGGTGCCATCCGTGGAACGTGACCCGACTGGTCGGATCCCCGGTCACCTCGACCTCGAACCGCTCCCCTGCGGGGCCGAAGGTCCAGGCTGGGTCGAGGTGCTCTTGGCCCATGAACCAGTTGGTGCGTACGGTGATCACCGGCGTGCCCCGCACCGTCGCCTCCCAACGGAACTTCTGGGCGGCGATGTGACCTGGAGCGATGGGTCCGATGGGTGAGGAAATGGGAGCGGTGGCCACCGCCACCTCATGGGACACCGAGAGGTCAGCGTCGAGGGCGAACCCGAGCGCGTGGCCCACCATGGCGACCGACTGGCAGAATCCGTCACCGAGGATGGTGGGCATCATGCTGGAGGCCGCCTCCTCGGGCGTCTTGCCGAAGAGCATGATCTCGCCAACGACAGCGGGTGCCCCGTAGCTCCGGATGTCGGAGAACTCCTCGGCCCGCACATGGGTGATCGATTGGGACAGCGCCGAGACGGCCAGGGGGAAGCGCTCGGTGATGCCGCCCGGGTGGATCCCGGTGCCGTGCACGGTCGAACCTCCCTGGCGGCACGCCTCTTCGATGGGCGACTCGTCCCGACCACCGGGAAAGAACCAATTGAGCGGGGTGACGACGTTCTTGCCCGATGCCAGTAGTCGGGCCACTACCGCGGGGTCGGCCATGATCGGCGAGTAGATGACGCAGTCGGCGTCGAGGGCCACCAGGGCGTCGACGTCGTCGGTGGCCAGCACGCCCACGGGCCCGAGCCCGCACAGCTCCCCCACGTCCCGGCCGGCCTTGTCTGGACTGTGCACCCAGCAACCCACCAGCTCCAACTCGGGGTGGGCGAGCACCCCGGCCACGGCGGCACGCCCTACGCCACCGGTGGCCCACTGAATGACCCGGATCGCCATGTCGTCCCCCTGTCGTCCTGACGACACCGACCGGCGTCGTGGACTTCAGGATAGGAGGCACAGCACCCGGAGCTGGAACGCCTGAGGTCCGCCCCCGGCCATGGCTTAAATCGTGGGATATATGTCATTGACGCCATCACGGGAAAGGATCAGGCTGGCAGCCATGGGCCCTCGCAACGTGGTCATCGTGACGTACTCGGGCATGCAGTCGCTGGATGCCGTCGGGCCCTTCGAGGTCTTCGCCGGCGCCTCCCGCGTGGTGGCCTCGACCCGGTCCGCGGGGTACTCGGTGCGTCTGGTCTCGGCCGACGGGCGCCCCGTGCGAACCGGCAGTGGAATCGACCTGGGCACCGGTCCCCTTCCCCGGCCCGGCGCCAGCATCGACACGCTGGTCGTGCCCGGTGGGGACCAGGCCCGGGCGGCACGGTCGGACACCACCCTGATGAGGTGGATCGGCGCCACCGCTCCCCGGTGCCGGCGGGTGGCCACCGTGTGCACCGGAGCGTTCATCGCCGCCGAGGCCGGCCTACTCGAGGGTCGGCGGGTCACCACGCACTGGGCATCGGCGGGACAGCTGGCCGCCGAGTACCCGGGCCTGGAGGTCGATGCCGACCCCATCTACATCCGCGACGGCAAGTACTGGAGCAGCGCCGGGGTCACGGCCGGAATCGACCTGGCCCTGGCCCTGGTGGAGGAGGACCTCGGCGGGGACGTTGCCCAGACCGTGGCCCGCTGGCTGGTCATGTTCCTCCACCGGCCGGGCGGGCAGACTCAGTTCTCCTCACCGGTGTGGGTGCCTCGGGCCGAGCGGTCCACGGTGAGGGCGGTGCAGTCCCTCGTGGAATCGGCCCCGGCCGGGGACCACCGCCTCCCGGCCCTGGCCGCGGCAGCGGCCATGAGTGTGCGCCACTTCACCCGGGTGTTCAGCGACGAAGTGGGGGAGACCCCCGGTCGGTTCGTGGAGCGGGTCCGCATCGAGGCGGCCCGACGCGCCCTGGAGACCAGTACGAACACGCTCGAGGTCATCGCCTCGGAGTGCGGATTCGGCTCCGCCGAGACCCTGCGGCGGTCCTTCCAACGACGGCTCAACGTCGCTCCCGACCGCTACCGTCGCCGATTTCGCACCGGAGTCACCGAGAGGAGATCGGCATGAACGGTCGCACGCAGGTGGTCATCCCCCTCTTCCCGCGGATGACCGCGCTCGACGCGGTGGGCCCCTACGAGGTCCTCCAGCGCATCCCCTCCATCGACGTGACGTTCATCGGCCACCGCCGGGGTGAGGTCCGGACAGAGAACGGACTCTTGGGCCTGACCGTCGACGCCACCTTCGAGGAGTATCCGGCACCGGATGTCATCGTCGTCCCCGGGGGAGTCGGAACCCGCCAACTGGCGGGCGACCGGCGGGTGTTGGAGTGGGTGCGGCTCGCCCATGAGGGCACTCGGATGACGACCTCGGTGTGCACCGGCTCTTTGATCCTCGGTGCCGCAGGCCTACTGGACGGGCTGACCGCCACTACCCATTGGGCCTGTTATCACGAGCTCGCGGCCACCGGCGCCATACCCACCGCGGAACGCGTGGTGGAGCACCTCGACGAGCGGATCATCACCGCCGCGGGGGTCTCCAGTGGGATCGATATGGCCTTGCGCCTGGCCGAGCTGCTGGTTGACCGAACTGCGGCCCGGGCGGCCCAGCTCATGATCGAATACGACCCCCAGCCACCCTTCGACACCGGGGCACCGTCCAAGGCCGACGACGCCATCGTGAACCGGGTGATCGAGTACGCCCGGCTCCGTCAGTAGCTACCGCCGAGCGGTGGCGGCGCCATTGGAGGGGCCGCGGGACCGAGACGCCCGGCCTGGGCATCGGGGGTCGTGCAGTACAGTGGATGCGTCGTCCGGGCCATCGGAGTCCGTGCACCATGATCGTCGGAGGGGAGTGGCCGTGCGGCGCAGGATGATGAACGGGAAGATTCACCGGGCGCGGGTCACTGATGCCGATCTGAACTACGTGGGCTCCATCTCCATCGATCCCATCTTGATGAAGGCTGCCGACATCGTGGTCAATGAGCAGGTGTCGGTGTACAACCTCAACAACGGCTCGCGGCTGGAGACGTACGCCATCGAGGGCTCCGACGGCGAGATCTGCCTCAACGGCGCGGCGGCCCGTCTGGCCCAGGTCGGTGACTTGGTGATTATCGTCACCTACGTCGACCTCGACGACGGCGAGCTCGCCACCCACCAGCCTTCCGTGATCGTGGTCGACGAGGACAATCACCCGGTCGAGGCGGCCTGAGGCCCGAGCTTGGTCATGGGGTACGGCCGATCAGTCCTGGCCTTCGGAGCGTTGTGCACGGGAGGGCGCCTTGTCCAGAACCTTGGCGAAGAGGGCCTCGAACTCGGCGCTGGTCCGACACCGGCGCATCCCGGCCACGATCGAGTCCATCTTTCGGTCGATGCGCCCCCCGCCCACCTCGAGGAGCCACTGGTGAGTGCTCGGTCGGAACGCCGCCCCACCATCCGCTCGACGTAGCTCCCGTCCGACGTCGGAGTCGACGGCGTCACTGGTGAAGAGGACGATGAAGCGTGCCCACCCGATGGACTCGTGCTTCCATGAGGCCGCGCCTTCGAGGCGGGCCAACTCCTTCCAGAATTCCTTGGGGAATCGCTCGGCCCATTGGTCGATGTCCTCGGCGATGAGGGCCTGCACATAGCGTTGGGCGGACTGTCTGGCTCGCAGGAAGCGATAGCCAGTGGCGTCGTCCACGAGGCCGACAATTCCGGTAGTGGCCGATGCCCGGAGGATCGCCTCGGCCACTTCGGCAGCCCGGGCCGGCTGTTTCTTCAGCGGTCCGGATGCCCGGGCCGAGAGGAACAGATCGCAGAGGCCGCCCACCGTGGTGGCCTCATATCCGGACACGGGGGCCGCTTGTCCCGGAACACGGAAGGCAACCGTCGGATAGTGGGCGGGAGCAGCCTCGACTCGGGGAAGTTTGCGGATGATCCGGTCGAGCACGTCCGGCGAGCGTCCTCCGGTGAAGGCCTCCATGACGCCTTCCTCCTCGAGTGTCCGGCGCCCGTCGCTCAGGACATGGCCCTCGAGATCGACACCGCCCAAGGTCAGGTGTCCATGGAACAGCGATTGGGCCAGTCCGTCGGTCTCGGAACCGTCGCCCACCGGTCCCGCGAGTACCTTTCCCGACTTCGCCCACCGGGCCCGGACGGCACGACGGGCGATCTCGCTCCGCTCGGCCGGCGTGAGGGCCCGGGCCCGGGCCTGACCGCCTTTCTTGGCCCCCAGGCGACCGAGCTCTCGCCCCGCGCTACTTGCCTTCTCTTGTTCGTCGGCCATGCCGCTGTACCCCCGCTCCATCATGGTCTCCAATCCGCCGCCGTAGCTTACTCGGGTAAGTAACAAGCCTACCCGGGCAAGTAGGACACTGGATGAATCCGGGTACCTTTCGCTTCGGGGATCGTCGACCTCACCACCGTCTGGAGGTTGTGATGGCGACATGCCGGGGTCGAGCCGAGTCAGTGGTGTGAGCCGATCGCCGCCGGATGGTCCGACCTGCGAACGCGTTGCGTGGCGATGACCGGGCAAAGTTCCATCTCTCCTATCCGTGCGAGATTGCCGTCGGTATGCTTCGAGCGGTTCATAGCTACCGAATTCGGACACACGGACTGTCAGTGGCCTTCGATACGCAAGGAGGGTCGGACGGGCCGGGCCGAGGTCGGAGGCATGGTCAGTGAAGGGGCACAGCAGTTGAAGCGTTGGGGCAAACCGTGAAGCAGTGGTTCCGTTGGTTGACTGGTGACGCCCCCAGTCCCGACAGGCACGCCGGTTCCTACTTCGCCGCCTTCGTGGCCGGCCTCGTCATCCTCGGGGCGATTGTGTTCGCCGTCCAAGGTTCACCCAGTCCAGGGGGATCCTCCGGCGGTCAAGGCGCTCAGAGTTCCCCGCCGATCAGTCCCTCGTCCACGCTGCCGGATAACGCCATCACGCCCAGCAGCCCCTCCTCCGGATCCACGGGTTCGAACGGCAGCTCCGAGTCGACGACCACCACCACCCCGAAGTCGACGACCACGACCACCTTGCCGAGCACCCCCACCACCACCACCCCCACCACCACACCCGTGGGTACGAGCACGACCGTGGCTCATCCGGTCACTACTCCAGCGGCTCCGACCCTGTCCGGGACCCCGCCGAGCCCGCCGATGACCGTCCGGGCGGGCATCGGTCACGGATCGGCCCGCATCACCTGGTCGACTCCCGTTTCCAGCGGCACCTCTCCCTTGGAGGGCTACAACGTCTACGTTTCCACCGCCCCGGGGAAGGAGGGTGTGGAACCGGTGAACAGTCTGCCGACCTCGGGTCTGGCCTATGTCGTTCCGGGCCTCCAGGCCGGTACGACCTACTTCTTCGTGGTGCGAGCGGTCAGCGCCGTCGGGGTGTCATTGCCCTCGACCGAGGTGTCCTCGACCCCGACGAACGCCGTGTCGTTGTCGTTCGGCTTTCGGGCTCCCGTCACGGGGATCGCGTCGAACCCGGAGGGTACGGGATACTGGTTGGTGAACGAATCCGGTGCGGTCTCCGCTCATGGTGCGGCCATGAGCTACGGATCGACCGCCGGGCTCACGCTGAATGCTCCCATCGTGGGCGTGGCCTCGACCGTCAACGGTAACGGGTACTGGGAGGTGGCCGCGGACGGAGGGGTCTTCTCCTTCGGCGACGCCGCCTTCTACGGCAGTATGGCCGTTCGCACCATCAACGCCCCGGTGGTGGCCATGGCGGTGACTCACGACGGGGGCGGCTATTGGCTGGTCGCCGCGGACGGAGGGGTCTTCTCCTTCGGCGATGCTGCCTTCCACGGCAGCCTGGCCACCCGAACGCTGGGCGCCCCAATCGTCGGGATGGCGGGGACCGCCGACGGTGGTGGCTATTGGCTGGTGGCCTCCGACGGAGCCATCACCCACTTCGGCGACGCCGCCTCCTACGGAAGCGTGGCCGGCCGGAAGCTCAATGCCCCGGTGGTGGCCATGGCGGCCGCCCCCGACGGCAGCGGGTACTGGGAGGTCGCCGCGGATGGCGGGGTCTTCGCCTTCGGGTCAGCCCATTTCCATGGGGGAGCGGCCCAGACGCCGCTCAACGCTCCCGTGACCGGAGTGGCCACGGACGACGCCACCGGCGGTTACTGGCTGGTGGCGTGGGATGGCGGTGTGTTCTCCTTCGGCGCCCCCTTCTTCGGCGCTGCCTGACCCGACCTCGTTCTGTCCGTAGGGTCTCAGAAGCGGCCCCAGAAGCGCTCCGGACGTCCTTCCGCCCCAGCCCGCCGGGGCGGCCTGCGGCCGGGGGGAGGAGGTGGCTGGGGCGGTCTCGTGACGCACCACCGGCCCCCTGGCCCGCGCCGCACCTGTACGGTCCGTCACGCTCAGTGGCGAACGGGACGGTGAAGGATCGATGGCCCCGCTGGCCGCTTCGGCCGCGGTCCCATCCACCACCCGGACAATGTGGCCCTGACATACTTACCCGGGCAGGTGTACCGAGATACTTGCCCGGGAAGGAAAACCGGGGGATGGCTCGCCGGTTCGCTTCGCGGGATGTTGCTGTCAGTACCCTGGTGCCGGTGATCCATCCATGAGCAACGAGCGGGAACTCCCGGGGGTGCGGTTCACCGGGGACGGCGCGGGCGACGGTCACTTCCCCGTCCAGACCGCCGAGCAGCGCCTGGTCCAGATGATCCGGGACTTCGACGACCCGCGACAGGAGTGGCGTCGACTCTTCGCCGAGCTGTTCGGCACCTTCCTTCTGGTGCTGGTGGCCGCCGGCGGAGGCATGATGGACAAGGCCTTCCCCGGCGCCGTCGGACGGTCGGCGGCCGTGGTGGCGCCGGGGCTGATGCTGATGGCCATCATCCTCTTCATGGGCAAGGTGTCCGGAGCCCACCTCAACCCTGCAGCCAGCCTCGGCTTCGCCCTGCGGGGTGACTTCCGGTGGCGACGGGTCCCCGGCTACATCCTGGTCCAACTGGCCGGGGCCGCCCTGGCCGCGTGGTTCCTCCAGTCCGTGATCCACGTCTCGGCCCAGCACGGATCGACGTATCCCGCACCGAGCAGCTCGTCGTTCGACGCCATGCTGATGGAGGCGGTACTGACCCTGGGGCTGGTCAGCGTGATCCTGGGGACGGCCTCGGGCGCGCAACAGGTCGGACTCTTCGGAGCCCTCGGGGTCGGTGGCTACGTGGCCCTGGCCGGGCTGTGGGCCAGTCCGCTGTCGGGGGCGTCGATGAACCCGGCCCGAACCTTCGGGCCCGACCTGGTGAGCATGGACTTCGCCCACTTCTGGGTGTATGTGGTCGGTCCCCTGCTCGGGGCGGTGGTGGCCGTCGGCATCGCCTGGATGCTGCGCGGGCCGGGGGGAGGCCGGACCGGGTCGCTGGCCGCCCAGGGCACATTGGCACCGGAGATCAAGCGCCCCGAGAGGGATTGAGGGAGCTGGCGCTAACCGCCCAGCACCCGGTCGAGAGCACCGCGCGTGCCAGGTGGTCCGACCGGACTGCTCCTCGGCCCGGTCGGCGCGGGCGGCCAGGCGGAGGCCGGCATTGATGCCCAGATAGCGCATCGGCTCGGGCTCCCACCGCCTGGACCGGTGGCCGACCCAGGGCAGGGCGGTCAGCTCGGTGTCCCGCTTCAGGATCAGGTCGCGGAGGGTCCGCCCGGCCAGGTTGGTGGTGGACACCCCGTCACCCACGTAGCCCCCCGCCCACCCCATCCCGGTCCGCCCGTCGAGTCCGACGGAGGTGAACCAGTCGCGGGCGATGCCCAGCGGGCCGCCCCACCGGTGGGTGATCTCGAACCCGGCCAGCGCCGGAAAGAGGTCGACCAGCGTGCGGCGAAGGGCCTCGTGCACGCCGCCGTCGCGGTCGTACCCCGGTCGGATGGAGGAGCCGAAGTGGTAGGGGGCGCCGCGTCCGCCGAAGGCCATCCGGCCGTCCACCGTCCGCTGCCCGTAGATGACCAGGTGCCGGTGGTCGGCAAACGTCTCCCGCCGGTTCAGCCCGGCCCGGTCCCAGAACGTATCGGGCAGGGGCTCGGTGGCGATCATCAGCGAGTACACCGGGACCAGGGTGCGCTCCTCGCCCTTCAGCGTGCGGGTGTAGCCCTCGGTGGCGCGGACCACCACGTCGGCCCGGACCGTCCCCCGCGACGTCTGCACGGCGCCGGGCCCGATGGACCGGGCCTCGGTCCCCTCGTAGACGGCCACGCCGCGCCGCTCCACCGCCTCGGCCAGCCCCCGCACCAGCCGCGCCGGGTCCACCGCGGCACAGTGTGGGGTGTAGGTGCCACCCAGCACGCTCGTGGCCCGGGCCATGGTGGCCGCCTCGGCCGCCGAGAGCAGTCGGAGGTCGTCTTCCCCGATTCCGGCCGAACGTGCCGCGGCCACCTCCTGGCGGGTCCGCTCCCACTGGGGCCCGGTCCGGGCCAGCACCACCGTCCCCCCATGGGCGAACCCGCACTCGATGGGCTCGTCGGCGACCACCCGGCCCACTTCGGCGACGGTGCCCACCATGGCCCGCCGCATGGCCGTCGCCGCCCCGGGTCCCGCCTCCCGGTTGAGCCGCTCGTCGGGAACGGCGAAGAGCGCCGAGCACCAACCGCCGTTCCGTCCCGACGCCCCGAAGCCCACGACGTCACGCTCCAGGATGGCGATGCGCAGCGTGGGGTCCGCCTCGGCCAGGTAGTACGCCGTCCACAGGCCGGTGAACCCGCCGCCCACGACCACCACGTCGACGTCGAGGTCGCCGGGCAGTGGCGCCCGGACCTCGAGGGGATCGGGGAGCCCGTCCCACCACAGGGAGAGCCGTCGGTACTGCTCGCCCCCTGGCGGATTCAGAGCTGCTTCCACGCTTCGGTCAGAACCGTCCGCAGGATCGACGTCATGATCTCGAACTCCTCGGGGCCGCAGGTGAGCGGAGGAGCCAGCTGCACCACCGGATCGCCCCGGTCGTCGGCCCGGCAGATCAGGCCGGCCTCGTACAGCGCTCCGGACAGGAAGCCCCGGAGCAGGCGCTCGGCCTCGTCGTCGTCGAAGGTCTCCCGGGTGTCCTTGTCCTTGACCATCTCGATCCCGTAGAAGTAGCCCGCACCCCGGACGTCGCCCACGATGGGAAGGTCGCGGAGCGTGTCCAGCGCGGCCTTGAACTCGGCCTCGTGCTGGCGGACGTTCTCCAACAGGCCCTCCTTCTCGAACACGTCCAGATTGGCCAGGGCCACCGCCGAGCTCACCGGGTGGCCGCCGAACGTGACCCCGTGGAGGAAGCTCTCGCCGGCCAGGAACGGCTCCACCAGCCTGTCGCTGACCGCCATGGCTCCGAGCGGGGAGTACCCACTGGTCAGGCCCTTGGCCATGGTGACGATGTCGGGCTCGTAGCCGTAGCGCTCGGCCCCGAAATAGTGGCCCAGCCGCCCGAAGGCGCAGATGACCTCGTCGGACACCAGGAGCACGCCGTACTTGTCGCAGATCTCCCGGACTCGCTGGAAGTAGCCGGGGGGAGGAGGGAAGCACCCACCGGCGTTCTGCACCGGCTCGAGGAAGACGGCCGCCACCGTCTCGGGGCCCTCCTGCAGAATGGCCTGCTCGATCGAGTCGGCCGCCCAGCGGCCGAAGGCCTCGAGGTCGTCGGCGAAGTAGGGGGCCCGGTAGAAATTGGTATTGGGCACCTTGACGGCACCGGCCACCAGGGGCTCGAACGGCGTCTTGATCTCGGTCACCCCGGTGATGGACAGCGCTCCCATGGTGGCGCCGTGGTAGGCGATGTTCCGACTGATCACCTTCATCCGCTCGGGCTGGCCGGTGACCCTGAAGTATTGCCGGGCCAGCTTCCACGCCGACTCCACGGCCTCGGATCCCCCGGTGGTGAAGAAGATGCGGTTGCAGTCCCCCGGAGTCAGCTCGGCCAGGCGGTCGGCCAACTCGATGGCCATGGGATGGGCATAGCTCCAAATGGGAAAGTAGGCCAGGGTGCCGGCCTGCCGGGCCGCCGCCTCGGCCAGCTCGGTGCGACCGTGACCGACCTGGCTGGTGAACAGGCCGGACAGACCGTCGAGGTAGCGCTTGCCGTACTGGTCGTAGACGTAGACGCCTTCCCCCCGCACGATGATCGGGACCTGATTGGTCTCGGACATCCGAGTGAAGTGCATCCACAGGTGCCGGTGGGCATTCTCCTGCATGGCGAAGTTGGAAATGTCGGTCATCTGGTCCCCCAGGTGTAGGTCTGCTTGGTCAACTTCAGGTACATGAACGTTTCGGTGTCGCGCACGCCGGGGATTCTGCGGATGACCCCGTTGAGCAGTTCGAGCAAGGTGTCCTCGTCTTCGGTCACCAGCTCGACCAAGATGTCGAACGAGCCGGTGCACAGGACCACATAGTCGATGTCCTCGACGGCGGCGAGGCGCTCGGCCACCACCCGGGTGTCACCGTCGGCCCGGATCCCCACCATGGCCTGGCTGCGGAATCCCACCTGCAGTGGGTCGGTGACCGCCACGATCTGCATCACGCCGGCGTCGCGCATCTTCTGGACCCGCTGGCGAACGGCGGCCTCGGACAGACCCACGGCTTCGGCGATGGCCCCGTACGTACGCCGGCCGTCCTGCTGCAGCTCCTCGACGATGGCCTTGTTCACCTCGTCCAAGAGTCCGTTGGACCCTGACGCCAGTCCCGGGGAGCTCATCGTCGACCTCCGCGTCCCCCGGGGGAGCGGTGGGGGCCGGGATGGCGCGGGGGGTCTGAGCGGTGAGCGGCCATGCTCCTTCAGTTATATCAGTTCGAGCGGAAACCAGCCCGAATTTCAATGGAATCCGTAGCAACCGTGAAACTCCTTCCAGAAAAAACTTGTCTGCGGCCGATCCATCGGTAACTATGACGTCGTCGTAGATGTGGAGTGCGTGTCGTCCACCTCGTCGGGGTCCGGTGCCGACGAGGGGTTCGGAGAACCCCGGGGAGGGTCTATGAGCAGCCAGAACTCGGAGCACGGGACCACGGGGGGCGGGAAGCTGGCCAACTTCGTGGGTGGCTCGTACGTGACGACCGAGGACGGCTCCTCGGCCACGCTGATCGACCCCAGTACCGGCGATGGTTACCTCGAGGCCCCCGTGTCCGGGGCGAAGGACGTGGACGCGGCCATGGCCGCCGCGGCCGCCGCCTTTCCCGAGTGGCGGGACGCCACCCCCTCGGTGCGCAGCCTGGCGCTGTTCCGCATCGCCGACGCCTTCGAGGCCCGGGCCGAGGATCTGGTCCGCGTGGAGAGCGCCAACACGGGAAAGCCGGTGGCCGTGACCATGGCCGAGGAGATCCCCCAGCTGGTTGATCAGATCCGCTTCTTCGCCGGCGCCGCCCGTCATCTCGAAGGCAAGTCGGCGGGCGAGTACCTGACCGACCACACCTCGTTCATCCGGCGGGAGCCCATCGGGGTGTGCGCCGCCGTGACCCCGTGGAACTACCCGCTGATGATGGCGGTGTGGAAGTGGGCCCCCGCCCTGGCCGCCGGGAACACCATGGTGCTGAAGCCGTCGGACACCACACCGGCTTCCAGCCTGCTGATGGCCGAGATCATGTCGGAGTTCCTCCCCGACGGCGCCATCAACGTCATCTGCGGTGACCGCCAGACCGGGAGGCTGCTGGTGGAGCACCCCACCCCGGCCATGGTGTCGATCACCGGCAGTGTGAGGGCCGGGATGGAGGTGGCCGCCTCGGCGGCGGCCGATGTGAAGCGCGTCCATCTGGAGTTGGGCGGCAAGGCCCCGTGTGTGGTGTTCGACGACGCCGACATCGCCGCGGCCGCCGAGGGCATCGCCATCGCCGGCTACTTCAACGCCGGCCAGGACTGCACCGCCGCCACCCGGGTGCTGGCCGGCCCGGGGGTCTATGACGACTTCGTCTCCGCCCTGACCGAACAGGCCCGGGCCCAGACCGTCGGAGGACTGGAGACGCCCGACGCCGACTACGGCCCACTCAACAGCGCAGCCCAACTGGCCCGACTGGAAGGGTTCTTCGACCGACTCCCCTCCCATGCCGAGGTGGTCACCGGCGGTTCCCCGGTGGGCGGCCGCGGCTTTTGCTTCGCCCCGTCGGTCATCGCCGGTCTGGACCAGACCGATGAGGTCATCCAGGACGAGATGTTCGGCCCGGCCATCACCGTCCAGCGGTTCTCCGACGAGGAGCAGGCCCTGGCCTGGGCCAACGGTGTGCGCTACGGCCTGGCTTCCAGTGTCTGGACCACCGACCACGCCCGGGCCATGCGCATGGCCAAGGGCCTCGACTTCGGCGCCGTGTGGATCAACACCCACATCCCCATCGTGGCCGAGATGCCCCACGGCGGCTTCAAGCATTCGGGCTACGGGAAGGACCTCTCCTCCTACGGCTTCGAGGACTACACCCGCATCAAGCACGTCATGAGCTATATCGGAAGTTGATCCACCAACGAGGGGCATCGCACCGTCCGACCTGCGCCGAACCGGTCGTAGGGCCTGTCCATGTCAGACCAGAGCACTGCAAGGGGAGAGCACATGAGCACTGATGTCATCGACGCCGGAGGCACGCCACCCGAGGTCCCCGGTCCATTCGGGGCTCCGGTACCGGCCTCGGAGGCCGAGGCCACCCTGCGGGCGGACACGCTCAATCTGTTCGACTCGACGGCGGTGGCCGTCTCCTCGGTAGCCCCGGCCTACAGCCTGGCCGCCACGATCAGCCTGCTCTTCGCCGCCGTGGGCGTGGCCTACGCCGGGCCGGCCGTGATCATCGTGAGTTTCATCCCGGTGTTCTTCATCGCCATCGCCTACTTCTACCTCAACCGCAAGGACCCCACCTGCGGGGCCTCCTACAGCTGGCTGTCCAAGCTGGTCCATCCCACCGTGGGCTGGTTCAACGGGTGGGTCCAGATCGCCGCCGGCATCCTGTTCTGCGTGTCGGCCCCCGTCCTGGCCGGAACCAACACCCTGGCCTTCATGCACTCGGTGGGGTGGATCAGCGAGAGCACGGCGTCCAGCGCCGGTCTGACCGCCATCATCGGCGGGATCTGGCTGGCCTTCATCACCTTCATCTGCGTCTACGGGATCCGCTGGACCACCAACTTCCAGTGGGTCATGGTGATCATCGAGTACGTGGCCGTGATCGGGATCTCCATCGCCGGCATCATCAAGGTGCTGGTGAAGCATCCGGCCGGCTCGACGGGGTTCCATACGGGCTGGCTCAATCCCTTCAACATCCACGGCTACGAGGGCATCGCCGCCGGTGTGGTCCTCGGTGTCTTCTTCTTCTGGGGCTGGGACACCGCCGCCAACCTCAACGAGGAGTCCAAGAACGCATCCAAGACCCCCGGCCAGGCCGGATTGATCTCGATGTTCCTGCTCCTTGCGGTGTTCCTGCTCAACATCATCGCCGCCCAGATGCTGCTCCCGGCTCACGAGCTCTCGTCCCAGGGGTCCAATATCCTCTTCTACTTCGCCCAGCAGGTCGGGGGGAAGTGGATCGGCTACATCATGATCATCGCCGTGCTGTCCTCGACGGTGGGCACCACCCAGACCACGCTCCTGCCGTCGGCCCGCATCTCGCTGTCCATGGCCCGCGACGGCGTGTTCCCCAAGGTGTTCGGGTCCATCCAGGGCAAGTTCCGCACCCCCGCCCTGGGGACGGTGATCCTGGCCTTCATCTCCCTGTTCGGCATCCTCCTGACCACCGAGTCGAGCTCGGTGGCCACGGTCTTCGGCAACCTGATCAACAACATCGGGGTGCTCATCGCCTTCTACTACGGAGTGACCGGCCTGGCCTGTGCCTGGTCCTTCCGCAAGGTGGCCTTCCAGAAGACCAGCTTCTTCTTCACCGGCGTGCTGCTGCCCTTCCTCGGTGGGGTGTTCCTGCTGTGGGTGGGCTACGAGGTCATCAAGCAGTCCGGCCTCAACGCCGCGGCCCCGGTGCTGATCACCATGGGCCTGGGCATCCCGCTGGTCATCATCGCCAAGATCTTCACCAAGGGCGACTTCTTCAAGCAGCCGTTGGTGGCCTACACCGAGATCGACGAGTGAGCCCGCAGCGATGATCGTCGGGGTTCCGAAAGAGGTCAAGGACGACGAGTACCGGGTGGCCATCACCCCGGCCGGGGTGCGCGAGCTCACCTCGGCCGGCCACACCGTCTACGTGGAGGAGGGCGCCGGGGTGGGGTCGTCCATCCCCGACGAGGACTTCACCGCCACCGGGGCCACCATCGTGGCCGATCCCGACGAGATCTGGGCCGGGTCGGACATGATCCTCGGGGTGAAGGAGCCGGTGTCCGAGGAGTATCCGCGGCTCGGCCTCCGTGAGGGCCAGGTCCTCTTCACCTACCTCCACCTGGCCGCGTCGTTGGCGTGCACGGAGGCATTGTTGAAGGCGGGCAACACCGCCATCGCCTACGAGACGGTTCGCCTGGCCGACAACTCGCTTCCCCTGCTGACTCCGATGAGCGAGGTGGCCGGGCGCATGGCGCCCCTGATGGGCTCCCACCACCTCATGCGGCCCGGCGGTGGGCGCGGCGTACTGGTGTGCGGGGTGCCCGGCGTGCGCTGCGCCAAGGTGGTCATCCTCGGGGCCGGAGTGGCCGGCATGGCCGCGGCCACGCTGGCCGTGGGCATGCACTCGGAGGTCTACATCCTCGATCGCAACCTCGAACGCCTGCGCCAGGTCGACCACCATTTCCGGGGTGGCCTCGAGACGGTGGCGTCCAGCACCCACGCCATCGAGGAGACCTGCGTGGACGCCGACATCGTCATCGGCGCCGTGCTGGTGGTGGGGGCCAAGGCCCCCAAACTGGTGTCCGACGATCTGGTGGCCCGGATGCGGGACGGGTCGGTGCTGGTCGACATCTCCGTGGACCAGGGGGGCTGCTTCGAGTCCACCCGGCCCACCACCCACTCCGACCCCACCTTCGAGGTCAACGGCTCGATCTTCTACTGCGTGGCCAACATGCCCGGTGCCGTGCCCCACAGCTCGACCCACGCCCTGGTCAATGCCACGCTGCCCTATGTCCTGGACATCGCCAACCACGGGTGGCGCGACGCCGTGCGGGCTGATGCCGCCCTGGCCGAGGGCGTCAACGTCGTGGACGGCTCGGTGGTCTACGAGCCGGTGGCCGAGGCCCACGGGATGGAGACCACTCCGCTGGCCTCCTTCATCGAGTGATCGAGTCGCCTGCCCCGTGTTCCGGTCACTGTTCCCCGAGGTGGCGCAACAGCACCGAGCCGGGGGCGATGTCACCGTCCCGAAGGTGAACGGGAAGGGCGATGCCGGCTCGGAGGTCGGGATCGGCCACCGGGTCGAGCCGGACGGTCCGCAGCGGGACCTCGCCGGCCCATACGTCGAGGCCGGCATCCGGTCCCTCGCCGTCGTCGGGCGGTCCCTGGCTCACCTTCACCGACGCCTCGTCGAGCCTGAGTCGCAGGACGGTGGTGGCGGCCAACTCCTTCTTCGATGGCGGCCGTGCGTAGCGCCACTGCCCCGGGGCCACGTGCTCGCTGATGGTCTCGAGGCCGACCAGTTTCTCGTCGGCCTCGGTGAGCACCTCGGGCACCCCGTAGACCATGGCGCAGCGGTAGTTCACCGAGTGGTTGAAGACCGACCGGGCCAGTACCACCCCGTCGACCAGCGTCACGGTGACGCACACCGTGACCGGCTCCCGGGTGGCCCGCAGGCTGCGGCTGGCCACCGAGCCGTGCAGGTACAAGGTGTTCCCGGCCCGCCCGTAGCTGGTCGGCACCACCATGGGCGTCCCCTCCACCACCAGCCCGAGATGGCAGACGAAGCCGGCGTCGAGCACGGCGTGGACATCCTCGGCACGGTGCGACCCCTGGTCGGCAAGGCGGCGCAGCCGGGTCCGTTCGCTCATCGGTCCGTCGACCGCCTCATCCGGCGAGGCGCGTCGTCGGCGCGGACGGGGATCGGGCATGGTGCGAGTCTGCCACGGCGGTCCGGGCGCCACGGGAGGTACGGGACATGAAGTGGATCGGATCATCGACCGAGGGGGACCAGGCCCGGACGGCACCGGTGTTCGATCCGGCGTCAGGGGAGATCACCGGCACGGTGGTCCTGGCCTCGGCGGCCGACGTCGACCGGGCCGTGGTGCGGGCCCAGGCCGCCTCGGTGGGCTGGCGGGACACCTCGCTCACCGCCCGGACCCGGGTCCTGTTCTCGTTCCGGGAGCTGGCCGACCGGCACCGAGACGACCTGGCCGCCCTCATCACGGCCGAGCACGGCAAGGTCCTCGACGACGCCCGGGGCGAGGTGGCCCGCGGCATCGAGGTCATCGAGTTCGCCTGCGGCATCCCCCACCTTCTGAAGGGGGAGTTCTCCGAGGACGTCTCCAACGGCGTGGACGCCTCCTCGGTTCGCCAGCCCCTGGGCGTCGTGGTCGGGATCACCCCGTTCAACTTCCCGGTGATGGTGCCCATGTGGATGTACCCGGTGGCCATCGCCTGTGGCAACGCCTTCATCCTCAAGCCGTCCGAACGCGACCCGTCGCCCTCGCTGCTCATCGCCGACCTGTGGCGGGAGGCGGGGCTCCCCGAGGACGTCTTCACCGTGGTCCACGGCGACTCCGAGGCCGTGGACGCGCTGCTCGACCACCCGGGGGTGGCCGCGGTCTCCTTCGTGGGATCGACGCCGGTGGCCCGACATGTGTTCCAGCGGGCCACGGCGTCCGGCAAGCGGTGCCAGGCCCTGGGCGGCGCCAAGAACCACGCCGTCGTCCTGCCCGACGCCGACCTCGGTGCCGCCGCCGATGCCCTGACCGCCGCGGGGTACGGATCGGCCGGCGAACGCTGCATGGCTATCTCGGCCGTTGTCGCCGTGGGTGATGCCGACCCGTTGGTGCAGGCGTTGACGGCCCGGGCCGGCGCCCTCACCACGGGGCCCGGCACCGACCCCGGCTCCGACATGGGCCCCCTGATCACCGCAGCCCATCGGGACCGCGTGGCCGGCTACGTGGGTTCGGCCGAGTCCGAGGGCGCCACCGTGGTCCTGGACGGCCGGGACGTCAAGGTTCCCGGAGGCGACGACGGCTTCTTCGTGGGGCCGACGCTGGTCGACCACGTCACTCCGGGCATGGCGGTCTACCGTGACGAGATCTTCGGGCCGGTGCTGTCGGTCCTCCGGGTGGATTCGTTGGAGGCGGCCATCGCTCTGGTCAACGCCAACCCCTATGGCAACGGGACGGCCATCTTCACCCGAGACGGCCATGCCGCCCGGCGGTTCCGCCGCGAGGTGCAGGTGGGCATGGTCGGCATCAACGTCGCCATTCCCGTACCCATGGCGTACTACTCCTTCGGTGGATGGAAGGAGTCGCTGTTCGGCGACGCCCACATCCACGGCATGGAGGGGGTCCGCTTCAACACCCGGCTCAAGTCAGTGACCACCCGGTGGCCCGAGTCGGGTGGGGACGGGCCGCAGGACGCGGCCGGCCCGGGAGCCGTCGAGCTCCATTTTCCCTCCGGCGACGACCGCTGACCGGTCCGGCGCTCGTCCTCGGAAGGGTGATGCCACCCACCGGTTGGTACTGTTCAGCCTGGTAAAGGGCAGTAGCCACCCGAGGAGGGGAGCGATGCGGATCGTCATCACCGGTGCCGGCATGGTGGGATTGTCGAGCGCGCTGCTGTTGGCCCGGGACGGCCACGAGGTGACCGTCCTCGAGCGGGATCCCTCCCCGCCCCCGGATCCCTCGGTGGCGTGGGAGGAGTGGGAGCGCCGGGGGGTCAACCAGGTCCGGATGGCCCATCTCTTCGCCACCCGCTATCGGTCGGTGATGGAGGCCGAGCTACCCGATGTCCTCGCCGCACTCGTCGATGCCGGAGCCACCCGATGGAGCCAGGGGGCGATTCTCGCCTCCCTGCCCGGGTGGTCGCCCAGCCCGGGCGACGATGAGTTCACCGCGGTGACGGGGCGTCGGGTGGTCGTCGAGTCGGTGGTGGCCAGGGCCGCCGACCAGCAGCCGGGGATCGACGTGCGCCGGGGTGCCGCGGTCCGGGAACTGATCGCCGGCCCGAGCGACGCATCGGGTGTCCCCGCTGTCGTTGGTGTGCGCCTGGAATCCGGTGACGAGCTGCGGGCCGACGTCGTCGTCGACGCTACCGGTCGTCGTTCGCCGGTACCCGGCTGGTTGTCCGGACTGGGGGCGGAGCCACTGGCTGAGGAGTCCGACGACTCCGGTTTCGTGTACTACGGACGCCACTTCCGTTCGGGGGGCGGTGAGGTCCCCGAGCTGTCAGGGCTGGCGGCGCTCCAGGAGTTCGGCACCATCTCCCTCCTGACCCTCCCGGCCGACAACGAGACGTGGTCGGTGGTGGTCGTAGCCTCCTCCCAGGACGCCACCCTGCGCCGGTTGCGAGACGTCGACCGGTGGTCATCGGTGGTGAGGAGCCTTCCCGGCGCGGCCCCGTGGATCGACGCCGATCCGATCGACGACGGCGTCATGTCCATGGCCAAGCTCGAAGACCGGATCCGGACGCTGGTGGTCGACGGCCGACCGGTGGCCACCGGCCTACTGCTCGTCGGGGACTCGTGGGCGTGCACCAACCCCTCGGTCGGACGTGGCGCCACCATCGGTCTTCTCCACGCCGTGGCTCTGCGCGACCTGCTGGCCGGCCATGCCGACGACTCGCCGTCCGCCCTGACCCTGGCCTGGGACGAGGCCACCCGCCAGTCCGTCCTGCCGTGGTACGAGGCCACGGTGTCCGGGGACCGTCACCGGCTCCTCGAGATCACCGCCCTGCTCGCCGGCCAGCCGTACACCTGTGAGGACCCGGGCTACGAGATCGGTAAGGCCCTGTTGGCGTCGGCCGGCCAGGACCCGGACTGCGCCCGGGCCCTCCTCCGGATCGCCGGTGTGCGACAGCTGCCGCTCGACTCCCTGGCCGCCGAGGGTGTGTTCGACAAGGTCATCGCCCTCGGCGCCGGGTGGCGGGACGCCCCTCCACTCGGGCCCTCCCGTGACCAGTTGGTCTCACTGGCCACGGCCTGAGTGGACGGCGTGGCGGACCGGTCTCCGACGGGCCGACCGGTAGCCTCGGCCCGGTGAGTGCACCGTTCCCGGCCGGAGCCGTCTCCCGGGTGCTCGACATCGACGGACCGGCGCACCTCCTCGACATGGGGGGACCGCCCGAGGGTCCGCTGATCGTCGGCCTCCACGGTCTCGGGGGTTCCCATCTGAACTGGTCGGCGGTCGGGCCCGCCCTGAACCGGCACGCCCGGGTGGTGGCCCTCGACCTGGTGGGTCACGGCTTGACCCCGACCGGCTCCCGCACCGCCGACATGGAGGGCCACCGCCGGTTGGTGAGCGGCGTGCTCCAGGTGCTCACCACCGATTCGTCCCGTGCCCGGCCGGTCATCCTCATGGGCAACTCCATGGGTGGACTGGTGGCCGCCATGCAGGCGGCTGAGGAGCCCGACACCGTGGCCGGGCTGATCCTCATCGACCCGGCCCTCCCCACCTCACGCCTGGGACTGGTCCATCCGAGGGTGGTGGCCAACTTCCTGCTGTGTGCCGTGCCCGGGGTGGGGGAGGCCTACCTCAACCAGCGACGGCAGCGCACCACGGCCGAGCAGACCGTACGACGGGTGCTGGGGGTGTGTTGCGTGGACGCCTCCCGGGTCCCGGCCGACGTGGTCGAGGCCCACATCGAGCTCACCGAACGCCTGGACCGCGCCCAGGCGGACGCGGCCTATCTGCGCTCGGCCCGCTCCCTCTCCTCCCTGGTGGCCCGGCCGGCGGCCACGATGGGGCGACTGGAGGGCATCCGTCAACCCACCCTCCTGGTGCACGGGTCCGGCGACGTGCTGGTCCCCCTGGCGTCGGCCCAGCGGATGAGTGCTGCCCATCCGGACTGGCGCTTCCACGTGGCTCCCGACGTGGGACACGTGCCCATGCTGGAGGCGCCGGAGTGGACGGTGCGGACGATCACGGGGTGGCTGGCCGACGAGGGGGCCGGCGTCACTGCGGCCGCCGTGGTCACCACCTCATCGGACCCGGCCGCCATCCCGCTCGGGCCCGTCAGTTGACCTGGCGCTCCTGACCCTCCCAATAGGGGGCCCGCAGCCGGAACTTCTGGAGCTTGCCCGTGGCCGTCCGGGGCAGCTCGTCCCGGAGTTCAACCCTCTTCGGGCACTTGTACCCGGCCAGGACCGTCCGGCAGTGGGCGATCACGTCGTCCTCGGTGAGCGAGGCCCCCTCGGCCGGCACCACCAGGGCCACGACCATCTCGCCCCACCGTTCATCGGGGACCCCGATCACCGCCACCTCGGCCACGCCCTCCAGCGAGAAGACGGCGTCCTCCACCTCGATGGACGACACGTTCTCCCCACCGGTGATGATGACGTCCTTCTTGCGGTCGAGGATGCTCAGGTGGCCCTCCTCGTCGATGAGCCCGCCGTCGCCGGTGTGGAACCACCCGCCGGCGAGGGCGGCCTCCGTCTCGGCCGGCTGGTTCCAGTAGCCGTCCATCACCGTATTGCTCCGGACCAGCACCTCCCCGTCCGGGTCGATCCGCATGGCGGTCCCCACGGCGGGAGCACCGGCCCGCATGAGCCTGCGGGCCCGATGGCCGCTGTCGTGCCCCTCCCACTCGGAGCGGTGCCGGTTGATGGTCAAGAGGGGTGAGGTCTCGGTCAATCCGTAGATCTGGTTGAACTCCCAACCGAGCTCACTGTGCACCCGCTCGATGGTTCGGCTCGGGGGTGGGGCCCCTGCCACCACGATGCGGGTGGTGCCGTCCCCGGGGATAGGTCCGTCCCACTCCGGCGCGGCGTCGAGCACCGCATTCACCACGGCCGGCGCCGCGCACAGCAGGGTGACCCCGTGGCGCTCGACCCTCCGTAGGATCTCGGTCCCGTCCACCTTGCGCAGCGCCACCTGAGGGCAGCCCATGGCCGTGGTGGCCCACGGCATGCCCCACCCGTTGGCGTGGAACATGGGGAGGGTGTGGAGGTACACATCCCGGTCGGAGAGACCGATGTGCCATCCGAACAGGGAGGCGTTGAGCCAGCAGTTGCGGTGGGTCAACTGCACCCCCTTGGGCCGGGCCGTGGTGCCCGAGGTGTAGTTGACGGTGGCCGTGGCGTTCTCGTCGGCCGACCACTCCTCGGGCGGTTCCGCGTCGGCGGGGAAGAGGAAGGAGTCGGAGCCGGCCCCCAGCACGAAGCGGTGCTTCACGTCGATGCCGGCCAGCGCCTCCTCCAACTCGGGGTCGATCATCAGGACCGAGGCCCCGGAATGGCCCACGATGAACTCGACCTCCGCCGGGGCCAGGCGGAAGTTGATGGGAACGAGAATCCGGCCCCAGCCGCACACCCCGAAGAACGACGTCAGCAGCCGGGACGCGTTGTGGGACACGACGGCCACCCGTTCCCCCTGTCCGACGCCCAGTCGATCCAGCCCCGCCGCCTGGGCCCGGGCCCGGGCGGCCATGTCGGCGAAGGTCAGGGATGGCCAGGGCTCGGCCGGCTGGTCAGGCTCGTCGACGAGACCGATCCGTTCCGGGTAGGCCGACTCGGCCCGGTCCAGGAAGTCCCGGACGTTGAATTGGACGATCATCGGTCCCCCCGATCGGTCCGGCGGCCCGGTCGTGGACCGCCGGCGACCCCATTGAATCAAATCGCCGACCGTCGTGGAGCGGTTCGGCCGGAGGTGCCGTCCCGGCGGCATCGCTAATGTTCGGCCCATGCCCTCACCCCGCATCGCCGTCGGCCCCCAACCCGCCACGTTCGCCACCGACGCCGTGGCCTCCGGTGGCGGGACACTGGTCGACATCGCCGATCAGCCCGACGGACTGGTGTGGCTGGATCCCCGGGGGGTCCAGTCCCTGACCGAGCAGGTGGCGGCAGCCCCGACCCTCCGGTGGATCCAGCTGCCCTTCGCCGGGGTGGAGAACGTGGTGGCCTCCGGCCTGCTCGACCACCAGCACCTGTGGACCTGCGCCAAGGGCTCCTACGCCGAGCCGGTGGCCGAGCACGCCCTGGCCCTGTCTCTGGCCGGGCTCCGGCACCTGCGCACCCGGATCTCGGCCCGATCGTGGGGAGAGGCCGCCGGGACCAGCCTGTACGACCAGAAGGTGACCATCCTCGGGGGCGGGGGCATCACGTCGAGGCTGTTGGAGCAGCTGGCCCCGTTCCGGGTCGAGGCCACCGTCGTCCGCCGGAAGAGCGACCCCATGCCCGGTGCGGCCCGGACCGTCCCGGTCGGCGCGCTCGACGAGGTGCTCCCGGGAGCGTTGGTCGTCTATCTGGCCTTGGCGCTCACCCCGGAGACGACCGGCATCATCGGCGCCCGGCAACTTGACATCATGGACGCCACCGCCTGGCTGGTCAATGTGGCCCGGGGCCCCCACGTCGACACCGGTGCCCTGGTCGCGGCACTGGGCGCTGGTGCCATCGCCGGGGCAGCCCTCGACGTCACCGATCCGGAGCCCCTTCCCGACGGCCATCCCCTCTGGGACCTTCCCAACTGCATCATCACCCCCCACACCGCCGACACCATCGAGATGATCCGTCCCCTCCTGGCCGAGCGCATCCGCACCAACGTGGCGCGGTTCGCCGCCGGCGAGGAGTTGGTCGGGCTGGTCGATCCGGACGCCGGGTACTGAGCCGGCACGGCGCGGCACCGCTGCTCCGGCGCTGACCGGCCTCTGCGGCACCCCAGTGGCACCCCGGGTGCCCGTCGGCCGCACGCCTGCTGTGCACCCCCGCCCCGGTGCGGGGAACACGTACCAGTTCAGGGAGGTGTCACACCCCCGATTCATGATGTCCGCAGCACAGGAACCCCAACGCCAGGAGGCTGCACCGATGCCGTTCACCACCGTTCCCGTCTCACTCCCGAGCGTGAGGTCCCGCATCGGAGCCGAGCCGCCCGAGGCGTTCACCATCGACTGCGCCGAGTGCCGGCACCAGCACACGTCAGTCTGTGACGACTGCGTGGTCTCGTTCATCGTCGACCGGCAACCCGACGACGCGGTCGTCGTCGATGTGGAGGAGGCCCGAGCCGTTCGTCTGCTGGCCCAAGCCGGGTTGGTGCCCGAGATGCGCCACGCCCGCGACGTCGGCTGACCCCCGGACCGGGCGGCGCAATGATGCCGGTCCCGCGCCGCCGCCGTGCGACGATGGGGTGTGTCCCGAGCCCCGGCCTCCGCCCCGCCCACGACGACAGGGCCCGACGACACCGACGCCGAACTGAGCGAAGCCGTCGTGACCATCGGCGTCGGGGCCGGTCTCCATTCGGTCGGGGTGGCTACGGCCGAGGTATTCGAGGAGACCCGTCGGCATCTGCTCGAGCGCAGGCGGAGTGGCCTGAACGGATCCATGCAATTCACCTACCGGAATCCAGAACGATCAACCGACCCGACCCGGGTCCTCCCCGGGGCCCGATCGCTGGTGGTGGGGGCGTGGAGCTATCGCCAGGGTGACCGTCCCGTCCCACCCACGGACCCGGGCAGCCGCCTCTCCGGTGACCACTCCGGCAACCTCCGCCGCGACCGCCCCGAAGGACGTGTGGCCCGCTATGCCCGATCCGACCACTACGCCTCCCTCCGCCGGGCCCTGACCCCGGTGGCCGAGTACCTCCGTGAACGGGGATGGCGGGCCACCGTGGTCTGCGACGACAACGCCCTCGTGGACCGGGCCGCCGCTCACCGGGCCGGAATCGGGTGGTTCGGGAAGAACTCGCTCCTCCTGGTGCCTGGTGCTGGATCGTGGTTCGTCCTGGGTTCGGTGGTCAGCGACGCCCCCCTCCGTCCCACGCACCCCACCCGTCCCACCGCCCATGCTGAGGGATGTGGGAGCTGCTCCCGCTGTATGGGCGCATGTCCGACCGGTGCCCTGGTGTCTCCGGGGGTCGTCGACGCCCGCCGGTGCCTGGCCTGGTTGGT
The DNA here is from genome assembly GCA_963737625.1 of uncultured Acidimicrobiaceae bacterium. Classification (GTDB taxonomy): domain Bacteria; phylum Actinomycetota; class Acidimicrobiia; order Acidimicrobiales; family RAAP-2; genus Bog-756. Next base: position 560,595 of record CAVTTK010000002.1, read on the forward strand.
CCAGGCCCCCGGGACGTTTCCCGAGGAGTACCGGGCCGCCCTGGGTGACCGCATCTACGGGTGCGACGAGTGCCAGCAGGTCTGCCCGATCAACAAGGTGGCGGATCGCCGGGATCCCCCGCCCCCACCGCCACCAACGTCGTCGACGCACCCTGACGACTCCCGTGTGGACCTGCTCGATCTGCTCGGGTCGACGGACGAGCAGCTGATGGAGGCGCACGGGCGGTGGTATATAGCCGGCCGCGACCCGCGCTACCTGAGGCGCAATGCACTGGTGGCCCTGGGCAACGTCGGTGACGGCCGCCACCTCGGCACCGAACGGGCTCTGCGGAGGTGGCTGGTGGTGGACGACCCCATGCTGGCCGAGCACGCCCGCTGGGCCGCCCGTCGCCTGGGCCGCCACGATCTGGTGTCCCCGGCTCGATGACCCACCTGTTGGTCACCAACGACTTCCCCCCCAAGGTGGGAGGGATCCAGGCCTATCTGTGGGAGCTCTGGTCACGCATGGACCCCGACTCCTTCGTGGTCCTCACTGCCCGTTCCCACCCCGAGGCCACGGCCTTCGACCGGGCCCAGGCCGAGCGCGGGATCCGCATCGAGCGTGTGCGGAGCCGGGTGCTGGCCCCCACTCCCGGACTGGCCAGGCGGATCCGGGAGACGGCCCGCCGGGCCGGGGCCGGACTGGTGGTGTTGGACCCGGCCTTCCCCCTCGGCCTGCTGGGACCGCGTCTCGGTATCCCCTATGCCGTGCTGCTCCACGGAGCCGAGGTGGCCGTTCCCGGGAGGCTCCCGGCCACCCACCAGATGGTGGCCCACGTGCTCCGCCACAGTGTGCTGGCCATCTCGGCCGGTGGCTACCCGGCCCAGGAGGCCACCCGCACCCTCCGACGCGGTGGCATGCCCCCGGTGCTGGAGATCCCACCTGGCGTGGACCTCCGGCGGTTCCGGCCCCTCACCGACGACGAGCGGGCGGAGGCCCGGGTGGATCTCGGCCTGCCGGTCGCCGCACCACTGGTGGTCAGCGTCAGCCGTCTGGTGCCCCGCAAAGGCATGGATGTCCTGATCGACGTGGCCGTGCGGCTCCGGACCGAACACCCCGACCTGGTGGTGGCCATCGCCGGGCGGGGCCGGGACTCGGATCGTCTGGCTGGCCGGGTCGCCGAGTACTCGGCCCCCGTGCGTCTCCTCGGAGGCGTGTCCGATGCCGACCTCCCACGGCTGGTCGGAGCGGCCGACGTCTTCGCCATGCTGTGTCGCAACCGTTGGCTGGGCCTCGAACAGGAGGGGTTCGGCATCGTCTTCCTCGAGGCGGCGGCGGCGGGAGTACCCCAGGTGGCCGGGCGATCGGGAGGGGCGGGGGAGGCGGTCCTGGCCGGCATCACCGGAACCGTGGTCCGACGACCTACCGATGTCGCCGCTGCCGCCCGGGCCATCGGCGAGCTCCTCGGCGATCAGTACCTCCGTGGGCAGATGGGGAAGGCCTCCCGGGAGCGGGCCGAGGCATCCTTCGACTATGACAAACTCGCCCCTAGGCTAGCTGCGTCGCTGGCCGACGTGGAAGGCTGAGGGACCGCCCGGCCAGGTTGTCCGGCCGGCAGACCAAAGGATGAGGAGGGCTGATCGTGGCCGAACAAGCCACTGAGCGAATGGTGGTGTCGGCTACGCCGGCACGCTGTTTCGAGGTCAGCTCCGATATCGAGGCCTATCCCCGGTGGGCCTCCGATATCAAAGAGGTGACCATCGAATCCCGTGACGATGACGGCCGTCCGGAGCTGGTCACCTTCCGGGCCGCCGCCTTCGGACGGAGCACCAGCTACACCCTGGCCTATGACTACAGCGAGGCCCCCGGAGTGCTGTCCTGGGTGCAGACGCGGGGTGACATCACGTCGAAGCTCGACGGCCGATACGTGTTCGCCGACGGCGGAGAGGGACGGACCGAGGTCACCTACCATCTCGAAGTGGAGATGAAGGTGCCGCTTCCCGGCTTCATCAAGATGCGGGCGCAGAGCCGTATCATGTCGATCGCCCTGCGGGAGCTGAAGGCCCGGGTCGAGTCGACGGCGTGACCGTCGGACCCCCGGCGGGGCACGGAGTGCCGGTCCGGGTGGTTCGGGGGGAACCGTGCGGGTAGGCATCACCCTCCCTCAGTTCCGTGAGGAGGCCGACTCGGCCATCGGGGCCGCACGCCGTGCCGAGGCTCTGGGCATCGACGCCGTCTTCTGTTTCGATCACCTCTGGCCCATGGGGCAGCCGGGGCGCCCGGCGCTCTCCTCGGGACCTCTCCTCGGGGCCCTGGCCGCCTCCACCTCCACCATCGCCGTCGGCACCCTGGTGGCCCGGATCGGGCTGCTCCCCGACGACGTGCTGGTGGCGGAGCTGTCCAGCCTGGCCACGCTCAGCGGCGGGCGGATCATCGCCGGCCTGGGCACCGGCGACCACCTCAGCCGGGCCGAGAACGAGGCCTACGGCATCCCCTTCGAGGCGGCCTCCGAGCGGCGGGTGCGGCTGGCCTCGGTGGCCGCCTCCGTGCGGGACGAGGGCATCCCGGTCTGGGTCGGCGGAGGCCTGCCCAAGACGGTGGAGCTGGCCCGGACCCTCTCGGTGGCGGTGAACCTCTGGGAGGGCGAGGTGATGCGGGTGGCCGAGCTGGTCGCCGCCGGGGTGGAGGTGACCTGGGGCGGCCCGGTGGGGGACACGGTCGAGGAGGCCACACGGCGTCTCACCGACGTGGCCGGGGCCGGGGCCACCTGGGCCGTGTGCGCGTGGCCCGACTCCCTCGAGGTGGTGGCCGAGGCGGCCGAGACCGTCCGGTGACGTGCCGACAGCGCCGATGAGGGGAGGCGGGTGTCCCGTCCGCCCGGGCCCCGGCAGTAGCCTTGGGTGATGGAGTTCCGCCGGATCAACAGCCTTCCCCCCTATGTCTTCGCCACCATCAACGAGCTCCGGGACGCCGGCCGGCACAGCGGCCGTGACGTCATCGACATGGGGTTCGGGAATCCCGACCTGCCGTCGCCCGACGTGGCCGTCGAGAAGTTGGCCGAGGCCGGCCGCAACCCGCGCAACCACCGCTACTCGGCCAGCCGCGGCATCCCGAAGATCCGCCAGGCCATCACCGACCTCTACCTGCGCAAGTTCGAGGTGGAGTTGGACCCCGACACCGAGGTGGTCACCACCATCGGCGCCAAGGAGGGCCTCAGCCACCTGATGTGGGTGCTGGTCGGCCCGGGCGACACCGCTCTGGTCCCCTCCCCGTCCTATCCCATCCACATCTACGCCCCGCTCTTCGCCGGCGCCGACGTCCGCCACGTCCGCCTCGACGCCCCTGGTGCCGAAAACGGCGGCAGCCCCGGCGAGGCTTTCTTCGACAACCTGATGGAGGCGTGGGAGTCGGCGTGGCCCAAGCCCCGCGTGGTGGTGCTGTCCTTCCCCCACAACCCCACCACCGAGTGCGTCGATCTGGCCTGGATGACCCGGCTGGTGGAGTTCGCCAAGGAGCGAGAGATCGTGCTGGTCCACGACTTCGCCTACGCCGACATCGCCTTCGACGGCTACACGCCGCCATCGATCCTGCAGGTTCCCGGGGCCAAGGACGTGGCCGTGGAGCTGTACACGCTGACCAAGTCGTTCTCCATGGCCGGCTGGCGGGTGGGCTTCCTGGTCGGCAATGCCGCCATCGTGCAGGCGCTGACCAAGCTCAAGAGCTACCTCGACTACGGGACGTTCCAGCCCATCCAGATCGCCGCCATCGTGGCCATGAACGAGGCTCCCGACTACCCCAAGGTCATCAACGAGACCTACCAGGCGCGCCGCGACGCGCTGTGCGAGGGACTGAACCGGATCGGCTGGGAGATCACCCCGCCGCGTGGGACCATGTTCGTGTGGGCCCCCATACCTGAGCCCTACCGGGAGATGGGCTCGCTCGAGTTCTCCAAGTACCTGGTCACCGAGGCCGACGTGGCCACTTCTCCGGGGGTCGGCTTCGGTCCCGGTGGGGACAACCACGTGCGGTTCGCCCTCATCGAGAACGAACAGCGCATCGGCCAGGGTGTCCGCAGCCTGCGCAAGTCCCTGACCAGATTGCGCTGACCGGACGGCGCCGAGCAATCGGGGCCGTCCGGCCGGCGGAGGGAACGGCGCCGACCCGGCCCTGAGCCGTCGTCAGGGCAGCCCTGCTCCGGCCACCTCGACCCGGGCCTGCTCGATGCGTCCCGCCCGCAACAGGCTGATCTGCGATTCGATACTGGTCGGCGCCGTGACGAGGTAGAGGGTGCGGCGGTCGTCACCGCCCAGCATGCAGGCGAAGCAGTTCTGCGAAGTGGTCACTCGATGGACGACCTCGCCGCCCTCGGCCACGAGGAGGCATTCGGAGTCCCGGGCGTTGGACACCCAGACCCGCCCCTCGGCATCGAGGCAGATGCCGTCGGGCGAGCACCACGGCAAGACCGCCCACTCCCGCCGCCGGGAGAGCGTGCCGTCGGTCGCCACGTCGAAGGCGGTGAGCCGGCCGCCCAGAGTCTCGGCCACGATGAGGGTCTGGCCGTCGGGGGTGATCACCGCCCCGTTGGGGAAGGCGAGGTCCCCCTCGGCCCGGTGGGCCGATCCGTCCGGGTCCACCCGGATCAGCACGGTGGTGGGTGGTCCAGGCGGCAGGACGAGGGCCCGCGGGCCCTGCTCCTCGATCAACCTGTCGAGATCGAACCCGAAGTTGCCCACATAGGCCCGTCCGGCGCCGTCGACCACCATGTCGTTGCCATGGAAGGTGGCGAACGGCCGGAGGTCGGCGTGGAGGACCAGCCGCCCGTCGTCCTCCAGGCGGAGGACGGTGCGCGCCTTGCGGGCCACCACCAGGAGGCGGCCGTCGGGCAGCCATCCCAGCCCGGCCGGCTGGCCGGGGACCTCGAACTCCACCCGGACGTCGCCCCCGGGGCCGGCCGACTGCACGGTGCTGTCGTAGAAGTCGACGAACCACAGCCGGCCGTCGTGCCAGCGGGGGCACTCGCCGAATCGAAGACCGTCGAGGAACGGCTCGGCCTCCACCCCGGAGGGCCCGGTCACGCGATCCGCCGGGCCACGGACCGGTCGGTGGCCAGGTAGCCCTGCCGGCAGAAGGCGATGGCGGCCTCGGCCACGCGATCGGCATCCTGGCCCTGTCCGAGGACCAGCTCCCGGGCCAGGTGGGCCGTGACCCCCAGAATGGCCATGGTCAGGACCTGGGGATCCTCCCCCCGGAGGAGGCCGGCGGTGATGCCGGCGCTCACATGCGGCAGGGCGTCGGCCACGGTCTGGTCGTCGCCGCTCCGGATGATGGGGGCGAAGCGCTCCTCGGTCCGGGCGAACTCCATGAGGGCATAGAGGTGCCGGTGGTCGGACAGCCAACGGAGCGACGCCCGGATGCCCCATTCGATGCGCCGCGCCGGGTCGGGCTCACCGGCGATGGCGTCGCGTTGGGCCATGCGCATGGAGTGGAGGGCATCGACCAGGATCTCGCCCAGCATCTCCTCCTTGGAGGTGAAGTACCAGTAGAAGACGCCCTTGCCGACACCGATGCCGTCCACCAGGCTGGTCACCGAGGTCGTGTGGTAGCCCTCGGCGGCGAAGCGGTGGGCGGCCACGTCCATCAGCTCCTGACGACGTCGGGCGCCCTTCGGTGTGAGACGTCGGACCATGGTCCTCCAACGCTAATGGGTTTCGACCACTTCGCATCGTAAAGGAGTGAAGATGGTCAACGGGCCGAGGCCGATCGGGCCAGGACGATCTCTGCTCCGCCGAAGGACGCCCGCATCTGGGACGCTGACGAGGAGAACAGCGCCCGCTTGGGCAGTCCCAGTGAGCGGAGTTCGTCGGCCATGGGGTGGTGGCCGAGGACCAGCGAGGCCCCACCCACCCGGCCTGACGTACCCTCGGACGAGGTGCTCCACAGGGTCCGTCTCAGCACGCCGTCGGCGAAGGAGTAGCTGGGAGGCGCCTGGGCCGGCAGGTGCAGCCGCCCACCCGCTGCCACGGTCAGGGTGAGGACATGGACCCCGTCGTCCACCAGTCGGACGGTGGTCCCGGTGCCGCCTCGGGGAGCGGGGTCGGAGGGCTCGTCGATGTCGATGGAGGTGACCCACTTGGGGAAGCCCCAGATCCCCCGGCCCGCCGCGCACGTGAACTCCTGGTCCACCGGGAGCTGGTGGATGTAGGCCCCGATGGCCCCGGTGAAGAACTCCCGGGTCCGCTGGAGGGCCGAGCCCAGCGGTGGTGCATCGTGGGGCCGAACCACGAAGCTCACCGCCACCTCGTGGTAGGGGTCGAGGTCCGTGTCGTCGTAGCGGCACACGGCCAGGGCCACCAGCGCCCACCCGGGTACCGGTCCGGTCACCTCGAGGCCGGTGGGGTCCACGATCCGCTGGGCCGCTCTGGCGGGGACCAGGTACTGGACACCCCACTGGGCGGCGCGGCGTACCTCGACGGGGAGCCCGATGGTCCGCCCCAATACCGTCCAGGATCGCGGTTCCCCCTCCGCCGGATCGGGGGCGTTGGCGGGTGACGGCGGATCGGGGGCGGTGGTCGGGGCAGCCATGGGATGCAGTTCAGCACACGTGGCGATACCGTGGCCCGTGGCCTACTGGATCCTCAAAGTGGTGCTGAGCCCGGTCTTCTTCCTGCTCTGGCGGGTCAAGGTGGAGGGACGGGAGCACGTCCCGGTGCACGGCCCAGCCGTGTTGGCGGCCAACCACCAGTCCTTCTGTGACTCCTTCTTCCTCCCGTTGGTGCTTCGTCGCCGGGTGACCTACGTGGCCAAGGCCGAATACTTCGACAATTGGAGGACGGCGTGGTTCTTCCGGGCCGCCGGGCAGATCCCCATGAGCAGGAGCGGCGGTGACGCCTCCCAACGGGCCCTCGACACCGCCACCGAGGTTCTCAACGCCGGCCATCTCCTGGGCATCTATCCCGAAGGGACCAGAGCCCCGGACCCCCGGTTGCACAAGGGACACACCGGCGTGGCCCGACTGTCCCTGCGCTGCGACGTGCCCATCATCCCGGTGGGGATCGTGGGCACGAGGGCTGTGCAACCCCCCGGCAGCAACGTGATGCGCCCGTTCCATGCGGTGACCATCCGGTTCGGCCCTCCGGTGACCTACCTGCACGCCGGCCAGACCATCACGACGGGGCAGTGCGGTGAGCCGGGCATCACCGTCTCGGAACCGGTGACCCGGGAGCTGGACCAGACGGAGTTGCGCTGCCTCACCGATGCCCTCATGGAGGGCATCGCCCGGCTCTCCGGCCAGGAGTATGTCGACCGGTACGCCAACCGGGCCCCGCCCACCGAGGCACGGCCGCCCCACCACGGCTAGGGCCGGGCTACCGGCCCCCGCGGAGCTCGAGCGAGCGAGCGGCCGCCGGCTCGGCCAGCACCTGCCCTGGTATCGGTCGTCAGGATGACCGCGATCAGCTCGCCCGATGTCGTAATCAGCCGGAAACAGTGCGTACACACGGGGGGCCTAGCCTGAAGGACGTGTTCAACTTCCTGATCAGGGTGCAACTTCCCGATCGACCCGGCGCCCTGGGCGCGGTGGCCAGCCGAATCGGTTCCGTGGGTGGGGACGTGGTCTCCATCGAAATCCTCCAGCGTGATGACGGCATCGTGGTGGACGAGCTAGGGGTGGGCCTGGCCGGGGACCACCTGATCGATCTGCTCCGGGATGAGATCCTCGAGGTGGACGGGGTGATGATCGAGTCGGTCCGCCCGGTCGACGGGGCCCTGCCCGATCGCCACACCGAGCTTCTCGACGTAGCCACCGAGCTGTTCAAGCAGCAGACGGCGGCCGGGCTGCTCGACCACCTCACCGGGCGGGTGTGCCGCAGTCTGGCGGCCACGTTTGCCGCCGTCCTCGACACCGACGCCTGGCAGGTCACCGCATCGCGGGGGGAGCTTCCCCCGCCCGAGGAGCTGACGGCTATGGCGCTCCAGGCCATGAGCCCGCCCCCGGACTCGGTGGCGGTGAACGGTGCCGTGGCCACCGCCATGATGGTCTCCGCCGACCTGATCTTGGTAGTCGGACGCAGCGAGCCGATCCTCCGGGACCGAGAGCGCCAGTGGATCTCGATCATGGCCGAGTTGGCCGACCACGGATGGCAGGAGCTCGCCTGACTCCTCGCCGTCCCGATGGTCCGCCCGCCCGCCCGGACCTCCCACTTGCCTCAGCTCCCGTCTAGTTCACCTGTCCCGCGGGCCCAGTTCCCGGAGCGCTCGACCCCCCTCAGCCAGGCCCGCCGGGCCGGTTCGGTGTCCTCCACCGCATTGCTCGGGTGAAAGGAGCGCTCCTCGGTCCACAGGCCGCCCAGCTCGTCGAGGGAACCCCACAGGCCTTCGGCCAATCCGGCCAGCGTGGCCGCACCGATAGCCGTGGTCTCCACCGAGAGCGGGCGTAGGACGGGAAGCCGGCACTGGTCGGCCACCAGCTCCAGGAGCAGATCCATGGCCGACGCTCCACCGTCGACCCGGAGGAGCGACGGTGCCGTGGGACTCGCGGCCATGGCCTCGACCACGTCCTGAACCTGAAAGCTCATGGCCTCCACCATGGCCCGGGCCAGATGGGCCCGACCCACGCCACGGCTCAGTCCGAGAATGGTGCCGCGGGCACCGGGGTCCCAGTGCGGGCTGCCGAGCCCGGTGAAGGCGGGAACCACCACCGCTCCCTCGCTGGTGGCCACCGAGCGGGCCAGGGGCTCGAGGTCGGCCGCCTGGTCGATGATGCCGAGGCCGTCTCGCAGCCATTGCACGCCCGCCCCCGAGACGAAGACCGAGCCCTCGAGGGCGTAGGCCACCGAAGACCGGTCGGCCGAGGGTCCGCCATCGGTCCCGATGGCGATGTCCCCGTCGGGGCCGAGATCCCAGGCCAGAGTGGTGATCAGGCCGTCGATCGGTTCGGGGCAGACGGGACCGGCGTTCATGAGGACGAAGCTGCCGGTCCCGAACGTGACCTTGGTCATGCCCCGGTCGAAGCAGGCCTGGCCGAAGAGGGCGGCATGCTGGTCGCCGGCGATACCGCTAATGGCTACGCCCCGGAGGGGGGACGCGGCACCCAGTGCGCTGTCGGCCACGCGGCCGAAACGACCGCAGGACGGGTGCACCTCGGGAAGGGCGGTGAGGGGCACGTCGAAGAGCTCGCCGAGCTCCGGGGCCCAACGTCGGACGACGATGTCGTAGAGGAGGGTACGGGAGGCGTTGGTGGCGTCGGTGGCGAACACCCCCCCGTCCACTCCTCCGGTCAGGTTCCAGAGCACCCACGAGTCCACCGTGGCCAGAGCCAGTCCCTCCCCTCGGGAAACCCCACCCTCGTGGAGGAGCCACCGCATCTTGGTGGCGGAGAAGTAGGGGTCGAGCACGAGTCCGGTGCGTTCCCGGACCATGGGGAGGTGACCCTCCTCCGTCAGCCGGCGACAGGTGGTGGCGGTGCGGCGGTCCTGCCAGACGATGGCCCGGTGCAGCACCTCACCCGTGCGGCGGTCCCATGCCACCACGGTCTCGCGCTGGTTGGTGATACCGATGGCCCGGGCCACCCGATTCTTGTCGACCAGCCGACCGGCCACCTCGTCGAGCGTCGAGAGGACGGCCTCCCAGATTTCGTGGGCATCGTGCTCGACCCATCCAGGGCGCGGGTAGTACTGGGTGAGCTCCCGGTAGGCCACGTCCACCACTGCGGCGCGATCGTCGACCACGAGGGCCCTGACCCCGGTGGTCCCGGCGTCGATGGCGATGGACACAGGGGAGTGGGAGGGCACACCCGGACTGTAGTGAAACCGTCCCGGACCGACCCCCGCACCCCCCTCCGGAACGGCCTGAGACCGCTAGCTGGGAGCAATCCTTTGCAATTCTTCGCGAGCACCCTCTCAACAGGGAGTTCATCGTCTCCGCGCCTCCCGAAACGGGCCGGAGTTGATTGACAGGCGTGTAACTACGCTGCTGTAATAGACCCACTATCTCGTACCCCGGGGGAGGGATAACCACAACATATTGTGTTTGACGGCCGACTAGGCTGCACATGTCGGATGGAGCGACGTAGTCCGAACTCGGGCGATCGGCGGCTCGGAGGATCTGGAGAGGGGACCGGTGTACGGGCTCCGGATCGGACCAGACGACGATTCGGTGGGTCGGGTAGCTCCGGGTCCTTCGAGTGCCCGGCCCACAACACAGACGGCAGCCCGACAGCACTCCACCCGCCGTCGATCACCTGCCGAAGCGATCCCGGTAGCAACGAACGAACAGCAGCTCGCATCAGCGACCATCCAGAAAGAGGTTCACCCCATGGCCATTGCTCCCCAGCGCATCGGCATCGGCATCCGCCGCCACTTCACCACCGCCGGTGTCCACCCCTACGACCAGGTCGTGTGGGAGCGACGCGACGCCCGGATCACCAACTACCGGGACGGAGCCGTGGCCTTCGAGCAATTGAACGTCGAGGTGCCGGAGAGCTGGAGCCTGAATGCCACCAACATCCTGGCCCAGAAGTACTTCCGCGGCACTCCCAACACCGACGAGCGTGAGTGGTCGCTGCGCCAGGTGGCCGACCGGGTGGTCGACACCGTGACCTCCTGGGGAATCAAGGACGGCTACTTCGCCGACGACGACGAGGCCGATATCTTCCGGGACGAGCTGAAGTACCTCATCATCCATCAGATGGCGGCCTTCAACTCGCCGGTGTGGTTCAACATCGGGGTGGCCGGCGTTCCCCAACAGGGATCGGCCTGCTTCATCCTCTCCGTCGACGACACCATGGACTCCATCCTCAACTGGTACACCGAGGAGGGTGTGATCTTCAAAGGTGGATCCGGGGCCGGCGTGAATCTCTCCCGTATCCGCTCGTCCCACGAACTGCTGAAGGGCGGCGGTACCGCCTCGGGCCCGGTGAGCTTCATGCGGGGCGCCGACTCGTCGGCCGGGACCATCAAGTCCGGGGGCAAGACCCGGCGAGCGGCCAAGATGGTCATCCTCGACGCCGACCACCCGGACATCGAGGACTTCATCTGGTGCAAGGCCATCGAGGAGCGTAAAGCGCGCGTCCTACGCGACGCCGGCTTCGACATGGACCTCGATGGCAAGGACGCCATCAGCCTGCAGTACCAGAACGCCAACAACTCCGTGCGAGTCACCGACGAGTTCATGGACGCCGTGGTGGCCGGGGGCGACTGGGCCCTGACCAGCCGGGGCGACGGGGGGCCGATCCGCTCGGTCCCGGCCCGCGACCTGTTCCGACAGTTCGCCCAGGCAGCCTGGGAGTGCGCCGACCCCGGTATGCAGTTCGACACCACCATCAACCGGTGGCACACCGCCTCCAATACCGGACGGATCAACGGCTCCAACCCGTGCTCGGAGTACATGCACCTCGACAACTCGGCCTGCAACCTGGCCAGCTTCAACCTGATGAAGTACCTCCACGAGGACTCCTCCTTCGACATCGAGGGATTCCGGTCCTCGGTCGAGGTCGTCTTCACCGCCCAGGAGATCATCGTAGGCAACGCCGACTACCCCACCGAGAAGATCACCGAGAATTCGCGGCGCTTCCGTGAGCTGGGCATCGGTTACGCGAACCTCGGGGCCCTGCTGATGGCCCAGGGTCTCCCCTACGACTCCGACCAGGGTCGGGCCTGGGCCGGCGCCATCACCGCCCTCATGACCGGTCACGCCTACGCCACCTCGGCCCGCACCGCGGCCCGGATGGGTCCGTTCGCCGGCTACCACGAGAATGTCGACCCCATGCTCAACGTGCTGCGCATGCACCGCGATGCGGTGGCCGTCATCGACGAGGAGGAGGTGCCCACGGATCTGCTCTCGGCCGCCCAGGAGGCGTGGGAGACGGCCGTCGAGTTGGGTGAGCAGTACGGCGTGCGCAACTCACAGGCCAGTGTGCTCGCCCCCACCGGCACCATCGGCCTGCTCATGGACTGCGACACGACCGGGGTGGAGCCGGATCTCGGTCTGGTCAAGACCAAGAAGCTGGTGGGCGGGGGCACCATGTCCATCGTCAACCAGACCGTGCCGCGTGCCCTCACCCGGCTCGGGTACTCGGTGGACCAGGTGGACGAGATCATCGCCTACATCGATGTGCACAAGTCCATCGTGGGCGCTCCCTACCTGTCACCGGAGCACCTGGCCGTGTTCGCGTGCTCGATGGGGGACAACACCATCCACTACCTCGGTCATGTGCGCATGATGGGAGCGGTGCAGCCGTTCATCTCCGGGGCGATCTCCAAGACGGTCAATCTCCCCGAGGACGTCACGGTGGAGGATGTCGAGCAGCTCCACATCGACGCCTGGCGCATGGGGATCAAGGCCGTGGCCATCTACCGGGACAACTGCAAGGTGGCCCAGCCCCTGTCCACGACCAAGAAGGACGGTGCCGCCGTCGGGGTGCCCGGGGGTGACGCCAACGGGGCGTTCCCCGCGGCTTCCGAGGCCGAGGCCCATGCCCGCGAGCTGAGCGACAAGATCGCCGGCCTCGAGGCGGCACTGGCCCACGAGCAGACCCGGACGGCCGACACCGTGGTGATCGGCGCCGTCCGCGAGCGGTTGCCCCGCCGGAGGAAGTCCTCGACGTTCGCCTTCCGGGTGGCCGACTGCGAAGGCTACGTGACGGTCGGGGAGTACGAGGACGGGCGCCCGGGAGAGGTGTTCATGAAGGTGTCCAAGCAGGGCTCGACCCTGGCCGGGATCATGGACGCCTTCTCCATCTCGGTGAGCCTGGGACTCCAGCACGGCGTGCCTCTGGCCACCTACGTGCGCAAGTACACCAACATGCGTTTCGAGCCGGCCGGCATCACCGACGACCCCGAGCTGCGCATCGCCACCAGCCTCGTCGACTACATCTTCCGCCGGCTGGCCGTGGACTACCTTCCGCTCGAGGAGCGGGCTGAGCTGGGCGTGCTGTCCACCGCGGAGCGCATGCAGCCGACCCTGCCCGGAGTGGAGGAGACGGCCACGGCCTCGAGCGGCATCGTCGAGGCGGAGCCCATCGACCCGGTGACGGCCACGGTGCTCGACGGAACGGTGCACGAGACCGGCGGTGGCGACCCCACCCCGGGTGCCGTCATCGAGGGCCGCCTCTTCGACACCGGGGAGCCGACCCAGCATCCGGCGCCGGTGCCGCAGATGGCCTCACCGGCGGCGGCCGGATCAGCCACTGGCCCGGGCCGAGCCGCGGGACGCGCCCTACTGCTATCAGTGCGGTAACGCCATGCAGCGGGCCGGGTCGTGCTACGTGTGCGGAAGCTGTGGAACCACCAGCGGGTGCTCGTAGCCTGACCTCATCCCGTGGGGTGCAGCACCCGTCGAACCCGGTCCATCGACCGCCATCAGACCGGGCGACGGTGGCCTCACACAGCGGCCAGGGCGGCGGGAGGCCGGCTGAGAATCTCGTCGGCCTGCCCGGCCGCCGCGGCACCCCGGGCGGTGGCGGCCGCCCTACGGTCGGTGGCATGGGAGTGCCGCTCCACCGAGCCCAGGCGCTCCAACCCGTCCACGACCAACGACCAGTTCATCTGATCGTCAGGGTGCGCCGCCTACGCTCCACGGATGGGTACTCCGACTCAGCAGCGCGCGGTCTCGTTCGGCCCGACCGTCGATCGGCTCCTGGGCCTCGTCAAGGTGGACTTCGCCGCCGACCCCGTGCAACCGTCGTGGGCTCGGCTGTTCGTCGCCACCGCGGTCTCCTTGGTGGGCTCCCTGGGGGCCGACGCTCTCCTTGTGGCTCTCGGCACGAGGGTGTTCCCCTCCACCAAGGGCTACGTCCACTTCCAGTTCTCCGACTATGCCAAGCTCACCGTCATCGGCGTGATCATTGCCTGCGTGGCCTGGCCCATCGTCACCCGGATCTCTTCCCACCCCCGGTGGCTCTTCTTCCGGATGGCCATCGTGGTCACACTGGTTCTGTTCGTGCCCGACCTGTGGATCTTCCTCCACGGTTCGACGGGCAAGGCGGTGAGCGTGCTGCTGGCCATGCACGTGGCCATCGCCCTCGTCACCTACAACGCGCTCGTCCATATCGCCCCGGTGGGTGGAAGGCGGCCAGGCCACCGCTAGGGCTCCGTCGCCCGTCAGCGGCGACGGTCCTCCGGAATGGGGCGACGTGGTGACCGGGTCTCCCACCGATGACCCGGCCCAGGGGAATCGGCACGATGGGGATCCGCCCGGCGACGGCTCCGTCGGAGGAACGGCCGGGCGCCAAACCGGTGGCTCGGTCGAAGGAGCGGTCCCGAACGGGGATGCACCGAACTCCGACGACCACCGACCCCCGGCCCTCGGCCGGCAGGCACGGAGGATGCGCGACGATCGTCGCGACCGTTCGGTGGTGTGGCTGGCCGACTACGTGTACGGGACCATCTCGACGCTGGTGGCCATCGCCGGCCTCACCTTCGAGAAGAAGCCCGACGCCCTGACCTCGGCCGGGGTGGTGGTGGTGGGCGCCGTGGCCATCTGGCTGGCCCACGGGCTCTCCCAACTGGTCATCCTCCGGTCGTGGCAGAACCTGGAGCTCCGTCGGGATGAGGTCCTGGGCGAGCTGCGGGGATCGTGGACCATCGTGACGGCGGCCATACCGGCCACCTTCATCTTCATCCTGGCCGACCTGGGACTGTGGACGGTCAAGACGGCCTTCATCCTGGCCGAGATCGTCGGGGTCCTGGCCTTGGCGGTCGTGGGCTTCGGCACGGCGGGCGGCCGCGGCCGACCGGTGGGACGGAGAATTCTCTACATCGGAGGGCTGGTGCTGGTCGGCGTGCTGATCGTCATGCTCGAGCTTCTGACCCACCTGCTGTAGGTGGCTGCGGGTGCCCGGCCATCACCGTTAGGGTGGTGCGGGGGACGGTGACCGGTTCGAGCTGGGAGGGAGCCCCATGGTCGAGCACCAGAGCGGCGACGACAAGTCTGAGGGCCGCGCGATCTTCACTGAGGCCGAGCTCACCGCCTTGGCCCTGGCCGCCGACCCCAGTGGCCCGATCGATGACGATGCCGTGACCGTGGCCGAGTTCCTCGGGCAGTCCGACGGGCTCCTGCCGGACTGGTACATGCCGTCACCAATGATGCGGAGTGGCCGACCGTGGCGCATCCCGGTGGTGGTGGCCATCGTCGCCGCCTTCGTCATCATCGAGGCGTTCGGGCTGTGCAGCACCTTCGGGCAGCTCGTGCCGGCCTGACCGATCGCCCGATCCGTCCTGCCCGCCCCGGCGCCCCTCCGGGTCTCATGGCGGCCCACCAGCCTCCGACGTGGCGGATCTCCGGATGCGGAAGCCGAGGACGAACTCCGGAATGTGCCTTGGTCGTGGCCTAAGTCGGCCCATTATTCACTTAGAGCGTGATGTTCACCACGTAAAGTGGTCACTTTTCCTATTTGCCGGGGAGCGCGTTGCCTTAGCGGTCGACGACCCTGCACTATGGATTCACGGGTCCTGCGCCGCGTGGGTGGACGGGAGTCGAGTTTCGGGTGAACGTGGAGGCGGTGCCTCGACGGGAAGAAGGGCAACCATCATGTGGGCAAGACGATTGATTATCGGTGCAAGTCTGGCGGTGGCCTCGGTGGCCATGGTCCCGGGCATCGCCAGTGCCGACACGGCCACCAGCTGCGTCCCGGCCGGATCGGTCACCGAGCCGGGCAACTGTGTAGCGACACCGACCGTGGCCAACGACGGTAACGACGGGGCGGTGCAGACCCCGGTCGCTCCGATCACCTCGGTGACACCGAAGCCGCCCACGTCCAGCCTCCCCTTCACGGGAGCGGATGTGGCGGAACTGGCCGTCATCGGTACCGGAGCCGTGCTGGCCGGCGGCGTGCTGATGCGCCGTCGCCGTCGGGTCGCCGTCTGAACTGACGGTCCTCCACTACCGACCTGAGCCGACCCCATCGGGGCTGTGCCGTGGGCAGGGCGTGACCCGGTGCGGTCGGCGTCAGGCGGTGGGCTTCGAGGGCAGCGATGTGCGTCGGGGCGGGCAGTGCCGCGGAGATGGGGTACCGACCCGCGCCCTCCGGTCGCCCCCAGCCTCCTGGTGAACGGCCGAGCCCGGCTGCGCCACCGACCCCGGTCTGCTCCACGGCATCGCCCCCACGAACCCCCGGCCTCGGAATCAGTAGCTGGCGGGAAGGAGGGGCGTCACGGCCTGGAAGAAGAAGAACACGACGATCAACCAGACCAGGATGCCGACCACGATGGCCAGTGCACGTTGGCCCCGCCGGGTGCGGAGGGCCGCCATCCACACCCCGGTAGCGAGCGCGGCCACCAGCACCCCCCACCCGATGGCGGGCAACCAGTCCTTGCCCGCCGCCGCCGTCGTGGTCGCCGACGGGGCCGCGTGATGGTGCGTGACCACCGCCACCGGCGTGCCCGTCGGATGAGCGAGCTCACTGGCCACCAGGTTGGCCGAGACCACCAGGCGCTGGCTGGCGCTGTAGCGCGGGTTGCACGTGGTGAGGGTGAGTTGCGGCGTCGGGGTGGGATCCACGACGGCCACGTCGGTGGGCGCCACCACCTGGCTCCTGGACACCTGATACAGGAACGTCCCCTGCAGGGTGGTGATGTAGATCAGGTCCCCCGACGCCAGGGCGTCGAGACTGTAGAAGGGATGCAGGTAGGTCGTCCGGTGACCGGCGATAGCGGCATTGCCGGCCTCGCCGGGCAGGGGAGTGGTGGGGTAGTGGCCCGGACCCATGGCCAACTGGGCCTCGTCGGTACCCTCCACCACGGTCATGGACAGGTTGATCTTGGGGATCTGAATGGTCCCCACCGGGCTGCCGACAGGCGGGGCGGGGATGTTCGGCGCCACCTTGGGCGCCGCGGGGGTGCTGTCGTGCGCGGGAGCCGCAATCGTCGTGGCCGGATGAGAGTGGGACTTCTGCTGGGCCTCGCGGAACTGTTGGGCCAGGACCGACTGGTTGCGCGCCGTGATCAGACCGGTGCCCCACAAGAGGTAGGGGATGAACATGAGGATCAGGATCCCGGCAACCAGGACGACCCGACCGACCGTCACCCGGATAGTCGTCAACGACACGGAGGGATGCTAGCGGCACGGCGTGTCGACACCCCGGCACCCCACCCGGTACGACGCGGCCGGTCTCGCCCCAGGGGCGTCCGGTGACCCTGAGTGACCAGGGATGGCGGCCCGCTTCCGGTACGATCGACCCTTGAGACGCTTGTCCGCCGCGTCTGCCGCCGTGGCCCCGCCGACCTGTGGCCCCGACGGCGGGACGCCTGGAGTCAGCGAGTGGTTGCCGTGAGCGAGAGAGTCGGTTGGCGGCGGCGCACGTGGCTGATCATCGCCGCCATCGTCGTCGTGCTCGCCGTGTGGGCGGGGCTGCTGGCCGTGAAGGCGTGGTCGGCCTATCGCCACGACCAGAAGGGCCTGGCCAGCCTGGAACAGGTCAAGAGCGAACTGACCCCCGGTGAGCTGACATCGGCGGGCTCGGTGCACCTGCTCGACGCAGCCCGGGCCGAGTTCGCCAGTGCCCAGGCCGATCTCTCGTCACCCCTGTTCACGCCCATGACCATTGTGCCGGTGCTCGGGAGGCAGATCCGGTCGGTGCGCGCCCTCAGCGCCGCCGCCGGGACGGTGTCCGCCGTAGGCGCCTCCCTGGTGACCGAGGCCCACGCGGTGCTGGATGAGCCCCACACCGCCGGTCCCGACCGGGTGGCCGCTCTGCGGCAGCTGTCGTCCATCGCCGCGTCGGCCCAACGCTCGCTGGCCGGCATCGACACCGGCCCGTCAGCCGCTCTCGTGGCCCCGCTGGCGTCCAAGCGCAATGAGTTCGTGAGCCAACTCGATGACGCCCGGCTCCGGCTGGCCAAGGCGGCCGGGGTGTCCGCGGCCGTGGCCTCGATCCTCCAGGGCCCGGAGACCTACGTGGTGCTGGCGTCGAACAACGCCGAGATGCGGTCCGGTTCCGGCGCCTTCCTCGATGTCGGCTCGGCCACCACCTCGGACGGTGCCGTGCAGTTGGGCGACCTAAGCCCGTCGGGCCAGCGGACCCTGCCGGTCGGAGCGGTGCCGGTCACCGGCGAGTTCGAGAAGAACTGGGGGTGGCTCAATCCCAGCCTCGACATGCGCAACCTCGGCTGGACGCCTCAGTTCGACGTCACCGCGCCGCTGGCCGCTTCGATGTGGACCAAGCTGACCGGTCAACCGGTGGACGGCGTCCTCTCGCTCGACGTGGCCGGACTCCGCCAGTTGCTCGAGGTGACCGGCCCCGTGCAGGCCGGAGCCCAGACCGTCAGTGCCGACAGCGTCGAGCAGTACCTCCTCCACGACCAGTACGCGGGCCTGACGGACAACGCCACCGGGGGCACCTCACGCCAGGACGCCCTGGGCGCTCTGACCAGTGCCATCCTGCGACAGCTGCAGGGGCAGAACCTGGACATCGCCTCCTTCTCGTCGGCCCTGTCCTCGGCGGTGGCTGGGCGGCACCTGATGGTGTGGTCCAAGAATCCGGTCAACCAGGCGGCCTGGGTGCTCAGCGGCGTCAGCGGCACCCTGGGACCCCGCTCGGTGGACGTGTCGGTCATCAACCTCGGTGGCAACAAGCTCGACCAGTACCTGCCGGTGCACGTCGCCGTGACCACGGTCCCGTCCGGGGCGAACACCACCGTCACCCTGACCACCCGCATGGACAACACCACCCCCAGCGGCCAGTCCCAGTTCATCGCCGGACCGTTCCCGGGCGAACCTGTCAGCTACGGCGGCTACCGCGGCCTCCTGTCGGCCAATCTGCCCGCTCTGGCCAGGCAGGTCACCGTGACGGGCGCCGGTCCCCTGGCCGTGAAGGGCCCCGAGGGACCCACCTGGGTGGTCGCCGCGCCGGTGACCATCCCGCAGGGCACCACCTCGACGGTGGTGGTCCGCTTCGTCATGCCCGGCCGCCACGGCTCGATGACGCTGGTGCCCTCGTCCAGGATCCCCGCCGAACAGTGGACGTCGGGAGGGGCGTCCTTCGACGACAGTGGCCCCCGGACCATCACATGGTGAACCCCGGCCCGGATCCCCGGGGACCGCGACCCCTCCGGGTGCTGCGGGTGTCCAAGAGCGGGGTGGTCACGGCCTGGAGGGAGCGCGAGCGGCTGCTCCGGTCACTGGGCGCCGACCTCACGCTGGTCACGGCGGTTCGCTGGGAGGAGGGCGGGTCGATGGTGTCCTTCAGCGCCGACGGTGACGGATTCGCCGTGCCCGTCCGGACCGTGGGACGCCAGCCGAACCTCTTCCTCTTCGATCCTGTCGCCCTCTGGAGGACCCTCGGCTCGGCCAGCTGGGATCTCATCGACCTGCACGAGGAGCCGTTCGGCCTGGCCGCGGCCGAGGTGTTGGCCCTGTGTCGGCTGCGCTCCCTCCGTGTCCCGTTCGTGGTCTCGTCGGCCCAGAACATCGACAAGCGGTATCCGCCGCCGTTCCGGTGGTTCGAGCGGTGGTGCCTCCGGAGGGCGGCCGGGGCCTACACCTGCAACAGAGAGGCCGGGGCGATCCTCCGCCGCAAGGGGCTCCGCTCCGCTCCGGTGCTCCTGCCTCTCGGGGTCGACGTCGATCGGTTCCAGCCCGTGGACCATGCGCCGCCGACGGACCATCTGCGAGTGGGGTTCGTCGGTCGGTTGATCCCCCACAAGGGAGTCGCCGTGCTCCTCGAGGCCGTAGCCGGTGACGACCGGATGAGCCTCGAGGTCTTCGGAGCCGGGCCGGAGTCGGACGTCCTGGCGGAGTCGGTGGCCAGACTCGGGATCGGTGCCCGGGTCACCTTCCACGGTCATGTGGAGGAGGAGGACATCCCGCGGACCTACCGGCAGTTCGACGTGCTGGCCGTGCCCTCGGTGCCCATGCCGGGATGGCTCGAGCAGTTCGGGAGGGTGGTGGTGGAGTCCCAGGCCTCCGGGGTCCCGGTGGTGGCCAGCGCCAGTGGTGCGCTTCCCGACGTGGTGGGCGATGCCGGCCTGCTCGTCCCCCCTAACGACCCTCCTGCCCTCCACGCCGCCCTCCGGCGGTACCTGGACGAACCCGGTCTGTGGAGCGAGCTGCGGGAGCGGGGGACAGCAGGAGCCGGCCGCTACTCGTGGGCCAGCGTGGCCGAGCGCCAGATGGCCCTTTACCGGGCCACGGCATCGGTCGGGCCGACCGGCGCGGCCGGGGACTGACGCTCGTGCCGGTCCTGAAACTGGGCCACGTCGAAGTGACCGCCGGGCACCCTGGCCCCATCGAGGACCGCCCGGTAGAGCTCTTCGAGCCGGTCGACGTGACGAGGGAGGGAGAACGCCCGCTGCTGGCGACGGCGCAGCGTCCGGCCCACCGAGTGTCGGAGGGCCGGGTCATCGGCCACACGGCGCAGGTCGGTGGCCGCTGCCTCGACATCCCCCGAGGGGAAGAGCAGCCCGTCCTCGCCGAGGGTCTCGAGGTGGCCGCCCCCGCGGGCCGCCACGACCGGGACGCCGTGGGCCATGGCCTCCACCACCGAGAGGCCGAAACCGTCGAGGTGGCCGGGGGCGAGGACGATCGAGGCCCCTTCCAGCAGGCTGTCGGTGTCGACCACGTAGCCGGCGAACTCGGTGCTCCCCGCCACGCCCCACTGCTGGGCCGCCTCCTCCATGTCGGCCCTGAGCCGGCCGACGCCGGCCACGGTCAGGGTCCAACCCCGGTCGCCGAGGCCGCTGCGGGCGAACGACTCCAGACCGACAAGGGGCGCCTTCTCGGGTTCGAGCCTCTGCAGCATGACCACTGTGCGGGCCTCCAGGGGCGCCTGGGGTCGGTGAGGCACTCCGTTGCTGATGAGGACCGAGGGCCCGTCGATGGCGTCGGCCACGAACTGGCTGATGGCGATGTCACAGGTGATGGCCCGGCTGGTCACCGAGGCCAGGGCCCGGGCCACCGCGGTGGATCCCCGCCCTCGTGCGAAGTGGCGGGTGGCAACCACGGGAACCGGATGGAATGGTCGGGCCAGCCACGCCGCGCCCTCGGCCGTGGTCATGTGCACGTGCACCAGGTCGACGTCCCTCATGGTGGCCAGGGCCCGCGCCGCGGTCAGCAGGGTCGTCGCCGGATGGACCGAAACGGCGACGGGCAGCTCGGCCCGCATCCGGGCCGGGTCGCCCCCGATGGTGTGGACGCGGTGGCCTCGGGCGGCCAGGTCGCCGGCCACCTGGGCCACGTAACGCTCCACGCCGGCGAAAGCGTCGGTGACTACCACATGGACCACGGAGAGGGGTCGGGCCGCCGCCATCAAATGCGGGACTCGACCCGGCACGGCCCGCGACGGTAGAGACGGAAGCGGTCGGCGGCGCGGTGCCCTCGATCACCGGGCAGCACGAGCGCGCGGACCAGGGCTCCCACCATGGCGCCGGCCCGGTAGACCTGCCAACCGGCGGCGCCGTGGTATTTGCGAAGGTAGCGCTCGTGCGACGCGTGGAAGTGGGCCTCCCGCACCGAGGGGTCGCCTCCGGTACCGGCACCGACGTGCACCGCGGTGACGCCGGCGCAGACGGCGGTCTCCCATCCGAGGTCGAGGGCCCGACGCTGCCAGTCGGTCTCCTCGCCGTAGAGGAAGAAGCGCTCGTCGAACGGTCCGACCTCGGACAGCGCCTCGGCCCGCAGCAGCAGCACCGAGCCGATCACGAAGTCGATGCGGCGACGGAGTCCACCAAGGCCCACCGCCTCCACCCAGGCACCGAGCGGCGTCGGGAACGGCCAACCCACCCGGTCCTCGCCACCCCCCGATCCATCCACCTGACGGGGTCCCACACAGGCCAGGCCGGGACGGGCGTGCAGACACTGCACCAACCGGGAGACGTCGACCGGAGTGATCTCGGCGTCCGGGTTGAGGAGCAGGATGTCGGAGCCGGTCGACTGTCGGCGGTCCAGCCCCACGTTGACCCCGCCGCCGAAACCGAGATTGCTGCCGGGATCGACGTACCTGGCGCCGTGGCGCTGGCTCACGGCGAGCACCTCGGGGTGGGACGAGTTGTCCACCACCACGACCGGGAGCCGTCCTCCCAGGGCGGCCAGACAGGCTTCGAGGAGATCGGGGGCGCCGTAGGCCACCACCACCACCTCCACACCCGAGGGCGTGGGTGACCACATCCCCGCGGGTGTCGTCATGGGTGCGGGTGGCGAGGACATGGTCTCGGAGTGCTGGGGGAGGTCATCCAGGGGTCGGTGGATCGGCCCCGCCCCTCTCGAGGTCATTGTTTGTACGCGTAGGCCTGGTAGGAACTGGCCGCCGAACGACGGACCCGGTTGAGGGCCACCCCGAGGACCCGGCAGTTGGTCGACTCCAGTCGTTGCACGGTCCGCTCGAGCTCGTCGCGCTCGGTCTTCCCTTCGGCTGCCACCACTACGGCGCCGGAGGTGAACCTTCCGATGATGGCCGTGTCGGGCACCACCAGCACCGGCGGGGTGTCCACCAGGATCACATCGGCCAGGAGGCGAAGCTGATCGATGACCGGCTGCATCCCCGGGCTGCCGAACAGTTCGCTGGGGTTCTCCAGCTGGATCCCTGCCGGCAGGATCTGGAGGCCCCAGATCCCACTGTCCACCAGATGGGCGGCCACCGATGACGGATCGGACTGGTTGGCGGCCTCGCGGGCACTGGGCCCGGGAGGTCCACCGGTGGAGGGACGGCGCTCGTAGGCGTGGATGGGCAGTCCCTGGGCGTCCCGCAGCTCCGTGGCCCGCAGCGTCGGCTCGGGGGTCTTCCAGTTGGACCGGATCAGGTCGGCCAGGCCGGGGCGACTCCCGAGCGGGAGGCCGAAGATCTCCTCCAGGCGGGGACGGCGGAAGTCGGCCGAGACCACGATGACCTTGCTCCCGCTCATGGCCCAGGCCGCGGCGAGGTTGGCGGCGACGAACGTCTTGCCGTCGCCGGGCTCGGGACTGGTGACCGTGATCATCGGGCACGAGGCGTCGTCCAGGATGACCCGGAGGCTGGTTCGCAGCTCCCGGATGGCCTCTGCCATCTGGGACTGGGGCGCCTGCACCATGGCGATCGTCACCTCGCCGGCGCGGACCTCACTGTCCTGGGGGAGCTCCGCCAGGATGGGGGCCTCGGTGATGCCGGCCAGGTCGGGACGGGTGCGTAGACGGGTGTCCAGTTGGTCACGGGCCAGGGCGACACCGCACCCGGCCAGGAGCCCGGCGATGATGCCGATGGCCAACAGCTTCGAGGTGCCCAGACCCGACGGGGCACCGGGAAGTCCCGCCGCCACCTGGACACTGGCGTAGGGCTCGCCGAATTGGACACTCGACAACTCGGACTGGAGCGTGCTCAAGGTGGTGGTGAGCCCGGTGATCTGGGCGGTGATGACCGCGTTGGTGCCCGTGGGATTGGACTGTTCCAGCGCGGCGATCTGCTGCTGGAGCGAGGACAGCTCGGTGTTGATCTTGTCGATCTGAGCCTGTACCAGCGACTGGATCTGGTCGACGTAGGCCTGCGAGTACGCCTTGGCCACGGCCTGGGCGCGGGCCGGGTTGGCGTCGGTGGCGGTGATGAGAAGCTGCCCGGTGGTGGGGTCGACCGTGCCGCTGACGTCGGCCGTCACACCACCGGTGTTGGCGTCGCCCAGGATGGTCGCCGCCCGCGCCTGAACCGCCGTGCTGCCCAGCTCCTGCACCGGGTCCGGAAGGGTGACCGTCGAGCTCGGGGTGCCCGACGCGGTGGTGCCGATGCCGTTCTCCTGGATGGTCGCCGTCGACTGGTACTTCGGTGTCTGGATCTTCGAGTAGGCCAGCGCCGCCACGACGGCGACCACGATGCAGACGGCGATGGTCAGTCGCCGGCGCCACAGTGTCGAGAGGAATTCGCTGAACGTCAGGGCAGGCTCACTGTTCGTGCGGTGACCCGTGGGCCACGGGGATGGGACGTGGTGCAACCCGACATCGGGCCACCGGGCTGCACCGACACCCACGAGGTCATCCTGGGTGTCCTCGTCACGCCCGAAAGCTGGGTGGCCATATCCGTTCCTTGGTTCCGACAGATGGTCAGGCATCCGCGCCGCATCGGTGGGGCACGGAGGTCGAGTTAGCGGTCGTAGAGAGAGTCGTCACAGTCGTGGAACACCTTGAGGAACAATCGGGGGAGCCCCAGCCCCCGACGGGGTGGCCGGCCACCGTACTCAAGTCGTGTGGGCGCGGCAGCCGATGCTCCCTAGGTCTGATGAGAGCGCCCCCGAGAAACCCATGAGGCAGATCCCCGGGTTCGGGCTGGAGAGGTGGTTCCGCCGCGGCCCGACACGGCACCAACCCCGGGAGGTGGCCAAGGCGGTGGCGCTGTGGTCGGTCGTGGTGGTCGTGGCCGTCGGTATCGGTGTGACCACTGCCGGGGACCAGCGGCTGGCCCTGGCGCTCGGCGGCGTCCTCCTGGTCCTCGGGATCTATGTGACCGACCCCATACTGCTGGCCGTGCTGGTGCTGCCCGGCTCGCTCCTGCTGCAGCGAGTCGGAGGGGCCAGCACCAATCTGAGCGCCGCCGACCTCCTGGCCTTCCTCGGCGCCGTCATCTGCCTCCTCCACGTACGCTGGAGCGAGGCCCCCTTTCTCCGCCAGTTCTTCCGGGGGATCGTCTGGTATCAGGCCGTTCTCATCGTGGTGGTGGTGGCCAATCCCAACCGGTACGACATCGTCGAGTGGTTCCACCGCTTCTCCTATCTGGGAGGGAGTGTGCTGGTCGGGTGGGTGGTGGCCAGCTCCGGGCGGGCCGGACAGACCCTCCGCCTCTACCTGTGGGCGTCGTCGTTGCTGGCCCTGTGGGCCATCGAGAACACGGTCACCCACGGATTCCTGCCCGCCCAATCCGGCGTCTACCAGAAGAACTCCATCGGAGCCGTGCTGTGGGTTGCCGTCCTGGTGGCCCAGGTTCGGCCGCCGTGGGCGCATCTCCCTCGGGTCGAGACCCGAATCATCGAGGCCGTCTGCATCCTGGGTCTCCTGGCCTCCCAGTCGAGACAGGCGGCCATCTCCGTCATCCTGGCCCTCGGCGTGGCCACGATGCTCAACCCGGACGTCCGCCGCCAGTCCAAACTGCTGCTGGTGGCCTGTGTCCCGCTGATCATTGCGCTCTATTACAGCTTCTCCCTGGCCGCCAGGAACAACCCCAAGTTCAACTCGATCTCCGCCCGCTTCTCACAGATCGACGCCGCCACCCACGTCTGGCACACCAGTCCGGTCCTCGGCCTCGGGATGCGCTTCTACAACCTGCCGCAGTACGTCTACGTCACCGCCCCGCCCAACGTGATCATCGACAACCTGGCCTCCACTGGCATCGTGGGCTCGATCGCCTTCTTCTATCTGATCTTCATGACGCTGCGGACCATGAACCGGCTGCCCCGGACCCTCGGGACACTCGGCCTGGCCGTTCTGGTCGGCCACTACGTCGACGGCCTGTTCGACATCTTCTGGGTCGGGGCCAGCATGATCCCGCCATTCCTGATTGCCGGCCTGTCCCTCGGAATGGCCGACGCCGACCGACGGGGCCACCCGACGGTGGCTCCGGTGGGCCGCCGGTTCGGAGCGTGGTCGGGTGCCGGCCTGCCCGAACCCACCGGTCGTCCACCCTCGTCGCCGGACCGATCGCCGGGCCGATCGGTGTCCCGCGCCATGGCCTGGGTGCGTCCGGTCCTGGTGTCCCGGACGCTCGACGTCTTCCGGATCCACGCCGCCGTCGACCCGCCATGAGCCCGACCCGGCCCCGCATCGTGTACAACGCCCTTCCCCTGGACGCCCGGGGCGGGGGAGTCAGCACCTACGTGCGCCAACTCCTGGCCGCACTGGACCGGGAGATCGACGCCGATCTGGTGGCCGCCGTCCGACCGGGCGGGCGCTCCGAGCTACCTCCCGGGGTGACACCCTTGGTGACCCGGGAGTCCCGCGGGGCGGCTCGGGCCATCACCGGAGCCCTCGGCTTCGGACCGGCCGACCTGTTCCATGGCCTCGACGTGGACCTGCCCCTGCGGTGTTCGGCACCTACGGTCTCCACGGTGCACGACATGGCCATCTTCGACACGCCCTGGGCCTTCCCCCGGGTCCGTGTGGTCGGCGAGCGACTGCTGGTCCGGCACGCCCTCCGACGGGCCGACGTGATCGTGGCCGTCTCGGCCTTCACCGCCGAGCGAGTGAGTGCCCTGATCGGCCGGACCTCCGTCGTGATCCACTCCGCCCCGGGACCTGACATGGTGCCAGCCTCCTGCGAGGAGGTGAACCGGGTCCGATGCCACTACCGGCTGCCGGAACGGTTTGTGTTGCACGTGGGCAATATCGAGCCGCGCAAGGACATCGCCACCCTGGCCGAGGCCTGTCACCGGGCCGGCGTGGCCCTGGTGATCACCGGCCACAGCCTGTGGAACCATCGGTCACCACAGGGGGTATCCGAAATCGGCCACGTGCCCACTGCGGATCTTCCTGCCCTGTACTGTGCGGCCACCCTGGTCGGCTACGCCTCGCGCTACGAGGGGTTCGGTCTCCCACCCCTGGAGGCCATGGCGTGCGGTGCCGCCGTGGTGAGCACGCCGGTACCGGCGGTTGTCGAGGTGGTGGGTGACGCGGCCGCCACCTTCATTCCGGGGGACGTCGACGGCCTGACCGGTACGCTGCGGGCTCTCTTGGCGGACGAGGGACGCCGCCGGGAACTGGCCCGACGTGGAGCCGACTCGGTCCGCCATTTGAGCTGGCAGGACACGGCCCGGGCGACGGCCCAGACCTACCGGTCGTTGGGGCTGGCCGTCTGATCAACCGCCCTGGTAGGCCCTGGGGCTTCAGTTCCAGGCCGGATCGGTCGATACGCGGAGGTGCTGTCAGTTCGGGGCATCGTACGCAAATGGGTCGGGGAGTCGCGCACCCTCGAACCGGTGACGTTGAACGATCTGCTGGCCCGGACCGATGGTGACGTTGCCGCCAGCGACGGGACCATCGGAGTCCAGTTCGACGACATCCACGTCCCGGCCGCCATGCTGGCTGATCTCCACGACCCGTACCTGGTGATCACGCTCGACTACGTCGGGCCGACCCGGGGCACCTCCGACCGACGCCGCAGGGGTGCGACCGCCGGGGGATCGGGCTGCCGACGGGCTGGTCGCACGGACGGTGTCGCCCGAAGGCACCGACCCCCTACGACACTCCCGCTGAGGGTGCGCCCGCTCCTGGTGGCTGTGGGCCTGACCGCGGCGACGGTGGCGCCCCTCACCCTGGCCGTGGCTCATTGGATGGCCCACTGACCACGACGCCACCGGCCATGCCCGCGGCCGGCTGATCGGCCCGTCACTCCGCACCGACCGGTCAAGGACCGGCCGAACCTGTCCGGTACCTCTGGCCGCAGCCCCCGGGGCCTGTCCGGACACGGCTACGGCCTCCTTCAGGTCCATCGGCAACCTGCCGATCAATGACCATGGCGTCGATCGTGACGGAAGATGCTTCCGCCCCAGCAGTTGGCCCTGGTAGGTCGCGCGCCGACGCCTGGAGGACCGCACGCGCCGTGCCTGGGGGCCTGGCCACCGAGGCCGAGGTGCCCTCGGAGCTCCTGGAGGACCTCAACGACCCGTCGTTGGTCCTCTCGGACGGGTACATCGGTGCCGAACGCCGGTCGGGAGGGCGGTGGTCCCGCCTACGCCGAGTCACGTTCCCGTCGCGCCGCTCGCTCCTGAGGCTCGAGGCACTGGTGGTGGCGATGGCGCTGGTCGTCGTGGCCGGGGCGCTGGTGCTCATTCGGCCGGAACCGTCCCCCACCGCCACCCCGGGCTCCGGTGCCGACCGGGCCACTGCTGGAGCGCGCCGCGCCGCGCCTGAACGCCCGACACCCACCACGGCTCCGGCTCCGGCTCCGGTTGTGACCGCACCGGCCGCGGCATCCGCACCCTCTACCACCGCCCCCGTTGCCGCTGCTCCTGCCGTCACCGCTCCCCCCATCGCGACAGCGCCGAGCCCAACGGCATCGACTGCTTCGCTCACACCGGACCAGATGGGGGCCCAGGCCCTCGCTCTGGTCCGCTACCCCTGGCAGGATATCCCTGGGTACACCATCCAGTTCCAGCCCATCTCGGCTGCCCCCTCGCCAGGGTTCTACGGCAACACCACCTTCACCTGGGGCCAGACCGGCGGGACGTCGGTGCTCTACGTCTATCCGGGTGAGACGGTGCAGCGCTTGGCCGGGATCATCGCCTTTGAGATCGCCCACGAGGTGGATGCCGCTGCCGTGCAACCGCAGGGTGGGGAGACACAGATCGAGAACGTGCTGGGTATCCACCCGTCCAGTTGGGCCCCGAACTGTGACTGTGCCGAGCAGGGCTTCCTGTCCGGGTGGTACGCCGCGGCGTTCTCCAATTTCTGGTCTCCCGGGGTGGGGAACTGGAGTGATCTGGCGCCGCTGCCGACGGGGGCGACGCTGACCGCCGTCGAGCCCTGGCTGAATCCGACCATCTCCTGACATGGCCGCGCCCCCGAACCCCCCCTCCACCGTTCCATCCGCCCAGGTCCCCAGCGGCCGGTGCGCGGCGGTCTGTCGACCGGGCAGGCGGCCATGACGCGGATCGCACTCATGCCCAGCGCCTACCCACCCGCACTGGGCGGCGTCGAAGAGCTGACGAGGCACCTGGCCCTGGCTCTCGTCGACGCCGGTGACGAGGTGGAGGTCTGGACGCTCCACGGGGACGACTCCCGGCCCGAGACCGTCGAGATCCGTGACGACCTGGTGGTCCGCCGGTTTCCCATGCCTCTGCCCGGTGGCAAGGCGTCGTCGATGTACCGCTCGGCCACCATCGGGCCCCGGACCCTGTTCTCACTGCGCAACGCCATCGACGCGTTTCGTCCTGACGTGCTCCATGTCGTCTGCTTCGGTCCGAACGGGGTCTACGCCACGCTGGCATCCCGGCTGGCCCGGCTGCCCCTGGTCATCACCCTCCAGGGGGAGACGGTGATGGACGACTCCGACATCTTCCAGACATCCAGGACGCTCATTGCCGGGCTGCGCAGGGGCATCCGCTCGGCGGCGGTGGTGACGGGATGCTCAGCCTTCACCCTGGCCGATGCCGAGCATCGATTCGGCCTGGCGCCCGGTCGGGGGCTGGTGATTCCGAACGGTGTCGATCTGGAGGGTGCCCACACCGGTGGTGACGCCGAGACCACCACCCGTCCGGCCGACACCGACCCGGCCCATCTGAGCGAGCAGTCGGAGCCCTCGTCCGAGCCCGTTCCTCCGGAGCGCCCCTACATCCTGGCGTTGGGTCGAGTGGTGGAGAAGAAGGGATTCGATCTGCTGCTGGCCGCCTATGCCGGCATGGGCGAGTCGGGGCGCACCATCGATTTGGTCATCGGGGGTTCGGGACCGGCGATCGAGGGCCTTCGAGACCGCGCCGGGAGCCTCGGGGTTGCCGACCGCGTGCACTTCGTCGGGAGACTGAGCCGCGCCCAGGTGGCCCTGTTCATGGCCAGGGCAGAGATCTTCGTCATGCCCAGTCGACTCGAGCCGTTCGGCATCGTGGTCCTCGAGGGATGGCGGGCCGGGGTGGCGGTGGTGGCCACGACCAAAGGAGGGCCGCCCGAGTTCGTGCGCCACGGCGTGGACGGCGTCCTGGTCGATCCGTTCGACACCGTCGCCTTCACTGCTGTCCTCGAACGACTGGTCGTCGACGACGACTGGCGAAGGTCCGTGGCCGCGGCAGGTGGGGCCCGGGCCGCCGAGTTCGCCTGGCCGGCCATCGCCGAGCGCTACCGCTCCGTGTATTCGTCGGTGTTGACGCCCAGCGATCGGCTGGATCACGAGTTCAGCCCGCCGGTCCAGGGGGAGTCGGTCTCGTGAGCTCGCCTCAACTCGCCATGTCTGCCGGCTCATTCGACCGCATCGCTGAGTCGCTCCGCACGGCCACCATGGAGCACGTCCACCGAGCGACGGCGACCGCCGACGAATTGGGGGGCAACCCCGTGGCGGTGACCTCCTCGGAATCGCTGCGCGTGGGCGTGGACCTCGTGACGGTGTCCGACGTTGCCGCCTCGGTCGAGCGCTTGGGGCTTCGCTACCTGTACCGAGTGTTCACGCCCCACGAACGGGCCTGCGCCCGCCTCGGCGGGCTGGGGAAGTCGGCGTCCGCCACGGAGCCGGTGGAACCCGAGCGGGTGGACGGCATGTGGGCGGCGTATTCGATGCAGTCTCTGGCCAGCCGGTTCGCGGCCAAGGAGGCGGTGGTCAAGGTCCTTCGTCCATCAGGAGCACGGCCGGAATGGAAGAGCATCGAGGTGCACCGCGCCAGAGGCGGTTGGTGCGAACTGCGGCTGACTGGCCTGGCCGCCCGGCTGGCCGGTGAGGCGGGCATCACCACCCTGGCGGTGAGCCTTACGCACGAGCCGGCGATCGCCGCGGCCTGCGTCGTGGCCATGCGTGGGGGCCACGCTACGGCGTGGCATAGGAATCGCCCCCTGAACGGAAAGGAAGCTAGCCATGGATGAGACCATCCGAGAGGTATTGACCGAGCACGGCCATCTGGTCGTGGACGCCGACTCCATCGACGAGCATGCCGATCTCTTCGCCGCCGGTATGACGTCGCACGCCAGTGTGAACGTCATGTTGGCACTGGAAGATGCCTTCGACATCGAGTTCTCCGAGAACATGCTGAGAAAGTCAACCTTCGAGTCGATCGCCGCCATCCGTGCCGGCGTCTCGTTGATGCAGGCCGCCTGAGGGGGTCGTGATCCGGTCGCCGGCATAGCCAGCGGCCTCAACTCCGGCTTCAGACCGCTCGGCAAGCGGTCGATGAACAGGTATGGCTCCCGTCCGACCGCGAATCGGCGCCCCACCCGATTCGACGAGGCGTCGCCTTCGCGTCGGCACGGCCATCACTCGCCCGACCAGGGATTTCTGTTGTGTAGACGCACCGCCCGGCGGTACGATGAAGAAGGTCCGCGGGCAGGTCCGTCGTGCCTGAGCGCTCGGAGAGATCAACCCTCCCTGACGACTCGACGGAGCATCCGCAGACCACCGGCTCAGGAAGGGGCAGGCCGGCTGGTATGGCAATTCTGGACCCAGATCTGCGACCGCATGTGCGGGAGGCACCGGAGGAAGCGCTTGCTCGCCGCGGGCGAGGGTCTGATGCCGGGCTCCGCCAACGAGACCTGGCCCATGCCCGGCGCCACACGCTTCGCCGCTTGCTGTCGGCCGACGTCATCGGGCTGGCCTTGGCCGGATTCCTCGGCCCACTGATCCTCTCGGCCTTCTCGGGCAACCCGGACAGCTCGGCCAGCCACAGTATCCAGCTCTACGTCTTCGATCTGGCCATGATTCCGGTGTTCATGGCCGTCTTCGCCCTGTACGGCCTCTACCGGGGGACCACCCGTCGGATCTCGCTCAGTGTCTTCTCCGATCTGCGCAACATTGTCCACGCCCTCATGATCAGCGGGTTCGTCTATGCCGTGGTGGCCTACACGGCCCGCAGGGGGTGGCACGTCGAGGAAGTCACGGCAGCGAAGATCGCTGCCGTGTGCGTGACCGGGGTCATCACGGTCCCGTTGGCCCGGTCCCTGGCCTTCGGTCTGCTCGGCCGAGGTTCGGAAGGCTCGGTCCCGGTCATCGTGGTGGGGACGGGCAAATTGGCCCAGACCGTGGCCAGTCACCTACGGGCCCATAGGTCGGTGGACTTCGTCGGCTTCGTCGATGACAACCCACTCGGGTCCAGCGACGTGATCGGCGAGCTCGACGAACTTCCGGACCTGTGTCGTGAGTTCCAAGTGGCCCGGGTGGTCGTGTGCTTCTCGCGGACTCATCCGGAGCGAACCACCGAGATGCTCAAGACGTTGACCGGTCAGGTGGGCGTGTCCATCGTCCCGCGGTACTACGAGCTGATCACCGGTCGGTCCCATGTGGAGGATTTGTCCGGGCTGCCCATGCTGGACATTGCTCCGGCGTCGCTGAGCGCCGGTGCCCGCTTCCTCAAGCGGACCTTCGATATCGTGATCTCCTCACTGGTACTGGCCTTGATATCGCCGGCGATCGCCCTAATGGCGGTTCTGATCAAGGCCACCAGCAGTGGGCCGGTCTTCTTCCGGCAGATACGGACCGGTCGGGACGAGCGTCCGTTCTCGATGATGAAATTCCGGACCATGTACCGCGACGCCGAGGCCCGGCGTCATGAGCTCGAACACCTGAACGAGATGGACGGGCCGCTGTTCAAGGTTCGGGACGATCCCCGGGTCACCCGGGTGGGGCGCTTCCTCCGGAGGACCAGTCTCGACGAACTTCCTCAGTTGATCAACGTCTGGATGGGCGACATGTCCCTCGTGGGTCCCCGTCCCTTCGTGGTCTCCGAAGCCATGGGCATCGAGGGATGGGCCCGCAAGCGCTTCGAGGCTCGACCGGGCATGACCGGGCTGTGGCAGGTGTCGGGCCGCAACGAACTCTCCCATCTCGAACTGTGCCGACTCGACTACCTCTATGTGGCCTCGTGGTCGTTCTGGTGGGATATGCAGATCCTGTGGCAGACCCCGGTCACCGTGTTCCGAGGTCGCGGAGCATCCTGACCGCTGGGTAGCTGAACGTCCTCCCCCTGGGAACGGCTCACGGACGCGGTGCCCAGCGCTACCGTCGCTCGCTCGACTGCCCCGGTCGCCGATCACGCCTCTCTGCGTTCCTCGGCCACCACCTCGTGGATCCTCTGGCGGAACCTGGCCATCGAGTATGCCTCGGCGTGGTCCCGTAGGGCCTCCGTACTCCATCCGGTGGTGATCAGCAGGCTGACGGCGTCGGCGATGAGCCGAGGCTCGGGCCGGTCGAAGAAGACGCCGGTGGTCCCCTCCACGGTGGTATCCAGAAAGCCACCCCACCGCAGGGCTGCCGTCGGCTTCCCGAATGTCGCTGCCTCCACCGGCGTGAGCCCGAAATCCTCGTGTGAGGCGGCCACGAGGCCAGAGCACGACCGGTACAGCCACCGGAGCGTGGCATCGTCCACCCGACCCATCACCGTGACGTTGGATGGCGCGCTGGCGCGGATGGCGTCCTCCAGGGGCCCGGACCCCACCACCACCAGCCGCTGGTCGGGCAAGAACCGGAAGGCCTCGGCGACCTCCTGCACGTTCTTATATGTCAACAGCCTGGAGACGCACAGCAGATACCCGGGCTCGAGGCCTGGAGCCTCGGTCTGGGCTCCTTCCGGGTCGACCTCGACGGCCGGCGGTACCACTTCGGCATCGATCCCGTACAGGTCGCTCACCCGCTGGCGAACCGCCGTCGAGTTGACCAGGTAGCGATGGGCCGTGGCCGCCGCCTTGTGGTCCCAGCGTCGGAGCGAGGGTGCCAGCAACGACAGGGTGGCCGACGCCCACCGGGAGGAGCCGTCGAGATAGCGATCGGTCTGGTAGAGCCACCGGGCCGGCGTGTGACAGTAGACGACCTTCCTCCCGGTGACGTGGGTGCCGTGTGCCCATCCGCTGGAGGAGCAGATGGCCACGTCGGTCTCGACGGTGAGCCGCGCGAACGACGGGGCGAGCACCGGCAGGGCGAGGCGGTGGTGGGAGCGGAGGGCGCCGATCCGGTCGAGGGGCAGCGTGCGGATGTCCAGCGCTCCGAACTCGGGGAACGTGCCGTCCCGATCGTACAGGGCAGTGTGGATCGGGGCCTCGGGAAAGGCCTCGGACAAGGCGAGCACCACCCGTTCGGCCCCGCCGCGCTGGGTCAGATAGTCGTGAACGAGCGCCACCGGGCCGGAGGTCGTCACGCGGTAGCACCACCCCTCGATGCGGGGACGACACCGAATCCTTCGGGTGCACCAGTGTCGGCCCCGGAGCTGGCGGCGGTGGTCGGCAGGGCTCACTCCTCTCGGTTCATTGAATCTCTCGGGTCGGGCCGTGGTCCGCCCTGCACCTCGGACCTATCCCGGGTTGAGCGTACGCGCCGGGCCGGGCCGGGGCTGCGATGACCGGGACGGTCGGGGGTGGAGTTCGCGGTCGAGGGGGCGGGTCGGGCGACGGCTACACTCCGCAGGTCCACTTCCTCTTCGTCTGCACCGCCAACATCTGCCGGTCCCCGATGGCAGCAGCACTGTTCGCCGAACAGATCGAGCGTCTGCCCGATCCTGTCGAAGTGTCCTCGGCCGGGATCAGCGCCGTCGGTGAGCTGGCCGGCCGGGCCGTGCCCGACGAGGTGCTCGAGGTCATGGCACCCTACGGGATCGACCTCCGTGCTCACCGGAGTCAGGTGCTCACCCAGCCCATGGTGGAGGGAGCTGACCTGATCATCGGTATGGGTCGTCGTCATGTTCAAGAGGCGATCCTCATGGACCCGCCGAGCTGGCCGAAGTCGTTCATGCTGAAAGAACTGATCAGGAGGGGGGCAGAGCTCGGCCCCCGGCGCACCGACCAGGGCTTCCGTTCGTGGATCGATTTGGTGCACGGGGACCGGACCCGTCGGGAGCTGGCCAACCGATCTCGCTCCGACGACGTCGAGGACCCCTACGGCCGCCCGCTGGCCGAGTACCGCTCCCGGGCGGCCGAGCTGGCCGCGCTGACCTCCCAGCTCGCCCTTCTCCTGTGGCCCGAGGAGGCGGTCCCCCTCGACATGTCCTTGGGGTAGGGACGGTGACCGGCTCATCGGGCGCTGGTGGCTGAGGGCCCGGAGGCTTCCGCCGTCGGCTCCGTGGGCTCATGACGTAGCGGTGCGCTTGGTCGCAGGGGGTCGCACCCGCGGCGATCGACCGGCCTTCCGAGTCGATGTGCGAGCGCTGGAGTCCACGTGCGAACATGGCGAGGTGGTCGAAGGATGTCGGATCAGAGAGCTCCCCGATGGCGGCCGGGAGTTCGTGCTGGATGACACTTCGCTCTCGTTCATCCGCATCGACCACCAGTCGAGGCTGCGGTTCGGTCGCACCGAAGTAATGATCGGGAGTCCGTTCGTGTTGGAGGTGGGCGGGGTCGTCCACCACCTGAACCCGCAGCGTTGGGACGGACTGGGTCCGTTGGTGGCGCTCTACCCCAGTTCCGTCCGCTGGCTGTGGACCTCTCCCGAGGGTGAGTTGAAGGTGATCTTCCAACACGGTGCCGTGCTCACCGTTTCCGTCGACCGGTCGACCACGGCATGGTCGGTCGGCAACGTCTACGCCGTGACCGGCGAGCCCTCCTCCGAGCCCACCGGGGAGTGAGGGCCGGCCCAGAGGGCTACTGCGCCGCCGCCGGCCGCACCTCTGGAGTCAGCCGGCCAGGAGCTCAGGGTGCCGCGAAGCCACCATCCTGAGCATCCCCTCCCGCCATCCGACCGACGTCGTGCCCACCAGCTGATGCATCCGGGTGAGATCGATCTGGACGCTGTCGATAGTGTTCTCGGTCGGGGCGAAGGTGGCCGGCAGACCGGTCAGCTCGGAGAAATAGCTGCACCATTCCTCGATGCTGACCGCGTCGTCACCGCCCCAGTTCACCGTGGTGGCCGGCGTCGTGGCCGCTCCCAGCAGCTTGGGAACCATGGCGACGATATCGTCCTGGTGCAGAGGGTGGTAGACGCTTGGTGCGTCGAGGTGCACCGGGATATCGCTGCCGTTGATCATCATCTCGAGGTGGATAGCCGGCCAGCCCCCCCGATCGCCGTAGGGCACCGAGAGGCGGGCCACCGTCGTGGGGAGGCCGAACCGTTGGGCCGCCCATCGTGCCGTGGCCTCAGCGGCGATCTTGGAGATGCTGTAGGTGCGGAGGAAGGGCCAGACTCCGTGGTTGTCGCCGAGCAGGTCCTCCTCGGCGAACACGTGATGCCCGAGCGGCTTGTACACGCCGGTCGTCGAACAGTGGAGGAAGGCGGCGGCGGCTTGGTGGTGCTCCATCAGCCATGCCAGGCCCCCGCTGTTGGCGTCGAGATCCAGTGTCCAGTCGTTGGTCTTGGATACGGCGAAGTTGACGACATAGTCAGCGTCCTGGGGCAGGCCGGCCACGTCTCCGGTCGCCAGGTCGATGGGAACGCAGCGGATGCCAGCCGACTCCAGCCGGCGGCGGGCGTCTTCATCCTTGAATCGGGCGGCCCCGATGACCTCGTTCTGCTCAGCCAGCGCCAGGGCCACCGGCTCGGCTACCTGGCCGGTGACACCGGTCACCACAATGGTCTTTCCCTGCAGTGGGGCGGTGGCCATGGGCAATCTCCTCGGTAGGATGGTTGGGGTGGACTGGGCGATGACTCGGGTGACGGTCAGCGCCGCACGGGTCGGAGTCCGGAACTCGGTCGCCGGCCGATACTAGACATCCGGTGAGGCCCCGTCGGTCCGGTCGACCCCTGGCCCGGAAGGGCAGCGGGCCGCCGACGCCGGCCCCCGGAGTTGGCCCGGTTGACCGTCCGAGGGGATCTGGCAGGTCAGAACTGCAGGCGAGGGGGGTTCCCCCGGGCTGCCGCCCCCCGCTCCGGGATAGGCCCGAGGAGGTATTGGAGCACCTGGACGGGGTACCCGGTGAGACCCGGGCGACGGCCCGACGGCGGCTCGAGAGGAGCATCTCTGTGGACACCACGGTCAGGCCTGGGCCATACTGTACGTTCCGCCTGTTTTTGCCGGGAGGCCGCATATTCCCAGGTCACCGGAGATTACGATCGGCGAGCTATCCACCGAACCCAACCGCAATTTTAGGAAGTGACGTTCTCATGAGTGCCACCTGGCGCAAGCACGCAGCCTGCCGGGGCATCGATCCTGATGTGTTCTACCCGGTCTCCGACGAGGAGTCCGACGAGGCCAAGGCCATCTGCGACCAGTGCGCCGTGCGAGAGTCGTGCCTGGAGCACGCCCTGGCCAATCGTGAGCGCGAAGGGGTCTGGGGTGGGACCACCGAGCGCGAGCGTCGGCGCATCCACCGCCAGCGCCGCAAGTCAGCCTGAGGCCCGACTGCGTCGGACAGGACCAGCCCGGCGGACCGGTCGATGGCGGCGAAGTCATCAGTGTCGCCCCGGAAGGTGGGCGTGACCGGTTCATCCCCTGACCAGCGGGTCGCCTCGCTCGTCGGGGCCGTCCTGACGCACCAGCCGATGGATGAGCGGGAGGTTCTCTCCCGTTCCATCATCGTGGCGGAGCTGGACCGGTTGGACCGACCCTTCGACGAGGGCGCCGATCTGACCCATGTCACGGCCTCGGCCATCATCGTGGGAGCCCGCGGGGTGGTGCTGCACCGACACCGACGGCTCCGCCGGTGGATGCAGCCCGGTGGCCACGTCGAGACGGGGGAGTGGCCGTCAGACGCCGCTCTGCGTGAGAGCGTCGAGGAGACAGGGATTCCGGTGGGCCACCCGACGGCCGGCCCGACGTTGGCCCATGTGGACGTGCATCGGGCCGCGAGGGACCATGTCCATCTGGACCTCCGCTACCTGGTCCTGGGTTCGGATGTTCCC
Source organism: uncultured Acidimicrobiaceae bacterium (assembly GCA_963737625.1). GTDB lineage: Bacteria > Actinomycetota > Acidimicrobiia > Acidimicrobiales > RAAP-2 > Bog-756. The sequence continues at coordinate 597,899 of CAVTTK010000002.1, forward strand.
CCGGTCCCCGGACCAGGTGAGAGCCAAGAGGTGGCCTGGTTCAGCTGGGAAGCGGCCTTCGACATTGCCGACGACGCGCTGGCCGGGGGCCTGCGGTCAGCCCATAGGCTGATCGGGGCTTCGGCCGGGGACTCCGACCACCTGGTCCGCCGACGAGAGGATCCCTGATGGCCGAGCCGTTCGACATCCTGATGCAGGTGCAGGAGCGCGACACCACGGCGGCCCAGCTGCGGCACCGGAGGGAGGCGCTGCCCGAACGGGCCCTCCTGGCTGACGTGGACGACCATCGGTCTCGTCTGGAGCGGTCGATCGGGGAGCTACAGGCCCAGGTCGACGAACTGGCCGGTAGGCAGCGCCACCTGGAGGAGCAGATCGCCGCCACGGCCAAGCGACGGCACGAGATCGAGCAGCGCATGCAGTCCGGAGCCGTCTCCGCATCGCGGGATCTCCAGGCCATGGACCACGAAGTGGGCCAGCTGGCCGAGCGCCAGTCCCATCTTGAGGAGGAGGAGCTGGTGCTCCTCGAGGAGCAGGACCCCCTCGACGCCAGGTTGGACGAGGACCGGAGCACGTCGGCGTCCCTGGCCATCGACGCCGAGCGCCTCAGGGCATCGATTGCCGAGGCAGAGATCGAGATCGACGCGGCCATTGCCGCCGAGGTGGAGGTCCGCCACCGGTTGTTCCCCGACCTCCCCCCCGAGTTGGCGGAGCGGTACGAACTCCTCCGGTCCCGGCTCGGTGGGGTCGGCGCGGCGCGCCTGGTGGCCGACCGCTGCGACGGCTGCCATCTGACGCTGCCGTCAGTGGAGGTGGAGCGCATCCGCCGCCTGCCCCCCGACGAATTCGCCACCTGCCCGCAGTGCGACCGGATCCTCGTGCACTGAGCCGGTCTGCGATCCCGAAGCGAGAGCGATGCTGATCCTGGTCCGACACGGTGAATCCACCGGCAACGCCGACGGTCTCCTCCTCGGACGGATCGATGCGCCCCTCACCGAGCGGGGTGTGGCCCAGGCCGAGACGGTGGGGCCGCTGGTCGGTGGGGCCACAAGGGTGATCTCCAGCTCGCTCCAACGAGCCCGGCGGACTGCCGAGGTGCTGGGCACCGGGCTTCCCATCGAGATCGACGACCGGTGGATCGAAGTGGACTACGGGGAGTTCGACGGGCGCCCGCTGCGCTCCCTCCCCGACGAGGTGTGGGCCCGATGGCGATCGGACCCGGACTTCCGACCGCCCGGAGGGGAGACGCTGCGAGAGGCCGGAACCAGGGTGCGTGCGGCGTGCGAGGAGCTGTTTGCCATAGACGGGGAGGGAGCGCGGGGCCCGGGTGCCGTCGTGGTGGTCAGTCACGTCTCACCCATCAAGGCCGCCACGTGCTGGGCCCTGGGCCTCGGCGACGAGGGGGCGTGGCGCCTCTACCTGGCCACGGCGTCCCTCACCCGTATCGACTGGGGGGCATCGGGACCTGTCCTGGCCCGGTTCAACGAGACTCCGTGGTCGGAGCGGAGATGACCGCGGCGGCTTGGACCCCCTCGGGGAGGCGGCTCATCGGAGGACCCGGTCGACCGTGAACACGGTGATCTCCTCGGCCCGGATGGCGGAGTGCCCCGATTCGAACCGCAGGGCGCTCCAGGCTTGCCAGCCGGTGATCACGTGGAGGGTCTCCAGCGCCTCCGGTGCCTGGGCGCCTCGGGCGGCGATCTCCGGGCGCAGGATCACCTCCAGCTGATGGCGGAGCAACCTCCGCTGGTGGGCCAGCACCTTGGTCAGCGCCGCCGTGGCCGGCAGCCGGGCGTAGGACGCTCGGAACACCGGACCCACCGCCTCGAACAGCCGCCGCCGTTGGCGGGCGATGACCCGGATCCTCATCTCGGCCGGACCATGGGCCGGAATGACGGTGGTGAGGGCACTGTACTGCGACGCCCTCCGCTCAACGGCCAGGGTGAAGAGCTGGTCGAGGTTGGTGAAGTGGTGGAACACCAGGCGGTCCGAGACCCCGGCGCGGGCAGCCACCTGCCGGGCCCCCGGACTGGGATTGCCGCCGTTGATCAGGTCGATCGTGGCGTCGAGGAGGAACGCGCGGGTTCGGCTTCCGCGTGCCGCCCTCCGGTCCACCATCGGGTCCGGAGGTCGGTAGTCGCCCTCGGCGTCGCCACCGGATGCCTCGCATCGGCCTGCCATCGCCCCTCGGTCCTTTCGACATCGACCCCACCGGAGGGGGTCGTGGCCGATGAAATTATGCGTCCTGACGCAGAAAGGGCAAGTCGTGAGGGTCGACGGCCCGGCTTCCACGTTCCTGGTCGTCAGGGCACGGGTCGGACGACATCGGGTAGATGGTCCTTGACCAGTCGTCCGCCCTTGATCACGGCCACCAGGTGGTCGCGCTCCGCCAGCAGGCCCAGGTCGGCGAGTGGGTCGCCGTCCACTACGACCAGGTCGGCCAGTTTGCCCACGGTCACGGTGCCCAACTCGTCCCCCCTGCCCATCAGCTCGGCGCCATGCTTGGTCGCCCACCGGATGACGTCCAGAGCCGGAATCCCGACCTCGTCGGCGTAGAACCCCAGCTCCTGGCCGTAGTGGCCATGGGGCAGGCCGATGGCCCCGTAGTCGTCACCGAGCACCAGGCGCATGCCGGCGGCGTTGGCCCGGGGCAGGACGTCGGCCATGGCGTCGATGTCCTCCTTCATACTGTCGGTGAAACCCAGGGATACACCGTCCATCGACTGGAGGAACCGGGAGGGGAACAGCATGGAGGGCACCACCGGCGTCCCCGAGGCCACGATCCGCTCGATGCACTCGTCGTCCATCCCGTCCGCGTGGTCGATGACGTCGATGGCCAGGTCCAGGGCCATGTGGATGGCCTCGCGGTTGGCGATATGGCCCCGGACCTTGACGCCTCGGAGGTGGGCCGCCTCAATCCCCGCAGCCATCTCCTCGCGTGACATCTCGAGCTGTTCCTTCGGCCCGATGGTGCCGTGGCCGCCGGTGACGAACATCTTGATGATCTCGGCGCCTTCTTTGATCTCGGTCCGTACCGACCGCCGGAACTCATCGGGCCCGTCGCTCGGCCGGATGGCTCCGAGTGCCCCGACCTGCCAGTGCGGTGGGAAGCTACGGTCCCCGGCATGTCCGGTTGTGCTGACGTCACGGCTGCACGGGACCAGTCGGGGACCGGGGATCAGCCCTCGGTCGATGGCCACCTTCATGGAGGCGTCGATGGCGAACGGGGCCCCGGCCGAGACCGCACTGGTGAAGCCACACTGGACCAGGAGCGCAAGGCTGTTGACGGCGCGGACCGCCTGGAGGGCCATCGGCTCCTCCAGCCCGAACGGTGCCGGCGTGCTCCCGAGGTTGTGGTAGGTGGCGTGGAAATGACAGTTGACCATGCCGGGCATCACGGTATGGCCCGAACAGTCGACGACCCGGTCCCCGGGTCGTGACTCCGGCAGCGCTCCGGGCCCTACCGCGGTGATCCGGTCACCGTCCACGACCACGTGGGCGTGGGGTAGCACGGTGCGGTCTCCCTCGATCACCGAGGCATTGAGGAGCGCCAGACGGGTCACGGCTCGATGACCACCTTGATGGCCCCCGACATCGGATCAGAGGCCACCCGGAAGGCCTCGGCGGCCTCGTCCAGAGGGAACCGGTGGGTGATCAACGTTGCGGGTAGGTCGGGGATGGCATCGAGCATCCCCACCGCTTCCTCGAACTCCGAGACCCGGTGGTGGTGGCCGTAGGTGAACGCCGGGACCAAGGTGACCTCCTTCATGAGGAGGGACATCCCGACGGTCACCGGGTCCCAGAAGTTGGCCAGGACTCCGATGGTCCCTCCTGGCCGCACGCGGAGCGTGGCCTGGTCCAGCGAGGCCTGGGTACCGGCGGCGTCGAGGACGACGTCGTAGTCGGTGCCGAGGGTTCCGCTGGCTCCGAGGCGCTCCGCGGCCGACTGGCGCTCGGGCCTGTGGGCTTTCCCGGCCACCGAGGCGCCGAGCGCTCGGGCAACCGCCATGGCGCACAGGCCGATGGGTCCGCCGCCGATCACCAGCACCCGGGTGCCGGCCACCACGCCGGCCCGGTGGGCACCGTGCAGGGCCACGGCGAGGGGTTCCACGACACAGGCCACATCCAGGGCCAAGCTGCCGGGCAGGGGAACGGCACACGTCGGATCGATCCATACCTGGTCGGCCAGGCCTCCATCGAGGCTGGTCCCGTACATCGCATCGAGGACAGCTGTGCACTGTTGGGGTTCGCCAACCAGGCAGCGGGAGCATCGCCCGCAGCGAAGGGCGGGAAGTACGGCCACCGGTGTGCCATCGTCGAGTCGGCCGCAGAACTCGTGGCCGAGTATCACCGGCGACGGGCCGAACGAGATCATGTGGAGATCGGAGCCGCAGATCCCCGACGTGGCCACCGACACCCGGACACCCGAGGCCCCTGCGTCGGGAATCTCGACGACTCGGATGCCCTCGGCCGTGTTCCTCACGCCCCGCATCTGACTAGGCGCCCGTGACCGACGGGCTCCGTGTCCGCCGAGTGGGTGCCACAGCTCCTGCCGGTATCCCCGAGCGCCCATCTCTCCTCACGGTCTGAAAGCTAACAGTCCCCCGGGTCGGTGCGGAGAGGCGGGCACGGACATCCGGACCGGCGCCTCCTCTTCGGGAGTCCAGGTCGGTCGTCCCGGGCGGTCCCGCGGCCACACCGGGTGGGAACAATCGACCGGCATCGGCCGTTACAGGGTGGTGGAACGGGAGGAGTGCACGATGGTGACGGAGTTGATCAAGCCGCTGTATACGGCGACGGCCACGGCGGTGGGTGGTCGGGACGGGCACGTGCGGAGCGCCGACGGCAACCTGGATGTGGACGTGAAACCACCGGTGGAGATGGGTGGTCCGGGGGGTGCCACCAACCCAGAGGAGATGTTTGCCGCGGGTTATGCCGCCTGCTTCCAGAGCGCCATGGGTGTCGTGGCCCGGAGGCAGAAGGTGAGCGTCGACGGATCAACGGTGACCGGACATGTGACCATCGGTACCGTCGGGGGTGGCGGGTTCGGGCTGGCCGTCCGGCTCGACGTGCACGTTCCCGGAGTCGACGACGACACAGTAAAGGCACTGATCGAGGCCGCGCACCAGGTATGCCCCTACAGCAATGCCACCCGAGGCAACATCGCCGTGACCCTGGTGGCCGTCTGATCTCGCCAGCGGTTCCCGACCATCCGATGCCGAAGCCGAGGGCGGACGGAGATTCGGGCGTGTGTTGTTCACCCGAAGCCGTCTGCATCGACCATTTGGATCTCTGTCGCCTGCTATCCCGGGTCCGGACGATCCCCTCGCCCGATCCCACCGCGAGACGGCTTTAGCTTCGCCGCTGGTCGCTGAGGACGGCGAACGTGGTGGAGATCAGACCGACAAGTCCGTCGATCTCCTGATAGATGACCTTCAGGTTCGGACCACCGGGATTTCGGGACTCCAGCTCGAACAGCCGGGCCAGGACCCGGATGGTGCGGAGCGTCCCCCGGAGGCGCTCATCGATCTGAGCGAGGGGGCATTGGTTGTCAGCCATCCATCGACAGGCGTCCCGGGCTGACGTGCCGAGCTGATCGCTGGCAGAGAGCAGAGCTGTCGGTCCGTTGGCGGCCGCCTGTTCCGCTGCGGACAAGGTGGCCAACATCCTCTGGAATATCGGGGAGACCTCGGCTTCCCACAGATCGATTTCCTCGAATCGGGTCACTTGATCCGCTTCCCTTCGGTCAAGCCCCCACAAGAAGCTAGGTCGTAATGGCGCTGCCGTCTAGGGGAAATTTGCCACTCGAGGCAACGATGAGTGGCCGAGGTCGGTCCGTGCCGCCTGATCGGTCAACAGATGCGGCGGCCGGGTCCGGCTGCCGGCCGGAGAGAAAAAGACCAGGTCAGAGGCGTACGATGCGGCGTAGCGTCGACTCGACACACCCCATTTCACCGGTCCACCGACCACCCGTACCACGCCGCCCGACGGGCACCGGTGGCGCACTGACACCGTCTGACGGCGGAACTGACCGGTGGCTAGCCTGGGCTTGTGTTCGTCTTCGTCCACGGCGTGCCCGAGACCGCGGATCTGTGGAACAAGGTCCGGCCACTCATGGGCGGCGAGTCGGTAGCCCTTGCGCTCCCGGGATTCGGCTGTGAGCGACCTGATGGCTTCGGCGCCACCAAGGACGACTACGTGGCCTGGCTACTCGGTGAGCTCGAGCGGATCGATGATCCTGTGGATCTGATCGGCCATGACTGGGGAGCGGGCCTCACCTACCGCGTGGCCACCGCCCACGGCGACCAGATCCATGGCTGGGCCGCGGACGTGGCCAACGTCATGCATCCCAACTATGAGTGGCATGATTTCGCCAAGATATGGCAGACGCCGGGTGACGGCGAGTCGTTCTTCCGCGACCAGTTGGCCTCCCCGCCGGACAGTCAGGCCCAAGTCTTCGAGGTCCTGGGGGTGCCATCCGCCGATGCCCTGGAGTTGGCAACCTGGAGCGACGAGACCATGGGCGCGTGCATCCTGGACCTGTACCGGTCGGCCACCCCCAACCCCTTCGCTGACTGGGGCCAGGCCTACGGCATCACCGCGGCCCCCGGTCTCGTGCTCCATCCCACCGACGATCCCTTCAGCGATGACCTGCAGTCGCGTGAGGTGGCTTCCATGCTCGGAGCCCGTCACGAGGTCATTCCCGATGCCGGGCACTGGTGGGCCCTCCAGGCACCGGTGACATCCGCCGCGCTGCTCCAGGGATTCTTCGGCTCGATCGGCTGAGAGGAGGGCGGAGGGCGGTGGGGCAGCCGGAGGCAAGATGCACGCGGGTGGATAGCGTGGGCGCCATGGCGTCCGACGATCCTCCTCGCACCACGTGGAGGAGCTATCTCGGGCCGGTGATCCTCACCTCACGGCGACGGTGGTGGAACGGAGTCCTGCTGTCGGCGTGGATCGCCGCGGCGGCCCTGGCCGCTGCTACCGGCCGATTCGACATCCTGTGGCTCCCGCTCGTCGGTATCGTGACGTCCTCCGTACTCCTCCTCCGGGACCGGGCCGGGCGGCGTCGCTCGGCCTAGCCGATGCCCGGGGGAGCGGGACGGCTCAGGCGGGGAGCTGGTGGATGCGCATCTGTACCCGGCGCATCTGCGACCGAAGGATGAGCCCGCGGAACGTGTAGGCGTCGACGCCCAGGTAGGTCATGACGGTGTCGTGGCAGGCCGGGGCGGTGTCGACCCGATCGAGGGCCCAATCGATGAACTGTTCGGAGGTCGCGCCGAGGGCGGTCGCGGCTTGGGGCACCGAGTGTCCGTGCTCGGTCATCGCCAACGTCAGGGCCTCGCCGAGTGTCTGCAGTCTGACCGGGGTAGGACCGGCCATCCGGGGCCCGCGCGGCGTCTCGTGGGTGACCGGAGCAACGAAGCCGTCAATATGCTTACGTGCCCATTCCTCGTACTGGGGCACCCGACTGGCCGGAGTACTGGGCCGTCCGGCTACGCCGGACTCCCACCAGATGATCCTCTTCTTCCGCTTCATTGCCACCCCTCGTTCGTGCGGCGTGTCCGGTCACGCCAGACTCCCCGCCGGTTGGGAGCTACCGTGCTCCTGCCAGCGAGTCACTCCGATCAGTCATCTCAGGCAGAGTTGCGGGGTCGTGTCAATGTCGCCCCGGGCCCAACGCCCCCAATCGACACTGGTGGTGACCAGATGCCCACGAGGGGTGCACGAAATGGCACCGTGCGGTGGACGGTGCTCCAATGAGCCCGGCAGGGTCGTCCCGGACGTAGGCGCGGACCCTCGGTCCGCTGTGAGAGCCCGTTCCGGTGTCCAATCCGAAAACCGGCAATCACCAGCCATCAGGGAGCGAAGGCCATGGACGGCTTTGTCTTGACGGTCGAGCGGGTCATCCAGGCGACTCCCGAGGCCCTGTTCGACGTTCTGGCCGATCCCGGGAGGCACGCACTCATCGACGGCTCGGGAATGCTTCAGGGGGCCAATGAGAAAACCTCGGAGCGCTTGGCCCTCGGTACTACCTTCGGCATGTCCATGAAAATGGGGATTCACTATTCGACGGTGAGCACCGTGGTCGAGTTCGACGAGAACCGTCTCATCGCCTGGCAGACGGGCCCCAAGGGAAGGTTGGAGCGATATGTGGCCGGCCGCATCTGGCGCTACGAGCTAGAACCCTGGGGTGAGGGCACCCGGGTGCGGGAGAGTTGGGACATCACCACCGACCATCAGCGGACCCTCTTGAAGCTGGGAGACATCTGGTCCGGGAAGACCCGGCGGGATATGGAGTTGACGTTGGCCCGTCTCGATACGTTGGTCACGGCGCCACCGGCAAACCCCTCGATCGGGAAGGGCGCAACCTGACCGTCGCCTACAGCCCGGTTCGCCTGATATTGAGAAAATCCACCACTGATCAGGCGCACATGGAGCTTCTATGACTAGTACCAAGTTCTCTGTCAAGGTCGACCGGTGCAACCCCCTCGTCCTGTGGACTCGTTCCAGGGTGTCTCGGTTACATTCGGGAACGTGGAGGTAGTCGACCTTCCCGACTTCGGGCCTGACGAGTATGCACAGATCGTCGACGGAGAGCGGGACCCGTTTGGGACGGAGCATCTGGGCATTGAGTGGGGACCGAAGAGTGATCATGTCGGCCTGGTGGAGGACGGTCACCTCATCGGCCATGCCGGCTGGGTCGTCTCGGAGCTGAGGGAGGCCGCCGCGGGGACAATCGAGGTGCTCGGACTCGGCGGGGTACTCGTGCATCGACAGTACCGGGGCCACGGCGTCGGAAGGGTGGTGGTCGAAGCGGCCACGGAGCGGATGCAGAGGCAGGGTCGGATGATGGCCATGCTCTTCTGTCGACCGGAGCGACTGCGGTTCTACGCGGATCTCGGGTGGCAGGAGATTGCTGGTGTGGTGAGGGTCGGTCAACCAGGAGGAGCGATCGTCATGCCGCTGCGCACGTGTTGGCTCCCCCTCGCCGAAGGACCGACCGTTCCCGGCGGGGATCTTGAACTCCCGGGTCTGCCTTTCTGAGTCGATCGGAGGTGATCCGGCTGTACGTTCCCGACGTTCACCCACGGTCCGCTGCTCCCTCGGCCGTCAGGGCCGCGACCGATGATCGGCGAGGACCTCCTGGATCATCCGCCGCGCTCCGTCGGCGAACACCGGATTGGTCTCCCGCTAGTAGGGAAGGGCAATCAGGCCCATGGACAGCGCCCAGCCGCGGCCTCGCTCCCACGTGGCGTCGTCGATGGTCAATTCGGAGCGGAACGACTCGCGGCTGTCGGCGGTGAAGCACGTCCATGCGGCCATGACATCACACGCCGGATCGCCGACGCAGAGGCACCCGAAGTCGATGACCGCGCCGAGTTGCCCCCGTCGGGCCAGCAAATTGCCCACCTGGAGGTCCCCGTGGATCCAGGCATCCGGACCGTCCCAGGGCGGTGCCTGGAGCGCCGCCTCCCACGCCGCCAATGCCGCCCCGGTGTCGATGGTTCCCCCGAGCACACGGAGCGCGTGGCGGGCCTGACCGTCGCGAAAGGCAAGCGGGACGCCGCGATACGAATTCCGGATACCGGGCTCCGGGCCGGCGGGGAGATCGATTCGTCGCATGGCCGTGACGAATCGACCCAACGCCCTGGCCGCCTGTCGTGGCTCGGTCACCCGGTCGACGATGGCCGGTTCACTCTCCAGCCAGCGACTGATCAACCACGGCCAGGGGAAGCTCCGATCCGGCTGTCCCGGAGCCAACGGATCCGGGATGGAAAGCGGGAGGAGGGGGCGAGTTTCGGTAACCACCGGTACTCGATCGCTACCTGACCGCTGGCTCTCTCGTGACGGGGAAGGCGGACGACCAGGTCGTCGCCAAGTCGAACGGTCACATGGTCGGTCCCGGAGTTCGGGAGGAACTTCAGACGCCGGTCAGCCCAATTCGGGAATTGGGTCGCTACGAGTTTCCTGACGGGCGACTCGTCGATGTCGATCTCATCGGGGTGCATTTTGGGCACGGTCACGCCTGTTCAGACCTTTCGACACCGCGTGCACACCACGGCCGAGAACGGGGTCCAGAACGTCTTGTCGGCCAGGCAGGCCAGGGCCTCCTCGAATGCCTCACGTCGCACCGGACGGATCCCATGGGCGGCAGCCAGCTCGGGGGTGGTGAGCAGTTCCTCGACGGAACGGAACGTGTGCGTCCAGAAGGCGGCCTCGGGTGAATGTCCCTGGAGCATGGAGGAATCAATCGTCACCGTGAGGTTGCCGACCGGATGCTGAGCGAGGGTGTCGGGAATGGTGCGGGCCCAGGTCCATCGGCCCACCAACGCTGAGGCCACCTCGGCCAGGGAAGACGATGTCATGGCGGCGACGGGGAAGTAGTCCGCCTCCTCCACGAGGAGAGTCCCGCCGGGACGGAGGGCATCGACCAGCGTTCCCAGGATGGCGTCGGCCCCATCCAGGTGCATCAGCACGTTTCGGGTGTGCACCAGATCGAACGTTCCGGGTTCCATGTCGAGCTGCTCGATGGGACTCTCCACGACCTCGATCGAGGGATGGTCGGCGAGATGGCCAAGGAGCGTCACGTCCCGATCGACGGCCACGACGGATCCACCCGCACCGACCTCGCCGGCCAGCCAGAGAGCCATCGAACCACCGCCGGCACCCAATTCGGCGCATCTCCAGCCCTTCTCGACGGGAATGCCAGCCAATAACCGGATCGACCTGGGGTCGGCAATGGCCTCGAGCAGACGCAGCCGTGCTCCCTCGTCGGAGAGGGAGTTGTCGAACCAGTAGCGACCCTCCATGGTGTGAGTATCGCAGTCCGGTCTCCATGACTGCGAGGGCCGTGCTGTCCGCCACCCGCAATGCGTGGGCGACGCGGGCGGCGGGCCTCAGTCGGCCAGGCGAGGGGGGAATCCGCCTCTGCTGATGGGCCCCCACCGGTCCGGGACGATTCGGACCAGAGCCTTGCGCTGGTCGACCATGGCCTGTCGGTACTCGTCCCAGTCGCGGTGCTCCCCGCTGATCGACCGGTAGTAGACCACCAGACCGTCGAGCGCCGCGGGCAGGTCGACCACGGTGGCTACCCCGGACACCTGGACCCACTCGCCGTCGAACGAATCCGAGAGCACGCACACAGTGGCCACCGGCCGGAGGCGTAGATTGTGGACCTTGGCCCGCTCCGGATAGGTGGCAATGAGGATCGTCCCTTCCGGGTCGACCCCCATCGTCACCGGCGACAGCTGCGGTGTTCCATCCGCCCGACCGGTGGCCAGGATGGCCTGGTGCCGGGGACGCATGAAGGTCACCAACCCGGGTAGGTCGACAGTGGTGCTGGTGGCCACGGGACGTGCCATCGTTCGACCGTAGCAGGGGACACCACGGCACCATCCATGTCTGCTGGGCAGCCATATCCAGAGTCGGCTCGGTCCGCTTGCGGGTGCCAATGCTTCGGAGGTTCCTCGACAGTCGGTTCAGGAGGGCTTCCTGCAGTGTCGCCGACCAGCACCGCAGAGGGGGTACATTCTCGCTGATGCTCCGAGTCGCCTACCACGGGCCTCCCCATCCTGTGCTCGGTCTCGTGTCGATGTTGGAAGAGCAGGATTTCGAGGTGACGTACGACCCACCGGATCTGTCGGCGAACGAGCCGATCGAGGTTGAACTGTCGGTTACCGACATCCAGCTGAAGGGCGTCGACGTCGTAGAAGCGGTCGTCCGGGCGTTCAAGGATCGTCACTCCGAGCTCCCCGTGACCATAAGGGTCGAAGCCCCACGTTGAGTTTGGAGGAGCCCTGCATGCAGAGGCGTAGACCCGCTGTCGACGATGCAGGATCAACATACCCTCCGAACCGGGCTGCGCCCTAGGGCTCGACGATGGACGTCGCACGCAGCTCGTGGCCACGGCAGCCGGTAGACGATGGCAGCCGGTAGGCGATGGCAGGCGAGACATCCGAGGCCCGTTCACTCCGACCTCGGCGACCCGTCTCGACCCATTCTGGAACACCTACCCTGGCTCCGGGCCGTTGGTCGTGCTCGACGCGCACGACAGATCTGCTCGGCCCACCGAGGCCGGGTCGCTCGGCGCTAGCACAGCCATCGAGTCCGATTTCGCCGGATGGTTGCGCCCTACGATGGTTGCTGTGCAGAAGCCGGATCGTCCACTGTCCGATGGAAGAGTGACACTGAGGACCTTCGAACTCTCCGATGTAGCGGACGTCACGGCCGCCTGCCAGGACCGGGAGATCTCTCGCTGGACAGATGCCATTCCCTGGCCGTATGACGAGGAGGACGCCCGAGCGTGGATCTGCGACCACCCGGGGCTCTGGGAGCGAGGCGAGATTGCTCCCTTCGCCATCGTGGGGGCGGTGGACGGTCGGTTCCTCGGCTCGGTCAGCCTCGGATTCCCCGAAGAGCTGAGGCCCGTCGGTGGGTACTGGGTTGCTCCTTGGGGACGCAATCAAGGCGTGGCTACTGCCGCCTTGCGACTGGTCGTCCAGTGGGGATTCGGGTCCCTTGGACTGCAGTCCATCGGTCTCGCAACGATGGTCGGGAACGTGGCCTCGGAGCGAGTGGCTGGGAAGGCAGGGTTCTCGTTCGTAGATGAGACCTCGGACTACAGGCCGCCGCGGAATCCCGACCGGACCTACAGGGTGAAGGAGTGGATTATCGTCAATCCACTCCTGACATCGTGAGCCGCTTCGATCTGGTGATCTTCGATTGCGACGGGGTCTTGGTGGACAGCGAGCGTCTCGCCGTCCGTACCGAGGCGGTGATCCTTGCCTCCCTGGGTTGGCCGCTGAGCGAGGCCGAGATCATTGAGCGATTCGTCGGCCGGTCCGCCGGCCACATGCAGGAGGTGGTCGAGGAACACATCGGACGTCCAGTGGACTGGGAGGCGGAGTTCGAGCCCCTCTACCGAGAGGCGTACGAATCCGAACTCGTGCCCGTGGAGGGAGTGGTCGAGGCACTTGACCGGATCACCACACCGACCTGCGTGGCCTCGAGCGGAAGCCATGAGAAGATGAACTTCACGCTGGCGTTGACCGGACTTTCGGATCGGTTTGCCGGTCGCATCTTCAGCGGGGATGAGGTCGCCCGCGGTAAACCTGACCCCGACATCTTCCTGTACGCGGCGACGCGGATGGGCCGAGCTCCCGACCGCTGTGCCGTAGTGGAAGACAGCATGTCGGGGGTCAGCGCCGGGGTTGCCGCCGGGATGTCCGTCTTCGCCTTCGCCGGGGGTGTGACCAGCGCATCGCAACTCGAGCGAGCTGGTGTGGTCGTGTTCGACGACATGCGTCAGCTTCCGGACCTGTTGCGTTAGCTCGTTGTCATGAGGCAGTCAGGGGTGGGTAGCGTAATCTGTCGGCATCCAATGGAGAGGAGCGGCTGTGTCAAAAAGGGAGATCGATGACTACCTGGATTCATTGGAGGAACCGAAGAGGGGCACGTTGACCGTGCTTCGGCAGTCGATCCTCGATGTCATACCCGAAGCAGAGCAGTGCATCTCCTACGGACTGCCCGCCTTCCGGCTGCAGGGCAAGGTAATCGCCGGATTCGGAGCCTTCAAGAACCACCTTAGCTATCTTCCCCACAGTGGTTCGGTCTTCCCTGAACTGAAGGACGAACTCGCCGAGTACAAGACTTCATCCGGGGCCCTTCAGTTCTCCCTTGATACGCCACTGCCCAAAGGGCTGGTCAGGCAGTTGGTCACTACCAGACTGCACCAGGCTCTCGGATAGGCCCTCGGGCTGCGGCGGCTCGGCGACTCTGGGCCAGTCCAGTGCTAATTCCCCGGCTCCCGATGCCTCGCTCGGTGGCCACCCAGGGGTTCCCGGCTAACCGGGCCATGGTCGTTCCCGGGTCTGGGCGAAAGTGGAATCTCAGATCCAAGCCGTCGTGGGGTATGAAAACGGCTGAGGTGCCCATCAACAGCGGAAGATCGTTGGCGAGCGCCACGACGGCGGTGATTGCGTCATAGGACAGGGCACCGGTCGTGCGCCCTGAACGGTGAAAGGCGTGGCGATGCGGCCGAACGCTTGGGCCCCGCGAATCCCCTACTCGGCCAATCGTGTCTCACGTAGACCACTAACGATCAGACGACGTCTGCCATTCACGCCTGAGCAGCCCGTACACCCATGAGTCCGACACGTCGTTGTTGACCACGCAGTCCTCTCGCAATGTCCCTTCGCGCACGAATCCGATCTTTTCCAGGACGCGAGCAGACGCCGCGTTGCGCGTATCGACCTCGGCCTGGACTCGATTCAGGTCCAGCGAGTCGAAGGCCCAATGCAACACGGCCCTCGCGGCCTCCGTCGCATAGCCACACCCCCACGCCGCATCGTCAAGGCAGTAGCCCATTGACGCGCTGCGATACACATGGTTCCACCGGGTCAGACCACACCATCCGATGAAGGCTTCGTCGGAACCACGGTCGATCGCCCACCGCGCCCCGCTGCCGTCCTTCGCCATTCGCCGGCATGCCGCGATGAACTCCTCGGCCTGAGCACGTTCTACCCATAGAGGCGCATCCCAGTAGCGCATCACCTGGACGTTGCTGCGCAACGCGAAGAGAGCGTCCGTATCCGCGTCGGTGAATGGCCGCAACGACAGTCGAGCAGTCCGCAGCGTCGGAGTGAGCAAGGGCATACGTGCCATCTTGCCCCGCCTGGATGGATACCCGGAAATGTTGCTTGGCCGTCATCGGGAGGCAGATGAGCGTCGGGAAGGAGTGAACGTACTCGTGACATTCGGTGCGTCAAGGCCGCGTCTGCCGGGCCAAGCGTTCCGCGGACCACCGCAGTTGTGAGGCTTATGGTCCATCCTCTTGCCGGACTGCGCGATTGGGTCAGCCGGCGTCGTAAGCTTGCCGGATGCTTCCGAGCAAGTTCGAGGTCATCTGTGAGGTTGAGCCAGCGACCCGACCTGAGTTGATGCACGTTCGTCACCAGATCGGCGTGCTGAGCCGAGTGGCAGATGCGTTCCTGATCCCCGACAATCACATTGGTCGGGCGACGGTGTCGAGCATTGCTGTTGCCCATGAGGTCGAACTCATGGGAGGGAGGGCCATTGCCTGCATCAACGCACGGGACCGGAATCGGCTCGGATTCCAGCGGGATCTTCTGACGGCTGCTGCCTACGGCGTCAACGAGTTCCTGTTCGTGTACGGCGACCGCCCCGAGTCTGGTTCCCGCACGGATGACCTGACGGTCAGGTCGATGATCGCAGAGGCGCGACGGTTCAGTGTGCAACGGAGCGATGACTCTCAACTCGTGCGGATCGGAGTCGCATCCGGCTTACGCCGACTTCCTGATTGGAAGAAGGAGGCGGATGCTCTCTTCGTCCAGGTCGGATTCTCCGTTGAGGCACTACTCGAATGGCGTTCGTCGGTAACGTTCGATGGCCCGGTGTATGCGGGGGTCATGGTGGTGTCGAGTGCCTCGATGGCTCGGAAGCTCTCTGCCGACGTTCCTCAACTCGCCGTACCCGAGGAGATCATCGAGCGAATCGAGGCTGACCGTGATGCGGGAGCCGATATTGCTTGTGAGCTGATTGCGCAGATCAGGGAATCGAAGGCATTGGATGGAGTTCACCTCATACCCGTAGCCAGGTATCGGGAGATGGCGGACCGGTTGGACGCCGAGGGCGCCAGCAGCTAATCCTCCCACGCAACGCTAGCGAGGTCGCAGGTGCTCAGGCAGAGTCTCCCCGTTTGGATCGTTGATGAGATCCGAGCCAATCCAGTAGGAACGATGTTCGGGCCTAGTCTCCAGGGCTTCGACCTCCGAGGAGTTCACGAACTCCTCGATGCACGCCGATGTCCCACCGACATACAGCCACCTGAAGTCAGTGTCTGTTGCGAGGCACCACGACCTGTCGTCGGGCCACCAGAGGTCAGGCACCTGTGGATGGTGGGCGTTTCGAATGAGTCTCCATGCTGAGATCGGTCCTCGGTACAGGAGGTAGTTGCGGTCGGGGAGGGCGAACACTTCGGGATACGCCACCTGATGAACTTCTTGGCGCCCCGGTGTGGGGGCGTAGCCCACCATCAGATCTCCGTAGCCTTCCCACAGTCCGAACCAGGTTGACTCGGGTGTCTCGGTATGACGACGAAGGATCGCCGCCAATGCGTCGAACTGATCCTCTTCCAGGTTGTATCCCACATCATTCAGATCGACATCAGGCGGCTGCATACTCTGGCCGGGTGCGGGTCTGACAATGGCCTCGGGAGCCATCTCGGGGTGCACGTGCCAGCCGTTCCCCTCAGCGACCTCCGACCACCTGAGCGTCGGTGGTTCCCGGGCGATGATCTCACTACCATCGAGGACCCCGCTTCGGACGATGGGGTAGAAGACGCGTGCGTATGCCTCGAAGGTCTCGGGTACCCACGACCGAACCTCTCCGCCTCGATGCGACAGGAGTGGAGTCAGCCACTCTGCTTCTGTGAAGTCGTCAACGAGATCCGTACCCGGGAACGTCCAGAACTGGTCACCACGACCTGGGATCTCGGTGACCTGCCCTCCCGTCCCAGCGGAGCCCAGCCTGCCCATACCTACTGCTGCGTTGCTTTCCGAGCCGAAGAAGCGGAACCTGCGCATTCACCATGCTCGCACAGCCTCCGGGAGGGCTGTCAGGAGAGCGGTACCGGCACGTCGCGACCGAGCCAGCAGAAGGTGAGCACGGAGGCGGTTGGCGGTACCAGGTCGGAACTTGGACTCCCCGGTCATCTCGTGGTTGCCGCCACCGTGCCCGACCCCGTGGGCAGGTAGGCCGATCCGAGGTCGTCGGTGAGGCCGGACTTCCGGTAGAGCCGCATCATGCTCAGCTTCTGACGTCCCTCGGTCCGCAGATCGTCAGCGGCCCATTCCCCCAGTCCTTCGAGGTCGCCTGCCAGCATGTCTCTGGGCCCAGTCCGAATACACCAGTCGAAAGGACTTCCTCATCCGATAGGCACGAAGACGAATGGCATCCGGTCGGCAACGAAGACGAATGGCTCACGCTGCCGAAAGCAGGGGAGCCAGGTCAGTCTCATCAACCGGCATATCCTCGCCAATCTCTCGACGGCACGTCACAGGAACGGCGAGCGATTCGATGATGTCATCGAGAATGGCGGCGACCCGATCCCGATAGGCCTTTGTGCCGACTGGCCACGCAAGGCCCCTGGGCCTCAGAGCCACCTCGGTGATGCTCGCCGACCACATCGAGAACTCCAGACTCACTCGTATTGGACGGGCCTTCACCCACAGGTGGCCCCGCACTGAATACAACTGGCAGGGATCCGGCCGTCCCTGTTCGGGTTCCGAAGCCAGCCGGAACTGGTGGTCGACCTGCACGGAGTTCCGGCCCACCCGAACGGGGGGAAGGCCTCGGTGCCAATCGGCGGCTGCACCCGGGACCTCGGAAGGGTGGATATCAAACCGTCTCGAAATGAAAGCAGTACCAGACATTCGCTCTCTCCTTATCCAGGGAGCCACTCGTTGACTCGATAAGGTCATGTTGCGCCACAGAAGCGAAACCCGCATCTGCAGAAGTACGTACTTTTCAAAGTCCTTCCAGACAGTCGGTACCCGGTCTCGTCCGCCGGGCTGGCTGAAGGGCCTCCAATGGGTGTCCGGCGAGGGCTGCGCTCCGCCGACACGATGGCTACTGCCTGAGGCGGAGCGTCACCATCCCTATCCCTGCTGCTCGCCGCACAGATGGCCGAGTCGAAGTGGCCATCTATGGACCCCATCATCGAGCCCGAGAGATGGGATGGGTCCCACCCAGCGGTCAGGTCGTACTCAGCCAACCCGCCAACCCGATGACACCACGAGCACGTCGACGGCACGGCCCGGACATTAGATCCATGTACTCCCTGTTCAGCGGCCTAGTGACGGTGAGCCGGCCTGTAGGCGGGATTCTGTTCCCCCTCTGGCGAGGGTTCGGTGGCCATCCATCTAAGCGGTCTACCTGGGGGTGGTGTCCCGAAAGGACCACCGGACGGGCCGTCCGTCCCCCTGTTCGACCTTGCTCCGGGTGGGGTTTACCGAGCCGGCCAGGTCACCCTGGCCGCTGGTGCGCTCTTACCGCACCGTTTCACCCTTACCTGTGCGCAACCCGGGGGCCACGCCATCGGCGGTCTGTTCTCTGTGGCACTTTCCTGCAGGTTGCCCCGACTGGCCGTTAACCAGCACCCTGCCCTGTGGAGTCCCGACCTTCCTCGACCCGGACCCGCCGGAGGGTTCCCCCCGTCGGTACGGACCGCGGCCACCCGGCCGACTCACCGTCCCCACCATCGTCCCACACACCGTCCCCGGACGGTCCGAAAACCCTCTGACCACCAGGTTCGCACCAGAGCAGATCAGGATGACTCGGGGGAATCGGTGGTGAACGGCCATCGGCATGGATTCGCCGCACCGGGGTCCTAGTCTGACTCCAATGGCTGTCCGCTCATCCCCGACCCGCCCCGGCCCGGAGTCCCTCGTTGGCGCCGACTCGCTGTCCATCAGTGACCTCTATCTCCGGATCGACCGTGCTCTCAAGGATGCGCTGCCGGGGGTGGTGTGGGTCGCCGGCGAGGTCCGTTCGTTCAACGTCAGTTCGCGCGGGCACTGCTACCTCGACCTGGTGGATCCGGTCCATGCCCAGGAGAGCAGCCCACCGGTCTTGAAGGTGGTCTGTTGGTCCAGCCGGTGGAGCCGAGTGCGGTCCACGCTCGAGCAACTGGGAATCGTCCTCGACACCGGCCTCGTCGTCCGGGTCCGGGGAGAGGTCCAGCTGTACAAGCCCCGTGGTGATATCAGCTTCATTCTCTCTGAGCTCGACACCGACGCCCTGTTGGGGAAGGTGGCCGCAGAGCGGGCCCGGCTGATCAAGGCGCTGGTGGACGAGGACCTCCTCGATCGGAACCGGCGGATCCCTGTCCCTCGCCTCCCTCTCCGGATCGGGCTGGTGGCCAGTCCAGCCACCGAGGGCTATGCCGACTTCATCGGTCGACTGGAGGCGTCAGCCATGGCGTTCGCCGTCGACGTCCTCCCCACCCCGGTTCAGGGCCGTGAGGCGGTGGCCGCGGTGGCCGCCGGGGTCCGGAGGCTGCAGTCCGGCGGCTACGACGTGATCGTGATCGTGCGCGGCGGTGGGTCCAAAGCCGACCTGGCCACCTTCGACAGCGAACCGGTGGCCCGGGCCATTGCCACCTCCGAGGCGCCCGTGTGGGTCGGGATCGGGCACACCGGGGATCAGTCCGTTGCCGATGAGGTGGCCAACCGGTCGTTCATCACGCCTACGGAGTGCGGTCAGGAGCTGGCCCGCATGGCCACCGAGTTCTGGAGGTCCGGCATGGGGGCCGGTGCACTGACCGGAAGGCTCGCTCGTGACCTGCTGGAGCGTTCTGAGCGATCCCTCGACCGCCACCGGCACGGGATGGCCACCGGCGCCCGCTCTCAGCTCGACCGCCACGTCGACCGCCTGGCCCACCGGTCCCGAACGCTCCGGGGCGCGTCCCGGGGACAGGTCGATACCCACGTGCGCCGGCTCGAGGGCAGGAGTGCCCTGTTGGCCCGATCGACAGTCCGGTCGCTGGAGTCGGGCCAGGTGGCCCTCGTCTCCCGGAGTCGCCGCCTGGTGACGTCGCCAGGCCGACGGTTGCAGGTCGAGGACCTCCGGCTGGATCAGTGGCGTCGTCTGCTGGGCGCCTACGATTACCGACGTCAGCTCGAGCGGGGCTACTCGGTCACCCGCGACAGCGAAGGGCGGGTGCTCCGATCGGCATCCGGGCTCTCGGCAGGATCTCGCGTGCGGACCCAGCTGGCCGACGGCGAGGTGGAGTCCGTGGTCTCGGCTGTCGGGACCGGTCCGATCGAGGAGCGAGCGCGTACGACCAGTGTGCAATCAGACCCGAATGACGAGGAAGGGAAGCAGTAATGGCCGCGACCACAGAGGGCGGAACGAAGGGGGCCGGAGAAGGGGATGCCGTCACCGACGTGACCGAACTGAGCTACTCCGACGCCGGCGCCCAACTGGACACCATCATCGAGGAGTTCGAGACCGGCGTGGTGGACGTGGACCGGTTGGTGGAGCAGTTGGAGCGGGCCACCGACATCGTGGATGAGCTGGACCGACGACTGCGCCGGACCCGGATGCGGGTCGACGAGTTGGTGCCCCGGCTGGAGTCGATCGGCAGCGGCCAGGAGGACCGTTCCAACGCCAACGCCAACGCCGACGAGTCACCCGCCTCGGGCGACTCGACATCACCGGGTCTCTTCTGAACTGACCCGGCGCGGGCCGGAAGGCCGCGGCCGGAACAGAGTGGTCCGGACCAGACGGCGATGTCGGTGACAGCCCCGCCTGACAGCCGGGCTGCCCGGACCGGTAGCCTCGCCGACCCGTCCCGATGGTCGTGGCTTCCCAGCTCCGAATCCACGCGAACCATCCGGCGGTTCGGCTCGACGACGGCTCCGTGAGGGCTCCGTGTGAGCGGTCGGGGTTGTGCTCCAATTCCGCGGCGGAGGTCGGCCTGGAGCGATTCCGAACTCAGGAGGTCGTGCGGGCGGGGACCCAGACGGCAACTGGATCTCCGCCGCACGCTTCGCGGAGCTCGCGTGGCACTCAGCCCGTGGACCATTCCGGCCACCGCACCGGACGGTCCCCTCGCCCGTCCGGTGGGGCGGTCAGTGGATGTTGCGTTCCCTGCTACCCCAGTAGGGCTGGCGCAGCTCCCGCTTCAGCACCTTCCCTGAGGGATTGCGGGGCAGGACGTCGATGAAGTCGATCGACGTCGGGCACTTGTAGTGGGCCAATCGGTCCCGGGTGGCGGCGATGATGTCGGCCGCCAGCACGCCCTCCTCGGTGGAGACCCCGGGGGCCCTCACCACGATAGCCTTGACGGTCTCACCCCAGCGGTCGTCGGGGACGCCGATCACCGCGGCATCGGCCACGTCAGCATGGGCGAGAAGCGCGTTCTCCACCTCGGCCGGGTAGATGTTCTCCCCGCCGGACACGATCATGTCCTTGATCCGGTCGTGGAGGAAGAGGTAGCCCTCGGCATCCAGCCACCCGGCATCTCCGGTGCGCAGCCAGCCGTCCTCGTTGATGACCGAGGCCGTCTCCTCGGGCTTGTTCCAGTAGCCGAGCATGTTCTGATCGGATCGGGTCCACACTTCGCCGACCTCACCGACCGGCAGGTCGTTCCCTGAGGCCGTATCGACGATTCGCAGCTCGATATGGTCGAAGGGTCGGCCGGCCGACCGCAGGAGGTGGGCCCGGGGACCGTCGGGGTCGTGGTCGCCGGGCATCAGGGAGGTGATGGCCCCGGAGGTCTCGGTAAGGCCGTAGACCTGGGCGAAGTGACAACCGAGGGCGGCCATGGACCGCACCAGCACGTCCTCGCTGATGGGCGAGGCGCCGTAGAAGACGGTCCGGAGCGAGCTCACATCGGTGCTGGCCAGCGTTGGTGTGGCCAGCAGGAACATGAGGACGGCGGGCACCACGAAGGTCTCGGTAATCCGATGCTCCTCGATGATCCGGAGGGCCTCGGTGGGATCGACGTCTCTCAGGATGACCGAGTGCCCTCCCCGGGACATCCCGGCCAGGGCCCAGCCGGTTCCTCCGATGTGGAAGAGGGGCATGGCCACCAGCGACACGGTGTCCGCCCCGATGTGGAACACCCGGTCGGCTTCGGTGAGGATGGACGAGATGTTGCGCCCCGAGATGACCGCCCCTTTGGGGAGCCCGGTGGTGCCCGAGGTGTACAGCTGCACCACAGCGTCGTCCGGTCCGGGATCGAAGCCGGGGTCGGCGCGCTCGACGGTCCCCTCGGCGTCCCGCCACTCGGCCAGCCCGTCCAGGTCCACCCAGTGGTGCACGGTGTCCACCAGGGCCTTCACCTCCTTCACTACGGCGCCGTAGTCGGGCCCGAAGAAGAGGATGGGGGCCCTGGCGTCCTCGACGATGGCGGCGATCTCCGTGGGCGCCAGACGCCAGTTGACGGCCACGCTGACCGCCCCGAGGAGGACGCAGCCGAACAGCACCTCGAAGTACTCGCTGCCGTTGCGGTCGAGGAACGCCACCCGGTCCCCGACGCCCACCCCGGACCGTTGGAGGGCGTGGCTGACCCGCTTGGCTCGCTGGTAGACCTCGTCCCAGCTGAGTGTCGTGGTCCCCTGCGTCAGCATGGGGGCGTCGGGCGTCTCCCTGGCCCATTGGCGGATCATGGCCCCAGCGGTCCTCAACCCGGTGGGCGGAGGGACCTCGGCCGGTCGGGTCTGCTCAGTCGTCACGGCTCCACCCTTCGTCGACGCACGGGTTGCTAGGTCCGGTCGATGGTACTCCCGCCCGTTCCGGTGGTCCGCTCAGCCGGGACCCGACGGTCCAGCCGAGCCAACCGACCGAGGCCGACGCCGGCGGGGTCGACGCGGGCCGGGCCCGGGAGTCGACCCCCGTAGAGTGGGGCGCGTGACCGAAGCCAACGCCCCCACCCCGTCCGCCACGGACGCCGACCGTCTGTACTTCCGCCAGCTGCTGGCCGGACGGGATTTCGCCGTCGGCGACCAGGTGGCCCTTCAGATGGTCAACTTCGTCTACCTGGTGGGTGACCGGGTCACGGGCGAGGCGGTGATCGTGGACCCGGCCTACGGCGTCGACGAACTGTTGGGCCTGGTGCAGGGCGACGGCATGACCTGCGTCGGCGCCCTGGCCACCCATTTCCATCCCGATCACGTCGGTGGCGACATGATGGGGTGGAGCGTGGAGGGGGTCACCCGACTGCTCGAGGTCAACCCCGTGCCCATCCACGTGCAGGCCGAGGAAGCGCCATGGATGGTCCGGACCACCGGGGTGGGGCTCCATGAGCTGGTCACCCATCACGGCGGCGACGTGGTGATGGTCGGGGACATCCCCGTCACCCTGGTGCACACGCCCGGCCACACGCCGGGCAGCCAGTGCTTCCTGGTCGACGGCCGGCTCATCGCCGGTGACACCTTGTTCCTCGACGGGTGTGGGCGGACCGACCTCCCCGGCGGGGACCCCGAGGCCATGTACGAGTCGTTGACCACCCGCCTGGCCCACGTGCCGGACGACACCGTCCTGTACCCCGGGCACCTCTACTCGCCGGACCCCTGGGCCACCATGGGGGACACCCGGGCCCACAACTACGTCTTCCGCCTCCGAACGCCCGAACAGTGGATGACCATGTTCGGCGGTTAGGGCGGCGTCGGTCCCAGGGAACCGGACCCGCCCGTCTCCTCTACGATGACGGGCCATGAGCGACGCCCTATCCCGTGACGCCACCGTGGTGGTGGTCGGAGCCTCGCTGGCCGGGCTCCGGGCGGCCGAGGAGGTCCGGCACGAGGGACACACCGGACCGGTGGTCATCGTCGGCGACGAGCTCCACGCCCCCTACGACCGACCGCCGTTGTCCAAGCAGCTCCTGGCGGGCGCCTGGGATGTGGCCCGTATCCATCACCACACCCCCGACGCACTGGACACCCTGGGGCTCGAGTTCCGGCTGGGCCGGAGGGCCATCGGACTCGATCTCGATGCCCGCACCGTCCTCATCGACGACGGAGACCAACTCCGCTTCGACGGGTTGATCGTGGCTACCGGGGCCACCGCCCGTGGCCTGCCCGGCACGGAGGGGCAGCCCGCCGTCCACACCCTCCGCACCCTCGACGACTGCCTGGGCATCCGCCGGGCCCTGGAGTCGGCCGGGGACCGCCCGAGGGTGGTGGTGATCGGGGCCGGCTTCATCGGCTCCGAGGTGGCCGCCACCTGCCGGGGCCTGGGCTCCGAGGTCACCGTGGTGGAGGCGCTGCCCACGCCTCTCGGCCGGGTGCTCGGTGAGGCCATGGGCGAGGCTTGTGCCGGGCTCCACCGGGCCGAGGGAGTGACCGTGAGAACCGGTGTGGGTGTCGACCGGGTCACCTCGGACTCCGGGGACGACACCCCGGCCGTGGTCCACCTGGCCGACGGGACCGCACTCCCGGCCGATGTGGTGGTGGTCGGAATCGGCGTGGTGCCGGCCGTCTCGTGGCTCGAGGGTTCGGGTCTCACGGTGGACAACGGCGTGGTGTGCAGCGAGACCCTCTTCGCCGCCGACGGCGTGGTGGCCGCCGGGGACGTGGCCCGGTGGACCCACACCGGCCTGGGTGAGCAGCTCCGGGTGGAGCATTGGACCAACGCCGCCGAGGGCGGGGCCGCGGCCGCTCGCAATCTCCTGGCCGGATCGTCGGCCGCCAAACCCTACGACCCCGTCCCGTTCTTCTGGTCCGATCAGTACACGACCAAGATCCAGGTCGTCGGACTACCCGGGCCTGACGACGAGGTGGTGGTGGTCGAGGGCTCGGTGGAGGAGGGGAAGCTGGTGGCCCTGTACCGACGCGGCGATCGCCTGCGGGCCGCCCTGGCCTTCAGCCGCCCCCGTCACCTGATGGCCTACCGGCCCCTGCTGGCGGCGGGCGCCTCGTTCGACGAGGCGTTGGCAGTATCCCGCTCCTGAGGCAGTGCTCCGCCCGACCGGGTCCGGCCCCGCCCGGGACGACGGGGGCCGATGGCGGCGAACCGGCGGCTGACCGCCAGAGTGGAGGCGATCTGGTCGGCCGAGGGCTCGATGCCCCCGTAGGTCCATCGCTCCACCACTGCGGTGGCCCGGAGCAGTCCTTCGCCGAGGAGTGGCTCGGCCGCGGCCAGCCGCTCGCCGTAGGCCGACAGGGTCTCGTCGCGACGGCGCTTCCGTCCCCGTCGGTCCCCGCCCCGCTCCAGGTCCACCGCCACCTGGTGGGCCCAGGTGGCCGGCCGCAGCCGTCGCCGGCGGCGGTGGGCGGCGGCGACGGCCACCACGACCACCACGAGTCCGATGGGGATCCAGGGCAGGTGGACCAACGCCCGTCCGGTGCTGTGGGCCAGCACCGAGCCCGGTGAGGGGTTGGCCAGGGGGACCACGGCCGTGGGGTCGAAGTTCTGCCAGCCGTAGCCCGGGAACCACACCTGCACCCAGGCATGGGCGTCCTTGGCCTCGACGTCGAAGAGATCGGTGATGGGATTGTAGGAGCCGGGCACGTACCCCACGGTCTCCCGGGCCGGGATGCCCAACGTCCGCAACATGACCACGGTGGCCGTGGAGATCTGCTCGCAGTATCCCCGTCGGCTCCCGAACAGGAAGCTGGTGACGGCGTCGGCCCCGGGAGCCAGGGGAGGGATGTCGGTGGTGTAGCGGATGTTCCGGGCCATCCACGATTCGAGGGCGGTGACCTTGTCGTAGGTGTGGGGGTCCGGATCACCGGGGGTGCCGATGCCGGCGGTGATCTGCTCGGCTAACGCCTTGACCCCGGGGTAGGCGTGGGGAAGCTGCAGATACCGTTCCGTTTGGCGGCTGGACAACTGCTCCGCCGCGGGGATCGTGCCGGATGGCTGGGGCGCGGTGGACTGCCGGAGCTCCGCCGGGGAGCCGGTGATGTCGTCCGACACCACGGTGTAGACGGTGCCCGCGCCCATCGAGCTGGCCGAGACGATGGTGCCGTCGCCGGTAAGGAAGAGCGCACGGGACTGGATGTAGACCCGCTGGGTGTTGTCGGCGTGGAACACCAGGTTCGGCCCTGACTGGGCCAGATAGAAGGTCTGCACATCGGTGGTGCCGTTGGCCAGGGGGGCCTCCTGGTCGGGCTGGAGGGGGATGTCGAAGGGCGACCCGAACCCCAGCTTGACGAGGTGATTGCCGTTGGCCGGGTCGGTGGCCTGGACCCAACTCTGACCGTTCCAGTAGTCGTAGGTCTGGCCCACCCAGAAGCTTGGCCGGCTGGCCCGCACCCGGAGGACGACCTGGTTCCCCAGGGTGGCCCGGGCCCCGGTGTCGAGTGACTTGGCGAAGCCCAGGAAGCCGCCCACGCCGGTGCGGCCGCTGGGATTGGCAGCATGCGCGGGCAGTGAGGCCGAACCGTCGGTCAGGTTGCTCGGGCTGTCCACGGGTGACGAGTTGGCCGACGAGGACGGGAAGATGAGGGAGGTGGACACCTTCGGGGCTGGCAGGAAGGCCACCAGCAGGAAGGCCACCGCCACCACCACCAGACCGGTGACGCCCAGAGTCAACCAGGGCACGCTGCGGGCCCCGGCCATGGACTGCCACATGGACACCAGTCCCCACAGGCCGCAGGCCACCCAGGCCACCACGTACACGCCGAGGGTGAGATCCACCGACTGTGCCGCGGCCACCGCCATCAGCGCAGCCGACCCGGCCAGTGAGTAGGCCACGTCCCGGCGGGCGGGGACGTCGAAGGCGTGGGTGCACAGCACCCAAGCGAACAGGACGGCCAACGGGCCCTCGACCGTGGAGATGTCCCCCGGCGTGGCGTTGTGGCTGACCGTGGCGATGAACCACACGAACCCACCGACGGCGCAGACGGCCAGGATGGGCTTCACCGCCGGCCAGGGTTGTTCCCGGCGCAGGTACGAGAGTGCATTGCCGACGGCCGTGGCCACCACGGCGAACAGGGCCACCGGGGCGGTCAGCTCCCCCTGGCTCCAGCAGGCCCCGAGGGCGATGATCACCGTGCCGGCCGAGGCCACGCGGAAGGGGATGGAGTGCTCTGGCGGGCCCGGTCGGTTGGCCTGGACCACCCGCTGCCACAGGGTCACCGTCGACCCCCCCTCGGGGGACCGCCGACGCCGCTGGACGGTCCGTCGGTCTCCCCGGGCGGGATGGCCCGGGCCAGCCGCCGACCGAGGTCGATCTGGTCCCGGACGGGGCGTAGGCACCGTCCCTCGGCCTCGAGGGTACCGAGCACCACCGGTTGACGCCGGAGCAGGCAGCCGGTCACCAGAGCCATGACCCGTTCCGATTCCGCCTCGGCCGCCGCGGGGTCCGGGGGGAGCACGACCTCGATGATCACCGGCTCCTCGGTCTGGCGTTCCCGCTCCCGGACCATGAGCATGCCCACGTGCGAGGTGGCGGGCCAGTGGACCGAGCGACGGGAGTCACCCGCTTCGAACGGTCGCACCCCCCGGGGTTCGCCGGCACCGGAGTGGACCCGGACGGGCGATTCACCGGCACGCTCGTGGCGCATGGCCTCCACCGGGCCCGAGGTGCCGAGGCGTGGAGCCACATGGAGGGGTCGGGACAGAGGCACCTCGACCTCTCGGGCCCACCACAACAGGCCGAACGGCGCGCAGGAGGCCACCTCGACCACGACCGACTCCAGTACTCCCCGGCTCTCCGGGGTGAGGATCACCGTCACCGGCCGCGGTCCCCGTGATGGACCCTCGGCCTGGGCCGCCGGTCCCACCGGCCATCTCGGCCGGATGCGGATCGGGCCGTTGGCCGTGAACGTGAGCTCCACCGGTCGGCCCGCTGCGGAGTCCGAGGGCGACGCCGTGCACGCCACCGTGGCCCGCATGGCGGGGAAGAGCGGGGCCACAAGTCCGGTGAACAGGACGGCGGCCAGGAGGGCGCCGACCGCCTGGACCCAACCCGACCCGCTGGAGTGGGCCACGCCGGCCCAGGCCACCACGGTCACCGCGCTGCCCACCACCGGCGCCAGCCAGGCCACCGGGTGGACCCGGCGGCGGAGCCGTCGGCCGTTGGGCAGCCGAACCACGTCCTGATGCCGGGACCGGCGACCCGAGGCCGCCCACGAGATGAGCATGCCGGCGGACAGCGCCACCAGCCCCACCAGTGCGCCGGCCACCACCAGGCGGGGTCCGAAGAAGGTGCGCACCACGACCACGCCACACACGCCGGCCACGATCCCGGTCGTGGCCGTGACGACCCCACGCCAGCCGGGCGTCCGGGGACCGGGAACGCTCACGTCGGGGGAACGGGCGCCTCGGCCAGGATCCGTCCGACCAGGGCGGGGCCGTCCCCGCCACTCCCCTCGGCGATGAGACGGTGGGCCAGGCAGGCCACGGCCACCGCCTGGACGTCCTGTGGGGTCACGTAGGCCCGGCCGGTCAGCACCGCATAGGCCTGGGCCGAGCGGATGAGCGAGATGGCCGCCCGGGGGCTGGCCCCCAGTCGGACGGTACCGGCCGTCCGGGTGGCCCGCACCAGCGAGACGGCGTACTCGGCCACCGACGTCACGACGTGCACCGACGCCGTGGCGGCGATGGCCCGCTCCCACCGGGTGGGGTCGGAGACCGGGATGAGGCTGTCGAGGGCATAGCGGCCGCCACTGTGCAGCACCAACCTGGTCTCGACCTCGGCGTCGGGATAGCCAATGGTCGTGGACAGCCCGAACCGGTCGAGCTGGCTCTCCACCAGGGGGTACGTGCCCAGCTGACCCACCGGGTTCTGGGTCCCGATGACGAGGTGGGGGCGGGGGAGGGGCCACGATTCGCCGTCCACCGAGACCTGCTGCTCCTCCATGGCCTCCAGGAGCGCCGACTGGGTCCGCGGCGGTGTGCGATTGAGCTCGTCGAGGAGGACGACGTGCCCGAACACCGGGCCCGGCCGGAACTCCCATGTTTGGGTGTCCGGTGAGAACACCGTGACTCCGGTCACGTCGGAGGGGAGGAGGTCCGGGTGCCCCTGGACGCGGGACAGCTGTACCCCGAGGGCCGCGGCCAGGGCCCGGGCCAGGACGGTCTTGCCCACACCGGGCACGTCTTCGATGAGCAGATGGTTGCCGGACATCGCCGCCACCACGGCGATGGTCACCGCCCGTGGCGTACCCAGGAGGACCTGGGACAGGGCCTGGTGCAGCGATCGTGCGGTGGCCACGGCCTCCTGGATGGAAGCCTCAGGCCCGGGGACGGTCACCATCGGCTCGGCTCCCACTGCCTCGATGCCCGTGCTCATACGTTCCCCTGCTTCCCCGGCATCCGCGCGCCCCGTCGATGAAATCTCCGAGCGTGGTGACCTACCCACCCTAGGCGTTCCCTGGGCACCTGATCAATGCGCCGGCCCTGGGACCTGGTCGAATGGAGGGTCGTCAGGCGGACTGG
Source organism: uncultured Acidimicrobiaceae bacterium (assembly GCA_963737625.1). Classification (GTDB taxonomy): domain Bacteria; phylum Actinomycetota; class Acidimicrobiia; order Acidimicrobiales; family RAAP-2; genus Bog-756. Next base: position 626,813 of record CAVTTK010000002.1, read on the forward strand.
CCGCGTGGTGGCGTCAGAAGTCAAGGGCCGAGAGCTCCGGGATGGTGCCCTCGGACCGGCTCCGGGCATCAAGCCAACGGGCCCGCCGGTCGGCGCGCTCCTGGTCGCTGCCCCGGGGTTCCACCACGCGGCGGGGCATCCAGGCCGCGGCCACGTCCTCCTCGTCCGCCCAGACCCCCGTGGCCATCCCGGCCAGGTAGGCAGCACCGAGGGTCGTGGCCTCGAGCACCGGGGAGATCTCGATGGGTCGCCCGCAGGCATCGGCGAGTGCCTGGGTGAAGACGGGGTTGTCGGACATGCCCCCGTCGACCCGCAGCGGGCCGATGGGAAGTCCCGAATCGGCCTCTGCCGCCTCGGCCAGGTCGGCACCCCGGTGGGCCACCCCTTCGAGCACCGCCCGGACCAGTTCCGGACGGCCGCTGCCCCGGGTCAGGCCAAGGAACGTGCCCCGGGCCCCGAAGTCCCACACCGGGGTACCCAGCCCGAGCAGCGCCGGGACGAACCATACGTCGCCGGTGTCCTGGCAGCGGCCGGCCACCTCGGCCGAGTGGTCGGCCGAATCGATGACACCCAGGTCGTCGCGGAGCCACTCCACGCAGGTGCCGGCGGACAGCATGATGGCTTCGACGCCCCAGGTGACCCGGCCCCCGCGCCGCCAGGCGATGATGGGGATGGTCCCGGCCGGACCCCGGTCGGCCACCGGCGGCCGCTCGGGCCCGGTGCACTGGTCGAGCATGCCTCCGGTCCCGAAGGTGGCCTTGGCCAGACCCGGACGGGTGCATCCCTGCCCGATGAGGGAGGCCTGCTGATCGCCGGCTATGCCGGCAATGACCGGCCGGCCGGGCAGGATCTCGGCCGTTCCCACCTCGCCGGTGGAGTCGACGATCGTGGGGAGCAGGGCCTCGGGGATGGCCAGGGCATCGAGCACCGGGGCGCTCCAGCCTGAACCGTCAGCGCGAATGAGGCCGGTGACCCCGGCGTTGGACGCGTCGGTGACGTGGAGGCGTCCGCCGGACAGGGTCCAGGCCACCCAGGTGTCGACGGTCCCGAAGGCCAACTCGCCGCGCTCGGAGCGCGACCGGTCGGGATCGGCCAGGTCGAGCAGGGCGGCCACCTTGGTGGCCGAGGCGTTGGGCGCCACCCGGATTCCCCGACCCTGGAGTTCGAGGCAGGTGCCCACGGTCCGGAGGTCCTGCCAGCCCAGCCCGGGACCCACGGGCAACCCGGTGGCCCGGTTCCACACGATGGTGGAGGCGCGCTGGTTGGCGATGCCGACGGACTCGACCGGGCCTCCCTCGGCCAGGCTGGCCGAGGCCACCTCGATGACCGCCTCGGCCATGGCGGTGGCGTCGAACTCCACCAGTCCGGGGAACGGTGTGTCGGGAAGGACCGGGACGTGGTGGATGTGGGCGACCTCGCCGTCGGGGTGGACCACCGCCCCCCGCACCCCGGAGGTGCCCACGTCGACCACCAGGACACTCATGGCCAGGGCACCGGACCGAAGGGGCCCTTCAGGCCGAGCTTGCCCGGATTGAGGATCCCATGAGGATCCAGGGCATCCTTGACCGAGGCCAGGACGGCAAAGCCGGATCCGAGGGCGGTGGGGAGGAAGCGGGCCCGGTTCAGCCCGATGCCGTGGTGGTGGCTGATGGACCCACCCGCCTCGATGGTGGCCCGTGTGACCTCGTCCCAGGCCTGTCGGTAGTAGCGGTCCACCCACAGGCCGATGGCGCTGCCACCTCCGTGGCCGGGTTCCCCCGTCAGGTCATCGGGGGGACGGCCGGCGAAGGTGAAGTAGAGGCAGGCGCCGTCCGTGTAGGCGTGCGACTGGTGGGACGACGCCACGATGGTGCCCTCCACGCCGGCCAGCGCATCGAGCACCGAGCGGTAGAGGCCGGCCAGCTCGCTCCACCGGGCCGCCACCTCGACGGTGTCCACCACGATGCCCCCGCGCCACAGGGGGGCCAGGGCCGACACGTCGTTGCGGTGCCCGAGCCATCGTTCCACCAGCCCCACCTCGAGAGGTTCGGCGCCGTCGCACTCCTGGTCCACGATGGCCAGGGTGGCATCCACCAGACCGGGGTCGGCCTCGTCCAGCACGATGAGCACGTTGGTGTCGGGCCGGTCGAAGGAGCGGGCCGACTCGGTGGCGTCGTACAGCCGGAGCACTGCCGGGGTGGCACCCCTCCGGAGGATGCGGCGGCAGCTGTCCAGACCATCGGCGAAGGTGGAGAACCCGAAGGCCCGACGTCCTTCGACCTCGGGCGCCGGGTGCACCCGGAACGACGCCTCGGTGATGACCCCGAGGGTGCCCTCGCTGCCCACGAAGAGCTGGGTGAGGTCCGGGCCTGTGGCCGAACGGGGGCCCCGCCCACCGGTTCGAACGATCCGACCGTCGGCCAGCACCACCTCGAGGCCGAGCACCATGTCCTCGATCTTGCCGTAGCGGTTGGAGTACTGCCCGGCCCCGCGGCAGGCCAGCCATCCGCCCACCGTCGAGAGGTCCATGGACTGGGGCCAGTGACCGAGGGTCACGCCGTGACCGTCCCGTAGCCCCGACTCCACGTCGGGCCCGAAGGTCCCGGCCCTCAGGTCGGCGACCAACGAGACGGTGTCCACTGCACCGACGCCGGCCAGGCCGCACAGGTCGAGGGCCACCCCCCCAAACAGAGGGACCGAGGCACCGCACACCCCGCTCCTCCCTCCGGCCGGTGTGACCGGCACTCGGGCCTGGTGGCACAGGGCCAGGACCGCAGCCACCTGCTCGGTGGTGGTGGGACGGGCGACGACCGCCGGTCGGGCCGGGACCTCGCCGGACACCGCCCACCCGATGGCCAGCGGCCACCAGTCCCGTCCGGCCTCGGCCCGGTCCTCGTCGAGGTCAGAGACCTCGGCGCACACGGCGGACAGCCGTTCGAGGAGGGCATCGTCCACCGCCACCCGACGACCGCCGAGGTGGTCGGTCACCAGGGACGGCTCGGCGTCGATGGCCGTCACCGGGGTGGGTGTGGTCATCCAGCCTCCCCGAGGTCCGAGATGGTGACAGCGCTGGTGGTGGCACGGCCCCCATGGGGGCCGGGATCCAAACCGGCCCGAGTCAGCTCGCGGTGCCGGGTCCTTGCGTAGGCCTCGGCCTCGGCGGCGATCCGGCTTTCCTCCCATCCGAGTTCCGGACCGATGAGCTCGGCCACCCGCAGGGCGGCCTCGGCGGCCCCACGGGCGTCCCGCAGCGAAGCCCGGGTGCGGCGGTCGAGCACATCGGCCACCGACCCCGCCATCTCGTGGCGCGCGGCGTAGAGCGCCTCGACCTCGAGGTAGTGGAGTCCCTCCACCAGGGGACGGAGGAGCTCGGGCCGGCCGTCGGCCAGTGCCAGAACGTCGGGGGTCTCCGATCCGTAGCGGCCGGCCAGATGGATCGCCGTGGCGGTGGCGTCGTCGGCCACCGACGCCGCCTCGGTCGGGACGTCGAAGCGTTGGGCCGGTACCCGGGTCATGCGCCCCGCCCCGCGGAGTCGGAGGTCCTTCGTCACGCAGGGGAGGGATGGCCGGCCCAGCGCGGCGACGACGGCGTCCACGGTGTCCTCGGCCATCTTCCGGTAGGTGGTCAGCTTCCCCCCGGTCACCGTGACGACGCCGCCCGCCGAGGTGCGCACCGTGTGGCGGCGCGACAGGTCGGCCGTGCGGTCGCTCGGGGCATGCCGGCCCTCTACCGGGGCCAGCAGGGGGCGTAACCCGGTCCACAGGCCGGTGATGTCCGTGCGACTGATCGGCTGTGTGGTGACGGCGTTGGCCGCGCCCAGGATGTAGTCGATGTCCTCGGGCAGGCAGCTCGGATCGTCGAGCGGGCCGTCGTACTCGGTATCGGTGGTACCGAGGTAGACCTGATCCCCCCACGACACGACGAAGATGGACCGGTGGTCCTCCTTCACCGGGATGACGGCGGCGATGTCGCACGGGAATGCCTCGTTGGGGATGGTGATATGGATCCCCTTGGCCGGGCGGATCGAGTGGGGATCGTGGTGTTCATCCAACGTTCGCACCTCGTCGGACCAGACCCCGGCGGCGTTGACCACCACCGAGGCCCGGATCTCGAACGGCTCGGCACCGTCGGGCGTGACCCGGGCCCCGCGGACCCGCCCATCGTCGCCGGTGACCAGCGCCGTCGCCACCGTGTGGTTGGCCCCCACGGCGCCGTGATCGAGCACCGCGGTCCGCAGTACGGCCAGGGTGAGGCGGGCATCGTCTGCCCGGGCATCCCAGTAGAGGAAGCCGGCCACCAGCCGGTCGGCGACCAGGGTGGGCATGTGGGCCAGCGCCTGGTCCCGGGAGACCTTCTCGTGACGCCGACCGATGCGTATCCCTCCAGTCAGGTCGTAGAGCCACAGGGCGACCAGGTAGACGCGGGCCACACTGCGGTTGACGATCCCGTCCCGACCGAACAGCGGGATGAGGAAGGGGAGGGGCGTGACCAGGTGGGGGGCGTTCTCCAGCAGCCGTTGGCGCTCGGCCAGGTTCTCGTAGACCAAGCGGTACTCATGCTGCTGCAGATAGCGGAGTCCACCGTGGATGAGCTTCGACGACTTGGACGACGTACCCGAGGCGAAGTCGTCCTTCTCCACCAGGGCCACCCGGAGCCCGCGGCTGGCGGCGTCCAGGGCCACACCGGCGCCGGTGATGCCCCCGCCGATGACCAGGACGTCGAAGTCCTCGGTGGCCAGGGCGGTCAGCGCCTCGTCCCGCTGGAATCGGCCCACGCGGAACCCGTCGACGCTGGCTGGTCGGGGCATGGTCAAAGCCTGCCACAGGTGGCCGGTCGTCCCGATCGGAAGGGGGGGCCGGACCGGGCTCCCGCGGCATCCGGCCGGGCGTCCGGCACGCCGAGACCTCCGTCGGGATATCTACAACGATTGTTGAAAAACAACTGTTGGTGATACGGTGACGCACCATGCGCACACCCGAGGAGCTCACCGAGCGTTTCCGCTCCACCGGGCGCAAGGTCACCGCCCAGCGTCAGTGCATCTTCCGGGTGCTGCAGGGCGATGCCACCCATCCGTCGGCCGAGGCCGTGCACACCCTGGCCAGCCGCGAGATGGAGACGATCTCCCTCAAGACCGTCTACCAGACCCTCTACGATCTGGCCGAGTTGGGCGAGATCGCCACGCTCGACGTGGGCACGGGGATGACCAGATTCGACCCTAATGTGGACGACCCCCACCATCACCTGGTCTGCCGGGGTTGCGGCAGCGTGCGGGACCTGGTGGCCACCTTCCCCGAGCTCTCAATACCCACAGGGGCGGATCTGGGCTTCGAGGTGGGCTCGGCCGAGATCGTGTTCCGGGGACTCTGCCCCGAGTGCCGCACCCCGGCGCCGGCCCGGCGGTCCCCGTCGCCTGTGGGATCGTGAACTCGTTGGTTCCACCCCATCCGATGTCAGTACCAGCAGCAGACCCGGGGAAGCCTCCGCGGGATTCACAGCCATGAAAGGAACACCGTGACGGAACTGAAAGACAGCAAGACCGAGGCCAACCTGAAGGAGGCCTTCGCCGGTGAGAGCCAGGCCAACCGCCGCTACCTGTACTTTGCGCAGAAGGCCGACGTGGAGGGCTACCCCGACGTTGCCGCCCTCTTCCGCTCGGTCGCCGAGGGGGAGACCGGCCACGCCTTCGGCCACTTCGACTTCCTCCGCCTGGTCGGCGACCCGGTGACCGGGGTGCCGGTCGGACCCACCGCCGACAACCTCAAGTCGGCCATCGAGGGGGAGACCTACGAGTACTCGGAGATGTACCCCGGATTCGCCAAGACCGCCCGTGACGAAGGCTTCGAGGAGATCGCCGAGTGGTTGGAGACGTTGGCCCGAGCCGAAAAGAGCCACGCCGGACGGTTCACCGAGGGGCTGGCCTCGCTGAGCTGACCGGTCGACGGGGTGGGCGGCGCGCCCCCCGGCCCCAGGTGGGATCAGGCCCCGGGCGACCCCCGGGGCCGGTCCCTCCCGGACCGACCGACCGAAATCAACCGGACGGACAGGGCACGTGCCACCCGATCCCGGTGCCCGGTCGTCGGGCGACCCGAGTTGCCGAAGGAGGCCCCGTGACCCCAATCCGACTTCTCACCCTCGAGGACATCGCCGACCAGCGCGCCTACGAGCGGGAGCGCGACGAGTTCCGTGCCCAGGTCATCGCCACGAAGAAGCTGCGTCGCATCAGCGTCGGGCCGGTGATCACCCTGACCTTCGAGAGTCGCCTGACCATGCGGTTCCAGGTCCAGGAGATGGCCCGGGCCGAGAAGATGTTCTCCGACGAGCAGATCCAGCACGAGTTGGACGTCTACAACCGCCTGTTGCCGTCCGCCGGCGAACTGTCGGCCACACTCTTCATCGAACTGACCAGTGAAGACGAGCTGCGCACCTGGCTGCCGCGCCTGGTCGGGGTCCAGCGGTCGTGCGAACTCCATGTCGGCTCCGACGAGTCGCTCCAGGTCATCGTGTCCACTCCGGAAGAGGAGCACGAGTCGAATCTGAGCCGTCCCGAGACCACCTCGGCCGTCCACTATGTCCGGTTCCGCTTCAGCCCGGCGCAGGTAGGGGCCTTCGCCGCCGGTCCGGCGCGGCTGGTGGTCAACCATCCGGCGTATCCCGATGGGCGTCCCGGCACCATTCTCAGTCCGGCGACCCGGGCCGAACTGGTCACTGACCTGGCTGGCGACTGAAGGCCTGCGGGTCGGCACCGGAGGGCGATGCTTACCCCGTGAAATGGGGCGGCCGTCGCTCGAGGGAGGCGGTCACCCCCTCATGGAAGTCATCGGTGTCCATCAGCGATAGCTGCACGCTCCGCTCGTGGTCCACGGCGGCGGCAAACTGGTCCCGCAGGTCCTTCCGGAGGGTGGCCCGTATCGCTCGCACGGCCAGCGGCGCCGAGCCGGCGATCGCCTCGGCCAGTGCGTGGGCCCCGGCGCGGGGGTCGTCGTCCAGCCGGTCGCACAGGCCGATGCGCAGGGCCTCCGGGCCGTCGATGCGACGGCCCGTGGTGAGGAGTTCGAGGGCCACCTGCGGTCCGACCGCCCGGGGCAGGGTGATCGACAGCCCGAAGCCCTGATGGAATCCCAGACGGGCAAAGTTGGCGGCGAACCGGCTGTCGGGTGCACCGACCCGGAAGTCTGCGGACAGGGCCAGTCCCAGGCCGCCCCCGATGGAAGCCCCCTGGGCCGCCACCACCACCGGGAGGGGTCCGTCGATGAGCTCGACCGCCCTGGCGTAGAGCGTGCGCAGCGACTCCGGATCGGGGGTGGCCGTCCGGCCGAAGTCGAGGCCGGCGCAGAAGTGCCGGCCCTCCGAACACAGCACCACGGCCCGGGCGCCCCGGGGCTCCGCCCAGGCAATGGCATCGACAACCCCGCCCAGGAGGGTGGCGTCGAAGTAGTTGGCCGGCGGTCGGTGCATCTCGACCTCGGCCACGTGGGTGGCGTCGATCCGGACGGTGACGTCGCCGAACGATTCGGTGGTCACCGCTCGTCCTCCGTCCCGTCCCCACGGACTCCGACAGGGTCGGGCCCGCCACGCCGTCCCGTGCCCCGGACCTCGGCCATCACCTCGTCGTTGTGCTGGCCACTGAGCGCGGCCGGGCGGCGCACCGTGGGTCCGGTCATCCGGGAGAATCGAACGGGTTGGGGGATCACCTTGTACCGGCCGGCCACCGGATGATCGTCCTCGGGTAGGGCGTCCACCAGCTGCTCGAGGGTGGGGACCGGCGATGCGGGCACGTCGTGATCCTCACAGAAGTCCAACCATTCGGCGGTGGAGCGCTGGGTGAGGATGGCGGCGACCTGGCGATAGAGGTCGTCGGCATGGTCGAGGCGAGACCGTGTGGAGTGGATGCGTTCGTCTGCGGCCAGGTCGTCCCGGCCCCCGGCCCGGAAGATGTCCTCGAAGTTCGCCCGGGTGTAGGGCAGCACGCTGATCCACCCATCGCGAGTCCGCTGGGGACGGCGCTCGGCGTTGAGGATCCGTTGATAGCCCGGGCGGCCCTGCGGAGGACGCGCCGTGGCCGCGCCGGCGTGCTCCACCAGCATGAAGGCGGTCATGACGTCGACCATCGGTACCTCCACCCGCTGGCCCTCCCCGGTGCGCTGGCGATGGAAGAGCGCCGCCATCACGGCGTAGGCGATGGTCAGTCCGCTGACCTTGTCGGCCATCAGCGTGGGCGCGAACAGGGGTTCGCCTCCGAACAGCCGGAAGGCGTCGGGGAGTCCGGTGGCCGCCTGGATCACATCGTCGTACGCCGGTGCGTCGGCGGAATCCGAATCGCTCGGATAGCCCTGGGCCTGGCAGTACACGATGTCCGGGCGCACGGCGAGCACGTCCTCGTAGGCCAGCCGGAGCCGGGACAGGGTGCCCGGTCTCAAGTTGGTGACCAGGACGTCGGCCGTGGCCACCACGTCCATCAGTGCATCCCGTCCGTCCGCCGTCTTGAGATCGAGCACCACGTTGCGCTTGTTGCGCAACAGGTTGAGGGCGACTCCGGAGAGCTGACGGTGGGGGCCGGCGGTCATGACCCGGCTCAGGGTCCCCCGGGGATCCTCCACGGTGATCACATCGGCGCCCAGGTCGCCCAAGATCTGGGTGGCCAGGGGGCCCATCACGATCGACGTGATGTCGACCACCCGTACGCCGTCGAGCAGACCCGGGGTGCTTGCCGTCATCGCTTCCTCCCTCTTCGCCCGGTGGCGGACCGACCCGGAGCGGGACGGGCTGGCATCCGGCCTACACGTAGGCCAGGTGTACCGAGGCCTCGGGGGTGTTGATGCGAAAGGTCAGGCTCTCCTCGATGTAGAGGTCCACCGAGGTGGCGTCGCTCGAGCGGTAGCCGACGGAGAAGTCCTGGCCCACCGTCAACTCGAAGTCGCCGCCCCGCTGGCTCAATACCACGGCTCCGTCGACCGCCGGCGCCCACACCACCGGGCCGTCGAGGATCTGGCGGAGGTGCTCGAACACCGGGTAGCCGCCGTGCTCGGTGGTCTCGGTGACGCCGGTGAAGCACCGCGCCCCGAGGGCGATGGCATAGGGTCCGGCCACATCGGCGGCCCGCAGCGCCGCCACGGCCTGGGCCACGTGTTCGGGATAGCGACCGTAGTCGTCACTGATGGCCACCGGCTGATGGGGCGAGACGGTGATCATCCCCGCTACGCCGCCGGCCTCAAAGCCGTGGAACACCAGATGGTCCTCGGCATGCGCGGCGGCCCGTCCCGCGGCGATGACCGTATCGAGGTCGAGGTCGGTGGCTCCCCGATCGGCCGCGGCCAGTTCGGCGCGGTCGAGGGTGAACGGTGAGCGGAGTTCGACGAGGGGCAGGACCTTGCGACGGGCCACGTCGATGCCGCCCAGCACGCCACCGTCGATGGCGTCGATCCGGCCGGCGTCCACGGCCGAGTGGCCCCAGCCCAACGGCCCGGTGAAGTCGACCAGGCGCCTCGCCGCCAGGAAGTGCTTGAGCGAACGGCTGGCTTCGTCGTCGATCTGCGTCCACGCCTCGTCCGTGATCGGGGCCAGCTCTCGAATCAGATGGTTCATGGGAACGTCCTGCTTTCACTCCGTAGATTGCCGACGCCCAGGCTCCTGTCTTCGACGGAGACGGCCGCCTGGGCCAGGGGGTTGGGTCTCGGTGGCCCGATGCGGGTCAAGGTGTTGCGGTCGATGTGGGAGAAGGGCTCGTCTCGGTCGGGGATGGCCAGTACGCCTTCTTCATCGTAGGACCAGGTGTCGTCGGGATGGACGGTAACGGTCATCCGGTAGCTGAGGGTCCGGAAGGCCTGGACGAGATAGGGGTTGGAGAGGATGCCGTAGACCTCGGACCCCGCCGCGGCCCGGACCTCGAACTCGGTGGCGTCGGGCTCCGCCGTCCCCCCGGCCATCAGGACCTGGCCCCGGGGGATGCCCAGGGTGAGGATAACGGTGTGCGTGGCCGGCTCCCATAACCAGTAGCCGACCTGATCGTGGAAGGTCTCGACCTCGCCGGGCTTCACGATGTGGGTGTGGTAGCGGAGGCCGTAGAACAATTGAGGTCCATTGGTCTGGCGGTCGATGGGCTGCAGCTCGTAGCGCTCGACGAAGGCGTTGCGCTCGGTGCCACCCACGTCGGGATGGGCATCGGCTCCCGCCGTGCCCTCCCAGACGCCGGCCAGGGCCGTCAGGGGCCCCAGGTTCGCCAGGGTGTCGGGGTCCCCGTCGGGCTCCGTGTAGAGATCGGCCCCGTAGGGTTCCACTCCCGTCCAACTCATCGGGTGCCCGTTTCCTTCATTCCTCGTGTCATTCCTTCTTACCCCCGACGGCTGTCGTGGGACTCCGTGCCCCGCTGCTGGGTCCATCGGCCAGGTGCTAGCTGCCGTGTCTTGGCCGTCAGACCGTGCCGAGGGTGTGGTCCACGTCCGCTGACCTGCGGGCCAGCTGCGCCGACAGTGTAGGTCGCCACTCCCTTCCCTGGATCCCCGGTACCGCCCGGCCGTGCGAGGGCCGGGCAAGGTCCCCGGCCAGCTTCAGGATCGACTCCCGGGCAAGGTGGCCCACCCACCATGCCCAGGTCACCCGACCGGGGTGGCCCGGTCGGAGGTTCAGTCGCCCCGCCCGGACCCGCACCACGGTGCACGAAGCGAAGGGAACCGCCATGACCACGGCAACCACCACCACGATCACGGGAAACCTGACCCGGGATCCCGAGATCCGCTACACCCGCGACGGGCAGGCCACCACCACCTTGGGTGTGGCGGTCAATCGGCGCTGGCAGAACCGTGGGACCAAGGAGTGGGAGGAGTCCACCTCGTTCTTCGACGTGGTCACCTGGCGGGACCTGGCCGAAAACGTGGCCCTCAGCCTGACCCGGGGGATGCGGGTGGTGGTCACCGGCCGCCTCGAGCAGAGGAGCTGGGAGACCGACGAGGGTGACCGGCGCTTCAAGGTCGAGATCGTGGCCGACGAGGTCGGGGTCAGTCTCCGGTACGCCACGGTGGATGTGCACCGGGTCGTGCGACCCCATTCCGAGGCCGATGACGGCTTTGGCGCGTCCGAGGCTGCCGACGATGCCCTGGGCAGCCCAGCGTGACCGTCACCGAGTTGTCCGATGCCGCGGCGGGCACTCCTGCTGGCCAGGCCATCGAGAACGCCGGCACGGTCCCCGCCCCGTTGCTGGTCCGGGTCCACCTCACCAAACAGGAGGTGTTCGAGGCCTGTCAGGCCCTGGCCGACGCCGACCCCGCACTGGTGGCGGCGGGTTGTGTCGCCCAAGCCCGCGCCCTCGGCGACCTGTTCGAACTGCTCGAGGACCGGTTGACCGGCCCGTGACCACTCCACGGTCCGGCGAGGGGTCCGGCCTTACGACGACTCGGCCTCGTACTCGATGGACAGGGAGTTGACGCAGTAGCGCTGCCCGGTCGGCGCCGGTCCGTCCGGGAACACGTGGCCGAGATGGCCACCACATCGGGCACAGGTGATCTCGGTGCGCTTCATCCCGAAGGTCCGATCCACGTGCTCGTCGATGACGCCGTCGTCGAGGGCGCGAAAGAAGCTGGGCCAGCCCGATCCGGACTCGAACTTGGTGTCACTAGGGAACAGGGCCGCGCCGCAGCCCGCGCACGTGAACATGCCCGTGCCCTCGACGTGGAGCAGTTCGCCCGACCAAGCCGGCTCCGTTCCCTTCTGCCGCAGCACCGCGTAGCGTTCGGGCGAGAGCTTGGCCCGCCACTCCTCGTCGGTCAGCTCCACCCTGTCACCCGCGTTCGTGCCCGTGTCTGCACTCATGTCCATCGCTCCTTCCTGCCGGGGGGTCGCGCGACCTGCTCGACCCCGTCTTCCCCATCGTCGTGTCGTCCCTAGCATCGCTGTCGTCCCGTCACCTGGTGCCCCGCTGGTTGGGTGCTGCTAGCGCCGTAGACCGGTGCGTCCAGCGTGGAACCGGTCTGGGCCCGGCACCATTGGTACCGTCGTTCTGTAGTCCTCACGGGGACCGAAGTCGTTTCACGACCGGTGCAACCGGGGTCGGCGCGACCCCGTCCCCCGAGGGAAACGCCGTCCAGGGTGGACCTGTTCCCAGGGAGGACGGCGAATCGCCAACGCCGCTCTCTTCCCGGTCCCTGCCCTCGTCAGGATAGGAGCGTCACAGCCCCGGGTCATGGTGGAGATGGGCCGAGGAGGACAGGACCCGGAGAGGTCGTCCTCGGACGCCTCGGGTCGAGCTGCGGGTGGCACCGGCCCGACACGAGGGTGGCTTTGGACTGCTGCGCCCCGGCCGGGATCGGTGGGCCGCCGTCCTGGAGCTCAACCCTGCGTGGCCAGCGTGGCCATGCCCCGTCGCCACCCGGTAGGGCCTCTCCGCGGACCTGACCCGGGCCGACCCGGCGTGACCCACGACGGGTGAGGACGGATCGCCACCGTGGCTTGGTGGGTACCTGACCCGCTGTGGGCCGCGCCCCGCGGACCCAGAGGAATCGCCGACTCGGCTCCGAAATGGGTGAACGTCGGCGGTCGCAGCACTAACGTCGCGTCAGATTTCGTCGGTGTCCTAGCCGGCGAGCCCGGTCGACCTGGCGCCCACACTGGGCTGGAGGCGTCCGCCGCCGAACCGAGAACCAGGAAACCCCTCAGCCATGGACCTCCGAGACCGACCCGAGGACGAGACCTTCAGGAAGGAGATCCGCGCCTGGCTGTCGGACCACGTGGTCGGTGCGTTCGCCGCCCTGGGCGGACGGGGCGGCTCCGGCGACGAGACGTTCGGGTTCGAGGTGCGGCTGGAGTGGGAGCAGGTCCTGGCCGCCGACGGTTGGACGGGAATCGGTTGGCCGGTCGAGCACGGGGGACGGGGTGCCTCCATCGCCCACCAGGTGATCTTCAATGAGGAGTATGTGCGGGCCAAGGCCCCGGGCCGGGTCAGCGTCCTCGGCGAGGGCCTCCTCGGGCCCACCCTGATCCAGTACGGGACCCCGGCACAGCAGGCCCGCTTCCTCCCTCCCATCCTGGCCGGCACCGAGCTGTGGTGTCAGGGGTACTCGGAGCCCGATGCCGGGAGCGACCTGGCCAACGTCCAGACCAAGGCCCACCTCGAGGGAGACGAGTGGGTGGTCACCGGCCAGAAGGTCTGGACCTCCCTGGCTCACCAGGCCGACTGGTGCTTCGTGGTCTGCCGGACCGAGCCCGGCTCGGAGCGGCACCACGGGCTCTCCTACCTGTTGGTACCCATGGACCAGCCGGGTGTGGAGGTCCGCCCCATCACCCAGCTGACCCGGACCTCCGAGTTCAACGAGGTCTTCTTCGACGGCGCCCGGACCCGATCCGACCACGTGGTGGGTGAGGTCGGCCAGGGATGGAAGGTGGCGCTGGCCACCCTGGCCTTCGAGCGGGGTGTGGGCCTCCTCGGCCACCAGCTCTCCTTCCGGCGGGAGCTCGACCGTCTCATCGACGTGGCCCGGGCCAACGGCACGGGCACCACTCCGCTCATCCGCCAACGCCTGGCCCGATCGTACGCCGAGCTCGAGATCCTCCGGTACAACACCCTTCGCAGCCTGTCGGGCTACGACGGGCCGGTGGCCCCGCCCGAGGCCTCCATCATCAAGCTCTACTGGGCCAGCTGGCACCGACGGCTCGGTGAGCTGGCCCTCGACGTCCGTGGCCCGGCCGGGCTGGTGGCCGAAGGGTTCCCCTACGAGCTCGACGAGTTCCAGCGCACATTCCTGTTCAGCCGGTCGGAGACCATCTACGGCGGCTCCAACGAGATCCAGAAGAACATCATCGGCGAGCGGGTCCTCGGCCTGCCGCCCGAGCCCAAGGGGACCGCCCGATGACCGATGCCCAACCGGACGGGTCCACCCCGGCCCCCCGCCCCCTGCCGGTGCCCCCTCCCGGGCACGGGCTCCTGACCGACAAGGTGGTGGTCATCACGGCGGCGGCCGGGACCGGCATCGGCTTCGCCACCGCCAAGCGGTGTGTGGAGGAGGGGGCCACCATCATCATCTCGGACGCCCACGAGCGGCGGCTGGGGGAGGCGGCCGACGCGTTGGCCCAGCTGCCCGAGGCGGGCGGCAACCGTCCCCTGGCCGTGCCGTGCAACGTCACCGACGAGGTTCAGGTTCAGCGGCTGTACGACGCCGCCGTCGAGAAGCACGGTCGGATCGATGTGGCGGTCAACAACGCCGGACTGGGCGGGCAGGTCGATGTCGTGGACATGACCGACGACCAGTGGTCCCTCGTCCTCGATGTCACTTTGACCGGGACGTTCCGGTGCACCCGCGCGGCCCTCCGTCACTTCTACGCCCAGGAGGCCGGCGGGGTCATCGTCAACAACGCCTCGGTGCTGGGTTGGCGGGCCCAAGCAGGGCAGTCCCATTACGCCGCAGCCAAGGCCGGCGTGATGGCCCTGACCCGGTGCAGCGCCGTGGAGGCCGCCCCCCACGGCGTCCGCATCAACGCCGTCTCGCCCAGCCTGGCCGTCCATCCCTTCCTCAACAAGGTCATGGCCGACGAGGAGCTGGCCGAGCTGAGCCGGCGCGAGGTGTTCGGCCGCGGCGCCGAGGTGTGGGAGGTGGCCAACGTGATCGCCTTCTTGGCCAGTGACTACGCCACGTTCATGACCGGCGAGGTGGTCTCGGTCAGCAGCCAGCACCCCTGAGGGTTGGCCGTGGGGCCACACCACGCTGCGGCGGGCCGGCTCCGCCCCGGGCAGTGGGCCCGGCCAGTCCCGAGGGGCCATGCACTACCCTGACGACGTGTCAGATGTGACCGATCCCCGTGGGGATCTCCAGTGGGGGACCATCCCCGGCCTGGTGGAGGATGCTGCGGCCCGCTTCGGGGATTCCGAGGCCCTGGTCGATGTCCACGCCGCCGGCGGAGCCACGGTGCGGCTCACCTTCGACGAGTTGGCCGAGCAGGTCGCCGGAGCCACCCGGGCCATCGTGGCCAACGGGATCGAGCGGGGTGACCGGGTGGCCATCTGGGCCCCGAACTGTGCCGAGTGGGTCATCGCCGCCCTCGGCGCCGTCGGCGCCGGGGCGTTGCTGGTGCCGCTCAACACCCGCTTCAAGGGTGCCGAGGCGGCCTACATCCTGCGCCGGTCGGGGGCCCGGCTCCTCTTCACCGTGGAGGGGTTTCTCGGGACGGACTACCCGCGCCTGCTCAACGATGCGGTGGCCGCCGGGGAGCCGGCCCCCGACCTCGAGCGGGTGGTGCTGCTGCGAACCGACGAGACCTCGCCGAGGCCCCCGACGGCGAAGGGAGATCCCGTCGTCGAGTGGGAGGTCTTCCTCCAGGAGGGCGGTACCTGTTCGGCCGATGTGGCCGCGGGCCGGACCGCCTCCATCACGGCCGGGGACCTCTCCGACCTGGTCTTCACCTCGGGCACCACGGGCAACCCCAAAGGGGCCATGACCACCCACGGCCAGACCCTCCGGACCTTCGCCACCTGGTCCGAGGTGGTCGGGCTCCGCCAGGGGGACCGGTACCTCATCGTGAATCCCTTCTTCCACACCTTCGGCTACAAGGCCGGGATCCTGGCCTGTCTGATGACCGGGGCCACCATGGTGCCCGAGCCGGTCTTCGACGTGAACAAGGTGGTCGAGAGGATCGAACAGGAGCACATCTCCGTGCTGCCGGGACCCCCCACCATCTTCCAGTCCATCCTCGACCATCCCGACCGCAAGACCTTTGCGCTGGAGTCCCTGCGCCTGGTGGTCACCGGCGCCGCCCTGGTGCCGGTGGAGCTGGTGCGTGGCCTGTGGAACGACCTCGGCATCGAGACGGTGCTCACCGCCTACGGGCTCACCGAGGCCTGCGGGACCGTGACCATGTGCCGACGGGGCGACTCGGCCGAGGTGATCGCCGGCACCTCGGGTCGGGCCATCCCCGACGTGGAGGTCCGCATCCTCGATCCCGAGGGGACCGAGGTCCCGAGAGGCGAAGCGGGAGAGGTGGTGGTGCGGGGCTACAACGTCATGCGGGGATACTTCAATGACGCCGAGGCCACCGACGAGGCGGTCGACAGCGAAGGCTGGCTCCGCACCGGCGACGTCGGGGTCATGGACGATGCCGGCAATGTGTCCATCACCGACCGGTTGAAGGACATGTACGTGTCCGGAGGGTTCAACGTCTACCCCGCCGAGGTGGAGGCGGTCCTCCGCACCCACCCCGGCGTCGGGCAGGTGGCGGTCATCGGGGTGCCCGACCGACGCATGGGCGAAGTGGGCCTGGCCCTCGTGGTCCCGGCGGTGAGTGGGGCCGACTCGGGAGTGCGGGATGACCTGGTGGCGTGGGCACGTGAGCGCCTGGCCAACTTCAAGGTTCCCCGCTCAGTGCAACTGGTGGAGGCCCTTCCCATGAACGCCGGGGGCAAGGTCCTCAAGCGCCAGCTGAGGAAGCAGTACGCGCCGGCGCAGGACGACGACGGGATCGGGCCGTCCGACGGCGCCGACCCGTCATGAGTGTTCACAGCAGCAACCGACGAGTGAGGGAGGGGTGCCATGCGAGGCATCGTCTATACCGGTGACGAGGCAGAGGTAACCAACGAGCTCGGTGTGCGCGACCCCGGGCCCAACGAGGTCCGCGTGGCCATCGGGGCCGCCGGTGTGTGCCACAGCGACCTGTCGGTGATCAACGGGACCATTCCGTGGAAGGCGCCGTCGGTGCTCGGCCACGAGGGCGCCGGCATCATCGAGTCGGTGGGATCCGAGGTGACGTCGGTCAAGGAGGGCGACCATGTCGTCATCGCCACCCTGGCCAGCTGCGGGAAGTGCCGAGCCTGCAGCACCGGTCACCCGACCTGGTGCATCAAGACCCTCGGCAATGTGTCCGAGCCCTTCACCTACCAGGGGCAGCCGGCCTCCAACTTCGCCGGAACGTCGGTGTTCACCGAGCAGACGGTGATCAAGGAGGTGCAGGCGGTCAAGATCTCCAAGGACGTTCCCATGACATCGGCCTGCCTCATCGGGTGCGGCGTGGTGACCGGCGTGGGATCGGTGCTCAACCGGGCCAACGTCCAGGCCGGACAGACGGCGGCGGTGTTCGGCGTAGGCGGGGTGGGTCTCAACGTCATCCAAGGCCTGCGCATCGCCGGGGCCAGCCGCATCGTGGCCGTCGACACCCTCGCCTCCAAGGAGGCCCTGGCCCGGCAGTTCGGCGCCACCCACTTCGTCGACGCCTCCGCCACCGACGCCGTGGCGGCCATCCGCGAGATCGTCCCCCCAGGACCGGACCGGGTGTCCGGGGCCCTCGGATGGACCGGTGGCGTCAACTGGTCCTTCGACTGCGTGGGCCACCCGGCGGTACTCCGCAACGCCCTCGACGTACTCGACTGGGGAGGCAACGCCCTGGCCATCGGCATACCGCCCCAAGGCACGGAGGTCTCGGTAGACGTCAACGCCCTGGCCTACGTGGACCGGGGCCTTCTGGGCTGCCGCTACGGCTCCACGCGTCCGCACCACGACATCCCCCTCATGGTGGAGCTCTACCTGTCCGGACAGCTGATGCTGGATGAACTGGTGACCGAGCAGCGCCCGCTCGAAGGATTCCGGGAGATCGTGGAGGACATGGAGGCGGGCAAGCTGGCTCGGGGGGTCCTGACCTTCTCCTAGGTTCGGCTCGAGTGGATGTTTGGCCGCTGGGGCCACGCGTCCGCCTGGGCCGGCACCGCTCCTGAACGGCCCTGTTACAGTCCAGTCCCGGTATGACGGTGCGTCAGATTGAGGGGGAGTTCGGGGTGGTCACCGAAGTGCTGCGCGCCGCGGCCAGCGTCAACAGCGACGTCGAAGCCTACGTCGAGCCGGCCACCGATACCTCGCCCCGGCGGTCGCTCACCTTCGCCGAGTGGGACCGGGCCGCGGACGGCGTGGCCGGGCTCTTCGTCCGGCACGGGGTCGCCCCGGGCGCCGTGGTGTGCCTCCTCCTCCCCAGCTCGATCGAGTACATGGTGTGCTATGCCGCCGCGGCCCGACTGGGTGCCGTCACCTCAGGGATCAACCTCCGATTGGGTGCCGTCGAGGCCCGGTCCATCCTCGAGCGGACCCTCCCCGCCGTGACGGTGGTGGTGGACCACGTCGCATCCGTGCCCGGACCGGCCGGCACCGTGCTTGACCGGTCGGCGGTGAGGGAGGCCATGGCCGGCCCGGCGCCGACCGTGTGGCCGGACACGGACCGGACGGATCCGGTGGCCGTGGTGTGGACCAGTGGTACCACCGGCCTACCGAAGGGGGCAGTGTTCGACCACGCCAGCCTGGACGCAGTGGCCGGGGGCACCGACGTGCTCTCGGAGCCGGGAGACCGTCGCCTGTCGCCGCTGCCCTTCGCCCATGTCGGCTCCATGACCCGCACGTGGGACGAGATCGCCAACGGGATCACCACGGTGATCACGCCGACGCCGTGGCGGGCCGGCGACGCCATCCGGGTCCTGGCCGAGGAGCGGATCACCGTGGGACAGGGGGTGCCGACCCAGTGGGCCCTGGTTCTCGGCCATCCGGACCTCGACCGCGCCGACGTGAGCTCGCTCCGGATCGCCGGCACCGGCGCGTCGCGTGTTCCCTCCGAGCTGGTGGCGGCCATGCGGGACCGACTGGGTGTCCCCGTCGTGGTCCGCTACACCTCCACCGAGGCGTCGCTGGGCACAGGCACCGTACCGGGCGACCCTGATCAGGTGGTGGCCACCACGGTCGGGCGACCGGTGCCCGGTGTGACCATGGCCATCGCCGATGACCGGGGCCGGCCCGTCCCGGTGGGCGAGGTGGGCCGGGTCCGACTCTCCTCGGCCGCGGTGATGCGGGGCTACTGGGGCGGCCCCACCACCGGGCCCGGGGCCGACGGCGTGGTCTACGACCGGGAGGCCACCGATGCCGTGCTCGGCGAGGACGGGTGGCTGACGACCGGGGACTTCGGGTTCGTCGATCCCGACGGCTGCCTGCATCTGGTCGGCCGGGCCAACGAGCTGTACATCCGGGGCGGGTACAACGTCTACCCGGCCGAGGTGGAGGGCGTGTTGGGCGCCCATCCCGACGTGGCCCAGGTGGCGGTGGTCGGAGCTCCCGATCCCGTGCTGGGCGAGATCGGAGTGGCGTTCGTGGTCCTCACCGCCGCTCCCGCCGGGGACGGGTCCGACCTCTTGGAGGGGCTCCGGACGCTGGCCCGGTCGTCGCTGGCCGACTACAAGGCCCCCGACCGGGTGGTGGTGACGGACAGCCTGCCGCTGACGTCGATGATGAAGGTGGACAAGCGGGCCCTGACCGAGCGGGCGACCGAGGCGGCCCGGGAGAGCCCGGCCCGGCCCGGCGTCGTCCCACCCGTCCACGCCACTGCTGACCGACGACAACCTGCGAACGGAGCCCCAGCCCCATGACCGACTTCGTCGACGATCTGTCCGCCCGCACCGAGGCCCGGGGGTGGGTCGGTGGGAGCTCCCTCTGGCAGGTGATTGAACGCCGGGCGGCGGCCACACCGGACGCCGTCCTGGCCCATGAGGACACCGGAGCCGAGCTGACCTTCGCCCAGTACCGCGATGCCTGCCTCCGGGCCGCGGCCGGCCTCCATGCCGACCACGGAGTCGGCCGGGGCACCGGGGTCAGCTGGGAGCTCCCCACCTGGAACCAGTCGCTGGTGCTGGTGGGGGCGTTGGCTCGGCTCGGCGCACGCCAGAACCCCCTCATTCCCATCTACCGGGGTCGTGAGGTCGGCTTCATCACCGAGCAGAGCGAGGCCAGCCTGCTCGTGGTCCCCACCGTCTACCGGAACTTCGACTTCGAGGCCATGGCCCACGAGATCGCCGCCGGGCGACCCGGACTCGCCGTGCTGGTGGTGGACCGGGATCTGCCCGACGGCGACCCGGCCGGGCTTCCCGAGGTGGAGGCGCCTCCGACGACCGCAGCCGAGGCCCCGGTCCGGTGGCTGTTCTACACGTCGGGCACCACGGCCGATCCCAAGGGGGCACCGCACACCGACCTCACCGTGATGGCCTCGGCCCTGGCCATGGCGGAGTGCCTCGACATCCGGTCCGACGACGTCTCGGCCCTCATCTTCCCCTTCACCCACATCGGCGGCATCGGCTGGCTCATGGCCGCCCTGTTCACCGGGTGCAGGCTCCTCACCACCGAGGCCTTCGACCCGTCCACCACCCCGGCGTTCCTGGCCGCCAACGACGTCACCCTGGCCGGCTCGGGCACCCCGTTCCACATGGCCTATCTGGCGGCCCAGCGGGCCAAGGGGGGCGACACGATCTTCCCGCACATTCGGTCGTATCCCGGCGGTGGGGCACCCAAACCCCCGCAACTCCATCACGACCTGAAGCGGGAGATCGGCGGGGTGGGCATCGTCTCGGGCTACGGGCTCACCGAGGCCCCCATCGTGGTGATGGCCACCACCCATGATCCCGACGGCAAGCTGGCCGACACCGAGGGGCGCCCCACGCCGGGCGTGGATCTCATCGTGGTGGGTCTGGACGGCCGTCGGGCCGGTCCGGGCGACGAGGGGGAGATCCGCCTGAAGGGTCCGCAGGTCATCCGGGGGTACCTCGATCCGTCCCTCGACGCCGACGCCTTCGACGAGGACGGGTACTTCCGCAGTGGCGACCTCGGAATCGTGGACGATGACGGCTACGTGACCATCACCGGCCGCCTGAAGGACGTCATCATCCGCCACGGCGAGAACATCTCGGCCAAGGAGGTGGAGGACCTCCTCTACAGCCACCCCGCGGTGGCCGACGTGGCGGTGATCGGTCTACCCGACCCCAAGACGGGCGAGCGGGCGTGTGCCGTGGTGGCGGTCAGGGAGGGTGAGGCGCTGTCCTTTGCCGACATGGTGGCCTACCTGAAGGACCAGGGCCTGCGGGTCCAGGCCATTCCCGAGCAGCTCGAGGTGGTCGACGAGGTGCCCCGCAATCCGGCGGGCAAGATCCTCAAGCACACCCTGCGCGAGCGGTTCGCCTCGGCCCGGCCGTCCGCCTAGCCACACGCTCACGCGGGGCCACGAACCCGTCGCCGTAGGAACAGAACACCCATCACCGTCCGAGCAGAACGAGGAGACAGCCATGAGTCCGATCCAGCGGGTCACCCTGGGCCAGGGGGGCAGGGAGCACGACGCCGCCGACGCCGCCATCGGCGCCTTCACCGGCCGACGCTTTTCCGACCGGGTGGCCGTGGTGACCGGGGCCGGGTCGGGGCTGGGTCGTGCGGTGGCCGTCCGACTGGCGGCCGAGGGCGCGGCGGTGGCCGCCCTCGACGTGGCCGAGGACAACCTGGCCGAGACCGTGGCCACGGTGACGGCGGACGGGGGAACGGCTGTCGCCTATACGTGCGACGTGACCTCGGCAGGCTCGGTGGCCGACACGGTGGCCGCCCTCACCGGACGGCTGGGACCGCCCCGTGTGGTGTGCAACGTGGCCGGCATCGGTGGCTTCTACCGGACCGAGGAGATGCCCGTCGAGCGGTGGCAAGCCATCCTGGCCGTGAACCTGACCGGACCCTTTCTGGTGTGCCGCGCCACCCTGCCGGGACTGCTGGAGCACGGGGGGTCGATCGTCAACGTGGCCTCCAACACCGCACTCATGGGTCAGTCCTACTCGGCCGCCTACTGCGCCTCCAAGGCCGGCCTGCTCATGTTCTCCAAGGCGCTGGCGGCGGAGTACCTGGCCCGTGGGGTGCGGGTGAATGTGGTGGCCCCCGGCGGTATGGACACCCCGCTCATCGGCACCTTCAACCTGCCCGAGGGCGCCGACTTCGCCGAGCTCAGCAAGATCATGTCGCCGATGGGCTTCGCCACCCCGGCCGAGGTGGCCGCCTCGGTGGCGTTCCTGGCTTCGGACGAGTCCTCGTACACGACAGGGTCGGTGCTCTCGGTCGACGGGGGTCTGACCATCTGACGACCCCCCGGTGAAAGTGGCAGGTATCGTGCCAGAATAGGTCGAGCAGCGGTGGCGTCGTCGCACCGAGCCGCGTGAGGAGCCCCATGACAGACGTAGCGCCGGTGGCCCGCTGGGACCGCGACTTCGACGTGCTGAACCCGGCGTACCTGAAGGACCCGTTCACCATCTGGGACGAGCTACGCCGGACCTGTCCGGTGGCCCACACCGACCGTCGGGGTAGCACGTGGCTCCCGACCCGGTACCAGGACGTGGTCGACCTGGCCCACGACATCGACCACTTCAGCTCGGCGGAGATCTCGGTCATTCCCTTCAATGGAAAACGACCCGACGAGCCCGTCCTGGCCTACGGGCTTCCCCCTATCTCGGCCGACCCACCCCTGCACACGTGGACCCGGCGGCTCCTGCTGCCGTGGTTCTCCCACCGCCGGGTCGAGGGGTACGAGGCCATGACCCGCTCCCTGTGCGCCGGGCTCGTCGACGGGTTCGTGGCCGAGGGCCGGACCGATGCCGCGCACGACTACGCGCAGCAGATCCCGGTCCGGGTCATCGCCAGCATCCTCGGCGTGCCGGCCTCGCTGTCGGACACCTTCACCGGCTGGGTACGCGACCTCCTCGAGTTCGCCGACGTTCCCGAACGCCGTGCTCGGGGGGCCAACGGTCTGGTGAACTTCTTCGTCGACGAGGTGGCGCGGCGCAAGACCGAGCCGGGTGACGACCTGCTCAGTGACCTGTTGCGCAGCGAGTCCGACGACGGCCAGCCCGTCGACGACAGGCTGGTGCTCGGGGTGGCGGCCCTGGTGCTCATCGCCGGCGTCGACACCACCTGGAGCGCCATCGGGTCATCCCTCTGGCACCTGGCCACCCATCCGGACGACCGTGACCGCCTGGCGTCCGACCCCGGGGCCATGCCCATGGCGGTCGAGGAGCTACTCCGCGCCTACTCGCCGGTCACCATGGCCCGGGTGGTCACCGAGGATGTCGAGTTCGAGGGTTGCCCAATGAAGGCCGGGGACAAGGTGCTGCTGAACTTCCCGGGGGCCAACCGGGATCCCGCAGTGTTCGAGGACGCCGACCGAGTGGTGCTGGACCGGGCTCTCAACCGTCATGTGGCGTTCGGTTCGGGCATCCACCGGTGCGCAGGGTCCAACCTGGCCCGCATGGAGCTGCGGGTGGCGCTGGAGGAGTGGTTGGCCCGGATCCCCGAGTTCCGACTGGCCGACGGGGCCGAGGTGACATGGGCCGGCGGGCAGATCCGCGGTCCCCGTCAGCTGCCGGTGGTGTTCCCGTGAGGATCCGCGTCGATCCGGACAAGTGCCAGGGGCACGCCCGCTGCTACGGCATCGCCCCCGAGCTCTTCGACGTCGACGACTACGGCCTGTCCTCGGTGGTGGGGGACGGCACGGTCCCGCCCGAGCTCGAGGACCGGGCCCGCCTGGCCATCGCCAACTGCCCCGAGTACGCCGTGGAGGAGATCGGGGCCCCATGACCCCGGGGGACCGCCGGCCGTTGCCGTTGGTCTAGGAGAGCCGCTCCACGATCATGGCCATACCCTGTCCGCCGCCCACGCACATCGACTCGAGGCCGATCGTCTTGCCCGTGTCGTCGAGGGCGTTGAGCAGAGTGGTCATGATGCGGGCACCGGTCTGCCCGAAGGGGTGGCCGAGGGCGATGGCCCCGCCCTTCACGTTGAGCTTGTCGTAGCTGATCCCGAGCTCCCTGGCCGACGGCACCACCTGGGCGGCGAAGGCCTCGTTGATCTCCACCAGGTCGATGTCGTCGATGGTCATGCCGGCCCGGGCCAGGACCTGTCGGATGGCCTCGACCGGACCGAGACCCATGATCTCGGGGTTGAGCCCGGTCACCCCACTGGCCACGATGCGGGCCAGTGGCGTGATGCCCAACGCCGCGGCCTTGGTGTCGCTCATCACGATGACGGCAGCAGCACCATCGTTGAGGGGGCAGGCGTTGCCGGCGGTGATGGTGCCACCCTCGCGGAAGACAGGACGGAGCCCGGCCAACCCCTCGAGGGTCGTCCCGGGACGGGGACCGTCGTCCTTGGTCACCACGGTTCCACTCGGTGTGGTCACCGGGATGATCTCCCTCTCGAAGAAGCCGGCCTCCTGGGCGGCCACGGCGCGCACCTGGGACTGCACGGCGAACTCGTCCTGGTCCTGGCGCGTCACGTGCTGGTACTCGGCGACGTTCTCGGCCGTCTGGCCCATGGCGATGTAGACGTCGGGGAAGGTTCCCTCGAGCGGCGTCCAGGGCGCCCCGGTCGCCGGGGTTCGCTCGGCCGTGCGGGCCTCGGCCTCGGCGAACCGCGGATTGTGGGGACCGGTGTCGGCGGCACCGTACTGGTAGCGGCTCACCGTCTCGACGCCGGCGGCGATGAAGACGTCGCCCTCGCCGGCTCTGATGGCGTGGGCGGCCATCCGGATGGTCTGCAGGGACGAGGAGCAGTACCGGTTGACCGTCACCCCGGGTACGTCGGGCAGACCAGCCAGGATGGCGGCCACCCGGCCGACGTTGTAGCCGGCCTCGCCACCGGGCTGGCCCGAGCCCATGATCACGTCCTCCACCGACTGGGGGTCGAGTTGAGGGACCTTGGCCAACACCTCGCGGATGACCAGGGCGGCAAGGTCGTCGGGACGGCAGTCGACGAGCGATCCCTTGTTGGCCCGTCCGATGGGGGTCCGGCCGGTGGCGACGATGACGGCTTCGGGCATGTGCTGCTCCTCGGGAATCGGCGGCGACGCCGCTCTGTGATCGATGAGACGTTGGTGGTGAGACGCCGGTGGCCGTGGCTGTGCTGGGGTGGTCCCGAAGGGCCACGATCACCGGCCGGACCGCAACTTACCGAATGGTAACTCTAGCGGTGGTGGGCCCGGTCCACGGCACCACCGCCAGCGGGCAGGCTACATGGTGCACCGGACAGGCACCGCTCCCGTCGGTGGCGCCCGACAAGGGGTGTATGTAACGTGTTCTAGAAGTTCGGTGTGGCCCGTCGGCCGTACCGATCGGTGCCCGTCATCCTTCGGGCCCGGGGGCGGCCTTCGGGCTGCTGGGCGGTGGGCTGTCGCCCACCGGTCGGCCAGTTCACCAGTTCACCACTAGTACCAGCCGGACCGGTGGGGACCCCGTGGGGGTCGTCACCGAGTACGCACGACCGGGAGGGACCCCATGGAGATCGGCTACACCGAGGAGCACCAGGCGCTGAGGAACCGGCTCCGCGAGTACTACGCCAACCTCCTCACCCCCGAGGTCGAGGCCCAGCTGGCGGACAGCCACGGGATCGGCCCCCACATGCGCCGCGTGGTCAAGCAGATGGCCGAGGACGGGTGGCTGGGCATCGGATGGCCCACCGAGTACGGGGGCCAGGGCCTCGGGGCCATCGAGCAGTACATCTTCTTCGACGAGTCCATGCGGGCCGGTGCCCCGGTGCCCATGCTGACCATCAACACCGTAGGCCCGACCATCATGGACTTCGGGACCCAGGAGCAGAAGGACTTCTTCCTGCCCAAGATCCTGGCCGGCGACATCCACTTCTGCATCGGCTACACCGAGCCGGAGTCGGGGACCGACCTGGCCTCGCTCCAGACCCGGGCCGTTCGGGACGGGGAGGAGTACGTCATCAACGGCCAGAAGATCTACACCTCGCTGGCCGGCGGCGCCGACTACATCTGGCTGGCCACGCGTACCGACCCCGAGGTGGCCAAGCACAAGGGCATCTCCATGTTCATCGTGCCCATGGACACCCCGGGCATCAAGGTCGTCCCCATGCACCTCCTCGGCGACCACAACATCAACTACACCTTCTACGAGGACGTGCGGGTCCCGGCGGCCAACCTGGTGGGAGGCGAGAACCAGGGCTGGACCCTCATCACCAACCAGCTGAACCACGAGCGGGTCACCCTGTGCTCCTCAGGCATCATCGAGCGGGCCCTCGACGACGTCCGGTCGTGGGCCCAGGACACCAAGCTGGCCGACGGACGGCGGGTGATCGACCAGGAGTGGGTGCAGGTCCACCTGGCCCGCATCTATGCCCGCCTGGAGTTCCTCAAGCTGATCAACTGGAAGGTGGCGTGGACGGCCACCCAGGGCCACCTCGACGTGGCCGACGCCTCCACCACCAAGGTGTTCGGCACCGAGTTCTACATGGAGGCCTTCAAGCTGCTCCTCGAGGTGGTGGGCCAGGCCGGCTACCTGGTCCGGGACAGCCCCGATGCCGTGCTGGCCGGCCGGCTCGAGATGTACGCCCGCAGCCTGGTCATCCTGACCTTCGGCGGCGGCACCAACGAGATCCAACGGGACCTGATCGCCATGTTCGGGCTGGGCCTCCCGCGGTCGCTCCGCTAAGCCCGGCCGCCAAGGGATCCGGCGACGCGCCACGATCCCACGGGCACCGACTCCGAGACACACGAGACCGAGACAGAGGGTAGACAACCATGGACTTCTCCTTCAGCGAAGAGCAAGAAGCGGTACGAGAGCTGGCCGAGCGGATCTTCACCGATCTCGCCACCCCGGAGCGGCTGCGCCAGTTCGAATCCGAGCCCGACGGCGACCGGTTCGACCGGAAGCTGTGGGGCGAGCTGGCCGCGGCCGGCCTGCTGGGCATCGCCCTCCCCGAGGGGGTGGGTGGGGCCGGCCTGGGGTTCCTGGAGACCGGCCTGCTGGCCGAGGCCACGGGCAAGAGCGCGGCCTATGTGCCCACCGTCGAGACGCTGGCCGCCGCGGCGGCGGCCGTGGCCCGGTTCGGCACCGAGCCCCAGCAGCAGCAGTGGCTTCCCGGCGTGGTGTCGGGCGAGACCGTGCTGACCACCGCCCTGGTCGAGTTGGGCGGCGTGCCGGGGGCCCCGTCCGTGGTGGCGGAGCCGGATGGCGACGGGTGGGTCCTCTCCGGCACCAAGGCCTGTGTGCCTTCGGGCATGATCGCCGACGCCGTACTGGTCACCGCCCGGGTCGAGCCCGATGCGGTGGCGGTGTTCATCGTGCCCACCTCGTCCTCCGGCCTCAGCCGCCAGCGCCAGGTCACCAACACCGGACAACCCGAGGCCGTGCTGAGCCTGTCCGCCACACCGGTGGGGGCGGGGTCCCTGCTGGGATCGGTCGAGGAGGGGGCCACCGTCATCGAGTGGCTGGTGCAGCGCACCACGGCGGCCCTGGCCCTGGCCCAGGCCGGGGCGGCGGCGGCATCGCTGGCCCTGGTGGCCGAGTACACCAAGACGCGGGAGCAGTTCGGAAAGCCCATCGCCACCTTCCAGGCCGTGGGCCAGCGGGCGGCAGACGCCTACGTCGACACCGAGGCCATCCGGCTCACCGCCTGGCAGGCGGCCTGGAGGATCGACGAGGGCCTGCCGGCCGACAAGGAGGTGGCCATCGCCAAGTTCTGGGCCGCCGACGGTGGTCAGCGGGTGGTCCATGCCGCCGTCCACCTGCACGGCGGGGTCGGTGTCGACCGCGAGTACCCGCTGCACCGGTACTTCCTCATGACCAAGCACATCGAGCTGACCCTGGGTGGCGCCACCGAGCAGCTGCTCCACCTGGGTGCCACCCTGGCCGCCGAGCCCGTCTGACCCCGGGCCGCCCGACCCGTCCGGAGGCCGGTGGCCCGGTGGACCCGGTGGGCCGGGTGGGACCGGTGGGCCGGACTGGCATAGTGGGGTTCCGATGCCGGACGGGATGAGGATGGTGCGTCGATGGTGATGGGCCGCCGGGAAGGCGTCGCCCGCTGCGTCGTGGCCGATCGCCGCCACGGACCTGGTGGGACTGGCCGGTCAGATGACCCTCTCGCTCGGGCGGGTGGCGTTCCGGAAGCCGTGGTCGGGAGACGGGAACCTCCCGCACAACCTGGCCGTCGCCGTCACCCGGGAGACCATCCGCTCGTTCATGGGCTACCTCACCTCCCTGCCCATCCAGGAGTTCCGCTCCATCGAGCTGGTCCTCGACGACCTGTCGGGAACCGCCCTCACCCCGGTGGTGCGGTCCCTCGACGTCGACCAGAGCGCCGACGAGGTGGCCGGGGTACCCGGCATCTGGTACCGGCCCCGGGGCGCGCCGCCGGTCGGGACGGTGCTCTACCTGCACGGGGGAGGGTACGTGGGTACGTCGCCCCGCATGTACGCCGCCTTCGCCGCCTGGCTGTGCCGCCGGACGGGCTGTGCCCTGTTCGTGGCCGACCTGCGCCTGGCCCCGGAGTTCCCGTTCCCGGCCGGGCTGGAGGATGCCGTGCTGGTCCTGGAGGCCCTGCTGGCCGGGGGCACCGATCCGGCCCGGTTGTTCGTGGCTGGTGACTCCAGCGGCGGGGGGCTGGTGGCGTCCCTCGTGTACTCGATGATCCGCACCCATCACCGACCCCTGGCCGGAGTGATGCTGTTCTCACCGGAGCTGGACCTCCTGCTCGACGAGCCTTCGGTCTCCGGCAACGCCGATCGCGACATCCTGCCCTGGAACATCCCCACCACCGCCTACCTGCACGGCGAGGACGCGGGAGCAGCGGCGGTGTCGGCGGTGAACCAGGACGTGGCCGGATGGCCACCCACGTTCGTCTCCTTCGGCGGCGACGAGATGTTCCGTGACGCCATTCGCATCTTCGTGGCCCACCTCGAAGGGGCGGGGGTCACCACCACCGCCATCGAGGAGCCGGGGATGTTCCACGTGTTCCCCATCCTCATGCCCTGGGCCGAAGGCAGCCGCCGTACCTACCGGGCCGTCGGCGAGTTCGTCCGGGCCCACCTGCCCGACGCCGAGCCCGAGCATCAATCGGTCGACACCGCCGATCTCCGGGACGCCGTGAAGTAGGCCACCACGGCCGAGGCGGTCAGGAGCGTGCCGGCAGCCAGCAGCGACAGATCCAGTCCGTGTCCGAAGGCGCCGTAGGCGGCGGAGACCACCTTGTTGATGATCTCCTGGATGCTGGCGTTGCCCTTGCCCACCTTGGTGGAGGCGGCCTGGGAGCCGAGGGAGCCGGACGTCACGGCGGCGATCACCTGGGAACGGAAGGACTCGGGGATGCCGATGGCCACCAGGCGCGCCGTGAGGTTGACGGTCAGTTGACCGTTGACGATCGAGCCGAGGATGGCCACCCCGGCCACCGCGCCCAGCTCGCGGGCCGTGTTGTTGGTCGAGGCCGCCATGCCCGAGTGCTCGGCCGGCACGCTGGTGAGGGCGGAGGACGTGACGGGAACGATCACGATGCCGAAGCCGATACCGGCCAGCGCCAATGTCCACCCCACCGTGGTCAGCCCGGCGGTCGGGGAGATGAGGGCGTCGGTGCAGAAGATCCCCGCCGCGGCCAGTAGGCAGCCCACCACCATGGGGATGCGGGGACCGGCCCGCGACACCCACCGCCCGGTGAAGATCGAGGCCAGCACCATGCCCACCGTCATGGGGATGAAGTCCGTGGCCAGATGGAACGGGGAGGTGTTCCCCACCACCTCGAGGTAGAGGGCCACGAAGAAGAAGATGGAGAAGATCCCGAAGTAGGAGGTGAAGGCCACGATGGTTGAACCGGCGAAGGGCGGCTTCTTGAAGAAGCGCACGTTGAGCACGGGATTCTCGGCCCGCAGCTCCACTAGGACGAAGGCCACCGCGCCGACGACGGCCACCCCGTAGAGGGTCAGGATCTTGGGGTTGATGTAGCCGGCGGTCTCCCCGGCGATGGTGGCGAAGGTGGCGCACCCGAGGGCCACCGCCCCGAGAATGAATCCGGGGATGTCCAGACGGGCCCGGACCGGATCCGAGTTCTCCGGCAGGACGACGGCTGCGGCGATCAGGGCCACGGCACCGAAGATCAGGTTGAACCAGAAGACGGCCCGCCAGTCCCAGATGCCGACCAGCACACCCCCGATGACCGGACCCATGGCCAGGGCCAGGCCCGACACCGCGGCCCAGATCCCGAGGGCCCGGGCCCGGCGGCGCCGCTCGGGGTAGAGGTGCCGGATCATCGACAAGGTGCCGGGCTCCGAACAGGCCGCCCCGACCCCCATGACCACCCGGCCGGCGATGAGGGCACCGGTGGACCCGGCCAGGGCGCTCAGCACCGAGCCTCCGCAGAAGATGACCACGCCGATCAGCATCAGCTTCTTCCTGCCGTAGAGATCACCCAGGGTCCCGGCCATCAGCATCAGGCTGGCAAAGGCCAGGGCGTAGCCGCTCACCACCCACTGCAGCTGGGCCACGCCGGCATGGAGGCCGGACTGGACGTCGGACAACGTGGCGCTGATGACCGTGTTGTCGAGGAAGGTGAGGAACAGGATGAAGCAGATCACCGCCATCCCGAAGTGGGGCATCTTCAGCTGAGGGGCCGACTCCGCCGTCCCGGGACCGGGTTCCCCGTCAGGAGCGGCGCCGTTGACTCGGTCTGGACGGCCGGCCCGTCACCGCTGTCGTGGCTCATCGGCCCCAGTGTGCCATTCTCGTGGCCCTACCCCGGAGGGAGCTCCATGACACTGTCGTTCTCGCATCTCGGCATCTGCGTCTCCGATCTCGACCGCTCGGTGCGCTTCTACGTCGAGGGCCTGGGCTTCGAGCCGGTGGCCTCCCACCAGGTCGGAGCGGAATTCGGTCCCCTCATGGAGGTGGACGGGGTGGAACTCGAGTCGCGCATGCTGGCCCGGGACGGGGTGACCATCGAACTGCTGGGCTACCGGTCCCCAGGCACCACCGGCGACGGCTCGCGGAGGCCCATGAACCAGCTGGGCCTCACCCACCTCTCCCTGCGGGTGGACGACGTCGACCGGGTGGCCGCCTGCATCGAGTCCCTGGGCGGCACGGTCGTGACCGCCACCCGGACCACCTTCGACCTGCCCGAGGCCCGGTTGGACTTCCTGTACTGCACGGACCCCGACGGGGTGCGCATCGAGCTCATGGACCTCCCCGTCTGACCCTCCCCGGCGGCCCCATCCGGTACCGTGATGCCGTGACCCCTGACTCGACGCCCGCCATCGACATCGACCCGGCGGCCGCCCTGGAGCTGGTGGGCTCCGGGGCCTTCCTCCTCGACGTCCGGGAGGACGACGAGTGGACGGCCGGCCATGCGCCCCAGGCCGTCCACGTGGCCATGGGCTCGGTCTCCGACCGCATCGACGAGATTCCGTCCGACCGGACGGTCGTGTGCATCTGTCGAATCGGTGGACGGTCCGGTGCCGTGGCCACCGCCCTGTCCGGCGCCGGCTATGACGTGCGCAACGTGGACGGAGGCATGCTGGCGTGGGAGGCCGCCGGCTACACCGTGGTCGACGGCTCCGGTGCCACCCCGGGCCGGATCATCTGATCCGGCACCGGCACCCCGACCTCCACCGATGACCGTCTACCTCGACGACTGGCGCCAGCCGGCACATCTGGGTCCGGTAGACGACCGCTGGTCGCATCTGGTGGCCGACACCGACGACGAGCTCCACGCATTCGCCGCCCTCCTCGGCATGCGGCGTGAGTGGTTCCAGCACAAGGAGGGCCGACCGCACCAGGCGCACTACGACATTCCCGATCGGGCCCGACAGCACGCCCTGGATCTCGGTGCCGTCCCCGTCACGTGGCGTCAGGTCGGCCGGATGATGCGCCAGCGACGGCGTGGGGTGACCGACCGGGGTGGCCATGACGAGGCCGGGCCGGTCCGTCAGGACCGGCCGGCATGAGCAGGGC
Source organism: uncultured Acidimicrobiaceae bacterium (assembly GCA_963737625.1). GTDB lineage: Bacteria > Actinomycetota > Acidimicrobiia > Acidimicrobiales > RAAP-2 > Bog-756. Next base: position 658,315 of record CAVTTK010000002.1, read on the forward strand.
CCGGTGAGCGTCGGAGAGCCCTCCGGAGGTTCACTCGACCCCCGGACGCCGGTCCTGGTCGGGGTGGGGGCGGTGTCGGTCGATGCCGAGGCGGCCGAGTCGATGGTCCTGGCCCTGGAGGTGGCGGGCGCCGATGCCGGGTCGTCCCGGCTGCTCGGGCGGATGGACAGGATCGCCGTGCCCCAAGGGAGTTGGGCTTATCCCGACCCCGCCCGGTTGGTGGCCGACCGGGCGGGTGCCGTCGGGGCCCGAACCCAGCTGGTGGAGCTGGGCATCCCCCAGCAGAGCCTGATCAACGAGGCGCTGGCCGCCATCGCCTCGGGGGCCTCCGAGGTGGCGGCGGTGGTGGGCGGGGAGCACAAACGGTGGGAGCGGGATGCCCAGCGGGCCGGCCGCCCGGCCACCGAGACGGCGCAGCCCGGGGTGGTGCCCGACGTCACCCACCGACGAGAGGGCCCGCTGATGGAGCCGGTGGAGGTGGCCCACCGGCTGTGGGACCCGGTGCAGCAGTACGCCATGATCGAGAACGCCCTCCGGGCCGCCGACGGCCTGTCCCTCGACCGCCACCGCGCCGAGGTGGCCGAGCTGTGGGCCCGCTTCAACGGTGTGGCCCGAACCAACCCGGAAGCGGCGTTTCCCGCCCCCATGGAGGCTGCGGACATCGCCACGGCGTCACCGGCCAACCGACCGCTGGCCTTCCCCTACAACAAGTGGCATGCCACCCAGTGGACGGTCAACCAGGCGGCGGCGTTGCTCTTCTGCTCGGTGGGGACGGCCCGGGCGCTCGGGGTGCCCACCGATCGGTGGGTGTTCCCACGAGTCGGCCTGGAATCCGGTCACGCCGTCTCCTTGCTGCGGCGCTCGGCCCCCCACACCTGGCCGGCCATGGAGGTGCTGGCGGACGCTGCCGTCCGGCGCCTCGGACACCCACTGGCCGAGGCCGAGTGCATCGAGCTCTACAGCTGCTTCCCGGCGGCGGTCCGGGTGCAGCAGCGGGCGCTGGGCCTGGAGTCGTCGTCCACGCCCACCGTCACCGGGGGGATGGCCTTCGCCGGCGGCCCGTTCAACAACTTCGTCCTCCAGTCGATGGTCGCCGTCACCGGGGTGCTGCGGGCCCAGCCCGGCTCTCTCGGCGTGGTCACGACGGTGAGCGGGCTCCTGACCAAGCCGGGCATTGGCGCATGGTCGTGCTCGCCCGACGGACGGCCGCCCCTGGTGGGCGATCTGGGCCACGCGGCCGCGGCGACCACCGGGGTCGTCGACGTGGTGGAGACCCTCGGGGGGTACGACGGCGGGGCCGCCGTGGCCACCTATACCGTGACCTACGAGGGGATGGTGCCGAGCCGGACCGTGGCCGTGTGCGACACCGATGACGGGCGCCGGTGCGTGGCCGTGGTCGAGGACCCCGACCTGGCCGCCCACGCAGTGAGCACAGAGCTCATCGGGACCCGGGTCCGCCTCGACGGGGGGCGCCTGGTCCTGCTCTGACGGCTCGGGACCCGGGAGCCGACAGCAGCCCGGGAGCCGGATCGGGCCGACCGACCGCCTGGCGGAGGGCGACCAGGGGTGTCCTTACCGCCGTGGCCGACGGTACGGTGGTGAGGGGTGGACGACGTGGGGCACACAAGACGAACACGAGCAATGGTCATGGCCGTGGTGACCGTGGTGAGCGCGGCCGCGGCCCTCCTCTGTCCCACCGGTCCGGCCTCTGCGGGGACCTCCGTGCCCGGAGCGGCCCAGTGTCCGATGTTCCCCGCGGACAACGTATGGAACACCGACATCTCGGGCCTGCCGGTGAACTCCCACAGTGCGGCGTGGATGGCCAGCATGAACAGCGCATCCACCAACCTGCACCCGGACTTCGGCCCGTCCGGTGACCCGTCGGTGCCGTACGGCATTCCCTACACCGTGGTGTCCCCGTCCCATACCCTCGTCACCCCCTCGTTCCTCTACGGCTCCGAGAGCGACCCCGGGCCCTACCCGTTCGGGCCCGACACCCCGATCGAGGGGGGATCCCAGTCGACCGGTGACCGGCACGCCATCATGGTCAACCCGTCGACGTGCACCCTCTACGAACTGGACGCCGCCACCTACGGTTCCTCGGGATCGACGGCGGACTCGGGGGCCATCTGGAACCTGAACTCGAACGCCCTGCGACCGGCCGGCTGGACGTCGGCTGACGCCGCTGGCCTCCCCATCCTGCCCGGACTGGTGCGCTACGACGAAGTGCTGTCGGGGTCGATCACCCACGCCATCCGGATGACGGCCCAGGTCACCGACAAGTCCTATCTCTGGCCGGCCCGCCACGAGGCCGGCAGTGCCAGCAACGCCAACCTCCCACCCATGGGGGCCCGCTTCCGGCTCAAGGCCGGCTTTGACATCGCCACCTACTCGCCCCAGGCCCAGGTGGTGCTCCGGGCCATGCAGCACTACGGCCTGATCGTGGCCGACAACGGATCCAACTGGTACTTCGGGGGTACCGCCGATTCCAACTGGCCCCTGTCCCTGGTCGACGAGTTGAAGCAGGTGCCGGCCAGCGCCTTCGAGGCGGTCGACGAGTCGTCGCTGATGGTGGGTCCCGACTCGGGCCAGGCCCGACAGACCGGCGGAGCTGTCCCGTGCACGCCCGGCGAGGGCTACCGCTTGGCCGCCTCCGACGGCGGTGTCTTCTCCTTCTGCCAACCCTTCTACGGCTCCATGGGCGGCACCCATCTCAACCGGCCCGTCGTGGGCATGGCCGCCACGCCGGACGGTGGGGGCTACTGGCTGGTGGCCTCGGACGGCGGCATCTTCAGTTTCGGCGACGCCGCCTTCCGCGGCTCGACCGGTGGCCTCCACCTCAACCGGCCCGTCGTGGGCATGGCCGCCACGCCGGACGGTGGGGGCTACTGGCTGGTGGCCTCCGACGGCGGCATCTTCAGCTTCGGCGATGCCGCCTTCCGGGGCTCGACCGGTGGCCTCCACCTCAATCGGCCCATCGTGGGCATGGACCGAACCGCCGACGGCGGGGGCTACTGGCTGGTGGCATCCGACGGAGGGGTCTTCAGCTTCGGGGACGCCGCCTTCTACGGCTCGACCGGCAACATCCACCTCAACCAGCCCATCGTGGGCATGGCCGCCACGCCGGACGGTGGGGGCTACTGGCTGGTGGCCTCCGACGGCGGCATCTTCAGCTTCGGGGACGCCGCCTTCTACGGCTCGACCGGCAACATCCACCTCAACCAGCCCATCGTGGGCATGGCGGCCTCTCCCGACGGCCACGGCTACTGGCTGGTGGCCTCCGACGGCGGCATCTTCAGCTTCGGCGACGCCGCCTACGAGGGATCGACGGGTGCGATTCGTCTCACGGCGCCGGTGGTGGCACTGGCCGGGTAGGCCAGGGCGATCCGCCGGTGGTGACACTGGCCGGGTGGTGGCCCGCCACCCCGCCTCCCATATCCCGACCCCGTCCGGATCCGAGCGGTAGCGTGGCCGAGGCGTGCGGCGGCGAGGTGGGGGAGTCGCCTCGCCGGGACCGGCCTATGACGACGGGAGCGGGGATGACGGCTCGACGAGGGTGGGCGGCAGCCCTGGTAGTGGCGGGAGCTCTGGCCCTGACGGCGTGCTCGAGTTCGTCGACCACGCCCACCACCACGGCCGGTGTCACGGGGAACGGCACGACCGGTACCGGATCCTCCACACCATCGGGGGCCGGTTCGTCCTCGACCACGTCGGCGGCGTCGGCCTTGGCGGCCAACGTGCCGGTCACCGACCAGGTGCGGTCCGAACTGGTGACGGCCGCCGCCACCCTCCAGAACATCCCGGCGGCCCAGTTCAGCGGCCTGGCCCCGGGCCTGACCTACTACGGGAAGGACAAGACCACCGGCATCTACTGGGCCGGGGCCCGGTTGGTAGCGGCACCCTCCTCGGATCCCTCCAACCCCACCCAGGCCCAGGTGTCCACCCAGGACGAAGGGTCGTACTACGTCTTCCAGAAGCCCACCGGTGGCCCGTGGACGGCGTATGCCGCGGGCAATACCGGTCCCGGCACCACCTGTCCGGTGACGATTCCCCCGGCCGTGCTCCAGGTCTGGGGTTGGCCGGCCAACGGCTGCCGGCCCAACGGGATCTGATCGGGGTTGGACCCGGAAGGCTCAGTCGCCATCCGGGGACGGCGACGGTCTGGGCGGGGGGTCGGTGCCGGGTACCCCGTCGTCCATGATGTGCTCGGTCCACTCGCTCCCTGACCAGTAGCGCTGCTCGTGTCGGACGAACGGGTCGCGCAGCCAGCCGGCCGGAACCCCGCTCGACGGGCCGCTGGCCCCGGGCGGCACGGAGGGAGGAGCCCCTCCGGCCGGGCCCCGGGTGTCGGTTCCGGTGAACCGGCTCGGTCCGCCGGGGCCCCGGTGCGACCCGCCCCGGCGGCGCTGGGTGTTGAGGTACCGCATCAGGAACATGCCACCGAAGATCACCACCGGGATCCAGGATGCGTGTCCGTACTGCATGGAGTCAGTGTACGGCCACCGGTGTCCCGTCGGCCGTCGGTCTCGTGCCTCCGGCGGCGGACCGTCACTCCGAGGACTCGCCCCGCCTCCCATCGAGGCGGCGGATGATCCGGGCCGGGTTGCCCACGGCGACCACATCGGCGGGGAGGTCACGGGTGACCACGGCCCCCGCTCCGACCACGGCGTTCTCCCCGATGGCCACGTCGGCCAGGACGATGACGCCACCCCCGAGCCAGACGTTGTGGCCCAGGGTGATCGGCCCCGCCCCCTCCCACCCGTCCCGACGGAGGTCGGGATCGAGGGGGTGGGTAGGCGTCAGCAGCTGGACGTTCGGGCCGATCTGGACGTGATCACCGATGACGATGGGGGCGGCGTCGAGGGCCACCAGTCCGAAGTTGACAAAGGTGTGGCTGCCAACGTGGAGGAACGAGCCGTAGTCGCACGCCAACGGGGGGCGGATGACGGTACCGGACCCGAAGCCGCCCAGCAGATCGGTCAAGATGAGCCGGCGCCCCTCGGGATCGTCGACCGCCGAGCGGTTGTACCGGTCGACCAGGCGCACCGCCCGGTGGTGGGCCTCGGTGATCTCCGGGTCGTCGGAGCGGTAGAGGTCACCGGCCCGCATCCGTTCGAACTGCGAGCGGCCGTCATCGGGTGGTGGGGTAGCGGTCACGTGGACAGCGTGCCACCCGGCGCCACCCGGCGCGGACTGACCCCGACCCCGACCCCGGCGACGGAGGTCACCCCATGGACTTGGCGCCGTCGATGGTCTCCCGGATGATGTCGGCGTGGCCGGCGTGCTGGGCCGTCTCGGCGACGATATGCAGGAACGCCCGTCGGGCGGACCAGCGGGCCCCCGGCTCGAACCAGGGCGCAACTGGCAGCGGGTGGGAGGCGTCCAGGGAGGGCAGCGCGGCCACCAGCTCGTCCGTGCGGCGGGCGACGTCGTCATACCGGGCCAGCAGCTCGGGCAGCGTCTCGGAGTCCAGCATGCGGAAACCCGCCGCGTGGGCCTCATAGGCCGCCTGGTCGGCGGCGCCGATGGCCGAGGGCCCCTCCACGATGAAACGGGTCCAGCCCTCCTCCATGAGGGCTACGTGCTTGACGATTCCCCCCAGGCACAGTTCGCTCGCTGTGGGGTGTTCTCGGGCCTGTTCGTCGGTCAGGCCCGAGACGGTGCGGCGGAGGAAGTCCCGGTGGGTGGCCAGGGTCCCGACCAGGTCGGACCGTTCGAGGCTCGTGCTGATCGTCATGCCCTCCCCCGTGACGGTCGTGTCGCTGCCGGTCGTGGTGTCGATGTCGGTGGGCATGGAATGGCCTTTCTTCCGTGGTTGCCCGGCGATTTCGCCGGTAGTGGCACCGTACGGGTACTAGCGGTCAGGTTCTGGCCTGAATAGCGCAATACTGGGATGGATGTCCCATCCCGGCTCACGGACCCTCCGCCTGCTCTCCCTGCTGCAGTCCCGCCGCTTCTGGTCGGGCCGTGAGCTGGCCGACCGACTCGAGGTCTCGGCCCGGACGCTCCGCCGCGACGTCGACCGTCTCCGCCAGCTCGGCTACCCGGTGGAGGCCCAGCGGGGGGTGGAGGGTGGCTATCAACTGGCCGCCGGAGCCGTACTCCCCCCACTCGTCCTCGATGACGACGAGGCGGTGGCCATCGGCGTGGGCCTGCAGACGGCCATCCAAGGGGGCACAGTCGTCGGTATCGAGGAGGCCTCGGTCCGGGCCCTGACCAAGGTGGTCCACGTGATGCCCTCCCGTCTCCGACGACGGATCGATGCCCTCGCCGCCGTGACCGATCCCGCGCCGTGGGTGCCGGCCGCGGCGAGCGTCGACGCCGACGTCCTCGTGTCGTTGGCCCAGGCCTGCCGGGACGGTGAGCGTCTGGAGTTCACCTACACGGCGCGAGGAGGCGAACTCACCTCCCGGACCGTCGACCCCCATCGACTGGTCCTGCTGGGCCGCCGTTGGTATCTGGTGGCGTGGGATCTGGCCCGCTTCGACTGGCGGACCTTCCGCCTGGACCGCCTGGAGGAACCGCGCACCACCGGCGATCACGTCATGCCCCGGGACCTGCCCGGCGGGGACGCCGCCGAGTTCGTCCGGTCCGGCATCGACAACCTCCCCACGAGGCATCAGGTGGAGGCGGTCATCCACGCCGCGGCACCGGTGGTGCGGGGCCGCATCGGACGGTGGGCCACGCTCGAGGAGGCGGGAGATGACCGGTGTCTCCTGCGCATGTCGTCGGACACGCTGGACTGGCCGGCCATGGTTCTCGGAAACGCCGAGGCCGAGTTCGAGGTGGTGTCCCCGCCGGCCCTGAACGACCATCTGAGATCCTGGTCGGACCGCTTCGGCCGGGCCACCGGCGCCAGCGGGTGAGGGACCAGAAGGTCCCACGGAGGACATGGACGGGGGCCGGATGGAGGCCGGGCCGGACTGCCGCCATCGGGCGCCGAGGACCCTCACGCCCGTAGCCTTGGGCGATGACTCCCACCATCCGGTCCGGTCGGATCGCCGACATCGAGGCCGTACTCGTGCTGTGGGCTCAGGCCGGTGCCGAGCCCACCCACACCGACGATGCCCCGAGCCTGCGACGGCTGATGGGGCATGTGGGGTCGGCCCTTCTGGTGGCGGAGGACCATGGTGCGCTGGTGGGATCAGTGATCGCCGGTTGGGACGGCTGGCGAGGCTCGGTCTACCGCCTGGCGGTGGCTCCCACCCACCGCCGTCGGGGCCTGGCCCGCCGGTTGGTGGCCGAGGCCGAGTCCCATCTGCTCACCGTCGGAGGGGCGCGCCTCCAGGCGATCGTGGTGGAGACCGAACCGGCGGCCACCGGCTTCTGGCGGGCCGGCGGATGGGAGGAGCAGCGCCACCGACTCCGATTCGTGAAGGGATGAGCCGACCGGTGGCCACCGGCCCAGGAAGGCATAGTCGGCCGTGACCGTGGAAGTGGTCGAGGCCCTGCTGACCGCCCTGGACGCCCAGTGGGCCCTGGGCAGGCGTCTCACCGTGCCCGACCTGTCACGACCCTCGAGGTGTCCGGGCTGGTCGGTGTTCGATGTCCTGAACCACTCGATCGGGGTCACCATCAAGTTCACCGAGTTCGCCTCGGCCGGCACCGACCGACCCCGGAGCCCCACGGGCGACGTGATTGGATTCCGACCTGGACCAGGCCCTCCGGACGGCGGCCGAATCGGCCCGGAGGGCATGGGCGGCGACGGACATGTCGAGGGAGTGTCACCTCCCCTACGGCACCTTCCCGGCCGCCGTGGCGGCGGGCATCAACTTGGTCGACGTCCTGGCCCACGGCTGGGACGTCGGATCCTTCGGGGACGTCGTGTTCCGCTGCCCGGACGAGGTGTGGTCCGTCGGCCTCGAGTTGGCCCAGGCGCTCCTGGGAGCCGGGCGGGACCCGCGCCACTACGGGGTGGAGGTCGCGGTGTCGGTCGATGCTCCGCCCGAGCGGCGCTTCCTCGGGTATCTCGGCCGGACCGGCTAGCCCAACCCGTCCGAGGAGTACGTATCCTCTGGCGTGGCCTTCGACGAGGGGTTGGCAGAACGGATCCGGGAACAGGTCGGTGACGATCTACTCATGTCCGAGCGGAAGATGTTCGGCGGCCTGTGCTTCATGTCCGGCGGGAATATGTGCTTCGGGGTCATCGCCGATGACCTGCTCGTCCGGGTGGGACCGGAGGCCTACGCCGCCTCGTTGGCCCTGCCCCACGTGCGGGAGATGGACCTGACCGGCCGGCCGCTACGGGGCATCGTCGTGGTGGATTCCGAGGGACTGAGCGAGGACGATTCGCTGCGGGTCTGGCTCGACCGCGGACTCGAGTTCACCGATTCGCTCCCGCCCAAGTGACCGGCAGGCCGGCGGAGGGGTCAGGAGTGCAGGGCGGCGCACACGCCGACGCCGTCGGAGTGTCGGAGCTGGGTGAACACCGGGGTCACCGGATTGTCGTTGAGCTGTTCGTTGACGATCACCGTCACCGAGCGGGAGCCGTCGGATGTGGCGGCGGAGAAGAGGGTGTAGCCGGGAAAGTTCCCGGTGTGTCCGTACACGGTCCCGCAATGGGTCCGGTAGCGGAAGATGGCCAGGCCGGCCGCGTTGGAGCCCGGCCCGGGGGGTCCTGAACTGCCAGGCACGAATCGGAACTGGTGGCTTCGGGTGACCGGATCGGTCAGGGTGCCCGAGACGTAGGCCCTCATGAAGGTGTTGAGCTCGGCTGGCGTGGACAGCATGCCCCCCGACGCCCACGCCAGCCCGGGGTTGAGGTAGGTGCTGATGTCGACGGGCGACGGATTCCCGGGGTCGATCTCGTACCCGTGGATGTAGGGCTCGGTGAGGTCGGGAGTGTCGGGCAGCGTGGTGTCGGTCAGATGGAGTGGCGTGGCCACCTCCTGGGCCAGGGCCTGCTCGTAGCTGCCACCGGTGACCGCCTCGATCATCAGGCCGACCACGATGTTGTCGGTGTCCGAGTAGTGGTACTCGGTGCCGGGTGGCGGCTTGGGATCCTCGCCCGAGACGTAGCCGATGAGCTGCATAGGCGTGAGCACGGCGTGGGGATCGGCTTTCAGCACCTCGATGAAGGCCGGGCTGTGTATGTAGTCGGGCAGCCCGCTGGTGTGGTGCAGGAGCTCGGACAGGGTGACGTCTGCCCCACGAGGCCGGCAGGCCGGGGAGGCGCTGGGCGATGGTGTCCTGCAGATGGAGTGCCCCGTGGGTGACCAGGGACAGGGCCACCGCGCCGTTGAACGCCTTGGAGACACTGGCGATGCGCACGGTGTCATCGGGCGAGATGGGGGCCTTGGTGACCGTGTTTCCCACCCCGGCCGACGTGACGGTGACCCTCGAGCCGATCTGGACCACCGCGATCGCTCCGGGCGGCCCGCCGGGCATGGTCACCAGCTGTTGGAGGGACCGGGACAGTGGGGACGGGGAACCCCCCGGGCCCGTCGCGGCGCCGGCCGGGGTGGCCATCGACGCCACCAGGCAGCAGGCCAGGGCCACGCCGCCCACCACGCACCGGTACCTCCGTCGGCCCTGCTCCATGGGCATCACCGTAGTGTCCGCCGCTCATGCTGTCGACGTGGAGGGACGGGCCCGGGCCCAGCCTCTACAGTCCAGACATGGCCTCATCCCGACGTACGCCACCCCTCGTGTTGGCCGGAGTATTCACCGCCAGTGGGATCATCCACTTCGTTCGCCCCCAGTTCTTCGAGGCCATCATGCCCAGAGCGCTTCCCGAGGTGTCGCACCGGCCCCTGATCTACGCCAGTGGGGTGGCCGAGCTCATCTGCGGCTGGGGACTGGTCCGACGCACCCGGTGGGCCTCGGCGGCCAGCGTGGCCGTGTTGGCGGCCGTCTTCCCGGCCAACCTCCAGATGGCGTTGGACGCCGGGTCGGGCCGGCACCCCGGGGCCATGGACCGAGCCGGAGTGGCCTGGGGCCGCTTGCCCCTCCAACTGGTGATGGTGTGGGCCGCCCGCCAGGCGCGACCGGTGGACACCCCCGTCCCGGGGTAGCCATGGCCAAAGCCGCCGGTCCCCTCCGGCGGTTTCGACGGGCCGAGACGGCCCTTGGTATCGGGAGGTACGGTGCACGAGACCGAGGAGGACATGGTGCAGCTCCAGGCCCTGCTGGACCGGAGCTTTGCCTCGGCGGGGGACCATCTGGTCGAGGTGATCACTCCCGACCGTCGACTGCGGGCCCCCGAGCTCTGCGCCCGCCTCGACGGCATGCGTTTGCTGGCGCTGGCCACCGTGACGAGGGACGGTCGACCGGTGGTCGGGCCGGTGGACGGCATCTTCTATCGGGGTGCTTTCCACTTCGGCTCGTCGCCGGACTCGGTGCGCGTGGGCCATCTGCGTCGCCGTCCCCAGGTGAGCGCCTCGCATCTCCCCGCCGAGTCCTTCGCCGTCTCCGTGCACGGCACGGCCACCATCCTCGACCTCACCGACCGGATCCATGCCGGCCTGCGGACCACCCTGCTGGCGCACTACGTCCCGCAGTACGGACCGGAGTGGGAGGCCTTCCTCGACCGCAACGTCTACGCCCGGATCGATGCTCACCGGATGTTCGTCTACGCCGGGCCGTAGCTGTCCGGCCGACTCGGGTCGGGGAGCGTCAGCTGTAGTCGACGGTGCCGGCCCCCGGTACGCCGATGGCGAAGGCCAGCCCCCGGAGGGGGGCATGCTCGCTGATGGGCCAGATGCTGTGGGTGGTGTCGGGCGGTGTGTACACCAGGTCCCCCATCTGCACCTCACGCTCCTCGTCGGCGATCTTCATGATGCCCCGGCCGGAGAGGATGTAATAGAACTCGTGGGTGGGGTGGGAGTGGGCGTCCACCGCCCCGCCACCGGCGACCTCCCACTCGCTGACCAGTTCGAGGAAGCCGCCCTCGGTGGCCTCACGGAGCTCCTGGGGAGGCACCAACCACCAGACCGGCGTGGTCCCGTTGTGTTCGACGACCGGGGCCATGTCCTCGACTGACCGTACGTCCATGGTCACTACCTCCCTCATCGGCTGGTGGTGGTCATGGTACCGGCGCACCGTGTCGGGTGACAGACGGCCTCGCACCTGCCGTGGGCGGTCAGGCGACGACCCGCACGGGCAGCAGGGCCAGGCTCTGGATGGTCTGGGCGCACGCCCGAGCGGCCTCGACGCCCTTGACGGCGAAGTGCTCGGCGAAGAAGGCCGCGTGCTCGTCGTGGCTGTGGAAGTGGTGAGGGGTGAGTACGGCCGAGATGACCGGGACGTCCTGGTCCAGCTGGACCCGCATCAGGCCGCCGATGACGGCCTCGGCCACGAAGTCATGGCGGTAGATACCGCCATCGATGACGAAGCCGGCGCCCACGATGGCCGCGTACCGGCCGCTGGCGGCCAGCCTCTGGGCGTGCAGGGGTATCTCGAAGGCGCCCGGAACCCGGAAGAGATCGATCCGGCCGCGGTCGATACCGAGCGCCTCGATCTCGTCCAGGAAGGAGTCACGGCAGCGGTCGACGATCTCCTCGTGCCAACTCGACTGCACGAAGGCCAGGCGATCACCCCGGACCGCTCCGTCGTGTGGATCCTGCTCCGTCGTTCCCACGGGTCCTCCCCCTGTCGGTCGGCACGGCGGTGCCTCACGCCAGCCTACGACCCCGACACCACGGGTGCCCGGGGACCGATGGGCCGAGCGACCGGGGCGGGAGTCCACTGGCGGAGCGCACACGGAGTCGGCATCCTGGAGCGGTGATCGTCACCCTCGAGACCGAACGACTGGTGATGCGGTCGTTCACCCGCGACGACCTCGACGCCCTGGTCGTCCTCCATGCCGAGCCCGCCTTCTGGTGGTACCCGCTGCGCCGGGGCATGACCCCCGACGAGACGTCGGGGTTCCTCGACCGTGTGTTGGCCGACAACGGGAGTGCCGAACGCCCGTCGTTCCACGCCGTGGTGGAGCGGTCCGGCGGGACGCTCATGGGATGGGCCGGCCTGTCGGTGCCGGACTTCCTGCCCGAGGTGCTGCCCGCCATCGAGGTGGGGTGGCGCCTGGGGTCGCCGTTCTGGGGAGTCGGCTACGCCACCGAGGCGGCCAGCGCCGCACTCGACTGGGGATTCGACGAATTCGGGATCGCCTCGGTCCTCAGCATCTTCGAACCCGACAACGTGGCCTCCGGGCGGGTCATGGACCGGCTGGGCTTCGGTCCCGGCTACCGAACGACGCACCCCGGACGCCACCTCCCGCTGGTGGTGCGGTCGTTGCCGGCCGAGGCGTGGCGGGCCCGCGGCTGATTGGCGGCACCGGACATGCCACCATGCCGGGGATGGGACCCCGGCCCGTAGGGTGCCTCTATGAAACTCGCCATCCATTTCCCCAACTTCACCCTCCCGGGACAGCCGGAGACGCTGGCCTCGATCCTCACGGCCACGGCCCGGGCCGCCGAGGACGGAGGCTGCTCGACCTTCACCGTGATGGACCACTGGTTCCAGATGGAACAGCTCGCCACCTCGGAGGACCCCATGCTGGAGGGCTATACCACCCTCGGCTTCCTGGCCGGCCAGACCGAGCGGATGACACTCGGTCTGTTGGTCAGTGGCGTGACCTACCGTCATCCCGGACTGCTGGCCAAGACGGTGACCACCCTCGACGTGCTGTCCGGGGGCCGGGCCCAGCTGGGCATCGGGGCGGCCTGGTACGAACGTGAGCACCTGGGCCTGGGCGTTCCCTTCCCCCCGTTGTCCGAGCGCTTCGAACGGCTGGAGGAGGCCCTGCAGGTCTGTCTCCAGATGTGGAGCGGGGACGACGGTCCCTACGAGGGGCGCCACTACCGGCTGGCCGAGACCGTCTGCTCCCCCCGGCCGGTCCGCCAGCCCCGGCCACCCATCCTCATCGGGGGCAGTGGTGAGCAGAAGACCCTCCGACTGGTGGCGCGCTATGCCGACGCCTGCAATCTGTTCGCCCCCGACCCCTCGGTGGTGGCCCACAAACTCGAGGTGCTGGACCGGCACTGTGACGCCGAGAGTCGTGACCCGGCCGACATCGAGAGGACCATCATCTTCGGTGCCGATCCCCTCACCGACCTAGACGGGTTCCTCACCGCCATGGCGGGGTACGCCTCGTTGGGCGTCGGCCAGGTGTGGGTCAGCCCGTCGGGGCCGGACCCCGCCGGGTGGGTGTCCGAGCTCACCAGCCGGGTGATGCCCCGGCTCGGCGACCTCTGACCGGACGCCGGTTGGGCCACCGCGGGCGCGGTGCGGCGGCGGGCGGCCCGGTACCGTGGGACCATGACCCTCACCCTTGACGATGCCTTCTCGTTCGTCGGCCAGCACAACAAAGGCGTGCTGGTGACCCTCCGGGGCGACGGGCGGCCTCAGCTGTCCAACATCTTGTACCTGCCCGGCCCGGACCACACCGCCCGGATCTCGGTGACCGACAGCCGCGCCAAGACCGCCAACCTCCGGCGCGATCCCCGCGGCTCGCTGCATGTGACCAGCCCGGACTTCTGGTCCTACGTGGTGCTCGACGGCACCGTCGACCTGTCCCCGGTGGCCGCCCTCCCCGACGATGCGGTGGTCGAGGAGCTCGTCGAGATGTACCGGCTGGCCCAGGGGGATCACCCCGACTGGGACGAGTTCCGCCAGGCCATGGTCTCCCAGGGGCGCATCGTGGCCACCCTCTCTGCCACCTCGGCCTACGGCCAGGTGCAACCCTGAGCGCCGGCCGCGGGCCCACCGCCGGCCTGTCCGCCCCGCCTCGTCAGACCGGGCAGGATCCGTCCGAGCAGGCACCACCTTCGGGGCCCGCACCCTCCGGCGTGAGGACCGTGAGCGGATGGGACTCCGCCCACGCCCGCTCCAATGCCCCGAGGAGGGCATCGGCACCCTGGGCCCCGGCCACCCCGTAGGTCTGATCGATCACGAAGAACGGCACCCCGGTGGCCCCGAGCGCGGTGGCCCGGGCCTCATCGGCGCGCACGTCCGAGGCGAACGCCTGGCTGGCGAGCATCTCTGCCACCTCGACCGGGTCGAGGCCCACCTCGGCGGCCAATTCGGCCAGGGTCACGTGGTCGCCGATCGACCGGCCCTCGGTGAAGTAGGCGGCCAGGAGCCGCTCCTTCATCGCTCCCCCCACACCGTGGGTGGCGGCCAGGTGGATCAACCGGTGGGCGTCGAAGGTGTTCCCGGCCCGGACCCGGTCGAGGTGGTACTCGAGACCCACGCCGGCGGCCAGGGAGGTCATCTGCTGATTGGCCGCCCGGGCCTGATCGGCCGACATCCCGTACTTGCGCTCGAGGATGCGATCCATGCTCATCGCCACCTCCCGAGGCGAGGACGGATCGAGCTCGAAGCTCCGCCACGACACGGTCACCTCGGCGGCATGGCCGAACCGGCCCAGCGCCTCCTCGAACTGCCGCTTGCCCACGTAGCACCACGGACACACCACGTCGGACCAGATCTCCACATCCATGCTTCCCACCTCATCACCTGTCGGGCGGGGCTCCTACCCTGCCGCGGCAGGTGCAACCGATCCCTTCACCCTGGTATTCCGGCCACCATGCCCGGTAGCGTCGCAGTCATGGTCCTCGAACACGCCCTGATCGACATCCGGCCGGGGACAGGTGAGGCCTTCGAGGCGGCGTTGGCCGAGGCGCGACAGGTCATCGCCGCGTCCCCCGGCTTCGTCTCCCTCCGCCTCCAGCGGGGGGTCGAGACCGAGGACCGGTACCTGCTGCTCGTGGAGTGGGAGACCCTGGACGACCACATCGTCGGATTCCGCGAGTCCCCCGGCTTCACGGCCTGGCGAGCCCTCATCGGGCCGTTCTTCGCCTCCCCTCCCGACGTGGTGCACTTCGCCCTGCCCCCGGTCACGACCCAGGACGGACCGATGCCGGGGGCGTCCTGATGCGACGGCTCGAGGGACACCGGGCCCTGGTCACCGGGGCAGGTTCGGGGATCGGTCGGGCCACCTGCCTCCTGCTCGCCGCCGAGGGGGCGACGGTGGCGGCCCTGGACCTCGATGCCGGAACGGTGGCCCAGGTGGCCAAGGAGGTCGACGGTCCGGCCGTGGTGGCCGACATGGCCGATGCCGACGCCGTGGCCGACGGTATGGCCCAGGTGGTCGGGGAGCTCGGCGGACTCAGCATCCTGGTCAACAACGCCGGGCTGGGCCTGGCCCGTCCCTTCCACGGGCACAGCGACCGGGCCTATGACCGGGTCGTCGACGCCTCCATGCGCGCCACCTTCCACGGCATCCGGGCCGCCGCCCCGGTCATCCTGGCCGGGGGAGGGGGCGCCATCGTGAACGTCTCGTCGATCAGTGGCATCCGCCCCACCCGGGGCGAGGCGGCGTACTCGGCGGCCAAGGCCGCGGTGATTGCCCTCACCCAGTCGGCCGCCCTCGAGTACGGACCCACCATCCGGGTCAACTGCGTGTCGCCGGGTCTCATCGACACGCCGCTGACCGCCCCGCTGCTGGACGACGCGGCAGTCCGGTCGGGCATCGAACGACGGACACCGCTCCGACGGGTGGGCACGGCGGCCGAGGTGGCCTCGGTCATCGCCTTCCTCTGCTCGGAGGAGGCCTCCTACATCACCGGCATCAACGTCCCGGTGGACGGCGGAAGTCTCCTGCCCAGCTCCCAGGTGGAGGAACCGCTCGGGGAGCTGGTCTCCCGACAGGAGGAACGGTGAGCGGGAAACTCTCCCCGGCGGTGCGGCGGGTGGTGACGGCGGGGCGACTGGCCCACCTGGTCACCCTGGATCCCGACGGCAGCCCGCAGGTCTCGTTGGTCTGGGTGGGTCTCGACGGGGATCGGATCGTCTCGGCCCACATGGGGGCCTGGCGCAAGGTGCACAACGTCCGACGGGACCCCCGGGTGTCGCTCTCCATAGAAGCCGAGGGTCGGGACGACCGGGGCCTCGACCACTACCTCGTGGTCCGGGGTCACGCCGAGGTGGTGGAAGGCGGCGCCGCGCCCCTGCTCCAGCGTCTGGCCCACGTCTATCTCGGACCTGATGTGGTCTTCCCCGGGGTGACTGACCCGACGCTGGGCTACGTCCTGCGCATCACCCCCGAGCGGATCGGTGGGGTCGGTCCGTGGAATCCCTGATCGCCCTGGGGTCCCGGTGGCGGCTGGTGTGCCTCAGGTCGTCGCGCTGAGCGCCCACGCCGCACCCAGGTGATCGGCCAACTCGGCCAGGGGGGTCCGGGCGTTGAGGCCGCTGGTCGACGGCATGACGTAGGCCGGCCGCCCGCCGATGCTCTCGGGCTGTACGCCGGCCACCGCTCGGCGGTTGACCACATCCCGCCACCCCGACAGCCCGGTGAAGCACACGGCCCCCGGCCGCAGCCACTGCACCAGGCGCTCGACCCGGGCGAACCCCGCCCGATACTCGTCCCCGGTCACCTCGGCGGCGGTGCGGGTGGGTCGTTTGACGAAATCGGTCATGCCCACACCGTGGTCCACCAGGGCTGATACCGCGTCCCGGTCGCGCTCGACGATACCCGAGGCCCTGGCCGCGGCCCAGAACCGGTTGCCCGGTCGGGCGTAGCCCACGCCGGCGTCGGCCGAGTACCACGACGGGTTCACCCCGCAGATCAGCAAGCGCATGCCCGGCCCCACCGTGTCGGCCAGGGTGCGGGCCCGCACGGCCCGCACGCCCACCTCGTCCCCGGCCACGGCGAGGGACCCCACCTCGACGTCGAAACCCGCCCCGGTGACCACATCCACCAGCCGGTCCGGCTCCCAACCGGCGAAGAACCGGCCCCCCACGTCGTCGTCGGGCAGGGCGTCCCCTTCGTAGGAGCCCTCGAGGACCTGGATCTCGAGGGGACTGCCCACCGCCAAGGTGCGGTGTAGGTCCCACAGGGCCAAGGGCAGCCGATCCCGAGGTACGTGGAGGTGGGTCATCCACGACCAGGCCCCGCCCATCGAGTGGCGGACGAACGGAAGGTGCTCTACGTCACCGAGGACGTAGAGGGCGTCGGGGTGCTCGGCCCGGCAGGCCCCCAGCATGGCCGTCGAGGCATCCAGGGCCACCACCGGGGTGCCGAGGTGGGGCAGGTACCGGCCGGCCCCGCATCCCACGTCGAGCCGGGCCGCACCGGGGACGACCCGGTCGGCGAAGGCCTCGGCCTCGGCCCGACGGCCGGCCGTGGCATGGGTGGCGGCCCAGGCCAGGCCCCGCTGGTCGTAGATGTCGACGGTGGCGCGCTCCATGGTGGGGATCCTACGGAGCCGCCGGCCTCAGGGTTCGAAGCGGTAGCCCATGCCGGGCTCGGTCCGGAAGTGCCGGGGCCGCGAGTGGTCGACCTCGAGCTTGCGCCGGACGCGGCCCATCAGCACGCGTAGGTACTCGGTCTCCGTCTCGTACTCGGGGCCCCACACCTCCTGGAGGAGCTGACGTTGGGAGATCAGGCGTCCCGGGCTGCGGACCAGGACCTCCACGATGTCCCACTCCTTCGGGGTGAGATGGACGTTCTCGCCGTCCCGGGTCACCCGCTTGGCCGCCAGGTCGACGGTGAAGCCTTCGGCCACCACGCGGGGCTCGTCCGGCTCCGGGCCGATACGACGGAGTACGGCCCGGAGGCGGGCCAGCAGCTCGTCCATGCCGAAGGGCTTGGTCACGTAGTCGTCGGCCCCGGCGTCGAGGGCCTCCACCTTGCTCACGCTCTGGTGCCGGGCCGACAGCACGATGATGGGCACCATGCTCCAGCCCCGGATGCCGCGGACCACCTCCACACCATCGATGCCGGGCAGGCCGAGGTCGAGCAGGACCACATCGGGATGCCGGTGGGCCGCCAGGTCCAGGCACTCCTCCCCGGTACGGGCGACGACGACCTCATAGCCGCGGGCCGAGAGGCTGATGGACAGGGCCCTCAGCAGGGACGCGTCGTCGTCACACACCAGCACCTTGGTGCCGTGCTCGGCAACGGACGGCGGAGTGGTGCCGGGCGGGCTCATGTCGTCGAGGGGGTCCGCCGCGCCGACGAATCCGGGTCGGTCGGGGCGCGGCCATCGCCCGTCCGGTCGACCGCCCCGGCCTCCGATTCGGTCTCGGGCGCCTCAGCTGGCGCCACCGGGTCGGCAACGACGGCGTGGGACAGACGCACCACCATGGTGCATCCCCCGCCCGGCGTGTCCTCCACCTCGAGCTCGCCTCCCACCGCCTCCACGAATCCGCGGGCCACGGCCAGGCCAAGCCCCACGCCGGCCCGGTTCTCGGAGTCCCCCAGCCGCTGGAAGGGCCGGAAGACGAGGTCACGGTCCTCACCCCGGATCCCCGGTCCGCGGTCGATGACCCTGATGTCCACCCGCCCGGCCACCGCCCCGGCCTCGATGCGCAGTCCGGTGCCACCGGCGTGGACCAGGGCGTTGTCGACCAGGTTGGCCACCGCCCGTTCCAGCAGGACCGGATCGGTGCGGACCCGGGGGACGGTGGGCGGGATCTCCACGGTCACGCCGTCGCCTCTCGGACCCAGGCTGGCCACGGCGGCCTCGATGAGCTCGCGCACGTCGGTGCTGCGGTCGAGGACCTCCATGGACCCGGTCTGGAGACGGCTCATGTCCAGCAGGTTCTCCACCAGGCTGTTGAGCCGGTCGGACTCGTCGTCGATCGTCTGGAGGAGAATGCGCGTCTCCTCGGGCCCGAAGTCCAACTGGTCGGAGAGCAGGCTCGAGGAGGCCGCCTTGATCGAGGCCAGCGGTGTTCGCAGGTCATGGCTCACGGCGGCCAGCAGGGCTGAGCGCAGCTGGTTGGCCCGGGCCAGCGAGTCGGCCTCCGCCGCCTCGGCGTGGAGCCGGTCGCTCTCGAGGGCGGTGGCCAGCTGGGCGGCGAAGGCCGAGAGGATGTCTCGGTCCTCGGCGGTGAGGCCGGGACCCCGGAGGGCCAGGAGCTCCCAGTCGGTCAGCGGGAGCACGACAGTGGCGCTGCCGGGGGACCGGAGGGGCTGCCCACCGGCCGCGGCCACCGTGGTCCAGGTCTCGTCGCGCACCTCGGAGCCGGAGGCCAGTGCCTCATGAACGTGGGCGGTGTCCGAGCGGAGGACGGCCACCGCTTCCAGCCGGAACGCCACCATCAACTCGGACAGCAGGGCCGGTAGCGGATTGCCCTCGGGGGCCACCATCCGGCCGGCCACCCGGGCCAACATGCGGGCGTCGGCCCGCGCCTGGATGGCCGTGGCGGTCCGTCGGGCCGAGAGGTCCACCAGGACGCTCACCACACCCGCCGTGACGAGGAACATGACCAGGGCCAGGATGTCACGGGCGTCGGCGATGGTGAAGGTGTGGATCGGCGGCGTGAAGTAGTAGTTGGACAGGAGGAATCCGGCGATGGCGGCCAACGCCGCCGGCCACACCCCGCCGGTGGCCGCCACCACCACCACCAGCACCAGGTACGAACTGAGGGCGGTGGCCAGGTCAGCACCGCCCGCCCCCGCCGTGAGGACGACGGTGAGGAGGGGGAAGCCGATGACCCCGACGAGCACGGCGGCCACCCGCCGCCGGACCGACAAGGGAGCGAGGAGTCTGCGGTTGTGGCGTACCTCGGCGCGGCGACGGCCCCGATCCGTGTGGTCGCCGGTGGCCGCGGCCGGTTGTCTTGCTGGCCTGTCCTCCGGCGCGTCGGGGGCCACGTCGGTGGCGATGACGTGGACGTCGAGCGAGCCGCTGGCCGCCCGGATCACCGAGTTGATGACCGAGCCCCGCACGAACTCGGTGAGCCGGCTCCGGTGGGTGGCCCCCATGACCAGCTGGGTGGCGTTCTCGGCTTGGGCCACCTGCACCAGGGCCGGAGCCACGTCGGCCCCCACCACTTCCACGTACCGGCCGCCGAGATCGTCGAGGAGGGCCCGGTTCTGGCGCAGGCCTTCGGACCCGGGCCCGGTCAGGCCGTCGTCGGTGCGGACATGGATCCCGACCAGTTCGGCCTTGGTGCGCATGGCCATGCGGGCAGCCCTGCGGATCAGGACGGCGCCGCCCCGAGAGCCGGTGAGGGACACCACCACCCGCTCCTTGGTCTCCCAGGGCCCGGCGATGTCGTGCCGCTCCCGGTAGTCGTTGAGTTCCTCGTCGACCCGGTCGGCCACCCACAGCAGGGCCAGCTCCCGGAGGGCGGTCAGATTGCCAGTGCGGAAGTAGTTCCCGAGGGCGGCGTCGATGCGCTCCGGGCCGTAGACATTCCCGTGGGCCAGCCGCCGCCGCAAGGCCTCGGGGGCCATGTCCACCAGTTCCAACTGATCGGCGGCCCGGACCACCCGGTCGGGCACGGTCTCCTGCTGGGCCACGCCGGTGATCCGCTCCACCACGTCATTGAGCGACTCCAGGTGCTGCAGGTTGACGGTGGAGATCACATTGATGCCTGCCTCGAGCAGGTCGTCGACGTCCTGCCAGCGCTTGGGATGCTTCGAGCCGGGAACGTTGGAGTGGGCCAGCTCGTCCACCAGGACCAGCGTGGGGTGGCGGGCGATGAGGCCGTCCAGGTCCATCTCCTCGAACGTCTGGCCGCGGTACTCGACCGGACGGCGGGGGAAGATCTCGAGGTCCCGGATCTGGGCGTCGGTCTGGGGTCGTCCGTGGTCCTGGACCCAGCCGATGACCACGTCGGTGCCGCGTTCCTTGCGCCGCCACCCCTCGTTGAGCATGGCGAAGGTCTTGCCCACGCCCGGGGCAGCACCGAGATAGAGCCGTAGCTTTCCTCGTGCCACCTCCACCGGCCTCCTCGTTCGCTCCGCTCGGTCCTTCTAGTGGCCCGAACGTTGGTCCAGGGCGAGGTTCAAGGTCAGAACGTCCACCCCGGGGTCGCCGAGCACTCCCAGGCTACGCCCCGTGGTGTTGTCCCGGACCAGGCCCGTCACCGTGGCCAGGGACAGTCCCCGGGCCCGGGCCACGGTGGGGGCCTGGAGATCGGCGTTGGCGAGGGAGATGTCCGGGTCGAGGCCCGAACCCGAGGCGGTCACCGCGTCCACCGGCACCGGGGCGTGGGGGGCCAGGCCGAACTCGGCCCGATAGGCGATGGCCCGCTGGGGGACGGTGTCGGGATCGCACCGGTAGACGCCGTCACCGGTCATGGCGTACTTCTGGCCGGCAGTCGGTGCCGAGACCGGGGCGGAGTCGGAACCGGCGGACATGGGTACGCAGTAGGGATCGGTCGGCGTGGCGAAGGGGTTGGTCTTCGACGGGTTGCCGTCCAGGCCCAGGGTGTTGACGCCGGGGATGAAGCCGATGAGCAGGGGGTTGGAGGGACCCAGATTGGAGGCACCGCTGACCGTGATGTCTCCGGTGGCCGACGAGGTCACGGCGGCCGAGGGTCGGGTCTGGAAGTACCGGGCCACCGGATTCCCCTGGCTGTCGGTGAAGGGCTGCCCGATGAGGGAGGAGCCGACGGCGCGGCCGTTCCTCTCCACGATGGAGCCGTTGGCCTGGTGGCCGAAGGCCACCTCGCCGATGCCGGTCATGACCAGGGAGTAGCCCAGGCCGCACACGAGGGTGAGGATGATGATCATGGCGACGGCGGTGAACAGTTGGCGGCGCATCTACTTGACTCCCAAGGCGGTGATGACGATGTCGATGAGCTTGATCCCGATGAAGGGCAGGATGAACCCGCCCAGCCCGTAGATGAGGAGGTTGCGGCGGAGCACCGCCGCGGCCCCGGCGGCCCGGAACTTGACCCCGCGCAGGGCCAGGGGGATGAGGGCCACGATGATCAGGGCGTTGAAGATGACCGCCGACAGGATGGCCGAGTGGGCGGACGACAGATGCATGATGTTGAGGGTGTGGAGGGCGGGGAACACCCCCACGAACATGGCCGGGATGATGGCGAAGTACTTGGCCACGTCGTTGGTGATGGAGAAGGTGGTCAGGGACCCCCGGGTGATGAGCAGTTGCTTCCCGATCTCCACGATGTCGATGAGCTTGGTGGGGTTGGAGTCGAGATCGACCATGTTGCCGGCCTCCTTGGCCGCCTGGGTGCCACTGTTCATGGCCACCCCCACGTCGGCCTGGGCCAGTGCCGGCGCGTCGTTGGTGCCGTCACCGGTCATGGCCACCAGGTGTCCGCCGGACTGCTCCTTCTTGATGAGGGCCATCTTGTCCTCGGGCGTGGCCTCGGCCAGGAAGTCGTCCACCCCGGCCTCGGCGGCGATGGCCGAGGCGGTGAGGGGGTTGTCACCGGTGATCATGACGGTGCGGATACCCATCTGGCGCATCTCGGCGAACTTCTCGGCGATGCCCGGCTTGACCACGTCGTTGAGGCGGACCACCCCGAGCACCCGGGTGCCCTCGGCCACCACCAGGGGCGTGCCCCCGCCCTTGGCGATCTCCTCGACCACCGGGGACAGCTCGGCCGGAGCGCTGCCACCCTGGCCCTCCACCCACTGGCGCACCGAGTCGGCCGCCCCCTTGCGGATGGAGCGGCCGTCCACGTCGAGGCCGCTCATGCGGGTCTGGGCGGTGAAGGGGACCAGCTCCGCCCCCTCGATCTGGTGGGCCTGCTGGCCGTAGCGGGTCTCGGCCAACTCCACGATGGATCGGCCCTCGGGTGTCTCGTCGGCCAGGCTGGACAGCAGCACGGCCGAGGCCAGCTCGTCGGCGGTGACGCCGGGCATGGCGGCGAACTCGGTGGCCCGTCGGTTGCCGAAGGTGATGGTGCCGGTCTTGTCCAGCAGCAGGGTGGAGACGTCGCCGGCGGCCTCGACGGCCCGACCGGACATGGCCAGCACATTGCGCTGCACCAGGCGGTCCATGCCGGCGATGCCGATGGCCGACAGCAGCGCCCCGATGGTGGTGGGGATGAGACAGACCAGCAGGGCCACCAGCACCACGATGGACTGCGGGGCTCCCGAGTAGATGGCGAAGGGCTGCAGGGTGACCACGGACAGGAGGAAGATGACGGTCAGGCCGGCCAGCAGGATGTCCAGGGCGATCTCGTTGGGCGTCTTCTGCCGGCTGGCTCCTTCCACCAGGGCGATCATCCGGTCGAGGAAGGTCTCCCCGGGCCTGGAGGAGATCCGGACCACGATGCGGTCGGACAGCACGCGGGTGCCGCCGGTCACCGATGACCGGTCGCCGCCCGACTCCCGGATGACCGGGGCCGATTCTCCGGTGATGGCGGATTCGTCGACGGTGGCAATGCCCTCGATGATCTCGCCGTCACCGGGAATGAGCTGGCCGGCCACCACCACGCACAGATCCCCCAGCTCCAGCTGGTTGGACGGCACCTCGACGGTGTGGTCCCCCCGCTGGACGTAGGCCACCGTCTCTGCCCTGGTCTTGCGCAGGGTCTCGGCCTGGGCCTTGCCCCGGCCCTCGGCCACGGCCTCGGCGAAGTTGGCGAACACCACGGTGATCCAGAGCCAGATGGCCACCAGTCCGGTGAAGACGTTCTCCTGGGCCGAGGACGAGGACAGGTCCCGGAAGAAGTAGAACGTCGTGAGCACGCTGCCCACCTCCACCACGAACATGACCGGGTTGCGGGCCATGTGCCGGGGGCTGAGCTTGAGCAACGAGTCGAGCAGGGCCCGGCGGAGGAGGGCGCCGTCGAAGGCGGCCGACCGCGTCTCGGCCCCGGGGGAGGGCTGCTCGGGTGCCTCGGGGCCGGCCAGGGTGGATGAGGGACTCATCAAGGGCTCCTTCTAGAACTTTCCGACGAGGTGCTCGACGATGGGACCGAGGGCCAGCACGGGAAAATAGGTGAGGCCGACGACGATGACGGCGATGCCGCCGAGCAACAGGGAGAACAGCGGCGTGCCCGTGGGGAACGTGCCTGACGACGGGGGAACGGTCTGCTTGCGGCCCAATGAGCCGGCGATGGCCAGTACCGGCACCATCAGGGCGAAGCGGCCCACCAGCATGCAGATTCCGAGCGTGGTGTTGTACCAGTCGGTGTTGCCGCTGAGGCCTGCGAAGGCCGAGCCGTTGTTGTTGGACGCCGACACGAAGGCGTAGGTGATCTCCGACAGGCCATGGGGCCCGGGATTCTCGATGGAGGCCAGTGACGAATGCATGATCACCGAGATGGCGGCGAAGGTGAGGGCCACCAGGGGGACCATCAGGAGGTAGATGACCACCAGCTTCATCTCGGCCGCCTGGATCTTCTTCCCGAGGTACTCCGGCGTTCGTCCCACCATGAGCCCGGCCACGAACACGGCCAGCAGGGCGAAGATGAGCATGCCGTAGAGGCCGGAGCCGGTGCCGCCCGGGCTCACCTCCCCCAGCATCATGTTGAACAGCAGCACGCCACCGCCGAGTGGGGTGTAGCTGTCATGGGCCGAGTCGACCGAGCCGGTGGAGGTGCTCGTCGACGACGATCCGAAGACAGCCGAGACGATGGGCCCGTTTCGCACCTCCTTGCCCTCCATGTTGCCGCCCGGCGAGGTGGCGGAGATCGACTGGCTGACCTGGGCCTGGCTGATGTGGACGTTTCCGTGGGCCTCGAATGGCGCCACCAGTGCAGCGGCGATGATCCACAGGGCGAACATGGCCCCGACCACGGCCATGCCCTGCTTGCGGTCCTTGGCCATCTTGCCGAAGGTCCACCCGAGGGCGAAGGGGATGGAGAGCAGGACCCAGTTGGACAGGAGGTTGGTCAGGCCGGTCGGGTTCTCGTAGGGGTGGGCGGCGTTCGTGTTGAAGTAGCCGCCGCCGTTGGTCCCCACCTGCTTGATGGCCTCCTGGGAGGCGGCGGGGCCCCCGGGCAGGCCCTGGTGCTGACCGGTCAGGGTGGTGATGGCGTGGGTGGCGTGCAGGTTCTGCTCGGCCCCCTGGGCGATGAAGATGATGGTCAGGATGACGGCCATGGGGAAGAGGATCCGGGTGATGATCCGGATCAGGTCGACCCAGAAGTTGCCGAGGGTGGCCGAACGCCTGCGGGTCAGGCCGCGGATGAGGGCCACGGCCACGGCGATCCCGGCGGCGGCCGAGGTGAACATCTCCACCACCAGGCCGGCCATCTGGGTGAACTGGGCCATGGTGTCCTCGCCGGCGTAGTTCTGCCAGTTGGTGTTGGTCAGGAAGCTCACCGCGGTGTTGAACGAGAGCGGCGCCGGCACGTTGCCCAGATGGTCGGGGTTGAAGGGCACATGGGCCTGGATGCGCTGCATGCCGTAGAGGACCAGCACGGAGACCAGCGAGAAGGCCAGCAGGGAGACGGCGTACACCGTCCAGCGCTGCTCGCCCTCGGGGTTGACCCCGGTGAGCCGGTAGGTCAACCGCTCGACGGGGAGAAACAGCCGATCGCCCGGGGCCTTCTTGTTGGTGAAGACCTTGGCCATGTAGTTCCCCAGCAGCGGCGTGGAGACGGCCAGCAGGACGACGAGGATGACGACCTCGATGATGTTCTGGGTCATCAGAGTTTCTCGGGGGCGATGAGGGCGTAGATCAGGTAGGCGGTGATCAGCACCGACAGGATCAGGCCGACCAGGTTGTCGTAGTTCTTCATGCCGGCACCTCCTCGTGGGTGGCCGATGGGGTGGGGGCGTCGGCCAAGGGGGACGACTCGTCGATCCCCTCGTAGGCCAGATCCACGGCGTCGTCCTTGCCCACGATGTGCTCGCAGAACCGGACGAAGGCCACCATCAGGGCGAAGAAGCCGATGATGGTCACGATGTAGAGCAGGTCAACCATGAGTACCTCGCTTGTCGTCGGGGAGATGCCGTGTTGCGGCGGGCTGCAGCCCGTTCACGCCGGACCCGGTGGGGAGCGGTGGTCACCGGCCAGCGCCGCGCCGACCTGGTCGGCGATGGTCACGGCGACCAGCAGTCGCTGGCGCGGGACCGGTGCTCCCGGGGTGGGCGTGAGCATGAAGTGGCCGAGTAGCCATCCGCCGCTCCGTACCGGCAGGTCGATGGTGCTGGTCGGCAGACCGAGGTCATCGGTGTCCCACGTCTCTTGACCGATGGCCACCTGGCCGGCCGGGGTGATCCGGGCGGAGGGGCGGGCGGGTGCTCCGCGGGCGAACCGGCAGTGGCGGAGGTCGAGGAGGTGCACGAGATCGGCCGATGCCGTGCCGACGATGGAGGCGGCGTCCTGACCGGTGGCCGCCAGTTCGCCGACGGCATGGACCAGGGCCACCTGCTCGTCGCCTTGGCGGGCGTGATCTCGATGGCGCCGGCCGCGCGCCGCCAACTCGCCGACGGCCAGTCCCACCGCCAACAGGAGGATCCCGGTGACCAGGTCGGCATGCCCAGTGATGCTGAATGAGCCGTAGGGCCGGGTGAGGAAGAAGTCGAACGAGAGGGCCGCGGCCACGGCGGCGATGGCGGCGGCGAGGCGTCGACCGGTGCTGGCCACGGCCACGATGGTCATGACCAGTACCAGGGCGCCGTCGGCTGGCACCATCCGGTCCCGCCACGGAACGAGGGCCGCAGCGGTGGCCACGGGAGCAGCCACCGCGGCGAGTATGGTCCACCGGCCCTCCGGCCCGAGCGCCGGCGGGCGACCGGGGCGTGGAACAGCCGATCCGTTCCCGTCCTTCCGTCGATCATCCCGCCGGGTACCGGTTGTCATGTCGTCACTGTCCCATGGTGGTCACCGCCTGCAAAGGGGCCTTTGCTCGGTTGTTACGCCCTGACCTCGGATTTTCACGACCCTGTTACGCCACGCGGGGTTTCGGTGCTACGACATCGGTGTGACCGCGAAGCCCAAGGCCGCCCCGATCGAGGGTGAGCAGCCCATCGCCATGGTGTCGGTGACCAGCACCTCGGGCTACCGCGGCGAGGTCCGCGCCGGCCGCCACCGCCTCGTGGTGGACGAAGGACCCCAGGTGGGTGGGGACGATGAGGGTCCCAACCCCTACCAGCTGGTGTTGGCCGGCCTGGTGCAGTGCACGGCGGCCACACTCCGGATGTACGCCAACCGCAAGGGTTGGGCGCTGGGTGAGGTGAAGGTCCGGGCCCGGCTGCTGCGCACCGGTGACGGGGCCACCAAGGTGGAGCGCATCGAACGAACCATCACCGCATCGGGTGACCTGACCGCGGAACAGAAGCGCCGCCTGGCCGAGATCGCCGATCGGACCCCGGTGACCCGCACGCTCCTCGGTTCGCTGCCCATCGTGACCACCCTGACGTGACCGGCTGCGCCTCGGCCGTGGTGGACCGCGGGTCATGACGGCCTGTCCCACCTTGCTCACCGAACGCCTGATTCTCCGGCCGCTGGAGGAGTCGGACCTCGACGCCTACGCCGGATTGCTGGACACCCCCGAGGTGCGGGCCGCGCTCCATCTGTCCGGCCCCGCTTCCCGACGGGAGGCATGGCTGGGTATGGCTCAGTGGCGCGGCCAGTGGGAGTTGCGGGGCTCCGGCCACTTCGCCGTGGAGGAGCGGTCCACCGGTCGGTTCGTGGGCCGGGCCGGCCTGCACCAGCCGGAACAGGACGACTGGCCGGGCCTGGAGGTCGGCTGGGCCCTTCATCCCTCGTGGTGGGGGCGCGGCTACGCCACCGAGGCCGGCACGGCCTCACTGGCCTACGCCTTCGACGTCATGGGGGTGACCGAGGTCTTCAGCGTGATCCTGCCCGAGAACCTCCGGTCGCAGGCCGTGGCCCAGAGGTTGGGGCTGACCCTCGTCGAGGAGCGGGTGCTGTCGTCCTTTACCGCCGGGCCCCACGGCATCTGGAGGATCGACCGGGCCACATGGACGGCGTCGCCGCGGAGCCGGGGGACGGACGGGACGGGACCGCTGCTGTGAGCCGGTCCGGAGGCCATGCCGGGCGCTAGCGGAGGGCCAGGCCTCCGTCGACCAGGATCACCTCGCCGGTGACATAGCTCGACAGGGCGAGGCCCAAGATGACCTCGGCCACGTCCTCGGGGGTGGCCGTCCGCTGCAGGGGCGCCAGCGTGGTCACGAGCTCCCGCAGGTTGGTCCATTCCGCCGTCCACGGGGTGTCGACGAGGCCCGGAGCCACGGCGTTGACCCGGACGGCCGGGGCCAGCGTGTTGGCCAGCAGCCTGGTCATGTGGCTGAGCGCGGCCTTGGAGCAGGCGTAGGGGATCGAGCTGCCGGTGGGCCGCTCACCGGCCAGGGAGGACACGTTGACCACCTGGCCCCGGCCCGAGGCGCGTAGGTGGTCGACCGCGGCCACGGTGACCTGCCAGGTGCCAAAGACGTTGACGTCGAAGATGCGGCGCCACACGTCGGGGGAGGCGCCCTCGAGGTCGTGGTGGGGGATGACCTCGGTGGTGCCGGCGTTGTTGATCAGGACGTCGAGCCGTCCGTGGCGACGGACGACCTCGTCGATGAGGTGTCGGGCCTGGTCCTCATCAGCGATGTCGGCCTGCACGTAACTGGCGTCGGGGAGTTCGGCGGCCAGGGCCTCACCGGCGGCGACCGACGTGGCCGAATTGACGGCCACGGTGGCCCCCAGCGTGGCGAACAGATGGGCGGTGGCCGCGCCGATCCCCGACGACGAACCGGTCACCAACACGACCTGACCGGCGAAGGCGGTGGCCCGCGTGGCCGGACGGTGGAGGGGGGGATCGACCATGGGCCGAGTGTAGGACCGGGCTGGCCTACGTTCTGTCTGTGCGACTGGTGAGCTTCGGGGAGCGGACGGTCCGGACGGGACTGGTGGTGGGCGACGAGGTGGTCGACCTGACCGACCCGGCCATCGGCCTCCCGGCCGGGATGGTCGAGCTCTTGTCCCTCGGGGACGACGTCGACCGGGCACTGACCGCCGCCCCGCGCACCGGCGCCCGCCGCGTACCCCTGGAGCGGGCCCGACTGGTGGCGCCCGTCCCCCGTCCCCCGTCGTTTCTGGCCATCGCCCGCAACTACGACGCCCATGTCCGTGAGCTGGGACACGAGCGGCCGGAGTTCCAGACGTGGTTCTCCAAGCAGCCGACCTGCGTGATCGGTCCCGGTGCCCCCATCGAGGTGCCCCGTGTCTCCGCCTCGGTGGACTACGAGGGCGAGCTCGGGATGGTCATCGGCCGGCGGTGCCGGCACGTCCCGGCGGCGCGGGCCCTCGATGTGGTGGCCGGTGTCACCGTCGTCAACGACGTCAGCGTTCGGGACTGGCAGTGGCGCTCACCGACCATGATGATGGGGAAGGGCTTCGACACCCATGGCCCCACGGGTCCGTGGATCAGCACGCTCGACGAGATCGGTGATGTGCAGGATCTGTCCGTCCGCACCTGGGTCAACGGCGAGCTCCGTCAGGACGGCTCCACGGCCGACATGATCTTCACCTGTGCCCAGATGATCGAGCATCTCTCGGACGCCTTCACGCTGGAGCCCGGGATGGTCATCACCACCGGAACACCGGCCGGGGTGGCCGCCGGGGAAGACCCGCCCCGATGGATGAGGGCCGGCGACACGGTGACCGTAGAGGTCGGCGGTGTGGGACGGTTGACCAATCCGGTGGTCGATGAGCCGGCGGTCGACGCCGGTCGGGTGAACCGGGGGTGAACCCGTCCCCGGAGGCCGACGGCATGGTCCGGGTGAGCCCGTCGCTGGCCGTCCCCCTCGCCGAGCTCCACCTCCGGTTCAGTCCCAGCGGTGGCCCCGGTGGTCAGCACGCCAACAAGGTCAACACCCGGGTCGAGCTGCGTTTCGACATCAGCGGGTCACCGTCGTTGGGCCCCCGGCAGCGGGCTCGGCTCCTCGAGCGCCTGGGTCCAGAGCTGCGTCTGGTGGTCGACGACGAGCGGTCACAGCTCCGGAACCGCCAACTGGCCGTGGACCGCTTCCGTCAACGGATGGCCGATGCCCTCCATGTGGAGAAGGCCCGCCGACCCACCCGTCCCTCGCGTGGGGCCAAGGAACGCCGACTGGCCGCCAAGCGCCAGGTCTCGGAACGGAAGCGGAACCGCCGGCCCGACATCGACGAGTGAGGGCCGGGAGCCGGTCAGCCCACCTGGCGCCGGGTCCCAGCCGGCTCGTCCC
The DNA here is from genome assembly GCA_963737625.1 of uncultured Acidimicrobiaceae bacterium. Lineage (GTDB taxonomy): Bacteria > Actinomycetota > Acidimicrobiia > Acidimicrobiales > RAAP-2 > Bog-756. The sequence continues at coordinate 688,163 of CAVTTK010000002.1, forward strand.
AGGCCGCGTCGAGGAACTCGGCGATCTGGGCGGTGAGCCGCTCGGGATGGACCCGCAGCTCGAGGACCGAGTTGGCCTGCACCAACTGGCCTCGGGGCAGCCGGCGAGCCAGCTGCTCGGCATCGTGGAACGGGTGGAGGCGGTCCACCTGGTGGCCGATGACCATGGCCGGGATGGTCATGGCGGCGCGCTGGTTCACCGTGGGTGCGATGGGTCCGGCCAGAATGCCGTGCAGCACGGCGGCCGTCTCGGTCGGGTCGGTGGACAGGGTGTTCATCACACTGTCCACCGGACCGTTGCCGGTGCGGGGCAACCGCCGGAAGAGCGACGCGGCGCGTTGGACCACGGGCCGGGCGAAGTGGACGGCCAGCAGCATGGGGACGAACGTGATGGCCGCGGCGGGGAGGGCCCACTCCAGAACCGGCATCTCGATGACCAGGGCCTGCACCCGTTCGGGAGCCTGGGCGGCCACCAGGAGGCTGACATTGCCCCCGAGTGACACCCCGCCCACCGCGGCCTCGGCGATTCCGAGATGGTCCATCAGGCGGACGACGTGGTCGGCATAGGTGTCCATCCGGTGGAACGACGCCCGTTTCGGCTTCTCCGAGAGCCCGTGCCCGGGCAGGTCGAGGAGGACGACCCGGAACCCCCGGGCGGCCAGGTCCGCGGCCAGGCGCCGGTTCATGTTGGAGTCCATGAGGATGCCGTGCATGAACACCAGGACTCGGGGCCCGTGACCGTGGATCTCGTAGTAGAGGCGGATCCCGTCGCTGTCGAACATTCCCACCTCATAGGGCGGGGTGGCCGGTGGGGACGGGACGTCGGGGTCGGAACCGGTTCCGTGGGACGGGTCGCTACCCGGCTCCTCCGAGGGTGCCCCTGATGTCGTCATCGGGCCAACGGTACGCCTCGGGGCGCCGATGTGCCAGGACCGGCAGCTCGGCCCGGACCTGGCCGACCCGGGACATGTCCAGCTCGGCCACCACGACCCCCGGACTGGGGTCGGTCCGTTCGGCGACCACCGTCCCCCACGGGTCGACGACCATGGTGTGGCCGTGGCAGGCCGGCATCCCCGGAGGCAGGTCCCCGACCTGTCCGGCCCCGACCACGAAGGCCTCGTTCTCCACGGCCCGGGCCCGGAGGAGCAGCTCCCAGTGGGCTGGCCCGGTGGCCGCCGTGAAGGCCGACGGCACCACCAGCACGGTGGCTCCCCGGAGCGTCATGATCCGGTAGGGCTCGGGGAAGCGGAGGTCGTAACAGATCGACAGGCCCACCACCGTGGACGGGAGGTCCCCGGCGGGGGCGGTGTCCAGGGTGACCACCGCCAGTTCGGTGCCCGGCGCCATGGTGGCCGACTCGCGGAAGGTGGTGCTGTGGAGGTCCACGTCGAAGAGGTGGACCTTCCGGTAGACGGCCAGGGTGCGTCCGTCGGGTCCGATCAGACAGCTGGTGTTGAACAGCCGGTCGTCGGTCGCCACCGGGTCCCCGGATCCCGCCGGGCGCTCGGGGAAGCTTCCGGCCAGCAGGTGGATGCCGTGCTCCCTGGCCATCTCCGAACCCCAGGCCACGGTGGGGCCGTCCAGGGACTCGGCGTGACGGCGCAGGAACGACGGGCTTCCCGCCACCGAGAAGTACTCGGGCAGGACCACCAACCCGGCCCCGGCCTCCGCGGCCTCGGCCACCAGGGCGGCGGTGGTGTCCAGATTGGCCTGCCGGTCGGGTCCCGCCGTCGTCTGGATGGCACCCACGCGCATGCCACAGGGTAGGTCCCCCATCGGGCACAATGACCAACGGTCCGCGCTGGGCCCCCTGTCCGGCGCTGTCGGCCCGAAACGAGATGAGCGTCATGTCCTTCGAAGACTCCGACGTCGTCCGGAGCGCCATCCGGGTGGAGGGCTTCCGCGACGACGAGTTCAACTATCAGCTGATCCGGGCCCTGGGCGTGGCCGACTACGGCGGATCCACGGTGGGCGAGTGCCTGGCCGTGGCGGCCGAGATCGCCGACGGGAGCCCGGCCAGCTGGGTGCAGGCCTTCGAGCGGCTGGCCGGACGGGTGGAGGACCGGGGACGCACCTGCCTCGAGGCCGGACACCGGGCCAGCGGACGGGACCAGTACTTCCGGGCGTCCACCTACTACCGGACGGCCGAGTACTACGCCGACGCCGAGCGGGGCCGTTCCCACGAGACCGGGGAGCGGAGTCGCGCCTGCTTCGCCATGGCCGCCGGTCTGGTGGATCCGCCCGTGGAGCTGGTCGACGTTCCCTTCGACGGGGGAACGCTCCCCGGCTACCTGGTGCGTCCAACGGGCGGGGGGCCAGCCGGCCCCCGGCCCACGCTGATCGGCGTGGGCGGATTCGACTCCAGCGCCGAGGAGCTCTACTTCCACCTCGGGGCACCCGGGGCCGAACGGGGTTGGAACGTCTTCGTGTTCGACGGTCCCGGTCAGCCCGGATGTATGCGCCGCAATCCGACGCTGACCTTCCGCCCGGACTACGAGGTGCCCATTCGAGCGGTCCTCGACGCGCTCGAGGGACTGGACGACGTGGACGGGGACCGGCTGGCGCTGGCCGGTCAGAGCTTCGGCTCCTACTTCGCCGCCCGCAGCGCGGCCACCGACCCACGGGTGCGGGCCCTGGTGGCCAACCCCCCCGTGGTGGACATGGGCCGCTATCTGGAGGCCTGGGTGGGCACCGACGTCTTCCGCATGACCCGGGACATACGCCCCGAGGACGTCATCGGCGTCCCCGAGGATCTCATGCCCCGTCAGATGCAGTGGGGGATCGCCGCCATCTGCGAGCGCTTCGGGGTGCCGTCCTTCCACGCCTGGCGGGACGCCATCGGTGCCTACCGGCTGGGAGGCCTGGTGGGGGACGTACGGTGCCCGGTGCTGGCCCTGGTGGGGGACCGCGAGGGTGCCGAGCCCCTCGCCCAGTTCGACTCGCTGGTGGCGGACGTGGGCGGCCCGGTGGACGCCGTCCGGTTCACGGCCGCCGACGGTGCCTCCACCCACTGCCAGTCCGACAACATCCGGCTCTCGGCCCAGGTCACCTTCGACTGGCTCGACCGGCAGTTGGGGCCCCAGCCCCCGCCGTAGTCCGGGCCTGCGGCCGTGGCCGTGGTCGTGATCAGAGACCGAGGCGACGGGAGCAGGCCGGCCACTGGCCCCAGCCGCTCCGGGCCTGCAGCTCCACGGCGGCCTGGTCCTGGACCGCAGGGGGGGCCTGGCTGGGTAGGCCGGTGAAGCCCAGCCCGTGCCAGGTGGCGGCCGAGAATTGGTAGGCGCCGTAGTAGCCGTTGCCGGTGTCGGTGGCGTAGTTGCCTCCCGACTCGCACTGGCGGAGCTCGGCCCACACGCCCCCGAGGGGGCTGGCCGGCGGCGCCGGCACGGGCACCGGGGGGGTGACCACCGGGGGAGCGGGGGGAGGAACGGCGGGCACCGAGGCGGGACCGGGCAGGTCCAAGGTGGCCAGGGAGACCACCGCGGCCCCGACGACGACCGATCGGAAGGCCGGTTGGGCCAGGTTGACGGGATGTGCCCTGATGGAGCCCCCGGCGACCGCCGGCGACCCCAGGGCCAGGATGGCCGCCGCGGCCAGAGCCACGACGAGTACGGCAGCAGAGATGCCGTGGAGAATAGGAACGGGACTGATGGTGGAGCGGTGCGTGCGCATGGCGTGCGTTTCCTCAAAGTCGCGGAAGCCCGGAGGGCTTCGAGGTTGGCTTCGTGATGCGGGCGACCGTCGTGGAGTGCATTCGTCTCGCGAGCCGTTGCCGGGAAGGGCAGTGGGCTCTGGACTGGTAACGAGTCCGTACGAGGTGCAGACGGGGGAACCCTGGTCAGGTCAGTGTCCGGCGGCTCCCGGTCTGCGGTCTGTCGTGGCGGTGTGGGTCATAAGTGGTCGAGCAGGGGGCGTCGGGTCGTGCCCGGGCATTGCTGCCCAGTGGTGGCACGCTGCGTCCGTGGCCGGCGCCGATGGGTCACAGTGCTCGGGTGCTGCCCGCACCTGGTGTCGAACCGTCTGTGACCCCCGACTGCCCATGGCTGATCGAGTTACACCACTGTAGTGACCGGTCCCGACACTACGCAATATGGGGGCCACGACGACTCGATGACCTGCTGACCAGGGTCGTTGTGGCTCCCGTTTCGGAGCGGACCGGTCAGTTGACCTGGTCGCTGGAGGCGTCCGAGGTGAGGGCCACGGCGGCCAGAGCAGCGTGGAGCGCGGCCCCGCCACCCTCGGAGACGTCTTCGCGGACCCCCCACAGCGGGGTCAGGGTGGCCCAGCCCTCGGCCAGGAGTGCGGCGTCGGACTCCGGTTCGAGTTCGGCCTGCTCGGCGATGCGGTCGGCGTCCACGCCCATCCCCCGCAGGGTGAGGGTGATGGCTCCCGACGTGAGGTCGAGGGGCGCGCCGGCCACGGGGTCTGGGGTGGCCTCGGGTCGCACGGCCCGGATCAGGCCGACCCGCCCCAGGGTCCCGTGGCGGACACCGCGCAGCCGGTCCGGCGTCACGGCGGGCACATTGAGGTTGAGCACGGTGGACGGTGGCGCCTCCGCCAGAGTCGGCAAGACGGCGGCGGCCAGGCCAACCGGGGTCTCCCACGGCACCGGGTCGTCACCCCAGGCGATGCTGACGGCCAGACCCCGGATGCCGAACTGGGCCCCGGTCAGGGTGGCCCCGACGGTGCCCGAGTGGAGAGCCGACCGGCCGGCGTTGATGCCGTGGTTGATGCCCGAGACCACCAGGTCGGGTGGGGGCCCGAAGCCCTCGATACAGGCCACGATGACGGCCAGGGCCGGTGGACCGTCGATGCCGAAGGTGGGCACGTGGGCCAGGCCCGGGATGTCCACCTCCTCATAGGGGATCGACTCCCGTTCGTAGACGCGTCCCACCGCGGCCCCCGCGCCGCTGTGGTCCACCATCGGGGCCACCACCACCAGGTCGTGGCGGTCGCCCACGGCAGCCCACAGGCCCCGGGCCAGAGCGGCGATGCCCGGGGCGAATACGCCGTCGTCGTTGGTGATGAGGATGCGCATGCAGGGGTCCCCTCGGGTGCCGGTGGGGGCCGGCATGACCCCCCAGGCCCCGGAACGGCCCTCCGTCGGGCCGGGGCGGCCTCATGGCCTACCATACCGGTCGACGCGGACCCACCCCCGCCGGACCGACCTTCCCGACGCGGAGAACCCCCCCACCACCATGACCCCCCGAACACCTGCCGACGACCAGCGTCCGGCGGAGACCACTGTCGCCACCGGCGACCAGTGGGTCATCGGCCACGGGCACCAGAGGGCGGTGATCACCGAAGTGGGGGCCACCCTCCGATCGTTCACCGTCCAGGACCGGCCGGTGGTCGACGGGTTCGGCCCCACCGAGTGGAGCCACGGGGGCCGGGGCCAGGTGCTGGCCCCGTGGCCCAACCGGCTGGGCGACGGCCGGTTCACCTTCCAGGGAACAGAGGCCCAGGCCGCGCTGGACGAACCCGCCAAGGGCAACGCCATCCACGGGCTGGTCCGGTGGATGCCGTGGAGGATGGCGGGGCGGGCCCAGAACCGCGTCAGCATGGTCTGCCAGCTGCATCCCCAACCGGCCTACCCCTTTGCCCTCCGGTTGACCGTGGAGTACCGGTTGGGCCGGGACGGACTGGTCGTGGTCACCGAGGCCGAGAACACCGGCGACGTGGACCTCCCTTTCGGGTTGGGGTTCCATCCCTATCTGTTGGTCGGGACCAACACGGTGGATCAAGTTCGCCTGACCGTCCCGGCCGAGCGGCGCCTGGTCACCGACGACCGTGGCCTGCCGACGACCATGGCCCCGGTGGACGGGACCGAATTCGACTTCAGCGCGGGGCGGCTGATCGGGGTCACCCGGCTCGACACCGGCTACACCGGGTTGCGGCGGGACGCCGACGGACGGGCCCGTGTCGAACTGGACCACCCGGACGGCACCGGGGGGGCCACCGTGTGGGCCGACGAGCGGTTCGGCTACTTCATGATCTACTCCGGGGACACGTTGGAGCCCGAGTCCCGGCGCCGGGCCCTGGCCGTGGAGCCCATGACCTGCCCCCCCGACGCCCTGCGGTCGGGGACCGACCTCACCGTCCTCCGCTCCGGTGCCCGGTGGACGGGCTCATGGGGGATCAGCCCCCGCTAGCACCGAGCTGGTGTCTAGCCCCGAAGGCCGTCGTCGGGATCCGGGAGGGGGCCGGCGTGACCTCGATCGCTCGCCACCTGGTCTTCACGCGACGACGCCGCCGGCAGGGCGGCCGGGTCATCGGGCTCCCCTCAGAACACCTCGGCGAACAGGTTGAGCATGGCCTGCCACGACCGGGTGTCGGCGTGCTCGTCGTACTTGATGGCCGGCATGCTGCCGTCGGCGGAGGGATTGGTGAAGCTGTGGACGGCGCCCCCGTAGAGGTGCATCTGCCAGTCGACCCCGGCGGCCCGCATCTCCTCCTCGAAGTCGGCGCGCTGCTCGGGCGGGATGATCGGGTCGTCGGCGCCGATGCACACGAGCACGTGGCCGGTGATGTTGCCGGCATCCTCCGGCCGGGACGTGGCCAGTCCGGAGTGGAACCCGACCACGGCGGACAGCTCGGCGCCGCTTCGGGCCAACTCCAGCGAGAGCGTGCCGCCGAAGCAGTAGCCGATGGCCGCCACGCGGGCCGGGTCGGTGTACTCACTGGCCAAGAGGACGTCGAGACCGGCCCGGGCCAACGCCCGGATACGGTCGGGATCGCCGACCAGCTGGCCCAGGCGCTCACCAATCTGCTCGGGGGGCAGGAGTGCCCCGTCGCCGTGGTAGTCGAGGGCAAAGGCCACGTAGCCGAGCTCGGCAAGACGTCGGGCCGTGTCCCGCGGATGGTCACCCAGCCCGGCGGCATCGTGGGCGATGAGGACGGCCGGACGCCGTCCCGGGGTGTCGTCGTCGACGACCAGACGGCCCACCAGCCTGATGCCCTCGTGGACGTACTCGATGTCGGTGCTCCGCACGGCGATTCCTCCTCGTTGACTTGGGCATCCCCGTCGGGCCGTCGGGGCGCCGTCGGATGGTACCCGCGGCCGGGATCACGGGGCGGGCCGCCCGCCCGCCCCGCGTCGAGGCGCACCGGCCCCTCGACGGCCCGGTGGCCGGCCGGAGCCGGCCCCTGGACCAGGATGGGATGATGGAGGATCCGCTGAATCGTGCCGACCTCGTCCGGGCCCTGGCCGGCGCCGGCTGCGTGGCCGCCGAGGAGGAGGCCGAGGAGCTGCTGGTGGCGGCCGGCGGAGGCTTCGATCTCCAGCGGATGGTGGAGCGCCGCCTGACTGGCGAGCCGCTGGCCTGGATCACCGGCCGGACGTCCTTTTGTGGGCTCGACGTGGCCGTCGATCCCGGCGTGTACGTCCCGCGCTGGCAGTCCGAACCCCTGGCCCGGCTGGCCGCGGAGCTCCTACCCCCCAGCGGTCTCGGGGTGGATCTGTGCACCGGGTCCGGGGCGTTGGCCCTGGTCATGCAGGCATCCCGTCCCCGGGCCCGGGTGGTGGCCACCGAGATCGACCCGCTCGCCGTCCGCTGTGCCCGACGTAACGGGGTGACCGTGTACCAGGGCCACCTCGACCGGGCCCTCCCGTCTGAGCTGGTGTCCCAGGTCGACGTGATGACGGCAGTGGTGCCCTATGTGCCCGACGACGCCCTCCACCTCCTGCCGGGAGACGTGGTGCGCTTCGAGCCCCTGGCCGCCCTCGACGGCGGCCGGGACGGGCTCGAGTCCGTTGCCTCGGTGGTGGGTTCCAGCCCCTCGTGGCTCCGGCCTGGTGGGTGGCTGGCGCTCGAGGTGGGAGGTGACCAGGTCCCCCCGGTCACGACGATGTTCGAAGCGGCGGGGTACGGGGCACTCGGCGTGCTCGAGGACGCCGACGGCGATCCGAGGGCCGTCTACGGTCAGCTGACGGGCTCCCGGTAGGAGGGTCCCGGTCGGCGCAGGGTCGGGTGGGCGTCACAGCCGCGACCGGGACCAGTCGACGCCCTTCGGTGGGGGAGCGGGTGTCCCGACATCGATCTGGATGTCGACGTGGGAGCCGAGTTCGATGGAGCGGGGGTCGCCGTCGAAGGGCTCGCCGTCGACGTAGATGGTGAGTGGACCGGTGGCCGGGCCCACCCGGTCCGCACCGAGGGGCTGTCCCCAGATGTCGAAGAACTGCCCGAGCGTGTAGGTAGCGGTGGTGGGGGACTCGATGTGGATCACGCCGTCCTGGGCGTGGACGTGAAGCCAGTAGTAGCACCGGCTGGCCCCGTAGAACGGGCCGGCCGTGGTCTGCTCGGCCACCGGCTCGACAATACCTATCCCGGCGGGGATGGCGCGGGCCTTCCCGTTCACGTAGACGGCCAGATGGGTGTGGACGTGGTAGGCCACCTGCTCCGAGGAGTCGCACTGGATGCCATCGACCATGCCGCCCGTGGCCGAGCTGGAGACGGGGGCGAGGAGTGCTCCCGTCTCCTGGGGAATCCCCTCGGGGCCCATGGACCCGACCGCCACGCCGGAGGCGGCGGACGTCGGGATCGGAGACGGCGCGCCGGCCCGTTGGGTGAGCAGGAGCGCGGCCACCACGGTGGCCACCACGAGTGCGATGACCGCGGCACCGGTGCCTGCTCGGCGCCGGCGCGCCGGCCGCGGTGGTGGGGACGCGGCGGCCGGTCGGGGCCTCCTGGTGGTGGTCGTAGGGCGGGACGGGCTGGTGGAGGCGCCGGCGACGGCGCGTGGACGGGACGGTCTGCGGTGGGACATGGGCTCTCCAAAGGAAAGGGCGGAGCCGGCCGGTGGCTCGGCTCGCCATGGGGTGGTCTGGCTCTAGGGGAGGGTCGACGTCTGGTCGACCGGACGGCACCATCGACCCCGGCGACCGAGCCTGTGTGGACGGCCGCCGGGGTCGGCTCAGATGGTGCCGAGGCCAGACTGGGGGGGCCGAAGGAGCACGGGAACGAAGCCCCTGGGAAGGTGGACGGCGCGGCGAGGGAGGCGGATCCGTCCTCGACCGGCGATGGCGAGGGCCGCGGGTACCAGGGTGGCCGCCAGCAGCACGCCGGGGGTCACGCCTCCGGCCGGCTGGGGGACGACCGGATTGCACTGCTGGGCCCCGGGTAGGCAGGCACCGGAGACCGGTGTCGCCAGGGTCCGCGGGAGCACGGTCCCGTCCGGGCCAGAGCCCGCCCCCGCCGCGCCGGCCAGGGACAATGACACCAGTAGCGAGGCCAGCACGAGCAACGCTGCGCCGAGGCCCACCAGCAGTCGCTGACCCATGGTCCCCAAGGTAACGCCAGGCACTCCCCGAGGGAGGTCGGCCGCCCGCGTGGTCCGTGGCACAATCCCCGGATGGGCAGTTGGGCACGCTCCGTCTACGGCCAGCCGTGTCGTGAGTGCGGCTACCGCTGGACGGCCGCGACGACGGATGCCCGGGACACGGTGGCCGCTGTCCCCACGACCTACGGACTGCTCCTCGCCGAGGCCACCGGTGCCGAGCGCCATCCCGACCTGGCCTGGTCCGTCGGCGAGTACGTGTGCCACGTGGCGGACAATCTCCGCATCTGGGCCGAGCGGCTCATGGGCGTTGTCGGGGGTGGACCGCTCCAGGTGGGCGGCTACGACGAGATGGCCCTGGCCCGGGCCCGCAACTACCCGAACATTCCGTTGCCCGCCGCCCTGTGGTCGCTCCGCCGCTCCGTCGACGAGTGGTTGCTCGCCGTGGACCGGTCCGAGCCCACCGGGGTGGTGCTGATCCACCCGGAACGGGGCGCACAGACCCTGGCCGAGGTGGCTGCGTCCAACGCCCACGACGCCGAGCACCACCGGTGGGACATCGAACGCTCGTTGGCCCACCGGACCTGACACCATCCCGGTCCGGGGACGCATCCGCCGGTTCAGTCCAGCTGAGCGCCACCTTCGGTGGCGATGCGCTCGTAGACGTCGAGGTCGGCGGCGAACACCGAGTCCGGGACGGGCCAGTGCGTCACCACCTCGGTGATCCCGAGTTCGCCGTATCGTCCGGCCCACTCCACGAAGGCGTCCACCGAGTCCAGTGGTCGCTCAGCCGACAACCCATGGAGCACGACCTTGTCGATCGAGCCGAAGGCCCGGCCGGCATCGTCACAGGCGGCTCCGAGTCGCTCCGTCTGGGCTCTCACCACCTCGTAGGCCCCCTCGGGGCCGGTGCCGGACCGGCCCGACGGGTCCCCGTAGGTGACCCAGCCCTGGCCGAACTCCGCCGCCAGTCTGAACCCGCGTCGGCCGGTGGCAGCCACCAGGAAGGGTACCCTTGGCTGCTGGATGCACGGCGGTACCGTCCGGGCCTCCACGGCGGAGTAGTGCCGGCCCTCGGCGGTCGTGGCCGTGTGGACGAGCAGCTTGTCCAACAGCGTCACGAACTCGTCCAAGCGGTCGGCCCGCTGGTCGGGAGGCCACGGCTCCTGTCCGAGCGCGGTGGCGTCGAACCCGGTTCCCCCGGCGCCGATGCCCGCGGTGATACGACCGCCGGACAAGTGGTCCAGGGACAACAGATCCTTGGCCAGCGTCACCGGGTGCCGGAAGTTGGGGGAGGCCACCAGGGTGCCGATCCTCATGCGCTCGGTGACGGTGGCCGCTGCCGCCAGGGTGGGTACGGCGGCGAACCAGGGGCGGTCGCGGAAGCTCTGCCAGGTCAGGTGGTCATAGGTGTAGCCGGCGTGGAACCCCAGCTCCTCGGCACGACGCCACACGCTCCGGCCTTCGGCCCATGCGTAGATGGGGAGGATCACCGTGCTCAGTCGCATGACGGCGAAGTTAGCGGAGCACCCGGCCGCTCAGCCGGGCAAGGGCGAGAGGGTGAATCCCTGATAGTCCTTGGCGGCAACGGTGTCGCAGTGTTCGACGTAGGGCGGGAAGCCCACCAGCGGCATGAACACCCGGGGCTTCCCCGGCACATTGGCCCCCAGGTACCACGAGTTGCAGGAGGGGAAGAGCGTGAATCCGGCCACGTCGTTGACGTAGGCCACCCACGCGTCCTGGGCTTCCCTCTCGGCCTCGATGGTCCCGTAGTCATGCGCTTCGAGGTACTCGAGGCAGGACGCGATCCACTCTACGTGGTGCTCGATGGACACCACCATGTTGGTCAGCACCGAAGGACTCCCCGGTCCGGTGACGGTGAACAGGTTGGGGAATCCGGCCACAGCCAGGCCCAGATAGGTGCGAGGCCCCTCCGACCAGGCATCCTCGAGGCGCCGGCCACCTCGGCCCCGGATGTCGATCCGGGCCAGCGCTCCGGTCATGGCGTCGAAGCCCGTGGCCAACACCAGATCGTCGAGTTCGACGAGCCGGTCGCCGACCCGGGGGCCCCGGGGGGTGATCTCCTCGATCGGGGAGCGGCCCACGTCGATCAGCTCCACGTTGCCCCGGTTGAAGGTGTCGTAGTAGCCGGTGTCGACGCACAACCGCTTACACCCGATGACGGTGGTGGGCAGCAGGCGCTCCGCCACCTCGGGGTCGCGCACGATCGTGCGGATCTTGCCCCGCACGAACTCCGCCGCCGTGGCGTTGGCCCCGGCATCCAAGAACAGGTCGTTGAAGGCCCCCATGAACGAGAGGCCACCGTGCCCCCATCGGTCTTCGTAGACCAGGGTCTGCCCCTCGGGCCCGGCGTCCAACGCCGGGGTGTCATGTAACGGCTGACCGGACCCGATGGCGAAGGGCTGTTGGCTGTTCTCCCGGCGGAAGGCCGCGTAGTCGGCCTTCACGGCCCGCTGCTCCTCGTCGCCCAGGGGGCGGTTGTGGGCGGGCACGGAGTAGGCGGCGGTCCGCTGGAACACCACCAGCTCACGGGCCTGGCGGGCGATGACCGGGATCGACTGGATACCTGACGAGCCGGTGCCGATGACGCCGACCCTCCTCCCGGTGAAGTCGACCGGCTCGTGCGGCCACCTGCCGGTGTGGTACGTGTTCCCCTCGAAGCCGTCGAGTCCGGGGAAGTCCGGAACGTTGGCCGACGACAGGCATCCGGTGGCCATGACCAGGAACCGGGCCGACCACTCGCCTCCGTCGTCGGTACCGACCGCCCATCGTCCGGAACCCTCGTCGAAGGTGGCCCGCTGCACCCGGGTGTCCAAGCGGATGTGGCGTCGGAGGTCGAACCGGTCGGCCACGTGATCGAGGTAGGCCAGGATCTCGGCCTGACCGGCATAGCGCTCACTCCACTCCCACTCCTGCTGGAGCTCGTCGGAGAACTGGTAGGAGTACTGCATGCTCTCGACGTCGCAACGGGCACCGGGATAGCGGTTCCAGTACCACGTGCCCCCCACGCCGCCGCCCGCCTCCAGCACCACGGCCGTCATGCCGATGGCCCGGGCCCGGTGCAGCATGTAGAGGCCGCCAAACCCGGCCCCGACGATCACCACGTCCCACCCGGTGGTCTCGTCCACCACTGCCTCCCTCGGGGCTGCTAGATGCTGCAGGTGGCCGGTCGGCGGATACCGTGGCCTTCTGGTCGAAGCCGCCGGCCGCCTCGGGTCCCCGCCCGCTCCAGCCTGGCACGGAGCCATCCGTCCTTCAACCGTTCTGGTGCGGCGGCGGGTACCTCGTTGCGACCGACGGCACGCCTCCGGCGTAGTTCCCGTTCCCGCTCTACTCGCCGGGGAGGCCGCCACCGGAGCGAGGAATGGCACTCCCGGTGCCGGGCACGGCGTCACCCGACTGCGGTGTGGGGCTGGCTGTCGGCACTGGTGGTGGAGGCGGCGGTGGCGGAGCGGTGTCAACGGCCGCACCATCAGGGTCGACGGCCTGGGGCACCGCTCCGGCGGCCGGCACGGGGGGCGCATCGGGGGTGATGGTCACCGGAGTCCCCGCCGCTTCGAGCGCATCGAGCTGCCCCATGAGCTCGGTCACCTTGACCTCACTGTCGGGCTGGATGCGATTCCGCTCGCTCAGGAAGACGTAGGCACCGAGTTCCCGTAGGAGGTGGTCGGCCTGCTTGCCCGACTGCATCTCGGCCAGCTTGGTCTGGCCCTGCTGCACACTGGTCTGGGCCTTGTCGGCCAGTACCGTGGCCTGGGCCTTCACTTTGTCCATGAATCCCATGACGGGCCTCCCTGAGTTCAGCCGGAGCCACTCGGACCGCCGGTCGACACACTTGGTCGCGACAGTTCTACCCCATTGCCTGGCGGCGGGCACCAATGGGCAGGCCCCATCGGACTCACGGGTCGGGAGGGTGCGGGTGGCGTGGTCGACAGCGGTTCCGGGTACAGGTCGCGGACCGGAAATGGGAGCCGTCCCGGTAATCTCCGAAGGCGAGGAGGTCCCCGTGTCGAGTGGACGATTCGTATTGAGAGTGACGGTCGGTGGCCTGATGTTGGGCCACGGTCTGCAGAAGCTCAATGGCAGCTTCGGCGGTCCGGGGCTCCAGGCCACGCAGGACTCCATGGGTGCCATCGGCATGCATCCGGCCAAACAACAGGGTCTGGCGGCGGCCCTGAGCGAGACCATCGGGGGAGGCCTGACGGCGGCCGGCTTCCTCAGTCCCCTCGGACCCGCCATGATCACCGGCACGATGATCGTGGCCATCGCCAAGGTCCACGCCAAGAACGGGGTCTGGGTGACCAAGGGGGGCTACGAGTACAACGCCACCATCATCGCCGCCGCCCTGGCCCTGGCCAGCTCCGGACCCGGGGTGCTGTCGCTGGACGGCCTCGTGAGGAAGCAGCGGTCGGGACTGCGCTGGGGCGCGTTGGCCCTGGCCATGGGGGCGGGGGGCGCGGCGTGTGCACTCTCTATCGCCAGCAAGATGCGACCGGACGAGCTTCCGACCGACGAGACCGAGTCGGACCTGTCGTCCTCGCAGGACCCTACCGAGTGACCCGACTCCGGCCCCTTTGTCCGATGGCCGCTGCCCGTGATCAGGCGCCGAACTGCCGAGCGAGCCAGTCGTCGAGCGTTCGGGTGTAGCGCTGGGCCACGGCTGCCTCGGTGAACATCATCACGCCGTGTGGTGCCCCCGGGAAGACATGCAGCTCAGCGGGGACGCCGGCCTGATTGAGTCGCATGGCGTAGGTGATGTCCTCATCACGGAAGCCGTCCGCGCCGCCGACGCAGACATAGGCCGGGGGTAGGCCGGCCAGATTGTCGGCCCGGGCTGCGGCCGCGTAGGCCGGTACCCGGTCGGTGCCGTAGCGGTCGCCCAGGTAGGCCTGCCACCCGAAGGTGTTCGATTCCCGGCTCCAGATGAACAGTCCGTCGAGCCGGCTGGACGGTGTGATCTGGCGATCGTCGAGCATCGGACAGTCGAGGAGCTGGAACTGCAGCGGTATCTCGCCCCGGTCTCGGGCCAGGAGGGCCAGGCCCGCCGCCAGCCCGCCGCCGGCACTCACGCCGGCGATACCGATTCGGTCGGGATCCACCCCCAGTTCCTCGTGGTGGTCGTGCACCCACTGCAAGCCGAGATAGCAGTCGTCCAACGGTCCGGGATACGGGGTCTCGGGCGACAGTCGGTACTCGACCGACACCCCCACGCAGCCGAACCGGGGGCACCACACATCGAAGCGTGGATCGTCCATGGCGTAGCTGCCGATGATGTACCCACCTCCGTGGATCGAATACAGGCATGGGACCGGACCCTCCACGCCCCGGGGACGGTGAACCCGGACCACGACGTCTGGATTCCCGGGCACGACATGGTCGGTGCGCTCCACCGCATCCGACAGGGCCGTCAGCGGCATGATGGAGAGAGACCGGATCTCGGCGAGGTTGTCGGAATCGATGGTCCCGAAAGGAAGGGTGGCCAGCGACGCGCTGATCTCTGGGTCCAACTCCATGGTCATGCCTCCTTCGGTCGCGCCCCAGGGCACCTCCGAGGGGACGCCGGTCACCTTAGGGTTCTCTTCGACCGGTGCCCAACCGATGCAGTGATCACGGGTCGAGGTGGCCCGTGCCGGCCACGTTCCCTAGCCTGTCCGGAGCACCGATGAGCCATGGAGGAGAGATCGTGGAACCATCAGCATTCGTCCATCGCCCCGACTACCGGGTGGACATCCTGGCCCGCCGCAACCGGGTCTCGGTGACGTTCGAGGGCGAGATCCTGGCTGACAGCCGGCACTGCCTTCTCGTGGACGAGCAGGATCATGGGCTGGTGTTCTACTTCCCACCAGAGGATGTGAGACTGGACCGCTTCGTACACGATCCGCGCACCACCCGCTGTCCCTACAAGGGCACCGCCACCTATCAGAGGCTGGCCCATACGGAAACCGAAGTCCTGCTGTGGAGGTATGAGGACCCCTACCCCGAGGTGGCCAGGCTGGCCAGCTACGTGGGCTTCTTCCAGGACGTGGTGTCCGTCCGTGTCGGAACCGCCGATCCACCGGTAGCAGGGCGGTGACCAGGTGACCGGGCCGACCTCGGCCGAGCGGCCGGAGCCGAGCGTCCACAGGATGCTGGAGATCTTCGATGTCGAGTCCGACGGCATCGGCCGATTCACCGGACCGGCCGACAGCGGTGGTCGGCTGGTCGTGGACGGGAGCCAGCTCCTCGGCCAGGCCATTGTGGCCGCGGCCAAGACACTTCCTGGCCACGGAGTCCGCTCCGCCCATGCTCTGTTCTTCCGTCCCGCCGATGTCCGCCTCGACGTGTGGTTGAACGTCGAGGTGGTGCACCGAGGTCGTACGTTTGCTGCAGCCTCGGTGGCCGTCGGACAGGGTGACCGGGGCTGCGCCTCCGTCACCTTGTTGCTCGACGTCGAACAGCCGGACATCATCCGGCACACCGCTGCACCACCCGACACAAAGGAGCCCGGAGAGGCGACCCCTCTGTCCATGCCGATGGTGGGACGGGAAGTCCGTCTGATCGGACCGGATGACCCCAACGATCCCGCCACCGTCGGTCCGCCGGAACTCGACGCCTGGGTCCGTTATGACGCCATCCCGACCCGACCCGACTTGGCCAAGGCACTCATCGCCCACTTCACCGGCCACCTGTCCATCTCGACCACCATGCGTCCCCATGGTGGGATCGGAACGGCCATGGCCCACGACAGCGTCTCCACCGCGGTCATCGGCATTGGCGTCACCTTCCATGAGCCGGTGATGTGGAGTGGGTCACTGCGCTACCACCACGAGAGCGTCTATGCCGGCAGCGGTCTGTCGATGGTCCGCGGTCAGGTGTTCACCGAGGACGGGTCCCTCATTGCTTCGTTCACCCAGGACGGCATGATCCGGGCGTTCGAGCCTGGTGACGGGTCGGTGTCCCGGAGCGCCGAGGAGCGACTCTGACACCGGTCGATGGGGACTGGTAGCACCTCCGAGGTCCACGCTCCGATGGAGGCGTCAACGCAGGGCGGGGAGCTCTCGATGGCTCTCGGCGAATCGATCCAGGAGCTGGTCCACGGCCGCTACATCGAGGGGCCGAGCGAACAGGAAGCCCTGGCCGATGTCGATGCCCTCTGATCTGAGGCGCTCGAGTTGATCATGATTCTCGATGCCCTCGGCGATCATCTTCAGGCCGAGCACCTTGCCCAATTGGACCAGCGTGTGAACGATGGCCGCGGACTCCGACGATTCGGCGATCCCCGAGACGAACGACTGGTCGATCTTCAGGACATCGATAGGAAACTGGCGCAGGTAGGCGAGTGACGAATAGCCGGTCCCGAAGTCGTCGATGGCGATGCCCACGCCGAGGGCCTTCAGGCGCTTGAGGCGGGCCAGGGAGGCCTGCACGTCATTCATGAGAGCGGTCTCGGTGAGCTCCAAGATGAGCGTGGCGGGGTCGAGGCCGCACGTGTCGAGCACGCGGGTGACGTCGTCGATGATCCGATCCCGCTCCAGCTGGACGGCGGAGACGTTGACCGACACCGTGAGCGTGCGGTGTTGACTTCGCCAGATGGCACCTTGCCTGCAGGCCATCTCGAGAACCCATCGACCGACGGGTACGATCAGCCCGCTCGATTCGAGGGCGGGAACGAACTCGTCGGGCCCAACGATTCCTCGTACCGGATGTCGCCACCGGATCAGCGCCTCCACGCCGGTGAACGCTCCGGTAGCCAGGTCGACGGTCGGCTGGTACAGCAGGAAGAACTCCCCGTTCTCCAGGGCCCGGTGGAGATCTACTTCGAGGTGGCGATGTTCGTCGACGGACTGCTGCATGGCGTGGGAGAAGAGGACGGCGCACTGCTTGCCGGATGCCTTGGCCCGGTAGAGGGCGATATCGGCGTCTCGCAGCAGCTGGTAGGGGGTGGTCCGATCACCCACGGCGATGCCTATGCTCGCCGTGACCGTCAGCGGAGCATCGCCCAGGGCGATCTCGATCGGGTCGGACAGCGCGTCCAGGATTCGCTGGGCAACCACTTCTGGTCCCGCGTCGAGCGACTTGCCCTCGACCAGGATCACGAACTCGTCTCCACCAAGACGACCCACCGAGTCCCCTTTGCGGAGTGCCGATGTGAGTCGCTTGCCGACCTCGACAAGCAGCTGATCACCAGCATCGTGACCGAGGGTGTCGTTGATGTCCTTGAAGTCGTCGAGGTCGAGGAACAGGGCCGCGACGGGAGTGTGGTCTCGCCGGGTCCGGGCCAGCATCTGGTCGACTCGGTCGAGGATCAGCGCTCGGTTCGGGAGCCCGGTCAGTGAATCGTGGAATGCCTGCTGTCGCAGTTCCTCGGTGCGTTGATTGACCATCTGCATTGCCCGGACGCGACTGGTGGCGAGCAGGTAGAAGACCGCGGACAGCAGGAAGAAGAGGGCCGTACCCCCCACGAGGAGGGCCAGGGCGCTCCCATTGGCGAAGACACCCCCGCCTTTGACCGAACCGAAGACCTGGACTCGCCATCCATTTTGAAGGTTGACCGTGGTCGAGTCCGCTCCCACGGGAGCTGAGCCCGCATTGATGGTGACGTTCGAGGACTTACTCGAATAGTGGAAGGCCACGGCGGTATGGGGATGCTGGACCAGGGCGGTGGCCAGAATCACACTCGGACGGGTCGAGGTTCCGGTCCATCCGATGAAAGCGCTGCGCCGCGCTGGCACGGACGTGGGAACACCGCCTCCGCGGTACACGGGTGTGCCGAGCACGAGTTCGGCGCTCTTGCCTGTTCCATACGGCACGTAGGCGCCCATACCCGTGTCGCGCGCCTTCAGAAGGGCCGGTCCCAGCTCGGTGGCACAGAAGTCGAGGCCGGCCGGAGTGGTTGAGGGGGCTCGGGATATGGATGAAGCTGCCAGGCAGTAGTACGGGCGGTTGCCCGTCGGAGTGACCTGGAACGTGCCATCTGCCGCTAACGGCCCAGGTGGATCAGCCTCCGCCCGCGCGGCGAATGCGGCCAGCTGAGTGGCGGGGACCAGTTCCAGTTCGGCGATGCCAATGACTTCGGGGTATCGCTGGAAGGCGCGAACTGAGTTCGACCACTGCAGAAAATCTGCCTGGGACACATTGGGATCCCGCACGACGAAGGCACCGGCCGTGACCACGAGGTCCTCTTCGTGTTGAATGGTCAGCTTCAGGGTGGCGGCGATCTCCAGGGAGGATGTCACAAAGGCTTCATGGGATCTCTGGCTGTCGATCCGCGCCAAGGATTGTGCCCCCAGAATCGAACCCAACGTGCCAATGATCATCAGCAGGGCTGCCGCCATCAGCCAGACGCGGCCCCGCAGAACCGATGGCCCTGCTCCATTCGGCCGTCGTGAAGCCATGGGCTGCTCTCTAGTTGAATCGGCTGTGCCGTGGTGCAGGTCGAGTAGGCGCAGCCACTGGGAACCGGTCGTCGATGGGATAGGAATCCACAGCTATGGCATCGACGCGTCCGGACCCAATCTTGAGTGCCTCGAGCCGAAGGGCATCACCGCAGGCGTGGAATTTCCCACCAGGCTCGATCACGAACGGCCGGTGGACGTCACAAGGGTCAGAACCGCGGCACCTGGCCGCTTCACCATGCACAATCCAGCGCTCAGAAACCTTGAGGTCGGCCCGTGGTCGACTGACGGACGGCGCCGAACCGGGATTGCCATCCGCTGGGGCCCTTGTCCGAAGTTGGTGGCCGGAGGGCTACGCTCGAATCCATCGAGCCGTATGCTCGCGACGGACCGAGGTGACGAGGACGACTGATCGAGGGACGGACAGTTACCTTGGAGGTCAACGCGCTCCCCTCGGAGCCCAACTGATCGCCTCTGGACTGGCGACGGAGGGGCAGGTGGCACGGGCGCTCGAGGAGCAACGACGGACGGGGAAGCGCCTTGGCGAGATCCTGGTGGCCGACGGTGTCTTGTACGAGGCCGACCTAGCTGCCGCATTGGCCACCATGTTCGACTTGGAGTATCGCGATCTCAGTCTGGTCCCACCGGATCCGGTCGCATTGGTTCAGATCCCTGAAGCGTTCTGCTGGTCCCGGAACGTGCTCCCGATCGGAGTTGACGATCAGGCGGTGGTCATCGCACTCTCGGATCCCCGCGACATCCAAACCATTGATGATCTCTCCATGCTGGCGTCGCTGCCCATCCATCTGGTTGTGGTGGCGCGAGACCAACTTCGGCGGGCAACGGAATCTGCATTCCAGAAGATGGATGACATCGGGGATGTCGACGAGCCGGCTGATGGGGAGGCCGACAGCGCACCATCGAGCGACACGCAGAACATCGATGTCGCACCCGACGTGCATTTGGCTGAGGCCGGTGGCCCGGTAATCACGTTCGTCAATCAGCTCTTGAGAAGGGGAGTGGACGAACATGCCTCAGACGTCCACCTCGAGCCGACCAAGACAGGCCTTCGGGTCCGCTTCCGGGTCGACGGCCTCCTCCATGACGTGTTGGAGGCGCCGTCGTCACAGCAGGCAGGCATCATCAGTCGGGTCAAGATCATGACCGGAATGGATATTGCTGATCATCGACACCCTCAAGATGGGCGGGTGTCCATGGTCGCGCACGGGATCTCGGTGGACATCAGGGCGGCCAGTCTGCCCACCGTCTACGGCGAGTCCTTGGTGTTGCGTCTGCTGCGAAAGGACCAAGGACTGCTCGACGTAGACAAGCTTGGGTTTTCCAAGGCCGCCTTTGACCGCTACAAGAGGTCTTACGAAAGGACCTGGGGCATGGTGCTGGTTTCAGGTCCGACCGGATCGGGGAAGACGACGACGCTGTACGCCACAGTGAATGCTCTGAATATACCGAGTCGCAACACCATCACCGTTGAGGACCCGATTGAGTACCGGGTTGCCGGCATCAAGCAGACGCAGGTGAATACCAAGGTGGGGTACACATTCGCCAGCGGACTGCGCGCCTCGCTCAGGTCAGATCCCGACATCATTCTGATTGGCGAGATACGCGACAGTGAGACCGCTCGCATCGCGGCCGAGTCGGCGCTGACCGGCCACCTGGTGCTGTCAACGCTGCACGCGAATGATGCGGCGACGAGCACAACCCGGCTCATCGAGATGGGCCTCGAGCCCTATCTGGTTACGTCGTCACTCGAGTGTGTGGTCGCCCAACGGTTGCTCCGGCGCCTCTGTGACCGATGCAAGATCGTCGAAGCTGCCCATGCCGAGGAGGTGCTGGAGCTCTCGTCTATGGGACTCGTCGACGACCCCACGGCGGAGGTGTCCCTGTACCGCGCCCAAGGATGCGCCCATTGCGGCCAGCGTGGCTACGTAGGTCGCCTCGCGGTACATGAGGTACTGGTGATGGATGATCCGCTGAAGGCCCTTGTGTTGGAGCGTGCTCCGGCGCAACTCATAGCCAGGGAGGCGATTGCCGGCGGAATGCGGACGCTGCTGCAGGATGCCTTCGCCAAAGCCCAATTGGGAGAGACCACCGTTGCTGAATGCAAGCGCGTGCTTGGGTAGCCGCACCGCCTGGCCGGAACCGCCGGGGACGTCATCGACCGGAAGGTCACGCCTACGGCTCGTGGTGGCTAGCGGTCAGGCGATGGCCCGCCACCCAGCGATAGAGGCATGAACGGCATTGAGGCAGGTCGATTGGCCCGAATTGCCCCCTGACGACGGCTGAGGCGTGACCGTGCCAGGAAGCAGGGGGATCAGGGTCGGTCCAGTTGGGTGAGCCACGGCACCGCACGCCGAGCAGCAGCCCCTGCGTCATCCTCCGTCATGAAGACACGGTCGGAGAAGTAGGCGACTGGCGTCCACGTTCCCAGATCCTCCGGGTCTCTGCGGAACTCCTCGAAGCCGAAGGTACCGTCTGACCGGCGAAAGAGGTCTACGCATCGGTTGCCTTCGGGGATCTGAAGGCTGGCCAGCACGCTCCAAGACCTGTCGATCCGTTGGGACATCGTCCAACACTATTCCGCCCATGATCGACGAGTTCCGTCGACGCAGCCGCGATGGCGGGATCAATCTCTCTCCAGGTCTGGTGACTATGGGCCGTCACTGCGCACGGTCCGTATGAGAGTGCCAAAATGCAGTCCTGTACGGGGTCGTTCAGCCCCGGGGGCGGAGCGAGCCAACCGGAGTGGTGGTCGTTGCCCGTACGAGGAGCTGGGCAAGCTCCCCTGGGCGGCTGAGGAATGGGGAGTGTGAAGTGTCGATGGCCAGCGGTTCGACGCCGAGGCGTCGTGCGGTGACATCGGCGAGCCATCGTGGCTGCGCGCGGTCCTGCAGGCAGACGATGAAGCTGCGAGGGAGTTCGGCTTCCCAGAACCGCGGAACCGAGACGGGCAGTGTCGCGGTGTCGCCGGCCGTCTCGGGCGTCAGACGTTCGAAGGCCCATAGGGCCGTCGCCTCGTCGCAGTCATGGTAGAAGAGGTCCCGGGCGCCTTCGACCGTGGCAAATTCCATCGAACCGTCGTCGTTGAAGCGCAGATGTTCCAGCATCCCGGTGACGTCGTAGCCGACCTCCGTGGATCCATCGTCACGGTAGACCAGCGCCTCCTGCATGAGTTGCCCCTCGAGGGGTAAGGCTGCAGCCAGATAGATCAGGTGGCTGACGATGCCCGGTGCCGCATCAGCTGCACGGGTGATCTCCAATCCGCCCCCCGAATGGCCGACGAGTACGTCGTCCGGTTGGAGCACCTCCAGTACCGCCTCGAGGCGATTGGCCATGGTGGCCTCTTCCTGGGCCCGCTCGCCGTGACCCGGTATGTCGATAGCGATTGCTTGGTGGCCGAGGCTCTCCAACTCGGGGACCGTCCTACTCCAACACCAGCGACCGTGGAATCCACCATGGATCAGAACAAATCGCACGTTCGGAAATCCTTTTGTCGGGCCCCGGAATGCATGTGATGGCAGACGCTGTCACCAACGGCCCCCACTGTCAATGCACTCTCCGCCATCCCAGTGCTCTGCCGCCATGCAGCGGCTGAAGGTCACGATGCCGACATCGGTTCGGCCATTCGAAGGAGAGGTCGAGTGTCTTGCCAGGCGCCGGTAGCAATCTCGGTCATCCAACCGGGGGAACTGGGGAAATTGGACGGCGTCTACACCAAGCAACGACACCTTCCCCGAATGGGTCCGGGCTCGCCGATGTCCAAGAACTCATCGAGCAGGAGATCGGCCGCCACCTTCTGAGTTGGGGCCGGCTGAAGACCTCGGTGACAGAGCAGCCGAACCAAGCAGGAGCGGTGCGTTCCTCCGGTCGATCCGGTGATAGTCGATCGGCTAGGTGGTGAGCCGATCGTCTACTCTGGAGGCGTGACCTCGGCCGGGCCATCAGCCATCAGCTCACTGGTCTCCGTTCCCTACGGTGCTGCACAGAACCGCATCATCACTGCCGCCCTCACCCTCTTCGCCGAGCACGGTGTCAGCGGGACATCGCTGCAGATGATCGCCGACGCCGTTGGTGTGACCAAGGCCGCGGTCTACCACCAGTTCCCGACCAAGGAGGAGATCGTCGTTGCTGCCGTGGAGGTCGAACTGTCGAGACTCGAGCCGGCCCTGGAAGCTGCCGAGGCCGATGAGCGCCGTTCACGGGCACTCGAGTCCCTTCTCACTCAGGTGATCGACCTTGCCGTGCAACGCCGCCGCATGGTGATTACCCTCCAGCACGACCCCACAGTTGTTCGACTCCTCGCCGAGCACAAGCCCTTCCGACAGTTCATGGAACGTCTCTATCGTGTCCTCCTCGGCAACGAGATCGGCGCCGGAGCGCGCGTGCGAGTGGCGATGATCTCAACCGCTATCGGGGGTGGGGTCATGCACCCCCTGGTTGCCGATCTCGACGACGAGACGCTGCGATTCCAGCTCCTGGACATGACACGACGTTTTCTCGAAGTGCGTAGTTGAGCGCCGGTCTGTCCCGTATGGACAGAGAGCCCGGCGGCGACGAACGGGCTCTGCCGCACCAATCGATGAGCGGGACGCGCTGACGATCGGAATCGGATGACGTTGGGCCACAGCCGCGGGCAGGGCCAGGCATCGGTGTGAGGAAGATCGTGACGTCGACCTGAATCCTGGTGGTGGTTCGCTCGGAGTTGCGTCGATGCACCGGCTGACGGACCAGGTGACGCTGCTGGCCACCTCAGATCGGGTGCTATGACGACAAGTCAGTGGCGGCTCGATGGGGGCCCGGAGATGGCGCAAGGTCGCTTCACGGTGGTGCATCGGGAGCAGGTCCAGACCGAGTGCTCGCCGGTACGAGCCGGTCCGAGCCGGCGCGTTCTCATGTCATTCGGTGGACCGGTACGTGTGAATAGCCGGCCACATTCGACATCTGCACGCGCTCGGTACTTGCCTCGTCCACGGTGAAGGCCGGCCATCGCTTGGACAGCTCCTCGATGGCTATCCGACTTTCCAGGCGGGCCAGGGCAGCGCCCAGGCAGCTGTGGATGCCGTAGCCAAAGCCGATGGACAGGCTGGGTGGACGGTCGATGACAAAGTCGTCCGGCCCGTCGAAGAAGCGCTCGTCCCGAGTTGCCGACCCGGTGACCAGGATGGTTGGGTGACCGGCGGGAATAGTCACTCCGCTGACCACCGACTCTTTGACGGAGAACCGCCCCTGGTACTGAGAGGGTGGGTAGTAGCGAAGGATCTCCTCGACGGCTCCGGGAATCGTGCCTGGATCGTCAATCACCTTCCGGTACTGCTCGGGGTATTTGTGGAAGAGGTAGACCGCGTTGCCGATGAGCTTGGTGACCGTCTCTGCCCCCGCCCCGCCCAGCAGGGTGGCAAATCCGGCGATCTCGTCGTCCTCCAGGCGGGTCATCTGGCCGTCGCCCCGGTCCACTTCGACCTGGGTCAGGCGGGTGACCATGTCGTCCCCGGGGTGCTTGCGCTTCTCCTGGGCCAGCTCGTACCAGTAGATCCCGCTCTCCAGCATGGCCTGCTGGCCTTCGGGGGTCGGGTCCATCTGACCTGGCTCGCGGTGGAGCCCGATGTCCAGCCAGTGGCGGATCTGCTGACGCTCGCCTTCAGGCACACCGAGCATGCGCGAGATGATCTCCACCGGGAAGAGAGCACTGAAGTCGGCCACCGCATCGAACGAGTCGGCTCCGTCGAAGGGAGCGAGGAAGGACTCGATCACGCTTCGGACCATGGGCTCAAGGGCACTCACCGCCCTCGGGGTGAACACCCGGCTGACCAGAGCCCGGAGCCGGTCGTGTTCGGGTGGGTCCATCATGATCATGGAGCGGTACATCTTGATCACTTCGGGGTCGCTATTCAGCGAAGAAAGATCCACTCCGTGGGAGCTGGAGAACGTTGGCCAGTCCTTGTGGGCAGCGCAGACGTCCTCGTACCGGAACAGGGCCCAGAAACCGTACTTCTCGTTGAACAGGACGGGAGCCTCGTCCCTGAGGCGTCGGTACAGGTCGTAGGGACCGTCAAAATATTCCTCAGAGAACGGGTCAAATTCGAGTGGGCCGTCATCCAAGGTGGCACTGGCCATCATGCATCTCCTGGTCTACTGCGTTGTCTCCGGTCCCGACCAATGTACCTGGGTGCCATCTACACCCGGAATCGACTGGCCGTCACCCTCCTGGAGTACAAGGTGCCCCCTGAGTTTCGATAGCCGAGGGCCGAGGGTGGGACCACTGGGCCTCCCAGGATTCACCGCACGATGAGCAGCGATGACCGACCGGGCGGTTCCGGCTTCGCCGAGAGACCTGCACGATGTCGCGTTCCTCTCGGATGTCTCTTGTTGAGGCCATACCTTCCGCCTACACTCGAAACGCCGGGGGTTGCGAAGCCCAGACAGCCCCTTTCGGGCCGACGAAACGGATCTGCAGATGAGCGACGACGTGTCCCTGGATGAGCTTGGCCCAGTCGACTATGTGGTGGTGGAGTTCCCGGCAGGAGCGAGCAACTTCAGCGGCGAGATGGTCGAGGAACTGTTGACCCTGGTCAAGGCGGGCACGATCCGGATTATCGATGTCCTGATCCTGACCAAGGATGCCGACGGAAGCATCGAGGCCATGGAGCTCTCCGACGTTGCCGAGCTCGGGCCCCTCGAAATTATCGAGGCCGAGTTGGCCGAGCTGCTGGCCGAAGAGGACGTGGTGCAACTGGCAGCGGCCATGGAGCCGGGCAGTACAGCGGGGGTCCTGATCTGGGAGAACCTGTGGGCTGCCCCCTTCGCATCGGCGGCCCGTCGCTCAGGTGGTCAACTGATCGCCAACGGGAGGATCCCCATCCAGGCGATCATTGCCTCGATCGAGGCGGACGAAGACGACCCAGCACAAGGAGACTGACCATGCCCCTCAGACCAGCACGTCGCGGAAGAGTCGGCGTCATCAAGGCCCCCGTAGCGAAGACCGCCGTTGTGGCCAAGGCCGTGAGCCCCGGGCCTTCCCCCGTGGCCAAGACGGCAGTGGTGGCAGCTGCCGTCACCCCGGGAAGGCGGCGGCGCATCTAATCCTTCGGTCTCCCACGACCATTCCGTCGGGCCTGGTCCTGCGCCACAGCCGGTTGGCGACTCCTGGGGGGCACGATGATTGGATGCCGTTGCGACGCACGAATGCCCTGAAGGCTGCTTCGGGTCGCCGGCGCTGACAGACCCTCGTCACAGGGGAGCGGAATATCAGTATCTGCAGTCTTCCCCTCGAACCGATTGTGGATCTTTCGGTCGCTGGGAGGCATCGACCCTTGGGTGACGGGCCGAGCCGCAAGGGCGCCGCAATGGCGCCAATGTGAGGAGCCCTGGCGAAGCTCATCCTCTGCGGGTGACGACCGTGGTCACTTCCACCATCAGACTGGTTGCGTGGACACGGTGACGCCGGAAGACCGCGTTGTCGGGGATCGGAGCATTCGGGAATCGCCGTCGAAAACGTCCTGGCCCTGGGGTCGGTGCTCTCGATTCGGTCGAACCCCTGTGGGAAGCATCGCGCCCATTCGCCGGGGGCCCGGGGCTTCATCCGTGACCCGCATGCCACGACTGCGGTCGGCGACGACCATTGGGCTGGAATCAACTACTCAGGGGCAGAACTGGAGATGCGGCAATGGGGCGTACTAGCCAAGGGTCGGTTCTCTTTGCGTACTTCAGCTACACGAACCAGACGAAGAGGGTCCTGGACGTGATGGCTGAAGAGCTGCGAAGCCAAGGCTGCGATGTCACGTTCGCCAGAATCGAGCTCACGGATTCGCGCTACGAGAAGCGCTTCGAATCATTTCCACTGAAGAAGCCCTACCGCGAGATGTTCGGCATGATCCCCGCCGAACTACGGGACAAGCCGGTAGAGATCGCCATCCCGGCCGAGGTGACCGACCGGACATACGACATGGCGGTGATCGGCGCTCCAACCTGGTGGCTGTCGACCGACGTGGCCATGCGGACCTTCATGGAGTCAAAGGAAGCGGAGAAGGCACTCAGGGACAAGCCCTTTGCCACGGTCGTCTGCTGTCGTCGTTACTGGAAGCACAACTTCAAGACGTTGCAGAGGAAGGGCAAAGCGAGCGGGGGCATCTTCGCCGATGGGATCCATTTCCGCTATCAGGGTGGGCAGGTCCGCTCGCTCGCCTCCCTGTTGAGCTATCTCGGCAGCGGTGAATACCGAGAGCGGTACCTAGGTGTCAAAATTCCACCGACGAACATCCAGGACTATCAGTTGAAGGAAGCTCGGACGTTCGCCAGCGGTCTGGCCGCCCGACTGGCCAGCTGAGGTCGGCCGAGTCTCTTCGACATCGCCGCCCGCCGGACGACGGCCATCACGAGGCCTGGAGGCTTGAGCGTTCCCGGACTGACGACCCCCGCGGTGACCGCCGTGGGCGGTCCGGCAGATGATACTTGGCCTTGGTCAGGCCTCCCCCGTTGTCATCGACGAAGGTGGAGTCAATGCTGGGGTAGCTGAGCGGTAGCCAGTGGTGGATCTCGGACATGGTGGCGGCTGATGGTCCGGCGGGAGCACTGCGCGTTCTTCACGACCTATAGGCGGGCACTAGGCGAGGTAATTTCTGACTGGCGGGTGGACCTGTCCCTACTGTCAGGAGAGATAGAGGGCGAGAGCAGCTCCCCAGAAGAGGACCAGCCAGAGATCCGTGGAGCGGCGCAGCCACGGTGGAGCGGTCCGCACCTCCATAAACGTGCGGATGATGAGGCGGCACTTAACCAGCGCGATTCCCAGGACCAGGACCGTCACTGTCGTACTTGCTACGAAGTGTCCATCAACCCCGGTGGTGCGACCCAGCCACGACGCCACGATGGTGATGGCGGAGACGATCACCCAGACGTAGGTGACGCGCTTGGTAGGACCAATCGTCATCGGCTCATCGCATGACGTAGATCAACGCGAAAATCACGATCCAGAGCAGGTCCACCATGTGCCAGAAGGTGGCCCCCGACTCCACCAGGGAGACCCGATACGGGAGAGGGCGCCGGAGGTCCCGGAGCACGATGGTCAGAATGAAGAGACCCAGCAGCACGTGGATCAGGTGCACTCCCGTCAGGATGAAGTACCAAGTGAAGAACTCATTGGTGGCTACCGTGTGCCCGAGGCTGATTTCCGACCACCACTCGTAAATCTTCAGCAGAACGAACAGGACGCCGCATAGCCCGCCGGCCACCATCAGCCGGACCGTCCGCTGCCGGTTGCCGGCGCGGGCGGCAAGCACGCTCCGGGCAACGAACCAGGAGCTGGTGAGCATCAGCAGGGTGTTGGCCAGTCCGATGTTCTGGTTGAGGTGTTGCTGCGACGCCAGGAAGATGACGGGCTCCCGTGAGCGCTGGATCAGGTAGACGACGAAGTACATCGCGAAGATGACCATGTCCCCGAGCACGAAGACCCACATGCTCGTTTCCCCCGGCAGGTGGACCTCGTTTCGGGGCCCGCCGTCGACGGGCCCCTCGGGAGTGGGAACGTCCCGCAGAGACCTGGCCTGCTCGGCGGGCATCACCGGGCGTTCCTGCCCGCCCCGCGTCGCCGAAGCCCCTGACTGCGCTCGAGATCCATCAGAAGTCCTGGATTGGCTCGCCGGCCGGTTGCTGTTCGATCGCCTTTCGGAGCATGAGGATCTGGCAACTCAACCACACCGCGAAGATCAAGGTGCCCTGCCAGAAGCTGATCACGCCGTTCCAGGCGAACGGGCCGCTCTTGAAGATGAAGATCGGCGCCGCCAGCACTTCCGTCATGATCTGCCAAATGGTCACGTACGCCAGCCATTTTGGGAAGATCTGGTTCTTGTCCAGGAGAATGGCTATGGCGAAGACGAGGTACATGGTGATGAAGCAGCCCAGGGACCCGACGAAGAACAGCAGTCCCATGTCATAGAGCATCACCATGATGTGCGGGTTCCGGTCGGGACGGAACACGGCGGTGAGGAAGCAGAAGGCGGCGAAGAGGCAGCCTGGGAGTGCGCCGACGGCGAGCGCTGCCAGGTACGCATACGCCCAACCGGAGCCCACCGACATGCGCTTCATGTGGTGGGCGACCAGGCCATTGGCCCAGGTGGAGAACCCGATCACGATCAATAGCAGCCCGAACCCAATCTTGATGGTCAGGGCATGATCGTGGAAGAACCCCACTATTTGTGCCGTGGTGACATCGGGGCGGGGCGGAGGCATCACCCGGGCCAGCCCCACGAAGATCAGCCCGAACAGGGTGTAGAAGATCGGCATGCTCCACCAACAGATCCATTGGTCGGTTTTGGAGTCCTGCCGGTAGGGGCCCGGATCGACGGGAGTGGCGTCCCGTGCCTCCTGGAGCGACACGCCACTCATGAAGTCCGTTGTTCCTCGTCGGCCTGACGGTTGATGGCGGTGCGCAGGGCGAAGAACATCACGACGAGGAATGTGCCGAAGGCACCGATCTTGAGCCAGAACGAAATGGCACCGTTCCAGGCCAACGGTCCGGTCCGGACCGCAGCGGCACACGCCGCCGGGGCGACTACGGCGGCGATGACGATGTTGAAGTGGCCTATCCAGCGGGGGAAGACTGGGATAGGTCGGGCGTCGAGGTAGATGGCCAGGGCGAGGACGATATTGCCGGCGACGAACATGCCGACCGGTGCGGTGAAGATGATCCAGGCCAGATCATTGAGCAGCTGGACAAGGTCCGGGCTCCGGTCAGGCCGGAAGGCGGCCACTAGCCAGCACAGGTCGGCGATAGCGAACAGGGTCGCCCCGGTGGCCACGGCGCTGAGGTAGCAGTAGGCGAACACGTGGCTGGGCGTGGCCATGCGCTTCATCTGCACGACGATCAACGCGAAGAAGGGCACCAGCAGCACCCCGAAGAGGTCGTAGGTGATCATGCTGAAGCGGATCATGGTGGTGTGCTCCCGAAAGAACGCCGCCACTTGGCCGGCCGACATGTTCGGGGACATCGGGGGACGAAATCCCGGGAATGCCACGAAAGCGATAAGAAAGACGGCGCCTACTACCGGGGTGATCCACAGGCTGATGCGCTGGGCGTCGACGTTGTTGTTCGGCGCTTCGGCGGCCGCCGGTTCCAGCTCGGTCTGTTTCACGGCCACTGGCCCACCAACCCGGCTCGCTTTGCCGACGGTGTGATCCACCGCCGAGACTAGCCGTTCGGCTAGCAGAGGAACGGTAGCCCACACTCGGGGATCGGTTCAACTGGTCAGGGGGCACTGCCGCATCGTTGGGCGGGTGAAAGACAGAGCAAGGTGACAGTCACGAGCCGGACGGATCTTGGCGATCGACCAGTCATTTCGAAGGTCACGTCGGAAGGATGCTCGTTCGTTCGATGTCATCCGTGGGTGGTCTGGTCAGGGTCACCCGGAACTAGTCCTCAAGGATCACCCGGGGTTCAGGCCAACTGGTGCGCCCCCCGGGATTTGAACCCGGAACCTGCGGATTAAGAGTCCGTTGCTCTGCCGTTGAGCTAGAGGCGCTTGCTGACAACCGTACTGCTCCCGGGAGTCCTGGTCAGCAGGGTTCCCCGGGGGCGAGAGGGTGACCGACGGGGCTCGAACCCGCGACCTCCGGGGCCACATCCCGGCGCTCTGCCAACTGAGCTACGGCCACCAAGGAGTCTCTAGTGTGGCACAGACCGCTGGTGGTGCGGACCGTGGCGGTAGCCTTCCCCCGACTGGCCCCTGTAGCTCAACTGGATAGAGCAGATGGTTTCTACCCATCAGGTTGCGCGTTCGAGTCGTGCCGGGGGCGCCAGAGTCAGGCGGCGCACGGTGAGCGCGTTGCCACGGGCCGGGAGGATCCCATCCGGACCGATTCCCTTTCGGGCAGCTCCTCACCTACTGTGACGGAATCGAATTCCGTGGATCGGCTGAACAGCGAACCCGGACTACGGCCAACCGAGGGGTACTCGAGTGGCAGGGTGGTCCACCGGCGCGTGTGCGCGGCACCGTTCAGGCCGTACCCAACCGTCTTCGCTCGGCCCGCCTGCCCCTGGTCGTTGCCGTCCTGGCCCTGGTAGCCATGGTCTGTATCCCCGGCGCCACCGCACTCGGCTCCGCGGCTCCGGCTCCGGCTCCGACCCCGGCCCTCAGCCAGTCCAACTTCAGCGAGACCTGGACCACCGGACCCCTGCCCGACGTCGGTGGCCCCATCGCCTTGTCCTCCCCGGTGCCGGTGACCCTCGGCGGCCAGGCCTCCGTGGTGGTGGGGGACCGCACGGGCAATCTCTTCGCCTACCACCTGGGCGGCTCCTCCCCGGCGGCCGTGCCGGGGTGGCCGGCCACCAACGAGAGCGGCCCCATCGACTCCACCCCCTCGGTCGCCGTCACGGGCAGTCACACCTCGGTCCTGGTCGGCTCGGGTAACGACGGCGATCCGGTGCCGGGCGGATTCACCTCATACAACACGGCGGGCTCTCAGGAATGGTTCACCCAGGTGGTCAATCCACCGAGCGACACCACTCCGGCCGGTGGGGTGCAGGCAGGCATCGCCGTCGGGTCGCTTCAGTCGGGTGGTCTTGATGCCGTGGCCGGCTCTCTCGGCCAGGTCTCCTACGCCCTCAATGCCACCACCGGCGCCCCGTTGACCGGATGGCCCTTCCTCAATTCCGACAGTACCCACTCGACGGCGGCGCTCGCCGATCTCTACGGCACCGGGCAGACCGAGATCGTGTACGGGGGGGACCAAACGGGGGGGCAGGGCAACGGCCAGAGTTACAGCAACGGGGGCCACCTGCGCATCCTCAGCGCGGAGGGCAATCAGATCTGCCGGGCCGACACCAATCAGGTGGTGGACTCGTCGCCGGCCGTGGGCGGGTTCCTCGCCGGCGGGGCCACCGGGATCGTGGTCGGCACCGGGGGATTCTTCCCCGGCGCCTCGGACACCGACACGCTGAAGGCCTACAACAACCGGTGCCAGCTCCAGTGGTCGACTGCCCTCGACGGCGACACGTTCTCGTCCCCGGCCCTCTCCGACGTCCTGGGCAACGGATCGCTGCAGGTCGTCGAAGGGACCGACCTGGGCGCCGGGGGGTCGGTGTGGGTGCTCAACGCCGCCACCGGTCAGAAGATCTGGGAGGTCAGCGTCACCAACCGGGTCATCGGCTCGGTGGTCACGGCCGACCTCGGCGGCACGGGCCACGACGACGTGCTCGTCCCCACCACCGGGGGGACCCTGGTTCTCGACGGCCGGACCGGGGCCCAGCTCGCTACCCTTGGGCTCGACCTCGGGCTGCAGAATTCGCCGCTCGTGACCGACGATCCCAACGGGACCGTCGGGATCACCCTGGCCGGCTACGTGCACTCGCCACAGTCCCCGGCCGGGGTGGGGGAGATTGACCACTACGAGATCCCCGGCTCCAACGGGGCCGCCGCCGTGGGGGGGGCGGCGTGGCCGATGTTCCACCACGATCCCCAGCTGACCGGGAACGCCGGGTCCACCACGCCGGCCGGGTCCATTCCGCCCTGCTCGGTTCCCTCGGCGGCGTATGCCGGGTACGACCTGGCCGCCTCCGACGGTGGGATCTTCACCTTCGGCACCCTGCCGTTCTGCGGCTCCACCGGCGGTTCCCACCTCAACGCCCCGGTCGTGGGCATGGCGCTGGCCCCGGGTTCCGGCGGCTATTGGGAGGCGGCCGCCGACGGCGGCATCTTCGCCTTCGGCGGCGCCGGATTCTTCGGGTCGATGGGCGGTACCCCCCTCAATGCCCCCATCGTGGGCATGGCCGCCACCCCCGACGGTCAGGGGTACTGGCTGGTGGCCTCCGACGGCGGCGTGTTCGCCTTCGGCGATGCCGCCTTCCTCGGCTCCATGGGAGGCAGGCACCTCAACAGCCCGGTGGTCGGGATGTCGTCGTCGGCGGACGGCCAGGGGTACCGCCTGGTGGCCGCCGACGGTGGCATCTTCGCCTTCGGCGACGCCCTCTTCGCTGGCTCGGAGGGGGGGACCCGGCTGAACCAGCCGGTGGTGGGCCTGGCCAACGACCCCAACACCGGCGGCTACTGGGAGGTGGCCGCCGACGGCGGCGTGTTCTCCTTCGGCGGCGCACCGTTCTTCGGCTCCACGGGGAACGTCCACCTCAATGCGCCCATCGTGGGCCTGGCCGAGACCGCCAACGGGAGTGGTTACCGCTTCGCGGCCTCTGACGGCGGGGTGTTCAGCTTCTCCGCTCCCTTCCTGGGCTCGATGGGGGCGGTCCGCCTGGCCCGGCCCGTCGTGGCCATGGCCGGCACCTGATCCAGATCACGGCCCCGGCGGGCAGGCGTAGACTTCGCCGATGACCGACGTCCTGGCCGTGGCGAACCAGAAGGGCGGCGTGGCCAAGACGACGACCGTCCACTCACTGGGCGTGGCCTCAGCCGAGTTCGGGCGACGCACCCTGGTGGTCGACCTGGATCCCCAGGCCTGTCTGACCTTCTCGCTGGGCTTCGACCCTGATGCGTTGGACCGGTCACTCCACGACGTCTTCGTCCGCCGCGACAGTGTGGCCGAGGTGGCCCGTCCCGTTCCTGGCGTTCCCCTCCTCGACGTGCTCCCGGCCACCATCGACCTGGCCGGTTCGGAGGTCCATCTGCTGACCCGAACCGGCCGTGAGCACGTACTCGAGCGGGCCCTCGAACCGGTGCTCTCCAACTACGACCTGATCCTCATCGACTGCCCGCCCTCCCTCGGCGTCCTGACCATCAACGGCCTCACGGCGGCCAACGCCGTCCTGATCCCCCTGCAGTGCGAGGCGCTCTCCCACCGGGGAGTGGGCCAGCTGCTCGAGACCATCGAGGACGTCCGGGCCTTCGCCAACAGCGATCTCGCCGTCCGCGGCATCATCGCCACCATGTATGACGACCGGACCCGGCACTCGCGGCACATCATCGAAGAGGTCGAGTCCCGGTACGGGATCCCCGTGCTGCAGCCCCCGGTGCGCAAGTCGATCCGCTTCGCCGAGGCCCCGGCCCGGGGGAAGTCCATCCTCCAGCACGCCCCGAACTCGCCCGGTGCGCAGGCCTACCGCCAACTGGCCCGGACCCTGCTCGACATGGGCGTGGTCACCGGCACCGTCGGCTAGTGGCGACCGGACCCGATCCCCTGGGCAAGCGGGCGCTCTACTGGCTCCCGGTGGACGCGGATGCGGTCGAAGGCGACGGGTACCGGCCGAGTCGCCGTCCTGCCCGGAGCACCGATACGGTCCAGCTGGAGCCCGATCGCCGGCACGCCCGTCCTTCGGGCAAGCACGCCCTCTTCTCCGCAGCCACCCCGGCCGGCGAGGAGGAGGGCGCCGCTGACACCGTCGCCGGACCCGTTCCCCGGCGCGGCCTCATCGTGGTGGCCTGCTCTTCGTGCGGTGCGGTCACCCGGATCGGGATCTTCGACTTCCTCTGGCTCCAGTTGCCCTTCGGGGCCTGGCTACCCCGTCGGGTCTTCGACCGGTGGATGACCTGTCCGGCGTGCCGACGCCGCACGTGGACCAGCGTGACGCTGTCACGGTGACCCCGGGTCCGGGGCTGACGGCCCGACGCGGTCCCTGGGGCGGAGTCGGTCCGCTGACCGCATGAGCGGTGGCCCGCCCATGATCATCCCGCTGCTGGTTGCCGCCACCAACTCCGGGACCAATCCCGGTGGCGTCACCGGCTGGCTGCTCCACTTTCACGGACCAACCGCTTACGTGATCGTGGGATTCCTGGCCTTCGCCGAGGCCGCCCTACTCGTGGGCTTCTTCATTCCGGGGGAGACGGCCGTGGTCATCGGAGGGGTGCTGGCGGGACTGGGCGCCGTCAACCTCGAGGTCATGATGGTCGTCGTGGTGGTGTGCGCCATCGTCGGGGACTCTGTTGGGTTCGAGGTGGGGAAGCGGGCCGGCCCCTACCTCCTCGAGCGACGCCCCCTCAAGGGGAACTCCGCCGTGAGGCGGACCATGGGCATGCTGGAGCGCTACGGAGGTCCGGCCGTCTTCCTCGGCCGGTTCGTGGCCTTCGCCCGGGCGCTCATCCCCGGTCTGGCCGGCATGAGCGGCCTCCGCTACCGGGTGTTCCTGTTCTACAACGCTATGGGCGGGATCATCTGGGGGGTGGGTTACACCCTCCTCGGCTACGTGGTCGGGCTCTCCTTCCAGCGGATCCTGAAGGAGGTGGGCCTGTGGTCGCTGGCCGGGGTGGGTGCCATCGTGGTGGTGGTCATCGTGGTGCGCACGGTGCTGAAGCATCGTGAGCGCCGGCGCCTGGCCTACGAGTTCGCCGAGGGGGACCACCCGGAAGCGGGAGGTGTCGCCCGGGCTGGCACCACGGGCGACGACGGAGTCGGTTCTGGCGGAACTACCGGTGCCTCCGGCACGGGAGTGGTGGACCCGGGCTGAGTCTGATTCCGCTCAGCCCGTCTCGGGATGCGTGGGCGTGGTGCCGTTGGCCAGCAGGTTGTCGAACCCGTCGGGAATGGACAGGAGCCCGGGGGCGGTGCCCGACACGTCGGTGATCCCGTACTGCCAGACAATCGAGTTGGTGGTGGGATCGATGACCACCACCCGGTTGCGGTAGTCGTCGTTGACCATGATCAGGCCGTTGGGGAGCCGCTCGGCCAGCGACGGCTTTTTGAGGGCCCCGTCACCCGAGGTCGCGTCGTAACTCCAGGTGACCTGGCCCTGTCGGGTGAACTCCAGGACGCGACCCTCGGCCGGCGGGTCGTAATCAGTCATCAGGTAGCTGTTCGGTCCGAGCTGCTGGGGGTCCGAGGGGTAGTTCACGGTGGGCATGTGCACCGTCCACACCAGCGCCCCCTTGGGGGTGTACTCGTCGATCCACGAGCCGTTGATCTCCGATACGAGGACGTTGCCGTCGGCCAGGGGCGTGTCGCCGTTGGGGTAGGCGATCGAGGTGGGGGGGGCGTGGGCGTCGGCCCCGTTGCCGATCTGCTGGAGGATCTGGCCCTGGGGGGAGATGAACAGGATCCGGTTGTTCGAGGCGTCGGCCACAGTGATCACGCCCGACTTCAGCAGGTAGGCGTCGTCGGGCTGGTCGA
This sequence comes from uncultured Acidimicrobiaceae bacterium, assembly GCA_963737625.1. Classification (GTDB taxonomy): domain Bacteria; phylum Actinomycetota; class Acidimicrobiia; order Acidimicrobiales; family RAAP-2; genus Bog-756. The sequence goes on from CAVTTK010000002.1 coordinate 723,888, forward strand.
GGTATCCGGCCGAGGCCCCGGGCACCCCCGGATGCCCGTACTGCCAGAGGATCTTCCCGGAGGGGTAGCCGATCTCCACGATGGTGTGGTTGTCCTCCTGGTTGGAGATGATCCCCGTGCCCCCTTTGATGAAGAAGGCATCGTCGGGGAAGTAGAAGCCCCCCGGCGGTGGGGGCATGGTGGCTGAGGGGTACTGCCAGATGAGGTTTCGGGCGGTGTCGAGAGCCACCAGCCGGTCGTTGCCCCGGTCGGCGATGAGCAGCGTTCCGACATAGGGCGATCCGGAGCCGGCGGAACCGGCCGGGCCGCCGTAGCGGCTGGGCCGCAGGGAGATCACCGACTGGAGCGATCCCGAAGCCACGCCGGCCTGGTCGGTGCCGCTCTGGGAGGTCACCTCACCACCCACCAGGTACCCGACCGCCCCGGTGCCCGTGCCCACCGTGGCGTAGCCGGCGAAGGCGGCGGCCTGGGGGAGGAGCCCAGCGTGGAGCACCCGTCCCGAACCGGGCACGAAGGCGCTGATCCCGGTCAGGGTCGGGCCACCGGGGGACTGCCCTCCGGCCACGTAGATGGTCGTGCCCAGGAGGAAGGCGGAGGCTCCGTAGACCGGCTGGGGGAGGTGGCCCACGACCGATGCCTTGTGGGTGGACGGATCGATCCTCTGGATGGCGTCGGTGGCCGTGGTGGCCGACCCCGACGACGCCGTCTGGCCCCCGAAGGCGTAGATCATGCCGCCGTCCGCCACCACGGCCGGGTACCGGACCGGCACCGGCAGGGTGGCCGCCGCGGTGAAGTGGCGTCCGTCGGTGGTGGCCAGCACGCCGGGCAGATACGTGGTGCCGTCGTACCCTCCCACCAGGTAGGCCGTGGACGTCCCACCGGTGCCGTGGCTCCGGGCGATGGTGGCCACCGCCAGGTCCGACCGGGGTTGGGGCAGTTGTCCTACCGTGGTTCCCGCCGGTACCGCCGCCCCGTGGGAGGACGGGGCCGTCACCGCCTGGACCGTGGCCACGGTGGTGGGCGAACCGCCCCCGAAGATGTAGGTGGTCCCGCCCAGGGTGGCCGAGGCCGCATCGTGGACCGGGTTGGCCAACCCGGCCGAGGGGGCCATGGCCCCGGTGGCCGGGGTGATGGACGTCACGGTGGGCAGCGAGGTACCGGCCGGGGTGATGCCGCCGAGGACGGTCAGTCCGCTGCCGTCGGCCACCACCGCCTCCCGGGAGAGGGGCGCGGCCAGCGGCCAGGACTCGATGCCGGCTTCGACGGACGGTGGACCCGAGGCACGGTGGGCCCGGGTACCGCCCGACGGCTTGACCGAGCCCGAGGCGGCGCTGCTCGGGGGTGGCGCACTGGGGGATGTGGTCGGGGGCGCGGCCGTCGGCGTCGATCCGCCCTGGAGCGAGACCGCCACGATGACGATGACGACGACCACCACCAGGGCGGCGACGGTGGCGGCCCGTCGTCGTTGACGCTGGATGCGCCGGGCCCGCAGGGCCCGCTGGGCCCGGCGTTGCTCGCCGGGATCTTCCGTCATGAGGTCGAGGTCACGAAGAACTGTGCCGGCTGGGATCCCTGTCGCCGGATCCGACCGTCCAGCTCGAGCAGGATGCAGTGGGCCACCGTCTCCCCGTTGGCCTGGCGTTGCATGAAGTCCTGGATCTCGTCCCACGGCCGGGACCAGTGGAGCCGTAGGGTGATCTCCCAGGCCGACGAGCCGGGATAGTCCGTGACGACTTGTTCGATCTCATCCAGCCGTTCGGCGTGGTGGGCGATGAGCTCGTCGAGCCGGCCCGGGAGGTCGGCGAACCGGTACTCGTGGGCGGGGAGCACTTCTTCGGCCGGGACGTCCTTGAGCTTGACCAGGGATTCCAGGAAGTCTCCCAGGGGATTGGCCACCTGCTGGGAGTGGGCCGAGATGTTGGGGGTGATGCGGGGTAGGACGTGGTCCCCCGAAATGAGGAGCCGGCGGTCGTCGCTGTAGAAGCACACGTGTCCCGGTGAGTGGCCCGGGGTCCAGATGGTGCGCAGGGGCCATCCGGGCAGGTCGATACTCTTGCCGTCCTCGAACAGGACGTCAGGGACGGCCATGGTGACCATCGACTTCACCGCCATGGACGACGAGGCCAGGTCGGGGAGCTTGTCCGGGGGGACGCCCGAATCGGCCAGGAAGCGGGTCATGGTGGCGAGGAGTTCGTCGGTGTCGCCGTACCGGGCCTCCAGCATCACGGCGTCGGCCGGGTGGAGCCCGATCCACGCCCCCGAGGCCTCCCGGACCCTTCCGGCCAGGCCGTAGTGGTCGGGATGGATGTGGGTGACCATCACGGCCCGGACATCGGCCATGCTCCCGCCTGCCGTGGCCAGCCCATCGCTGAGCGCCGACCAGGCATCGTCGGTATTCCAGCCGGCATCGACCAGAGCCACACCCCCGCCGTCGAGCTCGAGGGCGTAGACCAGCACGTAGCGCAGGGGATTGTTGGGGATGGGGACCGGAATCGACCACAGGCCGGGCCGAACCTCCTCCACCGGTGGCATGACCTTCTGGTCCCAGGCGGCCTTCTGCGCTGTGCCGGTGACGACGACCACGACAGGCACGGTACACGGCACGACGGTCCAGGTGGTCCCACCCGATCGCCCCCCGGCGGCCGCGACCGGGGGCTCCTCGTCCCGCCTCCGGGGGCCGGGGCAACCGGCAAATCCTTGAAGTGTGCAGGGCGAGTGCCTACCATGCGTCCCAGCACCAGGCCTCGGAGGTCGGCGACGGGCCACGGAAATCGAGTAGGACGAGGAGTCATGGCCGATCGTCCCGAGGGAGGCATCGTGGAGCGTCGTAACGGCGGTGGGGCCACCATGGCCGGGGCCGTCCTACCGACGGCGCCCGCCGGCACCCCGTCGCCCGGCCCGGGTGAAGGACGATGATCACCTACGCCAACTGGCGCCATCGGTGTACCGCCTTCGTGGACCTGTGGCCCGAGCCCTTCTTCGAGGTCGACGGCACCGGCACCGTCATTGAGTGGAATCCCCGGGCCGAGGAGGTGTACGGCTGGCCACGCCACGAGGTGGTGGGCAGGCCGGCGGCGGAGACAGTCCTGCCGGCCGGCCTCGGCGACCGGACCTTCCTCGATGCCGCCGCGGAACCCACGGCCCTCCTCGATCCCCTGCGTAACGGGGCCGGCAACGGCCTCCACCGGCGGTTCGAACTGGTCCACCGGGAAGGCCATCGGATCCCCAGCGAGGGGCGCCTGTTCGTGACGGGCCAGGGTGCCGCCCGCTGCGTCGGGGGCTTCGTCCGACCGGCGGTGACGGCCGCCGCCACCAACCCGGGCCCGGGACCCGGGGTGTGGAGGGAGCGGGCCCGGCGGGAGGACCTGCTGACCGGACTGCCCAACCGGGTCGAATTCGGTGATCGGCTGTCGGAGGCGGTGAACGACGCCCAGGGCGTGCCCGGCTCGGTGGCCGTCGTGCTCATCGACCTCGACCGGTTCAAGACCATCAACAACACCATGGGCCATGACTTCGGGGACCTGGTGTTGGCGTCGGTGGCGGCCCGCCTCCAGAAGGTGGCGGGGGACGCCGAGCTCATCGCCCGTTTCGGAGGTGACGAGTTCCTGGCCCTCTTCGGGAGCCTGGCCGGCACCGCCCACCTCAATGCCACGGCCTTCATCGAACGGGTGAGGGACACCCTGGCCGAGCCGTTCGTGGTGGAAGGGACCGAGGTGTTCCTCGACGCCTCCATGGGGGTGGCCCTCAACACCTTCGGGGTGGACGACACGGCGGAGCTGCTGTCCAACGCCGAGGCGGCCATGTACCAGGCCAAGGACCGGGGAGGCTCGGGCGCCGAGACGTTCGGCGAGTCCATGCGGATCGAGGTCCTCGACCGCATGTCCACCGAGCACTCGCTCCACCGGGCCCTGGAACGGAGCGAGCTCATGCTGCACTACCAGCCGGTGGTGGAGTTGGAGGGGGTGACCACGGTGGGCGTGGAGGCCCTGGTCCGCTGGCAGCACCCGGCCCAGGGGCTCGTGTCCCCCTACCGCTTCATCCCGGTGGCCGAGGAGAGCGGGCTGATCATTCCCATCGGGGCGTGGGTGTTGGAGGAGGCGTGCCATCAGCTGCAGGACTGGCAGCACCCGGGGCAGGCCGGACCTCACGGGTCCATGGAGGTCAACCTGTCGGCCCGCCAGATCGACGACCCGCGGATCGTCCGGACCGTGGAGCAGATCCTGGAGCGTACGGGCCTGGCCCCCGAGCATCTGACCCTCGAGATCACCGAGAGCGCCCTGATGAAGAACGCGGCATCGGCCCTGGCCGTGCTGTCGGCGCTGAAGGAGCTCGGCGTGGAGCTGGCCATCGACGACTTCGGTACCGGCTACTCGTCCCTCACCTATCTCCAGCGCTTCCCCCTGGACATCTTGAAGGTGGACCGGTCCTTCGTCGAGGAGCTGGGTGTCAGCGTGGAGGGCGAGGAGATCGTCTCGGCGGTCATCAACCTGGCCCACGCCCTGGGGCTCAAGGTGGTGGCCGAAGGGGTGGAGACCGCGCTGCAGCTGGAGGTGCTCCAGTCCTTCGAGTGCGATCTGGCCCAGGGCTACCTGTTCTCCAAGCCCCTCCCGGCCAGCGAGATCGAGGCCAGCTTCGGTCTCCCCCTCAGCGCCTGAATCCCGGGACTGACCCAACCGCACCCGTCCGGACGCCGCCCGCCCGATCCCCGGAGCCATGACGGCAGGCACGAAGGCCTAGGCGTCGTCGGCCGTCGGCGACCGACCGTGGGCCTTGCGGGCCAAGAACTCCTCGTGATCTGGGACTTTGTCCTCTGGGAGCGGAGAGGCTCGTTCGTCAGACTTGTGGTGGGAGGGCTCTCCGGCCCGCGAGGAGGACGAAGCATGGTCATTCACGACACACTCCCTCCGCTCATCGACCGCGGAGAGGACCTCGATCGGCAATCCCACCACCGGGTTCACCGGTTCGGTCGCACCGAACGGCTGCTCCACTGGTGGATCGTCGCCATGTTCGCCTCGGCCCTCCTGACCGGCGTGGCCATGGGCGATGAAGCCGAGTCCGGCTCGCTGCTGAAGCTGCACATCGGCTCCGTGGCCCTGATCGGGGTCGGCGTCGTGCTGGCCCTGGCCTTCGGCGACACCATGGCCGTACTCCGGTCGGCCAAGGAGCTCTTCCTCTTCGATGGCCGGGACGTGGCCTTCGTCGTGGACACCCTCAGGCATCCCGGTCACCGGGGCCATGTCCGATGGGGGAAGTTCAACATCGGCCAGAAGGTCCTGGCGTGGTCGCTGGTCGGCTCCCTGGCCGCGGTGATCCTGACCGGAATCCACTCGTGGTCCGTAGGAGAAGACGCCTCCGGGCCCCACGCCGCGGCGGTCCTCGTGACCCTGGCGCTGCTGAGTGCCCACGTCTTCATGGCCGTGGTGAATCCGTCCACCCGGCCCGCTCTGCCCGGGATGATCGTGGGGCACGTGCGGAGGTCCTGGGCCGCCGACCACCACGCCGCATGGCTCGACCGTCAAGACCAGCGGCCGCCCAACCGGCGATAACGGTCGCCGGGCCGGGCCGGGGCTGCAGCTGGCGGCGACCCGGTGGTGGCGCGGCCTTCCCGTCGGGTCGGGACGGCGGGATTTGAACCCGCGACCTCCTGCTCCCAAAGCAGGCGCGCTGCCAAGCTGCGCTACGTCCCGTGGTGCGACCGGCCCGAGGGGCACCCGTCACCGCCGCCCAGCGTAGGCCACGGGACCGCCCACGTTCCCCCCACTCCACCGATGCCGGTAGCGTCTCGCCGGTGCCAACCGTGCGTGTCGCCGTCTTCGACCTGGGCAGCAGCTCGTTCCACCTCATGGTGGTGGACGCTTCGCGCCAGGGCCTCTTGACGCCGGTCCTGCGCCGCCGGTCGTTCCTGCATCTCGGGACCGAGGTGGCCCGCACGGGTGGCGTCCCCGCCGACCGGGCGGCCTCGGCGGTGCGCACGGTACGGCGCCTGCGGGCCGCGGCCGACGACGCCGGGGCCGACGTCGTGGTGGCGCTGGCCACCGCGGCCCTACGCGACGCGGCCAACGGCACCAAGCTCCTCGCCCGCTTCGAGCAGGTGCTGGGGAGCTCCATCACCCTGCTCACCGGCGAGGAGGAGGCCCGACTGTGCTTCCTCGGCCAGCGGGCCGGCGTCTGGGTGGGGACCGACCCGGTCCTGGGCCTGGATCTCGGCGGCGGGAGCCTCGAGGCGGGCATCGGGACCATCGACGACGTGTCCGACGTGGCCAGCGTGGCTCTGGGCACGGCCCGGTTGCGGGGCGAACTGGGCACCGGTGAGCTCCTGACCCCGGCGGACCGGGTGGCCGTGACCGACGTCACGCTGGAGCGGTCCCAGCCCATCGCCGCCATGCTGGCCCGGAACCCCGCTGCCGCGGCCCGAGTCATCGCCAGCGGTGGGACGGTTCGGGCCCTGGCCCGGCTGGCCGTCGTGCTGCACCGCCCCCTGCCGCCTCACGGGTCCTCGTCGGTGCAGGTCAACCAATTGGAGATCCCGGCCGGACAGCTCCACCAGCTCGCCGACCGGCTGTCCACAATGGACCTCGACGCCCGGTTGGCCCTCCCCGGCATCCACGCCCGCCGCGCCCCGCTGCTCCCCATCGGGGCCGTGGTCTTCTCCACCCTGGTCGAGCACCTGGGCCTCCAACGGCTGGTGGTGAGCGACTGGGGACTACGAGAGGGCGCCGTGATCGGCGCCCTCTCGCTCACTACGGACCGGAACGAGATCCCGGGCTGACCCCACCCGGGTTCGTCCGGCTCAGGCTTTCTTGCCCAGGATCCTGTTCATCCCGGTCCCGCAGACGGGGCATTTGCCCTTGGCCGAGCGACGGCCGTTGGCCATCTCGACCTCCTCGCCGTCGAACTGCCGCTTTTCTCGGCATTTCACGCAGTATCCCTCGTACGACGCCATGGCTCCTCCTCAGGAATCGGGTGGTCTCGATCCGGTGATCGGATGGACCGAACGTACCGGGCGGGGGTCGGGGAGGGGGGGATAGGGCGCTCGATCGCTAGCTATAGTTAGCACGGGTGACGCCCGCCAGGGTCAGGCCGGCTCGTCCTCGGTGAGCGCCTGGCCATCGGTGGCGGAGATGTCGGCCATCATCGCCTGGATGTCCTTGGGGGGCAGGGGTGGGCTGAAGAAGTAGCCCTGGGCGGTGGTGCAGCCCCTCTGGAGGAGCACCCGGCTCTGCACCGACGTCTCGACGCCCTCGGCCACGCAGTCCAGCCCCAGCCGGGCGGCCATCGAGATGATGGCGGAGACCAGGGAGTTGTTGTCGGCGTCCGGACCGAGCACCTGCACGAAGGACTGGTCGATCTTGAGCGTGCTCACCGGAAATGCCCCGATCCGGTTCAACGAGGAGTTTCCCGTCCCGAAGTCGTCGATGGTGAACCGCACGCCGAGACGGCGCAGGCGTTCGATGGTGGCCCGGGCCGGGCCCGCCTTGTCGAGCACCACCCGTTCCGTAATCTCCAGTTCCAGCAGGGACGGATCGATGCCCGTCTCCATCAGGGCTCGGTGGATGTTGTCGAACAGCTCGGGGTTGGAGAGGTCCCGGGAGGCCAGATTCACCGACACCCGGAGCGGAGGGAGCCCGTCATCCAGCCACACCCGGGCCTGGCGGCACGTCTCGTCCAGCACCCAGGTGTCCAGGGCCACGATGATGTCGGTGCGCTCGGCCATCGAGATGAACGACGAGGGCTCGAGGACCCCGAGGGTCGGGTGGTTCCAGCGGATGAGGGCCTCCACCCCCACCACCTGGGCCGTGCGCAGGTCGATGTAGGGCTGGTAGAGGAGGAAGAACTCGTCGTGCTCGAGGGCGTGGACCAGGTCGGCGTAGAGCGTGGCCTCATTGATGGCCAATCGGCCGCGGATCGAGTTGACCAGGGAACCCGAGTACATCTGGAACGCGTTGCGCCCCCGGTCCTTGGCCCGGTACATGGCCTCGTCGGCCCGACTCAGGAGCTCGTCGTAGGAGTCGCCGTGGTCGGGGGCCATGGCCACGCCAATGGAACCCGACGTCTCCACCTCCTCGCCGAACACCGAGTACGGCGCAGCCAGTGCCTCCAGCGACCGCTGGGCCAGTTGGTCGATGGCCAACTGGTCGGCCAGGCCGGGTAGCAGGATGGCGAACTCGTCCCCGCCCACGCGGGCCACGGTGTCCTGGGCGCGGACCGTGTCCACCAGGCGCTGGCTGACCTGCCGGATGAGGTCGTCCCCGGCGGCGTGGCCCAGGGTGTCGTTGACCGACTTGAAGTGGTCGAGGTCGACGAAGAACATGCACACCGGCTCGCCCACGCGCCGCGAGCGAACCAGTTCCTGTTCCACCCGGTCCTCGAAGAGCCGCCGGTTGGGCAGACCGGTGAGGGCGTCGTGCCAGGCCATGTGCGAGATCTTCTCCAGCAGCTCCAGGTTCTGGAGCGCCGTTGCCGCTTGGTCGGCCAGGCCGGACAGCCGCTCATGGAGATCGGGGTCGTGGATCGAGGCCGTGGGGGTGGAGGTCCCGAAGTTGGCGGCGATGACCCCGAGGAACTCCCCGGCGGCGAAGAGCGGAGCCACCACCGACGCCGCCGTGCCCGACCGATGGAGGAGGTTGCGCAGATAGGGGTCCTCGGTGGAGGAGTCGAGCACCATCACCTGGCGGTCCTGCACCATGCGCTCGATCAGGGTGGCGTCGGTGCGCACCGTCAGCGGCTCGCCGGTGCCGGGCTCGGGGGTGGAACCCACGGCTTCGGTGCCGAGGCCGCCGGTGGGCTGGCCGGGACCGGGCTGGCGAATGGGCACGATCGGGCCGTGGTAGGCGTCCTCGGACTCCAGGCCGGCGGTTCGGGCCCGGGGCAGGAGCTGGCCCGATCCGGAGTCCCACAGGTACACCGTGGCCTGGTCACAGTCGGTCACCGCCGGCACCGTGTCCGCCAGGAGCTGGACCAACTCGGCCAGGGTGGTCACCCGGGACAGGGACTCGGAGAAGGACAGGAGGGTCCGGGCCGTGGCGTCGCTCCGCTTGGCGTCCGTCAACACACTGAAGATGTCGAGGGCGGTGGCGGCGTACTCGGCGTACAGGTTCAACACCCTGGATTCCCAGGGCGAGACAGCGGCGTCGGGCGGTGGGAACTCGACCAGCCGGCCGTAGCGGCGCCGCGTCGAGGCGATGTCCACCACGACGTACGAGCCGTTGTTGTCGCCGGGGTGGTCCCGCCACAGGTCGGCGGCCAGCCGCTGGGCCTCCCCGGCCTCGAGGCCCCGGTGGTGCAGCTGGATCGGGGTCCCCGGCCGGACTCGCACCATCAACAGGTAGCGGTGGGCCGACACCACGGCGTCGGCCCGGGCGGCGATCTGGGAGAGCAGGGTCTCGACGTCGTCGTCCAGGAGCTCGAGGGACGTGGCGAAGGCCCCCTCCACCAGCACGCTCATCCGGTTGAGCTGCTCCCGGAGCTCGGCCGCCGACTGGCCGGGCCGGAGCGCGTCGTCATCGGGGACCGGAGCGGGCTGGAACCGGTCGGCCCCCGTCGGCTCGGGCCCGGCCCGGTCGTCCGCCGCCGCGTCCGCCTCGGAGGCTTCCCAGCTGACGGCGTAGAGGCACCGGCGGCCGCCCCGGGCGCTGCACTCCGTCTCGGTGATGAGGGCCGGCTCTCCGTCGAAGATGGACGGCACCTGGGACAGCAGCCCCCGGGTCATCTCGCACAGGTGGGCGTGGCGGACGCCGTCCCGGCGGGGCACCACTTCGACCAGGGCGTGGTCGGCGGAGACCTCCAACGTGGTGGCCGACGCTGTCGTCTCGAAGCGCTCGACCACCGGTTCGATGTGCTTCAGGACCTCGGAGGTGGAGCCGAGAGCCCGGAGCCGATCGGTGAAGGACCGGGCGTCCGGCGTGAACAGGAGCACCTCACCGACGTGGAGGCCGATGGTGCCGTCGCCGGTGACCAGTGCGGCGGCATTGAGCAGCGCCACGGTCTGGGTCAGGGAGCTCCATCGGTCAGCATCGGCCAACTGGGCGAAGGTGCGATGCTCCCCGGCTAGCGCCAGGGCCTGGGCCACGCCGGCCTCACCGCTGTGGGACCGGACCATGCCCATCAGGACGTGGACGGCCGAACCGGAGACATCTCGGCCGCTCCCGGCCCCGTGTCTCACGTCTGCCACGTCAATGGACATTGCTGGTCATTCGCTCCTCGACACCGACGCCGCGCCTCGAACCCGGCGCTGGGCTTCCCTGGATCTCCACTCTGTATCTTCGACCGGAACGGGTCAGTTCTTTACCGCTGTTTGTCCTCCATGGACCCCTGTTTTCCCACGTGGATGCAGGATTGCGCCGGGGCGCAACCCGACGACGAGCGGGTGGCGGCGGAGGCCGCCGGGTGGAGGTCGGAGTGGCACCCATCGCCCCGGAGACGTCCGGGAACCGGGACATCTACACTGGCTCCATGAGCATCTACGACCCTCCCCTGCACGCACTCGACGGCGCTCCCACCTCGCTCGGTGATTACCGGGGCAAGGCCCTCTTGGTGGTCAACGTGGCCTCCAAGTGCGGGCTGACCCCACAGTACGAGGGGCTGGAACGGCTCCAGAAGACCTACGGCGACAAGGGATTCACCGTCCTCGGCTTCCCGTGCAACCAATTCGGGGAACAGGAGCCCGGCTCCTCCGAGGAGATCGCCACGTTCTGTTCGGCCACCTACGGGGTGACTTTCCCCATGTTCGAGAAGGTGGAGGTGAACGGCGATCACCGCCATCCCGTCTACGACGAGTTGGTGGCGTTCCCCGACACCGAGGGCGAGGCCGGGGACATCCAGTGGAACTTCGAGAAGTTCCTGGTGTCGCCCGAAGGGGAGATCGTGCAGCGATTCCGTCCCATGGTCGATCCCGAGGCCCCCGAGGTGACCGACGCCATCGAAGCCAACCTGCCGGGCTGAGCTGCCGGCCACCTCGGTCCGAGCGGCGCATGGACGAATCCAGACCGTTCCGGCACGAGCCGGTGATCGACGAGCTCACCGAAGTGTGGGCCTCGGTCGTCACCGCGTGCGCCCAGGTGGACGAGGAGCAGTGGGCCCGACCCACTGACTGCCCGGGTTGGTCGGTGAAGGACAACCTGTCGCATCTCATCGGCATCGAGCGGATGCTGCTCGGGGATCCCTCGCCGCCCGGCCTGACCGAGGTGCCGGCTCACGTCCGCAACCCCTTCGGGGAGGTGAACGAGGCGTGGGTGGAGGCGCGACGCGGCGTCCCCGGCTCCGAGGTGCTGGCCGAGTTCGTCGACACGACCAACCGACGCATCGATGCCCTGGTGGCCCTGACCGCCGATCAGTTCGACACGGTGGGATGGAGTCCCGTGGGCGACGTCCCGTACCGCGAGTTCATGACCACCAGGGTCATCGACACCTGGGCCCACGAGCAGGACATCCGTCGGGCCCTCGGGCGACCCGGCGGTCGCAACGGGGCCGGCGAGCAGGTGGTGCTCGACCGCTGCGCGCAGACCATGCCCTACGTGGTGGGCAAGAAGGTGGCGCCCCCCGACGGAACCTCGGTGCTGTTCTCGGTCAACGGGGTGATGGGCCGGCACATCCTGGTCACGGTGGCCGGAGGGCGGGCCGCAGCCGACCCCGCCCCGCCGGCCCGGCCGCCGACCGTGACCCTGTCCATGGACCAGGACGAATTCTGGCGACGGTGCTATGGACGGCTGGGCCCCGACGAGGTGGCCTCGGCCGGATCGGTGGTCATCGAGGGTGACGTCGACCTGGGCCGTCGGGTACTGGCCGGCATGGCGTTCATGATCTGACCCAGGCCCCGTGCTGCGGCTTCCGCCGGGCGAGGGCGGCGCGGAAAGTCCGGCCCTCCCGGGCCAGTACACTCACCAATTCGTATGCGAGCCACAGCTGCGCCCGAGGAGGGCAACAAGGTCCGACTGTCGGTCGAGATCGACGAGACCGAGATCGACAAGGCCCTCGACGAGGTGTTGCGCCGCTTGTCCCGGGAGGTCAAAGTGCCCGGCTTCCGTCCCGGCAAGGTGCCGCGCCGGGTGATCGAGGCCCGCATGGGCGGGGCCACCGCGCTACGGGGTGAGGCCCTGCGGGAGGCACTGCCCGACTTCTACGCTCAGGCGGTCAGCGACACCGAGGTCGATCCCATCGACCAGCCGGAGATCGACATCACCTCGGGCGACGAGTCCGGTCCGGTCTCCTTCGACGCCGTGGTGCTGGTCCGCCCGACCGTCGGCATCCCCGGATACCAAGGCCTCGTGGTGACACTCCCCAGCCTCGAGGTCACCGAGGAGGAGGTCACCGCTCAGATCGACCGCCTCCGGGCCACGTCGGGAGAGTTGGTGGAGGTCTCCCGTCCGGCCCAGGACGGCGACCAGCTCACCATCGACATCCACGGCACCCGGGCCGATGGTGGGGGCGGGGACGACGGCGACCTCGATGCGGAGGACTTTCTGTATGAAGTGGGGAGCGGGAGCCTGCTGCCCGAGCTCGACGACCAGCTGCGCGGGGCCAAGACCGGAGACATCTTCACCTTTGACTCCACCCTGGAGGCACTGGGCCAGACCGTCTCCTTCCGGGTCCTGGTCAAAGACGTGAAGGAACTGGTCCTCCCCGAGGTGACCGACGAGTGGGCCTCGGAGGCCTCGGAGTTCGACACGGCCGAAGCGCTCACCGCCGATGTGACCGAGCGGCTGCGCCAGCGCCACGTCGTCCAGGCCCAGGCGTCCCTACAGCAGAAGACGGCCGAATCCCTGGTCGAGCTGGTCACCGAAGACATTCCCGAGCAGCTGGTGGTGGAGGAGCTCCGAGAGCGCATCCACGACCTCAACCACCGGCTCGACGCCCAGGGGATGAGCTTGGGTCAGTTCCTCGGGGCCACCGGACGCGACGAGCAGGAGTTCCTCGACGAGCTGCGGGTCGGCGCCCTCCAGAGCGTCAAGGTCGACCTGGCCCTGCGGGCCCTGGTGGAGGCGGAAGCCATCGAGGTCACCGACGAGGAGCTGGACGAGGAGCTGGCGGCCATGGGCGAACGCCTCGAGATGGGCGCCGACGAGGTCCGTGAGCAGTTGGAACGGGCCGGGCGCCTTGCGGCGGTACGCTCGGACCGACGGAAGGCCAAGGCCATGCGTTGGCTGGTCGACAACGTCGAGTTGGTCGACGAGGAGGGGGCGCCAGTGTCACGGGACGAACTGTTGGTGAACCAGGGTGAGGAGGACTCGGAGTGAGTACTACGGAAGGAATCAGGCCGATGGACGCGCAGGCCTACAGCGTGCCGTGGGTCGTCGAGTCCACCAGCCGGGGGGAGCGGAACTACGACCTCTACTCGCGTCTCTTGCGTGAGCGGATCATCTTCCTCGGGACGCCGATCAATGACACGGTGGCCAACCTGGTCTGCGCCCAGCTTCTCTTCCTCGAGTCGGAGGAGGCGGACAAGGACATCCACCTCTACATCAACTCGCCCGGTGGCGACATCACGGCGCTGTTCGCCATCTACGACACCATGAAGTACATCAAGCCGGACATGTCCACATTCTGCTTCGGCCAGGCCGCCTCGGCGGCCGCCGTCCTGCTGGGGGCGGGCACACGCGGCAAGCGCTTCGCCCTGCCCCATGCCCGCATCCTGCTGCATCAGCCCTTCGGTGGCGTCGAGGGTCAGGCCAGTGACATCGAGCTCCAGGCCAAGGAGATCCTGCGCATGCGCGATCTGTTGAACGGGATGCTGGCCGAGGACACCGGGCAGACAACCGAACGGGTCAGCAAGGACACCGACCGGGACTTCATCATGACGGCCGAAGAGGCCGTGACCTACGGCCTCATCGACGAGGTCATCACCGCCCGGGACTCCCTGCCCATGGAGGCCATGGGCGCGGCGTAGCCGGTCGGAGGAGGTCCTGGCCCACAGGACCGACTTCGGGTGGACCAGCCGCTAGGGTTGGGACACTGCATCGCAAGGGTCGGCCCATGGTCACCTGGGGCCGGGGAAAGGCGTGGGGAACACCAAGGCCCGATGACCAGGGCCGGATGACAGCAGCACGCACGGTTGATCAACGTTGAACCGCTGACAGAAGGACACGAGGAACCGACGTGGCGAAGTTCGGAGACGGTGGCGATCTGGTGAAGTGCAGCTTCTGCGGCAAGTCGCAGAAGCAGGTGAAGAAGCTGATCGCCGGCCCCGGTGTCTACATCTGCGACGAGTGCATCGAGTTGTGCAACGACATCATCGCCGAGGAGCTGGCCGACACCACCGAGTTGTCCTTCGACGAGCTGCCCAAGCCCAAGGAGATCTTCGAGTTCCTGAACGACTACGTCATCGGTCAGGAGTACGCCAAGAAGATCCTGTCCGTGGCGGTCTACAACCACTACAAGCGGGTGCAGGCGGGCAGCAACGGCGCCCACGACAACGAGGTGGAGCTGGCCAAGTCGAACATCCTCCTCCTGGGCCCGACCGGATGCGGCAAGACGCTGCTGGCCCAGACGCTGGCCCGCATGCTGAACGTGCCCTTCGCCATCGCCGACGCCACGGCGCTGACCGAGGCAGGGTACGTGGGCGAGGACGTGGAGAACATCCTCCTCAAGCTCATCCAGGCGGCCGACTACGACGTCAAGCGGGCCGAGACCGGGATCATCTACATCGACGAGATCGACAAGATCGCCCGGAAGTCGGAGAATCCGTCCATCACCCGTGACGTGTCCGGTGAGGGCGTCCAACAGGCGCTGTTGAAGATCCTCGAAGGGACCACGGCGTCGGTGCCTCCCCAGGGTGGGCGGAAACATCCCCATCAGGAGTTCATCCAGATCGACACCACCAACATCCTGTTCATCTGCGGTGGTGCGTTCGCCGGCATCGACACCATCATTGAGAACCGCATCGGCCGCAAGGGGATGGGGTTCCGGGCCGAGGTGCGCAAGGCCGCCGAGCGCGACGACTCCGAACTGCTGCGCCACGTGCTCCCCGAGGACCTCATGAAGTTCGGGCTGATCCCCGAGTTCATCGGACGGCTCCCCGTGGTCAGTGCGGTCTCCCATCTGTACAAGGACGCCCTCATCCAGATACTGGTGGAGCCCAAGAACGCGTTGACCCGCCAGTACAAGCGGACCTTCGAACTCGACCACATCGAACTGGAGCTGACCGATGACGCGCTCGAGGCGGTGGCCGAGCAGGCCCTGCTGCGGGGGACCGGCGCCCGCGGGCTCCGGGCCATCCTCGAAGAGGTGCTGCTCGAGGTGATGTACGACCTGCCCAGCCGCACCGACATCTCCAAGTGCGTGGTGGACCGGGCCGTGGTCCTCGACAAGGTCCACCCCACCCTGGTGCCCCTCAACAGCCCTCCGGCCAAGTCCACCCGCAGCCGCCGGGCCGCCTCCTAGGCGCCACCGCCCGGTACCGATAGGCGCCCCGACCGGCGCTCGAGCGAACCGGTACCTTCCCTGTGCCCTTCGACGACCTTCCCCAGGCCCTGGCCTGGCTGGACTCCCACATCGACTTCGAGTCGACCATGCCCACGAGGCGCGCCCTGCCCAGTCTCGACCGGATGCGGGCGCTCACGGCCCTGCTGGGCGACCCCCAGCACGCCTACCGCTCGGTGCACATCACCGGCACCAACGGCAAAGGCTCCACGGCGGCGATGGTCACGGCCCTGTTCGGAGCCCAGGGGCTCACCGTGGGCACCTACACCAGCCCCAACCTGAGCCGGGTCAACGAACGCCTGGCCCGCAACGGTGAGCCCATCGACGACGACGCCTTCCTCGAGGTGCTGGAGGCCCTGGCCCGGCTGGAGCAGATGATGGAGGACCCACCGACGCGCTTCGAGCTCCTCACCGCCGCCGCGCTGTCGTGGTTCGCCGACGAGGCCGTCGACGTGGCCGTGGTCGAGGTCGGCCTGGGGGGCCGGTGGGACTGCACCAACGTGGTGGACGGCGACGTGGCCGTGCTCACCAATGTGAGCTTCGACCACACCGAGGTGCTCGGGCCCACCTTGGAGGACATCGCCCGGGACAAGTCCGGCATCATCAAGGCGGAGAGCCGGGTCGTGGTGGGGGAGTCGGACCCCACGCTGGTGGCGCTGCTGCGGAGGGCGGCCGCCGAGGTGGGGGCGGCCGAGGTGTGGGTGCGCGGCACCGACTTCGCCTGCACGGCCAACCGGCTGGCCGTCGGCGGTCGCCTCATCGACGTGCGCACCCCCGGCGCGGCCTACGGCGAGTTGCTCGTGCCGCTGCACGGGGCTCACCAGGGTGACAACGCCTCGGTGGCGCTGGCCGCCGCGGAGGCCTTCTTCGGCGCTCCACTGCACGAGGACGTGGTCGAAGAGGCGTTCGCCTCCGTGCAGGTGCCGGGCCGACTCGAGGTGGTCGGACGTCGACCGCTGGTCGTCGTGGACGGGGCCCACAATGTGGCCGGCATGCTGGTCCTGGCCCGCGCGCTGGTCGAGGAGTTCGACGTCGAGGGCCACGACCAGGCGGTGGTGGGGATGCTCACCGGCCGGGATCCGGTGGCCATGCTGGACGCCCTCGTCACCGCCGGCGTCCGGTCGGTGGTGGCCTGCGCCCCCGACTCACCGCGCGCCCTCCCGGCCGAGGTTGTCGCCGAGGCGGCGGTGGGGTTGGGCATGGAGGCCACGGTGGTGGTGTCACCGGGAGAGGCCGTGCGGGCGGCGGTCGACCGGGCCGGTCCGGACGACCGGGTGGTGGTCTGCGGGTCGCTCTACGTGGTGGCCGAGGCCCGTCGGGTGCTGTCCGGCCCCGGGGCCTGAGCCGCTCGCGCCGAGCCGGTGCCGGAGGGGCCGGGCCTTCGGCTAGCCTGCCTCGCTCGTGGGACGAACTCTGGTCATCTGCAAGCCCGACGCCGTCGAACGCGGCCTGGTGGGTGAGATCATCGGCCGGCTCGAGCGGAAGGGCCTGACCCTCATGGCGGTGGAGCATCAGACCATCACCGTCGAGGTGGCCTCGATCCACTACGGGGAGCACGAGGGGAAGCCGTTCTTCGAGGACCTGGTGGCCTTCATCACCCGGTCCCCGGTGGTGGCCATGGTGGTGGAGGGCCCCGACGACACCTACAAGGTGGTGCGCACCCTGATGGGAGCCACCAACCCCGTGGAGGCGGCACCGGGCACCATCCGCGGGGACCTGGCCCTGGAGATGGGCGAGAACCTGATCCACGGCTCCGACTCGCCCGAGTCGGCGGCCCGGGAGATCGGGTTGTTCTTCCCCGACCTGGGCTGAGATCCGCGCCCTCCCGGGCGCTGGCGCCCACCGCTCCGGCTCCGAATGCCGGATGGTTATCTCTGAGGCGAAGATTTCTTACCCCGCAACGGCCAAGGGCTCGAGCGTCACGGAATAGCCCATCTTGCGAAGCTGGTCGAGAGCCCGGTTCTTTGCCTTTTCAGGGTTGAGACGAGTGAAGTAGTCGCCGCCGGGATCGCCGTAGGGGGTGTCGGTGGTGATCATGTGCCAGATGGCCACGAGCATGGCGTGCTCCAGAGCAACCAGTGCCTTGATCGGGCCCCGCCGGGAGGCGATTCGCCGGAACTTGGCGGCCAGATAGGTGTCCTTGCTCCGAGAGGCCGACATGGCGGCGATGCCCAGGGCTCCCTTCAGGTAGGGATTGCCCGGCCTGGTCTCCGTGGACTTGATCCGCCCGGCGGACTCGTTGGAGCCCGGGCACGTCCCGGCCCACGAGGCCAGGTGCCCGGCGGTCGGGAACCGGCTCATGTCGCCTCCGGTCTCGGCGATGATCACGTCGGCCACCAGGGTGGAGACCCCGGGGATGGTGACGAGGAGGTCCCTCACGTGACGAAAGGGCTCCACCACCACCTCGATCCGTCCGGTCAGTTCGTCGATGGCCCGAGTGTGGTTGTCGATCAGGTCGAGGTGGAGTTGGGCCAAGAATCCGTGGTGTTCGCTGAACCGGCCGGTCAGGGCCTCGGTGAGCTCAGGGATCTTGGACCGGAGCCGGCGTTTGGCCAGCTCGGCCAGGGCCACCGGGTCACGCTGTCCGTCGATCAGAGAGGCCAGCATGGCCCGGCCCGAGACCCCGGTGATGTCGGTGGCCACCGACGACAACTTGATGCCGGCGTCCTCCAGCAGCTTCTCCAGCCGCTGGATCTCCATGGCCCGGGCCCGCACCAAGGTGGTCCGCGTCCGGGTCAGGTCCCGGAGCTGGCGGATCGGCTCGGGTGGGACGAACGAGCCCCGGACCAGCCCATGGGCCCCCAGTTGGGCCAACCATGCCGCATCGGAGACATCGGTCTTCCGCCCCGGCAGGTTCTTCACGTGACGGGCGTTCACCAGCATCACCTCGAACGGGCCGTCCTCCAAGAGGTAGTAGAAGGGCTTCCAGTAGTCGCTGGTGGCCTCCATGACCACCAAGGTCACCTGCTCGGCAACCAGGTGATCGCGCAGAGCGAGGATCTGGTTGGTCACCGCGCCCCAGGTCGTGACCACCGATTTCGCCTTGGCCCGGCCCGAACCGGCGATCCGGACGCAGACCTTGGCGTCGCGTTTCGATATATCGACCCCGGCACACCGGGGATGCACCACATCCATCGCTCGCTCCTTCCTCGACATGAGGACCTTGGGTTAGGTGCTCGTCCCGGGGAGGGCAGGAAAATTCAGAAGTCTGACGCTCGTGCTCAAAGGCAACAGTCCACGGTTCCCGTGGAAGCCCTCCACCACCATGCTGACCTACAGGCTCACCGGCACTACAGAGCTATCGGTGTCGAACCGGAACGAGCTCAACCATTGTGCCGAACGGTCTTGATGGTCGCCAGGGGCGCATTCCACAGCACAAGGCCGATCGCTCCGCATCATCTTCGCTCACCCCGGCGAGCCCGAATCTGGGCTCTACCTTGCTGACCAGGAGATTGTTCCGGTCGACGGGCGGGGGGTCGTGAGGGGCGACCTTGTGCCCACAGCCCGATTCCCGTAGCCTGAACCCAGATGCCGCCCCATTCGAAGACCTCGGATCCCGGCACCCACACGACAAGCGGAACCCCTGTGTGGTCACTCGCACTCGAACAGTCCCGACCGAACACCGACGGAGGAGTGCATCCCTGATGCGCGACAACAGCTTTTCACTGTTAGGACGAGACATGGCGGTCGACCTCGGGACGGCCAACACCCTGGTCTACGTCAGGGGACGGGGCATCGTCCTGAACGAGCCCTCGGTGGTGGCGGTCAACGTGAAGGACGGGCGTCCACTGGCCGTGGGCGCCGAGGCCAAGCGGATGATCGGTCGTACGCCGAGTCACATCCAGGCCATCCGTCCGCTGAAGGACGGGGTCATCGCCGACTTCGAGATCTGCGAGAAGATGCTCCGTTACTTCATCCACCGGGTGCATCAGCGCCGCTTCGCCAAGCCCCGCATGGTGATCTGCGTCCCTTCAGGGATCACCGGCGTGGAGCAGCGTGCCGTGATGGAGGCCGCCGAGTACGCCGGCGCCAGGAAGGCCTACATCATCGAGGAGCCCATGGCCGCGGCCATCGGTGCCGGCCTTCCCGTGCACGAGCCCACCGGCAACATGGTCGTCGACATCGGCGGTGGCACCACCGAGGTGGCGGTCATCTCCCTCGGGGGCATTGTCACCAGCCAGTCCATCCGGATCGGCGGTGACGAGTTGGACGAGGCCATCGTGTCCTTCGTCAAGAAGGAGTACAGCCTGGCTCTGGGTGAGCGCACGGCGGAGGAGATCAAGATCGCCCTCGGCTCGGCCTACGAGCTCGAAGAGGAACTCCACGCCGAGATCCGGGGACGCGATCTGGTGACCGGCCTGCCGAAGACCGTGGTCATCTCCACCCAGGAGATCCGCAAGGCCATCGACGAGCCCGTGTCAGCCATCGTGGACGCCGTCAAGGTGACACTGGACCGGACCCCACCCGAGTTGGCCGCCGACATCATGGAGCAGGGGATCGTCCTGACCGGCGGCGGCGCACTGCTGCACGGGTTGGACAGTCGGCTCACCCAGGAGACCGGTATGCCCATCGTGGTGGCCCGCGATCCCCTGAACTGTGTCGCCATAGGCAGTGGGCAGTGCCTCGAGGAGTTCGAGGCCCTGAAGCAGGTCCTCATCACCTCCTCGGCGCGCTGAACGACCGGGGGGCGCTTGTCCTGTGGCGACGCCGCGGCGTTCCCGCCGTCCCCGCACCACGCTGCTGATCCTGGTGCTGGCCTCCATCACCATCATCACCCTGGATGCCCGGGGAGGGTTCCATCGGATCACCTCGGGGGTCAGGACGGTGGCCTCCGACGCCTTCTCCCCGGTCCGGTCCGGGGTGGACGACGTGGTCGAGCCGGTGGGCAGCTTCCTGGCCGGTGCTGTGCACTACGGAGCCGTGCGCCAGCAGAACCAGAAGCTCCAGGCCGAGATCGACCAGCTGCGGTCGCAGCGGGCCACCCAGGTGGACACCGAGCAGCGGCTCAAGCAGCTGAGCGCCCTGCTCCATCTCCCCTTCGTGGGCAACTACGAGACGGTGCCGGCCGAGGTGACCAACTACGGGACCAGTGACTTCGCCGCCACCGTGGACATCAGCGTGGGACGGGACGACGGGGTACAACTGAACATGCCGGTGGTGGGCATGGGCGGCCTGGTGGGCAAAGTGGTGCAGGCCAACCACACGACGTCCACGGTGCGGCTGATCACCGACGGGCAGTCCCAGGTCGGCGTGCGCTACGGACCGGGTTCGGACACCTTGGCGGTGATCAGCGGCCACGGTCCGGGCAAGGCCCTCTCGGCCGGGCTGGTCCCCACCAACACCCCGCTCCCCCCGGGCACCACCTTCATCACCAGCGGACTGCCCAACGCCGACTTCCCCGGGGACATCCCGGTGGCCACGGTGACCTCGACGGCCAACGGGACCACCGCCTCCCAGGAGTCGGTGAACCTCCAGCCGCTGGCCGACCTGAGTCATCTCCGCTACGTGTCCGTGGTCATCTACGGACCCTCGTCGTGACGGCGGGCGCGCCGAGGGGCGACCGTCCATGACCGTCCGGGAGGCGACCCGGGTCACCTTGGTCGTGGCCCTGTTCGTGATGGTGCAGCAGACGCTGATGCTGGACATCCGGCTGGGCACCGTGCACCCCGACATCATGGTCCTGCTGCCCATCGTGGCCGGCCTGGTGGGTGGGCCGGGCACCGGCGCCTCCATGGGGTTCGGAGCCGGACTGGCGGCCGATCTCTTCCTGCCCACGCCCTTCGGCCTGTCGGCCCTGGTGGGCTGCATCATCGGCTTCACCGTGGGGGTGACCACGCTGGCTCTCGACCGCACGGCGGGGTGGCTCCCGCCGGTGGCCGCCTTCGGGGGCAGTGCCCTCTACGAGGTCATCTACGCCGTGCTCGGGTCGGTCCTCGGCCAACCCCAGATGATCCACGTGGACCTGACCCGGGTGGTGCTGGTGGTGGCCGTGGTCAACGCCGTGCTGGCCCTGCCCGCCCTCCGACTGGTGGGCTGGGCCCTGCCGGCGGCCTCGACCGAGGGTGTGCCCACCTCGACGGTGTCGTCGGGCACCCTCCGGTGAGGGGCCCGGGGGGTCGCGTACCCAAGCGGGACCGGGCTTGCGATACTGGTCGCCCGTGAGCCGCTCCCTCCGCCACCCGTTCAAGGGATCGCACCACTACCTGCGGACCGAGAAGGACCGGAGCCCCCGCCGGAAGAAGTCCAGGCAGCCGAGGATGCGCCAGAGCCGGTTCTCGATGGAGTCCATGTTGGACGCCCCCGACACCAGCTCGGCCCGACCGGGTCTCCGCCTGCGTATCGCCGGGCTGGTGGTGGCCGGCCTCTTCGCCCTGTTGGGCCTGCGGCTGTGGGCCCTGACCGTGCTCCAGGCTCCGGCGGCGGCCCACGCGGTGGCCGTCAACCAGATCCGGTCGGTGCCCGTCGACCCCACCCGCGGACTCATCCTCGACCGCTCGGGGAATCCCCTGGTGAGCAATCTGGTGGTGGAGCAGATCACCGTGTCACGGGCCGCGGCCCTGGACCATCCGGCGGTGGTCGGACGGTTGGCCGCCCTCATCGGGGAGACCACCCAGCAGGTGCAGGCCACCATCGCCGACCCCCGGTACAGCCCCTACAAGCCGGTGCCGGTGCTGACCAACGCCCCCAAGGCGGACATCGTCTACATCAGCGAACACCAGGACGACTTCCCCGGCGTGTCCTCGGTCCAGACCACGGAGCGGACCTACCCCCAGGGCGAGCTGCCCGGCCCGGCCCAGGACGACTACCCGGCGTCCCAGACGCTGGGCTACGTGTCCACGATCAACGCCGCCGAGCTCAAGGCCGAGGCGTCCAAGGGCTACCAGGCCGGTGACGCCTACGGCCAGTCCGGCCTGGAGTACCAGTACGAGTCGCAGCTGCGGGGCACCCCGGGCACCCAGGACATCGAGGTGACCCCCTCGGGCCAGGTGGCCGGAACGGTCAAGACCACCCCGGCCGGGGCCGGCGACAACCTGGTCACCAATCTCGACACCAACCTCCAGCAGGTGGCGGACAACGCCCTGTCCACCCAGATCCTGCAGCTCCGCAAGACCTTCGACAAACAGTGCAACAGCGGCGGCGGGTGCTACCCGGCCGCCACCGGCGGCGCGGTCATCGTGATGAACCCCCAGACCGGCGCGGTCTACGCCATGTCGTCCTACCCGTCCTACAACCTGTCCGAGTGGGTGGGTGGCCTGAGCGCGGTCCAGAACCAGCAGCTGTTCGGCCCCGACAACGGCGCCCCGTCGCTCAACCGGGCCATCGAGGGCCAGTACATCCCCGGCTCCACCTTCAAGCTCAACACCGCCACGGCCGCCCTCAACGCCGGGCTCATCACGCCCAACACCCCCTACTACGACACCGGGACGTTCAAGACGCCGGACTGCCAGTACAACAGCACCACCTGCGTCTTCCACAACAGCACGGGCGACCCCACCGGCACCTACGACGTGACCTCGGCCCTGACCGTGTCCAGTGACGACTTCTTCTACAACCTGGGCTACCTCTTCTACGCCCGGGCCGGCCAGTACGGTCAGACCCCCATCCAGGACACCGCCGCCCAGTACGGCCTGGGCCAGCTGACCGGCATCGACCTGCCCCAGGAGGTCCAGGGCCGGGTGGACAGCCAGGCCGAACGGGTCAAGCTCCACGCCATGGCCCCCAAGGCCTTCCCCAACACCACGTGGTACACGGGGGACAACATCGAGATGGCCTTCGGTCAGGGCGGCACCTACATCACCCCCATCGAGCAGGCCGTGGCCTATTCCACATTCGCCAACGGGGGCACCCGGTACGTCCCCCAGGTGGCGGCGGCCGTCGTCTCACCCACCGGGTCGGTGGTGACGAAGTTCACGCCCCAGGTGGCCGGCCACGTCGCCATCTCGCCGACCAACTACCAGGCCATGCTCACCGGGTTCGAGGGCGTGGTGAACAACCACCAGGGCACGGCCTTCGGCGTTCCCGGCCTGGCCAGCTTCCCGGGGGGGCTGGCCGGGAAGACCGGGACGGCCGACACCGAGCCGGGCAAGGAGCCCACGGCCTGGTTCGTGGGATGGGGGCCGACGGCCACGGCCGCCCAGTATGTGGTGGTCTGCGTCATCGACCAGGCCGGATTCGGCGCCACCGCCTCGGCTCCGGTGGTGGGCCAGATCTTCAACTACCTGGCCACCCACCCGGTGGGCCCGGTCGACATCACCCCAGCTCAGAAGGTCTATCAGGCGACGACGGGCGTGCCGCTCCCGACGCCCACCACCACCACCACGACATCGACTACGCCGGCGGGCTCGACCACCCCGACCACGGGCGCAACGGGGGCCACCGCCGCCGGCGGATGAGCCCGGGCGCGGTCAGGGTCCGACCCCCGGGTCGGCTGGCCCTAGGATGACGGGGGAAATGCAGTCCCTCTGGCCACGGGTTGAGCCCCTCCTGTCCCAGGTCGAGAAACCCGCCCGCTACATCGGCGGAGAGCTGGGCGCCCAGTGCCCCGAGCACGGCGACGGTTCAGTGGCCTGGCTGCTCATCTACCCCGACACCTACGAGATCGGCCTCCCCAACCAGGGGCTCCAGATCCTCTACGAGATCCTCAACGAGCGGGAGGACGCCGTGGCCGAGAGGACCTACGCCCCGTGGGTGGACATGGAGGCCTCCATGCGGGCTGCCGGCCTCCCGCTGTTCTCCCTCGAGAACCACCTACCGGCCGCCGCCTTCGACGTGTTGGCCTTCAACCTCTCGGCTGAGCTGGTCTACACCAATGTCCTCAATCTGATCGACCTGGCCGGGCTGCCCGTCCGGTCCGACGAGCGAGCTCCGGACGATCCCCTGGTCGTGGCGGGCGGCCACTGCGCCTTCAACCCGGAGCCGCTGGCCGACTTCGTGGACTGCTTCGTCCTCGGGGACGGGGAGGAGGCGGTGGGCGAGATGAACGCGGTGATCGCCGCCTGGAAGGCCGGGGCTACGACCGGCCCGCCACCGGACAGGATGTCGGTACTCCGGTCCCTGGCCCGTCTGGACGGCGTGTACGTGCCCGCCTGCTACGAGGCCCGCTATGCCGCGGCCCCCGAGCCGGCGCCCCACGCCGTACTTCCCCGACTGTCCGGGACGGCCCCCCGCTTCCCCGAGACGCCCGACCGGGTGGAGAAGCGGACCATCGCCGACCTGGGCCAATGGGCGTACCCCAAGCGGCAGCTGGTGCCGCTGATCGAAGTGGTGCACGACCGCCTCAACGTCGAGCTGTTCCGGGGCTGCACGCGGGGCTGCCGGTTCTGCCAGGCGGGCATGATCACCCGCCCCGTGCGCGAACGGCCGGCCGAGCAGGTCCGGACCATGGTCATGGACGGCCTGGCCCGCACGGGCTACGACGAGGTGGCCCTGACCTCCCTGTCCAGCGCCGACTACTCGGGCATCGAGGACACGGTGACCTCCATCATCGACGACCCGGCGTGCTCCGGCCAGGTGTCGGTCAGCCTGCCCAGCCTCCGGGTGGACGCCTTCACCGTGGGGACGGCGGCCCAGATCCAACGGGTGCGCCGTACCGGCCTCACCTTCGCCCCGGAAGGGGGGACCTGGCGCATGCGCCAGGTCATCAACAAGCTGATCCTGGAGGAGGACCTCTACGCCGCGGTGGATGCCGCCTTCAGCCAGGGGTGGAAGCGGGTCAAGCTGTACTTCCTGATCGGCCTGCCCACCGAGACCGACGAGGACACCCTGGGCATCGTGACCCTGGCCAAGCAGTGTGTGGCCATCGGCAAGCGGTACCACAAGGGGGTCACCGTGACCGCCTCGGTGGGTGGCTTCGTGCCCAAGGTCCAGACCCCGTTCCAGTGGTTCGGCCAGAACACCATCGAGGAGCTGACCCGGAAGGTCCATCTGCTGCGCGACGCCGCCCGGCCCGTTCGGGGCCTGACCATCCGGTGGCACGACCCGAAGGCCACGGCGGCCGAGGGCATCGTGAGCCGGGGTGACCGTCGGATGGGTCCGGTCATCGAGCAGGTGTGGCGTCAGGGCGGCACCTTCCAGGAGTGGACCGAGCACTTCGACCTCGCCCTGTGGACCCAGGCCCTGGCCGACCACGGCATGTCCCTCGAAGACACGGTCTACCGACACCGCACTGAGGGCGAGGCGCTGCCCTGGGACCACCTCTCGGCCGGGCTCCACCGGGACTTCCTGTGGCAGGACTGGCTGGACGCCCTGGCCCAGCACGGACTCCCGGACTGCCGGTGGACGCCCTGTTACGACTGCGGCGCCTGCACCGGCTTCGGCATCGAGCACGTGGTGGCTTCGGCCGTCCCCCCGGCCGGCGGCAGCCAGGGGACGGGCCAGGATCTCTCGGCCGGGGGCCGCGTACCGGTACGATTTCTCACCACGGTGCCATCCGGTGCCGATTCGGCCCCCGGGCCGGACGAGGACGTCGTCGTCGCATCCGTGGCGCCAGTGGGAGAGGGGAGCAGCTGACATGCGTATTCGCTTCCGTTTCGCCAAGGTGGGCAAGATCCGCTTCACCAGCCAGCGCGACGTGGCCCGGATGTGGGAACGGGCGCTGCGCCGGGCGACCCTGCCCCTGGCCTACACCGAGGGATTCTCTCCCCGCCCCCAGCTCAGCTTCGGCCTGGCCCTGCCCACGGGATGTGAGTCCCTGGCCGAGTACCTCGACGTGGTCCTGGACGACGCCCGGTCCGAGACCGCCGCCGTGGAACTGGCGGCCCTGCCCGCTCAGCTGACCGGGCTACTGCCCGAGGGCATCGACGTGGAAGCGGCGGCCCCGGTCGACCGGCGGGACGGATCCCTCCAGCAGCAGGTGACCTCGTGCTCGTGGACCATGTGGTTGGGGGGCATGTCGGAGGGCGCCCTCACGGAACGGGTGGCCGCCCTGTTGGCGGCGGACTCGGTCCCCATCACGAGGGAGCGCAAGGGCCGCCAGGAGCAGGATGATCTCCGCCCCTCCGTGCTGGCCCTGGCCGTGAGTCGGGGAGCGGCCGGGGAGGCTCCGGCCGGGTCTCCGGTCGCCGTGGTGGCCGACCTGGCCTGCCAGCCCCGGGGGGTCCGACCCATCGAGCTGGTAAGGGGACTGATCGCCGTCTCCGGCCGTCCGGCCGGCGATGGAGTGGAGGACGCGCCCGCCGGAGACGGCAGTGGCGCGGGAGTCCCGGTCCTCGACCGGGCATGCAGAACGAAACAATGGATCGAGCGCGACGGCCGACGGGAGGAGCCCCTCGTTCTCGGGGGGGCCACCGCCGGGGCCGACCGCGCCGTGCACGCCCTCGAGCGTGCCTCATGAGCAGTATGGGAAGGAAGTTCGATGTCAGATGGAGCAACCGGGCAACCGGTGGAGGTCCCGGCGGATGCGCCCGGATCGTCGACCGCGCCCCGAGCCACGTCAGCACCGGTCGAATCGTCCGGGAGTGCCAAATCGACCCCGGAGGTCCGCTCCGACGGTGACGGCCCGAGTCCGGGCGCCGATACCGGCCCCGGCTTCGGCAGCGGTCAGGGAGTCACCGGGGGCGAGGGATCCAGCCGGCGCCGCCGGGGCTCGCGGGGAGGTCGTGGACGGGGCCGGCCGGCCTCTGCCACGTCGGACGCGTCCGAGACCGGTGACGACGCACCGGCCTCGGAGGGTGCCGCAGACGACGGCGTAAGTCCGTCGGCGACCGGGAGCGCGTCCGCGGCCGGTTCCGCCGGAGGCCCCTCGGTGCCCCCCCGGGCGGTGCCGGAGCGTCCGAAGATCGGTGACACCCGACCCGCCCGACCCCCCGTGGGCCCGGCCGGGACCGCGGCGGCCGAGGGGTCCCGCGCCGACGGCTCATCCGGCTCGGGCTCGTCGGGCTCGGGCTCGTCCGGGTCGCGGAACCAGGGGCGCTCCCAGGGCGGGGGTCGGTCCCGCTCGCGTCACGGCGGGGGGGACAAGGCGCCGGCCGACCGGACTCCCGCGGCCACCGAGGCCACGGTGGCTGCGGCCAACGGATCGGGTGGGGGAGCCAATGCCCGGTCCGGGTCGGGGGGGAAGCCCCGCGCCGACACCGGGCCGAAGACCGAGGGACGCCGAGGGGGTCGGGAGCGCCGGGGGAAGGCTGTCGGCCGCTACATGATCTGCGTGCACGTCCGACCCGAGATGACCCAGATCGCCCTGCTCGAGGGCCGCACCCTGGTGGAGCACTACATCTCCCGAGCCTCCGACGACGCCACCCAGATCGACGGCAACATCTACCGGGGCCGGGTCCAGAATGTGCTCCCGGGCATGGAGGCGGCCTTCATCGACATCGGGACTCCGAAGAACGCCGTCCTCTACCACGGCGACGTGCGCTACGACACCGACGACGTGGAGTCCCCCTCGTCGGGGCAGCCCCGGATCGAGCAGCTGCTCCGTCCGGGCCAGACCATCCTGTGCCAGGTCACCAAGAACCCCATCGGGGCCAAGGGCGCCCGTCTGACCCAGGAGGTTTCGCTCCCGGGACGGTTCGTGGTGCTGGTCCCCAACAGCACCGCCTACGGGATCTCCAAGCGTTTGGAGGACGCGGAGCGCAAACGCCTGCGCCGGATCGTCGACGCCGTCCGTCCCGACGGGCACGGTCTGATCGTTCGGACGGCGGCGGCCGGGGCCAGCGCCGAGGAGCTGGGCCACGACGTGGAGCGGCTCGTGGAGCAGTGGGAGAGCATCGCCGCCCAGGCCACCAAGGGCCAGGGACCGGCTCTGCTCTACCGGGAGCCGGCCATCGCCGTGCGGGTCATCCGGGAGGAGCTGAACCGTGAGTACCGGGCCGTGGTCATCGACGATCTCGCCCTCTACGAGCAGGTCCGGGACTACGTAGGTGCCGTAAACCCCGAGCTGGCCGACCGCGTGGAGTACTTCGACCCGGAGGTCGAAGCCCTGCCGGTGTTCGAGCGCTACCACGTTCACGAACAGCTCCACAAGGCGCTGGACCGCAAGGTCTTCCTGCCATCGGGGGGCTCGTTGGTCATCGACCGGACCGAGGCCCTCACGGTCATCGACGTCAATACGGGCAAGAACGTGGGGACCACCAACCTGGAGGAGACCGTCTACCGGAACAATCTGGAGGCCGCCGAGGAGGTGGCCCGCCAACTCCGGCTGCGGGATATCGGGGGGATCATCGTCATCGACTTCATCGACATGGAGATCCGCGAGAACCGGGACAAGGTGGGCTCCGCCCTGCGCTCGGCCCTGGCCCGGGACAAGACCCGAACCCAGGTCTTCGACATCTCCGAACTGGGCCTGGTGGAGATGACCAGGAAGCGGGTGTCCGAGGGCCTGATCGAGTCCATGTCCACCACCTGCGAGGTGTGCGGGGGCCGGGGCATCGTCTTCGACGATCCCGAGCTCTGACCGGCCTGTAGTAGAGTCGCATCCCTATGTACGCCGTCATCAAAACCGGAGGAAAGCAGGAGCGCGTGGCCGAGGGTCAGACGCTCCGGGTGGAGCTGCTCGGGGAGACCCCGGGCTCGGAGGTGACCTTCACCCCGGTGCTGGTCGTCGACGGTGACACCGTGCTGGCCACCCCGGCCCAGCTGGAGGGGACGTCGGTGACGGCCACGGTGGTGGGCGAGGAGCTCGGACCCAAGATCCGGGGATTCACCTACAAGAACAAGTCCAACCAGAGCACCCGGTGGGGTCACCGCCAGCGCTACTCCACCATCGCCATCACGGCGATCAGCGCCGTCGGCTAGTCCTCCCGCCGGCGAGAACGATCGAGATACAAGGAGCAGTTCGATGTCGAAGACCAAAGGTGGCGGCTCGACCCGCAACGGGCGGGATTCCAACGCCCAGCGGCTGGGCGTGAAGACCTTCGGAGGCACCGAGGTGCGGGCCGGGGCCATCCTGGTCCGCCAGCGGGGCACCAAGTTCCACCCCGGCCTCAACGTGGGTCTCGGGGGCGACGACACGCTCTTCGCCCTCACCGACGGCACGGTGCAGTTCTCCAGTCGCCGGGGGCGGAAGCTCATCGACGTCGTCACCGCCTCCTAGCCACCGCCGCGCACCGCCACGGTGCACGGTCCGGTCGCCGACGGGGTCGCCGTCGGCCCGACACCGAACGTTCACCCGGGTGCCGCGGCCGTCCGGGCGGCCCACACGGTACGCTCCCGGTCATGTCCGGTCCCGACACCCTCACTCCCGGTGTGCCCCGGCCCGAACACCACCGGGCCCTCACCTTCGAGGGGTGCGTCAACTTCCGTGACCTGGGCGGCTACCGCACGACGGACGGGATGGCCCTCGGATGGCGCCGACTGTTCCGGGCGGATGGTCTGCACCGGCTGACGGCGGCCGACCACCGCCAGCTGATCGATCTGGGGGTGGCCACGGTGATCGACCTGCGGACGGTCGACGAGGCCGAGCAACGGGGGAGGTTCCCGGTCACCGAGGTCCCCGTGCGGTACGTGGACCTGCCCCTCACCGACGTCCTGCCCACCACCGAGGAGCTGCCGTCGTGGGCCGAGGCCTCCTATGTGGCGTCGCGATACGCCCTCATGGTGTCCGAGGGCGGCCCCGCCCTGACCGGGGCCTTCGCCGCCCTGGCCTCGGGGGATTCGCTGCCGGCGATCTTTCACTGCAGCGCGGGCAAGGACCGCACGGGCGTGCTCTCGGCCCTGATCCTGGCCTTCCTCGGCGTGCCCGACGAGACCATCGTGGCCGACTACGCCCTCTCCGCACCGGCCATGGAGCGACTGCTGGAGCGGCTGCAGGCCGAGTACCCCGACGCCGTCGAGGAGGTCCTCCGCTACGCCCCGGCCGTCCTCCAGGTGCGCCCCGAGACCATGGAGGAGTTCCTCCAGACCCTGCGGGACGAGTACGGGTCCTACGCCGCCCTGGCCGCGTCCCTGGGCGTCACCGACGACGTGGACGTCCTCCGCCGGACCGTGCTCGTCCGGGCCTGACCGGACCCCTCCGGAGGCCGGCGACGGTCGATCGGTAGGATCGACCCATGTCCGGCTTCGTCGATGAGGCGCAACTCCATGTGAAGGCCGGCGACGGGGGAGCTGGCGCGGTGTCCTTCCGACGGGAGGCCCATGTGGACCGGGGGGGCCCCGACGGGGGGGACGGTGGACGGGGCGGCAACGTCTGGCTGGTGGCCAGCCACAACCAGTCGTCGCTCCTCGGATTCCGAGACCACCCCCACCGGCGGGGCGGCGACGGCGGCCACGGAGGCGGCAAGAAGAAGCACGGGGCCCGGGGCGACGACCTCGAGGTCCCCGTCCCGGTGGGGACCCGGGCCATGGGGCCCGACGGTGCGCTGCTGGCCGACCTGGTCGGCGTGGGCGACCGGTGGTTGGCCGGCGAGGGGGGCCGCGGGGGACGCGGCAACGCCAGCTTCCTCACCAACCGCCGCCGGGCGCCGGCCTTTGCCGAGCAGGGGGAGAAGGGTCATGAGCAGTGGTACGACCTCGAGCTGGCCCTGGTGGCCGACGTGGCCCTGGTCGGCCTGCCCAACGTGGGGAAGTCCACCCTCATCTCCCGGATCTCGGCGGCCAAGCCCAAGATCGCCGACTACCCGTTCACCACCCTCGAGCCCCATCTGGGCGTGGTGCGGACGGGGGACGGTTCGGACTTCACCGTGGCCGACATCCCCGGGCTGGTGGAGGGGGCCGCCGAGGGCAAGGGCCTCGGCCACCGGTTCCTTCGGCACATCACCCGGTCACGGGTGTTGGTGGTGCTGGTGGAGTTGGACCCGGTCACCGGCGTGACCCCGGCCCATCAGCTGGCCGTGCTCCTCGACGAGCTGGGCCGCTACCAGCCCGACCTCCTCGACCGTCCCCGTGTGGTGGTGGGGTCGAAGGCGGACATGGTGGGGTTCGGGGGCGCGGCCGACGCTGCGGCCGCGGGAGGGGCGCCGGATCCGGCCTCGGCTTCGTTCGCTCCCGACCTGGTCATCTCCGCGGTCACCGGCGACGGGATCCGCCCGCTGGTGGGTCGACTCAGCCAACTGGTTGCCGAGGCCCGGGTGCAGGCGCCCGAGGCGGACTCGACCATCGTGATCCACCGGCCTCTCCCCGAGGGGTTTGCCGTGGAGCGGCTCGGCGAGGGGGAGTTCCGGGTGGTGGGCCGGGTGGCCGAGCGGGTCGTGGCCCTGAACGACCTGACCACCGACGAGGCCGCCGACTACGTCCAGGGCCGTCTGCGCCGGATCGGTGTGGACCGGGCCCTGGCCCGGGCCGGCGCACGCGACGGCGACGAGGTCCACATCGGGACGTTGTCCTTCACCTGGTACCGGGACCAGCCCGAGTTCACGGGCCAGCCGGCCTCCCGGCGCAAACGGTCGTGACCGCGGCCACGGACCGGACCGCCGCCGGGACGGTGGTGGTCAAGATCGGCACGTCCTCGCTCACCACCGAAGCCGGAGTGGTGGATCCGGCGGCCATCGAGAAGCTGGCCGCCGAGGTGGCCGAGGCACGGTGGGCCGGGCACCGGGTGGTGGTCGTCAGCTCGGGGGCCATTGCCGCAGGGTGGAGCGCCTTGGCCCCGGACCAGCAGCGTCCCTCGGATCTGGCCACCCTCCAGGCCGTGGCCGCTGTGGGCCAGCACCGGCTCATGCAGGTGTGGAGTGGGTGCCTCGAGCGGCACGGCCTGGTGGCGGGGCAGGTCCTGCTGGCTCCGCTCGACTTCGTGCACCGGAGCCAGTACCTGCACGCCCGCCAGACGCTGGCCCGGCTGCTCGAGCTGGGCGTGGTGCCCGTGGTCAACGAGAACGACGCCGTGGCCGACGAAGAGATCCGCTTCGGGGACAACGACCGACTGGCCGCCCTCGTGGCCCACCTGGTCGGGGCCGAGGTGCTGGTGCTGCTGACCGACACCGCCGGCCTGCTGACCGAGGATCCCCGCCGCACCGATGCCGGCTCCCTGATCGAGGAGGTGGTCGAGATCGACCACGAACTGGAGCGGATCGCCGGCGGCCCGGGCTCCGAACGGGGCAGTGGGGGCATGGGGTCGAAGCTGGCGGCGGCCAAGATCGCCGTGTGGTCGGGGGTGGAGGCGGTCATCGCCGACGCCGCTCGGCCCGGGGTGCTGGCCGCGGTCCTCGGCTCGGCTCCGGCCGTGGGCACGCGCTTCCGGCCCCGGGAGCGGCGCCTGCCCGCCCGCAAGCTGTGGATCGCCTTCGCCGTGGGGTCCTCGGGGACCATCGTGGTCGACCCCGGAGCCCGCCGGGCCCTGGTGGAGCGGGGCCGGTCGCTGCTCACGGCCGGTGTGCTCTCGACCCGGGGGGAGTTCGCCGTGGACGATGCGGTGGAGATCGCCGATCCCGACGGCCAGGTCTTCGCCAAGGGCCTGGTGGGCCAGTCCGCCGCCGATGTGGACCGCTGGGCCGGGCAGCGCTCCGACCAGCTGCCCGACGACGTCCCCGCCGAAGTGGTCCACCGGGACGACCTGGTGGTACTGGAGTGACCCGGACCCGGGCCTGAGCACGCCGGTTCGCCGGGGCCTGCGGTCCGGCAAGTACGCTGACACGGTGCCAACGAGCCCATCCACCCCCATGAGCGAACTGGGGCAGCGTGCCCAGGCGGCCAGCCGACTGGTGGCGCGTGCGTCGTCAGGCGCCCGCAATGAGGCCCTTCACCGGGCGGCCGACCTGGTGGAGGCGCGTACCGACGCCATCCTCTCGGCCAACGCGGCCGACGTGGCCCGGGCCCAGCGGGACGCCACCGACCCCACCGCCCTCGACCGCCTCCGCCTCGACGCCGGACGGCTCGGGGGCATGGCCACCGGTCTGCGCACTGTGGCCGCCCTCCCCGATCCGGTGGGGCAGATCGTGGACGGATGGGTCCGTCCCAACGGCCTCCGGGTGGAGCGGGTGCGGGTCCCCCTCGGCGTGGTGGGCATCATCTACGAGAACCGCCCCAACGTGACTAGCGACGCCGCCGGTCTCTGCCTGAAGGCGGGCAACGCCGTGCTGTTGCGGGGCTCGTCCTCGGCCATCGACTCCAACGTGGCCATCGCCTCCGCCCTGCGGGACGGCCTGGACAAGGCCGGGCTGCCCACCGACGCCGTGACCCTGGTGGAGGACACCAGCAGGGCCTCGGCCGTCTCGTTCATGCAGCTCGAGGGGTTCATCGACTGCCTCATCCCCCGGGGTGGCCCGTCCCTGCTGGCCTCGGTGCGGGAGCACGCCACCGTGCCGTACGTCCTCGACGGCGCCGGCAACTGCCACGTCTATGTCGACCGGGCCGCCGACCTGGCCATGGCCGAGGCCATCGTGGTCAATGCCAAGACGCAGCGGCCCGGGGTCTGCAACAGTGCCGAGACGGTGCTGGTCCACCGGGACGTGGCCGACACCTTCCTGCCCCGGCTGGCCCGGGCCCTGGCCGGGGTCACCCTCCTGGGCGACCCCAGGGTCCGGTCCGTGCTCCCCGCGGTCGGCGAGGCCACGGCCGAGGACTTCGCCACCGAGTTCCTGGGACTGACGCTGACCGTGGCGGTGGTCGACGACCTCGACGCCGCCATCGACCACATCGCCCGGTTCAGCTCCGGCCACTCCGAGGCCATCGTGACCGGCGACCTGGCGGCGGCCGATCGGTTCACCGGCGAGGTCGACGCGGCGGCCGTGCTGGTCAACGCGTCCACCCGCTTCATCGACGGTGAGGAGCTCGGACTCGGCGCCGAGATCGGCATCTCCACCCAGAAGCTCCACGCCCGGGGTCCGATGGGGCTGGCCGAGCTGACCTCAGTCAAGTACGTGGTCCGGGGATCCGGGCAGGTGCGGTCGTGACCGGCGTGGCCGACCCCCTGCCGCGCCTCCCAGGAGATCACCACCGGGTTCCCGGTGGCCGGCGCCCCCCGCTTCGACTCCATCGATGCCGTGCGCCAGGGCCTGGCCGGGGTGGACTACCTGGCCGATGACGGGATCTCCGGCGTCGTCTTCCTGGCTGACCGCCTGGCCAAGCCGGTCCTCGTCGAAGGCCCGGCCGGGACGGGAAAGACCGAACTGGCCAAGTCGGTGGCCCGGCTGACCGGGAGCCGGCTCATCCGCCTCCAGTGCTACGAGGGCCTGGATGAGTCCAAGGCTCTCTACGAGTGGAACTACAAGAAGCAGCTGCTCCGCATCCAGGCCGACTCCGGCCAGTCGTGGGAACAGCTCGAAGAGGACATCTTCGCCGAGGAGTTCCTCCTCACCCGCCCGCTCCTGGAGGCCATCCGCTCACCGGAGCCGGTGGTGCTCCTGGTCGACGAGGTGGACCGGGTGGAGCTGGAGACCGAGGCCCTGCTCCTCGAGATCCTCTCGGAGTACCAGGTGTCCATCCCCGAGCTGGGCACGGTCCGGGCCACCCAGATCCCCCTGGTCTTCCTGACCTCCAACAACACCCGAGAGCTGTCCGAGGCCCTCAAGCGGCGCTGCCTGTACCTGCACATCGACTATCCCAAGCTGGACCGGGAGCGGGCCATCATCGAGACCCGGGTGCCGGGCATCAGCCAGTCGCTGGCCGACCAGGTGGCCCGGATCGTCCGCTCCCTGCGGACGCTCGACCTGAAGAAGGACCCCTCGGTGTCCGAGACCCTGGACTGGGCCCGCACCCTGGTGGTGCTGGGAGTGGAGTCGATCGACGTGGAGCAGGCCCGGGACACGCTGCACATACTGCTGAAGTACCAGACGGACATCGAGCGGGCCGCCAAGGAGCTGGCTGGGGTGGAGTCGCCCGACTGAGGTCGGGAGACCGCGCCATGCTCGACCTCCTCACCGGCTTCGTAGGCGAACTGCGCGCCGCGGGCATCCCCGTCTCCCTCACCGAGCACCTCGACGCCGCCGAGGCCCTGCGCCACGTCCCCATGGAGGACCGGGAGGCCATCAAGTACACCCTCGGGGCCAGTCTGGTGAAGTCGTCGGCCCACTGGCGGGCCTACGAGACGGCCTTCGAGATCTACTTCTCCCTGCGTGGCCCCGAGTACCGGATCGACGACGGCCAGGACGCGTCGGGACAGCTGGACACCGACGACGCCGGCCAGATGAACGGCCAGGGCCGACAGCAGGGCCAGGGCCGGGGACGGGGGAGTGGCGGCGGGGAGGGGATGACCCCTGAGGAGCTGGCCGATCTGCTGTTCAAGGCCCTGCTCGGGGCCAACGACGCCATGGTGGCCGCGGTGGCCCGCCAGGCCGTGAGCCGCTACGCCGGCATGGAGGCCGGCCGGCCCGTGGGGGGGACCTACTACCTGTACCGGACGTTGCGGAACCTCGACCTCGACGGCGTGCTGGATCGACTGATGTCCGAGGCCCGGTCCTCGACCCAGGCCCTCAACGACGACCAGCCCACCGGCGAGGCTCCGCCGGTGACGCTGACCTCTCTGGAGGAGCGGCTGCTGCGGGATGAGTTCCAGTCCCGCATCGATCAGCTGCGGGCCGAGATCGAGAACGAGATCCGCCGGCGCCTGGTGGCCGACCGGGGGAGCGAGGCCCTGGCCAAGTCCCTCCGCAAGCCCCTGCCCGAGGACATCGACGTCATGCACGCCACCCGGGACGAACTGGTGGCCCTGCGCAAGGCCCTGGTGCCCCTGTCCCGCAAGCTGGCCGTCCGCCTGGCCCGCAAGCGGCGCCACGGTCGGAAGGGTCCGCTGGACTTCCGCTCCACCGTCCGCCACTCCCTGTCCACCGGTGGGGTGCCGGTGGAGCCCAAGTTCCGCTACCCGCGGCCGTCCAAGCCGGAGATCGTGGTCATCGCCGACATCTCGGGGTCGGTGGCCAGCTTCGCCCGCTTCACCCTGCACCTGGTGCACGCCATCAGCTCCCAGTTCTCCAAGGTGCGCAGTTTCGTCTTCATCGACGGGATCGACGAGGTGAGCCGGTTCTTCGACCGGGTCGACGACCCCACCGACGCCGTCCAGCGGATCAACACCGAGGCCGACGTGATCTGGGTGGACGGCCACTCGGACTACGGGCACGCCTTCACCGTGTTCTGGGAGCGGTGGGGCGAGGAGATCACGCCGCGCTCCAGCGTGCTGTTGCTCGGCGATGCCCGCAACAACTACCACGCCTCCCAGGCCTGGGTGGTCAAGGAGCTCCAGGCCCGGGCCCGGCACGTCTACTGGCTCAACCCCGAGCCCCGGGCGTACTGGAACTCCGGCGACTCCATCGTGGGCGAGTACGCCGTCCACTGCGACGACGTGGTCGAGTGCCGCACCCTCCGCCAGCTCGAGCAGTTCGTCGGGAATCTGGCGTGACCCCGGCACCTCCGGGGGGATTCGACAGCCTGGCCGGTGCCGGCCCGGAGACCGGAGGAACCGGTTCGGCATCGGTGGGCTCGGTCCCGGCGGGTATTCGGACGATCGCCCCCAGCTCGCCCGGGGCCACCCGGATCGTGCTGGTGCGCCACGGCGAGGCGGTGTGCAACGTGTCCGGGGTGTGCGGGGGAATGGTGGGCTGCACGGGACTGACCGATCTCGGCCGGCGCCAGGTTTCCCTCCTCCGGGACCGACTGGACCTCACCGGGGAGCTGGCCGGGGCCGATGCCCTCTACGCCAGCCTGCTGCCCCGGGCCGTCGAGACGGCCGAGCTGCTGGCGCCGGCCCTGGTGGCCGCCGACGCTGTCGGGGACCGGTCCAAGCCTCCCCGACCCGTGCTCGAGTGTGGGCTGTGCGAGCTCCATCCCGGCCAGGCCGACGGCCTCACCTGGGGTCAGTACTCCGAGCGGTACGGGACGCTCGACTGGGACGCCGATCCCCATCGTCCCATCGCCCCCGGGGGCGAGAGCTGGACCGGCTTCGTGCGACGGGTGGACGGCGCCCTCGACGCCCTGGCCGCCGCCCACCCGGGCCAGCTGGTGGTGGTGGCCTGCCACGCCGGGGTCATCGAGGCCTCGCTGCTGGCCAAGGTGCCGGTGGTCGGGGGGGTGGACGGTGCCCGGCTGCAACTGAGCACCCGGCACGCCTCGCTCACCACGTGGACGGTGGACGCAGGTCGGTGGCGCCTCCTCGGCTACAACGACGCCTCGCACCTGGCCCTGGTGGAGTCGACGGGCTGACGCCGGAGGCGGCGGAGGGGACCGGCCTAGCAGGCGTAGTCGTCGTCGTAGGTCGTGCTCATGCCGCCGTAGGGGGTGGGGAAGGACGGTGAGCTGTACTGGACCAGCTGCACCGGCCCGGTGGGCAGGCCGGAGAACAGCGACTTGACGTTCTGGCAGGTCTGGGTGGGGTTGGGCCCCCAGTCCGCCGCCCAGTAGGGCACGGCCGGGGTGTAGCTGCCCACGATGGTCTTCCACAGCGCGGGGCTGGCGTAGATGCCCACCCCGTTGAGGCCCTCGTAGTGCAGGCCGTCGATGGCCCCCTGGACCAGGGCCGAGCTGGCCGAGGTCTGGTTCTTGAGCGTGTTGTCCTCCACGTCCAGCCACCAGGCCACCGAGGTGTTGACGCCGGCCGCCTGGGCCTTGGCGAAGGCGTCCAGGGCCGTGTTGAAGCCGAAGTTGCACGCCGGCTGGGATCCGGTGAAGGCACAGGCCGGGTCGGCCGACGTGGCGTCCACCCCGTTGGTCAGGTAGACGTACAGGTTGAGGCCGCCCCCGGCCCACGCCGCCTCGGCGGCCAGGCAGCGGTTGACCGCGGCCTTGGACCCGCCCACCACCTCCACCACGCCGACGGTGTGGGGGGACGGGGGTAGTCCGTTCTGCGTCCCCGGGCACTGGTAGTTGGCGATGTCGTAGCCGAAGGAGCCGGACGGGTAGGACGAGCCGGTGAAGTTGCCGCTGCCCGCCACCTCGGCCATGCCCACGATGGGGCGGTTGAGGACCTGGGGCGCCGAACCCCAGTACGTGGCGTCCCCGTAGGCCGACACGGCTCCGTTGTTGTTGGCGAACCAGTAGCCCCCGCCGTCGCCGGTCGAGGTGATGGCCACGATGGGCCGGCTCTGGGGGACATCGCCCAGCGAGCCGTCGAACGCCGCGTCACCGAAGGCGAAGACCCCGCCGTCCGAGGCGGTGAACCAGTAGCCGTTGCCGGTGGCCGTGGCGGTCATGCCCACGATGGGCTGGTTGAGGTGGATGTTCCCGGTCGACCCGTAGAAGTGGGCGTCACCGAAGGAGAAGATGCCGCCGTCGGCGGCCACCATCCAGTAGCCCCCGCCGTCCGGTGTGGCGGCCATGCCCACGATGGGCTGGTTGAGGTGGGAGCCGCCCATCGACCCGTAGAACGGCGCGTTCCCGAAGGCGAAGATGCCCCCGTCCGAGGCCACCAGCCAGTAGCCGGCGTTGTTGGGGGCCGCCGCCATGCCCACGATGGGCTGGTTGAGGTGCGAGCCGCCCATCGATCCGAGGAACGGCGCGGTGCCGAAGGAGAAGATGCCCCCGTCCGAGGCCACCAGCCAGTAGCCGCCGCCGTTGGCCGACGCTGCCATGCCGACGATGGGCTTGTTCAGGTGGATGTTCCCGGTCGACCCGTAGAAGGGGGCGCCGCCGAAGGAGAAGATGCCGCCGTCCGAGGCCACCAGCCAGTAGGCCGAGATCGCACTGGTGTGGGCCACCGGTGTGGCCACGGAGGAGGTGGCCGCCGACCCGGTGTCGGCCGACGCCACCGCGGCGGGCAGCGCCAGGGAGGCCAACAGGCACACCGCGGCGGCGACGGCCGTGCCCGCTCGGTGGCCCAATCGGCGCCGCCGGTCAACCAGGGCGTGGCCGGACGGGTGGTGCTGGGTGCTGAGGAAGGGCATGGTGGGGCACATCTCCCGGGTCGACGTGGCGGGGCGGCAGGACGGAGGGTCGAGCCATGGTGCCGAGGCAGCGACATCCAAGGTGCCCCTGAACCCGACCAGTCTCGTTGCTGGGAGGAGACTGGTCAATGACCCCCCCGTGGGCGCGTTCAGCCGCCCACGGGCCCGGCCGTTCCCTGTGTCAGCCTCGCAGCAGCTCGGCCACGCCGAAGGCCAGGTCCAGCGACTGGCGGCCGTTGAGTCGGGGGTCACACGTGGTGGTGTAGCGCTGATGGAGCTGGCCCTCCACGATGTCCTCGACTCCACCGAGGCACTCCGTCACATCGTCCCCGGTCAGCTCCACGTGGACACCACCCGGCCAGGTGCCGGCGTCCCGGTGGGCCGAGAAGAACCCCTTGAGCTCGCCGATGATGTCGTCGAACCGACGGGTCTTCTGTCCGCCTTCGGCGGTGAAGGTGTTGCCGTGCATGGGATCGCAGACCCACACCACAGGGTGGCCCTCGTCCCGCACGGCCGACAGCAGCGGGGGGAGACCGGCCTCGACGGCGTCCACGCCCATCCGGGTGATGAGGGTCAACCGGCCGGGGACCCGTTCGGGGTTGAGGCGCTCGCACAGGGCGATGACGTCGTCGGGCGAGGCCGACGGCCCGATCTTCGAGCCCACCGGGTTGTGGATGCCCGACAGGAACTCGCAGTGGGCGCCGTCCAGTTGGCGGGTGCGCTCGCCCACCCACAGCATGTGGGCGGAGCAGTCGTACCACTGGTCCGTCAGCGAGTCGCGCCGGGTCAGCGCCTCCTCGTAGTCCAGGATCAGGGCCTCGTGGCTGGTCCAGAAGTCCACCTGGTGCAGGGTGTCCTCCGCGGTGAGGTTGATCCCGCAGGCGGCCATGAAGCGGAGGGCCCGGTCGATGCCCTCGGCGATGTCCTCGAACTGCTGGCCTTCGGTCGAGGAGGCCACGAACTCCTGGTTCCACTGGTGGATCTGGGAGAGGTCGGCGAAGCCGCCCTTGGTGAAGGCCCGCAGCAGATTGAGCGTGGAGACCGACTGCTGATAGGCGGCCACCAGGCGTGACGGGTCGGGTACCCGGGCGCCGCGCTCGGGGATGTCGTCGTTGACCATGTGACCCCGGAAGGAGTCCAGCACCTGTCCGCCCACGGTCTCGGTGGGGGAGCTGCGGGGCTTGGCGAACTGGCCGGCGATCCGACCCAGCTTGACCACCGGCACCCCGGCGCCGTAGGTCAGGACCACGGCCATCTGCAGGATGATCTTGAGCTTGTCGCGGATGGCGTCGGCGCTGAACTCGCTGAACGACTCGGCGCAGTCGCCGGCCTGCAGGACAAAGGCCCGGCCCTCGGCGGCCGCGCCGAGCCCCCGGGTCAGGTGTCGGGCCTCTCCGGCGAACACCAGGGGTGGCAGCCCGGTGAGCTGGGCATGGACCCGCTTGAGCTCGCCCTCGTCGGGCCACACCGGCTGTTGGGCGGCCGGACGGGACCGCCATGAGTCGGGGGCCCATCCGGCAGTCGGGGAGTCGTGTGCCACCCCACCAGCGTATGGCCTACCGACCTAGGCTCGGGCCATGCCTCCCTTCCGATTCGGAGTCCAGCTGGCGAAGGCCGGGAGCGGAGCGGCCTGGCGGGCCATGGCCCGCACCATCGAGGGGCTCGGGTACTCCACGTTGTTCATCCCCGACCACTTCGAGGACCAGTTCGGGCCGCTGGTCGCCCTGACCGTGGCGGCCGAGGCCACCACCACCCTCCGGGTCGGCTCCCTGGTGTTCGGCAACGACTACCGGCACCCGGTGGTCCTGGCCAAGGAGGTGGCCACCCTCGACCTGTTCTCCGAGGGTCGGGTGGAGTTCGGCCTGGGAGCCGGGTGGATGACCGCCGATTACGAGCAGTCGGGGATCGCCGCCGACCCGGCGGGCCAACGGATCTCCAGGATGGCCGAGAGCCTGGCCGTGCTGAAGGCCCTGTGGTCCACCGGCGAGGCCACCTATCAGGGTGAGCACTACCAGGTGACCGGGGCCCTCGGCGCCCCCACGCCGGTGCAGCGCCCCCACCCGCCCATCATCATCGGCGGGGGAGGCCGACGGGTGCTGGGCATCGCCGCCCGGGAGGCCGACATCGTCGGGGTCAATCCGAGTCTGGCCGCCGGCTCCATCGGCCCCGAGGTGCTCGAGACCGCGACCAAGGAGTCCTACCACCAGCGCATCGAATGGATCAGGCAGGCCGCCGGGGCCCGGTTCGACCAACTCGAGCTCCAGGTGCTCACCTTCCTGGTCCAGGTCGTGCCGGACCGCGACGACGCCATCGCCCGCCTGGCCGGCGCCCTGTCGGTGGCCCCCGAGCAGGTCGAGGGCTCGCCCAATGCCCTCATCGGTACCACCGAGCAGATCGTCGACACCCTCCGCCAGCGACGCGAGGAGTTCGGCTTCTCCTACGTCGTCGTCCACGAGGCGGAGATGGAGGCACTGGCGCCGGTGGTGGCCACCCTGGCCGGAACGTAGGGATGCACCCGCCGGGCCCGACCGTCGGGATCTTCGGAGGCACCTTTGATCCCATCCACACGGCCCATCTGGAGCTGGCCGAGCTGGTGCGGGTGACCCTGGACCTCGACCGGATGCTGTTGGTGGTGGCCAACCAGCCCTGGCAGAAGGAGGGCGGACGGGTGGTCACCCCGGCCGAGGACCGGTTCGCCATGGTGCAGGCGGCGGTCCGGGGGTGGCCCGGCCTGGCCCCGAGCCGGATGGAGATCGACCGGGGCGGCCCGTCGTACACCGTCGACACGGTCCACGAGCTCCTGGCGCAGGAGCCCGGGGCCCGGCTCACCCTGGTGGTGGGCTCCGACGTCGTCGCCGGCCTGAGCACCTGGCACGACGCCGTCGTCCTCCGGGACCTGGTCACCTTGGCCGTGGTGGGCCGTCCCGGGGTCGAGCCGGCTGACCCGCCACCGGGCTGGCGGGCCGTCACCGTCCCGGCTGCCCCGTTCGACGTGTCGAGCACCCAGCTGCGCCGGCGACTCGAGCGGCGAGAGTCGGTGGAGGGACTGGTGCCCGACGAGGTGATCCGTTGCATCCGCCAGCGGGGTCTGTACGCTACGGGAAGATGAGCGTGCGGCCGACGCAGACCGAGTCCGGGTACCCCAGACGGACGAGGCAGCCGTACCCGACCGGCGACCGGGACCCTGTCGGGTCCGATCCGACGCCGCCGCCCGCGGCGCAAGGGCCCGTGGGGGACGGAGCGGGTCCGGGTGCTGCTCCGCCGGCTCCCGAGGCGGGATCCCGGGTGGCCGACAGGAAAGCCCAGCGTGCCGCCCGTCGCACGCGGCGCAACGTGGCCATCGTCTGTGCGCTCGTGGTGGCGGTGTGCCTGATCATCACTATCCTGATCGTGGACATGGCACGGAACCGCACCTCGGGACCCCCGTTCGTGGTGAGCCCGGTGGCCCTTTCCGCCGGACCGCTCCGACCCGTCGCCGTCCTGTCCCTCACCCAGTACCATCCGACCCTTGGCGCCCCGGCGTCAGAAGGAGGCAACCCTTGACCTCACTCAGTACCGCAACCGTCGTCGGTGACACGGCTCCCGCCGTTCCCGAGGAGTCGCTGGTGGCTGCGCGCGCCGCCGAGGCGAAATCGGGCGAGGACACCACCGTCCTGGCCATGGGCGAGCTCCTCGGCCTCACCGACGCCTTCGTCATCACCAGCGGCCACAACTCCCGCCAGGTGAAAACCATCGTCGACGAGGTGGAGCTGCAGGTGGGTGAGGTCTACGGTCGAAAGCCGGTACGGGTGGAGGGGCTCAACGACGCCCGCTGGGTGCTCATGGACTACGGGGACTTTCTGGTACACGTGTTCCTCGACGAGGCCCGCGAGTACTACGACCTCGAGCACCTCTGGGCCGATGCACCCCGCATCGCCTGGTCGGTGGGCGCTCTGACCTGAACGGGCCGCCGCCCCAACGCGGTCGCTCAGAACACCGGGGCCTGGGGCAGGTAGGAGGTCCGGTCCACCGGCCCGGGGACGGTGGCGCCGCTCGCGGTGGGCACCTCTTCGGTCTGTCCGCCGATCTGGAAGATCACGCCGTTGACGCCACTCACCTCAGTGGCCGTGTAGACGAGCTGGGCGATGGCCAGCGTCTGGTTGGCCCCCACCACCTGAATGGGATTGGTGGCGAAGTTGATGGTGGCGATGCCCGCGGTGACCTTGGCCGACACCTGGGTCTGGGCCGGGGTGAGGAAGGTCTGGAGCCCACTGGCCGACTCGGTGCCCTTCGGACCCTCGAGTAGGGCCTGGAGGACCTCGGTGAGCGTGCCGGCGACGGTGGTGGACGCAGGGACGCCCCGGGTCACGGGGGCCAGCGTCTGGGTGGGGGCCACCAGGAAGATCAACTCGGGCACGGCCACGGCCTGGGGCACCGTGGAACCGGCTGTCGTGGGGCTGGCCGGACCGAGCAGGTGGAAGGGCACGTCCTTCTTGCTGATAGCGGTCGGTCCTCCCGTGGTGGGGATACCGCAGGCGGCCGTGGTCACCATGACGAGTAC
The DNA here is from genome assembly GCA_963737625.1 of uncultured Acidimicrobiaceae bacterium. Taxonomy (GTDB): domain Bacteria; phylum Actinomycetota; class Acidimicrobiia; order Acidimicrobiales; family RAAP-2; genus Bog-756. The sequence continues at coordinate 767,523 of CAVTTK010000002.1, forward strand.
CAGACCGGCGACGACCCGCCTCCGGGGACCACGCGACGTGGCGGGTCGTCGCCTCACTCCGGATCCTGCTCGTCGTCGCAGGGCTCCAGAGGAAGCTCGATGACGAACCTCGAGCCGCGCACCGGGGCCTCCTCGATCCAGATGGCCCCCCCGTGCAGCCGCACATGCTCGGCCACCAGGGACAGCCCGAGCCCGGTGCCCTCGCTCGACTCGCGCCGGCCGGCCCGTCCGCCCCGGTAGAAGCGCTCGAAGAGATGGTTGCGGTCGGGTTCGGGCACACCGGGCCCCTGGTCCTCCACGATGACCCGGATGCTCCGGGCCGGGGTCTCGACCCCGGCGGGGTGGCGGGCCACCACGACCCGGGTGACGCCGCCGGCGTAGAGCGTGGCGTTCTCCACCAGATTGGCCATCACCCGCTCGAACCGCCGCTTGTCCACCCGGAGGCGGAGGCCCTCCACCCCGGGCTCGACCTCCACCGGAAACACCACCGGGGCCCGGTGGCCGTCCTCGCCCACCGGGGCCGAGGCACCCACGGCCCGGCGAACCAGCTCCCCGGGATCCACCTCATCGAGGGAGAGCTCGGCGGAGCCGGCATCGAACCGGGAGATCTCGAGGAGGTCGTCCACCATCCGCGTGAACCGCGTGAGGTCGGCGTCGAGCAGGTCCAGGGCGCTCCGGGCCCGGGGACTCAGCTCGCTGCGGTGCCCGTCGAGGACGCCCACCGTGGCCGACAGGGTGGTCAGCGGGGAACGGAGCTCGTGGCTCACGTCCGAGGTGAACCGGGCCTCACGCTCGATGCGTTCCTCGACGTTGGCGGTCATCCGGTTGAAGGCCGAGGCCAACTCCAGGAGGTCCACGTCGTCGCCTGCCTCGACCCGGGTGTCCAGCTGTCCGCCAGCGATGGCCACGGCGGCTTCGGTGAGCCCGGCCAGGGGTCGCAGGGCACGTCCACTGGCCCACCGCCCGAGGAGGGCCCCGGCCAGCGTGGTGACCAGCGCCGCCGCCGCCAGGGCGAAGGCCAGGGTCCGGAGAGTGCTGGCCAACTCGTCGAGCGAGAAGACCTCGAAGTAGGCGGCGTGCTCGGCCGGAAGCGGCACACCGATCACGATCTGGGGCGAGTCCCCGAGGGCGAAGTACTGCGAGGCCGGGGTGCCGTGGAGCACGAGGGTGCGCAGCTCGGCCGGGATGGCGCTCTGGCCCACTTGGATGGGGCTGGTGGCGTACCACTTCCCCCCGGTGTGGAGGACCGAGAGGGAGCCGGGCAGCGTGTCGATCGAGCCGATCAACTGGTCGACCTGGGTACCCGAGGCCTGGTTGCCCGCGGACGGCAGCGCGCTCTTGATGAGGGAGGCATTGGCAAACGCCTGGCGCTGGTCGGTGCTCTGGTGTTCGTTGAGGAAGCTCTGGCGGGCGGCGAAGTAGGTGATGCCGGCCATGACGGCGGACAGGGCGAAGGCGCCGATGGCGAAGGTGAATGTCACCCGGGCCCTCAGGCCGAGGTTGCGGGACAGCCGGCTGCGGTGCCGGCGCCCCGTCGGGGTCTCGAGCGCCAGGGGCAGGGCAGGCGGCCCTGCGGCATCACGGTCCGGCGTGGACGGGGACTCCGCCGGGGGCACGGGTCAGACCGCCAGTTTGTAGCCCATGCCCCGGACCGTGAGGATGAAGCGGGGGTTGGCCGGATCGGGCTCAACCTTGGTGCGCAGTCGCCGCACATGGACGTCGACCAGTCGTCCGTCGCCGAAGTAGTCGTAGCCCCACACCTGCTCGAGCAGGTGTTCGCGGCTGAGCACCTTGCCCGGATGGTCGGCCAGCTCGCACAGGAGTCGGAACTCGGTACGGGTGCAGTGGACCTCCTCGCCGTGGCGTCGCACCACCCCGGCGTCGGGCTCGATCTGGACATCCCCGAAGCTGAGGATGGAGTCCCCGTCGGCGTCCGGGCGTGACCGTCGCAGGAGCGCCCGGATGCGGGCGGCGAGCTCCTTGGCCACGAACGGCTTGGTCACATAGTCGTCGGCGCCCGCCTCGAGGCCGGCGACGACGTCGTGGGTGTCGGAGCGGGCCGTGACCATGATGATGGGGACCGTGCTCTGGTGCCGGAGCGTCCGGCACGCCTCGAACCCGTCGATGCCGGGCAGCATCAGGTCGATGAGCACCAGTTCGAACGGCTCCTCGGCGAAGCGCTCGACCGCCTCCTCGCCGCTGGCCACGTCCTCCACCGCATACCCCTCGTCCTCGAGAGCCAGACGCATGGAGGACCGGATCCGCTCGTCGTCCTCGACGATCAGGATGCGGCTCATGCTCCGATCATGGCACGACCGCCCCGCCCGTCGGGGGCAGGCCGGTCAGTCCGGTCAGGACTTGAGCCAGATCTGGGTGGGGTAGATCGAGCCGCCGATCAGCGGGAAGGCCTTGCCCCCGGCCGGCGTGGTCGGGTTGGCGAAGTTCTGCACCTTGGACTGGGCGGCGACGGCCCAGGTGGTCCGGTCGCACCACACATAGGGGATGTCCTGGCCCATCAGCTTGCTGACCTGCCGGTAGGCGGCGGTCTGCTGGGACTTGGACGATGACTGGCGCCCCTTGATCAGGGCCGCCTGCATGTTGGGGTCGGTGTTGCGGGCCATGTTGATGGAGAAGACCGGGGTATTGGCGTTGGTGGGACTCCAGAAGATGTAGTTGAGGTCGGGGTTGACGGCCCCGAACTGCCGCCACACCTGGGCCTGGAACGAGCCGAGCAGGGCGGTGTTGATGATGTTGGCCTGTTGGATCGGGGCCAGGGTGACCTTCATCCCCACCGTCTGGAGTTGCTGCTGGAGGTACTCGGCGATCTTGGTGGTACTGGCGTCCGGGACGTGGTTGAGGGTGAACGCCACCGGCTTCCCGGTGGCCTGGGCCACCTGCTTGACCAGCGACCTGGCCTTGGACGGGTTGTAGGCCGGGTACCCGTTGTTGGCCAGGTAGTAGGGGGAGCCCTTCACGAAGGGGCCGTTGGAGGTGCCGTTCACGCCCTTGTCGATGACCTTCACGTACTGGGCCGAGCTGATGGCGTAGGCCATGGCCTGGCGTAGCTTCAGGTTGTTGAAGGGGGCCTTCGACAGGTTGAGCAGGATGCAGCCCATGTCCGGTTCGCCGGCGACGTTCTTCGAGTCGTCGATGTAGGCCAGGGACGAGTCGGCGCGCAGTTGGGTGATCACCTCGGGGGTGTCGGAGTGCATGATGTCCACGGCACCCGAGGTCAGGCTGCTGAACAGCTGATCGGGGTCGGTGATGGGCTTGTAGGTGATGGAGTCGAGGTAGGGGAGGCCCGATCGCCAGTAGTGGGGGTTCCGGGTGGCGGTGAAGTGGTCGTTGGGCGTCCACTCCTGGAATACGAAGGGTCCCGTGCCCACCGGGTTGGTCTGGCTGTTGGTGGCCAGCCACGTGGGCTCGGCGATGAAGGCGAACTGCCCGCCGATGCCTCCGGTGAGGTAGTAGTTGAACGGCACCCACGCGGACTTCATGGTCAGGGTCACCACCAGGGGGCTGGTCACGGTGACGGTGTTCAGGTTGGTGAGGGCCGGTCCGGTGAGGGTGGACGTCTTGTGGGCGTTGAAGTTGGCGGCCACGGCGGCGGCATCGCACGGCGCTCCGTTGTGGAACTTCAGGTTGGGGCGCAGGGTGATGGTCCACACGGTGTAGTCGGGGTTGGCGGTGACCGACTGGGCCAGATACGGCTGGGGGACGCCAGCGGCGTTGAGGATCATGAGTGAGTCGAAGACCGTGCGGGCGTAGAGGATCCCGACTTCGTCGAACGTGCCCTGCGTCGGCGAGAACCCCTTCTCCTCGGCGTCCACCCCGAAGATCAGCGACCCGCCTTTCTTGGGCTTGGCCGTCGACACCCCGTTGGGGTGGGAGCCGGCGGCCGAGGACCCCGACCCCGAAGCGGCGCCCGCTCCCGGGGCCCGGCTGGCCAGTACGCCTCCCGTGGTTGCCACCACGGCCAGGCCGGCCCCGGTGACCGTCCCGCGGGCCAGAAAGGATCGGCGGTCGATGCGATCAGTCATGTTCCCCCTTGGCCGTCCCCGCCGGAATGTCCGTCGGCGACGGAGTCATTCCGTCATGGGCACCTGCACCTGCACCTGCATGGCCACCAGAGTGGCGATCGCCGCCAGCCTCATCGGCGACGGCATGACGATAGCCCTACGTCGGTGCCGATACCCGCCACTCGTTCCGTTCCGCTCCCCACCGGCCGCCTCCGCCCAGACCGTCCCCGCTCGCCGCCGGGGATACGCCTCCCTCGGGGACGTGCCCGATACGCTGGATCGGTGCCCTGGGAGATCGATGCCTATCGTCGTTCGGTGGGCGGGCTGTCCCCGGCCTCGGTCCGCGCCTATGCCACCGACGCCGGCCGATTCGCCGAGTGGGCGTCCCGCGGGGGGGCCGCCGGTCCCGCCGACGTCGACCGGATCATGCTCCGGCGGTATCTAGCCTTTCTGTCCACCCGGCGCTACGCCAAGGCCACCATCGCCCGTACCGCCGCATCCCTGCGCTCCTATTTCGGCTGGTGCACCACTCGAGGGCTGATCGTGGCCGACCCGTCGACGCGACTCTCGGCCCCCGCCCCCGACTCCCGCCTGCCCCGGGTGCTGGGCCACGCCGAGCTGGACCGGCTGTTGGAACCCGACCCCGAGCCCGGGACGGGCCAGCCGACCGAGGTCGACCGGCGTGACGACGCCGTGTTGGAGCTGCTGTACGGAAGCGGGATCCGGGTGGCCGAACTGTGCGGGCTCGATGTGGCCGACGTGGACCTGCCCCGCCGGGTGGTCACCGTGATCGGGAAGGGGAACAAAGAGCGCCAGGTGCTGATCCACGATCGTTGCGCGGCGACGGTCGAGGCGTGGCTGAACGGGCCTCGGGCCGGCCTGGCCACGGATGAAAGTCCAGCCCATGCCCTGTTCTACAACCGGCGGGGTCACCGCCTCGGGCCCCGCGACGTGCGTCGGCTCCTCGACCGGCGATCCGCGGTCCCCACCCATCCCCACGCGCTACGCCACAGCTTCGCCACCCACCTGTTGGACGGAGGCGCTGACCTGCGGGTTGTGCAGGAACTGCTGGGTCACGCCAGTCTCCAGACCACACAGGTCTACACTCATGTAAGTAAAGAGCGGCTGCTCACCGTGTATTCGGGAACCCATCCACGGGCCTAAGGGGACAATTGCCTACGAAATTGGACACGGCGGGACACGGTATCGACGGGCTGTGGGCCGAGTACAAGAAGACCGCCAACCGTGCCCTGCGGGACCAACTCATCGTGCACTACGCCCCGGTGGTCAAGTACGTGGCGGGCCGGGTGTCGGTCGGACTGCCCCGCCACGTGGACGAAGCCGACCTGGCCAGCTACGGCATCATCGGTCTGATCGACGCCATCGAGCGCTTCGAACCGCAGCGGAACATCAAGTTCGAGACCTATGCCATCCCCCGCATCAAGGGTGCCATCATCGACGAGCTGCGGTCCATCGACTGGGTGCCTAGGTCGGTCCGGGCCAAGGCCCGGGCCGTCGAGCAGTCGTACTCCAAGCTCGAGGCCACGCTGCACCGGACGCCGACCGATGCCGAGGTGGCCGCCGACCTCGAGATGACCGACGCCGAGTTCCAGACGGCACTGCGCAAGATCTCCTTCGTCGGCGTGGTCGCCCTCGACGAGGTGTTCCGGGGCGGGGACCGCTCGGATCGCTCCACGCTGGGCGAGACCCTGCCCGACAGCACGGCCGGACCGATGGACACCTTCGAGGTCAAAGAGACCAAGGAGGCACTGATCAACGCCGTCGGCCAGATGGCCGAGCGCGAGAAGACCGTCCTCACCCTCTACTACTACGAAGGTCTGACGCTGGCCGAGATCGGTGACATCCTCGGGGTGACCGAGTCCCGGGTGTGCCAGATCCACACCAAGGCCGTGCTGCAACTGCGGGCCAAGCTGGCCGATCGGCCCGAGGCGGCCGGCCGCCGAGCACCGACGCCCAAGACCAAGACGTCATCGGGTGCCGGCGGCGAGGGTACGTCCGGTCGCCGCGCCGCGGGGACCAAGGCGACGGGTGGCGCCCCCCCCGCCGGGGCCAAGTCGCCCAAGCGGGTCCCGACCTCGGCGACCGGCTGAGGGCACCGACCCGACCCGAACCCGGCCGAGTGGAGCACCGGGGGGCCAACGCACTACCATGGAAGCGCCTCGCTATCCGGCGGGGCGTACGAGCGGTATCGAAGCCGTACCCGGCCGCGTCCACGGTCGCTCCTCACGAGGGGTGTTGTGGTCGGGAAGAACCAACCGTCATGAAGGAGCAGTCAGATGGCCGTCGTCACCATGAAGCAGTTGCTGGGCGCGGGCGTCCACTTCGGGCACCAGACCCGCCGGTGGAACCCCAAGATGCGCCGATTCATCCTCGGGGAGCGGAACGGGATCTACCTGATCGACCTCCGCCAGACCATGAAGGGCATCGAGGAGTCCTACGGGTACATCCGAGACCTGGTGGCCGCAGGCGGGACCATCCTCTTTGTGGGCACGAAGAAGCAGACCCAGGGCCCGGTGGCCATCTACGCCGACGCCTGCGGCATGCCGTATGTCAACGAGCGCTGGCTGGGCGGCATGCTGACCAACTTCCAGACCGTCTCCACGCGGGTGAAGCGGATGAAGGAGTTCGAGGCCATGCAGAAGGCCGGCGACTTCGATGCCATGCCCAAGAAGGAAGCCCTCCGGCACACCCGCGAGCTCGAGAAGCTCCAGCGGAACCTGGGCGGTATCCGCGGACTCGACAAACTGCCCGACGCCATCTTCGTCATCGACACCAAGAAGGAGCACATCGCGGTGACCGAGGCCAACAAGCTCGGTCTGCCCGTGGTGGCGGTGGTGGACACCAACTGCGACCCGGATGTGATCACCCATGTGATTCCGGGGAACGACGATGCCATTCGCTCGGGTGCCCTGCTGTGCCGGGTCGTGGCCGATGCCGTCGTCGAGGGTCGGTTCATCGCCCAGCAGCGCCCGGCACCGCCGCCGGCCGCCGCCGCGCCCGCTCCGTCAGCCCCCATCCCGCCCCCGCCGGCACCCACGGCAACCGCCGAGCCCGAGCCGGCCCTGGTGGTCGCCGCCCCGGTGGGCGGATCGGATCCGGCCGCTGACGCACCGGCCGCTGACGAACCGGTCGCTGCGGCCCCGGCCCCGGCCGCGGCGGCTCCTACACCCACGTCTTCCTTCCCTGAGGCCGCCCCCGCCCCTGAGGCCGCCCCCGCCCCCGAGGTGGCCACTCCTGAGGCCGCCTCCGCCGCGGAGGCACCGGCCACCCCGACCGAGGAGGTCTGACCGTGCCCGACTACACCGCCAAGGACGTCCAGAAACTCCGCCAGATGACCGGCGTGGGCATGCTCGACGCCAAGAATGCTCTGGTGGAGACGGGTGGCGACATCGACCGGGCCGTCAAGGTCCTCCGCGAGAAGGGGCTGGCCAGCCAGTCCAAGCGGGCCGACCGCGACGCGTCGGAAGGCGCCGTCGCCATCGGGCACGCCGACGGTGTGGCCTCCATCGTGCAGCTCCGTTCGGAGACCGACTTCGTGGCCAAGTCCGACCAGTTCGTGGCGTTTGTGGCCGCACTGGCCGATCTGGTTGCGGCTGACGGTGAGGCGGCGCTGGAGGCGAAGGCCGAGGAGATCGACACGCTCAAGATCACACTCAAGGAGAACATCTCGGTGGGCCGCGTGGTCCGCATCGAGGCACCGTCGGGTGGGGTGGTCGACTCCTACCTCCACCTCCAGGCCGGTCGTGGGGTGAACGCCGTGGTCGTGGCCCTGGACGGCGGCTCGTCGGAGCTGGCCCACGACATCGCCGCCCACATCGCCTTCGCCCGTCCGGCCTACATCACCCGGGACGAGGTCCCCGAGTCCGAGGTGGAGGCCGAGCGCGAGACCGTCGAGAAGATCGCCCGCAACGAAGGGAAGCCCGACGCCGCCCTGCCGAAGATCGTGGAGGGCCGGCTGAACGGCTGGTACAAGGAGCGGGTGCTCGTCGACCAGGCCTACGTCAAAGACGAGAAGAAGACCATCGCCACGCTCCTCGGATCGACCTCGGTGACAGCATTTGCCCAGGTCGTCGTGGGCGACTGAGTCAGCGGTGGGTGAGCGTCGGCGTATCGTCCTGAAGATGTCCGGGGAGGCTCTGGCCTCCTCGGCGTCCGATGAAACCATCGACGCCGCCGTGGTGGAGCAGCTGGCCGTGGAGATCGCCCACACCCGGGACGCCTTCGACCTCGAGTTGGCCGTGATGGTCGGGGGCGGAAATATCTGGAGGGGCACCACCGGGGCCGGCGCCGGCATGGACCGGGCCACCTCGGACGCCATGGGCATGCTCGGGACGGTGATCAACGCCCTGGCCCTGCAGGACGCCCTGGAGCACCACGGTCAGGCCACCAGGGTCCTCTCGGCCATCCAAATGGCCGAGGTGGCCGAGCCGTACATCCGGCGCCGGGCCATCCGCCATCTCGAGAAGGGACGCGTGGTGGTCTTCGCCGCCGGTATGGGAAATCCGTACTTCACGACGGACACCTCGGCCGCCCTTCGGGCGGCCGAGATCGAGGCCGATCTGCTGTGCAAGGGTACGCACGGCGGGGTGGACGGCGTCTACAGTGCCGACCCCCGGATCGATCCCGACGCCACCCGTTACGACGAGGTCTCCTTCATGGAGGTGGTGTCGAAGGACCTGCGGGTGATGGACCTCACCGCCATCACCTTCTGCATGGACAACGGCCTCCCCATCCGGGTCTTCGATCTCATGGAGCCGGGCAATATCCAGCGCGCCCTCGGCGGCGAGTCCATCGGGACACTCGTCCGATGAAGTCCCAGGTGATGTCGTCATCCGAGTGGGGTACGACCCTGCTGGCTACGCTGGTCGGCTGATGGACGACGACCTGATCGCGTTGGTGGTGGGCGATGCCCGGGACCACATGAGCAAGGCGGTGGACCACACGCAGGCCGAGTTCGGTTCCATCCGGACCGGACGGGCCACACCTGCCCTCGTGGAGCACCTGAAGGTGGACTACTACGGCACCGAGACCGAGCTCCGTCAGCTGGCCGGGTTCAGCGTCCCCGAGGCCCGTCTGCTGGTGGTCTCGCCCTACGACAAGGGCTCGCTGGTCGACATCGAGCGGGCCCTCCAGACCTCTGACCTGGGCATCACCCCGTCAAACGACGGCACGGTGATCCGACTCTCCTTCCCCATCCCCACCGAGCAGCGCCGCAAGGAGCTGGTCAAGGTGGTCAAGCAGAAGGCCGAGGAGGGGCGGGTGACGGTGCGCAACCTCCGTCGGTCGGCCCGTCATGACCTCGACGCCATGCACAAGGACGGCGACCTGTCCACCGACGAGCTGGAGCGGGTGGAGAAGGACCTCGACAAGATCACCCAGGACCACGTGGCGGCCATCGACCGGCTCCTCGCTCACAAAGAGCAGGAGCTCCTCGAGATCTGACCCCGGACGGCCCTGGGCCGCCCGGTGGATGGAAGGAAACAACTGACGTGGACGACGTCCCAGAGGGAGACGATGAGGTGACCCGAACGGACCTTCCGGTGACGCGCCGCGAAGCCGGCGGGGCGGGCACCGGACCCTCGACCGACCGCGTCCGTATCGTGGGGGCCGAGCCGGCCGGCGAGATCACCGGGGAGCTCCCCGTAGTCCACCGCGACGCCGCAGATGAGGTGGACATCGGGGCCGAGGACGCCGAGGCCGTCGGGGGACCTGCCGGGTCCCACGGCCCGTCGGAAGGCACCCTCTTCGACCAGCCGTCGGTCCATCTGATCGACGAGCCGGTGGAGCCGGGGGACGGGGTCCCCGTGGTCGACCCGGTGCGGCCCGGGGAGACGGCCGTGCCCGGGGCCACCGCCTCCCCGACCGAACTGCCCCACTGGACCGAGCCCCCCACCGGACAGGTGCCGGCGGTCCTGTCCCGCGACAGCGACGACGACTCGACCATCGTGGCCCCGACCTGGCGCGAGGAGGATGCCGACTGGGTGGCCCACGACGAGGAGTTCGACCCGGCCATGTTCGCCGGCGAGGAGGACGAGGTCGCCCTGGGATCTCTCGACGAAACGGACAGCACCGACGCCGATCGGCGTCCGTGGGAGTTCGATCTCGAATCGTCCCCGTATCCGACCGGTCCGGTTCAGCGCGTCAGTGCCGCGGTGGACGACCCGTCGGCGCCCACGGTCGACCCCATCACCGAACCCACCGAAGCCGTGGGGGCGACCGTGGCCCCAGGAGCCAAGGCCGGGGCAGATCCCCCCGCTGGACCGGTCGAGGACCACGACGAGGCCGAGTCCCCGGAGCCCACCACCGCCATCCCGCACGCCGCGGTGGCCGCCTTGGCCGCCGACCGGGCGACCGTGGACCGGTCGGGGCCGACATCGACGTCGGACCACGAAGACCCCGACGACGAGGAGCTCGTGGCCGACAAGCCTGTCCCCACCGGCTCGACCCGCCTCGGGCGTGCCCGGCGGGCGGGACTGCTACCGGCCCGGCTCCGAGCCAAGCGGCCCGAGGACGTCGATGCTCTGGTCGACACACCCCTGGCCGCCGAGCCCCCCGGAGCGTCGGTGACCGAGGTGCCGGGTGCGGGTCGGAAGCGGATAGGTGTGGCCGGACTCGCCGCCGCCGACCGCTCGGCCGAGCGGACCCAGGAAGCTGCGTCCGGTGAGGCCAGGACGGCGGGGCAGGCCGTGCCCGCCGCCGAGGCCGCCGGCGTCGCCGTGGCCGCCACGTCCGCGGCCGGGCGCCGGTCGCTCCGCCGACCCCAGTCGACGAGACCCGCTCCGGACGGAGGCACCGAAGGGGTGGGCGGGCCGACCGGAGGAGGGCCCCCGGCACCGCGGGCTCGCCGGCGTCCGGCCGACCCCAACCGGCCCCCGGCCGGTGGGAGCTCGATCGGAATCCGGGTGGGCACGGGCATCGCGGTGGCCGTCGTCGCCCTGCTGGCCTTCAAGCTCGGCACCGTACCCTCTGTGGTGTTGAGCGCCGTCGTGGTCACCTTCGCCGCCGGGGAGTGTTTCGGCGTCCTGCGCCGCGCCGGCTACCACCCGGCCAGCCTGCTCGGCTTGGTCGGGACCATCTCGCTGATGGTCGGGGCCTACGCCAAGGGCGTCGCCGCCCTCCCCCTGGTGCTGGTGCTGATCACCGTCTTCACCCTCATCTGGTACCTGTTCGGCATCGAGCGGGGCTCACCGGTGGCCGGGACGGCAGCCACCCTGCTCACGGTGGGCTGGGTCTCCCTCCTGGGTGCCTACGCCGGCCTGCTGCTGTCACCGTCGAGCTTCCCCGACCGGCACGGCATCGCCTTTCTCCTCGGGGCCATCATCGCCACCGTGGCCAACGACGTCGGGGCCCTGGTCATCGGAGGCTGGCTGGGGAGCCGACCCCTGGCCCCCAGGATCAGTCCCAACAAGACGTGGGAAGGCCTGTTCGGCGGAGCGGTGTTCTCCATCCTGTTCTCCACCGTGGTGGTGGGGTCCATCCATCCCTGGAGCGCCGCCAACGCCGCCCTTCTCGGGGTGGTGGTGGCGGTGGTGGCACCCCTCGGCGATCTGTGTGAATCCCTGCTCAAACGGGATCTCGGGCTGAAGGACATGGGCCGGCTCCTCCCGGGCCACGGAGGGGTGCTGGACCGGGTGGATGCGCTGCTCTTTGTGCTGCCGGCCACCTACTACCTGGTCCGCGCCCTGAACATTGCCTGATTTTCGGGCAGGCTAGGGGAATGAATCCGGCCAGCAGGGGCACCGAGGCGGACGGCTCTTCCGGGCCCTCCGAACCGGGAAGCGTCGTGTCGACGGGCCCGCAGGGCCCCGTCACGGTGAGTCTGGTCGGTTCGACGGGATCCATTGGCCGGCAGGCCATCGAGGTCGTGGAGGCCTGTCCAGAGCGCTTCGACGTCGTGGCGCTGGGGGCCTACCGCTCCGTCGACCAGTTGGTGGCCCAGGCCGCACGGCTCCGTCCCGGGGTGGTGGCCATCGGTGACCCGGACTGCGCCGCCGACCTGACCGAGCGACTGGATCCCGGAGTTGAGGTGGTGGTGGGCACCGAGGGACTGGCCCACATCGCCACGCTGGCCCAGGTGGCCGTCAACGGCGTGGTGGGCTTCGCCGGCCTCCGCGTCACCCTGGCCGCCCTCGATGCCGGGCGTCGCCTGGCCCTGGCCAACAAGGAGTCCATCATCGCCGGCGCGCCGCTGGTCCAGCGGTCACGGCGAACCGGGGGCGCCGAACTGATCCCGGTCGACTCCGAGCACTGCGCCATCCACCAGTGCCTGCGCACCGGAGATGCGGGCAGCGTGGCCCGGCTCCTCCTGACGGCCTCTGGGGGACCGTTCCGGGGCCGGACGGGAGCCGAACTGGCCGCAGTCAGCGTCGACGAGGCCCTGGCCCATCCGACCTGGTCCATGGGACCGAAGATCACGGTGGACTCCTCCACGCTGATGAACAAGGGCCTCGAGGTCATCGAGGCCCACGAGCTGTTCGGGGTGCCCTACGACGCCATCGACGTGGTCGTCCATCCCCAGTCGATCGTCCACTCCATGGTGGAGTTCGTCGACGGCGCCGCGGTGGCCCAGCTGTCGATGCCCGACATGCGCCTGCCCATCGGGTACGCCCTGGCCTATCCGGAGCGGCTTCCCGTGGCCTACGGGGCCATCGACTGGACCAAGCTGGCTACCCTCGAGTTCGAGGAGCCGGACCACTCCGTCTTCCCGTGTCTGGGCCTGGCCTACCGCGCCGGCCGCACGGGGGACCTGGCCCCGGCCTGGCTCAACGCCGCCAACGAAGTGGCCGTGGGGGCGTTCCTCAGCCGGCGTATCGCCTGGACGTCCATCGCCGAGGTGGTCGAGCGAACCCTCGACCGGTATGAGGCGCCGTCGTCAGCGGGCGGGGCAGAGGGGCGCACCGTGGAGGACGTGCTCGACGCCGACGCCACCGCCCGGCGAGTGGCCGAGTCGGCGGTCTCGCAACGTGAGGCGGCGGCATGAGCGCCATCGATCTGCGCCCTCCCGTGAGCCCGGCCCCCGACCCGGGCCGACCCTCCGGTGCCTCTCCCGAGACGACGAAGTCCCCGCGCCGGTTGGCCGGCGAGTTGGTCGCCGCCCTGGTGGTCATCACCGGCCTGGCCGTGGTTACCGGCTATGTGGACCTGTTGATCGTGGTGGTCTCCATCATCGTCATCGTCATGCTCCACGAGCTCGGCCACTTCCTCGTGGCCAAGCGGAGCGGCATGAAGGTCACCGAGTACTTCGTCGGCTTCGGGCCGCGGCTGTGGTCCTTCCGACGGGGCGAGACCGAGTACGGCATCAAGGCCCTCCCCCTCGGCGGGTACGTCAAGATCCCCGGCATGACCAACCTGGAGGAGGTGGACCCGGCCGACGAGGGGCGCCTGTACCGGGACAAGCCCTTCCACGCCCGGCTGGGCGTGGCCGTGGCCGGATCTGCGGTGCACTTTCTGTTGGCCTTCGTTCTATTGTGGGTCCTCCTCACCTTCGTCGGGGTGCCCAACTCCAGCCAGGTGCAGATCGAGGGACTCAACCCGGTGGGCGGCCTGACCAGTCCGGCCGCAGTGGGGGGTATCCGGGCCGGCGACGTCGTGGTGTCGGTCGACGGCACGCCCATCGGCGGGGACGTGGACGCGCTGACCAAGGCCATCAACGACCATCCCGACGTGCCCGTCACCGTGGTGGTGCAGCGCAACGGGACCGACAAGACCCTGACCGTCACCCCGGTCAACGGCCGTACCCTGCACGAGAAGGGTTCCAAGCCGCCGGCCGGAACCGCCCCCTACGGCCTCATCGGTATCAGCCTCGGCTCCCCCGTCCAGACCCGCTCGCCCCTGCGCGCCGTGACCTCGACGGGCTCCGAGCTCGGGAGCGTGATGTGGAGCTCGGCCAACAGCATCGGCCACCTCTTCTCGCCCAGTGGCGTGGCCCAGCGCTTCGACCAGGTGGCCAGCGCCAAGGCGGCCAGCCAGGCGGCGGCCAACGGCACCCGGGCCACGTCCATCGTGGGGATCGGCGGGGTGGCCACCGACGCCCTCCACGCCGGCATCGGGGACTACCTCTACATCCTCATCGTCATCAACATCTTCTTCGGCGTCTTCAATCTCTTCCCCATGCTGCCCCTCGACGGCGGCCATGTGGCCATCGCCGTCTACGAGAAGATCCGCACTGGCCGGAGCAAGGTCCTCTACCACGCCGACGTGGCCAAGCTGATGCCCTTCACCTGGCTGTTCATGCTCTTCCTGGCCGTCCTCATCGTGCCCGCCCTCCTCACCGACATCCTTCATCCCATGGCCAACCCCTTCGGGTAGGCCCACCCCATGGCCAACCCCTTCGGGTAGGCCGACAGGTGCCCGGAGGGCACGGACCGGGCGCCGGTAGCATGGAGCCATGGGACAAACGGCCTGGACCACCACGCAGCGGAGGCCCACCCGCCAGATACGCGTGGGGGACGTGGCCGTCGGGGGCGAGGCCCCGGTCACGGTGCAGTCCATGACCACCACCAAGACGGCCGACGCCGAGGCCACCCTCTCCCAGATCTACGCCCTGGCCGCGGCCGGGGCCGACCTGGTCCGGTGCACCTGCAACGAGGAGGCCGCCGCCGAGGGGCTGGCCCGGATCGTGCCCCGCTCGCCGGTACCGATCATCGCCGACATCCACTTCCACCACGAGATGGCCCTGGCCGCCTTGGAGGCCGGGGTGCAAGGGCTGCGGCTCAACCCGGGCAACCTGCGCAAGGCCCACGAGATCAAGCAGGTGGCCTCGGAGGCCAAGGACCGTGGCGTGCCCATCCGCATCGGGGTGAACGCCGGATCACTCCACCCCGACCTCTACAAGCGGTTCGGCGGGGCCACGCCCGAGGCCCTGGTGGAGTCGGCCCGCATGGAACTGGCGTACTTCGCCGAGGTCGGTTTCGACGACGTGAAGATCTCCGTGAAGGCCTCCTCGGTCCCGCTCATGATCGAGTCATACCGCCTGGCCTCGGAGACCTTCGACCACCCACTCCACCTCGGGGTGACCGAGGCCGGGCCGCCGCCCGCGGGACTGTTGAAGGGCACCGCGGGGATCGCCACGCTGCTGGCCGAGGGAATCGGGGACACCATCCGCTACTCGCTCACCGCCGACCCGGTGGAGGAGGCCCGGGCCGGGCGGCAGCTGCTGGAGGCTCTGGGCCTGCGGGAGAGGAAGGGCCTCGACCTCATCGCCTGCCCCAGCTGTGGGCGGGCCGAGATCGATGTCATCGCCGTGGCCAGGGCGGCGCAGGAGGCGTTGGAGAACCGGAACCTGCCCATCCAGGTGGCGGTGATGGGCTGTGTGGTCAACGGACCGGGAGAGGCCCGCGAGGCCGACCTCGGCATCGCCGCTGGACGGAAGCGCGGCCACCTGTTCATCAAGGGGAAGATCGTGCGGGTCGTCCCCGAGGACGAGATGGTCGAGGCTCTGGTGGCTGAGGCCGAGCAGCTGGTGGCCGAGGGAGTCGAGGCCCGTCTGGCCAAGGCCGATGCCGGGGCCGAGGCTGAGGCCGAGGCCGATCGGCGGGCCCTCATCGACGCCAAGGGTGAGGACGCCAACGCCTCGGAGACCAAAGTCGAGCTCATCCGCAAGAAGTACGGCACCGACCCCGACGCCAACTGACGTCCTCGGTGGCGCCCCGCGGGTGCCGGCCCACGGTGACGCGTTCTCCGGCGACCGACGGCGTGGACAGTAGGATCGCCGACCATGCGCATGTCCCGGCTCCTCGTCCGCACCCTGCGAGAGGCACCGGCCGACGCCGAGGTGGCCAGCCATCAGCTCCTGGTGCGGGCAGGGTACATCCGACGTCTGGCCTCGGGGGTCTACTCGTTCCTGCCCCTCGGGATGCGGGTGCTGGCCCGGGTGGAACGCGTCATCCGGGAGGAGCTCGACGCCGCCGGCTGCCAGGAGGTGCTGCTGCCCGCCCTCCATCCCATCGAGCTGTGGGAGCAGTCCGGCCGCGCCGCGCTGTTCGGCAGTGACGCCCTACCGGCCATGACCGTGGAGGCCCGTGGCGGCACCTTCGTGCTGGGGCCCACCCACGAGGAGGTGGTGACCGTTACCGTGGGGGCCGAGGTGGAGTCGTACCGGCAGCTGCCCCTGACCGTCTACCAGATCCAGGTCAAGTTCCGGGACGAGGCCCGTCCCCGCTTCGGGCTCCTGCGGACGCCGCGAGCTGATCATGGCCGACGCCTACTCGTTCGATGTGGACAAGGAGGCCATGCGGGCCTCGTACCGCACGGTCTTCGAGGCCTACCTCAGGATCTTCGCCCGGCTGGGACTGGACGTGACCCCGGTGGAGGCGGAGTCCGGGGCCATCGGCGGCGACGTGAACCACGAGTTCATGGTGCCCTCGGACGTGGGCGAGGACGAGTTCGTCTCCTGCCCGTCCTGCGGCTACGCCGCCAATGTCGAGGCGGCCACCCGAGGTGGGGTGGGTCCCGACACCGAGCGGGGCGACCTGTCCTCGGCGCCCCCCGTGGTCGAGCACCATACGCCGGACCGTCCGGGGATCGCCGAGGTCGTGGCGTTCTTCGACGATCCCACCGTGACCGAGTCGTCGATGCTGAAGAGCCTGGCCGTTCTGGACGCCGAGGGCCGGCCCACCCTGATCCTCCTCCCCGGCGACCGGGAGGCCCGGCTGCCCAGCGGATGGCGGTTGTTCGAGGACGCCGACTTCGAGGAGCACCCCTCCCTGATCAAGGGGTACATCGGACCCCGGGGCCACGGCCAGGATGCGGACGGGATCCGGGTGGTGGCCGACGGGGGCGTGGGCCGGCCCGGTCCCTGGATCACCGGGGCCAACCGACGGGACCATCACGTGGGAGGCCTGCTCCTCGATCGCGACTTCACCGTCGACGAGTGGGGCTCGTTCGCCCAGGTGGTCTCTGGGGACCTGTGTCCCCGCTGCGGCGAGCCGGTGGCCCTGGTGCGGTCGGTCGAGGCGGCCCACACCTTCCAGCTGGGCTACAAGTACTCCGAGGTCATGCCGGGTTCCACCTTCGTGGCCGAGGACGGCGCCGAAGCCATCTTCTCCATGGGCTGCTACGGCATGGGGGTCAGCCGGCTGCTGGGCGTGGTGGCCGAGGAGCACCACGACGACAAGGGCCTGGTCTGGCCTCCCGAGGTGGCGCCCTTCCAGGTCCATCTGGCCGCCCTGGGCGCGGGACGCTCGGCCGAGGTGGCCGACGCCGCTGAGCACCTCTACCGACGCCTGGTCGAGGGGGGTGTGGACGTCCTCTACGACGACCGGGACGTCTCCCCGGGGGTCAAATTCGCCGATGCCGACCTGCTGGGCGTGCCGGTCCGTCTGGTCGTGGGGGGGAAGGGCCTGGCCCGCGGCGTCGTGGAGTGGCGGTCCCGGCGCACCGGGGAGGAGCGGGAGCTCCCTGTGGACAGCCCGGTCTCGGAGCTGTCGGCCGGGTGAGGCCCCTGGGGCCCGGATCCGGACCCCGGCGCGCACCACCGTGGCGGCGAACGTCGGGCCGGCGGCCTGATTCTGGGGGTGAAACCGCACGTCAGGCCGCACGCGTTTCCAGGCCGTCGCTGCTATACTTTTAGATCTGCCGTTCGGTTGGAGTGAAGTGACGCTGAAGGAAGCGTGGGCGGACAGCCCACGCTTTTGTTTTGGTCCGGAACACTCCGCCGGAGGCGCAGGACAGACAGCAAATGCAGTGACGAGCCATGACATACAGCCTGATCGAGACCGCGGAGCACCGGAAGGAGGCAGCGCCCATGACCGAGGAACTAGTCGTCCGGCTCCAGCCGGTCATCGCCGCCGTCCGGCTCGAGTTGGTCGACGTGGAGCTGCGCTCCGGGGTGCTGCTGGTCACCGTGGACCGGGAAGGCGGCGTTGACCTCGAGGCCCTGACCGACGCCAACCGCGCCGTGTCCGCGGTGTTGGACGAGCTGGATCCCATTCCCGGGCGCTACACCCTGGAGGTCTCGAGTCCCGGGGTGGAGCGGACCCTCCGCACGCCGGCCCACTTCGTGAAGGCGATCGGGGAGACGGTGACGGTCAAGACCCGGCCCCAGGTGCCGGGCGACCGCCGACGTCGGGGCGTGCTGGTGGCCGCCGACGACCACGGACTGACGTTGGCAGAAGAAGGTGGCCCCGACGGAGGGGTCCATCTGGCCTACTCGGACATCGACAAGGCCCGAACGGTCTTCGTCTGGGGCCCGGAGCCCAAGGGGGGCAAGCAGACCGAGGCGAAGAAGGCTGGGACCAAGGCGGGTCGGCCGGTCGGTGGGACAAGCAACGCCCCGACGGGCCAGGCCGGCCCTGGGCGGCGTAGGGGGATGACGACGGAGCCGACGGAGAACAGGACGACGGAGATGAAGAGGAAGCAGGTCGTATCCCCATGAGCAAGCCCAATTTCGAATTCCTCGACGCGCTGGGCCAGATCGCCCGCGACAAGGGCATCTCGGTGGAAACACTTCTCGACGCCCTGGCCAACGCCCTCGTGGCGGCCTACAAGCGTCGCCCCGACGCCGCCGAGGAGGCCGTGGTCACCATCGACCCCGAGTCGGGGGAGATCCGCGTCTACGGCCAGGAGCTCGACGAGGACGGCAACGTCACTCGGGAGTGGGACGACACCCCGGACGACTTCGGACGGATCGCCGCCCAGACGGCCAAGCAGGTCATCCTGCAGCGGATCCGGGAAGTCGAGCGGGACCTCAAGTACGAGGAGTACGCCGGCCGAGAGGGCGACATCGTCACCGGCATCGTCCAGCAGACCGACAACCGCTACACCCTGCTCGACCTGGGCAAGGTGGAGGCCCTGCTGCCCCAGGCCGAGCAGGTGTCCTATGAGCGTTACGAGCATGGGGCCCGATTGAAGGCCTACATCGTGGAGGTCCGCAAGACCACCAAGGGTCCCCAGATCGTGGTGAGCCGCAGCCATCCCGGCCTGATCAAGCGCCTGTTCGAGCTGGAGGTCCCCGAGATCTCCTCCGGGGCCGTGGAGATCAAGGCCGCGGCGCGCGAGCCCGGTCACCGGACCAAGATCGCCGTGTGGTCCAACGACCCCAACGTCGACCCGGTGGGAGCGTGCGTGGGCGCCCGGGGGTCGAGGGTGCGCATGGTGACCAACGAGCTCCGCGGTGAGCGGGTGGACGTGGTCCCGTTCTCGGACGATCCGGTCGAGTTGATCCAGTCGGCCCTGGCTCCGGCCCGGGTGCGCGAGGTCCGGCTCGACGACGACACCGGCACGGCGACGGTCATCGTGAGCGACTACCAACTATCGCTGGCCATCGGCAAAGAGGGGCAGAACGCCCGCTTGGCCGCACGGTTGACCGGCTGGCGCATCGACATCAAGAGCGAAACCCAGTTGGCCGAGGAGGAGTCGGGCTACGCCGGCGAGGAGTGGGCCGAGGGCGAGTGGATCCAGAACGAGGCGGGTGAGATGGTGTGGCAGCCGGCCGAAGGGGGTACCGCCGTCTCGGCTACCGAGTGGTCCCAGGGTGCCGAAGGCGCCGAGCCTGCCGCCCCCGGTGCCCCGGATGCCCCGGATGCGGACGCCACGGTCAGCGACCCCGTGGCCTCGGACGCCACCGATGCCGGGTCGACGCCCGACGCCACCTCCGAGGCCCCGGCGGGAGACAGCCCAGCGACGGGCAGCGGGCCGGAGGACGGAGGGGACGAGCCCGCCGCCCCCGGCGAACCGGTCGAGGCCTCGGTGTCCACGGCGGGCGAGGGGGGTCAGGCATAGCGCCGACTCGAACGTGCATCGGGTGCCGTCGGACCGGATCGGTTGACGGGCTGGTCCGGGTGGTGCGCCTGGACGACGGCTCACTGGCCGTGGGCCGCGGCGGTGCCGGTCGGGGGGCCTGGTTGTGCCGGGACTCGACCCGGTGCCTCGACCAGGCTGTGGGGCGAAAGGCGTTCGATCGGGCACTGCGGGGTCCCGTGGACCACCGCAGTGTCGAAGGGATCCGGGTCGCTCTCGGGTCCGGGTCACACGTGAGGCCCGCGGCGGGCTCGGAAAGTCCGGTCCTGTGATGTGCGAGAATAGAGGGTCGTATGTGCGTATCGGCACCTACGACGTGTAAGGAAGGGCAGTAACAGCCGTTGCCGAAGAAGATCCGCGTCTACGAGCTCGCACATGAGCTCGGACTGACCAACAAAGAGGCGCTCGACCTGTGCCTGTCCCTGGGGATGGGCGTCAAGAGCCACTCCTCGTCCATCGAGGACGCGCAGGCCGACCGCGCCCGCCGAAAGGCTGACCGCGAGGGCCTCCGCCGCCCCGTCCAGCCCGAGGAGCCGGCCCCGCCGGCCAAGAAGGCGGCCGCCACCAAGAAGGCGGCGGCCAAGAAGGTCGCTTCGGACCCGAGTGCCGATGCCGAACCGGGGCCCGACCGGACACCCTCGGACGGACCGGCTCCGGTCTCCGTGGGGAGCGACGGTCCACTGTCCCCGGCACCCGACGTCCCGGCCACCCCTCCGATCAAGCGCACGGGTGCCCGGTTGGTCACCAGCCGACCGGCTTCCGAGCAGGTGTCCCCGACCCCGAGCCGGGTCCCGACTCCTACCCCCGCCGCACCGGTCCGCCCCGCCGCACCCGTGCCTCCGGCGGCCCGACCCCCCGCTCCGTCTCCCGCCCCGACCCCGGTGGCTCCGGCCGCCGCCCCGGCGACAGCGCCATCGGCACCGTCTGCTCCGACGGCACCTCCGACCGCGCCACCAGTGGCTCCGGCCGCATCCGCTCCTTCCGCCCCCCGATCGGCCACCCCGCCCCCGGCCGCGGCGAGCCCTCCGGCTGCGGCCAGTCCCGCGGCCCCACCGGTGGCTCCTCCCTCGGCGCCCGTGCACGCCCCGACCAGCGCCTCTGGCCGACCGATCCCCCCGCCTCCCGGCGGTCCTCCCCGCTCGGTGACGGGCAAGCCCATCCCTCCGCCCCCCGGCGCCGGGGGACGTCGCCCCGCCCCGGGCGGGTCCCGGCCCAGCGGTCCGGGTGGATTCGCCGGTCGTTCGGGTGGTCCGAGCTCGTCCGGCGGTCGCCCCGGTGGCGCCACCCGCACCGGTGGTCCCGGTGGCGGTGGGGGCTTCGGCGCCCGTCCCGGCGGCGGTTCCAGCGGCGGCTACGGCGGTCGTCCGGGTGGTGGTCCCGGGGGTGGGCCGGGCGGCGGTCCCGGTGGCCCGGGTGGACCCGGGGGCCGTGGTGGCCCCGGAGTCGGCCGCGGCCGCCCCAACCAACGTCGGCCCCGCCGTCGTCGGCGCAATCTCGAGGAGCTCGAGCCGACCCAGCTCACCGCCTACGCCCCCTCCACGGCTCCGGTGCCCGACACCGAGGTCATCATCGAGCGAGGCTCCACCGCCCGCGATCTGGGCCCCAAGCTCAACCGCTCGGCCGGCGACGTCATCCGGTTCCTCCTCCTGCAGGGGGAGATGGTGACGGCCACGCAGTCCCTCACCGACGACATGATCGACCTGTTCGCCGCCGAGCTGGGCGCCGAGGTCCGTCTGGTGGACCCGGGGGAGGAGCGAGAGGCCGAGCTCCTGGCCAAGTTCTTCGACGACGATGACGAGGAAGAAGAGGAGGCCGACCTGCGCCCGCGGCCTCCGGTGGTCACGGTCATGGGCCACGTCGACCACGGCAAGACACTCCTGTTGGACCGGATCCGGTCGGCCAACGTGGTGGCCGGCGAGGCCGGCGGCATCACCCAGCACATCGGCGCCTACCAGGTCGACTGGAACGGTCACCCGATCACCTTCATCGACACCCCGGGCCACGAGGCGTTCACCGCCATGCGGGCCCGGGGGGCCGAGGTCACCGACATCGTGGTGCTGGTGGTGGCGGCCGACGACGGGGTGATGCCCCAGACCATCGAGGCCATCGACCACGCCAAGGCCGCCGACGTGCCCATCGTGGTGGCCGTCAACAAGATCGACCGGGAGGAGGCCGACCCCAATCGGGTGCTGCAACAGCTGTCCGAGCACGGTCTGGTTCCCGAGGCCTGGGGTGGAGACACCATCACCGTCGAGATCTCGGCCCTGCAGAACCTGGGTATCGAGGACCTGCTGGAGCAGATCATCCTGGTGGCTGAAGTCGAGGAGCTGGTGGCCTCGCCCGAAGGGCGGGCCCGCGGGGTGGTCCTCGAGGCCGAGCTGGAGATTGGCCGTGGCCCGGTGGCCTCGGTCATCGTGGAGCGCGGCACCCTCCGGGTGGGGGACCCCATCGTGGCCGGAGCGGCCTGGGGCAAGGTCAAGGCCCTGGTGGACGACCACGGCGAGCAGATCAAGGAAGCGCCACCGTCGACCCCGGTCCAGGTACTGGGCTTCTCCGAGCCCCCCGAGGCCGGCGACGAGTTCCGGGTGGCCCCCGAGTTGGCCCAGGCCCGCACCATCGGGGAGGCCCGGGCCCACCGCTACCGGGTGGCCGGCCACGTGCCGGCGGCGACGTCGGCGCTGGGCGGGGCCAAGTTGGAGGACCTGTTCGAGCAGATCCAGCGGGGCGAGACGGCCACTCTCAACCTGATCCTGAAGGCCGACGTGCGCGGCTCGTTGGAGGCGGTGACCGAGAGCCTCCGCAAGCTCGAGCGAGAGGACGTGAAGCTCAGCTTCGTCCACCGTGGGGTGGGCGGGATCACCGAGTCCGACGTGGAGCTGGCCCAGGCCTCGGCGGCCACCATGATCGGGTTCAACGTGCGTCCCGACCGCCGGGCCCGCGAGATGGCGGCCAAGGTCGGCGTGGAGATCCGCCTCTACGAGATCATCTACAAGCTGCTCGAGGATCTCGAGGCGGCCATGCTCGGCATGCTGTCGCCGGTCTACGAGGAGATCGTCACCGGTGAGGCCGAGGTGCGCCAGGTGTTCCGGGTACCCCGTATCGGGGCCATCGCCGGTTGCTACGTCAGGGAGGGTGTCATCACCCGGGGCTCCAAGGTCCGGTTCCTCCGGGACGGAGCCATCATCTGGAAGGGCGCCATCACCTCGCTCCGCCGGTTCAAGGATGACGCCCGCGAGGTGCAGGCCGGCTTCGAGTGCGGGATCGGCCTCTCCGATTACCAGGATCTCAAAGAGGGCGACATCATCGAGACCTTCGACGAGCGGGAGATCCCCCGGACCTAGTGGCGGGCGTCGCCCGACAGCGGGCGGCACCGTCCCGGGTGACCGGAGGGAGGAGCGTCGCGGTGTCCGCCCGTCGGAACGACAATCGGGGCGCGGCTCCCTACGCCGCGGTCCCTGCGGGTCAACCAGGTCCTCCGTCAGGTGCTGGCCGAGGAGCTCGAGCGGCTGGCCGACGCTGACGAGCGCCTGCGACTGGTCACGGTGACCTCCGTGGACACCGCACCCGACCTGCGTCACGCCACGGTCTACCTGAGCTCGCTGACCGACGACTCGACTGCGGCCCTGGGTGAGCGCCGGGCGCAGCTGCAACGGGCGCTGGGCCGTCAGGTCCGCATGAAGCGCACCCCCCAGCTGGAGTTCGCCGTGGACCCAGCCGTGGTGGCCGGGGGACGGGTGGAGGACGTACTCCGCCGGATCCGCGACAGTGAGGCCGGAGCCGAGGCGGGCGAGGCGCCGGAAGGTTCGGGCGGCCCCGACCGGTGAGCCCTCCCGAGGCGGAGACCGTCACCGGTCTGGTGGTAGTGGACAAGGAGGTGGGGTGGACCTCGCACGACGTGGTGGCCCGCTGCCGGCGGATCTTCGGGCAGCGGCGGGTGGGACACGCCGGCACCCTCGACCCCGATGCCACCGGAGTCCTCCTGGTCGGCCTCGGACGCGCCACCCGCCTGATGCGCTTCCTCACCGCCCTGCCCAAGACCTACGAGGGTGAGGTGGTGCTGGGCACGGCCACCTCGACCCTGGACGCCAGCGGGGAGGTCACCGGAACCTGGGACATGGACGAGGTGGGCCTGTCCGCCGTGCGTTCGGCGGCCGAGGCCCTGACCGGGGCGATCGAACAGGTCCCGCCCATGGTGTCGGCGCTGAAGGTGGGTGGACGCCGCCTGCACGCCCTGGCCCGGGAGGGGATCGAGGTGGACCGGGCCGCCCGGCCCGTCACCGTCCACCGCTTCGATGTGGCCCCGGGCCTGGAGCCCGGGCGTGTTCCGGGTCGAGGTGGAGTGCTCGTCGGGCACCTATATCCGGGTGCTGGCCGCCGACCTGGGCACGGCTCTCGGGGGAGGGGCCCACCTCCGCAACCTGCGCCGGACCCGCATCGGGTCGTTCACGGTGGAGGACGCCCGGGTGGTGGACGAACTGACCCCGGCGGTCGTGCTCTCGCCGGCCCAGGCCCTGCGCGACTTGGACCAGGTGGTGGTGACGGCCGAGATGCAGCAGCACATTGCCCGCGGGCTGCCGCTCGACCGGGTGCCCCTCGGTGTCACCGGTGACGGTCCCTGGGGACTGGTCGACGGAGGCCACCGGCTGCTGGCCGTGTACGAGGCCACCGAGACCGACCGCATCCGCCCCTCGGTGGTGCTGGAGGCCGCAGGATGACGGTGCCCCGTCCCCAACCGGGGGGCCGGACCGGGCGGCAGGTCCGCCGAGGGGCGTCGGCGTCGGCGGTAACCTTCTCCGGGTGATGGAGATCGTGACCGAACTCTCGACCTGCGTCCCGCCGGACGGGGGATCGGCGGTGACCATCGGGGCCTACGACGGCGTCCACCTGGGACACCGGGCCCTCCTGGCCGAGCTGTCCGCCCGGGCCCGGGCCGACGGTCTGGCCACGGCCGTGGTGACCTTCGACCGCCATCCGGCCATGGTGGTCCGCCCGGAGTCGGCTCCCCGCCTTCTCTGCGACCTCGACCAGAAGCTCGAGCTCCTGGAGTCGGCCGGTGTGGAGCGCACCGTGGTCATCCGATTCGACGCCGAGCGGGCCAACGAGACGGCCGAGGAGTTCGTCGACACCATCCTGGTGGGGGCCCTGGGGGCCCGGCTGGTGGTGGTGGGGGAGGACTTCCACTTCGGTCACGGGCGCAAGGGCAACGTCGCCCTGCTGACCGAGATGGGCGCGGCCGCCGGCTTCGAGGTCGACGGGATCGCCCTGCGCGGCGCGTCCGGTGGTGACGAGGAGACGGTCGAGCCCATCTCCTCCACCCGCATCCGCAGCCTGGTGGCCGAGGGCCGCGTCGAGGACGCGGCCACACTGCTCGGTCGACCCCATCAGGTCCGGGGCGTCGTGGCCCACGGTGACCGGCGGGGCGGGGCCGAACTGGGCTTCCCCACGGCCAACGTCGACGTCCCCGGCACCATCTGCCTGCCCGGGGCCGGGACCTACGCCGGATGGTACGAGCGGGCCGACGGGTCGGTGTGGCCGACGGCCATCTCGGTGGGCCGCCGGCCCACCTTCTACGGGACCGACGGGGAGCTACTGGTCGAGGCCCACCTGCTGGACTTCACCGGGGACCTCTACGGGGAGCAGGCCCGGGTGTCCTTCGTGGCCCGCCTCCATGACGACATCGCCTTCTCCTCGGCCTCGGCCCTGGTCGAGCAGATCCAGCGGGATGTCGACCGCACCCGGACCCTGCTGGCCCCCGGGGCCTGAGGTCCGCCGTACGACCGTCGCCCGGGCCCGACCGCGGGCTCAGGCGGTGGTGGCCCCGCCGAGGAGCTCGGTCCGAAGCTCTCGCTTCAGCACCTTGCCCGCCGGGTTGCGGGGGAGGGGCTCGGCCCGGAACCAGAAGCGGGAGGGCACGTTGAAGGCGGCCAGGCGCTCACCGACGAAGCGGGCCAGCTCGTCGGCCCCCACCTCCAGGCCGGGACGCAGCACCACCACGGCGCCGACCTCCTCGCCGAGTACCGGGTGGGGCACCCCGATCACGGCGCAGTCGGCCACGGCGGGGTGCTCGAACAGGGCCGCCTCCACCTCGACGCAGTAGACGTTCTCCCCACCCCGGATGATCATGTCCTTGGCCCGGTCCACGATGTGGACGAACCCCTCCTCGTCGATGCGGGCCACGTCGCCGGTGTGGAGCCAGCCGCGGGTGAAGGTCAGGGCGGTCTCCTCGGGACGGTTCCAGTAGCCGCGGACCACATTGGGGCCTTTGATCCACAACTCCCCGGTCCGCTCCGGGTCGAGGGGCTGGCCGGCCGGCGGCTCCTCGCCCCCGTACTCCTCGGGGATCACGGCCACGTCGCACACCGGCGCCGGAGGTCCCACGCTGTCGGGCTTGCGGACGTAGTCGTCGCCGGCATTCATGGTGGTCATGGCCGAGGTCTCGGTCAGGCCGTAGCCGTTGCCCGGTGCACCCCCGGGGAAGTGCTCCTTGATCCGTCGGACCAGGTCGGGTGGGCACGGCGCCCCGCCGTAGGAGATGGACTTGACCGACGAGGTGTCCGTAGTGGTGAAGTTGGGTGAGTCGATGACCTGCATGACCATGGCCGGCACACCGCCGAAGATGGTCACCCGCTCCCGTTGGATGAGCTCGAGGGCCCGTTCGGGGTCGAAGTGGTGCATCATGACCAGCTTGCCCCCCGCCGCCGTGTTGGTCACCAGCACAGCGTGGCACCCGGTGGCGTGGAACAGGGGCACGGACAGCAGGTTGGCGTTCTGTCCTCCGGAGCCGTCACCCGGGCCGTCCTTCCTCCGACGCATGGTTCCGACCACCGAGACGAAGTACAGGTTCATCAGGTTCGACGTGCTGTTGCGGTGGCTACCGACGGCTCCCTTGGGTTTTCCCGTGGTGCCCGAGGTGTAGAAGATGGTGGCGTCGTCGTCAGGTTCGATGGCCACCTCGGGCAGGA
This sequence comes from uncultured Acidimicrobiaceae bacterium, assembly GCA_963737625.1. GTDB lineage: Bacteria > Actinomycetota > Acidimicrobiia > Acidimicrobiales > RAAP-2 > Bog-756. The sequence continues at coordinate 794,263 of CAVTTK010000002.1, forward strand.
CCCCCGGGTCCGGCAGGTCGGCGGTCACCTCGGCGAAGGGGATCACCGGCACGGGGGCGCCTCCCGCCCGCTTCTCGATGGACCCGGTGGCCGGCCGGCGCCCACCGGCCGGGTCGGGCTCTTCGCAGCACACGATCATTGCGCCCAGCGCGGGTGCCCCGGCCAGATGGGGTCGGATGCGCTCGCGCCGCTCCTCGTCCACGAAGACCACGGTGGTCCCCGAGTCGCTGAGGCCGTAGGCCAGCTCGGCCCCGGTCCACCAGGCATTGAGCGGGACCACGACCGCACCGGCGGCGATGGCGGCCCAGAAGGCGGTGACCCACTCGGGGAGGTTGCGCATGGCGATGGCCACCCGGTCCCCGGGCCGGACCCCGAACCGGTCGATCAGGGTGTGGGCCAGGCCGGAGGCCCTTCGGAAGTGCTCGGCGAAGGTGATCCGCTCGTCCTCGTAGACCAGGAAGGTCTGGTCGCCGTGGAGGGCTGAGAGCTCGAGCACCGACCGCAGCGTGGCGGGCGCCTGTTTCCAGGTGCGGGTCTCGACACCGCGGATGGTGAGGGTCTCCATCTCGAAGCCCTGGCCCGGGGCGGTCAGGGTGGCGGTGGCCTCGGCCAGGGTGGGTAGGGCCGACGGCTCGGTCGGTGGCGGAGCTTCCTCTGCGGACGGTGGGGCCATGGGTGCTCCTCTCGGTGGTGGCTGCCCGGTCGATGGCGGTGACACGGGTCTGGGGTCGGTGGGTGGCCCCGCACGCCGGGGTCGGTGACCCGGGGTGGGCGCTACCCGGGGTCGGCCCCGTCACGGAAGACGTGGGAGCGGTAGAAGGCCAACTCGGCCACGCTCTCCCGGATGTCGTCCATGGCCCGGTGGCCGCCGGCCTTGGTCGGGGCATCCTTCATCACCTCGGGATACCAGCGTCGGGTCAGCTCCTTGACCGTCGAGACGTCGACCGAGCGATAGTGGAGGTACTCCTCGATCTCCGGCAGCTGGGCGGCCAGGAACCGGCGGTCGGTGCCGATCGAGTTCCCGGCCAGCGGCACGGTCCGGGCCTTCTTCACGTGGGACCGGATGAAGGCCAGGGTGGCGTCCCCGGCCTCGGCCAGCGTGGTGGACGACGCGGTGATCTCGGCCAGCAGGCCGCTCTTGGTGTGCATGCTTCGGACGAAGTCGTCCATGCCGTCGAGCTGCTCGGCGGTGGCCGACACCACCAGATCGGGACCTTCGGCCACAACGGCCAACTCGTCGTCGGTGATCAGAGTGGCCACTTCGACGATGACGTGACGTCCGATGTCCAGCCCGGTCATCTCGAGGTCCATCCACACCAGCACGGTGTGACGCTAGCGGCTGGGGCCGGACCCGATAGCTGATGGTCCGTCAGATGACCCCAACGCGGGCCGGTGGGCCGTTCGGGCGGAGGGCGCCCAGGCACGCCGGTCGGAGGGGACACGGTGTCGGCGGGGGGTGCCGAGGAGCGGTAGCGTCCCGGGCGGGGAGAAAGTGGAGGCGTCCGGTGGCCCCGGCACGAGACAACGGCATCGACGGGGCGCGGGGCGAGGTGGCCGTCGCGCCACCCCTTCCGACCGGCCCGGTGGCCGTCCCTGTGGTCCGCCTCGATCCTGAACTGCCTCTGCCGGGGTATGCCCGCGCCGGTGACGCCGGTGCGGACCTGGTGGCCCGGACGGCGGTGACCCTGGCCCCGGGCGGCGGGCGGGCACTGGTCCCCACGGGCATCGCTCTCGCCCTGCCACCCGGCTACGCCGGCTTCGTGCAGCCCCGGAGCGGTCTGGCCCTGCGCCATGGGGTCACCTGTCTCAACACCCCGGGGCTCATCGACTCCGGCTATCGGGACGAGCTGGCCGTGCTGCTGGTCAACACCGATCCCGAGACGGCCTACGACGTGCAGCGGGGAGACCGGATCGCCCAGCTGGTGATCCAGCGGGTGGCGGTAGCGGACTTCGTCGAGGTCGACGAGTTGGCCGAGAGCGAGCGGGGACTCGGCGGCTTCGGGTCCACGGGACGGTAGGGGACGGTGGACCGACTGACCGGGCTCGATGGGGCGTTCCTCTCCCTGGAGTCACCGACCACCCACCTCCAGATCCTCGGGGCCCTGGTCTTCGACCCCACCGGGGTAGAGGGAGGCGTCGACTTCTGGACCGTCCGGAGCCTCATCGCCGACCGGCTACCCCTGGTGCCGCCCTTCCGGCAGCGGATGGTGGAGGTGCCCTTCGGACTCCAGCACCCGGCCATGGTCGACGACCCGGACTTCGACCTCGACTTCCACGTCCGGCGGGCCCGGCTCCCCGAGCCCGGGGGACGGGACGAGTTGGCTGCCCTGGTCGCCGACCTGGCCTCGCGTCCCCTGGACCGCGGGCGACCGCTCTGGGAGTTCCATGTGGTCGAGGGCCTGGAGCACGGCCGCCTCGCCATCATTCCCAAGGTGCATCACGCCATCATCGACGGGGTGTCCGGCGCCCAGGTGATGGCGGCGTTCTTCGATCTGTCACCCGTACGGGCTCCCGTCCCGCTCTTCGGCCGACCGAACGGCCCCCAGGGATCGGGACAGTCCGCCGGGGCCGAGACGGGCGCGCCGGGACCGCCCACCGGGGACGACCCGCGGTGGGCGCCCGATCCCCTGCCCGGTGAGTGGGAGCGGTGGCGGGACGTTCTGGGCTCGCTGCCCGGCCACGCCGAGGCCGTGGTGCGCACGGTGTCGCGGAGTGTGACGACGGCCCGGAATCTCAACGGACGCCGCCGTGAGGCGTCCGACCCGGTGCCTCCCTCCCCTTTCGAGGCACCCCGGACATCGATCAACCGGGCCATCTCCCCCCACCGGCGGGTGGCGCTGGCCGAGTTGTCCCTGGCCGACGTCGGTCGGGTGCGCACGGCGTTCGGTGGCACCACCAATGACGTCGTGCTGGCGGTGACCTCGGGAGCCCTCCGGTCGTTCTTCACCGCCCGGGGTGAACGGCCGGAGGCCTCACTGGTGGGCATGGTCCCGGTGTCGGTGCGCACCGAGGAGGAGGACGGGGCTCTCGGGAACCGGGTCTCGGCCATGCTGGTGTCGTTGGCCACGTCGGTGGACGACCCGGTGGCCCGACTGCATCGGATCATCGAGGGGAGTCGGAGCGCCAAGGAGCAGAGTCGGTTCGTCGATCCCGGCGTGTTCGCCGGCTGGGCCCAGTCACTGGTGCCGTCGGTGGCCACCCGACTGACCCGCCTGATCACTAACCTGCGGTTGTTCGATCACGTGGCCCCGCTGTTCAACCTCATCGTGTCCAACGTCCCCGGGCCCGACTTCCCTCTGTACCTGGCCGGCGCCCGCATGGTGTCGATGTATCCGATCGGTCCGATCATCGAGGGGGTGGGGATGAACGTGACCGTCTTCTCCTATCTGGACGTCCTGTACGTCGGCGTGCAGGGGTGCCGGCTGCTGGTTCCGGACATCGAGGCCATGGCCCGGGCCATGGAGCAGTCCCTGACGGAACTGGTCGGCCGGGCCAACCGTCGGGACCGACCCGTACCCTGGTGGCACGCCGAACTCCCTGCATAGGGGAGGGGTGGGCCCTGTAGCGGACGGAAGTTCGGACTCTGGGCCCGAGTTGTCGGAGGGGGGGCGGGGGACAAGTCCAGGGGGAGCCTCGGGCAGTCTGCTGCTAGGGTGTGGGACCTCACGCGGACGTGGCTCAGCTGGTAGAGCATCACCTTGCCAAGGTGAGGGTCGCGGGTTCGAATCCCGTCGTCCGCTCCAAGTGGGCTTGACCGCATTCAGTGGACCAGTTTTTGGCGGACGGGCGCGAACGCGGATCTGAGAGATGCTCCATCCAACGAGGTCCTTCACCGGCTCGCCGACGAGAGCCCTGAGCAACCAAAGGCACAGGTGGGCGGCCCGCGGCCATGCCGTCGCCCATCGGTGACCGTGGTGATCTCCTTGTTTGGCCACCCGCGATCGGTTGCACCGGCTCCCACACCGTGAGTAGCGTCCTCAGCGATGGCGGCGGGTGAGGCGGATGTTGGCGGGGACGGGACGGCGGAGCGGACTCTCGTCGTTTACGTTCGGAACCTCGCCGAACTCCACCGGGCGGGGTTGATCAGTGATGACGAGTTCGACGCGAGGCGGGCTGTGGCAGTCAATCGGTGGGTGCGGCCCTGACGCGCTGCGCTCCCGTTACGCCTTCGATTTGAGCTGAGAGGACGGCGGAGGGCGTGACTAGCCTTTCGAGAGTTGAGCCCGAGAGCCAAGGGAGTTGCAATGACGGGATTGCGCAAAGTGGTGGCGGGTGTGGGTGCTGGGGTAGTGGGACTCTCGCTGTTCTGGGTGGTTGTGTCCACCACCCCGGCATCGGCCAGGACGTCTGTTGGCACAGGACCGACTATGTGTCATGGTGGCCCGGGAACGATCTCCTTCAACCGTTCTTGGAGCGACACAGGAAGAGGCAAGGTGACCGCAAGAGTGGCCATCACGCTGTCCAACTGCACGGGCGCTCCCGCCGGCGAAACGGTCACGGTTTCGGGCCGTGTCACCTTCGCCAACGGAAGCTGCAGCGCCAACGAACCTCCGGTTCCGACGACGGACACGTTCAAGTTCATCTACTCACCGGCTTTGAAAACCAGCATTATGAAGACCACTGGCGTTATTAACAGCCTCGGAGCCGTGGATGCAACCGGGCCAATCACCGGCTCCTATGCAAACTCTTCGGCGGGCTTTTCGGGTGACGCGGCCCCGTTCGGCAACTGTGCCACCGGGATCACCGGCTCTACGTTCATAGATTTCGCTTTGCTCACGATCCCGGCACCTAGTTAAGGGGCTGTGCCACCCGCCGAACTCCAGGCTGCAGTGGGCGAGTTGACCCCGACTGATCCCCCGCAGGCTTGCTCTGGCATGTCCACGGGCTAGGTCGATTTGTCGCTGGGCGGGTGTAGGCATGGAGTGGCCGCTCAGCCTCACAGCGACGGCCAGCGGGGTCGAGCGTTGCCGTCGGGGTGTACTGCACCCAGGGGTCGGCGGCGCTCCCCTGTTCGACGTGGGTCAGAGCCCGGGCCGGCCACACGACACAGGTCGGCGGGAATCTGGCCGCTTATGGCCAACGAGGACCAAGGGCCGGCCCGGGCACACCCAGGATATCGACGTGCGTTAACACCTGTTGACGGCTCTCTCGCGTTGCTACGGATTTGTCACTTCCTGAGGAGCAACCAGGCAAGGGTCAGCCTCTGGCCCGCATCACCACACGTCGGATTTCCGCCTGCTATTAATCTGCGATGGCTAAACCCCATCCTGAAGCGGTACGGATCATCCAGAACTTCATCGACGCTCTCGCTGAGCTTCGTGAAACCACCCGATCCACCGAGGCGGCGACAAGCCCTCGATCTAGCCAACGCCGGGGCAGATGTCTCCACCGCCCTCCAGGCGTGCAACCCGGCCGAGACCGGCAAGGCCATGAACGCAGCGTTGAAGGCTGTCGAGGCGGCCCGCCACGATGTGCGGCTAAGGATCTTTCGTCGAGGTCTTGACGAGGGCCTCACCATCGCCGAACTTGGGCGAATCTCCGGTATCTCCCGGCAACTAGCCCACCGGTTCGCAAAAGAGGCGGTCGAATTCCCCGCGATGGTTAGAACCGTTGTGTCTTGAGGTCCGCCGAGGGATCCCGGCTAACCCACCTCAGGCCATCCGGCCCGAGGACGGCAGCCCAATCGATCGGTGCAGCTACATCTCCTCTTCGCGGACGACGTCCAAATTGCGGAACGTCGGGGGCCCGTCACAGATCTTGGCCAACTGAGCCGCAAACTCCGCCGTCTCGGGTCGGTTCGAGTTTTCCATTGCTGCCTCGTAGGACGGGAACTCGACGATGTGAACGTACGTGCCGGTGTTGTCCCGATCCCGACATTGGGTCGCCCTGGTAGGGAGTCGGGCACCCTCGCTCTTGGCAAGGAACTCATCGAGGGTCCGATTGAACCCTTCGATGTCACCGGTCTTGAACTCGATCAACTGGACGAATTTCATTGTCGCCTCCTTGTAAGCCGCCGAAGCTCCCGACCTTAGTGCGGCGACCTCAGCCATTCACGGGCGACAACATCGCGTGGCTGACCTGCTCTGTGCCCCCGGGGCAGTTCTGAGCGGAGCCAAGGCCATTTGGTGGAGGCGTCACGTTTCGCCAATATCGGTAATGATCTCGTCCATGGATACAGTCCTTGAGCCGGAGCCGGAAAGCGTGGACGAGCAACTTGGTTCGCCCGGTCTGACGTTCGAATCGGCATGGCTGGTCGGAGTAGCGCTCGGGTTCGCAGTGATGCTTGTCGTCGTCCTTAGGCAACGACGCAGGCGACACCGGCGCCGAGCTGGGGCGTAGTCCAGAGGCCGTCTCCTACGTCCAGAAGGGCTGCATGCGAGCCTTCCGGGCGATGCTGGGTGGCGTGGCGATCCGCTGGACGGAGTCCAGGTCGGCCCGGTGGCCGCCACAGGATTCGACCGTGTGCCACTTGCCGGCCCCGTCCTTGAATCGTCCTCGCCATTCCGTGAGGTAGGGGCAGTGCTGGGCGTGCCCGGAATCGTGCTGGACGAACCTGAAGCACCGCTCCGAGAGAAGGCAGAAGGCGTGGGCGTAGTGGTCGATAGGGCCAGGGTAGAGCGGGGGAGTGACGTCTGAACGTGCCCCGTGTGTCACTCCGGCCGCCCGACAGTGAGAAGACTAGGCCCCGGGTGGAAGGGTTCCGGCCGCCGGCGGTCCCCCGATCTTCCGCCGACGACCGGATTCCCTGCCCCGGTTCCCCCCGATGCGAAGTTGAGCGGTCAACTGTGAGGAAACTGTGTGGACAGTATAAGAGGGACCTAAATCCCATGGGCCAGGCCCCATGTGGGTGAACCCGACAGCTCGGCCCCCGCCCGCCAACGGTCCGATTCCGCACTGCCCGGTCCGATCAGCCAGAAGGGGCTGTCGAATCGGGCGGCCCGTGCACCGCGGCCTTCCGGGACCCTCCAACGGTGCGGCCTACGTCAGTTGCACACCTAGGCCGCCGGTTTGATGGTGATCACGAGCGATTTTGTCGCCGAGTCCTGCGTCGGCGGCCTGGCCTTGGTCTTCGTGTCCACCACTTTCACCGTGAAGGAGAAGGACCCTGCGGTCTTGGCTTTCCCCGAGATCACACCGGTTAACGGCTTCAGATGGAGGCCACTGGGTAGTGATCCTTTGACCACCGACCATTTGTAGGGCGAACGCCCACCGGACGCGCTGACGCTCTGTTGGTAGGTGACCGGGTGAGCGCGGCTGGACACCGTGCCGCTGGCCAGCGAGGAGGTCGAAATGGCGAATGAAGGAGTCAGTGACGCGGCGGTGGTAGTCGTAGTAGTAGTCGTTGGAACGACGATGCTGTTCGCGTACCGCACTGCCCCCCAGTAGACGTTCTGGTAGTCGTTGGCCAGGAGGCCGAAGGCATGCTCTTGCACATTGGTTCCCACGCTGAGGGCATCCCATACCTCGTCGTTGCCGGCGTAGACCCCGGAATGGGCATAGGCATCGAACGAGACTCCCCCGAAGAACACCACGTCGCCGGGCTGCAGATCGGCCGTACCGTCGGGGGGTACGAATGTGCCGGACCCCGGTAGCGAGGCGCCACTTCCATATGGGACGGTGATCCCGGTCGCCTGGAACACTGCGAACTGGGCCAAGCTCATGCAGTCATAGCCAGGACCACCCGAGCATGGTTGGAAGGGGTGGGCCGGTAGGCTTGGCCCCAGGATCCCGCCACCTCCCTCGCAGTAGGGGATGCCTGCCTGGGAAGCAGCGGCGTTGACGATGGCGGTGCCCGTCGACGTCGTGGCCGCCGCGACGTGGGCCGTTCCGAGCAGGGTGATGCCGGCCCCACCAATCAGTGAGACGGCGAGGACCGCGGCGATCAGCGACTTGGCCAATGCGGTTTTGTGTGAATGCCTGTTGTCCATGGTCTGCCCCCGCGAGAGTCGAGTCTTCGAACCCCGATAACGGAACGTAACAGTGAACGGAGGCGTGACGACCCAACCCCGGTCAGATGAACCGTCACAGTGGCCATGACGCCACGGAACGCGACCTGAAGCGGGCCACAGGCGCCCGCCCGATGGTGGGCCAATGGCTCGGCGACGGTGCCGGCCCGATCCGATGGTGTGGAATCCCTCCGGATACTTGGAGTCGCCCTACGGGCCGACCCGATCATTCGTATCCCGACCGCCGATGGCGGCCCGCTCGCGTCGCAGGTCCGACAGCGGATGGGTGGAGTGGCGGTCGCTCGATCGCGGCGGCTGCGCAAAGCCCGTGCCGGCGACGCGCCCCTCCCGGCTCATCGGGTGGGTGGGCGGGTGCAGCGGGCACGACATGTGCACGGTGACGTCACCGCGGCGTTGGCCCATGGGAGCGGCGGAAGTCGTGCCGCCACCATCTCGTCGGCGTCCGGTATGGACTTCTCGGGAGACCGTTCCGCGGCCTCGCTCCTGCGCAAGGGTGTCGACCTGGTGCTCGATGTCGCCAGACAGAAAGGGGCCACCGAGCCTGTGCCGCTGCTGGAAGCGGCTCGCCGGACGTTGCACCTCTTCGAGGAGGCCAGCTACGAACCGCTCGGCTGATGCCCGGCGTGTGGTTACCGGTCGCTCGACGAGGGGAAGGCGGCGATGAGGCCCTGAAGCATGCCCCCGTCGACGAGGACGTCGATGCCCGAGATGAACGAGGCGGCATCGGAGAGGAGGAAGGCCACCACGGCGGCGACCTCATCGGCCTGGCCGAGCCTCTCCAGGGGCGTCTTGTCCAGCATGACCTTCATGATGGGCTGCTGCTCCGCCTCCTGGCGGCCCATCGGGGTGTCGATCAGGCCCGGAGCCAGCGAATTGACCCGCCCGCCACGCCGGCCCCATTCCACCGCCGCCCTGGCGGCCACGGCGATGACGCCGCGCTTGGCCCAGGCGTAGGCCAGGCCGCTGTCCGGAAGGCGGTCGGCGGCGGCGTCGAGGAAGCCGGGCTCGCGGGGCTCGGACATCAGGCTCTGGAGCTCGGCGTCGATGCCGGCCATGGCGATCTGATATGCCGAGCTGGACGAAAAGCACACCGCGGCCGATCCGGGCGTGACCAGTGGTTCGAAGGCGTCGAGGAGCAGCGCCGTTCCCACCAGATCGACCTCGAGAACGCGTCGGGCGTCGGTCATGGTGGGCGACACCCCTGCCGCATGGGCCAGTCCGTGGAACGAGCCGAGTTCCCTCACCCGTTCGACGAGGTCACCGACGGCGGCCCGGTCGGAGATGTCACAGGCGATCCCTACGGTCCCCTCGATCTGGGGAGCGCGGAGGTCGACGGCGACGAGCCGATCGGCCGTGCCCCGCAGGCTCTCGACGCAACGTCGACCCATGCCGCTCGACGCACCCGTGATCACCGACACCGTCATCTCCTGCCTCCTGTTGATCGTCGAGCCCCACGGGGCTGATCCGTCTGCGGTCTGTGGCCCCACCCCGCCGGTTCCGACCCTGGTGGGGGCGGTGTTGGAGCGCTCCAGTGACCGCTTGGCGGAGATCTCCTTCTCCGAAAATGAGAACCGGACCTGACCTAGTATGGCAACATGCCAGCATCTGATTCACCGGCCGAAAGCTACGACCCGGAGGTCGTCCACGCCAAGTACCTCGCCGAGCGGGACAAGCGGCTGGTCCCCGACCGGGCCGCCATCCGTGACCTGAGGACCGACGAGCACTTCGCCCGCTACCGAGACGACCCGTTCACACAGGTGGTCGAGCGCCCACCGGTCTCCGACGAGGTCGACGTGGTGATCGTGGGTGGGGGAATCGCCGGGGTTCTGGCTGGCGCTCAGCTCCGCCGGGCCGGCGTCGAGCGGATCCGCATCATCGACCAGGCGGGTGGCGTCGGGGGCACCTGGTACTGGAACCGGTACCCCGGTGTGATGTGCGATGTCGAGTCGTCCATCTACCTCCCCATGCTCGAGGAGCTGGACTACGTCCCCACTCAGCGCTACGCCTTCGGCGAGGAGATCCGTCGGCACCTCGAGGCCATTGCCGGCCGGTTCCACCTGGTGGACGACGCCCTGTTCCACACCGGGGTGACCCGGGCCGAATGGCAGGAGGGTGCGGCCCGATGGCGGATCGTCACCGACCGGGGCGACGAGGTGACCTGCCGCTGGTATGTGCTGGCCGTCGGGATCCTCAACCTCATGAAGCTGCCGGTCATCCCGGGTATGGAGGACTTCGCCGGGCGATCGTTCCATTCGGCCCGGTGGGACTACGGCTACACCGGTGGCGGGCCGGATGAGCCCCTCACCGAGCTGGGGGACAAGGTCGTGGGCCTCATTGGCACCGGGGCCAGCGGCATCCAGTGCGTGCCCCATCTGGCCAGGTCGGCGAAGCACGTCTACGTGTTCCAGCGCACACCCTCGGCCATCGGCGAGCGGGGCAACCGGCCCACAGACCCGGACTTCACCAAGGGGCTCGAGCCAGGCTGGCAGCGGACTCGCATGGACAACTTCCAGGCGATCCTCATGGGCAAGTCCGTCGAGGTGGACGAGATCGACGACGGGTGGACACATCACTACGCCGCCGTGCAACACCCACCGCGTGAGGAGGGCATGACGCCGAATGAGTACATGCGGAGCGCCGAGGCGTTCGACTACGGGGTCATGGAGGCGCACCGGCATCGGGTCGAGGAGTTGGTGACCGATCCGGCCACGGCCGAGATCCTCAAGCCGTACTACCGTTATCTGTGCAAGCGGCCGTGCTTCCACGACGAATATCTTCTGGCCTTCAACAACCCCAATGTCACGTTGGTTGACTGTCCCGCCGGGTTCGACCGGATCACGGAGCGGGGACCGGTCATCGACGGGAAGCAGTACGACGTCGACTGCCTTGTCTACGGCACCGGATTCGAGGCCGAGCTGACCCCGCTCTATCGTCGTGCCGGCCACGAGATCGTGGGCCGGGGCGGCGTCACGTTGGCCGAGAAGTGGGCCGATGGTGCGGCCAGCCTGTTCGGAATGATGAGCCGGGGATTCCCCAACATGTTCGTCATGCCCGCTCCGGGGCAGCAGGCGGTGGTGACCGTCAACTACACGCAGCTGGCCGTCCTCGGGGCCGAGTTCATCGGCGGGGCCATTGGCCAGCTCGAGAACAAAGGCGTCGGCGTTGCCGACGTCAGTGCCGAGGCCGAGGAATCGTGGACGCAGGCCGTCGTCGATACCCATGTGGACAGCAGTGCCGTCATGTCGGCCTGCACGCCGTCGCGCATCAACAACGAGGGTCACCCCGAAGCCCTGAACCCCCGCAATGGCAACTATGGCCGCGGATTCGGCGACTGGTTCGCGTATCGGGAGCTACTCGAGCAGTGGCTGGAGGCCGGCAGCTTCGAGGGTCTGGAGCTCACGGTCCGGTCGACGGCCTCGTGAGCGCGCGTCGGCGCGTCGCCGTAGTCACCGGTGGCGGTGGCGGGATCGGAGCGGCCATCGCCGAGGAGCTCGGACGGGGGGGGTGGTTCGTGGCCACCGTCGATCCATTGGTGACCCTCGACGGCTCCGAGCAGCTCCCGGAGCCGGAGGAGACCACGGCGGGCCGCATCGTGGCCGCCGGGGGCTCGGCCCGGGCGTCCTCGGTATCGGTAACCGACGGAGAGGGCGTCCGAAGGCTGTTCACCGAGCTGGCCGACGAGCACGGAGGCCTCGATGCCGTGGTGAACGTCGCCGGCATCACCAGGCAGACCTACTTCGGAAAGGGCACCGAGGAGGACTGGCTCGCTGTGCTGGCCGTGCACCTCGAGGGCTATCTCAACGTGCTCGATGCCGCACTGCCGCTTATGGCCGCCGCCGGGTTCGGCCGAATCCTGGGTGTCACCTCCGGCTCCGGGTGGCGCGCCGCCGACGCCGGTGCCTACAGCCGCGCCAAGCGGGCCGTTGCTGCCCTGACCTGGCAGCTGGGTAGACAGGCACCGCCGGGAGTGACCATCAATGCCATGTCTCCCATCGCGGCCACCCGCATGATGGCCTCTGCGCTGGAACGTGCCCGCAAGGCGGGCCTGTCCGGCGGTGGCGGAATCTCCTTCCTCTCCGTGGCGGGCCCCGAAGATCTCGGGCCGATCGGCGCGTATCTGGTCGGCGAAGAGTTCGGGTGGTGCAACGGCAAGGTCATCTTCACGGGCGGTCCGGAAGTGGCGATCGTCGACGAGCCCCGCCTTCTCGAGGTGGTACGGGCCGAGGGGGCGGTCTCGCTGGCCCGGGTGCTCGAGAGTGTTGTCCCCGGGGCGTTTGTGGCGGCGGAGACCAGCCAGGCCAGTGAGGGGGGCAGCAATCCCCGGTTCGGGGCGATATTCGACGAGCCGGCTCCCGCGGAGGCCTCGTCGTCACCAGTGCGATCGTGCCTTGTCGTGACCGACCAGTCGGCGTGGGCCGAGGCGCTGACCTCGGCGCTCGCCGATCGGTCCGTCACCTGCCATCGCGCCGATCTGGCCCGTTCCTTCGGCGACGCCGCCAAGGAGCTGAACTCGGTGGCCGAGACCCACGGGCCGATCGACGCCGTTGTCGTGGCGACTGATGCCGGGGACCCGACGGCGGCATCGGCCGACGGTTGGAGGGGGGTGCTCACGGAGCACCGCGGGATTGTGGAGCATCTCCACACGGACGCCGCCTGGGCCCGGGCTGTTGCCGACTACGCCGCCGGCAACGAACGCCCCGTCCAGCTGGTAACCCTCACCGACGCCACCACCACTGGCGGTCACAGTCGAGCCCAGGCCGCCGCCCAACAGTCTCGCATCGCCGCCGTGGCGACGGAGGGGCGGGTCACCGCCTTCGCCGCTGGGATCGAGGCGCCCGGTGAGGAGGCGGGCCACGCGGCCAGTGAGCTGGTCGCCCACTTGCTCAGCCACCCCGCGGCAGCGGCCCTAGCCGGCGCGGAGCTGGTGGTGGGCGCAGGCTGGATCGGCCTTCGCAGTCATCCCCGGCCCGCCGGCAGCATCACCTTCGGCGGCCCCACCGTTCCCGAATGGCTCGATGGCGCGCTCCGGGAGATGGTCGGATCCGCTGGTCCCTCGCCTTCCCCGAGGACCCGATGACCGACCAACCGACCCGTATCGTCGACGCCCACGTGCATCTCTGGGATCCGGCTCGCACGGACTGGTATCCCTACCTGTCGCATCCTCCGGATCTGGGCCACGGAGACGTGAAGGGGATGTACCGCCGCTACGACGTGGGCGCATACCAGGCCGAGCATGCCCGGTGGAAGGTCGAGAAGTTCGTCAACGTCGCCGCCGCCACGGGCAGCCACTCGATCGCCGAGACCATCGAACTGGATGCCGAGGCACCCGCCCGTGGAGGTCCCGCGGCCATCATCGGCGGTCTCCCGCCCACGGACACGACCGCTGAGGCCGTCGATCTCCTCGACCGGCAGATGACCGCCTCCCGCTTCCGCGGGGTGCGGCCGATGGGGGTGCACCATGGGCCCCTCCCCGACGCCGCCGTGCTCGGTGCCCTGCAGGAGCGGGGCCTCGTCTTCGAGCTGATGACCCATACCGAACACCTGCGAGAGGCGGCCACCGGTCTGGCCACCTTCGGTGGCTTGACCATCGTCGTCGAGCACACCGGATGGCCCCGCTCCAACTCCGACGAGGAGCACGCCCTCTGGCGGACGGGCATCGACGCACTGGCCGGGCTCGGCGACAACGTGGCCTGCAAGCTGTCGGGCCTGGCCATGCCCTTCGAGTCCATGAGCGTCGACGCGCTCGCTCCATGGCTCGAGTACGCCATCGAGGCCTTCGGAGTCGACCGCTGCATGTTCGCCAGTAACTTCCCGGTCGACTCCATGTACGGAACCTTCGATGATCTCTACACCACGTTCACTACCGTGACGGCCGGGCTCGACGGTGCGTCCAGGTCGAAGCTGTTCGCCGAGAACGCCGAACGCGTCTACCGCTGCTAGGAGATCCTGGGCCATCATGTCGGGCGGAATAGGGGTGGCCACCGCGTCGGATGCCGTCGAGACGGTCGTGCCGCTGGTCAGGCTCAGGGACTCCGCACCCAGTTGACGAGGAGGATGGCACGTGGGGGAGTGGCTGCACCGGTTCACCGTGGACCACCGTCGGGCCCGCCGGCACTCGTGAACGGCCCCCACATCGGCCAGTGGCCCTCGAAGCTCATGGCCCCGAGGCATCGCGTCACCCGGAGGGAGGGTCCGTAGTGCTCGTGGTGGGTGGAGTCGATTCCTCTACGCAAGCCACAAAGGTCGAGTTGCGAGACTTCGAGTCGGGATCCCTGGTCGGTTCCGGGCGGGCACCTCATCCCGACACCGCTCCCCCGAGGAGCGAACAGGATCCTGACGCCTGGTGGGCCGCTCTGGTCCTGGCCATGGAGCAGGCGCTGGCCGATGGCGCCTCCCGAGGCGTCCAGCCGGCAGATGTGGTGGCGCTGGCCGTGGCGGCCCAACAGCACGGCCTGGTCGTCCTCGGGGATGGCGGTGAGGTGATTCGGCCGGCCAAGCTGTGGAACGACACCGAGTCGGCTGTCGACGCCCAACGGCTCGTGGAACGGATCGGATCGTCGGCCTGGGCGCAGGCCTGCGGCAGCGTGCCCGTGGCCGCGTTCACGGTGACCAAGCTGGCCTGGCTCCGCCGCCACGAGCCACAGATGTTCGACCGGGTGACGCACGTCATGCTGCCCCATGACTGGCTGACCTTCCGGATGACCGGGGCCTTCGTGACCGACCGAGGAGATGCCTCGGGTACCGGCTACTGGTCACCGGCCGACGAAGGGTATCGACCGGACCTGCTCGAACTCGTCGACGAGGACGTGGACTGGGTGCCCCGACTGCCCACCGTCCATCAGGCCGGCGCCGTGGCGGGAGGCCTGATCGCCTCGTCGGCTGCCGAGCTCGGGCTCCCGGCGGGTATTCCCGTGGCCGTCGGGACCGGCGACAACATGGCCGGCGCCCTCGGCACCGGTATGACGACGGGAGACCTCGCTATCTCCTTGGGCACCTCGGGGACCGTCTACTGCCTCCACGATCGTCCGACGCACGATCCCTCAGGCGTGGTTGCTGGGTTCGCCGATGCCACGGATCGATTTCTTCCCCTGGTGTGCACCCTCAACGCCACGCTGGTGACCGACACCGTGGCCACGGTGCTCTCCGTTGATCACGCGCAGCTCGACGCTCTGGCGCTCAACGCACCACCGGGTAGCGGAGGCATGGTGCTGGTGCCCTACCTGGCCGGAGAGCGGACGCCCAATCGCCCGGAGGCCAGCGGATCACTCCATGGACTGCGACCGGACGCCACGCCGGCCCTGCTGGCCAGGGCAGCGTTCGAAGGTGTGGTCTGCGGACTGCTGCAGGGAGGTGACGCACTCCTGGCCGCGGGCGTTCCACCGGCCGACGGGAGGTTGATCGTGCTCGGAGGCGGCGCACGATCAGCGGCCTACCGCCAGGTGTTGGCGGACCTGTCAGGACGTCCGGCCTCGATTCCCTCGATCCCCGAGCCCGTGGCTAAAGGGGCCGCACTCCTGGCCGCCGCAGCCCGTGCGGCCTCAACCGCCGGCTCCATCATCGAGGGCTGGGCCCCGGACGTGTGGACGACTGTCGCCCCGGCGGCGGACCCGGAACGGGCGAAGGAGATTCGCCGTCGCTATGCGGCAACGGTGGCGGCAGACCCCAGTCAGGATGCGCAACCCTCCACTAGCCAGGCGTGAGCGGGTCACCCTCTCCCCCCACAATCGGTGGCTGCCTGCGTCCCCGGCCGGTGGCCGCCTGCGTCCCCGGCCGGATGGTGGCACTGTGTCAGGTGAGCCATTGGGAACGAGAGCCCGAGGAGACGTCACCATGACCGACGCATACGAACCCCGGCCTGAGGACCATTTCACGTTCGGACTGTGGACCGTGGGCAATCCTGGCCGTGACCCGTTCGGACACGAGACCCGTGCACCCCTGGATCCAGTGGAGTCGGTCCACCGGCTCAGCGAGCTCGGGGCCTATGGGGTCAGCTTCCACGACGACGACCTGGTCCCGCCCGGTTCGTCGGTGGCCGAGCGGGGGGACGTGGTCAAACGCTTCCGCCGGGCCCTCGACTCGACCGGACTCAAGGTACCGATGGCCACCACCAACCTCTTCTCGCGTCCCGTCTTCAAGGAGGGTGCCTTCACCGCCAATGACCCGGCGGTACGGCGGTTCGCTGTGGCCAAGGCCCTGGATGCCATCGATCTGGGAGTGGAGCTGGGGGCCAGGGTGTTCGTCCTCTGGGGAGGGAGGGAAGGGGTAGAGGCCGAAGCGGCCAAGGACGTCCGTGGCGCCCTTGATCGGTACGCCGAGGCTGTGAACCTGTGTTGTTCCTATGTCCGGGAACGTCAATACGACCTGCGCTTTGCCCTGGAACCGAAACCGAACGAGCCCAGGGGGGACCTCTTCCTGCCCACCGTGGGTCACGCCCTGGCGTTCATCCACGAGCTGGAGTGGCCGGACATGGTGGGCGTGAACCCCGAATTCGCGCACGAGACGATGAGCGGCCTCTCCTTTACCCATGCGGTGGCCCAGGCCCTGTGGCAGGGCAAGCTGTTCCACATCGATCTCAATGCCCAACGGATCGGGAAATTCGATCAGGACTTCCGATTTGGCTCCGAGGGGGTGCGGGATGCCTTCTATCTCGTGAAGCTGTTGGAGGAGGCCGAATGGGACGGCATGCGCCACTTCGACGCCCATCCCTATCGGACGGAGGATGCCGATGGAGTCTGGGATTTCGCCCGGGGATGCATGAGGAGCTATCTCATTCTCCGGGAGAAGGCTCGACATTTCCGGGACGACCCCGAGATCGCTGAGGCGCTCACCGTCGCTGGTGTGCCCGCCATCTCCCAGCCCACGTCTCCTGATGGGCTCGGCGTGGACGCCATCGAGGCCATCAGGGCATCTGCCGGATCCCTGTCCGAGATTGAGCTGGGGGCTGCAGGCCATGGGCACGAACGACTTGACCAGCTGGCGACCGAGCTCCTGCTCGGCGTCCGGCCCGGCCATTGAAACGACCCGCACGCGTCTCGTCAACCGGCCGGCAAAGATCAGGCCCAAGGTGCGATTCGGGAGCGGCGGACAGGTGTCGACGTGATCCTTCCCGGCCCGGATGGGACGAACCAAATCTGGGCGGAGTCACCCGAATGCTCGACCGGCGATATTGAGGCCGCCGTTGCCCTGAGTCGCAGACGGCCATGAGCCCGGGCCCGAAGCGTAGCGAGCTGAGCGCCGGCGAGAAGGCGGCCCTCACCGGAGGGACCACCTACTGGCAGACGTCGGGAGTGGAGCGCCTCGGGATGGAGCCGCTCGTTACCAGCGACGGCCCCAATGGGGTTCGGGGTCAACGGTGGGGCGATGTCTCGATGTGCTTTCCCTGTGCCACCGCCCTGGCCTCGACGTGGAACCGGGAGCTGGTCCGGGAGGTGTCGCTGGCCCTCGGGGCCGAGGCGCGTGACATGCAGGTCGACGTGCTTCTGGCCCCGAACGTCAACCTTCACCGCCACCCTCTCGGGGGACGGAGCTTCGAGTGCTTCTCCGAAGACCCCTTCCTGACCTCGGTGATGGCGGTGGCCTATGTGCTGGGAGTCCAGAGCGCCGGGGTGGCCTGTTCGGTCAAGCACCTCGTGGGCAACGAGCAGGAGTTCGAGCGGATGTCGGTTGATGTCGAGATCGACGAACGGGCGCTGAGGGAGATCTACCTCCCGCCGTTCGAGGCGGCAGTGCGGGAAGCCGGCACATGGTCGGTGATGGCCGCGTACAACCGGTTCCGAGGGACGTACTGCAGTGAAAACGCTCCGCTGTTGGTGACGCTCCTCAAGGACGAGTGGGGATTCGACGGCGTGGTGGTCTCGGACTTCTTCGGGACGCACTCCGCCGAGTCGGTCAACGCAGGTTTGGACCTCGAGATGCCGGGTCCACCCGCGTGGCTTGGTTCACACCTGGGGGAGGCCATCGAGGAAGGCAGAGTGAGTCAAGAGGCCGTCGATGCCGCCGCCGGTCGCATGGTGCGACTGATCCAGCGCACTCGGAACGCCCGTAGTACGCAGGCACTGCTCCCCTCTGCTGCGGAGCGCACACGACTGATCCGAAGGGCGGCCAGTGAGGGCGCCGTGCTGCTCCGCAATACCGGAGTTCTTCCGCTCGAGCCGGATAGGGTGGGACAGCTGGCGGTGATCGGTCCCGCAGCTGCTCGTCTGTGCCCTCAGGGTGGTGGTGCAGCAGAAGTGACGCCTCCCCACGTCCGCACCCCACTCGAGGCGCTCAGCGAGATGCTCGGCTCCGACTCGATCCTCCACGAGCCGGGATGTGGAATCCCCGGACCCATCCCCTGCATCGGTCCGGGGGGAGTGTGCACCAGCGCTGGCCGTGAGGGCATTGAGGTGGAGTACTTCGCCGATACCGACGGGACAGGAGGTCCGGTCTTCCGCGAAGTCTTCGCCCAGACTCGGCTCATCTGGTCCGGACCGCCCCACCCTGCGCTGACGGCCGGTCAGTTCGCGGCCCGGGCCAGGACGATCTTCACGCCGGAGTTCAGCGGGACGTGGGAGATCGGTCTCACCGCCATCGGGCTGGCCCGCGTCCTGGTCGACGGGGACGTACTGCTGGACAACCGCGGCGCACCGGTCGGAGGGTCCTTTTTCTCGCTGGGAAGTGACGAGATCACCACCAGTCTCGACATCGCCGAGGGACAGGCCCTCGACGTCGTCGTCGAGTACCGCATCGACAACCCCGCACTGCCCGTGGCTGCGGTCAGCTTCGGGGCTCGACTCAGACCTCCGAGCGACGGTTTGACACGAGCAGTCCGGTCGGCCGAACAAGCTGATGCGGCCATTGTCTTCGTAGGAACGAACAGCAACACCGAGTCGGAAGGCGAGGATCGTGCATCGCTGGAGCTTCCCGGCGACCAGGACCGCCTGATCCGATCGATCGCCGCCGTCAATCCGCGGACGGTGGTCGTGGTCAACAGCGGGGCACCGGTCACCATGGACTGGGTCGACGAGGTGGAGGGCATTCTTCAGGTCTGGTACCCGGGACAAGAGGGTGGCGACGCTATCGCCGACGTTCTCGTGGGCAAAGTCGACGCCACGGGGCGCCTCCCCACCTCCTTCCCCAAGCGGATCGAGGACACCCCGGCCTTCCCGACCTTTCCCGGTATCGACGGAGTCATCACCTACGAGGAGTCGATCTTCGTCGGGTATCGCCACTACGACAGGGGAGGGACCGAGCCACTGTTTCCTTTCGGTCACGGCCTTTCCTACACGACGTTCGACTACGGCAATCTCTCGACCGCCGTGGGACGCAAGGGTGTCGAGGTCAGCCTTGAGGTGTCCAACACCGGGGACCGGCTGGGCAGCACGGTCGTGCAGGTCTACGTGCTGAGGCCGGAATCAGCCATCATCCGACCCGACCGTGAACTCAAAGGATTCGAGAAGCTCGAATTGGCGCCGGGACAAACCCGCACCGTGACACTGATGCTCGCCCCGGAAGCGTTTCGGCACTGGGATCTCGGGCAAGACGGTTGGCGCATCGAGGGTGGCGTAGCGGAGATCGCCGTAGGGGAGTCTTCTCGGAACATCCACCTACGCGCCCTCGTCGACCTGGCCGAGCTTTCAGTCCCGTGAGCAGGGGAGCGGGTGGGTGGGGCGGGACCACGACTGTTCGCGGGCGGCCGTCGGACACAGCCCGTGACGGTGTGGCCCGGGCGCGACGGCGCCGAGTCCCGGTGTTCAGCCCGACGAGGGGTCCCGGTCCCAACCGATGATGTCGTCGGCATGTTGGTCCCAGTTGTCAAGGAACACCACCTCCGCGAGCGGGCGACGGCGGACCGGTCCATGGCTGCCGCGGGGCCACCCGACCACCACGTGTCCGGCGAGCATCCAGTCGTCAGGGACTCCTACGGCCTCGCGGAGCAGTGGTTCGCCGCCGTACGAGGCCCAACTGGTCAGGCATGCTCCGAGGCCGAGGGCCCGGGCGGCAAGCAGGAAGTTCTGCATGGCCGGAAAGATGGAGCCCCCGAGCAGAAGCTCCGAGGCCGTTGGGTAGCGCTTCTGGGTGAACAGGACCGAGGTGAACTCGCCGGCCCGGTCGTGCAGTTCGTAGGTGGCCCGGTTGGTACGGGCCTGGCGACTGTGATCGTCATCGGCCGGGCGTGTCATCCCGTAGACCGGTTCGATGACCTCCAAGGCGTGTGCCGCGGCCTGGGCCACGACGGCCCGTTGTTCGGGGGACCGCAGGACGATGAACCGCCAGCCCTGGGCGTTGGCACCCGAGGGCGCCCAGGTGGCCGCCTGAAGACACCGGGCAAGCGTTGTGTTGCCGACCGGCTCATCGGTGAAACGACGGATAGTCCGGGACGTCGACATGACGGCCCAGACGTCGGTGGTCGGTTCGCTCACTGGCGTCCTCCTGATCACGCACCTCCCCTTGGCCCGGGGATGGCCTCGTTGGCTAGAAGTGTCCGGCTCTGGCCACGAGCGCCGATGGCATGCGAGGCCCGCCCCTGTGTCTAATCCACACGGGCCGGGATCGCAGGCACACTCGGGACCTGAGGCTGGGCCGAATGAGTCAATGGCGCACACGACTTCCGTGTCGCCCACGGGAACCTACGCCGGTGTGAACTCGAGATAGAGCCGGGTCAGACCCCGAAGGATGAAGGTGGGGACATAGTGGAAGCGTCGGGCGTCGGGCGGGCCGTGGTGTTCCTCGGAGAGGTGGATCTCTGCGGTCTGGTCGAGGATGCGCTCGAGGCTCACCCGTGCCTCGGTGCGGGCCAAGGGCGCGCCCGGGCAGGTGTGGATGCCCCGCCCGAAGGCCAGGTGGTGGCGGGCGTTCTGGCGTTCGGGGTCGAACGTCGACGGGTCGTCGAACCGCCGTGGGTCTCGGTTGGCGGCAGCATTGAGGAGCATGACCGTGGTTCCGGCGGGGAGGTCGACGCCCCCGACGGTGGTGGGCACCCGCGAGAGGCGGAAGTCGCCCTTGATGGGGCTCTCCATCCGGAGCGTCTCCTCGATGAAGTTCGGGATCCGGTGGCGCTCCGCCCTGAGCAGCGCCTGCAGCTTGGGATCCTCGGCGATCAACTGGAGGGCGGAACCCAGGAGCCGGACAGTCGTCTCCTGGCCGGCGGCGAACAGGTTGGCGGCCACACGGACCACGTCGAGGACCTCCGGGGTGGTCCCGTCGGGAAAGGTGGCGGTGGCCAGGCCGGTCAGGACGTCGTCACGGGGTGAGAGCCGTCGGTCCTCCACGTAGGCCGTGAACTGCTGGTACAGGTACTCGAGGGGCGAGAGGGCCAGGGTCTCGCTACTGGTACTTCCGATGGCCCCGTGTCCCGCCTGGCCCCGCAGGAGCGCCTCCACGAACCGGGGGTGGTCCTGTTCCGGCACACCCAGCAGGTCGGCGATGACCAGCATGGCGAACGGGCTGGCGAACTCACTGATGTACTCGCACGCGCCCCGGTCCAGGAAGGTGTCTAGCTGCCTGTCGGCCAGTCGCCACATGAACTCCTCGTTGCCCCGCAGGCGCTTGGGGGTGATCAACCGCATGAGCAGGGCGCGATGGTCGGTGTGCTTGGGCGGATCCAGTGTGGGGAGTTGGTCGCTCATGGGGAGCTCGTCTCGGTGCTCCTCGATCAGGGCCGTGATGTCGTCGCCCTCGAGTGGTACCGGGAACCCCGGGAACGGCCCGGTCACCGAGGTGCATGAGGAGAAGGAGTCTGCGTCGTTGTAGACCGCCATCACTTCCTCATACCCGGTGATCATCACCACGTCGTGGTGGGGCTCCGGTGTCACCGGGCACTGCGCCCGCAGGGACTCGAAGTAGGGATAGGGGTCGACGAGCAGGTCGTCGTCCCGGAAGAAGTCGATGCTGTCGAACTCACTCACTGGTGTTCATCCTCCTCACGTCATCGCCTCCTTGTCGCCTGTGGATGTGGCCAGACCCGGCCCAACAGGCGAAGCCGGCCGGCTCCAACCCCACCGATCAGAGGAGAGAGCCACAATTGTGCAAGTGGTATTCTGCAAAACGATAAGCAGATTCTTGCAACGTAGCAAGCGCAGCACGGGGGCGCCGGACCTGGCCGGAACCCCTGCCGCTGGGGCGGACCCCAGGAATACCACCTTCGACCTGTGCATGACCGCTGACCCTTCTCAATGAACGGAGGACTCCATGACCGAGACCGACGAACTGGCCAAGGCCCGGGCCATGCGTCGGGCCATGCTCGGCGATGCCTATGTCGACGGGCAGGCCGCCGACCCGAACCCGGTGATGGGGGAGTTCCAGGACTACATCACCTCCATGGCCTGGGGCGTCTGGGCCCGGGAGGGGGCGCTCAGCCCGCGTGACCGCAGCCTGCTCGTGCTGGCCATGACGGCCGCCCTCGGGCGCATGGACGAATTCCGGCTCCACGTCGGGGCCTCGCCCCGGACGGGGGTCACCGATGACGAGCTCGACGAGCTCCTCTTCCAGGTGGCTGCCTACTGCGGGGCGCCGGCCGGCATTTCCGCCAAGCGCGCCCTCCAAGTGGCGCGAGCCGAGCGGGAGACGACGTGACCGCTGACTCCGTCGGGTTCATCGGCCTGGGACATATGGGCGGCGCTCTGGCCACCAATCTGGTCGTCTCGGGCCATGACGTCGTGGCCTATGACCTCAGCGGTCCCGGGGGTTGCCCCGAGGGGGCCCGGTTCGTCCATGACGTGGCGCAGGTGGCCGGCGAGGCGAGGGTAGTGGTTCTCAGCCTGCCCGACGGCTCGGTCAGCGAGCTGGTGGCCCGGCAGATCCTTGATGCCGCCGACCGCCGGACCACCCACGTGGTCGACACCTCCACCGTGGGCGTGTCCCCCGCCCGGTCGATCGACGCCCTGCTGGCCGACGCCGGCTTGTCGTACATCGACTCACCGGTGTCGGGTGGTGTCGCCGGAGCGCGGGCCCGGACGCTCACCGTCATGTACGCCGGTTCGGACGCCGCGTGCGCCGTGGTCGATCCGGTCCTGGCCGGGCTCAGCGATCGGCGGCGTCGGGTCGGCGACCATCCGGGGATGGCCCAGGCCCTCAAACTGGCCAACAACTTCCTGTCGGCCACGGCGCTGGTCGCCACCAGCGAGGCGGTCGCCTTCGGGCTGTCGGTCGGCTTGGACATGGCCACCATGCTCGAGGTGCTGAACGCCTCGAGCGGTCAGAGCGCGGCGACGACAGACAAGTTTCCCAACCATGTCCACTCCGGACGCTACGCCTCCGGCTTCGCCAACTCCCTCATGACCAAGGACATCGCCCTCTATCTGAGCGCGGTTGAGGCACAGGGTGGGCCCTCGGCCGTCGGACGGGTGACCGCATCGGTTTGGGAGCAGTTCGCCGCCGCCCAGCCCGGCGCGGATTTCACCCGCATCTTCCCATTCGTCCAGGAGTCGTAGCCGTGGCCTCGGACCGGGCCCTGAGTACGCTGGGCCGGTGACCAGAATGAACCGCCCCCCCGTGCCGACCATTCCTACCGTCCTGTGAGCGTCACCGCCGAAGATGTTGACGGCGTGCTCCTGGTCACGATCGACGATGGTAAGGCCAACGCCCTGTCCTTCGAACTCGTGGACAGCCTCCGCGCCGTCGTGGCCTCGGCGGTCGACCAGGGTCAGCCGTTGGTACTCGCCGGCAGGGACGGTTGCTTCTCGGCCGGGTTCGATCTGGCCGTGATGAACGGTGACGATCCGGACCGGGCCTTGGCCCTCTTCGCCGAGGGGGCCCGCCTCTACCGTGAGCTCGTCGAGGCCCCGGTGCCCGTGGTGGCGTCATGCTCGGGGCATGCGCTGGCCGGAGGGGCGATCCTCCTGCTGTGCGCGGACCACCGGATCGGCCGGGCGGGGCCCTACCGGGTGGGACTCAACGAGGTCGGTATCGGCCTGGCCCTGCCTGCTTTCGCCGTGTCCATCGCCACCCACCGGCTGGAGAGCAGGTACCTCACCTCGGCCACCATGTTCGCCGAGGTCGTCGACCCGGACCGGGCCATGGCCATGGGGTTCCTCGACGAAGTCGTGGACGATCCGCTACCCCCAGCGCTCTCGTTGGCCACGTCACTGTCTCAACTGCCCCACGAGGCGTTCGCCACCACCAAGCGGCGCATCCGCAGGGGTCTCGTCCACGAACTCACGGCGCTGGAGGGCGGATGACGGGCGAACGGTGGTGGCCGGCTCATCTCCGATCCTGGCCGTGATGCCCTTCTGCTAATTTTGGCTGGTCGAGGGGACCGGTCGACCGCATGGTCCGCCGATCATGCAACAGTGTCGTACGGGGGCCACGGCGCCCTGCCGGGCATCGGCGCCGAGCCGATCGAGACGTGTGTTCCGCAGAGGTGGACGACGGGGAGGAGTGGGCCAGGTGGACCTCGACCCATCTGAGGAACAGCGGTTGCTCATCGAGTCCTTCGGGGCTCTCTATGCCAAGCAGTCGTCACCCGAGCGGGTCCGCGCCGCCGAGCCGTCGGGTCACGACCCCGATCTGTGGGTCCGGCTCCGCCACAACGGCGCCCTGGAGATGGCAGTCGACGAGGCGTCCGGTGGCTGGGGGGCGTCCCTGCTGGACCTGGCCCTGGTGGCCGAGCAGCACGGCCGGCACCTCGGGTCGGCCCCGCTGCTCGAGGCGCAGGTGGCGGCCCGCCTCCTGTCCCGGCTGGACGGCCCGGACGCCCGGACCGAGCTGGCCGAGGCCCTCGCCGGTGAGCGTCTGACCACGGTGGCCCTGCATCCCCCCCGGAACGGCGTGCTCTCCCTGGTGCCGGCCGGGGCGGTGGCCGACTCAGTCGTCTTCGTCGACCGGGGGCAGCTGTGGTCGGCCCCCGCCGCAAAGGCCGGCACTGCCGTGACCAATCTCGGCTGCCTGCCGGCCGCGGACGTCCCCGTCACCGACGCCCTTCGGCTGGCCTCGGGCCCGGAGGTGGACGCGCTGTTCGAGCAGGCCCGGGACGAGTGGCTGGTCCTGATGGCCAACGCCCTGGCCGGGATGGGGGCCCGCTCCCTCGAGATCGGGGTGGCCTACGTGAAGGAGCGCCACGCCTTCGGGGTGCCCATCGGCTCCTTCCAGGCGGTGGCCCATGGCCTGGCCGACGCCGCCACCGGCATCGACGGCGGCGGGTTGTTGGCCCGGGAGGCGGCGTGGGCGGCGGCCGAGGAGCCCGAGCGGGCCCCCGAACTGGCCGCGTTGGCCTGTGCCTTCAATGCCGAGGCGGCGCGCCAGGCGAGCTATCGGAGCCTCCACTACCACGGCGGGTACGGATTCATGCTGGAGTACGACATCCAGCTCTACTTCCGGCGGGCCAAGGCCTGGCCGGCTCAGTTCGCCGAACCGACCGCCCTCTACGCCCGGGCCGAAGGCCACCGTCTGTCGGCCGCGGACGCCAGGCGATGACGATGGACTTCCGACTGGGTGAGCGCAGTGAGGCCTTCCGGCAGGAGGCCCGGGACTTCCTCGACGAGGTGTTGACCGACGAGGTGCGCGAGGAGATGGAGAAGACCGGGGTTCACCACAGCTGGCACTTCCACCGCAACCTGGTCGAGCGGGGCTGGTTGGCCCCCGGATGGCCCGAGGAGCTCGGGGGACAGGGCCGTGACCCTCTCGAGATGCTGGCGTTCATGGAGGAGTTCCACCGGGCCGGGGCCCCCACCTACGCCGTGGGCACCACCCTGATGGTCGCCGGCATCCTTCGCCACATCGGCACCGAGGAGCAGAAGCAGCTGGTCATTCCGCCGGCCCTCCGGGGGGAGATCATCATCGTGCTCGGGTTCACCGAGCCGGAGTCGGGCTCCGATGTGGCCGCCGCCCAGACCCGGGCGGTCCGGGACGGGGACGAGTGGGTGATCAACGGGCAGAAGATGTTCACCACCAACGCCCAGGAGGCCGACTACGTCTTCATGCTGACGCGGACCGATCCCGAGGCGCCCAAGCACAAGGGTCTGACCACCTTCCTGGTGCCTCTCCGACAGCCGGGTGTGGAGATCCAGCCGGTACGAACGCTGTCAGGCGAGCGGACCAACCTCACGTTCTACTCCGACGTGCGGGTGGATGACTCCCTGCGGATCGGCGAGGTGGACGGGGGCTGGGACGTCATGGGGGTGGGACTGACCCTGGAACGTGCCGGTGACCACGGGGGTGAATTCGATCCGGCTCCTGGCCGCCATGGAGGAGTGGGCGGCCACCACGGCGGATGACGACGGCCGCCGGAGGGCGGACGATCCCGCGGTCCGCGCCCGTCTGGGCCGGGCCGCCGCCGAGAATGAGGTCACCACCCTGCTGTGCCGCCGGTCGGCCTGGATCTCCGCCTCGGGGGGGATGCCGGGGGTGGAGGGTTCGATGAGCAAGCTCTTCGCCTCCGAGGCCCTGACCCGCCAGTCGGCCGACTTCGTGGACCTGCTGGGGCCGGACGGGATCCGCAGCCAGGGGGATCCGACAGCTCCGGCCGGGGGCGCCGCCGACTACGACTTCCGATTCGCCCTGGGCACCACCACCTACGGGGGGACGAGCGAGGTGCAGCGCAATATCATTGCCCAACGGGGACTGGGCCTGCCCCGGGCGCGCTGGAGACCTGCATGCATCGTCTGATCGGCCACTCGTCGGTCACGGGCCGTGAGCCCACCGGCCGAGCCCGTCAGGCCGGTTGCGGCAACCCCAGGAGCTCGAACATGTTGCCTCCCATGATCTTCGCCACATCCTCACGGGGATAGAGTCCCGAGACCTCCTCGGCCCACTCGAACGGCTCGGCCAAGCCTTCGGGATGCGGGTAGTCCGATCCGAACATGATGTGCTCGGGAGTCATCACCTCGATGAGCGCCTCGAGCGAGTCCTCCCAGAACGGATTGATGTAGATGTTCCGGAGGAAGACATCCCGGGGGTGCTCGGCGAAGGCGTAGGGCATCTTGCCGTAGGTCTTCTCGAGCGCCTTCAGGCAGGGCAGGGCCCAGCTCCCACCGTTCTCCACGCTCATCAGTCGGACGCTCGGGAACCGGCTCAACATTCCGTGACAGATGGCCGATGTCACCGTGTCGCTGATGGGCCTCCCGGTGTTGACGGCGTCGCTGAACGGTCGGGGGGCGAAGGGCTGCATGTCCCGCCCGTCGCCTTCCCACTCGTTGGCATGGCGCTGGTAACCGGAGTCGGAGGCGTGCATGGCGACCAGGATCCCCGACTCGGCCACCTTGGCCCAGAAGGGGTCGAACTCCGCCAGGAACGGCGACTTCGTGCCTTTGGTCCCGGCCACTGGTCCCGGTCGCAGGAGCACCACCTTGGCCCCCCGCTCGAGCGCCCACTCGAGTTCGGCGATGCCGCGCTCGGGCAGGCACGGGTTGACCACCGGCGTGGCGAAGATCCGATGGTGATAGTCGAAGGTCCATTCGTCATGGAGCCACTGGTTGTAGGCGTGGATCACCGTGCAGGTCATCTCGGGATCGTCCAGGAGATTGACCTCGATAAGGCTGGCCAGGGTCGGGAACATCAGGGCCGCCTCGACGCCGGTCTCGTCGAGCAGGGCCAGGCGCGGCTCGGCCGAGCGGAAGGCGTCGATGGCCGGAATCGGCTTGCCGGCGAGCTCCCGGAGGGTCTTGCCTTCGGTGTTGTGCCCGGAGAAGTAGGTGGCGAAGGCGCCGGGGGGTGCGACCACCTCGAAGGTGGGGTTGGGTATGGACTCACTGATGTGGTTGGCGATGGCGATCTTCGTCCGACCTTTGATCTGTACGTACTTGATAAAGCCGTCGAACTCCTTCGGCAGGTAGCGGGTGAGCGCATCCTCGGTCTCGTAGAGATGATTGTCAGCGTCAAATATCGGACCTTCGTATCTGGTCACAGGGGGCCTCAATTCTTCGGAAATCGGTGGAGCGGGCGTGAGTGGCGTACCTGCATCGTCGCGTATTGATCTAGTCGATGGGGGTGAACTCGAGGAAGAGCCGGTCGTGGCCCCGGAGCATCCACGTGGGCGTGTACTCCCAGTGACGGTCGCCGGCCGGGCCGTGATGCGCCTCCGAGATGCGGATGTCCGCCATCCGGTCGAGCAGGCGCTGAAGGGAGACGTTGGCCTCGGCCCGGGCCAGCGGGGCGCCGGCGCAGGTGTGGATACCGTGACCGAAGGCGATGTGCTGACGGGCATTGTCACGGTCGAGACGGAGCTCGTCGGGATCCTCGAACTCCCGGGGGTCGCGATTGGCCCCGCTGGGCAGAACCATGACGGTGCTGCCGGCCGGGATGTCCGTGTCCCGCACCGACGTGGGCGTCCGCGACAGGCGGAAGGTGCCGTTGATAGGGGGTTCGAGCCGGAGGCTCTCCTCGATGAAGGTCGGCACGAGGGATCGGTCGTCCCGGATCTGCTCCTGGAGTTGGGGCCGTTCACCCAGGGTCTTGAGGGCCGAGCCCAGGAGGCGGGCTGTGGTCTCCTGACCGGCGGCGAACAGATTGGAGGCGATCTTCATGACGTCCACCACCGGAGGGAGCGAGCCATCGGGGAAGGTGGCGGTGGCCAGGCCCGTCATCACATCGTCGCGGGGCTCACGCCGGCGGTCCTCGATGTAGCGGGTGAATTGAGCGTAGAGATACTCGAGCGGACTGTGGGTCATCTCGAGGTGCTCAGAGTGCATGAGCTTCTCCAGGAACTCCGGATGGTCCTCCTCGGGCACCCCCAGGAGGTCGGCGATGACCAGCATGGTGTACGGCTGGGCGTACTCACCGACGAACTCGCACTCGCCCCGGGCATGGAACACGTCGATCCGGTCGTCGGCCAACCGCTGCAGGGCCGCCTCGTTCTCCTTCAGGCGCTTGGGGGTGATGAGGCGCATCAAGAGCCCACGCTGGGCGGTGTGCTTGGGGGGATCGAAGGTGGGGAGCTGGTCACCGAAGGGGAGGTCGTCCCGGTAGGTCTCGATGATCTCGGTGATGTCGTCCCCCTCGAGCGGGACGGGGAATTTGGCGAAGGGCCCGATGGCTGAGTTGCAGGCCGAGAAGGTGGCCTGGTCGTGGTAGACCTCGACCGCCTCGTCGTAGCCCGTCACCATGAAGACGTCGTGGTATGGCTCCCGGACGACGGGGCACTGTCCGCGGAGGTGCTCGAGGTACGGGTAGGGATCGTCGATGAGCTCTCTGGTGCGGAAGAAGTCGATGGATTCGTACTGCTCGTCGTTCACGGGTGCTCCGAGAAGGTGGAGGGCGGGTGCCCTGATCGGATGGGAAGGAATGTCGGGCGGGCGCATCGGGGCACGGCCACGCGGAGTATGTTCGGTGGCCGCGCCGACCTCGAGGGAGAGGGCAGGAGTGGACGGGCCCGGGTGATCACCCGGCGCCGGACACCAGTCGAAAGGAACGAACCGGTATGAGACAGGAGCTCTCGGGGAAGGTCGCCATCGTCACCGGAGGGGCGAGCGGGATCGGCCGCGCCACCGTCGAGCTGTTCGCCGACGAGGGGGCCAAGGTGGTGGTGGCCGATGTCGACGCCGAGGGAGGCGAGGCGTTGGCCGCGGCGTTGGGGGACGCCGTCCACTTCCGCCGGACCGACGTGTCCGACGCCGACGATGTTCAGGGACTGGTCGACGCGGCCGTGGAGCGGTTCGGTGGCCTGCACGTCATGGTCAACAATGCCGGCATCTCCAGCTCCTTTCGACGATTCCTGCGCGACGACCTCCGCGACTTCGACCGGGTGATGGCCGTGAACCTGTTCGGCGTGATCATCGGAACGCAGCGGGCCGGCCGGCACATGGCCGAGCACGGTGGCGGCTCGATCATCAACACCTCGTCGATCGGCGGGCTCACCGGAGGTGGCCCACCGATTGCCTACCGAACCTCCAAGGCGGCCATCGTCCAGTTCAGCCGTATGGTGGCCACCGATCTGGCCGAGTTCGGCATCCGGGTGAACTGCATCGCGCCCGGCCACATCCCCACGGGGATTACCAACTACGACCTCGGGCCCACCATCGAGGCCGACCAGCCGCTGCAACGTCGGGGGACACCGCACGACGTGGCCGAGGCCGTGCTGTTCCTGGCCGGTGACCGGTCGGCCCAGATCACCGGCATCGTCGTCCCCGTGGACGGCGGGACGGTGGCTGGCCGACCGGTCCGTCGAGTCCCCATCGGGGTGGAGACGAAGGACGCCGGCGTCGACTGACCGCCGCCGACTCCGGTCTGCGACGGCGATCATGTCGGCCCCCGACCGTCCCGAACGGCCTCCTCGACCAGTCCGATGACCCAGGCGATCGCCTCCACGGCCTGCTGGTGGTCAATCTCCCAGTCGATGACCAGGCGCTCGTAGGAGGCCACGCTCCAGAGCACGTCGAACACGGCGGCGGCGGCCGTCCGCTCCGCACCCGTCCACTGGTCGGCCCGCTCGGCCACGGCGGCGAGCAGCGCGTCCTGTTGTCGCTCCTTGGCCACGGCCAGGGTCGGCTCGAGCGGTGGTCGTGACTCCCTCGGATACTGGGAGACGTGGTCGAAGATCTGGGCCGCCACCGTGCCGATGTCGTCGAGGCTCATGCCGGCCAGGTCGATGCCGGCCTCCTGCTCGTTCCGGTGCATCACCGCGTCGCGGAGCCCGCGCTCGCTGCCGAAGTAGCGGTACACGGTCCGTTCGTTGACGCCGGCCCGTTCGGCCACCGCCCGCACGGTGAGCTTCTTCCAGTCTCGGACGGACGTGCGGTGGATGAGCTCGGAGCCGGCGTCGAGGATCTTCTCCCGGGTCTCCGCCGCCCGCTCGCGGCGCAGGGTTCCGTTGTAGGGCCGACCCGGTCGCGCCGGAGGGTCCAATCCCGGATTCTGGGTGGTGGTCACGGCGTCCATTCCCTTAGGCCAACTTCGCCGACCAACCTCCGTCGACCGGGATCACCGCGCCGGTGACGAACGAGGCCCGGTCGGATGCCAGGAAGGCCCCGACCTCGGCCACCTCGAAGGGTTGTCCGGCGCGGTTGAGGGCGGCTTTGGCGGCGATATCGGGGATGAAGTCCTCGGCCCCCTGGGCCATGATCTCGGTGAGGATGAACCCGGGACAGATGGTGTTGACCCGGATCCCCTGGGTGCCGTACTCGATGGCCGCAGACTTGCTGGCACCGATGATGCCGTGCTTGGCCGCCTGGTAGACACTGGTGAAGGCCGAGCCGTTGAGTCCGCCGACCGAGGACCAGTTGATGATGGAGCCGCCACCGGTCGGGAGCATGGTGCGGATGCCGTGTTTCATCCCCAGCATCACTCCCCGCAGATCCACATCCATCAGGCGGTCGTAGAACTCCATGGTCAGGTCGGCGAGCGCACAGCCGTCGGCGATGCCGGCCACGTTGAGCACGGCGTCCACCCGCCCGAACTCCTCGACGGCGGCCGCCATCGTCGCCTCCACGTCGGCCTCCCGGGAGACGTCACAGTGCACGGGCAGGACGCCGTCGCCCACCTCGGTGGCCGTGTCCTGCTCCGCCCCGCTGATGTCGGCAGCCACAACCGTCGCTCCCTCCCGAACGAAGACCTTGACTGACGCTTTGCCCATGCCTGAGCCCGCCCCGGTGATCACGGCAACCTTGTCGTCCAGCATTCCCATCATGTGCCTCCGGCGGTCACGAGGTGAAGACCGGGAGCGTCTCCCAGCCCCGGACCGTAGAGGTGGGGGCAAGGGTGGCCCGGTCCATGTCGACGTCCCAGGTCGGGAAGCGGTTGAGCACCTCGTCGAGGGCCACCCTGCCCTCCAGGCGGGCCAGGGCCGCGCCCAGGCAGAGATGGATCCCGTACCCGAAGGTCAGCGGTTTCCCGTCGTTCCGGTGGATGTCGAAGGTGTCCCCGTCAGGGAAGCGACGGTCGTCGTGATTGGCCGATGCCGGGAGCAGCATCATGATGCTGCCCTCGGGGACGGTCTGGCCATGGATCTCGACAGCCTCGGTGACGTACCTGGCGGCGTGGGGCGCGGGTGTCTCGAAGCGCAGGAGCTCCTCGATGGCCCCGGGGATGAGGGACCGGTCCTCGACCAGCTCCCGTCGTTGGTCCGGGTGGTCGGCCAGCACCTTTCCCGTCCAACCGATCAGCCGGCCCGTCGTCTCGTTGCCGGCGCCGGTGATGACGCTGATGTAGGTGAGGAGCTCGTCACGGGTCAGGCGACGGACGGTGCCGGTCTCGTCTTCGAACTCCGCCTGGAGGAGCTCGGTCATGATGTCGTCCGAGGGGTGATCGGCCCGCCAGTCGATGTACTCGGCGAACATGTCCGTGGGGACGAAGTTCTCGGACACCTCCATGGGCTGACCGGCCTCGGTGCGGAGGTTGGCGTCGACCTTGTCCCGCACCGACTCCTGGTCCTGCTCGGGGATGCCGAGGAGCATGCCGATGACCCGCATGGGCATCTGGGCGCCGAGGTCGGCGATGAAGTCGAACTCCTCGGCACCGATCAGCGGGTCGAGGCTGCGGGCGCAGAAGGCGCGGATCTGCGGTTCGAGGGCGGCCACCCGGTTGGGTGAGAACACCCGGGACATCAGCCGGCGATGGATGGTGTGGACCGGCGGGTCCTCGAAGATGAGCACACCTGAAGGCATCTCGATATCGGCCCGGATGAGCTCGATGATGCCGCCCCGCCCGGAGATGAAGGTCTTGTTGTCGAGATAGCCGCGCTCCACGTCGGCGAATCGGCTCACCGCATAGAAGTCGTGGGGTTCGTTGTAGTAGAGCGGAGCCTCCTCCCGCAGGCGGTGGAAGACCGGGTACGGGTCGGCATCGATGCCCACGTCGTACGGGTCGTAGTACACGTCATCCGTGCTCTGGATCGTCACGCCTAACCTCCCCTTGCTTTCATGTCGTACTGTGACACTAAGCTGTCGGACGGTCAAGCGCAGAGCCATGCTGGAACCCGGGGATGGCCCAGAGGATGGGGGACGATGAAGACGCACGCCGCGGTCTTGTGGGGGCGGGAGCAGGACTGGAAGATCGAGGAGATCGACCTCGACCCGCCCCAGGCAGACGAGGTGCTGGTCAAGTGGATGGCGGCCGGTCTCTGCCACTCCGACGAGCATCTCCAGTCGAGCGAGATGGGGTCCGAGGCGGGTACCGGCCAGCCGGTGCGGGCGGGGCTCTTCCCCATGGTGGGCGGGCACGAAGGGGGAGGGGTGGTGCTCGAGGTCGGGCCCGGTGTCACCAGCCTCGAGGCTGGTGACCACGTGGCCGCCAGCTTCTTCCCCATCTGCGGCCGGTGCACGATGTGCATCACCGGGCACTCCAACCTCTGCGACCTGGGCGCAGCCACCTTCCTCCCCGGTCAGATCGCCGACGGCACCATCCGGTACCACCTCGACGGCCGGTCCCTCAATGTGATGTCGAAGCTGGGCACGTTTGCCGAGCACAGCGTCTGCCACGAGGCCTCGCTGGTGAAGGTCGACCCCGAGGTGCCGCTGACCGCGGTGGCTCTGGTGTCGTGTGGGGTGGCCACGGGTTGGGGCTCGGCGGTGTACCGGGCCGAGGTGATGCCCGGCGATACCGTCGTGGTGGTCGGTGTGGGGGGGGTCGGCATGAACGCCGTGCAGGGGGCCAAGATGGTCGGTGCCCTGAACATCGTCGCCGTGGACCCGGTGGAGTTCAAACAGAAGGCGGCACTTGATTTCGGGGCTACCCACACGGCGGCGTCCATGGAGGAGGCCCTGCCCATGGTCACCGAACTGACCCGTGGCCAGATGGCTAACGCCGTGATCATGGTACCCGGGGTGATGTACGGGGACCTGATGGCCGGTGCCCTCGCCCTGACCGGCAAGGGTGGTACCTGCGTGGTCACCGGCGTCGCTCCCCAGGTGCAGCTGGAGGCCAGCGTGAACCTCTTCGATCTGGCCATGATGCAGAAGGAGATCAAGGGGGTCATCTTCGGTGCCGCCAACCCGCGCTTTGACATTCCCAACCTCCTGGCTCTGTACCGGTCGGGTCAACTGAAGCTGGATGAGCTGATCACCAAGACGTATCGCCTCGACCAGATCAATCAGGGCTACCGGGACATGCTCGACGGCGTGAACATTCGAGGCGTGGTCACCTTCGAGTGACGGACCACCTGTACTCGGCTCGTCGGAGGCGACCCGTGACCCGGAAGGCGGCCTCCACGGCCCCGGAACTGTTCGGCCCGTCCGGGACTCCGGAGGTCGTCGTGATCGGGGCCGGGTTCGGGGGGATCGCCGCGGGCGTGAGGCTGCGGCGGTCCGGTATCCACACCTTCGCCATCTATGAGTCCTCGCCCGGGGTCGGTGGTACCTGGTGGGACAACACGTACCCGGGGGCCGAGGTCGACGTGCCCTCCAACCTGTACCGCTACTCGTTCAAGTCCTACGACTGGTCGCGGACCCACGCCCAACAGCCCGAGCTCCAGTCGTATCTCGAGGAAACCGTCGACGAGTTCGGCCTCCGCCCCCACCTCCGTCTGGGTGTCACCGTCCGGTCGACCACGTGGGACGACCGACGGCACGTGTGGACGGTCACCCTGGACGACAGCACCGAGATCGAGTGCCACGCGGTCATCAGCGCCGTGGGCTTCCTCAACGTGCCGCGGTATCCCGACTGGCCCGGCCTGGAGACCTTTACCGGACCGAGGTTCCATACCTCTCGGTGGGAGCACCAGCACGACCTGTCCGACAAGGTGGTGGCCGTGGTGGGGACGGGCTCCACGGCCACCCAGGTGGTGCCGGCCCTTCAACCTGTGGCCGGGAGGATCCTCCTCTTCCAACGGGAGCCCGGGTGGGTCATGCCCAAGGGAGAACGGGAGCTCACCGACGCCGAGCGTCGACGCCTGGCCCGGCCCTGGCGACGGGCCCTGAATCGGGCCGGCCTGCGGTACACCCTCGAGAAGGGGCTCATCGGTGCCGCCACCTTCCGGCCCGGTACCCAACTGCAGGCCAGACGCCAGCAGACCTGCCTGGACTACATCGCCCGGGAGTTCGCCGACCACCCCGACCTGCAGAAGGCCGTCACCCCGACCTATCCCTACCCGGGCAAGCGCCCGGTCATCGCCAGCACGTTCTATCCCGCTCTGAAGGCGGACAACGTGGAGCTGGTTCCCAGGGCCGTGTCCCGGGTCACCCCAACGGGCATCGTCGACGCCGACGGGGTGGAGCGGGAGGTCGACGTGATGGTGTTGGCCACCGGCTTCCAGGCGGCCGACTACCTGGCGCGCCTTCGGGTCACCGGTCGGCGGGGCACGACCCTCCAGCAGCACTGGGCGGGCGAGCCGCGGGCGTATCTGGGCATCACCGTGCCGGGCTTCCCCAACTTCTTCATGATGTACGGGCCGGGCACCAACGGCGGGGAGCTGGTGTCCATGCTCGAGGCTCAGGCCGACTACGCCGTACGGGCGCTGAAGCGGATGACCCGTCGTCAGTTCAGCGCCGTCGAGGTCCGGCCGGCGTTCGAGGCGCTGTGGTTCATCTGGCTCCAGTCGAAGATGGAGGGGACGTCGTGGTCCCTGACCACCAATTACTTCCGGTCCCCAACGGGGAAGATCGTCACCCAGTGGCCCTCGGGGAACCTGGTCTACCGGGCCCTGGTCAAGGCCTTGGGCCGCGTGTCCGAGGCCGGCCGTCGTCGAGAGGAGCCCGCGCCATGGGCTGCGTGACCCCCCGCCCGTCGTCCCCAGCCTCTTGGCGGTCGAGTTCCCGTGCCGCTGCTATCGCGGCGGGCCAGTGGTCCGTCCTTCCCATCCGACCGAGGAGCCCCGTATGGCCATGAGTCTCGATTTCGACCCTCTCGACCTTGTCGACCCGGAACGGTTCGCCCGTCACGGCTATCCGCACGAAGTGTGGACCCGACTGCGAGCCGGGGCACCGGTGGCCTACATCGAGCCACCGGGGCACCCGCCCTTCTGGGCGGTGACCAAGCATGCCGACGTCCAGTACGCGGCATCGCAGCCCCAGCTGTTCTCGAGCGCGGGCGGTATCACCCTGGACATGGACCTGACCGGGATCGAGATGCCGGCGGAGATGATCGTCTATCTCGATCCCCCCGAACACGGTCCAATGCGCCAGGTGGCCAACAAGAAGTTCCTGCGCAGCGCGGTCCGGGCCCGGAGTGAGGAGATCTACCGGATCGCCGCCGACCTGGTCGATCGGGCGGCCACCGGGGGCGAGATCCGGGAATGCGACTTCGTCGACACCTTCGCCGCCCCGTTTCCGGTGGCGGTCATCTCCTGGGTCCTGGGCGTGCCTCCCGAAGACTGGGAGCACCACTTCCGCTGGACCAACGAGATCATCGGCAAAGACGATCCCGAGTACCGGCTCCCCGGGGAGAGCCCCGAGCAGACCTCCATGCGGGCCCGTGGCGAGCTGCACCGCTACTTCACGACGATGGTGGCCCAACGTCGCCAGGATCCCCAGGACGACCTGGTCACCCAGTTGGTGCAGAGCGAAGTCAACGGGGCACCCCTCACCCGACAGCAGCTGGTGACCTACTGCGAGCTGCTGGTGGAGGCGGGCAACCAGACCACCCGTGACGCCATCGCCGGTGGGATGCAGGCCTTCTGTGAGTTCCCCGATCAGTGGGAGAAATTGCGGGCTCGTCCCGAGCTCCTTCCCGGGGCGGTGGAGGAGATCCTGAGGTGGGTCACGCCGATCTGCTACTTCTCGCGGACGGCCACCGAGGACTGTGTGTTGCACGGGCAGCAGATCCATGCTGGGGACAAGGTGGCGCTGTACTGGGCATCGGCCAACCGCGACGAGGAGGTGTTCGAGGACCCCTTCGAGTTCCGCATCGACCGTGAGCCCGGCCAGCCCGTCGTCTTCGGCTTCGGACCGCACCTGTGCATGGGGGCCCACGTGGCCCGGGCCGAGCTGATGGCCATGTTCGGCCTCCTGGTCGACCGGATGGAGTTCTTCGAGCAGTCAGGGCCGATCGAGCGGCTCAACTCATCGGTCAACGGCGCCATCAAGCACCTGCCCATCCGGTACCGCCTGACCTAGCCGGCGCTTCCGACCGCCCCACCCCCGTCAACGTGTTCGACACGGAAGGAAGGACCACCATGGACGAGACGAGCATCTACTCCTGCGACGATCACCTGGATCTGCGCTCGGTCCCGCCCGACCTGTGGCAGAACCGCCTGCCCAAGGACCTGGTCGAGCGGGGTCCACGGGTGGTGCGGGGTGAGGGTGACCCCATGTGGGTGTGCAACGACCGAATCCTCGGCCGCAGCGGGCTGCCCCAAGGGGACCAGCTGGTGGCCCTCAGCGCGGTCAGTCGGGCCGGCCTGGAAGACGACGGCTTCCGGGTCAGCGACCCGAAGCTGCGGCTGGAGGACATGGACCTCGACGGCGTGTGGGCCTCCGTGATCTACGGCCCCATCCCCCTGACCCTCGCCATCCCCGAACCGGACCTGCAGACGGCCAGTTACGCGGCGTGGAACGACTGGGCCATCGAGGAGTTCAATGCCTTCGCCCCCGACCGACTCTGCGCCCTCCCGTTCCTCCCCAGCCACTCGCCCGAGGCCGCGGTGGCCGAGCTCGGGCGGGTGGCGGCCATGGGTCACCGTGGCGCCATCATCGACGTCTTCGACTTCGATGCCGGGGATCCGGAATGGGACCGGCTGTGGGCCGCGGCCGAGGAGACCGGGCTACCGCTCAGCTTCCACATCAAAGAGGGAGCCTCGTCGAGGCTGAGCTACCAGGTGGGCAAGTGGCAGTCGGCGGCGTTCGCCACCCTGCTTCCTCTCCAGTTGGACGAGGCGCTGGCCATCATGGTGTTCTCCGGGGCTCTTGAGCGCCATCCCGGACTGACGCTGGTGTTGGCCGAGGCCGGAGTGGGCTGGCTCCCGTACTTCCTCGCCCGGATGGACATGGAGTGGGCCAACCTCCGGGACAAGATCGACTACGCCCCTCGCCTCCCGCCCAGTGAGCTGTTCAGGCGACAGGTCATCGCCACCTTCGAGGAGGAACCTCTGGCGTACCAGTACATCCCGCACCTCGGAGCCGCCTCCTGCATGTGGGCGGCGGACTTCCCCCACACCGACAGCACGTTCCCCGAGTCTCGACGCTCCATCGAGGAGACGCTGGGCATGCTCCCCGATGACGATCGTCGCAAGGTCACCGCCGTCAACTGCGCCACGTTGTACGGGTTCGAGTATGTCGCCTGAGGAGGCCGGGCCGCGGCCGGAGGGGGCCGTGCGAGGCTTCGATCACGTGGCCCTGCCCATGCAACATACCGACGCCATGGTGGCCTTCTACCGCTCCTTGGGTCTGCCGGTGACCGAGCACCCGTATCTCGTGCGGGTCCAAGTCGGTGATCAGATGATCAACTTCCACCGTCCCGAGCTGTGGCAAGGGGAGTTTCCTCTGCGCGCCCCGGCGGCGATTCCCCCGTGCGGCGACCTGTGCCTGGTGTGGCAGGGACCGGCGGACGCGCTGGCCTCGCTGCTCGATCGGGCCGGTGCCGGCATCGTCGAGGGACCGGTGGAGCGGGACGGTGGACGTGGTGAGGCCGGCTGGAGCGTCTATGTCCGGGACCCGGATGGCAATCTCATCGAGTTCATGACCTACCCGCACGAATCGAAGGAGCACGCACGTGTCAGCTGACCTGGTAATCCGCGGAGGCACAGTCATCGACGGGAGTGGCCAGGCCGGACGCCTGGCCGATGTGGCCGTCACCGGGGGGTTGATCGAGGCCGTCGGTCCCAACCTCGACGGGACCGTCGAGCTGGATGCCTCCGGATGCGTGGTCGCTCCGGGCTTCATCGACATCCACACCCACTTCGACGCCCAGGTGTTCTGGGATCCCGAACTCAAGCCCTCGTCGTATCACGGGGTCACGACGGTCGTGGCGGGCAACTGTGGCTTCTCCATCGCCCCATGCCGCCCCGAACACCACGACGTCATCGTGCACACCCTGGAGAACGTGGAGGGGATGGATGCCAACACCCTCTCGGCCGGGATCGCCTGGGAGTTCGAGACCTTCCCCGACTACCTCGACCTGGTGCACCAACGGGGGACCACGCTCAACTTCACGGCCTACATAGGACACACCGCCCTGCGGCTGTACGTCATGGGTGACGCCGCCTACGAGCGGGCCGCCACCCCCGAGGAGATCGAGCGGATGTGCCAGCTGGTCGACGAGGCCTTGCGGGTGGGGGCGGCGGGGCTCTCCACCAGCTTCTCGTTCGCCCACCGAGGCGTGGACGGCAAGCCGGTGCCCAGTCGTTTTGCCGAGATGGATGAGGTAGAGGCGCTGTTCATGACGGTGGGGAAGGCCGGTAAGGGTGTGGTCCTCGCCACTCCGGGCTGGCAGTGCGAGTATCCGGACATCTTCACCTGGCAGGCTCGGGTGGGCCGGCCGTTCACCTGCCCCCTGTTCGCCCTGTCCAGCGGAAAGCACCGCGAGGTGGTCCGTCTGCACGAGGAGGCCCTGGCCCGTGGGGGCAATGTCTGGCCCCAGGTCACGCCGCGTCCGCTGACCATGCAGTTCACCTTGGCCGACGCCTACAACCTCAATGTCGGCGAGGTGTTCGGCGAGCTCATCAAGGTCAGTACCGGCGTGCGGAAGGCTGCCTACCGCGACCAGGAATGGCGTACCCGGGCCTTCGAGGACCTGGAGCGCAACGAAGGGGGGATGAAGCCGCGGTGGGAGACATTCGAGGTCTCCGAGTCGGACCGGTATCCCGAGCTGCTCGGCCGTCGGGTCACCGACATCGCCCGTGAGCGGGACGCCAGCCCCCTCGACGTGATGTGCGAGTTGGCCCTGTCCGAGGACCTGGCCACCCGCTTCCGGGCCTACATCGCCAACGACGATGAGGCCGAAGTGGGGAGCCTGCTCACCGAGGACCATGTGGTGCTGGGCCTCACCGATGCCGGCGCCCACGTGGACCAGTTGTGCGATGCCCCCCTGCCCACTGACCTCCTCGGGACCTGGGTCCGCGACCGGGAGATCATGCCGCTGGAGCGGGCTGTCCGGAAGCTGGCCGGCGAACCTGCCGACATGTTCGGGTTCGAGGGTCGGGGCTACCTGCGGCCCGGTTACGCCGCCGACATCACGGTATTCGACCCGGCGACGGTGGCCCCCGGCCCCCAGCGGCGGCTGCGGGACCTGCCGGCCAACGGGGAGCGCCTGACCAACGAGGAGCCCACGGGCATGCGGCACGTCGTGGTCAACGGGACGCTGATCCGGACCGACGAGCGCCAGCTGGCGCTGGACCGGCTCCCCGGCACCCGACCCACCCTGGTCTGACGACACCGAGGAGTGTTCAGCGGACCGTTGCGAAGTACTCCCGTAGGTCGTCGACGAACAGTCCGGGCTGTTCCATGGCCGGGAAGTGGCCACCCCGCTCCATGATCTCCCAGCGCACCACGTTGCACTGGCGCTCGACCCACGAACGAGGCCAGCGCAGCACCTCTTTCGGATAGCGGGCCACTCCGGTGGGAACGGTGACGAACGGGGGTGTCCCGGCGGCACTGCGCCTGGCCTCCCAGTAGAGGCGGGCTGCCGAGGCGCTGGTCTGCGTGACCCAGTAGAGCATCACGTTGGTGATGAGCTGGTCGCGGGTGAAGCAGCGTTCCGGATCCCCGTCGCAGTCGCTCCAGGCCTGGAATTTCTCCACGATCCAGCCCAGGAGGCCGGCCGGAGAGTCGTTGAGGGCGGCCCCGACCGTCTGCGGTTTGGTCCCCTGCTCGTTGGCGTAGGCGGACTCCTCGGCGGCGAACCGCTTCATGACGGCGAGGTCCGCCTGCTCCTCCTCGGTCAGAGGACCGGGGCTCTCGGGCGGTAGGCCGGGGGCCATGTTCAAGTGGATGGCCGTGCAGTGTTCCGGGTCGAGTCCACCGATCCACGTGGTCACCTGGGCCCCCCAGTCACCACCCTGGGCGAAGTAGTCCTCGTAGCCGAGGCGGGCCATCAGCTCGGCGAAGGCCACGGCTATGCGGCGCACGTCCCAGCCACGGGTACGAGGGGGTTCGGAGAACGCGTAGCCGGGCAGGGACGGAGCGATCACATGGAAGGCGTCGGCGGCGCGGCCGCCGTGGGCCTCTGGGTCGGTGAGGC
Organism: uncultured Acidimicrobiaceae bacterium; assembly: GCA_963737625.1. Taxonomy (GTDB): domain Bacteria; phylum Actinomycetota; class Acidimicrobiia; order Acidimicrobiales; family RAAP-2; genus Bog-756. Next base: position 835,185 of record CAVTTK010000002.1, read on the forward strand.
GGGGGATGATGTCGAGGAACTCGACGATCGAGCCCGGCCAGCCGTGGGTGAGGAGGAGGGGGCGGGCATCCGGGTAGGACGACCGGGCGTGGACGAAGTGGATGCGCTGGCCGTCGATGGTTGTCCGGAAGTGGTCGAAGGTGTTCAGGCGCGCCTCTTCAGCTCGCCAGTCGTAGGTGTCACGCCAGTACTCGACCAGCTGGCGCAAGTAGTCGACGGGTATGCCGTACTCCCAGCCGGCGCCCTCGATGGTGTCGGGGAGGCGGGTTCGGACCAGCCGGTGGTGGAGGTCGAGGAGAACGGCGTCGTCGACTTCGATCGGGAATGCCTCGATCGATTCGCTCACCATATCCTCACCGGTTCTTTATCTCAGGAGCCGTCGGTTACGGCTGTCCGTACGAGGTGCTTTGGCGTGGCCACCCTACTCACGAGCTGGTCAGGTCTACCGTGACCAGCCGGTCGGTGAAGCGCCATCGGCCGTCGACCTTCTCGAAGGTGTCGGTGTACTGTCCGCAGAGGTCGATCCGGATGGCGGCACCGGGAGTGCCCCCCAGCACCGTCCAGTAGCAGTGGGAGGAGGCGGTCATCGTCCCTGGGTCCACTTCGATACTCAGGTTGGTGATGAGGTGCCTGGTGCGGTGGACGCCATCCCGCGCCATCAGGCTCTGGTAGACCGGCCTCACCTCCTGGGATCCACGCAGCGTGGATCCGTTTGGCTCCGACCGCCACGTCGAGTGCTCGAACAGTGCGGCCACCGCGTCGACGTCACCCCCGTCCACCAGTAGGGCGTAGGAGTGCACCAGCGAGGTGATGTCGTCTACGTCGGACATGGCCCTCCTCCGTCGGTCGTTGCTTGACGTGGTCCTGACGCATCGTAGGGAACGGGGGAGGGGAGCGTCAGCCTCCCGCCACGACATCCTGGCCGTACCGCTCCAGTGACGCTTCGTACTCGGGGCCGAAGAGCACCGACGGTATGAGGGTTCGGGTGACCCCGGCCTTTCGCAGCGCTTCGACTGCTGTGACGGCTTCCTGGCCGGTGACGGCCGTGCACTGCATGGTCACTTCGATGGCCTCGGGATCCCGGCCGGCCTGCTCGGCAGTGGTGCGGATGAGATCGATGAGGGGCGGCAGTTCGTCGGGGCCGACACCCAGAGGAAAGAACCCGTCACCGATCCGGCCGGCCCGCCGGGCGGCGGCCGGGCTGTGTCCACCGATGTGCACCGGGATGCTTCCGCCGGGGGGTTGGGGGCGAAGGAAGCAGTTGGCGAAGTTCGTCGTGGTGCCGTCGAAGCTGGCCTGGTCTTCGCTCCAGAGGGCCCGCATGGCGGCGATGGCCTCCTCCATGCGCTGGGCACGACCGGCGAAGGGGACCCCTAGTGCTTCGAACTCCTCCTCCAACCAGCCGATCCCTGCTCCGAGGATCATCCGGCCCCCCGACAGGGAGTCCAAGGTGGCCAGCTCCTTGGCCAGCACCAGGGGATTGCGCTGGGGGACGATGAGGATGCCCGTACCCAGTCGGAGCGTCGAGGTCTGAGCGGCGACGTAGGCCAGCCAAATCAGTGGATCGGGGAAGACCGTTCCCTCCCCGGAGGGCAGCCGGCCCGTCGGGTCGTAGGGGTACGTCGACTGGTAGCCGCCGGGGACCACCACGTGGTCGACCGTCCAGATCGACTCGAAGCCGGCCGCTTCCGCGGCTCGGGCGAGTCGGACCGCCTCGGCGGGGTCGACGAACGCGCCGATGTTGGCGAAAGCGATCCCGAACTTCATCGGCTCCATGCCCGTGCGTCTCCTTGTCTCCCGCTGTCCCCGACGGCCGCGGTCAGCCTACGGCACGACATGGCCCCGAACCGCCCCTGTTAGCGTTGGCTTCATGTCCGCGCCGGCAGGGTCATGAACACGGGAGAGGCCCGGACCAAGGACGTGGTGGACCGGGACGCCTGCATGGGTTCGGGGAACTGCGCGTTCTGGGCTCCGGGCGTCTTCGACCTCGACGACGACGGGATCGCCATCGTCGTAGGGGACGTGGCTGGGCGTGAGGAGGATGTCCGGAAGGCGGCGGCCAACTGTCCTACGTCGGCCATCCGCTTCGAACGTCTCTTCCCGTCCTGACCCGTCAACGGAACGGAGCTACCGCATGGGCACGTACAACCACACCGGGCATGTCGTCACCGACCTGGAACGATCGAAGCGGTTCTACCAGGAGGTCTTCGGCTTCCGCATCTGGTACGAGATCAATCCGCCCGACGTGCCCACTGCCCAGCTCACCGGGCTCACACCGCCCTTGGGCGTCACGGCGTCGTACCTGACCCTCGACGGCTTCGTCCTCGAGCTGATGCACTACGCCGCGGACGGGGCCACGGCTCCGTACCGGGCCCGAACCATGGACGAGCCCGGGCTGACCCACCTGTCCCTCTCGGTCGATGATGTGCACGGGGCGGCGGAGCGGGCCGTCGAGTACGGCGGTCAGCTCATCGAGGAGAGCGACATCGGGGCCGCCTTGTTCATCCGCGATCCCGATGGTCAGCTGATCGAGCTCCTACCGGTGACCTACCGGGACCGGCTGCCACCCAAGCCCTGACCCCCGCGCCCGGCCGGCCGCCACCGCCGACGGGGCTCAACGCAGGCTCCATACCCATGCCCGGTGGCCGGAGCGGTGAGTACGCTGTCCGATGGCGGCCGAGAACCGGCCGGCCCGCACCGGAGCATCAGTGAGCCGGTCCATCCATGAGGAGTGCATCCACGTGACCTTGACGAGTGAAACTGCGGTTCCCCTGCGACACGCCGACCGTTTCTTCATCGACGGCCAGTGGGTGGCCCCTTCGTCCGACGCCACTATCGACGTGATCGATTCGAGCACGGAGCAGGTCTACTTCCAGGTGCCCGAGGCGCAGCCCGCCGACATCGACCGGGCGGTGGCAGCAGCCCGGCGGGCATTCGACGAGGGACCCTGGCCCACCATGGGCCACAGTGAGCGGGCCGAGTTCCTGCGTGGCATCGCCGCCGGCCTGCGCGAGCGGGCCGAGGACATCGGGCAGATCTGGCCCCGTGAGTCCGGGGCCCTCCACGTCATCGCCCGCCACAGCGCCGCGGGCACGGCCGCCAGCTTCGACTACTACGCCGGTCTGGCGGACACCTTCCCGTTCGAGGAGCGGGCCCAACCCCAGATGGGCCAGTTCGGCCTCTTGGTGCGGGAGCCGGTGGGGGTGGTGGGGGCCATCATCCCGTGGAACGCCCCGATCGGTCTGATCACCTACAAGCTGGCCCCGGCCCTCCTGGCCGGCTGCACCGTGATCCTCAAGTGCTCACCGGAAGCTCCAGGAGACGCCTATGTGGTGGCCGAGATCGCCGAATCCATCGGCCTGCCCGCCGGAGTGTTGAACGTGGTGACCGCCGACCGCGAGGTCTCCGAGCTGCTGGTCCGTGACCCCCGGGTGGACAAGATCACCTTCACCGGCTCCACGGCGGCCGGCCGGCGCATCGCTTCGATCTGCGGTGAGCGGATCGCTCGGTGCACCCTCGAGCTGGGAGGCAAGTCGGCCGCCCTGATCCTCGACGACATGGATCTGGCTGTGGCCGCCCGAACCCTGGCCAAGGCGGAGTGCATGCTCTCCGGGCAGGTGTGCTCCTCGCTGACCCGGATCGTCGTCTCCCGTCCACGGCACGACGAGCTCGTCGCGGCACTGGCCGATGCGTTCTCCCAGGTCCAGGTGGGGGATCCCTTCGACCCGGCAACGCAGATGGGGCCGCTCGTCTCCAGCCGTCAGCGCGACCGGGTGGAGAGCTACATCGCCCAGGGCGTGGAGCAGGGGGCCACCCTGGTCACCGGGGGCGGACGACCGAAGGATCTCGACCGCGGCTTCTACGTCGAGCCGACTGTGTTCGGCAACGTCGACAATGCCTCGGTCATCGCCCAGGAGGAGATCTTCGGGCCGGTGCTCACGGTCATCCCGGCCGACGACGAGGATCAGATCCTGGCCGTGGCCAACGACACCATTTACGGGCTCAACGCCTCTGTGTTCACCCCCGATGTGGACCGGGCCCGGCAGGTGGCCCGCCGACTGCGCTCGGGGACGGTCGGCCACAACGCCTTCCGTACCGACTTCGGCATCGCCTTCGGCGGCTTCAAGCAGTCCGGCATCGGTCGTGAGGGAGGCACGGAGGGCCTCCTGCCCTTCCTCGAGACCAAGACGGTGATCCTGGAGGACGTGCCCGCCGAGTATCGCTGAGGGCGCCGGGCCAGAGGTGGCTTCGTGCCATCAGGTCGTCCGGTCAGAGATTCTTCCGATAGGAGAACCGTAATTTCAGAAGGGTGACAACGCCTCCTCGGCTCCGATTGCTACTGTCGCCAAGGCAGGGGAAGGCGTGAAGTGCCGAGGGTAGATTTGTCAGCCTGTTGGGGGGTCATAGGCAAAGGGGGAGGAGCGGGCACGTGAGCTGCAGCACCGGCCGACCGAATGGTGCGATGGCACGCGTCGGCACCGGTCCGTCCACGGTTCTGACGTTCGTAGACAAGGTACAGAATCTCGTATACGCTCCTCGCCACGTCGCCGGCTCCAAAAGCGGAATGGTCATACTGACAAAAAGAGAACACCCATCGTGACGTGTCACACCAAGGGGGAAGAGATGAAGGGGGAACACATGAGGCGCAAGGTTCGAGTCGGGGCGGGCATCCTGGTCTCGGTGCTTCTCTCGGCCACGGCGATCGGCGTGACCACCGCCCAGGCCGGTGCGGCCACCGTCCGGGGCTTCGACGGCAAGACGATCACCATCGGCGGCATGTGGGGCACGGCCAACTTCGCCGGAGCCGAGGTGGGTGCCGAGGGGTACGTCAAGCAGATCAACCAGACCAACTACCTGCACGGGATCAAGCTCAAGTTCGCCGGCTTCGTCAACGACGGCAACGACCCGGCCACCGCCCTCTCCGGCGTTCGGCAGCTGGTGAACCAGTACGGCGTCTTCGGCATCGTCCCCGACCTCTCGGCGGTCAACCCCGGCACGTACCTGGCGGCCCAGAAGATCCTGTATGTGGGCGGCGGATTCGACTACAGCTACTGCTCCACCAAGGTGACCACCAGCCTGTGGGGCTACTCGGCCGGCGGCTGCCTGGTCCCTCAGAATCCACCGGTCGTCTCCAATGTCTACGGACAGTTCTACAGCTACGTGAAGGCCAAGACCGGCAATGCGCACCCCACCATGGCCGTCTTCTCCAATGACAACGCGTCGGGGTCCAACTCGGCCAAGACCTCCACGGTGGCGGCCAAGGGGGCCGGCTTCACGGTCGTCTACAACAAGGCGGCCGTGCCCACCACGGCCAGCGACTACACCCCGTACGTCCAGCAGCTCATGACAGCCAACAATGGGAAGCCGCCCCAGGCCATCGGATGCCAGCTCACGGCCCAGTGCATCCCCATGTGGAAGGCCCTCCAGAACGCCGGCTACACCGGCAGCTACTGGTCACCGCTCGGACCCATCCCCTCGCTCTATTCGACGATGCAGGGGACGGTGACCATCGCCACCTACAACAATGCGCCGAACCCCGGGCTCACGGCGATGCAGAACGCCATGAACTCGGTCGTGCCTGGCACCCAGCTGGCCTCGTACTCCAACGTCCCCTCCTACATCGACACGGCCATGTTCGCCACCGCGGTGCACACCGTGCAGGCCAAGAAATTGGCCATCACGCCAGCCAACGTCCGCAAGGTGCTGTCCACCATCAAGTGGGGGATCCCCAACCTGGTGGGGCCGATCTCCTATCCGGCCTCGACGGTGGCCGGCACGCCGTACTGCACGGAGTTCCTGGCCTACAGCGGTGGTGCCGCCCAACAGGTCTACCCTTACTCCTGCAGCGCCAAGGTCTTCAAGGTGACCCCGGCGGCCGAGAAGGCCAGTTGACCGCTCGGTCGTCAGCCGACCGAACCCGTTGAGGTACGACCATGAGCGAGCGAGGCCTCGTGGATGAGTGATGTGGAGGTGCGCCCGACGGCGGCGGACACGCCGTCCCCATCGGGCCCCCCGACCCTCGAGCTGACCGATATCTGTGTGCGCTTCGGTGGGATTACGGCCGTCTCGGGTGTCAGCATGCAGGTACCGGGAGGGCAGGTCTGCGGGCTGATCGGGCCCAACGGTGCCGGCAAGACCACGCTCTTCGACGTGGTCTCCGGCGTACGCCGTCCCCAGACCGGTCGGGTGCTCCTCGACGGGAGCGATGTGAGCAACGCCGATCCGGTGAGGCGGAGTCGCCTGGGAGTACGCCGGACCTTCCAGAGAGTTCAGACCTACGGCTGGCTCACGGTCGAGGACAACGTGCTGGCCGCCATGGAGTGGCACGGCGGAGGCGGCGGGGTCGTCGGAGATCTGGTGGGATGGCGCGGACGGCGTCGCCGGGAACGGGAGCGCCGCGTGCTGGTCGACGCGGCCCTCGAGCGGTGCGGTCTCACCTCGGTGCGATCCGAGTTCGCCGGCTCGCTGCCCATCGGCACGGCCCGAATGGTCGAGTTCGCCCGAGCCACCGTCGAGGCGCCGAAGCTCCTCCTCCTGGACGAGCCGGCATCGGGACTCCACGCCGAGGAGGTCGAGCGTCTGGGCCAGCTGATCCAGGATGTCCGGACGTCGACCGGCTGCAGTGTCCTACTCGTCGAGCACAATGCCGGCTTCGTCATGACCCACTGCGACCGGGTGGTCGTCCTCAACCTGGGGGCCATACTGGCCGACGGCACGCCCGGTGAGGTCCAGAGCGACGCGGCCGTGCGCAGCGCCTATCTGGGCCACGTGGTCTGAGCAGGGGCCGGGCACCCGAACCATGGACAAGTTCCTGAGCCTGGTCATCTCGGGCACGGTCACCGGCGGCATCTACTCGATCATGGCGTCGGGGTTGGTGCTCACGTACACCACGTCGGGCATCTTCAACTTCGCCCAGGGGGCCATCGCCTTCGCCGTGGCCTACTTCTACTACCAGCTCAACTCGGGCGGGATGCCCATCGTCCCGGCGGCCATCCTCTCCATCCTCATCTTCGCCCCCCTGATGGGCTTCGCCCTGGACCGTCTGCTCCTGCGGCGACTCGGGGAGGCCCCGGTGTACGCCAAGGTGGTCGGCACCATCGGGCTTCTGGTGGCCATCCCCAACTTCATGCAGTGGGTGGTCGTCACCCTCGGTAACGGCGTCTTCCACGCCGGGTGGGTGGCCAACAAGGCAGACGACCAGGGACTGTCCACCCCGGGTCTGGGTCCGACCCCGGCCAAGGTGTTCCACGTCATGCAGGGCGTGGCCCTCACCTCGGACCAGGTGGCGGTGTTCGCCGCCGCCCTGGTCTCGGCCGCCGTGCTGTGGTTCGTGCTGCGCCACACCCGGATCGGACTGGAGATGCGGGCGGTGGTCGACCGGAGGCATCTGGCCGGACTGAAGGGGGTGAGCGCGTCGAAGACCTCGGCCGTGGCCTGGGTGCTCACCACCATGCTGGCCGGCCTGGGTGGGATCCTGATCTCGCCGCTGTTCAGTCTGGATCCCATCGTCTTCACCCTGGTGGTGCTGGGCTCCCTGGCCGCCGTGGTTCTGGGCGGGCTGCGCTCGATCCCCATCGCCTTCGTCGGCGGGGTGCTGATCGGCGTGGTCCAGAACCTGGTGGCCGGCTACTCGACGGCATACCCCGGCTTCATCGCCAATCTGAACGGCCTGTCCAGCGCCGTACCCTACGTGCTGGTCATCCTGCTGGGGCTGGTCATCGGGCGCGACCGCTCGCGTCAGGCAGGCTCGGTGGCCGAGGACCGACCGCCGAGCGACCATCGGGCGGGCATGTCCCTGCCCCGCCGGTGGTGGCCGTGGCTGACCTTCCTCTTCGTTCTGCTCGGCTTCTCCCTGCACTGGTTCCCCTCGTGGTTCCAGGCCACCAGCACAGCCCAGACGGCCATCGCCCAAGGACTGTCCATCTCGATCATCCTGCTGTCCTTCATCGTGGTCACCGGCATGGGCGGCATGGTCAGCCTGGCCCAGGCCACCTTCGTTACCGCCGGTGGCTTCGCCGCCGGGTGGGCCCTCAACCGCAATTGGGGAATCAACATCCCCCTCATCGCCTCGCACGGCCAGCTCAACTTCTTCTGGGCCGTGGTGATCGGCGGCATCGTGGCCGGAGTCATCGGGGCCCTGATCGCCTGGCCGGCCACCCGGCTGGGCGCGGTCTATCTGGCCATCTGGTCCCTGGCCGCCTGCTTGTTCTTCAGCCTGGTGCCCTTCGACACCCAGGCCATCGGGAACGGACAGTCGGGCTGGAACATCCGAAGCCCGGCCCTCAACATCTTCGGCTGGCAGCTCAACTTCGCCAACCTGAACGACCAGATCATCCTGTTCATCGGAGTCTTCGGGTTGATCACGGGAATCATCTGGCTGTTCACCCACTCGGCCACCGGGCGAGCCACCCTGGCCGTGCGCAGCTCACCGACGGCGGCCATGGCCGCCGGCATCCGGGCCAACCGGAACCGGATCCTGGTCTTCGCCCTGGCCGCCGGGATCGCCGGGATCGGCGGAGTCATGCTCAGCCTGTTCTCCTTCGCCGCCTCCAACTCGACGGCCCCACCCCTGGAGGGACTGACCTGGCTGGCCTTCGTCGTCGTCTTCGGGGTGCGGCGACCGGGTGGCGCCCTGCTGGCCGGGCTGGCTGTGGCCGCCGGCAGCCCGCTGCTCAACCAGCTGACCAACTGGCTGCCGGGCCAGACCATCAACACCTTGATCTCCTCGCCCTACTTCCTCCCCATCCTTTTCGGCATGGGGGCCATCTCCCTGGCCCAGGAGCCCGACGGCATCCTGGCTCTGCGGGGCGGCAAGAAGCTGGCCAAGCGCCGGGCCCGGGCCCGAGCCAGCGAAGAACAGGTCGCAACGGCGGGGGCGACAACCGCACCGGTCGTCCCGACCGGAGCCGACGCCACGGCGCCCGGGGCCGTCGGCGCGTTCGAGCCCGAGGCGCCACCCATCACCCTCGACGTGTCCCTCGATGCCGCCCTGGCCGTGCAGGGTGTGGTGGCCGGGTACGACGACGCCGAGGTGCTCCACGGGGTCGGACTCGAGCTGAACGCCGGCGAGATCGTCGGCCTGCTCGGGGCCAACGGCGCCGGCAAGTCGTCACTGTGCGCCGTCATCGCCGGACTGCTGGAACCGACGGCCGGCCGGGTGTACCTCGGCGGCGAGGACCTGACCGAGCTGCCGGCCTTCCGGCGGGCCCGGGCCGGCCTCGACTTGGTGCCCGAAGCCCGAGGCATCTTCCCCGGGCTGACGGTCGAGGAGAACCTGACCCTGGCCCTCCCCGAGGAGAAGGATCGCCAACTGGCCTACGACCGTTTTCCCGTGCTGGCCGAGCGCCGCACCCAGGTGGCCGGCCTCCTCTCGGGTGGGGAACAGCAGATGCTCGGACTGGCCCCGGCCCTGGCCCGGCCCCCCAAGGTCTTCGTGGCCGATGAGCCGACCCTCGGACTCGCCCCCCTGGCCGCCGCCGAGGTGATCCGGGCCATCGTCGAGCTGCGGGACAAGGGGAGTGCGGTGCTCCTCGTGGAGGAGAACGCCGAGAACGCCGTGGCCGTGGCCGACCGGCTGATCTTCATGGAGCTGGGCACCATCACCTGGGCCGGGCCGGCCAGCTCGCTCGACGTGGAACAGCTGTCCGCCGTCTACCTGGGTGGCGGGCGACCGGCGTCGGTGACCGCGGCCGATTCGGGGCCGGGACCTTCGGGCGGTGGTTCCCCCGGCGATTGACGGAGCACGGCGGCTCGTCGCCCGATAGGAAGGAGTCGGCCCCAGCGGCGGGAGCAGTCGCCGGAACCCCGGGCCGGCGATAGGATCATTGCGGACTTCAAAGAACAGCATTCTCGGGAGGGAAGCCATGCACGAGGTTGACGATCTCATCCTGATCAGTGTCGATGACCACGTCATCGAGCCACCCGACCTCTTCGTGGGGCACCTCGATGCCAAGTACCAGGACCGGGCTCCGAAGCTCACCCGCAACGCCGAGGGATCCGATGTCTGGACGTTCGGTCAGGTGGTCATGGAGACCGCCGCCCTCAACGCCGTGGCCGGACGACCCAAGGAGGAGTACGGCCTCGAGCCGCAGAGCCTCGACGAGGTCCGCCCCGGCTGCTACGACGTGCACGAGCGGGTGAAGGACATGGATGCAGGGGGCGTGCTGGCCTCGATGAACTTCCCCTCGTTCCCCACCTTCACGGCCCGCGTCTTCGCCAGTGACGACGCCGAGCTGTCTCTGGCCCTCGTGCGCGCCTACAACGACTGGCACATCGACGAGTGGTGCGGGGCGTACCCCGAGCGGTTCATTCCCATGGCCGTGCCGGTGATCTGGGACGCCGAGCTGACGGCGGCGGAGATCCGTCGCACGGCGGCCAAGGGCTGTCACTCGCTCAGCTTCACCGAGAACCCGGCCGCCCTCGGCTACCCGAGCTTTCACGACGCGTACTGGGACCCGGTGTGGAAGGCGTGCTGCGACACCGGCACGGTGCTCTCCATCCACCTGGGCTCGTCCGGTCGTCTCTCCATCCCGGCCGTCGACTCCCCACCCGATGTGATGATCACCCTGCAGCCCATGAACATCCAGTCGGCGGCGGCCGACCTGTTGTGGTCGCGGGTGCTGAAGAACTTCCCGGACCTGCGGGTGGCGCTGTCCGAGGGCGGCACGGGGTGGGTGCCCTACTTCCTCTCGCGGGTGGACCGGACGTTCGAGATGCACCATGCCTGGACCCTGCAGGACTTCGGGGGGAGGCTCCCGAGCGAGGTGTTCCGCGAGCACTTCCTCACCTGCTTCATCAGCGACCCGGTCGGCATCCAGCTGCGCGAGGCCATCGGCATCGACAACATCGCCTGGGAGGCCGACTACCCGCACAGCGACTCCATGTGGCCCAGCGCCCCCGAGGAGTTGGAGACCGAGTTCACCAAGAACGCCGTCCCCGAGAGTGATGTCAGGAAGATGACCCACGAGAACGCCATGCGCTGGTACTCGTTCGACCCGTTCTCCCGCATGGCCAAGGAGGAGGCCACCGTGGGCGCACTGCGCCGAAGGGCGGTGGGCCACGACGTGTCCACCATGGCCCGGAGCACGCGGATCCGCACCGCCGACGAGAAGCTCGAGGGATTCCGCGTCCGGGCCCGACGGGCTGTCGCCGCCGCCGGCTGAGCCGCGCCGAACGCCCGTCGGATCAGGCTCGGGCCAGACCCACCTGAGGCGCCCCGTCGGCCCCGGACCCCTGCGTCCTCAGCCAGTCGCCCAGGGCGGCCCCGGCGTCGAGCACGTGCGACTCGGTGAGCGCCCGCGCCGTGGCGGCGTCGCCGCGGTCGATCGCCTCCAGCAGGACGGCATGATCGGCCCGGCTGCGGCGGACCTGTTCCGGGAAGAGCTCGAAGTAGCTGGCCGGCACCACCCGGACGGCCTGACGCAGGTAGGTCATGAGGCGGGGCGAGCCCGATGCCCGGTTGAGGGCGCGGTGAAAGCTCCAGTTGGCCGCCACCACATCGTGGGCATGGACGACCTCGAGGGCCAGCTCGTGCAGTCGGTCCCGCTCCGGTCCGGTGATCCGCTCCGTGGCCCACTCCGCCGCCTTGCCCGACAGCGTGGCCAGCACGGCGAAGTTGTCCACCGCGTCCTCCGGGGTGATCCCGAGCACCGTGATGCCGCTGCGGGGGGTGACGGTGACGAGGCCTTCGTAGGACAGCTCGAGGAGGGCCTCGCGCACCGGCGTCCGGCTGGTCCCGAACTCTCGGGTGATCTCGTCGAGGTCGAGGCGCGTACCCGGCCGCAGTCGACCGGTGAGGATCCGGTCCCGCAGTTCAGCGGCGGCGCGGGCCCGCACGGTTCCTCCGATCGACTTGAAATCTGACATATCAAATACTACATTTCAAATGACCGACGGCGCCAGCACTGCGAGGGCCAGCGGCATAGAGGAGTGAGCCAGTGAGCGCGGCAAAGCGACAGATGTCCCTGGTGGGGTTCATGCAGGCGGGGAGTACGACGGTGTACGCCGGATCGTGGCGCCATCCGGCCACCGAGCACGGATTCCTCAACGCCAGCTACTACGCCAAGCTGGGCCGAACCCTCGAAGAGGGCTGTTTCGACATGATGTTCTTCGACGACCGCCTGGCCATGCCCGGCATCTACGGCGGGTCCGTGGCCGACGCCGTGCGCCTCGGGGCCCGGCCGGTCAAGCTGGACCTGAGCATCGTGCTGGGCATCGTGGCCGCGGCCACCGAGCGGATCGGCCTCGGGGCCACGTACTCGACCACCTACTACTCGCCCTTCCATGTGGCCCGCACCTTCGCCACCCTCGACCACCTGTCCGGTGGCCGGGCGGCGTGGAACATCGTCACCTCGGTCAACGACAGCGAGGCCCAGAACTACGGCCTGAAGGAACACCTGGCCCACGACGCCCGCTACGACCGGGCTGACGAGTTCCTCGAGGTGGCCACGGGCCTGTGGGACACGTGGGAGGACGATGCCCTGGTGCTCGACCGGGCCAACGGCCTCTTCGCCGATCCCGACAAGGTCCACGAGCTCGACTACGAGGGGGAGTGGTTCAGTGCCCGGGGTCCCCTCACCGTGCCCCGGTCCCCCCAGGGCCGCCCGGTGCTGCTCCAGGCCGGCTCGTCGGGCCGGGGCCGGGACTTCGCCGCCCGTTGGGCCGAACTCATCTTCACCGGAGACCCCGGACTCGAGGTGGCCATCTCCCACTACAAGGACCAAAAGGAGGCCATTGGCGACGCCGGCCGGGACCCGCAGTCGGTGAAGATGCTGCCGATGGTGTACACCGTCGTGGGTGAGTCCCATGCCCATGCCGAGGAGCGCGAGGACCTGTTCCTCCACTCCCTGGTCGATCCCCAGGCCTCGCTCTGCCTCCTGTCGGAACTGATGAACTACGACTTCTCCGGCCTGCCTCTCGACGCCCCCATCACCGATGAGCTCATCGGGTCGGTCTCGGGCATCCGCGGTCTGGTCCAGAACCTGCGCAAGCACATCGGCGGGGACACGGTGACCCTGGCCGACCTGGCCGGCCATCGGGCCACCCTCCTCCAGGGACCGCGCTTCGTGGGCACCGGCGCCGAGGTGGCCGACCAGATGGAGGAGTGGATCGAGGCCGAGGCGTGCGACGGCTTCACCGTGGCCGCCACCCACACTCCGGGCGCCTACGAGGACGTCGTCCGCCTGGTGGTACCCGAGCTTCAGCGCCGCGGCGTGTTCCGCGACCGGTACACCGGGGACACGTTGCGCGACACCCTGGGCCTGGCCCGCCCCGAGGTGGTCCAGCATGCCTGAGGCTCACGGGCCGCTCCACGGCGTGCGCGTGGTGGATGCCGCAACCCTGGCCGCGGGACCGCTGGTGGCCACGGCCATGGGTGAGTTCGGCGCCGACGTCATCAAGGTGGAGCAACCCGGGGTGGGCGATCCTCTGCGGACCTGGGGCGACCGCAAGGATGAGATCGGCCTGGTCTGGAAGTCCATGAGTAGGAACAAGCGCTGCGTGACCCTGGACCTGCGCCAGACCGACGGCCAGGACCTGTTCCACGGTCTGCTGGCGGTCAGCGACGTGCTCATCGTTGGCAACCGACCCAGCGCCATGGCCCGCTGGGGCATCGACTACGAGACGGTCCATGAGCGCCACCCGCAGCTGGTCATGCTCCACGTGAGCGGGTACGGACGCGGAGGGCCCAAGAGCGACAGTCCCGGCTTCGGCACCCTGGCCGAGGCCATGAGCGGCTTCGCCCACCTGACGGGACAGCCCGACGGTCCTCCGACCCTGCCCCCCTTCATGTTGGCCGACGGCGTGGCCGCTCTGGCCGCCACCTACGCCGTGATGATGGCCCTGTACCACCGGGACGTCCACGGTGGCGGTGGCCAGTTGGTGGACGTCAACCTCATCGAGCCGCTGGCCCGCCTCATCGAGTCCTCCACCCTGGCCTACGACCAACTGGGCAAGGTAACCGGCCGCGTGGGCAACCGCTTCGACGCCAGCGCCCCCCGCAACGCCTACCGGACGTCCGACGACAAGTGGCTGGCCATCTCCAGCGCCTCTCCGAACATCGCCGCCCGCGTCTACCGGGCCATCGACCGCCCCGACCTGGCCGAGAATCCCGACTACGTCGACTCCATTCCCCGGCAGCAACGGGCCGGTGAGGTGGACGCTCTGGTGGCCGACTGGGTGGCCACCCGCACCCTGGCCGAGGCCATGACCACCTTCGAGGCCGCGTCGGTGGCTGCCGCACCCATCTACGACGCCGAGCAGCTGCTGGCCGACGAGCACCTGGCTGCTCGCGGAACCTTCGTCGAGGTCGACGACCCCGACCTCGGGGCCATGACCGTCCAGGCGCCGGTGGCCGTCCTGACCGAGACCCCCGGGCGGATCACCCATCTCGGCCGCCACCTCGGCGCCGACAGCGCCGCCGTCTTCGGCGACCTGCTGGGCATCGACCCCGAGCGTCTGGCCGCCCTCCGGGCGTCCGGCGTCATCTGACCCCATCCTCCAGGAGGTAGCAGTGCGAGCACCCCGCGCCCGACGATCCGAGTTGGCCACTCCGGCCAGCAGCGAGCGAATGTGCGAGAAGGCGGCCGGGTCCGGCGCCGACCTCGTCTTTTTGGACCTCGAGGATGCGTGCGCCCCGGTGGCCAAGGAAGCGGCCCGGGGCACGGCGGTGGCCGCCCTGACCACACTGGACTGGGGCCGGACGGTGCGCGCCGTGCGGGTGAACGGTCTCGAGACGCCCTGGTGCCACGGCGACATCATCGAGGTGGTCACCGGTGCTCGCGACGCCCTCGACGTGCTCATCGTGCCCAAGGCCCGCTCGGCCCGGGACGTCTGGTGGGTCGACGTGCTCCTCACCCAGCTCGAGACCAAGCTGGGCATGACCAGGCGCATCGGACTCGAGGTGCTCATCGAGGAGGCCGAGGGGCTGTCCAACGCCCCCGACATCGCCCGGGCCAGTGACCGGCTGGAGGCCATCATCTTCGGTGCCGGCGACCTGTCGGCCTCGTTGCGGGCCCGGGTGGATGGCAACTTCGACCCCATTTCCGACTACCCCGGCGACTTCTGGCACTTCGCCCGGGTCCAGGTGCTGGCCGCCGCCCGAGGGGCCGGGATCGACGCCATCGACGCCCCCCACCCCGCCTACCAGGACCCCGAGGGATTCCGGCGGTCCGCGGTGCACGCCAGTCTGTTGGGCTACGACGGCAAGTGGGCCATCCATCCCGACCAGATCGCCATCGCCCACGAGGTCTTCGCCCCGACGGCCAGCGAGATCGAGGAGGCCCGTGAGTCCATCGAGACTTACCGCAGCTCCGAGGCCGACGGGATAGGGGCCATCGGCCGGGACGGCAAGCTGGTCGATGCCGCCCACATGCGTCTGGCCGAGAACGTGTTGTACAAGGCATCGCTGGCCGATGGCCGCTGACCGGGACAAGGAGGAGAGGATCGACGTGAGCGCCGAGACGGCAACCTACCGCGTGGTCCAGTGGGCCACCGGCAACATCGGCACCCGCTCGTTGCAGGGGGTCATCGGCCATCCCGACCTCTCGCTGGTCGGGCTGTACGTGTACTCGCCGGAGAAGGCGGGGAGGGACGCCGGCGCGCTCTGCGGGCTGGCTCCCACCGGGGTTTCGGCCACCACGAACATGGACGACATCGTGGGGATCGGTGCCGACTGCGTGCTCTACATGCCCCGGGCGTTGGACATCGACGAGGTGTGCCGTCTGTTGGCGTCGGGAGCCAACATCGTGACCACCCGGGGCGAGTTCCACCATCCGGGCAGCATGGACAGGGCGACGAGGGAGCGAGTCGAGGCGGCCTGTCAGGCCGGAGGCACCTCGATCCACAGCACGGGCAGCAGCCCCGGGTTCATCTCCGAGGCGGTGCCCCTGGTCCTGACCTCCATCCAGCGAGAACTCGAGGGTCTGCTCATCGAGGAGTTCGCCGACCTGTCCCGGCGCAACTCCCCCGAGCTCCTCTTCGACCTGATGGGCTTCGGCACCGATCCCGCGTCCTTCGATCCCGGTCGCTGGTCGCATGGCGCGTCGAGTTTCGGTCCGTCACTGCGGCTGGTGGCTGAGGCCGTCGGCCTCCCCCTCGACTCGGTGGAGGCCACCGGCGAGGTCGCCGTGGCCCGTCGGACCACGGACATCGTCGCCGGCCGGCTGGAGGCGGGCACGGTGGCCGCCCAGCGCATGCAGGTCACCGGGCTGCGGGCCGGCCGTCCCCTCCTCGCCTTCATGGCCAACTGGTACTGCACCGACGATCTCGAGCCGGCCTGGGACCTCGGACCCACGGGGTGGAGGCTCACGGTGGCCGGCGACGCCCCCTTGAGCATCGACATGAGATTCGACTTCCCGCTGGAGGAGATGGGCGCCTACACCCCTGGGTACACGGCCAATCGGGCGGTCAACGCCGTGAGCGCGGTGTGCCGGGCCGAGCCGGGCATCCGCACGACGGTGGAACTACCCCAGTTCATCGCCACCCTGCGGGATCCGGCTCGCTGAGACCCTGCCGGAGCTGACGCCCGCCGCCACGTGGCCACTGGACCTCGGGACGCCGACGGTCGCCCCGGCCGGGACCGGGTACCCGGTGACCACCACCGGTGGCCTGCGCTCCTCGCACCACCGCCCCCGACCGACAACCCTGGTCAGGCTTCCTCTCTTTATCCGGAAGTGATCCATTCACATGGACAAAACACCATTTTCAAGGTAACTTCGACGGTCGACGTCGCGGGCGGCGAAGCCGCAGATGCAGAGATCACCGATGACGGGGAGTAGGGAGAATCGATGTTGTTGGCGCTGAGCTCCGACCAGGAGCTCTTCACGGAGACCACGGCGAAGCTGCTCGACGAGCTCGTCCCCGTCGGTGAGCTCCGTCGCCTGCGGGAGGACCCGGTCGGCTTCGACCGCGACTACTGGCTCCGGGGCGCCGAGTTGGGCTGGACCTCGCTCCTGGTGGGCGAGGAGCACGGTGGGGGCTCCATCGGGGACCACGGTCTCCTCGACCTTTCGCTGGTGGCCTACGAGTTCGGTCGTCACGCCGCCCCCGGGCCCCTGGCCGTGGCCAACGTGGTGGCGGCCACCCTGTCGGAGACCGGCCACGGCGACGCCGGGATCATCGAGGGCCTGGTGTCCGGGGCGTCGCTCGCCACCTGGTGTCTGGGGGAACCGGTCCCCAACGACCGGCTGGGGACCATCGCCCTCGGCATCTCGCTCCAGGGCGACGAGGTGGTGCTCGACGGCACGAAGCGACCCGTCGAGTCGGCGGCCGTGGCCGACCACCTGCTGGTCACCGGGCGCACCGGGGAGGGCCTGACCCAGGTCCTGGTGCCGGCGGGGACCAACGGGGTGACGGTCACCCCCATGGAGTCCATCGACATGACCCGGCGGTTCTCGGTGGTCACCTTCGAGGGCGTCCGGCTGCCCCGTACCGCCGTCATCGGGAACGTGGGCTCGGCCGACGACCAGGTGGCCCGCCAGCTGGACCGGGTCCTGGCCGTCACCTGTGCCGAGTCTGTGGGGACCATGCAGACCGCCTTCGACATGACCGTCGAGTGGGCCTTCGACCGCTACTCCTTCGGCCGTCCGCTCGCCTCCTACCAGGAGCTCAAGCACCGGTTCGCCGACATGAAGACCTGGCTGGAGGCCGGACACGCCATCAGCGACGCGGCCACCCGGGCCGTGGCCGAGGGGTCGCCCAACGCCGCCGAGCTGCTGAGCACGGCCAAGGCGTTCATCGGTGACTACGGCAGCGAGCTCCTCCAGGACTGCGTCCAGATCCACGGTGGGATCGGGGTCACCTTCGAGCACGACCTGCACCTCTTCCTGCGCCGCCATACCCTCGACCGGGCTCTGTTCGGCACGCCGGCCGACCACCGCCAGCGCCTCTGCGACATCATCGAGAGCCAGGAGGAGGTGGCGTGAGCGCCCCGGACCCTGCCGACCCGCAAGACATGGAGACCCTGGAGAGCTTCCGGGCCCGGGCCCGGGCCTTCGTCCGGGCCAACCTCCGGCCGGCCGACCCCGACACGATGGTCGGTGCGCTGCGCAACGAGCGCAGCGACGAACAGGAACTGACCGCGGTGGCCCGGGACCGGGAGGTCCAGCGCCTGCTGTTCGACGCCGGCCTGGCCGGCATCTGCTTCCCGAAGGAGTACGGCGGCCAGGGACTCACTCGTGACCACCAGCGCGCCCTCAACCAGGAGCTGGCCGGCTTCGAGTACCCGTCCCGCCTCCAGGCCCCCACCTTCTCGCCCTGTGCCGCCGTGCTCTTGGACTTCGGTACCGAGGAGCAGAAGCGGGCCCACATCCCGGCCATCTTGAAGGGCGAGGAGATCTGGATGCAGTTCCTGTCCGAGCCCAGCGGCGGGTCGGACGTGGCCGCCGCCCTGACCAGCGCGGTCAGAGACGGGGAGGAGTGGGTGCTCAACGGCTCGAAGATCTGGACCACCGGCGCCTGGTGGTCGGACTGGGGGCTGTGCCTGGCCCGGACCAACTGGGACGTCCCCAAGCACCGGGGCCTGACCGTGTTCATCCTGCCCATCCGTCAGCCCGGACTCGACGTCCACCGCATCGAGATGCTGAACGGGTCCAAGGAGTTCTGCCAGGAGTTCCTCACCGACGTGCGGGTCCCCGACACCGACCGGGTGGGGGACATCGACGACGGATGGACCGTCGGGACCCGCTGGATGTTCCACGAACGCATGCTGACCAACTCGGCCCTCATCACCATCCCGGCCGGGATGAGCCACGGCGGGAGCACGAAGCCCATGACCGCGGTGGCCCGGGACGCCGGTCGCCTCGACGACCCCTATGTGCGGGACCTGGTGGGGGAGGCCCACATGCTCGACGTGGTCGACCGCCATCTGCGACGTCGGGTGGGCGAGGGGATCGCCACCGGGGCCTTGCCCGACCAGTCGGCGGCCGTCGGCCGCCTGTTCGTCGGGACCACCACGGCCCGGATCCGCAACATCAACTTCGAGATCGCCGGAGCGGCCGGGGCGGCCTGGACGGCCGACGACGGGGAGCTGGCGTTTGCCGGATCGGACTTCCTCATGCGCCAGGTCTCGTGCATCGGGGGAGGCACTACGGAGATGGCCCGCAATGTGATCAGCGAGCGGGTCCTGGGCATGCCCCGGGAGCGCTCCCAGGACCGGGACGTGGCCTTCCGGGACGTGCCCCGTAGCGCCACCGCCCGTTCGTGAGCCAGGGGCGGCCGCCCCGGCGGTGACTGCCAGTCACCCGCCGTCCATCAACCACGGGAGAGAGCCATGTCCGCAGGGAGGCCGACCATGGGCCGATGGTTCGAGGAGTTGGAACCCGGCCTGGTCATCGACCATGCCGTGACCCGAACCATCACCGAGGCCGACAACACACTGTTCTCGGTGCTGACCATGAATGCTCAGCCCCTCCACCTCGACGAGTCCTTCGCCGCATCCACCGAGTTCGGGACCCGGCTGGTCAACAGCCTGTTCACCTTGTCCCTCCTCATCGGGCTGTCGGTGTACGAGACCACGCTGGGAACGACGGTGGCCAATCTGGGATTCGAGGAGATCACCTTCCCGACGCCGGTGATCCCGGGCGACACCGTCCACGCCCAGTCCGAGGTGGTGTCGTCCCGTCCCTCTACCTCCCGGCCGGGTCAGGGGATCGTGGTGTTCGAACACCGCGCCTTCAACCAGCGGGATGAGCTGGTGGCCCGGTGTCGCCGATCCGCGCTCATGTCCCGACGCCCGGCGTGAGCTTCGGCTGGCGGAGCGTACTGTTCGTACCGGGCAACCGGCCGGACCTGGCGGCCAAGGCGCCCCGGTCCCGGCCGGACCTGGTGGTGCTCGATCTCGAGGACGCCGTGCCCCCGGCAGCCAAGGACGACGCCCGCTCCCTGGTGAGCCAGGCCGTGCGCCAGCTCTCGGGGTCCCTCCCGGTGGCTGTGCGGATCAACCCCCCGGGCACTCCCTGGTTCACCGACGACACCACCTCCCTGCCCGACGGGCTCGACGCGGTGGTGGTACCCAAGCTCGACGCCGTGGGAACACTGGACCTGGTCGCTGAGGCCGTCGGCGGTCGGCCGGTGATGGCGGGGATCGAGACGGTGCGGGGTGTGGCCGATGCCCGGGAGATACTCCGCTCGCCGGTCACCGCCTGTTACTTCGGAGCCGAGGACTACGTCGCCGACCTGGGTGGCACCCGCACCGACACCAACGACGAGGTGGCCTCGGCCCGTTCGTGGGTGGCCATGGCGGCCCGGCTGGCCGGAGTGGCCGCCCTGGACATGGTCACCTTGTCCTTCGGCGACGACGCACGCTTCCGCCGGGAGGCGGCCGAGGCCCGCGCCCTCGGCTACGCCGGCAAGCTGTGTATCCACCCAGCCCAGGTCGTCCTGGCCAACGAAGCGTTCCGTCCGGCCCACGAGGAAGTGGACTGGGCCCGGCGGCTACTGGCCGCCTTCGACGAGGCCGGGGGCACGACCATCGGCTTCGAGGGGATCATGGTGGACGAGGTGGTGGCGGCCCGGGCCCGGGCCATCCTCGTCGGCGCCGCTCGGGACGGTGTCGCTCAGGACGGCATCGGTCACCCGTGACCACCGAACTCGAGGTCATCTGGAGACCCCCGGCCGACGTCCGCCGCTCGAGCGTGGTCGGCGGCTACGTCGACTGGCTGCATCGGGAACGATCCCTCGAGTTCGCCACCTATGCCGACCTATGGCAGTGGTCGGTGGACGATCTCGATGCCTTCTGGTCGTCGGTGTGGGCCTTCTTCGAGGTCCGGTCCTCGGCCTCCTACGACGCGGTGCTGCGCCACCCGGCCATGCCCGGGACCGAGTGGTTCCCGGGAGCCATGCTGAACTACGCCGAGCACGCTCTGGCCGGCCCCGGGGACGACCTGGCCGTCGTGGCCCGTTCCCAGTCCCGGGAGGAGCGGCGGCTGACCTGGGACCAGCTGCGCCACCAGGTGGCCCGGGCCCGGGCCGGCCTCGTACGCCTCGGCGTGGGGCGGGGGGACCGGGTGGCTGCCTACCTCCCCAACGGACCCGAGGCGCTGGTGGCCTTCCTGGCCACGGCCAGTCTCGGTGCCGTCTGGGCATCGTGTCCCCCGAGTTCGGGGTCCGCAGCGTCACCGACCGGTTCGGACAGCTCGACCCGGTGGTCCTGTTGGTGGTCCGCACGTACCGGTACGGGTCCAAGCGGATCGACCGGTCGGTCGAGGTGGCGGCCATCGAGCGACGCCCTGCCCACCGTGCGCACGGTGGTGGATGTGGACACGGGATGGGACGACCTGCTGGCCGAGGAGGCGGAACTCACCTTTGTACCCGTGCCGTTCGACCACCCGTTGTACGTCCTGTTCTCCTCGGGGACGACCGGGCTGCCCAAGGCCATCGTGCACGGCCACGGCGGCATCCTCCTCGAACACCTCAAATCGCTCGGGCTCCACCACGACCTCGGCCCCGGTGACCGGTTCTTCTGGTTCTCCACCACCGGCTGGATGATGTGGAACCTGTTGGTGTCCGGGCTCTGCGTGGGTGCCACCATCGTGCTGTTCGACGGTGATCCCGGCTGGCCCGACCGGGGGGCGCTGTGGCGCCTGGCCGCGGAGACCGGGACCACCGTGTTCGGGGTCAGCGCCCCGTTCCTCCTGGCCTGTCGGGGTGACGGGCTGGACCTGGCCACGTACGGCGACCTGTCGGGCGTGCGGTCGGTGGGGTCGACGGGCGCCCCCCTCCCGGCCGAAGGGTACCGGTGGGTGCACGAGCAGCTGCCGCATACCCGACTCACCTCGGTCAGTGGGGGCACCGACGTGTGCACGGCGTTCGTCGGAGGCAGCCCGCTGCTCCCTGTGGTGGCCGGCGAGATCAGTGGCCGCTACCTCGGCGCCCGCGTCGAGGCCTACGACGACACCGGACGGTCGCTGGTGGGCGAGCAGGGTGAGCTGGTGGTCACCGCCCCGATGCCGTCCATGCCCACCGGCTTCTGGGGGGACCAGGACGGCAGCCGCCTCCGGGACGCCTACTTCGGCCGGTTCCCCGGCGTGTGGTGCCACGGCGACTGGATCACCATCACCGACCGGGGGTCGTGTGTCATCACCGGCCGATCGGACGCCACCCTCAACCGGGGTGGGGTCCGCCTCGGCACCAGTGAGTTCTACGCTGTCGTCGAAGCCATTCCCGGCGTCGCCGACAGCCTGGTGGTCCATCTCGAGGACTCCGAAGGCGGAGCCGGTCGGCTGGTGCTCTTCGTGCAGTTGGACGAAGGGGCCGTCCTCGACGACGCTCTGGCGGACCGGATTGCCGGTGACCTCCGGTCGACGCTCTCCCCCCGCCACGTACCCGATGACGTCCACCAGGTGCCGGCCATACCCCGCACGCACTCGGGGAAGAAGCTCGAGGTGCCGGTGAAGCGCATCCTCGGTGGAGCGTCGGTGGCCGGCGTGGCCAGTATCGGCGCTCTGGCCGACCCGAGCGCCCTGGATCCCTTCGTCGAGATCGGCCGACGTGGGGTCTGAGCAAGGCCGGTGCTGCCCCCGGTTCCTGGGGCTCCTTCCCGATATGGTTACTAGGAATTCCGAGTATCGTCGGTTCGATGATGCCGATCCGGTGTGGCATCGCGGTCGTCGGGCCCCGACCCCCAAGGGGGCCCGGCCGTGCCAGTCGGGGCCGGTTCCATCCCCCCGGTCCCGTGTCCCGGCTGGCGCACCCCTGTACCGACGGTTGCCGTAAGCCACGGCGTGGCGGGTCGCGGGAGGTCCCACCCGGCCGACTCAGCGGCTGGAGATGGAGATACCCTGGCCGCTCGGGTTCCCCAGCAGCCCGCATGCGGGCGCTCGAACTCGAGGTGTGCAGGGGCTCAGCCGGCCGGCCAGGCCAGGGACTTCACCTCGAGGTACTGGTCGAACCCGGCGGTGCCGTTCTGCCGGCCGATCCCGCTGTCCTTGAAGCCCCCGAAGGGGACGTCGGGCGCGTAGAAGCCCCCGCCGTTCACCGCCACCGTGCCGGTGCGCAGCCGGCGGGCCACGGCCATGGCCCGGTCCAGCGAGCTGGAGACGACCCCGCCACTCAGGCCGTAGTTGCTGTCGTTGGCGATCCGCACGGCGTCGTCGTCGTCCTCGAAGGGGATGACGACCAGGACGGGCCCGAAGATCTCCTCTTGGGCGATGGTCATCGAGTTGTCGACATCGGTGAAAAGGGTGGGTTCCACGAACCAACCCTGCGGCTGGTCGGCCGGCCGGCCCCCACCGAGGGCCAGCGTGGCTCCTTCGTCGACGCCTTTCTCGATGTAGCCGAGGACCCGGTTGCGCTGCTTCTCCGAGATGAGCGGGCCCATGAGGACGTCGGGTCGCTGGGGGTCACCGACCGGAACCCCGCCCAGCATGGCCTTCAGCAGTTCAACGCCCTCGCTGTAGCGGGACCGGGGCAGCAGCATGCGGGTGGGGATGGCGCAGCCCTGCCCGGCGTGAGCACAGACCGCCAACCCGACCATCATGGCGGTCCCGAAGTCGGCGTCGTCGAGGACGACGGTGGCCGACTTCCCGCCCAGCTCGAGGAAGAGCCTCTTGAGGGTGGCAGCACCCTTCTCCATGATCCGCTTCCCGACGACGGTCGAGCCGGTGAAGGAGATGAGGTCCACGTGGGGGGAGAGGGTGAGCTGCTCGCCGATCATGTGGTCGGAGGACGTCACTACATTGACCACACCGGCGGGGATGTCGGTGTGCTCAGCCACGATTCGACCGAGCAGGGTGGCGTTCCACGGGGTGTCCGGTGCCGCCTTCAGCACCACCGTGTTGCCGGTGGCCAGAGCCTGGGCCAGCTTGGTGATGGACACTTCGAAGGGGAAGTTCCACGGCACGATGGCTCCGACCACGCCGACCGGCTCCTTGACGATGCGGCGCGAGTTGAGGTTGCCGCGGAAGTCGGTGGCGTCGGCCAGGTCCTCCTCCCAGACGAACTCGTCGATCAGCTGGGCCGGATAGGTGAGGGCCTCGAGCGGGGCGTCGAGCTGCGGGCCGTAGGTGAGCATGCGCGGGCAACCGACCTCGAGGATGAGCTCTTCGCGCATCTCCTCGCGCTCGGCGGCCAGCCCCTCGTGGAGCTGTTCGAGGCAGTGCCGACGAAAGGTCCGGTTGGTGGACCAGTCGGTCTCGTCGAAGGCCCGTCGGGCCGCTCGTATGGCCCGCTCCATGTCCGGGCCCGACGCGTCGGCCACCTGGCCGAGCTCCTCCTCGGTGGCGGGGTTCACGTTGGTGAACGTCTTCCCTTCGTCGGCCTCGACGAGCTGCCCGTCGATCAGCATTCTCGGCTCGGGGTTCACCTTGGTAGTCATGCCACGGACCTCCTGGTCTTCAGCCTCGTCACCGGCCGCCGCGTCTGTCACCGGGACGCACGGGTGCCCGTCGCTCTCGGTCCCGGCTCCGCGCCGATAATAGCGTTCCGTATCGTGCAGCGCCCCAGGTAGGCCTATGGAAATTCAGGTTGTAGATTAGACAGATGCTGGTTATCGGATCGGGCCCGGCCGAAGTCCGCACCGGGCAGGGAGTGCCGCAGGGCGACATGGATGGGTGGGGTTTGGGCCAGTAAGCAGGGCGATCAAGTAGTACGAGCATTGTGCTGTATGAGCATTGAGTACGACCAACGAAGCACACGATCACAGGAGAGTCCCACCATGCATGAAGCGGTCATCGTCTCGACGGCTCGCACTCCCATCGGCACCGCCTTCCGGGGGACGCTGCTCGACGTGGACCCCTTCGAGCTGGCCACGCACGTTGTGGCCGAGTCCGTGCAACGGGCCGGCATCGATCCGCAGCTGATCGATGACGTGGCGCTGGGGGAGAGCCTCTACGGCGGCGGTGACATCGCCCGCTACTCGGCCATTGAGGCCGGACTCGACCACGTCCCCGGTGTGGCCCACAACCGCCACTGTGCCTCCTCGCTGTCCGCCGTCCAGAGCGCGGCGGCGTCCATCCGGGCCGGCATGGACCGCGCCGTGGTGGCCGGTGGCGCCTACTCCCAGTCCACCTCACCGCGGTCGACCCGGAGGGTTCCGGGGACCGACGACTGGGCGGATTGGATGTCGCCGAGCCATCGGGACAGCCCCGACGCCCCGAATATGGACATGTCCATCACCGTGGGCTGGAACGCCGCAGTGAGTGCTGGAGTGACCCGGGAGGAGATGGACGCGTGGGCCCTGCGCTCCCACCAGCGGGCCGTGGCCGCTATCGACGCCGGATGTTTCGTCGACGAGATCGCCCCGCTGGAGGTCACCCTGCGGGACGGGACCACCGTCACCTTCGCCGTGGATGAGCACCCCAGGCGCGAGACCAGCATGGAGAAGCTGGCCTCGCTCAAGCCGCTGCACCCCGAGATTGAGGGATTCAGCATCACGGCCGGGAATGCTGCTGGCGTCAACGACGGAGCGGCCGCCATGGTCATGGTCGAGGGAGGGCTGGCTGAGGAGCTCGGCCTACCGGCGCTGGCCGTCGTCAAGGCCTGGGCCTCGGCCGGCGTACCGCCACGCGATACCGGGTTGGCCCCGACCATCGCCATCCCGAAGGCCCTCGGACGCGCCGGCCTCACCGTGGGCGACGTGGACCTGTGGGAGATCAACGAGGCCTTCGCCTCGATGTGCGTGGCCACCACCCGCATCCTGGGGATCGACGAGTCCATGGTCAACGTCCTCGGGAGTGGGTGCAGCCTCGGCCACCCCATTGCCATGACGGGCGCCCGCATGGTCATCTCCTTGGCCCACGAGCTTCAGCGCCGTGGGGGCGGGACCGGTGTGGCGGCCATGTGTGCCGGAGGGGGCATGTCCACCGCCGTCGTGCTCGAGGTGCCCGCCGCCTGACCGCCGCGACTGGCCGCAGGCGCCGCTATCCGGGCGGGGGCATCGACGGCGCCACGGAGATCGACTTGACCTCGAGATACCCCTCGAGGCCCTCGCGTCCCAGTTCTCGGCCGATGCCACTGGCCTTCATCCCCCCGAACGGGGCGGCCGGATCCATGCTGTAGGGCTGGTTGACCCCGAACGAGCCGGTGCGGATCCGCCGGGCGACGTCCAGGCCGCGGTCGGTATCGGGCGTCCACACCGAGCCGGACAAGCCGTAGTCCGAGTCGTTGGCCATGCGGACGGCGTCATCGGTGTCGCCGTAGGGGATGACCGACAGCACCGGTCCGAAGATCTCCTCCCGGGCGATCCGCATGCCGTTGCCGACGTCGGCGAACAGGGTCGGCCGCACATACCATCCCCGGTCGAGGCCGTCAGGCGGGGCGGCGCCCCCCACGACGAGGCGGGCCCCCTCCTGCTCGCCGTCTGCGATGAAGCCACGCACGCGTTCCTGTTGGCGCTGGGTGACCAGGGGCCCGATCTCCGTCTCCGGGTCGGCCGGATCGCCGGTGGGCAGCTCCTCCACCATCGCCGCCAGGGCGTCGAGGAACTGGTCGTAGCGCGACTCGGGCACCAGTACCCGGGTCTGGGCCACGCAGGCCTGACCGCTGTTCATCAGGCCGGCCACCCGCACCCCTTGGGCCACCTCGGCCGGGTCGGCGTCGGGCAGGACGATGGCGGCCGACTTCCCCCCCAACTCGAGACTGACCCGCGTGAGCGAGGCGCCACAGGTGGCGGCCACCTGTCGTCCGGCCGCCGTGGAGCCGGTGAAGGCCACCTTGTCCACGCCGGGGTGCCCTACCAGGAGCTCCCCGACCTCACGGCCGCCGGGGAGGACGCTGACCACTCCGGGAGGCAGGCCGAGTTCGTCGACCAGCTCGGCCAGGAGGAGGGCGTCGAGCGGTGTCTCGGGTGCGGGCTTGATGATGATGGGGCATCCGGCCAGCAGGGCGGGAGCGAGTTTGCCGGCGATCAGGAACTGGGGCATGTTCCACGGGACGATGGCCACCACGACGCCGGTGGCCTCCCTCTGAAGGATGAGGTCCTCGCCGTAGGCCCCGGCACGGACGGACTCCCAGTCGTAGGACGCGGCGATGTCGGCGAAGGTGTTCAGCAGCATCATGGGCAAGGTGGCCTGGGCGAATCTGGAGAACGAGGTGGGGGAGCCCATCTCGGAGGTGATGAGCGCGGCCATCTCCTTGCGCCGTCCGGCATAGATCTCGGACAGCCGCCGCACGCCGGCGATCCGCTCCGATGGGTCGAGGCGGGGCCAGGGGCCCTCGTCGAAGGCCATCCGGGCGGCGGCCACAGCCCGGTCGATCTCCTCGGGGCCAGCCACCGGCACCGTGGCAATGACCTCCTCGGTGTGGGGCGAGATGACGTCGATGGTCTCGCCGGAGGTCGAGGACGACCAGGTTCCTCCCACGTACAGCTGTCCCGGTGATGCCATGGATCCTCCTTCGTCGGCAGAGTACTTGCCCAAAGGCAGAACTAGCATGGCACGAAAAAAAGAAGTATGTTCTCTTTTCGAAAGCTCCAGCGCAGGGAGGACAGACGGAGTGCGCATCGGCTTGATGATCGGCCCCGAGCGTGGCCGCTACCGGACCAAGGTGGAGCGGCTCCTGGCCGACGCCCGCTGGGCGGAGGAGGCCGGGTTGGCCACCGTCTGGATCCCGCAGATCCCCGACGAGTTCGACGCCCTGACCGCCGCCACCCTGGTCGGCGCCGAGACGTCCCGCATCGAGATCGGTACGGCGGTGGTGCCGATCCAGCCCCGCCACCCCATCGCCCTGGCCCAGCACATCCTCTCCGTGCAGGCCGTCTGCGAGGGCCGCCTGGCCGTCGGAATCGGCGTCTCCCACCACTGGATCATCGACGAGATGCTCGGTCTGCCCTACGAGCATCCCGTCGCCACCATGCGGGCCTACCTGGACGTGCTCGACCAGGCCCTGGCCGGGCCGGGCCCCGTCGACGTGGAGAACGACCTGTTCCGGGTGCACAACCCCCTCGACATCACGGACGTCGGGCCCACCCCGGTCCTCCTGGCGGCCCTGGGGCCGCGCATGCTGCAGCTGTGTGGTGAGCGGGCCGACGGGACCATCCTGTGGATGGCCGACGAACGCGCCATCGGCACCTACGTGGTGCCCCGCCTCAGCCGGGCCGCCGACGCGGCCGGCCGGCCGGCCCCCCGCGTCGTGGCCGGGATCCCGGTGTGCCTGTGCGGCGACCACGAGATCGACGCCGCCGTGACCCGGACCAACCGGCTCCTCTCCGAGGCCGAGGTCTCGCCCAATTATCAGAAGCTGCTGGAGCAGGGCGATGCCCAGAGCGTGGGCGACATCCTGGTGGCCGGGAGCGAGTCGACGATCAGGAAGCGCCTGGCTGCCTTCGCCGCCGCCGGGGTGACCGACCTCTCCGTGCGGGTGGTGCCGATTGGCGAGGGCCGCGACGAGCTGATCGCCTCGTCCAAGCGCACCCGGGCCTTCCTCGCCTCCCTGGCCGGCTCCTGGTAGAGAACGGGCTCGAGTACCTCGGGATCGGGCCTGCAGCTGATGGTGGGGGCTGACCACGTCAGGGCGTCGCCGGCCCCTTACAGCGGGGGCAGGGGCGGGAGCCGGCGAGTAGCCAGCAGCTGGCGTCCCAACTCCCGGGTCAGGGCTCGCTCGGTGCCGAACAGCTGGTCGAGGACCAGAACCCGGCGGACGTAGCGGTGGAAGTCGTGCTCGGTGGTGAACCCGATGCCGGCCAGCACCTGCTGGCCGTGGCGGGTGGCCGCCCGGGCACCGCGTCCTGCCAGTGCCTTGGCCCACGCCGCCGAGGCCGGCGATCCCTCGTCCCAGGCCGATCCCAGTGCAGCGTCGGCGGCTTCGACAGCCACCAGGGTCTCGGCCAGCCGATGGCGGACGGCCTGAAACGAGGCGATGGGCTGTCCGAACTGGATCCGTCCGAGGGCGTGATCCCGGGCCAACTCCAGCATGGCCCGGGAGGCCCCGACCAGCTCGTGGCCCAGGGCCAGTCGGGCCAGAGCCACCGCCCGCGACCACTGTCCGGGCTCGAGGCGACGAGACGCGGCCAGGGGGACGTCGTCGCCGGCCACCCCGACGAGGCCCAGGCGCGGGTCCACGCCCTGCACCGGCCGGAGGTCCAGCTCGGAGGTGGCCATCTCCACGGCCAGCGCGTGGTCGCCGGTATCGGCCACGATCCAGACGGTGGTGGCGTCCACCACCGCCGTCGTTGCCACGCCTCGCACGACGAGGTGATCCCCGGCGATCCGGCCCGGTGGTCCCCACTGGCCCGGGGCGGGCAGCAGGGTGGCCACGGAGGGCCCGGACTTGAGGCCCAGGGCGGAACCGACGACGGCGTCGAGGGCCGATGCCGTGGCGTTGGCCACTCCCAACTGCTCGAAGAGTGACGACACGGCCAGGCGGGGATCGACCGAAAGCGCCTCGTGCCATCCGAGCCCGTCGAGGGCGTCGTCGAGGGCCGCCCCGCTGGCCGATTGGCACGCCTGGCCAAGGGATCCCGCGAACATCGAGCGGTCGTCCTTGTCCATCACCGGTCCGCTCCGAGGCCGAGGAGCCGGCGGGCGATGATGTTCCGCTGGATCTCCGCCGTCCCGCCGTAGATGGTGGCCGCCCGGGAGTACAGGTACTCCCGGCGCCACCGGTCACTGGTGCGATCATCGCCGCCGGTCACCTCGGGACCCAGCCCGTCGGCCACCAGGTCGAACAGCGCTTGTTCGGCTGTGGCCACCAGCACCTTGTCGACCGAGGTCTCCGGTCCGAGGTGTTCGCCCGTCGCCACCCGGTACTGCGTGTGGCGCGATCGAGCCCGCAAGGCGTAGAGGAGCTGGGCCACTTCGCCCACGGCGGCGGGGTCGAGCACGTCAGGCGGGACGGTGTCGAGGAGGACCTGCATGCGTCGGTGGAGATAGGCGGCACGGTGCCACAGTGCGGTGCTCCGCTCATAGGGGAGCAGGTCCATGGCCACCGACCAGCCCTGCCCCTCTCGGCCGAGGGTGCGGTCCAGCGGTACGGCGACACCATCGAAGAAGACCTCGGAGAACTCCGGGGCGCCGTGCATGGTCTCGATGGGGCGCACGTCGATGCCAGGACTGTCCATGTCGACGAACAGGGCGGTGATGCCCTTGTGAGCCGACTCGGGGGTGCCGGTGCGGGTGAGGAGGACGCAGCGCTGGGCGAACTGGGCCAGGCTGGTCCAGACCTTCTGGCCCGTGACCCGCCAGACGTCGCCGTCACGGGTGGCCCGACACGACAGGGCGGCCAGATTGCTCCCGGTGCCCGGCTCCGAGAAGCCCTGGCACCATGTCTCGTCACCCCGCAGCAGACGGGGGACCATGTCTGCGGCCAAGGCGGGATCGGCGTAGTCGATCATGGTGGGGGCCAGCACCTCGGTCATGGAGTAGATGCCCGGCTCCACCAGGTCACGCGAGGTCAGGGCCTCGCCCAGGTAGGCACGCAGCAGTGTGGACCCGCCGAGCCCGCCGACCCTCTCGGGCCATCCCCAGCGCATCCAGCCGGCCTCGTAGGTGAGGCGCTTGACCCGGGACAGGTGGTCCATCTGCTCGGCGAGCGTGTCCGGTGCCTCGTGGGACGGACGGAGCTCGGCCTCGTGCTCCCCGAGCCAGGCATCGAGCGCCGACCGGAACTCCGGAAGTTCCATCAAGAAGCCGTCGGGGCCGGCCGGGTGGGGTCGTGGGCCCGCCCCGAGTCCTGGGCCCCACTCTTGCGCAAGAAGGTCATGGACCGGGTGGCCAGTCGCCAGCCGAACTCGGTGCGACGATAGGTGTCGCTGTAGTACCCGATGCGCATGTCGTGGGTCTTCTGGTCGACGAAGCACAGCGGCTGCTGGCCGCTGCCTTCGTCCCCCGTGAGCTCCAGCACGGGAAGGCCCACCATGAACAGCCCCTTGGGGGCGGCCGCCACTAGCGCCGGGAAGTCGACCAGGGGGTAGGTGTCCCCGAAGGCGCTGTAGGTGCCGTCCGGGGTGAAGACCTCCATCACCGCCTCCACGTCGTCCCGGGTCATGCCGACGGCGTACCGGGCCAGCAGCTGCTGGAGCTCGATGACATCGGCGATGGGTAAGTCGTTCATCATCACTCCTCGTAGCCGTAGGCCACGTGCACCACGGGGCTGGTGGGCACGGCCTGACAGGTGAGCACCCAACCGCCGGCGACCTCGTCGTCGGTGAGGGCGTTGTTGACATGCATGGAGGCCGTCCCTTCCATCAGCCGGGCCATGCAGGTGGCACAGCTGCCCGCTTCACACGAGAACGGGGGGGACAGGCCCATCTGGCGGGCTGTCTGCAGGATCGTCGTGCCCGGGCGGTACTCGGTGGACTCGGTGCGGCCGTCGAGCTCGATGGTGACCTGTGACGCCTCGTTGGCGCCACCGCCCACCACCTCGTCCGGCACCCATTGGTCAGGGGTGAACCGTTCGATGTGGATCCGCTGCGCATCGACGCCGCTCTCCACCAGCGTGGTCTCCACGACGTCCATGAACGGGCCCGGGCCGCAGATGTAGTACTCGGTGTCCTCGGCGGTGTCGATGAACGGTCGGACGGCCTCTGGGCCGATGAACCCGCATTCGACGTCGAGGTGGTGGCGCAGGGTGAAGCGGGTGTCGTGCCGTGCCTGGAGCCCGTCGATCTCGGACCGGAAGATGATGGCGTCCTCGTCCCGGTTGGCGTAGAGGAGGCTCACCCGACGCGTGGTCGTCGCCAGCGCCGTCTTGAGCAGTGAGAGGACCGGGGTGATCCCGCTGCCGGCGCTGAGGGCAACGACATCACCTTGTCCGTCTCCCAGGCGGAACACGCCGGCCGGCCGGGTCACCTCGATGACATCGCCCGGGGCCAGGTGGTCGTTCATCCAGTTGGACACCACGCCGTCCGGCGTGCGCTTGACGGTCACCCGCAGCTCGGCATCGACGGCGGGTGCGGACGACATCGAATAGCAGCGGAGGTGGGGTTCACCGTCCACCCACACCCGGAAGGTGCAGAACTGTCCGGACTCGTAGGCGAACGCCGTGCGCAGATCGGGGGGCACGTCGAGGACGAACGAGCTGGCCTCGGTGGTCTCGCTCACGATGTCGGCCACCGTCAGGGGATGGAACCCGTGGTCGGCCGGCACGCCCGGGGCGTCGGTCCGAGGGTCCGAGAGTGCCATGTTGACAAATGATAACGAAGTTCTCCTAGACTGGCAACGCAAGTAGGGAACGAGACGGGACCGCGTCCCGGCACGCCACCCGGACATGGCGCAGGGAGAAGACACGGGGAGATCGAGTGGGGGAGACGACCAGCACCGCGGGGGACCGGTGGGGCCTGCGGTCCGTGCCCGTGGACCTGGCGCGGCGGTACCGGGCGGGGGGTTTCTGGACGGACGCCTCCCTCGGCGCCATGGTGGCCGAGGGCCTGGCCGGACGGGGACGTGTGGCCTTCGAGGTTCATTCGGGGACCCGGCCGTGGAGGGGCACGTTCGCCGACGTCGACCGGGCGGCGCGCTCACTGGCCTCGTCCCTTCGGTCCCGGGGCGTGAGCCCCGGCGACGTGGTGGTCGTCCAGTTGCCCAACTGGCTCGAAGCCGGCATCACCTTCTGGGCGGCGGCGTACCTCGGTGCCGTGGTCGTCCCCGTCGTCCACTTCTACGGCGCCAAGGAGGTCGACTACATCCTGTCGGTCACCCAGCCCGACGTGGTGGTGACGGCCGAGCGGTTCGGACACAACGAGTATCTGTCCACCTACTCGGAGCTGCTGGCGAGGCGACCGGCGCCGGTGTGGCTCGTCGTCGGTGACACCCCTCCGACCGGCCTTCCCGCCGGGGCCATCCCCTTCGCTTCGATGCTCGACGACGAGCCCATCGGCGGACCGGCTGGCGTGGACCCTGACTCGCCGGCCATCATCGCCTTCACGTCCGGCACCACCCGGGACCCCAAAGGGGTCGTGCACTCCCATCGCAGCATCGGGTGCGAGACCCGCCAGCTCGACTTCATGTTTCCCCGGGGTGGACCTCCCCAGATCACCGGTGCTCCGGTGGGTCACTTCATCGGCATGGTCAACGCCTTCCTCATGCCATTGCTGCGGGACAGCCCCGTCCACCTGCTCGACGTGTGGAACCCCGGTGAGGTGCTCCGCCTCATGGACGAGGAGGGCCTGGGTGTCGGCGGTGGCGCCACCTACTTCCTGACCAGCCTGCTGGACCACCCCGACTTCGCCCCTCGACACCTCGCCATGATGCCGTTTGCCGGTCTCGGAGGATCGGCCGTCCCTGTGGCCGTCACCGAACGGGCCACCAAGCTCGGGATCAGGGTGTTCCGCTCCTACGGCAGCACCGAGCATCCCTCCATCACCGGCTGCCTCCTCGATGATCCCGAAGAAAAGCGTCTGACCACTGATGGCCACCTGCTCCCCGGAGTGGAGCTCCGGCTCGACGAGGACGGCGAGATCCTCAGTCGGGGGCCCGACTGCTGCGTCGGCTACACCGATGCCGCACTCACTGCCGCGGCATTCGACACCCACGGTTGGTACCGCACCGGTGACATCGGCGTGCTGGACGACGACGGCTACCTCACCATCACCGACCGCATCTCGGACATCATCATCCGGGGCGGCGAGAACATCAGCGCCCAGGAGATCGAGGAGCTCCTGGCCACCATGGAGGGCGTGGCTGAGGTGGCCGTGGTGGCCGAGTCGGACGCTCGTCTCGGCGAGCACGCCGCCGCCGTGGTCACCCTCCGTCCGGGGGCGGCACCGCTTACCCTGGACCGGGTTCGCCGGCATCTGGGCGATGCCGGATTGGCCCGTCAGAAGTGGCCGGAGTCGATCTACGAGGTCATCGAGTTCCCTCGGACGGCTTCGGGCAAGGTCCAGAAGTTCCGACTTCGTCAGCTCCTGGGCGAGGGGCGGCTCGGGACTGCTAGAAAGTGAAAACAGGATTCTGGAAGATGAATAGCGGCCTTCTAGAGGACGCCAACCATGAAGGAGAAACCTCATGACCGTGGTCACCGCGGAGAAACTCAGCGCCACCGTGGGCGCCGAGATCGTGGGTGTCGACCGCCGGCTGCTGTTGGAGGACGAGGCGCTACCGGCCTGGACACTCGAGGCCCTGGAGGACCACGGTGTGCTGGTCTTCCGGGATCTCCACATCGACGACGCCACTCAGGTCGCCTTCTCGAAGAGGCTGGGCCGGGTGGAGACGTTCGGCTCCGGCGAGCTACCCGAGATCTTCCGGGTGACCCTCGATCCGGCGAAGAACCGGGCCGCCGCCTACCTCCGGGGGACGTTCGACTGGCACATCGACGGCTGCACCGACGACGTCCCCATCATGGCCACCCTCCTGGCCGCCCACGCCGTGGCTGAGTCCGGAGGCGAGACCGAGTTCGCCAGTACCTACGCGGCATACGACGACCTCACCGAAGAGGAGAAGGAGCGCTTCGCCACCCTCCGCGTGGTGCACACCATCGAGGCCTCCCAGCGGTTGTTCAACGACGACCCGTCGGCCGACGAGGTGGCCCTGTGGCGGAAGCGGCCCTCGAAGGAGCATCCGCTGGTGTGGACCCATGCGTCCGGTCGCCGCTCGCTGGTCCTCGGGGCCACGACCTCACACGTGGTCGGGATGGAACCCGACCAGGGACGCGCCCTCCTCGACGATCTGCTGGACCGGTCGACGGCGCCCGAGCGCGTCTACCGGCACGAGTGGTCGGTGGGGGACATGGTGATCTGGGACAACCGGGGCGTGCTGCACCGGGCCTGCCGGTACGATCCGACCTCTCCTCGCGACATGCACCGGACGACGCTCAGCGGCGACGAGGTGATCCAGTGACCCCCACCCGCGTGGCCGTCGTCACCGGGGGTGGCTCGGGCATCGGACTGGCCATTGCCCGGCGGATGTCCGCCGATGGGAATGCCGTCGCCATCTTCGACCTCGACACCTCCGCGGCCGAAGCGGCAGCCGCCGAGATCGTGGCCTCTGGCGGCGCGGCCATCGGTCTGACCGTGGACGTCACCGACCGGGCCCAGATCGACCAAGGGGTCGTCGATACCGGCGAGCGTCTGGGGCGACCCACCGTGCTGGTCAACAGTGCCGGTCTCGACGGTTTCGACCCGTTCCTCAAGATCACCGCCGAGAAGTGGAACCGCATCCTGGCCGTCAACCTCACCGGGACCTTCGACTGCTGCCAGGCCGTCGTGCCCGGGATGATCGAGGAGCACTGGGGCCGTATCGTCAACATCTCGTCGTCCAGCGCCCACGGCGGTCAACCCATGATGACCCACTACGTGGCATCCAAGGCCGGAGTCATGGGCTTCACCAAGGCCCTGGCCCTCGAGTTGGGCCCCAAGGGGATCACCGTCAACACCATCCCGCCCGGCTTCATCGACACCCCCATGCTGCGCAAGTCCGAATCCCGGGGCCTGCTCGGCGAGGGCGTCGAGCACCACGCCGCCCTCACCCCGGTACGCCGGGTGGGCACGGCCGAGGACATCGCCGCCGCCTGCTCGTTCCTGGTAAGCGACGAGGCCAGCTACATCACTGGCCAGGTCATCGGGGTGAACGGGGGACGGAACACCTGATGGCCCGGATCCCGCCGCTGCCCCCGGGAGCGTGGCCACCGGAGATGAAAGAGGCCCTGGCCGCACTGCGCCCGGCCAATCCCCGCCACCCCTTCCCTTCCCGCAAGGAGGGCCGACCCAAGGGTCTCAACGTTCTGGGCACCTTGGCCCAGCACCCCGAGCTGGCCCAGGCCTTCCATACCTTCAACGGCTACATCTTGTTCGCCTCGACCCTGTCCCCGCGGCAGCGCGAGCTCCTGGTGCTGCGGGTAGCCGCCGTCCGCAAGTCCGAGTACGAGTGGGCCCAACACGCCGTGCTGGCCGGCGACGCCGGACTCACCGAGGACGAGGTCGCCCGCATCGCCCTTGGTCCTGACGCGCCGGGGTGGCCGGCGCTAGACGCAGCCATGGTCCGGGCCGTGGACGAGCTCGTCGGGGATGGTGCGGTGAGCGACGCTACGTGGAAGGTGCTGGCCGGCCAACTGGACAACCAGCAGCTCATGGACCTCGTCTTCACCGTCGGGGCCTACGAAGTACTGGCCATGGCCCTCCGGTCGTTCGACGTGGACCTGGATGACGATCTCAAGCGGAAATGATATTCTGTTTTTACAAGACTACTGCTATCATGACGGTGGTACGACCGGACCTGGAGGATCGACATGGCGCACTTCGCAAAGCCCGCTGAGGGCAGCTGGACCGAGCACTACCCCGAGCTCGGGACGGGGCCGGTGTCCTACGAGGACTCCATCTCGCCCGACCACTACGAGCTCGAGCGCAAGGCCATCTTCGGCCGCACCTGGCTGAACGTGGGACGGGTGGAGCAGTTCCCCCGCAACGGCAGCTACTTCACCAAAGAGCTCGACGCGGCTGGTACCTCGCTCGTCATTGTCCGGGGCAAGGACGGTGAGGTCCGGGCCTTCCACAACATCTGCCGGCACCGCGGGAACAAGCTGGTGTGGAACGACTACCCGGGCGAGGAGACCAGCGGCACCTGCCGCCAGTTCACGTGCAAGTACCACGGATGGCGCTACGCCACCGAGGGCCAGCTGACCTTCGTCCAGCAGGAGTCGGAGTTCTTCGACCTCGACAAGGACGACTACGGCCTGGCCGGCGTCCAGGTGGAGACGTGGGAGGGCTTCATCTTCGTCAACCTCGATCCCGACAACACCACCTCGCTCCGGCAGTACCTCGGGGAGTTCGGTGACGGCATCGCCGGCTACCCGTTCGGCGAGATGACCCAGGTGTACAAGTACCGGGCCGACGTGGGGGCCAACTGGAAACTGTTCATCGACGCCTTCGCCGAGTTCTACCATGCGCCAATTCTCCATGCCAAGCAAGCGACGGCTGAGGAGTCACGCAAGCTCTCGGGCTACGGGTTCGAGGCTCTGGCCTACAAACTCGACGGCCCCCACGGCATGGTGTCCTCCTGGGGCGGGATGTCCCCCCCGAAGGACCTGGACATGGTCAAGCCCATCGAGCGGGTGCTGAGGAGCGGACTGTTCGGCCCGTGGACCAAGCCGGACATCGAGGGTCTGGCCGAGCTGCCGCCGTCGGTGAATCCCGCCCACCACCGAGCCTGGGGGGTCGACACGTTCGTCTTCTTCCCCAACTTCATGCTGCTCATCTGGGAGCCGGGCTGGTACCTGACGTACCACTACTGGCCGACCTCCTACAACACGCACATCTTCGAGGGGACGCTCTACTTCGTCCCGCCGAAGACGGCCAGTGAGCGGCTCGAGCAGGAGCTGGCCGCGGTCACCTTCAAGGAGTACGCCCTCCAGGACGGCAACACCTTGGAGGCCACCCAGACCATGCTCGAGTCGCGGGCGGTCACTGAGTTCCCCCTCAACGACCAGGAGATCCTGCTCCGTCAACTGCACAAGACGGCACGGGACTACGTGACCGAGTACCAGCGGAAGTACGCCACGCCGGTCCGCATCTCCAACGCCTCGTAGCGCGCCGACGCCACCTCGATCTCTGACGCCTCCCAGACAAGGAACCACCACGCATGACTACCCTCCCCGCCGACTTCACCGACCTCGAGCCCTTCGCCGAATGGGCGCTCGAGTCAGAGGCCGAACGCTACGCCAAGCGCCTGGCCAGCAGCCTGGACGAGCTCCAGGCCTTCTACGACAGCGCCTTCCCCCGACTCGAGGCGGCCATGGCCTACCTCGACGGGTTCGAGCTGAAGGCCCTTCCCGATGACGCCAAGGCGCTGCTGTGGCTGTGCTACTCCCTGGTGAACGCCTCGTTCCCCGTGGAGGTGTGGCGCCAACCGAGGGTCCCCGACAGCGGCGCGGCCAGCATGGACATGCTGGTGGAGCCGGCAGTCTGACCGTTCTCGGACCGGCGCCCCGAGCGGGTCCGGTCCGTCGCGGGCCCCAGATGTCCCGGACCGTGCGACCCCCGTGTCCGTCGATGAGGCGTATTCCCTCGGGTACGCTCACCCGGGTGACGAACGACGAACTGGCCACCGAGGCGGTCGAGCCGGCCGGGCTCAGCCGGCGGGATCAGGCCGTGGCGCGGTCGCTCGACTCCGCCCGCCTGCGGGCCGAGAGCCGGGTCCAGCGTTTCCTCGACGCCGCCTTTGAACTCCTCACCTCCCGCCCGGGGAGGGACTTCACCGTCCAGGAGGTGGTGGAGCGCTCCGGCCAGTCACTCCACAGCTTCTACCAGTACTTCGGAGGCAAGCACGAACTGCTCCTGGCCCTCATCGAGGAGTCGGTCCGTAAGACCACCGAGCATCTGGGTGTGGTCATCGCCGAAGAGGACGAGCCGCTCGAGCGACTGCACGCCTTCGTGCTCGAGTACTACCGGATGTGTAGGCCGCCCGAGAAGGCCGACCGCAACGCCAAGCGCCAGGGCCCCCTGGGCATGGCTGAATTCGCCCAGCAGCTGCTGACCGAGCATCCGAAGGAGGCGGCCCGGGTCTTCGCCCCGCTCGTCTCGCTGTTCGAGGAGCTTCTCCAGGAGGCCGCCGATGCCGGATCGGTCCGCCCGGGACTTCGCCACGGACCCATCGTCGGCATCGTGCTCGAGGTGATCATGTTCAACACGTTCTCCTCGACCATCGGTGGCATGTCGCTCCGCCAGGCCGGGGGCGATACGGGCGAGGACCTCTGGAACCTGATCATGAACGGCATCGGAACCGAGAGCGCCAACTGACCCCGCTGCGGATCGGGTCGGGGTGCCCTCCGGGAGTGCCCTCGTGGCGGTAGACCTGGCCGTTCATTCACGAAGCAGACGCGCTCAGTGTCGTCGGTCGAGGACAAGGGGTCGCCGGGCACGGCGATGATGTCGGCCTGAAGCCTGGGTTCCAGACGTGAGCGCGGGGACGGGCCATCAGGTGCTCCTTGGCGTGTACGGAAGTCAGGCTGTCGGAAAGTCGGCACACGATTGGTGGACCACAAGAGCCGCACTAACGTGGCACGGCGGCACGTCCCGCCGCCAAGGGGGATGACCGATGGACGACGATCTGGGCACCGCCATGCTGCATCTGGAGCGGGCCGGGCCCATCGCCTGGTGCGTGATCGACCGGCCCCAGGCCAGGAACGCGCTGACCCCGGCCATGTACTACGGGATCAAACGCGCCGTGGGGCTGGTGAACCGTGACCCCGACCTCGCCGCCCTGATCATCACCGGGGTGGGGGACGTATTCGCTCCCGGTGGCGACCTGGGGGGCCGCTCCGAGCCGGGGGAGTCGGTGCCCGACCATGTGGGACAGGACGTCCTGCCCTTTCTGGCCATCCGCGACAGCCGGGCCCCGGTCATCGCCGCGGTCAACGGCATCTGCCAGGCGGGAGGACTGCTCATCGCCATGATGGCGGACATCGCCGTAGTCAGCGACCGGGCCACCTTCCGTGTGCCGGAGCTCCTCCGGGGGATCCCCGATGCCACCTACGCTGCGGCCCTGCCGGCCCATGTCGGCATCGCCGTGGCCCGAGACCTCCTCCTGTCGGCCCGGCGGTTCGACGCGGTCGAAGCCCAGCGCCTCGGGTTGGTCTCGCGGGTCGTGCCCCATGACGAGTTGCGGGGGGCGGCGTTGGAGGCGGCCCATCAGGTCCTCCAGACCGCCCCCGATGCCCGGGCGCACGTGAA
This sequence comes from uncultured Acidimicrobiaceae bacterium, assembly GCA_963737625.1. Lineage (GTDB taxonomy): Bacteria > Actinomycetota > Acidimicrobiia > Acidimicrobiales > RAAP-2 > Bog-756. The sequence continues at coordinate 874,714 of CAVTTK010000002.1, forward strand.
GCGCATGCTCAACGAGCGTTACGGCGACATCGACTACCAGACCATGTTCTGGGCCCTCGAGCATTCGGATGAGCCGCGGGAGGGCATGCGGGCATTCATGGAGAAGCGTCCACCCCGATGGGTCCCTCCGGAGCCGCCGGCGTAGTGGCGGCGCGGGCTCGGCGGAGCCACCCGTCGGCGCCACCCAGGGCTGCCCGCCAGTTTGAGAATGACAGTCTCTCGAAGCTAGAGTGCCGATTGTCGATTCGCGGGTCTGTGGCTCTGCCGCCGTGGCCTGGTGACTCAGAATCAGTCCGGGGGAGCGCGGAACCGCTGTGCCCCACCGTTCGGAAATCGTCGGAGGTGGCGCGTGACCGCAGTTCTGCAGGGTGTCCGGATCCTCGAGGTGGCCGAACACACCTTCGTTCCCGCCGCTTCTGCTCTGCTCTCCGACTGGGGCGCCGAGGTCATCAAGATCGAACACGTGGAGCGGGGTGACGCCATGCGGGGCCTGGCCTCGTCGGGTCTGGCCATCGTGCCCAACGACGTCCATGCGCTACTGGAGCACTCCAACCGGGGAAAGCAGAGTCTCGGGCTCGACCTCACGTCGCCCGACGGTCTGGAGATCCTCTACAAACTGGCCGCCACCTCCGACGTCTTTCTCACCAACAAACTGCCCAGTGTGCGCCACAAGCTGAAGATCGGTGTCGACGAGATCCGTGCCCACAACTCCGCCATCATCTATGTGCGGGGCACCGGCCAGGGCGAGCGCGGTCCGGACGCCGACAAGGGTTCCTATGACGCCCTGGCCTTCTGGGCCCGATCCGGCATCGCCGTCGGGGCCCGGCGCCCGGAGTACGACCTGGTCCCCGTGCCGCCGGCGCCGGGCTTCGGGGACTCGATCGGCGCCATGACCATCGCCGGCGGCATCATGGGCGCACTCTTCCACCGGGAGCGGACCGGCGAGGCCACCGTGGTCGACGTGTCTCTGCTCGGAGTGGGGATGTGGGCCATGGGACAGGCCATGGCCCTGTCCCTGGTGCTGGACACCCCGTGGACGCCGCCCCCGGCTGACCGCATCGGCTCCAATCCCCTGTCGCGGAACTACGAAACGAGTGACGGCCGGACCCTGGCCTTCACCTGCCTGCAGCCGGCCAAGTACTGGCCGCCGATGTGCGAGGTCGTCGGTCGGCCCGAGCTGATCACCGACCCACGCTTCGCCGACTATGAGTCGCTCATGGCCAACAGCGGTGCCGCCGTCGAGATCCTGACCGAGGTGTTCGCCTCGGCCACGCTGGCCGACTGGCGCCAGCGGCTCGACTCCTTCAGCGGGCAGTGGGCCGTGGTCCAGGACACCCTCGAGGCGGCGGTCGACCCTCAGTCGGTGGCCAACGGGTACATCCAGGACTGCGAGACCTCGACCGGCACGCCGTTCCAGTTGGTGGCGGCACCCGTCCAGTTCGACGAGGAACCCGCGGCCCCGACACGGGCCCCGGAGTTCAACGAACACGGGGAGAAGATCCTCGCCGACATCGGCCTCGACGTAGATGCCATCATCGACCTCAAGATACGCGGCGTCGTCGCGTAGCCTTCAGCCATCGCCAGACACAGCAACCGCTAGACAGGAGAACTTCACATGACGCTCTTTGACGCATTTCGCTACGACGGGAAGCGGGTCCTCGTGGTGGGCGGTGCAACCGGCATGGGCGCCGCCGCCGCCCAGCTGGTGCTCGACGCCGGAGCCGAGGTGGTGGTCATGGACTTCGCCGAGGTCACCCTGGCCGGTGCGAAGGCCATCCACGTGAACCTGGCCGAGCGGGAGTCGATCGACACGGCCATTGCCGAGTGCGGGGGCCCGGTGGACGTGCTCTTGTCCTGTGCCGGTGTGGCCGACGGGACGCCGGGCATCGAGCGGATCAACTTCATCGGCCACCGGTACATGATCGACAAGCTGATCGCCGGGGGCATGCTGGGCCGGGGAGGAGCCATCGGCTTCATCTCCTCGGCCGCCGGACTGGGCTGGGAGACCAACCTGGCCGAGATCCAGGAGCTCCTGGCCATCTCGGACTGGGACGACTCAGTGGCCTGGGTGGCGGCCCACAACAAGGCCGACTACATGTCCACCAAGCAGATCATCTGCGCCTACGTGGCCGGCCAGGCCCTCCCCTTTCAGAAGCAGGGCATCAGGATCAACGCCATCTGCCCCGGGCCGACCGACACGCCGCTGGCCCAGGCCAACAAGGACATGTGGCTGGGATTCGGCGCCGACTACCGGGCCGAGGCAGGTGTTGAGGCGGCCACGCCGTTGGAGCAGGCCTACCCGCTGGTCTTCCTGTGCAGCGATGCCGCCGCCGCCGTCAACGGAATCATCATGATCACCGACTCGGGGTACATCAGCTCCGGTCTCACCGGCTCGTTCCCCGAGGCCACCGCGGCGGCCAACTTCCTGCTCGGGCGGTACTAGAGCGAGCCGGGGCGCCGAGGGCGCCCGGTCCCGGGTCAGACCGGCGGCCGGGGAACGACGGCGACAGAGGGGATGTAGGCGCTGGCCCCGCAGCGCAGCACGTTGTCCACCGCCCGGACCAGCTCGTCGACCTCGATGAGTGATCCGCTGATGAGGTTCCGGGCCTGCCAGATGGGGTGGAACTCGGCGGCCAGGTCCCAGTCCCAGTTGTTGGCGAACTCGGTGCCCGAGGGTCCCTCGCCCCCGGCGCAGTCGCCCACGATGACCCGGGTGAAGCCGATGGCCGGATGCTCGGTCCGGTATGCCTCGATGAGGCGCTCCAGCGCCGCCTTGCTCGTGGCGTAGGCCCCGAGGCCGTGCCACGGAGGTGTGAACGAGGCGCTGACCGACGACAGGTAGGCGGCCACGCCCCGGGTCTCGGTGAGATGGGGGACGGCCGCCGCGGTGATCAGCGCCGCACCCACCACGTTGGTGTTGAAGGTGTTGCGCCAGGTCTCACCGTCGATGTCGACGAGTCGACCGAGGGGTCCCACCCCCGTGGCATAGACGAGGGCGTCGATCCCGCCGAGGCCCTCGGCGGCCTCCTCGATGGCCGCCTGGCAGGACGCATCGTCGGTCACGTCGCAGACGATGGGCAGGGAGTCCGGGCCGGCTTCGGCCGCCGCCTCGATCAGGCGGTCCTTGCGCCGAGCCAGGAGGGCGACGGTGGCGCCCCGCTGGCCCAGTCCTGTGGCCAGTGAACGGCCGAGACCGCTCGACGCACCGACGACGACAGTTCTCATGATGGGGACGTCCTCTCTCCAACCGGGTTCATGTTCTACCCGATCCGAGGATGGTGGATCGGTATCCGACTCAGGGGGTGACGACGGGAAGCTTGTCCCACCCGCGGACCGTCGACGTCCGGGTCTGGACGGCGTTGTCCCAGTCGACGTCCCAGGTCGGGAACCGCTGCAGCACCTCGTCCAGGGCGATGCGCCCCTCGAGCCGGGCCAGGGCGGAGCCCAGGCAGAAGTGGATGCCGTAGCCGAAGGCCAGGTGGTGGTCGATGGTGCGGTGGATGTCGAACTTCTCGCCCTCGGGGAAGTGGCGCTCGTCGCGGTTGCCCGAGGCGGTCAGGAACAGGATGGCGCTCCCGGCGGGGACGCTCACGCCGTGGTGTTCGACGTCCTTGGTCACGTAGCGGGCCTGCACGGGAGAGGGCGACTCGTAGCGCAGCAGCTCCTCGATGGCGTTGGGCACCAGGCTTCGGTCCTCCACCAGTTGGCGGCGCTGGTCGGGATGCTCGGCCAGGACCTTGCCCGTCCACCCGATGAGGCGGGCCGTGGTCTCGTTGCCGGCGGCGGCGATCAGGTTGATGTAGCCGAGGACCTCCTCACGGCTCAGCCGGCGCACGGTGCCGTCCACGTCTTCGAACTCGGCCTGCAGCAGCTCGGTCATCAGATCGTCCGAGGGATGGGAGGCCCGCCAGTCGATGTACTCGGCGAACCCCTCGGTGGCGGTCATGCCTTCGCTGTAGGCCTTGTTGAAGTCGGGCATGCCGCCTTCGGTCAGGCGCAGGCCCTCGTCGATCCGGTCGCGGATGGCCTCCTGGTCGGCCTCGGGGATGCCCAGCAGCATGCCGATGGTCCGCATGGGCATCTGAGCGCCCAGGTCCTCGATGAAGTCGAACCCGCCCGACCCGACCAGCGGGTCGAGGCTGCGGGCGCAGAAGGCACGGATCTTGGGCTCGAGCTCGTTGATGGCCCGGGGGGTGAACACCCGGGACAGGAGGCGCCGGTGCAGGGTGTGAGTGGGGGGATCCTCGAAGATGATCGAACCCGGGGGCAGGTCGACGTCGGCCTTGATGATCTCGAGCAGGGTGCCCTTGGACGAGATGTAGGTCTCCCACTGTTTCGAGCAGGCGTCGATGTCGTCGAAACGGGAGAGGGCGTAGAAGTCGTAGCGCTCGTTGTAGTAGACCGGCTGCTCGTCACGCAGCCGCTTCCACACCGGGTACGGATCCGTGTCGATCTCGAAGTCGTACGGGTCGTAGTAGATGTCGGATTCCATCGTGGTCATCTGAGTCCCCATCACTGTCCATGGTGGTGGTCGGTAGGCCACAGGCCCCCGACCCCGGTGCTCCCAACGGTTCCCGCCAGTGGTGACGCCTGGCGCACCGGCTGGCGACCAGCCGACAAAACCAGCATGGCACATAAAAAAGAAGACCGTTCTCCGATGGTGCGGAGATCTACGGTGCCAGACGAGCGAGGGGGTGACGGCCTCCCGGGGGATCTCCTGCTGACCTGCGGAAACTTCGGACCGGCAGGAGAAGTCCAGCCAGGGTCGCTCGCGGGGTGGAGGTGGCGGCGACCAGAAAAAAACGGTACTCTCCATACCACGTAGGGTCATTCTCATCTTGGTACGACGAAGGAAGTGGAGCCATGGCGAAGCGAGCGCTGAGCATCCCGCTGTTCGATGCGGACAACCACCTGTACGAGACGACGGAGGCGCTGACCAAATACCTGCCCGACCGCTACAAGGGGGCTGTCGACTACGTGGAGGTGCGGGGCCGGACCAAGATCGTCATCCGGGGTCAGATCAGCGAGTACATCCCCAATCCGACCTTCGACGTGGTGGCCCGCCCGGGTGCGCAAGAGGACTACTTCCGGCTCGGCAATCCCGAGGGCAAGAGCCGGCGGGAGATCTTCGGCGAACCCATGAAGGCCATCCCCGCCTTTCGTGACCCGGCATCCCGTGTCCAGCTGATGGACGAGCAGGGGATCGACCGGGCCCTGATGTTCCCCACCCTGGCCAGCCTGGTCGAAGAGCGGATGCGGGACGATCCCGAGCTCACCCACGCCGTCATCCACGCCCTTAACCAGTGGATACATGAGACATGGAGCTTCGACTACGAAGGGCGGATCTTCGCCACTCCGGTCATCACCCTGCCCATCGTGGACCGGGCCATCGATGAGCTCGACTGGGTACTTGAGCGGGGCGCCAAGGTCGTGCTCATCCGCCCCGCACCGGTCCCCGGGTTCCGCGGCCCGCGGTCGTTCGGCCTTCCGGAGTTCGACCCCTTCTGGCAGAAGGTGGTGGACAACGACGTGCTGGTGGCCATGCATTCTTCGGACAGCGGCTACGAGCGCTACGCCAACGACTGGATGGGCAGCGACAGCGAGATGTTGCCGTTCCAGCCTCAGGCCTTCCGCATGCTGTCTGCCTGGCGGCCAGTGGAGGACGCCGTCTCGGCGCTCGTGTGCCATGGCGCCCTGTCGCGGTTCCCCGACCTCAAGGTGGCCGTCATCGAGAACGGGAGCAGCTGGGTGGATCCCCTCCTCAAGAACATGGCCGACCTGTGGAAGAAGATGCCTCAGGACTTCGCCGAGAACCCGGTCGACGTGATCAAGCGGAACATCTACATCAGCCCGTTCTGGGAGGAGGACCTCGGAGCCCTGGCCGAGCTGATCGGGGTGGACCATGTGCTCTTCGGCTCGGACTACCCCCACCCCGAAGGGTTGGCCGACCCGGTCACCTACCTCGATGAGCTCGAGGGCCTCGATGAGGAGTCCATTCGCAAGATCATGGGCGGGAACCTGGCCACCCTAATGAACGTCGTCGACGCCGTCGTCTGATGAACGACGCCGTCGGTGGACCGCCGGTGACCATCCCGGCGATCACCTCGGCCGCCGCCGCCCGGTTCGGCGACCGAACCGCCATCGAGGACGGGGCGACCCGCCTGACCTACGCCGAGCTGGCCGAGGAGGCCGAAACGTTCGGCGCCGCCCTGGTGGCATCGGGCATCGAGCCCGGTGACCGGGTGGCCGTGTGGGCCTTCAACTGCGCCGAGTGGGTGGTGAGCCTGCTCGGTCTGTCCCGGGCCGGTGCCGTGCTGGTGCCCATCAACACCCGCTTCAAGGGCGGCGAGGCGGCCGACATCCTGGCCCGGAGCAGGGCCCGTCTCCTGGTGACGGTGACCGACTTCCTGGGGACGGACTACGTGGCCATGCTGGAGTCGACCGGGGTGGACCTGCCCGATCTGGCCACCGTCGCCGTCGCCCGTGGTCCGGTGCCCGAGGGCGCCGTGTCGTGGGCTGACCTCATGGCCCGAGGCGCCCGATCGGACCGGGCCCTGATCGACCAACGGGGCTCGGAGGTGGATCCCTCCGATCCGTCGGACATCCTCTTCACCTCGGGAACCACGGGTGTGCCCAAAGGAGTGGTCATGACCCATGGTCGGACACTCCGCGTGGCCACCGACTGGGTGGCCATGACCGGTCTCTCCGCCGACGACCGGTACCTCATGGTCAACCCGTACTTCCACATGTTCGGGCTGAAGGCCGGCATCCTGGCCTGCGTGGCCAGCGGGGCGACCATGCTCCCCGAGGCGGTGTTCGACGTGGACCGCATCCTCGAGCGAGTGGACAAGGAGCGGGTCACCGTGCTGCCCGGCCCGCCCACGCTCTACCAGTCCATCCTCGACCACCCCTTGCGCCGGACCCACCGGCTCTCGACGCTCCGGGTAGCCGTCACCGGGGCGGCCGACATCCCGGTGGAGTTGGTGCGCCGGGTCCTCGACGAGTTGCCCTTCACCACGGTCATCACCGGGTACGGGCTCACCGAGGCGGGGACCGCGGCCGCCACGTCACCGGGGGACGATCCCGAGACCATCGCCACCACGGTCGGGCGGCCCCGGCCTGGGTTCGAGCTCCGCATCGTGGGCGACGCCGGCGATGCGGGTGTCGGCCAACCGGGCGAGGTGGTGCTGCGGGGTGGGAGCGTCATGGCCGGCTACCTCGACGACCCCGAGGCCACCGAGGCGGCCCTCTCTCCGGACGGGTGGTTGCGGACCGGCGACATCGGCGTGATCGACGAGGCCGGCTGTCTCGCCATTGTCGGGCGGCTCAAGGACATGTTCATCGTCGGCGGCTTCAACGCCTACCCGGCGGAGATCGAGAATTCCCTGCTGCGTCATCCCGATATCCGTCAGGCCGCAGTGATTGGCATTCCCGACGAGCGCCTCGGCGAGGTCGGGATGGCCTTCGTCGTGACCGGGACCGGGACCGCTTCGCCCGCCGAGATCATCGAGTGGTGTCGGGAGAAGATGGCCAACTACAAGGTCCCGCGGGTGGTGGCCATCGTCGACCAGATCCCGGTGAACGCCACCGGCAAGGTCATGAAGGACGACCTGCGCCAGCAGGCCGACGCCCACCGGGCCCAGGCGGCGGGTTGAGCCCCGAACCGGTCGGGCGTCCAGCTCCCGGCCTCACCGCCTTCGCCGGCCTCCGGGTGGTGGAGATGGGGGTCTGGGTGGCCGCGCCATCGGCCGCCGCCCTGCTGGCCGACTGGGGAGCGGACGTCATCAAGGTCGAGGCCCCCGCCGGCGATCCGATGCGCCAGGTCTTCGGGTCGCTGGGCATCGAGAGCGACATGCCCAACCCGGCCTTCGCCCTGGACAACCGGGGCAAGCGCAGCGTCGTCCTCAATCTGCGGGAGGAGGTGGACCGTGGGCATCTGGAGGACCTGCTGGACACGGCCGACGTCTTTATCAGCAATCTACGGCCCGACTCCCTCGACGGCCTCGGCCTCGAACCTTCCGACACCCTGGCCCGCCACCCCCGGCTGGTGTACTGCAGCATCAGCGGGTACGGACTGCGTGGTGAGGAGCGGGACCGTCCTACCTACGACATCGGGGCCTTCTGGGCCCGATCGGGCCTCTCTGTCCAGATGGCCGACTCCGACGGCAACCCGCTGAATGCCCGGGGCGGCATCGGCGACCACATCACCGGTTTGGCGGCACTGGGCGGCCTGCTGGCCGCGGTGATGGAGCAACGGGCCACGGGACAGGGCCGGGTGGTCGAGGTGTCGTTGCTCCGGACAGGGACGTATGTGTTGGGCTGGGACCTGGGGCTGCAGATGACGCTGGGCAAGGTGGCCCGAGCCGAGTCCAGGGACAGGAACCAGGCCCCCCTGATGAACCCGTACCGAGCTGGCGACGGCCGATGGTTCTTCTTCACCGGTCTGGAGGCGGCGCGGCACATACCTGCTGTCTGTCGGGCCCTCGGCCGGCCTGACCTCCTGGACGACCCGCGGTTCGCCGACGCCGGGGCCATTCGTCGCAACCGCACCGAGGTCATCGCCATCCTGGATGAGATCGTGGCCGGGCACCCTCTCGACGTCTGGGCCGACCGGTTCGACAAGGAGGGGGTGTGGTGGGCCCCGGCCCAGACCCCCGCCGAGGTCGTCGTCGACCCCCAACTGCTGGCCAATACCGGGATCGTCGAGATCGACGGTGGCGGCTACGGGAACTGTGCAGCGCTCAGTGAACGGGCCGGTCAGCTTCTCCGATGTCGCCGGGCGCCGGTATGCCGCCGTTCCCCGCCTCGGACAGCACACCGAGGAGGTGCTGGCCGAACTGGCCGGCCGACCGGGCCGACGTCCCGGCACCGGACGGTCCCTAGTGGCGGGATCGAGCCAACAGTCCCCGGGCGATGACCAGCCGCTGGATCTCGTTGGTGCCCTCGCCGATGACCATCAGCGGAGCGTCGCGGTAGTACCGCTCGACGGGGAGGTCGGTGGTGTAGCCGACCCCGCCGTGGATGCGCATGGCCTCGGTGGCCAGTTCCAGGGCGGTCTCGCTGGCGAAGAGTTTGGCCATCCCGGCCTCCACGTCACAGCGCAGCCCGGCCATCTTGCGCTCCGCAGCATTGCGGGTGAGGAGGCGGGATGCCTCCAGCCGGGTGGCCATGTCGGCCAGCTTGAGCTGGATGGCCTGGTGCTCGGCGATGGGCTTGCCGAACGTGCTCCGCTGCTGGGCATAGGTGAGGGCGGCATCAAAGGCAGCACGGGCCACGCCGACGGCCCGCGAGGCGATGTTGATGCGTCCCACCTCGAGCACGCCGAGGATCTGGGGCAGGCCCCGACCTGCCTCACCGATGAGGTTGGCGGCGGGGACTCGATGGTCGGTGTAGGCCATCTCCACGGTTTCCACGCCCCGGTATCCGAGCTTGCCCACGTGCCGGCTCACCGAGATCCCCTGGAAACTGGCTCCGGGCTCCTTCTCGACGATGAATGCGGAGATACCCTCCTCGGTGCGGGCGGCCAGAGCCACCACGCCGGCCCGTTCGCCGTTGGTGACCCAGGCCTTGGTGCCGTTGACCACGTACTCGTCACCGTCCCGCCGGGCCTTGCAGGCGATGTTCCGGGTATCGCTCCCGGCGTCGGGCTCGGACAGCGACAGGGCCCCCCGCCGCTGCCCGGTGGCCATGACCGGCAGGAACCGCTGTTTTTGCTCCTCGCTCCCGTGGGCCATGAGCAAGGTGGCGGCCATGGTGTGGGTGTTGATGACTCCGGTCAGGCTCATCCACCCGTAGGCCAGCTCCTCGATGACGCCTATGTAGGTGAGGAGGTCAAGTCCGAGGCCGCCGTAGGCCTCGGGGATGGTGATGCCGAACAGGCCGAGTGCGCGCATCTGCTCGATGATGTCGGCGGGGAAGCGGTCCTCGTGCTCGAACTCGGAGGCGACCGGGATGACCTCACGGGCGACGAAGGTGCGGACGGTGTCGATGATCGCCTCCCGCACGTCCTCGCTGGTGATGGTCGCGTCCCTGGTCTGCATGAAGGAGAAGTGTACCTCTGATAAATGTTGACGGTCGATCTCAAATTAGAGAAGAATGTTTCCAATGCCATCGGTCCTGATGCACCAGGCCCTCGAACGGGCCGCGCACCGATTCGGCGATCGCGCGGCATTGCACAGCGGTGACGAGCACTGGTCGTTCCGGGACCTCGATGGTCTGAGCAATGCCTTCGCCCGCCACCTGGCCGGGCGCGGCGTCGGTGCCGGAGACCGCGTGGCCCTGATGATGGCCAACCGCATGGAGTTCATCGTGGCCGTCCATGCCGTCAGTAAGCTCGGGGGGGCGACGGTCCTGATCAGCCCGGCCTGGAAGCAGGCCGAGGTCGGGCACGCGGTCGGCCTGACCGGGCCGGTCCACGCGGTGACCGACGGTGAGGCCTCGTCCCTGCTCGCCCACCACCTGGGCGCAGGGGCCGTCACCGACCTCGATGACCCGGCCGCCGACCACTTCGGGCCCAGCCGAGCCCCCCTGGTGGCCGGTGAGGTGCGAGGCGATGACGAGTCGGTCCTGGTCTTCAGCTCGGGCACCACCGGCATGCCCAAGGCGGTTCGTCACACCCATGCCTCGATGGGCCTGGCCACTGAGCACTGGGTGACGGTGCTCGGGCTGAGCGATGACGACCGCTTTCAGGTGGCTACGCCCCCCTCGCACATCCTCGGACTTCTGAACCTGTTGGCTGCGGTGTCCGCCGGGGCCACGGTTCGGCTGCACCGCCGATTCGATCTCGACGAGGTGCTGTACCGAATCGCCGGTGAGCGGATGACCCTGGAGATGGCCGTGGCCCCCATCGCCCTGGCACTGGCCAACCATCCCCATCTGGAGGACTACGATCTATCCTCGCTCCGCTACATCATGTGGGGTGCGACTCCGGTGACCGAAAGCGTCGCCGAAGTCGTGACCAAGCGCACCGGCGTGCGGTGGTTGCCCGCCTACGGGGCCAGTGAGCTCCCGGTGATCGCCGCCAACCCGGTCGACCGTCCCGACGATTGGCGGCTGGACTCCGCCGGCTTGCCCCCGGCCGGGGTCGAACTCCGGATCGCCGATCTCGAGACCGGCGACGTCCTTCCGGTGGGGGAGGTCGGCGAGATCCAGGTGATGAGCCGGTCGGTGATGTCCGGGTACCTCCCCGACGAGGCCACGGGGGAGGCCTTCGCCGACGGCTGGTACCGGACGGGGGACGTCGGATGGCTGGAGGCCGAAGGATGGGTCCATCTCACCGACCGCTCCAAGGAGATGATCAAGGTGAGCGGGTTCCAGGTGGCCCCGGCCGAGGTAGAGGCCGTGCTGCTCCGCCACCCGGCCGTGCTCGACTGCGCCGTGTTCGGGGTGGCCGACGAGCGCGCCGGGGAGGTGCCCGCCGCCGCGGTGACTCTCGACCCGGCTCTCCCGGTGGGCGACGGTGAGTTGCAGGCCCTGGTGGCCGACTCGCTGGCCACCTACAAGCGCCTCCACTACCTCGTCGTAGTGGACGAGATCCCGCGCCTCCCCTCGGGCAAGGTGCTGCGCCGTACGCTCCGGGACGAGTGGTCGGCCCCGTTGCTGGCGGGACGGACCGAGCGCTGATGGACGTCCGGCTGTCGCCCGAGCAGCAGGCCCTCAGGGACTCGGCCACCCGACTCGTCGACCAGTGGGGCCCCCACGCCGTCGGGGACCTCGACGATTCGGAACGGACGGCCAAGCTCGACGCCGCCGTGACCGGGGCCGGGTGGCGAGAGCTCAGGACCGCCGACGGCGACGCACCGTTGGCCTCGGGAGTGGAGGTCGGCATCGTCGCCGAGGCGTTGGGCCGGGGGCTGGCCGACGTGTCGTACTTCGGACCGACCATGGCCAGTGAACTCCGCAGAATGTCCGGGGCGGCACCCAGCGCGGAGACCGAGACCGTGGTCCTCGATCCCGGTCTCTGGTCGGTGGCCCGGCTCACCGGGGACGGTACGCCCGCCGGCGTGGCCATCGACGTGCAGGGCTCGTCCCGGGCCCTGCTGCTGGCCGAAGGAACCGACGGGCTCTCCGTGGCCCAGGTGGCATTGCCCCCGGCGTCGACCGGCGTCGACCTCACCCGACCGTCGACCGCTCTCGACCCGGCGGTCGTGGCGACGCCGGTACCCGGGGCGGCCTGCCCGATCACGGATGAGGCCCTGGTCCAGTGGACGGCGCTCGGCCTGTCGTTGGCCTGCGCCGACCTGGTCGGGATCATGGAGGGAGCGGTGCTCTTGGCCACGGCCTATGCCACCGAGCGTCATCAGTACGGGTCGGCCATCGGCTCGTTCCAGGCCGTTCAACATCTGCTGGCCGATGCCCACGTGCTGACGGAGGGATCCCGCAGCGTGACCCTGCACGCCTCGTGGGCGGTGGACGAACTCCCCGCCGCCGACGCCCTGGCCGCGGCGGCGATGGCCAAGGCCTACTGCGCCCGCGCCGCCCGGCAGGTGTGCGAGACCACCATCCAGGTGCATGGCGGAATCGGGAACACCTGGGAGTGCCTGGCGCACGTGTACCTGCGGCGCTCACTGCTCTCAGCCGATCTGCTCGGTGATGCCGAGGCCAGCCTGACCCGCGTCCTGCGCTTCCGGGGCATGGGAGGTGGTCATGGACTTTCGTGACGCACCGGAGGAGTCGGCGTTCCGGCACCGACTGCGAGCGTGGCTGACGGACCACAACCCGGGCCTGCCGACGTCCTCGACGGACGACGAGTACTGGGCCGGCATGGCCGCGTGGCACCGGTCACTCTACGATGCCGGCTTCTTCGGCATGTCGTGGCCCATGTCCATCGGCGGCCAGGAGTTGCCGGCGGTCTACGAGGTGATCGTCGACGAGGAGCTCGCCCGGGCCGGAGCGCCCCCCAGGCCGAGCCTCGGCTATCTGGTCCAGGGCATGCTCGAGCACGCCAGCGGGGAGATCCAAGAGCGGTTCCTCCCGGGCATCGTCAACGGTCGGGACCGGTGGTGCCAGGGGTTCAGCGAACCCGACGCCGGCTCCGACCTGGCCTCGTTGCGCACCCGGGCCGACCGGTCGGGGGACGACTTCGTCGTCACCGGCCACAAGGTGTGGACCAGCTACTCCGATGACGCCGAGTGGTGTCTGTTGCTGGCCCGCACCGACCACGAGGCGGCCAAGCACCGCGGCATCTCGGCCTTCGCCGTTCCCATGCGCCAACCCGGCATCGAGCAACGGCCTCTCCGGATGATCAATGGGGTGACCAAGGAGTTCGGCGAAGTGCTCTTCGACGGTGCCCGGGTCCCCGCGGCCAACATGATCGGAGAGCCGGGTGAGGGTTGGTCCCTGGCCATGACCGTGGTGAGCCACGAGCGGGAGCCCGGTGAACTGGGCTACGTGGCCCGCTACAGCAAGGTGGTCAACGACCTCACCCGCCGGGTACAGGCCGACCCGGAGAGCATCCGACCGGAGCACGTCCGGGAGCTGGGATGGGCCATGGTCGAAGTCGAAATGCTGCGCCTCCACGTGCGGCGGCGCCTGTCCGACCGGCTGGACGGCATCACCCACGGCCCCCAGGGCTCGGTGGACAAGCTGCTCATGACCTGGGTCGAGCAGGCCGTGGGTCACGCGTCCCTGTCCATCGGCGGCTTGGCCCATGGCCGCGGCGATGACACCCCGTTGAACACCTACCTGTACAGCCGGGCCCAGAGCGTCATGGGTGGGACGTCACAGATCCAGCGCGACCTCGTGGCTCGCCGCATCCTGGGCCTTCCCGGATCATGAGGCCCGTCGACATCCCAGGCCGCCCCACGGCTGGCCACCGTGGCGTGGAAGGCCGAGGCGATGGCGTCCACCGGTCGGCAATGATCGTCTTCGCTTCACTCGCCAACCGGAGGAACCCCCATGGACCAGTCCCCGCAGTCACGTGAGCCCTCGGCTCGCCCAGTCGTCGGCGTGTCGGCACCATGACCGAGTACGACCTACCTGATGAGCTCGAGGTCGACGTCGATGGGCCGGTCCGGGTGGTCAGACTGAACCGCCCCCACCAGCTCAACGCCACCAACCATGAGCTCCATCGGGGTCTGGCCGAGCTGTTTCCCCAGATCGACGCCGATGTCGATGCCCGTGCGGTCGTACTCACGGGGAACGGTCGGGCGTTCTCCGCCGGGGGCGACTTCACCTACCTGGACGAGCTCTCCCGTGACGAGGAACGCCGCACGGAAACGCTGGCCCACGGCCGTCAGATCGTCACCGGCATGGTGGGATGCCGGGTGCCCATCGTGGCCGCGGTCAACGGACCGGCGGTGGGTCTGGGTTGCAGTCTGGTGGCCCTGTCCGACATCGTGTTCATGGCCGAGAGCACGCACCTGGCCGACCCCCATGTCCTGATGGGGCTGGTGGCGGCTGACGGTGGGCCGGTGACCTGGCCGCTGATGATCAGCTTGCAGCTGGCCAAGGAGTACGCCCTGACCGGCGACCGTATCCCCGCCCAGCGGGCAGCAGCCATCGGCCTGGTCAACCACGTCTGCCCCGATGACGAGGTGATGGACCAGGCACTGGCCTGCGCCCACAAGATCGCCGCCCTGCCCAAACGGGCCGTAGAGGACACCAAGCGGATCCTCAACCTGCACCTCGAGCGGGCCGTCGTCGCCACCTTGGATTTCGCCCTGAGCGCCGAGGACCGGTCCTTCACCTCACCGGAGTTGCGGGCCAACCTCGATCGGCTGCTGCCCCGGGAGGGCATGGGCGAAGGTGCGGGGAAGTAGCCAGTCCATCTGGTCCCGGCGGATCGGTCCTATCGGTGGACACCCACTTGGACCAGGGATCTTCTCCTCTGGTTCCGGGGGTTGGTGTTCGCGGATAGAACTTCGTTCTCCAGATCCGAAGCAGAGGTCCCCTCATCAAGAGATCCACCGTATACACCATCATGGGGTAGCATTTCCTTAGTGACAGACTCCGAGGTAGCGGCCGACCCGCAGGAGCCCGACAGCCTCAGTTGGCGAGAGCAGGCAGTGGCGCGATCGCTGGACTCGGCCCGACTCCGGGCCGAAACCCGGGTGCAGCGCTTCCTCGACGCAGCCATCGAGCTGTTCAACTCGGGCTCGGGCAAGGACTTCACCGTCCAGGAGGTCGTGGACCGTTCTGGGCAGTCGCTCCGCAGCTTCTACCAGTACTTCGGGGGGAAGCACGAGCTGCTGCTGGCGCTCTTCGAGGAGTCGGTTCGCACCACGACCGAGAGCCTGCGGGAGAAGGTCACCGACGAGGGCGATCCCCTCGAACGCCTCCACTGCTTCGTCGTCGAGTACTACCGGCTCTGCCGGCCACCGCCCGAGGAGGGGTCCACGGTGTCCGGGCGGGCCCCATTCATGGCCGAGTTCGCCCAGCAACTGCTGACTGATCACCCGAAGGAGGCGGCCCGGGTGTTCTCACCGTTGGTCGCGCTGTTCGAAGAGGTGCTCGACGGCGCGGCGGCAGCAGGAGCCGTCCGGTCCGGACCGCGTCACGGACCCATCGTCGGTGTCGTGCTCGAGGCCATCATGTTCAACTCGTTCTCGTCCACCATCGGAGGGCTGTCCGTCGATCCCGAGGGACAGGGAACGGCCGAGGACCTGTGGGACCTGATCTTCCACGGCATCGGGACCGGCCCCACCTCCTGAGCCTCGGAAGGCCCTGCAGGGTGCCTCTCCCTCGAAGACGTCAGCCGTCGACAACGAAAGAGGTGCCATGGAAAGAGGTGCCATGAAGGAGCAACGCCGATCGCGCCGCATCGCCATGACGCCCGAGGAGCGCGATGCCTTCCTGGAGGGCGAGCGGACCTGTCGGGTGGCGACGATGGGTTCGCAGGGCCCACATCTGACGGCCCTGTGGTTCGTATGGGACGGCGTTGCCCTGTGGCTGACCTCTATCGTGAAGAGCCAGCGATGGACGGACCTGGCACAGGATCCCCGCGTGAGCGTCCTGGTCGACACAGGTGAGGGGTTCGGCGAGTTGCGTGGAGTCGAGATACGAGGTCAAGCCTCGCCGGTGGGTGAGGTGCCGCGTACCGGTGAGCCCTGTGACGACCTGGCGGATCCGGAGCGACGGTTCGGCGCCAAGTACGCCGGCGGGTCCTTCTCCCATGACGGCCGGCATGCGTGGCTCCGGGTGGAGCCCGAGAAGATCGTCAGCTGGGACTTTCGGAAGATGGGCCAGGCGTGAGGCGATCCGACATGCGTCGGTACCGACGGGACGGCCGTATCGCGGTGACTGCAGTGCCGCAATGAAGGCAGTCCGGAGTGTCGACGGGGGCGTGGCGGTGGTCGACGTCGACGAGCCACCGGGCACCGGTGAGATCCTGGACATGAGGGCGACCAGTGTCTGTGCCTCGGATCTGAGCTACATCCGCTTCGGGAGCCGGAATATCCTGGGCCACGAGCTGGCCGGCATCCGCGCCGACGGCACCGCCGTGGTGGTGGAGGCCATCTACGGTTGCCTGGCCTGTGATCAGTGCGAACGAGGTGCCTACAACTTGTGCCCGACGCACGGCGAGCGCGCCCTCGGCATCGGTGCCGACGGGGGAATGGTCGAGCAGTTCCGCGCCCCGGTAGAGCGTATGGTGCCCCTGCCCATCGGGATCGACGTGCGTGACGGGTCCATCGTGGAACCGGCCGCCGTGTCGTGGCACGCGTTGCGCCTCGCCGACACCGGGCCCGGCACTCGGGTCGCCGTGGTCGGTGCCGGCGCTCTCGGGCTGTTGGCCGTGGCCGGGGCGAGGAGGCAGGGGGGTGACGAGGTCGCGCTCGAGGCCCGACACCCGCATCAACGCGAGGCCGGTGAACGGCTCGGTGCCCGTATCGGGGCCCAAGGGCTCTATGACGTGGTGGTCGAGGCGGCGGGGACCGACGCCAGCCTGGCCCGATGCGCCGAACTGGTGGCGCCCGGCGGAACGATCGTGGTCCTTGGTGTCCACTTCGGCCCGGTCCAGCTGAACTGGATGCCGCTCTTCCACCGGGAGGCCCGGATCATTCCCTCACTGGGGTACTGCGCCTACGCCGGTGGCCGGGAGATGGAAGACGCGGCGGCCATGCTGGCGGCAGATCCCGACATCGCGCGGACCCTGATCACGCATCGCTTTCCCATCGAGGATGCCGCTCACGCCTTCCGCGTGGCCTCCGACCGGACGGGCGGTGCTATCCGGGTGGTCATCGAGCCACAATGAACGTGGTGGGCCCAGCCCGCCGCTAGCGGAACGCCGGGAGTACCTCGTCCTCGAACAGGCGAAGGCTCGTCCAGGCCAGGTCGATCGGCATTCCTCCGCACAGTGGATGGAAGAAGGCGAAGGGAAACGGTGACGCCTTCTGCTCCTCTACGAACTGTTGGGGAGTGACCACGCGGTACTGGTCCGTGGTGCGCAGCTCGTCGGCATCGGTCACGATGCGGTAGGGACTGGCCACATCGTCCTGAGCCTGCCAGGCCCCGTAGGCATTGGTCTCGTGCAGAAAGAACGGAGCCATCTGCTCCCACCCCTCGTCCGGATCCTTGGCCAGCGCCACCACCTGGTTGGGGCCGATGGGGCAGGGTCCGGGGTCCGGACGACCCAGGCGTTGGACCTCATCCCGGTAGTAGGGCCACACCTCGGGTACGGACGGTAGGAATCCGTCAGCGATGCGGGCCGCACGCTCGGCGGCCGGCTTGCTGCTCCCCCCGAGGGATATGGCCGGGCCGCCCGGCCGAAACGGTGCCGGTGTGATGTGGACGGTCCGGCCCCGGTAGTCGAACGGTTCGCCGGAGAATGCCGCTTTCAGCACAGCAACCGCTTCGGTCACCCGGGCCCCCCGCTCGCGCATGGGCACATCGAACATGGCGAACTCCTCGTGCACATATCCGCCGGCCACGATGAGATCCACCCGTCCCCTGCTCAGAATGTCCAGCACGATCAGGTCCTCGGCCAGCCGCAGGGGGTCGTGGAGCGGGGCGATGAGAGCGGCGATGTTCAATCGCACGTTCGTGGTGCGTGCCGCCATTGCCGCGATCATGGGAATCGGGCTCGGCAGGTAGCCGTCCGGCGAACCATGGTGTTCGGAGACGGCGATGGTCACGCAGCCCAGGCGGTCGGCCCACTCCGCCATGTCCAGGGCCGCGGCATAGCGGTCGGCCATGGCGGCGTCGGCAGGATCGGTGTTGCGGAAGTCGAAGCGGAGGCCGAAGAGCACGGAGCGAGCTTAGGGCTTCCGGCCCCGGGCCACCCTCCCGGTCCCAGGCCAGTGAAGACACCGACCCTCGTCGCCGGCCTCCGAAGGGGAGGGGTCCTGGTCCACGGCCGCCGGTCAGGAGAGCAGGAATTCCCCGCGTCGATCTTCGAGGCGAGCAACGATGGCATCGGTGGTCTCTCGGACGGAAAGGTGGGTGGTGTCGACGACATGGGACTCATAGGCGTCCAGGTCGGCGAAACGCTCCCACATCAGCCGGATCGGTCCCTCCTCGGTGAGGGGCGGATGCCCGGGGATCCGCTCGGACCCGGCTCGGCCGGCGGCCCGGGTCAGACAGGTGGCCGCAGAGGGTCGGAGCACGATGTACCGGGCGGGGATCCCGGCCGCATGGAGCTCGTGGCGCACCAGGTCGAGATGCCACGGTCCGACGATCCCTTCGACCACGGTCGAGTAGCCGCCGCCCACCAGTCGGGTGGCCGCAGCTACCACGGCGCGGATGACGGCCCGGTTCTGCGGGTCGGCCTCGGGCTGCCACTGCGGCACGAATCCGTGGACGATGGTGGTCCAGAACCAGTCGGACTCGATGCAGGCCGACGGACCGAACCGGTCGGCGATCGACTGTCCGACCGTCGACTTCCCCGCACCGGGCGGTCCGGTCAGGAACACCAGGAACGGCTCATCCATCGTCGGCAACGGTAGCCCCGGATCCCACACGGTCGCTGTATGACCGGTGACCCCACGAGGAGGGGGCAACAACACCGGGGTGCCGTCGGCGGTGAGGGGGGCGGCTCTGTGGCCGTGATGTGACCGCCGACACGGCAACCATGATGTGGTCTTCGGCGGTTTGTCCTTCCTGCTCACGTCACTCAGCGTTCCCGCGACCACGGTGAGCGGTGTGGCCTATCCAAGCGCGATCGAGGGCGTCATGATGGGTTTCTGGTCCGACGATCGATCTGCAGTGATCGGTCACCGGATGGCGGTACATCAGGGGCAACGCGGAGGGGCAGTCGGTGAACGAGTTTCGCGAGTGGGAATCAGGGGTCACCCCTGTATTGCATGCGGCGATGGCCACCTTGAACGCCTGCGACCGGGTGTGCGAGTCGCAGTGGACGCCCGCTCTGATCGCCCATGCCGACCAGATCCAGGCGGCGGCCCGCTCCCTGGCGGTCTGGCTCGACGACCGTCGCTGTCCCTACGCGGATCTGGATCGCCTCCTCGCCGCCATGGCCCGCTCCTACACCTACCTGGCCGGGAGCATGACCGAGATGGTGACGGCGGAATCCGCCGGCGCTTGGGCCGAACTCATGAAGGACCTGAAGGGCGTGCACGGGTCGGTGGCCCGGGTGTTGACGGCCATGTACCGGGAGTCCATGCGCCAGGTGTGAGTGCCGGCCCGCATCAGGGCCCGGTCGCTTCGTCGATCCCAGCGGCACGACCTCCGAGGTCGATGCCGCGGTTCGTGAACGGGATCACATCGGCGTGGGACACCGCCCGGTCGTCCGGGCCGGTGGGCGCTACGCTCTGGCCACCTGGCGGGCAGTGGGCCGAGGAGGTGGTGCCGTGACGGAGAACCTGTGGCTCGACGAAGGAACGTCGGACGGACCCCCGGGCCGGCGTCGGCATCGCACGGGGATCGTGGCTGCCACCGCCGTCTGCCTGGTGGTCGTGGCTGTGCCTGTCGCTCTGGTCGCCAACGGAGGTTCCGGTTCCGTCGGAGTTGGGTCCGGCCATCCCGACCGTGCCGGTCACGGGCACTCGGCCCCGATCGTGCTCAGCGCGCTGAACGCCACGACCAGCTCGGGGAACTTCGATGTGAGCTACACGTTCGGGGGCGGGACCGGTGGCGCATCGAGCACGACGACCACGACGGGATGTGGGGCGTCGGGAGTCGCCGGAAGCGCCGTACCGGTTGCCGGTGCCGACGTCCCTGCCGGCACCCTCCAGGCCGCCTCGCCGGGTTTCTGCCCCAGTACCTCTCCGGCGGGCTCGCAGCCGGTCACGGGGACCGGGACGATCGACCTGGCGCCCTTCGCCATGGTGGCGACCTCCCAGGTCAGTGGCTTCGGAACCATCGTGCTCCGTGACGACGGCACCGACGTGTGGGAAGAGGGCGGCGGCAACTACGGCCTGTCCCCGGGAGCGACCGACTCGGGCCCCGGTTCCTCGCTGACCGGCTTCGCCGGTCTGGTGGAAGGCACGCTCGGTCCGCGCCAAGGACCCCTGGCCATGCTGGGACTGGCCAGCCCGACCGGCTACCTCAACCTCGATCCGGCCGAGACGTCGAGCGCCGACATGGTGGGCACGGACACCGTCGACGGCGTCCCCGTCAACGTCTACCAGATCACCCAGTCACCGGCCCAGGTGGCGCAGGTTCCCGGATTGACCGATCAGGAGCAGCAGGCCGTCGGCGCGGCCATGCAGCTCCTGAACCAACAGGGCTACACAGGATCCACGGTCCGGGTCTCGGTCGACGCCGCCGGATTCATCCGGCGGACGCAGACCACGAATCACTTCTCCGACGGCACCACGATGAGCAATGAGGCCGAGTTTTCCAACTTCGGCTGTGCCGGGACCGTCCTCATGCCCGGCCAAACGGGCTCGTCGACGCCCCCCACCGGGTGCACGTCGCCGGATGATCCGACATCTTCCACCGTGCCGTCGCCGACCGTTCCTCCGACCACCGTGTCGGGCCCCGGTCCCGTCACGACCACGTCACCCTCGACGGCTTCCCCTCTCGTCCCGGCGCCCACGACCGGTTCCACGCCCGGTTCCACGGTGCCACCGGTCACCACGTCGGACCCGTCCAGCACGACCTCGACCACCACGGCTCCCTGAGCGGCACATCGTGCGGTAGCCGTTCGGCACCACCCGGACCGGATCGGTGGCCCGGGTCAGAGGGCCACGTCGGCCGGCGAGGCTATCCCCGGTCGCTCGGTGGTTCCGGCACCGGTCGGGGCGCCAGCCGACAGCGACCCAGCGAGCACGGCCCGCCGGGCCCGACGACCAGCCCGCTCGGCCCGCTCGGCCTGCTCCGGGGTGACTGCCGCCGTTCCGTAGGCCACCTGGTCGAGCAACCTGGCCACCGATGCCATGTCCTCCACTGTGGCGCGGCCCTGTTCATCATGGTGGTCGGCGGCGAGGTCTCGGACGTGTCCCATCGGCGTTCGCCAGTCCGGTCGGGCCAGCCGCCGGCGGGAAAGGGCACGACTGATGGATCGCCAGGCGACGGCCACCCGGACGTCGGGGGGTCGCTTTCGCCGTCTCCGTAGGATCAGCGCCACGGTCCCGGTGATGGCCACCACCATCCCCCCTGCGGCCAGGATGACGTCGGCCAGAATGCCGCCGTGGGCCGGTGGCATGGACCTTCCCGTCGACGTCGGGGACAGAGGGGGCCCGGTGACCGGCACGGTGGCACCCGGAACGGACACTGAGGGTTGGGTATCCGGAGTGGTGGGCGACGGCCGACCGAGGGCGGCGGGCCCGAGGACTCCCGGTGGCGGCAGTTCGCCGGAGGGCAGGCTGGGGGTCGGCTCGAACGACACCCAACGCCCACCGATGTGGACCTGGGGCCACGCATGGGCGTCGCTGCCCCGCACCACGGTGACCCCGCTGCTCATCCGCCCAGGGGTGAAGCCGATGGCTACCCGGGTGGGCAGGCCGGAGGCCCGGGCCAGCATGGCGAAGGCTCCGGCGAACTGCTCGCAGGATCCCGTACGGGTGATGGTGAGAAAGGACAGGAGAGGGTCGGTGCCGGCGGGCTGAGTGGCATCGACCTGATAGCGGAACCGACCGGAGCGGAAGTAGTCGACCAGCGCTTCGGCCCTGTCGAGAACCGTGCTCTGTCCACCGGTGATGGACAGGGCCAGTGATTGGATCCCCGCGGGAAGCGGTCCCGTGGCCGTGAAGTCATTGGTGGCGCTGTCCGACGCGGCTGCCTGGGGGGCATCGCTGACCGGGGAGGGGGCCTCCGCCGTGGTCGTGTAGTCACTGCCCGACGCGTACGAACTGGTTGCGACCACACCGGACGGGGTCACCACCGGAGAGGGCGACCCTGAGGCCGCGACGGTCGAGGGCGGGGCCGGGAGGAGGCGCCCACCGTAGGCGGAGAGGGTGATGGCCGAGGCGAATGTCGCCGGGCCGGGAGGGGAAGCGGTCACCTGCACCGGCGCCGCACCTCCGAGCAGCGCCGAGGTTGCCGCGTCGGGCAGCCACTGGCCCGCGTAGAACGTGGTCAGCGACGTCACCTGCCAATAGGTGGGGACGGGGGTGGTGGCCCGGAACAGCACGAGGTGCGCGTCCCGCGTCTCGACGCCGGTGAGGTCGGTGGCCAGCGATGCCGCCGAGGGCGCCACCTCCGGGACGGCCGGACTGCGACGTGCGACGACCGCTGAGCCCGCCTCCGAGGTCCAGGTCAGAGCAGCAGCGGCCAGGGCCAGGGACAGTCCGGCCACGGCGAGGGTCGCGCCGTTCCGAGTCGGCTGGCTGCTCCACAAGGCCAGGAAGCCGCATGCCCCGAGGACCAACCCGGCTACGGCGGCACTGGTCGAAGGGAGGAGCGTGGCCGACCACACCACCAGGATGATGGCCGGAACGAGCGAGAGGGCCGGTGCACGGATGCCGGCGCCCCGACCACCGACGGCCGCCAGCCCGCCGACCAGCGCACTCAGGGCGAGGATTCCGGCAGAGTGGGGCAGGGGCCGGTGGAAGTCGGCCAGGATGCCTCGGGCCGCCTGCAGGGAGGGGGAGAACGCCCGGAGGCCGTGGGGGGTGGGCACCCACGACCTGTCCGAGGCATGGACTCCCCACCACAGGGCGCTGGCCGCCACGGCCAGGACGCCGAGGGTGACAGCTGCCGCCGGGTGTCGCTGCAGGACGGCCACCATCAGCGCGCCGATCGCCGCCGTGACCATGGTGGCGGCGTACGCCCCGGAAGCCAGGCGGGCGACGGCGAAGGCGGCCACCAGGCTGGCGCCGAGCATGCCCGCCTCCCTCGTCCAGCGGCCGGTCACACCACCACCACCCGGGCGCCGGGGGCGATGATGCCGGCCCCGCCACCACCGGGGGATGCCGCCGTCGGTGTGGGGGTCAATCGGTCGGCTCCGGTCCGGGTGGTCAGCAGCACGGTGTCCCGGGGGACGACCGGGTGGTGCATCGAGGCGCCCCTTCCCACGGGCTGTAGTTCCGCCAGGACCCGACGGGCATCGACGCTTCCCCGTCCGCCGGGACTGAACGAGTACCGTCGCCCGGACAGGGTGAGGAGGTGCGCCCCCCGACCGGCCTCGGTGGCCTCGGTGAGGATCCACAAGGCGGTGGCCATCAGCTGCTCGAACTGAGGCCTCCGGTGCACGCCCGGACGGTCGTCGATCACGACGGAGACGCCGACCGTTCCCTCAGTGCCGAACTGGCGGACGAACCACGTCCCGTAGCGGGCCTTGGCCGACCAGTGGAGGAGGCTGAGCCGGTCGCCGGCCACATAGGGACGGATTCCTTCGAGGTCGCCGATACCGCTTCCCGACGGCGCGTGGCCCAAGGTGTCGACACCACCCACGGGGGCCGTGAGCTCGGGGAGGGGCTCTCCGGGAGGCACCGGCACCGGGTGTATGACCGCCGTCAGGCGAGGAGTGGAGGGGCCGGCGGCGGCGAACAATCCGAAGGGGTCGGTGGTCCAGGACCGCTGCGGGGGCAGTTCGAAGACACCCCGCCGCCAAGTGGGAACAGAGAGCAGGCACGTCCCGGTCCTTCCCGGGGCAGGAGAGGGCAGCACCAGCAGCGAATCCGCGGATGGCGCCAACCGTCCCCGCCGGCGCATGCCGTCCGACTCCTCGATCCGCCGCCACCGGTGCCCGGTCGGCGCAAGTCCCAACGATGGGAGTGAGGCACCGACCGGTGCCCGATGGGTCACGGACAGGTGGACCTGAGCCTCACCCCCGATCTCGACGGTGGCGGGTTCGACGTGGGCGTGGAATTCCACCCCCTCCCGTACCGACCGTGCCCGTCGGCCGGCCAGCCACGGCGCCATCAGGAGGGGGATGCCAATGACCACGGCCAGAGGGGCTAGCTCCGGCGTTGCCGTCATCGTGGCCGAACCCACGACAACGCTGAACGCGGCGAAGACCACGAGTCCTCGGGTCGTCAGTCGTGGGACCGAACGCGGCACGGCCGGCTCAGTCGTCTCGGAGCGGGACCGTCACGGATGCCGTCAACTCGGCCACCAGCGCCTGACCCTCGTGGCCGGAAACCTCGACCCCCGGGCGCAGCAGGAGGCGATGGGCCAACGTGGGGACGGCCGCTTCCTGGATGTCGTCAGGAGTCACAAAGAGCCGATCGGACGCGACGGCCAGGGCGGCGCCCACCCGCACAAGGGCCAGGGCGGCCCTCGCCGACGCGCCAACGGCGATCTGCGGGTGAGTCCTAGTGGCCTCGATGAGGTCGAGCGCGTAGGTACGAACCGAGCGAGCCACGTGGACGGCGCCCACTGCCCCCATGAGGAGACCGAGGTCGCCCTCGGTTACGGACGGCGTGATCAGCCGCACGGTGTCGGCCGGATCCGGTCCCTCCAGCATGGCGTCCATCTGAGGGCGGCTGGGATAGCCCAGAGACAGTCGAACGAGAAACCGATCCCGTTGACCGTGGGGGAGTGGTGAGGTGCCGGCAGCGTCGAAGGGATTCTGGGTGGCCAGGACGAAGAACGGCTCCGGGAGTGCGTGGGTGGTGCCGTCGACGCTGACCTGGTACTCCTCCATGGCTTCCAGCAGGGCGGACTGGGCCCTCGGGGAAGCCCGGTTGAGTTCGTCGGCCATCAGGACATTGGTGAAGACGGGACCGGGGCGGAAGACCGGCTCGGTCCCGTCGGGACCGAGCACGGTGGCCCCGATCACGTCGGCCGGTAGGAGGTCGGCCGTGCACTGCAGGCGGTGGAACCCGAGGCCCAGCGCGCCGGCCAGCGCCTTGGCCAAGGTGGTCTTGCCCAGGCCGGGATGGTCCTCGACCAGGAGATGACCGCGGGCCGCCACGCAGGCCACGGCCAGTCGGATGGTGGACGGCTCCGTCGCCACCACCGCCGACACGGCCTGTTCCAGGGCGACGAAGGTGTGGGTGGCCTCGGCCCGGTCGGTGTGCCCGACCGGTGGGGCCGATCGCTGCTGATCCGAGTGGGCCACCATCTTCTCCGGTGTCGTGGGCTGGCGCCCGGGGTCGGGACCCCGACCCCGGCGGGAGCCAAGTGTGGGAGCCGGTGGAGCGCGGGTTCCAAGACTACGGCCTCGAGGGGCCCGCATGCTGTCCCGACGACATCTGAATGAGGCGCCACCACTGCCGGGCCGAGTCGGCAGACCGTCCTCCGCGGACCTGTACCGGGACTTGACAGTACCGGTACCCGGTCTGTCCCTTCCGACCTCGAGGGCGCGGGTCGGGGTGGCCCGGCTGGCGCACCCCGCCGAACGGGGGATGGGCTGAGACGTCATGGGCCAGGCTGTTCGTCGCCGTGGGCAGTGTGGTGGCTTCCCAACCATCCTGCCCGAAGACATCCCCGCATAGGTCGTCGATGGCTTGGGCGAGCCCTGGACGAAGGCCGCGAGCGTGTCCAATCCGATGATCGCCTCTGTGGCTCAGGCCGGCCCCCTCCGGGCTACTCCGTCGGGATCACTCCAGCTCAGCGGTGGTTCAACGGGCGTTGCCCGGGCGGCCTACGCTGCCTCCCCTCGCCGATTCGGTCCGGTATGGTTACGGGCGGGTGATCGTTCTCCGGGGATGGAGGGGGTTGCGGTGGCCGATGGTGGACTGTGGCTCGAGGAAGAGCCCGATGAGCGCACCACCCGCCCGCGGGCGTGGTTTCGCTGGGGCGTGGCCGGCGCGGTGTTGGTCATCCTGTCGGCGACGGCAGTCCCCGTCGCCCTGGTGGCGACGGGATCCGCCCCGAGGTCCGCCGCGGTCCACACCTCGGAACGACAGCCGCGGTTGACCACCGGCCCGGCTGAGCACGAGGTGCTCTCGGCGCTCAGCGCCACCACCGACACCGGGAGTTTCGACTTCACCTACGCCATTCACAGCACGCCGGCTTCGGGCACCGCGCTCGACCACGACGCCCTCCACGGTGTGCCAGGAGCAGCAGGTGCCCGTGCCCAACGGTGCCTCCACCGCTTCGGGAACGAGCGGGGCCGGGGCTCTCACCCCGTCGGGCGCCGATCCGACCAGCACCGGGCCATCCACCTCGGTCGTCGGAGGGACGCTCCCGCCCGGCTACGCGTGGAAGGCCGAGAACCTGTGCACCGGTCCGGTTACCCCGCCTGATCCGATGGTGCAGGGTGGTGGCGTCATCAACACCAATCCTCTCGCCATGGTGGCCTCCGCCGACATCGGCGGGGGCCTGGACGTCACCGTGCGGGTGAACGATGCCAGCGTCTACGAAGAAGGATCGAACGACACGGGATTGGCTCCACAGGGAGGTGACGCGTCGGGCTCGGGTAACAATCTGCCCGACTTCGCCGGAATTACCGAAGGGACGCTGGGTAGCCGCGAAGGGGCCGTGGCCATGATGGGAATGGCCAGCCCGACCGGCTACCTCGATCTCATCGAGCCGGCCATCACCGCGGCAACCCAGATCGGCACGGGGTCTGTCGACGGCGTTGCCGTTGCGAACTACCAGGTGACCAACGACCTGAGCCAGCTGGCCGGGGCACCCGGCACGTCGACGGCCGAATCCCAGACCATCTCGGCGGCACTCGGCCTCCTCGACGCCCAGGGTTACACCTCGAACGATGTGGTGGTCTCGGTCGACCGGTCGGGCTTCATCCGGCAGGTCCGTTCTACAGACGTGTTCAGCGATGGTGGCAGTGTCACCCTCGATGCCACCTTCTCCGACTTCGGCTGCGCCGGGACCATCCTCATGCCGGGGCAGACCGGCTCGGGCGTTCCGCCGGTCGGCTGCACCTCGCCTGCTGGCACGTCGGCGACGAGCAGCACGTCCACGACCGTTGTTCCGGCCACCGACACCGCCCCCCCCTCCGGGCCGCCCACCACCACCGCAACGAACGGACTCGCAGCGACCTCGACTGTCCCGGCGCCGTCCGCTCCGTCTTCCACGACCACGCCTTCCATGGCCACGACCACGCCCCCGACGCCGACAGCCAAGACGGCTTTGGTCACGGCACCTGGAGGGTCCGCGAGGGCCTGAACCGCTGGTCTCCCGATGGGCCGCCAGTGGCGCCCCATCGTCCCAGGTCAACGGGGTGTGACACTCCAGCCTGGCGGGCAGGCGCCCTCACGGCCTTGCTCCGACGGATCGGCGTCAGGTAAGAAGCGGGATGCCGGAACCCCGTATCGTCGACCAGAGATGCCGCTGGGAGATGTTCGCCTCGGGCGAGTGGCAGCGCTGCGGGAAGCCGAGGCGCCATGAGGGTACGCATCAGATCGGCTCGGTCACCATCGGGACCCGTGCCCTGATCAGACTGCGGATGCAGCGGCAACCGACGGTTCGGAGGGCCAGGACCCGACCACAGGTGTGACCGCTACCAGTTCATCTCCGCCCTGGGGCCGTCCCGGACGGCGTCGGGGGTCGGAGTTCGTCAGGGGTCGGGCTAGAAGCGTGGACGGCGCTCCTCAACACCCAGCTCTGCCGTCGGGAACTCGGTGAAGACGTCGGCGGACAGGGTCAGGGCGCCCATCACCGCTCCGAAGGTGCAGGACATCCGGACGCGGGTTCGACGGGGAGCTGCTCGTTCGACAGGGCCTGGCGGAATCGCATCTGCAGATCTTCCTGATCGGATTCGTTCGTCCCTTAGTGCAGTGCCTCGACGGCCGCCCGGTTGCGCTCATGGACGCTGAAGAGCGCTCGTTGCTGGAGCATCTGATCGATGAGCTGATCGAGAAGCCGCGCCCAGAGCTCGGGGAGCTACCGTCGTCGCCCGGTGCATCCAGTGCGTCGCGGTCGCTCTCGATGCGGCAGACGCCGGGTGGTGCGGCGCGGCAGGCCACGCCCGATCGTGCTGACGGTGGCGGCCGCCGCAGGCACCGCCCTACGCTGAGGGCGATGGCCGGAACGCCCAGGCGCAGATGGTTCCCACCGCCTCGATGGTGGGATGAGGTGCTCAACTGGGCCGAGCGGCGCGCCGAGCATCGGGCCGAGAGTCCGGCCGATCGGCTGGACCTGGCCGAGAAACGGCTGGCCAAGACCCTTGAACGGCGGGGTCCGGACTCCTGGCGGACCGTCAATGCCATGGAGGCGGTGGCCAAGTACCGGGAGGCCGATGATCGCTACCGTGAGGCCCTGCCTCTTCGTAAGGAGGTGGTGACTGGACGGCGGAAGGAGCTCGGCCCCGAGCACCAGCTCACGTTGGCAGCCGAGGCCCGGTTGGCTGTCACCTATATCGGATTGAAGCGGACCGACAGGGCCAAGCCCCTCCTCCTTCACGTCAAGAAAGGCCTTCAGGCGGCCCAAGGGGCAGACGACGTGACGGTGCTGGCCGTGACCGAGCGACTGGCCGACGTTGAGCTCTCCCTCGGGCGGTTCGAGGACGCCGACGTGCTGCTCCGAGAGGTGATGACCCGCTACGGGGAGCGTGGTGACGAGGTGGCCGGCTCGGCCGTCGGCATCAAGTTGGGCACATCACTCATCCGGCAGGGTCGCTACCCCGAGGCTTCCGACCAGCTGCGCACTGTGGTGGAGGTCCGCGGCCGGGTGCTCGGCCCGGACGACCCTGACACCCTGACGTCGCTGAGGAATCTGGCCTCGTCTCTGGTCTGGTCGCGGGAGTTCGCCGAAGCCAGCATCGTGGCCCGGAATCTCCTGGCCTCGACCATCCGGAACCAGGGTCCCGATCATGCCGACACGCTGGACGCTGAACGTCTGGTCGAGGAGATCGACCGCCGCCTCGACGCCTGGTGACGGCGGCCTCCCTTGACCCCCCGCGGCGGGCCGGTGGGCGGGAGGAGGGACGGGGATCAGCTGGCCAGTTCGTCGGTGAGCGGTCCGATGCCGGTGAGCCTGGCCGCCAGATCGTTTGGCAGGTGGTGACGTGCTGCCATCACGTCCGGGTCGGTGTAGCTGACTCTGGTGTGACCGTCGTCATCCCACACCAGCACCTTGAGGGGTAGGTCCAGGGCCGCCAATGGTGAGGCCTGCATGACCGGTGTGCCGGCGGCCGGGCTGCCGAAGATCACCACCACGGTGTCGCGCAATGTGAGCCCTCGTCGCCGGGCCTCACCGCTGTGGTCGACGGTGGCGAATACGGTCATGCCGCGGTCCTGGACCGATTGGATCAGCGCGGCCACCGTCGTTGACACCGGGCCCGGTGCCGTCTTGGTGACGATTCCGACGACGTGCTCTTCCTTCCCGTCGTCCGGCATCTTGGGCTTCCTCTCTCTGCGGTGGTCGGTGCGGGATCCCCGCCACCGGACATTAGTGGACCAATGGCCTCGTTCACGCTGGGCGACATGGCGTTCACCCGGGTCCCCTACCGTGACCGGCTCGCTCGCCAGGCCCTTGGTTCCCCGACCGCCGGGCGGTGGCAGTGGGAGCGGGAGCACCGAGGTGATCCATGACCGTTGCCGGTGGGTGGCGGACCCCGTGGTCGATCAGCCTGGCGCGGCCCGGTGCCCGCATCGAGCGGCGGTGTCGGCGACCGTCATTGGCCACCCTTCGGCCAGGCCCACGCCACGAGAGGAAGGCCACTCATGCCGACAGAGCGGTTCGAAGGGACCCGGGGGCATCGAGGCCACACCGGCCAGGGTGTTCGCATTGTTGTGCGATCCCAACGGCCACGTGGCCATCGACAGCTCAGGGATGCTGCAGTTGGCCGACGGCGGCGACCTCCTACTACGACTGGAGCGAGATCGACGAGCAGTACCGGGAGGCCGACATTCTTCCCGTCATCCCCGAGGCCGCCCTCCGGGCCACCCTCGGCATCCTGGCCCGGACCGTGTAAGAGGGCCGAGCGCCCACCTGACCCTCAGGAGGGGGACGCGCCTGGGGCTTCGAGCACGTGGTACCCGCAGTTGTAGCCGGGGATGAAGGTGATTCCGGGTCCGCCGTGGCAACCCGCGCCGCACAGGTACAGGCCGTCGACGGGGACCGGATCGTCGGGCCAACCTCCCGGTCCGGGGCGGAACGGGCCCATGAACTCCGGCTGGAGCAGTCCGTGGGTGAAGTCGCCGCCCGTGCATCCGAACATCAGCTCATAGGTGTAGGCCGGGTAGTTGATCTGACGCTCGATGAGATCGGGGAAGTTTGGCGCCCGAGCGGTGATGGTGGCCACGATGCGGTCGGCCATCTCGTCCCGCAGGCGGGCCCGCTCGGTGTTATCGGCTCCGATCGGGGCGTAGAAGGCGAACGTGCTGGCGGCATGCTTGCCCGGCGGGGCCAACTCGGGGTCACGGAGAGTCGAGATGGCCAGGTTGCACGATGGCCATCGGGGCACCGCGCCGCGAGCGCAGCCCTCGAAGTCGAGCTGCATCTGCTCGGCGGTCCCGAAGAAGGTGACGTTCTGGCGGAGATCGTTGTCGTTCAGGGCCTCGTAGGGCTCGATGAACTCGGGCAGCCCGTTCAGGGCGAAATGCATCTGGAAGTAGGCGGCCCGATGATCGATGGCGTCGATGCGCCGGGCGAAGGCGTCGGGCAGGGTCTCCCGGTCGAGGAGCTGGGTGAAGGTCGCCGTCGGGTCGAGGTTCGACACCACGATCGGCGCCATGACCGTCTCGCCGTCGCCCAGGTCGACACCCTCGACCCTCCCGTTGGCCACCAGGATGGTGGCGACCTTCACGTGACGCCGGAGTTCGCCACCGTGCTTCTCGAACAGGGCCAGCAGGTGATCCGAGAGGGTACCGATGCCGCCGCGGACCTTGGCCATCGTGGCATCGGTGGGGGACGCCAGGGCGAACGCCAGGCACAGCGCGCTCCCCGGTGTCGCCGGGCCCCGGTAGGTGGAGTTGACCGACAAGAAGGCGAGCATGCTGCGCACTTGGGCGTGGCGCTGGCGATCGGGAAGGAACTCGTCGAGCACGTCCATCACGCTGCCGAACATGGCGGTGCGGATGGCCTGGCGCTCCTTTTCGTTCGAGGCGCTCGCCCACATCTCGTCCAGCGACTTCGGCGGCGTGCGCACGTCGAAGCGTCCGATGGCCCGGGCCGGCGCCTCGGCCCATCCGGCCACCTCGGCCATGCCCAGCACGGCCTCGAGGCCAAGGGCTTCGCTGAGGTGGTCGAGGAGCCGTTCCGGGTTGCTGTAGAGCAGCAGCGGGGGCTGCCCGTCTGTCCCGATGGCCGCGGACTGGACCTCCGGCTCATAGATGGGACACGAGGCGAAGCCGAGGTCGTCGTAGATCTCGGTGGGTATGGGGAACTGGATGGAACCGGCCAGCTCGAAGCGGAACCCGCGCACCAGCTCGTTGGTCGAGGCCATGCCCCCGATGAAGTGGTTCTTCTCGAGACAGAGGACCCGCATCCCACCTCGAGCCATAACGGCGGCTGCGGTCAGTCCGTTGTGGCCCGCACCGATGACGATGGCGTCGTAGTCCGGCATGGGGTCACCGTAGTGCAGCCCCGACCGTCGGGCCCTGCTTCCCGTCGGTTCGGGCCACTGCACTACGTTGGCGCCCATGAGTGGCGCCGTCCGGCCCTTTCGCATCGAGGTGCCGGAGGAGCAGCTGGCCGACCTGAGGTCTCGTCTCCTCGCCACGCGGTGGCCGGATCCCGAGACGGTGGAGGACTGGTCCCAGGGCATCCCGCTCACCTATCTGCGCGAGCTGTGCGGGCACTGGGCCGACCGCTACGACTGGCGCCGGTCCGAGGTCAAGCTCAACTCGATCCCCCAGTTCCTGACAACCATCGACGGCCTGGACGTCCATGTGCTCCACGCCCGGTCACCCGAGCCGGATGCCCTGCCCTTGGTCATCACCCACGGCTGGCCTGGATCGGTGGTGGAGTTCTTGAAGGTGATCGGCCCGCTGTCCGATCCGGTGGCCCACGGCGGTGATGCCGCCGACGCCTTCCATGTGGTCTGCCCCTCGCTCCCTGGGTACGGATTTTCCGGCAAGCCCACGACGACCGGATGGGGAATCCGCCGGATCGCCTCGGCCTGGTCCGAGTTGATGGCCCGGCTGGGCTACTCCCGCTACGGGGCCCAAGGGGGGGACTGGGGTTCGGCCGTCACGTCCGCCCTCGGACGACAGGATGCCGCGCACGTGGCCGGGATCCATCTGAACATGCCGGTGGTGCCCTTCGGATCGGTCGACATGTCGAACCTCACAGCCGAGGAGCAGTCGGCCCTGGACGCACTGGCCGACTACCAGCGGTGGGAGTCCGGCTACGCCAAGCAGCAGTCGACGCGTCCCCAGACCCTTGGATACGGACTGACTGACTCGCCGGCGGCCCAGTGTGGGTGGATCGTGGAGAAGTTCGCCGCCTGGACCGATTGTGATGGTCATCCCGAGAACGCCCTCACCCGTGACGAACTGCTGGACAACGTCATGCTCTATTGGCTGACCGGCTCGGGCGCGTCATCGGCCCGGCTGTACTGGGAGGGCCTCGGGTCGGGCTTCGGCGGCGGGGCTTCCGACCCCATCGCCGTTCCCACGGGATGCTCGATCTACCCCAGGGAGATCATCAGGATCTCTCGCCGGTGGGCCGAGACCGGGTTCTCGGATATCCGCTACTGGAACGAGCTGGACCGGGGCGGCCACTTCGCCGCCTTTGAACAGCCCGACCTGTTCACCGAGGAGCTGCGGTCCTTCTTCCGTCTCGTCCGCTGACCGGCCCCGGTCAAGGGACCTCCCGGGGTAGACGGCCCTCCAGGTCGTTGACGGCGGGGGGTCTCGGCGGGAGCGAGCGGACACGGAAGAGGGTCGGGACGACACCAGGCCGGAGCAGCGGACTGCTCCGGCCTGGTCGGTGATGCTGTGAAGGGTTGCTACGTCTAGGGCTAGGCGACTACCAGCCCGTTGCCGCGATGATCGGCGAGTTGAGATGGGTCCCGCTCATGCCCCCGTCGTTCGGGGCGTCGCCGAAGTTGAAGACGGCACCGTTGGCCAAGGCCACCCAGTAGCCCCCTCCGGTCGACGTGGCGAAGATGGCCGTGGCCGGGTTCAAGCCCCCGGCACTGGACGTCGGTGCGCCCAGATTGGCGGCGTCGCCATAGTTGAAGACCGAGCCGTTGGCGCAGAGGATCCAGTAGCCGTTGCCGTCATTGGTGCGGACAGCCGATGTCACGGGCGAGCTCTGCGGTCCGGGCGCCCCGAGGAACTGGGCATCGCCGAAGCCGTAGACATGGCCGGTGGCCGTGACCAGCCAGTAGCCGTTGCCGGAGGCATCGGGCATGACCGCCACCGCGGCCCCCGAGCACCCGCCGATGGCGGGGCAGGATCCGTTGAACTTGGCGTCACCGAAGGCGAACACCCCACCGTCGGCGCCCACCATGAAGTAGCCCTGGCCGGTCGAGGACGGCACCATGCCGACGATGGGTGCCGCCAGCTTCCGTCCTCCTCCGGGATAGCCGGCCGGCAGGATGCCCAGGCCGGGGATGGAGCCCTCGAAGGGAGCGTCACCGAAGGCGAAGATGCCGCCATCGGAAGCGTCGAGCCAGTAGCCCTGGCGGTTGGAAGTCGGCGTGATGCCCACCACCGGCCGGTTGAGCTTGAGGTTACCCGTGGATCCCCAGAAGTTGGCCGAGCCGAAGGTGAAGATACCGCCGTCCCCACCCACCAGCCAGTAGCCGTGGGCCACCGAGGGTGTGGGCGACGTCACCGGAGCGGGTGTGCTCGACTCGGTGAAGGTGGCGGACAGGGCGCCCGTGGTGGCCGTCACCGTGAAGGTGCCGGCAGCGCCGCTCGCCGTCAGCAGCGGAGCGGTGGCCACACCGGTGGCACCGGTCGGCACGGTAACCGTGGTGGGGCCACCGAAGTTGCCACTGGCCCCGTTGGACCCGGCCACGACCGTGAACACCACCGGCACGCCCTGCTGGTCGACCGCCCCTGGCGGGGTCAACCCGTTCTTGAGGCTGGCGCCGAGGTGGGTCGGGTACCCCGTGCCCACCGTCACCGTCTGGTTGTTGCCTCCCGATGCCACCAGTGCGGCCGGGATGCCGATGGTGTAGTTGGCGCTGGATGCAGGCGTGGTATCGGAAGTGGTGGCCACCGACAGCGAGGCCGTGGAGGCACCAGGATTGGTGACGCCCGTCACGCTGACACTGACGTTGGTACTGGCGCCGATGGAGGTGAGTGGCGCTCCCACACCGGTCAACGTCGGCACGGTCAGGGTCACGCTCGACCCGCCCCCGGCGAGGATGGTGACCGCTCCGCTCCTACCCTGGGCGCCGACGGTGTAGCTGCCCGGCGTCGTGGGGAACGTACCGGACAGTCCCGAGAGGGTGATGGTGCTGCTCCCCGAGGTGAGGGCTCCCGTGGCGCTAGTCTTGAATCCGATGGTGTAGTTGGCCGAAGCGCTAGGCGCAAACGTACTGGCCGACACCGTAACGGCTGTCACGGACGTCGCCGCCGAGGCGGCCGAC
Organism: uncultured Acidimicrobiaceae bacterium; assembly: GCA_963737625.1. Lineage (GTDB taxonomy): Bacteria > Actinomycetota > Acidimicrobiia > Acidimicrobiales > RAAP-2 > Bog-756. The sequence goes on from CAVTTK010000002.1 coordinate 909,392, forward strand.
GCCGTTCCGACCAGGGCCGCGACCACGGAAGCCGCGATCACCGCCATTTTCATCGTTCGGAATTTCTGCATGGATACTCCTGTTCGTGCTGAGCATCCATCGCGGACACCCCTGCCAATGTTGGTGATGGTCATACGGAAAAGATCCGGTGTTGTGCCTCAGGTGGTGGAGACCGAGCGGGGTTCGGCGAGCGACACTCCGATATCGAGCGACAGGACGCCGGAACGACGACTCACGGAGGACCGAGGGACGTCGAGATCCTTCCGACGCCCGGCCATCGGTTGGCGGGGCTCCGTCCCGACCCGATCACGAGATCGGCTTCCCACCGAAACCACTGTCCTTGCCCCTTGCCCCACGACTGCACCCCTGCCCTTACTGACTGCCCTCAGTTCCTACCAAGACGCAACATATGACACGCGCTTCGGGCGTGCAATGACCTGGCGCACTATCCGGCGATAAAAATTCTATATCCCACCCAACGTGTTGGTTTGACCACTCAATGCGCAACCATTGCCGATCAACGCCCCACTCCGTACCCACCGTCAAGTCGTGGCCACGGAGCATGGCTGCGCGGTCCCGGGTGGATAGATTGATCGGGTGGCCGTCACGACCGGGGAGATGATGGGATGGCTCCGGGCCGGTGTGGGTACCGCCCTCGTTGTGCTTCCGACCCAGTTCCTCCGCCTCTCGGGCCGGGAGGCCCCCACGCCGGTCGCCGTCCTCCTGATGCGGACCATCGGAATCCGTGACGTGGTACTCGGGGCCGGCACGGTGGCCGCGGCCCGGCGAGGTGACGGTGGAGACGTCCGACGCTGGACGTCGGCCGGCCTGGCCAGCGACTCCCTCGACGTGGTGGCCAGCCTGGGCGCGGCCCGCTCCATCGGCCGGGCCGAGTCGGTCGGTGCGTCCGCCGCCGCCCTGGTGTTCGCTGCGGGCGACATCCTGGCGCTGAACTCGCGGCGGAGGTCGGCGGGACCTGGCGAAGACGCGGTAGTAGGTCGGTGACCTCCCGGCTGGCCACCGACGGCGAAGTCGACACCTGGCGTGAACACGGCTGGGTGCTTCTCGACGGGCTGGTGGGGACCGAGGACATCGACGCCGCCGCCGAGGATGTCCACCGGGCCTTTCCCACCTCCGAGGAGTACCACGCCGATCCGGCCGGGGTGACCAGGCAGAGGCTGGGGCACAGGAGCGACCCCGAAGAGGAGTACGTCTGGCCGGCCGAGGGCCCCGGGTTCCGAGGTGAGCAGCATCGCTGGATGGCTGCCTTCCCCTTCCCCGGCACCGGCGCGCTCAACCGCCTGGCCGTCCACGCGTCGATCGTGGACTTCGCCGAACGAGCTCTCGGGACCGATGACATCAGGCTGTACCAGGCCCACGCCAGCGCCAAGTACTCGGGCCTGACCAACTACGAGCAGCCCATGCACACCGACCGGAACCACTCGTGGCTGCCCGCAGGCAGCTCGTCGCCGTGGTGGAACCTCGAAGGGTTCCTCTACCTGTCCGACGTCGGTGAGTTCGACAACCCCACCCGGCTGGTGTCCGTCCGCGACTCGGCCCACCTGTCGGAAGCGACTCCGGTCGTCATGCCCAACACCGAACCCGCGCTCTACGCGTCGGAGCGTCGGGCCAGCGGTGTTCGCGGCTCCTACCTGGCCTACCGATCCGACGTGTTCCATCGGGGGGCGCCGTTCGACTCGGACGCCAGGGCCCGGTTCGTACTGGCCCTGGCCTTCAAGCGGGCCGGGCAGGACTGGATCGGCTACGACCAGGCTCAGTCGGGCTCCACCGGGCCGGCATGGCGGTCGTTCGCCGAACGGTCCACGCCCCGGGAACTGGCCCTGTTCGGCTTCCCACTCCCCGGCCATCCCATCTGGACTGAGCACCTGTTGGATGAGGTCGCCGTGCGCTATCCCCGACTCGACCTGGCACCGTGGCGGGCCCACGTGCCCACCGGGCAATGATCGACTGACCGGGCTGGGCGCGGGCCGATCTGGCTGCTGCGGTGACGCACGGCATGGGGTCATGGTTTGCCCAGTTCAGAGCGGAATTCTTGCCTCACAGGAACGTCAGTCCGACCTCCCGCCGTTCAAGACGTGGGGACTCGATGCCGATAGTTAGACATCGAGCCAACGGGGGGTCCCATGCTCTATCTCGCGTCGGCGAAGCGAATTGCTTCCGTTCTCGCCGCACTCCTGGTCCTTACCGCGGTGCTGGTGGCCGCCCACGCACCGGCACCCCAGGCCGCCACTCCGGTGGTGCGTGCCGCCTTCTACTATCCGTGGTATCCCGATGCTTGGAACCAGTCCGGCGTCGATCCCTTCAGCCAGTATCAGCCCTCGGCCGGCTACTACGCATCCGCCGACCCGACCGTCGTGAGACAGCAGATCGCCGCCATGCAGTACGGGAACCTCGATGCCGGCATCATCTCGTGGTGGGGTCAGGGGTCCCAGGAGGACAGTGTGGTGCCCACCGATCTGGCTGCCGCCAACGGCACCGGTTTCAAGTGGTCGCTGTACTACGAGCCCGAAGGATACGGGGACCCGAGCGTGAGCCAGATCCAGAGCGATCTGAGCTACATCAAGCAGCGGTACGCCGGTAATCCCAACTACCTGACCATCGACGGGAAGCCGGTGATCTTCGCCTACGCCGACCCGTCCGACGGGTGCGGGATGGCCCAGCGGTGGAGTCAGGCCAACGCCACCGAAGGGTTCTACACCGTGCTCAAGGTCTTCGGTGGCTACTCCTCTTGTGCATCCGACGCCAGCTCGTGGCACCAGTATGCGCCCTCCAGCGCCGAGGACCACCAGGGGGGCTACTCCTTCTCCATCTCGCCCGGGTTCTTCAAGAGCGGGGAGTCGGCACCGAGGCTGGCCCGCAACCTGACCTCATGGACGCAGAACGTGCGCGACATGGTGGCCAGCAACGAGCCCCTCCAACTCATCACCACCTTCAACGAGTGGGGTGAAGGAACGGCCGTGGAGTCCGGCACCGGCTGGGCCAGCACCAGTGGCTATGGGAGCTATCTGGATGTCATGCACAATGAGATCCCGCCGCCGACGACTCCGGTCGATCCGAGTGGCGCCACCGGCGCCACACCGGCAGGTCCCACCCCGCCGGCGGGTCCCATCACACCGACGCCATCCACGGCACCGACCACCATCTCGGGTGTGGCCACGGCCGGCACGTACGTCGAGGTGGGGGCCACGGGTGCCAACTTCGACGGCGCCGCCACTCTGGACGCCTCGTTGAAGTCGTACCGGAGCCTGCTCCAGTTCGCACCGGTCCTACCCTCGGGGGCGACCGTGGTGGGTGCCTCCTTGACCATCGACCCCCTGGCCACCAGGACCGGGTCGTTCACCGTCAGTGCCGAGGGTGCGTTCGACCCCTCCGTGGTCACCTGGGCCACGCAGCCTCCCCGCACCGGGTCGCTCCTCGGGACCTCCACACCGCCGGCGGCCAACGTCCCGCTGACCATCCCCCTGTCCGGCATCTCCTTCGGCACGCCGACCGGTCTGGCCGTGACCTTCACCACCGCGGGGGTGATCGAGCGGTTCGCCGGGGCGGGCACCACCAACGCCCCGGTGCTCACCGTCGAGTACACCACAGCCGGCAACGGGTCCGGGTCCGGTGGAGCCACCACGACCACCACGTCGACCACGACCACCACGACGACGTCGACCACGACCACCACGTCGCCCCCCCCGACCACCACGACCTCCACCACTACCACGACAGGCGGTTCCACCAGCGCCTACTGCGGGACCCGGACGGGGCCGCCGGCCACCTCCAAGGTCATGGTGATCTGGGAGGAGAACCACAGCGCCAGCGCCATCACTCCTTCGGCCGCGCCACACATCAGTGCCTACGCCGCCGGCTGTGGTCTGGCCACCGACTACCAGTCCCTGACCCATCCGAGCCTTCCCAACTACCTGGCGGCCACCTCGGGTCTCAACTACGCCAGCTCGCCGTGGAGCAGCGACTGCCAGGCCACCAGCTGCACCACCCCCGCCGAGAACCTCTTCGACCAGGTGGGCCCCTCGGGTTGGAAGGGGTACGCCGAATCGATGACCTCCGCCTGTCAGCGCTCCAACAGCGGGGAGTACGTGAGTCGCCACAATCCCGCCGTGTACTACACCGACCTCGGAGCGGCCTGCACCTCCGACGACGTGCCGCTAGGCACGGTCACGGGAGGCAATCTCCTCGGCGACGTCCAGGCCGGGACCCTGCCCACCGTGAGCACGGTCACCCCGAACCTCGTCGACGACATGCACGACGGGACGGTGGCCCAGGGCGACTCCTGGTTGAGCCAGTGGATACCGGTGATCACCGCCGGTCCGGACTACCGGTCCGGTCGACTCACCGTGGTCATCGCCTGGGACGAGGGCTCCGGCGGTGGGAACGTGCCCAGCACCGTGGATGCCATCGTGATGTCGCCCTACGTCCCCGCCGGCACCCGCTCGGGATCGCTGTTCACCCACTACAGCCTGTTGAAGGCCGAGGAGGACGTGGCCGGGGTGACCGAGCTCGGTCAGGCGGCCACGGCCACCAGCCTGCGGTCGGCGTTCGGATTCTGATGGATGGTCCCGGGCGTCATGTGCCGGTGAGCTTGGACACCACGGGCCCGAGATCCTCCCAGCAGTCGGCCTCGATGGACCAGTAGGAGATTCCGTACTCCTGGCGCCGCCACTCCAACTCCTCGGCCATCTCGTCCAAGGTCCCCAGCAGGGCCAGGGGGATGTGGAGGGCATCGTCGGGACTGATGCCGAAGTGGGGGGCCATGGCGCCGGCCATCCCCTTCGCATCGTCGGTGATCATCACGAAACCGATGAGGGCGTTGAGTTCGAGTCCGCCGAACCGGTCGCCGGCCGCCTCGCGGACCCAGGCCACCTTCTGGCGGGTGCGCTCCGGCGAGGCGTTGGGCGCCGTCTCCGGCCCACCGGTGCCCTCCCGGAGGTTGACGTTGATACTCACGATGTCGGCGAACCGGGCGGCAAAAGACAGCACGCGCTTGCCGCCGCCCCCGATGATCAGCGGCGGGCCGGGGCGCTGCACGGGCCGGGGTGCGAGCGTGTGCTCGCTGACCTGGTAATAGGTGCCATCGAACGAGAAGGGACCGTCGGTCCGCAGGAGACCCTGGATGACCTGGACCGCCTCTTCGAAGCGCTCCACGCGGACCCGAGGCGTGTCGTAGGTCATGCCGGCCTGTTCGTAGTCGGTGCGCATCCAGCCGGCGCCCAGGCTCAGCTCGAACCGTCCCTCGCTGAGCACGTCGAGGGTCGCCGCCTCTTTGGCCAGCACGACCGGATGTCGGTAGTCGTTGCCGAAGACCAGTGAGCCCATGCGGAGGGTGGAGGTGGCCGCGGCGACGGCGGCCAGGGCGGGGACCGGGGCCAACTGGTCCCCGAAGTGATCGGGCATGAGCAGAGCCGAGTAGCCCAGGTCTTCGGCCCGCTGCGCCTGGTCGGCCCAGGAGCGGGCGGTGACGCCGGATGTCGTGCTGAGCTGTGCGGCGAAACGGAACGGGTGGTCGTGGGACATGGGGTCATCCTGCCTCACCCTCGCCCGGTGGTGCAGGCCCCGCTCCTGTTGCCCACGGCCTACGATTCTCCTATGGCCTGCCCCAGCGCCGGTGGGTTCGAGTCCCACAGCCGGGAGCAGTGGATCGAGATCGGACGCCGAGCGGGGGTGCCCCCGTCGTGGGCGGCATGGTCCAGGGAGGTCGCCGAGGGCGAGCCAGTCGACGCCGGCGAGGTACTCGATGTCTACGTCCCGCTGGCCGAGTGGATTGGCCAGCGACTGGCCGAGGCCGCTCCTCGGGGCACCGCGGTGGTGGGCATCACCGGGAGTGTGGCGGTGGGCAAGAGCACGACGGCCCGCATCCTCCAGGGGTTGCTGCAGCGGGGTCCGTCACGACCGACCGTCGACCTCCTGGCTACCGACGGCTTCCTCTTCCCCAACCGTGAGCTCGAACGGCGGGGCATTCCCGATCGCAAGGGGTTCCCCGAGAGCTACGACCACCGCGCCCTGGTGGATGCCCTCGAAGCGGTCAGGGCCGGCCACGACGACGTGGCCGTCCCCGTCTACTCGCACCGCGACTATGACGTGGTCGCCGGCGTGGAGCAACGGATAATCGCCCCGGATGTGCTGGTCGTCGAGGGCCTGACCGTGCTCCAACCGGCTCCCGACGGCCCGTCCGACGGGGACACCGACATCCGAAGTCTGCTCGACGTGGCTGTCTATGTCGACGCCGCCGAGGCGGACGTGGCCCGCTGGCACACCCAGCGGCTGATGGCCCTCCGGGCCGACCGAGGCGAAGCCGACGACGGGCCGAGCGCCTTCCTCGGATGGCTGTGGTCCCTGACCGACGCCGAGGCCGACCAGGTGGCGGAGTCATCGTGGTCCGGGATCAACCTGGTGAACCTGCGGGAACATGTGGCACCGACCCGCGGCCGCGCCGATGTGATCCTCGAAAAGGGCCCCGAGCACCGGGTGCAACGCATCCTCATCAAGGGGAGGGCCGGTGCCGACGAGGGTCAGGGGCGCACCGGCTCGGTGGGGCAGCCGAGCAGATCCACGCCGTCACGAAGGAACTCCGAGCCGCGGTCGGGACCCCAGACGAGTGTGCGGAGGCCCCGGGCGAACTGAGGGTCGCTCCAGTTCCACAGGTTTGACGGATGGGTGTCGACGTCGGTGGGCTCGTTGTTCCAGCACCACGCCGACCGCAGGATGGCCCCCTGGGCGTTGACGGCCACGCTCCACACCAGGGCGGCCACGACCAAGGCCACCAGGACCCGGCGCCATCGTCGGGGCGGAGAAGGACCGACCGCTCCCCGGTCCCCGACGCCATCGGTCCGGTCGGGTTCGGCCCTGGGCGCACGCGCTACCCAACGGGCCAGCACCTCCACGGCGGGTAGGGCCAGCACCACAAAGACCGGCACGAGATCGGTGAAGAACCGTGGTCCGAAGGAGTCGCCGCCCCACCAGTGTTTGAACGCCGAGATGACGATCCAATGGACGACGGGGATGATGGCCAGTGCCTTCCAGAACGCCGTGAGCTCACCGGCCCGCCATCGGACGACCACGCCGATCACCGAGAGGGCCACCAGAGGACAGAAGATGAACAGACCGCGGGCCGGACTGACCAGGTTCCCGGCCAGGGCCACGACCATGGTCCCCGACACGTCGAAGGCCTGTCCTCCGGTGTAGTACGGGGTGAGGGGCTGGTGGTAGTAGGCCAGGTCCACCGCCACCAGGATGGCCAACGGAGGGATGGCCCCGGCCACCACGGCCAGGAGATGGCGTCGCTCGGCCACCACCACCCAGATGGCCATCACGATGATGATGATGGAGTCGGTGGGGCGCATGGCGTAACTGGCGGCGAGGGCCGCTCCCATCCCGGCCCAGCCGCGCTGGCCGGCCTGGGCCCGCAGGGCACACAGGAGACCGATGGCGATGCAGAGCATGGACGGTCCGTGCTGCCACATGGCCCGGCTGGCCGTGGACCACGCCGGTGTGGCCAGGGCGAAGGACAGGGCCACGGCCACCGACCACCGCCGCCGCCGGGACGGTGGCTGCAGACGCAGGACCCGCAGGGCAATGAAGTACACCACCACGGTGGCCGCCGCCACCACCGCGGCCATCGAGATCACCTGGAGTCCCCAGTCGTGCCCCGACCGCACCATGGCCACGCTGCCCTCGGTCAGACCGAGCTTGTGCAGGACATCGTCGGCGATGACCCATGGCACGGCGAACAACGAGACGGCCCACGGGAAGAGCGGGTAGGTATGGCCGTTGACCACCGTGATGGCATAGGCCGGGTCGGGCAGGGGCCGGAAGTGGTCGAGGCTCAGTGAGCGGTTGTGGACCATGCTGACGGCGACACTGACCGCCCGAATGGGGTCGGCGGTCATGCCGCTGGGGCTGGCCAGGTCGATGGCGAAGACCACGGCGGCCAGCACGGCGGCGATGATCCGGTTGCCGGTGATCGGCTCCTCGTCGTCGAGGACCGTCTCGGGGATGGTCGTCCCCCGCACCTCTACGGTCACCGCGGCCCGCCGCGTGGTGGCCGTCGGCCATCGAAACTGGGCACTGCGGGACACTACCAGCGGCCACCCGGCGCGGTCCCGCACCCCCGGCCCGGGAGGGGGGTCAATGCCGATGGTCAGTGGCGCTGAGTTGCGGCCCCGGCCCCAGCGGTCTGGCGCAGGAGTCCCTCATAGCGGGTCAGCACGTTCTCCCACAGGTAGTCCCGCTCGACGTGGGCCCGACCGGCGCGCCCGAGTGCGTCGCCCAGCTCCGGTGATCCCACCAACAGGTCGAGGGCCGCTTCGAACTCGGCGAACCCTGAGTACCACACGCCACCGCCAGCGCGGCCCACCTGGCCCACAAGGACCTCGGTGCGACCCTGGGCCACCACGGGGCGGCCCTGGGCCCACGCCTCGGTGAGGACCATCGAGAAACTCTCGAAGAACGAGGGCTGGGCCAGGGCCAGCGAGCCGGCCAGAGCGTCGCCGCGTGTCGGGTCGTCGACGAAGCCGGTGTACACGATGTCGGGATGGGATCTCCTGTCCTCGGCCGGGCCCACCAGAACCAGGGCCAATGGCCCGGGGTTGCGCTCCTTGTACGCCTCGAAGAATCGGATCAGCTCCTCGGATCCCTTGCCGGCCTCGACCCGTCCCACGTAGACCAGGTAGGGCCGGTCGCCCAGTCCGAATCGGCTGCGGAAGCGGGCGCCGTCGCCCGGGGAGTCGAGGTCGACCCCGATGCCGATCACCTGGCCGCGTCGGGGGGCCCTCCGCCTGACCAAGAGGTCCCGTTCCTCCTCCGTGAACCAGACGAACCGCGTGGGGAGGGGGAACAGGTTGTCGAATACCGGGAGCCAGAAGGCCGGCTCGTCGTGGGCCGTGGCGTGGAGCACCGTGGGCACCAGCGTCGCCGTGATGGGCAGGCCGGCCCAAGTCGGTGTGTACAGATACGAAAAATGGACGGCGACGTCGAAGTCGGGCGCCCGCTCGGCCAGCCACTCCTCCAGGCCGAGCAGGTCCGGACCCTGCAGGCGTCGCCACCGCTCCTGCTCGGACAGGGGGACGAGGGTGCCACTCCAGAGGACGCTCACGGTCATCGACTCGAACGCCGCGTTGTCGCGGGGAGCGGCCACCCCGAGCCGGTGGACCTGCACCCCGTCGAGGTCGGTGGATCCGGGCGGGTAGACGTCAGCCCAGTCCTGGGCACTCTGGGCCCGACTGGTCACCACCTCCACGTGATGGCCGCGACGGGCCAGACGGGTGGCGAACTGCCGACAGGCGAGCTCTGCCCCACCCGCGACCTCGTGGCCGTACCGCTGGACCACGAACAGGATCCGGAGGGGCCGGTCGGGACCGGGCGACGAGCGATGCCGCGGGGCCAGGCCCGATCGCCGGTCCAGCAGTCGGCGCAGGCGGGCCCGCCGACCGGTCGTCGAGAACAGGGGGCGACTGCCGCCAGGGCCGGCCCGCACCGCCACCATGGTCAGGCCGTGGGCATCGAGGCGGTCCTCCAGGCCCGACTCGTATCGCCCTTGGGCCCGGCGCTCCTCCACCGTGGCCCGGATGCGTTCGTGGAGATAGGTGGCCGGGGGGGCCGCTCCGGCCGGACCGCCGGCCCTGCCCCCGTCGTCGGCGGGGGAGCCTTCATTCATCGGTGGCGTCCTTCACGGTGCACGGACCGTCGTCCCACGACACGTCGGCACCGGCCCAGCGGTCCCACACCGCGCCGGCGCTCACCGTCGAGCGACGGGTCAGCTGGGTTCGGGAAGCCAGCGCCCACGGGAGGTGGGACAGCATGCCGCGCCGAACGCCGTGGTCGGGACCGTCGACGATGCGGCGGCGGACCTCGCCGGCCATGACCCGGCCGGGGGCGTTGCGCACCAGGGTCAGGAGCCGATTGCGCTCGCCGAGGACCCGGACCCTGGCCCCCAGGGCCACCTCCGAGGTCACCGAGCGACGGTGGGAGACGGAGCTCCCCGGCCGGTAGACCACGCGCAGGCCCAGCCGGCGGGCCCGCCAGCTCCAGTCGGCATCCTCGTAGTAGGCGAAGAAGGGCTCGGGGAACAGGCCCACCCGGCCGAGGACCTCGCTCCGCACCACCATGGCCGTGCCGCTGGTCCCGAAGATCTCCCTCGGCTGGTCCCAACGACCGTCGTCGGGGGACTCGAGCCCGTGGTCCCCCGAGTAGCCGTCGGACCGGAGGAACAGCCCGGTGTTGTTGACCAGCCGGCACACCGCTGACACCGTCACCTCCTCGTCGCCGTCGAGGACGACCGTCGCCCCCGGGGTCGGTCCGGGGATGGGGACGAAATACGGCTTGCCCGGTCGGGTCCAGCGCCACCGGCCCATCTGCCCGTCGACCCTGCCCGACTCCAGTCGGTGGATGCCCGGACCCACCACGCGGTCGAGCACCTCAGTCCCTTCGTGCCGGACCGAGGTGAGCCGACGGCCGAGTACGCGGGAGTCCCCCGAGGCGCTCCATCCTTCTTCCGAGGGAACGACCTGGCCGTACCAACCCTCGAGCAGGACCTTGGGGGTCACCGCCCCCACCGACGGGTCGGACAGGGCGTCCTCGGCCTCGTCCAGCCACGCCGATCCGGCCACCGCATCATCGTTGAGCAGGGCCACGACGTCACCGGTGGCCTGGCGTACCCCCCGGTTGGCCCCTCCGGCGAACCCCTGGTTCTCGCCGTTCCTCACCACGGTGGCGCCGAACCGTCGGGCCAGGACGGACACCTCGGCACCCTCCGAGCCGTTGTCCACCACTACCACCTGGTCGGCCTGGTCCCGCACCGAGTCGAGGCACGGCTCGAGCCAGTCCCCGCACCGCATCGAGACCACCACCACCGATCGGCTCATGACGGATCGGGCCGGGACGCCTCCGACGGCACCAGGGCCAGCAGGGCCAGCAGGTGACGGGCTTCCTGGTCGAAACCCCTGGCCGCCACGTAGGCCAGGCCCTCGGCCACCCGTGACGCGCGGCGGTCGTGGTCGTGGAGGAGCTCGCCCAGCGTGTCGGCCAGCACCTGTGGGGTGGCGTCCACCGGCACCTTGGCCACGAAGTCGGGCAGCTGACGGGCCGGGCCGATGTCGGTCACGACCGTAGCCACCCCGTGGGTGAGGCCATCGGCCACGGCCGCCGAGGTCTCCCCGTTGGTACTGGCCCGCAGCTGCACGGCCACCGACGCCCGGGCCAGCCACGACCCGTACTCCTCGTCGTCCACGGCACCGGTGAAGGTCACGGCACCGGCCACACCCAGACGGAGGGCCAGGGCGTGGTACCGCTCGCGCAGGGCGGGGTCGATCGGGCCCACGAACGCCAACCGGGTGCCGGGGTCGGTCCGGTGGACGAGGGCGAACGCCGACACCATCAGCTCGGGCTGCTTAATGCTGTTGACCAGCCCGAAGGTACAGACCAGCCCCGGCACCTCGAGACGGGGCTGGCGAGGTGTCGGCGCGGGATAGGCGAAGGGTGAGACGGCGATGTTCCCCCGATCCTCGGGCCGGGCGTCGCCCCGGGCCAGATCGGCGGCGAAGTCCGAGGTGACGATGAACGGTCGGGCCAGGCCGATGAGCTCACGGGCCAGGTACACACCGTGGGCCGCCGCCTCCTCGGGCTGCAGCCAGCCGTCGGTCAGCCATGACTCGGTGGCCCCCTCATACAGGTCGGCGAGGACGGCGGCGATGCCCTCGGGCACCGCCCCCCGGGCCGCACCGTGCCGGTACAGACCGTTCAGCCGGACATCGTGGGCCAACACGGCTGCCGGCACCTGGTGTCGGCGGACGAGGGCTAGGGCGCCGGCGTGGTGCTCACTGTTCCCGACGCAGGCGATCACGGCGTCGTAGCCGCCGCGGGCCGAGTCGACGCTGGGCAGGGACCAGGCCGGGTACGACGAGAACTCCGGGTTGGCCAGGGACTCCTCCGACGCGTCTCCGTCGACGAACACCTCAACCTCCACGGAGTCCGCCAGGGACCGGGCCAACCGGCGTGAATAGGAAGCCACACCGGTGGTGGCCGGCGGCCACGGCGTGACCAGGGCCACGAGGGGGCGTCGACGCCAGGCTGCCGGGCGTCGACGGCCCGGTCCCGCACCGGTGGCCAGGCTCCGGTAGACGACGGCGGCGCGCTCGGCCACGTCGGTCCACGAGGGACGGGTTCCGGCGGACCACCGGAGTAGTCGTCCCCGGTGGGTCTCATCGACCAGGGCGCGCTCCAACGCCCCGGCCATGTCGTCGGCGTCGGACGGGTCGAAGGTGGCCTCCGGCGCCACCAGCTCGCGGAGGGACGAGGTGTCCGAGACCACCACCGGCGCCCCGCAGGCCATGGCTTCGACCACCGGCAACCCGTACCCCTCGTAGAAGGAGGGGTACGCCACCAGGGTGGCACTCCGGTACAGGTGGACGAGCGTCGGATCCGAGACCAGTCCGGTGAGGAGCAGCTCTGCGTCAGCCAGGCCCAGGTTTCGCGCCAGCACCTCGTAGTGATTCCTCTCCAGAGGTTGGAGACGGCACACCAAGACCAGTTGGTGTCGGCTGCGGACGCCGTGGGGGAGGCGAGCGAAGGCTCGGATGAGCCCCTCCATGTTCTTGCGGGGCTCGACGGCACCGTTGTAGACCACGGTCCGGTCTCCGAGACCGGGGACGGCCGACCGGGCCAGCTCGGCCTCGGTCCGCCGATCGCCGCCGGGACGGAAGGCGTCCGAGCACGCCGCTCCGACCACGGTCAGCCGGTGCTCGGGTACCCCGAGGTAGTCGACGACATCGTCAGCCGCCGACCGGGACAGGGTCATGACGTGATCGGCGGCCCGGATCAACTCCCGTCGCGCCCGATACCGGCGTCGGACCCCCGGATCGAGCAGGTAGGTGTCGGGAAACAGCTCGGGGATGAGGTCGTAGACGGTGACCACCAGCCGGCGCCCGGTCCGGGACGCCTCCCGGGGCCAGATCGTGCGTACGGGGGTCTCGATGTCGAACGGAGACATGGCATGGAACACGCCGCCCGACCGCCCCCAATCGGGAAGGGCCGTCATCACGGCGCCGGTCAGGGCCTCGGGCGCCGCCGTGATGGACGGGAGGTCCGACCGCACGAGCACCTGGTCGATCAGCTCCGGCACCGTACGGACGAGGGCGGCGGCGTAGTCGAGGGCGTAGCGTGCCACACCCCGTTCCCGGAAGGTCGGGCTCTGGGCCGCTTGAAGGTCCAGTACGACCGGGGCGTCGGCGAGCGCCAGCGTCAAGAGGGTGGTTCCGGCTCGCCCGGGGGCCGCCCCAGGCGGCGGAGCTCTTCGTGCAGCGCCTCGGTCTCTGCGCTCAGCCGGGTCAGGCTCCGGCCGAGGGCCTCGGCCACCTGGTCGTCGGCGTCGGCCAGATCGCCGATGATCCGCCGAAGCTCCTCGGTGGCTTCGGCGAACGAGGCGACCAACCGGACCGATGCGTTCTCGACCTCTTGGGCCACCACCCGCCGGACCGGTTCCACGAACAGTCGCTCGTGCCAGGAGCGCACAAACCCTCCCGAAGCCATGGCCAGCATCGTACCCGCCGACCTGGTCCCGGGTGGAACGGCGGGCCCCGCCCGGAATCGGCCGTCTACAGCTGGAACCGCTGGAAGAACGACCACATCAGCGAGGTGGCGTCGATCTGGAAGGAGGTGGGTCCGTTGGTCGGGCTGTCCGCTGCGCTGGCCACGCTCCCGGGCCAGGCGTGCCCGCCGCCGACGATCATGTAGAACAGCACGTCGACGCCGGCTGGGCACTGGTAATTGCGCATGACGACCTGGCCGGCCACCACGGTGTCTACCGACCGGGGGTGGCAACCGTCCCGCTGCGCCCAGGCCCCGACCACTGCGGGGATGGGCGTGGGGGTGGCCTCGGTGTCGTCGAGCAGTTGGCTGAGATTGGACGAGCCGGTCCCGCCGTCGTAGGGCAGTATGGGATCGGCTGTGCCGTGGAAGGTGATGACCGGAACGGGCCGGACGGTGGTGCATCGGGTCGGGGACTGCAGGCCGGACACGGCCCCTATGGCCGTGATCCGGTCGGACATGGCGCAGGCCAGGGCCGAGGCCATATAGGCGCCGTCCGAAAACCCACTGGCGTACACGCGGGTGGTGTCGATGCACTGGGTCGTCTCCACCTGATCCAACATGGCGGTGACGAAAGCCAGATCGGGATTGGAGGCGTCGAGGCTGGTCATGTCCCAACGCACCGGGTCTCCGGTGCCCTCGGGGAAGGCCACCACGAAGCCGTCCTGCTGACCGAGGGCCCCGAACTGCGACATGGTGGCCTGGACGGTGGCACTCTCGCCGAGTCCGGCGAAATCGAGGACCAGCGGTCGGGGGACGGAGGAGGAGCCGGTGGCGTTCCCAGCCGTCGGACTCGGGCCGTCGGGTGACGGCGTGGTGAGAAGGTACCAGCGGGGTGAGCCCCCGACCTCGAGGCCCTGGAGGAGCTCGGTGGACGGGCCCACCTGGGGCACGGCACAGCCCGCCGACGGGACCGGGGCCCCCTGTCCCCCCGAGTTCTGGGTGACCGGTTGGGCCGCCGCCTGGGCACCCGACGATCCCGACGCGGCCGATGCCGGCGACGGAGTCGGAGCGGCCCCGCTGGACGCCATGCAGCCGGCGCCGAGGGCGGCTGCCACCACGCACAGGGCGGCCGCGGCCACGCTCCATCGCCTCCTGCTCCCCTCGTACACCTAAAGAAGCGAACCACACCACTCGCGCCACCGGCCAGGGGCGACGCCTCTCCGTGGTCGCACCACTGCGGTACGCATTTACTCCGACCCGATGGCGTCCGCCACACGGGGACGGGCCCGGCATCTTGCCGGGCCGGCGACGGTCGGATAGGCCGGATTGTTACGCTGCCGGGATGGCCCAGACCAGGATTTGCCCGTGACCGCGCTCGTCTCCTCCATCGTGGCGTTGACCGGTGCCCGGATCGCGTTGACCTCGGTGATCGGATTCATCCTGTGGATCCTGGTCATGGCCTGGATCTACAACATCGCCAAGCGCAAGGGTCGCCACGCGTTCTTGTGGCTGATCTTCGGGTTCTTCTTCTCCCTCATCGCGCTGATCATCGTGGCCCTGCTTCCTTCGAAGCGGACCACCCAGTCCTACGAGGGTCGCTGAGCGGCTACCGGAGTCCGATGCGCTCAGCAGATCCGCGGGGCACCGATCGTGGCCAGCGATTCGGCCATCGCCTCTTCCAGGAGCGACTCGACCCGCCCGCCCCGGTTTCCGGTCTCAGCTCGATTACCTACCAAACCCATGATGATTTTCGAGTGACGAGCCAGGATGGGGCACGCGGGCTGCCGACCATCGCCGACCCCAACGGTGGAGAGACCTGCGCCGTTGCCCCCGACTGCACCAGTCGGCATCCGGCCGCCTGACGGGGGCGGAACGGGGCATGTCCATTTCCTTGCCCTCCACGACGCCCTGGCCCTCTGGCCGAATCGCCCGCGGTGGTGCTCGGCTGGAGGCGAGCTCGTCGTGACCACCGTGACCCACGACCATGGGGATCGGATCCGCCTCCCGTTCACTTCTGGCCAGGAGTCAACGGCTGACCCACAGGGACCGAAAGGGCCAAGTGGCGCTACGGAGCGGCCAATGCACGTACAGTGGGACGGTCACTCTCGGTTGGGGCCGGCACGGCGTAAACGTCGGTTGGCCTTCGTCGGATGACGGGTTCTGTCCTCGCCCCGACCAGTGCAGCGGTCGACGGTGCCCTGATCGCCTGCTTCCGCCACTGCCACCAGGCACCGACCGAGAGATCCAGCATGGACACCGCCTTCGAGGATCCACCTTCTGCGTTCTCGAACCGCGAGGACTTCGCCGAACTTTCCCGCCGGGTGCGCGACCATGGGCTGCTGTCCCGTCGGCGCGGCTACTACTCGGCCAAGATCGTGCTGTCCGTCGGCGCCCTCGCCGCGGTGGCCCTGGCCCTGGCTCTGGTGGGGAACTCCTGGTGGGTGCTCATGGTGGCCGCCGCCCTGGCTTTCGTGCTCACCCAACTCGGCTTTATCGGTCACGACGCCGGTCACCGCCAGATCTGCACCCGCCGCCGCGGCAACGACCTGATCGGACTGGTGGTGGCCAATCTGCTCGTCGGATTCAGCTTCGGATGGTGGGTCACCAAGCACAATCGCCACCATGCCCACACACAACGGGTGGACAGGGATCCGGACCTGGTGCCGGGGGCGCTGGTCTACACCCCGGACCAGGCCCGCGGCCGGGGCTGGGTCGGCCGTGAGTTCGCCCGCTCACAGGTGGTGATGCTCGTGCCCCTGTTGTTCCTGGAGGCGCTCAACCTCCATGTGGCCAGCATCATCTCCCTGTCCCGTCGCCGGGACGGTGGCGCCTTGGTCGAATCAGCGTTGCTGGTGCTGCACACGTTCTTGTTCTTCGTCGCCCCGTTCTTCTTCCTGTCACCGCTACGCGCCGTGGGATTCATCCTCGTCACCCAGGCCCTCTTCGGCTTCTACCTGGGTGTGAGCTTCATCACCAACCACGTGGGCATGCCGACCCTGGTGGGCACCGACGAGATGGGGTTCCTCCGGCGACAGGTGCTCACGTCGCGCAACCTGTCCGGTCCGTCCTTCAGCGGGTTTCTCTTCGGGGGCCTGGACACCCAGATCGAGCATCATCTCTTCCCGTCCATGCCTCGGGCCAACCTGCGTAGGGCGCGGAAGCTGGTGAGGCCGTTCTGCGATGAACGGCGCATCGACTACGCCGAACAGAGCCCGTGGAAAGCCTGGCGCGAGGTGCTGGCCCATCTCCGGCGCGCCGGTACCGGGCGACCCATCTCGGTCATCGACTGAGCCCTCGGGCGTCTGGCCTCCCCGATGGGGGCCGGGCCCGGCATGACACCACGATGCCTGGTGTGGATAGGCGACCTGGGTTCACCGTGTCTGATGCTGATAACGTCAGCTGCAGTAGCAAAAGCAGTGCCTCGGGGAAGCCGGTCAAAATCCGGCGCTGGTCCGCAACCGTAGGTGGCGAACAGGGATGTTCATCACGAGCCGGGATACCGATCCACTGCTTGGATGAGTCCATTCCCGTCGAGAATCGCGGCAGGGACTCGGTTGGTCACGGGCCCGTCAGGCGTCTGGGACTTCCGGGTCGTTGTCCGGAAGTGAGGATCCACCCCATGTCCGTCAACCGTCTTCTGGCTCGGGCTGCCCTCGCCGTCGGCCTGGTGATGACTGCCGCCGCGGCACCGGCGGTGGCCGGCGCCACCACCCTCTCGCCTTCGGTCACCGCCGCCACCACCACATTCCCGCAGAGAGCGTCGGCCGAATTGGGCGCACGATGGCTGGCCGGCCAGCTGACGCCCCAGGGATACGTCCCCTCGTCGACCACCCCCGGCCAGGCGGACCTGGCGGTAACGGCCAACACCGTGCTGGCCCTGGCCGGCGCGGGCGTCGATGAGCGGGGTGCCGATGCGGCCCTGTCCTATCTCGAGTCCCATGTGAACCAGTACGTCACGGACACGGGCGCCGACGGTTCCGGACAGTTGGCGCTCCTGATCCTCGATGCCCATGCCCTCGGGGCGAATCCGAGAGCGTTCGGGGGAACCGACCTGGTGGCGCGGCTGCTGGCCACCAGACAGCCCTCCGGTCTCTTCGGTGTCCAGGATCCGACCTATAACGGCTCCTACCGCCAGGGCCTGGCCCTCGCCGCACTGGCCGCCGCGGGTGTGACCGATTCGGCCGACGTCGGCAGCGCTGACTCGTGGCTGCTCGCTCAGCAGTGCAGCAACGGCGGATGGTCGAGCGACGTTGCGCTCAACCCGTGCACGGGGGATCCGGCCAGCTTCGGCGGTGCTGACACCAATTCCACGGCTGTGGCCGCGGAAGGCCTGGTGGCCCAGGGCGCGCTGGATGGCACCACCGAGGCCAACACCATGACCTATCTCGAGGCCACCCAGGATGCCGACGGCGGATGGGGGTACTACGCCAACCCCTCCAGCGCTCCCGGACCGACAGACCCCAACTCCACGGCATTGGTCATCCAGGCCCTGGTGGCGATGCACACCTCACCTGTCACCTCGCAGTTCGTCAAGACCGGCGGCAACCCGGTGACGGCCCTTGTCGGCTTTCAACTGACTTCGGGGGCCGGTCTGGGGGGATTCTTCACTCCCTACGCCAACGCCGCAGACTTCATGGCTACGGACCAAGCGGTACCGGCGCTGGCTGGTGTGACCGTCCCGTTCCAGCTGAGTAGCGGCTACTGGCTGGTGGCCTCCGACGGTGGGATCTTCACCTACGGGGACGCGGCATTCGAGGGCTCCCACGGTGGGTCGCATCTCAACGCCCCCATCGTGGGCATGGCGGCCACCGCGGACGGCGGCGGCTACTGGCTGGTGGCCTCCGACGGTGGGATCTTCACCTACGGGGACGCGGCATTCGAGGGCTCCCACGGCGGGTCGCATCTCAACGCCCCCATCGTGGGCATGGCGGCCACGGCGGACGGCGGCGGCTACTGGCTGGTGGCCTCCGACGGTGGGATCTTCAACTACGGGGACGCGGCATTCGAGGGCTCCCACGGCGGGTCGCATCTCAACGCCCCCATCGTGGGCATGGCGGCCACGGCGGACGGCGGCGGCTACTGGCTGGTGGCCTCCGACGGTGGGATCTTCAACTACGGGGACGCGGCATTCGAGGGCTCCCACGGTGGGTCGCATCTCAACGCCCCCATCGTGGGCATGGCGGCCACGGCGGACGGCGGCGGCTACTGGCTGGTGGCCTCCGACGGTGGGATCTTCACCTACGGGGACGCGGCATTCGAGGGCTCCCACGGTGGGTCGCATCTCAACGCCCCCATCGTGGGCATGGCGGCCACCGCGGACGGCGGCGGCTACTGGCTGGTGGCCTCCGACGGTGGGATCTTCACCTACGGGGACGCGGCATTCGAGGGCTCCCACGGTGGGTCGCATCTCAACGCCCCCATCGTGGGCATGGCGGCCACGTTCCTGGTGAGCTGATGGCCGGTCGGTGGACCTTCCGGAGGGTGCTCACAGCCGTGTTGTGCGCCGGGGCGGTGTCGGCCGCCCTGGCCGCAGGCGGCCCCGACGCCCTGGTTCCGTTCGCCGATGCCGCCGGGGCTGCCTCGGAGGTCAGCGTGGCCTTTGTCGTCGATTTCGGCTCGTTGGGCCCTCCAGTGGTGGGCTGCGTACAGGTCCCCGCGGGCGACAACGGGTACTACGCGCTGAGCGCATTCACCGCTGAGCACGGTGAAGCTGCTCCGATCTACAACAGTGCGGACCTCCTCTGTTCGATCAACGGAGCCCCGGCCAACGCACCGACCGTGTGCGGAGCTCAGGTGCCCGGGGGTTACGACTACTGGTCGTACTGGCACGGAACGACCGGTTCCTGGGTCTATGCCAGCACCGGCGCGTTCGCCGACGTGCAGAGCGGAGATGTCGAGGGGTGGCGCTACGAGACGGACGGGCACTCGAATCCCAGCGATCCGCCCCCGGCGTCGGTACCCGCCTACTCGAGCATCTGTGGATCAGTGACCTCCGCCCCGTCATCCCCGACCACCTCCGTGCCCTCCGTCCCCCCGACCACCGCGGCCGCACCGGTGGCGGTAGCTCCGGTGACGCCGGTGAGGGCGCCGCCCCAGGCCAGGCCGGGGACGGCCCCGGCCGCCACCACAACCACCGCTACGCCCGCAGCGTCCGGGGTGCCGGGAAGCGCATCGGGTCTCGGCGGTGCCACCGGTGGCGGGTCGTCGGTCACAACCTCGCCCGGTACATCGCCCCGCTCCGGACCACAGGCCCAGTCGCTGCGGGCCACACCGGCGGCGGTCGACACCCAGGGGGCGGACAACAGCACCATCCCCACCCTCATCGGGGCGCTGCTCGTACTGGCCCTGGCCGGAGGAGCGGTCATCGGCTGGCGCCGACGGGCCCGTCCGCAATGACCCGCCGGTCCACCGCCTCCGGACGTCGTGGGCTCCACCCGGCGGCCTGGTGGCTGTGGGCCGCATGTCTGGCCGGCGCAGCCACCCGGACGACCAATCCCCTCCTGTTGGCCCTCATCGCCGCGGTGGCCGGCTTTGTGGTGTCGGCCCGACGCACGACCGCGCCCTGGTCCCGCTCCATCGTCTTCTTCTTCCGGATGGGCGTGGTGGTCATCGTGGTGCGGGTGGTCGTGCAGATCGTCTTCGGCGACCGCCTGCCCGGTCACGTCCTCTTCACCCTGCCCCAGGTCCCCCTGCCCCCCTGGGCCGCCGGCGTCAGCATCGGCGGGGAGGTGACCGCCGAGTCGGTCATCCAGGCGGCGGTGGACGGCCTCCGACTGGCCGTCATCCTGATCTGCTTCGGGGCGGCCAACTCCTTGGCCAGCCCCTACCGCCTCCTCCGATGCCTGCCCGCCATCCTGTACGAGGCCGGCGTGGCCGTGACGGTGTCGTTGGCCTTCGCTCCCGAGGTGGTCATGGCCATCGCCGCCGTGCGTGACGCCCGGCGACTCCGGGGCCGCCCGACCCGCGGGGTGGCCGGACTGCGCGGCATGGCCATCCCGGTGCTGGAGAGCGCCCTGGACCGCTCCCTCCAACTGGCGTCCTCGATGGACGCCCGGGGCTATGGGCGTCGGATGGCGGTGCCGTCGGGTACCCGACGGTGGGGGACGGGGTCCACCGCAGCCGGGCTGCTCCTGGTACTGGTCGGGGTGTACGGGCTGCTCGACACGGGATCGCTCCCGGCCGGCGGTGTCCCCTTCGTGGCCGTGGGTGCCGTGCTGGTGGGTGTGGGCATGGCCGTCGGCGGGCGCCGCACCGACCGCACCCGGTACCGTCCCGACGTCTGGAGGACGGCCGAGTGGCTGGTCGTGGGCTCCGGGGTGGTCGCCCTGGCCAGCCTCATCGCGGCGGCGATCATCGGAGTCCCCGGCCTCCAGCTGGTGGTCTCCCCGCTCCACTTCCCCGAGCTTCCCGTCCTGGCTGTGCTCGGGGTGCTGGTCGGATTGGTGCCGGCCGTGGCCGCGCCGGCGCCGCCCACCTTCACCACTGTCCGGCATGAGGCTCCGGTGGTCGACGGTCGCCCGGTGAGCGCCGATCGGGGCGTGCCCGACTCGGACGAACTCCGGGTGCGGGCCGGGGCAGCCGGGCCCGGGGAGCCGGTCGAGGGGAGCCGGGCATGATCCGCTTCTCCGACGTCACCTTCACCTACGACGGGTCCAGCCGGCCGACCCTCTCCCACGTCGACCTGTCCATCGACGAGGGTGAGCTCTGCCTGGTGGTCGGTCAGACCGGATCGGGCAAGACCACGTTGCTCCGGGCCATCAACGGCCTCGTTCCTCACTTCACCGGAGGGCATCTTGGCGGAGAGGTGAGCGTCGGAGGCCGCTCCACCCGGGACTTCCCACCCCGGGAGTTGGCCGACCTGATCGGCGTGGTGGGCCAGAACCCAGCCACCAGCTTCGTCACGGACACCGTGGAGGACGAGCTGGCCTACACCATGGAGAATCTGGGCATCGCCCCCGACGCCATGCGTCGACGGGTCGAGGACACACTCGATCTGCTCGGACTGCACGAACTCCGCAATCGCCCCCTGTCCACGCTCTCGGGAGGTCAACAGCAGAGAGTGGCCATCGGGGCGGTCCTCAGTGCCTCGCCACGGGTGCTGGTCCTCGACGAGCCCACGTCGGCCCTCGATCCCGCAGCCGCCGAGGAAGTGCTCTCGTCGCTCACCCGGCTGGTTCACGACGTGGGCATGACGGTGGTCCTGGCCGAACACCGGCTCGAGAGGGTCATCCCCTTCGCCGACCGGGTGGTGCTGGTGCCCGGTGACGGGGCACCCCTGGTGACGGGATCCACGGCCGAGATCATGGCCGCCTCCCCGGTGGCCCCGCCGCTGGTCGAGCTGGCCCGGTTGGCCGGCTGGTCGCCGCTTCCTCTCTCCGTGCGCGATGCCCGACGACTGGCCGGAGCTCTCCGCCAGCGGCTGGCCGACGCGTCTCCACCCGGGCCCGCTCCGGTCGTGGCAGGGGCCGACGGATCAGTCGGGACCGACCCGACTCCGGCCATCCGGGTCGACCGGGTGAGCGTCGACTACGGACCGGTGGTGGCGCTCGACCGGGTGTCCGTCGAAGTGGGTGCCGGCGAGGTGGTGGCCCTCATGGGTCGCAACGGATCGGGCAAGTCCACCCTTCTGGCCCAGCTGGCCGGCCTGCGCTCGCCGACGGACGGCCGTGTCACCGTCGCCGGCGTGCCGCCGTCCAACCTTCCGGCGCGGAAGCTCATCACGGTCGTGGGACTGGTGCCCCAGGATGCCGGGGCTCTCCTCTACGGGGAGACGGTGGCGGACGAATGTGCCACCGCCGATCACGAGACGGGGCTGGATCCCGGCACCACGGCGTCCATGCTGGACGAGGTGCTTCCCGGCATGCCGACCCACCGCCATCCCCGCGACCTCTCCGAGGGGCAACGGCTGGCCCTGGCCCTGGCCATCGTGCTGGCCCCCGGCCCGTCGGTCGTCCTGCTGGACGAGCCCACCCGCGGCCTCGACTATCCGAGCAAGGAGCGACTGGTCACCGTCCTCCGCAAGCTGGCGGCCAACGGCGACTGCGTGCTGATCGCCACCCACGACGTCGAGCTGGCCGCTCAGGTGGCCACCCGGGTGGTGGTGCTGGCCGAGGGTGAGGTGGTGGCCGACGGTCCCGTCCGGGATGTGGTGTGCCACTCGCCGGTCTTCGCCCCCCAGGTGGCCAAGGTGCTGGCCCCCGAGCCGTGGCTGACGGTGGACGAGGTTCGCTGGGCCCTGGGAGGTCGCCGCCATGACCGGTAGCGAGCGGGCGCAGTCGACCGCCATCCGCCTGAGGCCCCGGGCCTCAGTGATCCTCGGCGTGACCTCGTTGATCGGCGTGGCGGCCTTCTGCTGGCCGCTGATCATCCAGAGCCAGGCCGGTGCCGATCAGGCCCACTCGGCCGATGCCCCCTGGCTGTTCGTGGCCGTCCTGCCCCTGCTCCTGGCGGTCATCCTGGGTGAGATGGCCGAGGGGACACTGGACGCCAAGGCCATCGCCCTCCTCGGAATCCTCGCCGCCTGCGGTGCGGCCTTGCGTATCCCGAGCCCCGGTGTGGCCGGGTTCGAGCCGGTCTTCTTCCTCCTGATCCCCTCGGGCCGGGTATTCGGGCGAGGCTTCGGATTCGTGCTGGGTGCGGTGACCATCGCCGCCTCCGCGCTGATCACCGGAGGCATCGGCCCGTGGCTGCCCTTCCAGATGTTCGGCGCGGCGTGGATGGGCTTCGGTGCGGGGTGCCTCCCGCCCCTCAGAGGGCGGGCCGAGCTGGTCATGCTGGCCGGCTACGCCGCCGTGTCGGCGATCGTCTACGGCACGTTGCTCAATCTGTGGTTCTGGCCGTTCGGCGCCGGCACCTCGACCAGCTTTTCCTTCTCGCCCGGGGCCGGGGCGCTGACCAACCTGCACAGTTTCCTCTTCTTCGACCTCACCACGTCGCTGGGGTTCGACATCTCGAGAGCCGTCACCAATGCCGTCCTGGTCCTCCTGCTGGGACGCCCGGTGATGGCCGCCCTGCGCCGGGCCTCGAGGCGGGCGGCGTTCGACGCCCCGGTGATCTACCACTGACCTCCGGCCGCCGGACTCCGGAGGGTTCAGCTCCGGTGCACCATGTGGTCCACGAAGGCCAGCTTGCGGATGACCTTGGGGGCCAGCACGAACGGATAGAGGTCGTCGTGGCCCATCGAACGGTTGATCTGGTTGAGGGCGTAGGAGAGGTCCAGCCAGTTGTCGACGACCTCCCCGAACGAGGTGGTGCTGTCCGGCCTGGTGGGGTGGGCCCCGGTGCGATGGGCACGGCGCTGGCCGACGGTGATGGTGGCACCCAGCCCGAAGCTGTCGGCCGTCTGGAGCGTGTCGAGGATGTGGAGGTAGTGGGCGAAGGTCTCCGCCCAGTCCTCGAAGGGGTGCATGGTGGCGTAGCGGCTGATGTGGGTCCCCGACCAGTCCCGGTCGAGGTCCGGGGGGGCGTCGTAGTGCCGCTTCACGGCCAGCGCGTAGTCCTCCCGGTCGTCCCCGAACAGCACGCGGCAGGCCTCGAGGACGTCGGGCTCATTGACCAGGATGGGCCAGTAGTAGTGGCCGATCTCGTGCCGGAAGTGGCCCAGCAGCGTGCGGTACGGCTCGCTCAGCTGCTGCCGCAGGTGCTCGCGGTGCTCGGGGTCGGCCTCGGCCAGGTCCAAGGTGATGATGCCGTTGTCGTGCCCGGTGATCACCTTGGTCTCGGCGCTGGAGAGGAGGTCGAAGGCCAATCCCTTCCCGGCGTGCTCATCCCTCGGGACGATGGGCAGTCCCAGCTCGGCCAGTTGGAAGATGAGTCGGCGTTTGGCCATCTCGCCGTGCAGTAGCTCGGCAACGCCCTCGGTGTCCCCGTCCGCCGGACGGGTCCGGGTCAGCACGCAGGACTCGCACAGGGCGTTGCTGCCCGCCGGCACCAGCCAGTTGCACCCGGTGACGGCTTGGGTGGCACACCGTTGCCAGGCCCGGACGGGACCGCTGAGATCGACGAGATGGTCCGGGGCCAGCTCGGTGAGGGCCACCACGTCCCGCCGTTGATGGACGTAGCCGAGGGGTGAGTGGCACCGGAGGCACTGGCTGTTGTCGAAGAACACCAGCTGGCCGCAGCTGTCACACGTGAACACGCGCATGGGTTGGGTGATCCGATCCGGGCCGGTGGGCCCCCTGGAGGTGGGTCTGATGGACGCTACCCGGCGGTCGGCCCGCCTAATCCGACATGCTCCCCGGCCCTGGTCGGTCGCTGGACTCCGCTGCAGTCGAACAGGTGTTCGTATACGATGAGGCCCGATGGTGCTCTGGCAGCAGTCCCTCTTCGACCAGGGTGACGACGTGACCCTGGGTCCTGAGCCTCCCGCGCCGAGTAAGACGCGGCTGGGCGGCGGCGCCTGGACCGAGTACCAACCGGGTTGGGTCGGACGTCAGGACCTCCTGTTCGACCACCTGGTCGCCGCCGTCCCGTGGCGGTTGGAAGAGCGACCGATGTACGACCGGACGGTGGTCGTTCCCCGGATGGTCTCGTCCTACCGGGAGGGGGAGGAGCTTCCGCACCCGGCATTGACCGAGGCGCGGCGGCTCCTCGACCGGCGCTACGGGACCGGTGCCGCCGGGGGGTTGTGCACCACCGGGCTGTGCCTCTACCGCGACGGACGCGACAGCGTGGCCTGGCACAGCGACCGCATCGGGCGGGACACCGGGACCGACACCGTCGTGGCCATCATCTCGCTCGGTGAGCGGAGATCCTTTCTCATCCGTCCGGTGTCCGGGGGGCCGGCCCGCCGTCACCGCCTTGGTGCCGGCGACCTGCTGGTCATGGGGGGCCGTTTCCAACGGACCTGGGAGCACTGCGTGCCCAAGACGACCCGACCCGTGGGGCCCCGGATCAGCGTGCAGTTCCGCAGCCGCGGCGCCGGCTGACCGGCCCGGTCGGGACAGGCCTCTTGTACCCTGGACCGGGCGCCGGGTCCGTCCGGTGCCCCGGGAGCCCAGTCGCTCCGATCACGAGGAGAGCCCATGGCCCAGAGCGCAGGTCTGCACGAACCCGAGGACCGGCTGCCGTCGGCAACCATCGACCGGCATCGCGCCCTGGCGTCGATCCAAGAAGAGCTCGAGGCCGTCGACTGGTACGACCAGCGGGTGGAGGCCACCGGGGATGCCGAGCTGGCCGCGGTCCTGGCCCACAATCGGGACGAGGAGAAAGAGCATGCCGCCATGACCCTGGAATGGCTGCGGCGGAACGACCCGGTCCTGGACCGGCATCTACGCACCTACCTGTTCACCGCGGACCCGGTGGTGGCCATGGAGGACGCCGCGGGACGGGACGACGATCCCCACTCCCTGGGCATCGGTGATCTCCGCCGGTAGGGGCTCGGGGCACTCAGGCCAGCTCGAAGGGCTGACTCCGGTCGTCCACCGGTAGATCGCCGCCGACCGTGGCTGTCACCTCGAGGGACTCGAGGGTGGCGATGCCGTTGATGACCGAGGCGAAGGCGGTGTCGGCCGCGTCCCGACCCGTGGCGATCCGCACCATGGCTGACCGGGGGGCCAGATCGGTGGCGTCGTAGGCGTACCAACGTCCGTGCTCGATGACCTCGAAGACGGCATGGAAGTCCATGGGGAACAGGCCGGGGGCGTAGACCGAGGTGAACCGGGCCGGGATCCCCACCGCCCGGCACAGGGCCACTCCGAGATGGGCGAAGTCACGGCAGGTGCCCATGCCCGTGAGGAGGGTGTGCTCCGCCGAGTCGTGGACCGAGCTCGATCCGGCCACATAGCCCACCCGTTGTCGGATCCACTCGGTGATGGCCTGAACCCGTTCCTCCACCGACGACTCCACCCCGAACTCGGCCACAGCGAAGCCCACCAGGTGGTCCGAGGGGCAGTAGCGACTCGGGCGCAGGTACACCAGCCTCGAGTTGGCCGCCGCCAGTTCGGGTCCGCCGGGGTCACTCCCTACGGTCGTCCGACGTGGCGAGGGGGGTGAGGAGTGCAGCGCCGCCCCCGTCCGAATCTCGGCCCGGTAGGCCACCTGGAGCCTCCCGACCGGAGCGGCCAGAACGTGGGACCGGGTCCCGTTGGGTCCGAGGAGCTCGGTGGCCGGCATGGGCTCCCCCTCGGAGCGGGCGTCGAACCGCTCGGCCACCACGGCGCCGGCCGAGGCCGAGGCCGTGATCTGGAGCACCACCTCGGCGGGCTCCGCCACCCAGAATCCGAGCTCACAGGAGAGCACCCGCCGATGGTCGGATTCCGTGTCGACCTCGCCCGTCCGCGGAATGCCGAACTTTCCCATCTCTGAGCTTCCCACACCCATCGTCGGCCCGATGCCTCGTGGGGAAGCCGGCGACGCTCGGGCTCCCGTGTCGTAGGGTCAGTCAGTGCCGCCACCCGTTGCCCCGACCTCTGTGCCCTTCGCCCCCGGCTCGGTCTCGATGCGTCTCTATCCCCACAACGACCTTCCGGCATCGGAGGTGGTGTCCGAACTGTGCGCCCAAGCCGTCCTCGCCCTCAGCACCGGGTTCGACGGGGTGATGACCAGTGAACACCATGGTGGCTTCCCCGGCTACCTCCCCAATCCCCAGCAGATGTCGTCCTTCGTCCTCGATGACCATCCCACCGGGTGGGCGGCCGCCTGCCCCCTGCTCCTCCCACTCCGGCCCACCGCGTTGGTGGCTGAGGAGACGGCGTGGCTGTCGGCCCGGCATCCGGGCCGGGTGGGCCTCGGGGTGGCCGCCGGAGCGCTGCCGTTGGACTACGAGGTCATGGGAAGCGACCGGGCATCGGCCATCGACCGGTTCGTGACCGAGCTCCCTCGGCTGGTGACCATGCTCCAGGGCCGAGGCCTCGGGTCGTTGACCGGCGATCCTGCCCTCGCCCGGTGCGCCGACCATCCCGTACCCGTGCTCAGTGCCGCCGTCTCGCCGGCCGCGGCCCGAAGGGCCGCCCGTGCCGGGGCCGGCATCCTGATGGAGGGGATGTCCGACCCCGAGCGACTGGCCGGAGTCACCTCGGCGTACGACGATGCCGGTGGCCTGGCGGCCAAGGTCCTTATCCGGCGGGTGTGGCTGGGGGACGTTCCCTCCGACCTGGTCAACCGCCAGCGCACGGTCTACGACGGGGTGACCGGTGATGCCGCCGCCTTCGGCGCCGACCAAACCGTGGCGGCCGACGACCCCGGCCATGCGGCGGAGCGCCTCCTGGCCGCGGTGCGGGCAACGGGGGCCACGTCGCTCGACGTCCGGGTCCACCTTCCCGGGATCCCCCCTCAGTTGGTCCGCCGCCAGATCGCTCAGCTGGGGACCGAGGTGTTGCCGCGACTCAGGGAGGCGTGGAGCCCTGACCAGCCTCAGGCGATCGTGTGAGGGCTCCCCGTCGTCCACCGACATGGGAATCCAGCGCAACGCACCGTGCTGCCTGAGTGACTCCGAGTCTCGTGCTGCGTCGATGGCGACGGCACCCGCGCAGTGCGCACGATCGTGGCAGAACGTCAGCTCGGACTCCCGAAGGGGCGCTGAGGACGTTGGGAGTGCACAATGGTCTCTACAACCGAAAGCCGCACATGACGAGGGAGGAACGGGATGGAGGACAAGGTTCTCTTCGAGGTGCATGGCCCAATCGCCGTGATTACGAACAACAACCCGGCGAAGCGCAACGCGTTCGATGATGATATGGATGCCCGACTGTTCGAGATCCTGTCCGAGCTCAAGAACCGGCCGGAAGTTCGCGCCATCATCTGGCGCGGCGAGGGGAAGGCCTGGTCCTCCGGCCGGGACGTTTCAGTCATCGGGAACAACGTCACCCCCTTGAGTCATCACCAGCTGATGGCGCGTGGGCACCGGGGGATTCAGCAGGTGTTCGAACTCGACGCGCCGATCATCGTGGCTATACACGGATGGGCCATTGGGGGCTCCTTCCAACGGGCACTGCTTTGCGACATCAGGATCGCCGCCGAAGGTACGCGCTTCATGCTGCCTGAGGTCGGCCACGGAGTCATCCCCGATACCGGGGGTGTGGGTCGTCTGTACGAGATCTGTGGCAGCGGTGTCGTGAGCGACCTCGTTCTGACCGGGCGCGCTATGGATGCCCAAGAAGCATTCGGTCATGGGATCGTCTCCCGCATCATCGCTCCCGAAGCCCTCGATGACACGGCGTGGGACATCGCTCACAAGATTGCCGCCTCGCCGAAGGTCACGGTCACTATGGCTCGCCGAGTCCTGAAGCACCTGAGCGAACCGGGCGTACGGGCGTCCATGGATGACGAGCTGATCTATCAGACGTTCATCAACAAGTCGTCAGATTTCGCGGAATTCCGCACGGCGAGTGCCGAGGGGCGTGAACCCAACTACACGGGGAGTTGACCCTGCCCACCAAGGCCTCCGGAGCCTCCATCGGTAGGTGGCATTCGACGCGCCGGTGCACTGGGGAGTCTCTGAACCTTGAGTAAGTAGACCGGCGTCCCGGTGGCGCCCACATCCGGGATGGGTGCGTCATCCGTATCTCGGGCCGCCGGTCCGCATCCGGATGAAGCCAGAGTGGAGCGCTCCGGTCGTGACTCGCCGTGGCTCTTCCGACGGGCACCGACGGGCACTGCGGACTCCGAGACCCTCATCGGCCCGGCTTCGGTGTCCGGAGAAGTGGGGTCAGGCCCCCGTCCCATGAGGCCCACCCGACGAGACGGCTACAGACGCGAGTAGGTGGCCGCCTCCTCCTCGAAGCGCTTGGAAGCCTCGAGACTGACCGAGGGCCGCGTGAGGTCGACCGCGGCCAGCACGTCGACGGACCGGATCTCCGGCGGCCCGCCGGCCAGGGCCCGGTCGAACGCCAGCTGGGCGCTGCGTTGGGCCACCAGGGCGAAGTCCGCGGGGGTGAATCCGGCCGTGCGTGCCGCCACCTCCTCCGGGTCACCGGCAGGTAGGAACTCGGCCACCAGGTCGGCGCGCTCGGACTCGTCCGGGGCCCCGACCGGGATCACCAGGTCGAACCGACCGGGGCGGAGGAGTGCCTGGTCGATGGCGGCGATGGAGTTGGTGGCCATGACCATGAGACGGTCAGGGTGGGCCTTGAACACCGGGATCACCTTCAGGAGCTCGTTGACCAGCGGTTGACTGTCGGGCCGGTCGGCGCGGTCCGAGGCGATTTCGTCGGCCTCGTCGATGAAGCACACCAGCCGGTCCACCCGCCCCAGATCGGCCAGACTGTCCCTCAGGGCGCGGGCGCCTTCGACCCCCTGCCCCAGCAGTGACGGGTGCAGCTCGACGAAGGCCCAGGACAACCGGGAGGCGATGGCCCGGGCGAAGGAGGTCTTCCCCGTGCCCGGCGGTCCGAAGAGGAGAACGGCGGCCGGCGGCACCAGGCCGAGCTGGTCGGCCAACTCGGTGTGGGCCAGCGGGGCCACCACCCGGCGGTCCAGGAGTCCCTTGGCCGTCGAGAACCCCTTCATCGATTCCCACAGACCGGTGGCCGGCACATGGCCACCGAATCGTTCCACGATGGCCAGCTCCTCAGGCACCATCGAGGCATCGCGGCTGTACAGGTCCAGTCCGTCCCGACGGGTGAATCCCTGGTTGGCGAAGGCCGACTCGCCGACCTGGCCCGGAGTGATGAGCGCCAGCAAGCGCCGCCCTCCCCGGTGGATGATCTCCTGGTCGAGCTCACGGAGCAGGCCCGATCCGATGCCCAGGTGGCGCCAGTCCGGATGGAGGGCCAGCATCATCAGGTGGGCGTCGGTCCCGTCCACCCGGGCCACGACGGCGCCCACCACCGTGCCACTAGGCGAGACGGCGACAACCGCGGGCTGGTGCTCATGGAGGGCCTCCACGACATCACTACGGCTGTAGGCCGCCCCCGTGGCCGAGCCGGCCAGGTCGATCAGCCGGACGATCTCCTCGAAGGGTATGGCCGGGTCGCGATAGTCCAGGGTCAGAGCCCGCCACTGGTGCTTCACCGGTCGAACCTCCCCCGTGGGCTGGGCACGATACTAGTGCCGGGCGGAGCGGTTGACCCGGTGCGGGTCACGACCCACACTGAGGGCGGCCCAAGGCGGGCCGGAAGGAGCCGGTGCCATGGGACAGTGGAGCAGGGACGAGATCGAAGCGGCGTTCACCGAGTACCAGCGCAAGGCGGCTGATGCCGGGGCGTCGGGCGACTGGCGGGAGTGGACCGACCAGTTCACCGAGGATGCCACGTACATCGAGCACCACTACGGCCAGTTCGAGGGGCGCGAGGCCATCCACCAATGGATCAGCGCCACCATGTCGGAGTACCCGGGGAGCGACATGCCCGAGTTCCCCATCGAGTGGTATGTGATCGATGAGGATCGGGGCTGGGTGGTGTGCCAGGTGTGGAACCGGATGAGGGACCCTGGGGACGGCACGCTCCACCAGGAGTACAACTTCACCCTGCTCAAGTACGCCGGCGACGGCCAGTGGTCCTACGAGGAGGACGTGTACAACCCCATGAGGTTCGGGGCCATGGTGGCCGGGTGGGAGGCGGCCCGCTCCGCCGCCGGGGGCTGATGGTCGGCTCACCGTCACCCCGCGGCGCAACGGGTTCGGCCGCACTACGGTGCTGGCGTGGAGCAGCGACGGCTAGGTAGGACCGAACATCGATCGTCGGTGGCCATCTTCGGCGGAGCGGCCCTCTGGGACGGCGACCCCGACATCGCGGCCTCGGCCCTCTCGAATGCGTTGGCCGCCGGGGTCAACCACCTCGACGTGGCCCCCCAGTACGGCCGGGCCCAGGAGCTACTGGGCCCGGCGATCCCCGAGGTGCGGGATCGGCTCTTCGTTGCCTGCAAGACCTTGCGGCACAGTGGTGACGGGGTGCGGGCCCAGCTCGAGGAGTCACTGACGCTCCTCCGCTGCGACTCCTTCGACCTCTACCAGCTGCACGCGGTGACCGATCTGGCGGAGCTGGACGCCCGGGCCGACGCCGTCGAGGCCATCCTCGGGGCCCGGGACGAGGGGCTGTGCCGGTGGGTGGGGATCACCGGCCATGAACTCACCGCACCCGCGGCCCACCTCGAAGCCCTTCGGCGCTACGACCTCGACACCGTGATGTTCCCCGTCAATCCGCAGCTGTGGTCCGACGCCACCTACCGCAGGGACGCTGAGATGCTGCTGGACCATGCGGCCCGCCACGACGTGGGTGTGATGGCCATCAAGGCCGCCGCCGCCCGGCCATGGGGTGCGCGGGAGCACACCTCGGCCACCTGGTACGAGCCCTACACCGACGACGTCGAGTTGACCCGGGGTATCGACTTTGTCTTGTCCACACCGGGGGTACATGCCTTCTGCACGCCGGGGGACACCCAGGTCCTCCGCACGGCCCTCGCCGCGGCGGAGGCCCACGTCCCCATGAGCCCGGTGGAGCGGGACGAGGCCATCCGGTCGGTGGCCGAGGAGCCCAGTATCTTCCCCATGCCGACCGCGTGAGCCCGTCGTCGGACGCGGCGGCGGGACCGGTCGCGCCGGCACCGGGCACCCGTCTGACCGTCGCCGCCCCGGTCCAGGGGACGGTGGTGCTGGTCTCGGTGGTGGTGGGGGACACGGTGGCGCAGGGGGAGTCGCTCCTCATTCTCGAGTCCATGAAGATGGAGCACGTGGTCCGGTCCCCGGTGGCCGGTGTGCTGCGGGCACTGGAGGCGGAGGCGGGAGCGCTGATGGCCAAGGGGGACCCGGTGGCCGTGGTCGAGGCCGGCGGGATGGAGCTCCCGACGGACCTCCCGGCACGGGTGGTCGACGTCGATGTCGTGCGACCGGACCTCGAGGAGGTGTTGGCGCGTCAGCAGGGGACACTCGATGCCGGCCGGCCCCAGGTGGTCGAGGGCCGCCACCTCCAGGGCCGACGGACGGCCCGGGAGAACATCGACGATCTCTGCGACCCCGGTAGCTTCACCGAGTACGGGTCGCTGGCCATCGCCGCCCAACGGGTCCGCCGACCGGTCGAGGAACTGATCGAACGAACACCGGCCGACGGCCTGGTGGCCGGTGTCGGCCGAGTCAACGGTGCCGACTTCGACGATGAGCGATCGCGATGTGCCGTGCTCTCCTACGACTACACGGTCCTGGCTGGCACCCAGGGGGCCCAGAACCACCGGAAGAAGGACCGGCTGTTCGAGCTGGTCCGGCGGTTGCAGCTTCCGGTGGTCCTGTTCGCCGAGGGCGGAGGAGGCCGTCCCGGGGATACCGACTACGCCGTCATCACCGGCCTGGACACCATGGCCTTCGCCGAGTTCGGGGCCCTGAGCGGACTGGTGCCCCTGGTGGGGGTGGTATCGGGGTTCTGTTTCGCCGGCAACGCCGCCCTGCTCGGATGCTGCGATGTGATCATCGCCACCCCGGGCACGTCCATCGGCATGGGGGGACCGGCCATGATCGAGGGTGGGGGACTGGGGACGGTCCGACCCGAAGACATCGGCCCGCTCGAGGTCCAGGTGGGGAATGGTGTGGTCGACGTGGTGGCCGAGGACGAGGCCGACGCCGTCCGTCTGGCCCGACAGTACCTGTCCTATTTCCAGGGCTCGGTTCCTGCTTGGTCATGCGCCGACCAACGGCTGTTGCGTTCGGCCGTGCCCGCCGAACGGGTGCGCGTCTACGACATACGAGAGCTCATCACGACCCTGGCCGACACCGGCTCGCTCCTGGAAATCCGTCGGGGATTCGGGGAGGGAATGGTCACCGCCCTGGTCCGGGTGGAGGGTCGTCCGATCGGCCTGGTGGCCAACAACCCCGCCCACCTCGGGGGAGCCATCGACCGGGACGGTGCGGACAAGGCGGCCCGCTTCCTCCAGCTGTGCGACGCCCACGACGTCCCGGTCCTCTTTCTCTGCGATACCCCGGGATTCATGGTGGGCCCCGAGGCCGAGGAGACCGCCCAGGTCCGGCACTTCAGCAGGCTCTTCGTCATTGGGGCCAGTCTCACGGTCCCGTTCTTCACCATCGTGCTGCGCAAGGGGTACGGCCTGGGCGCCCAGGCTATGGCCGGGGGCAGCTTTCGGTCCCCGGTGTTCACCGTGGCCTGGCCCAGTGGCGAGTTCGGGGGCATGGGCCTGGAGGGTGCCGTCCGTCTCGGGTTCCGTCGGGAGCTGGACGCCGTCGAGGATGCCGACGAACGCGACGCATTGTTCGCCACCATGGTGGACCGCGCCTATCGGCATGGAAGGGCCGTCAACGTGGCCTCGGCCTACGAAATCGACGATGTCATCGATCCGGCCGACTCACGCCGGCGGATCGTCGAGGCCCTCCGCTCGGCCCCTCCATCCGCCCCCCGGTCGGGGAAGAAGAGGAACTGCGTCGACACCTGGTGACGCGGGTGGGGCCACCGCTGTTCAGGGAGCGGCGAGTATCTCGTCGGTGAACCGACGCACTGATTCCCAGGCGTCGATGGCCTCGGGTACGCCCAGGTTCACCAGACCCTGGACGCCGTGGATCCCTCCGGCCACCACGTCGAGACGGGCGTCCACGCCGACCGTGTTCGCCTTCGTGACCAACCTCTCGGCGTCGAGGCGACACACGTCGGTCTCCCCCACCTGGGCCAGGAGCGGGGGGAGCCCGGCGAGGTCTCCCCGGGCCGGTGAGGCCCACGGGGCCCGAGGATCGCCCCCGGGGCCGACGTAGTCCCGGGCCCGCGCCCGGAGGAAGCCCTCGGTGATGAAGGCGTCCCGGAGTGCCGGTGGACCGGGGCCGTACCCGGCCGTGTCCAGGTCCACCCAACCGGACAGGCTGACCAGCCCGGCCGGGACGGGCAGGCCGCTGTCGCGCGCGGCCATCACGGTGCTCAGGACCAGGCCGCCGCCACAGGAGTCCCCGATGCAGACGAGTCGGCACGGATCCTGCCCGGATTCGAGAAGAGAGCGGTACACCGACAGGCAGTCCTCCAGCGCCGCCGGGCCGGGATGCTCAGGGGCCAGCCGATAGTCCACGGTGAGTACGGGCAGCCCCGTCCAGTCGGCGACGAACTCGGCGTAGAAGAGGTAGGCGTCGAGGTCGCACGACACGAACGCCCCTCCGTGGATGAACAGGGCGAGGCCCGGGCTGCCGTCACTTCCCGGTCGGGACAGCCGGCCGGTACCCACCCCGCCCATCGGCGACCGGTGGACCTCGGTGTCCGGGGCCAGGGGGTGGCCGTGCAGCGGGGCCATCGCCGCGCGGGTGGACGCCACGTCGTCGTCGGGTCGGGCGAAGCCCTCCGGCATGCCCTCCACCACCGAACGAAGCAGCTCACTGGACATCGCACTGGTCATCCCGGACCACCATCACCACCCATGGATCCGGTCAGGTCGGGTCGGGCCGATCCCGGTAGATGAGCACGGGACAGGCGGCGTGGGTGGCGCAGTGCTGGCTGACCGAGCCCAGGAGCATCCCCGAGACCGTCCCGTGGCCGCGGCTACCCACGACGAGAAGGTCGGCGTGTCGTGACGCCTCCACCAGTGCCTCGGCAGGATGTCCCTCCACGATCCGCATTCCCACCGCCGTGGTACTGAAGCGAGCGGCCACCGGTTGGACGATCGAATCGAGCATGTTCCGAGCGTCACCAGCCGGGTCGTATCCCTCCGGGAAGGGGATGACCGGGCCGATACCGGTGGGCCACTGCCAGGTGGTCACGGCCTCGATGGAGGCGCCGGTCCGGGAGGCGAGGTCGGCGGCCCACACCAGCGCGGCCACCGAGGCGTCGGAGCCGTCGACGCCCACCACGAAGCGCTGGCCGTCTCCCTGTCGTCTGCCTGAGGCTTCGTCGTCGGTCTGAGGCACCGTCGCCCTCCTTGTCCTCTGCATCCCGGTCGTCTGCGTATGGCCCCGGCCCACCATGCCACGGCCTGCGCTCCACCGCGCTCACGGGATCCGGTCGAGGCCCTCCTGCCGGCGGGCGGCCACTTCGTCCACCTGCGCCATCCCGGGGCCGCCCGATGAAGCCTGCTCTTCGGCCGGGGGAGCCCCGACCAGGGCTCCTACCGTGGCGCTCACCGAGGACCGGAGTGCACCGAGGTCATACCCCCCTTCGAGGAACAGCACCATTCGTCCGGGCGGGGCGTACCCCTCCACGATCGTGGCCAGATCGGCGAAGTCCCCGGAGGTGAGGGCCAGGTCGGCCAGTGGATCGGCGCGGTGGGCATCGAATCCCGCCGACACCAACACCCAGGTCGGAGCGAAGTCCTCCACGGCCGGGGTCACCAGACGGTCGAAGGCGCGGCGTACGACATCGCCGGTGGCTCCGGCGGGCAGGGGCACGTTGAGCGTGGCGCCCCGTGCTTTCGCCCCACCCACGTCCGAAGCCCGACCGGTGCCCGGATAGGACGGCCACTGGTGCGTCGAGACGTAGAGGACCTTCGGCTCGTCCCAGAACAAGGCCTCGGTGCCGTTCCCGTGGTGCACGTCCCAGTCCACGATCAGCACCCGCTCGCCCGCCCCCACCAGGGAGGCAGCCGCCACCGCCACGTTGTTGACCAGGCAGAAGCCCATGGAGCGGTCGGCCAGGGCGTGGTGCCCGGGTGGGCGGGCGACCACGAAGGCCAGGTCGCCCCGCCCGCGGCGCAGCTCGTCGATGGCCACCAGACCGGCGCCGGCCGCCCGGGTGGCGATAGCCCATGACTCGGACGTGGCGTAGGTGTCGGCGTCGATGGAACCGCCGCCCTGCTCGGACAGGCGGAGAAGCTGCTCGAGGTGGAGGTCGGTGTGGACCCTTCGGAGTTCGAGCGGACTGGCCGACCGGGTCGACACCGTGATCATGTCGTCATCCAGATGCAGGTCGGCAAGTCCCTCCATCACGGCGGACACCCGCACGGGCCGCTCGGGGTGTCCGGGCAGGGCGTGCTCTTCGCCGGGCTCCGGTCCCACGACGATCAGCACCGTGGTCCTCCGCTGCTACCCCTTCGGCAACCAGTCACCCGTGCTCCTCCCCGGCTGCGGTCATCCGGGCAGGACGCCGCGGAGCCCCCCAGAGTCTGCCTCAGGCCGGCTGGCGTCGAGACGAGGCGACATCCGGCCACCTCCTGACCACCCCCGGGCCACCGCGGTGGCACCCGATTCCGCCGGGCCGGAGACCTAGAGTGAGCCGATGGCCACACTGCCGGTCGAAGGTGGGAAAGCATGACGGCAACCTCGGTGGGCACCCTGGTACTCATCGCCATCGCTGCGGTCCTGGCCCCCATCCTCTCCGAGCTGACCGGTCCGGTGGCGGTCCCCGAGATCGTCATCCAGATCGGTCTCGGGATCCTCATGGGCCCTTACGTGCTCGACATCGCCCATGTCAGCGGAATCGTGACCGGCCTCTCCGACCTCGGCCTGACCTTCCTGATCTTCCTGGCCGGCTACGAGCTCGACCTCCAGACGATTCGCGGCAAGCCGCTCGAACTGGCGGGAGCAGGATGGGCCATCTCGTTGGCCATCGGCCTCGGGTCGGCATTCGCACTGGTGTCCACCGGCCTGGCCCGCAACACCGTGGTGGTCGGCATGGCCCTGACGACGACGGCTCTCGGCACCCTGGTTCCCATGCTGCGGGACGCCAACGTCCTGAACACCCGATTCGGCTCGTACATCTCAGCCATCGGCACGGTCGGCGAGTTCGGACCCATCGTGGCGGTGGCCCTCCTGTTGACCGACAAGGACCCGGTGCAGACGTCGCTGCTGCTGGTGGCCTTCATCGCCTTGGCCGTAGCCACTGTGGTCCTGGCCGCCCGGTCCCAGCCACCCCGTTTGGTGCACATACTCAGCCGCCACCTCGAGTCGAGCGCCCAGCTGCCGGTGCGGATGGCCCTGCTCTTCATCCTTCTGCTGGTTCTGTTGGCCCAGACCCTGGGGCTCGACGTCCTCCTCGGGGCATTCGCTGCCGGCATCGTGGTCCGGCTGTTCACGGCCAACAACGAGATCAGGACAGTGGGGGGAAAGCTGGAGGCCATCGGGTTCGGCTTCCTCATCCCCGTCTTCTTCGTGGTCAGCGGCATCCAGTTCGATCTCCACGTATTCCAGGAGAATCCGAGCGCGCTGTGGCGGGTGGCGCTGTTCCTCGGCTTGATGCTGGTGGCCCGAGGTGCGCCGGTCTTCCTCCTCTACCTCAGGGTTCTGCGCCCACGCGAGCGTGTCCCGATGGCCCTGCTCTCGGCCACCGGGCTGCCCCTCATCGTGGTGATTACGAGCATTGCCATGACCGAGGGGAAGATGCTGCCCGTCAACGCCGCCTCGTTGGTGGCCGCCGGCCTGCTCTCGGTGCTGCTGTTCCCGGTCATCGGCCTGTGGCGCATGCGGGTGGCCGGACTGGCCGTCGCCATTACCGACGACGCGCCCATCGACGACCGAACCATCGCCGAAGGGGCTGTCGGCAAGGACCCCATCAGCTCCGACGGGTCCGTCGAATCGGAGGGTCCGGAGGCCCCGCCGCCCGGCTGAGCCGCTCCCGCCCGTCGCCGCCCCGGTGGGTCAGGGCGTCTCGTGTTGGATCGTGAACCAGTCCCGGGCGTCGAGGTAGGAGGAGAAGGCCTCGGCGATGGTGTCGATATCTTCGGCTCGCTTGGGGCGTTGTAGCTCGTAGACGTGAGGGAACTCCAGCCACCCGGTGACCAATTCCCACAGTCGGAGTGCCGCGTCACCGGTGGGTGGGTTGACCAATACCGGTCCGAAGAGGGCCTGGCCGTCCTCGAAGACGAGCGTCGGGACGCCGAACCCTCCCTTGGACACCACCAGCTCGTGCTCAGCCAGGACCTCCTCGCCGGTGGAGGGATCGTCGATGGCTGCCGACACGATGCCGGGCTCGAGCCCCATCTCGGCGAGGAGTGCCTCGGCCACCTCGGGGCGGTGGGGCTTGCGCCCCTCCTCGTGGAGAGCCCGTCCCGCCACCTGGTACCAACGGTCGAGGAGCTCGGGATCCTTGCGACGGAGGAAGGCACCGATCCGCATCATCGACCAGCCGTAGGACCACTCCCGCTCCCAGGGGTGCTTCTTTCCCTCGGCCCGGTTGATCTCCTCGAGGCTGAAGAACCGCCACCGGACGTCGAGGCCGGCCTGGTCCCGGACGTCGCGCATCCACAGGGACGTCTGATAGGCGTAGGGGCACATGATGTCGAAGTGGAAGTCGACCGCTCGGGGCGTGGTGAACTCACTAGGCCTGCTCATGGCGAAACCTCTTCCATCGGGCGCTATCTCTCGTGCTACCAGATCACCGTACTCCGGCACCTCGCGTCACTCCCGTGGACCGCTGGCCAACTCGACGAAGCGGGCCGCGGCCGGTGCCAGCGTCCCGTTGCGGTGGATCAGGGCGATTCTCCGCTCCACCGAGGGCGACGGGCGGGCCACGGTGGCACCCAGGGCACCGGCCACGGCGGCCAGTGGTTCGGGCACGAGTGCCGCACCTGCCCCGGCCAGCACCAGCGGGAGGATGGCGTCGCGTTGGGCGGTGACCACCGCCACCCGTGGCACCGCCCCGGCGCCGGCGAAACCCTGGTCGAGGAGCCTCCGGGTCGAGGTTCCGACGGGGGCGGCCACGAACGGCGTGTCGACAAGGTCGGCCAACGCCAGCTCCGGCATCCGTACGTCCGGCCCGGTGCGCACGTCGGTTCGGCCGGCACCCGGGGCGCCACTGGCCGGCTCCCCGATGGGGTTGCCCCAGCCACCTACCCCGGGCGGGAGGATCAGCAGGAGCGCCTGGTTCCCGATGGCGCGGCTCGTCAGGTCAGCGGGGACCTCGGTCCCGTCTGCGGCCTCGGTGATTCCGGCCTCGCACCGACCGTCCCTCACCATGGCCACCAGGTCCGAGGTGTCCTCCGGGGCGGTGAGGTCCACCTCCACACCCGGATACTTCCGCCGGAACCGGCCCACCAGCTCAGCCAAGGGATCGGCGGCCAGAGTGGGCAGGCTGGCCAGCACCAATGTCCCGGACCGCACCCCGGCCACGGCGGCCACCGCCGCCCGGCCGGTCTCCACGTCGCGGAGTGCCTGTCGGGCCGGCCCCACCAGGGCCTGGCCTGCCGCTGTCAGCTGCACACGGCGACCTACGCGGTCGAACAGGCCCACGCCCAGTTCGCGCTCCAACTCCTTGACGGCCAGGGAAAGAGCGGGCTGACTCACGTCCACCTCATCGGCGGCGGCGGTGAAGCCGCCGTGGTCCACGACGGCCAGGAAGTGGGTGAGCCGCCGGATATCCATAAGTAAATCATATCAAATTGATCGTTTCTTGCTATTGGACTTCTAGATCGCGGTTGGGGACACTAGATCGAGATGGGCACGGCGATCGTCGACGAGGCAGCGAGTACGGGGTGGCAGCAGCTGATCGTCGAGCCCCGGCGTCCCGAAGCGATCCGGAACCTGCCCCGGGGCTATCTCCTGGCCGTGGCCGCCGTGTGCGTGGGTGCGTTCATGGGCCAGTTGGACGCCAGCATCGTCACACTGGCCCTTCCGGCCTTCGAGCGGTCGTTCCACGCCGGGGTGGCCTCGGTCAGCTGGGTCGGCCTGAGCTACCTGCTGGTGCTGGTGGCCACCGTGGCGGCCGTGGGGCGGTTCGCCGACATGGTGGGACGGAAGCTCCTCTATCTCTACGGCTTCATCGTCTTCATCGCCGGCTCGGTGCTCTGTGCCGCCGCTCCCACCCTGCTGGCACTCGATGGCTTCCGTGCCGTGCAGGCGATTGGTGCGGCCATGCTGCAGGCCAACAGTGTGGCCATCATCGCTCTCGCCGTGCCCCGTCGGCGCCTGGGCTGGGCCCTCGGGATCCAGGGGGCGGCCCAGGCCCTCGGACTGGCCCTCGGCCCCTCGGTCGGTGGTCTCCTGTTGGCCAGCGGCGGGTGGCGCCTGCTCTTCCTCGTCAATGTCCCCATCGGTCTGGTGGGTCTGGTGGCCGCACTCCTGTTCGTACCCCGGAGCACCCACCTCCAGCGCCGGGTCGCGTTCGACTGGGCCGGGTTCGCCCTGTTCTTCCCGGCGGTGGCCTCGTTGGTCTTCGCCATCTCGCAGGGCGACCACCGGGGTTGGACTTCGCCTCTCATCGTGGCCTCGGTGATCGCCGCCTTGGGCCTGGGGGCACTGTTCGCTGCCCGCGAGCGACGGTGCCCGAATCCCATGGTCGATGTTTCGCTGTTCCGGAGTGTGCGCTTCACCGCCGGAGTATCGACCAGCCTGCTGGCCTTCCTCGTCCTGTTCGGCGTTCTGGTCGTGGTTCCCTTTCTGATGGAGCGGGCCGACGGGTTCGGGACGGTCAGGACCGGACTGGAGCTGATGATCATGCCCGTTGCCCTCGGTCTGGTGGCT
The DNA here is from genome assembly GCA_963737625.1 of uncultured Acidimicrobiaceae bacterium. Lineage (GTDB taxonomy): Bacteria > Actinomycetota > Acidimicrobiia > Acidimicrobiales > RAAP-2 > Bog-756. The sequence goes on from CAVTTK010000002.1 coordinate 950,178, forward strand.
CCCTTCTCGGGGCGCATGGCCGATACGACGGGTGTGCGTCGCCCCGCGGTGACCGGGCTGGGGATGGTCGCTTCCGGCCTGGTGCTGCTGGCTGTGCTCCGTCCCTCGACCCCGGGATTCCTGGCCCTCTTGGCCCTCATCGGGGCCGGGCTCGGGCTGTTCACCTCTCCCAACAACGCCGGGATCATGGCCGCAGTCCCCGCCCGACAGTCCGGTCTGGCCTCAGGCCTGCTCAACATGAGTCGGGGACTGGGCACGGCGATGGGCCTCGCCGTCACCACGGCCGTGTTCAGCGCCGTCGGGGGAGACGGCGGCACGCCGGCAGCAGTGCGCTCGGCGGTCTCGGTGACCTTCTTGGTGTTGGCGGGCGTGGCCCTGGCGGCCGCCGTGATCGCGGCCCTCGGATCCAGCGCACAGCCAGTGGGACAGCGACACTCGGACGGGGCGGCAGAGCCGGCACTGACCTGATCTGCTCTCTGGTCCGTTCCTGTGGGTCCGCTGCTGGTCGACAGACGCACGACCGCCGCCAAGCGGCCACCAGCACCCCGGATGTCCTCGGAACAGGCCCACGGGGACTCCTTTGGCACGCCCGTGTTGCCTGACCGGGACGGTACCCCGGCGACAGAACGCAGGGCCGACTCCTGGCGGACCGCGGTCCGTCGTCTCAGAAGTGGCCGAGAACCGGATGGGGAACGTAGGGCGCTTCCAGCCGCGCCACCTCGCTGTCCGTCAGCTCGCACTCCTCGGCAGCCAGGGCATCGGTCAGGTGGGACGGCTTGGTGGCGCCGATGATGGGAGCGGTGACCCCCGGTTTTCCGAGCAGCCACGCCAGGGCCACTTGAGCCGACGGTATCCCGCGCTCGGAGGCCACCTCGGCGACCCGTTCCACCACGTCGAAATCGGTGGGCTGGCCGTAGAGGTAATCGGTAAAGGCGTCGGTGTCTGAACGCGTGGTGCGTCGCTCGCCGGCCCGACTGCGATTTCCCGCCAGGACACCTCGGGCCAGAGGGCTCCACGGGATGATCCCGACCCCCTGGTGGATGCACTGAGGGATCATCTCTCGCTCCTCTTCCCGGTAGATGAGGTTGTAGTGCGGTTGCATGGAGACGAAGCGGGTGCCGTGGTCGCGGTCGGCCACATGCTGGGCCTCGGCGAACTGCCAGGCGAACATGCTGCTGGCCCCGATGTAGCGAGCCTTGCCGGCCCGGACGACATCGTGAAGCGCACCCATGGTCTCCTCGATCGGAGTTCGGGGGTCCCAGCGGTGGATCTGGTACAGGTCCACATAGTCCAGGCCGAGTCGCGTGAGGGAGGCGTCGATACCGGCCAGGATGTGCTTGCGGGACAGGCCGCCGCCGTTCTCCCCGGGGGTGACGGGCATGAAGACCTTGGTCGCCACCACCATCTCCTCCCGGCTGAGGTACTTGGGCAGCAACCGGCCGGTGGCCACCTCGCTGGCTCCTCCGGAGTAGGTATCGGCTGTGTCGAAGAAGGTGATGCCTCCTTCGACGGCGGCCCGGACGATGGGTTCGGCCTGGTCCTCATCGAGCACCCATGGGCGATCGCTGTCGTTTCCGAAGCTCATCATTCCGAGGCAGACCCTCGACACCCGTAGGCCGGTCGTTCCCAGGTTGGTGTAGCGCATGGTTGCCTCCTCGGGCCGGTGACGTCGTCGGTCTGAACATAGACGCCGCGGTGCCGGACGACGCTGTCCGGGTTCCGAGCACCCAACCGTGGCGGGCAGCTGGGAGCGAGGCGCCTGAAGCCGGATCGAATCGATGCGCACACGGGCCGGAACGGGGAACTACACCTCGCTGAACTGGGCATTTTGCGACATACCTTCTCAGAATCCTCACAGGTGACTGTTGCCTGGCGTCAATGTTTGGCCAGTTGGATGGCTCGACGACCACGTGGCGGGACAGTTCCACCCCGCTCGAGGGCGAAGGCATTCGACGGCTTCGAGCCGGTCACCGGAGAAGCAACCCAGCAAGCGAGGCAGCGGTGGGTACCAAACGCAGGAGGTGGTTCACGCGGAGGCCCGCCATCGCCGCCACCACCATCGTGGTGGTCGCGGTGGGGCTCGGCATCTGGTTGGCCACGACCAGTTCGAACGCCTCGCCGCTGATCACCACGACCACTGCGGTGCAGACGGTCTCGACGGGGACTATCACGACGACGGTGTCCTCGACGGGGACCGTCGAGCCTGCCGAACAGGCCAGTCTCAATTTCGGCCAATCCGGGCGGGTCACCGCCGTCGAGGTGACCGCCGGGCAGACGGTAGCCGTCGGGCAGGCGCTGGCCACCATCGATGGCGCTTCGCTGGCTGCCTCCTTGGCTCAGGCGCAAGCAACTCTGGCCAACGATCAGGCCCAGCTGGCGACCGATGTGGCGGACGGGGCGTCATCTGCCCAGGTCGCCTCCGACCAGGCGGGAATCCTTGTGGCGCAGAATCAGGTAGCCAGCGCGCAGACGGCCCTGGGCCAGGCCACGCTGACCTCCACCATCGCCGGCACCGTGGCGTCGATCAGTCTGACCGTTGGCCAGCAGGTCTCGGGCTCGTCCTCATCGTCCGGGTCAGCTGGTAGTTCGTCGTCGAGCTCGGGCGGATCGACGGGATCTTCGCCAGGAGGATCATCGTCAGGTCTCGGTGCGTCAGGGTCCTCCTCGGCCTCATCCGGTGCGACGTCGTCCGGTACCAGCTCCTCGACCGCTCAGGTGGTGGTGGTGTCCACCGGTTCCTACATCGTCAATGCCACGGTGGACAGCACACAGGTGGGTCAGCTCAAAGTCGGTGACCAGGCCACGATCACCGTCTCCGGATCCACCACTCCGGTATACGGGACGGTGGGGTCGATCGGGCTGTTGGCCTCCACCACGTCCGGTGTGGCGAGCTTCCCGGTGGTCATCGACGTGACCGGGAGCCCCACGGGTATCTACGGAGGCTCGAGCGCCACCGTCTCGATTATCACCGAGGAGCTTCAGGACGTGGTCGTCGTGCCGACCGGGGCCATCCAGTACAGCGGCAACGACACCACCGTGACGCTCGACTCGGGCGGGAAGAAGATCAAACGGACCGTGCAGATCGGGGCAGCGTCGGGCGGTGACACCCAGGTTTCCAAGGGGCTGATTGTGGGGGACAAGGTCTATGTGACCACGGTCACCTTCCACGGGGGGACCGGTTCGGGCGGGCGATCGGGCCTCTTCGGCGGCACGGGCGGCGGCTTCGGCGGCCCGGGCGGCGGCTTCGGCGGCGGACGGTTCCAGGGCGGCGGATTCGGCAGCGGGTTCGGAGGATGAATCCGCAGTGGCCAGCGGAGCGGGACCTGACGTCGAGTTCGCACGATGCCGATAGCACCCGGGACACGGCCCAGGTTCGGATGGAGCGCACGGATACGAATGCTCTCGTCCGTCCCGCCGTGATCGAGGTCACCGAGGTCCGAAAGATCTACTCGACAGGGGCGATGGAGGTCGAGGCCCTGCGGGGCGTCACCTTCACCATCGACAGTGGCGAATACGTCGCCTTCATGGGTCCGTCCGGCTCGGGCAAATCGACCCTGATGCACATCCTGGGATGCCTCGACGTCCCCACTTCGGGGCGCTTCCGTCTGGCCGGAGAGGACGTGGGCACCATGACCGAGGACGACTTGGCCCACATCCGAAACCGCCGGATCGGCTTCGTCTTCCAGCAGTTCAACCTCTTGGCCTCGCTCTCGGCCTGGCGCAACGTCGAGCTCCCTCTGGTCTATGCCGGTGTGGACCGGCAGGCCCGAAAAGAGCAGGCTCTGGCGGCACTAGAGCGGGTCGGACTGTCGGACCGGATCGAGCACCGACCCGGAGAGCTGTCCGGCGGACAGCAGCAGCGGGTGGCCGTGGCCCGGGCCTTGGTCACCGACCCGGACCTGATCTTGGCCGACGAACCCACCGGGAACCTCGACTCGGTCTCGGCCCACGAGGTCCTCCACCTGCTCGACGAGCTGCATGAGAGCGGACGCACCATCGTGCTCATCACCCACGACGCCGATGTGGCTCGGTCGGCTGGGCGGACCATGCGGATCAGGGACGGCCAGATCCTCGACGCCGTGGCCGCGGGGACCGGAGCCGGCTCGCTGTGAACTTCCTCGAGACGTTCCGCACCGCGGCTGAGGCCGTCGTCACCCGTCGCCTTCGGTCCAGTCTGACGGTGCTCGGCATCATGATCGGTATCGCCGCCGTGGTGCTGACCGTGGGACTGGGCGAGGGGGCTCAGCAGCAGGTCAGTTCGGAGATCTCCGCCCTGGGCTCCAATCTGCTGACCATCTCGCCCGGCAGTACCACGTCGAGTTCGGGGATCAGGGGTGGGTTCGGCTCGGCATCCACGTTGACCTCGGGCGACGCCACGGCGCTGGCGTCGAAGACCGTCGCCCCCGATATCGACGCCGTAGCGGCCACGACTTCGGAATCAGAGAGCCTTGTCGCCGGGACCAGTAATTGGACCACCACCGTGGTGGGGACCAACCCGTCGTGGCTCACGGTGCGGGGCCGGTCCATGACCGAGGGCCGGTTCATTGCCGGCCACGACGTGACAACGCGTGCCGACGTGGTCGTACTCGGCTCGACGACGGCCGAGGAGCTGTTCGGTGTGCGTGACGCCATTGGCCAGTCCGTCACTATCAACGGGGTGCCGATGTCGGTCATCGGTGTTCTCAACACGGTTGGCTCGTCGGGCGGATCATCGTCGTCTACCACCGCCGACCAGGACGACCAGGCCGTCGTCCCCATCACCACTGCATCGACCCAGCTGTTCGGCGGCACCAGTCGGAACTCGGTGGGGGAGATCCTGGTGCAGGCCACCTCGTCGTCGACTCTGTCGGCCGCGTATCAGGAGGCCGACGCCGAACTCCTCAGCCTGCACAGCATCGCCGCCGCGACGGAGGCCGACTTCACCATCACCCCGGAGACCTCGCTGGTGAGCACGGCCACCTCCGTGGACAGGACGCTGACAGTCCTGCTGGGTGGCATCGCCGGCATTTCGCTGCTGGTCGGCGGTATCGGTGTCATGAACATCATGCTGGTGTCGGTGACCGAGCGCATCCGCGAGATCGGACTGCGAAAGGCCCTTGGCGCCACCCCGGGCGTTATCCGTCGCCAGTTTCTCGTCGAGGCATCGGTTCTTGGTCTGGCCGGCGGTGTGCTCGGTGCCGGCCTCGGTCTGCTCGTGGCCTGGATCCTCCCGCACTTCATCTCCGATCCCATCACCATCTCGCCCGTGGCCATGGCCGCCGCCATCGTCGTGGCCGTCGGCATCGGGGTTTGCTTCGGGGTCTATCCCGCCAGCCGTGCCGCCAAGCTTCCGCCCATCGACGCTCTCCGAAGCGAGTGAGCAGTGTGACCGACATGGACGACCACAACAACGACCATCACAACAACGACCCAGAGCACTCTGGCCACGACAACAAGGAACGGCAATGACCAACGCAGCGGGACCACGAAGCTTCCTCACCGGCGCCGAGCGCCTCACACGCGCAGGGCAGGTCCGTCGGGCTCTGGTGCTCTCAGCCGTCGGCACGGCGGCGGCCCTGGCCGCGCTGGGGTCGGCCGGACCGGCCTTCGCCGCCTCGTCAGGAGGAAGTGGTGCCCCGAATCCAGGTGCAGGCGGGGGCCAGTTCCCCGGTGCCAGCGGAACCATCGCTGCCATCAGCGGAATGTCCCTCGAGGTCCAGAACGCCCAGACGGGTCAGACCACGGTCACCTACACCCCGACCACGACATTCCAGCAGACGGTCAAGGTGAACGCCTCAGCGGTCACGGTGGGATCATGCCTTACCGCCACAGGCAAGCCCATCAACAAGTCGTCCAAGAACAAGGCGAATCGGACGTTCGGTGAGCCGGTGACCGCTTCGGTCGTCTCTCTCAGTCAGCCCATCTCCGGTGCGTGCACCACCGGGTCCGGGGGATTTGGCGGCCGCGGCGGATTTCCCGGTGGGGGCACCGGCGGCCGTGCACCGTTCGGCGGCGAATTCCCTGGGGGCGGGCAGCGTCCGCCCGGCGGCGGCTCCTTCCGAGGACGGGGGGCCGGACAGTTCGGTCTGGCCTCTGGGTCCGTCACTGGGGTAAAGGGGTCCAAGGTGACGGTCAAGGAGACCAATCCGACCACCAAGAAGTCGTCGAGTGTCGTGGTCACCCTGACCTCGTCGACTGCCTTCACCGAGAGACAGTCCGCATCAGCCACCAATCTGGCTGTCGGCAAGTGCGCCAGTTCCTTCGGCAGTGCTGATTCCACCGGTGCCGTCACCGCCACCTCCATCACCCTCTCGACTCCTGGCGCCAACGGCTGCAGCAGCGGATTCGGTGGCTTCGGGGGCTTCCGCGGTGGTGCGGGCGGAGGGCCACCCGGGGGAGCTCCCGGTGCATGATCCGGCGGTCCCGGAGGAGGAGACCCCACATCCGGCCACGAATGTCCATGAGCTGACCGCGGCAGCGCTCGGCGTGGTGACCACCTCGGATCAGGGCGACGTAGTGCAGGCGCAGCCTGATCGGGCACGACCCGGTCCCGGATGGTTCTCCCCGTTGCGGGCTGTCGTGCTCGTCGTGGTACTGGTGGCCGGACTCGTTGCCTGGGACCTCACGCGCGGGTCGTCGCCCACCTACCGGACCGCCGTGGTCGGCACTGGCGCCGTGGAGTCCACGTTGGACTCCGTGGGGACCATCGCGCCGGTCAGCCAAGCGGACCTGAACTTCAACGCCTCGGGAACGGTCAGCAACGTCGACGTGTCGGTAGGCCAAGAGGTGACTCAGGGTCAGACCCTGGCATCACTCGACGTCGCCACGCTCAACGCCACGGTGGACTCGGCCCACGCTTCCTTGGCCTCGGCTCAGGCCACCCTGGCCAGTGCCGAAGCCAGCGAGACCGCCGTGACGACGACGACGACAACGACGTCGTCGCATGCCACTTCCACCACCACGCCGACTACGTCGCCGTCCGGCGCCAACGGCTCGTCAGCGTCCAGTTCGACGGTGGCGCCGCTTCAGGCCACGCTGGTCACGGACCAGTCCCAACTCGATGCGGACTCGGCCCTGGCCGGCTCGAGCCTCCAGGAGGCCTCGTCGGCTTGCGGATCATCTCCCACAACGTCCACCACGTCCACTACGTCCACCTCCACCACGACACCGGCGTCCGGCGGTGGAACGGCTGCCTGTTCGACGGCACTGACCCAGGCCTCGTCAGCCCAGGCCAAGGTGGCAGCTGACATCAAGGTGGTCTCCCAGGACGAGCGCGCGCTCACCGCGGCGCTCGAGTCTTCGGGCGGCGGATCATCAGGTGGCTCGACGTCGAGCGCCTCGGTGTCCGGTGCCACGGCCGCGTCCATCGGCTCGGCCACGTCGGGAGGCCCGGCCGCCAGCAATAGCTCGGCCGGACAGGCCGCGAAGAAGGCGACGCCCCAGCAGGTGGCCGTGGATCAGGCCTCGGTCGACACGGCTGAGGCCAACCTGACCGATGCCCAGCAGGCCGTATCCGGCGCCAACCTGGTCAGCACCATCGACGGAACGGTGGCTTCGGTCGCCATCGCCGATGGCGACTCGGTCACGGCCGGCTCCACGTCATCGACGCCGCAGGTCGTGGTCATCGGGAAGGGCTCATCGTACGACCTGACCACGAGCATCGCAGTCACGGACATCGGGAAGGTGGCCATCGGCCAGGATGCCGAGGTGACCCCGGACTCCACGTACTCCGTGGTGCAAGGGCACGTGTCGGCCATCGGGGTGGTCGCCACCAGTGGGTCGACCACGACGACCTATCCCGTCACCATCTCGCTCGACGCGCCTGACCTGGGTCAACTGTCGGGCGTGAACGCCGACGTGCGCATCGTCACCCAGCGCTCGGTGGACGTCACTGTGGTCCCGTCGTCGGCCGTCCGTACCGTGGGGACGATCCACCTTGTGACAGAGGTGAAGGAGGGCAAGCCGACACCGGTGCGCGTGACGCTCGGAACGGTGGGGGACATCGTGACCCAGGTGAAGTCCGGAGTGTCCAAGGGTGACGTGGTCTCGCTGGCCAATCTGCAGGAACCACTTCCTGCCACCTCGTCAACGACCACGCGTGGGGGATTCGGCGGCCTCGGTGCCGGGCCGGGTGGCGGAGGTGGTTTCGGTGGGGCCGGTGGATTCAGCGGTCGCTTCGGCGGCTGACCTCCTGGCCTATCGTCTGCTTCCCTGCCCGACCGGTCGGCCACCCCGGAGCGGTTGGACAACGCAACCGAACGACCCCAGACCGGCGCTGGCTTGGCCGACCGCTCCCTCGGGACCCGGCTCACGAGGGGCGCGGCTCCGCTAGCGGTTAGCGTTCCCGAAGTGATCGATGATGATGCGATAGCCGAGGCGGTGCACGACACCGGGGTGCGCCGCCTCCAGCATGCCTACGCCGACGTGGTCAACCGGCGGGCCTGGTCGGAGATGGACCATCTCTTCCTATCCGACGCCACCGTGACCCTCGACCTCCGCGCTGGCGACCTGCTCCGGCTCACCGGCGGCCCGGATGTGGGGACGTTCATCAGCAACGCCATCGAACAGTTCGAGTTCTTCGAATTCGTCATCCTGAATGCCCACATCGCATTTCCGAACGGTGCCCGCTCCGGTGATGCGGTGAGCCGACTGTTCATGAGCGAGGTGCGTCAGGATCGCGCCGGAGGCCGGTGGACCACGGTCTATGGGGTGTACCACGACCGCTACGCCTTCCACGCTGGTCGTTGGCGGTTCGCCGAACGGAAGTATCACTCGTTGGCCCGTCGGGGCCGGGATCTGGAGACGTTCGGCTTCCCCACCGATCCCGGGCTGACTGTTCCGGGAATCTCCCCGTGAGTCCTGTCCGGGCAGGCATCATCGCGGATGGCCCGCTGGCATGGCACCATCATGAGCATGCCGCTATTGGTGGTACGCCACGCGCACGCCGGAAGACGGAGCGCCTATCGCGGTGACGACCGCGAGCGTCCCCTCTCCCCCCGCGGAGTGGTTCGTGCCCGTGAACTGGTGGGGCTGCTCAACGAGTACCGGCCCCAGCGGATCCTGTCGAGCCCCTATGTGCGCTGCTGTGCCACGGTGCAGCCGCTAGCCGAGTCACTGGGCCTGCCCGTCGAATCGGTGGATGAGCTGGCCGAAGGGCACGGGGCCGAGTCCGTCCGGCTGCTGGCCACCATGGCCGGCGAGTCGGCCGTTCTCTGCACCCATGGTGACGTGGCCACGGCGATGCTCGAGGCTCTGGTCCCCGATCCGAAGGACCCGGACCGGAAGGCGTTCCGACTGCAGAAGGGCGAGGTATGGGTGGTGCAGTCGACCGGTTCCCAGCTGGCCATCGTGCAGCACCTACGTCGCCTACCCCCCTCAGGCCAGAGGCCGGCGGAGGGTGGCTGACCACTACGCTGACGGGGTCATGTGCGCCCCCCACCGGTTCGACCCGGCCTCAATCGGGGTCTTTCGGGTGCTCGGTCGGACGTTCGACGTCGATGCGGGAGCGATCTCGCTGCACTACGAACTCGGCGAGCAGGTCGCTTTCACCGAGACCCTGACGTTCGAGACGCCATTCTCGGAGCGACCGGACCTCGATGCACCGGGGTTGCAGCGCGCACTGCTCCACCTCCAGGTGGCCGCAGGAACCAGCTACTACAAAGCCGTCGCTCCCCGGGACGTGATCATCGAGAACGAGGGCCTGTCTTCCGATGAGCTCGAGTTCCACCACCACCTCTACGACGACGGGCTACGAGAATTTGCCGTCGCCAACGGTCTTGCCGTACCGCGACCTGTGGTGCTCCAATCGGAGGGTGGTCCAGAGCCCGACCGGGCTGCCGCCCGGGCCACGTCAGGGCCGGGTGGCCTGATCGTGCCCATCGGGGGCGGCAAGGACTCGATGGTCCTCATCGAGGCGGTGAAGCACCTCCGACCTCGTCTGTTCGCCGTCAACCCCCATCCCCTCGTCCTCGACCTCGCCCACCGCACGGGCCTCGAGCTGGTCGTGGTGCGACGGCGACTCGATCCCGAGCTGGCTGCCCTCAACGCCACCGGTGCCCTCAACGGCCACGTCCCCATCACGGCCATCATCTCGCTCATCGCCGTGGTCGGCAGCTTCCTGTACGGGTACGACTCCATCGCCATGGCGGTAGAGCGGTCGGCCAGCGAGGAGACGGTCTTCGTGGATGGGGTCCCCGTCAACCACCAGTACTCGAAGAGCCTCGAGTTCGAGGTCCTGTTCCGCAGTCTGGTGGCCGGATGGATCGATCCGGGTCTCCGCTACGGGTCGGCCCTCCGGCCGTACTCCGAGCTGGCCATCGCCCGCACGTTTGCCCGCCTGACCGACTACCACGGCACGTTCTGCAGCTGTAACTCAGCCTTCCGGCAGGCGGCGGCGACCGGGGACCGCTGGTGCGGCCACTGCCCGAAGTGCCGCTTCGTGGCCCTCATGCTGGCGCCGTTCATGGAACGTGGCGACGTCGCCGCCATCCTGGGACGGGACCTGTTCGCCGATCCTGAACAGACCCCTGGCTTCGCCGCCCTGATGAGTTCCGACGACAAGCCCTTCGAGTGCGTCGGCGAGCGGCGCGAATCGGCTGCCGCCCTGCGGATCCTCTCGTCCCGGGCCGGCTGGCGCGAGGCCCCGGTGGTCTCGGCCCTGGCCGACCGGGCCCGGTCTTTGGTAGACGACGACGGGGTGGCGGGCCTGCTGGCGCCGTCGGCCGAGCTGTCCGGCCCCGATGCCGGGGTGGCCGCCGCCGTGCGCCAGCTGATGACCGAGGTGCTGTGACCCTCGACGAGGTGTGTGCCCGTCGCGTGGCCGTGTGGGGCCTGGGGGCCGAGGGACTGTCCTTGGCCCGCCTCCTCGGGGACCGCCAGGTCGAGGTGTGCTTCGTCGACGACCACCCTGAGGCCGCGGCCACCAGGCTCGAGGAGTTCCTGGGAGTCGGCCACCCGGTCCTGGCCCCGGCCGACGTCCCCTGGTCGGCCATCGACGTCGTGCTCCGGTCCCCGGGGGTGAGTCGGTACCGTCCCGAACTCGAGTCGGCCCGGGCTGCTGGAGTCATGGTGACCACCGCCGTGGCCATGTGGCTCGAGGACTTCGCCGACGCCCGGGTGGTGGCCATCACCGGCACCAAGGGGAAGAGCACCACGGCCGCCATGACCGCAGCCATCCTGCGCCACGACGGATCGGATGTGGCCCTGATCGGCAACATCGGCGTGCCGGTGGTGGAGCGGTACGGGATGCCCCTGGCCGACGCCTATGTGGTCGAGGTCTCGTCCTACCAGGCCGCCGACGTGCAGATCAGTCCGGGCCTGGTCGTGCTCACCAGCCTGGCACCCGACCACCTCGACTGGCATGGGAGCGAGGAGGCCTACTTCCGGGACAAGCTCCGGCTCGTCGAAGCGGGTCCCCCTGGCATTCTGGCCGTGAACGCCGCTAGCCCTGAAGCCGTGCGCCGGACCGATGATCACCCCCGCCGGACGCTGTTCGGACCTCGGGGTCGGGTGAGGGTGGACGATGCCGCGGTGGTGACTGTCGACGGCCAGATCCTGGTGGACGCCTCAGGTCTCCACCTCCTCGGGGCCCACAACCTCGACAACCTGTGCGGCGCCATCGCCGGGGCCATGCTGCTCGACGGCCGTCCGCCATCGACGGCGGCGGTGGAGGCGGTTGTGGCCACCTTCGAGGGGCTTCCGTCCCGGTGCCAGGTGGTGGGGGAGCGCGGTGGGCTGACCTTCGTCGACGACGCACTGGCTTCCAATCCGTTCGCCTCGGTCGCCTCCATCGGCGCCTTTCCGGACCGGCCGCTCACGGTGATCCTCGGCGGTGCCGATCGTGGTGTCGACTCCGCGGGCCTGGTAGAGGTGTTGGCCCAGCGCCGCCCGACCCCGTCGGTGGTCGTCATGCCGCCGGACTCTGAACGCCTGGTGGAGGCACTGGCCGCCCGGGGGGCCGACATCGGGACGACCCTGGCGGTGGCCGTGGCCCCCGACGTACCCGCGGCCGTGGAGGTCGCAGCCGCCATGACGGCGCCGGGCGGCGTAGTGCTCTTCTCCCCGGCGGCACCCACCCCTGACGGTGAGGGTGGGTATGCGGCGAGGAGTCAGCAGTTCGTGGCCGCAGCCGGCCTGGCCTCCGCCTCGTGAGGCCATGGTTGGCCCGTCGTCGGGTCGGGGTGCCTAAAGTGACGGAGCCCCGCCCTGCTGTGGTGTCGCCATGGTGACCGGCGGGGACGGAGTCGAGGGACTTGTTTGACGGACCGGGGAGGGCAACGGCATGACTCAGATCACCATCATCGACTCCGACGTACGCACGGTGGAGGGAATCGTTGACGCCGACCGGGGTTCGTTCCTGGTCGACGTCGGGGAACTGCCCCATGCACTGGGTTGGGAGCTGAAGCCACACGGACTGTGCCAGGCCAACAGTTGCGTCCCGGTGTCCGACCGGGAGGCCCTCGTGGTGGGGGACCGGCTGGACCTGTCGGCGGTGGCCGCACTCCTCGGCCGTCCCTCCGTGGTCGACCTCGATTCCGGCCTGATGGCAGTGGCCCTCTCGGCTGAACTGCGGCGTCAGGCGTTGGAGGACTTGCGGGCCCCGGCGTTCGAACTTCCCGACGTGGATGGGACCCTGCATCAGCTGAACGAGTGGGCCGGCAAGAAGAAGGCCCTGGTCACGTTCTCCAGCTGGTGCGGGTGTCGCTACGACCTGCCCGGATGGCAGGCCCTTCACGATGAACTGGAGTCGGAGGGCTTCACCGTGGTGGCCGTGGCCATCGACCAGTCGGCGGACGACGTCCGGCCCTGGGTCGACGGGATCACCATGCCCGTCCTCTATGACCCCCAACACGTCCTCACCGAGTCCTACGCCATATCCAACGTCCCGACCGTGGTGTGGATCGACGAAGAGGACAACATCGCCCGGCCCAACGGCTTGGCCCACGGCAGTGACATCTTCACCGAGTTCACCGGCGTGGAGTCTGGTCCCCACCTCGACGAGATCCGGCGCTGGGCCCGGAACGGCGAGATCCCCGTGACCGTGGATGAGGCCCGGGAGGCGGTCGGTGACCTCTCCGAGGACGAGGTGCTGGCCCGGCTGCACTTCCGGGTGGCGGCCGAGGCTCACCGTCGGGGCCTGGACGAGGTCACCAAGCGACACGTGGCCCGGGCCTCGGCCCTGGCCCCTGACGACTTCACCATCTGGCGGGCTGGAATGCCGCTGGTCGGAGAGGATCCCTTCGGCGACGTGATGTTGGCCAAGTACGACGAATGGAAGCGGAAGGGAATGCCCTACCACGGCCTCCCAGCCGTGACCAGCGCCGAGGCCGCCATCTGAGCAAGGTTCGGTCCGGGAGCGACACACCCGACGCCACTGGCCTACGTTTGCCCCATGATCCGCTACGTCGTCGGCGAAGACAGTGTTGCCCGCCTGGTCCTTGACCGCCCCGAGGCCAAGAACGCCCTGACTCCCGAGATGCGCGACGACATCGTGGCGCGGGTCCGGGAGGTCCGGGCCGATCCCGAGGTCCGGGCTCTGCTGATCACCGGTTCGGGGGACGCCTTCTGCGCCGGGATGGACCTGCGTCAGTCCACGGTGGCCGGCTCCGGCGGCGAGGGATTCAACCCGCGAAACACGAGTGAGGCCCTTCGCAGTGGAGTGCAGGCGTTCATCCGCGAGCTCTGGGAGCTGGACAAGCCCACCGTGGCTGCGGTGAACGGGACGGCAGTGGGTCCCGGCGCCCACCTGGCCCTGGCCTGTGACTTCGTGCTCCTTCACGAGGAGGCCCGGTTCGTCTGGTCATTCGCCCGATGGGGACTCGTGGTCGACGCCGGCGGCGCCTACCTCCTGCCCCGGCTGGTGGGATTGCCCCGAGCCAAGGCCATGGTCATGCTCGGCGAGGGGGCCAAGGGCACCGAGGCGGTTGATTGGGGACTGGCCTACCGCTGCCTGCCCACCGTCGAGGAACTGGCCGATGAAGCTGACGCCCTCGCTGTCCGGCTGGCGGCTGGCCCCATCCGGTCCATGGGCCTGTCCAAGCAGTTGCTCAACACCACCTTCGAGACGGGGCTGCCCGCCTCGCTTGACCGCGAGGCCCAATCCCAGGCCATGGCCGCCGTGTCGGCCGAGATGGCCGAGGGGATGGCCGCGTTCGCCGAGAAGCGGACTCCCGACTTTCGCCGCGCCCACTGAGCGCCCCACACCCGCAGGTGAGGCCCCGAGGTTTGCGGTGCAGTGGGACGGAGGGAGATACTCTTCAGCCGGAAAGCGGATTCTCAGATTGGCCCACGGTTCGTGACGCGGTGTGGCTCGAGCAGGAGGGGTCGACGTGCCCACCGGTCCGGGCCGACGGGATGGGCATCGGCTGCCCGGGACGGCGTCCGGAGTGACGAAGCCGCACGCACGGACGTAATGACCACCGAAGCATGACGAGTAGGGAAGGGCACCGACTGTGGACTTCGGACTGACCGACGACCAACAGCTGTTTCACGAGACGACACGCAAGTTTCTGCAGGACACCAGCCCGCTCGAAACCGTTCGCCAGGTTGCCGACGATCACCCCGACGGCTTCGACCGGGGATGGTGGCGGCGGGGTGCGGAGCTGGGCTGGGTGTCGATGCTGGTGGCCGAGGAACACGGGGGCGGTTCGGTGTCCGGTCAGGGCCTAGCCGACCTTTCCCTCGTGGCTGAGGAGTTCGGTCGGATGGTTGCTCCGGGGCCCCTGATCCCGACCAACGTGGTCGCCGCCGCCCTCTCCCGGAGTGGAGGTCCCGACCACCACAAGGTCCTGTCGGGCCTGATCGGCGGCGAGGCGATCGCTTCGTGGTGCCCACCGGGGACCGCCTCCAGCGACGGAGTACGGGCTACAGCCCACGGCGACGGGTTCCTCCTCCAGGGGACGACGGTTCCCGTAGAAGCCGGCGGACAAGCCGACCAATTGTTGGTGACGGCCCGTACCGACGAAGGCCTGTCCCAGTTCGTCGTGCCCTCGGACACCCCGGGTATGTCCAGTCACGCGGCCGAGAGCGTCGACCTCGTACGGCGGTTCGCCACCATACGGTTCGATGCTGTGCAGCTCGGTGCCGAGAGCGTGGTGGGACGACCGGGCGGTGCCGACGACGATGTCGAGCGCCAGCTCCAGGACGCGGTGGTCCTCCAGTGCGCCGAGATGGTCGGTGCCGTCGACCGGGTGTTCACCTTCACGGTGGAGTACGCCGAGGACCGGTACTCCTTCGGGCGGCCCCTGGTCTCCTATCAGGCCCTCAAGCACCGGTTCGCTGACATGAAGATGTGGATCGAGGCCTCCCATGCCACGGCGGGGGCGGCAGCCCGGGCCGTCGACTCGGGGTCCCCCCACGCGGACGAGCTGGTGAGCGTGGCCAAGTCCTACATCGGAGACCATGTGCCCTTCATCCTCCAAGAGTGCGTGCAACTCCACGGGGGCATCGGGGTGACCTGGGACCATGATCTCCACCTGTACCTGCGCCGGGTGGTGCTCGACCGGTCCCAGTTCGGGACCCCACGGGACCACCGGGAGCGCATCGCCGCCGGGATGGGGATCTGAGATGAGTGATGACGACGTGAAGGACGCACCCGTCGACCCCCAGGAGCTGGAGGCCTACCGGCTCCGGGCCCGGAGCTGGCTGGCCGAGCACATGCCCCGACTGCCCGAGGGGATGGACAACTGGCAGATGACCCAACAGGACGAGATGGCCATCCAGGCCCGTGAGCTCCAGCGAACGCTCTTCGACGGGGGCTTTGCCGGGATCTGCTTCCCGGCCGAGTACGGGGGGCAGGGCCTGACCCAGGCCCACCAGCGCGCCTTCACCCAGGAGTCGATGGGCTACCGGATGCCCACCACGTTCAACGTCCCCACGCTGACCATTCTGGCCCCCACCATCCTCGACTTCGGCACCGAGGAACAGAAACGGCGGCACATCCCGGCCATCCTGTCCGGCGAGGAGCTCTGGGTGCAGTTCCTCTCCGAGCCCAGCGGCGGCTCGGACCTGGCCGGCCTGGTGACCACGGCCACCCGGGACGGTGACGTCTTCTCCCTCAACGGGTCGAAGATCTGGAGCTCCGGCGCATTCCGGGCCGACTACTCGCTGTGCCTGGCCCGCACGGACTCCACGGTGCCCAAGCACCAGGGTCTGACCATGTTCATCCTCAAGATCCATCAGCCGGGGATCGAGGTCCAGCGGATCAAGATGATCAACGGCACGGCAGAGTTCTGCCAGGAGTACTTCGACGACGTGCTGGTGCCGGTGTCCGACGCCCTGGGCGGGATCAACGACGGGTGGACGGTGGCGTCACGGCTGCTCTACCACGAGCGGGACGCCGTCGGGGGCGGCTCGCCGTACTCCAGCGGCGTGGGCGCAGGCGACGCCGCCAAGGGCGGATACCGCTCCGATCTCGAGGACCTGGCCCGGGCCACCGGGCAGACGGCCGACCCCGTGGTCCGTCAGCTCCTGGCCGAGGCCCGGGTCAACGACCGGGTCCAGGGTCAGCTGGTGGAGCGGGTGTCCCAGGGAATCCGGACCGGGGCCATGCCCGGCCCGGCCGGGGCACTGACCCGGCTGTACGCCGCCACCAACGGCGAGCGCCGGATTGACATCGGCCTCGAGATCGCCGGCCAGGCTGGTGGGGCGTGGGTCGATGGCGACGCCGCCGGCATCTGGGGGGAGGCGTATCTGTCCCGCCAGAGCTTCAGCCTGGGCGGCGGCAGCAATGAGATGCAGCGCAACATCATCAGCGAGCGGGTGCTCGGCATGCCCCGTGAGTACGCCGCCGACCGCGACCGTCCCTTCGACCAGGTCCGGCACAACCGTGCTCCCCAGCGCGGCGGCTGACCCAGATCACGGCCGACGGAGGCGAGAACTCAAGCCGCCTGGTCCAGCTTCATCAGCCGGTTGAGGTTCCCGCCCATGATCTTGGCCACGTCGTCGTGGGGCAGGGACGAGAGCTCGTCCACGAAACTCAACGGCTCGGCCAGGCCTTCGGGGTGCGGGTAGTCGGAGCCGAACAGGACCCGGTCGGCGCCGAGTAGCTCCACCAGGCCGATGGGGTCCTCCTCGTGGAACGGATGGACGTAGATGTTCCGCTTGAAGGCCACGACCGGATCCTCGTCGAAGGCCCTGGGGGCCACCGAGTAGGCGTGCTCGAGGTCCCGCAGCAAGGGCCGGACCCAGCCGCTCCCGTTCTCCACCGGGGCGAACCGGAGGGTGGGGAACCGGCTGCACAGGCCGTGGCCGATGAGGGAGGCCACGGTGTCGGTGATGGGCCGGCTCATGTGGGAGACGATGGCCTGGAATCCCGATCCCCCCTTGAACGGGGTCATCTCGTCAGTGATCCCCTCCCACTCGTTCATGTACCGCTGGTAGCCGGAGTCGGAGGCGTGCATCCCGACGGGGATGTCGGCTTCGGCCACCAGCTTCCAGAACGGGTCGAACTCGGGAAGGGCGGGGGAGCGTGGTCCCATGAAGCCGGAGACCGGGGCCGGCCGGATGAGCACGATCTTGGCCCCGTGGTCGAGCACCCACTCCAGCTCCTCGATGGCCTTGTCCACGATGCCCAGATGAATCACCGGGGTGGGGAAGATGCGGTTCTCGACGTTGAACGTCCAGTGCTCGGCCATCCACTGGTTGAGGGCGTGCACCACGGCGTGGGTGGCCATTGGGTCGCCTCGGAGCCGCTCCTCCAGCAGGCTGGCCAGGGTGGGCCACATGAGGGCCCGGTCGAGGCCCAGCTCGTCCATGAGCTCGAGGCGGGGTCCGGGCTCCATGAAGGCCGGGAGCGACCGGATGGGCTTGCCCATGATCTCCCGGCGGCTCTTCCCCTCGGGGTTCCCGCTGCGGAAGTACTCCTCCTGGGCGCCGGGGGCCGCCACCACCGAGAAGGTCGGGTTGGGGATGTACTCGCTGATCTGGCCCTTGAGGGCGATCTTGGTGCGCCCGTTGACCTCGACGTACTGGACCAGGCCCTCGTACTCGGACGGCAGGTACTTGGTGAAGGCGTCCGTGGTCTCGTACATGTGGTTGTCCGCGTCGAAGACTGGGAAGTCGATCACTCGTGCCATGGTCATGCTCCTTCTGCTCTCGGGGTGACCGGACGGTCTCCCCCCTGGGGTCGGTCTGCGCCGGCCCGGTCGCGAGCTACGTGATACGCCCCTTCTCGCCCCAAGTTAACAGTCCTCGATGTCAGGTGGAAATGACCGTTGCGCTACCATCCCACCGTTCCGGAGGAGGTGTGCCAGGTGCTGGGGGTCGGCTATTGCGCGGTGAGGGTGTGACCACGGTATCCGCAGACGAGGACGCCGTTCCCTACGGGAC
This sequence comes from uncultured Acidimicrobiaceae bacterium, assembly GCA_963737625.1. Taxonomy (GTDB): domain Bacteria; phylum Actinomycetota; class Acidimicrobiia; order Acidimicrobiales; family RAAP-2; genus Bog-756. The sequence goes on from CAVTTK010000002.1 coordinate 968,484, forward strand.
CCGGCTGGGCCATCTGGCCGACGACCTGGGGAATGCCATCGCGTTGACCTTCGTCGATGTCGACGGGGGAGAGCAGACCGTCACCTGGCAGCAGCTGGACACCCGGTCCACCCAGCTGGCCCACGTACTGGCCGATCGGGGCCTCGGGGTGGGAGACCGCCTGGCCGTCGGCCTGCCCAACTCCATCGAGCACCTGTATGCCGGGTTCGCCGGCTGGAAGGTCGGCGCCACGGTGGTGCCGGTGCGCTGGGACCTGCCGGAGTGGGAGCGGAGCCGCCTCCTGGACGTGCTCGACCCCGCCCTGGCCATCGGCACCGACGACATCGGACTGGTACGGGACAGCGAGAGCGCCCCGGTCACCCGGCTGCCCGAGGTCATCGCCCCGCGGGGATCGGGGGTGTGCAGTTCGGGCTCCACCGGATCTCCCAAGGTCATCTTGGGGACCATGCCGGCCGTCTTCGTGCTGTCGACCAACGTCACCTCCATGGTGGTGGCGGACTTCGGCCCCATGGAACGGCCCCAGCTGGTCCTGTGCCCGGCCCCGCTGTACCACACCAACGGGTTCACGGCCTTCCGCACCCTGTTGGGTGGGGATCCCATCGTGCTCCTGGAACGGTTCAAGGCTCCACTGGTGCTGGACCTCATCGAGCGTCACCGGATCACCGGGTTCATCGCCGCCACGCCCATGCTGCAACGCCTGGCCCAGGTTCCCGGGATCGGGGACCGGGACCTCTCCAGCCTGACGTGGGTCCAGCAGGGGGCCTCACCGCTTCCCGTCTGGCTCGGCCACCGCTGGATCGAACTGGTGGGGCCGGAGCACTTCTACATGTCCTACGGCGCGTCGGAGAGCTTCGGCATCGTGGTGTGCCGGGGCGACCAGTGGCTGGCCCATCCGGGCACGCTGGGACGGGGCATGAGCGGCACCGAGATCGCCGTGAGGTCGGAGTCGGGTGAGCCGCTGCCCGCCGGGGAGATCGGTGGCATCTACCTCCGGACCCCGACAGGGCCGCTGGCCACCTACGTGGGCAGCGACGTGAAGCCCATGGACACCGCCGCCGACGGGTTCACCTCGGTGGGGGACCTCGGGTGGTTGGACGAGGACGGCTTCCTCTTCATGGCCGATCGTCGGGTGGACATGATCGTCACCGGGGCGGTCAACGTCTTCCCCGCCGAGGTGGAGGCGGCCCTGAGTGAGCATCCGGGCATCGCTGACGTGGTCGTGGTGGGGCTGCGCGACGCCGAATGGGGCCGTCGCGGTCCATGCCATCGTGCAGCGGGCGGACCCGGACCTCGACGCCGACGGGGTGACCGCCTTCGCCCGGGAGCGCCTGGCCTCGTACAAGGTTCCCAAGTCGGTCGAGTTCGTCGAGGCCATCCCGCGCAGCGAGGCCATGAAGTTCAACCGGGCCGCCCTGGTGGAGGAGCGCGACGGGCCCGAGCCGGAGCCAGGTGACCCGCTGGCCGACCATCCCCCGGTCGGGGACCGATGAGGTGCGTGGATGGGCCGCCGGCTGGGCAGGGGTCGGTGAGGCCGAGGTATAGCGTGGCGGGGCCGACCGGCAACCCTTCGGTGGTTCCGATGACCCCGGGGACAACGATGAGGTGCCCCGACCACGATGACGTGTAGCGAACACAAGGAGTAGAGAGCCATGGCCGACGCCCCACAGCAAGGGAAGTACATCTCCTACGAGGAGCTGGACGATGGCGCCATCGTGCGCATCCTGCTCAACCGACCCTCGACCCGCAATGCCCAGAACCGTGGGCTGCTGGTGGAGTTGGACGAGGCCTTCCTCCGGGCCGAGGAGGACGACAAGGTGCGCGTGGTGATCCTGGGCGGGGTGGGTCCCCTGTTCTCCTCGGGCCACGACATGGGTTCCAAGGAGGCGGCGGCCGAGCGGACCCCCGGGCCCGATCAGCACCATTCGGTCACCGTCAACGGTGGTACCCGGGTGGGTGCCGAGCAGCGGATGCTCCAGGAGTGGCACTACTACTTCACCAACACCATGCGCTGGCGCAACCTCCGCAAGATCACCGTGGCCCAGGTGCAGGGAACGGTGTACGCCGCCGGCCTCATGCTCATGTGGGCCTGTGACCTCATCGTCGCCGCCGACAACGTCTACTTCGCCGACGTGGTGGGGACCAGACTCGGGATGTGCGGGGTCGAGTACTTCGGTCACCCGTGGGAGTTCGGTCCGCGGCGGACCAAGGAGCTCATGCTCACCGGGGACGCCATCGACGTCGACGAGGCCCATCGACTGGGCATGGTCTCCAAGGTGTTCCCCCTGGACGACCTGGAGGAGCGCACGCTGGCCTACGCCCGCCGCATCGCCGAGCTGCCCACCATGACGGCACTGCTCATCAAGGAGTCGGTCAACCAGACCGTGGACAACATGGGCTTCTACAACTCGCTGCAGGCCTGCTTCACCCTGCACCAGCTCAACCACTCCCACTGGGCCGAGATCCACGAGTCCAAGTACCCGGTGGCCGAGGAGCAGGACGGGATCGCCAGTTGGAAGACGGCCCCGCCCGTCCGCCTGTCCGAGAAGGACGCGGTGGAAGGGCCCGTGCCGGCGCGCTGACCGGGCGCATCACCGGACGTGACCACGTGAGGCTTCGCACCACCTACCGGCAACCCGGAGCGGGCCGCTACGGCAAGCCGGGTGGGGCCTGGGACGTACCGACACTCGACGCCCTGCTCTCGTCCCCCCGCGACGCCACCAGCCTGGCCGTGGTGGATGGCGACGTGTCGATCGACGCCGGAACGCTCGAGCAGCTGGTTTCCTCGGTGGCCGGTGGACTCCGGCGCCTCGGGGTGCGACGGGGTGACGTGGTGGCGTGGCAGCTGCCCAACTGGTGGGAGGCCCTGGTGCTCTTCCGGGCCTGCTGGCGCTCGGGTGCGGTGGCCGCCCCCATCCACCATCAGGTGGGTTCGGCCGAGGTGTCCCGGGTGCTCGACGATCTCGGGCCGGCCCTGACGCTGAGCACCCCCGGTCAGCCGTTGGCCGGTCTGGTCGATGCCGTGGGGGTGCGCACCGGTGACGCCCGGTTCGAGGATCTCCTCGCCGGACCTCCCCTGGCCACCGGTGCGGCCCGGGGCTCGGACATGGCCGTGATCCTGTTCACCTCAGGCTCGACCGGGCATCCCAAGGCGGTGCTCCACACCCATCGAGGCCTGGCCTACAAGGCCCGGTCGATGACCCGGGCCCACGGCCTCACCACCGCCGACGTGGCTCTCATGCCTTCGCCGCTGGCCCATGTGTCCGGACTACTCAACTCGGTACTCGTGCCCGGCACGGCGGCCATGGCGGTGGTCCTGATGGAGAAGTGGGACGCCGAACGGGGCGTCCGCCTGGCCGGTCGGCATCGGGCCTCGTTCATGATCGGACCGCCGACCCTGTTCGTCGGAATGATGGAGGTTCCCGGCTACCAGGTCCAGGTCCAGAGCCTGCGCCTCGTGTCCTGCGGAGCCATGGGGGTGACGCCCGGGTTCATCGACTCGGCCCGCCAGGCATTCGGGGCCGTCGTCAAACGGACCTACGGGTCGACCGAGGCCCCCACCATCACCACCAGCGCCTTCGACGACCCCCCGGCATGGGCCCGCGACACGGACGGCCACCCCGTGGGGGAAGGCGAAGTGCGGGTCGTCGACCCGGCCACGGACCGACCGGTCGCCACCGGTCAGCGGGGCGAGGTCATGGTGCGGGGGCCCGAGCTCTTCGTCGGCTACGGCGAGGAGTCCCAGACCCGGGCGGCCGTTCGCCACGGTTGGTTCGCCACCGGCGACCTCGGTGTCCTCGACGCCAACGGCTGCCTGTCCATCGTCGGTCGTCTGAAGGAGCTGATCATCCGCGGAGGGGAGAACATCGCCTCCGCCGAAGTGGAGCGGGTACTCGAGCAGCACCCCGAGGTCCGCCAGGCCGTGGTGGTGGGCTGTCCCGACCGGCGCCTCGGTGAGCGGGTGGCCGCCTTCGTGGTGGGGAGCCCGGCCGTCGACGTGGACGAGTGCCGACGGTGGTTCGCCGATCAGGGGATGGCCCGGTTCAAGACCCCCGAGGTGGTTGTCCACCTGGAGGAGATTCCCCTCCTGGGCGTGGGCAAGCCGGACCGCCAGGCCCTCCGGTCACGGGCCGCCGCCCTCACCGTGGTCGAACGCTGAGGGTCTTGTTCGGGCCACCGCGTTGAGACGACAGAGTCGAAGTAGCACCGAGAGACAGAGAAGAGCGAGGTAGGGATGGAAGCGGGAATCGTGTCGTGGGGTGTCTACCTGCCGTACTGGCGGCTGGAGCGCCAGGCCATCGGCCGTGCCTTCGGCGCGGCCCCGGGCAAAGGCCAGCGGGCGGTGGCCTCCTACGACGAGGACACCACGTCGATGGCCGTGGAGGCCGGCCGCCGGGCCCTGGCCGTGAGTGGCGTGCCGGAACCCGTGGACCTGTTCTTCTCCACTCCGGCGCCGGCGTACCTCGACAAGACCAATGCCACCACGGTCCACGCCGGGCTGGGGCTCCCCCCCGACACCGGCGCCTACGACCTGTGCGGGTCGGTGCGCTCGGGCTGGGCCGCCGTCCGACTGGCCGCCCTGGCCGGGGCCCGGGCGCCGGCCATGGCCGTGGTCTCGGACCTGCGCACCGGCTTGCCCGGTGGGCCCGATGAGACCCAGGGGGGCGACGGTGCCGTGGCCTTCGTGTTCGCCCCGGAGGGAGGGGTGACCGAGCAGTTGGGCCATGGCTCGACCACCGATGAGTTCCTCGACCGGTGGCGGGTCCCCGGCGAGTCCACCTCGCGCCAATGGGAGGACCGGTTCGGTGAGGAGGCCTACCTGCCCCTCGCCCGCTCGGCCTTCAGCCGGGCCCTCGATGACGCGGGAATTGCCCCCGCCGATGTGGACCATCTGATCGTCACCGGACTCCATGCCCGGGCCGTGGCCGGCCTCAAGAAGGCCCTCGGAGTGCCTGGTGACCGGGTGGTGCCCGACCACGCCGGCCTGATCGGCAATCTGGGGGCGGCCCAGTCCGGCCTGCAGCTGGCCGAGGCGCTGGAGCGGGCCTCGGTGGGCCAGGTCATCGTGGTGGTGGAGGTGGCCGACGGAGCCGACGCGGTGGTGCTCCGCACCACTCCGGCGTTGACCGCGGCCCAGGATGCCCGCCGGGAGGCCGGGCTCCGACCCGTGGCCGAGCTGGTCACCGAGGGCCGCTCCGACCTGGACTATGCCGTCTTCCTCTCCTGGCGGGGCCAGCTGCACCGGGAGCCGCCCCGGCGTCCCGATCCTGAGCGCCCGGACGCCCCGGCCAGTCTGCGGGGGGAGGGGTGGAAGTTCGGGTTCAACGCCAGCCGGTGCACGGTCTGCGGCTTCCGCCATCTCCCGCCCACCCGGATCTGCCTGTCCTGTCGGGCCGTGGACCAGATGGCGCCCGAGCGGATGGCCGACCTGAAGGGCACGGTGGCCACCTGGACCGTCGACCACCTGGCCTTCAGCCTCTCGCCCCCCCTGGTGGGTGCGGTCATCGACTTCGACGGCGGCGGTCGCTACCGCGGCGAGATGACCGACGTGGATCCGGACGCGGTGGCCGTGGGCACCCGGGTGGCCATGACCTTCCGGCGCCTCTACAGCACGGACGGGGTCCACAACTACTTCTGGAAGGCCCGGCCGGTGACCGACGATACGCTTGGGGAACCGGAACCCGTCCAGTCGGGTGCCCACCGAGCACAAGGAGCGGCAGCGTCATGACCAGTTCGGGAATCCGCGACCGGGTGGCCATCGTCGGGATGGGATGCACCCGCTTCGGTGAGCTCTGGGACCAGGGGACCAACGACCTCCTCACGGACGCCGCCGTCGAGTGCACCACGTCGGCCGGGGTGGCTATCGACGCTATCGACGCCTTCTGGCTGGGGACACTCGGCGCGGGCAACTCGGGTATCACGCTGTCCAAGCCGTTGAAGATCGGGTACAAGCCGGTGACCCGGGTCGAGAACTTCTGTGCCACCGGGTCCGAGGCCTTCCGCAACGCCTGCTACGCCGTGGCCTGCGGGGCCTACGAGCTGGTCATGGCCATCGGCGTGGAGAAGCTGAAGGACTCGGGCTACTCCGGTCTGACCGGCATCCACAAGGTGGGGGACGGGACGAACGCCGCCCTCAGCTCTCCGGCCGCCTTCTCCTTCCTCGTGCCGGCCTACTGCCACAAGTACGGGGTGGACCCCGACGAGATGGGCTCGGTGCTCAACCGCATCGCCTGGAAGAACCACCGGAACGGGGCGGTCAACCCTCGGGCCCAGTACCAAAAGGAGGTCTCGCTGGAGAAGATCGCCGCCTCGCCTCGGGTGGCCGGCCAGCTCGGTGTGTTCGACTGCAGCGGGGTCAGTGACGGGGCGGCGGCCGCCCTGATCTGTCGGGCCGAGGACGCCCACAAGTACACCGACTCACCGCTGTACGTGAAGGGTCTCAGCCTGGTGGCCGGGCCGGCGGCCGGTGCCATCGATCCCGACTACGACTACACGACGTTCGAGGAGGTGGTCCGGTCGGCCGCCGACGCCTACCAGCAGGCCGGGGTGACCGATCCGCGTTCCCAGCTGGCCATGGCCGAGGTGCACGACTGCTTCACGCCCACCGAGTTGGTGCTCATGGAGGATCTGGGCTTCGCCGAGCGGGGCACGGCGTGGAAGGAGGTCATGGCGGGGACCTTCGACCGTGACGGGGAGCTCCCGGTCAACCCGGACGGGGGCCTGAAGAGCTTTGGCCACCCCATCGGGGCCACCGGACTGCGCATGCTCTTCGAGTGCTGGCTCCAGCTCCGGCGACAGGCGCCCGCCGAGCGCCAGATCGCCACGGTGACCGAGGGCGGTCGCACGTTGGGGCTGACGCACAACCTGGGAGGGGCGCCCGGCGAGTGTGTCAGCTTCGTGGGTGTGGTCGGCACCGAGCCCTCGGACTGAGATGGCCTCCTCCTCCGGGCGGGACCCCGGTACCGAGACCGAGGACCAGGCCGCCCTCCGCCAGTTGGCCCGTGAGGTTGCTGCCCGGGAGGTGGGCCCGAGGGCGGCCGAGCACGACGAGAGCGGCGAGGTGCCCCGCCAGGCCATCGCCGCCATGGCCGCCGCCGACCTCTTCCGGGTGACCATCGGCGAGCAGTGGGGGGGACTCGGCATGGGGGACGTGGAGGCCGCCATCGTCCTGGAGGAGATCGCCCGCCACGACGTGTCCACGGCCATCTGCTGTCAGCTGGCCTATAACGGGCCCGCCCGGGGGATCGAGCATCTGGGATCGGATGCCCTGAAGGACCGGTGGCTGCCGGTGGTGGCCGACGGTGAGGCCATCATCAGCATCGGCATCACCGAGCCCGACGCCGGCTCCGCCGTGCAGGGGATGCGCACCGCCCTCAAGCCGGACGGGCCGGGCGGCTGGAGGCTCGACGGCTACAAGAACTACTCCACCCTGGGGCACGCAGCCTCGGCCGTGCTGGTGTGGTGCCGCTGGCCCGGGGGCGAGGGCGCCCGGGGGATCGGCGCAGTCATCGTCCCCATGGACCGCGAGGGGGTGTCCCTGGTGGGGAGGCACCGCGGGATGGGCATCCATGCCGCCACCGAGTCCGAGATTGCCTTCGACGGCGTGGCCATCACCGAGGAGGACGTGCTGGTGGCCGGTGATCCCACCTCGGGCGAGCCGTTCAAGCTGCTCCTGTCCCACCTCAACCACGAGCGCTGCGGGAACGCCGCCATGTGCGTGGGTGCGGCTCAGGGGGCGCTCGAACGGGCGGCCGGCTACATGCGGGACCGGGTCATCGGGGGCCGGCCCATCGCCGACCTCCAGGGGCTGCAGTGGAAATTGGCCGACATGGCCGTGGCCCTCGAGGGGGCCCGCCTGCTCCTGGGCCGGGCCGTGCGACTCGCCGGCCCGGGAGGCACGCCTCCGGCCCTCGAGACGGCCATGGCCAAGACCGCGGCCAACCTGGCGGCCAAGTACGTGTGTGACGAGGCCATCCAGATCCACGGCGGTTACGGCTACAGCCGCGAGTACCCGCTGGAGCGGGCGTACCGGGACATCCGGGGCCTGTGCATCGGGGCCGGGACCGTCGAGGCCCAGCGCAACTACATCGGCTCCAGTGTGGCCGCCGGTCGGACCACGGCCTCACCCGGCTGGATCCCCGGCTCGGAACTCTGACCCCGGACTACGCCGGTTGGGCGTCCTCCGGCCCTCCGTCAACGTCGTTCACAGTAGGCGGGAACGGCATTGTCGCAGCCGACCTGCTGGTGTACCGTGAGGCGCCCCGTCGACCGGTCGACAGGCATCGGGCCCACCCCCGACAGCACAGGCACATCGACGAGAGAAGGGGGACGGAGTGAGTCCAGTCGGTTCGTACGAAGGACGCCGCGTCATCGTGTGCGGTGGAGGGGGAGCCGGCATGGGGGCCGCGGTGGTCCGGCAGCTGGAGCCCCTCGGTGCCGAGATCCACGTGATCGATCTGAAAGAGCCGCCCCTCGCGGTGGCTAGCTTCCACGCCGTGGACCTGAAGGACCCCGACGCCACGGCCGCCACCGTCGAGACCATCGGCGGGCGCATCGATGCCCTGTTCAACTGCGCCGGCCTCCCTGGAGGGCGTTTCTCGGATCTCGACACCATGCTGGTCAACTTCGTCGGGCAGCGCCACCTGGCCGACCTGGTGGTCGAGCGCATGGATCCCGGAGCGGCCATCGCCAGCATCTCGTCGGGGGCGGGAGCCGGCTGGCAGGGGAACGTGGAGAAATGGATGCCGTTGGTGACCACGGAGGGATTCGACGAGGGCAGGCAGTGGCTGGAGGAGCACCCGGTCGAGATCGCCAGCGGTTACGCGCCGTCCAAGGAGGTCATCATCGTCTGGACCGTGTGGCGCTCGCTGGCTCTGGCCGAGCGGGGTATCCGGATCAACTGCACCCTTCCCGGCCCGACCGACACCCCGATGATGCCGGACTTCGAGGAGCAGATGGGAAAGACGTTCATGGACAACTACCCCATCCCCCTGGGCCACCGCCAGACCCCCGACGAGCAGGCCGCCCCGCTGGTGTTTCTCAACTCACCGGCGGCGTCGGCCATCACCGGGGAGAGCATCCTCACCGACGGCGGCACCATGGCCGCTCTATCCGTCGGCACGCTTGACGTGTCGGCCTTCGGGTTTTGAGCGCCAACTCGGGGGCGACGCCCCCGTCCGGTGGCGCCTTCGAGCTCACGCCGGCGGGGGACAACCGGTTCGTGGCCGGCAACCTCGGTGACCCCGGGGCGCGGGACGTGGTGTACGGCGGCCAGCTGTTGGCCCAGATGATCCTGGCCTCCGACCAGGTGGGCAAGGACAAGGATGTGGCCTCCATCCACACCATCTTCGCCCGCAGCGCCCGGGTGTCCGACCCCCTGGAGATCGACGTCGACGTGATCCACGACGGGCGAACCATGGGTAGCCATTCGGTGACGGTGCACCAGGGCGAGCGAGTGTGCGCCCAGGGCCTCATCCTGCGTCGGCTCGACGCCCCGGATCTCATCCGTCACCAGCCGGACATGCCCGACGTGGCCGGACCGGAAGAGTCGCCCGACACCGGGCAGGGAGGCCTGCTGGCCCCGGGGAGCGACCTGCGCGTCGTCGGTGGCGTCAATACCTGGGACCCCGATGCGCCGGTGGCCCCGGCCGAGCTGTTTGCCTGGGTGCGCCTCCCGTCCGAATCGGACGACCCGGCCATGGCCCAGGCCATGCTGGCCTACGGCACCGACGGGTTCCTCATCGGCACGGCCATGCTGCCCCACGCCGGGGTGGGGCAGAACATGGCCCACCGCAACATCGCCACCGGGGTGGTCTCCCACACCCTGACCTTCCACGAGCCGGTCCCTGTCGGGGAGTGGCTGCTCCTGGCCCACGAGAGCCCCTATGCCGGCCGGGGGGCCAGCTACGGTCGGGCCCACGTCTTCAGCCGGGACGGCCGTCTGGTGGCCTCGTTCGTGCAGGAGAACATGATCCGTGACACGGGGCCTACCGACCATTGAGTCGTGGCAGTCAGCGCAGACGCCACTCGATACGCCTGCCGGTGGTGAAGCGCTCCTGACCCTCCTCCAGCAGGGTCCGATCGGTGCCCACGTGGGTGAAGAGGAAGGCGTGGTCGAGGGCCTGGCGCCGGGAGACCTCGAGCCCCATCCACATGGCCCGCAGGGTGCCCTGCTCGGCCAGGGCCGGCTGGTCGGCGATGGCCTGGGCCGCCCACTCGGTCCGTTCACGCAGTTCGCCGGCGGGCACCACCTCGGTGACGAAGCCGATCTGGTGGGCCCGGTGGGCCGACATGCGTTCATGGGCCCCGAGCAGGGCTAGGCGCATGACCTCCTGGAACGGCATCTTGTGCAGCAGGAAGATGGGCTCGAAGGCGGCGGGCATGCCGTAGGTCACATGGGGGTCGAAAAAGGTGGCGTGCTCGGCGGCGATGATGAAGTCCACCTCACCGAGGATGTAGAAGGCTCCGCCGCAGGCCATGCCGTTGACCGCGGCGATGACCGGCTTCCACAGGTCGTTCGACTTGGGACAGACGCTCTTGCCCGGATCGTCGAAGTCCCAGGGGGTGTTGTACCCGGGCAGCTTGCCGGGGGGCAGGTCGTCGAAGGAGCCGACCCCCTGGCGGTCCAGCCCGGTGCAGAAGGCCTTCTCCCCGCTGCCCGTCAGCACGATGCACCGGACGTCGTCGTTGGTGCGGAGCATCAGCCACAACTCCCGCAACTCCCGCTGCATAGTGGTGTCGAAAGCGTTGAGCGCCTCGGGGCGGTTGAGGGTGACCCATGCCACGCCATCGGATTCGTCGTACAGAAGGGACTCGAAGTCGGGCATGGCGGCCATGGTATCGGGACTGCCGACATGGACGGGAGGGGACCACCGGCGTCCTCTTCTAGGGCACCAGGACTTCGACGAACTCGGCCCGGGAGGCCTCCCACCATCGCCGGCGCCTGTCGTAGCGTTCCATGCCCCCCATCTCGTCGAGCATGCGGATGAAGTTCTCGTCGCCGGCCGCGGCGCGGCACCGGACGAACTCCCCACCCCGCCGCATCGAGCGGTCGAGGTCCGAGAGCAGGTGGTGACGGTCCTCGATCCCCAACCCGTAGGTGTCAGCGATCAGCCTCAAGCGGTCCGGCCGGTTCGATTCCCGCCACCCGAGCTTGGCTGCGCTCAGGTCGTCGTCGATGGGGACGCACATCCGGGCGAACTGGGCCAGATCGTGAACCGGTCGCCCAGGCCCGGCGAAATCGAAGTCGACCAGGCCCACGGCGACCCCGCCACGGAAGACCACGTTCTCCAGGCAGACGTCGTTGTGGCAGAGCACCGGGCCCCCCTGGGGGTCGGCCAACTCGGTGCTCCAGGAGGCGGTAATGGGATCGACGCGGGCCGAAGCCACGTGGAACGCCGACAAGAGCACGGTGACCGACTTCAGCGCGGCATCGGACTGCGCCCATCCCGGGTAGGGCGGGAGGGGCACGTCGCCCTCGATGTAGACCAGCCGCTCCCTTCCGTCCGGGTCGAAGCCGTCGGGCACCGGGGCGCCAGTGAACCCTGTGGCCCGGAGGGAGGTCAAGAAGGCGTGGATGGGGACGGAACGCACCGACGCCGGCCGCAGCACGATGTCCCCCCGTCGAGTGACGCGACCGGCGTTGGCTACGCCGCCCGGCAACTGCTGTTCCTCGGGTCCTTCCGTGTGGTGGGCGTCCGGGCGGGGGCCCTCGGGCGTCAGTTCGCCTCCGACAGCATGGCGGTGATCTGGCCCAGGTCGAAGTAGTCCCGCCATGCGCTGATCTTGCCGTCGCGGATCTCGAACGTACCCATCACGGGTAGGGGAGCGACCACCTCGCCCACCGTGAAGGTGTCGATGCGCTCGGTCAGGACCACGTTGCCCCGGACGGCCAGGTGCACGGTCTCGATGGTCATGCTCTCGCACATACCGAAGAACCCCTCGATGAACGCCATGGTGGCGTCGATGCCCACGGCCGGGTCGAGCGGGATGTTGTGGTACACCACGTCGTCGGTGAAGTACGGGCGCAGAACCTCGGTGTCGCGTCCGTCGAAGACATCGCAGAACGCCCGCACCAGTCGTTCGGCATCCTCTTCTGTTCCCATGTCGCACCTCCGGGGTCGGACGAAGGACTCAGGGTAGCGAATCTCCGTGCGGTCGGCCCGACTCCGCTGCCGTCTTGAGCTGCTCGAGGGTCCGCTCCATCCCGTCCCGGGTGTAGGCGGCATCGTGCTCCACGCCGGTGGCCAGGCGGCCGAGGAGCCTCACCACCGGTCCCCGCTGGTCGTCCCAGGTCTCGGTGACCCGGCATCCGCCGGCGGTGGGTTCGAAGTGGTACTGCCACTCGCTGCTGGGCAGCCCCAGCACGGTGATGCGGAAGCCGAACAGGCGGCCGGGGTCCGACGCCACGACCCTTCCCGCCGTCTTCCAGGTCCGAGAGCCGTTGCGGTTCACGCCGCGGAACCCCGCCCCCTCCCGCGGGCCCGTCGCACCCCCCGTCCACGTTGCGCCCTCGTTCTCCGGCGACCACTCGCCCATTCGGGTGATGTCCGAGACCATGGCCCAGACCTGCTCGGCCGGTGCGCTCACCTCCCTGGTTACGCTCACCTGGTCGGCCACGAGGCCCCCGTGGGATCGCCGACGGGCCACATGCCGCCAGTGTGCCAGGTCCTCCCCGTCGGCGCTCTCGCTCGTGCAGGGGTGGCCCGGTAGAGTGACCCCGTTTGACCTACTCCACCGCCCGCGGATCCCTCGCCAGCGCGCCCAACCCGCCGACCGACCCGGCTGGCGGTGGCCGGATCACACCCCTCGACGGTGTCCGGGGCGTGGCCATCCTGGCCATCATGGCCTACCACTCCGGTGTCCCGGGCATCGACGTCGGCGGGTACTTCAGCCAGGACGCCTTCTTCGTGCTCTCGGGTCTGGTCATCACGCTGATCCTGCTCCGGGAGTGGCAGGGGTCCCAGCGCATCCGCCTCGGAGCCTTCTACGCCGGACGGATCCGCCGGCTCTTGCCGGCCCTGTTTCTCATGCTGATCTGCGTGACCCTCTTTGTGAACTTCGTGGCCCCAAAGGGGCAGTACCCGGGCTACCGCCAGGATGCCCTGGCCGTGCTGGGCTACTTCAGCAATTGGCATTTCATCGCCACCGGCTCCAACTACTTCGCCGCCAGCAGCGCACCGTCGTTGCTCACCCACACGTGGTCGTTGGCCATCGAAGAGCAGTTCTACCTGGTGTGGCCGCTGCTCCTCGTCTCCGTCCTGTGGCTGTGTCGACGGCACCGCCATCTCGGCCTCTATGTGACCTTCGCCGTGTCGATGGGCGGGGCACTCCTGTCCACGACCTGGATGGCCCGTCTCTACCGATCCGGTGCCTCCCCCAACCGGCTGTACTTCGGGACCGACACCCACGCCCAGTCCATCATGGTCGGCTGTGCCTTGGCCGCGGTGCTGGCCCTGATCAAGATGCGACGTGGGGACGACGCCCTGGTCCCGGTGGCCCGGTCCCTGAAGGCGGCTCGGATCCTGGCCGGAGCCGGGGTGGCAGCGGCGGCGGCCCTGCTGTGGCAGTGGACGCACGTCGGGAGCAATGGCCACGTCGTCTACCAGGGCGGATTCATGGTTGGTGCGCTGTTGACGGCCATGGTGCTGCTGTCGGTGACCGGTGCGCCGAAGGGTCCGCTGGCCGTGGCGCTGTCGTGGCCCGTGCTCACCTATCTCGGCACCATCTCCTACGGGATGTACCTGTGGTACTTCCCCATCTTCCAGGTCGTGGACAGCGGCGCGGACCCATCGGACGGGCCTCAGCCTGTTCGCCATCCGGGTCGCCGTGGACGTCATCGTGGCCACGGCGTCGTACTTCCTGGTCGAGCAGCCCATACGGCGTGGTGCCCTGTTCCGTGCCCCAGGCACGGCATGGGTCCCGCGGGTACGGACCCTCGGCCTGTTGGTCTCGTCCCTGGTCATCACCCTGGGCGTGGTCGTGGGGGCCACGGCCGAGTCGTCGACCTCCTTCGCCATCCCGGTGTCCTCGGCCCGGTCGTCCCCGTCGCCGATACCGTCTCCCGGGACCCATGTCACCAGAGTGCTGGTGGTCGGGGACTCGACGGCTCTGACCCTCGGGGACGCCCTTCCCACCGTGGGCAACGGATGGGACGCGGTGATCGACGAGCAAGGGGTGATCGGATGCGGTGTGGCCATCGGCCCCCTCGTCCTGGACCACGGCGTAGCCGGGGCCCCGGGAGCCCCCTGCGACAGCGGAACACCGGAGGACCAGCAGTGGCCCGCCCGGTTGCAGGATCTGGTGGCCGGTGACCGACCCGACGTGGTGGCTCTCCTGGCCGGCCGGTGGGAGGTCACCGACCGGGTCTACGACGGGCGTTGGACCAACATCCTCGACCCGGCGTTCCAACGGTATGTACGCGCCCAACTCCGCCTGGCCGTGCAGATCGGGACGGCGTCGGGGGCCCACATGGTGCTGCTGACGGCGCCGTGCTACTCCAGCGGGGAGCAACCGGATGGATCGCCGTGGCCCGAGGACTCACCGGCCCGGCTCCGGGCCTACAACGACCAGCTGTACACGGTGGCCGCCGAATTCCCGGCCCAGACCTCAGTGGTGAACCTCAACGCCATGATGTGCCCCGGTGGGCAGTTCGAGTCGGTCATCAACGGCGTCAGCGTCCGGGCCCCCGATGGCGTCCACTTCCCGTACTTCCAGTTCGGCAATCCAGGGGCCGCCGCCCCCGACGATCTGACCCAGGTCAACGCCTTCGCCTCCTGGATCGGACCGAAGCTCATGCCCTTGTTGGTGGCCGGAGCGGACAGCTCGACCGACTGATCTCGATGGTGGGTGAGCGGGTTCGGTGGGTCAGTGGCAGTGATCCGTCGGGGGAGGGACGTCGAGGGCGGGATTGCGGTCGAAGAACCCGACGGGAACCAGGTGGAAGCCGCAGTACTCGACCGGCATGACCGGCCAGTCCTCGGGGCGGGGGGCGTGGCTGACCCCGAAGGTGTGCCACGCCACGATGGGTGTGTCGACCAGGGAACGGTCGGCCGAGGTCCAGGACGGCAGTCCGTCCCCCCCGACGTGCTGGTTGGGGTAGTCGCCGGCCGCTCGGCGCTGGTCGGGGGAGTACGGCGTCACCCACAGGTTGTGACGGGCGAATCCGGCCCTTCGGCCGATACTGGAATCGGCCTGGGCCAACAGGGTGGGGGTGGCCCCGGGAAGAAGCTTGTAGGCCACCGGCCGGTCCAGTCCGTTGCGCACCTCGGGGTTCACGAACCGCCAGTGTCGACTGCTGGCCGGGTCCACGTCCCGCTGGGCCCCGGATTCGGACTCCAGCCGGGTGGCCCGCTGACGGAAGGCGTTGCCCCAAGGATTGTCGTCGCCGGTCGGCAACGACTCGAAGCCGACCTCGTAGGCTTCGTTCACCGGCCCGTCCACCGAGAGGTCCAGGCGGGCGCAGAACAGGTGTTGATGGAACGGGGCACCCAGGCCCGGGGCCACCAGCGCTCCGAATTCGGGCGTGTCGTCCGGTGCCAGGGCCTGGGTGGACATGATCCCGGTGAGCTTCACCTCGAGCTGGATGGTGCCATCGAGATAGAAGTACCAGTAGAAGCCGTACTCGTAGTTCCCGACGGTGGCGATGGACGACACCACCAGGCGCCGGGAGCGTCGGACCTCGGTGCGACCCGTCATCATGTCCTGGTGCTTCCAGAGGATCCCGTAGTCCTCCTCATGGATGCACACGGCGTTCTCGACCACATACGGGGTTCCGTGCTCGCTGCAGAACACGCCATCGAGGTAGGTGATCTCTCCCAGGCAGTCGCAGCCCATGGTCAGGGAGTTGGCCATGCGGCCCAGGCCCCACTCACCCACGTCGAAGGCGTTCTTCCACCCGTGCATGGGACCCGGATCACCGTAGGGTACGACCATCTCGTTCACCGAGGCCCGGTGCAGGATGGGTCGGAGGCCTCCGTCGTCGTAGCCGATGCTGCGCAGGACCAGGCCTTCGAGCGGCTCCATGGCCACCCGCATGGTCCAGTGCTGCCAGGTGAGCAGGTTTCCGTCCAGGGTGAAGCTGGGACCTTCGGTCTGGACGATGTCGAGGGGGCGGAGGCCGGTGCGCATGGGTTGGTGGTCCTCGGCCAGGTAGCTGCCCCGTTCCGGGGGGAGGGGAACCACGCCGAGGTCCACGACCTCGAGCACCTCGCCGCGGGCGCCGTCCACCGTGGCCAGCACGCCTTCGATGGGTCGGGCGTAGCCGTTGTCGGAGGGCTCCTCCCGGTAGTACGAGATGCACCGGGCGATCCGCCGCCCATCCTCCAGCGGGTTGCCGAAGTTGCCGGTGGGCCACGGGTCGATCTGGACCTGCTCGAAGTCGGTGATGCCGCGCCGGCGCATGGCCTCCTGCCACTCAGGGCTCTCGCGTAGGGCGAGGATGGCCCGGTAGGAGTCGTCGAAGAGGAGGGCCGGACGCATCCCGGTGCGGGGCGTCCACTCGACGATCCGGCCGGAGCCCACCGCCACCACGACCTCCACCACATCGGCCTCGGGACCGGGTAGCAGGGTCAGCCGGACCCGCCGGTCCACAGGGTCACCCGGTCGATGGGCCGCCACGGCGACCCGGCTGGGTTCGTCCAGGGTGACGGTGGAGAAGAGCACGCCGTCGGCCACCCGGCCGCTCTCCCGGACCACGGACACCGCCGTACGGATCTCGTCGGCCTGGAGGGCGTCGAGGGGGTGCGCCGTGGTCGGGGCCACATCAACCATCGGCGGTCATTCCGTCCCGGTGGCCCTGCCCGTCCCGGTCCAATTCGGTCACTGCCTGCATGGTCTCTCCTCCGTTCCCCACGCCCCGATACCCCTCCAGGCGGCCCCGGCACCGGGGACGGTAGTCTCGGCGGCGATGACAGAACGTACCGCGGGTCCGGTGCGGGGGGTAACGGACCACGCCAGGCGGGGTCCTGACCGCCCCGCCGTCGTCACCGGGGACACCGTCCGTACCTACGGCCAGCTGGAGCACCGGGCCCTGCGCCTCGCCTCGGTCCTGGCCGAGCGCGGCGCCGGTGCCGGCCGGCCGGTGGCCGCGGTCCTGCCCAACGGGATCGAGATCTTCGAGGTGGCGACGGCGGCGTCCATGCTCGATGCGCCGTTCCTCCCGGTCAACTGGCATCTGCGCGCCGAGGAACTGGCCTTCATCCTGGGCGATGCCGACGTGGCCGTGGTGGTGGGACACGAGACGATCGACGACGAACTGCACCGGGCCGTGGCCGGACTGGGAATTCCTTCGCTCTCGGTGGGTCGGCACTATGAGGACCTGGTGGCTTCGGCCGACCCCCTGCCGGGGGGTGACAGCGGCGGGAGCCCCGAGCTGATGTTCTACACCTCGGGGACCACGGCCCGTCCCAAGGGAGTGGTGCACGGCGCCCTGGCCGACCGCCAGGGTCGCGCCCGGGGCATGGAGGGGCAGGTGGCGCTGTGGGGCTGGACCGAGGACGACGTCTACGTCATGAGCGGTCCCGCCTACCACGCCTCCCACCTGGGCTGGTCGCTGTGTGCCCTCTACGTGGGCGCGGTCACCGTGATCGTCGATCAGTTCGAGGCCCGCTCGTGGTTGGGTGAGGTGGAGCGCCACCGGGGGACCCGCACGTTCATGGTGCCAGCCCACTTCATCCGGATCCTCGAGCTGCCCGAGGACGAGCGCGCCGGGATCGACGTGTCGAGCCTGACCCTGGTGGTGCATGCGGCCGCGCCATGCCCGGTGGCCGTCAAGCGCCGGATGATCGAGGCCTTCCCGTCGGCGGAGATCCATGAGCTGTACGGCGCCAGCGAGGGAGGGGCCACCAAGATCTCCCCCGAGGAGTGGCTGGACAGACCGGGCAGCGTCGGCCGGCCCTGGCCCGGGGTGGAGATCCGGATCCTCGACGAGGAGGGTGCTGTCCTGCCCACCGGTGAGGCCGGTCTGGTGTACATCCGACCCGCCGGCACCCTGCGGTTCCGGTACCGGAACGACGACCAGGCCACGGAACAGGCCTGGCGCGACGATGCCTTCACGGTGGGGGACATCGGGTTCGTCGATGCCGACGGCTACCTCTTCATCACGGACCGCATCTCGGACATGGTCCTGTGGGGCGGCGTGAACATCGCCCCGCGGGAGATCGAAGAGGTGCTCTTCGGTCACCCGGCGGTGGTGGACTGTGCTGTCTTCGGTGTGCCCGACGAGCGCGACGGGGAGCATCTCGAGGCCATGGTCCAGTTGCGGCACCCGGTCACTACCGACGACCTGGCCCAGCACGTTGCCGACCGGTTGGCCAAGTACAAGGTTCCCCGGCGCTGGGAAGTGGTGGACGAGCTCCCACGGGATCACAACGGCAAGGTCCGCAAGCGCCTGCTCGGCCAGGCCCGAGCGGCCCGTGACGTGGGGGAGTAGGGGGTGGGGGCATGGCCATCCGGATCGTGATCGATCGGGAGCGATGTGTAGGATCCGGAAATTGCCTGTACTGGGCACCGGGGACGTTCGATCTGGGTGACGACGGGGTGTCGGTGGTCGTCGACGCCCACGGCGATACCGAGGAGCGGATCAGGGTGGCCGCCGAAGGCTGTCCCACCCGGGCCATCACCGTGGAGGACCCGGAGGGGCCCGACGGGGGGACCCACGAAGCAGTGGACCTGGACACGAACGCATCTGTGAACGAAGGGTGATTGCATGCCGATCGCATTGACCGACGAGCACGAGGCGCAGCGCCTCTCGGCGCGCCGATGGCTGGACACCCACTGCCCACCGTCGGTGCCCCGCGCCCTGCTCGACGCCGAGGAGGAGACCCTTCAGCCGGTGTGGAAGGCGATGGCCGGTGAAGGGTGGCTGGGCATCCACCTCCCTGAGGAGTTCGGTGGCCAGGGCTTCGGGCTGTTCGAGCTGGCCGTCCTGGTGGAGGAGACCGGGTGGTCGGTGGTCCCGGGCCCGCTCCTGCCCACGGTGGTCACCTCCGCCCTGGTGGCCGAGACGTCGACCGGCTCCGATCGCTCCCTGGCCCGTGCCGTCCTTCCCGGACTCATCGACGGGAGCATCACCGCCGCCCTGTCCTTCGGGGACACCCATCTCGATGTGGCGGACGGGGGACGAGATGGCGAGCTGGTGGTGTCGGGGTCGCTCCGGCCCCTCCTCGGCGCCTCGACGGCCTCGGTGGTGCTGGCGCCGGCCCGGGATGACCACGGAACGGAGACGTGGTGCCTGCTCGATGTGGCCGGATCCGCATCCGGCGGCCGGTTGCAGGTGACGGCCCTCGGCAGTCTGGACCCCACCCGTCGGGTGGGTGCGGTGGAGGTGGACGCCTATGTGGTGCCCGCCGATCGCCAGCTCCCGTCCCTGACCACCCGACGCGTCCGCCAGGTGGTCATGGCCCTCTTGGCCGCCGAGCACGTGGGCGGGGCCCGTTGGTGCCTCGAGACAGCTACCGAGTACGCCAAGGTCCGGGTGCAGTTCGGCCGCCCCATCGGCCAGTTTCAGGCCGTCAAGCATCGGCTGGCCGACATGGCGGTCAGGGTGGAGCAGATGACGGCGGTGGCGTGGGACGCCGCCGTGGCCGTGTCGGTCGACGTCGCCGATCCGACGTCGACGGCGAGCACCACCGACGCCGACAGCGTGGAGCTGGCCACAGCCACCGCCGGGGCGCTCACCGTCGACGGGTACGCCCGGTCGTCGCAGGAGTGCCTGCAGCTGTTGGGCGGGATCGGCTTCACCTGGGAACACGATCTCCACCTCCACTTCAAGCGGGCCCACGCCGACCGCCAGCTGGTGGGTGAGACCGACGCCTTCCGCCGCGACGTGGCCATCGAGGCCGGGCGCGGGGTGAGGCGCCAGCTCACCGCCGACCTTCCCGACGAGGCGGAGCAGGCCCGCGTGGCACTGGCCCCCCTGATGGCCGAGCTGGCCGCCGTCCCGGAGGAGGGGCGCAGGGCAGCCCTGGTCGAGGTCGGCCTCGTGGTGCCGCACTGGCCCCGCCCGTGGGGACGAGACGCCGGAGCGGTGGAGCAGGTGGTCATCGACGAACAGTTGGCCGAGGTGGGGATCACCCGCCCCCACATCGGGATCAGTGCCTGGGCCCTGCCGGTGATCATCGCCAGCGGGACCGAGGATCAGCAGGAGCGGTGGGTGCGCCCCTCGCTCCTCGGCCAGCTGGCATGGTGCCAGCTGTTCTCCGAGCCGGGAGCCGGCTCCGACCTGGCCAGTCTGACCACGCGCGCCGTGCGGACCGACGGAGGATGGCTGCTGACCGGTCAGAAGGTGTGGACCTCGATGGCGGCGCAGGCCGACTGGGGCATCTGTTTGGCCCGGACCGATCCGTCGGTGCCCAAGCACGAGGGCATCACCTTCTTCATCGTGGACATGCGCACGAGCGGCCTGGACATCCGTCCTTTGCGGGAGATGACCGGGGCCGCCCTGTTCAATGAGGTCTTCATCGACGAGGTGTTCGTGCCCGACGACTGCGTTATCGGCGAGGTCAACAGCGGCTGGGCCGCCGCCCGCATGACCCTGGCCAACGAGCGGATCTCGATGTCCTCGGGCTCCACCTACGGCATCGGCGTCGAGTCCCTGCTGCGACTGGCCGCCAAGCGGGGTGACGCCGTCTCGGCCGGCCTGGTGGTCCGGCTGGGTGGGCTCCTCGCCGAGGCCCAGTCCATCAGCCTGATGTCCCACCGGTCCACGCTGTTGGCGCTGGCCGGATCAGAGCCCGGGGCCGGGGCCGGGCTGCGCAAGCTGCTGGGCGTCGAGCACGAGCAGCGAGTCCAGGAGCTGGGCCTGGCCATGCTCGGGGCCGAGGGGGCCACCACCGAGGGACGGTCGGAGCGGTGGATCCAGGGGCTCCTGTTCACCCGGTGCCTGACCATCGCCGGGGGGACCAGCGAGGTGCAGCGGAACGTGATCGCCGAGCGCATTCTCGGCCTGCCCCGCGACCCCGAGCCCGGGGGGTGAGCCCCTAGATGGTCCCGGCCCGCTCGGCTTCGGCGAACTCGTCGTCCGACAGGCCGACCAGGTGGCACCAGACCGGGCGGTTGTCGGCGCCCAACAACGGGGCACCGGACGGCACCGGGGTGGGTCGACCCACGAAGCGGGGGAACGGCGCCTGCTGCCGGATCGGACCCACCACCGGGTCCGCCACCGCCACCAGGTCGCCCCGGGCGGCCATGTGGGGATCGGTGAAGATGTCGGCGGCACTGTAGGCCGTGCCCACCGGGACGTCGTGGGCGATGCAGGTGGCCTCGATCTCCGCGGCGTCCCGTGCCCCCGTCCACGCCGCCACGATGCCGTTGATCTCCTCGGCGTGCTCCGACCGCAGGGCCAAGGTGGTGAATCGGGGATCGGCGAGGAGGTCCTCACGCCCCATGGCCCGGCACAGCCGGCCGAAGTTGGCGTCCGACCCTCCCACGATGCAGATGTAGGCGCCGTCGGCGGTGGGGTAGTTGTCCAGGGGGGCGGAGTTGCGCAACCGGTTGCCCTCCCGGTTTCGGACCGTACCCAGCTGGTCGTAACCGGCCAGCGTCCACTCGAGCACCCGCAGCACGGCGCCGTACAGGGGGGCGTCGATGACCGCGCCGGTGCCGCCACCCTCGCCGGGTGAATGAAGGTCGCGTTGGTAGAGGCCGGCCACGGCAGCCATGGCGGCGAACACGCCCGTCAGGTAGTCCGAGATGGTCACCCCGGGGCGCACCGGCGGTCGGTCGGGCTCGCCGGTCAAGTGGAGCAAGCCCCCGTAGGCGATGCCCAGGCGGTCGAGGCCGGGGCGGGACGAGTAGGGGCCATCCTGGCCGAAGACGCTGATCCGCACGTACACCAGGCGGGGGTCGAGATCATCGGGGCCGAGGTGCCACTTCTCCATCGTGCCCGGTCGGAAGTTCTCGCACACCACGTCGGCGTGGGTGGCCAACCGTCGGAACAGGTCCTGGCCCTCGGGCGTTCGCAGGTCGCAGGTTGCGCCCCGCCGGCCCCGACCCTCGACCGACCAGAACAGGGAGTACGGCTCCCCGTGCGTGCCCTCGGCTGGCCCGTTGCCTTCGCCCCCGGAGTCGACGAAGGGGCCGATGGTGCGCATGAAGTCGCCGCGGCCCGGCAACTCGACCTTGATCACATCGGCGCCCAACTCGCCGAGGAGTCCGGCACAGAACGGAGCCGAGATCCGGGTCCCCACATCGAGGACCCGGAGCCCGGTGAGCGGACCGGCCGGTCCTGCTTCCGTCCCCGTGGGGCCCGGGTTCACGCGCCGCCCGACCGGTCGCCCCGGTCGCGGTCGGCGAAGACCTCCTTCATGGAGCCTTTGGCCTTCCGTTCCTCGAGGGCCTGAGTCGCCGTGGCCGTGTTGTGCATCCAGTGGTGGGCCATGAAGTGGTACTTCCACGAGTCCGATTTGCCCATGAGCTCCCCGGTGTGGTTCAAGGTGTCCTTCACCAGTTGGGCGGTGGCCGGAGGCACCAGCGAGATGCGCTCGGCCAACTGGTGGGTCCGCTCGGACAGCTGGTCCCGGGGGACCACCTGGTTGACCAGACCCAGTCGCCACGCCTCCTGGGCGTCGATGGTGTCACCGGTCAGGAGGAACTCCTTGGCTTTGCGGATGCCCAACTCCCACGGCTCCACCAGCAGCTCCACGCCGGCACCGGTCATGCGCAGCACGGGATTGGAGAACACGGCGTCATCGGCCGCCACGATCAGGTCGCACATGGCTGCGAGCATCAGCCCGGCGGCCACGCAGCTTCCTTGGACGGCGGCGATGGTGGGCTTGCGGAAATCGTGGATTCGCTTGCACTTGTCGTAGTACATGACCTTCTCGTGGTACATCTTGCCCTCGGGGGTCTCCCGCATGAGCCGCCACTTGTCCGTCTCGCCGTCTCCGATGAGGGCCTTCAGGTCGTGGCCCGACGAGAAGTGCTTCCCCGCCCCGGCCAGGATCACCACCCGGACGGCGTCGTCGGCGTCGGCCTGGTCGAAGGCATCGTCCATCTCGTCGATGAGGCGGGTGTCCTGGGCGTTGGCCATCTCGGGGCGGTTCATGGTGATGGTCGCCACCGTGCCCTCCACCTGGTAGAGGATCGCTTCGTACTCCATGGGCAGTTCCTTCCCGATCGCCCCCTACCCGTCCGGTCAGTCCCGGGGGAGCCCCAACACGCGCTCGCCGACCAGAGTGCGCTGCACCTCGTTGGTGCCGGCGAAGATCGACGAGGCTTGATAGTAGAGCCACGACCGCTGCCACATGCCGTCCCCCGGGTTGTCGGTCGCCCCCTGCCAGAGGGAGGCGGCCGGTCCCAGCACGGCCATGACCGTCTCGTGGAAGCGCTTGGACATCTCACTCCAGTACAGCTTGAGGGCACTACCCTCGGGCCCGGGGTGCTCACCGCGCTCCAGCCGGGTGAGCGTCCGCCAGTTGTGCAGCTGAAACAGCTTCACCTCGATGTACGCCTCGGCCAGGCGCTGACGGATCTCGGGATCGGCGAAGCCCCCGGGTGCCGGGCGCCCGGCGGCCAGCTCGAGCAACTCGGCCAGCAGCTGGACATGGATGCCCAGCTGGCGGGGGTTGACCCCCCGCTCATGGGACAGGGTGGAGTTGGCCACCGACCACCCGTTGCCCGCCACTCCGATGAGCTGCTCGTCGGGCACGAACACCTCGTCGAGGAGGACCTCGTTGAACTCGGCATCCCCCGTGATCTGCACCAGGGGCCGGACCTCGACACCTTCGGCATGCATGTCGATGACCAGCGAGGAGATCCCCAGCTGGCGCTTGGGGGCATCGGGGTCGCTGCGGGCCAGGCACAGGCCCCAGTTGGCGAACTGGGCGTACGAGGTCCACACCTTGTGCCCGGTCACCCGGAACCCGCCGGGGACCTTGCGGGCCTTGGTGGTCAGCGAGGCCAGGTCACTGCCCGCCTCGGGCTCGCTGAACAGCTGGCACCACAGCTCGTCGGCGCCGAGGATCGGGGGCAGCCACCGCTGCTGCTGCTCAGGGGTGCCGTGGGCGAACAGGGTGGGGCTCACCAGGTTGATCCCGATGCGGCCCACCAGCTCCGGGGCCCGGGCCCGGGCCATCTCCTCGGTGACCAGGAAGTGCTCGGTGGCACCCAGCCCCCGACCGCCCAGCTCCTCGGGCCAGGTCACCCCGACCCAGCGGCCCTCGGCCAGCATCGACTGCCAGAGGCGACCGAAGGCCACCACCTCGGCCAGGTCCTGGGAGCGAGTGGGGGGCTCGGCCCCGTACTCCCAGGGGAGGTTGGTGACGAGCCACGCCCGCAGGTCGGCGCGCAGCTCCTGCTGCGCCGCGGTCATCTGGAGATCCATCGCCTTCAGCTTGGCACAGGGCGGTCCGGGGACGGGCCGTGCACCGGATGCCTGACCACTCGGAGGCGGTGTGGTCGCACGGACCGTATGCTTCGCCGCTGTGGAATTCGAACTCTCCTCCGACCAGCAGGATCTGGCCGCTGCCGCCGGTGACCTCCTCGACGGGCTGGCCTCCCGAGACCGCATCCGGGCCTTCGTCGGGTCGGGGCCGGCTGACGATCCCGGGGCCCGGGACGGGGGTTTCGACCGACGGTTGTGGGAGTCCATGGCCGAGCAGGGCTGGCTGGGCGTGGAGCGCCCCGAATCGTCCGGCGGCCTGGGAATGGGCATGGTCGAGGTAGCCGTGCTCTGCGAGCAGCTGGGGCGGCGGACGGCCCCGGCCCCGTTCCTCGGCACCATCCTGGCCATGGTGGCGCTCCAACAGGCGGGGGAGGACGAGGCCGCTCCGGGCGAAGCCGTGGCCGAGGCCGAGGAGTGGGCCGAGCGGCTGGCCGCCGGGGACGCCGTGGGCACGCTGGCCTGGGCGGCCCGCCCCGGAACAGTGGCGGCCCGGTCTGACGGGGACCGCTGGTTCCTCACCGGACAGCCGGAGCCCACGCTCTACGCCGCCGAGGCCGACGTCACCGTGGTGGTGACCGAGGATGCCCTCTATACCGTGGCCCTGCCGGCGGGGGAGCGGCCGAAGGCCGAGCCGGCCATGGACCGGACCCGCTCGCTGGCCTGGCTGCGTCTCGACGACACCCCGTCTCGGCGCATCGGCGGGGTCGTGGCCGCCCAACGGGTGGTGGACCGGGCGGCGGCCGGCGCCGCCGCCGAGCTCTTGGGCACGGCGTCCCACGCCCTGGACATGAGCGTGGAGTATGCCAAGGTCCGCCGGCAGTTCGGCCATCCCATCGGCAGCTTCCAGGCCGTCAAGCACAAGTTGGCCGACGCCTTGGTGGACGTGGAAGCCATGCGCTCGAGCGCCTACTACGCCGCCTGGTGCGTGGCCACAGGCGATCCGGAAGCTTCGCTGGCGGCGTCCATGGCCAAGGCGTGGTGCTCGGACGCCTCGGAGCGGGTCCTGGCCGCCGGCATGCAGGTCCACGGGGGCATCGGCTTCACCTGGGACCACGACATCCATCTCTCCTTGAAGCGGGCCCGACTGGACGGCGCGTCATTCGGCACCGCCGCCTGGCACCGCGAGCGCATCGCCGCCCTCCTCGAGCAGCGTCTGGCCGTCGGCGTCGCCCCCATCTGACGCCGCCCACCCGGCCGCATCGTCCCGCCGGTACGGCTCAGCCGACGTCCGGGTCCTGCTGGATCTCAATGGTGTTGCCGGCCGGATCCACGAACCAGATCTGGACCACCGGGCCCTGGGCGCCCTCGGCATAGGGGATCCCGGACTCCTCGAGTTCGCGGATGGCGCCGGACAGATCCTCCACGGCGAAGCACACGTGCGGACCGGTGGGCTTGATGACTTGGGAGCCGGTGTCGGCGTCCACCAGGTGCAGCTGGATGTGCCCGGCGGTGAACCAGTGCCCGTCGACGCCAGGGATGACGGGGCGCGCCTCGTCGTCCAGCTCCAGCAGCTGCCGGTAGAAGGACACCGTCTCGTCCAGGTACCCCTCGACATTCACGCTGTGGTGCAACGTTCTGGTCACCTTCACCGCCTGGTCGCCTCCGGTGCCGCGGTGGTGGGACGGTCGGCGAACTGGTGGCGCAGCCGCTCCTTCACCACCTTGCCGGTGGCGTTCCGGGGAAGGGCGTCCACGAACTCCCACTGACGGGGCACCTTGTACCGGGCCAGACGTTCGGCGGTGTGGTCGGCCAGCTCATCGGAGGAGGCCTTGTGGTCGGGGCGTAGGGCCACGACGGCCAACAGGTCCTCGCCCAGTACCGGATGGGGGATGCCGACGACCGCCACCTCCCGCACCGCCGGGTGGAGTTGGATGACGTGTTCCACGTCGGTGGGGAAGATGTTGTTGCCACCCCTGATGATCACGTCCTTGGTGCGCCCGACGATATAGAGGTATCCGTCGTCGTCGATCCGACCCAGATCGCCGGTGACCAGCCAGCCGTCGACCCAGGTCCGGGAGCTGGCATCGGGATCGCCGTAGTACTCGCGGGGCCGACCGGGGATCCTCATCCGGACGTTGCCCACTTCGCCGGCCGGCACCGGACGACCATCGTCGTCGACACAGAGGATCTCGGCCGGTGGGGCGGGCTTCCCTACCGAACCGGGTCGCTTGACTGCCTCCCCGGGGGGCATCAGGCAGTACACCGAGCCGGCCTCGGTCATGCCGTAGTTGTTGGACACGAGGGCGGTGGGCATCCGGCTCTGGAGACGCTCGAGCACGTACGGGGCCAGAGGAGCGCTGCCCACGCTGCACAGTTGGACCGAGGTCAGATCGGCTTCGTCGAACCGGGGGTGTTCGAGGAGGAGATTGGCCATGGCCGGCACCAGGAACACCGAGCCGGGCCGTTCGGACTCCACGGTGTCCAACCAGGTTCCGGCGTCGAACCGCGGCATGTAGAGGGCCCGGAGGCCCAGCTTCATGGGTGTGTAGACGAAGGCGATGCCGGCGAAGGTGTAGGGCGGGCTGGCGTGCATCCAGGCCCCACCGCTCCAGTTGGGCTCGGTGAACGGCATGAGCGAGTAGTTGTCGTGCCGGATGGCCACGGCCTTGGGGTCGCCGGTGGTGCCGGAGGTGTAGAGGATGTCGGCCAGATCGCCCGGCTCCCTCGGTACCTGCAGGTACTCCGTGTTGGTGCTCAGGATCTCGGACCACGCCACCACACCCGGGCCGGACACCCCGTCTGGCAGAGGAGCATTCACGTCCTCGGGCAGGACGACCAGGACCGGCGGCCGCCGGTCCTGGTAGCGGGGGAGCAGGGCCAGCTCGGTGACGGCAGCCGTCGCCCCGGAGTGGTCCACCATGCGTTCGACCTCCGGTCGCGTCAGCTGGGGGTTGAACGGCACGGCCACGGCACCGGCGCGGTGGATGGCGCTGTAGCTGGTGACCCACTGCAGGGCGTGGACCGGCTCGAGGTGGATGGCCACGCGGTCGCCGGGCGCCACTCCGGCGTCGATCAGGCCCCGGGCCAGTCGGGTGGCATCGGTGTCCCACTGGGTGAAGGTCAATGAGTCGCCACCCACGACCGTGTAGGCCGTCTCGTCACCGAAGGCCTGGGCGACGGCATGGAGCTGCTCAGGTGGCAGCTGGAGGGACGGGGCCACCTCGGCCTACTTCTTGTTGCCCAGGAGGGCATGGGCCGGCATGCCCACCGGCTGGAGGTGCTGTCCCAGCACCTCGTGAAAGTGCTCCGCCACCTCGGAGGGCGTCCATCCACCCTCCTGCCACATGGTGGCCACCTGCCGGGGCGTCTGGAACACGGTGAATCCATAGCCGGTACGGCCGAAGACCTGGCCGTTCACTCCGGCGGCGGCCTCCGAGGCCAGGTAGGCCACCAGGGGGGCGTTGAGCGCCGGATCCTGGTCGGCCGGTGCCTCCTCGTCGGCTAGGCCCTGGGTCATGCGGGTGGCGCCGGCCGGGGCCATGGCATTGACGGTGATCCCGTATTTGCCGAGTTCCACGGCCCAGACGAAGGTCATCCCCATGATGGCGGCCTTGGCCGCGCCGTAGTTGCTCTGCCCGAAGTTCCCGCGGAGCCCGGCCGATGAGGTGATGTTCACGATGCGGCCGTAGCCAGCCTCCTTCATCAGCGGAGCCGCGTGGCGGGCAGTGTTGAAGGTCCCCTTCTGGTGGACGGCGACCACGGCGTCGTAGTCGGCCTCCTCCATCTTTACGAGGGTGCGGTCGCGCACGATCCCAGCGTTGTTGACCAGGATGTCGATCTTGCCGAAGGTGTCCACCGCAGTGGCGATGATGCGACCCGCCGCATCGAAGTCGTCGACCCGGTCGCGGTTGGCCACGGCGGTCCCCCCTCGTGACGTGATCTCGCCCACCACCTGGTCGGCGGGGTCCTCGCCGGTGCCCTCGCCACCGAGCGACACCCCGATGTCGTTGACCACCACGCTGGCGCCCTCATCGGCCAGGCAGAGGGCGATGGCCCGACCGATGCCCCGACCGGATCCCGTGACCACTGCGACTCTTCCCTCGAGCAAACTCATCGGGCCACTGTATGCGAACCCCGGCGGAACGGCAGTGGCGCCGCCGCGGTGATGCAACCGCCGGTGGCAACCGGCACCGGCCCGAGCGGGTGGCGTAGCATCTCGGCGATCCGCCGGGTGGTAGCCCGGTTTCCGCCACAGGAGGCCATCCCATGTCCTGTCCCCGCCCCTCAGGGACGACCGCCTCGGTGTTCCGGCCGTGACGGCCGCGGGCGACAGGCGCGTCCGGACCCGCCTCGAAGAGCTCGGCCTCACCCTGCACGGCCCGCATCCTCCGCATCATCCCTTGGATGCCGTCGTGGTGCACCAAGGGGTGGCCCGAACCTCGGGTCAACTGCCCCGGATCCAGGGTGAGCTGACTTGCCTGGGCACGCTCGGCGTCGACGTGTCGGTGGAGGAGGGGGCCGCCGCCGCCGCCGTCTGCGCCCTCAACGCACTGGCCGTCCTGGAGGCCGAGTTGGGCACCCTCGACCGGGTGGAGCGGGTCCTCACCGTCACCGGCTTCGTGGCGTCGGCCCCCGACTTCCATCAGCAGCCGGCGGTCGTCGACGGGGCCAGCGCAATCCTCTACGACGTGTTCGGGGAGGCAGGACGCCACACCCGGTCGGCCCTCGGGGTGGCATCCCTGCCCCGGGGGGGTGCGGTCGAGATCGAGGTGGCCGTGGCCGTCCGGGACTGATGATGAGTACCGGAGTTCGACGTGGGTCCACGGACCTGGAAGGAGCCCGATGACCGATACACAGACCGCGGCCGTCCTCGCCGAGTTGGGTGCAGCCACACTCGGGGAGAGCGGAGCAACGGGCATGCCCCCGAGGATCCGACCGGCATGGTCGGGAGCCGCCGTGGCTGCGCCGGCCTATCCGGTGCGGTGTACGCCGGGGGACAACCTGGCCATCCACATCGCGGTGACCACAGCACCGGCTGGTTCCGTGCTTGTCGTGGATGTGGGCCGTGTTCCTGACCGGGGCTACTGGGGTGAGGTCCTGACCACGGGGGCGCTCGCCCGGGGGTTGTCCGGACTGGTCATCGACGGTGGCGTGCGCGACGTGGGTGCCCTCGAGCAACTGGGCTTCCCGGTGTTCTCCTCCACCATCGCCCTCCCCGGTGCCACCAAGCTGGCCCGCGGCTCGGTGGGACGTACCACCACGGTGGCCGGGGTGCCGGTCGCTGTGGGCGACTGGGTGGTGGGGGACGTGGACGGTGTGGTGGTGATTCCCTCAGGTTCGCTGGAGGCCACCCTCGCCGCCGGCCAGCGCCGGGCCCAGGCCGAGGCCGGCTACTTCGCCGCCCTCCGTGCCGGCTCGACCACCGTCGAACTGTTGGGTCTCGACGCGTCGCTCATCGAGGTCGGTCCGACCGACTGAGGGCATCCCCCGGCGATGTCAGGTGGAGTGGGTGGTGTAGTCGATGGGTCCGGCGCCCTTCACCCCGATGGCGAAACAGAAGCAGTGGATGGGGGCGTGGTCGCTCACCGGTCGCAGGCTGTGGACGGCGTCAGGCGGGATGTGGACCAGGTCGCCCTGGGCGATGGGTCGTTCCTCGCCCTCAATGGTCATGATGCCCCGGCCCCGCAGCACATAGTAGAACTCGTGGGTCGGGTGGGAGTGGGGGTCGACGTGCCCGCCGCCTTCCACGACGAACTCGTTGACCAGTTCGAGGAATCCACCGTCGGTCGCCTCCTTCATCTCCCTCGAGTTGACCATCCACCACACCGGTACGGTGCCGTTGTGCTCGACGACGGGGGCGACGTCCTCGATGTTCCGTACATCCATGGCCATGTGGCTTCCTCCAGCTTCGTAGCGTTCCGGTCCCGATGTTAGGTTGCCTGGGAATACAGTAGATCTCCTCTGGAGCGTGGGACATGGGTGAGGAAGTCCGCAGGATCACACCGGTGCCGCTCACCGGTGACGGGTGGGCGCCGTTCGGCTGGTTGCCCGTGCCCGACACCGATCCGACGGACGGCGATCACCGCCTCGAGTTCGCCTGGCAGGACGTCCACGTCAACCTCATCGGCCATCGGCGGGACGAGGCCCCCGAGGTGGCCGGCGGCCTGCGCTGCGATGTCCTGTTCCGTCATGCCACCCACACCCAGGTGGTGATGCCGCTCGACGTGAGGGCGGTGATCGTGGTGGCCCCGGCGTCGGTGGACATGCGGACACCGTCCGATGTGGATCGGGTGGAAGCGTTCGTCCTCGACACCCTCCAGCCGGTCGTGCTCGACCGGGGTACCTGGCACTGGGGCCCGTATCCCATCGGCGCCCCGTCCGTCGAGCTGTTCAACGTCCAGGGTCTTCGCTATGCCGAGGACAACGACAGCGTCGATCTGACGGCATTGGGGGCACCACTCGACATCGTGATCGACTGACCGTGGCACCGGGGCCAGGCCCTCCAAGACTGCCCCCGGCCGACGGCCGAGGAGCACGGTCGCCGGGCACGGCCTCGTGCCCAGCTGGGTAACCTGCCCTCCCATGGCCGAGGTGGGGATTGCTCTGAGCGACGCCGTGGAACGGCATGTGCGTCCCGGTGACGCCGTCCACGTCATGTTGGGTCACAGTCGGTGGACGGCGTCGGCCCGCGAGCTGGCCCGCCAACAGTGGGGTGCCGATGCGGGGTTGACCCTGATCATGACCAGCCTCGGTGCCCTGGGGGCCCTGTTCTTCAGGGGCCAGATGGTCCGTCGGGTCGTCACCGCGTATTCGGGCAACAGCTTTCCCTCCTACGCCCCGAACCCCGTCTTCCAGGAGGGGTACCAGTCGGGTGACGTCGAGGTCGAGCACTGGTCGATTCTCACCCTGGGCCAGCGTCTGGAGGCGGCCGCCCGCGGCCTTCCGGCGGTGGTCACCGGCTCCCTGTCCGGCTCGACCATGGCGGCCAACGATGGCTTCGCCACCGTGGACTCCCCGTTCGGCAGCGTCGGGCTCGTGGCGCCTCTGGCCCCCGACGTGGCCCTCCTCCATGCCGCCGTCGCCGACCGCCACGGGAACCTGGCCGTCTCCGAGCCCCTCCTCGAAGGGGTGTGGGGGGCGTGGGCGGCCCGCCGCGGCGTCGTGGCCACGGTGGAGGCGATTGTGGACGACCTCGAGGAGCTCGGTCACCGGGTGAAGATCCCCGCCCATCGGGTCCTGGCCGTAGTGGAGGCGCCCTTCGGCGCCCATCCTGGCGGGTGCTATGCCCCGGGGCTCCCGGTGGCGGGCTACGGCGAGGACATCCCCTTTTGGATCGATGCCGCCGCCGCGGCCCGCGGGGACTTCGATGCCTGGGCCCGGGAGCACGTCCTCGGTCCCCCGGACCACGCCGCCTACCTGCAGAAGTTGGGCGACGACCGCCTCATCGGCCTCCGGCTCCTGGCCGACCCCGGTTCGTGGCGCCGTGATGCCGAGGCTCACCCGGTACCCATCGACGAGCCGGTGAGCGAGTGGGAGGTGGCGGCCAGTCTGGGAGCCCGGGAGGTCCAGGACACGGTGGCGGCCCACGGGGCCGACGCCGTGCTGGCCGGTGCCGGCGTGGCCAATCTGGCCGCGTGGGTGGCCGTGGCCCGGGCCCGGGCGGCCGGAGCGTCGGTCCACCTCACGGCCGAGCTGGGCCTGTGGGGCTACACCCCCACGCCGGCCGATCCCTACATCTTCAACCACCGCGTGTTCCCCGGGACGTCGCTGCTATCCGACGCCTCCACCGTCCTCGGCATGGTCGTGGGCGGTCCGGGGACCACCACCATCGGGTGCCTAGGTGCCGCCGAAGTGGACCAGCACGGCAATCTCAACTCCACGTCCCTGGGCGACGGCCGTTTCCTCGTCGGTTCCGGAGGGGCCAACGACGTGGTGAGCCGAGCCCGGGCCTGCGTGGTGGTGACCCAGGCCCGACCCCGTCGGCTCCCGGCCGAGGTGGCCTATATCACCGCGCCGGGCGAGCGGGTGAGCAGTGTGGTCACCGATCGGGGTGTGCTCCGGCGCATCGGCGGACGCCTGCAGGTGGCCGCGGTCCCCTCGGGCCGCGGATCCTTTGACGACCGGGTGAGGGCCATGGTGGCATCCTGCGGCTGGGAGCCGGAGGTGGCTGGCGACGTCGCCGAACTCGATCCGGTGACCCAGTACGAGGTCCGCGACCTGAGGGAGTTCGACCGCCAACGCCAGTTCCTGGCTTGAGAACGCCATTCTTTCCTCAAGATGAACAGCACAGTCCAGATTTCGCCAGTACCATGCTCCCAGCCTGCAAGGCAGACGGTTGTTGACACAGTCACATCCGTGTTTTAAGAACTGGCTCGACGTTCGGCCGTCCGGGGGAGTTGCGCCGGCGACGAGCCAATCGGGGCAGGTCGGCTACTAGGGAGGGTGGAACATGGGGAAGCGACGGGGGACACGCATGGTTGCCGGCGCGCTAGCGCTGGGAATTGCGCTAGCCGGCGGGACGGCCATCGCCGCCGGATCGGGGAGCGCCGGAGCGGCCACCACGGTGCCGGGGGTGTCAGCCACACAGATCAACATCGGGGCCATTTCCACTCTGTCCGGCTCGCTGGCCGGACTGTTCGGGGGTCTTTCTCCCGGGATGATCGCCTACTTCAAGACGATTGACGCCAAGGGTGGCATCAACGGGCGCCAGATTGTCCTCACCAACAACCTCGATGACGGGGGCTCGCCCTCCCAGTTCACCCAGGACGTCCACACCCTCATCGACCAGGACCACGTCTTCGCCGTCGGCGTGGCCTCGGCCTGGTTCACCCCGGGTTACTTCGTCTCGACCAAGACGCCGACCTACGGGTACAACGTCTCGGCCAACTGGCAGACCGCCCCCAACTTGTTCGCCGTAGGCGGATCTACGCAGGTCTACTCGTCGGGGTATCCCCAGATGAGCTACTTCATCAAGAAGGTGAAGGCCAAGTCGGTGGCCTTCATCAGCTACGGGCCGGCCATCTCCTCGTCCTACAACGCCTGCAACTCCTACGCCAAGGGGATGAAGGCGGCCGGATACAACGTCAATTTCGTGGATGTCGGGGCCCAACTGGGTGGGAGCTACAGCTCCGATGCCCAACGCATGCAGCAGGCCGGTTCGCAGTTGGTCGTCACCTGCATGCAGGACACGGACAACGTCACCCTGGCTCGGGCCATCCAACAGTACGGGCTCAAGATCAAGCAGCTATGGCTCAACGGCTACGACCAGCCGCTGCTCAATAAGTACAGCAGCCTCATGCAGGGGGTGTACCTGAACAACACCGGCACCGTGCCCTTCGAGACCACCAGTCTGGCCAAGTACGGCAATACGTACTCAGGGATGCAGGCGTACATCTCGGCCATGAAGAAGTACGAGCCGAACGACATCTATAACGACGTGGCCCTCCAGGGCTGGCAGTCGGCTGCCCTCATCGCCGCCGGCGTCAAGGCGGCCGGGAAGAACCTCACCCAGGCCAGCGTGGTCAGCGCCACCAACAAGATCACCAACTTCACCAGTCAGGGAGTCTCGGCTCCGGTGGACTGGACGAAGCTCCACACCGGGGTCACCTGGCCGAGCTGCAGCGCCTACCTCCAGGTCAACCAGCAGAAGTTCGTTCCCGTATTCGGCAAAGGCAAGCAGGTATTCGTATGCGTGGGTCAGAGCGTGAAGAACCCGGTGCCGGTCACTCCGCCATCGGGAACTCCGGGCACGTGATCCGGCTCGACGACCGGAATAGGTAGGGATCGGCACGGGAGTGGAGCACTTCCTGGGCTTCGCCATTCCCGGAGTCCCCTACGGCTGTACCTACGCCATCGTGGCCGTGGGCCTCGTCCTCACCTACCAGGCCACCGGCGTGTTCAACTTCGCCTACGGAGCGCAGGCCTACGTATCGGGCTACGCCTTCACCAAGTTGGTGCAGTCCGCCCACCTGCCCGTGGGGGTGGCCTTCGTGCTTTCGGTGGTGGTGCTGGCTCCGCTCATCGGGTTGGCCTTCGACCGCCTGCTCTTCAGCAAGATCCCCAACTCGAACACGACGGCCAAGCTGGTCACGGGGATCAGCCTCTTCGTGGGGATCCCGTCGCTCCTGTCCGTGGTGTTCGGCAGTAACAACACCTACAGCCCCCCCAGCATCATCTTCAATCCCGACACCGTGTACTTCCGGATCGCCGGCACACCGGTGAACGGGATCTATCTGACCACCATCCTGACCACAGCGATCATCCTGGTGGCCCTCGTGGCACTGATGCGCTTTACCAGCCTGGGCCTGCAGATGCGGGGTGCGGTGGAAAGCCGACGACTGATCGAGCTGGACGGGGTCAACGCTGGGCGGGTGGTGGCCACGGCCTGGATGATCTCCGGCTTCTTGGCCGGGCTGGCCGGTGTGCTGCTGGCGCCGATCTACGGACAGCTCCAGTTCGATGACTATGCCGCGCTGATGGTGGCGGCCTTCGCCGCCGCCGCCTGGGCCGTGCTCAGGTCCATGCCCATCGCCGCCCTCGTGGGTGTGGCCATGGGCGTGCTGGCCACCACGCTGCAGGGCTACCTGCCGGTGAGCAGTGTCTGGTCCTCGGCCGTGCTCACCTCGCTTCCCTTCATCGTGCTGGTGGCCGCCCTGCTCATCGTGCCCGGGCTGCGCACGCTCGACAGCACCAAGGACCCGCTCTCGTCGGTCGATCCTCCGACGCCGCCGACGGCCGCCGCCATCCGGGTCCCGCAGGTCGAGAAGGTGACCAGGGTGGGGTGGTACGCGCTGCTGGCCGTGTTCGTGATCTCCATGCTCACCTGGATGCCCACCACGTGGGAGAACGTGTTCAACGCTGGGCTGGTCTACTCCACGGTGTTCCTGTCCATCACCCTGATCACCGGGATGGGGGGCCAGCTCTCCCTGGCCCAGGCCACGCTGGCCGGGGTGGGGGCATTTACGGCTGCCCAGCTGGCCAACCACTTCGGGCTCAACCTGTTGCTGGGGGGCCTCGTGGGCGCGGCCGCCGCGGCGCTGGTGGCCACGGTGTTGGCCTTCGCCTCGGTGCGACTCCGGGGCCTCGGTCTGGCCCTGCTGACCATCGCCGCGGCCCTGTTCTTCGACAACACGGTGTTCCCACAGCTGACCGCCACCAACGGCACCTCGCTCCAGGTCAAGCCCAAGTGGGTCGGCCTCGGTATCGCCAATCCCGATGGGCACGCCTTCTTCATCCTGGCCATGGTGGTGCTGTTGGCGTGCATCTTCGTGGTGCGGCTGATCCACCGTGGCACCACCGGACGGTTCCTCGGAGCCATGCGGGGGAGCGAGACGGCGGCGTCGGGCATGGGCATCAACCTCAGATGGCAGCACATCGTGATCTTCGCCCTGTCCGGTGCGGTGGCCGGCGTGGGGGGGACCATGCTTTCCATCCAGCAGCAACAGGTCAATCCCCAGTTGTTCGTCTACCTCCTTTCCCTGGTCTACGTGGTCGTCGTCGTGACCACCGGTGCCAACACCGTGGAGGGGGCCGTCCAGGCCGGGTTCGGCTACGTCATCCTCAGCCAGCTCTTGACCTACGTCCCGGCCCGATTCGGGGGCAACAGCCTCGAAGTGGTGTTCTTCGCCTTCGGCGCCCTGACCTATGCCCGGCACCCCGAGGGCATCCTCGAGTACCAGAAACGGAAGTCGACCCTCCGCATGCAGAGCATCCTGTTCAGGGACGCCGCCGTCGACCCGGGCTCGCCCGGCGGCCCGACCCTCGGGGCTGGCGCTCCCAGGGGGCGGCCCCCAGGGGGCGGGGGAGCCGACCGACCGGCGACGGCGGGGGCCGGCGATCATGGCTGACGCGGTGGGTACGACGCCCCTCCTCGAGGTCAGTGGGGTCTCCAAGACCTTCGGCGGCGTGGCCGCCGTCAGCGGGGTCACCCTCTCGGTGGACAGCGGTGAGAGCGTGGGTCTGGTCGGGCCCAACGGTGCCGGCAAGACCACGCTGTTCAATTGCATCGGTGGCCAGCTGCGACCGGAGCAGGGCCGCGTGGAACTCGAAGGGACCGACCTCCTCAACCTCCCCACCTACAAACGGGCCCGGCTGGGTATCGGCCGCACCTACCAGCGCATCGAGGTCTTCCCCGACATGACGGTGTGGGATCACCTGCTGGTGGCGGTGCGCGCCCGGTGGTGCACCGGACGCATCTGGAAGGACCTGAGCCGGCGGAGCGCGCCGAGCACCGAGGAGAAGGACAGGGTGAACGCCGTGCTCGAGCTGGTGGGCATCGAGCGCCAGGCCGACACCACGGTGTCGACCTTGGGCTTGGGCTCGTGCCGTCTAGTGGAGCTGGCCCGGGCCCTGGTCAGCGAGCCGGTGCTGCTGATGGCCGACGAACCGTCCTCGGGCCTCGACGTCCACGAGACCCATGAGCTGGCCAGCGTGCTGAGGAAGCTGCAGCGGGAGCGGGGTATGGCCATGCTGCTGGTCGAGCACGACCTGGGCATGGTGGGCGAGGTGGTCGACCGGACCGTGGTCATGAACCTCGGTGTGGTCATCGCCGACGGTGCCTTCGACGACGTCATGGCTAACCCGGCCGTCCGGGAGGCCTATCTGGGCGTGAAGGCATGACCGAGCCGCCCACCGACGCCGGCGGCGGGGCGGCGGCACTCGTCGACCAGCTGGGCGGTGGTGGCGGGAACGGCAGCGCCACGACCGGTGGGTCGCCGGCCCTCGAGGTCGATCACGTCAGCGCCAGTTACGGACCGTATCGTGCCCTCTTCGACGTCACCTTCACCGTTCCCGAGTCCGGAGTCACCGCCCTGATCGGCTCCAACGGGGCGGGTAAGTCGACCGTGTCCCGGGTGGTGACCGGCCTGCTGGCCAGCACTGCCGGTGCCGTCAGGCTGAGCGGGAAGGATGTCACCGGACTTCCCGCCTACAAGATCGCCCGGGCCGGTGCGGCCCACGTGCCCGAGGGGCGGGGGGTCTTCGCCAACCTCACGGTGGAAGAGAATCTGAAGCTGGCCTTCCGGCAGCGCGGGGGACGACAGAGTGTCCCTGGATCGCTGGAGAAGGCCTATGCCGCCTTCCCCGTGCTCGGTTCACGCCGCCGGCAGCACGGCGGGACGCTGTCGGGGGGCGAACAGCGCATCCTCTCGCTGGCCAAGGTGCTGGTGGAGCCGCCCCGGCTCCTGGTGGCGGACGAGATCTCGCTCGGCCTGGCCCCGGTGATGATCGATGCCGTCTACGACGGACTGCGCCAGATCAACGGGGCCGGAACCGCCCTCCTCATCGTGGAACAGCAGGTGGACAGGGTGCTCGAGATCGCTCGCACGGCGGTGGTGCTCGAACACGGGTCGGTGGCGTACAGCGGACCCTCCGAGGGCGCTTTGGGCGCCGTGGAGCACGTGTTGGCCTCGCGGGGGGAACGCACCATTCTGAGCGCCGAATCCGACGCCCACGGGTAGTCGCCGCCGAAGTGGCGGCTGCGAACCAAAGAGCCCCGATGGGGGCCCATGAGGACCGCGCCGGTAGCTTGTCCTGTAAGGGGGCGAGGAGCCTGCACCGATGAAAGCAGCACCGGAGGGAGAGGAACGACTGTGAGCAACAACGAACGCGACGCCGTCATCGTCGACGTGGTCCGTACGACGCTGGGAAAGCGGGGGGGCGCCCTGTCCCACTGGCACCCGGTCGACCTTCTGGGCTTCGCCCTGACCTCGCTGATTGAGCGCACCGGAGTGGACCCGGAGACCGTGGACGACGTGATCGGGGGGTGCGTCACCCAGTCCGGCGAGCAGGGCACCAACGTCACCCGGAACGGTTGGGTGGCGGCCGGGCTGCCTCAGAGCGTGCCGGCCACCACCGTCGACCGGCAGTGCGGGTCCTCGCAGCAGGCCATGCACTTCGCCGCCGCCGGCGTCAAGGCCGGGCACTACGACCTGGTGGTGGCGTGTGGGGTGGAGTCGATGACCCGGGCCCCCATGGCGTCCAACGCCCGCGGCGGCACCGGCCCGTTCCCCCCGTCCTTCCTGGACGTGATCGACGGTCGGCTGTGGGCCCAGTTCCGGGTGGCCCAGGTCCTGGCCGACCGGTGGGGAGTGACGCGAGAGCAGATGGACGAGTACGCCCTGGAGAGCCACCGTCGGGCGGCGGCGTCGTGGGATTCGGGCCATTTCGCCAACGAGACCGTGGCCGTGCCGCTGAAGGGGGAAGACGGCACCTTCACCGGTGCATCGCTCGAGGTGGACGAGGGTATCCGTCGCAACGCCTCCCTCGAGGCCCTGGCCGGTCTGCCCCCCGCCCAGAACTGGGAGCCGGACACGGCCCCGGACATCACCGCGGGCAACGCGTCGCAGATGACCGACGGCGCGGCGGCCATGCTGATCGCCGAACGATCGGTGGCCGAGCGATTGGGCCTTCCCATCCGGGGCCGCTTCGCCCATGCCACCGTGGCGGCCGACGATGCCGCCATCGTCCTGTCCGCCCCCGTTCCGGCCACGCACCGGATCCTGGAGCGATCGGGCATGAAGGTCGAACAGTTCGACGCCGTCGAGTGCAACGAGGCCTTCGCCGCCATCCCCCTCATGTGGAACGCCGCCTTCCATGCTGACCCCGAGAAGCTGAACCCGCGTGGGGGCGCCATCGCCATCGGCCATCCCTTGGGGGCCAGTGGTGTTCGGTTGGCCGCCACCCTCCTCAACCACCTCGAGGCCACCGGAGGCCGCTACGGCTTCCAGACCATGTGCGAAGGCGGTGGGCAGGCCAACGCTACGGTGATCGAGCGCCTGGGCTGACCCCCGTCCGGCCCGCCGACCACCTCCCGCCGTTAGCCGTTCGGGGCCGACTGGTCCCTCGACGCCAGGTAGGCCGCCGTGCCCGCCAGGAAGGCGTCGACGTCCTGGGCCTTGTTGGCGGCGAACTCGGCGAAGTATCCGGGGACGTAGATGGCCAGGGAGCCGGCGGCGATCCCCTCGAGGATCGTGGTGGCCGCCTCGGCCACCGTGATGGAGGGGACGTCGGCGGTGAAGGGATCGTTGTCGGGCAGGGTGAAGAGCTCGGTGTCGACCACGCCGGGATAGACCACCGACACCTTGATACCCGAGGCCCACAGGTCTACGGCCATGGACTCGGAGAAGACGGCCAGGGCGGCCTTGGACGCCGAGTAGGCCGACTCCCCCGGGGGGCTCAGGGTGGCGGCCACCGAGGCCACCGACACCACGGTCCCCGAGCCCCGTTCCAGCATCTGGGGAAGGAGGGCCAGGGTGAGCCGCACCGGGGAGAGATAGTTGATGGCCATCACCGCTTCGACCGTGGTCGGGTCGAGGGCGGTGACGTGGCGGCGCTTGGGGATGCCGGCGTTGTTGACCAGGATGTCCACGCCTCCCAGTTCGGCCACCGCCCGCTCGGCCAGCTCATCGACGGCCCGGTTGTCGGCCAGGTCCACGGTCCACATGGTCGAGGCCGGCGAGTGGATCCGGCACCGCTCGACGACCTCGGCCAGCCTGTCCTGGCGCCGGGCGGCAATCCCTACCGTGGCCCCGGCGGCGGCGAAGGCCTCGGCCAGTCCGGCACCGATGCCCGAGGAACCCCCGGTGATCAGTACCCGTGCCCCTCCAAATGCGTCCTCGATCGAAACGGACATACCTCCCCCTTCGTAGTGCGTCAGTCGGTGTGCTGTACCTGTAGCTGTCGGTGTGCCCGGCTGGTC
Source organism: uncultured Acidimicrobiaceae bacterium (assembly GCA_963737625.1). GTDB lineage: Bacteria > Actinomycetota > Acidimicrobiia > Acidimicrobiales > RAAP-2 > Bog-756. The sequence continues at coordinate 1,008,500 of CAVTTK010000002.1, forward strand.
GGCGTACTGGGTCAGCGGTTCTTCCACACCGGCGGGCGTTTCTCGGCAAAGGCCTTGGGTCCCTCCACGGCGTCCTCACTGGAGAACACCTCGGCGGACAGCGCCGATTCGATGCGATAGGCCTCCTTCATGTCCACGGCCAAACCGGTCAGCACTGATTCTTTGGTCTTGCGGACGGCGAACGGGCCGTTGGCCGTGATCCGCCGGGCGTAGTCGAGGGCCCGTTCCATCACCCTGTTGGGCGCGCACACCTCGTTGAGCAGTCCCATCTCGTAGGCCCGTCGGGCCGGTACCTGGTCGGCGCAGAGCAGCAGTTCCATGGCGGCCGGATAGGGGATCTGACGGGGCAGCCGGACGGTCGTGCCGCCGCCGGCGAACAGGCCTCGCTTGGGCTCCATCACGGCGAAGGTAGCCGTGTCGGCGGCCACCCGCAGGTCGCAGCCACCGAGCATCTCCATCCCTCCGGCCACGCACGTTCCGTTGATGGCGGCCACGATGGGCTTGTACAACTTCACGTTCCGCAGGACCGCCTTGGTGCCGTCGTCGAGGCGGTAGCCGTCGATCTCGGCGACCCCGGTCTCCTTCATGGTGGCCGAGAGCTTGGTGATCTGGGGGATGTAGGTCTTGAGGTCGGCGCCCACGCAGAAATCGGGACCCACGCCGGTGATGACGGCCACATAGGCGTCGTCATCCTCCCCGAACCGCTCCCAGGCCATCCGGAGCTGCTTGAAGTGTTCCATGTCCAACGAGTTGCGGGCTTCGGGCCGGTCGATGGTGATGCGGACGATGTGGTCGTCGCCGGGCTCGTAGTGAATGGTCATGTCGGTGCTCGCAGTTCTGGTCGGTTCGGGTGTGGAGTAGTCGGTGTGGCGGTCCCGGTGCCGGAGTCGGTCTCCGTCTCGGCCCCGGTGCTCCCCGTCGTGCCTGGGCGGCGGCGACCGCATCCACGGACAGATCCGGGGGGAGAGCCACGGCGGATCAGTAGTGGGCGATGGTCGCTCCCTTGTCGCCGGGGGACAGGGTGACCGTCTGGTCCACCAGGTCGAGGTCGCCGGGCGCCGGCTCGTCGAGCCGGGCGTAGGAGCGCGAGCCGTCGGGCAGGTCGCAGATCAGTGCGGTCGACTCCGGTCCCTGGCGGCTGTGGACGGTGGAGAAGGTCACCACCCGGGCGGGTCCGGTGGCCTCGCCGGTCACCGGTACGGTGGGCAGCTCCCCGCCCGGCCTGCTCGGCACGTAGGTTCCGGGCCGGGTCGACCACAGGCTGGCCGAGTGACTGGTCATGTGCATCCCGATTCCTGACACCAGGCCGAGGGCACCGGGGTCTTCCCGGAGGGCGTCGGCCATGGCCGCCAGGGCGTGCGTGGAGTAGTTGCTACCAGGACCGCCGTGATAGGGGAGGCCCCCGGTGACGGTGAGGCTGCGACCAGCGTCCAGCCCGAGAGCGTCGGCCCCGAACGAGAGGGAGCTGGCGAAGCAGGAGTACAGGTCGAGATGGGCCACCTCACCGGCCGGGGTGGCCCGCAGGGCCGACTGCATGGCCGAAACCATGGCCGGCGACCGCCACGGCTCGGGCCGGGCCGCCATGGTGCCGGGCTCCTCGGCGTACCCGTCGCCCAGGAGGTAGACCCGCCGATCGGACGGGACACCCAGGGCATCGGCCCGTTCCTCGGTGGCCAGCAGCACGGCCGCGGCCATGTCCACGTCCATGATGGCCGTCATCAGCTTGGTGTACGGGGTGGCCACCATTCGGTTGTCCGGTGTGACCGTGCTGATCTCCTCGGCGGTGCGGGCGATGGGGAACCAGGCGTACTCGGGCTGGGTAGCGGCCAGCTCGCTCATCGGGGCCAGCATCCCCCCGATCTCCCGTCGCCGGTCCTCCAGGGATTGCCCGAGGTGGGCCCGTCGGGCCGTGTCCAACAGGGCGAAGGTCAGGTAGGCCTGGAAGATCCCGTTCTTGCGCTCCAGGCGGTCGATGGTGATCGGGTACGGCCGGGGCGCGTCCGGGGGATAGGACCAGGCCGGCTCGGCCAGGTGACGACGGGTGGCCAGGGCCTCACCCCCCACCACCAGGGCCAGGTCCAGCTGCCCCTGGGTCATGGCCGTGGCGGCCTCGGACGCCAGCCGCACCGGCACCGAGCCGCCCAGGCCGGAGTAGGCGGCCCGGGCCGGATCCGCTCCCAGCCGCTCGGCCAGGCGGGCGCAGGGGTCGTCGTACTCCCACGACTGGCTGAACACGACCTGGAGGCTCTGGAGACCCTTCAGGGCGTCGGGGCTGCCGGCATCGGCGGCCGCTTCACGGGCCAGCGACTCCCACATGTCGAGGGGTTCGGGTGCGGGCTCCTGACGCCAGGTCCGCCGGGCCACCCCGATGATGCACGGCGCACGCCGATCGACGGGCACGTCAGCCGAGTCGGGAGTGACCGGGGAGCTTGATGGCCCGGTCGGCGATGATGTTCTTCTGCACTTCGGAGGAGCCTCCCCCGATGGTGCTGTACCGCTGGAACGAGTACAGGCGGGTCCATTTCCCCCGGTCCACGGCGTCGGGGCCTCCCTTGGCCAGCACGCCGGCCGGCCCGAGCAGGTCGACTGAGAGCGCCGCCAGGGTCTGGGCCAGGGTGGACCACATGAGCTTGGCAAAGGGGACCTCGGGCCAGTTCTTCTCTCCCTTGATGATCTTGCTCAGTGCCCGCAGGGCCAGGAGCCTGGCCAGTTCGATGTCGGTCCAGGCCCGGGCCAGGCGCTCTCGTATGGCCGGGTCGTCGAGGGCGGCCGGGTTGACGGAACGCGCCGCCGTCACCATGGCGTTGAGGTCGGCTCCGAGGAGCGAGATCTGGCCGGCGATGCCGACCCGTTCATGGCCGAGCGTGCCCATGGCCACCATCCAACCCTCGCCCTCGCCTCCCAGGCGGCTGTCCACGGGGATGGAGGCATCGTGGAAGAAGACCTCGTTGAACATCTCCTCGCCAGACATGTCCCGAATGGGCCGGGCCTCGATGCCGGGGGTGTGCATGTCGATGATGAAGGCCGTGATGCCCTCGTGCTTGGCTCCCCGTTCGATGGCCGTGGGGTCGGTGCGGAGGAGGAAGAGTCCCCAGCGGGCCAGGTGGGCGGTGGAGATCCAGATCTTCTGGCCGTTGACGACGTAGCGGTCCCCGTCCCGGATGGCCGTGGTGCGGAGGTTGGCGAGGTCGTTGCCGGCATCGGGCTCGGAGAACCCCTGGCACCAGTGATCGGTGGCGTCCAGGATGGACGGGAGCCAGCGGGCCTTCTGCTCGTCGGTGCCCCAGGCAATGATCATCGGTCCGATCTGCCACAGACCGTTGGGGTTGAACAGGCCAGGGGTGCGGTACTCGGCGTTGACCTCGGAGTAGATGATCCGCTGCATGGCGCTGGCGTTGCGACCGCCATACTCCTCGGGCCAGTGCACGGCGGCCCAGCGGCCCTCGTTCAGGACCCGCTGCCAGGCGGCTCGCCGGTGTGCCGACTTCTCGCCCGTGATGGAGGCGTCGTCGACCAGCTCCTCACTGGCCAGGAACGGCGGCAGGTGCTCGTCGAGCCAGGCGCGCAGCTCGTCTCGGAACGCTTCATCTTCAGGAGCCAGTGCGAAGTCCACAGTGCTGCAGGCTAGCCGCAGGCAACGCTGCGGTGCCTCTCCGCAGGCCGACAGCGGGCTTCTCCGGGCCGGCCCAGTGGGCTTCTCCGGCGGGGCGACGGGAACTGGGGACCCACCGGCGGCCGGGAGGGGCATCGCGGACTGTCTCCTGGCGTGGGCGGATGTCTACACTGTCGCCAACAGCAGCGACATCACTCCGGGGGTGGACAGTGGATTTCACGTTCGATGCCGAGCAACTGGCCTTGCAGGACGTTGCCCGACGGGCCATGGGTGAGGTCGACGGCGACACCCTCCGACAGCTGGCCGACGACCCGGTGGGGATTACGCCCGAGCTCTGGGACCGACTGCTGACCATGGGCTGGACTGGGATGCTCATCCCCGGCGACGGTGGCGGACTGCTGGAGATGTGCATCATCCTCGAGCAGATGGGCCGGGTCCCGCTGCCGGGGCCGTTCTTCTCCTCGTCCGTGATGGCCACGCTGGCGGCGCGGGTGCTGGGGGCCGACGACCTGTTGTCCGGGCTGTCCTCGGGGCTCACCCGGGGCACGGTGGCTCTGCACGAGCAGGGTTACGGGCACCCGCTGGGCACGGTCCGGACCCGGGCCCGACGCAAGGGCGCCGGGTGGGTGGTGACCGGGGCCAAGCCACTGGTGCTCGACGGGCACACCGCCGACTGGGCCATCGTGGTGGCCCTGGCCGAGGAGGGCATCCGGTCGTTCCTGCTCCCGGCACCGAAGGCCGAGGCGGTCCCCGGGCTCGACCCCACCCGCAAGCTGGCGCGTCTGGTCCTCGACGAAGAGCCTGTGGAGCCGCTCGGGCCGGTGGGCGACCAGGCCCCGCTGTGGCGCGGGGTGCTCGATGACGTGTCGGTGGGCCTGGCCGCCGAGTTGATCGGGGTGGCCGACCGGGCCCTGGCCGAGGCCGTGGAGTATGCCAAGGTCCGGGTGGTCTTCGACCGACCCATCGCCGAGTTCCAGTCGGTCAAGCACCGGATCGTGGACATGTACCAGTCCCTCGAGTTGGCCCGGGCCGGGGTGCACTTCGCCGCCTGGGCCTCCGACACCGACTCGCCCGAGCGATCCCGGGCCGCGGCCATGGCGTCGGCCTACGCCTCGGAGGCAGCCGTCAAGGTGACCGGTGACAACATCCAGGTCCACGGGGGAGTGGGCTTCACCTGGTCCAACGACGCCCACTTCCTGTTCAAGCGGGCCAAGCAGAACGAGGTGTTGGCCGGAGGCACCGGACACCAGTGGAGCCGACTGTCCGACATGCTCGTCGACCACGTCTGACCGGTCCCGGCAGGTCGGGGGGTCGCCGTGGAGTTCCATCTCTTCCTCCCGCAGATGCGCCTTGCGCCCGAAGCACTCCGGAGGCGGGCCGAGTTCGCTGAGGCCGCCGGCTTCACCGGACTCGCCGTGATGGACCACCTGTTCCCTCCGGGGGCGACCGACCAGCCCATGTATGAGGCTCTGACCACCGTGACCTGGTTGGCCGCCGTGACCGATCGGCTCCGACTGGGCCACCTGGTGCTGTGCGACTCCTTCCGCCACCCGGCCGTGCTGGCCCGCCAGGCCGTCACCCTCGACCATCTGTCCGGCGGACGGTTCGAGCTGGGCATCGGGTCGGGGTCGACGCCCGGTGAGCTGGCCACCTTCGGCTTCCCCGCCACCACGGGAGCCCAACGGGTGGAGCGCCTGGCCGAGACGCTGGCCCTGCTGCGGGGATTCTGGTCGGGCGAACCCGTCCACCACCAGGGGGCCAACTTCTCGGTCGACGGAGCCCGGCAGCTGCCCACGCCCCTCGACCACCTGCCCATCGTGATCGGAGGCACCGGTCCGAAGACCATGCATCTGGTGGCCGAGTACGCCGACTGGTGGAACGTGCCCATGCACCAGACCGACCGCCTGGCGTCGGCCCGGGCCGCCGCCGGAGGCGCCCGCGTCTCGGTGCAGCTGCTCATTACCCTGGTCACCGACGAGCGTCAGAGGGTCGACGTGGTGGCCCTGGCCCAACGTCGGTTCGGCGGCATGGCCGCCGAGGGTCATCTGGTGGGGAGCCCGGCCGAGCTGCTGCCCCGTCTACGGGCGTTGGAGGACCGGGGAGTGGAGCGGATCTACACCTGGTTCACCGACTTCGCCGCGCCCGACACGCTGGCGGTCTTCGGCTCGGAGGTCATTGCCGCCTGGGGTTAGGACGGGTGCGGGCGGGCCGTGGCGGCCGCCCAGAACTGGGCGGGGCGCTCGGCTCCTGCGGGCCCACCCGCGGTCACTCGGGCTCCCGGGCCTGCAGGAGACCGGCGACCTCATCGGCTCGGGCCCGGAAGAAGTCGGACGGGTCGGCCTCGTCGAGTACCCCGGCGACGTACTCGAAGAAGACGCCCACCAGCAGGCTCCTCAGCATGCGGGCGAGGGCGGCCTGCTCGCCTGGGGTCCCTCGGGTGGGCTCCTGCTCACTGAGCCAGTGCTCGAGTGAGGCCTGGGTGGCGGCGAAGAGGTCGTTCCCCACGGCATAGGCGGTGTCGTCGCCCCGCATCACCTCGCCCATCATCAGGCGGATGAACTCCTCGACCTCCAGCATCGACTGGAGGATGTCGTTGAGCAGATCGGCCAAACCGGCGGCCGGGTCGCGGGAGAGCGACGGCTGGGAGGCGTTCAGGTCATCGACGAACCCCCGCTCCTCCAGGACCGCCACCAGCAGGTCGCGCTTGGAGGGGAAGTAGTGGTAGAGCGAGGCCACGTTGAGCCCGGTGGCCGCGGCGAGGTTGCGCATGCTGGTGCCGTCCACTCCCTGGGTGGCCATGAGGGACAGCGCGGTGGAGAGGATGTGCTGACGCTGGTTGGACCCCTCGGGTCGGGCGGACGGGCCTCGATCGGGAGTAGGCATCCACCCATTGTGGACCCTGGTCGACCTCCTCCGACCGGACGGGGGGGAGCGTCGCCCGTCGTGCTACCAAACGAACGTTTGATGTAGGGTGAGGGGAACGGCCACCGGGCCGCAAAGGGGTGGTCGATGGCACTGGAAACCGACAATGTGGTGGACGAGCTGGTCGCCCCGGTCCCGTTCGACCCGTTCGAGCTGGAGGACACGGTCTCGGGAAACATCCGCGACCCGTATCCCCGCATGGCGGAGCTTCGACGCCAGTCGCCCGTCCACGTCGGCCCCGTCGACCTCGGAGACGGCGCCAACGAGGTGGACCCGTCCAAGCCCCAACCGGTCACGGTCTTCGGCTTCGATGAGTCGGTGCAGGTCCTTCGGGACAACGAGACGTTCTCCTCCACGGTGTACGAGGGGATCATGGGTGCGGTCATGGGCCGGACCATCCTGCAGATGGATGAGCCCGAGCATCGCCTGCACCGTGCCTTGGTGTCGCCGACGTTCCGCTCCAAGGTGCTCGAGCAGTGGGAGGGGGACCTGGTCCAGCGGGTGGTGAACGAGCTCATCGACGGCTTCGCCGACCGGGGCACGGCCGACCTAGTCCAGGAGCTGACCTTCAACTTCCCCGTCCAGGTCATCGCCCGCATCCTCGGGCTTCCCCGCTCGGACTTCCCCAGCTTCCAGCGGTGGGCCATCGGGATCACCAGCGTGGCCTCCAACTGGGAGCGGGGCATGGCGGCGTCCGAGGCCCTCCGGGACTACTTCTCCGGCGTGTTGGAGGAACGGCGCCGGCAACCGGCCGACGACCTGATCAGCGAGCTGGTGGTGGCCGAGGTGGACGGTCGCACACTGGAAGACGAGGAGATCTACTCCTTCCTCCGGCTGCTCCTGCCGGCGGGTGTGGAGACCACCTACCGGGCGTCGGGAAACATGCTCTACGGCCTGCTCACCAATCCGGATCAGCTGGAGCGGGTGCGTCACGACCGGGCTCTCATCCCCGACGCCTTCGAGGAGACCATCCGCTGGGAGCCCCCGGTCACGGTGATCCTCCGACGGGCCACGCGCGACACCGAGGTGGGCGGGGTGCCGGTCGAGGAGGGTGCCGATGTCGCCCTGCTGCTGGGCTCGGCCAACCGCGACGAACGCAAGTATGAGCACCCGGATGCGTTCGACGTGTTCCGGGCCTCCCGCCAGAGCGTGGGCTTCGGTTTCGGCGTGCACGTCTGCCTCGGCATGCACCTGGCCCGCATGGAGACCCGGGTCGCCGTCAACACGCTCTTCGACCGGCTCCCCGACATGCGCCTGGCCCCGGAGCCCGGGCAGGACCTCCATATCAAGGGCATGGCCTTCCGCTCGCCCATCGCCCTGCCGGTGACGTTCACCGCATCCTGAACCGTCCGGCGTCTGAGCCCGCCTGTGTCGGAGATGTGGTGGGATCGTGGCTGTCGGCGGCCCTTGTTATGGTGACCCGATGCCCGTCTGGTTGACCGTCGATGAGTTCACCATCCTGTCGGCGGCCTGTGATCGCCTGATCCCGCCGTCGGACGCCGGGCCCGGCGCCACGGACGCCGGCGTGCCCGACTACATCGACGGCCTCCTCGGTGCGTTCACCTTCGATCCACCGAGGATCTGGGCCGGAGGGCCGACCTCGGGCCGCTTCGGCGGGGAGGCCGCCTTCGGCCGGTTCCACCGCTTGACCGCCCTGGACGAGTTGGCCTGGCGTATGCGGATCGAGGGATCCTGCGGACTGCCTGAGCGTGAATTCAACGGCCCGGTGGTGGGACTCCAACAGCGCTACCGGGAAGGCCTCTCGGCCCTCGGCGCCGACTTTGCCGGACTGGACCACAGCGAACAGGTGGCGCGGCTGCGGTCCCTACCCGAGTTCACCGACCTGCTCTACGGCCACAGCTGCGAGGGGATGTATGGCGCCCCCGAGTACGGGGGCAACCGCGACCTGGCCGGGTGGAGGGCCATCGACTTCGATGGCGACGTGCAACCCCGAGGCTGGACCGACGAGGAGGTCTCCAACCCATGACCGTCGATGCCGTGATCGTGGGCTCGGGCCCGGGAGGCGCCACCGCGGCCGATGTGCTCACGGCTGCCGGCTGGTCGGTGGTCATCGTCGAGAAGGGTCGCAACCACCTCCTCGACCCGGACGATCTCAGCCAGCCGTCGTTCGACTACTCCAACGATGAGATCAAGTTCCACAGCCGGTACTTCCTCGGTCCCGACCCGCTCATCGAGCCGCGCACCTTCCGGAGCGAGGAGGCCGACGGTGACCACCTCCATGTGGGCGAGTTCAACTCGGTGCCGACCACGGTCGGAGGTGGTGGTGTGCATGCCGACGGCAAGGTGCCGCGGTTCCGCCCCGACGACTTCCGGGTCCTGTCGCAGTTCGGCCCCCAGCCGGGGGCCGAGGTGGCTGACTGGCCCCTCGACTACGACGAGCTCGAGCCGTACTACGCCGAGGTGGAGCGGGCCATCGGGGTGGCCGGTACGGACGGGATCAACCCCTTCGCCGCACCGCGGTCGGGGCCGTTCCCCATGCCCTCGGGCGCGCCCATGTTCGGCGCCACCCGGTCCGCCGCCGCCGCCGAGCGCCTCGGCTACCACCCGTACCCGGCTCCGACCGCGGTCAACAGCGTCCCGTACGACTCTCGGCCGGCGTGCAACAACTGCGGCTTCTGCGCCTTCTTCGGGTGTCCCATCCACGCCAAGGGCGATCCCATCGCCATGCTGCAGCGCACCATGGCCACCGGTAGGGCCGAGCTGCTGGCCGAGACCTTCGTGTCCCGGGTGCGCATCGAGGGCCGCCGGGCCACGGGGGTCGACCTCGTGGGCCCCGGCGGTGTCGAGCGGTTCCTGGCCGCCCGCCACGTGATCGTGGCCGCCGGCGCCATCGAGACGCCCCGGCTCCTGCTCCTCTCTGGACTCGACCATCCCCTCATCGGCCGCTACCTGATGACCCACTTCCAGACGATCACGGCGGGCTCCATGCCCTACCGGACCTACGGGGAACGGGGTCGATCGGTCACCCACGTGCACGACGACATGATCGTGGGTGACGACGCCTCCCGGGCCGCCGCGGCCGAAGCGGGTTTGCCGTGGTTGCGGGGCGGGCTGGTCGAACACGGCGGGGGCGGCCTGCCCATCATGGAGGCCAAGCACCTCCCCTGGGGCGAGTACCACGCCGAGATGATGGCCAACTCGCCCATCCGGCGGGGTCTGTGGGCCTTCATCATGCAGGGTGAGGACCTGCCCTACGCCACCAACCGCGTCGATCTCGACCCGACCGTTCGGGACGCCCGGGGCTTTCCCGTGGCCCGTGTCACCTACAAGCCGGGCCACCACGAGCTGGTGGCCTCGGCCCACTACGGCCCGAGGCTCATCGCCATCCTGGAGGAGATGGGAGCGGAGTGGACGGCGTCGACCACGTCGCCGGGGAAGGGCAATGCGTCGCTGCCGGATGCCATTCCCGAGTCCCGGCACAACATGGGGACGGTTCGGATGGGACCCGATCCGGCCACCTCGGTGTGCGATCCCCGCGGACGGATCCACGATCTCGACAACGTGGTCATCGCCGACTCGTCGGTGTTCGTGACCTCGGCGGGTTACGGGCCGACCCTGACGTTGGCCGCCCTGGCCGCCCGGGCCGCCCACCTGATGCTCTGAGGTGACCCTCAGCCGGCGCCCCGGGTGAGGAGCAGGGTGCCGGCGATGGGCCCGCCTCCGTTGCTCACCGCGGCCACCTCGGGGAACGAGTCACCTCGTCGGTAGACCTGGCGGTCACCGCCCTGGCCCCGGAGTTGCACACAGGCCTCATGAATGAGCCCGAACCCGTGCAGCCGCCCGCCCGAGAGCTGCCCTCCCGCCGTGTTGAGGGGGAGGACCCCCTGGCGCGAGATGGCCGTGCCGCCCTCGACGAAACTCCCGCTCTCGCCGCGACCACAGAACCCAAGGGCCTCCAGCCAGACCATGGCCAGGATGGAGAAGCCGTCGTAGAGCTGGGCCACGTCCACGTCGGTCGGTCGCAGTTCGGTGCGCTCCCACATCGAGGCGGCGGCGTCCCGGGCGGCCATGGTGGTGGGATCGTCGTACTGGTCCCAGCTGGCCCGCCCCCGCAGTGCTGTGCCCACGGCGTTGATATGACAGGCGGGATGGGGGGTGTCGGCGGCGTAGTCACGGTGGGACACCACGAGAGCAGTGGAGCCGTCCGACGGGGCGTCGCAGTCGAACAGGCACAACGGCGTCGAGATCATTCGGGCGGCCAGATAGTCCTCGAGGCTCAGGGGGTCACGGTAGACGGCCTTCGGATTGTCGGCGGCGTTCCGGCGGCCGTTGACGGCGATCTGCCCCAGCTGCTCCCTGGTCAGGTCGAACTCGTGCATGCGCCGCTCCGCCACCAGGGCGAGCCAGTTGACGGCCGACACCGCTCCGAAGGGCAACGACCACTGCAGGAAACCGGAGAACCTCGGGGCGCCTCCGCCCCCCCCGCCCCCCCCGATGCCCTGGCGGCCCCCACTGCCCTGGGCCGTCGACTCCGACACCGTGCGGTAGACCAGCACGTGGCGGGCCAGGCCGGCCGCCACGGCCAGGGAGGCGGCGATGAGGGCACGCATCTGACCCGGACCCTCACCGCCCCCGTCGTGCCAGTTGAGCCGGAGCCGGAGGGCGTCCTGGACCTCGGGGGAGGGGGGACCGCCGAAGCCGCCGGGTCCGGCGCCCATGCCCGGATAGGTGGCCAGCCCGTCGATGTCGTCCCGGGTCAGGCCGGCGTCAGCCACCGCGGCCAGGCAGGCGTCGACGGTGAGGTCGATGTCGGTCCGGCCGAGGTGCCGGCCCACGTCCGACTGGCCGATGCCCGAGATGACGGCCCGGCGCTCGAGCGGGGGCTCAGGGGCGGCGCTCACGATGGGCCGGCATCGTCTGCGGCGCCCACCGGTCGGAACAGCGGGAGGAACACGTCGTCGTTCTCCTCGAAGACCACTTCGACGGGCATGCCCGTGCGGACGTCCTCCGGCTCCATGTCGACCAGGTTGGTGGTCAGGCGTACGCTCTCCTGCTCGTCGATGGCCACCAGGCCGATGATGTACGGCTCGCTGCCCGGGATCCAGCCGTGGATGTTGACCGTGTGGGCCACCACGGTGGCCCGGCCACTGACCACTTCGGGCGTGACGTCTTCGGACAGGCACTCGGGGCACCGTGGTGCCGGAGGGTGCACGAAGTAGCGGCAGTGACGGCAACGGAGGAAGCGGAGGTGCCCGTCGGCGCCCCCGGTCCAGAAGAACCCGTTGTCGTCGTCGAGGCGGGGCAGGAGGCGGAAGGCGGGACCACGGGCTGTCACGGGAGCACCCTAGGCCGACCCGGCCGGTGGACGCCGGGTGGGGACCAGCAGGGCGAGGGACCAGCAGGGCGAGGGCTGTCTCACCGCCTCTCCAGCACTTCGGGATTGACCACGTTCAGCGGCCGCGCCCCGGCCATCAGGCGGCACAGGTCCTCGGCGATGAGTCGGGTGTGGTTGACCTCGGTGTTGTACGTCGCTCCACCGATGTGGGGGGTCAGCACGACCGAGGGGAACCCGGTGAGCGGGTGGTCGATGGCCAGTGACTCACCCTCGAAGTGGTCGAGTCCGGCGGCCGACACCTTGCCCGACCCCAGGGCCGCCACCAGGGCGTCGGTGTCGTGCAGGGCCGCCCGGGCGCTGTTGAGGAACACGACGCCGTCCCGCATGGCGGCGAACTGCTCGGGGCCGATCATGCCCACGGTCTCGGGGGTCACGGGGGCGTGGAGGGACACCACGTCGGACCGTTCCAGAACCTCCTCGAGGGACACGGTCGGCTCGTCGGCATAGGGGTCGTAGGCGATGACCTCCATGCCCAGTCCCCGCAGGCGCCACCGAGTGGCCCGGGCCACCGCGCCGAGTCCGACCAGGCCGGCCACCCGGCCAGCCAGCTCCCAGGCCCGGAAGCGCTGGTAGGGAATCGTGCCGTCCCGGTAGATCTCTCCACGGCGGACGTCGGCGTCCGCCCCCACCACGCCGCGGGTGGCGGCGAAGAGGAGGGCCACGGTCAGCTCGGCCACGGCGTCGGCGTTGCGCCCCGGGGCCCGGAGCACGGGGATCCCGGCCGCGGTGGCGGCCGGGACATCCACATTGGTCGGATCGCCCCGACAGCTGCATACGGCCACCAGCGGCTGCTCGAAGAGGGGGCCGGCGCACCGGTCGCTCTCCACCACCACGATGGAAGCTCCCTCGGCGGCCACCCGCTCGGCCAGCTGCTCGGCGTTGTAGATGCGGAGGGTCGGCTGGTCCAGCCACGAGTCGAGCGTCAGATCGGCCAGCTCGCCGAGGAGGTCGAGGCCCGGTCCGCGGACGGCGGCGGTCACCAAGGCCCTGGGTCGTTCATTGGGCATGGGCGGTGGTGGCTCCTCGCTGGGGCTCCGGCTCCCGGAACTTGGCCCGGCCTCGAGGCCGGTTCGCGTACATAATGGCGTCTCATGACGAGATTGTCAGGTTTATGAGCCCGCCGTCCGGAGACGACTGCACCATCGGTGTGGATGTCGGCACCACCTCGGTCAAGGCGGTGGCCGTCGACGCACAGGGCCGAGTGGTGGCCCGGACCCGGGTGGCCCACTCGGTGGGAACGCCGTCCGCCGAGTTGTTGGAGCACGACGTCTCCCGGGCCTGGCGTCGGGGCCCGAGGAAGGCGTTCGCCACGGTCTCCGCGGGGCTGGACGGGCCCGCCGCCGGTGTCGTGGTGACCTCGATGGTTCCCTCCATCACCGCCGTCGACCGCCGGTTCGCGCCGCTGCTGCCGGGTCTGCTGTACGGCGACGCACGGGCCGCCGGGCCTGACGAGCCCGGGGGGGAGTCCCTGCCGACGTGGTCCGACGCCAGTCGGCCGAGCGGTACCAGGGCCAGCGGATGCTGGCGTGGGCCGTGCAGCAGCGCCCCGGCGCCCGGGGCTATTGGAACTGCCAGGCCACGGCGACCCATGCCCTGACCGGCGTGCCGGCGGTGGACCAGGCCACGGCCACGTCGTTCGGCGCCCTCTACGAGGGGGGACGGTGGGACCGGGGGGCTCTGGCCGGTATGGGCGTGGAGGAGAGCCAGCTGCCGGTGGTGGGCGGCATGGGCGAGGGGTTGGGCACCGTGCCCGGTACCCCCACGGTCTTCGCCGGCGGCTCCATCGACGCCTTCTGCGAGCAGATCGTGGCCGGCGCCAACCGACCCGGCGACGTGCTGGTGATCTTCGGGGCCACGCTCATCGTCTGGGTGGTGGCCGAGGAGTGGCGTGACGTGCCCGGCCTGACCACCCTGCCCAACATCATGGCCGGACAGGTGATGATCGGGGGCCCGAGCAACGCCGGCGCCCTCTTCGCCGACTGGGCCCGGACGATGACGGGCGGTCCGTCCCGCCCGAAGGCGACGGAGAGCGGCACCGAGGCCGACGAACCCGTTCGGCCGGGTGACCCGTCCCGGGTCCCGGTGTGGCTGCCGTACCTGCGGGGGGAGCGGACCCCGTTCCACGATCCCTCGCTGCGCTCGAGCCTCCACGGACTGGACATCGCCCAGGGGCCGGACTCCGTGCTGAGGGCCGCCCATGAGGCCAGCGGTTTCGTGGTCCGTCGCATCATCGACCGGTCCGGGTTCGGGGCCAAGAGGATTGTGGCCACGGGCGGTGGCTCCCGCTCCCTCCCGTGGATGCAGGCCGTGGCCGACGCCACGGGTCTCCCTGTCGACACGGTGGCGGTGTCCGAGGGAGCGGCCCTCGGGGCGGCATTCCTGGCTCGCATGGCCGCGGGCCGGGAGACGTCGTTTGACGCCGCCGACGCTTGGTCCCGGACCGGCCGCCGGATCGACCCCGACCCTCGCTGGACCGAAGCCGCCGACGGACGGTTCCAGCAGTTCCAGACCCTGAGTCCCCCAGGCTAGGAATCTCACCCTCATGTCGAGGTCGAGGGTTGCGGGTTCCCGGCCCTCTGACCAGGGACCCTCCCGGTAGTCCTGGTTCAGGCCGGCTGGCCGGCCGGCATCCCGTTGGGAACGAAGGTGGCCTTCAGCACGCCGCTGTCCTCCGGCCGGGCCAGGGTCTTGAGCGCTCCCCACCAGTCCTCCAGGGGATAGCGGTGGGTCACCATCGAGGTCAGATCGATCCGACCGTCGGTGACCAGACCGAGGTAGTGCTCGATGGCGTGGCGTCGGGTGCCTTCGAACTCCTCCATGGCGAAGGCGTTGGAGCCCACGATGGTCAGCTCTTTGAAGTAGACGGGTGTCCACTCCCAGCGCCCGGGAACGGCTACGCCGGTGTAGACCAGCCGGCCCCGCTCAGCCAGCACGCGTACCCCCACCTCGAAGGTCTCGGGTTTGGCCACCGAGTCGTAGACCACGTCGACGTGGCCGGGGTGGGCCATGGGCAGACCGTCGAGCGCGGCGTGGAGCACGCCGCCCGACCAGTCGGCCAGGGCTTCCACCAGGGCCAGCCGGGGCTCGTGGGCGAAGACCGCCGACGCCCCGAACTCCTTGGCCTTCTCGACCTGGGCGGGGAACCTCGCCACCACCGCCACCTCCACCTCCGGGTAGAGGGCGTGGAGGATGGCCACGCTGGCCAGGCCCAGAGCCCCGGCCCCGAAGACCACGACCCTCCCCTGCGGCGGCGGGGGATGGCGCACGATGGCGTGGAACGACACCGAGAAGGGGTCCGAGAGGACGGCGGCCTCGTCAGAGATGCCGTCGGGCACGGGGAAGAGCATGGAGGAGTGGGTGGCCAACAGCTCGGCCCAGGCTCCCGGCGCACCGGTCACCACGCCGATGTGGACGCCGGGGCTGATGTCGCCCTTGGTGAAGGACCAGCACATGTTGAGGTCGCCGGCCCGGCACGGCGGGCACAGGGGCTGGATCCCGCGGGGGGCACAGCTCAACCAGGGGTTGAGGACGACGCGTCGACCTACCTCCACGTCACGGGCCTCTGGGCCCAGAGCCACCACCTCGGCCACCACCTCGTGGCCGGGTACGTGGGGCAGTGAGGAGAAGGCGGCCATGGGGTTGTCGATGTCCCCGTCATGGAAGTCCCCGAGCACCAGCTTGGCGTCGGAGCCGCACACCCCCGACAGGATCGGCCGGGTGACCACCCAGTCGGGATGGATGGGATGGGCATCGTCCATCTCATGGAGGCCGAAGGGCAGGGCGGCCAGCCTCTCCTCCAGCTCGTCGACCGGTGCCGGGCGCCGTTCGTCGGGGTCGGGGCGGGCTCCGAACACCAGGGCCTTCATGATGGGCTGTCGGGGGTCACCGGAGGAGCGGTCTCGGCCATGGCCCGCATCCCGGCCATGAACCCCTCGATGTCCCTCGTCTTCATCTCCACGACTGCCTTCATGTCGGGAACATAGTGCTCGAACCGGTCGCTGGTGATGCTCTCGACGATGCCCACGGCGCCCTCCTCCGGTGGAGCCAAGGGACCTGAATAGGGGGCGGCGTCGTTGTCGGGTTGGTCCCAGATCTCCGTGTCGAAGGCACCGGGCAGAATGAGTTTGACCGAGACGCCGGTAGCCCAGAGGTCGACGGCCAGGGACTCGCTCCATCCGGCCAGGGCGAACTTGGAGGCGCTGTAGGCAGCTTCGGAGGTGATGCCCAGGCGGCCCCCCATGCTCGACACGTTGACCACCGTCCCCGAGCCGCGCTCCAACATCCGGGGGAGCAGGGCCAAGGTGATGGCCACCGGGGAGAAGAAGTTCACCGTCATGGTCCGTTCGACCTCGGCCATGGTGAGGCGCTGGGCCGGGCGACGCATGGGGATGGCGGCGTTGTTGACCACGACGTCGAGGGGCCCCAGCTCGTCCCAGATGTGCAGGGCCAACGCCGCCGCCGACTCGGTATCGCCGAGGTCGGCCGACCACGCCCTCGACCGCGGGGCGGTCAGCCGGCAGTCCTCGGCCACCTCCTCCAAGCGGTCGGCCCGTCGGGCCACCAGTGCCACGGTCGTCCCCCCGGCCGCCAGGAGGCGGGCGGTGGCTGCGCCGATACCCGACGACGCCCCGGTTACCAGGGCCACCGCCCCGGCACCCAACGTCGGCGCGGTGTGCGCCGTGGTGGGGCTGGTGTCGGTCACGGTCGGAACCGGCTCGGCGGTCGGGGGACGGCAACGACGGGCTGGATCATGGGGCCGAGGTTACGCCGTCCCAGCCCGGGGGCGGAGGGCTGAGTCGCCAGTACTGCTCGGGCGTATTGGCCGCCAGGTGCTCGGACAGGTGCATGTCGCGCTCGGAGGGGGCCGTACTGACTGACGTAGGCCATGATGGCGATGCGCTTGGCCTCCATGTCCGGCCGGACCGGTACCACGGCGGGCGTCGGCCACAGGCCGCCGGTGACGAGGGTGGAGATCCGCCGGGCCAACATTCCGGGTAGGTGCTTGTATCCGGCGTCCTCGTAACAGAACCACTCCGGCCGGGGACGGAGGCCCTGGGCGCCGAGGTCCTGCTCCCCGGTGCGGGCCAGAAGTCGTTCCCGGACTGCGAGGCCGGCACGGTGGGAGAGCACGTGGTCCGGGTGGGCCAGGCCCATGGGCAGGAACACGGCACTGGGTGTGGCGGCCACGATGGCCCGCTCCAGGACCAGGGCGACCTCGGCGGGTTCGGGTCGCTCCGAGGGGGCCAGATACTGGGAGTCGGAGAAGTCGAGCCAGACCGGCTCCGCCGCCAGCGAGGCCATGGCCGCCCGATCCTCCACCTGTCGGGCCCCGACCACGTCGTCCCCGGCGACGAAGCCGCCGGCGGCGTCCCACCCGGTCACCTCGTCGGGGTAGGCCGGTGGACGCCCGCCCATGACCGTGATCACGGTGCTCCCCGAATAGGTGCCGAGCAGATGGGCGGTGCCGAGGGCGGCATCGTCGAAGTGGGGGGACACGACGACGACCTTCTCCCACGTCGAGGGGTCGAGCAGCCCCCACAGCTCCTTGTCCATGGGCGCAGCGTAGTGACGGCCGTACTGGGAGGGTGTTCCGTATGCGGCGGCTGCCCGGTCACCGGCGGTCCGGCCCGAACGGCGCCCTTCGCTCAGCCGAGGGCGCGCCGGAGGAAGCCGGCCAGGCCCACGATGGTGAGCACGACCAGGGAGCCGATGGCCACCACGAAGCAGATCCACGTCTGGATGTGGGGAACGTTCGGGGCCATCAGCCCCCGCAGGCCCTCGCTCACGTACGTCATGGGATTGAGGGCGGAGACCACCTGGAACCATCGGAGGTCGCTCAGGGACGGCCACGGGTACTGGCTGGAACCGGTGAAGATGAGCGGTGTGATCACCAGCGTCAGGGCGACGCTGATCCGGTTGGGGGGGACATAGGTGCCGAGGATCAGTCCCATGGCCGCCCCGATGAGCGATCCGAGGATGACCATCATCACCACGGCCGCCGCCGTCGAGGCCTGCCACGGGATCGATCCCAAGATCACCACCCCTACGGGGAACATGACCGCCGCGGCCACGCACGCCCGCATGGCGGCGAAGACCACTTTCTCGACCGCCACCGCCCGGATGGGGAGGGGGGCCAGGAGCCGGTCCTCGATCTCGTTGCTGTAGGAGAACTCGATGACCAGCGGGAGGGCGGTGCTCTGCAGTCCGGTCAGCACCGCGGCCAGGGCCACCAGTCCGGGGAAGAGGACCTGCTCGTAGCCGGGTCGTGCATAGCCCAACTGGGTCAGCACCTTGCCGAACACGAAGAGGAGGAACAGGGGTTGCAGGATGACCTGGGCCAGGAAGACCGGGAACTCCCGACCGGTGACGAACAGGTCGCGGCGCAGGATGGCCAGACCGGTCCTCCACGGCCCCCAGTGGGGTAGATCCTCCAGGGGATTGGAACGGGCGGTGGGCTCCGCCGTCACCGTCATCGCAGGGCCCTCCCGGTCAGATGGATGAAGACGTCCTCGAGGTTGGGTTCGCCCAGACGCGCATCGGTCAGTTTCCCTCCCGCGGCACTGATGGCCTGGGCCACCGGGGCAACGAATGCCGCCGCCTCACCGTCCACATAGATACGGAACCGCCATCCGGTCCCGCCCGGATCGTCCAGTTCGTCGGCTTGGCTCACGCCGGGCAGGGCGGTGAGCGCGGCGCCGACCGCGGTGGCGGCGGCGCCCGGTTCGGGCTCCACCGTGCAGTCGAGGGTCCGTTCACCGGTCATGCCCTTGACCAGGGCCCCCGGGGTGTCGAGGGCCAGGAGTGTGCCGTGGTCGATGATGGCCACCCGGTCGCTCAGCGCGGCGGCCTCGTCCATGTCGTGGGTGGTGATCACCACGGTGGTTCCCCCGGCTTTGAGTTCGGCGACCTTCTCCCACAAGAAGAGGCGGGCGGCCGGGTCGAGGCCGGTGGACGGCTCATCCAGGAAGAGCACCGCGGGGGAGTGCATGAGGGCCCGGGCGATCATCATCCGCTGGATCTGTCCCCCGGAGAAGTCGTCGGGTCGGCCGCCCGGCCGGTCGGCCAACCCGAACTGGTCGAGGAGGGCGTCGGCCAGTTCGAGCCGGCGGGCCTTGGGTACGCCGTGGTAGCTGGCGTGGAAGAGCAGGTTCTGGCGCACGGAAAGCGACCGGTCGAGGTTGTTGATCTGGGGCACCACGCCGAGGAGGCGTCGGGCCCCGACGGGATCGGCCACCACGTCCACGCCGGCCACCAGGGCTCGGCCACCGGTGGGCCGGATCCGGGTGGTCAGGATGCCGATGGTGGTGGTCTTCCCGGCCCCGTTGGGTCCGAGGAAGCCGAACACCTCACCCGGGTGGACCTGGAAGGTCACGCCGGCCAACGAGTCCGTCGGAGCCTTGGGGTACCGCTTGACCAGGTCGGTCACCTCGACGGCCACCGCCCCCGGCGGAGGGGTGGGAGGTGACGTCACCATGAGCCCGGCCCTGTCCCCGGCCCTCGGATCGAGGAGGCCGTCACCCGTCCGATCGTGGGATCCTCCGCTCATTGCTGGCGCTCTTCCTGTCGGATCTCCCCGACGCCTCGTCGAACAGGCGGGGCACCTGTCCCCCCGGACCTGGCTCCCGCACGTCGACGGGATCACCGCCAAACCTAACCAACCGAGGCGGACCTCCGACATTCGACAACGGTCACGTTGGCCCCGTGACATGGTCAACCGTGATCCGGGTTGGCGATGCGGCCACCGGCTCGGCGGGCGGCGATACGGTACGGGCGTCGAACAAGGAGCGAGGGAATGGGTGGGAACAGTCGCTGGAATCCGCTGACGAGCGTGACCCGGTCGTGGGGTCACTTCGTGCGACGTCCCCGCTCCACCCAGCTGCGCACGCTGGCCATGGTCGGCGCCATCGTCGTGGGCGCCGTGGCCTGGGTGGCCGCCGCTCCCTCGAGTACGCCGACAGCCGCGGCGTCGGGCGACGGGTCGTCCGGTTCCACGGGCTCGGGGCCCACGCCGGTGGGCCAGGCCAGCACGTCCTCGCGGGGTGTCACCCAGCACACCATCAACCTGGTGCTGCCGGTGGTGGCGCTCACCTCACTGGCCGGCAGGATCGGGTTCGCCAATGACGCCGAGTACGGAGAGCAGACCAAGGCCATCCAGCTCTTCGTCAACCAGATCAACAAGGCCGGGGGCATCAACGGCCGGAAGATCAACCCCATCATCGCCAACTTCGACCCCACCAACGAGTCGGCCATGCGGGCCCTGTGTAAGACCTGGACGGAGGGCTCCCCGGCCGCCTTCGCCGTGCTCGACGGCGTGGGGGACTGGTCCGGCGACAACGAGCTGTGTGTCACCCAGGAGGGCGACACCCCGATGATCGGCCAGTGGACCACCGTCACCAACTGGACCAACAAGGGCTCGCCCTACCTGTGGTGGACGGGACCGGACCAGGCCACCGTGCTCCAGGCCGTCGTCAACTGGGGACTCGAGCGCGCAGTTGCTGGAGGGGAAGAAGGTGGGCGTGATCGCCGGAGACCGGGCCTCGGACCAGTTGGCCCTGAAGCAGTATCTGCTCCCGGACCTGAGCAGGGCCGGCGTCACCCCGGTGGTCGAGACCATCGCTTCGGACCCCAACGACACCGCCACCACGGGTACCCAGGCCCCGCTGGTGGTGCAACAGCTCCGTAGCGCGGGGGTCACCTCGGTCATCCCCCTGATCCCGTTCAATGTGTTCCGTCCGGTGCTCCAGGCCGAGACGGATCAGCAGTACTTCCCCCGACTGCTGCTCAGCGACTACGAGTCGAGCATCGAGACCTCGCTCGGCCTTCTGCCCGTGCCCTACGCCAAGGCCCTCGACGGCCAGGAAGGCCTCACCACCGAGACCCTCAGCGGTGTCGACGACGACCGGCCCCAGAGCCAGGGCGGCTACGACACCGCCGTGCGGAGTTGCTGGGTGGTGTGGCACAAGGCCTACCCCCAGGTGCCTCCGGGCAACCAGTCCGACTTCATCGAGGAGCAGGGCCCGGTCCAGGGCTGGTGCCAGGCCATCCGCCTGTTCGCCGCGGCAGCCAAGGCCGCCGGATCCGACCTCAACCGCCGAACCTTCGTCACCGCCCTGTCGAAGATCAGGAACTACCCGGGCACCAACACCCCGGTGCTCAGCTTCGGCCCCAACAAACGGTACGGACCCACCCAATTCCAGGTGGTGCGGCTGCACGTCAACTCGCCCGTGTCGACCGACTGCAAGCTGCCGAAGAACAACATCCCGCAGTTCACCTGCTGGGTCAACGTGCAGCCCTTCGCCCCGCTGCCCACCGGCTGAGCCGTACCCCGCCCCCCGTGGCCAACGGCGACAGTCGCCGATCGGCACTGGTAGACAGAGCCCATGACTCCACCCGAGCCCATGACGCCGCACCAGGATCCCTGGTGGAAGTCGGGAGTCCTTTATCAGATCTACCCCCGGTCCTTCGCCGACGCCAACGGTGATGGTGTCGGGGACCTGCCCGGGATCACCGACCACCTCGACCACCTGGCCTGGTTGGGCGTGGACGGGATCTGGCTCAGCCCGGTCACCGTGTCGCCCAACGCCGACTGGGGCTACGACGTCGCCGACTTTTACGCCGTGCAGCCAGACCTGGGCACGGCGGCCGATCTGGACCACCTCATCGCCCAGGCCCGTCAACGTGGTCTGCGGGTGCTGCTGGACCTGGTGCCGAACCACACCAGTGTGGAACACCCGTGGTTCATCGACTCCCGGTCGTCTCGGACCGCCCGTCACCGCTCGTGGTACGTCTGGGCTGATCCCAAACCCGACGGCGCGCCGCCCAACAACTGGGTTTCCAGCTTCGGCGGGTCGGCCTGGACCCTCGACGACGCCACGGGCCAGTACTACCTCCACAACCACCTGGTCGAGCAGCCCGACCTCAACTGGTGGAACGAGGAGGTCCGCCAGGCCTTCGACGGAATCATGACCTACTGGTTGGACCGCGGTGTGTCGGGGTTCCGGATCGACGTGTGCAACATCATCATCAAGGACGCTCTGCTGCGGGACAATCCGCCGGCCACCGAGTCCGATCCCCTGGACGTGCAGCTCTTCGGCCAGCGGCCCGTCTACAACGGCAACCGGCCAGAGGTGCACGAGGTGATCCGCCGGTGGCGCGCACTGGTCGATGGGTATCCCGACGGCGTGCTGGTGGGGGAGACCCCGGTGGAACCCATCGAGTCGCTGGCGGCCTACTACGGCAACGGCCACGACGAGCTCCATCTGGCGTTCAACTTCCCGTTCATCAGTGCACCGCTGGCCGCGGAGGAGATGCGGACCATCGTGGAGGACACTGAAGCGGCCCTGCCCGAGGGGGCCTGGCCGGTGTGGACGGGCTCCAACCACGACATGTCCCGATTCGCCTCGCGGTGGGCCGGAGGCCATCCCGACCGGGTCCGGGTGGCCGTGGTCATGCTCCTGTGCCTCCGCGGCACGCCGGTGCTGTTCCAAGGAGACGAGATCGGTCTGCCCGACACCGAGCTGGCCCAGGCCGATCTGCGGGATCCCCTGGGCGTTCGTTACTGGCCGGCGTATGCCGGCCGCGACGGCATGCGCACCCCCATGCCGTGGCGGGATGTTTCGGGAGGTGGGTTCACCGAGGCCGGGGTGGCGCCGTGGCTCCCGTTCGGGGACCTGTCGGCGTACAACGTGGAGGACCAGCGTTCCGATCCCGACTCCGTGCTCAACCTGGCGCGGGACCTGATCGCCTGGCGTCGGGGCCACCCGGACCTGCGGACGGGACGGTACCGGACGCTGGAGTCCACGCCGGGAACGTGGGCGTGGACCCGCGGCGCCAAGGTGATGGTGGCGGCCAACATGTCCGACGGTCCCGGGGCGGTCCAGGGGATGGAGGGGACGGTCCGCATCGCCACCACCCGGGGGCGCGAGGGCCATGTCGTGGACGGCACCCTCGAGCTCGACGCCTGGGAGGCCGTCATGGTGGAGCGCGGAGCGGACAGCGGAGGGAACGGCTGAACGGTCCGCTCAGGGCGGTGATGTCTCGGCGGTGAGCCACGCCAGCCCGCCGGCCAGGTGACGAAGGTAGTCGGTGTCCTCCCAGGCGTGGGGAAAGTGGCCCAGCGACGTGGAGAAGACCCGACCCTCCCCTTCCGTGAAGCACCACGACAGTGGGAAGCCGATCGCCGGCGCCGGGGCGTCGCCGGACAGCTCATCGGCTCGGGCCCGTAGCAGCACGGTGGCATCGGGACGGAGATCGCGGAACGTGTACACCTCGTCGTGCCAGTGCCAGGTGGCACCGAGGTGGGACACCGCCGGGATGGTCCGGGTCGACCACGTCGAGGGTGCACCACCTGCGTCCACGGGTGGCCGTCGAATCGAGCGCCGACCAGAAGGCCGTACTCCTCCCAGCGGTAGCAGGAGTCCGTGGCCGAGTGAACGGCGAGTACCGAGGTCCGTCCGGCCCGGACCGCCTCGACGACGAGCGCCTGCTGTTCCGTTGACCACGGGGTCTCCCCGATGGTGAACAACGCCAGCACGCGGGCCGACTCCAGCTCCGAGCGTTCGAGGTCCCGTACCTCGGTGACCCGGCGGAACCCGAGGCCTGCCAGACTCCGCCAGCTGGGCCATGGCGGTGGCCGACTGGTCGAGCACGCCGTGCACGCCGGCCGGGCCGCTCACGTAGGGCGCCACCTGGGTGACGTAGAGGAGGGTCGGGCCGGCCATGGTCGGATCCTACCGTTGGGCCACCGGGCGCCCGAGTCCCTCCGACCGTCACCGGGCCGCGCGGCCAATTACTGTGGGGCCCCATGGTGGAGGGGGGTGAGGGACCGGAGGGGGACCCGGCAGCAGCCAGGCTCGGTGCGGTCAGCCGGCGCCACCTGTTGGGCGGCGGACTGATCGGCGCAGCCGGGCTGATGATCTCCCCGCTGCTCCTGGAGCCGGGCGGCGGTGACGGGACAGGGGCCGGTGCCCTCGGTCTCGTGGCCGGTACGGTCGGGTCCGGTTCCGCCGCCGCGGCCGAGGAGCGACCCGGCCCACCCGACGCGCTCCGGGTGGCCGGACTGGCCTCACCCCTCGGACTGGCGGCCGACGACATCTTCTTCGCCTGGCAGGTACGGGACGGCCGGCGCCGGGCGCGCCAGGGCGCCTACCGCATCGAGGTCACCGGTCCGGTGGGGGGACACGGTCCGGCCCCGGTCGTGTGGGACAGTGGCCGGGTCACCTCGGCGGAGCAGGCTTTCGTCCCCTATGCCGGGACACCGCTGTCGTCGGACGCGGCGTACCGCTGGACCGTGCGGACATGGGACGGCTCGGGTCAGGAGGGCCCGCCGTCGGCACCGGCGCCCTTCGAGACGGGGCTGCGCAACGACGAGTGGGAGGCGTCATGGATCACGCGGCCGGCCAGCGAGACGGCCGAGCCGTGCCAGTACACCTACGCCCGTGCCGAGGTGACACTGCGCCCGGGGACGGATCCATCGGGCCCGGGCCTACGTCTCGGGGGACCAGCAGTACGAGCTCTACGTGAACGGCGTCCGGGCCGGCAAGGGCCAGGCCTACAGCTATCCGGACTCCATGTACTACGAGGCGCTCGACCTGACCGGGCTCCTGCGGCCCGGGGCGGCGAACGCCTTCGCCATGGTGACCAACTGGCAGGGCCCGACCAAGGGCCACCCGGCCGGCCGGCCCGGGGATGATCGCCCAGATCGCCGTGCACTCGGCCGACGGTCACGTGCAACGGGTGGTCACCGACGGTTCATGGAGGGTGCAGCCGGGGGCCTGGCTCCCGGGCACGCAGCGGGACCTGGAAGGAGACCTGGTCGACTTCACCGAGAACATCGATGGTCGGGCCGAGCCGGTCGGGTGGAAGCTCCCAGGTTTCGACGACACCTCGTGGACCGCGGCCACCGTGGTGGGCCGGGCCCCCACCGAGCCCTGGACCCATCTGGTGCCGGTGCGGACCCGGATCGTGGAGGAGCCGGTGGCGGCGGTCTCGCTCACCACGCTGGCCTCCGGGGCGGTGGTGGCCGACTTCGGCAAGGTGTACGCCGCCGTGCCCACGGTCACCTTCCATCAGGGGGCGGCCGGGCGGGTCATCACCATGCGGGCCGGGTTCCTCATCGACCAGCCCACACCCGGTCAGCCATTCACCGGAGTGCCGGGTCAGGTCTCCGCCGCTCACGGTACCCAGCACACCGACATGAGCTACACCTACGTGCAGCGGGGAGGTGAGGAGGAGTTTCACCCCTTCGACTATCTGGGGTTCCGCTACCTCCAGATCGACGATCCGGGCGAGACCCTGACCACGGCCGACGTCGTGGCTCTGGCCCGACACACGGCCGCCCCGGAGCAGCCGCCGGCCACCTTCTCCTCGGCCGAGCCGGTGATCGATGCCGAATTCCAACTCGGCGCCCACTCCGCCCTCTACACCGCCCAGGAGCAGTTCATCGACACTCCCACCCGGGAGAAGGGGTCCTGGCTCTACGACGGCAGCAAGGAGTCGACGACGGCCATGGCCGTCTTCGGCGAGCAGAATCTCACCCGGAAGTCGCTCACCGAGTTCGCCCAGTCCCAGAAGCGGTACTGGCCAAACGGGGCGGTGAACAAGATCTATCCGACCGGTTTGGGGGCCCTCGACATCAACGAGTCGACGGAGATCTATGCCGAGTGGGTCTGGCAGTACTGGATGCACACCGGGGACCGCGCCCTCCTGACCGCCGTCTACCCGGTGCTCCGGCGCATAGCCGACTACGTGCAACGGGCCGTGTCGACATCGACGGGTCTGGTCACATCGTTGCCCGCCACCAACAACTACTACCCGTTTCCGGTGGCCACCCGCCTGAACGTCCTGGGCGCCAACGTCTTCCGGCGTACGGCCCAGGTAGCCGAGGCCCTCAACCGGACCGAGAGCGAGGTGAACCTCCAACGTCACCGGCAGCACGCCCTGACCTCGGCCGTCAACCGCCAGCTGACCCGCTCTGACGGCACCTATGTCGACGGTCTGATGCCCGGTGGGACTCCCACGGCCACCGCCTCCCAGACCTCCAGCGCCTGCGCCGTCGCCTACGGGATCGTCCCGTCCGCCCACCTGGCCACGGTGGCCTCCTACGTGCGCGATCTCGGCATGCAGAGTCCTCCCCAGAACGCCGGCGAGGTGCTCGCCACCCTGGCCGCCGCCGGTCTCTTGGTCGACATGGTGGACCGACTCGTCGATCCGTCCACTGACGGATGGGCCAACATCTTGGCCCGCGGGGCCACCTTCACCTGGGAGGTATGGGACCCCTCCGACATCGTGGGTGACAGCATGTCCCACGGATGGGGCGCCACCATGGTCCCCGAGATCCAGCGCTCACTGCTCGGGGTCCAACCGACCACACCCGGCTTCGCCACCTTCGATGTCGTCCCCCCACGGGCCGGTCTGGACTGGGCCCTCGGAACCGTGCCCACGACGCGCGGGACCATCTCGGTGGCATGGCGCCGACCCACGCCCGCCGACCCCCACGTCTCGGTGAGCCTGAAGGTGCCAGCCAACTCGACGGCCACGCTGACCCTTCTGGCCCGGGATCGGGGTGGACTGACCGAGAGTGGATCGCCCATCGACCGCGCCGCGGGCGTGCAGGTCCTCGAGGTCGAGGACGGGATGGCCCGCATCGAAGTAGGGGCTGGGAGCTACCGCCTCCGGAGCGCCGTTTCGCTGTGAGGCGGATCCCGAGTCGACGGCAGCCGGGACGCACTCGGACCCGACCGGTGCGAGCACTGCTGGGGGCGACGGTCCTGGTGACGTCGGTCATGGCCTCGTTGATCGCGGCCGGGCCGGGCCGCGCCGGGGCGTCATCGACCGAGCCGCTCACCGCCCGGCAGTTGGCCGCCGGTGCCGACCATGCGTGCGTGGCTCCCGGCGGACCTGACCCCACCATCGACTGGTCGGGCCTGCGCAACCCGATCCTGTCCGCGGCCGGTGGCGTGAAGGACCAGGCCCTGCTGTGGGCCTTCGGCCGGTGGCACCTCCTGTTCAGCTATGTCACCGACGACCCGTCCCTGCCCGGCGGTGTCCGATGGGACGTCGCCACGGCCACCAGCGTCGACCTGGTCCACTGGTCGGCCGTCGAACCGTGGCCGGCCCAACCAGGTGTCTCGGGCGTGGCCTCACCCGACATCATCCGCCAGCCGTCGGGGAGGTACCTCGTCACCTACCAGTCCGATCCCGGCGCGGCGCCCCCGTCGCGTCAGCAGGCCCGGCTGTACTTCCGGACCTCGGACGACCTGCGTCACTGGTCGCCGGCCCATCCGTTGGCCCAGGCCCTGGCGCCGAGGCCGACCGACCGCATGATCGACGGTGCACTGGTCTACACCGGGCACCAGTTGTTGGTGGGGTTCAAGTACTCGTCGCCCACCCAGCCCGACGTGTTCGAACTGGCCCGGTCGGTCAGCGGTGGACCGCAGGGGCCGTGGCGGATGGTCGGCCGGCCGGACATCGAGGTGGACGGAGGGACGGTCGAGAACTACGAGTTCGTCCGGATGGCCGGCCAGTGGCGGCTCA
Organism: uncultured Acidimicrobiaceae bacterium; assembly: GCA_963737625.1. GTDB lineage: Bacteria > Actinomycetota > Acidimicrobiia > Acidimicrobiales > RAAP-2 > Bog-756. The sequence goes on from CAVTTK010000002.1 coordinate 1,035,925, forward strand.
TGGCCACGTCCGACAACCTGGACCAGCCGTGGCTGTTCACCCTGACAGGACCCCCCGATCGGGCCTCGGGCTGGCTCTCGTGGAGCGTGGGCCGCACCCTCTCGGTGCCCTCGGAGCCGTTCAACACCGGCCCGGGCCTGTCCAGCCTCGACTTCGAACACGCCAACTCGGCCTTCCTGTGCGATGCCGGCGACCTTCCCGGCCACTTCGTGTATCTGCTCTACGCCGGGAGCAGGGAGCTGACCAGGTTCGACGGCTGGGGCCACGCCGCCATCGGAGTGGCCCGGAGTACCGATCTGATCCACTGGGAGGTTCCGCCCGGTTGAGGGTGGGCTGAAGGCTGAGGCTCGGCTGGTCGGCCCCGTCGGCCCGGAGACCGCTGGGTAGAGTGGGCGTCGGACGTTCAGGCCAGCACGTCGACCGGTAGGGGGACACCAGATCATGCAGATCACCATCGTCGGTGGCGGTAGCTACCAATGGACGCCCGAGCTGCTGGCCGACCTGCTGGGCATGCCATCGCTGAACGGCGCTCACTACGTCCTGGAGGACATCGATCCCGTTCCCCTGGAGAAGATGGTGGCGCTGGCCCGGATGCTCAACGAGACCATGGGGGCCAAGGCCACGTTCTCCACGGCCACCGATCAGCAGCGGGCACTCGAGGGCGCTGACTTCGTCATCGTCACCATCTCCACCGGCGGGTTCGATTCCATGGCCCTGGACCTCGACATCCCGGCCCGTTACGGGATCCGTCAGTCGGTCGGCGACACGGTGGGGCCGGGAGGGATCAACCGTTCGCTACGGAACATCCCCGTCCTCGTCGGTGTGGCCGAGGACATGGGAAAGGTCTGCCCGGACGCCTGGTTGCTGAATATCACCAATCCCATGACCTGCCTCACCCGCGCCGTGTGCAAGCAGACATCGGTTCGGGCGGTGGGCCTGTGCCATGAGGTGGGCAACTGGTCGGTGGACCTGGCCATCGCCCTCGGTCGACCAGCCGAGTCGGTACGCCCGACGGTGGCCGGGATCAACCACTTCCCCGTGGTCACCGCTTTGGAGGTGGACGGCGAGGACGGGTTCGCCCTCATGGCCGCCATGGTGGAGGAGGCCGGGGGACTGGCGGCACTGGCCCCTCACCCCGGACGGCCCGAGGCGGAGACCTTCTCACCACTCGACTTCGTCCAACGACATGCACTGAAGTTGACCCTGCTGGACAAGTGGGGTGCCTTCCCGGCCTCCGGGCGACCGCCACATCGCCGAGTTCCTGCCGTGGGTCCTGACCGAGAGCTCCGACTGGGGCGGCCAATTCAACGTCGAGCTGACCTCCATCGCCACGCGGAAAGAGCACCAGGAGGGGTACATCGCCGATGTCGACGCCTGGCTGGCCGGCACCAAGACGCTGCAGACCTGGTACTCGGGCGAGCTGCCGGCGCTGGTTGTCGACTCGTTGGTCACCGGCGAGCGCCGGGAGCTGCCGGCCAACATCCCCAACATCGGCCAGGTGCCCGACGTCCCCCGCGACGCGGTAGTGGAGTCGATCTGCGTGGTCGACGACCAGGGCATCCGGGGACGGGACGTGGCGCCGCTGCCCCCGCCCTACGCTGAGCTGGTGCGGCGCCACGTGGCGGTGGGCGAGATGACCGTGGCCGCCGCCCTCGAGGGGGACCGGTCCCTGGCCGAGGCGGCCTTCTTCCTCGACCCTCTGGCCGGCCGGGGCGATCTGCACCGGACCGAGGCCATGGTGGACGAGCTCCTCACCGCCACCGCCGGGTGGCTGCCCCGGTTCGCCCGGTGAACACCCGCCCGAGCTGAACGCCTCGGGGACCGAGAACAGTGGAGGACTCCATGCAATTGGGCTTTATCGGACTGGGGGCCATGGGGCTGCCCATGACCCGTCACCTGCTGGAGGCCGGACACAAAGTCACGGTGTCGTCCCGCAGCCCCGGCCCGGTGGCCCGAGCGGAGTCCCTCGGCGCCGCCGTCGCCAGCTCGCCGGCCGAGGTGGCCGCCGCAGCCGACGTGGTGGTCCTGTGCGTGCCCAGTTCGCCGCAGGTGGTCGAGGTGGTCACCGACATGCTACCGATGCTGCAGTCGGGTCAGGTGGTGGTGGACTGCTCGACCATCGATCCCGACGTGGAGCGGGCCCAGCACGAACGGGTCCGTGACACGGGGGCCGCCTTCCTCGACGCCCCGCTGTCGGGGGGCACCGCCGGGGCGGAGAACGGGACACTGACCCTGATGGTCGGGGGTGAGGCCGACACCCTGGCCTCGACCCGCCAGGCCCTGGAACCGTTCGCCGGGCTCATCGTGCACGTGGGAGGACCGGGCATGGGACAGGTGGTCAAACTGTGCAACAACCTGATCTACGCCTCCCAGATGCTGGCCACCGCTGAGGCCACCGCGCTGGCCGTCCGGTCCGGTGTGGACATCGCCAAGCTCCACGAGGTGCTGGTGCACTCGACCGGTGACTGCGTGGCCGTACGGACCCGCCTGCCCGTACCTGGTGTGCTGGTCGACAGCCCGGCCTCCAACGACTGGCGGCCGGGATTCATGACGGACCTGATGGCCAAGGACCTCGACCTGGCCCTGGCCTATGGGGCCCGGGCCGGTGTTCCCCTCAGCTCCACGGCGGTGGCCCGGCAGGTCCTCACGGCGGCCTCGACCGCCGGGTACGGCCGAGAGGACTTCTCCGCCCTGGCCAAAGTGGTGAACGATCTGGCCGGACTGGGATGACCGCCGGGCCGCCGGGTCGGGAGTCCGGCACCGGACTGGCCACGCCCGCCCTGGTGCTGGCGGCCGACCACCGGGCCCGCGGGGTGATGACCATCGAGCGCTACGCCGATTACCTGGCGGCCTTGGCCGCGGCGCTGCCCCACTGCGACGGGATACTGGCCACCGCCCAACCGCTGGACGACCTGGCCCGGCTCGGCCATCTCCGGCCGGGGCACCGCACCTATCTCTCGCTCAATCGCACCGGGCTGGCCGGAACGGTGTTCGAGTTGGATGACCGGCTCGTGGCCAGCGTGGCCCGGGCGGCCATCGACGGCTGGTCCGGGATCAAGCTCATGACCCGCATTGACGCCACCGACCCGGGTGGTGCCGCAGCCCTCGAGCTGCTGGGCCAGGTTCTCGAGGATGCCCGGGCGGTGCATCTTGAAGCCATGATCGAGCCGCTGTGGTGGCGGGACGGGCGGATGTCCCGTTTGACTTCCGACATCGTGTCAGCTGCGGTCATAGCTCACGACCTGGGTGCCCCACTGCTGAAGGTGCCGGTTCCCGAGGAGCCGGCCGGACCGGACCGCATCAGGGCGGTCGGTCGGGTGGTGGCCAGCGTCGGCGCCCCCGTGCTGTTTCTCGGTGGCCCGCACCGCCGGACGACGGGCGACGGCGTGGTGGAGGAGGCGCGTGACGTCATGGCCGGAGGTGGGGCCGGCCTGGCCATCGGTCGGGCCATCCTCCAGGAGGCGTCGCCGACCGCGGCGGCGCAGGAGCTGGCCGAGGTGGTGCACGCCGGGTGATCCTCACCATCGACCTCGGGACCAGCTCGACCAAGGCCGCGCTCTGGGCCGACGACGGCCTGGTGGCCCAGACAGGGATAGCCATCGACACCGTGCACGCCGACGGCGGACGGGTCGAGCAGGAGCCCGGTCAGTGGTGGTCGTCTCTGGTGCGGGCTTGCACCGCGCTTCGCTCGACGGAACCCGGGGCCTTCGGGGAGGTGGACGTCGTCGGGTGCACGGGGGCCCGGCAGACCCTGGTGCTGGTCGACGGTGCCGGCCACAGCCTCGGTCCGGCCATTGTCTGGTCGGACCGGCGGGCCGGGGCCGAGGCGGAGCAGTTGCGACGTCGGCTGGAGACGTCGGACCGGACCCTTCCGTCGTCCGGGATCGAGGTGGACGCGTTTTCGGTGGCGGCCAAGCTGGCCTGGCTGGCGGCCCACCATCCCGACCGTCTGGCCGCGGCAACTTGGGTGCTCACCCCGAGGGATTACGCGGTGATGGCCATGACCGGGGTGACGGCCACCGACCCCACCATGGCCTGGCGCTCGGGACTCTACGACCTCGATGGCCGGCCGCTTCCCGAGCTGGTGGGCGACAGCGGTGGGCGACTGGCTCCCCAGGTGCTCCCCGACCACGTGACCGGGGAGCTCACGTCCGGAGCGGCCGAGTCCCTCGGATTGGCCTCGGGCACGCCGGTCGTGATCGGGTGCGGGGACCGGGCCTCGGAGGTGCTCGGCTCGGGGGCCACGGAGACGTGCCCCATGGTCAGCTGGGGAACCACAGCCAACGTATCGGTGCCGGTCGGCCACCGTACCGAGGGAGGCGGCCTCCTTCCCCGGGTACCGGCCGGCGTCGTCCTGTCGCGGGGCGCCGAGGGGGGATGGCTGTTCGAAGGGGGGCTGTCGGCGGCCGGCAGTCTCGTGGCCTGGCTGGGTACCATGACCGGGCACTCGGCCGAAGCTCTGGGCGGGATGGCCGCCACCAGCCCGCCGGGCGCCCGGGGTGTGGTGGTGGCGCCATGGCTGGAGGGGGCCCGTGCCCCCTGGTGGCGTGCGGACGCCACCGCCGCCTTCGTGGGGTTGGGCCCCGCCCACACCGTGGCCGATCTGGCTCGGGCCACCTTTGAATCGGTGGCCTGGGACGTCCTGCGCTGCCTGGAGGCGATGGGACTGACCGGGGAGGAGTCGGCGGCGTCGGGCGTCGTGTCGACGGGTGGTGGTTCCGGCATTCCCGCCTGGATCGAGGTGCTGTCCGGGATCACCGGGCGGGCCGTGGAGATCCGTCGCTCGGGACAGGCGGCGGCGGCCGGAGCAGCACTGCTGGCCGCTCGGGCGGTGGGGAGGGAGCTCACGCTGGCCGACCTCGATCCGGTGGCGGCGCGCACGGAGCCGGACGCCGTGGCCGTCTCCTCCTACCGGGCTCTCCGTCTCCATGTCGATGCCGTGGCCGTCGCCCTGCTCGACCTGGGGCCCGGGCCCGGAGGAGAAGCGTGCGCCTGACCCTGGCCTACGGTCGGGACGGCCTCGACCTCGAGGTGCCCGAGGACGCCGAGGTGGTGGTGCCCGATGAGCCCACCCCCGTGGACGACGAGGCGGTGGCGGTCGTGGAGGCGCTGCGGTCCCCGACGTCGGGACCGGCACTGGGGGCGATCGTCCGTCCCGGTGAGCGCGTCGTGGTCGTCTTCCCCGACATCACCCGGCCCATGCCCAACACCACGGTGCTGCCGCCGCTCCTGGCCGAGCTCGAACGGGCCGGTGCCGGTCCCGGACAGGTCGAGCTGCTGTGCGCCACCGGGACCCACCGCGCGGCCACCCGGGACGAGATGACCGCCCTGGTCGGCCCCGACGTGGTGGCTCGGTACCGGATCCACCAGCACCGCAGCGACGATCCTGACCATATCCGGGTGGGCGCGGTCGACGGCGTCCCCGTGCTCCTCGACCGTCGCTACGTGGAGGCCGATCGGCGTATCCTCACCGGTTTCGTCGAGCCCCACTTCTTCGCCGGCTGGAGTGGGGGACCGAAAGGGGCCTGTCCGGGCCTGGCCGGCACGGCCACCATCCTCGAGGCCCACAGCCCGGCGCGCATCGCCGACCCCCGGTCGACCTGGTTGACCACGACGGGGAACCCGGTCCACGAGTTCGTGGCCGCCGCCACCGCCCTGTGCCCGCCGGATCTCTCGGTCGATGTGACCATCGACACCCGTGGGCGGCTGACCGGCGTCTTCGCCGGGCCGCTCCCCGACGGCCATAGGGCGGCGTGTGCCGCCGCCGCCCGTCACGTCACCCGCACCGTCCCGGGACGGTTCGACGTGGTGGTCACCACCAACGGTGGCCACCCGCTCGACCGCAACCTGTACCAGTCGGTCAAGGGCCTGGCCGCCGCCGAGCGGGTGGTGGTCGAGGGGGGGGTCATCGTGATGGCGGCGGCCTGCGTCGACGGCGTGCCCGGGGATGGTGACTTCGCCCGGATCCTCCGGCGGTCCTCGAGCGTCGGGGAGATGATCCGGCCCACCGGACCGGGAGCGGTGGATGTCTGGCAGGCCCAGGTGTTGGGTCGGGTCCTGCGGCGGGCCGAGGTCAGACTGCACGCCGACGGCCTCGGTGACGACGACGTCCGCACCGCCCGGATGGTCCCGGTTGGCGATCTGCAGGGGGCACTGGACCAGGCGCTGGCCGAGCGGGGTCCGGCCGCCCGGCTCTGCGTGCTGCCCCAGGGGCCACTCACCGTGGCCACGCCGTCGGTCTGACCGGCCGGCCCGGAGCTGCCGCCCGACGGGACGGATGGCCCAACCGACCGGGCACCGACGACCCCGCCGACCGACGGTTCGCTGGGGCCGGAGGGTGCTCCGGCGGGACCGTGACCGCCGGAGACCCCGACGATAGGGTGGCAGCTCAATGGCCGACCAGGTGGTGTTCGACTTCGCCGTGCCCGATGAGCTCCTCCAAGAGGTCGTCGCCAAGAGCAGTAACCCCGAGGCCGTCGCCGATCTGGCCGCCATGCCCGGTACCGGTGAGGGCAAGCCCCCGCCGCTGATCGGAATCCTCCAGCGGCACGGCTACGCGCCCCTCGTGCTGCTGACCATGGCCGCCCTCGTGCCCGGCACCGTCGGGAACGGCATCGCCCTCATCGGTACCAACCTCGAGCACTCGTTCCACATCCACGACGCCGCCCTCGGTGCGGTGACCTTCGTCGGTGCGGTGGCCCAGCTCCTGTGGGCCGTGCCCCTGGCCCTGTGGGCCGACCGGGGCAGTCGCAAGGTGGTGGCCGGGGTGGCCCTCCTGATCTTCTCGGTGTTCACCCCGTTGATGGCCTTGTCGCCCAACGTGTGGGTCTTCACCTTCCTCTACCTCATCGCCTCCATCGGCTCCGGCGTCAACAACACCGTCCACAACTCGTACCTGTCCGACGCCTACCCGACGGAGGGCCGCGGGCGGGTCTTCAGTTGGCACAATCTGTCCGATCCCCTGTCGCAGACGGTGGGAATCCTCATCTTCGGTCTGGTGGTGACGGTGGGGCACAACTGGCGGTGGGGCATGCTCATCGCCCTGGTCGGCATCCCCATCGGTCTTTCACTGTTCACCCTGCGGGAGCCGGAGAAGGGCGAGAACGAGTCCAGCCACATCCTGAAGGCCTCGGGCATGGACTTGCACTCCCAGCAGAGCGACGCCCCCCGGGTCCTGCTGGGCTCGGCCGTGACCCGTCTGCTGCGTATCCGGTCCATTTACTACGAGCTGGTGGCGGTGGCCATCCTGGGCTTCGCCGGCACGGCCGCCCCCCTGTTCGGGAACCTGTACTTCGTGCGCCGCTGGGGACTCGACACTGCCCAGCGCAGTGAGATCTACTCCATCATCGGCCTGGCCGCCTTCCTCGGCCTCCCCCTGGCCTACGTCCTCGGTGACCGGTATTTCCGCCGGGCCCCCCAGCGACCGCTGGCCATCGCCGGGTTCTGCATCGCCGCCTACGGGGGGCTGTACGTGGCGTCCCTCTACATGCCGCAGCTGTGGATGGTGGTGACGCTGCAGTTCCTGGCCAACGCCGCCGTGTCCCCGCTGGCCATCTGCATATTCCTGACCCTGGCCGCCACCGCCCCGGCCGAGATGCGGACCATCTGCTTCGCCATGTTCGGGGTGTACTCGCTGGTGTTCGGAGGATTCACCGGGGCCGTGCTCCTCGGGGCGGTGAGCGACGCCGTCGGCTACCGGAACGGTCCCACCGTGGCCCTGACCATCGTGGGCCCGGTGTGCGCCATCGGCGGCATCATGCTGCTGATCGGATCCCGCTACGTGCGGCGCGACATCACCCTGGTCATCGAGGACGTCCTCGAACGTCACGCCGAGGGTCAGCGCCGTGCCGCCGGCGGGGACCTGCCCGCCCTGCAGATCCACAACCTCGACTTCTACTACGGCGCCAACCAGGTGCTGTTCGACGTGAATCTCGAGGTGGCCCAGGGTGAGATCCTGGCCCTGCTGGGGACCAACGGGGCCGGCAAGTCGACGCTGTTGCGGGCCGTGGCCGGACTGGACCACCCTCACCGCGGGGTGATCCGGCTGTACGGGACCAACTGCACCTACCTCGAGCCGGAGCAGATCATCCATCAGGACGTGGCCCTGCTGGTAGGGGGGAAGATGACCTTCACCGGCCTCTCCGTGAAGGACAACCTGGCTGTGGGGGCCCACTCGCTCCGGGGCCAGGGCTCCCGGGCCAAGGTGGCCGTGGACGAGGCCGTCGAGCGGTTCCCCGAGCTGGCCTCCCGGCTCAACCAGCCGGCCGGCACCCTGTCGGGCGGGGAGCAGCAGATGCTGGCCCTGGCCCGGGTCATGATGACCCGGCCCAAGCTGCTGATGATCGACGAGCTGGCCCTGGGCCTGGCCCCCAAGGCCGTCGACCGGCTCATGGCCATCGTGCGCGAGGTCAACGCCCAGGGCACGACGGTGGTTCTGGTGGAGCAGAGCGTGAACCGGGCCATGAGCCTGGCCGAGCGGGCCGTGTTCATCGAACGCGGCGAGGTCCGGTTCGACGGCCCCACGGCGGAGCTCGTCGAGCGGTCCGACCTGTTGCGCCCGGTCTTCTTGGGGGCGGCCGTGGACGGCCTGGGCTAGGGGCCATCGTGTCCATACCCAGCTTCGTCCTCGTCCAGGGCGTCATCACCGGACTCGGCTACGGCCTGTTGGCCATGGGCTTGGTCCTCATCTACCGCACCAACCGGGTGCTCAACTTCGCCCAGGGTCAGCTCGGCGTGGTGGCCGCCGTCTTCCTGGTCAAGTGCTTCTACGACTTCGGGTTCAACTACTGGTTCGCCCTGGTGATGGCCCTTGTCCTGGCCGCCGCCGTGGGGGCCCTCTCCGAGCTGCTGCTCCGCCGGCTGTTCAACCGGCCCCGAGTGCTCGTGATGGTGGCCACCATCGGGCTGAGCCAGGTGCTGTTCGTCTTCACCGCCCTTCCCTTCATCCGACCCAAGAACCTCTTCAAGCCCTTCCCGGTACCCGTCGACGTCTCCTTCCACATCGGGACCTACCTGTTCACCCCGGGCCAGGTGGCCACCCTGGTGGTGGCCCCGCTGGTGGCGTTGTCCCTGGCCGCCTTCGTCAAGTGGTCGCCGTGGGGCCTGGCCATGCGGGCCATGGCCGAGAACGCCGACTCGGCCCGACTGTCCGGGGTCTGGGTCCGGCGCACGTCGACGGTGACCTGGACCCTGGCCGGGGTGCTGTCGGCCTTCGCCGCCATCCTGGCCGCACCGGGCCAGACCTCGTCACTCACCGAGGTGCTCAGTCCGGAGCTGCTGCTGCTGGCCCTGACCGCGGCCATGGTCGGCGCCATGGTCAACCTGACCGTGGCCTTTGTCGCCGCCATCGGCGTGGGGGTGATCCAAGAGGTCCTCGTGTGGAACCTGTCCAGCACGGCCCAGGTGGACCTGGTGCTCTTCGCCCTGGTGCTGGTGGTCCTGTTGATCCGGATCGCCGCCCTGCCCACCGGGTCTCGGCGCGAGGACCGCTCCACCTGGATCGAGAGCTCCCGCAACCAACGGCAGAACGACAGCCCGCTGCGCCGGCGGGTGGGCTCGGCCGGGGTGGGCGTCACCGTGGTGGTGGTGGCCCTACTGCCCTTCGTGATCAGCGTGGGGCGGTCGTTCCTGCTCTCTCAGATCTGCATCTATGCCGTGATCGCCCTGTCCCTGACCGTGCTCACCGGGTGGGCGGGCCAGGTGTCCCTCGGACAGTTCGGCCTGGTGGCCTGCGGGGCTCTCATGGCCACCCACCTCGGTACCAGCGTGCCCCTCATCCTGCTCATGCCGTTCGCCGGGGCGGTGACCGCCGTCATCGCCGTGGTGGTGGGGCTGCCGGCGCTCCGGGTTCGGGGGCTGTACCTGGCGGTGAGCACCCTGGCCTTCAGCGTGTGGTTCATGCAGTCGGTGCTGTCGACCCCGTGCTGGAACCTGCCGGTGCTGGGCAAGTCCATGTGCACGGGACTCCCCAATCCCCAGTCCACCCTCATCGCCAGCCCCAGCCTGTTCGGGATCCAGCTCAGCTCGGCGCGGTCGTTCGCCTGGTTCTCGCTGGCCGTCCTCGTCCTGTCCGTGATCATGGTCCGGGTGTGGAGGGACCGGGGTGTGGCCCGCCGACTGATGGCCGTGCGGGACAACGAGACCGGCGCCGGTGCCCTGGGGATCCCCCTGGCCCGGTCCAAGCTGCTGGCCTTCGCCCTCTCGGGATTCATCGCCGGCTACGCCGGGGTGTGCCTGGCCTTCGCCACCGAGAGGTTCTCGACCTCGACGTTCGACCCGTCCTACTCGATCCTGGTGGTGTCGATGGTGGTCATCGGCGGGCTCGGCTCGATCGACGGGGCCGTCCTCGGAGCCGTGTACCTGGTCGGCATACCGGCGGCCTTCGGCACGACCTCCACCATCCAGTTCCTGACCAGTGGCATCGGACTGCTGGCCTTCATCCTCTATCTCCCCGGGGGCCTGGCCGACCTGCTCCACCGGCTCGGTGATCTGGTGGCCGTAGGGCTGGAGAAGCTGCTGGCCAAGCGCCGGCCCGGGTCCGGCGGGATCGACGACGGGACCGACCCCCAGCCCGAGCCGGCACGCGGCGCGCCGGCCGAACAGGTGGCGGGATGAGCGACACCGGCCCCGCCGTGGCCCCCGGCATCTCGGCGGCGGCCAACGGCACCGGCCCCGCCCGGCTCGACGTCGCAGGGGTGGTGGTCGACTTCGGCGGGGTCCGGGCCGTGGACGGGGCCGGCCTCGTCGCCGAGCCCGGGGCCATCGTGGGCCTGATCGGTCCCAACGGGTCGGGGAAGACCACGATGCTCGACGTCATCTCGGGGCTGGTCACCCCGGGGGCCGGATCGGTCCGCCTGGACGACGAGAGCCTGGTGGAGTACCTGCCCGAGGAGCGCTCGTCCCTGGGCGTGGTCCGCTCCTTCCAGGACTGCCGGCTGTTCCCCGAACTGTCGGTGGAGGACGTGCTGATGCTGACCCTGGACGCCCGCCGGCCTGTCGGCGTGGTGTCCTCCACGCTGCAGATGCCCTGGGCCCGGCGTTCGGAGCGCTCCAAGCGGACCGAGGTGGATCAGGTCATTGCCAGCTTCGGGATCGACCGCTTCCGTCGTCACCGCATCGCCGAACTCTCCACCGGCACCCGACGGGTGGTCGACCTGGCCTCGGTGGTCCTGGCCCGACCCCGTCTGCTCCTGTTGGACGAGCCCACCGCCGGTATCGCCCAGCGCGAGGCCGAGGCCTTCGTGCCCCTGTTGCGGCGTCTCCACCAGTTGGCCGACACCACCATCGTCCTGGTCGAGCACGACGTGCCCCTCGTGTTCGCCCTGTGCACCCAGGTGGTGATGATGGAGTCCGGCTCGGTGGTGTCCTCGGGGACGCCCGACGAGGTGTCGCGGGACCCCCGGGCGCTGGCCGCCTACCTCGGAGCCAGCGAGGAGGCCCTGGCCGTGTCCGGTGCGGTCCCCGGTGCCGCGTCATCGAGTGCTCCATCGTCCCCTCCAGGTCCGGCACCGGGAGCCCGAGGAGCGGGGCCCCCCGACGACCCGGGCCCGTCACCCATGGCCGGTCACTGACCGGTCAGCGTCGGGGCATGGCCGGCCCGTAGGGCACGTCGCCCCGCAGGGTGACCCGGTGGGCGATGCGGGTGGCGTCCCCGTAGTCGTCGAGGGCGTAGTGCAGCGTGGCCCGGTTGTCCCAGAAGGCCACCGAGCCCGGACGCCACCGGAACCGGCAGGTCAGCTCGGGCTGGACGCAGTGCCGGTAGAGCAGGTCGAGGATCCCGTCGCTCTCGTGCTTGGACAGCCCCAGCAGGGACTGGGTGAACTGGGGATTGACGAAGAGGCCGTTGCGGCCGTTCTCGGGGTGGGTGCGGACCACGGGGTGGAGGGCGGGGAGGAGCTTCTCGTAGTGCTGGCCCTCCCACTCGTAGCCGCCGCGGGCCTGGACATCGGCGGCGAACCACGGGTCGAAGTGGATGGCCACGAGCGTGTCGCACAGGGAGCGGACGGGCTCGGACAGTCGGTCGTAGGCATCCTGGAGGCTGGCCCACGTGGTGTCTCCGCCGACCTCGGGGCAGTCGAGCATGCTCAGGATGGACCCGAACGCCGGGGCCTGGAGGAAGGTCACGTCGGTGTGCCACCAGCTGGCCCGGTCCTCCCGCCCGTCGATGGCCAGTACCTCGGGGTTCCCGTCGATGGCCGGAAGGACCGGGTGGCCCTCGGTGACCTCGCCGAACTGGCGGGCGAAGTCGGCCTGCAACTCCGGGGTCAGCTGTTGGTCCCGGAAGAAGATCACATGATGGGTATTGAGGGCGCGGCGTACGTCGGCCACCACGCTCCCGGCCAGGGGGCGGGAGAGATCGACGCCGTGGATCTCGGCGCCGATGATCGGCGAGAGGGGACGGATGTCCAGTTCGGTGGCGATGGCCATCGTCCCAGTGTGCCCCAGGCGGATGTCCTGCTCAACCGGTGTGGCAACGTGTGGGAGTCCCCAGGTCGAGCCGAGTGGAGGTCCGTGCATGAGTGAGTGGCCCGCACCGCGTCGCAACTTCTCCCCGTGGTACCAGGTGGTCAGCCGCCTCATGGTCACCGAGGAGACCGACGGACTGCCGGAGGACCCCGCCGGGTTCGAGGCGTGGGCGGAGCGGTTCCGCTCTCGCCTCGACGCCGCGCTGGCGCCCTGGCCCGAACGGGTTCCTCCCGAGGTGGAGGTCACCGAGCAGGAGTCGGTGGACGGCTACCGGCGGTCGAGGATCGTCTTCGACACCGAGTCGGACATGTCGGTGCCGGCCTACCTGCTGGAGCCCGACGATCGGACCATGCCGGGTTCGGCCGTGCTGGCCGTGCACGGACACGGCCCGGGCAAGTCCCGCATCTGTGGCATCGACGATCCCGACGGCGCCCCGGGCGGTGACTACGCCGCCGAGTTGGCCCGCCGGGGCCACGTGGTTCTGGCCCCGGACCTCCGGTGCTTCGGTGAGCGGGCCGACTGGAATCCCGACGACCACTATGCCTGCGACACCAATCTCGTCCATCAGGTCATGGCCGGGTGGAATCCGTTGACCCAGAACCTGTGGGATATGGGACGCGCCCTCGACGTGCTCGAGGCCCATCCTCTGGTCGACCCGTGGCGGATGGGGGTGGCGGGCTTCTCCTACGGGGGGACCATGGCGCTGTTCCTGGCGGCCACCGATCGCCGTGTGGCGGCCGTCGTGGTGGCCGGGTACTTCTCGTCCTGGGCCGAGGCGCACAAGGTGCCGTGGAACATGTGCGGCTCCCAGGTCCTCGTCGGCATGCTGGGCCGGATGGAGCACGTCGACCTAGGCGCCCTGGTGGCCCCCCGCCCGCTACTGGTCGTCTCCGGTCGTGACGACATGCTGTTCCCGGTGGCTGCGGCGGCAGCCGGCGTGGATCGGTTGCGGCCGGTCTACGAACGCCTGGGAGCGGGCGACCGCGTGGTTCACGATCCCTTCGACGGCGAACACGAGTGGCACGGCGGCGAGGCCTATCCCTTCCTCGACCGTTGGCTGGGTGGGGCGCGGTCCGGCTCGGCATAGGGGAGGAGCGGGGCGCCTCCGCCCTTCACCGGCTCAGCAGTGCCGCCGAGTCGGGATCGAGAAACACCGTGGCGTGAGGGGTGCGTTGGAGGGCGGAGGCCGGACACGACGGATCGACGGGACCCTCGAGCGCGGCCCGGACCGGCTGGGCCTTGCGGGCCTCGGGCACCACGGCCAGGACCCGGCGGGCGCGGAGCAGGGCCGGAACGGTCACCGTCATGGCCTGGGCGGGCACATCGGCATCCGTCGGGAAGTGCCCCTCGTTGACCTGCTGTCGGCGACAGCCCGCATCCAGGGTCACCACCTTGACGTCGAGGGGATCCTCGAAGTCGGCCACCGGGGGGTCGTTGAAGGCCAGATGGCCGTTTTCGCCGATTCCGAGACAGCACAGATCCAGGGGATGGGCCACCAACAGCGCGGCGTACCGGGCGCACTCGGTGGCCGGGGGGGCGAGGCCGTCGAGGTAGTGGGTGGCCCGGGGGTGGGCCCGGGCGGCGATCCGGTCGTGGATCCAGTGCCGGAATCCGGCGGGATGGTCCGGCCCGACCCCCACGTACTCGTCCATGTGGAAGACGACGACATCGGACCACGGCACGGACCGGCCCCCGGACAGGAGCGCGTCGACGAAGGCCAGTTGGGAGTTGCCGGTGGCGAACATGGCATGGGCCACACCGTTGCGGGACACCGCGGAGCGCAGGGTCGCCGCGGCGTCGTCGGCGGCGGCCGCGGCCATGGCCGCGGTGGAGGGGAGTACCGACACCTCGGGGGGGCTCATGGAAGCACTGTAGGGGCCACGGCGACGACCGGACTGCCCGGTCCCGGGCTGGCGCGCTACGGTGCCCACCGGGCACGCTAGGCCCACCCGCTGGGGGCCGCCGTGGCCCGGCAGACGCGGACGTTCGACGACAGGGGAGGACCACCAGGTGGCTGACGACATCCTGAGCACGATCATCGGGAAGTCCACGGGGACCACGGTGATCACCGTGGAGCGGGGGCAGTTGGCCCTGTTCGCCGATGCCGTGAAGGACGACAGCCCGATCTACCGCGACCTGACGGCGGCCACCGGGGCCGGTCTGGCCGGTATCCCCGCCCCGCCCACGTATCCCTTCGTGATGGAGCACTTCGGCGCGTTTCCCGAACTGCAGACGGCCGAGGCCCCGGTGGGCAACCCCATGGGCGAGGTGCTGGGCCCGCTGATGGCCAAGGGGGGGCTGATCCTCCACGGGGAACAGGAGTTCACGTATCACCGCCCGGTCCTGGCCGGCGACGTGCTGGTGGGGAAGGGAAGTGTCGTCGACGCCTACCAGAAGGAGTCCAAGGGCAAGACCATGACGTTCATCGTGGTCGAGACGGCGTGGAGTGAGCAGGCCACCGGTGAGCCGGTGTGCACCTCGCGCATGAACATCATCCACCGCATCTGATGCCGGCCGATGGGGGCGCCTCCGACCCGCCGGTCGTGCGCCGGATCGACGACGGTGTGGCGTGGATCACGCTCGACCGTCCCGAGGCGGGCAACGCCATCACCGCGGCGATGCGGGATCAGATCATCGACTGGCTGCAGGAGGCCTCGGCCGACCTGGCCGTCCGCGTGGTGGTGTTGACGGGATCGGGTGAGAAGGGCTTCTGCACCGGAGCGGACCTGCGCTCTGCCGGTCCGGCACCGGAGCGGCCCGAGGGAGCGCCGGCCCGGGCGGTCGGCGACGCGGCCCGGCTCATCCGCACCGGCTGGCAGCGCCTGATCTCGGCGGTGCTGGACTGTGAGAGGCCGGTGATCGCCGCGGTGAACGCCACGGCCGCCGGGGGCGGGATGCACCTGGCACTGGCCTGTGACCTCGTGCTGGCCGCCGAGGAGGCCAGATTCATCGAGGTCTTCGTCCGCCGGGGCATCGCCCCCGACGCCGGGGGCGCTTATCTCCTGGCCCGTCTCATCGGTCCCCAGCGGGCCAAGGAGCTCTTCTTCTTCGGCGACGACGTGCCCGCCGCCGAGGCCGAGCGGATGGGCCTGGTCAACCGGGTCGTCCCGAGGGACCAGCTCACGGCCCTGGCCGGCGAATGGGCGTCCCGACTGGCGTCGGGGCCGACGCGGGCCATCAGCGTGGCCAAGTACCTGACCAACCGCTCGCTCGAGTCCGACCGGGCCACCGCCCTGTGGGACGAGGCCGTGGCTCAGGAGCTGGTGACCGGCACCGAGGACTGCGCCGAGGGCCTGGCTGCGTTCGCCGAGCGGCGCCCCCCGGTGTTCCGGGGCTGGTAGGGGCCTGGAAAGGGGGCGCCCGAGGACCGGGGCCGGGTAGAACCGGTTCTCGTTCGGCGGGGCCGAGATGGTAGAACCTGTCCTGTGCCGCCGACGCTGACCCGCTCCCTGTCTGCCGCCCACCGGTCCACGCCCCCGCGTCGAGAGTCGGGGGACTGACCGTGTCCATCGGCATCCGAGACGAGCACGAGGAGCTGCGGGCCTCACTCCAACGGTGGGTCGACTCCCGCTGCCCCCCCGAGGTCACCCGGGCGGCGCTGGATGCCGATGCCGATGCACTGCCCCCGTGGTGGGGTGAGCTCGGCGCCCAGGCCACGCTGGGCATCCACATCGACGAGGCGTTCGGCGGCCAGGGTGCCGGCATGGTGGAGCTGGCCGTCACCGCCGAAGTGTTGGGTCGGGCGGCCGCTCCCGGGCCCTGGGGCACCACCGGAGTGGTGGCCGCCGTGGTGGCTGAATACGGGGATCCCGAGCTGGCCAAAGTGGTGCTTCCCCGCCTGGTGGACGGGGGTGCACCGGCCACGCTGGCCGTTCCCACGGCGGCCCCGGACGGCTCGGCGGTATCCCCCCCGGGGCTGACCGGGCGTCCCGGTCCCGGAGGCACGATCTCGGTGTCCGGTTCGCTGGCCCCCCTCCTCAACGGGGCCACGGCCACCACCGTGCTGGCCCCGGTGGTCACCGGGGGCGACGTCCGCTGGATCCTCGTGGAGCGGGGACCCGGCGTGGAGGTGGAGCCGCTGCCCAGCTTCGATCCCTCCCGCCGGTCGGCCCGATGGATCCTCGACGACGTGGCGGTGGCCGCCGACCACGTGCTCGCCGGAGCCTCCGCCGGTCGCATCCGGGACCTGTCCCTCGTGGTCTTCTCGGCCGAGGCGGTCGGCGGAGCCCGCTGGTGCCTCGACACGGCGGCCGAGCACGCCCGGACCCGCCAACAGTTCGGTAGGCCCATCGGGCAGTTCCAAGGGGTCAAGCACCGGTTGGCCGACATGCTGGTGGCCGTGGAGCAGGCGGTGGCCGCGGTGTGGGACGCGGCGTCGGTCCTGGACCATGAGGCGTCCCTCCGCCCCGGGGGTGGCCCCCAGGCCGCCTCCGACGACGGGCCCTCGGCGCGCCTGGCGGTCCAACTGGCCGCGGCGCTGGCCCTGGACGGCTATGTGGAAGCGGCCAAGGGGACCATCCAGCTCCTGGGGGGCATGGGCTTCACCTGGGAGCACGACGCCCACATCCATCTGCGCCGGTCCACCACGCTGCGCCAGATCGTCGGGGGCACCGCCCCGCTCCGGGCCGAGGCCTCCCGACTGGCCCTGGCCGGCCGTCGCCGGCGCCTCAGCATCGAGCTGCCCCCCGAGGCCGAGATCCTCCGCCACGAGCTGCTCCCGGTCGTGGCGTCCATCGCCGCCCTCGGGGACCCGGCCGAGCAGCGCCGGCGCCTGGCCGACGAGGGCCTGTTGACCCCGCACTGGCCGGCCCCGTTCGGTCGGGACGCAGGGGCAGTGGAACAGCTGGTCATCGATCAGGTATGCGATGAGGTCGGTCTGCGCCGGCCCAACCTGGCCGTGGCGGCCTGGGCCCTCCCGACCATCATGGCCCACGGCACACCCGAGCAGACCGAGCGCTTCGTGGCCCCGACCCTCCGGGGCGACATCATCTGGTGCCAGCTGTTCAGCGAGCCCGGAGCCGGTTCCGACCTGGCGGCCCTCAGCACCCGGGCCACCAGGGTGGACGGGGGCTGGTCACTCGACGGCCAAAAGGTGTGGACGTCGGTGGCCACCCGGGCCCATATGGGCATCTGCCTGGCCCGGACCAACCCCGATGTACCCAAGCACCGGGGCATCACCTACTTCTTGGTCGACATGCACTCCTCGGGCATCGAGGTCCGGCCCCTGCGGGAGATCACCGGCGACGCCCTGTTCAACGAGGTGTTCTTCGACCGGTGCTTCGTCCCCGACGACTGTGTGGTGGGTGAGGTGGACGGTGGCTGGCGACTCGCTCGCACCACGCTGGCCAACGAACGCGTCTCGCTCTCGACCGACTCGGCATTCGGGGGGGCCCTCGAAGGGGTGTTGGCCCGGGTGGCCGCCGACCCGGCCCGACAGGACCCGGTGACCCTGGATCGACTGGGTGAACTGCTGGCCGAGGCCCAGTCCCTGGCCCAACTGGGCCTGCGAGCCACGCTGCGCTCGGTGGGCGGACTGCAGCCCGGGCCGGAGTCCAGTGTGCGCAAGCTCCTGGGGGCGGAGTTCGAACAGCGCGTGCACGAGTTCGGTCTCGACTGGGCGGGTCCCGCCGGCGCGGTCACGCTGGGTGATGCCGCCGTGTCGGCCCACGGTGTACTGCACAGCAAGTGCCTGACCATCGCCGGGGGGACGAGCGAGGTGCAGCGGAACGTGATCGGGGAGCGGCTGCTCGGACTGCCCCGGGACCCGGAGCCGGGGCGGTGACCGGACGCCGGGAGTCGACCGGGCCCAGGCCCCGCGCATCGGGCTCGGGCGTGCGGAGGCGGCCCGGGCGAACGAGAATGGAGCGACGGCCGCGCGTCCGGCCGTCGCACGAGAACGGAGGTCGGATCAGTGGGTGACCAGGTGCTGTACTTCGAGGATGTCCAGGAGGGGGACGAGGCCCCACAGCGCACCCGGGTGCTCAATCGCACCGACCTGGTGATGTACGCCGGGGCGTCGGGTGACTACAACCCCATGCACCATGACGAGGTCAAGGCCCAGGCGGCCGGGCAGCCGAGCGTGTTCGGCCACGGGATGTTCTCCATGGGATTCCTGGGCACGGCCATCACCGACTACGTGGGCGTGGGCAACGTCCGCCGCTACCAGGCCCGCTTCGCCAGGCAGACCTGGCCCGACGAGGAGCTCCGAACCAGGATCGTCGTCACCGCCAAGAGGGTCGAGGGTGACGATCACCTGGTCGACCTGGATGTCCGGCTCCAGAACGCCGACGGCGAGGAGAAGGTGGTCGGCCAGGCCACCGCGGTGGTTCCCAGCCGGGCCTGAGCCCGGACTCCGGGCCGCCCCCGACGCGACGGCCCGGGCCGCCTACATGAAGCTGAACTTGGGGATGCCCGACGAGATGCCCTTGAACAGTTCGCCCTTGGCCCCGGCGAGCTCCTCGGGGGTCCACATGGAGTCCCGGTGCACCTCGCCGATGGGATGGAAGCCGCCCATGGCCCAGATGCTCCCGCCGAACACGACGAAGTTCTGACCCGTCACGTCGGACGCCTCGTCCGAGGCCAGGAACGTCACCAACTGGGCGATGTTCTTCGGATCCCACTCGTCGAAGCCCGTCTCGGCCTTGGTCAGGCCTCCGAACATGTTCTCGGTCATCCGGGTGCGGGCCCGGGGTGAGATGGAGTTGACGGTGATGCCGTAGCGCTCGAGCTCCCGGGCCAGCACCCACGTCAGCGAAGCGATGCCCGCCTTGGCCGCCGAGTAGTTGGCCTGTCCGGCGTTCCCGTACAGGCCGGCCTCTGACGAGGTGTTGATGATGTGGCCGCTCACCGTCTCGCCCGCCTTGGCCCGGTTCCTCCAGTACACGGCGGCATGGTGGGCGGGAGCAAAGTGACCCTTCAGGTGCACCCGCACGACGTCGTCCCAGTCGGATTCCTGCATGTTGAAACTCATCTTGTCCCGGAGGATGCCGGCGTTGTTGACCAGGATGTCGAGCTGGCCGAACGTCTCGACGGCCTGGTCGACGAGCTCCTTGGCCCCCTGCCAGGAGCTGACGTCGGAGGCGTTGATGGCGGCGTCGCTGCCACCGTCCCGGATCAGCTCGACCACCTGCTCCGCCGGGTTCTTCTCGCCGTCCTCACTGGGCGTGGTGGCCCCGACGTCGTTGACGATCACCTTGGCGCCCTCGGAGGCCAGCAGCAGCGCCTCCTCACGACCGATCCCGCGTCCTGCGCCGGTGACGATGGCCACCTTGCCGTCGAGCATTCCCATCATGTCCTCCTCTGTCTGGTTGCTGTCGTTGATCGCTGTGTCTACGGACGGAGCCGACGCATGGCCGAGCCCTCGGCGCCTGCCCCCGGCCTGCTCCCCTACGCAGGTCCGCGGACCCGGTGCCCCCTGAACCCCGTTCCCGGGCCGCGGGGACGCGTGACCGGGAGCCGAGCGTTGGACGGAACCGGGGAAGCTTGGCCGAATTCGGCCCCCGACGGCAAGACAGGGCTCAAGCCGTTCCGCCCGGGGGTGGGCGGGAAGGCGCGATGCTACATTCGCTGAGGTCGACAGCAGGTGAACGGAGACAGCGTGAGTGGTCAGGGCCCGGCAGCGGACCAAATGAGCGAGCAGGACCACAGCGACCAGGAGCACGGCGCCATGGGTCGGGCGCTGCGGCAGGTCACCCCCCAGCTCCAACGGGTCGAGCGGAAGGCCCGCCGGGAGGCGAATCGCCTGGCCGGGCTGTCGTTCCAGCAGCTCGCCCCCCGCGAAGCGGTCAGGATGGCCTACAACGTGCTCCTGCGGCGCGAGCCGGACGAGCCCGCCTGGACCGAGCAGACCGAGGCCATGCGGGCCGGAACGCTCTCCCACGAGGACCTGGTCGACCGCGTGCGGTGCTCGAGCGAATATCGGGTTCAGGTGCCGGTCCTGGCGGCCAGCCTGCACACATCGCTCCATGCCAGCCGCAGCGAGTTCATCATCGGCCTGCCGCCGGCCCGCCACATCGTGGACCTGGGGGGTGGGGCCACCTGGGACGCCCGAGGCGCCATGGTGGCCCTCGGGTACCCCTACGACTTCGACGAGTTGGTCATCGTGGACCTTCCTCCCGACGACCGCCACCCGCTCTACCACTCCGAGCGCTTCGGGACCAACGTGACCGACCGCGGCCTGGTGCGCTACGAGTACCGGTCCATGGCCGACCTCTCGTTCGCCGGAGACGGCACCGTCGACCTGATCTACAGCGGGCAGTCCATCGAGCATGTGACGGAGGCCGACGGCGACATCGTCCTGAAGGAGTCGTTCCGGGCCTTGAGGCCCGGGGGGATCATGGCCATCGACACGCCGAACGGTCTGGTCTGCCGCCTCCAGCAGGAAGGGTTCATCGACCCCGACCACAAGGTGGAGTACACCTTGGAGGAACTGCGGGACAAGGTCACTCGAGCCGGCTTCACCGTGCTCACCGAGCGGGGCCTCAACTGGGGGGGACCGGCCGTGGCCCGGGGCGAGTTCGATCCGACCGCCCTGGCCGCCCATCGGGGCATCTACTACGACGCTGCCGGCTGCTATCTGCTGGCGGTCATCATCCAGAAGCCCGCCTGAGCGTCAGTCGGCGGCCGGCTCGAGCACGAACACCGGAATCTGACGGTCGGTGCGCGCCTGGTAGTCGGCATAGTCCGGGTAGGCGGCCACAGCCCGGTCCCACCAGGCGGCCTTCTCCGCTCCCGTGACCTCCCGGGCTGTCCGGTCGGACGTCACCGGTCCGTCCTGCAGTTCCACCCGCGGATCGGCCATCAGGTTGAAGTACCAGAGCGGGTGGGTGGGAGCGCCGCCCTGGGAGGCCACGACGGCGTAGATGCCGTCGTGCTCCACCCGCATGAGCGGCGTCTTGCGGATCTTGCCGGAGGCGGCCCCACGGCTGGTCAGGATGACCACGGGAAGGTCGCGGAGCGTCGTTCCTTCGAGCCCGCCCGAGCCCTCGTACAGCGCGACCTGGTCGCGGACCCATTCGCTGGTGCTCGGCTCATACTCACCGTCGAGAGGCATGGCCACCAGCTAACACCCGGCCCGGTCCCCGTCGCCACCCCATGGCCGCCCGGGCGGGGGCACGGGGCCGGAGCACCGGGCCGGATCGCCGGTCCCTGGACAGCTACCCTGCGTGGGTTCGTCTGTCCGCGATGTCATGGGACAGAACAAGTGTGCGGGCGAGAGGACTCGAACCTCCATCCCCGAAGGGACCGGGACCTAAACCCGGCGCGTCTGCCAATTCCGCCACACCCGCGGCGACTGCAGCCTAGTGAGCGGGGAAGGGGGAGTCGGAGCCGCGCCAGGGCTCGACCGGGTCACCGGGGTGCGACGGGCTCCTGGCTATAGTCGTTCCGTGCCACCAGCGCATTCGTCTACGCCCTCGGTGGTTCCCGTCGAGACCACGCCGCCACCGGAGACCGATCCCTCGGACCCGGCCGAGCGAGCCCGCTACCTGGCCGAGGTGATGGCCGACATCGACGCCGAGGTCGGTCGGCGGCGGGCCTCGGGTGACCTCCCGGTGGGTCTCGAGCAGGAACTCGACGAGCTGTTCCTCGAGTTCTCGCCGGTCGGTCTGCACGGGAAGGCCCGGCTGCGGGAGACGCTGTCCCTCGTGGACCGGTCGGCCTATGTCGACATCGCCGTCCCGGTGGCATCGCAGAAGGTGGTCGGGACCTATGTGAAGCGGCTCATCCGGAAGTCGATGGGCTGGTACATCGGCTTCATCGTCCACCAGATCGTGAAGTTCGCCTGGTCGGTGTCGCGCATGCTCCACGTGGTGGTGGACCACGTGGAGGACCTCGAGGCCGCCGTCGAGGTCCAGCGCACCCCACCCCTGCCGTCGTCGGTCATACCCGGTGCCGATCCCGGCACCGCTTGGTGGGCTCCCGAAGCCGTGTCCGCCCTGGCCGGCGTCGACGGGCGGGTGCTCCACGCCGACTGTGGCACCGGGAGCCTGCTGGACGATCTCGTGGCTGCCGGCGTCGACGCCTACGGGGTGGACCCCTCCGGCTCGGCCACCGAGGCGCCCATCGCCCGTGGCCTCGATGTGCGGGCGGAGTCGCTCCTCGACCACCTCGACGTGGTGGCCGACGATGCCCTGGGCGGGATGGTGGTCACCGGATCGGTCCAGTGGCTCCACCCCAACGAACGCGACCGCCTGGTGGGCCTGATGGGCTCCCGGTTGGCTATCGGTGGCGTCCTGGTCCTGCACTCGGCCACGCCGGAGTCGTGGATGGGCAGCATCTCCCCGGTCGTCAGCGACCTGGCCCCCGGACGGCCACTTCACGCCGAGACCTGGGGGCAGCTCCTCGGTGACCGGGGGTTCCGGATGACGGCGCCGTCGTACGGGGGCGCCGATCGCCGAATCGACCACGTGGCCGTGGCCAACCCCGACGCCGCCGTCATCAATGCGGCCATCGATGCCGTCAACCAGTCGCTGCTCGGACCGGGCGAGTACCTGCTGGTCGCTGTCCGCGAACGGTGACCACCCCCCTGTCCGGTCTGCCCCGGGCGGGCCGGCGGCTCCCGCGGTGAAGCTGGCCTTCGTCACCCCGCGCTACGGCACCGAAGTAATCGGCGGGGCGGAGGCGGCCGCCCGAATGTTGGCCGAGCGCCTGTGCCAGCGACCCGGGTGGGAGGTCGAGGTGCTGACGAGCTGCGCCATGGATCACCTCACCTGGGAGAACGCCGAGCCGGCCGGTACGTCGTCCGTGAACGGCGTCACCGTGCACCGGTTTCCCACTGCCGGCCAGCGTCAGCTGGACTACTTCGACCTGGACGCCAAGATCCGCCTGGCCCCCTCGGCCGTGGGCCTGGCCGAGGCCCGCCGCTGGGTGGCCCTGAATGGCCCCATGTGTCCGGACCTGGTGGATGCCGTGGCGGCCACCGACGCCGACGTAGTGGCCTGCTATCCCTACCTCTTCGCCACCACGGTCGACAGCATCGCCGTGTCCCCCGTGCCCACGGTGCTCCACCCCGCCGCCCATGACGAGCCGGCGCTGTACCTGTCGGCCTTCCGCCAGAGCTTCCGCCACGTGGACGGCTTCGTCTACCACACCCAGGCCGAGCGGGATCTGATGGAGTACGCCTTCGCCAACGGGGCCAAGCCCCAGATCGTCCTGGGTCTGGGGGTCAACGATCCGGCCGGCGGCGGCCGGCGAGGCGGGGACCTCCTCGGGCTGGGGGAGAGGCCGTACCTCTGCTACCTGGGACGGGTGGACGAGCACAAGGGCTGTGGCATGTTGGCCGAGTACTTCAGCCGGTACAAGGAGCGCCACCCCGGCGACCTGGCCCTGGCCCTCGTGGGTCCGGTCTCGGACCAGGCTCCCGACCATCCCGACATCGTGGTGACCGGCACGGTCTCCGAAGCGGACAAGTGGGACATCCTCCGCGCCGCCGAGGTCATGGTGAACCCGTCGGCCTACGAGTCGTTCTCTCTGGTGCTGTTGGAGTCCTGGTCCCTCGAGGTGCCGGTGCTGGTCAACGCCTCCTGCGCCGCCACCATGGAGCACTGCGGGCGCTCCGGGGGCGGGCTCTGGTTCGACTCCTACCGCGCGTTCGAGGTCATCGTGGAACGGCTGACGTCCGACCCCGGCCTTCGCCACGAACTGGGGCAGGCCGGGCGGCAGTACACGGAGCGGTACTACCGGTGGCCGGCCATCATCGACCGGTACACCGGGTTTCTGACCGGCGTGGTGGCCCGGGGCCGACGTCGGCCGACCCGGGTGAAACGCCTGGTCCAGCCCCACGCCGGTCGGGAGTACGTCCGCCGGGGTTGATCGGGGCACCGACCCCGGAGCCGGCCAACGGCAGGCCCCGACGGGCCCGACCGTACCTCCATCGGGGGGATCCAACCACTAGGATCTCGGAGCATGGAGCCCTCCTGCCGTCGCACCCCTCGTGCCCACGCGGGCGGACCGATCCCGCCCGCCGGTCGGGCCGTATCCGGCTCGGCGGCCGGGGAGGGCCCAGTGACCGATGTCGGTGACTGATCGCCCGGCATTCGACGTTCCCACCTCGGACATCGCCGTTCCGCCAGGTCAGATCGTGTACGTTGAGGAAATGGTGGCCGAGAGCGTTGCTTTCCGCGCCGACCGGGCAGTGGGGTCGTGTGAGAGCGACTCAGTCCGACGTCGGCTGTCCTCTGCCCCCGACAGCCTCGGCCGCCCCGACGGCCGGTCGACGGCGACCGGAGCCGGGTGAGCATGGCCAGCAAAGCATCCGCGTCGTCGGCGCCCGTCACGGCTCCACCCGCCCCACCCATCCCTCCGGCGGCACCCCAGCACGTGGCCGATCTCTCGCCCATGGCCGAGGAGTCGACGAACGGACACGGTAGCCGGGGGGACCGGGTCAAGGTCACCCGGGTCGTCTCGGCCCACATCAATGTCATGGCCCGGCTGGTCGAGATCTGGCGGTCCCGGGAACTGCTCGTCTATCTCGTCCGCACCGAGATCAAGGTCAAGTACAAGAACTCGGTCCTCGGCCTCGTCTGGTCGATGATCGCCCCGGCCATGACGCTGGCCGTCTACACCGTGGTCTTCGGCGTCTTCTTGAAGAACGGTATCCCCAACTTCGTCATCTTCCTCTTTTCCGGGCTGCTGCTGTGGAACTTCTTCCAGACGGGGGTGATCGCCGCCACCGGCGTGGTGGTCAACAACGCCGGCCTGGTGAAGAAGGTGTCCTTCCCGCGGGAGATCCTGGCGCTGGCGGCCATCGGCTCCGCCGGCGTGTTCCTGTTCTTCCAGATCTGCGTGATGGCCATCTTCATGCTGGTGGTGAGCAACGCCCCGGCGTGGGGTCTGATGTGGCTGCTCGTCGTGGCCTTCGTGCCCTGCGTGGTGCTGAGTGCGGCGCTGGCCCTGCTGCTGGCGTCGGTCAACGTCTACCTGCGGGACACCCAGCACCTCATCGAGGTGCTGGTCGGAGCGGCCTGGTTCTGGGCCTGCCCCATCGTGTACTCGTACCAGCTCACCGTGTCGTCCAAATTGGCTGAGCACGGGATTACCTGGCTCTACTTCCTGAACCCGATGACGCCACTGGTCATGACCTTCCAACGGGTGCTCTATGCCAAAACCGGGCTGGTCACGCTCACCATTCCTACGCATCCCCAAGAACAGCTCCTCCCGTCGTGGGGTCCGATGACCTACGTGTGGATGGACGCCGCCGTACTCGGGGTGGGTGTGGTCCTGTTCTTCGTGGGCATGAACGTCTTCGGGCGGCTGGCCGGCAACTTCGCCGAGGAGCTGTGAGCCCGATGGGTAACACGGCCGTCGATGTGCAGGACGTCTCCAAACGGTTCCGCCTATACCACGAGAAGTACACGTCGTTGAAGGAAAAGGTCATCCATATCGGGCGGACCCCCTACGAGGACCTGTGGGCGGTGAACGACGTATCCTTCGACGTGAAGGAAGGGGAGACCGTCGGCATCCTCGGTCGCAACGGCTCGGGCAAGTCGACCCTCCTCAAGTGCATCTGCGGCGTGCTGCAGCCCACCTCTGGTCAGGTGGTGGTCCGGGGGCAGCTGGCCGGTCTGTTGGAGCTGGGGGCCGGCTTCCAGCAGGACCTGTCCGGCCGGGAGAACATCTACCTCAATGGCTCCATGTTGGGCATGTCCAAACGGGATGTGGACCGGGTCTTCGACGACATCGTGGAGTTCGCCGAGCTCGAGCAGTTCATCGACAACCAGGTGAAGTTCTACTCCTCGGGGATGTATGTGCGGCTGGGCTTCGCCGTGGCCGTGAACGTGGACCCCGACGTGCTGGTCATCGACGAGGTACTGGCGGTGGGCGACGAGCGCTTCCAGCGCAAGTGTATGGACCGGATCCGGCTGTTCCAGAGCGAAGGACGGACGATCCTGTTCGTCTCCCATTCGCCGGACCAGGTCCGGGCCATCTGCAACCGGGCCGTGGTGCTGAGCGGAGGCCAGATGATCGGCCTCGGTCCCCCGGGCGAGGCGGTGCGCCTCTTCCGAGAGACGCTGCTGGAGGCGGGGGACACCCTCACCATCTCCGAGCACGACGCGCCCCCCGAGCCGAACCCCGAGGACGCTCCGCCGGCGGTGGAGTACGGCGCCGAACCGTCCGGTGCCCCGATCGTGGTGGTGCCGGTCGACAGTCGTCCCGTGCGCATCGCCGCCGTCACGGCACGCCACCCGGGCACCGGTGAGCGCCCGTACCTGATCACCGGTGAGCCCCTGACCGTGCGGGTCGAGTTCGAAGCGTCCTCGGCCACCGATGGGGTGGTCTTCGTGCTGGAGATGCGGGACTCGATGTCCAGCATTCTGATCAGGACCGATACCGATCAGCTCGACGAGCACTACGACGTGGCCGAGGGCCCGGGCGCCATCGAGTTCTCCTTCGACTCCATCCCCTTCCTCGACGGCGAGTACGACCTGGTGGTGGGCATCCAGAGCAAGCTGGGCGGCGTGCAGTACGACTGGCAGGAGCCGGCCGCCCAGTTCGAGGTCATGAATCCGAGTACGGCTGTGGGGTTCATCTCCATACCCCACCGGGTGACGATGGTGTCAGCGGTCGCCGAGGCCCGCTGAGCCACGGTCGACCACCACCCCGGAGGCCCCGGCGGCGGCGGGGTTCCGTGCATCGGTCGCCGGGTCCGAGCCACTAGGCTCCCCAGCCATGGATGACAACCGCCACATGCTTCACCCTGCCCATCTGAGCGACCTGGGGGACCGGCCCGCCGAGATGAAGTCGGGCGCCGATGTCGGGCCCGGTTCCGACATCTTCCAACGGCTCCTGAAGGAGCGCATCGTCTTCATCGGCTCGGCCATCGACCAGAACACCGCCAATCTGGTCTGTTCCCAACTGATCCTGCTGGAGGCCGAGAACCAGGAGCGGGACATCTCCGTCTACATCAACTCGCCCGGCGGCTCGGTGACCGACGGCCTGGCCATCTACGACACCATGCAGTACGTGCGGTGCGACGTGCGCACCATCTGCGTCGGGCTGGCCGCGTCGATGGGCCAGTTCCTGCTCTGTGCCGGCACCCCCGGGAAGCGGTTCGCCCTTCCCCACAGTCGCATCCTCATGCACCAGCCTTCCGGTGGGATGCAGGGACAGGCCTCCGATATCGCCATCCAGGCCGAGCAGATCATGTACCTGAAGCGCATGATGGCCGAGCGGATCGCCTTCCACACCGGCCAGCCGGTCGAGCGCATCGAGGCCGACTCGGACCGCGACCGTTGGTTCACCGCCGACGAGGCCCGTGAGTACGGATTCATCGACGAGGTGATCCAGAAGGACGCCATGGAGGTCCCGGCAGCCGCCGGTGCCGACTCCAAGTAGTGCCGACCCTGGGCCCGGCCGTCGTCTGCGCCGTCCCACCGGGCAGTCCCGAGCGCACCGCCCCGTGACCCGTCCGTGACGGTTGACCGTATCGATCAGGTCATCCCCACGCTGGCCAGTCGGGATGCCATCGGTGGCCACACGGTGCAGCTGCGTGATCTGCTCCGCTCCCGCGGCTACTTGTCGGACATCTACTACGGCAATGCCTCGCCCGACCGCGTCGACTTCGGGTACCCGGTCGGCCGTCTGGGCGACCACTCGTCCGGGGGCCGGGTGCTCCTGTACCAACTCTCGATCGGCAGCGGCGTGGCCGACATCTTCCGGGAACGGAACGAGCGCAAGTTCGCCAACTACCACAACATCACCCCCGCCGACCTGCTCGAGACATGGATGCCCGAGGTCGGGGAGGAGGTCCGCTGGGGACGGGCCCAACTTCGGGACCTGGCCCCGGTCACCGAGTTCGCCATTGCCGATTCCGAGTTCAACGAGGGTGAGCTCAGAGCCGCCGGCTACCGGTCGACCACGACCCTTCCCCTGCTGATCGACCTGGAGTCCTTCTCGGGGGCACCCGACCCCGTGCTCGCCGCCCGACTGGCGGCCCAAAAGGACGGGGGAGGCACCGACCTGCTCTTCGTGGGCAAGGTCTCACCTCACAAGGGCCAGGACGACCTGATCAAGGCCCTGGCCACCTACCGCCAGCTCTACGACCCGAAGGCCCGACTCCATGTGGTGGGGGGATCCATCAGCGAGGAGTACTCGGTGGCCCTCGAGCGGTTCGCCGACGAGCTCGGCCTGGCCGAGGCCGTGGACATGGCCGGCGTGGTCACCCACGAGGAGCTGATCGCTTACTACGCCGCCGCCGACGTGTTCTGCTGCCTGTCCAACCACGAGGGGTTCTGCGTCCCCCTCCTGGAATCGATGTATCACCGCCTGCCCATCGTGGCCTACGCCACCACGGCCGTACCCGAGACGGTGCAGGGGGCCGGCCTGGTGCTCGCCGACAAGGCACCGGCCCGGGTGGCCGCGGCCATCGACCGCGTCATCACCGACGACCGCCTCCGGGCGGTCCTGGCCGAGGCGGCGTCCGAGCGGGTGGCGACCTTCGCCCTGCCCCGCGTCCAGGCCGGGTTCGCCTCGGCCATCGACGCGGCATGCGCTGACTGATCGCCGGCCCGTCCCAGGGCTGAACCGGGGACGGTAGGCAGCGGGGCATCGGGGAACTTCCGGTTCAGTTCTCTTTCCGGCGGGCCGATACCTGAGGGAGTCCTAACACCCGCGTGCCGGAATCGTTCCCGCCCTCCGGGCAACGGGGCAGGCCCGGGCGCCATCGAACCGATGGGGGAGTGAGGGACCCGGAACCGACGGCACCATGAGGAGTGATGGCATGCAGGTAGGGCACGACATCGGCGGCGGGGATCGGGATCGGATGCGAACGCACGGGGACAGCCGCGCCGAAGCGGGGGCAGGTCATCACCGAGCCAGAGGCCACCGAGCCAGCGGGACGACCATGGCCTTCGGCCTGATCGCCGCCCTCATGGTCCTCGGCCTTCCGTTCACCGCCAGCCTGTCGTCGCCGGCCGGGGCCGCGCCGGTGGCCCACGCCGCCCTCGGCATCACGCAGCAGTGGCAGCAGATCGTCGCCGACGGCGGCAGTCCCATCGCCCAGAGCTCGCCCACCGAGGCCACCCTGGACGGTGGCGGTCCGTCGGTGGTCGTCGGCGACCGTGGCGGCAATGTCTGGGCCTTCCATCTCTCCAACGGCTCCACCACGCCAGGGTGGCCGGCCCATACCGGAGCCCCTATCGACGCCACGCCGTCGGCCATGGCCAACGGCTCGGGTACCGACAACGTCTTCGTCGATGCCGGCAACGCCTCTCAGCCCAACGTGGGCGGGTACTACGCCTTCAACAACGCCGGTGGGCAGATCTGGCATGTCGGTGCGCCGGACCTCAACGGTCAGTACGGCGTGCAGGCCTCACCGGCGGTGGGTGTTCTGAACGGCGTGCCCTCGGTGGTGGCTCCCTCCCTGGGCCAGAACCAGTACGCGCTGAATGCGGCGAACGGGGCCACCTTGCCGGGATGGCCGTTCTTCACCGCCGACAGCAGCTTCAGTACCCCGTCCCTGGCCGACCTGTACGGCGACGGCCAGACCGAGATCGTGGAGGGAGGCGACTCGACGCCGGGCCTGGCCTACGGCGTCAACTACACGGCGGGAGGCCACCTGCGGGTGCTGGGCGCTGGGGGAAACCTGATCTGCGACCACGACACCAACCAGACGGTGGACTCCTCCCCGGCCGTCGGCAACTTCCTCGGCGGCGGGGGCATCGGCATCGCCTTCGGCACCGGCTCGTACTACTCGGGGGCGTCGGACACCAACACTCTGTTCGCCTCGGACACGCACTGCAATATCGTCTGGCGCACCAACCTCGGGGGGAACACCGTCTCGAGCCCGGCCATCGGTGACCTCGAAGGTGACGGCAACGTCGAGGTGGTGGAGGGTGTCGACACCGGTTCGGGTGGTCTGGTGTACGCCCTCAACGGCCCGACGGGAACCCCCATGCCCGGGTGGCCCCAGGCCACCTCGGGACGGATCATCGGCGGGGTGACCACGGCCGATCTCACCGGGGCCGGCTACAACGACGTCCTGGTACCGACCACCGGGGGCCTGGTCATCTATGACGGCCGGAGCGCCCAGGTGGTGGCCGTTCTGGGATCGGGCTCAAACGGAACCCAGGCCGTGGCCCTGCAGAACTCGCCCCTGGTGACGACCGATCCCAACGGGACCATCGGGATCACCATCGCCGGGTACGACGGCAACAACGCCGGTGTCATCCAGCACTACGAGGTCAACGGCTCGGCCGGTCACTCCCTGGGCCGGCGATCATGGCCCCAGTTCCATCAGAACGCCCAACTGACCGGCACGCTCACCCAGCCGGCGCCCGGGCATCTCAACCAGCCCGTCGTAGGCATCGCCTCCACCCCGAACGGCGGTGGCTACTGGGAGGTGGCCTCCGACGGGGGCATCTTTGCCTTCGGAAACGCCGGGTTCTACGGCTCGATGGGTGGGTCGCACCTGAACCGTCCGATCGTGGGCATCGCGTCCACCAGGGACGGCAAGGGCTACTGGGAGGTGGCCTCGGACGGGGGCATCTTCTCCTTCGGAGATGCTTCCTTCCACGGATCCACCGGGAACATCCACCTCAACCAGCCCATCGTGGGTATGGCGGCCACGCCGGACGGCGGTGGGTACTGGATGGTGGCCTCGGACGGGGGCATCTTCTCCTTCGGCACCGCCGTGTTCCGTGGCTCGACCGGCAACATCCATCTGAACCGACCGGTGGTCGGCATGGCCTCGTCCACCGACGGCGGCGGATACTGGCTGGTAGCCACCGACGGGGGCATCTTCTCCTTCGGGGATGCTTCGTTCCACGGATCCACCGGGAACATCCATCTCAACCAGCCCATCGTGGGTATGGCCTCGAACAACAGGGGCGGCTACTGGATGGTGGCCTCGGACGGGGGCATCTTCACCTTCGGCGGTGCGACCTTCTATGGCTCCACCGGTGGTATCCGACTGGCGCAGCCCGTGGTGGGCATGACATCGGTTCCCAACGGGAGCGGCTACTGGATGGCGGCGTCGGACGGCGGGCTCTTCTCCTTCGGCACGGCCTCGTTCTACGGCTCGGTGCCGGCGCTGTTCGCCGCGGCGTTGGGTACGGACTGAGCGCCGGTCGGTCGTACGGATAGTCGGGGCAACCGGTGAGATCTGAGCGAGGGGCAGGGGCCGCGCGTGGCGGGCGGCGCCATGGTTGGGCCGTGGGCGTGGCCGTGGTGGCGGGTGTGCTCATCGCCTCGCTCCCGGGAGCCGTGGCGCCATCGACACCGGCCTCGGCGTACCCGTCCTCCTCGGTGACCGTCCAGGGGCACGGCTACGGGCACGGTCACGGCATGGGTCAATGGGGTGCCTTGGGCTACGCACTGGCGCAGACCGGCTACCAGTCGATCTTGGGGACGTACTACGGGGGGACGAGCCTCAACGGCCTCACCGGACCGCAGGAGGCCACCACGGTGCGGGTGGACATGACCGAGAACGACGGGAACCTGGTCATCGTGACCTCGGCGGCCCCGTTCACCGTCGCCAACGTGGCCTTCGGTGCGGGCCAGGTGGCTCTCATGACGCCGATCGCCGGACCGGCGTGGGCCGTCTGGTCGGGTTCCTCGTGCGGCGGCCCGTGGACGAATGTCGTCGGATCCACCGTCAACCCCACCGCCATCCCCTCCGGTTCCTCACAGACCCTCACCCTCTGTCTCGGCGGAACCTCCAACGTCACCATGCACGGCTCCATCGAGGCCACCTACAACTCCAACGGCGCGGCGCGCACGGTCAACGAGGTGCCGCTGGAGCAGTACGTCGACGGGGTGGTCCCCAACGAGTCCTCGGCCGGGTGGGGCGCCCTCGGCGGCGCCGGACCGCAGGGCGAGCCCTGGGGCTTCCAGGAGCTCGAAGCCCAGGCCGTGGCCGTCCGCTCCTACGTCATGGCCAGCCCCGGTTCCTACGGAGGGTACGCCGACACGTGCGACCTGGCCTGCCAGACCTACCGGGGCACCCTCAACGAGAGTCCCGTCACCGACCAGGCCGCGCTCGACACCGTGGGTCAGGTCATGGAGTTCCCGAACGGCACCGTGGCTGCCACCCAGTACTCGGCCTCGACGGGGGGGTACACCAACCCGGGGGCCTTCCCCGGGGTGCCCGATGTCGGGGACTCGATATGCGTGCCCGGGGCGTGCAACCCCAACCACGACTGGACCACGTCGGTCCCGGTGTCGACCATCGACGCTGCCTGGCCTCAGCTGGGCGTGCTGCAGTCGATCAGCATCACCGGACGCAACGGGGACGGGGAGTGGGGTGGACGGGTCACGGCCATGACCCTGGTGGGATCCAACCAGGACGTCTCGCTGACCGGTGATGCCTTCGCCAGTGCCTTGGGGCTCAAGTCGAACTGGTTCACGACAGCCACGAGCCTGGACAGCCCGGCCGTGGCCATGGCCCGCATGCCGGACGGAGGCGGGTACTGGCTGGCCGGGGCGAACGGCGGCATCAACGCCTTCGGGGATGCCACCTTCCTCGGGTCAGCAGAAGGGACGCCGCTCAACCGACCGGTCGTCGGCATGGCGGCCACCCACGACGGGGGCGGGTACTGGATGGTGGCCACCGACGGCGGGATCTTCAGCTACGGCGACGCCTCCTTCCACGGCTCGATGGGGGGCCAGCACCTCAACCTGCCCATCGTCGGCATGGCGGCCACGCCCGACGGCGGCGGCTACTGGGAGGTGGCCTCCGACGGGGGCATCTTCACCTTCGGCGACGCCGCCTTCTACGGATCGACCGGCAATATCCACCTCAACCGGCCGGTGGTGGGCATGGCCCCCACGCCGGACGGGCACGGGTATTGGCTGGTGGCCTCCGACGGGGGCATCTTCACCTTCGGCGACGCCGCCTTCTACGGATCGACCGGCAATATCCACCTCAACCGGCCGGTGGTGGGCATGGCCGCCTCGGCGGACGGAGGGGGCTACTGGATGGTG
The DNA here is from genome assembly GCA_963737625.1 of uncultured Acidimicrobiaceae bacterium. GTDB lineage: Bacteria > Actinomycetota > Acidimicrobiia > Acidimicrobiales > RAAP-2 > Bog-756. The sequence goes on from CAVTTK010000002.1 coordinate 1,069,309, forward strand.
GCCAGCGACGGGGGCATCTTCACCTTCGGTGACGCCGGCTTCTACGGCTCCGCCGGGAGTCTCACCCTGGTCAAGCCGGTGGTGGGCATGGCCACCACGCCGGACGGGCACGGGTACTGGCTGGTGGCCACCGACGGCGGCATCTTCACCTACGGCGACGCCCCGTTCGCGGGCTCGGGCGCCGGATAGCGTGATCGGGCCCAGGATGGGCCGGTGGTGACCGACGGTGACCAAGCTGACCGGGGTCACCTCGTAGTGTTCTGGATGCGATGGCACACGGCGACCAGGAGGAGGCGGGACCGGGCCCGGTGGCGGGGGACGGGGCCGTGGTGGTAGATCCCGCCGCACCGGCGACCACGGCAGCGCCGGCGGGGGACGGGGACCGTCACGTCCCCGACGGGAGCGACGACGGCACGAGCCGGCGCGGACCTCACCGGCGTTGGCACCGAGAAAGCGCTCCCAGGCGTGTGAGGGCCGGACGCTGGCGGGCCATCGTCTTCGCTCCGGTCGGTGACGGTCAGACCCGTCGGCGCGGCTCTGATGCCGTCCGGCTCGGGCTGGCGGCCTTGGCGCTGGCCGTGTGCTGGCTGGGAACCAAGACCAACTCCGGGCTCGAGCACACCATCGCCTCGACTATGGGCTCCCCGCCGGACGGAGTCCGCTGGCTGGTCTCCTCCATCTGGTGGATCACCTCGCTCGGAGTGGTCGCCGTGATCGCCGTCATGACGCTCATGTCGCGGAGGCTCTCCGCCGTCCGGGACATCGCCGTGTCCGGAGGGGCCGCCTGGCTCCTCTGCGTGATCTCCGCCGTGGTGATCGGCACTGACGGAGGCCGGCCTCCGGGGTCGGGGTACACCCACGTGGACCTGGCCTTCCCGGTGGCCCGGGTGGCCGCCACGGTGGGGGTGGTGACCGCCGCCCTGCCCTACTTCAGCCGTTGGTTCCAGCTTCTGCTCGAGGCGGCCATCGGCCTGCTGGCCGTGGCGGCGGTGGTCAACGGGTCCGGACTCCCCGTCGCCGTTCTGGCCAGTCTGGCTGTGGGGTGGGGAGTGACCGCCGTCGTCCACCTGGTGTTCGGTTCACCCCTGGGGCTCCCGTCGACCGGGGAGGTGGAGGTGCTGTTGGGCGACCTCGAGATGAGTGTCGTCGAGGTGGTGGCCGCCCCCAACCAGGAATGGGGTGTGGCCCGATTCGGCGGGGTGGTCGACGGAGCCCGTGTCGACGTCTCGGTGTACGGCCGGGATGCCTCGGACGCCCAACTGCTGGCCAAGACGGTCCGCTTCCTCTTCTACCGCGATTCCGGACCCACCCTGGCCCTGACCCGACGCCAGCAGGTCGAACATGAGGCCTACCTCACCCTGATGGCCGATCGGTCCGGTGCCCGGGTGCCCAAGGTCCTGGCCGCCGGCCCGGTCGGGCCGGCCCGAGACGCCCTCCTCGTGACCCGTCCCCCCGCCGGGAGCCCGCTGTCGGCCTTCGCCCGCTACGCCCTGCCTGTGGTCGCCCCCGATGTGGCGGCGACCGACGGGGTTCCGGTCGAAGCTGCGTCGGCCGACACCGACATCGTCGCCCCCTCCCAAACCCCCTCCGACACCGACACCATCCCCGTCCCCGCGGTGAACCCGCCGGACGACCGCGTCCACCGGGGCCCCACGGTCACCGACGCCGCCCTGGACGGCATCTTCGACCAGCTGCTCATCCTGCGCTCGACGCGGATCGCCCACGGTGCGCTCTCGGTCGAGACCATCGTGGTGGACGAGAGCGATTCGGCCGGGTTCGTGGACTTCCGCACCGCCTCGACGGTGGCCTCGGCCGACCAGCTCGACCGGGACACGGCGGCCACGCTGGCCGCCCTCTCGGTGGTGGCGGGACCGGAGCGCACCGTGGCCTCGGCCGTGCGGCGCCTGCCCGCCGAGATGGTGGTCAACGCTCTGCCCTTCCTGCAGCGGTCAGCCCTCGACTCGGTGGCGTCACGGAGCCTGCGGGGCAAGAAGGCACTCCTCAAGGGCCTGCGGGAGCAGGGGGCCGAGGCGGTCGGCGTCGAGGTGCCCAAGCTCCTCGAGCCGCGGCGCATCAGCTGGGTCACCCTGGCCCTGGTGGTCGGGACGCTGATCGGTGGGTGGGCCCTCATCGGGGTCCTGATCAACGTGGGCAAGTCGTGGAGCACCATCACCGGCGCGGCGTGGGGATGGGTGGCCGTCACCTTCCTTCTGGCCCAGGCGGCTTATCCGGCCATCGCCGTCACCACCGTCGGATCGGTGATCAACCCCCTGCCCTACGGCCGCACGGTGGCCTTGGAGCTGTCCGACACCTTCGTGGCCCTGGCCGGCGGGTCGATGGCGGTGCTGGCCACGCGGGTCCGGTTCTTCCAGCAGGAGGGGTACACCCCGACCGTGGCCGTGAGCTCGGGGGTACTGGCCAGCACGGCCAGCTGGATCGTGAAGGGCGTGCTGTTCCTGATCGCCCTGCCCCTGGCCATCGGCAACCTCCACTTCAACGACACGCCGTCCAGCGACAGCAGTTCGTCGAGCTCCAACCTGGTGTGGCTGATCGTGGTGGCCGTGGTGGTGGTGGGGGTGGCCCTTGGGCTGGTCTTCGCCGTTCCCCGGTGGCGCCGCTTGGCGGCAGCCAAGCTCCGGCCCAAGGCGTCAGAGGTGTGGGACCACCTGAAGCTCCTGGCCGGGCACCCGCGCAACCTGGTGGAGATATTCGGCGGCAGCGCCGCCGCCCAGATCTTCGTGGCCCTGGCCCTCGGCGCCTCCCTCCACGCCTTCGGGCAACGCCTCGACCTGGCCACCCTGATCGTGGTGCTCACCCTGGGATCGATGCTGGGGGGCATCTCGCCGGTCCCGGGTGGGATGGGCGTGGTCGAGGCGGGCATGATCATCGGCCTCACCGCGGCCGGCATCAACGAGACCGACGCCGTGGCCGCCGTCTTCGTCCAGCGCCTGTTCACGGCGTACCTGCCGCCCATCTGGGGGTGGTTCGTCCTGGTGTGGATGAGGAAGAAGGAGTATCTCTGACCGGCTTCGGCCGATCGGTGCCCGTGCTCGTTCCTCCGGGATCCCGGTCCCCGACCGGCCTCAGGTCGGGGGCGGAGCGCCGAGGCCACGAAACTCCCGGAGGCGGCCGAACCGGCCCAGGCGGCCCACGTTCACGCCCACGTCGGCGGCCCTCATCATCCGCAGGTCGCCTCGGCTGTTGCCGTACGCCCAGATCCGGTCGGGTTCGGCCCCCGTGCGGTCCATCCACTCCCGCAGACGGCGGAGCTTCTCCTCACCCCGGCAGTTGGCCCCGTCGTAGCGCCCGGTGAGGACGCCACCGTCGTCCACGGCCAGGCGGGTGGCCACGACGCCGTCGGCACCGAGGAGCGTTCCGGCCACCCCCACGTACACCTCCGGCGACGCCGACACCACGACCACCAGATCACCCCGGTGGCGGTGCCAGTCGAACCGGTCCCGCACGTCGGAGCGGAGGTGCCGGGCGAGATGGTGCCGGGCGAAGCCCTCCGAGACCTCATCCACCCGAGACGATGCCAGCCCGCCCAACGTCCGCTGGAAGAGCAGTTCCTTGGTCTGGTCGGCCGCACTCCCGCCCACCAGGGCCCCGCGCGCCAGGCGGGGGGCCAAACCCGCAGTGACGGTCATCATGAAGCGGAGGCCGCGGAGGGCCACGAGGAAGTCCATGACGCTCCCCCCTTCGGTCAGCGTCCCGTCGAAGTCGAAGGCAGCCACGTCGGCCATAGGCGGGATCCCCGGTCCTCAGGTGTCGCGGTCGACGGCCGAACCACCGCGACCCGAACCCGAGGAGAACCGGATCGCGCCGGCACCGGCATCGGGGGAGCGCAGGCTGTCGAGGCCGTGGCGGAACTCCACCCGCATGGCGTCCCGCACCGGCAGACCCCACTGTTCAAGGGTCGAGCGCCGGTCGTTGCGCAGGCAGACCTGGGGGAGGGTGTCGAGCTCACGGCCCCACGCCACCGCGGCGTCCCTGGCCTCCCCGGCCGGGACGACCCGGTTGACCAGGCCCATGGCCAGGGCCTCGGCGGCACCGACCTCGCGCCCGGTGAGGATGAGGTCGAGGGCCCGTCCCTGACCGATCAGGCGGGGCAGGCGGACTGTGCCCCCGTCGATGAGGGGCACGCCGAAACGGCGGCAGAAGACGCCGAAGGCCGCCTCCTCGGAAGCCACACGCAGATCGCACCAGACCGCCAGCTCCAGGCCACCGGCCACGGCGTATCCTTCGACGGCGGCGATGACCGGCTTGCTCAATTCCATCCTGGTCGGGCCCATGGGGCCGGGTCCCTCCTCGGTCACCCGGTGCCGGTCGCCACCGGCCAGGGACTTGAGGTCGGCACCGGCACAGAACGTCCCGCCTTCTCCGGTGAGGACGGCGACCGACGAGGTGTCGTCGCCGTCGAAGGCCGTGAACGCCTCGAGCAGGGCCTCCGCGGTGGCCGGATCGACGGCATTTCGCCGCTCCGGCCGGTCGATGGTCACCACCGTGACCGGGCCCTGGTGGTCGACCTTCACCGTCGCGTGCATGACCCCAGCATGGTGGAACCGTCGGCGCAGGGCCAGGCCGACCAGGCCGGGCGGAACCTAGAGGGCGTGGACAGGCGGAAACACGACTAACTCGGTCGACAATTGGCGCGGGACCGTCTATCCTGGCCGGGCGACGAGATCACGGCAACCGCCGGATCCGGTCCGCGCACTCGATGCACAGCACAACGAAGGAGCAATCCATGGCAATCCGTCTGGGCGACGAAGCCCCCGACTTCACCGCGGAGACCACTGAAGGCACCATCAACTTCCACGAGTATCTCGGGGACAGTTGGGGAGTCCTGTTCTCCCATCCGAAGGACTTCACCCCGATCTGCACCACCGAGCTCGGGGCCTTCTCGGCAGCCAAGGCCGAGTTCGACAAGCGTGACACCAAGCTCATCGGCCTCTCGGTCGACGACGTCACATCCCACGGCAAGTGGGCCGGTGACATCGAGGAGACCCAGGGCACGGCGCTGAACTTCCCCCTGATCGGCGACGAGGACCGCAAGGTGGCCGACCTCTACGACATGATCCACCCCAACGCCAACGACACCCTCACGGTGCGCTCGGTGTTCATCATCGGGCCGGACAAGAAGATCAAGCTGACCCTGACCTACCCCGCCTCCACCGGCCGCAACGTGCAGGAGATTCTCCGGGTTCTCGACTCGCTCCAGCTGACCGCGGACTACAAGGTGGCCACGCCGGTCAACTGGAAGGACGGCGACGACGTGGTCATCGTGCCCGCCGTGTCCGACGAGGAGGCCAAAGAGCGGTTCCCGAAGGGCTTCAATGCGGTGAAGCCGTATCTCCGCATCACCCCCCAGCCCAACCGCTAGCCCCTCCTGCCCGACCCAGACGGTCGGCCCATCTGACGGTGCGCCGCTGACGGACTGACCGGCCCCGCCGCCAAGGCGGGCCGGTCGGCCGTTGGCCGGCCTCCGGGGGCGGGCCAGCCCCTGATGGGACGGCCCGAGGCCCCCGGATCCCGGCGCCGGGGGAGGGATTGGGCGGTGGATCCCAGAATGGGCGCCGTCCCTGCTACCATGGCAGGGCTGGCGTGTTGTGTCCGCCTGCCCTTTCCGAAGACATCAGAGGTCGAATCCCCCTATGCCAGACAAGCAGGCCACCATCTCCGAGTACCGTCTCCACGAGACGGACACCGGATCGCCGGAGGTGCAGATCGCCATCCTGAGCGAGCGCATCATCCACCTGACCGAGCATCTCAAGATCCACAAGGGAGACCACCACACCCGTCGTGGGCTCCTGAAGCTCATCGGACGTCGTCGGCGACTGCTCGACTACGTGCGCAACAATGACGTCGAGCGCTACCGGGACATCATCGGTCGCCTCGGACTCCGCCGCTAGGCGGTCACCATCCGCTCCGCCCGGCCTCGGCCGGGCGGTGGCAATTTCTCCTCCGGCTCGCAGCCGGGGGACCGCAGGCCGGCACGGTGTCGGCGTGCAGCAGGAGCGGCCCGTCCAACCGGCGGGTCGGAACAACAGACAACCGGGCTCCCGTCGAGGTCAGTCACCAGTTGCCGATCACCCCGTCACCGCCGATCGTGCGGGACGGATGGGGTGGTCGACAACTGGGAACTGGCTCGGGGAGTCCCCGAACAGACCAAGGAGCGTCATGTCAGACGCCATAACCGTGTCGGGGCCCATCAGCGGCACCGACCGCACACTCACATTCGAAGCCGGCAAGTTGGCCCAGTTGGCCGACGGGGCCGTCGTGGCCAGGATCGGCGACACCGTCCTGCTGGCCACGGCCACCGCATCCCGGTCCGTCAGGGAGGGAGCCGACTTCTTCCCGCTGACCGTGGACATCGAGGAGCGGACCTACGCCGCCGGGAAGATCCCCGGATCGTTCTTCCGCCGGGAGGGCAAGTCCTCGGACCAGGCCATCCTGACCTGCCGGCTCATCGACCGCCCGCTGCGGCCGTCCTTTCCCAAAGGCTTCCGCAACGAGGTCCACGTGGTCGGCACCATCTTCGGCGCCGACCAGGTCAACCCCCACGACGTCCTGGCCATCAACGGGGCCTCCGCGGCCCTGATGATCTCGGGCATCCCCTTCGAGGGTCCCATCGGGGCGGTTCGTGTGGCCTACTCCACCGACGGCCAGTGGATCCCCCATCCCACCTTCCAGGAGGGTGACGAGTCCACCTTCGAGCTGGTGGTGGCCGGACGGGCCCTGTCCGACGCGGCCAACGCCGAGATCGCCATCATGATGGTCGAGGCCGGCGGGTCCGAGCGGTCCTTCCAGTACTACGACGAGGGTGCGCCTCAGGTGACCGAGGAGGTCCTGGCCGACGGGCTCGAGGCGGCCAAGACATGGATCCGCGAGTCGATCGTCCTCCAGCGCCAGCTGGTGGAGAAGTGGGTGGCCGAGCGCGGCCCGGTGGAGATCATCCCCTACTCCACCTTCTCCGACTACGAGGACGATGTCTTCGAGCGGGTCCAGGCCGTGGGCAGCGACGCCATCGCCGAGGCCAACACCATCGTGGCCAAGGCCGAACGCAACACCGCCCTGGACGCGGCATCGGCCTTCATCATCGAGACCGTGGCCGCCGAGTTCCCCGAGCGTGGCGGCGAGATCAAGGCCGCCGTGCGGGGCCTGACGAAGAAGCTGGTCCGCAAGCGGATCGTGGAAGAGGGCCTCCGCATCGACGGACGCACCACCACCGAGATCCGACCGCTCTCCGCCGAGGTGGACCTGTTCCCCACGGCCCACGGATCGGCGCTGTTCCAGCGGGGCGAGACCCAGGTGCTCAACGTGACCACCCTGGGCATGCCCCGCATGAACCAGCTGCTCGACACCATCACCCCCGACGAGCACAAGCGGTACATGCACCACTACAACTTCCCGCCCTTCTCCACCGGCGAGACCGGGTTCATGCGCGGTCCCAAGCGCCGGGAGATCGGTCACGGCCTCCTGGCCGAGCGGGCCCTCCTGCCCGTCGTGCCCTACGAGGAGGACTTCCCCTACACGCTCCGCCTGGTCTCCGACGTCCTGACCTCCAACGGCTCGACGTCGATGGCCTCGGTCTGCGGTTCGACCCTGTCGATGATGGCGGCCGGCGTGCCTCTCAAGGCCCCGGTGGCCGGTATCGCCATGGGCCTGGTCTACGACGGCGGCACCTACGTGACGCTGACCGACATTCTCGGGGCGGAGGACGCCTTCGGGGACATGGACTTCAAGGTGGCCGGCACGAAGGACGTGGTGACGGCACTCCAGCTCGACACCAAGATCGACGGGCTGCCCCTCGATGTCCTGACCAAGGCGCTGCTCCAGGCCAAGGACGCCCGGCTCAGCATCCTCGAGGTCATGGCCGGCGCTATCGCCGAACCCCGTGACGAGGTGGCCGAGTCGGCCCCGAAGATCGTCTCCTTCGAGATTCCCATGGACAAGATCGGAGAGGTCATCGGGCCCAAGGGCAAGGTCATCAACGCCCTCCAGCAGGAGACCGGCGCCGACATCGCCGTCGACGACGACGGGATGGTGGGCACGGTGACCATCGGAGCCAAAGACGGCACCGCCGTCTCCGAGGCCAGGCGTCGCATCGAGACCATCCTCGACCCACCGCTGGCCGAGGTGGGTGCCACCTACCAGGGCAAGGTGGTCAACATCACCAAGTTCGGGGCGTTCGTCAACATTCTCCCGGGCCGGGACGGTCTGCTGCACATCTCGAAGATCGGCCAGGGCAAGCGGGTCGAGCGCGTCGAGGACGTGCTGGAGCTCGGCCAGCCGGTCGAGGTGAAGGTGGACGACATCGATCCGCAGGGCAAGGTATCCCTCTCTCTGGCCGGGGAGGCTCCCTCGGGGGCGTCGTCCGGGGGCGAGAGCCGCAACGGTCGTAGCGAGGGCCGGGGCGACGGTGGAGGCCGGAGCCGTCCCCGGGGCGACCATTCCGACCCGGGAGACCGTCCCGACCGGACGCGTCGTCAGAGTGAGTCCAGCGCCGCCCCCTCCGGTGCCGCCTCCTTCGAGGCGGTCTTCGAGGAGGAGCTGGTCCAGGAGTTCGGCGACCTGGGCCCGGCCGTGGCCGAGTCGTCCGACCGCCCCAGCGGGGGTGGCGGAGGCGGCCGGGGTGGTCGCCGCCGCCGTTGAACGCGCGTGAGTGCCGGGTGACGATCCTCGGGATCGCCACCCGGTGATCCGCACCGAGACCCTCCCGTCGGGCCTGGACCTGGTCACCGAGCGGATGGAGGACGCCCGCTCGGTGTGCATCGGCTTCTGGGTCGGCACCGGATCCCGGGACGAGGAGACCTCCCGGGCCGGATCGTCCCACTTTCTCGAGCACCTGCTGTTCAAGGGAACGGCCGACCGGTCGGCCTCGGCCATCGCCGAGGCCGTCGACGAAGTGGGAGGCGACTTCAACGCCTTCACCACCAAGGAGTACACCTCCTTCTACATCCGCCTCCTGGCCGAGCACCTCCCTCTGGGGCTCGACATCCTGTCGGACATCATGTGGCGACCGGCCCTGCGTCCCGCCGATCTGGAGGCCGAGCGACAGGTCATCCTGGACGAGATCCTGATGCACGCCGACGAACCCGCGGACGAGGCCTCCGAGCAGAGTTCGGCCCTGCTGTTCCCCGAGCACCCGCTGGGCCGGGAGGTCCTCGGCAGCCAGGAGTCGGTGACGGCCATGACGGCGGAGCGCATCGCCGAGTTCTTCGGACTGCACTACCGTCCCGGGAACATGGTGGTGGCCGTGGCCGGCGACCTTGACCACCAAGAGGTGGCCGACGGCCTCGAGGCCCGGTTCGGCGGCACCGGGGGAGGGGAGACCCCCGAGCGTCAGGCCCCCGACGACAAGGTCGAGCCGTTGGCCGTGTCCCGTCGGGCCACCGAGCAGACCCACCTGGTCCTGGCCTCCCGATCGGTCAACCGTCTCGACCCACAGCGCTACGCCCTGGCCGTGGTCAACCACGTCCTGGGCGGCGGCCTGTCCAGCCGACTGTTCCAAGAGATCCGTGAGCGTCGGGGCCTGGCCTACTCGGTGTGGTCCGAGCGGGTCGCCTATCACGACGCCGGGTCGGTCAGCGTGGGGATGGGAACGGCCCCCGAACACGTGGCCGAGGTTCTGGACATCGTCTCCTCCGAGTTGGACCGACTCGGAGAAGAGGGCATCACCGAGCGGGAGCTGGCCATCGCCAAGGGGAACCTGCGGGCCGAGACCCTCCTGGCCTGTGAGGACTCCGGGGCCCGCATGAGCCGGATCGGTGCGGGCCTCCTCCTGCACGGCGAGGTCCTGGCCGTGGACGAGGTGCTGGACCGGGTGGCTGCGCTGACCCTGGAGGAGATCCATGCGGCCGCCGCCGAGCTGGTGGCCGCCCCGAGGACGCTGTCGGTGGTCGGTCCGTTCGACGAGTCCGACTTCGATCCCCGGTCCCTGCGCCTGGGCTGAGGAAAGCCCCAGCCCCGCCTCCGACCGGGAGCGGGGCGCCCTCCCGGACCCGACCAACCATCCCGGACCCGACCAACGGTCTCCCTTCCGGGGATCCCCGTGGCGGCGACGGTAGGGTGGCCGGCATGCGAGTCGGGGTGGTCGGAGCCGGGGGAAAGATGGGCCAGGAGGTGTGTCGGACGGTCCTCGGCCATTCCGACCTCGAACTGGTGGCCGCAGTGGATCCACTCGGGGCCGGTGGCGACCTCGGCACCCTGATCGGCATGGACGCCGGCCCGCTGACCGTGTCGGGGGATCTCGAGGTGCTGGCCGAGAGCGGCACCGAGGTGGTCGTGGACTTCACCCGCATCGACGTCGCCCGTCTCACCCTGGCCTACTGCGCCGAAGCCGGGATCCACGCCGTGGTCGGCACCACCGGGTTCACCGAGGACGACTACGAGGACCTCGCCCGCCGTTTCGCCGGCCCCGGCTCGGGCGCACCCAACTGCATCGTGGCGGCGAACTTCGCCATCGGGGCCGTCCTGATGATGCGCTTCGCCGAGATGGCTGCCCCGTACTTCAGCGGGGCCGAGATCGTGGAACTCCACCACGACGGGAAGCTCGACGCCCCTTCGGGGACGGCCGTGGCGACAGCGGAGCGCATGGCCGCGGCCCGTCGCGGTCCGGGGGCGTTCCGACCCGACCCCACCGTCACCTCGGTCCTGGAGGGCAGCCGTGGGGGTGCGGGGCCGGCCGGAATCCGCATCCACTCGGTGCGACTGGCCGGCCTGGTGGCCCACCAGGAGGTGATCCTCGGCGGGACCGGACAGAGCCTCACCATCCGCCACGACTCCTATGACCGCTCGTCGTTCATGGACGGCGTGGTCCTGGCCGTGGTGTCGGTACCCGGACGGCCGGGACTCACCCGCGGACTCGAGCCGTTGCTCGGGCTCTGACGGCGCGGCCGGGTCGATGGACGACACCCGCCAGAGGATCATCGAAGCCACGTACACCTGCGTGGCCCGCTGGGGCCTGGCCAAGACCACGGTCGAGGATGCGGCCCGCGAGGCCAGGGTTTCGCGGGCCACGGTCTACCGCGCCTTTCCCGGAGGTCGTGAAGAGCTGCTCAACGCCGTGGTGTCGTGGGCCATGCTGGAGTTCTTCGCTCGTCTCTACGAGCACGTGCAGGACGCCGCCGGCCTCGAACAGGTGATGGAGCGGGGCATCATGTTCGCCCATCGGGCCATCCTCGAGCACGACGTGCTGCAGCGGGTGATGCAGACCGAGCCGGACAAGCTGCTCCCGGCCCTCACCGTCGAGAGCATCCGCATCCGGCAGGGTATCGCCACCTTCCTCGTGCCCTACCTGGCCGAGCGGGGGGTGGCCCCTGGCGTGGACCTGGACGAGGCGGCCGACTTTCTGGCCCGGATGGTCCTGTCCTACATGTCGGCGCCGGGACGGTGGGATCTCGACGACCCGGACCAGGTGGCCCGACTGGTCGAGTCCGAGCTCCTGGCCGGTGTGGTGGTCGGGCCATCGCCGGGCCCGGCCGCGCCTCCCGGCGCCTGACCGGCGTGATCCACGCCGGAGCCGTTGACAATGAGACAAAATACGACCTAGCGTCTCATATGTGAAACCACCCGGGAGTGCGCTCCACCTGGTCCACCCCGAAGAGGCACGCGGCGACGGTTCGCTCCGGGGTCATGCGGACCAGGCGTCGCCCCACCGAGTGCGGATCATCGACGGCACGTTGACCTGTCTGGCCCGGCATGGGACGGCCAAGACCACCGTGGACGACATCGCCCGAGAGGCGGGCGTCTCCCGGGCCACCGTCTACCGGGTGTTCCCCGGTGGCCGCGACCAGATCCTCGCCGCCGTGGTGGACACCGAGATGGCCAGGCTGTTCTCCGCCCTCGGAGTCCGGCTGGGGGAAGCCTCCACCTTGACGGAAGCCCTGGTCGGGGGCATCGTCGAGGCTTCTTCTCGGATCCGCAACCATGCCGCCCTCACCTACCTGGTGGCCAATGAGCCCGAGATGGTCCTGGCCCACCTGGCCTTCGACGAGTCTGATCGGCTCCTGACCACGGCATCCCGCTTCACGGCGCCGTTCCTGGCCCGCTGGATGAGCGCGGCGGAGGCGGAGCGCGTGGCCGAGTGGGCCACCCGCATCGTCCTGTCCTACGCCATCGCCCCGTCGCCGGGAACTGATCTCACCGATCCCGTCGACGCTGAACGTCTGGTTTCGACCTTCGTGATTCCGGGTATAGAGGCGCTCCACAAGTCCGCCCTGACGGCCTCCATCGTGATCACGCCCTTCGGAGCCCAGGGGGACCCGGTCCGGGTGTCGGTGTCGGGGGCCGGTTCGCCGCCCAGCTCGACACTGGCCACCGTTCGGTCACAGCACAGCACCGAGTCACAGCACAGCACCGAGTCACAGCACAGCACCGAGTCGCAGCACAGCAAGCGGAGGATCACCGAGCGTGCCAAGGGAGACGGGACATGACCACCGAGATGAGCAGCACTGAAGAGATCATCGGAAGGGCCGAGATCGACGACTTCGAGGCCATTCTTTCGGTGGTGGGCGTCGAGGAGGCCAACGGACTCCACGTGGTCCATTCGGACTATGACTCCATCTTCACCTGGGACTATGAGAAGGGCACCCGGCCCAAGCTCAACAAGCTGTACGAGAAGGCCAAGGGTGCCCAGTGGAACGGTGAAACCGATCTTCCCTGGGACACCGACGTCGACCAGGAGAGGCTCGTCGTCGAGCAGGCCGAGGCGACCGGTGGCTTCGGGGCGGGCTTCGACCTGACCGGCACCCCGGTGGAGCACTGGGGCGAGAAGGAGTGGATCCAGTTCGGGGTGGAGGGCCAGAACTGGACCCTGTCCCAGTTCCTCCACGGCGAGCAGGGAGCCCTCATTTGCACGGCCAAGATCGTGGAGTCGGTGCCGTGGATCGACGCCAAGTACTACGCCTCCACCCAGGTGATGGACGAGGCCCGCCATGTCGAGGTGTTCGCCAAGTACCTCGACGACAAGTTGTCCGGCCACTATCCGGTAAACGCCCACCTGCGCATGCTCCTCGACGACATCATCGCTGACTCCCGGTGGGACCTCACCTATTTGGGCATGCAGATCATGGTGGAAGGCCTGGCCCTGGCGGCCTTCGGCCTGATGCACGCCCTCACCGCCGACCCCCTGCTCAAGCAGCTGCTCCGGTACGTCATGGCCGACGAGGCCCGCCATGTGGCCTTCGGGGTGCTGAGCCTGCAGGAATACTACGAAGGTCTGAACGCCGCCGAGCTGCGTGAGCGACAGGAATTCGCCTTCGAGGCCGCGGTGCGCATGCGTGACCGCTTTCTCCAGCAAGAGGTGTGGGACCGGATGGGTGTCGATCCCAAGGCCATCGTGCCCCTGGTCCAGCAGGCTCCTGAGCGGGCCCAGTTCCAGGCCCTGCTGTTCTCCAAAATCGTCCCCAACTGCAAGAAGCTGGGTCTGCTCGATGCCGCCGACGGTTGGCTCCGGACCAAATTCACCGAGTTGGGCGTCATCGAGTTCGAGTCCTGGGTGGACACGGCAGAGGAGGTCGACGCCATGGCTTCGGGACCACCCATGGACCGGATCACCGTCTAATCCCCGGTTCGGCCGGCGTCCGTCCCGCCGGCCGACGGGCTGTCCGCCGTCAGGGATTCGACACGGCGTCGCCGCGCCGGTCTGCCGGTGGGTGCTGGTAGCCTGCGGTTTCGTGACGCCTTCCCTGACCGCCGGTCCCCGCTCGAGAGGCTGAGCGTCGATGCCACGATTCGGATCGGTGATCACCGCCATGGTCACCCCCTTCCATGCCGACGGGTCGATCGACCTGGACATGGCCGGGACCCTGGCCCGGTTTCTCGCCTCCTCCGGCAGCGACGGACTGGTGGTGGCGGGGACCACCGGTGAGGCTCCGGTCCTGACCGACTCCGAGCTCATCGATCTGTTCCGTGCTGTGGTGGAGGCCGTCGACGTGCCGGTCATCGCCTCGACCGGCAGCAACGACACCGCCCATTCGGTGCTGATGACCGAACGGGCCAAGGCCGCCGGGGCCGACGGCATCCTGGCTGTGACCCCGTACTACAGCCGTCCTTCGCCGGCAGGCCTTTCGGCCCACTTCCGGGCCGTCGCCGGGGCCAGCGAGCTTCCGGTGTTGCTCTACGACATCCCGGTCAGATCGGGCAGGAGGATCGGCGTCGACCTCACCCTGGAGCTGGCTCGTGAGGTCCCGTCCATCGTGGGGGTCAAGGACGCCACCGGGGACGTGGCTTCCGCCGCCGAGGTGGTGGCGGGCAGCCCGGAAGGGTTCGAGGTCTACTGCGGCGACGACTCCCTGGCGCTGCCCTTCGCCGCTGTCGGGTCCGCCGGCGTCGTCAGCGTGGCTGCCCACTGGGCCGGCCGGCAGTTCGGCGAGATGATCAGGTGCTACCGCTCCGGTGACGTGGAGGGGGCCACCAGGATCAACCAGCACCTGGCCGAGTCCTACCGGTTCGAGTCCTCCGAGGAGTTCCCCAATCCCGTCCCGGCCAAGGCGGCCTGCCGGGCGCAGGGCCTGGCCGTCGGCCAGTGCCGGCTGCCCAACGCCCCAGCCCCTGCGGCGCTGGAGGAACGGGCCCGGGAAGTCATGTCGAGACTGAACCAGTATGAGCCGATGCACCAGACGGTTGTCTGACCCGGGGAGGTCGACCGATGAAGCCGGTCAGACCGCCACCGGTAGGCCGGCAGCGGCAGGAAGAAGCCACCCGTGAATCGTCAGGGATCTCGCCGTACCACCGAGGGCACCGGTGCCTCGGAGCCCGCCGCCGGCAAGGCCGGGGGAGCCAAGAAGGCCGCGCAGCCCCGGGCCAGGCAGCCGCGTAAGAAGGCTGACAGCCCAACCGCGTCGCCCGGGGCGTCGGCGGCATCCGGGCGCGGGGCCGCGCCCACCCGTCCGGTGCGGAAGCGGCAGTCCGGTGGGGGCGGTGGCCCGTCGCCGGTCCGGATCGTCTTTCTGGGCGGACTGGGCGAGATCGGCCGGAACTGCGCCTGCATCGAGGTGGACGGTCGGATCCTGGTGCTCGACGTCGGCATCATGTTCCCCGACCCCGACATGCCCGGCGTGGATCTGGTCCTGCCCGATCTGACCTACCTCCGGGAGAACGCCGATCGGGTCGACGGCGTGATCCTGACCCACGGGCACGAGGACCACACCGGAGGGCTGGCCTATCTCTTGCGGGACTTCCCGGTGGCCGTGTACGGCTCCGAGCTCACGTTGGCCCTGGCCCGGAACCGGGTCGACGAGGCGGGTATGACCGAGCGGGCCCAGTTCATCCCGGTCCGGGACGGGGAGCGACGCCGGATCGGCCCCTGTGACGTGGAGTTCATACCGGTCACCCACTCGGTGCCCCACGCCTTTGCCACCGCCTTCCACACGCCACAGGGGATCATCCTGCACTCCGGAGACTTCAAGATCGACCTCCATCCCGTGGACGGCCGTCGAACCGACCTGGCCCGCATGGGGGCTCTGGCCTCGGACCCCGGGATCCGCATGCTGCTGGTCGACTCGACCAACGCCGAGGAGCCTGGATTCACACCGTCGGAGTCGACGGTGGGGGCCACCTTGAGAAAGGTCTTCCTGGCCCGGCCGGACCGCCGGTTCATCGTCACCTGCTTCGCCAGCCACATCCACCGGGTCCAGCAGGTGGCCGACGCCGCCATCGCCGGGGGCCGGTCGGTGGCCACCCTCGGCCGTTCCATGCAGAAGAACGTCGCCCTGGCCCGGAAGCTCGGCCTCCTGCACATCCCGGACGCCTCGCTGATCGACGTCGAGGATGTGGATCGGCTGGAGGACGGACAGGTGTGCGTGATCTCCACCGGCTCGCAGGGGGAACCCATGTCGGCGCTTTCCAAGCTGGCCACGGGGGAGAACCGGTTCTTCAAGCTGCGGGAGAACGATGTGGTGGTGATCAGTGCCCATCCCATCCCCGGCAACGAGTGGTCGGTGGGCCGCGTCATCGACAGTCTCCACCGACGCAATGTGGAGGTCATCCACTCCGGCGTGGACTCGGTCCATGTCAGCGGCCACGCTCGCCAGGGGGAGCTGGCCACATTGATGTCGGTGACCGAGCCGGAGTTCCTGATTCCCGTGCACGGGGAGTACCGGCACATGGCCAACCAGGTGCGGGTGGCCGAATCCATGGGCATCGTGGGGGACCGGGTGCTGCTGTGCGAGGACGGTGACGCCGTGCGCCTCGACGGCGCCGGCCTCCACCGCGACGGAACCGTGCCGGGCGGCTATCTGTTCGTGGACGGGAGCTCGGTCGGGGACATCGGCCACGGCGTCCTACGGGATCGGATGGTCCTGGCCGAGGAGGGAGTGGTCATGGCCGTGGCCACCGTCGACCTCAAACGGGGCGAGGTGGTGGGGGTGCCCCAGATCGTGACCCGGGGCTGGGCCTACGACCACGACACCGAGTTGCTGCTGGACGAGGCGCGGGTCCAGGTCACCCGGGCCCTGGAGAAGGCCCTGAACTCCGGGAGCCACGATCACGAGACCCTCAATCGGGTGGCCCGCAAGGCGTTGGGCCAGCTGGTGGGCAACCGGACGCGTCAGCGACCGATGATCGTCCCGGTCATCGTCACCGTCTGACGGCTGGCCTGGTGTCCCCGTGATGGTGACCCTGCGGGACTACGCTGTTACCCACTGTGACGACCGCCACCAAGCGTCCGGCGGGCCGATCCGGGGCATCGCGGTCCAGGGGTAGGTCCGCGTCATCGGCCCGATCGCGCTCGAGGTCCACGACATCTCACCGGCGGAGCCCTGCCCACCGCGGACGCTCGGAGCCGCCCGGCGTCCTCTCGGCCATGGGGGCGGTGGTGGCCAGTCACGCCACCGACCTCTGGGGTGTGGTGCTGGTCACGCTGGGCGTTCTCACCGCGGTGGCCTTTTACGGCGGATCTCACTCCCTCGGACCCGCCGGCCACTGGGCGCGGGTGGGGACGGGAGACCTCTTGGGCTGGGGCCGTTTTCTGGTGCCCCTGGTGGCCGTGGCCATGGGCCTGCTCCTCTTGGTCGGCTACCGCGTCGGTGACGAGGAAACCCGTTCCACACCGGAACCGGCCCGGGCCGTCATCGGCGCCTTCCTCGCCCTCTTGGCGGTGGCCGGCCTGGCGTCCCTGGGTGGGGGATCCCCCCGACTGGGAGCGTCGACCGACCTCCTCTCCTCGGCCGGGGGATGGGTCGGGGCACTGATCGGCAACCCCCTCCGCTCCTCCCTGGGAGGATTCGGCGCCACCATCGTGCTGGTGGCCGTGGCTGTGGTGGCCATGGTCCTGTTCACCGGGGTGTCGGTGCGTTCGGCCACCGGAGGCATGGTCGGAATGGTGCGGTGGACGGCGGCGGTGGTGCGGGAGCGGACGGCCACCGATGAGGACGAGGAGGAGCTGGAGGAGGAGCTCTCCGAGGACGAACCCACCGACCCCTTCGGGCGACGGGTGGGCCCCTCGGACCTGGCTCCGGCCGAGGCCCTCGAGGAGGAGTACGAGGAGGAGTACGACGAGGAAGAGGACCTCGAGGAGGAGTACGACGAGGAGGACGAGGAAGACGAGGAAGAAGAGGAAGAAGAGGAAGAGGAGGAGCTGGCGGCGCCCACCACCGCTCCGCTCAAGGGGGGCCAACTGGAGATGAGGCTGGGCCCCACGGTCGGCGACTGGCAGCTTCCCCCGGCCAACCTCCTCAAGCGGGCCAAAGCTCAGGTCGTGGACGAGCGGGCGGTCGAAGCCGCCGGTGGATCCCTGGTGGCCGCGCTGGCCGCCCACGGGGTGGACACCAGGTTGGTGGGCCGGACGGTGGGACCGTCGGTCACCCGCTACGAGCTCGAGCTGGGGGCCGGGGTCAAGGTGGCCCGTGTCACGTCCCTGTCCAAGGACATCGCCTACGCCATGGCTTCGCCCGATGTCCGGATCCTGGCCCCGATCCCGGGCAAGTCGGCCATCGGCGTGGAAGTGCCCAACCGGACCCGCCAGCTGGTGGCCCTCGGGGACATCCTGGCCTCACCGGAGGCCGATCGGGCCGTGCACCCCCTCGAAGTGGCCCTGGGCCGGGACATCGCCGGTCGGGCGGTCATGGTCAATCTGGCCGAGATGCCCCACGTGCTGGTGTCGGGGGCCACGGGCTCGGGCAAGTCCTCGTGCATCAACTCCGTCCTGACCTCGATACTCACCCGGGCCACCCCCGACCAGGTTCGCCTGATCCTGGTCGACCCCAAGCGGGTGGAGCTGGGTCAGTACAACGACCTCCCCCATCTGCTGACCCAGGTCGTGGTGGACCCGAAGAAGGCCGCCAACGCCCTCAGTTGGGCCGTGACCGAGATGGAGCGCCGCTACGACCTTCTGGCCGAGGTCGGGATGCGAGACATCACCGGTTACAACGCCGCCTTTGACGACGGTGAGCTGTCCGAGTTCGAAGAGGCCTACCAGATGAGGATGCGGGGCACGGACAGTGTCGAGGACGACGAGGAGGACGAGGAGGGCGAGGCCCGGTTCGCCCGCCTCCCGTTTATCCTCATCGTGGTGGACGAGCTGAACGACCTGATGATGGTGGCGGCCCGGGACGTGGAGGAGTCGGTGTGCCGTATCGCCCAGATGGCCAGGGCCGTGGGTATCCATCTGGTGCTGGCCACCCAGCGACCCTCGGTGGACGTCATCACCGGGGTGATCAAGGCCAACATCCCCTCCCGGATGGCATTCTCGGTCTCGTCCCTGGCCGACAGCCGTGTGATCCTCGACCAGCCGGGCGCTGAGCGGCTGATCGGCAAGGGCGACATGCTCCTGCTCTCGGCGTCGTCGTCGAATCCCCAGCGCCTGCAGGGCCCCTGGGTCAGCGAGGACGAGGTGCGAGCGGTCACCGCCCACTGGAAACGCCAACGCCCGATGGAGGTGGTGGCCGACATCGAAGAGGTGGTTGGGAGCGAGGGGCCCCGGGCCGGTAGCGAGGACGGCGACGACGAGCTGCTCGATCAGGCCATGGAGCTGGTGGTCCGCTCCCAGCTGGGTTCCACCTCCATGCTGCAGCGCAAGCTCCGCGTCGGGTTCGCCCGTGCCGGCCGCCTGATGGACCTGATGGAGCGCCGGGGGGTCGTCGGGCCCTCCGAGGGCTCGAAGGCGCGCTCCGTGCTCATGACTCCCGAGGAACTGGACGCCCGCTGAGCGACGGCGAGTGCCCCGAGCCGGCCCCCCCTTCGCCCGCCGCGTACGGAGTGGGCGCCCTGGCGCCGGAGACCGCCCCGACCGACACCTCGGGACGGGCCGGTGCTCCAGACAGCGCGGCCGCCATCGGGCCGGTGCCCCTTCCCGCAGGCCCGGTAGCCGATATCACCACCCCCGTCGATACGACGGGCACCATCACCCTGCCACCGCTCACCGAGGCCGTGGTGGCGGGGCCGGAGGCGGCCGTCACCACAGGCTCCGGGCCGGGCACTCCCGGTCCGATGGTGTCCCAGTCGCCTCCGATTGCGCCCGCCGTGGGAACGGTGCCCGTCCCGGAATCAGGATCGGAGCCGGTCGTCGGGCCTCGCGGGACCCGACGGGGTGGGCATCGGAAGAAGAGGCGTTGGTGGCTGGTGGTGACCATCGCCGCGGTGGTGGCCCTGCTGCTGGCCACGGCGGCATGGGCCGGCGCCCGTCGCATCAACGTCCCCTTGGCGGCACCGGCCATCCAGCTCGGCGTACCGACGGCGGCCGTCGTGGCCGGGCCCAGCCCGGCGCTGCCCTGGCCGGCCAAGGGTCAAGGGGCCGTCGCCGTGCCCGCCCTCGGCTACACGGCCCAGTCGGGTCCGGAGTCGTCGGTTCCTATCGCCTCCCTGACCAAGATGACCAACGCCCTGGTGGTGCTGCGTGATCATCCGGTGCCGGCCGGAGCCACCGGGCCGGCGATCACCATCACCGCCGGAGATGCCGCCGAGTACGAGAACGAGGTCCACAACGACCAGTCCACCGTGCCCATCCGTACCGGTGAGGTACTCACCGAGCTCCAGATGCTCGAGGCCATGCTGACCCAGTCGGCCAACGACGTGGCCTACAGCCTGGCCATCTGGGACGCCGGAAGCATCCCGGCCTTCGTCACCAAGATGAACGCACTGGCCGGCTCGCTCGGGGCCACGTCCACCCACTACGTCGACGCCAGTGGCTACGACCCCAACTCCCAGTCGACGGCGTCCGACGTCCTGCGGGTGGCCTCCGCGGCCATGCTCGACCCCACGTTCGCCCAGGTGGTGGGTATGTCCTCGATCACCTTCCCGGGGGTGGGAACGCTGCCCAACGTCGTCAGTGAGATCGGCCACAACGGGGTGATCGGCATCAAGTCGGGCTACACCTCGAAGGCGGGAGGCTGTCTGGTCCTGGCCGCGGACAAGGTGTCCGGCGGCCATTCCGTGCTGGTCTTGGAGGCGGTGCTGGGGCAACCCACCCCGCCGCCGATCGTGCCACCGACCACCACCACGACCGCACCCAGGCCCCCGCCGACCACGACCACCACGACCACCGCTCCGTTGGCACCCGGGGCCGTGCCGCCCCCCACCACGCCTCCGCCCCCCACGACCACGCCACCACCGCCACCACCGACCACGACCACCACCACCATTCCGCGCAACGACCTCGAGGTGCCGGACCCGCTCAAGTACACGAGGCCGGTAGCCGAGGCCCTCCTGGCGGCGACCATGGCTGCGGTGGTCCCCGTGCCGGTGGCCACGGCGGGCGCCACCATGGGCACGGCCACGGCCGAGTGGGGGGGCCAGCAGCATCGGGTGGCCGTGGTGGCTGCGCAGTCCGCCTCGCTGCTCGGATGGCCGGGCCAGCAGGTGACGGGGACCACCTCGCTGCACCCGGTGCCGCCCGGGGGACGGCGGGGGAGCCGAGCCGGCTCGGCCCGGTTCACCCTGGGCACCCAGTCCGAGACGGTGGCGTTGCGGCTGGGGGCCACCGTGCCCGAACCGTCGTGGTGGTGGCGACTGGTCCACGGCTGAGGCCGTCATCGGGGTTCGACGGCCGGGCCGGGAGGGCCGGCGCCGCCTCGGTGGGGACCGGCGTTCCCGGTGAACCCTCTCGGGACGGACCGCTCGGAGTACCGTGTGCCTGTGCGTGCACGGGTCCCAGCGTCGTCGGCCAATCTCGGGCCGGGGTTCGATACGTTGGCGATCGCCCTCGACCGGTATGTCGAGGTGGAGGTGGAGCCGGCCTCGAAGCTGATCGTGCGTTCGGAAGGTGAGGGTGCCGGACTCTCCGACGACCCGTCCCACCTGGCGGCCCGGGTGGCCATCGACGTGGCCGGCACCGATCGGCTGTCCATCACCGTTCGGTCACAGATCCCCATCGCCCGCGGCCTCGGATCATCGGCCGCCCTGGCCGTGGCCGCCGCCGCCGCAGCGGGAGCCAGCGACCCGCTGGCCGTGGCCGCCCAGATGGACGGTCACCCGGACAATGCCGCCGCTTCCATGGTGGGGGGACTGGTGGCGGCGGCGCGGGTGAAAGGCGGCGTGCAGGCGGTGCGACTGCCACTCGACGTGAGCCTGGCCTTCGTGGTCATCGTGCCCGACGTCACCCTGTCCACGGCGCGGTCCCGTCAGGCCCTCCCCACCGAGGTGAGCCGGGCCAGCGCGGCGTTCAACCTGTCCCGGATGGCACTGCTCATCGCCGGGCTGGCCGACAGTCGGGTGCTGATCCCCGAGGCCACCGAGGACCGACTGCACCAGGACTACCGGAGCCCGCTGTTCCCGGCCGCCCCCAAACTGCTGGCCGAGATGGCCGCCGGGGGAGCGCTGGCCGTGTGTTGGTCCGGTGCCGGGCCGTCGCTGCTCGGCATCACCCACGGCACCGAGGCCCATCGGGTCGAGGCCGCCGCCGTGGCCGCACTGGAGCAGGCCGACGTGCCCGGCCAGGTCATGATCCTCCACGCCGACATGCATGGACTGATCCTCGACCGGGCCGGCTCGACCGAACTGTTCGACTTCAGCGCCGACGAGTAGCCGGGCCCGGTCCTACGTCGCCGGTCGGACCGACCCCGGGGTGGTCGTATCCTGGACCCGTGACCGCCTCCGACCCCGCATCCCTGGTCGATGCCGCGGAACCCCCCGAATCGGGCCCGCCCGCCCGGACCTTCCACATTCGGACCTTCGGATGCCAGATGAACGAGCACGACTCGGAGCGTCTGGCCGGGGTTCTGGTGGCCGACGGCATGGTGGCCACCCCGGACCTCGAATCGGCCGACCTGGTGGTCTTCAACACCTGCTGCATCCGGGAGAACGCCGACAACAAATTCTACGGCCACCTGGGCAACCTGAAGACGCTGCGGGAGAGCCGGCCGGACATGCAGATCGCCGTGGGCGGCTGTCTGGCCCAGATGGACGGCGAGGGGGTCCGTCGGCGGGCCTCCCACGTCGACGTGGTCTTCGGCACCCACAACCTGGGGCGGGCACCCGAGCTGCTGCGCCAGGCCGCGCGGTCGGGGCCACTGGTCGAGATCCTGGACGGGCCGCCCCCCGGGGCCGATCCCACCGGCACGGATCAGCAGGTCGCCGCGCTGAACGCCGTCCGGGACCTGCCCTATGCCGCCTGGGTCACCATCCAGATGGGCTGCGACAACTCGTGTGCCTTCTGCATCGTGCCCTCGGTGAGGGGTGGCGAGGTCTCCCGGCCCTTTGACGAGCTGGTGGCCGAAGTCCGGTCCCTGGCGGGCCGGGGCGTCACCGAGGTGAGCCTGCTCGGCCAGAACGTCAACTCCTATGGTCGGGATCTGACCCGTCGGCACCCGCTCTTCGCCGACCTGCTCCGGGCCGTGGGGGCGGTCGACGGCATCCGCCGGGTGCGGTTCACGAGCCCCCACCCGAAGGACCTGCGTCCCGAGACGATCGCCGCCATGGCCGAGACGGACGAGGTCTGCGACCACCTCCACCTGCCGCTGCAGTCCGGGAGCGACCCCGTCCTGGCGGCCATGCGACGGGGCTACACGGCCGAGCGCTACCTGGCCCGGCTGGCCGCGGCCCGGACGGCCATTCCCGACCTGGCCGTCACCACCGACATCATCGTGGGGTTCCCGGGCGAGAGCGAGGACGATTTCGAGCGGACCCTCGAGGTGGCCGCCGAGGCGTCCTACGACAGCGCCTACACCTTCATCTTCTCGCCTCGTCCCGGGACCCGGGCGGCGGCGATGACCGACCGCTTCGTGCCACCCGAGGTGGTGGCCGACCGCTTCGAGCGACTGCGCACCGTGGTGGAGCGCTCGGCCCTGCTCCGTCACCGAGGCCGGATCGGCCGCCAGGAGGAGGTGCTGGTCGAAGGTCCCTCCAAGCGCAATCCCTCGGTCGTCACCGGGCGCACCGGTCAGAACAAGCTGGTCCATTTCGAGGGAGTGGACGGGCGCCCGGTTCGGGAGGGCTCCTACGCCACCGTCGAGGTGGTCGACGCCGCCCGACACCATCTGTCCGGCGTCCTCCTCGAGGTGACCGCCCCGCCGTCGCACCGGACGCGCATCCCGGTTGCCGGCGCCTGAGCGGCCGGGGCCCCGTCCCCCGGCACCCGCCCGGTCCGGGTCACCGGTGGCGGCCCGCCCTGAGGGACCGGTGGTGGCGCTGGTCGGACCCACCGGGTCGGGCAAGTCCACCCTGGCCCTCGCCGCGGCCGTCCGGCTGGAGGACGCGCGGGCCGGCCCCCGGACGATCCCTCGGGTGGAGTTGCTCTCGGTCGACTCCATGGCCGTCTATCGGGGGATGGACATCGGGACGGCCAAGCCGAGCCCTGAGGTCCGGTCCCGCGTGCCCTACCACCTGATCGACCTGGTCGATCCGTCCGACGAGTTCACGGTGCAGCAGTTCCAGCGGGCCGCCCAAGCCGCCCTCCGCTCCATCGCCGGACGGGGGAACGCTTCGCTGTTGGTCGGAGGGACGGGCCTGTACCTGCGCTCCGTGGTCGACGACCTGAGCTTCCCCGGCCGCTACCCCGAGGTGGCTGTCGAGCTTGCCGACCAGGTCGACCGGGCCGGTCCCGAAGGGAGTCCCGGGCGTCGGGAGGAGCTGGTGGGCATGCATCGGCGCCTGGCCGCTCTGGACCCGGTGGCGGCCGAGCGCATCGAGCCGGCCAACGAGCGGCGCCTGGTGCGGGCCCTCGAGGTGGTCCTGGGTTCGGGTCGCCTGTTCTCCGCCTTCGGTCCAGGGCTCGAGCAGTACCCACCGAGCCGGGTCACCATCTTTGGCTGGGACCCGCACGGGGAGATCCTCGACCAGCGGATCGCCGAGCGCTTCGAGGGACTGATGGACCAGGGACTGCTGGAGGAGGTCCGGACGCTGGCCGGCCGTCCCGGCGGCATGTCCCGCACTGCCCGACAGGCGCTCGGCTATCGGGAGCTGCTCGCCCATCTGGAGGAGGGCCTGCCCCTGGACCAGGCCGTGGAGCTGGCCATCGGACGAACCCGGGCCTTCGCCCGGCGACAGCGGGCGTGGTTCCGCCGCGATCCCCGTATCGTGTGGTTGGGCGGGAGCGACGACCCGGTCGGTACCATCGTCGCCGCGCTGGGGAAGGTCCCCGAGGCCGCCGTGGGGGTGGGAGAATGACACAACACGAGATGACCCCCGCCGATCCCCACCGTCCGCGCCTCCACCTGACCAAGCACCACGGCGCCGGCAATGACTTCCTCGTCCTGGTGGACCTGGCCGACCGGCAGCCCCTCGACCCCGGCGTGGTCCGCACCCTGTGCGACCGACGTTTCGGCGTGGGCGCCGACGGAGTGATCCGGATCCTGGCCGGCACCGGGGGTGGCGACCTCACGATGGACCTCACCAACGCCGACGGGGGCACCGCCGAGATGAGTGGCAACGGCATGCGCTGTCTGGCCCAGGCCGCCGTGGATGCCGGGCTGGTGGAGCCCCCGACGTTCACCGTGGCCACCCTCGGTGGGGTGCGGACCGTGCAGTACCGGGCGGCCGAGGACGGAGGGCCGGACTGGGCCTCGGTGGACATGGGACTGGCCCGTCTCGGCCCGGAACGGCCCCATCAGTCGGCGGGCGTACGGGGCCGGCTGGTGGATGTGGGCAATCCCCACCTGGTGCTGGTGGTCGACGACCCGGCTGGTGTCGAGGTGGCGGCGCTGGGTGCAGCGCTGCAGACGGAGTTCACCGGCGGCATCAACGTGGAGTTCGTCGCCGTCGGGCCCGGTGCCGATGCCCTCACCCTCCGGGTGTGGGAGCGGGGTGTCGGCGAGACTCTGGCCTGTGGCACGGGCAGCGTGGCCTCGGTCGCCGCCGCCCATGACTGGGGACTGGTGGGTACCGCCGTCGACGTCCACAACCCCGGGGGCACGCTGCGGGTGGAGTTGCGACCGGATACCACGGTGCTCAGCGGGCCGGTGGTCTTCGTGGCCGACATCGAGGTCCCGGATGCCCACTTGAGCGGTGCCGGCGCCGACGCGGGCGATTCCGCCCACCGCTCGGAACCGGTGGTCGTGTCCGGTCGACTCCGATGACCCCGAGCGACTCGGCGTTCACCGACACCCTGATCTCCCGGACCGTCCGGGAGCGCATCGTGCTGGTAGGGGTGACCTTCCCCCACTCCACGCTGGCGGCCACCGAGGCCGGCCTCGACGAGCTGGAACTGCTGGTCAACACGGCCGGCGCCGACGTCATGGAGCGCATCTTCCAGCGGCGGGGCACGCCCGACCCGGCCACCTACCTGGGCCGGGGCAAGGCCGAGGAGCTCCTGTCGGTGTGCTTGGCCGTCGACGCCGACACCGTGGTCTTCGACGACGACCTCTCGCCGGCCCAGCAGCGCAATCTCGAAAAGATCCTCGGGCGGACCGCCATCGACCGGACGGCGGTGATCCTCGACATCTTCGCCCAGAACGCCCGCACCCCCGAGGGCCGGGCCCAGGTCGAGTTGGCCCTGCTCCGGTACCGCCTGCCCCGGCTGCGGGGACGGGGACGGAGCTTCAGCCAGCAGGCCGGCGGCATCGGCACCCGGGGCCCCGGGGAGACGGCCCTCGAAGTGGACCGGCGGCGGCTAGTCCGCCGGATGGCCCGCCTGGAGGCCGACCTGCGTCAGCTGGGCCAGACCCGGCGGACGCAGCGCAAGGGTCGGGCCCGCTCACGTCAGCGCACGGTGTCCCTGGTGGGATACACCAATGCCGGGAAGTCGACCCTGCTCAACCGGATGTGCGGCTCGGACGTGCTCGTCCAGAACCGGCTGTTCTCCACCCTCGATCCCCGCACCCGCCAGCTCGACCTCCCTGGCGGTGAGACGGTGTTGGTGACCGACACGGTGGGGTTCGTCCGCAAACTGCCCCATCAGGTGGTGGAGGCCTTCCGCTCCACCCTCGAAGAGGTGGGGGAGTCGGACCTCATTCTCCACGTGGTGGACGGCTCGGCTCCGGACATGGAGGGACAGGTCGACGCCGTACGCACAGTTCTGGCCGAGATCGGTGCCGACGGGCTCCCCGAGCTGTTGGTGGTCAACAAGGCCGACGCCATCCTGGCCCGGGAGCATGGGGCCGGGGGGGGCGAGGAGGCGCGTCGACTGATGGCCGCCCACGACGGATCGGTCATGGTCTCGGCCAGGACGGGCCAGGGTCTGCCCGAGCTTCTGGTGGCCATCGGCGATCGGCTGCGGGTCGGTGATCGGGTGGTGGAACTGGACATCCCCTGGGCCCGTGGCGACGTTCTGGCCGCCGTACACCGCGAGGGTGAGATCGTGGGCGAGGAGGTCGGCGAGGCGTCCACCCGGATCCAGGTGGTCCTGGACGATGTCGGCAAGTCGCGCTTCGCCGCCTTCCTGGCGTCGTGACCAGCCCCCCACCGGAGCCGGCGGCCCCGGGGGCCGCGGGTTTCGAACCCCCGCCGTATCCCTACGACCGGCTGGAGGGCGTGACATCCCGGGCGGCGGCACGCTTCGCCGACGCCGGGGGGCTGGTGGACTGCTCCATCGGGACGCCGTGCGACCCGCCGCCGCCGGCGGTCCTGGCTGCCCTGGCCTCGTCGGGCACCGAGCGGGGCTACCCGACCTCCCAGGGGTCACCGGCCTACCGCCGGGCCGCGGCGGCCTGGCTGGACCGCCGGTTCGGCGTGACGGTCGACGTCGACACCGAGCTGGCGGCGTGTGTGGGCACGAAGGAGTTCGTGGCCTCCACCGCCCAGTACCTGCGTCTGCGCACCCCGGACCGGGACACCGTCCTCTATCCGGCGGTCTCCTACCCCACGTACGCCATGGGGGCGGTGCTCGGAGGGTGCCGACCGGTGCCGGTGGCGGAGCTGCCCGCCGGAGGGCTGGACCTGGCGTCGGTCGACCAGGCCGACATCGACCGGTCGCTGCTGGTGTGGGCCAACAGCCCGGCCAATCCGTCGGGCGCCCTCACCGACTTGGACGAGGTGGCGCGCTGGGGGCGCCGTCACGGCATCCCGGTGTTCTCCGACGAGTGCTATGCCGAGTTCACCTGGGCGGGCCCACCTGCCAGCGTGCTGTCCTCCGGCATGGACGGAGTGGTGGCGGTCCACTCGCTGTCCAAACGGTCCAATCTGGCCGGGGTGCGGGCCGGCTTCTACGCCGGGGACCCCGACCTGGTCGGCTTTCTCCTCGAGGTGCGCAAGCACGCCGGCCTCATGGTCCCCGGTCCGGTGCAGGCCGGGGCCGTGGCCGCCTTCGAGGACGACGTCCACGTGTCGGACCAGCGGAATCGGTACCACGAACGGCTGAACTTCCTGTCCGATGTGCTCACCGCGTCGGGCGTTCCGTCCCCGCTCCCCGCCGGCGGGTTCTACCTGTGGGTCCCCGTACCGGAGTTGTTCGTAGGGGAAGGATCCGAAGGCGCCTGGGCCCTGACCGAGGCGCTGGCCATGGAGGGTGGGCTGCTGACCAGTCCCGGGGATCTCTACGGCCCCGACGGCGCCGGGCACATCCGAGTGGCCGCGGTCCAGCCCATGGAGCGGCTCGAGCTGGCGGCCCGACGGTTGGGCGGCCGGCTTCTGCTACCGGGAGCAAACGGCTGATCGAAGGGCGACCGGCCGGTCGGTGCGGCGGGTGCGGGTGTCCCGCGGCACGGCGTGGCGCAGGACAGGGGCACCAGGCCCCAGCGCTAACGTCATGGCATGGCAGATCTCCAGTCCCAGATCGACGAGCTGTGGTCCCGCGCCTCGGAGTTGGGTCCGGGCGACACCGACGCCCTGGTCGTGGTCAGCGAGGCCGTCGACCTGCTCGACTCGGGTGAGGCCCGGGTGGCCGAGGTCGACCCCGTCACCGACGAGGTCGTCGTCCACCAGTGGCTGAAGCGGGCCATCCTGCTCCTCTTCCGCCTGCGAGCCATGGAGACCACCGAGCTCGGGCCGTTCGAGTACGCCGACAAGCTCCCCCTCAAGTCGGGCTACGCCGCCTCCGGCGTCCGGGTCGTGCCGGGGGCCTCGGCCCGCTGGGGCTCGTTCCTGGGCAACGGGGTCATCTGCATGCCCAGCTACGTCAATATCGGCGCCCGGGTGGGGGCGGGGACCATGGTCGACACCTGGGCCACGGTGGGTTCGTGCGCCCAGATCGGCGAGCAGGTCCACCTGTCCGGAGGAGTCGGCATCGGCGGGGTCCTGGAGCCGGCCCAGGCCGCCCCGGTGATCATCGAGGACGAGGTCATGATCGGCAGCCGGTGCATGATCACCCAGGGGGCCCGGGTCGGCCGGGGGGCGGTGGTGGGGGAGGGCACCATCCTGAACCCGTCCATCCCGGTGATCGACGCCGAGTCCGGCGACGTGCTCAGCCGCGGCCATGTGCCGCCCTGGTCGGTGGCCGTGCAGGCCTCCCGGCGCCGGGAGTTCCCCGGTGGCGAGTTCTTCCTCCCCTGCGTGCTGGTCATCAGGCGCCTGACCGAAGGGGAGCGGCACGACAAGGCCCAGCTGAACGAGATCCTGCGGCAGCACGGCGTCTCCGCGTGACCGGAGCCTCACCGGTCGACCACGAGGCCATGCCCCGTGGCCTCCTCGGTCTGACCACGGCACTGGTGGCCATCCCCTCGGTGAGCCACGTGGAGGGCGCGATGGCTGACGCCGTGGAGGCCGCCCTGCGGCTGTGTCCGTGGCTGACCGTGGAACGGGTGGGGGACAACGTGGTGGCCCGGACCGATCTTGGCCGCCCCCACCGGGTGCTGTTGGCCGGCCATCTCGACACCGTGCCCCCGACCGGGGGCAACGACGAGCCCCGCGTGGAGGACGGGACCCTCTACGGCGTGGGCTCGGTGGACATGAAGGGCGGACTGGCCGTCTTCCTCCACCTGGCCGGCACGATTCCGGAGCCGGGGGTGGACGTGACCTGGTGCTTCTATGCCGGCGAAGAGGTGGCCCAGGAGTTCAACGGCCTGCGCCACCTGTGGGAGCACCGACCCGAGCTGCTGGAGGCCGACGCGGCCATCCTGGGCGAGCCGACTGCGGGGGTGGTCGAGGCCGGCTGCCAAGGCACGTTGCGGGTCCGCATCTCGCTGGCCGGACGGCGGGCCCACACCGCCCGCCCGCACACGGGACGCAACGCCGTCCACCGACTGGCCCCGCTGCTGGCCACGGTGGCCGGCTACGAGAGCCGGCGGCCGGTGCTGGACGGGTGCGAGTACGTGGAGCAGCTCCAAGCCGTCGAGGTGGCCGGCGGGGTGTCCGGCAACGTGGTGCCCGACGAGGCATCGGTGCTCATCAACCACCGCTTCGCCCCCGATCGGAGCCCCGATGAGGCGGAGACCTCGCTGCGGGTCCTCCTCGCCCCCCACCTCGAAGCGGATGACCGGTGGGAGCTCGTGGACGCCGCCGCCGGCGCGCCACCGTCGTTGGACCATCCCGTCCTGGCCGGCCTGGTGTCCTCCACCGGACGGGCGCCCCGGGCCAAGCAGGGATGGACGGACGCGTCGTCGCTGTGGGCCCACGGGATTCCGGCGGCCAACTTCGGCCCGGGCGATCCCCTCTTGGCCCACACCCCCGACGAGCATGTGTCCACGGCAGAGCTCGAGCGGGCCGCAGCTGTCCTCGACACGCTGCTCCGGCGCCCGCCGGTAGGGTCGGGCCATGACCGTTCCACAGCGCAGACTGGGCTCGACCGGACTCGAGGTGTCTGCCGAGGGGCTCGGATGCATGGGCATGAGCGAGTTCTACGGGAAGCTCGATGACGACGAGTCGATCGCCACCATCCACCGGGCCCTCGACCTGGGCGTGACGTTCCTCGACACGTCCGACATGTACGGGCCCTACCTCAACGAGCAGTTGGTGGGACGGGCCATCGCCGGCCGCCGGGACGAGGTGGTGCTGGCCACCAAGTTCGGTATCTCCCGCGGGCCCGATCCGGCCGACCGAACGGTCCGGGGTGATCCGGCCTACGTCCGTCAGGCCTGTGATGCATCGTTGGCCCGGTTGGGTGTGGACCACATCGACCTCTACTACCAGCACCGGACGGACGGGAAGGTACCCATCGAAGAGACCGTGGGGGCCATGGCCGAGCTGGTGGCCGCGGGCAAGGTGGGCTACCTGGGCCTGTCGGAGGCACTGCCCGACACCATGCGCCGGGCCTGTGCGGTCCACCCCATTGCCGCCCTCCAGAGTGAGTGGTCGTTGTGGAGCAGGGATCTCGAGGGTTCCGTCATCGATACGGCCCGGCAACTCGGCATCGGCATCGTGGCCTACAGCCCGCTGGGGCGGGGCTTCCTGACCGGCCAGATCACCTCGCCGGAGGACTTCCCCGACGGCGACTTCCGGGCCCACCTGCCCCGGTTCACCGGCGAGAACTTCGCCCACAACATCGAGTTGGTGGACAGGGTCCGCTCACTGGCCGCAGAATTGGGATGCACACCGGGCCAGTTGGCCCTGGCCTGGGTTCTCTCCAGGGGCGAGGACGTCGTGCCCATCCCCGGGACCAAGAGACGTGCCTATCTGGAGGAGAACGTGGCGGCGATCGACGTCGTACTGAGCGAAGGGGACCTGGCCTCCATCGAGTCAGTGTTTCCGGCCGGAGCGGGTGCCGGCGACCGCTATCCCGACATGAGCTCCGTGGGGGTCACAACACCGGAGATGTGAGCGACGGGCGCTCCGATGCTCAGAGACGGCGGAGGACCGTGACCACTTTTCCGTAGATCGTCACGTCGGACGGGTCGAACTCCATGGGGGAGAGCCGTTCGTTGGCCGGGTTGAGTACGACCTTCCCGTCGCGGGTGGAGAAGCGCTTCACCGTCGCTTCGCCGTCGGGGATGCCGGCCACGACCACGTCACCCTGTTCGGCCTGGGGCTGTTGGCGAACGACGACGAAATCGCCGTCCATGATGCCGGCGTCGATCATCGAGTCTCCGCGAACCGTCACCATGAAGAGCGTTCCGGTACCGGTGAAGTCCTCGGGCAGAGGGTAGAGCTCCTCCACATTCTCCTGCGCCAGGACGCCGGTCCCGGCAGCAACATCACCCACCAGGGGTACGTGCCGGATTGGTCGGGAGTCCATGATGACCTTGGACGACGGGTCGTAGCAGACCTCAATGGCCCGGGGTTTGGTCGGATCCCGTTTCAGGTACCCCTCGCGCTGGAGCACGGCGAGGTGGGCGTGGACCGTGGAGGACGAGGTCAGGCCGACCGATTCACCGATCTCACGTACAGACGGTGGGTAGCCGCGCTCCCTCACCGCCTCGGAGATGCAGTCCAGAATCTGCTTGCGCTTGGTGCTGAGTACCTGGGCCATGTCTCCCCTTGTCGCATCGCGTGCCGCCGTTCGGCGAACGTCTGTTTGTACGAACGTAGTGGGGCGGAGGGCCAAAAGCAAACACCCGTTCGACAAATCCCTTGACACCGAACAGGTGTTCGTGATGACATGACGGCATGGCGAACACGGGTTCGATCGACACACTCGCTGCAGGGATGCCTTCGGCTGACGCCTCGACAGTTTCCAACTGTGGGTGTCGAGGCCCTCGAGCCGACTGGAACCGGCCTGTCACCGGACCCGTTGTCACACCCCCGACGTACAACGTGGTCATGGAAAGCGATGCGTTGAAGACGTTCGAAGAGCCGGTCGGACCGTCGACCTTGGCGTTCGCCGTGGTCGGGGAGCAAGGGAGGTCGTGCCGATGACCGCACTCTGGCTGGAGCCGGCACCGAGGTCAGTGCGGCCGGTAGGACCTGCTACTGCACCTGACCTGCGTCTTGTTGGAGGTGACCCCGCCGAAGGCCTTCCCGAGCCCGGACGGGAGCAGCCCCACGATCTCCGTCTGGTGGGGGCGCCTCGGAGCGGGGATCGGAGCACGCACCGCCCCGGAGCATCGGCCCCCGTGCGCCGGCGCCGAACGCTTCTCGCCGCCCTTGGACTCCTCCTGGTCGGCCTCGCTCTTCCGCTGAGCGGAACCGGTGGTAACTCCCACGCCACCGGTTCCGCTCTGGCGGAGACCGGACATCCATTCACCTACACGGTGCGGTCGGGAGACACCCTCTGGACCATCGCCGAGCGAGTGGATCCGACCGCCGACCCCCGTCCCCTCGTGGCGCGCCTGGCCGCGCAGACCGGTTCCGACAACGTGGTGCCTGGGGAACGGATCGTCCTTCCCTAGCGACGACGGGGGCCGGACGGATTGACCGGTGGCGAACCAGGTGGCGAGGGCGTGGGTCTTGAGGTGGCGCACTAGCCTCGTGGCGTGCGATGCCCGTGGTGCCTGGCCGACGACGATCGGGTGGTCGATTCGAGAGTGGCCGAGGACGGGACTGCCATCAGGCGACGCCGCGAGTGCTCGGTGTGCGGTCGCCGCTACACCACCTTCGAACGGATCGACGAGATACCGCTGATGGTGATCAAGCGTTCCGGAGTCCGTCAACCCTTCGACCGGGGAAAACTGATCGACGGTCTGCGCTCCGCCACCAAGAACCGGCCGGTCAGTGAGGAACAACTCGAGGTGGTGGCCCAACAGGTGGAGGACGCGTTGCGTGAGGACGGGTCAGAACCCAGTTCGGAACAGGTTGGCCTGGCGGTGCTCGAGCGACTTCGGGTGCTGGACGAGGTGGCCTACCTCCGCTTCGCCAGCGTGTACAAGGGATTCGAGGGGGTGGACGACTTCCGCCGGGAGGTCGGTCTCCTGACCAAGACCACCGCACCCAAGCAACCGGAGGCGTAGGCGATGGCGGAACTGCTGGTGGATCCGCCCGAACGGGCCTTGGCCATCTACGCCCACCCGGACGATCCGGATGTGTCATGCGGGGGCACGTTGGCCGCGTGGTCCAAGGCCGGATGCCAGGTCCGTATCGTGCTGTGCACGGATGGGGGCAAGGGGTCGTCGGAGCCGACGACCGACGTCGCCGGTCTGATTGTGCAGAGGGCGGCCGAGTCGGCCGAGGCCGCCGAATTGCTCGGCATCGCCGGGCTGCGCTGCCTGAACCATCCCGACGGTGAGCTGGCCGACGATCCCGCACTGCGGGAGGCGTTGGTGGCCGAGGTCCGGGGGTTCCGACCGGAGATCGTCCTCTGTCCCGACCCCACCGCTGTCTTCTTCGGCCAGGACTATTTCAACCACCGCGATCACCGGATCACCGGAATGGCGGCACTTGACGCCGTGGCCCCGGCGGCGGCACTCCCGCACTACTTCCCCGGGTCCGGACCGGCCCACCAGGTGTCGACGGTGCTGATGTCAGGCACCCTCGAGCCGGACGTGTGGGTGGACATCTCGTCCACGGTCGACCTCAAGAGTGAGGCGGTGGCGTGTCACCGAAGTCAATTCCCCGACGGCGTGGCGTGGGCCTCCACCGCCGTCCGGTTAGGGGCCGAGGACGCCGGGAGGCAGGCCGGGGTGCCCTTCGCCGAGGGATTCAGGAGGCTCCGCCTCGGTGGGTGAGCAGCCACTTCGAGAGCCGAGACCGGTGCGGGCAGGGGGGCCGAGGCCCAGGTCGGACGACGCCGAGCGGGTCATCCTCCATGTCGATATGGACGCCTTCTTTGCCTCGGTGGAGGTGCTCGACAACCCGTCGCTGGTCGGGCTCCCGGTCATCGTGGGGGGATCAGGGGCCCGTGGGGTGGTGGCGGCCTGCACCTACGAAGCTCGCCGGTTCGGGGTGCACTCGGCCATGCCTTCGTCGAGGGCCCGACGGCTGTGTCCCCATGCGGTGTTCGTCGACGGCCGCTTCCACCGCTACGTCGAGGAGAGCGGCAAGCTCCACGCCATCTTCCACGCAGTGACGCCCCTGGTGGAGGGGATCTCACTCGACGAGGCCTTCCTCGACGTGACCGGCTCGAGGCAGTTGCTCGGCGACGGTCCCACGATCGCCGGGGCTATCCGCCGTCGAGTGTCGGACGAACTGCACCTCGAGTGTTCTGTCGGAATCGGTCGGAGCAAGTTGATGGCCAAGTTGGCCTCGAAGGCGGCCAAACCATCGGCCTCGCCGTCGGGGATCACTCGCGGCGCCGGAGTGGTGGCGGTGCCGGCCGACCAGGAGCTGGCCTTTCTGCACCCGTTGCCGGTTCGGGCACTCTGGGGCGTGGGGCCAGTCACGGGCCGACGGCTGGAGTCGCTGGGGATTCTCACCGTAGGGGACATCGCCTCACTGCCGGACGGGGCCCTTCAGCGCTTTCTCGGCGTGGCGCAGGGAACCCACCTGGCCGAGTTGGCCCGGGGCCACGACCCCCGTCCCGTCGTACCGGAGCAGGAGGCCAAGTCGATCGGGCACGAAGAGACGTTCGCCTCGGACGTCTGGGACCGGGAGCGCCTGCACGATCACCTCCTGCGCATGGTGGACGCCTCGGCCACCGCCCTGCGCCGTGCAGAACTGGCGGCCCGAACCGTCACCGTCAAGGTGAGGTTCTCCGACTTCTCCATGGTCACCAGGTCGCACACCTTGGTGTCTCCCATCGATGCTTCGCCGGCCATCGGGGCCGTGGCCACCGCCCTCTTGGAGTCCGCTCCAGGCGGTCGGGGCGTCCGACTGCTCGGTGTGAGCCTCTCCGGATTCGGCGACACGGGCAGCGGGCACCAGCTCACGCTCGACCTCGGCGCGGAGGTTCCGGGCGGTCCGCTGGATTCTGGTGCTCTCGCACCGATCGACAGCCCGACGGAGGCCGCGGACCGGCTGATGCAAGCCCAGGAGGAGGCCGAACGGATCCAGGGAACGTGGGCCACGGTCACCTCGGCAGTCGACGCCATCCGGGCCCGCTACGGAGGATCCTCGGTCGGGCCGGCCTCCTTGGTGGGGGAGGACGGTCTGCGGGTGCGGCGCCGAGGCGAGGCCCAATGGGGGCCGACGGGGCCAGGAGAGGGAAATGATGGTGAAGTACGACCCTCCACCTTGTAATATGGTCTCGGTGTCTGGTCAACGGTGCAGTATCGGGCGGATGAGCGTTTCCCCGGATGCGGCATGTTTTCGAGTGGGGGATGCGCGAGGATGAGGTCAGCGATCACCGCTGGACACGAATCTGGGTGGAGGGGACGAGTTCTTGCCGCTCTCTGAGCACGAACAACGCATTCTGCACGAGTTGGAGCAGTCCCTCTACCAGGAGGATCCTGGGTTCGCGGAGCGGGTTCGCTCAGAGACCGTCTACCGCCACGCCGGTCGGTACTGCATCTGGTCGGCCCTGGTCTTCGTGGCCGCCCTGGTCTTCATGTTTCTCACATTCTCACGGTCGGTGGTGCTGGGCTTCGTGGGAGTGGTGGTGATGTTCCTGTCCGGTGTGGTGTTCGCCAACAACGCTCGACGGATGGGCAAGGCGGGCATCGACGACATCTCCCGGTCCTTGCACAGCCGCAACCTGAGCAACTCGGTGCACGACCCGCGGGATTGGATCAGGGGTCGATTCCACCGAGATGAGTGACCGGGTGGTCTGACCGGGATGCCTGACCGGATCGCCTGAACCACTCTTGACGAACCTCCATACCGATGACCCCGGGCATCGGTCGGCCGACCTGTCCGAATCCGTGGTGCTCGCCGTGGACATCGGTGGCACCAAGATGGCTGCGGCCGTGGTCGACCCTTCGGGTGCCATCCTGGCCGACGGTCGAATCGCCACCCCGGCGTCATCCGATGCAGAGGAGGTGTTCGCCGCGCTGGTGGCGTTGACCGAACGGGTGCGGGCGGGCACCACTTCGGAGCCCGTCGTGTGCGGCGTGGGCTGCGGCGGTCCGATGACGGCGGGAGGCGAGACAGTGAGTCCCCTCAATATCGCCGCATGGGTCCGGTTCCCTCTCCGCCAGCGCCTGGCCGAGCGTGTCGGTCTCGGAGTCGCAGTGGACAATGACGCCAAGGCCCTAGCGCTCGGCGAGGGCTGGCTGGGGGCGGCCCAGGGTTCGGACAATTACATGGCCATGGTGGTGTCCACGGGGGTGGGGGGAGGCATCGTGGTCGACGGTCGATTGCTGGACGGGGAGGATGGCAATGCTGGCCATATCGGGCATGTGGTGGTCGAGCCCGACGGTCGGCCGTGCGCCTGCGGAGGGCGGGGTTGCCTCGAGGCCGAGGCGTCCGGACGATCCATTGAACGGATGACCGGGCGCCCGGCCGCCCAGGCGGCCGAACCCATACGCCGGCGCACCGGCCAGTTGGTCGGACGCGCCGTGGCCTCGATGGCCAACCTCCTGGACGTTGAGCTGACCGTGGTGGCGGGATCGGTGGCCTTGGGCTTCGGAGCCCCCTTCTTCGAGGCCGCCCAAGAGGAGCTGTCCGGCCGGTCCCGGCTGGACTTCTCACGGTCGGCCCGAATCATCCCGGGTGGTCTGGGCGCCCGCGGACCCCTGGTGGGGGCGGCGGCGGTGGGACGGAGAGCCTTCGCCGCCCGGCTGCCCACCTCGGGACCCCGATGACGGCCGAGACTTCAAGGAACCCTGAGACGACGCGCTCGGTGTCACCATCCGGCAACCCCTCCGATGTCCGCCCCGGCGGCGCTCCATGGGCCTTCGGTGCCGTGGCCTTGGCGGTGGTGTGTCGACCTGATTTGTGGTGGACGGCTCTCGGGGTGCTCCGGCGCCTGGCCGCGCCCGGATGGTGGCGATCGGAACCGCACCTCCCCCTGCCCGACGGCCCGTTGTGGCGCTTCCGGATGATCACCGCATACGGCCGTCCCGATGCCGTCCCCGTTCACGCCGACGTGCTCTCCTACCTCGAATGGTGCCGCTCCACCTCCCCGGTGCGGGGCCAGCGGGCCCGGTGTGGGAGGGCGATCGGAGGCGGGGATCGCCGGGACCCGACCCGATCGGGCTAATTTCCGAGGTGATGGATCGACGGTCGAAACATCAGGCGACCACGATGGCTACGGGAGGAACCGCCCCGGGCTCCCCGGTCGCCGTCCGGTCGCCGATGTCACCGTCGAGACGGGCATTGGTGCTCAATGCCACCTTCGAACCCCTGGGCATCGTGTCGTCCCGACGGGCCGTGTTGCTGGTCCTCGACACGAAGGCCGAACTGGTCCACACCACGGACCGGGTGTTCCGGGCCGAGCGGCTCACCGTCCCCGAACCCTCCGTCGTGCGCCTCGTCCGATACATCCAGGTTCCACGGCACTACCGGGTAGCGGTGAACCGCCGGACGGTCTTCGCCCGGGACGGCTCACGGTGCCAGTACTGCGGGTCGGCGGCGGAGAATCTCGACCACGTCATACCCCGGAGCAAGGGAGGGCCCCACACCTGGGAGAACGTGGTGGCGGCCTGTCGCCGTTGCAACACCCGCAAAGAGGACCGCCTGCCGCACGAAGCGGGCATGACGTTGCGCTCCACGCCGGTGGCGCCGCGTCACCGGGTCCAGCTGCTGGCGCTGTGCGGTGGGGCCAGTGAGGACTGGAGCACCTATCTCGCACCTTCCGCGCCCGCCCAGCACCAGTTGACGGCCTGATCCCCCGGGCCCGGACCGAGCAGACGAGCGTGGGCATGGCGGGTGGGTGGAGGGTGGAGGAGCGCCACGACCGGGCGAGCTTGCTGCACGGATCCTGGCCGACGGTGGCCGAGGACCCCGGCCGGCGCCGGGTGGCCGTATGCCGGGTCACCGACACCTCCCTGGTGCTGGGTTCGACTCAGGGGGAGGAGGTGGTGGACCGGGCCCGCGTGGACGCCACGGGGATCCCGGTGGTTCGGCGATCCTCGGGCGGGGGGGCGGTTCTGGTGACCCCGGGCGACCCCGTCTGGGTGGACGCATGGATCCCGGTCGATGACCCGCTCTGGCACGCGCAGGTGGACCGGGCCTTCGACTGGTTGGGCCGGGCCTGGGTGGACGCCCTGGCCCAGACGGGGATCACCGGACTGACCGCACACGACCGGGGCTTTGTGGCCTGCACCCGGTGGTCGTCGGTGGTGTGCTTCGGCGGCGTGGGGGCGGGTGAGGTGGTCACCGATGACGGACGCAAGCTGGTGGGACTGGCCCAACGACGGAACCGGCG
Source organism: uncultured Acidimicrobiaceae bacterium (assembly GCA_963737625.1). Lineage (GTDB taxonomy): Bacteria > Actinomycetota > Acidimicrobiia > Acidimicrobiales > RAAP-2 > Bog-756. The sequence goes on from CAVTTK010000002.1 coordinate 1,107,605, forward strand.
GGGAGCGTGGTTCCACAGCGCCTGCGTCCTGCGCTGGGACCCGGCGCCCCTGGTCGATCTCCTGGTCCTGGACCCCGCCGAGCGGCGGGCGGCGGTGATGGGGCTACGGGCCGCGGTCACCGGTGCCGCCGATCTGGCCGACGAGATCGGGGTCCCCGTCCCCGACGGTCAAGCGTTGGCGTACTCCTTCATCGCCTCGTTGCCGTAGGCCGGGCGGGCCGGGCCACCCACCTTCTCCCCACTTCGCCCCACCGGGGACCCCGCCACCGCTGCGGGCGGGTCGCGTCTTGCCCGGTCCGACCGGCTGGCTCGTCGGCAGTGACCTGACCTGGGAGTCCGCGTCTGCCTCCATGCCGTCGCGGCCGGTCCCTGCCGGACCGTCCGCCCGTCCTCGCCGACCATGTGTCTGCATCCGACTCGTCCAACGGGCACATTTCGTGACCAGGTGGTTGACCAGTGGGGGAGTGGGGCGTAAAGTGGCGCAAAGTGGTGTGAAAGGGAGGAACCTGAAACCTCAGGTTCTGGGCACTGCGGGGAGCATTGTGGGAGCAATCACCAGTGGCACGGTTCTTCGGCAGGTACGAGCACTCGCTCGACGACAAGGGAAGGGTGATTCTCCCGTCGAAGTTCCGCGGCCACTTCGAGCACGGGGGCTATCTGACCGAGTTCACGGACGGGTGCTTGTCACTGTGGACGCCGGACCAGTTCGAGCAGCAGATGGAGTCGATGTTGGAGCGGGCCTCCACATCCAAGAGCGAGCGGAACCTGGCCAGGTTGTGGGCATCGACATCGCACGAGATGGAGATCGACCGGCAGGGCCGCATGGCCATACCGCTCCGGCTCCGGGAGTACGCCGGTCTGGTGGGCGACGTCCTGGTGCTCGGGGCGATCGACCGGGTGGAACTGTGGAACCGCGAGTCCTGGGATCAGAAGGTCCTGCCCGAGGAGGAGCGACTCACCCAGGGCGACGACGACTGAGTGCCGTCATGCGCCTCCATGTCGTCCGCCACCCCGTCGAGGGGCCGCTCAGCGCCGGAAGCCGACTACCGGCCGACCGCCGACCACTCCGGGGGAGGCCCAGTGCCCGCGTCAGCCCCGACCATCCGAGTGTCGACCGCCCAGGCCCCGTCGCCGTGGAGGACATCCCGTTGGGTGCCATCACGGGGGACGGAGGCCGTGAACCAAGTGAGAAGAGAGTCATCACCTCGGCCGCGACGTCCCACGCCGGGTCGCCCTTCCGGGACTCGGACGGCTGGCGCCGCCCGACCCCCTACGAGTCGGGCCTGGCCGCTGTGGCCCGGCACGAGGTGCACATCGAACGAGTCTGGCCCATGCGCAGTCCCTCGACCGGAACCCTGGAAGTATCCTCCTCCGCCTACTTCCAGAGAGATCGTCGCGGTACTCCACCCGCATGCATCATGCCGGTCGAGGGACTGCAGATGAGCCAGGCCTTTCCCCATGAGCCGGTGATGGCCGAGGAGGTGGTGGGCCTGTTCGCCCCGGTGCCCCCGGGCCTCATCCTCGACACCACCCTGGGGGGCGGTGGGCACTCGGCCGCACTGCTGGATGCCCATCCCGGAATCGGCATCCTGGGCCTCGACCGGGACCCGCTCGCCGTGACCGCGGCCACCGAGGCGCTGGCCCCCTACGGCGGGCGGGTGACGATCCGCCGGTCACGCTTCGACTCCCTGGCCCGGGTGGTCGCTGACACCCAGGCCGAGCTGGCCACGCCTCTCGAAGAGCGGGGCCTGAGCGGCGCACTCTTCGACCTGGGTGTGAGTTCGCCCCAGCTGGACGTGGCCGAGCGTGGCTTCTCGTACCGACGCGATGCCGACCTCGACATGAGGATGGACCCGACCTCGGGACTGACCGCGGCCGACGTGGTCAACGACTACGGTGCAGATCAGCTGGTCGAATTGTTCACGGACAACGGCGAGGGGCGGTTCGCCCGTCGTATCGCCCGCGCCATCATCGCCGCCCGCCCACTGACCACCACGGGCCAGCTGGCCGACGTGGTGCGGGCCGCCATCCCGGCGGCCACCCGCCGCACCGGGGGGCATCCGGCCCGACGGGTCTTCCAGGCCATCCGGATCGCCGTCAACGAGGAGCTGGACCAGCTCGAGCGGGCCCTGGACGACGCACTGGCCCTGTTGCGGCCGGGCGGCCGATGCGTGGTCATCTCGTACCACTCGGGGGAGGACCGCCTGGTCAAGACCACCTTCCATCGGGCGGCCACCGACAACTGCCAGTGCCCCCCCGGGCTGCCCTGCGTGTGCGGGGCCGATCCCCAGTTCCGCCTGGTGACCCGCGGCGCCCGCCGTCCGTCCGAGGAGGAGGTGGCCCGGAACCGCCGTGCCGAAGCGGCCCGTCTCCGGGTCATCGAACGGCTCCCCGCCGCCGCCGACCACTCCGACGGCGAGGTCGCTTGATGGCACCCGCCAGTACCGCCACAGCCCGGCGCGCCCCGGCCCGCACGGCTCCCCGTCCGGCGCCTTCGGCCCCTCGTCGGCCACCGCTTCGACTGTTCGAGCCCGCGCCCCGCCGTCGTACCGGCACCCGGACAGTCCAGCGCTCCACCATGTGGCTCTCGGGCCTGCTCATCGTGGGGAGTCTGCTGGCCGTTGTGGTCGGAGACGCCTTCGTCACCCAAGGCCAGGTCCGGCTGTCGACGACCCAGAGGGAACTGATCGCTGCCCAGGCCACCCAGAAGAGCCTGCAGGTGGCCGTGGCATGGAAGGCGGCGCCACCGGTGGTGGTCAGCCAGGCCAAGAGCGAGGGCCTGGTAGCCGCCACTCAGGTGGTGTACCTGCCCCAGGTCCCCCTCGACGTCCCCCTACCCACCCCGAAGATCGTCCCGTCGAACGTCGCCGTCTCGCCCACGTCGACCCTCCCACCGGCCAACGACACGCCACCGAAGCGGCCGGCCCCATCCACACCGGCACCCGGCTCGGCCACCGCGGCCGCCACACCGGCATCCGGCTCCGCCGCCCCGGCCACCACGGCGCCGGCCGCGTCCACGTCGGCCACCACGACGCCGACCACCGCTTCCGTACCCACGACGAGCGCCTCGGCGCCCCGGTGAGCCCGTCGATTCTGCTGGGTCGGCGCTCCCGCGCCATTCGACTGGCCCTGGTGGTCATCTTCTTGGCGCTCGTCGCCCAGCTGATCAATGTGCAGGAGTTCTCCCACCACCATTACGCCACTCTGTCGGCCTCCGAGCTGACCCAGTCGGTGAGTGTGCCCGCCGTCCGGGGTGGTATCTACGACCGCAACGGTGAGGTGCTGGCCGAGTCGGTGACCAAGCAGACGGTGGTGGCTGACCCGGAGCTCATCACCCATCCCGGCGCCACTGCCGATGCCCTGGCCCCCGTCTTGGGATTGGGCAACGCCAAGCTCCGGGCCGAACTGACCGAGCATTCCGGATTCGTGTACCTCTCCCACCGGGTAGCCGACAGCGTGGCCGCCAAGGTCACCGCACTGGGCCTGACGGGCATCAACCTGGTTCCTGAATCGCAGCGGGTGCAGCCGGACGGGCAGCTGGCCCTCCCCGTGGTGGGAACGGTCAACTGGGCGGGAAACGGTGCCTCGGGGCTCGAGTACCAGTACCAGTCGCTCCTGGCGGGCAAGGACGGCTCCAAGAGTCTCATGCAGGCCCCCGACGGAGCCACCATCCCCGGGTCGGGCAAGGCCTCGCAGGCATCCCAGCCCGGTGCAGGGCTGGAGCTGACCATCGACGAGTCCGTCCAGTACGTGGCCGAGCAGGCCCTGGCCGCCGAGATCTCGGCATCCCACGCCTACAGCGGCACGGCTGTGGTCATGGACGTGAAGACCGGTGACATCCTGGCCATGGCCGACCTCCAGGCCACGACCGGTTCGGCCACCACCGGAGGAGACCCTCCGGCCGGCACTGCGGCGGTGACGGTGGCCGACACCACGAACTCTGCCGCCCAGTCGACGGCCGGACCACGGCTCGTGTCCCAGGCCGACACCCTGCCCTCCGGCGTGCAGGAGGCTCCCTCCAACACGGCGGTGACGGGGGTCTACGAACCGGGGTCGGTGTTCAAGCTGGTGACGTTCTCGGCGGCGCTGGCTGCCGGGGTCACCACCCCAAACCAGGCCATCACCGTGCCGGCGGCCCTGCCCATGGGCACCTACACCTTCCATGACGCCGAGTCGCACGGCACGGAGCGCCTCACGGCCAGCAACATCCTGGCCCAGTCCTCCAACATCGGCACCATCGAAGTGGCCCAGGCGCTGGGCGAGAACAGGTTGCTGGCCCAGATCAGCAACCTGGGATTCGGAAAGGCGACCGGATTGAGCTTCCCCGGCGAGTCCCAGGGTCTGGTGCCTGGGGCCTCGGCCTGGACCGGCACCTCCATCGGTTCCACCCCCATCGGCCAGGACGACGCCGTGACCGCCCAGCAGATCCTCGACGCCTACAACGCCGTGGCCGACGGAGGGGTTTACGTTGCTCCCCGCCTGGTCCGGGCCACCGTCGACCCCTCGGGGACGGTGAGCGCGGCCAAGGCTTCGCCGACCCACCGGGTGATCGACCCCAGTACCAATGCCGAATTGGTCCAGATGCTGGAGGGGGTGGTGGCCACAGGCACCGGCACCGAGGCGGCCATCGACGGCTACACGGTGGCCGGCAAGACCGGTACGGCCCAGATCCCCGACCCCAACCACCTCGGCTACATCTCGGGTGCCTACGTGGGCTCCTTCGCCGGATTCGCCCCGGCGGAGAATCCGGTGCTCTCCGCCGTCGTGGTCCTCGACCATCCCACACCCATCTACGGTGGTGCGGTGGCTGCCCCGGTGTTCTCGACGATCATGGCCTACGCCCTACACCACTACGGCATTCCCACCACCGCAGCCGCCACCACCTCGGCGTCGAACTCGGCGGTCGGGGGCACCGGTACCATCTCGGTGCCGACCGGAGCGACCACGGAAGGGCCCTAGGTGGGCCCCCGCTGTTCACGCCCTGACCGATATCCTGACCGGAGCCCCTGGACCCCCTCGCTGTGCAGATGACCACGTTGCTCCACGACATCGACGCGGTCGAGGTGCGTGGCGATCTGGCATCGACCGAGGTCAGCTCCATCGAGTTCGACAGCCGGCGGGTCCGGAACGGTTCGCTGTTCTGCTGTATCCCGGGCGCCCACACCGACGGACACCTCCACGCCGCCGATGCGGTAGAGCGGGGGGCGAGTGCCCTGCTGTGCGAACACCTCCTCGACCTCGAGGTGACCCAGGTCCGGGTGGCCCGCGGGAACCTGCGTCCGGCGATGGCCTCGCTGTCCTCGGCGTTCTACGGCCACCCCTCACGGTCGCTGCGGATGGTGGGCGTGACCGGCACCAACGGCAAGACCACCGTCACCCACCTGGTGAGGTCCATCCTGGACCAGGTCGCCATCTCCACCGGGGTCATCGGCACCCTGGCCGGTGAGCGGACGACGCCGGAGGCCCCCGACCTTCAGCGGCGCTTGGCGGAGTTCCTGGCCGAGGGCCGGAAGGCGGTGGCCATGGAGGTGTCCTCCCACGCCCTCACCCAGCACCGGGTCGACGCCATCGTCTTCGACGTGGCGGCGTTCACCAATCTGAGCCGCGACCACCTGGACCACCACGGTTCGATGGAGGAGTACTACCTGGCCAAGGCCGGGCTCTTCCAGTCGGCGAGGGTCCGGACGGCGGTCGTGGCCGTGGACGACCCCTGGGGGGCCAGGCTGGCATCGTCACTGGACGGTCCCATCGTCGTCCCCGTTCGCGAGTCCGAGGCCACGGAGAGGGTCACGGGGGTGGGATCCACGTCCTTCCGGTGGCGGGGGCGCACCGTCACCCTTCCCCTGACCGGCCGGTTCAATGTGGGTAACGCGCTGCATCGCCGCCTCGGTGGCCACGGTGCTCGGAGTGGGCGAGGACCAGGTGGTCGAGGGACTAGCCCGGGCCGACCCCGTACCGGGACGGATGGAGGTGGTGTCGGCCGAGGAGCCCTTCTCGGTCATCGTCGACTACGCCCACACGCCCGCCGGCCTCGAGGGGGCTCTGGCCGCGGCCCGGGATCTGGCCGGCCCGGCCCGCGTACTCTGCCTGTTCGGGTGTGGAGGCGACCGGGATCGGGGAAAACGTCCGGAGATGGGCGCGGTCGCCTCCCGTCTGGCCGATGTCGTGGTACTGACCTCCGACAACCCGAGGTCCGAGGACCCGGTGGCCATCATCGACCAGATCCGGGCCGGACTGGCCTCCGGCGCGGAAGTGGTGGTGGAGCCCGACCGGGCCGAGGCCATCCGCCTGACCATCGGGATGGCCCGGCGCGGGGACGTGGTCCTGTTGGCCGGAAAGGGTCACGAGACCACCCAGAGCGCCGGGGGCCAAGACCGTCCGTTCGATGACCGGGTGGAGGCTCGTCGGGCCCTCGCCGGACGTTCCGGGGGCGATTCGGCGTGATCTCGCTGATGACGTCGGGTGGCGTGGCCCTGTGGGTGGCGGTGCTGACCACCCCGGTCTTGATCCGTTGGCTGATCAAGAACAACATCGGCCAGCAGATCAGAGAGGACGGCCCCCAGGTCCACGTCGCCAAGGCCGGGACGCCGACCATGGGCGGTATCGGCATCGTGGCCGCGGTGGTCATCGGCTACCTCTGCGCCCACGCCGTCCCCGGCGTCCACTTCTCGCGCTCGGGGGCGCTGATCATGCTGGCCATCCTGGGCGCGGCGTCGATCGGATTCGCCGACGACTGGATCAAGGTGCGGCACCGCCGGAGCCTGGGCCTCAACAAACGGACCAAGTTCGGGGCCCAGATCGCCCTGGGACTGCTGTTCGCCCTGCTGGCCGTGTACTGGGCCCACGCGTCGACCACGCTTTCCTTCACCCGCTACGACTCCATCGGGCTGCACATGGGCACGGCTCTGTGGGTGGTCTGGGCCACCGTGATCATCGCCGCGGCGGCCAATGCGGTGAACCTCACCGACGGGCTGGACGGACTGGCCGCCGGATCTTCGACCTTCTGTTTCGCCTGCCTGGCCATCATCGGCTATTGGCAGTACCGCCACCTGGCCATCTACGAGGTGCACGATGCCCTCGACCTGGCCCTGGCCTCCGTGGCCCTGGCCGGGGCCTGCCTGGGATTCCTGTGGTGGAACGCCGCCCCAGCCAAGATCTTCATGGGGGACACGGGGTCGCTGTCCATCGGGTCGGGTCTGGCCGCCCTGTGCCTCATGATGAACCTCGACCTGTTGCTGGTGGTGATCGGGGGACTGTTCGTGATCATCACCCTGTCGGTGGTGATCCAAGTGATCAGCTTCCGGGTGTTCCATCGCCGGGTGTTCCGGATGGCTCCGTTGCACCACCACTTCGAGCTCATGGGATGGCCCGAGACCACGGTCATCGTTCGGTTCTGGATCCTGGCCGGGCTGTTCGCTGCCCTGGGGCTGGGCATCTTCTACGGGGACTTCCTGTCGGTGGGCAAGGTCTGATGCGCCCTGTCGGTGGGAGAGGTCAGATGCCAGGCCGGTCACACCAAGTAGGACGACCGTCCTCCGACCGGGGGTTCCACCACCCAGAGGGCCAGGTGAACGAGGCTAGGGGGATGCGCCGGACCTGTCCCACCGCCCCAGTTCCCGTCCTCATCCCACCGACTCGGGGAGAGCATCGTGGCTGATCGCACCGGCATGCCCCGGGCGGCGACCCGTGAGCGCCATCCCTCGCGTCCGCTCCCGGGTCAACCGGTTGTGCGGCCGTCCCGACCCGTCCGAGCGGCGGACAGGTCCGCGGCGACCGCCCGACCCTCACGGCGGGTGCCCGGACTTCTGCGGAGGGGCAGGTCGGACGCCTCCGAGGCGGCGGCAGCGGCGGCAGTGGCGGCCTCGGTCGGTGCGCAGCCCGGGGCACCGACCCTCCTGCGCCGCACCCCGGCCCGACCGCTCAGCTGGGCGGACCGGTTGGGCACGGCTCCGGCCATCGCCCTCCTCGTCGTGGTGCTGTGCGCCTTCGGACTGATCATGGTCGGATCGGCGTCACCGGTCGTCTCCCTCAACCTCTACGGCTCCCCCTGGGCCATCTTCATCCGTCAGGTGCTGTGGATGGGTGTGGGGACCGCCGCCCTGCTCATCCTGTCCCGGGTGGACTACCGGAAGTGGCGGAGCATCCGGGGCCCGCTGGTGGTGGTGACCATGGGACTGCTGGTGCTGGTCCTGGTGCCCCACTTCGGGGTCAGCGCTGGGGGATCGTCCCGGTGGATCGGCTTCGGGATGTTCCAGCTGCAGCCGTCGGAGGTGATGAAGCTGGCCCTGGCCGTCTTTGCCGCCGACCTGCTCACCCGCCGGGCCGACAGCTCGTCGAAGCCGAAGATGGTCATCGTCCCGGTGCTGGCCGTCCTGGGTATCTCCGGTGTCCTCATCCTGAAGCAGCCGGACATGGGCACGGCCCTCGTCCTCAGCTGCATCGCCTTCGGCATCCTCTTCATGGGTGGGGTTCCCATTGCGCCCATCCTGAAGATCCTGGGCAGCTTCGTGGCCCTGGCCGTCGTCGTCGGTCTGGCCGACCCCTACCGGCGAGACCGCATCCTCTCGTTCCTCAATCCCGGGGCCAACAAGTCCGGGTCGGGCTACCAGGTGTGGCAGTCCCTGATCGGCCTGGGGTCCGGCCACGTCTTCGGTCTGGGCCTGGGGGGCGGCCGCTCCAAGTGGGGCTCCCTGCCGAACGCCCACACCGACTTCATCTTCTCGGTGGTCGGGGAGGAGCTGGGCCTGGTCGGGGCGGTGCTTCTGCTCGGTCTGTTCTTCGCCCTGGCCTGGTTCGGGCTGAGGGCCGCCACCCGGGCCCCCGACCGGTTCGGCAGCCTGCTGGCCGTGGGCATCACCACCTGGATCACCAGCCAGGCGCTCATCAACGTCGGGGCCGTGATCGGCGTCCTCCCCGTCACCGGCATCCCCCTGCCATTCATCTCCTTCGGTGGGTCGTCCCTGATCATCACCATGGCTGCCATCGGCATCCTGCTCAATATCGCCGCCCACGAGCGGGCGGTGCCCATCCCCCTCGGCCGCCGGCGGCGCCCCACCAGGGCGTGAAGGGCCGACGGTACGCCCTGGTGGCCGGAGGCGGCACGGCCGGCCATCTCCAACCGGCACTGGCCATCGCTGAGGCGCTGGTCGCCGCCGGGCACGGGCGTGGCACCATCGAGTTCGTGGGTTCGACCCGCGGCCAGGACCGCCTGGCGTTGGAGGGACGTGGGTTCCCGTTCACCCTGCTGCCGGGCCGCGGCATCGTCCGCAGCTTCCGCCCGCCGGCCGTGGTGGCCAACCTCGGGGCCGTGGCCGGCCTGATGGTGGCCGCCGTGCGGGGGTTCGGCGTGGTGACCCGGGCCAGGCCGCAGGTGGTCGTGTCGGTGGGCGGATACGCCTCGCTGGCCGCCTCGCTGGCCGCCGTGGTCACCCGTGTGCCGCTGGTTCTGGTCAACGTGGACGCCGTGCCCGGGGCGGCCAATCGTCTGCTCGGACGGTTCGCCCGGGCCAGCGCCGTGGGCTGGGAGGGCAGCTCGCTGCCCCGGGCGGTGGTCACGGGGACGCCGGTGCGGCCGGAGATCGCCGCTGTGCGGCGGGCCCCCGAGGCGCGGCATGCCGCCCGGCGGCAACTCGGCCTGCCCGAGGACCGGCCCACCGTGGCCGTCTTCGGCGGCTCCCTCGGGGCCCATCGGATCAACCGCGCCGTCCTCGACCTGTCCGAGCGATGGAAGGACCGTGACGACCGGTCGATCTACCACATCGTCGGGAGGCGGGAGTGGGACGACGACCTCCGGGTCCGACCTGGTCCGACGGGACTGGCCCTGGTCAGGGTGGCCTACGACGAGCGGATGGACGTCGTCTACGCCTCGGCCGACGTGGTGGTGTGCCGGGCCGGGGCCATGACGGTGGCCGAGTTGGCCGTGGCCGGGGTGCCGTCGATCCTGGTGCCGCTGCCCGGAGCTCCCGGGGACCACCAGACGGCCAACGCCCGGGTGCTGGAGCGGGCCGGTGCCGCGGTGCTCCTGCCCGATGACCGGTGCGACGCCGGATCCCTGGACACCGCCCTCGACCGGCTGCTGTCCGAGCCGGCACTGCTCGAGTCGATGGGGAGGGCCGCCGCCGGACTGGGTCGTCCCGATGCCGCCGCCTCCGGCGCCCGCCTGGTGGAGGCCAGTGCGACTCCTGGTGCCCGGCGGGGCCGCCGGGGCCACGGCGGAGGGCCAGGTGAGCTCCGAGGGCCGGGCCGATGTCCTCCGGAGCGGCGACCGACCGGTGGCCGTGCACGTGGTGGGCATCGGGGGCGCCGGCATGAGCGCCATCGCCATCGCACTCGACGCCATCGGGCACACCGTCACCGGGAGCGACCTGAAGGCGTCAGGGGTGACCGATCGGCTGCAGCGGGCCGGGATCGCCGTGACCATCGGCCACGCCGCCGCCAACGTGGGCGCGGCCGACGTGGTCACGGTGTCGTCGGCCATTCCGGACACCAACCCCGAGGTCAGGGAGGCCCGGGACCGGGGCATCCCCGTACTGTCCCGGGCGGAGTCGCTCGCCGCCATCGCCTCTCTGCGGCGCTGCGTGGCGGTGGCCGGGACCCACGGTAAGACCACCACCGCCTCGATGCTGGCTCTCCTGCTGGTGGAGGCCGGGCTCCGGCCGTCGTTCCTCATCGGCGGGGACGTGAACGAGATCGGCACCAACGCCGTGTGGGACGAGGGCGAGTGGCTGGTGGTGGAGGCGGACGAGAGTGACGGCACCTTCCTCTCCCTGGTGCCTGATATCGCCGTGGTCACCAACGTGGAGGCCGACCACCTCGACCACTACGGCACCTTCGATGCCGTTCGGTCCGCCTTCGAGACCTTCGTGGGCCGGGCCCGGTTCCACCGGGTGGTGGGCGGCGACGAAGAGGTGGCCAACCAGATCGGCCGGTCCGGTGGGGCCGACATCGTCGGCACGGACCCGGGCAGCACGTTCCGGATGGTCGAGGTCGAGCTGAGCCGCAGTGCCCTCGCCTTCGACCTGGAGGACCCGACCGGTACGGTTCTGGGTCGGCTGGCCGTACCGGTCCCCGGGCTGCACAACGCCCGCAACGCCGCCGTGGCCGCCGTGGCCGCCTTGGCCGTGGGAGTCCCTTTCGACACGGTGAGGCGGGCCCTGGCCCGCTTCGCCGGCGTGGCCCGGCGATTCGAGTTCCGCGGCACCGTGGATGGGATCACCTACGTGGACGACTACGCCCATCTGCCCAGTGAGGTCCGAGCCGCCCTGGCTGCGGCCCGCAACGGCGGCTGGCCCCGGGTGGTGGCCGTGTTCCAGCCCCACCGTTACAGCCGCACGTCCGAGCTGTGGGCGGAGTTCGGCCGGTCGTTCGGCGACGCCGACGAGGTGGTCGTGACCGACGTCTACGGTGCCGGCGAGGGCCCGGTGCCCGGGGTGAGCGGCCGCCTGGTGGCCGATGCCGTGCAGCGCGAGGAGCCGGGCACGCCGGTGCACTACGCGGCCGGCCGTGCCGAACTGCGCGCCATGGTGCGCCGGGTCCTCCGGCCGGGCGACCTGTGCTGCACCCTGGGGGCTGGCGACCTCACCTCCCTCCCCGACGAATTGATGGCCGATGCCGACCAGTGAGGCTGTGTCGACCGGTGAGGCTGTGTCGACCGGTGAGGCTGTGTCGAGAGGTCGGACTGCGTCTAGAGGGGGGACCGTGCCGAGGGTGAGGCCGTGTTGAGGACGCGCCATCCGTCGCTGGACGACCTGGCCCGGTCCCTCGGGACCGCCGCCGTCCGGGACCACCCGCTGGGTGCGCTGACCACCTACCGGGTCGGGGGTACGGCGGCTCTGTTCGAGGAGGTGGGGGACGAGGCCCGTCTGGTCGAGGTGGCCCGGTGCTCGGCCGGGACCGACGTCCCGGTGCTGGTCCTCGGCCGGGGATCGAATCTGCTGGTGGCCGACCGTGGGTTCGACGGTCTGGTGATCAGCCTCGGCGCTGCCTTCGAAACGGTGGAGTTCGACGGGGCCGAGGTCCGGGCCGGAGCGGCGTTGAGCCTCCCCGTGCTGGCCCGCCGAACCGCCGCCGCCGGCCTCGCCGGCCTGGAGTGGGCCGTGGGGGTGCCCGGCTCGGTGGGGGGAGCCGTCCGGATGAATGCCGGTGGCCACGGGTCGGACACCGCCGCCACGCTGGTCGAGTACCGCTGGGTGGATCTGGCTACCGGAACGGGCGGCACGTCGCCCGTCGAGGCGCTCCGGGCCGGCTACCGCCGAACCGCCCTCAGCCCCTCGCTGGTGGTGACGGGAGGGACCTTCCGGCTCCGGCCGGGCGAGGCGGCCGACGGGGCGGCCGCCATCGCCGAGATCGTCCGTTGGCGGCGGGTCAACCAGCCCGGGGGCAGTAACGCCGGCTCGGTCTTCGCCAATCCGCCCGACGACTCGGCCGGGCGGCTCATCGACGCCTGTGGGCTGAAGGGCGTCCGCATCGGGACGGCCGAGGTCTCCACCAAGCACGCCAACTTCATCCAGGCCGATCCCGCGGGCTCGGCCGATGACGTCCGGGCCCTCATCGAGCATGTTCGGTCCGTGGTCGCCGAGGCCACCGGCGTCCGGTTGCGCACGGAGGTCCGCCTGGTGGGCTTCCCCGGACCTGACGAGGCACGCCATGAGCCCTGACGAACCCACCGACGGCCAGTTCCCCGACGACGAGCCTCCGTCCGACCCAGGACCGGCCGACGGCCCGTTCGAGAGCGATGCCGATGACGAGGACGCACTGGTCGACGGGGCCGCCGAGGGAGACGATCCGGGAACTCCTGACGCCGATGACGGCCGACCGACCATCGATCCCCGGATTCGCCAACGCCGAGTGGCCATCCGGCGCAGCCAGGGGCTGAGGCGCCTTCGGTGGATAGGGGCCGTGGCGGCGGCCATCGTCCTCGTGGTGGCGCTCGTCGGCCTGGTTCACACCCCCTGGTTCGGGGCCCAGGCCGTCAGCGTGACAGGAACCCACCCTCATACCCCGGACGCCGCCATCCTGGCCGCCGCCGGGCTCCAGGGCCATCCGCCCCTGATCAGCGTCAATCCCGGGGTCGTGGCCAAGAAGGTGGAGTCGCTGCCCTTCATCGCCACTGCCCACGTGCGTCGACACTGGCCCGACGGCGTGCAGATCGCGGTGACCGAGCGGGTGCCGGTGGTCCAGATGGCGGGACCGGCCTCGTCGTGGTCCCTGCTGGACGGGCACGGCCGCACGCTCCAGGTCGTGCCGGGCCGACTCCCCGGTGTGGTGGCCTACATCGTCCACACACCTACCGCCGGGATCCCTCCAGCGCCGGTGGGGGCGTCGCTCCCCGCTGCAGCCGGTCCCGGTCTCGAGGTCAGCCGGACCTTGCCGCCGGCCTTCTCCTCCCAGGTGGTGTCGGTCACGGTGGCGGCCGACGGCTCCATCAGCATGGCCCTCACCTCGGGCATCACGGTCCTCTTCGGCACCGACTCGGACCGCACGGCCAAGTACCAGGACATCGCCTCCATCCTGGCCCACGGCACCCTGCACGCCTCCTCGATCATCGATGTGACGGTGCCCGAGTCGCCGACGGTGAGCGGCTGATGGACGCGCTCGGGTGACGAACGGCTGAGAAGCAGGGTCCTCCCGGCGTCCCACGCGTTTGGACCTTGCTTGACCAGGTACTCCGCTGACCGTATCGTGGGCGGCAACTCGCCGGTTGGAACGGTTTCAACCTTTGGTCGAGGGTAAGGGATTACATGACCGTTCCGGCGCAGAATAACTATTTCGCCGTCATCAAAGTCGTAGGGGTGGGTGGCGGCGGGGTGAATGCCGTCAACCGGATGATTGAGGCCGGTCTGCGGGGCGTCGAGTTCATCGCCACCAATACCGACGCCCAGGCCCTCCTGATGAGCGATGCCGACCTCAAGTTGGACATCGGGCGCCAACTGACCCGGGGACTCGGGGCGGGAAGCGATCCCGAGGTCGGGCGCCTGGCCGCCGAGGAGCACCGTTCGGAGATCGAGGAGGCGCTGAAGGGCGCCGACATGGTGTTCATCACCGCCGGCAAGGGTGGGGGCACCGGCACCGGGGCAGCACCCGTGGTGGCCGAGATCGCCAAGTCGCTGGGCGCACTGACCATCGGCGTGGTCACCCGACCCTTCACCTTCGAGGGGCGCCGGCGGTCGGTCCAGGCCGAGGCCGGGATCCAGAACCTGAAGGAGAAGGTCGACACCCTCATCATCATCCCCAACGACCGGCTGCTCACGGTGTCCAACGAGAAGACCTCGATGGTCAACGCCTTCAAGATGGCCGACGAAGTCCTCATGCAGGGCGTTCAGGGCATCACGAGCCTGATCACGGTGCCCGGGCTGATCAACACCGACTTCGCCGACGTCAAGATGATCATGAGCAACGCGGGTACCGCCATCATGGGGATCGGATCGGCCACGGGCGAGGGCCGGTCGGTGAATGCCGCCCGGGCCGCCATCACCAGCCCGCTCCTCGAGGCATCCATCGAAGGGGCCCGGGGCATCCTTTTGAACATCGCCGGTGGGCCCGACCTGGGCCTGTTCGAGGTCAACGAGGCGGCCGAGATCATCCACGGCGTGGCCCATCCCGACGCCAACATCATCTTCGGGAGCGTCATCGACGAGAACATGGGCGAAGAGGTGCGGGTCACCGTGATCGCCGCCGGCTTCGAGCGCTGGGAGGCCCAGGGGCGGAGCGGGGCCAACCCCGCCGAGTCGGCCGGCCCCCAGGAGACCAGGAGCCGGGTCCTGGGGGTGGAGACGGCACACGAGGACATCTTCGCCACGCCGACCGATGACGAGCTCGACCTGGGCGACGACGACTTCGACGTTCCCTCGTTCCTTCGCTGACGGAGAACCCGGCCGCGGTCCCGATCGCCGGCCCCATCTGGGCCGCCTGGAGCGGTGCCGAGTCCGGGGACCTGCGCCCCGCCGGCGGGGAGCGTGGTGATGCCGCCCCCCTCGAGGCATGGGTGGCCCGGGCCACGGCCGACGCCGGGTCCCCTCCGGTCCGCTGGGTCCATTGGATGCGCCAGGTGCACGGAAGCACCGTGGTGGTGGTCCCGCCTGGTGACGAAGCTCGCCGGGCCGTGGGTCCGGTCGCACCGATCCAGTCGCCCACCGCCGTCCTGGCTGGTGGGGCCGACGCCCTGGTGTCGGGGGATCCCTCGACGGGCCTGGTCATCCTCACCGCCGATTGTGCCTCGATCGCCCTGGGGAGCCCCGAGGGCGTCTTCGGGGCCGTGCACGCCGGCTGGAAGGGTCTCGTGGACGGCGTGGTGGAGCACGCCGTCGGGACCATGAGGGAGAACGGGGCCACCGCAGTGGTCGGGGCCCTCGGGCCCTGCATCCATCCCGAGTGCTACGAGTTCTCCTCGCCGGACCTCGACCGGGTGGCGGAGCGCTTCGGCGACGGGGTGCGGTCCCGGACGGCGGCCGGCCGGCCGGCCCTGGACCTCCCGGCCGCGGTGGAGGAAGCCCTGGCGGCCGCGGGGGCGGGTCAGCGGGTCGGTTCCTCCATCTGTACCGGTTGCTCGGGCGGATACTTCTCCCACCGGGCCCGGGGCGACACCGGTCGCCAGGCTCTGGTGGTCTGGTCGTCGACCATGGATGTGCCCCGGTGAGCGGGACGCCTTTCGGGCCGGTGGCCGACGGATTCCAGGACCGCCTGGACGAGGTGCGCCGCCGCATCGGCGCCTCCTCGCCGGACCCCGGATCGGTGCGGATGGTGGCCGTGACCAAGGGATTCGGTCCCGAAGCGCCTCGGATGGCGCTGGCCGCCGGATTGACCGAACTGGGCGAGAACTATGCCGACGAGCTGGTGGTCAAAGCCGGCCAAGTGGCCGGGGGAGACCGCGGGGCCGGCCAGCCCGTCTGGCACTTCCTCGGGTCCGTGCAACGCAACAAGGTGGCACGCCTGGCCCCCCTCGTCTCGTGGTGGCAGGGCATCCACCGCCTGGAGGAGGGCCAGGCCATCGCCCGCCGGCGGCCCGGCTCGTCGGTGCTGGTCCAGGTGGATGTGGCCGGGCTGCCCGGACGCGGTGGATGCCCACCCGATGGGGTAGCCGAGCTGGTGGCGGCGCTCCGGGACGAGGACCTGGCTGTGGCCGGGCTGATGGCCGTGGGACCGCCGGGACCCCCCGAAGCCTCCCGGGCGGGGTTCTCCCTGGTCTCGTCGATGGCCGACACCCTGGAGCTGCCGGTGCGATCGATGGGGATGTCCGACGACCTCGAGGTGGCCCTGGCCGAGGGTTCGACAATGGTCCGTGTGGGGCGGGCCCTGTTCGGCGACCGGGCCCCGGCCACGCCGTGAGCCGCCCGACGGCGCGCCCGGCGTCGCCAGCACGGTCCAGTCGCCCGATGCCATCCACCCGTACCTGAACCCACGCACTACGCTGTGCCGAGGAGGAAACGATGGCTGCTTCGTTCATGAAAAAGACCATGGCGTACCTGGGTCTTGTCGACGACGACTACGACGACTACGACGATTACGACCAGAGGTCGCCGTTGCCGTCACCGGCACCCGTGGGACGGGTGACGCAACGTGCGACCGGGACCATCGACGAGGCGGACGAGCCGCCCGTGGCGACGCCCAAACCGCGCATCCGGACCCTCGCCCGAGACGAGACGGCGGCCACCGCCGTGGCCGCCTCGGCGCCCACCATGAGCTCCCGCGCCTCGGTAGGCTCATCGTCGGTTCGCCCCATCACGCCGGAGTCGGCGGGAGCCAGGGTGCACATCGTGGCCCCGGGCCGCTTCGCCGACGCCCAGGAGATCGCCAACCGGCTGATGAACAACCAGCCGGTGATCGTCAACATGCAGAGCGCCGACCGCGACCTGCAGCGCCGGATGATCGACTTCTGCAGCGGCGTAACCTACGCCCTGTCGGGTGGCATGGAGCGGGTTGCCGACGAGGTGTTCCTGCTCACCCCGTCCAACGTGAAGGTCTCCGACGAGGAGCGCCAGCGCCTGGCCGACCGTGGATTGGTGAATCCCTGAGCCAGGGTGGTGTGGGGAGCCGAACGACGGCACCCCACGGGAAGGGGAGTGAGCCGGAATGATCAGTCAGCTCATCTTCTGGGTCCTCGAGGCCTTCATCATCATCCTGCTCGTGTATTCCATCCTGAGCTGGTATCTGGCCTACGCCCGGGTGTCCTACGACTCGCCGGCCTACAAACTCAACCGGGTGCTCTCGGCCATCTGCAATCCGGTGCTCAATCCCATCCGGAAGATCATTCCGCCGGCCCGGATCGGTGGGGTCGGACTGGACCTCTCCGTCCTCATTCTCTTTCTGGTGATCCAGGTCATTCTGATCCCGGTGTTCCGGAGCGGCTAGTTCCAGAAATTTTTCGATGAATCCCTGGAACGGCCTGATCGCGCCGCTAGCATGGGTCCATGGACGCTTCGCAATCTGCCCTCGATTCGCTCCGTACCGTCGAGTTCCGTGAGACCCTGAAGGGGTATCACCGGGACGATGTCGATGAATACCTCGAGAAGGCCGCCGTGGAGGCCGAGGGGCTCCAGGAGCAGCTCCGCCAGAGCGGTGAGCGCCTGCGCCAGGCGGCAGAGCGCATCTCCCAGTTGGAGACCCAACTGGAGCAGCAGCCGGCCCCCGTGGCCCACGCCGACCCGTCGGTTCCCGACGACACCCTCCAGCGCACCCTCCTGCTGGCCCAGAAGTTCGTCGACGAGACCAAGGCCGACTCCGAGGCCCAGGCGGCCCGGACCATCGCCGAGGCCGATGCCAAGGCCCGCCAGATCACCGAGCAGGCCCAGTCCCAGGCCAGTCGGGCCGCCGCCGAGTCCGAGCAGCGCCTCCGCGAGGAGATCGCCCGCCTGGAGGACTCCCGCGGTCGGCTCTCACGCGAAGTCGAGACCATGAACCGCCACCTCGAGGGTGAGCGCAGCCGGCTGCGTACCGCGCTGAGCGAGATCCTCCGCTGGGTGGACGAGAATGTGCAGCCGGGCACATCGCCCGAGTCGGGACGCCCGCCCCAGGACCACGCCGCCCCGCCGGCCGGGCCGCCGCCATCCCCCGCCCCCGCCCCCGCTCAGGTGGTGCAGGGGGGCAACCGTCCGGTGGCCGCGCCCCAGGGCTCATCCGCACCGGGCAGTGGCACGGGCCCGTCGGGCGAGGTGACCCAGATGCGTCCGGCCGGTGCCACCACCGGACCGGCCGCGGCCAAGGCCCCGCTGGCCCACTGATCCACCGCTGACCGCCCGGGCGAGCGCTTCCCCCGCCCTGAACCTCGGCCACTTTGCCCGGACGTCCGTGGCCGTGGACCGGCCGACCGGGCCGACACCCGATGGTGCGTCGATGTTCGAAGGCCGCGGCCGCGCCGCTATGGTCCTGGGGCCGGTTTGCTCTCGGGATTGCCGCCGTGAGCCGAGCACGGTATCGTCACCCGCCCGTCAGATGTCGGGACTAGTCCTGGACCACGGCGTGCTGAGGAGCGTGGCCCGGAGGCGGCGCCACTATTGAAGGAGACCATTGTGACGGCAGCGAAGAAGGCGACAGCGCCCGCGCCGAAGAAGGCCTCGGCGGCCAAGAAGGCGCCCGCGGCTGCCACCAGTCGCACCAAGAAGAGCACATCGAAGGCCGCAGCTCCGGCGACGAAGAAGTCCGCCGCGCCGGCGGCCAAGAAGGTCCCGGCGAAGAAGTCCACCACCAAATCGGCATCGGCGGCCAAGACCACCGCAGCCAAGGCCACCCCCACCAAGAAGGCGACTCCAGTCAAAGCCGCCCCCGAGGCGAAAAAGGCCCCGGCGACGAAGAAGGCTCCGGCCGCCCCCAAGCGCCCCACGGTGGGGCCCTACGCCAAGGAGGCCAAGTTCCTCGACGAGCAGCGTCAGCTGCTGATGGAGGAGCGGGCCATCTACAAGGGCCAGGCCACCGATCTGCGGGCCGAGGCCGACTCGCTGGCTCTGGAGCGTGAGCCCGGCGACGTCCAGTTCGACGAAGAGTCCGGTGAGGGTGGCACGGTGACCGTGGACCGGGAGCGGAACCTGGCGCTGTCCGCCCAGGCGTCGGCGGCGGTGGAGGAGATCGACGACGCACTGCGCAAGATCGATCGGAAGACATACGGCGGATGTGAGCGGTGCTTCCAGCCCATCCCCAAGGCCCGTCTGCGGGCCCTGCCCTTCGCCCGACTGTGCGTGGCCTGCAAGAGCGGTGGGTTGTCGCGTCGCTGACCGGTGATCCGGCCATGACCGAGCACCGTCTGGGGTCACCCTCCGGCGCCCGTCGGCTGGCGGTGGCGGCGGCCGTGGTCATGGCGGTGGTGCTGGCCGACCAGTTGACCAAGTGGTGGGCCGTCACCCGTCTCTCCCGCGGCTCGATCCACGTGATCGGCACGCTCGATCTCCAGCTGTCCCGCAACACCGGGGCCTCGTTCAGCCTGTTTCAGGGTGGGGCGTGGGTGCTGGTCCCGGTGGCGGTGGTGCTGGTGGCGGTGCTGGTGGTGATGGTGTGGAGGGCCCCGTCGGACAGCCGTGCCGCCATCCTCGGGCTGATCCTCGGAGGGGCGCTGGGAAATCTCGCCGACCGGTTCTTCCGCAATGACCACGGGGCGGTGGTGGACTTCGTGGCCCTCCATTTCTGGCCGACCTTCAATGTGGCCGACGCCTCGATCGTGGTGGGATGTCTGCTCCTGTTGATCTCCGTGGTGCGCGGACCTCGGCTCTCGTGACCATCCTGACGGTCACCGTGCCGGCCTCGCTGGACGGGGTCCGGGTGGACAAGGCGGTGGCGCTGGTGGCCGACCTGTCCCGGTCCACGGTCAACGTGCTCGTTGAGCGGGGCCGCGTCCGGGTCGACGGTGTCACGGTCCGGAGCCGGAGTGCCGCCCTCCGGTTCGGCCAGGAGCTCGAGATCGACCACGATGCCGAACAGGCCCCGGATGCCCCGGTGGCCGATCCCGGCGTGTCCTTCGGGGTCGTCTTTGCCGACCGGGAGCTGGTGGTGGTGGACAAGCCGGCGGGGCTGGTGGTGCACCCCGGTCCGGGTCATCGGACCGGGACCCTGGTGCACGGCCTGTTGGCCCAATTCCCCGATATCGGTGCCCTCCCGCAGGCCGTGGGGTCGGACCCCGAGCGGCCCGGGATCGTGCACCGGCTCGACCGGGGAACCTCGGGCCTGATGGTGGTGGCCCGCACGGCCGGCGCCTACCACTCGCTGGTGGACCAGCTGAGCCGACATGACGTGGCCCGGAACTACCGCGCCCTCGTCCTCGGCGCCGTGGAGGGGAACTCGGGCCTGGTCGACGCGCCCATCGGTCGGTCGGTCAGCTCACCGACGCGCATGGCCGTGTCTCGCAAGGGCAAGGCGGCCCGCACCCGCTACCACGTGGACCAGCGCTTTACCGAGCCGGCCCCCACCACGCTGCTGACCGCCACCCTGGAGACCGGTCGGACCCATCAGATCCGGGTCCATCTCACGGCCATCGGCCACCCCGTGGTGGGCGACGACGTCTACGCCCAGAGGCGGTCGCTCCCCGGGGCGGTCATCACCCGCCCGTTCCTCCACGCATCCAGGTTGACGTTCGTCCATCCGGGCACCGGTGAGCCCGTGTCGTGGACGTCCGAGCTTCCTGACGACCTCCAGCGGCAACTGGACCTCCTGGCCCGCTGAGCCCCGACGGCCGCAACGGCCGACGGTGGCAACGGTCGGGCCACCGGCCTCGCCTGCCGGGGGACACGGCTCCGAAGCGCCCAGAGGGACTCAGGCGGCCTCGTGGGCCGCTTCGAGCATCTCACTGTCCCCGAGGAGCTCCAGCGCCTCAGCTTCGGCCTGTCGCACCTTGCGCACGCCGATCCCCAGTCGCTCGGCCGTCGTCTGCAGGGATGCCGGGTCGCTGCCGTCGAAGCCGAACCGGTGCCTGATGACCTGGCGCTGGAGGTCGGTGAGCCGATCCACGGCCTGGCGGACGAGGTCCAAGGTCAGCTCGGAGGCCACGTCGTCCTCGAAGTCGCTGAGGTCGGTGGACACCAGGTCGCCGAGGGTGGCGGTGGAGTCCGACGTGGCCGGCTGGTCGAGGCTGGCCACGACCCGTGCCACCTGGGACAGATCGGAGCGCACCTCGGCCGTGGTGTTGGTGGCGTTGTCCATCTCGTCGTCGGTGGGCGGACGTTGGAACTGATGGGTCAACTCCCACAGGGCGGCATCCACCTGCTGGTTCCGCTCGGCCACCTCCATGGGCAGCCGGATGGTGCGACCGTGCTGCTGGACGGCCCGCTGCAGCGCCTGGCGGATCCACCACGTGGCGTAGGTGGAGAAGCGGAAGCCCCGCTCCCAGTCGAACTTGTCGACGGCCCGCATCAGGCCGAAGGTGCCCTCCTGGATGAGGTCGGGCAGGTCCACGCCCCGGTCCTGGTAGCGACGGGCCCAGTGGACGACCAGTCGGAGGTTGGCGGCCACCATCTCCCGGCGCGCCGCCTCGTCCCCGGCGGCCACGCGCTTGGCCAGCTCGGTCTGCGCCTCGTGATCGGGAAGCGGGTGGTGATCGAGGTCCCGGAGGAACAGGCCCAGGCTGTCGGCATCCGACCCCCGACTCCTACCGCCGGGCGCGACGACCCGGGCCGGACGCCCCGTGGCGGCCGTGCCCCGAGCTGTCGAAGCCGCTCCCGTGGTGCGGGAGGACTCCATCCGAGCCCCTCGTTCCTTCTCCCTGCTCACCGTGTGAGTTGTCATCCCTCTCCTCATTCATCGTCATAGGGTCGACAGAACCTTTAACGCCGGATCGGCCCGGGACATTCCATCGGTGTGATTCCACCGCCCACAACCCTTCCCACCTGGTCGGGGAGTAACCACAGCTTGCGTAGTAGGTGTTCGGAGTGGTCCGCTGTCCGGATGACCATCCCCGCCCCCCGTTGCGTCCTGGTGCGCCACGGCGAGACCGAATGGAGCCGCGACGGACGGCATACCGGCCGAACCGACCTGCCCTTGCTCCCCGAAGGGGTCGAGCAGGCCAAGGCGCTCTACCCCGTGCTGTCTACCCGCACCTTCGCCGCCGTGCTGACCAGCCCCCTCCTCCGGGCCCGGGAGACGGCGGTGCTGGCCGGACTGGGATCGGATGCCGTCGTCGACCCGGACCTGGCCGAATGGGACTACGGGGCCTACGAGGGGGTGACCACCACACAGATCCACGAGGCGCGTCCCGGATGGGAGCTCTTCGCCGACGGGGTGCCCGACGGCGAGTCGGCCGAGGCCGTGGCGGCCCGGGTGGACCGGGTCATCACCCGGGTCCGGGCCACCCCCGGCGACGTGGCCTGCGTGGCCCACTCGCACGTGCTCCGGGTGCTGGCCGCCCGGTGGATGGGGCTGGATCCCACCGTGGGCCGGAACCTGATGCTCGACCCGGCGGCCGTCAGCGAGCTGGGCTGGGATCGGGGGCATCCGGTGCTGCTGTCCTGGAACTGGCGGGCGGCGCTGACCGGACCGGCCGGTCGTGACGGGCGCTGAACGGAGCTGATCGGCGGGCGGGGAGACGGTCCGGCCGGTCAGGGGCTCGGGGACCCGTCCGGTCCGGACCCATGGGCGTCGCCGGAGCCTTCGGTGGCGGGCTGACGGTCGACCGGTCGAACCGGCTCCAGGTACTCGGCCCCGAACAGGGTGCGCGGACCGGTCCACCGGGCCGGAGGGGCGTTGACGCCGTCGGCCAGAGCGTAGGCCACGGACTCGTAGTTGACCCGCCAGCCGCGGAATTGGGGCCAGGCCTCAGCGGCGCTGCGGGACATCGGGTA
This sequence comes from uncultured Acidimicrobiaceae bacterium, assembly GCA_963737625.1. GTDB lineage: Bacteria > Actinomycetota > Acidimicrobiia > Acidimicrobiales > RAAP-2 > Bog-756. The sequence goes on from CAVTTK010000002.1 coordinate 1,130,356, forward strand.
GTGGATGTCGTCGAGACGACGGTAGGCCTGGTCGAACTCCTGGCGGGGCAGTTGGATGGGGTCGTCGGCACCGGGGTCGGGATCGAAGGGCAGGCGGGCCACCTCGGCGATGTGTCGCAGGCAGGTGAAGCCCATCCGGAGCAGCATCCTGGCCTCGATGGGGCTGTCCTCGGGGCTCACGGCCACGGCCAGTGCGGCGGCGTCCAGGACGGCGATGAGACTGACGATCCACGAGTCCTGGGCCCGGGGTGAGCGGAGGAAGAGCAGTGACGGGTAGCTGGTATGGCTCTCGGCCACATCGGCGGCCCAGCGCTCCCACTCGGCGAACAGGCTGGCCAGGTTGTCGACGGCCCCGACCAGCTGGTGGCGTATCAGGAGCTCGGGGCCCCAGGCCGGTGCGCCGGCCCGGCTCTCCAGCAGCGTGACCAGGGTCTCGCGGCGGTTGTAGGCGCCGTAGAGGGTGGGCAGGTAGGCGATCTGGAGGGCCACCAGCACCAGCCCGCTGCCGGCCGCTATGAAGTCGATGGCCCGGGAGCCACTCCCATGGCTGAGGGCGAAGCCCAGGGTGAAGACCGAGGATCCGGCCTGCGAGAACGCCGCCACCAACCCGGATCCGTCGACGCTGTAGTCCACGAGGGTGAAACCCACGAGGGTGAGGAGCAGCCATGTGGCCAGCAGCACGATGAGAGCCACCGGCTCGCTGATGGCCAGGATCCGGTCGGCCGCGCCATAGGAGCGGGACAGGCGGGCCACCTGCCGGAAGGCCGCCCGGCACACCCTCATGGGGTAGGTGACCAGCGATGAGCCGGCACGGGGGACGATCAGGACCCGGATGACGCTGACGAGCGTGCCGGCCAGGATGGCCAGCCCGGCCAGGATGGCGATGATGCGGCCGGCGTTCACCCCACAGCCCTGAGGACGGAGACGGGGGAGGGCCGGGCAGGCTCAGACGACACTCTGGCGGAGGGCCGGGACCCGACCCTGGGCCCGGGCCACCATGTCGGCCAGATTGAACGAGTCGAGGTGGGTGCGCATGTGCTCGCCGACGTCGGCCCACACGGTGAGGAGCACACACTGGCCCTCGTGGTCGCAGGCCCCGTTCTCGTGGGGGAGGCCGAAGTCGCCCGCCACGATGGGACCGTCGACCGCGGAGACGATCTGGGACAGGGTGATCTCCTCGGGGGGGCGGGCCAGCACGTAGCCGCCACCCACCCCGCGCTTGGACCGAACCAGGCCGGCCCCTTTCAGGGCCAGCAGGATCTGTTCCAGGTAGGGCTGGGGCAGACCGGTGCGCTCGGCGATGTCCCGCACCGCCGTCGGTCCCTCCCCGTCGGTGTGCAGAGCCAGGGACAGGAGGGCGCGGCTGGCATAATCACCTCGGGTGGAAACCTTCACGAGCCCATGCTATTGCCTGACCGGCCGGCACGAGCGATGGTCGCCGGGCCCGAGATGGGCGGAGGGCCGCCAGTGAGCCGTCCCCTGGGGTCAGCGGCCGCCCAGTTTGCCGCCGGCCAGGTCCTCGGCCATGGCCCAACCGAAGGCCACCAGCCGCCCGCCGGCCGGGGCGTCCACCTCGGCGAAGAAGGCGCACATGTCGTCGTCGGCCGCTCCCTTGGGGCTGATGAAGTCGAAGCCTCCGGATTCACAGCCGTCACCGGCCACGACGAAGGACCGGTCGTCGATGCGCCCGTCGGCGCCGAACCGCTTGGCCAGCCGCCGACCCCAGGCCCGCTCCTCGCCCGTGGCCTTGTGACCCGGACCGGGGACCACGTCGGTGAGCCCGGCAAAGGCCCGGAAGCCCTCGGGGGCCAAGAGGCGGGTTCCGACCAGGACGTCCTCGTCGGGGAAGGCCAGGAGCGCCCGCCGGTACTTGTCGCCCATCATGGCCCGGAGGACGGTGTCGGCCCGGGAGGTCCGGTCCACGGTGGCCAGCCCGATGAGCAGCGACGGCGTGCCGCCGATCCGCTCCAGCGTGGAGAACGAATAGCCGCGGAGCTTCGAACCGTCACGGGCCCGGGTCACCAGCACCCACTCCTCCCGCTGTTTTGACAGGAACCCGATATCGAATCGGGGTTCCCGCTCAGCGCACAGGTCGGCCATTTCGGCCAGCTCGGCGTCACTGATCGATGTGCAGTCCTTGGTCTCCACCTGGATGGACATATGCCGTTCCGTACTCCTCGGTCTCCCTGCGGTGTGCACCGCCGGCCCCGGTCTGCCGTGGATTCCCCCAGAGCCCTCCCACCCCACGGGCCGGACGGTGTGTGGGCCTCCACGCCAGGAGCCGTAACGACGATTTTACGGGATTTGAAGCCGTCTGTCGTATCCGGGGTCCCGGACCGGGTGCTCGGCACCCGCGTCAGGAGGGCGAACCGCCATGTCAGAGAGGATTCGAGGGTCCCGACGGCCCGTCGAAAGTTCTGACCAGACTCCGGCGATCCGTCGTTTCGGCCGGGCGTCTTCGCTGGATCGGCGTGCGGGTGTTCGGCGCCGGCGCGCTGGTCCTCGAGAGGGTCGGCGCCGTCCCGCCGGACTCGCCGAGCAGCCGGTCCGGGGGGGGACCGGACGTCAGGACGTCTGGATGGCGTCGGGTCCGAGCAGCACCCGCAGCTCACCGACCAGGCCGCGGCGGCTGTCGGCGTTGAACTCGGAGGGCAGCCGCAGCACCTTCTCGCCGACGTGGAGGAACACCGGGGAGTCCCCGGGGTGCTCCCGGAGCAGGCGCTTCAGGCCCTCGACCAGGCTGTCGGTGAGTCGATGGAGCGGCAGGGAGATCCGGAGATCGGAGTTCCCGTCCACGGACAGCACGGGCCGCTGTACCTCCATGCACACCAGTTTGAGGCGATCGTCGCGCAGGTCCACCCGGCCCTTCAGGACCACCACGGCGTCGTCGTCGAGCAGGGCGCCGTAGTCGGCCATGGACTTGGGGAAGACGAACACCTCGATGGAGGCGTTGAGGTCCTCGAGCACGAAGGTGGCCATGAGGTCGCCCTTCTTCGTGTAGCGGCGCTTCAGCTCCGTGACCACCCCGCCGACCAGTCGGACCTGTCCCTCGCCGCCGTAGCCGCCGCCGTTCCCGGTGACCGGGTCCGGGTCGATGTCCCGGAGCTCGGCCAGCGTGCAGTCGGTGAGGCGACCGAGGGATCCCTCGAGCCCCATCAGCGGGTGGTCGCTGATGTACAGGCCCAGCATCTCCTTCTCGAAGGCCAGGCGCTGGCTCTTGTCGAACTCGGTGTCAGGCACCGGGAGGCGGGTGTCCCCGAATCCGGTGGTCTGGCCTTCGGTCTCGGTCTCCAGCGAGGCGAACAGGGACACGACGCCGGCATCGTGCTCCCTCCGACGCTCCAGGGTCCGATCCACGATCTCCTCATAGGCCAGGCACAGGCCTTGGCGGGGATGTCCGAGGGAGTCGAACCCCCCGGCCTTGATGAGGGAGTCCAGGGTCCGCTTGTTGAGGACCTGGGGGTCGACCCGCTGGCAGAAATCGTAGAAGTCGACGAAGGGCCCGCGGGCCTCCCGTTCGGCCACGATGAGCCCGACCAGCCCCTCACCCACGTTGCGCACGGCGGCCAGGCCGAAGGTGATGGCCCCCGGCTGGTCGCCCTGGGCCCCGAGGGTGCCCATCCCGTCGGAGAAGTCGGCGGAGAACTCGGCCAGGGAGCGGTTGACGTCAGGGACCAGCACCTCGATGCCCATGGTGCGGCACTCGGCCAGGTACACGGCCGTCTTGTCTTTGTTGTCCTTGACCGAGGTGAGCAGGCTGGCCAGGTACTCCACCGGGTAGTGGGCTTTGAGCCACGCCGTCTGATAGGCGATGAAGCCGTAGCCGTAGGCGTGGGACTTGTTGAAGGCGTAGTCGGCGAACGGCTCGATGATGTTGAAGAGGTCGGTGCCCAGTGACTCCTCGTAGCCCGTGGCCACACAGCCGGCCACGAACTTCTCGCGCTCGGCCTGGATGAGGGCCCGGATCTTCTTGCCGCACGCCTTGCGCAGGTTGTCCGCCTCCGCCAGGTCGTACCCGGCGATCTTCTGGGCCACCCGCATGACCGACTCCTGGTAGATCATCAGGCCGTAGGTATCCCCGAGCACCTCCTCGAGGTCGGGGTGGAGGTAGCTCACCACCTGCCGGCCGTTCTTCCGGTCGGCGTAGTCACGGTGCATGTTGGCCGCCATCGGCCCCGGGCGGTACAGGGCCACCAGGGCGGCCACGTCGTCGAAGCTGGTGGGGGCCAGGGACCGCATCAGGGACCGCATGGGACCGCCCTCCAGCTGGAAGACGCCCATCGAGTCGCCCCGGCAGAGCATGGCGAAGGTGTCGGGGTCGTCGAGCGGGATGGTGTCGATGTCGGGCCGGGACCCCGTCGAGACCTCGATGAGGTCGAGGGCGCGCTCGATCACCGAGAGGTTGCGCAGCCCGAGGAAGTCCATCTTCAGCAGCCCGAGGTCTTCGACGCCGTGCATCTCGTACTGGGTGACCACGGGGGCGTCGTCGGGATTGTTGCCGTCGGGCTTGCGCTGGACCGGGACGTACTCGGTCAGCGGCTCGTCGGTGATGACCACGGCTGCGGCGTGGATGCCGTCCTGACGGCGGAGTCCCTCCAGGCCCTTGGCCACGTCGATGACCTTCTTGGCCTCGGCGTCGGTCTCGTACATGACGCGCAGCTCGCCGGCGGCGGCGAAGCCGTCCTCATGACCCTCGGTGCGGTCGAGGCACGCGGCCAGTGGGGTGTCCCGACCCATCAGGAGGGGGGGCATGGCCTTGGCGATCTTGTCGCCGACGATGTAGGGGTAGCCCAGCACCCGGGCGGCGTCGCGCACGGCGGCCCGGGCCTTGATGGTGGAGAACGTGACGATCTGGGCCACGTGGTCGGAGCCGTAGCGGTCGGCAGCGTACTTGATCATGTCGCCCCGGTACCGCTCGTCGAAGTCCATGTCGATGTCCGGCATCTGGATGCGGCCCGGGTTGAGGAACCGTTCGAACAGCAGGTCGTACTTGATGGGGTCGAGGTCGACGATGTGGAGGCAGTAGGCCACCAGGCATCCGGCGGCCGAGCCCCGTCCGGGACCCACCCTGATCCGCTGGGAGCGGGCGAAGCGGATGAGATCCCACACCACCAGGAAGTAGGCCGAGAACCCCATGTCCCCGATCACCCCGAGCTCGTAGTCGAGACGCTGCATGACCTCAGCGGGGACCGGCTGTCCGTAGCGCTCCTTGGCGCCGTCGATGCTGAGTTGGCGGAGGTAGGCCGCGGCGCGCTCTTCGTAGGTCACCCCGACGAACCCGTCGGGGACGGGGAACTTGGGGAGGCTGGGCCGACCGAAGTCGATTTCGACGTTGGCCCGCTCGGCGATCAGCAGCGTGTTGTCGCAGGCCTCGGGGAGCTCGCTGAAGAGGTGTCGCATCTCGGCGGCTGATTTGAGGTAGTGCTCCTCACCCTCGAACTTGAACCGCTTGGGATCCTCGATCAGGGCCCCGGTCTGCACGCAGAGGAGGGCGTCGTGGGCCACGTGGTCCTCGCGGTGGGTGTAATGGCTGTCGTTGGTGGCCAGAAGCGGGGCTCCGAGGTGCCGGGCGATCTCCACCAGCGCCGGGTTGGTCTTCTGTTGCTCGGGCAGCCCGTGGTCCTGCAGTTCGACGAACAGGTTGTCCTTGCCGAAGATGTCCTGGAGTCTCCCGGCCAGGGTCTCGGCCTTGATCCGGTCGTCCGCCAACAGGGCCTGGAGCACCACGCCGCCCAGGCATCCGGTCGTGGCGATCAGCCCGGTGCTGTGCCGCTCCAGGAGTTCCCAGTCCAGCCGGGGCTTGTAGTAGTAGCCCTCGAGGTAGGCGGCCGAGGACAGCTTCAGCAGGTTCCGGTACCCCTCGGTGGACTCGGCCAGCAGGGTGAGGTGGTAGTAGAGCTTCTCGCCACCGGCCACGTCGCCGCCGGTATCGTCGACCTTGCCCTTCCGGACCGGGCGCTCGTGCCGCGACTCGGCGGCCATGTACGCCTCGGTGCCGATGACCGGGTTGATGCCCGCCGCTCGGCAGGCGGCGTAGAAGTCGAGGACGCCGTACATGTTGCCGTGGTCGGTGATGCCGAGGGCCGGCTGTCCGTCGTCCACCGCCGCCTGCACCAGGTCCTTGACCCGGGCGGCACCGTCGAGCATCGAGAACTCGGTGTGGGTGTGCAGGTGGGTGAACGACCGTGTCGCCAACGGGCGGACCTTCCTCGGGCTTCGGGATGTCGGGATGTCGGGATGTCGGGATGTCGGGATGTCGGGATGTCGGGCCAGGCTCGTCCAGAGTTCTCCACAGGGTGTGGACGAGTTACAGCCGTGTCATTCCGACGATAGCGCGCCCCGGTGAGGCCGGATGCCGCATTTCGTCGGCGCTGGTCGGTGGGGGTGGGATCAGAGATAGGTCCCCGGGCGACCCATGTCCTGGGGTGGCCCCTGGGGCAGGGAGCGTTGCCGCATCTCGTCCAGTTGGGCTCGGGCCGCCACCTGCTGGGCCACCAGGGTGGCCTGGATCCCGTGGAAGAGGCCCTCCAGCCACCCCACCAGTTGAGCGTGGGCGATCCGGAGCTCGGCGTCGGACGGTGTCGGTGAGTCGAAGGGGATGGACATCCGGTCCAGCTCGGCGGCGAGATCGGGCGAGAGGCCCTCGGACAGCTCCCGGATCGACTGTTCGTAGATCTCGCGGAGTCGGCCCCGGCTGGCCTCGTCCAGTGGGGCCAGCCGGACTTCCTCCAGGAGCTGCTTGACCATAGAGCCGATGCGGAGGAGCTTGGCCGGCTGGTCGATCGACTCAGTCCGGTCCCCGTCCTGGTCGGTGCCATCCACGACCTCGACGATGCCATCGGGGCCCGGGGCGCCGCCCGCCGCCGATCCGTCCGTCGATGCGGGGTCGACGATCTCGGGCCGGAGCGGGACGGATGTTCCGGGTAGGGGTGCGGGGGTCTCGGGGATCTCGGGGTCCATGATCAGATGTTGCCATCCCGGGTGAGTGCCACCAAGGGGACCAGCAACTCCTCGGCCGTCAGCGAGCCGTGCCGGCTCTGCAGCCGGCTCTCGCCCGTGTCGGCGGGGTCGACGAAGGCAATCGGCTGATGGGGCAACAGGGCGACGTCTCCCAGACGGTCGATGAGCTCGTCCCGCAGCGGACCCCCGAAGATGCCCTCGTCGATGATCCGGTCCCGGGCCATCACCCACGTCGACTCCCCGTACTGCTCGGTCAGGGACTCCTCCAGGTCGGCGGCGGCCCCGGGCCGGGCGTGCACCCAGCGGAAGCGACCCTCCCCCGAGAGGAACTGCACCGAAGCCATGACCTCCCGTCCGAGCAGTTCCACGTTCGAACCCACGTCGACCTGGCCGTGGTCGGCTGTGACCACGAGGGCGGCACCGGGAGGAAGCTGCTCCACCAGGTCGGACACCAGACGGTCCACGGCTACCAGTTCAGCGTCGTAGAGCTCACCGAGTCCGTTGCCGTGGGCCACCCGGTCGAGCCCGTCGTAGTAGGCGTAGACCAGAGGTTCACCTTGGCGCAGGAGCCGTCCCACCTCCACGGGGAGCGACGAGGACACCCCGTAGCCGTGGAGTGGGGAGTTCCCGAGATGGGCGGCGGTGAAGCCCGTGCCCCCGAACTCGCTCTTGGACACCACGGGCACCGTGCGGCCGGCACCGGCGAAGGAGGGGAAGGGCTGGAGTCGACGGGCCGGCACCTGGCGGCGGACGTCCCGGGCCAGTCCACTCCCGAGCGTCCAGCGCAGCACGTTGAGGATCTGGCCGTCGAGGGCCAGGCGGTAGCCCAGCAGGCCGTGGTCGCTGGGCGGCCGGCCCGTCGTGATGGAGGTGAGCGCACAGGCGGTGGTCGTCGGGGCCACCGAGGTGATCGGACGAGGCATGCCGTCGGCTCCCGAGAGGGTGGGGGCCAGGGCCGTACGCGCCCGCAACTGCTCCCAGCCCAGGCCATCCAGTACCAGCAGCACCACCTGATCGGCTCGACGGGCCGCCGGCGGAAGCCACTCTGGTCCAGCCTCGGGAGGGTCGTTGCCGGTGATGAGGGTCGGCACCACATTGGCGATGCAGGCACCCCGGTAGTCGGGGAGGAGCGGACTGGGGGTCACGGGCGGCTGGGCCGGCGGCGGTGGGATTGGCGGAGGTCGGATCGACCGCGGTGAGAGAGGCGAGGCACAAGCACCGACCTTAGGCGAGGTCCGGGGAGGGGCCGCTAGCTGCGCGGCAGCAGGGCGCGCACCGTCTTGTAGCAGTGGCCGTCGCGGGGGGTAGAGACGGACGCCAGCACATAGTGCGGCTTGAACCCGAGAGCGGCGGCGAGGTCCTTGCCCGTGAGGCGGTCCCTCCGTGTCGCATCGAGGGCCCGATCGGCCCGGAGGTCCTCCACCGGCAGCCAGTTGTCGCTCCGTCCCCACCCGAAGCGGATCCAGGTGGACCGGTCTTCGGCCCGCCGGAACAGGACCGGACCCTTGGTCGGGACGACCAAAGCCAACGAGGGGCGGAAACCACGGAACTCCCAATACGGGGCGGACGCGCCGGGAAACCCCAGGACGTGCTCCTCCACCGGAGCGGCGAGCTGATGGAGGAGCTTGCGGACCGGCCGGCCGTGGAGGGTCCCGAGGTGGCGGGGAAGACCGGTGGCCGTAACCGCCTCGGGCTGGGCCAGGTCGTCGCGTTCGGGCTCGTCAGCCAGCTGGGCCTCGACTACGTCGAAGGGGGCGAGGTCGGGCCCGTGGTCCTCGGGCCAGGTCACCCGCACCCGGACCAACGTCCCCGATGCCAAGTCCACACCGGTGGTGTCCTCGGCGTGGCAGGCCAGGACCACCAGGGTCAAGGCCGTGCCCCCGGCGACGTCGATCCGGCCGCGGGGGCGGATGTTGCGCACGACGTGGCGGGCGGAGCCCGCACCCGGTTCGGGTGTCGACGGGTCGCTCACCCGAACCCCCCGGAATGGAGGGGCGACTCCAGCTGATCGGCCAGGGCGTCGGCCTCGTCGGCCGGGAGCCGGCACGTGTAGTTCCGGCACACGTAGGCGCGATCCTCCGAGCGACCCTCCCAGAGCGGCGACGCAGTCGGTTCGCCCCAGGCGAGGACGGCCCCGGGCATCCACCGGTCCCTCACCACGTCGACCAGATCGGGGCGGTCCCCGGTGACCACCACCTCGGTGAATCCCTCCACCACCACCGCGGCGGTGAGCAGGGTATGGGCGAAGGCGGTCGGATGGCGGGTGAGTAGGTCGCCGAACATGGTCACTACCTCCCGCGCCGATTCGGTGTACCGGTCCCCGCCGGTGAGCGACCCCAGCCGGGCCAGGGCCAGTGCGGCCACCGCGTTGGCCGAGGGTGTGGCGCCGTCGAAGATGTCCTTGGTCCTCACGATGAGCGCCTCGGCGTCGTGTCCGGTGGTGAAGAACCCCCCGCCCTCGTCGTCGTGGAAGAGCGTCAGGAGCGCGTCGGCCACCGTGACGGCCCGGTCGGTCCAGACGGCTCGTCCGGTCAGTTCGGCCAGACGGGTGAAGCAGTCCACCAGCCAGGCATAGTCGGCGGCGTAGGCCAGGTGGCGGGATCCCCCCTCGGCCTGCCAGCTGCGTCGCCAGCGGCCATCCTCTCCGCAGAGGTGGGTCACCAGGAATTCGCCGATGGCCACGGCGGCGTCACGCCACTGCGGATTGCGGGTGCCCGCCGCGGCCTCGGCCAGGGCCGACGCGTACATGGCGTTCCACTCGGTGAGGACCTTGTCGTCCAGTCCCGGCCGGACCCGGAGCGCCCTCGATTGGAAGAGTAGGGCCCGGCCCGCCTCGACCGACTCGTCGCCCACCAGTGGCCCACCCACCGGACGACGCAAGATGGTGGTGCCCTCGAAGTTGCCCCCCGGGTCGACCCCGAACCACGCCGTCACGGCGTCGACCACCTCGTCGCCCGCCGTCACGTCGCGCCGGTCGACACCGGCATCGACCGCCTCGGCCACCTGCTCCGGTGTCCATACGTAGAACCGACCTTCCACGCCCTCGGAGTCGGCATCCTCGGCCGAGCACACGCCACCGGCCGGGGTGGCCAGGTCCCGTTGGACGTAGGACACGATGCCGTCCATGACCCGGAGGTAGTCCCCCTTCCCGGTGGTCTGCCAGCCGTGCAGATAGGCACGGAGCAGCCCGGCCTGGTCGTAGAGCATCTTCTCGAAGTGCGGTACCAGCCACTCCCCGTCCGTCGAATAGCGGGCGAACCCCCCGCCCAGATGATCGTGGATGCCACCGGCCGCCATGGCGTCGAGGGTCAGGGTGGCCATCTCGAGGGACCGCCGTCCCTCCGGATCTGCGGGGTGGGCGCGCGCGTGCCTCAGGGCCAGGTCCACCAGTGTGGGCTGGGGAAACTTCGGCGCTCCGCCGAATCCACCCCATTCGGCATCGAAGCGTCCGGACAGCTCCTGGGCCGCCGCGCCGAGCAGGTCGGGACCTCGGTCCGCGTCGGACATCCCTGTGCCGAACAGAGGGTTCCGAGCGGCCTGTGGAGGGATGACCGAACGGGAGCGGATGGCGTCGGACAACTCGTCGGCCTGCTCCTCCACCTCGTGGCGCCGGTGCGCCCACACGTCGCTGAGGGCGGCGAGCACGGTGCGGAACGACGGGGTGCCGGCCCGGTCGGCCGGGGGGAAGTAGGTCCCGCCGAAGAACGGCCGCCGGTCGGGGGTGAGGAACATACTCATCGGCCATCCCCCCGAACCGGTGAGGGACTGCACCGCCTCCATGTAGACGGCATCCACGTCCGGGCGCTCCTCGCGGTCCACCTTCACGGCGATGAAGGAGGCGTTCAGCTCATCGGCCGTGACCGGGTCCTCGAACGATTCGTGGGCCATCACGTGGCACCAGTGGCAGGCCGAATAGCCGATGGACAAGAAGATGGGCTTGTCCTCGAGTCGGGCCCGCTCGAAGGCCTCATCGCCCCACGGGTACCAGTCCACGGGGTTGTCGGCGTGCTGGCGCAGGTAGGGAGAGGTCTCCCGGGCCAGTCGGTTAGCGGTCACGCCGGTCAGCGTAGTGACTGGGGGGTGACGAGCCTCGAGCGATCCCGGGCCCCCTTGGAGCCGATCACCCACTCCGCCCTGGCCGGATAGCGGTCTGGCCCCTGCCGGGGTGGGGATCGCTCAAGGGCGGCAACCGGAGTGTCGATGCCAATTCCGCCGGGCCCGTTGAGTACTAGGCAGGACTCCGGGCCCGGCCCTTCCCACTCGACAGTGGACCGCCACTGCGCCGTCCCTGGGGTCGGCAGGCCACCGTTGATGCCGCCCGCGGCAACCCGTCTCAAGCCGTTCGGATGATGTTCCGATACTCAATTGCCAGGCCCGGAGCGGGACCACGGGTCGTGCTCCGGGCCTGGTGCCCGCAGAGGCATGCCCCCCTGGTGGCCCGAGTACCGGCGAGCGTGCGCAATCCTGGGGCTGTCCGTCAGAGGAGTGGGGGGACCATCGCCTCCACCACGCTCGGGCCCGGCGTGGCCAGAGCCCGGGCCAGCTCGTCGTTGAACTCCTCGGTCGTCGTGGCCCGTTCGGCGTGGAGTCCCATGCCCCGGGCCAGTTGGACGAAGTCGATGGACGGCCGGCCCAGGTCGAGCATGTCCCGGGCCCGCGGACCGGGGGCGTCCACCCCCACCCGGTCGAGCTCCATGTTGAGCACGGCGTAGGAGCCGTTGTTGAACAGGATGGTGGTGACATCGAGTCCCTCTCGGGCCATGGTCCACCACGACTGGAGGGTGTAGAGAGCGCTGCCGTCGGACTCGAGGGCCACGACCCGCCGACCGGGTGCGGCCACGGCGGCGCCGACCGCCACCGGCAGCCCCTGTCCGATGGCCCCACCGGTGAGGCACAGCCAGTCGTGGGGAGGGGCGCCGGCCGTGGCTCCGGGGGCGAACAGGCCCGAGGTGTTTCCCTCATCGGACACGATGGCCCCCTCGGGGAGTAAGGCCCCGAGAGCCTGGCAGACGGTTGCCGCGTCGAGCGGACCGGCGGGCGACTCGGGAACCGCCAGGGCGGCACGTGGAGCGGTGCCTGGCTTCGCCCCCACGAGTTCGAACAGGGCTTCGACGGCCGCCACGACGTCGTGGGACGGCCCGGCTACCCGGTGGACCGTGCACCCCTCGGGTACGAGGTCACCAGCCGTGCCCGGATAGGCGAAGAACGAGACGGGCGAGGCCGCGTCGATCAGCACCAGGTGCCGGACACCTTCGAGTTGCAAGGCGGTGAACTCGGCCAGGTAGGCCAGCCGGTCAACCGGCGGCCGGCCCACGCCCCGCTCCAGGCGGGCGGGGAACGTTTCGGCGAAGAGCCGGGCTCCGGTGGAGGCAGCCAGATCGGCCGCCTGGTCGAAAGGGACGCCGGCGCAGGCTCGCCCGCCGATGAGGACGACCGAGGACTCACCCGAGCACAGCGCAGCCGCGGCTTCGGCCACGACGGTGTCGTCCGGTGGTTCCCCCCGGGGCGCTGACAGAGGCCCGGTGGCCACCACGCCCCCATCCGACCAGGAGATGTCGGCCGGGAGGATGAGCGTGGCCACGCCTCCCGGGGGGCCGGCGGCGGCAGCCAGAGCCCGCAGGGCATCCCCTCCGAGCTCCTCTGTCGACTCCGAAGTGTGGACGAATGTCGACACGTTGCGGGCCACGGTCTCGATATCCGACTGGAGCTGAGCGTCGTAGCCACGGTGGCTGATGGCGTGGTCCCCGACGATGCTGACCACCGGGCTGTGGGCCCTTCGGGCGTTGTGGAGGTTGGCCAGCCCGTTCCCGAGGCCGGGGCCCAGGTGGAGCAGTGTGGCCGCGGGTCGGCCGGCCATCCGGGCGTAGCCGTCGGCGGCACCGGTGGCCACCCCCTCGAACAGGGCCAGGACACCGTGCATGTCCGTCACGTCGTCCAGAGCGGCCACGAAGTGCATCTCGGAGGTGCCGGGGTTCATGAAGCAGGTGTCCACATCGTGGTCGACCAGCGTGCGGATCAGGGACTGGGCGCCGTTCACCGCCGAACCCCGGTGGCGACGGAGGCGACAGTCGCCCCGACGGGACCGTGTGACTCGAGCGCATCGAAGATGGTGCCGGGATTGAGAATGCCGTGAGGGTCGAAGGCCGCCTTGATGCGTCGCATGAGATCCAGCTTGACCGGATCTTCCAGCTCGCCCAGGAAGCCGGCTTTCTGGGTCCCGATCCCGTGTTCACCGGAGATGGCGCCACCCAGCGCCAACCCCGCAGTCATGAGGTCGTGGAGGAGGGAATGGCGCACGCCGGGGTCGGGCTGCCACACGGAGAGGTGCACGTTGCCGTCCCCGGCGTGCCCGCATCCGATGACCAGGGACGAGGTGGCGGCCGCCCGCTCGCTCACGGCGTCGAGGAACGTGGGTATGGACGCCCGGGGCACCACCACGTCCACGATGTCGTCGGCCCCGTTGGCCTTCGATGCCCAAAAGGCCCGCTCACGGGCGCTGATGAGTTGGGCGCCGGCCTGGTCGGGCAACACGTAGACGTCGAGGGCCCCGAGTCCGGCGATCTGTTGGGCCAGGGCCTCGGTGTCCTCCTCCAGGCGGGTGGCGTGGTGGTTCTCCAGGACGACGACCAGATAGGCCAGGGCCTTCCCCTTGACGTCTTCGGGGATTCCGAGGTCGATCCCGGCATTGGCCGTAATGCCGGCCATGGACACCAGGTCGATGTACTCGATCATCAGTGGCCCCACGCCACTGGCGGCGATGGGGGGCACCGCGGAGGCGATGGCCTCGATGGTGGGGAACGGGGCCAGCAGCGTGGCCTGGAACTCGGGACGGGGGTGGAGCCGGAGGGTGGCCCGGGTGACCAGGGCCAGGGTGCCCTCGGAACCGACAACGAGTTGGGTGAGGTCGTACCCACTGGTGGCCTTCACGAACTTGCCGCCGGCGGCGATCACCTCGCCGGTACCGAGCACCGCTTCGATCCCGAGGACATGGTGACGGGTCACGCCGTACTTCACGGCCCGCATGCCACCGGCGTTGGTGGCCACGTTCCCTCCGAGACTGGCCGACTGCTCGCCGGGGAACACCGGATAGATGAGGTGGTGGGGGGCCAGGGCGGCGTCCAACTCGGCCAGGGTGAGGCCAGGCTCCACCACGGCCACGTGGTTGTCGGTGTCGATCTCGAGGATGCGGTTCATCCGTTCGAACGAGACGACCACACCACCGGCCACCGGCGTGCAGGCACCGGACAATCCGGTACCCGAACCCCGTGGCGTGAGCGGGACGCCTTCGGCCGCGGCGGCACGGACGATGGCCGCCACCTGGTCGGTCGACCCGGGACGCACGACCGCCCGGGGCTGCACCGGTGCGCCGTCGAGGGCCTCGTCGTGCGTGTCGTCCCCCTTGATCTGGTCGCCGACATCGATGTGGTCGACGCCGACGATCGTGGCCAGCAGGTCTTCGATCACGCTCGACGCTCAGGCCCCGGCCAGGCCCAGGGCCCGGCCCACGGCGGCGATCCCCGCCTGGTCGGCGAAGGCGAAGCTGAAGATCACCTGGTCGGCCCCGGCGGCGATGTGCCCGGCCACCAGCTCGGGAACGTCCGCGGGCTGACCGATGACGAAGCCGGACAGCTCGTCGGCGGGTGCCGCGGCGGCCAGCATGGCCCTTGTCTCCGCGGTGTTCTCCTCCGAGCTGGTCAGGATCAGGGGGGCCATCCAGGTCACGTGGATGTCGGACGGATCCCGACCGATCTCGGCGCAGTGCCGGTGGAGCACGTCGATCTTGTGGGCCAACGCCGCGGCGTCGCCGGTCACATTGCACTGGTCGGCGTACTGGGCCACCAGCCGGAGCGTCCGCTTCTCCCCGCCGCCGCCGATCATGATCTTGGGCCCGCCCGGCTGCACCGGCCGGGGCAGGTTGCGGGCGTGGTCGAGGGAGAAATGGGTGCCGTGAAAGCTGACATCGTCACCGGTGAACATGGCCCGGCACACCTGCACGGCCTCCTCCAGCATGTCCAGTCGTACCCGGTCGCTCGGATAGGGCACCCCCAGGGCGTGGTGTTCCACGTCGTACCACGCGCCTCCGATGCCGAGGATGGCGCGGCCCTTGGAGATCACGTCCAGGGTGGTCACGATCTTGGCCAGCAGAGCGGGGTTGCGGTAGGTGACCCCGGTGACGAGGGTCCCCAGCTGCACCCGCTCCGTGCGGGCGGCCAGGGCCCCGAGGAGGGTGTACGCCTCCAGCATGGGCTGGTCCGGACCACCGAGGGGCGGGAGTTGGAAGTAGTGGTCCATCACCCATACCGAGGCGAAGCCCGACGACTCCGCCGCCACCGCCAGGCCGGCCATGTGCTCGAACAGTTCGCCCGATTCGACACCGGAGAAATTGGGCAGTTGGACACCGAAGAGGGTCATAGGGGCACGGTACCCCCGAACCGGTCGGTCGGGCGTCTCGGTGCGGTCAGACCGCCGGGACGGTGAGGGAGCGACCGTTGTCGCACATCACCTGGCGGATCTCTGCTTCGTCGAAGTCGTGGCGGCGCAGGTCCAGGGCGAAGTCGGTGGGCTCAGCCAGTCCCTCGGCGTGGGGCCAGTCCGAGCCGAACAGGAGCCGGTCGATGCCGAGGACCTCCTTCAGCTGCCCCATGTCGTCCTCGTAGAAGGGGGCCACCCAGACGTGGCGGCGGAAGGTCTCCACCGGGTCGGAGGCGAACGCCGAGGGCATCTGCCCGTAGGCCTTCTTGAACTTCTTCACCAGGGCCGGCACCCACTCGGCCCCGGCCTCGATGCTGGCCACCCGGACGTTGGGGAACCGGTCGAACAGACCCTGACACACCAGCGCGGCCATGGTCTCGAAGGGAGGCCGGTCGGAGCTGATCACCGAGCGCAACGGGGAGTGACGGAACGCCTCCAGGCTGCCGTAGGGCTCCCAGTCGTTGATGTAGCGGCCATAACCGGCATCGCCGGAGTGGATCCCCACCGTCACCCCGGACTCGTTGACCAGCCCCCAGAACCGGTCGTACCGTCGGTCGGCCGGCGAGGTGAACCCCTCGGGAGTGTGGGCCGGCCCACCCTTGACGCAGATCAGCCGGGCGTCGGCGGCCAGCACCCGGGCGAGCTCGTCGACCGCGGCCGCGGGATCCACCAGCGCGATCATGGGCGCGGCGAAGATGCGCTCCCGGTAGGCGTAGCCCCAGTCGTCCTCCAGCCACCGGTTGAAGGCGCTGAAGGCCGCCACACAGGCTTCGGGGTCCGATGCCAGGGCCTCTTCCATGCCCACGCCGAGCGTGGGGAAGAGGAAGCATCCATCGAGGCCCTGGGCGTCCATGACGGCCAACCGCGCGTCGCGCTGGCGGTATTCGGGTCGGATCGGCTCCAACTCGCCGAACAGGGCGCGAATGTCCTGGTGGGCGGGATTGCGGCCGCGGAAGTACTCGTCGAGGCTGCCCGGCTTGGCCACGGGGTCGAAGGTGGGATTGGGGATGAACCGGTTGATCGTGCCCCCCACCAGCAGTCGTTGGCGCCCGTCGATCTGGGCCCACTGCATGGCCCGCTTGGCCATGGCCGGATCGATGTGGCGGGTGTAGGCGTCCGTGGCCTCGTAGTAGTGGTTGTCGGCGTCGAAGGTGACGTACTCCACCGCCCGGGGGCCGCGGTGCGCCGGGGCGGTCGTGTCCTCGGTCGTCGTCGCGGTCATGGTCCGTCCAGTCCGAGGACCCGGAGGGCGTTGGTGCGGAGGAACTTGGGCCACACGTCGTCCTTGAAGCCGACGTTGGGCAGCTCGGTCATGACCCGTTCGATGGACAGGCCCATGGGGAAGTAGCCGGCGAAGATGATCTTGTCGGCCCCACGGGTGTTGGCGTAGTTGACGATGTCCTTCGGGTAGTACTTGGGGGCGAAGGCGCTGGTGGAGTAGTGGAGCCCCGGCCACTTGAGCATGAGCTTCACGGCCAGCTCGGTCCAGGGCTCGCATCCGTGCCGGGTGACGAAGACCAGGTCCGGGAAGTCGAACATCACCTCGTCGATGAGCTCCACGTGCTGGCACGCCGCTTTCAGGCGGGGACCGGGGATGCCGGCGCAGCAGAAGACCGGGATCCCGAGCTCCACGGCCTTGGCGTAGAGGGGGTACATCTTCTTGTCGTTGATGGGCACCTGGGGGAAGGTGCCGGCCGGGAACACACCGACGGCCCGCACGCCGTAGGTCTCGTACTCCTCGACCAGCTTCCGGATCCCCTGCATCCCGTCATTGGGATCGAAGGAGGACGAGGGGATGAACCGGTCCGGGTGGCGCTGGAGCGCCTCGTCGCCGATGCCGGCCGGATCGCCCACGCCGATGAGGCCCTTGTCGATGCCCCACACATCCATCTCCCGCAAGGTCACCCCGACGGGATCCGAGGCGCCTTCCACGGACTTGCCCGTCCCGTCCTTGAACATGTACTCCACCGGGAAGTCGAACTTCTCCTTGGACTCGGCGTCCTTGGTCTGCCGGGTGATGAACCGGTAGACCTCCTTCATGTCCGGATGAGGGAACCCCACCATGGTGTCGACCACCCCCACGTCCGTCGGCATTGGCATTGTCGGAACTCCTCCCCGGATGCACGGTGTGTGCTGTGGGCGCACCTTACGCGTGGTCACGGCCACCCGTGGGCACGGTGCGGGCCCGACCGCGGCCAGGACCACTCCCTCGCCGCATGGTAGGCCGGTCGGGACGGGGGATGGCCACGGAGGGAGCCGTGCGTCGGTCGGAAGCGGGGCCTGGGTTCCCCCCGGTTCCATCGACTGCTGGGTGTCTAGGGTGGGCGGCCATGGAACTTCGACTGGACGGAAAGACGGCGTTGATCACCGGGGCCTCGAGGGGGATCGGTCAGGCCATCGCGGCGTCGTTCGCCGCCGCCGGCGCCTCGGTCATGCTCTCGTCCCGTAGGTCCGACGCCCTGAGCGCCGCCCAGTCCGAGATCGAGGATGCGTCGGGGGGGCGGGCCGGCGAGGTGGCCTGGCACGTGGCCAACGCCGGGGACCCCGAACAGGCCGAGGCGTGCATGTCCGCCACGGTGGCTCGCTTCGGCTCCGTCGACATCCTGGTCAACAACGCCGCCACCAATCCGTACTACGGGCCGATCATCGAGATCGACACGCCACGGGCCGACAAGACGGTGCGGGTCAACCAGAGCGGCTATCTCGAATGGTCCCAGGCGGCGTGGCGGGCCGGTATGTCCGAGCGCGGCGGGGTGATCCTCAACCTGGCCTCCATCGGTGGCCTCACGGTGGAGGGCGGCATCGGCTGGTACAACGTCACCAAGGCCGCGGTCATCCATTTGACCAGCCAGCTGGCCGGGGAGCTGGGGCCCAGGGTGCGGGTCAACGCCCTGGCTCCCGGACTGGTCAAGACGGAGTTCGCCCGGGCCCTCTGGGAGTCCGCCGAGGAGTCCATCAGCCGTCGCCTGCCGCTGCGACGGCTGGGCGAGGCCGAAGACATCGCCAACGCGGCCCTCTTCTTGTGCTCCGACGCCGCTTCGTGGGTGACCGGGCACACCCTGGTCATCGATGGGGGAGCCATGTGCATCGCCGGCGGGGGTCTCTCGTGAGGGGCGTCGTCGGGCCCCGGTGGGCACCGTCGGTCTCCGCCGTCCGTCCCGGTCGGCCCTTCTCAGGTCAGTTCGGTCCGCCGGACCTTGCCGCTGGCCGTGCGGGGGAGCCGGTCGACCACCACCAACTCGCGCGGGGCGTCCCACGGGGAGAGCTCGGCCGTCACCAGATCCCGTAGCTCGCCGAGGGGAGGGGGTCGGGAGGGGTCCGCCAGCACGACCCAGGCCACCACCCGCTCACCCCATTCGGGGTCGGGCCGCTTCCAGACGGCCACCTGATCGACCGCCGGGTGACGGCCGAGGACGCCCTCGACCGGTGCCGGCCAAACCTTCTCGCCACCGCTCACGATGACCTCGGCCATCCGACCGAATACCGCCAGTGATCCGTCGGGGGCGAGGTGGCCCGAGTCACCCGTGGGGAGCCAATCACCGGGGAGCCTCGGATCAGAGCCGTCGCGGTAGCACCGCATCACCATCGGGCCCCGCACCAGAATCTCCCCGAACGCTCCGGTCGTCCCATCGCCCAGACGCAGCTCCACCCCCTCGAGGGCCCGACCGTCGTAGACGACCCCCGACCCGGTCTCGGTCATGCCGTAGGTGGTGACGACGTTCTCGGGCAACGAGTGGGGGGAGCGGCGCCGCCCAGCAGCACGGCCCGGTACCCCGAGACGTCGGTGCGGAGCAGGGCGGTGGCCACGAGCGAGACGAGTGTGCCGCCCTGACCGGCCAGTCGCTCGACGGTGGTCCCCTCGAACTCGGGGAGCACCGTGCACGGGGTGCCGGTGATCAGGGACCGGGTCACCACCGACAGCCCGCCGATGTGGGCCAGGGGAAGGCACGCCACCCACTGGTCCGTGGAGGGGTCGACCCCGAGGCGGGCCGAGCTGGCTCTGGCCGAGGCCGCCACTGCGGCATGGTCGAGGACCACCCCCTTGGCCCGGCCGGTGGTGCCGCTCGTGGCCACGACCAACGCATCCCCCGGTTCGGTGGGGTGTCCCCCGGGCCGGCGGTGCCGACCCGAAGCGTCGACCACCACCGTGGGCTGGAGGGCGTCGAGCAGCCGGGTCACCGCCGGAGGGGGGAGGCGGGGATCGATGGGGAGCACGGCATCCCCGTGGTCCCAGGCCGCCTCGAGAGCGTCGACGAAGGCCGGACCGCCCGGCAGGTCGAGCGCTACCAGCTCCGGCATGGGACTAGCCTAGGCGACCGTACGAGTGGTGACTCTAGGAGTGAATGGTCGAATGGTTGCATCGGAGCCGGAGGAGCAGGGGAAACCGGTGGCGAGTGCCCCCGTCGAGACGGTGGTCATAGGCCCGCCCCTGGACCCGGTGGACCGCTTTCGGGGGCTGGCCCTGCCGGAGTGGGAGCGCCGAGGTGACTATCGCGACATCACGTTCGACGTAGCCGAGGGGATGGCCAAGCTGACCATCGCCCGGCCGGAGGTCCGGAACGCCTTTCGCCCCCAGACCCTGTTCGAGCTGGCCGATGCCTTCAACGTGGCCCGCGACGACCCGTCGGTCGGGGTCGTCATCCTCACGGGCCAGGGCCCGGACGCCTTCTGCTCGGGGGGCGACCAGAAGATCCGCGGCGACGACGGCTACCTCGGGGACGATGCGGTGGCCCAGCAGGGCATCGGTCGTCTCAATGTGCTGGACCTTCAGATCCAGATCCGCCGCCTGCCCAAACCGGTGGTGGCCATGGTGGCCGGCTACGCCATCGGGGGCGGTCACATCCTCCACCTGGTCTGTGACCTGTCCATCGCCGCCGACAACGCCCGGTTCGGCCAGACCGGACCGAAGGTGGGGAGTTTCGACGGCGGCTACGGGGCCAGTCTGCTGGCCCGCACCATCGGGCTGAAGCGGGCCAAAGAGGTGTGGTTCCTGTGTCGGCAGTACGACGCGGCCACGGCGCACCAATGGGGCCTGGTCAACGAGGTGGTCCCCCTGGCGGAGTTGGAGCAGGAGACGGTGGCCTGGTGCCGCCAGATGCTCTCGCTGTCGCCGCTGGCCCTCCGGATGCTGAAAGGCGGTCTGCACGCTGCCGATGACGGGTTGGCCGGGCTCCAGCAGTTCGCCGGGGACGCCACCATGCTCTTCTATATGAGTGAGGAAGGACAAGAGGGGCGCAACGCCTTCCAGGAGCACCGCCCACCGGACTTCGGTCGCTTCCCCCGCCGGCCGTGAGCCATGGGCCGGGGACCGGTCGGTTGCCCGCATGACCCCGGAGGGCCCGCCGGCCGGTACGTCCGTGGCCCCCGAGGCACCGGGCCCGGTCAAGCGTTGGGTGCTCGGGGCCCGTCCGCGGACCCTTCCGGCGGCGTTGGTCCCCGTCCTCGTGGGCACGGCGGCGGCCCATCCCTGGAGCCACCGCGTCCGATCAGTGCAGGTCGGCTACGGGGCCCACCGGGTCACCATCCGGTTCGCCTCCCCCGTGGGGCTCCACATCAACGCCTGGTGGTGTGCCCTGGGCGCCCTGGTGGTGGCGCTGGCCATCCAGATCGGCACCAACTATGCCAACGACTACTCCGACGGCATCCGGGGGACCGACGACGTCCGGGTCGGCCCGGTCCGCCTGGTGGCCTCCGGTCTGGCTTCGCCGGCGGCGGTCCGGCGGGCCGCGTTGGTGTCCTTCGGGATCGCCGCAGTGGTCGGATTGGGCCTGGCCTGGGCCACGTCGTGGTGGATCCTGGCCGTCGGCGGGGCCTGCCTGCTGGCCGGATGGTTCTACACCGGGGGCCCGCGTCCCTACGGCTACGCCGGCCTCGGCGAGGCGTTCGTGTTCGTGTTCTTCGGTCTGGTCGCCACTGTCGGGACCTTCTACGTGCAGACGCTGCAACTCGGCGTGCCGGTGGTGTGGTTCGCCGCCAGCGCCGTCGGCCTGGTGGCGACGGCGCTGCTGTTGGCCAACAACCTTCGTGACATCGGAACCGACACGGCTAGCGGGAAGCGCACCCTGGCCGTTCGCCTCGGTCGTCGCCGCGCTGGCTGGCTGTACGTAGCCTGCGTCGTACTCCCCTTCGTCGGGGTGGTCCTCTGGGGTCTGCTGTCGGTCACCGGCGCCGTCCACTCTGCCCGTCCGGCCATCGCCTTGTTGCCGTTGCTGGCCCTGCCCCTCGTGGCTGCCCCCGTCCGGCTGGTGCTGAGTGACGCCCAGGGGCGAGCCCTCCTTCCGGTGCTGGCCGCCACCGGACGTCTCCAGTTGGCCTTCGGCATCGTGCTGTCTCTCGCCCTGTGGCTCTGGATTCCTCTCGGGATCCCGTTGGTCTCCCGATGAGCGTCCGAGAGGCCTCAGCCCGGCGCGCCGGCCCCATGGTCCCGTACCAGACCGGCCACCGCCTCGGGATGCTCCAGGTGTGGTGCATGACCGGCTCCCGGAACCACGACCAGGGAGGCGTTGGCGCCGATGGCGTCGACCATCCGTCGGCCCAACCCGGCGAACTTCCCGTCGTCACCGCCCGCGATCACCAGCACCGGCATGGCCAGGCGGCCGAGCTGATCCCACAACGGCAGTTGGGTTCCGGTGCCCGCCCGACGCAGGCTCGAAGCCAGCCCGGGACCGGTATTGGCCAGCCGCTCGGCGAACCCGTCGGCGTCGGGATCGATACCCGAGAACATGGCCTGGGCCATCCATTCCTGCAGGAACGCCTCGACCGACTGGCCGGACTGCTCGCCGCCCGGGGGGTCCAGGCGGTCGGCCAGCACACTGTCGGCACGGCGGCGTTCGAAGCGCTCGTCGGGGTCCTCGATGCCGGCCGTGGCGGAGATGAGGACCAGCGAGTCGACGAGTTGGGGTCGGGCCAGGGCCAGGTGGAGGCAGAACCGTGCACCCATGGAGTACCCCAGGTAGGCGGCCTGACCCCCGGCCGAACCCAGGAGGAGGGCCCCGTCCACCAGGGTCGCGTCCACCGCGGCCGACTGACCGTGGCCGGGCATGTCCACCGTCGCCACCTCGTGGTCTCTGGCCAGCTCGACGTCCATGCCGGCCCATACCCGGGAAGTCTGGGTGAATCCGTGGGCCATCACCAGGCGTGGCCCGACGCCCCGTCGCTCGACGTGGAGCGACGGCGACGTCCTCGAGGTCACGGAGGGAGCCCGTGGCTGGGGGGAGTCTGGCGGGGTCGGTCGGGTTGGCATGGCAGGCCCTGGTGAGCGTACCGAGGACGGCCGCCAACGCCAGGCATGCCGACATCCAGGCCGCCTTCGCCGCCACGCTGGCGGACGAGTGGGCGCGCCACGGGGTAGTGCATGCGGTGGTCTGCCCGGGATCCCGGTCCACGCCCCTGGCGCTGGCCCTGATGGCGAACGCCGGGATCCGGGTCCACGTCCGCCTCGACGAGCGCTCGGCCGGATTCACCGGGCTGGGGATCGGACTGGCCACCGGGGTGCCCGCCATCGTGCTCACGACCAGCGGAACGGCGGCGGCCGAAGTGCATCCGGCCGTGGTGGAAGCGGACCTCGCCCGGGTGCCCCTCCTGGTGTGCACGGCGGACCGACCCGTGGAACTGCGCGATGTCGGCGCGCCCCAGACCATCGACCAGACCCATCTCTACGGCTCGTCGGTACGATGGTTCGCCGATCCCGGCGTGCCCGTGGCTGCCACCCGGCCGTCGTGGCGGTCCCTGGCCGCGCGGGCGGTGGCCGAGGCGACAGCGAAGGCGATCGGTCCCGGACCGGTCCATCTGAACCTGCCCTTCCGGGAGCCCCTGCTAGGGGACGCCGACGCCGGGGGAGGGGTGGTTGCCGGCCGCCCCGACGGGTCGCCCTGGCACGCCGTGGTGGCTGGCCGTCCGTCGCCGGGCGAGGAGTGGCTGGCGCTCCGGACCGGGGACGGGCCGCTCCGTGCCACCCGACGCGGACTCATCGTGGCCGGAGCCGGGTGCGGCGAACCCGAGTCCGTGCTCGCCCTGGGAGCTGCGCTCGGGTGGCCGATCCTGGCCGATCCCCGGTCCGGGGTGCGTCGGGAGGTGCCCGGTGTGATCGGGGCCGCCGACGGCATCCTGCGGTCCGAGCGGTTCGTCGACGGCCACATGCCCGAGTGCATCGTCATGGTGGGGGAGCGATGGGTGTCCAAGGTGGTCAATGGGTTCCTGACCCGGGCGGCCGACGGTGGAGCACACAGCATCGTGGTCGATCCGTGGGGTCGGTGGACGGACCCCGACCGGATGGCGGACGAGTTCGTCCGTGCCGACCCGACCCTCTTTGCCCGAGCGGTCACCCGTCTGGTCGGCCAGCCGGCGTCGGGTGCCGCGTCTGCCGGTGATCCGGGATCCCCGGCCCGGTGGGCGGCGGAGTGGCAACAGGCGGAAGACCGGGCCCAGGCCGTCCTGGCCGGAGCACTCGGCGCCGATGGCCCTCCGGGGATGACCGAGCCGGTGTTGGCCCGCCGCCTGTTCTCCGGCCTGCCGAACGACGCCACCCTGGTGGTGTCGTCGTCCATGCCCGTGCGGGACATCGAGGCCTTCGCCGGCCCCCGGGACCGCCCACCCCGAGTCCTGGCCAACCGGGGAGCCAACGGGATCGACGGCGTGGTGTCGACGGCCCTGGGCGTGGCCCTGGCCGTTCCCGGACCCACCGTGGCCCTGGTCGGCGACCTGGCCTTCCTCCATGACGTCTCGGCCCTGGTGGCTGCCGAGGGGGCCGACGTGGACCTGACCGTGGTGGTAGCCGACAACCGGGGCGGCGGGATCTTCTCGTTCCTGGAGCCGGCGTCGGTGCTCGACCCCGGCATCTTCGACTCGCTCTTCGGCACGCCGCAGGGCCCCGATCCAGCCGCCGTCGCCGAAGGCTTCGGTTGGCCGGTGGACGACGTGGATGCCCTGTCGGGCCCGGGGGGACTGGAGGAGTCCCTGGCCCGGAGGGTGGCCGACGGGACCCGGGGGGTGATCCGCGTGCGGCTACCCGGGCGGTCGGCCAACGTGAACCATCATGGCCAGCTCGCTGCCGCCGTGGTGCGGGCGGTCGACGGCATCTGACCGGGGCGGCCGGTCAGCAGGGATGCGGGTCGTAGGAAGGGACGTTCGACGCCGGCGGGGCGGCGGCGGTCGAGTGCTTCGAGGAGGGCGCCGTCGTGGTCACCGGTGCGGCGGTGGTCGGGGAGGTCGGCACCGTGGTGGGGACCGACAAGGTCAGGTCGTTCCCGTAGGCGTCGATGGGCGGGGTGGTGATGGGTCCGAAGGGTCCCCCGAGGAACTGGGTGATCATCTGGGAGGCCTCGTCCGGCTGGACCACTTCGACGGCGGAACCCCCCGGGGTATATGCCGGAGCGGTGGGCAATGTGAGGGCCTGCAACTGGGATCCCGAGAAGGCGTGGTACCTCTCGGCCAGGGCGAACAGGTCGTCGGGCGACAGGCCGTTGTCCTTGCTGAAGTCGTGGACCACGCCGGTGAGCAGGCTGTTGAGCCGCAGGGGATTGTAGGTCGACTTGGCCTTGTCCAGGGCGGCCGAGATGATCAGGTTCTGGCGGGTGATCCTCCCGAGGTCCGAGCTCTGGTCGTAGCTCCACTCGCCGTTGGCGTAGTACTCGTAGAAGCGGGAGCGGGACAGGGCCAGGGCCTCCTGGCCGTTCAGTACCTGGCAGCCGGCCGTGGTGATGTTGAGGCCGGAGTTGTTGTAGCAGACCCCGGTCTGGCAGTCCCGGTCCCGGACCGGGTAGGGGAAGTCCATCGAGATTCCCCCGAGAGCGTTGACGGCGTCCTGGAGGCCGAAGAAGTTGATGACGATGTAGTGGCTGATGGGTATGCCGAAGGTGTTCTGGATGGTCTGGATGAGGGCGTCGGGTCCCCCGGCGAAGGAGGCGTTGATCTTGTTTTGGGCCGAGAGTTGGGTCGAGGCCGGGAGCCCCGAGAGGGTGACATAGGTGTCCCGAGGGATCGAGAGGGTGGAGGCCGTACCGGTGGACGGGTCGACGTGGACGATCTTGATGGTGTCGCTGCGTTGTCCCCCGGCGTTGGTGGCGTTGCCGAACTGCT
Organism: uncultured Acidimicrobiaceae bacterium; assembly: GCA_963737625.1. GTDB lineage: Bacteria > Actinomycetota > Acidimicrobiia > Acidimicrobiales > RAAP-2 > Bog-756. Next base: position 1,155,865 of record CAVTTK010000002.1, read on the forward strand.
GGGCCTCGGCCGCCGTCTCTCCGACCCGGCTGTCCGAGCCGATGAGCAGGAGGTTGTAGGGAGCCCCGTTGGCGGCGGCCACGCAGGTCGAGCAGGGAGCCGAGGACACCTTGCTCCACTGGTAGCGGAAGTAGCCGTAGCCCAAGGCGGCGATCAGGACCACCACCACGACCACGCCGACCAGGCCGCGGAGGATCCGGGCGGCGGGTCGACGGCGCTTCTTGGTCGCCCGGCGCCGCTCCCGCCGGGAGGGGATGGCCACCTGCCCACTCAGGATGGGTCCAGGGAACTCGGGGGCCGATCGACTGGACCGGGCCGGTGGCGGGCTCGAGGCGCGAGGCTGCCCGGTCGGCTGACCCGACGATCGTCCGGTGGGACGGGAACCGCTCGATCTTGGTGGGTCGTTGGGGGGCAAGGTGGGTGGGTTTCAGTCGTTACGGGCCGCAGAGAAGCTGTGGCCCGAGGAGGCGGCCCCTGGTCGTGGGCGACTCAGTTTCCCACGCAGGGCCCCCTGACTGGTGGCACCCTCGGCCCCGGACCCAATCGCCCTCCGACTACGGGTGCATCAGGAGTCGACGGGCAGCCACGACCCGTGGAATCCGAAGGGGACTCGGGCGGGAAGATGCACCGTGGCCACCGGAGGGCCGGCGAAGGAGGTGGCGTCGAGAATGACCAGGTCGCTGGAGTCGGTGGTGGCGTCGTACACCACCGACAACACCCAGCCCTCGTTCTCCCCTCGGCCGTCGGCCGCCCGGACGAACACCGGCTCCCCGGGGAACCGGTACTGGCCCGGGTCGAACCAGGTCGACTCGTCGCGCCCCAGGTCGTACTGGACCAGTCCCTGCTGGGTGGGTTCGTCGGCCCGGTCGCCGAGGCGCACGCAGTAGCCGTAACGGTGGGGCAACCCGGCCACCGAGTCATCGATCCTCGGGAACTCGACCGGCACGTCGTCGAGGCGCCGCTCGGCGATGCGTCCGGCCACCGGGTCGATGGTCCATCGGGCCAGGGTGGGCAGGACCGAGGCGATGGCCTGACCCGGATCGGTGTCGAATGCCCGGTCGTAGCGAATGACGTCCATGACCACGGTCCGGCCGTCGTCGTAGGCGTTCAGCACGTGGAAGACGTAGACCGGGTCGATGCCGATCCACCGCACGTCGTCACGTCCGCCGTCCCGAGGCATCACGCCGACCCGGGCTCCGGCTTCGGGCACCCAGCGGTAGGGGATGGGGCGGCCCACGGCCGCCATGTCCAGGTCGAAGACGACTGGGAGATCGAGGAGGATCACCCGTGAGGCCGTCACCCCGAAGTCGTGGATCATGGTGGCGCGGGGGATGTCGATGGCCTCGGTCCGGACCAGACCGCCGCTGGCGTCCACCACGTGGTAGCGGAGGAATGGGGGCCCGAAGACGTCGCACCCGAAGAAGAGGAGTTCGCCGGTGGACGGGTCGACCTTGGGATGGGCGGTCATCGGCGAGCTCAGTCCGCCGTCGAAGTCGTGGATGCGGGCACGGCTGAGGTCATCGGACACCGCATGGGGGAATCCCGACTCCACCAGGGCCAGGGTCGTTCCGGCGTGCCGGATGACATGGGTGTTGGCTTTGCCGTCGACGGGCTCGGTCGGCCCGGCCGGTGACGGGGTCTCCAGCTCGGAGGCCAGGGCCCGGGTCCGCACCCAGCGGTTCCGGTAGCCTTCGGCCCGTCCCTCGGACAGGGCGATGGCGTGGATCATGCCGTCCCCGGCGAACCAGTGGTAGTCGGTCTCGTCGGCGGGGAGCAGGGCGGGATTGGGGCCATTGCGCAGGAGTCGGCCGGTCAGGTCGGGCGGGATTACCCCGGTCACGGGTAGCGGGTGGTCATCGCTGCGCTCCACCATGACCGGGGCGTAGTTGCCGTGGAGATAGGGATTGGGCAACGGGGTGCTCCTGGTCGGGGTGTTGGGTCCGATGGGTCCGGGGGGTTCGGGGTTGCGGAGGCCGATCGTAGCGTCGGTTCGGTTCCAGGCCTTCGGTCCGGGGTCCAACGCCGTCGGGTCACCGGGGGAACCACCCCGGTCGGGTGACGTGGCAGGCTGAGTCCATGGGCCACTTCGCCGAGGATCTCCGCTTCCGGGGGCTGATCCACCAGTTGACCGACCCCGATCTCGAGCAGCGCCTCGATGCCGATCGGATCACCGCCTACAGCGGATTCGACCCCACGGCCGACAGCCTGCATGTGGGCCATCTCCTGCAGGTGTGCAACCTCCGTCGTCTCCAGCTGGCCGGCCACCGGCCCATCGCCCTGGCCGGTGGCGGCACGGGTTTCGTGGGCGATCCGGGAGGCAAGTCCGAGGAGCGGTCACTGCTCTCTCCTGAGCAACTGCGGGCCAATCTGGAGGGCATCCGCGGTCAGCTCGAGCGGTTCCTCGATTTCTCCGACAGCGGCGGGCCGTCGCGGGCGCTCCTGGTCAACAACGCCGACTGGCTGGAGCCCATGACGCTGTTCGGGTTCCTCCGGGATGTGGGCAAGCACTTCACCGTCAACCAGATGGTGGCCAAGGACTCGGTGAAGTCCCGGCTGAGCCGGGCCGACCAGGGCATCTCGTACACCGAATTCAGCTACATGTTGCTCCAGGCCTACGACTTCCTCCACCTATTCGACGCCTACGGCTGCCGGCTCCAGCTGGGGGGCAGTGACCAGTGGGGGAACATCACCGCCGGGATCGAGTTGGTTCGGAAGGTGCGCCAGGAAGAGGTGTGGGGGCTCACCACGCCGTTGGTGCTGAAGCCCGACGGCACCAAATTCGGGAAGACCGAGTCGGGCACGGTGTGGCTCGATGCCGGTCGGACCAGCGCCTACCAGCTCTACCAGTTCCTGTTGGGCAGCGAAGACGCCGTGGTGGGCACCTACCTCCGCTACTTCACCTTCCTCGATCACGGGGCCATCCTGGCCCTCGACGAGGCGACAGCGGACCATCCCGAGCGCCGGGAGGCGCAACGGGAGCTGGCCCGACAGGTCTGCTCCATGGTGCACGGGACCGGGGACACCGAGCGGGCCGAACGGGCCGCCGCCGCCCTGTTCAGTGAGGCGATCACCGGTCTTGACGAGCAGTCGATCCTCGACGTCTTCGCCGACGCCCCCTCCACCATGGTCACCCGCTCCCGTCTGGACGGTGACGGGGCGGAGCTGGTCGACCTGATGGTGGAGACCAGCCTGGCCCCGTCCCGGGGTCGGGCCCGGACCACCATCGAGCAGGGTGGCGCCTACGTGAACAACCGGAGGGAGGTGGACGTGGCCCGCACCGTAGGGGCCGACGACCTGGTGGCCGGTCGGTACCTCGTCCTCCGCAGCGGGAAGAAGAACTACCACCTGGTCCGTTTCGAGTGACCCGGCGGGCCGGCCCGAGCGGGAGGAGGCGCCGCACGGTCCTACACTGACCTCCATGAACCGCCCTGCCGGACCATCGTCGGAGTTCTCGCCTGTCCGGTTGACCTCGGGGCTGCCCGAGACGGTGCTGCCCGAAGAGTCCGAGGCCGTCCGGGCCGGTCTCCAGGCGGCTCTGGCCCAACCGGCCGACCGACGCCGACACGCCGTGGCCGACGTGGTCCGGTCCGAGCCGCGGTCCCAGGCGGCCTGGGCCGCCCTCGGCTCGCTGGCCCGGGACGATGTGGAGGCCTACGCCTGTTTCCGTGTCGGCTACCACCGCGGCCTCGACGCGCTACGGGGTGCGGGCTGGAAGGGCTCGGGCCTGGTGCTGTGGTCCCACGAGTCGAACCGGGGGTTCCTCCGGTGCCTCGACGGGCTTCGCTCGTCGGCCGGGGCCATCGGTGAGCACGACGAGGAGGAGCGGTGCGGACAGTTCCTCCGGCAGCTGGACCCATCGTGGCGCCCCGACTGGACGGGCATTCCGGCCTAGTGACGGTCGGGGCTCTGCCACGGCCCGGCTCACGGCCGGAGTCACCGGGGGGCTCACCGCCGGAGTGGCGGTGGGAATCGACAGCCTCGAACACGCCGACACCGCCACGCCGTGGGGCGCGTCGGCGAACCCTGGCCGTGGCCTCGGCTTGCCTGGGTGCCCTGTTGTTGGCCGGGTGCGCCGGACAGGACGCGACGGGCCCAGCGTCAGCCCGGGTCTCGGCCTGGGTGTCCGGGGCGGGCGGCGGTGCGGCCATCGGCACGCTCGAGGTCGACAGCGCCAACATCGACCACGCCCTCGCTGGCCACCAGGCGTCGTCGGCCATCAAGACGGTGTGCGCCCTGCTGACCAATGACGCCGAGACGGCCATCGGCAACCTTCCCACCCCCGACACCCGGCTCACCGACGACCTCGACCAGGCCTACGAGAAGGCCGCCGCTGCCGGCGATGACTGCTACCAGGGGGCCGGCCAGAGCGCCACACTGCTCCGGCGGTCGGCCACCGAACGGGTCGCCCTGGTGCCCCTGTTGACCACGGCACTGCAGCGCATCGAGTCCGTGACCGGTCACACTCCCTCGACGTCGACCACTCAGCCGAACGGATCCTGCGCTGATCCGTTCGGGGGATGCACCTGAATCATGACCACCGACTCGGGGAAGGCACAGCCGGTGAACGAACGCCACCCGGGGCCGGTGCCCGACGGCCGGGATCCTGATACCTACGACCGACTGCGGCGTCGGGTCCTGTGGTCGTTGCCGACCGGGTTGTTCGTCGTCGGGAGCAGGGCCGGGGAACGGCGGAACCTCATGACCTGCAACTGGGTGATGCAGGTGGCCGTCACCCCCAAGCTGGTGGCGGTGGCGGTGGAGCGGACGTCGGTGACCCGGGAGCTCATCACCGAGGGCGGGGGCTTCTCGGTGAGCGTGCTGGCTCGTGCCGACCGGGCCGTCGTGCGACGGTTCGTGAAGCCGGTGTCGGCCATGGAGACCGATGCCGCGGGCATCGCCGTGGCCCTCCAGGGGGAGCCGGTTCACGAGGTGGCCGGCGGCCTGCCCTGCCTGGTCTCGGCGGTGTCGTGGCTGTCGTGCCGAGTCCGGCACACCGGGGAGTGGACGGATGTGGGCGGGAAGCCGGCGAGCCACGTGCTGTTCGTGGGCGAGGTGGTGGACGTCGGCCACCGGGAACCGACCGATGGCCCGGGCGAGGAACCGGAGATCCTGCGCATGGAGGACACCCGCATGAACTACGGGGGCTGACTTCGTAGCCGACCGGGACCGGCCGAGTCGGCGGTGGGCTCAGTTCCCGGCCGGCGGTTCCGGAGGTCGCAGATCGATCCGGAGGGTGAGCACGCCGTCGCTCAGTTCGGCCACGGCGTCGCCGAGCATGGCGAAGTCCATGAAGTCGGCCCGGGCCTGCTCCTTGAAGCGCTGGCGATCGGGCCCCTCGACAGGGGGAAGGCCTCGGGACCGAACCGCATCAGCCCTGGCCCGGAAGCGTTCGACCATGGCCTGAGGGTCGAATTGTTCGGACATGACCCGATCGTACCGGCCGTGCGGGTGTGCCACGAATGGGGACGCCCCGCACTACACTGGGAGCCGATCGGTGATCGGTGATCACCCGGGTTCGCCGTGTCGGGGGAATACCACCGCTGGTGGGGCAAGGAGTTGTTTCCGTGAAGAAGGGACGCCATCGCCGCTTCGAAGAGGCGCGTAGCTTGAAGCGTTCGGTCGCCACCGCCAACCGGCGCTGCCCCGAGTGCGGCGCCGAACCCGACGACAAGCATGCCTCGTGGTGCCTGGCCACCGAGGACGACTACGACGAGATCCTCGGCACCGCTCCGAAGGACCCGTCGTTCGCCGAGGACGATCCTCTGGCCGAGTGAATGGCGGTGTCGACCCCGGCGCCCGGGTGGTTCACCAGTCCCGGGTGCGACCTCACGATCGCAGGGCGGGATGGGGGAGCAGGGTGACCGGCGTCCTCGGAGCGGTGCGCTCGTCGAGATAGGCGGCCAGCCGCTTGTACACCTTCTTGCCGGCCATGGTCTCCAGCTCGGTCCGCATACTCACGTACACCGGCTCGTGACCCACGAAGGCCGCAGGGTCTTCGGTGCACCACCAGTGGAACTCCTCGCCGCCCTCGCCCCAGTGCCGTCGGTCCCATTGCCGGACCACTGAGGTCACCCGACCGTCCGCCGCCGTCTCGTCCTCGCGACGCAAGGGGAGCTGCCAGCACACCTCCGGCTTGAACTCGACGTGACTCCGCCCCTGGGACTCGGCCGCCTTGTGCAGGGCACACCCCGGACCGGCCGGGAATCCCGGCCGGTTGAGGAAGATGCAGGCCCCGTCGACCAGGCGCGTCCCCAGGTCGCCGTCGGCCAGCTTCTTCACCACACCCTTTTGGCCCTGCTTGTGGAACTGCCACAGGTCGGGACCCAGTTCGGCGGCGGCCCGCTCGACGGCGCGGGCGTCCTTCTTACCCGTGAAGTGGGCCCCGTAGGAGCAGCAACCCTGCACCAGCTCGGGGGCCGGTCCGGTGAGCACCCCCTGGCAACCCTGACCGAAGATGCACATCCAGGCACTGGCCAGGAAGGTCACGTCGAACAGCCAGGTACGTTCCTCGTCGGGATCGTCGAAGCTGATCCACTCGTGGGACTCCGGGGGTAGGTGCTTGTTGGATGGCGGCACGCCCTTATGATGACAGGCATGAGTGAAGCCCGTGAGGACGTCCGGCCCGTCTTGACCATCACCCCCGAGGCCCGGGCCACCGTGCTCGAAGTGTTGTCCAGCGAGGCGGAGTCCGACGCCCTGGCACTGTGGCTGGAGATCAACGGCGAGAGCAACGGGGCCTACGCCTACGACATGTACTTCCAGGCCCTGTCCGATGCCGGCGTCGGCGACGTCGTCCAGGAGGACGACGATCTGCCTGTCGTGGTACCGCAGACCAGCGTCGACCGTTTGCAGGGCGCCACCCTCGACTTCGTGACCGACGAGTCGGGTGAGGGCGGCCTGGTCATCGTCAACCCCAACACCCCGCCGGTGCCGACGCTGCAGGGACTGGGATCCGGCCCCGAGGTCGATCTTTCCGACCCGTTGGCCGTCCAGGTGGTGTCGGTACTCGACGAACAGGTCAATCCCAGTATCGCCGCCCACGGCGGCCGGGCCGATCTTGTCGCCGTCAAGGACGCCTCGATCTACCTCCGGCTGAGCGGCGGGTGCCAGGGGTGCGGCATGGCCAAGGCCACGCTGACCCAGGGCATCGAGGTCATTCTGCGCGAGGCGATCCCGGAGATCGTCAACATCGTGGACGTCACGGATCACGCGGACGGCACCAATCCGTACTACGAGCCTTCCCACAGCTGAGCCCTCACGCGTCGAGGCCCTCACGCGTCGGAGGCTTCCTACGGCTCAGCGTTCGCCCGGCTGCCCCGTCCGACGGCTGACCGTTGGACGGGCTGAGCCCAGGCTGAGCCGAGTCGGCCCCCACCGGCCGGGACGTGGCCACCGGTGCCGGTCGGATCGGTACCGGCACCGGCCCGTGGGACTGGATGATGCCCGGTTGGGACGGGCCCGTCCTGTACGTTTCCGGAGGTGGACACACTCCTGGTTGCCGGGACCGCCGTGGCCGGCCTCATCGTCGGCGCCGTGCTCGATCCCCTCGGCCAGCGGGAGGCCGAGCGCAGCCACCGTGAAGACGAACAGCGGCGTGCCGAGCAAATAGCGGCGGCCGAGTCCGAGGAGGCCGCGGCGACCCGGGCCGCGCCGGTCGATGGGGCATCGCACCACTCGACCATCGAGCACGTCGAGGAGGCCATCGAAGAGGCATTGGATGCCGCCGACGCCGATGACTCCGATGACCCGTCCCCGGAGGATCGCACGGTCCCGAACCTCCTTCCCCGGGGCCTCTCGCCCCCGCGCACCGCCTTGGCCACCGTGGTGACCGGTGCCCTGTTCGGGCTGGCCGCCGTCCATTTCGGCCGGGACCTGGTCCTGGCCCCGTACTGCGTCTTCTTCGCCCTCCTGGTGGTGATCTCGGTCACCGACCTCTCGCACCGCCTGGTGCCGCGGCGCCTGATCTACGGTGCCCTGGCCCTCATCGTGCCGCTGCTGGTGGCCACATCGGCCGTCGATCACACCTGGCACAGCCTGGACGGGGCCCTCATCGGCGGGGCCGTGGCCTTCGCCCTGTTCTTTGCCGTCTGGTGGTTCATCCCCCGGGGTATGGGGTTCGGCGATGTCCGCCTGGCCGGAGTCATCGGATTCACCACCGGGTGGCTCAGCCTCCTCCACGCCTACGTGGCCTTCCTGGCCGGCTTCTTGGTGGGGATGGTGTTCGGCCTGATCCTCATGGCGGTGTCCTCGCTCGGTCGGAAGACCCGTATCCCGTTCGCTCCCTCCCTGTCGGTGGGTGCGGTGATCGCCGTGTTCTGGGGTGCGCACATTGCCCAGAGTCTGTTCCACGCCGGATCCTGAGCCAGGTGGCAGGCGCCGCCTTGGGATTCCGGGCCGGGGATGCCCGGACCCCCGAGTAGATTTGCCGGGATGCTCCGCTTCCTGACCGCCGGTGAATCGCACGGACGCGCCCTCGTGGTCATCGTGGAGGGCATGCCGTCCGGTCTCCTGGTGACGGCCGAGGACATCCAGCGGGGTCTGGCCCGCCGGCGGCTGGGATTCGGCCGCGGCCCCCGGATGCGGTTCGAGGCCGACGAGGTCACGCTGGTGGGAGGGGTCCGTCACGGTCGGACGCTGGGCTCGCCGGTGGCGGTGGAGATCGCCAACACGGAATGGCCCAAGTGGGAGACGGAGATGGCCCCCGGGCCCGGCCTGCCATCCAAGGTCCTGACCCAACCCCGTCCGGGGCACGCCGACCTGTCGGGCATGTTGAAGTACGGGCTCGACGACGCCCGGGACGTGCTGGAGCGGGCCTCGGCCCGGGAGACGGCGGCCCGGGTGGCGGCGGGAACTCTGGCCAAGCTGCTCCTTCAACAGATCGGTATCGACGTCCTCAGCCACATCGTGCAGCTGGGAGCCGAGCGGGCCGAGCCCGGGCCCCTGCCCACGCTCGAGGAACTGTTCGGGGTGGACGAGTCCCAGGTCCGCTGCATCGACCCCGGGGCCGAGGCCCGAATGGTGGCTGCGGTCAAGGCGGCAGCCAAGGTCGGCGACTCGCTCGGAGGTGTGGCCGAGGTGATCGCCTACGGGGTGCCCGTCGGCCTGGGCAGCCATGTCCACTGGGACCGAAAGCTGGATGCCCTGCTGGCCCAGTCCCTCATGAGCATCCAGGCCATCAAGGCCGTGGAGATCGGGGACGGATTCGAACTGGCCGGCCGTCGGGGCTCGGACGCCCACGACGCCATCCGGGTGGCCACCGGTGAGGGGGAAGGCACCGTCGTGGACGTCGAGGGACTCCTCGGAGGGGGTTACGTGCGGGACACCCACCACGCCGGGGGGATCGAGGGGGGGATCTCCACCGGTTCGCCCATCGTGGCCCGCGTGGCCATGAAACCTCTGGCCACCCTCAACCGGCCGACGCTGGGCACCGTCGACGTGGTCACCAAGGAGTCCACGGTGTCGTTCAAGGAGCGCACCGACGTCACGGCGGTGCCGGCCATGGGCGTGGTGGCCGAGACGATGGTGTCGTTGGTGCTGGCGTCCGAGGCCCTCCGCAAATTCGGAGGCGACTCCGTCGCCGAGTTCCGCCGCAACCGGCTCGGCTACCTGGCCGCGCTGGGGGACACGCCCTCGGCGGCCGGGGCGCCACCGACCGATGGTTGACCGTCTCATCCTGGTCGGCATGATGGGGGCGGGAAAGACCACCGTGGGTCGCCTGCTGGCCGACCGCCTGGGCTGGCGCTTCCTCGACTCCGACGCCCAGATCATGGAGGACACCGGTCACACGGTGCCGGAGCTCTTTACCGAGCGGGGCGAAGCGGCCTTCCGGGCCGAAGAGGAGAGGGTGCTGGTCGAGGCCCTGTCGGGCGACGAACCGGTGGTGGTGTCGGCCGCCGGGGGCGTGGTCCTGTCTCCGGCCAATCGGGAGCTGCTGGCCCGGTCGGGCACCGTGGTGTGGTTGCGGGCCGACCCCATGGTTCTGGCCCGGAGGGTGGGGGACGGCTCCGGGCGGCCGCTGCTGGACGACGATCCGGCTTCCGCGCTGGTGGCCCTGTACGAGGAGCGCCGCCCCCTCTATGACTCGGCGGCATCCCTGGCCGTCGACGTCGACAACCTCACCCCGGACCAGGTAGTCGAGCGAATCCTGACCGGTTCGGGCCTCGGGGTCGGAACCGGGAGCCCACCGTGAACGTGGTCCCCGTGGCGCTGGGTGAGCGGGGTTACGACGTGGTGGTGGGCCCCGGGGTCCGCCACCGACTGGCCGAACTCGTGGCCCGGTCGGTCCCGGGCGCGACCCGGGCCGCCGTTGTCACCCAGACCGGAATCGGGGTCGAGGTCGAACCCGGTCTTCCGATCGAGCGGTTCACCGTTCCCGACGGGGAGGGGGCGAAGTCCCTCACCGTCGTGGAGGATCTGTGTCGCGGCTTCGCCCGGGCCGGGATCAGCCGGGCCGACGTGATCGTGGCGGTGGGCGGCGGCGTGGTCACCGACCTGGCCGGATTCGCCGCTGCGTCGTTCCACCGCGGCACGGCCTACATCAACGTGGCCACCACCCTGCTGGGCCAGGTCGATGCTGCCGTTGGGGGCAAGACGGGGGTCAATCTCCCCGAGGGGAAGAACCTGGTGGGTGCGTTCTGGCAGCCCCGGGCGGTCGTGTGCGATACCGAGGTCCTGACCACGCTGCCCCCGAGGGAGTGGGCTTCGGGCCGCGGGGAGATGGCCAAGTACGCATTCCTCGGAGGCCTGGCCGGCGCGGATGCCGAGCCCGACGCCTCTCTGTTGGACCTTCCCCTCGACGAACAGGTGGCGCGGTGTGTGGCCATCAAGGCCGGCGTGGTGGCCGCCGACGAGCGGGAGGGCGATCTGCGGATGCTCCTGAACTACGGGCACACCCTGGCCCACGCCCTCGAGGCCACGGCGTTCGACCCGGACGCCGGCTGGGACCTGCGTCACGGCGAGGCGGTGGCCATCGGTTTGGTGTTCGCCGGACAGTTGGCCCGTCGGCTGGGGCGGATCGACGACGCCGGCGAGCGGCGGCACCGGACCGTCGTGGGTGGGTTCGACCTCTCTCCCCTGCTGCCCCACGATGCGGATCCCGAGCGACTGACCTCGTTCATGGAGCGCGACAAGAAGGCCCACCAGGACCTGACCTTCGTCCTGGACGGACCCGGCGGGGTCGAGGTGGTGCATGGCGTCGACCGGGCGGCGGTGGTCGCTACCCTGGCAGCCATGGACCGGACCTCGCCTGGAGACACATGACCCCGGACCGCCTCATCGTGCTCCTGTCCGGACCCAACCTCGACCTGTTAGGCGAGCGGGAGCCGTCCGTGTACGGCACGGCCACCCTCGCCGACCACGTGGCCAGCGCCACCGCAGTCGCCGCCGGGCTGGGCTACACGGTCGAGCACCACCAGACCAATCACGAAGGGGAGCTGGTGGAGATGGTCCACGGGGCCCGGGGACGGGCGGTGGCCATCATCATCAACGCCGGCGCCCTCTCCCACACCTCGTGGTCCCTCCACGACGCCCTGGCCGCCTACGGCGGGGTGGTGGTCGAGCTGCACCTCTCCAACCCGGCGGCGCGTGAGCCCTTCCGGCACACCTCGGTGATCGCACCGGTGGCCGACGGCTGCATCGCCGGATTCGGGGGGATCGGCTACGGACTGGCCGTCGACGCCGTGCACCGCGTCCTCGCCGCCGGAGACATCCGATGAGCCACGCCCCATGAGTGCCGCGACCGACGGGGAATTGGCGCCCCTCGAGGTGCCGGGTCGTCTGGGCCGTCTTCGCGCCCTGCTGGCCGACGCCGGGGACGAGGGGCGACCGGTGGGTGGTCTGCTGGTCACCACCCCCGCCAACATCCGGTGGCTCACCGGCTTCAGCGGATCGGCGGGATTGTTGCTCGTCACCCCGGACCGGGCCGTGCTGACCTCCGACGGTCGGTACCGGACCCAGTCGTCCGAGCAACTGGCCCAGTCCGGGGTGGACAGCGACGTCGAGGTGGTGATCGGGGGGGTCCAGGCCCAGCGCGAGGCGCTCCGTGCGGGGGCTGAGGGAGTCGCCGATCTGGGCCTCGAGGCCGACCAGGTGACGTGGTCGGGGCAGCGCTCGTGGACCGAGGTGTTCGCCCCGTCACCACTCGTCCCCACCCGGGGTCTGGTGGAGCGCCTGCGCGTGGTGAAGGATCCCGGAGAGGTGGCCCGCATGGAGCGGGCCGCCGCCATTGCCGATGAGGCCCTGGCCGCCGTGCTGCCCCTGCTGGCCGCCGTGGCCTCCTCCGCCGGCGGCCCGGATTCGGGCGGAGGCCTCAGCGAGTCCCGGTTCGCCGCCGCCCTGGACCATGCCATGCGGGAGCGGGGGGCTGAGGACCGGGCCTTCGAGACCATCGTGGCGTCCGGGGAGAATTCGGCCAAACCCCATGCCCGTCCCGGGGGCCGGACCATCCGCCCCGGAGACCCGGTGGTGGTGGACTTCGGCGCCATGTTCGAGGGGTACCGGTCCGACATGACCCGCACGTTCTGTGTCGGCGGACCGCCGAGCGGCCGACTGGCCACGGTGTTCGACGTGGTGGCGGAGTCCCAGCGCCTTGGCGTGGCCCAGGTCGAGCCCGGGGTGAGTGCCGGATCCGTCGACCGGGCCTGCCGCGAGGCCATCGCCGCCTCGGGCTGGGCCGACCGCTTCGAACACGGCACCGGGCACGGTGTGGGCCTCGACATCCACGAGGGGCCATCGGTGGGTCCGGGGTCGACTGCTATTCTGGCGCCCGGCACCGTGGTCACCGTGGAGCCCGGCGTGTATCTGCCCGGGACCGGAGGGGTCCGCATCGAGGACACTCTCGTGGTCACCGAACACGGCAGCCGCTCGCTCACCCGGTTCCCGAAGGAAGTTGCTGTCTGATGGCTGTCTCCACCAACGATCTCCGTAACGGCATGACCCTCAACCTTCCGGAGGGTCTGTTCGCCGTGGTCGAGTTCCAACATGTGAAGCCGGGCAAGGGTGGCGCCTTCGTCCGGACCAAGCTGAAGAACTCCCGGACCGGCGCAGTCATCGAGCGGACCTACCGGGCCGACGAGAAGCTGGAACAGGCCATCATCGACAAGCGCGAGATGCAGTTCCTGTACCGCGACGGCTCGGACTACGTATTCATGGATACGTCGTCGTACGAACAGCTCCAAGTGAACACCGGTCTGCTCGGTGACTCGGCCAACTACCTGAAAGAAGGTGACGACGCCGTCCTCCAGTTCTTCGGGACCGAGATCGTCGGTGTCGACCTCCCGGCCTCCGTCGAGCTCACGGTGGCCGACACCGAGCCAGGGCTCCAGGGGGACCGGGTGTCCGGCGCCCGGAAGCCGGCCACGCTGGAGACGGGACTCGTCCTCCAGGTGCCCCTGTTCGTGAACCCGGGGGAGAAGATCAAGGTCGACACCCGCACCGGGGAGTACCTCACGCGGGCCTGAGCACGGAGCGCGGCCCCTGGGTCACCCATCCCGTCCCGGCAGTGCCGCGCCATTCGTCTCGCCGTTCTCCCGAAGCTGCCGTTCTACGAAGCCATGGAATCCGCACCCCGCCACCAAGCCCGTGAACGGGCGCTGACCCTCCTCTACGAGGCGGAGCTCAAGGACTCCTCGCCCTCCGAGGTGGTAGGGGACCTGCTCATGGCTCCCGACGGCTACACCGCCGGACTGGTCGAGACCGTCGAGTCCCGCGGGCACGAGATCGACGGCATGATCGGCGAGGCGGCCATCGGCTGGGACCTGGACCGCATGGCGGTGGTGGACCGTAACGTGCTCCGTCTGGCCGTGGCCGAGCTGTTGGACCGGCCCGAGGTCCCCACGGCGGTGATCCTCAACGAGGCCGTCGAACTGGCCTCGGCGTACTCGACCGACGATTCCGGACGGTTCGTCAACGGCGTGCTGGCCACGCTGGCCACCCGTATCCGACCCTGAGCGGTCGGACCCGAACGCCGTGCCCGCGCCCACCGGGGGTGGATTCCGGCCGACCACGACCTGGGCGCAGCGGGTATAGTCGGGTCCTGACCGTGAAGCGGGTCCTGTGAGGCCCGTACGGACAGGAGGAAGCGTGGCCGAACGTGAGCGCAGTCATACCCGCCCGCGGGGTGCTGTGTTCGTCCCCCGGGCCCAGGTGATGTCGGCATCCGACGTACACCGCGCCATCACCCGCATGGCCCATGAGATCGCCGAGCGCAACCGGGGTCTGGAACAGGTGGTGCTGGTCGGGCTGCAGACCGGCGGCGTGGCCATCGCCGAGCAGCTGTCGGGCGCCCTGGCCGAGGTGGAGGGGGCCACCATCGCCGTGGGCACCCTGGACGTGGCGTTCTACCGGGATGACATCGGTCTGAGGCCGGTCCTGCCCGAGGCGGCGACCGATATCAGCTTCGACCTCACCGGGTCCACGGTGGTGCTGGTCGATGACGTCCTGTTCACGGGACGCACCATCCGGGCCGCCCTCAACGCCCTGGGCGAATACGGACGGGCCCAGAGGGTCGAGCTGGCCGTGATGGTGGACCGGGGCCACCGGGAACTCCCCATCCGGCCGGACTACGTGGGCAAGAATCTGCCGACCCGGAGGGACGAGATGGTCGACGTCTCCTCCGACGGCGTGTCACTCGGGGAGTTGGTCAGTCGGTGAGCCCGTTCCCCGCCAATCTGCTGAGCATGGACGATCTCGACGCCGAGGGGATCGGCGAGGTACTGGCGGTGGCCGACTCGTTCGTCGAGGTGGGCCGCCGGGCCAACCCCAAGGTGCCCGCCCTGCGCGGACGGACGGTGGCCACCCTGTTCTTCGAGGACTCCACCCGGACCCGCATGTCCTTCGAGACGGCGGCCAAGCGGATGTCGGCCGACGTGCTCTCCTTCGCCGCCGGCTCCTCGTCCTTGAAGAAGGGCGAGTCGTTGCGGGACACGGTGGAGACCATCGAGGCCATCGGGATCGACGCGGTGATCATCCGCCACTCCTCGTCCGGGGTGCCGGCCCGCGTGGCCGGCTGGGTCGACCACTGCTCGGTGATCAATGCCGGCGACGGCTGGCACCAACATCCGACGCAGGCCCTGTTGGACCTCTACACCGTCAGGCAGGCTCTCGGTGGGGGCCATGCCGGACTGGGCCGCTTCGTCGGGCTCCAGGTCCTCATCGTGGGCGACATCCGCCACAGCCGGGTGGCCCGGTCGCAGGTCACCGGCTATGCCGCCCTCGGGGCCGAGGTGACCCTGGTGGCCCCGGCCACGCTGCTTCCCCCCTCCTTGGAGGGCTGGCCCGTGGCCGGGGTCAGTCACCGTCTCGACGACGTACTGGAGAAGGCCGACGTGGTCTCGCTGTTGCGGGTGCAGTCCGAGCGGGGGAGTGGGGCCTTCGTGCCCACGCTGCGGGAGTACACCGCCGGATTCGGGCTCACCGCCCGCCGTGCCGCGCTGCTCCAGCCCGAGGCCGTGATCCTCCATCCGGGGCCCATCGTGCGGGGGGTGGAGATCGCCTCCGATGTGGCCGAGCTGCCGTCCTCCCTGATCACCGAGCAGGTCAGCAACGGGGTGGCGGTGCGCATGGCGGTGCTCTTCCTCCTCCTGGGCCAGGGACGGGCAGAGGGGGTGCACCGTGACTGAGCGGCACCCGGACGCCTCCGAGCCGACCCGGGCCGTGCTCCTGCGAGGAGGCACGGTCGTCGATGAGACGGGTGAGAGGACCGCCGATGTCCTGGTGGTGGGCGACCGGGTGACCGAGGTCGGGACGGTCGACTCGCCACCCCCGGGAGCCTTCGTGCTGGACGCCGACGGATGCGTGGTCTCGCCCGGCCTGGTCGATCTCCACACCCACCTACGCCAGCCCGGACGGGAGGAGGCCGAGACGGTCGAGACGGGGGCACGGGCTGCCGCCCTCGGTGGTTTCACCGCCCTGGTGGCCATGCCCAACACCGAGCCGACGCTGGACTCCGCCGAAGCGGTCCGCACCGTGTTCGACCTAGCCGCCGAGGTCACGGCCGAGGTGGCCGTGGCCGGAGCCATCACCGTGGGCCGCGCCGGCGAGCGACTGTCCCCCATGGGCGAGCTCGCCGCACTGGGTGTGCGCCTCTTCACCGACGACGGGAGCGGGGTGCAGTCGGCGGGTCTCATGCGCCGGGCACTCGAGTACGCCACCGGCCTCGGCGTGACCCTGGCCCAGCACTGCGAGGACGCCACGCTGGCCGGCGACGGGGCCATGCATGAGGGTGCGTGGTCCAGCCGGCTGGGGATCCCCGGCTCGCCTTCGGTGGCCGAGGAGGTCATGGTGGCCCGGGACCTGGCTCTGGTGCGGGCCACCGGAGCCCGCATGCACTTCCTCCATCTGTCCACCGCCGGGTCCATCGAGCTGATCCGCCGGGCCAAGGCCGAGGGTCTGGCCGTCACGGCCGAGGCCGCCCCCCATCACTTCACCCTGACCGACGCCTGTGCCGCCGGCTACGATCCGGTGTTCAAGGTCAACCCACCCCTCCGCCCGACGTCCGACGTCGAGGCGGTCAAGGCCGGGCTGGCCGACGGCACCATCGATGCCATCGCCACCGATCACGCCCCCCACGCCCCGGAGACCAAGGACCTGCCCTTCGACGAGGCGCCCCCCGGCATGCTCGGCCTCCAGACGGCGTTCTCCCTGGCCGTCACCGAACTCGACCTGCCCCTGCCCCGAATCCTGGCCCTCATGAGCTGGCAGCCGGCGGCCATCTGCGGCCTCGACGCCCGTCACGGGGGGGGCCAGGGAGGTCCCGTGGTCCCCGGATCGACAGCCAATCTCTGCGTCGTCGACCCCGCGGCGACGTGGGTGGTCGATGCCAAGGCGCTGGCCAGTCGCAGCCGGAATTCGCCCTACGCAGGTAGGAAGCTCACCGGCCGGGTCCGCCACACCGTGTTCCGGGGCGAGCCGGTGGTCGTCGAGGGCGAGGCGCAGCGATGAGCGGGCGCAGTGGTCCTCTGCACCGGGACGAGGCCTGGTTGGTGCTGGCCGACGGGGCCCGCTTCGAGGGTGAGGCCATCGGCGCCGAGCCCGAGGGCGGGGTGACCACCGGCGAGGCCGTGTTCAACACCGTGCTCTCCGGCTACCAGGAGGTGATCACCGATCCGTCCTATGCCGGACAGGTCATCGCCTTCACCTACCCCCACATCGGCAACTACGGGGTCAATCCGGACGACGACGAGGCCCCCCGACCCCATTGCCGCGGGGTCATCGTGCGGCAACTGACCGACCGGCCCAGCAGTTGGCGGTCGACCGAGTCCCTCGAGGCCTACCTGACGCGGTTCGGCGTGCCCGGGATATCGGGGATCGACACCCGGCGGCTCACGCGGCACCTGCGGGACCAGGGCGCCATGCCGTGTGCCTTCGGCACTGCCGCGGCCTCCGATCTGCTGGCCGCGGCCGAGGCAGCCCCGTCCACCGAGGGCCGCGACCTCGTGTCGTCGGTCACCACCGCCACGGTGCAGACCCGGGGGACCGGCCCGTACCGGGTGGTGGCCTACGACTTCGGGATCAAAGAGGCCATGCTCCGTCAGCTGGGCACCCTGGCCACGGTCACCGTGGTGCCGGCCTCGACGTCGGCCGACCAGGTCCTCGGGCTGGAGCCCGACGGTATCTTCTTGTCCAACGGCCCGGGCGATCCATCCGCCCTCCCCGACGTGGTGGCCGAGATCCGTCTCCTGGCCGAGGACGGATCGGTCCCGGTGTTCGGGATCTGCCTGGGACATCAGCTACTGGCCACGGCGCTGGGGGCCACCACCTTCAAGTTGCCCTTCGGGCACCACGGCGGGAACCACCCGGTCCGCCGCATCTCCACCGGGAGGGTCGAGATCACCTCGCAGAACCACAACTACGCCGTGGCCGAGGACACCCTGGCCTCGTCGGAGATCACCCACGTGAACCTCAACGACGGTGTGATCGAGGGTATCCGCAGCCACGACGCCCCGGTGTTCAGCGTGCAGTACCACCCCGAGGCCGGGCCCGGCCCTCACGACGCCCGCTACCTGTTCGAGGAGTTCCGGTCCTTGATGGACGCCACCGGGGCGCGTTCCTCCCGAGAGCGGGGCGTGGGCTGATGCCGCGCCGCGACGACATCGAGTCCATCCTGGTCATCGGCTCGGGACCCATCGTCATCGGCCAGGCCTGTGAGTTCGACTACTCGGGAACCCAGGCGTGCCGGGTCCTGGCCGAGGAGAAGTTCCGGGTCATCCTGGCCAACTCCAACCCGGCCACCATCATGACCGACCCGGCCATGGCCGACCGCACCTACGTGGAGCCGCTCGATCCCGACGTGCTGACCGCCATCATCGAGCGTGAGCGGCCCGATGCCCTGCTGCCCACGCTCGGGGGTCAGACGGCCCTCAACCTGACCATGACCCTGGCCGGTCGGGGGGTGTTGGACGCCTGTGGGGTGGAGGTCATCGGGGCCAACGCCGAGGCCATCGCCACCGCCGAGGACCGGGAGCAGTTCAAAGCGGCCATGCAGGAGATCGGTCTGGCCGTCCCCTCGTCGGGATTCGCCCACTCCCTCGACGAGGCCCTGGCCATCGGGGAGACGATCGGCTTCCCCATCATGGTCCGGCCCAGCTACATCCTGGGAGGGGCGGGCACCGGCATCGCCGGCGACCGCCAGGCCCTGATCCGACTGGCCGCCGAAGGGCTCGAGGCCTCGCCCATCAGCGAGGTCCTGGTGGAGCAGTCCATCGCCGGGCAGAAGGAGTTCGAGTTGGAGGTGATGCGGGACAACGCCGACAACTGCGTGGTCATCTGCTCCATCGAGAACTTCGATCCCATGGGGGTGCACACCGGAGACTCCATCACCGTGGCCCCGGCCCAGACCCTGACCGACGTCGAGTACCAGGAGATGCGGGACGCCGCCTTCGCCTGCATCCGCCGGGTGGGGGTGGAGACCGGTGGCTCCAACGTCCAGTTCGCCGTGGACCCGGCCAACGGGCGCCAGGTGGTCATCGAGATGAACCCCCGGGTGTCCCGATCGTCCGCCCTGGCCTCGAAGGCCACCGGGTTCCCCATCGCCAAGATCGCCGCCCGCCTGGCCGTCGGCTACCGGCTGGACGAGATCACCAACGACATCACCGGGGCCACCCCGGCGTCGTTCGAGCCGACCATCGACTACGTGGTCACCAAGATCCCCCGGTGGGCGTTCGAGAAGCTGCCCGGCGCCACCGACGTGCTGGGAACCCGCATGCAGTCGGTCGGCGAGGTGATGGGCATCGGGCGGACCTTCCCCGAGTCGCTGCAGAAGGCCGTCCGCTCCCTCGAACAGGGTCGCTCGGGGCTCAACGCCGACCCGGCCGAGGCGGCCCTCGACCCCTGGTCCACCGACGAGCTCCTGGCCCGCGTGGCCGTGGCCACCCCGGAGCGGGTCTTCCAGCTGGAGGCCCTGCTGCGCCGCGGGGTGCCCGTCGACCAGCTGGCCCAGGTCACCGGCATCGACCCGTGGTTCCTGTCGGCCATGGCCGAGGTGACCGACGCCCGGATGGCGCTCGACCTGCAGGTGACCCTGGGGGTTACCGTCGGCGACCTCGACCGTCGGGCCTGGCGTCGGCTCAAGCAGCACGGCTTCTCCGACCACCAGCTGGCCTATCTGTTCGGTGCACCCGTCACGGCCGAGGACATCAGGAAGGCGCGGACCGCACTCGGGGTCGGGGTGACCTTCAAGACGGTGGACACCTGTGGGGCCGAGTTCGAGGCCCACACCCCGTACCACTACTCGACGACCGAGGACGAGGACGAGATCCGGCCGTCCGACCGTCCCCGGGTGGTGATCCTGGGTTCTGGTCCCAACCGGATCGGCCAGGGCATCGAGTTCGACTACTGCTGTGTGCACGCCTCGTTCGCCCTCCAGGCTGCGGGGTTTGAGACGGTCATGGTCAACTGCAACCCCGAGACCGTCTCCACCGACTACGACACCTCGGACCGCCTGTACTTCGAGCCGCTCACCCCCGAGGACCTGGCCAATGTGCTCGATGCCGAGCAGCGGGCCTCGGCGGGTGGCGGGCGCCTGGTCGGGGTCATCGTCTCCCTCGGCGGGCAGACCCCGCTCAAACTGGCCGCGGGAATCCCCCGTGACCTGGTCCTCGGGACCTCCCCGGCCTCCATCGACCTGGCGGAGGACCGGGAGCAGTGGAACGAGCTGTGTTCCCGTCTCGGGATCGCCCAACCTCCCGGAGGAACCGCCACCAGCGCCGCCGAGGCGGTGGCCGTTGCTTCGACCATCGGCTATCCGGTGCTGGTTCGCCCCTCCTACGTGCTGGGCGGGCGGGCCATGGAGATCGTCTACGACGACGAGCGCCTGGTGGCGGCGGTCGAGGCCATGTCCGGCCTGGAGGGGTCCCTCGGCCGCGAGGGGGGCGTGACCGCCGACCGCCCGGTGCTGGTGGACCGATTCCTGGAGGACGCCGTCGAGGTGGACGTGGACGCCGTGCGGGACGCCACCGGGGAGGTGGTGGTGTGCGGCGTGATGGAGCACGTGGAGGAGGCCGGAGTGCACTCGGGTGACTCGGCCTGCGCCCTGCCGCCCCAGACCCTGTCGGCGGCGGTGGTGGCCGGCCTGGAGGAGACGGTGCGCACCATTGCCGAGTCACTGGACGTCCGGGGACTGATCAATGTGCAGTTCGCCGTCAAGGACGACCAGGCCTACGTGCTCGAGGCCAACCCCCGGGCCAGCCGCACCGTTCCGTTCGTGGCCAAGGCCACCGGCGTCCCCGTGGCCATGGTGGCCGCCCGGGTCATGGTCGGCGCCACCCTGGCCGAGTTGCGGGAGGAGGGCCTGCTCCTGGCCCCGGTCACCGGGCACGTCTCGGTCAAAGAGGCGGTACTGCCCTTCAACCGCTTCCCCGGGGTGGACACGCTGCTCGGACCGGAGATGCGCTCCACCGGCGAGGTGATGGGGATCGGCTCCACCTTCGGACTGGCCTTCGCCAAGAGCCAGATCGCCGCCGGCAACCGCCTGCCCGTCGACGGCACCGTCTTTCTCTCGCTGGCCGACCGGGACAAGGCGGCCGGACTCGACGCCGCCCGTCAGTTCGCCGCCCTGGGCTTCGAACTGGCCGCCACGTCGGGCACCGCGGCCATGCTCGAGGCCGAGGGAATCACCGTGGCCACGGTGGTGGCCAAGGTCGGGGAGTCGCACCCCGGCGGGGTCGACGCCGTGGACCTCATCGCCGGGGGACGCGTCCAGCTGGTGGTCAACACCCCCCGGGGCCGGGGCCCGAGGGCCGACGGCCTGCACATCCGGGCCACCGCCCTGGCCCACATGGTGCCCTGTCTGACCACGGTGGCTGCCGCCCGGGCCGCCGCTGCCGGTATCGCCGACTGGATCCGGCACCCCCTGTCGGTGCGCTCCCTGCAGGAGTACCACCAGCGGTGAGCCGGTGAGCGCCCCGGGGCCCCGCCGGACCGGTGGCCGGCGGGTGCGGCGCGCCTGGCGGGCGGTCCGGGCCGGGGACGTCGACCTTTCGGTGCCGGTCGGGAGCGTGGAGCTGGCCAACCCAGTGATGACGGCGTCCGGCACGGCCGGTCACGCCGACGAGTTGGAGGCCTACTTCCCTCTGGGCGAACTGGGGGCCGTGGTGGTCAAGTCGCTGTCGGTGGAGCCCTGGCCCGGCAATCCGGCCCCCCGTGTCCACCAGACCCCCTCGGGCATGCTGAACAGCGTGGGCCTGCAGGGCCCGGGGCTCGGAGCCTGGATCGACCGGGATCTGCCCCGCCTGTCGGCGGTGGGGGCCCGAACCGTGGTGAGCATCTGGGGCCAGAGGGTGGAGGACTTCGCCAAGGCTGCCTCCATGCTGGCCGGCGTGCCCGGGCTCACCGCGGTGGAGGTCAACGTGAGCTGTCCCAACATCGAGGACCGACGACGCATGTTCGCCCACTCACCGGCGGCCACGGCCGAGGTGGTGGCCGCGGTGGGGGAGCACTGTCCCGACCTGCCTCGGTGGGCCAAGCTGAGCCCCACGGTGGCTGACCTGGCCGAGGTGGCCGGAGCCGCCCTCGGTGCCGGCGCCGAGGCGGTGACGCTGGTCAACACGGTGCTGGCCATGGCCATCGACATCGACCGCCGCCGTCCGGTCCTCGGGTCGGGGCCGGGTGGCGGTGGCCTCTCGGGCCCCGCCGTCCACCCCGTGGCCGTGCGAGCGGTGTTCGACGTCCGGGCCGCCCACCCCGGCGCCACCATCATCGGTGTCGGCGGGGTGATGTCCGGTCGCGATGCCGTGGAGCTGATCATGGCCGGAGCCGACGCCGTGCAGGTGGGCACGGCCACCTTCCGCGATCCGAGGGCCCCGGCCCGGATCCTGGAGCAGCTGGAGACCTGGTGTGCCGACCACGGCGTCCGTCGGGTGAGGGATCTGAAGGGAGTGGCCCATGGATGAGTCGGGAGGCAGGACGGACGGGGAGGTCGGATTCACCGCCCGGGTGGCCGCCGCCGTGGCCGGGACCGGTCCTCTGTGTGCCGGCATCGACCCGTCGCCGGAGCTCCTCCAGGCCTGGGGCCTCAGCGACGACGGGCCCGGGCTGCGTAAGTTCGGGCTGCGGTGCGTGGAGGCATTCGCCGGCCTGGTCCCGGTGGTCAAGCCCCAGGTGGCCTTCTTCGAACGGTGTGGTTCGGCTGGGGTGGCCGCCCTCGAAGCCTTGCTCCAGGAGGCCCGGAGCGCCGGCCTGCTGGTCATCGCCGACGCCAAGCGGGGGGACATCGGATCGACCATGGAGGCCTACGCCCGGGCGTGGCTCGACCCCGACAGTCCGCTGCGGGCCGACGCCGTCACGGCTGCGCCGTACCTCGGCCTGGGGGCCCTCCAGCCCATGATCGACCTGGCCGGGGCCACCGGACGGGGTGTCCTGGTGGTGGCCCGGAGCTCCAATCCGGAGGGCCGCTCACTCCAGCAGGCCCGAACCGAAGGGGGTCACGGGCCGGCCGTCGAGGACCTGCTCCTGTCGGGCATCGCCGAGCTCAACGGATCCGGCCGCATCCGGCCGGGGACGGTGGGAGCAGTGGTGGGGGCCACCCTCGGCCCCTCCGAGTTCCGCCTGGCCGACCTGGGTGGGGTCATCCTGGCCCCCGGGGTCGGCGTCCAGGGCGGCACCGCCGCTGGGGTCGGGGCCCTCTTCGGCGAGTGCCCGCCAGGCACGGTGCTGGCCAGCTCGTCCCGGTCGCTGTTGACCAAGGGCCCCGACGTGGCCGCTCTGGCCGAGGCCGCGGTGAAGGCCCGGGACGAGATGGCCGCCGTTCTCCTCTGACGGCCTCGGGGAGATCCTGGGTCCCGCCCTCCGGTGTCCGGCGCGTCGCCGGTCGCCGGAAGGCGGGCGGTGGTCAGCGGTCGGCCGTGGGCAGGTCCTCGGCGAACTCGATGAACGGTCCGGGGGGCAGGTACTCCTCGGGGATCTCGTCGGCGTGCTGGTAGTTGTCCACGTCGAGGATGTTGGCCACCCCGGGGTCCTCGACCGTGCCACTGAGTCCGGCCTCGGCCGCCGACAGGAAGGCCTGCCGTCCGTCGATGGCCCCCTGGGCCAGTGACTCATAGGTGTCCTTGGTCACCCGGGCGATCAGGCTGTAGACGCACCCGTCCAAGGTGGCCCCCACCCGACGACCGATCATGCAGTGACGGGTCCCGTCGTCGATGACGTACACGGCGGCGTCGCCCTCCCCGATGCACTCACGGATCCGCTGGGGATGACCGAACAGATGGAGGAACTGCTCGTGGCGCCGCTCCTTCATGGCCCAGAGGGGACTCGGAGGGATGGTGCCCTCGGGCTCGCCCTCCTCCAACGGGGTGGCGTTCTCCGGCGCTGTGACCGGGAAGGCCAAGTCCTCGGTTCCGGGCAGGAAGTGGAGCTGACCGTCCTTACGGGACTGGAACAGGCCTCCGTCGTCGTCACCGGGGTGTTCTCCGTCGGGCACAGCGGATTCCTCTCGTTCGACCCACCGCCTCACGGCCAGGGGTTCGGGGGTCGCCCCCCGTCCCACTCTTCCAGATCCGACCGGTGGGGGTGAGGCCGCCGGTGGACCCGGGCCGCGGGCCGGGTACAGACTCCACCGGTGCCGACCTCGCCGCCAACCATCCGGGCGGCCCGCGCTGACGAGTCCGAGTCGCTGCAGGCCATCGAGGTCGCCGCCGGCCGCCAGTTCTCCGAGGTGGGCCTGGCCGAGGTGGCGGCGCTTCCCCCGCACCCGCTGGACGAGCTGGAGGCCTACCGCCTCCAGGGCAGGTCGTGGGTGGCCGTCGCCGACGACGACCGGCCGGTGGCCTTCCTCCTGGCCGGACTGGTCGATGGCCACGCCCACGTCTTCGAGGTCTCGGTGCTCCCCTCCCACTCCCGCCGGGCCTTCGGGCGGTCGTTGATCGACCATCTGGCGGCGTGGGCGTCGGCCCACGACCTGGCGGCCGTGACCCTGACCACCTTCGCCGACGTCCCCTGGAACGCCCCGTACTACGAGCGGTGCGGCTTCCGTCGACTGGACGACCACGAGATCGGTCCCGACCTGGCCAGGATCCGAGCCGCCGAACAGTCCCGCGGCCTCGACCGTCGGGTGGCCATGCTCCGACCGACCTGACCGGCCCCGGAGCCCTCGGGGCTCAGGATCCCGTTGCCGTCGGAAACCACCCCGACACCCGCTCGTCCAGTGACGCCACCCAGCGCTCCCGGGCCGTGCGGGCCGTCTCGGCGTCCACCGTCGCCAGGCGGAGGCGGTCACCGGGCCGCAGCTGTCCGAGGACGGGCAGGTCGGCGGTGATCACGCAGCACGCCACCGGGTAGCCCCCCACGGTGGCGTGGTCGGGCATCAGGATGATGGGATCGCCGTCCGGTGGGACCTGGACGGCCCCGGTGACCATGCCGGTCGAAGGGATGCCCGCCGGTCCGCCGTGCACGCCGGCCTGGGGATCGGGGTCCGCTCTAGGGCGGGCGTCGACGGACGGGTCGGGGTCGGGGGTGGTGGCCGCCAGCCTGATGCCGATCCGATTGGAGGCCTCGCCGACCACCCACACCCGGGAGCCCAGCCGTCGGTACTGGGCCGGGGACAGGCGGTGGGGCCCGGCCAGGACGCGGATCTCCCGCACCTGCCCGTCCCGGGCCGGCGACGGGGGGGAGGAGAGTCGGCCGCGGGGACGGGAAGGGGGGCCGAGGTCCAGGCGGTCGCCGGCCCGGAGGGCGCCGGGCCCCAGCCCGCAGAGGACGTCGGACGATCGGGAGCCCATCTCGGGCGGCAGGTCGATGCCCCCCGATACGGCCAGATAGGCCCGCAGGCCCGAGCGGACCCGACCGATGGACACCACCTGGCCGTCACCGACCGGCACCACCGTGCCCGAGCCGACGGGAAGGCCGTCGACGACCACGTCGACGGCGTCGGGCCCGGGGCCCACCACGGTCAGGTGGGTGTCGCCGTGGAAGCGGAGCGTGGGCCCGGCGGCGGTGAGCTCGATGGCCGCGGCGTCGTCGGGATTGCCCATCAGGCGATTGGCCAACCGCATGGCCTCGGGGTCGGCCGGACCGGCCGTGGGCACACCGAGTGCGGCGCTCGACAGCCGGCCCCGGTCCTCGACCAGGCTGAGCAGTCCCGGCTCGAGCACCTCCACGAAACGACCCCCCCGGCTCGCCAGGGGCGGTCGCACGTCGGGAGGACGTCCTGCGTGATGGGGTCGGTCCCCGGCCCGGTCGTCCTCCTCGGCGAAGCGGACCACGTCTCCCGGTCGGAGCAGTGCGAAGGGTGGACGGCTCCGGTCGAACAAGGCCATGGAGGTCCGACCGAGCAGCATCCAGCCTCCCGGGGTGGGCTGGGGATACACCGAGGCGTACCCGCCGCCGATAGCCACCGTGCCGGCGGGGACCGAGGGCCGGGGCGTCGACCGCCGCGGGATCGAGGCCAGCTCCGGGGGCAGCCCGACCAGATAGGGGAATCCCGGGGCGAATCCCAGGAAGGCCACCTCGAGGTCCACGCCGCACAGCGACGCCACCACGGACCGATCCGTGGTGGTGAGGGAGGCGGCCACCGTCCCGAGGTCGGGTCCGTCGAACACCGCCGGGATCCTCACCCTCCGGCCGCCGCGACCCGGGGGTCCGCCCCCGGTTGCCTCATCGGCCCCGGGACTCTCCCGGCCAAGGGTTCGGAGCCACGCACCGAGGAACCCGGACCTGTCCGCTCCGGGCTCGTGGTGGACGACGACGGTGCCGTGGCCCACGACGGCCTGCAGGACGGAGGGCGGCGCGCCACCGCTCACCCGCTCCTGTTCGATCCGGGCGGCCAGCCGGTGGGCGGAGGACAGGTCGTCCAGCTCCACGAGAAGCGCTCCCTCGCCGAACGGGGTCACGGCGCGGATCACGTCCCCGACACGCCCCCCGGGCCACCGGGTCCCCCGGCCACAAAGGAGCGGATCACGATGCCGTGTTCCTCCAGCGCGGTGCGGACCGCCCGAGCCGTGTCCGCCGCCCCGGCGGCGTCGCCGTGGATGCACAGCGTCTCGGCATCGACCGCGGCCCACGCCCCGTCGACGGCCTCGACACCACCCCGCCGGATCAGGGACACCGCCCGTCGGCCCACCTCCTCGGGCTCCTCGATCAGTGCCCCGGGTTGGGAGCGGGGGGCCAACCGCCCGTCATGGAGGTAGGAGCGGTCGGGGAACCCCTCGGGGACCACCCGCACTCCGGCCTCGCCGGCCCGCTCCGCCACCAGCGTGCCGGCCTGGGCCACGAGCATGCCCCCACCCACGTCCACCACGGCTCTGACGACGGCGTCCGCCACGGTGGGGTCCGATCCCATCTGGTGGTAGAGGGCTCCGTGGGGCTTCAGGAAGGCCACGGACCCGCCCACGGCGTCGACCTGGGTGCGGAGCGCTGTCCACTGGGTCACGAGATCACGTACCAGTTCGGCCGGCGGGACCGACACCACCCGCCGGCCGAAGCCGTCCCGGTCGCGGTAGGAGACGTGGGCGCCGATGGCCACGCCGCGGGCCAGGCAGGCCACGGCGGTGTCCCGCATCACCTCGGGACCACCGGCATGGAAGCCACAGGCGAGGCTGGCGCTGGTGACGATGTCCAGCACGCCGAGATCGCCGACGGTGAGCCGATCACCCTCGCCCAGATCGGCGTTGAGGTCCATGGCCGGTAGCTCCCCGGTATCCGGCATGTCCTCAGTATTGAGCATCGGGCCGCGGTCGGGGAGGGGCCGCCTCACCCCCGGCCCAGGCTGCTGTGGTCCCGGCCCGGGAGGTCACGACACCGTTGCGCGCCGAGAGGCATGACCCGAGCGCCCAGAGGCGCTATCGTCTCGACCATGCCGCAACCGCCCGCACTCACGCCCGAACAGCGCCAGGCCGCCCTGGCCAAGGCCGCCAAGGTCCGCCGAGAGCGGGCCGAGGTCAAAGAGAAGCTCAAACTCGGATCGATCTCGTTGTCCGAGCTGCTCGTCATGGCCGACTCCAACGAGACCGTGGGGAAGATGAAGGTCCTGTCGGTCCTCGAGTCGCTGCCCGGTCTCGGCAAGGTGAAGGCCCGGCGGCTGATGGACACCGTGGGGATCTCGGAGAGTCGGCGGCTGCAGGGGCTGGGCAGCAACCAGCGTGAGTCGCTCCTGCGCGAGACCGCCCGCTAGCACCGGAGTCCGCCCTCGGCGGACCGTCGGACCGCCCCCATGATCTTCGTGCTGTTCGGCCCCGGCGGGGCCGGAAAGGGCACGATCGCCGATCGCCTGGTGTCCGGCGATCCCGGCCTCTGGCTCAGCCGTTCGTGGACCACGCGGGCCCGGCGGACCGGTGAGCGTGCCGACGCGTACGTCTTCGTGGATCGACCCACCTTCGAGGAGCGGATCCAGCGCGGCGGGTTCTTCGAATGGGCCGAATTCCTCGGCAACCTGTACGGGACCCCGGTCCCGGATCCCCCGGACGCCTGCGACGTCCTCCTGGAGATCGACCTCCAGGGAGCCCAGCAGGTTCGCCAAATCCGTCCCGATGCCACTCTCATCCTCCTCCTGCCCCCCTCGGCCGAGGCCCAGGAGCAGCGCCTGCGGGCCCGGGGGGACGACGAATCGCACATCGCCAAGCGGCTGCAGGCGGGGGCCGTCGAGGAGCAGGAGGGACGGGCCATCGCCGACGCGGTGGTGGTCAATGGCGACGTGCTGCAGGCCACGGCCGACGTGGCCGGTATAGTGGAGCGTTACCGGTCCGCATCCTGAAGGGGTGACGGACGCCCCGGAGAGGCGATCGGCGCTTCCGGTCCGACATCCGCACCCGATCACAGTCTTCCCACCCATATCCGGCGACCTACCTGAAGGATCGTGATGGCTCACCCTCAGACCACGCTCATGGACCCACCCATCGAGGAGCTCCTCGACAAGGTGGATTCGAAGTTCACCCTGGTGGCGCTGGCCTCCCGTCGGGCGCGTCAGGTGAACAGCTACTACAACTCCCTGGGTGAGGGCCTCGGCGTCGTGGTGCCCCCCCAGGTGGCGTCGGCGTCGGGCAAGCCGCTGTCGATCGCCTTCGAGGAGGTGGCTGCGGGCAAGGCCACCTACACCCGTCCCGACCCCGAGGAGGTGGCGTTGGCCGAGGCCGCCGCCCTGGCCCTGCTCGAGGGTGGGGACGAGGGCACCGGGGCCGACGTCCCGGCGGTCGACGAGACCACCGAGTAGCGGTCCTGGCCAGGCCCGTGTCGGGGGCGGACGGTGGGGAACGGGGTCGAGGGCCGGAGGGGGACGGTGAGGCACCGTTCGTAGTGCTCGGCGTCTCGGCCGGCATCGCGGCCTACAAGGCCGTGGAGATCTGCCGGCGACTGGTCGATCAGGGCGTCCACGTGGCGCCGGTGCTAACCGAGCGGGCCACCCGGTTCGTGGGCAAGGCCACCTTCGACGCCCTGGGCTCGGAGCCGGCCCAACTCAGCCTGTGGGACGAGGTTGACGTGATCCCCCACACCCGCCTGGGGCAGCGGGCCGACCTCGTCGTGGTGGCCCCCGCCACCGCCGACCTCCTGGCGCGCTATGCCGGCGGTTTCGCCGACGACCTGCTCACCGCCACCCTGGTGGCCACCGCAGCACCGGTGGTGGTGTGCCCGGCCATGCACACCGAGATGTGGGAGCACCCGGCCGTCCAGCACAACCTGTCGGTGCTCCGGTCCCGGGGCGTGACCGTCATCCCTCCCGAGGACGGCCGCCTGGCCGGAGGCGACTCGGGCTCGGGGCGTCTGGCCGACCCCACGGTCATCGTCGATACCGTCCTGGCCCTGCTGGCCGCGCCGGACCGGTCCGACGGGGCGGGTCCTGGGCCGGCACGGTCCGGGAGCTCCGGTGACCTGGCCGGCATCCGCCTGGTGGTCTCGGCCGGAGGAACGAGGGAGGCCATCGATCCCGTCCGGTTCATCACCAACCGATCCTCCGGCAAGCAGGGACACGCCGTGGCCGCCGCCGCCCTCCGCCGCGGGGCCGACGTGGTCCTGGTGACCACCAGCGGGCAGCCGGTGCCCGATGGAGCGGCCGTCGAACGGGTCGAGACGGCAGCCGAGATGGAGAAGGCCATGGTGGATCGAGCCGCGGTTGCCGATGTGGTGGTGATGGCCGCCGCCGTGGCCGACTTCCGTCCCAAGGTGGCCACCGGCTCGAAGCTGCGCAAGACCGACGGCGTGCCCGACCTGGTGCTCGAGGCCACACCGGACATCCTGGCCGAGCTGGGCCGGAGGCGACACGGCGGTCAGGTTCTGGTCGGATTCGCCGCCGAGACGGACGCCGTGGCCGAGCGGGCGTTGGCGAAATTGCAGGCCAAAGGGGTCGATCTGATGGTGGCCAACGATGTGTCGGCTGCGGGGGTCGGATTCGACCACGACACCAATGCCGTCACCATCTTCGGGGCCGACGGCTCCTCCACGGCGGTGGCTCTGCGGTCCAAGGACGCCGTGGCCGACGCCATATTGGATAGAGTGTGCGCGCTGTTGGCGCCACAGTGAATCGAGCGTCGCCGCCAGAGGGGTCCTGAAGCGCCGGTGCTCCGGGCGCGGAGCACCTGTCTGTCGCCAAGGGCTTCCGCCCCCGATCAGAATGGAACCAGCCGTGAGTACTCGATACACCTTCACCTCCGAGTCGGTCACCGAGGGCCACCCGGACAAGATGGCCGACCAGATCTCCGACGCGGTCCTCGATGCTCTGCTGGCCGACGACCCCGACAGCCGCGTGGCCTGCGAGACGCTGCTGACCACGGGCCTGGTCCTGGTGGCCGGCGAGATCACCACCTCGACCTACGTCGACATCCCCAAGCTGGTCCGCAAGACGGTGCTGGACATCGGGTACGACGACGACGCCTACGGGATCGACGGCCGGACCTGTGGCGTCATCGTGTCGCTGGACGAGCAGTCGCCCAACATCGGCCAGGGTGTCGACAACGCCTTCGAGGTCCGGGCCGGGACCGGCGGCGAGGACCTCCTCAACGCCCAGGGGGCCGGGGACCAGGGCATGATGTTCGGCTACGCCTGCGACGAGACCCCCGATCTCATGCCGCTGCCCATCTGGCTGGCCCACCGGCTGGCCCAGCGCCTGGCCCAGGTGCGTCGGGTCGGGGTCCTGCCGTACCTGCGGCCCGACGGCAAGACCCAGGTGAGCGTGACCTACGAGGACGGGCGGCCCGTGGCCCTCGAGACCGTCCTCATCTCGACCCAGCACGATCCCGGGGTCGACCTCGAGACCCTTCTGCTCCCGGACCTGCGGGACAACGTGATCACCCCGCTGCTCCCTCCCGAGCTGGACGCCACCCAGCTCCGGATCCTCGCCAATCCCACCGGGGTCTTCGAGTTGGGTGGTCCCCATGCCGACACCGGACTCACCGGCCGGAAGATCATCGTGGACACGTACGGCGGAATGGCCCGGCACGGCGGTGGGGCGTTCTCGGGCAAGGACCCGTCCAAGGTCGACCGGTCGGCGGCCTATGCCGCCCGGTGGGTGGCCAAGAACCTGGTGGCTGCCGGCGCCGCCACCCGCTGTGAGGTCCAGGTGGCCTACGCCATCGGTGTCGCCCGTCCGGTCTCGGTGCTGGTGGAGACGTTCGGCACCGAGCAGGCGGACCCCGGACGGATCGCCGCAGTGGTGGACGAGGTGTTCGACCTCCGTCCCGCGGCCATCGTCCGCGATCTCGACCTGAAGCGGCCGATCTACCAGAAGACGGCGGCCTACGGGCACTTCGGGCGCTCGGACAAGGAGTTCACCTGGGAGGACACCTCGCGGGCGCACGACGTGAAGCAGGCGCTCGGCCTCTGAGCACACCCACGGGGCCGGACGGACCACCGGCCCGGGTGGTCCGGGTGGTCCCGGATGTACCCGCCATCCACCGGCGGTTCGATTACTGCGTGCCTCCGTCGCTCGAGTCGGGGCTGCGGGTGGGCAGTCGGGTTCGGGTCGAGCTCCACGGGCGGCGGGTCGGGGCCTGGGTCGTCGAGGACCACGTGTCGGCGGTCCCCGGGGTCCAGCTCCTGCCGGTGGCCGCCTCGAGCGGTGACGGCCCGCCCCCGGGAGTGGTGGCCCTGGCCGAATGGGCGGCCTGGCGGTGGGCTGGCCCCGTCTCGTCATTCCTCGGCACCGCGTCGCCCTGGCGGGTGGTGCGCGGCGCCTGGCCGGCCGCCGGCGCGACGGAGGACGGCCTGACCGGCATCCCCGAGTCCCCGGGGGGAGGCTCAGTGGAGCTGGTCGACGGGATCCTGGCCGGCCCGGAGCCGTCCCCAGGGGCCGACACCTCGGTGGTCCGCCTGGCCCCGTCGCTGGACGCCACCTTGGTGGTGCTGGAGCTCCTCCACCGGACCGGGCCGCAGGGTGTGCTGGTGCTGGTGCCGTCGGTGGGACGGGCCGCGCAGCTGGCGGCACGACTGCGGCGATCAGGCCTGGAGGTGGCTCTCATGCCCGAGGGCTGGGCGCGGGCGGCCTCGGGGGCCACGGTCGTGGTCGGGACCCGGGCCGCGGCGTGGGCCCCGATCCCGAGACTGCGGGCCGCCGTAGTGTTGGACGCCCACGACGAGGCGTATCGGGAGGAGCGCTCGCCGACCTGGTCGGCCGTGGACGTCGTGGTGGAGCGGGGACGACGGGACGGGGCTTCGGTGGCCCTGATCAGCCCCTGCCCTCCGGTGGTGCTGACCGAGGGGCGCCGGCTCACCACGACGACCCGATCCGTCGAACGTCGGGGTTGGCCGGTGGTGGAGGTGGTCGACCGCACGCCCGACGACCCGCGCACCGGCCTGTTCTCCGATCGCCTGGCCCGGCTCCTGCACTCCGTCCTCGACCGTCCCGACGGCCGCGTCGTGTGCATCCTCAACCGCACCGGCCGGGCCCGGCTGCTGGCCTGCGCCCAGTGTCGCGCCCTGGCCCGCTGCACCCGCTGCGGCGGGGCCGTGGCCCAGGACGAGACCGGAGACGGACTCAGGTGCCGGCGGTGCGGGGACCACCGTCCGACGGTGTGCGCCGAGTGTGACAGCACCCGGTTCAAGGCCCTCCGCATCGGGGTGACCCGGGCCACCGAGGAGCTCACCGCCCTCACCGGGGTCGGGGCCCACGAGGTCACCGGGTCGTCGGACCGCTCTGACCCCGCCGCCCTGGCCGACGCCCGGCTGGTGGTGGGGACCGAGGCCGCGCTCCACCGAGTGTCCCGGTGTGATGCCGTGGCCTTCCTCGACATCGACCAGCACCTGCTGGCCGCCCGGTTCGGGGCCGGCGAGGAGACGCTGTCCCTCCTGGCCCGGGCGGCCCGGTTGGTGGGACCCCGGGATGGGGGCGGCCGGCTGCTGGTCCAGACCCGGATCCCCGACCACGAGGTGCTCCGGGCCGCGGTGCGAGCCGACCCCGACCTGGCCGCGGGGCCGGAGCGGGGGATCCGCCGAACGCTCGGTCTGCCGCCCTTCGGGGCGTTGGCCGTCCTCCGCGGCCAGGGTGGTCCGGCCTATGCCGAAGGCCTGGCCACCGTCGAGGGCCTCACCGTGTCGGCCGACGGGGACCGCTGGCTGCTCCGAGCCCCGAACCACGCCGTCCTGTGTGACGGTCTGGCTTCGGTGCCGCGGCCGCCCGGCCGCCTGCGGGTGGAGGTGGACCCGGCCGACGCCTGAGTCGGCCACCGCCCCGCCCCATGGGCGCGTGGGTGGGCGTGCACCGTACAATGGGCTCATGTCCGCATACTCCATCCGGGTCTATGGCGATCCGGTTCTGAAGCAGGTGGCCCGGGACGTCGACCAGTTGGACGGCTCGCTGGCCCGCCTGGTGGAGGACATGGTCGAGACCATGTACGCCTCGGAAGGGGCCGGACTGGCCGCCCCGCAGGTGGGGGTGCAGAAGCGGCTCTTCGTCTATGACGTCGGCGAAGGACCCGAGGCCGTCGTCAACCCGGTCATCGTGGAGACGGACGGTGAGTGGTACCACGATGAGGGCTGCCTCTCCATCCCGGGTCTGCGACTGGGTCTCGTGCGGCCCGACCGCGTCCACCTCCGGGGACGCGACATCGACGGCAACGAGCTGTCCATCGAGGCCGACGAGTTCCTCGGCCGGGTGTTCCAGCACGAGGTGGACCATCTCGACGGTGTGCTCATGGTCGAGCGCCTCGAGGACGACATGCGCAAGCAGGCCCTGCGGGTCCTGCGCGACCGGGCTCTCGGCCTCGACACCTCAGCCATGGAGGCCAAGCTGGTCTCGGCCGGGAGCGACCGGGAGATCTGACCCGGTCTCTCCCCGGACCGTGCCGGACCGGTAGCGTCACGGCATGGCCCGCCTGGTGTTTCTGGGGACCCCCGAGGCGGCGGTGGAGCCGTTGCGCACCTTGGTGCGGGCGGGGCACGACGTGGCCCTGGTGGTGAGCCGGGCCGACAAGCGCCGCGGGCGCGGGGCAGTCTCGTGCCGAGCCCGGTGAAGGCGGCCGCCACCGCACTGGGCCTCCGGGTCACCGACTCCCTCGACCCCTCCGTCGAGGTGGGGGCCGAGCTCGGGGTGGTGGTGGCCTACGGCCGGATCATCCCGGTGAGCGTGCTCGAACGCCTCCCCATGGTCAACCTCCACTTCTCCCTCCTCCCTCGGTGGCGGGGGGCGGCCCCGGTCGAGCGGGCCATCCTGGAGGACGACGCCGAGACGGGGGTGTGCCTGATGGCGGTGGAGGCCGGACTCGACACCGGGGGGATCTACGCCCAGGCGGCCACGACGATCCGGGAGGACGAGACGGCCGAGGAGCTCCGGTCCCGCCTGGTGGACCTCGGGTGCGGCCTCCTCGACGAGCACCTGGCCGACGGTCGGGCCGGCCTCCCCCAGCCCCGTGACCAGGTCGGCTCCCCGTCGTATGCCGAGAAGATCCTCCCCGGCGAGCGGGAGCTCCGGTGGGGCCAGCCGGCATCCCAGGTGCGTCGGGTGATCCGGGTGGGCCGGGCCTGGACCACCTTCCGCGGGCACCGCCTCGGGGTCCTGGCGGCGGCCGGGGTCGCTCCGGAACTGATCGACGCAGCGTCGGTCGGGGAGCCGGGAACCCTGGAGGGGACCGAGGTCCGGGCCGGCGGCGGGTCGCGGTTGCGCCTGGTCACGGTGCACCCCGAGGGGAAGCGGCCCATGGATGCCGAGGAGTGGATTCGCGGGGCGCGCCCCGGGCCCCACGAGCGGCTGGGACCGTGAGCCCGAGTACCGCCCCGGTAGGCTCACCGACGATGGCCACCGCCCCCCCACCACCAGAGATGCGCGTCGCCCCGTCGATCCTCTCGGCCGACTTCGGCAGCCTGTCCCACGCCGTCCAGGTGGTGTCGCCCGGCACCTCGTGGCTCCATGTCGACGTCATGGACGGACACTTCGTCCCCAATCTGACCGTCGGCCCCCCGGTGGTGGCGTCGCTGCGCGACCATACCGACCTGTTCTTCGACACCCACCTGATGATCACCGACCCCGGCCGGTTCCTGGAGGCGTTCCGGGACGCCGGTTCGGACGGGTGCACCGTCCACGTGGAGGTGGGCCACACCGCCGAGCACATCGCCCAGATGCGGGAGCTCGGTCTCCGGGTGGGGCTGGCCGCCAACCCCGATACCCCGTTCGAGGACCTCGAACCCTTCCTCGACCAGGTCGACCTGATCCTGTGCATGACCGTCTTCCCCGGCTTCGGCGGACAGTCCTTCATCGCCGATGTCATGCCCAAGGTCCGCCAGGTCCGTGCCGCGGCCATCCGCGCCGGGCTCTCCCTCGATGTGGAGGTGGACGGCGGCATCGATGCAGACACCGTGAAGGAGGCGGCCCGCTCGGGAGCCAACGTGTTCGTGGCCGGCTCGGCGGTGTTCGGCCGGGCCCATCCGCTGGCCGCGGCCGAGGACATCCTGCGCGCCGCCCTCAGCACCGTGGCGGGCGGGCCGTCCTGAGCCCGACGGCCGACCCACCCGACCGGGGGGCGCCCGACACCCGGTGGATGGCGCGCGCCGTGGAGCAGGCCGAGTCGGTCCGGGGCCGGACCTCCCCCAACCCCTGGGTAGGCGCCGTGGTGGTACCGGACGGCGCCCCCGAGTCGGATGGGCCCTCGTACTTCGTCGGGGCCACGGCACCTCCCGGTGGGCCCCACGCCGAGGTAGTGGCCTTGCGGGCCGCCGGGGAGCGGGCCCGGTCGGGCACGCTCTACGTCACCCTGGAGCCCTGCGCGCACCACGGCCGGACTCCTCCCTGCACCGAGGCCATCCTGGCCTCGGGCATCCGACGGGTGGTGGTGGGCATCCCCGATCCCGACCCCCGAGTCGACGGGTCGGGGTTCGCCGCCCTGCGCTCGGCGGGCATCGAGGTCGAAGTGGGGGTGGGGGAGGAGGCCGTCTCCGACCAGCTGGCCGCGTACGTGAAGCATCGGCGGTCGGGCCGGCCGTGGGTGGTGCTCAAGCTGGCGGCCACCCTGGACGGGGGCACGGCGGCACCCGACGGGACCAGCCAGTGGATTACCGGGGACGAGGCCCGGTCGGACGCCCACCGGCTGAGGGCCAGGGCCGACGCCGTCCTGGTGGGGGCGGGGACCGTGCGGTCCGACGACCCGGCACTGACCGTGCGGCTGCCCCCCGGGGACCCGTGGTTCCGCGGACCCGACGAGCAGCCCCTCCGCGTGGTCCTGGGTGCCGTTCCCCCCGGCGCCGCCGTGGAGCCGGCCCTCGAGCTCGCCGGCGACCTCGGGGGGATCCTCGACGACCTGGGCCGGAGGGATGTCCTCACCGTGCTCGTGGAGGGAGGGGCCACGGTGGCCCACGCCTTCCACGCGTCCGGCCTGGTGGACCGGTATGTCCTCTACCTGGCCCCGGCGTTCTTCGGCGGTGCCGACGCCCGACCCCTCTTCGACGGGCCCGGGGCTCCGTCGATGGACCGTCTATGGCGGGGCTCGCTGCACTCGGTGACTAGCCTGGGGGGTGATCTTCGGGTCGAATTGCGGGCCGACGAAGCCTGAGGACCTGCCAACCGAGTCGAGAAATTGCCTAAGGCCTGCCCGATGCAGGCCGACACTAGAAGAGGGTTGGTGTCACGGCTCCGTGCCGGCACCGCCACCATCGGACACGACGAGAGCGCCGGATGCCTGCACCGGGTACGGACGCGCCGAACAGAGGGAGACCAAGGGTCGATGCCCTTTTCAGCAGTTGAGGATGCCATCGCTGCGGTGGGCCGCGGCGAGATCGTGGTGGTGGTCGACGACGAGGACCGCGAGAACGAGGGCGATCTGATCATGGCGGCCGACGCCGTCACCCCCGAGAAGATCGCCTTCTTCCTCGACCACACATCCGGCTTGATCTGTGTGCCCCTCACCCCCGAGCGGGTCGAGCACCTCGACCTCCCGCTGATGGTCACCTCCAATACGGAGGCCCAGCGGACGGCGTTCACGGTCAGCGTGGACTACCGACACGGGACCACCACGGGAATCTCGGCCGAGGACCGGGCCGCCACCATCAAGGCCCTGGCCGACCCCCATATCCGTCCCGCCGACCTCAACCGGCCCGGCCACGTGTTCCCCCTGCGCTACCGCCCCGGAGGCGTGCTCAAGAGGGCCGGCCACACCGAGGCCGCCGTGGACCTGGCCCGGGCGGCAGGCATGTCGCCGGCCGGCGTCCTGTGCGAGGTGGTGACCGATGACAAGACGGGCATGGCCCGGCTGCCCGAGCTCACCGAGTTCGCCGCCAAACACGGCCTCCACCTCATCTCCATCGCCGACCTCATCCGGTACCGCCGCCACAAGGACAAGCTGGTGCGCCGCATCGCCGATGCCCGGGTGCCCACCGACTTCGGGGAGTTCACCGTCTACGCCTATGAGTCGGTTCTGGACGGTGAGCATCATGTCGCCCTGGTCAAGGGCGAGGTGGCCGGTCGGGAGAACACCCTGGTACGGGTGCACAGCGAGTGCCTGACCGGCGATGTGTTCGGCTCGGTGCGCTGCGACTGCGGTCCCCAACTGCACGGGGCCATGTCGGCCATCAACGACCACGGCAGCGGGGTCATCGTCTACCTGCGGGGTCACGAGGGACGGGGCATCGGCCTGGCCCACAAACTCCGGGCCTACAACCTGCAAGAGGAGGGGTTCGACACGGTCGACGCCAACCTCGAACTGGGCCTGCCGGCCGACTCGCGGGAGTACGGGATCGGAGCGCAGATCCTCGTCGACCTGGGTGTCACGACCATGCGCCTGATGACCAACAATCCGACCAAGTACGGCGGATTGGAGGGCTTCGGCCTCGACATCGTGGAGCGGGTGAACATCCAGTCCACCCCCACGCCGGAGAACATTGAGTACCTGCGGACCAAGCGGGAGCGGATGGGCCACCTGCTCGAAGGCCTCGATGACGTCCTCTGATCTCACGCGGCTGCCCGACGACGCCAAGGGGCGGGCCTCGGCCCGGGTGGGCACGGCCATAGACGGATCAGCGCCGGCGGGCCAGGGGGCCCGGGCTGACGTGCGGGTCGGTCTGGCCTGCGCCGAGTTCAACGGGGGCATCACCGACCGTCTGCTGACCGGTGCCCTCGACGCCCTGGACGAGGCGGGCTGCGACCTGGCCCGGGCCGTCGTGGTGTGGGCTCCCGGAGCGTTCGAGCTGCCGGTCGTGGCCCAGAAGTTGGCTCTGTCCGAGTCGGTGGACGCGGTGATCTGCCTAGGGGCGGTGATCCGGGGGGACACGGGTCACTACGACTTCGTGGCCGGTGAGTGCGCATCCGGCCTGCAGCGCATCCAGCTCGACACCGGCATCCCCGTGGTGTTCGGGGTCCTCACCACCGACACCGTCGACCAGGCCCTGGTCCGATCGGCCGACGACGAGGCCAACAAGGGGCGGGAGGCGGCGGAGACGGCGTTGGCCACCGTGGCCGCCCTCTCATCCGTGGCCTCGCTGTCGTCCGGGTCCCGGGTCGGGTTCTCGGTGGGGAGGCGCTGATGCTGCGGCTGGTGCTCCCCAAGGGCTCGCTGGAGAAGGCCACGCTCGAGCTGTTCGCCGCCGCCGACCTCGGCGTCACCCGCTCCTCGGCCGTGGACTACCGCGCCACCATCGACGATCCGAGGGTGGACCAGGTGCGCATCCTCCGTCCTCAGGAGATCCCGCTGTATGTGGCCGACGGCCTCTTCGACGTGGGCATCACCGGTCGCGACTGGGTGGAGGAGCGGGGGAGTGCGGTGACCTCGCTCGGTGTTCTCCACTACTCGAAGGCCACCGCCAACCCCGTCCGGGTGGTCCTGGCCGTCCCCTCCGACTCCCCGGTGACCTCGGTGGCCGACCTGGCCCGCGCCGGCACCGGGCCCGGCGGATCGGTGCGGGTGGCCACCGAGTACCCCGAACTGACCGCCCGCTACCTCGAGAGCCACGGGGTGAAGGCCGAGGTGAGTCTGTCCTATGGGGCCACCGAGGCCAAGGTGCCCGATATCGCCGACTGCGTGGTGGAGATCACCGAGACCGGTCGGGCCCTGAGGGCCGCCGGGCTCACGATCGTGGAGACCCTGCTCGTCTCCCACACCGAGCTGATCGCCAACCCCGTGGCGGCCGCCGACTCGGACAAGCGTCATGCCATGGAGCAGCTGCTGATCCTGCTGCAGGGGGCCCTCGAAGCCCGGGGCAAGGTACTGGTGAAGCTCAATGTCCCCGCCGAGGAACTGCCCGGGGTCATCGACCTGCTGCCGTCGCTGCGCTCGCCCACCGTCTCGGAGCTCTTCGGCGGGGGCGGATTCGCCGTCGAGACGGTGGTGCCCAAGTCGGAGATCAACGTGCTGATCCCCGCCCTCAAGGACCGGGGGGCCACCGACATCATCGAGCTGGCCCTGTCCAAGATCGT
The DNA here is from genome assembly GCA_963737625.1 of uncultured Acidimicrobiaceae bacterium. Taxonomy (GTDB): domain Bacteria; phylum Actinomycetota; class Acidimicrobiia; order Acidimicrobiales; family RAAP-2; genus Bog-756. The sequence continues at coordinate 1,195,109 of CAVTTK010000002.1, forward strand.
CCACTGAGCCATGGCCAGTACGTCGACCATCTGGAGTGGGCCGTCGGACCGGGTGCCGGCGGGCCGGAACCCACTGGTGGGCGACGTGGCCGAGTTCGACGATCCCCGTGGCCTTGGTGTCATCGAGTTCGGCCCCGGGCACCGGATCGACTTCCACTGCACGGCCATCACCGACGGTTCCCGGCACATCGATGTGGGGACGGTGGTGGCCTTCGAGGTCTCCGCCGGGCGTCTCGGCCGGCTCGAGGCCCATTCGGTCCGTCCCCTGCCCGGAGTGGCGCAACCCGGGGCGACCTTGGTGCACGACACACCGGCGGACCCGGAACCGGCCGACGACCGGTCGGGGCCCGGGCCGGCAGACGACAGACCGGTGGTGGAGGCCCGGTCGGCCGAGGACGGGCGGGGTCAGGACGGGTGGAGTGCGGTCGTGCCGGGTGCGGTCGGGCCGGGTGCGGTGGTGCTGGACGAGGGTGAGGCGGACGGGGGTTCGCCGCCCGACGAGGAGTCCGGCCTGGACGCTCCCATCGAACTGCCCGGCCGGGAGGCCCTGCGTCGCGAGCTGGAGCGCCATGCCCAGCTCGCCGTTCCGGCCGCCGCCGCCGCTGCGTCCTCCGCCATCGAGCGGGAGCCGGGGGTCGCCCCGCCCGGTGGTCCGGACCGTCAGCCATCGGTCAGGGACGACGGCGCTCCACCCGGGGCGCCGGTGGCGTCCGCATCGACAGTGACGTCGGTACCGCCCTGGGAGTCACCGGTGACCGGAGTCACGAGTGAACCGGCGGGCTCCGAGTCCGTGCCGACGGTCGGGTGGGGGAGCGCGGTTCCCGACGACACGCTGGCCGCCAGCCAGTGGCCGCTCGGTGGTTCAGGTGACCCAGCGCCCACGCACGCTGCACCGGCCGGGATGGCCGTCGGATCCGGTGGACCTCAGCTCCCGGGAACGCCACTGGTCGTCACTCCGGCAACCGAGTCGGAGGCCGCGGACCCGGCGACGTCCGATCAGGCCGGCTCGCCGGAGCCATCGGGGTGGTCCTCGACGGTGGAGTCACCCGAGCCGTTGGCCGGTTCCGACGAGTCCGGCGCTGGCGAGCGGGGGGATGTCACGCCCCCCATGGGCACCCCGTCATCGTCAGACGGTGGGCCCGGGCCCGCGGCTCCGGCCGACCCTGTGCCGCCGCCTTCGCCGGCGGCACCCGAGCCCGCCCCGTCGCCGGCCGCCACCCCGGTCGGATCTCCCCACCCCAACTTCTGGACCCCCATGGCCAGACCATCCTCGGGACCCCCGCCCACCTGGCGCACGCCGGTCACGCCGCGCACGCCGCCCCCGGACGGCGACTGACCCGAGGCCTCGCCCTCCACGGCGAGGCCATCGGATCCCTGGTCGCCAGCACCGTCAGGGGCCGGCCCGGGCGCCGAATCGGCCCCGGGGTCGGGAACGTCCTCCCCGTAGGGATTGCCGAGGATGTTGCGGGCCATATCGATGACCACCGCGCTGTCGGCGTCCTCCTTGGTGACCACGCCCAGCAGGGGTGCGGCGAGCAGCCCGGTCAGGATCCCGGTCTCGGCCATGGACTCGGCCTGCACCACGCTCCATTCCCAGAGCCGACCGACCATGTCGGGGGTGGAGGCCCGGCGCGGCGGATACTTGAGCCAGCAGTTGACGATGGCATGGGCCAGCCCCGTGGCTGCGGGGAACAGCCAGATCAGCCGATAGTTGCCGGTGGCGTCGATCACCACGGCGGCGATGTAGGCCAGGATCACGCTGCAGAGGTTGAACGGGGCGAGCAGGACCCCCAGCCGTTCACCCAGGCCGCCGGCCCGCGGGAGGAGCTGGAGGAGGAGGGGGGCCATCACGATGATGTACGCGCCGATGAACGGCGCCCCGATGTAGCTGAGGACCACGGCCTGCCAGAGGTGGGTGTCGAAGTACTGCACGCCGGCCAGAACGGCCCCGATGAGCGGCGCCCCGACGGCCAACTGCATGGGGGACAGCTTCCGGCTGAGGGGGACACCCAGGGCGATCCCGATGAGGAACACCGGGAGACCGGTGGCCAGTCCGGCGATGGTCTGGGCGCTGGCCCCGGCGTGCAGGACCCGCTGGAAGAAGAGGATGGCCACGTAGGCCGTCGAGCCGACACCCGACCAGAACAGGAGCGATCCGGCCACCAACACCTTGGCATTGGGTCCCGAGAGGATGTCCCTCAGCTCGTCCCGGGTCGGTCGGGCCCGCTGCTTGCGGTCGACCTCGGCGCCGTAGGTGGCCGTCGGGGCCTCCCGGACCAGCACCAGGACCAGTACCCCGACCACCACCATGATCACGGCGGCCACCTGGAAGGGGAGGTTCCAGGTGGCCGGGTCGCTCTGCTTCCACGAGGCGATGACGGTGCCCTTGATGGTGAGGCTGGCCAGGGTGCCCAGCACCGTGGTGAGCAACAGGGCCTTGATCCATCGGCTCCGTCCGAACACCTCGGGCACCACGGCCACGTTGGTCAGGGTGAAGATGGCCGACGCCTGACCGGCGATGAGGATCATGAGCACCAACAGCCAGTATCCGTGGACCACGGTGAACATCCAGGTGGAGATGCCCATGACGATGAGGCTGCCGGCCATGTACGGGGTGCGGCGTCCCACCCGGCTCTGGGTCCGGTCGCTGAGCCGCCCGGCCACCGGGTAGGTGAGCCAGCTCACCAGGCGGTCGGCAGTGAGGGCGAACGTCACGGCCAGTGCCCCCGACGCCCGTTGCTGGACGTAGAGGGTGATCAGCACCCCCGAGACGGCCAGGTTGGCCCGGGGACCGACCAGCCCGATCGACAGCCCGATGAAGCTGCGGACCCGAGAGGCGTCGATCGGTCCCGGCCCGGTCGGATCAGGAGGACCTGAGGCCGGGGACGTCGGGCCGCCCGGGCGGTCGCCGGGGAGCTCGGGGACCGACCACGGCCCGGGCAGGGGCGGTTCTCCGGTGCCCCCGCTCACCCGTCGCCGTCAGTTGGGGCCGCGGCGGACGGATCGGGGGCTCCCCCTGACGGCGCCCCGGGTGGTTCGCCGTCGCTGGACCCCCCGTTGGCGCCGGCGCCGGAGGCCACCTCGGCCCCGGCCCGCTGGGCCCCGTCGATCTGCACGTAGGCCAGACGCAGCTGGCTGAGCCCGTCCTTCAGGGGTTCCTCGGCCTCGCCCAGCCGACCTTCGAGACCGGTGACCAGGCTGCCCAGGGCGTCGATGGCCACCCGGGCCTGGGCCAGCAGGGGAGGCTGCTGGGACAGGTACACCGCAGCCAGCTCGAACAGTCCGTAGCAGTGGTTGGCCACGACCACCTCGACCGGCGAATTGGCCAGCTCGGCCCGCATGGCCTCCACCTGTTCGGCCAGTTCCTCCTCGCTCAGGTCACCGGGCGCACCACCGCCCTCTCCACCCCCCGCGGCGGGGGGGCCGGACCCGTCCGGTGTGCCGATTCCACCGGCCCCGGAGGGTCGGCCGACCGGTCGTTCGCCGTCAGGTGTCCATAGAGAGCTCACGACTGGTAGCCTAAAGCACTGATAGACGAGGAAGCGGGGTCTCGACGTTGAAACCCCCACCCGGCCACGATGCAGTCCTCTCGATGCAGGCAGTTCGGTGTGCGCCGGGTCCATGGGACCGGTTGGCGGCTGTGGTCGCTTCGGTCGGTGGTGGCTCCGCTCCTTTTTCATCGGCCACGGGAAGTCCGTGACCCGAAGACAGGGAGTGAAGTCGAATAGCAGCCACCGTCACCACCAATGAACCTCGCATCAACGACCGCATCCGGGCCCGAGAGGTCCGACTGGTCGATCCCGACGGGGAACAGCTTGGGATCAAGCTGTTGCCTGAAGCCTTGGCCATCGCCCGAGACCTCGACCTCGACCTGGTCGAGGTGGCGCCCGGGGCCAATCCGCCCGTCTGTCGCATCATGGACTACGGGAAATTCAAGTTCGATGCCGCCCAACGGGCCAAGGAATCGAGACGCAAGGCGGTCCACGTAGGGATCAAGGAGATGAAGTACCGGCCCAAGATCGGCGACGGCGACTTCGACACCAAGACCCGGCAGGTGGCCAAATTCCTCGAGGAGGGCCATAAGGTCAAGATCACCATCATGTTCCGGGGCCGTGAGGTCTTCCACCCCGAACTGGGCAAGAAGATCCTGGATCGGATCGCCGACCAGATGGACGGGATGGGCAAGTCGGAGTCGGTTCCCCGCCTGGACGGCCGCAACATGGTCATGGTGCTGGCCCCCGACAAGCGGGCCAAGCAGTCGGCGGCGTCGAGGGAGCCGGGTCATAACGGGAACGGTTCCGAGGCCAGGGCGGGAGCGGGTGGGGCCCAGGCCCCGGCCGTGGCGGCACCAGCAGCAACGGAGACGACAGCAGCACCGGAGACGACTGCGGTGGCACCAGCCCCGAGCACCCCGGTGGCCGCGGCACCAGCACAGGAGGCAGGGGAGGCAACCCCGGCCCAAAAGTCGAGTGAAGGAGAGGGTTGACGCCATGCCGAAGATGAAGACCGACAGTGGGGCACGCAAGCGGATCAAGGTGACCGGAAGCGGGCGTCTCCGTCGCCGGAAGGCCTTCCGTTCCCATCTCCTCGAGAACAAGTCGAGCGTGAGGAAGCGCCGCCTCGGTCGTGAGACCGACCTGGCCCCGGGCGATGCCCGCCAGGTCAAGCGGATGCTCGGGATGTAGTCCCGGCGGCCGCTGCCCCCTCGCAGCGGCCGTCCCCACCCGGCCCCGGGGTACACCGCCGCCGTGCGGCATACATCCGGCCGGGAGCGATTCCGGCGGTGCGGGCGGGATACCCGGGACGCCCCACAACATCGAGATGGCAATGCACCACGTTCCCGACACGCCGACCACCACCTAGTTCGATCAGGCCCACCGACAAAGGAGTTACCCATGGCCCGAGTCAAGCGCGCAGTACACGCCAAGAAGCACCATCGCGCCATCCTCGAGCAGGCGCAGGGCTACTACGGCAACAAGAGCCGTTCGTTCCGCGCTGCCAACGAGCAGGTAATGCACTCGATGCAGTACGCCTACCGCGACCGTCGTGCCCGGAAGGGCGACTTCCGGCAGCTGTGGATCCAACGGATCAACGCCGCCGCCCGACTCAACGGGACCAGCTACAGCCGATTCATCGCCGGCCTCCACCGTGCCGACGTGGACGTCGACCGCAAGGTGCTCGCCGATCTCGCCGTGACCGAGCCCGAAGCCTTCGCCACGCTGGTGCAGGTGGCCAACGAGGCGCTGGCCACGGCGCCGGCTGGTGCCGAGGCCGGTTCCTGAGTCAGATCGGACTGGCCTACACCCACCAGCGCGTCCGACGGCTCCGCCAGCTCCTCCGCAAACGGAGCCTGCGGAGTGCGGAGGCGGCGCTGGTCGTCGAGGGACCCGAACTGCTGTCGGTGGCCCTGGACGCGGGAGCGGCGGTTGAGTCGGTCTATGTCGCACCGGAGGGACGGGCCAACCATGCGGTCGCCGCCGTGGTGGATCGGGCCTTCGCTGGCGGTGTCCGGGTCTTCGACCTCGCACCCGGGGTCATCGAGCGGGTGTCCGACACCGTCCATCCCCAGCCGGTGCTGGCCGTGGTGGGATTCTCCCCGGCCCCCCTCGAGGTGGCCAGGGACCAGTCCGCGGTGATGGTCCTGGTCGACGTGCGTGACCCCGGCAACGCCGGCACCATGATCCGCATCGCCGACGCCGCCGGGATCGGCGTGGTGATCCACTGCGACGGGTCGGTCGATCCCACCAACCCCAAGACCGTGCGGTCGTCGGCCGGATCGATATTCCATCTGCCCGTGGTGGTCGGGGGCGATGCCGGCACGGTGATCGCCGCGTTGCAGCGATGGGAGCTCACGACGGTGGGCACTGCCGTCCGGGACGGGGCCGACTATGCCGAGTTCGACTGGCGCCGGCGGGTTGCCCTGGTGTTCGGGAACGAGGCCTCTGGCCTGGACGAGTCGCTGATGGGTGGGCTCGACGCCCGGGTGTCGATTCCCATGGTGGGCCGGGCCGAGTCCCTCAATGTGGCCGTGTCGGCTTCGGTCCTGTGCTTCGAGACCCTCCGTCAGCGACGCACGGGGGGCCCGACCGTCCGCACCTCGGGCCATCTCTCCGCCGACGCCGATCCACCAAGCACGGACGTCCCCGGCCTGCGCTCTACGATCTCGGGCATGAACGCGGCGCGCAACGTCCCCGAGAGCCCGACCGGAGCGGGGACCGGCCATGACTGATCCCGCCGACGGTCCTGCCGGCGTGGACATCGAGGCCATCGTCGATGAGGCCAGGCGGGCGGTGGCCGGCGCCGCCACCTCCGAGGAGATCCGCGGGGTGGCGGCCACCCTCACCGGCAAGAAGTCGGATCTGGCCCGGATCAGCCGCCACCTGGGTGGGCTCGGACCCGAGGAGCGCAAGGATCTGGGCCGGCGGCTGCACGAGGCCCGTGCCTCCATCGAACAGCTCGTGGAGTCCCGACGCTCCGAGATCGCCGACGTCGAGCTGGCCCGCGAGATGGCCGAGAGCCGGATCGATCTGACCGAGTTCATACCCGGATCGGTGCCTTTCCCGGCGGCCCGGGGCCATCTCAACCTGGTCTCCCAGACCCAGGCCTCCCTGGAGGACGTCTTCGTAGGCATGGGATTCGAGGTCGAAGAGGGTCCCGAGATCGAGACCGACTGGTACAACTTCGGTGCCCTCAACCTCCCGCCGGCCCATCCGGCCCGGGGCATGTGGGACACCTTCTACCTCGACCTCGGTGCCCCGGAGTCGACCCTGCTGCGGACCCACACCTCGCCCGTCCAGATCCATCTGATGGAGCGGGCCGTGGCCGGCGACCTCCTGCCCATCCATGCCGTGATGCCCGGACGCTGTTACCGGCGCGACACACCCGACGCCCGCCACCTCCCGGTGTTCCACCAGATCGAGGGCTTGGTGGTGGACCGGGGGATCAGCTTCGCCGACCTGGCGGGCACCATCGAGGTGTTCACGACGGCCTATTTCGGCCCCGACATCCACTCGCGGCTGCGTCCGGCCTACTTCCCCTTCACCGAGCCGTCGGCGGAGTTCGAGGTGACCTGCACCATCTGCCTGGGTTCCGGATGCCAGACCTGCTCCCAGACCGGGTGGATCGAGCTCGGTGGGTGCGGCATGGTCGACCCCGCCGTCTTCGCCGCCGTCGGCATCGACCCCGACATCTGGTCCGGCTTCGCCTTCGGCTTCGGCATCGACCGGTGTGCCCAGATGCGCCATCAAATCGCCGATATGCGACTCCTGATCGACAATGACGTCCGCTTCCTGCGTCAGTTCTGATGCCGGCCTGATGCGGACAGCCTGAGAGGACCGTCGTGCGCGTACCGCTTTCGTGGCTTTGCGACTTCGCCCCCTTCGAGGGGGACCCGGCCGACCTGGCCGCCACCTTGGACGACCTGGGCCTGGTGGTCGAGGGTACCGAGCTGATCGGTGAGGGCCTGGACGAGGTGGTGGTGGTCCGCGTCACCGAGATCGCCCCCATCGAAGGGGCCGACAAGATCCGGCGGGTGGTGGTCGACGACGGCACGGGTCCCACTGAGGTGGTATGCGGGGCGTGGAACTTCGCCGTGGGCGATCTGGTCCCGCTGGCTCCGGTCGGGAGCGTGCTCCCCGGGGGATTCGCCATCGGGAGGCGCAAGATGAAGGGCGTGGTCTCCAACGGCATGCTCTGCTCCGGCCGGGAGCTGCGGATCTCCGATGATCACGAGGGAATTCTCCGACTGAACGACGTCCCGGGCGCCGCACCCGGAGTCCGGCTGGTGGCCGCACTGGGTATCGAGCCCGACGTGGTGTTCGACATCGCCGTGGAGGCCAACCGCCCCGACGCCTGGAGCATGGTGGGCGTGGCCCGCGACCTGGCCGCCCGGTTGGGACTGCCCTTCGCCGTCCCGGAACCTCCGGACATCGGGGGTACCGGTGGAGCCGAACCTTCCGCGGCCGTCGGTGAACTGGCCCGTGTGCAGGTGGATGATCTCGAGCTCTGTCCCCGCTTCACGGCCCGGGTGATCTCCGGCGTCGCCGTGGGACCGTCACCGGAGTGGATGGTCCGACGCCTGGCCATGGCCGGGATGCGCCCCATCAACAACGTGGTGGACGCCTCCAACTACGTCATGCTGGAGCTGGGCCAGCCCACCCATCCCTACGACCTCGACCGCCTACCCGGTCAGGGCCTGCTGGTCCGACGGGCCCATCCCGGAGAGACCGTGACCACCCTCGACGGGGTCCAGCGCACGCTGGGTCGACCCGGCCCCGGTCTCGGCGACACCGGCCAGGACTGCCTCATCTGCGACTATGAGGGGACCCCGGTGGCCATCGGCGGGGTGATGGGCGGGGCCTCCTCGGAGATCGACGACGCCACCACCCGCGTCCTGCTCGAGGCGGCGTACTTCGTCCCCATGGCCATCGCCAGGACCTCGAAGCGGCTCGCCCTCCGAACCGAGGCGTCGGCCCGGTTCGAACGGGGGTGTGACCCGGCGGGGATCGATCGGGCCGCCGCCCGGTTCTGTGAGCTGCTCTCCCTCACCGCCGGCCCCGGCATGCGCGTGGCCGAAGGCACCATTGACATCGTGGGAGACCTGCCCCAGCCGGTGGTGCTCACGGTCCGGCCCTCCAAGGTCAACACCCTGCTCGGAACCACGTTCGCCGCTCCCGAGATCGTTGCGCTGCTGGCCCCGTTGGGCATCGCCGCCTCGGCCCCGCCGGCGGTGGGTGACGACACCGTGCAGCTCACCGTCCCCACGTTCCGACCCGACATCCGGCCCGGTCCCATGGGCGAGGCGGATATCGCTGAGGAGGTGGCCCGAACCTACGGCTACGTCCGGATCGCCCGACGGACCCCGTCGTGGCCGCAGCCCGGCCGACTGACCGACCGTCAGCGTGACCGCCGGCTGCTGAAGGAGGTCCTCTGCGGGCTGGGATGCAGTGAGGCCTGGACCACGACCTTCGTCTCGGAGTCCGACCAGGTGGCCTCCGGGGCCGAGGGGCCGTACGTGGAGGTCACCAACCCGCTGGTGGACTCGGAGCGTTACCTGCGCACGTCGATGGTCTCCGGACTCGTGCGGGCCGTACTGCGTAACAGCGAGAGGCGCCAGAGCGGCATCCGGTTCTTCGAGGTGGGTTCGGTGTTCCGACGCGGCGGCGTGACCTTGGGGGAGTCCTCGGAGCGGATGAGCGCCGTGTTCGCCGCCGACGGAGACGACTCGTTCACCGCCGTGTCCGCCTGGCGCACCCTCTCCGAAGCCCTCGGACTGGCGTCCTGGTCATTGGGGGTCCCCGCCCCGGCGTCACCGGTGTCCGCTCCGATCCATCCGTACCGCTCGTCGGTCATCCTGAGCGGCGACGGTCAGGCGGGCGCTGAGGCCGTCGGCACGGTCATCGGTGTGGTCGGCGAACTGGATCCCACCGTGGTCGGGCGCTTCGACCTGGTCGGCCCGGACGGCCGACCGCGACGTCTGGGCTGGCTCGACCTCGACCTCGACGTGCTGCTCGACCGGCAATCGGTGGTGCGGCGCCCCGAGCAGTCCCGACCACTCAGCCGGTTTCCATCGTCCGATATCGACCTGGCCTTTGTGGTCTCCGATGCCGTCGCCGCCGCATCGGTTCAGGGGACGCTGCGTCGGACCGGGGGGGACCTGCTCGAGTCTGTGGACCTGTTCGACGTCTACCGGGGAGCATCGCTCCCGGAGGGGTCGAGGAGCCTGGCCTTCCGCCTCCGGTTCTGCGCCCTGGACCGGACGCTCACCGACAACGAGATCGGGGGGCTCCGGGCCGGTTGCATCGAGGCGGTGGAGCGGGAGTACCAAGCCTCGCTGCGCTGAGTCCGACGGCGCCGGCCGGCCTCTGCCCCCGGTGGCCGCCGTGCTTCCGGGGCGACCGCGGAGCCGTCAGGAGTCGAAGCCCATGCCCAGACGGTCCAGGGTGCGGAGCCAGAGATTGCGTGCCCCTCCCCGTGCGTCGGCACGGGCCATCGACCATCGGGTCAGTTCGATGCCGGCATAGCGGAAGGGTTCGGGGGGGAACGGCAGTGGTTTCTTCTTGACGAACTGGAGTCGGGTCAGTTCGGTCTCCTGGCCGGAGAGCAGGTCCACCATCACGCGGGCCCCGAACCTGGAGGCCCCGACACCAAGGCCTGTGTAGCCGGCCGCCGACACCACACGACCGTCATGGGCCCGATCGAAGAAGGCGCAGAATCGTGAGCAGGTGTCGATGGCCCCCGACCACGAATGGGTGAATCGGACGTCCTCCAACTGGGGGAACGTCGTGACGAAGAGCTCGGCCAGGGTGAGGAACGTCGACTGGCGTTGCTCCAGGGAGGGGCGGAGGCCGTTCCCGAAGTGGTATACGGCATCGTGCCCGCCGAAGAGGATCCGGTCGTCGCCGGTCAACCGGTAGTACACGAACTGGTTCCCTGACCCACCGATGCCCTGCCGACGGGACCATCCGATGGCGGCACGCTGCACCGGGCTGAGAGGTTCGCTCATGAGTGCGTAGTCGTAGACCGGGACGACGTACCGTCGTAGGCGACGGACCATCGACGGGTAGGCGTTGGTGGCCAGGGCCACCCTGGGAGCGCGGACCGTGCCGTGCCTCGTCGTGAGGATCATCGGCCCGTGACGCCCGGCCTCCTCGGCTTCGAGATGGTCCACCGGGCTGTGCTCGAAGATCCTGACCCCGGCGTCGTCGCAGGCCTGCCGCAGGCCCCATGCCAGGCGGGCCGGGTTGACGAGGGCACACCCGGTCTGGTCCCAGAGGCCGGCCAGGTAGGTGGGGGAGTGCACGTCCGCCTGCATCTCGCCCCGGTCCAGGAGGGTCAGTTGGTGGCCGTGCTGGCGACCCTGGTCTGCCGCCACCGCCAAGGCCTCCACCTGATGCGGTTCGGTGGCCACCGTGAGCTCACCCGTGCGTTCGAATTGGCACTCGATCGACCACTGCCGGATCGCCGACTCGATGCCGTCCAGGTTGTCGCGGCCGAGCTGCTCCAGGATGTCGATCTCGTCGGGGAACCTCTCGAGGCCGTTGCCCAGTCCGTGGGTCAGGCTGGCCGCGCAGAACCCTCCATTCCGTCCCGAGGCGGCCCATCCACAGAGATCGGCTTCCAGGAGGACCACGTCGCGCCCCGGCTGGGCCACCTTGGCCAGCAACGCCGTCCACAGACCTGTGTATCCGCCGCCCACCACGGCCAGATCGGCCGTTGTCCGGCCCACCAGCGTGGCGCCCGACGACGGAGCCCCTGGATCGTCCAGCCAGAAGGACACCGGTGCCGCATCGACCAGGGCGGCATGTCGATTCACCGCACCGACCCTACTGCTCGTCTCCGACGGCCCGAGGCCGGTCGCGGAGGGGCCACACGACCGTCGCCCGCCGTGTCGTCGCGCCGCCCGAGGGGGAGCGGTCATCTCTGCCTTGCATAACAATGCATACATATGCATATACTTGCAGTCAGGGACGCACCCGCGCGGGCACCAGGACGCGGCGGGGGCACGATGGCACGGAGCACGACGTGAGCGAGCAACCATGAAGGTCGGTGTCGTCGGTGCGTCCGGCTATGCCGGTGTGGAGCTCCTCCGTCTCTGTGGCGGTCACCCTGAGCTCGAGGTGGTGGTGGCCACCGCCGGGGGTCATCGGGGAGAACACGTGGCCGACCACACACCGTCCCTGGCCGCGGCCTATCCCTCCCTCGTCTACGCACCCACCGAGTTGTCGGAACTGGACGGCCTGGACCTGGTGTTCCTGGCGCTACCCCACGGGCAGTCCCAGCGACTGATGCCGGACCTAATCCCGAGTGTGGCAACCGTGGTGGACCTGGCTGCCGACTTCCGCCTGTCCGATCCGTCCCTCTACCCGCGGTGGTACGGCGAGCCGCACCTGGCCCCGGAGCTCCTCGCGCACTTCGTCTACGGGCTGCCCGAGCTGCACCGGGACGAGTTGCGCGGCGCCCATCTGATCGCCGCGCCGGGGTGCTACCCCACGGCGGCGCTGTTGGCCCTGGCTCCCCTGATCGCCGCCGGCGCTCTGGCCGTGCCCACCGATGGGACCTCGGCCGGCTCGGCTTCCCCTCCCGCCCTCATCGTCGATGCGGCCAGCGGGGTGTCCGGGGCGGGCCGGGCTCCGAAGGACAGCCTCCACTTCGGGGCGGTGGACGAGGACTTCGTGGCCTACGGACTCCTCGACCACCGCCATACCTCCGAGATGGAACAGGGCCTCGGCGCCCCGGTCTTGTTCACCCCGCATCTGGCACCGATGGTCCGGGGCATCCTGGCCACCTGTTATCGCGCGCCCGGCGGGGACCGACCCCGACGGCAGGCCCGTCACGCTCACCACCACCGATGCCCTCGACCTCCTCCACCAGGCGTACGACGACGAGCCGTTCGTGGTGGTCACCGACGGTCCGCCGTCGACCAAGGCCACCAGCGGCTCCAACTGCGCCCACGTCACCGCCCGGGTCGATCCCCGGACCGGCTGGGTGATCTCGCTCTGTGCCCTCGACAACCTGGTCAAGGGGGCCTCGGGCCAGGCCGTCCAGTGCGCCAACCTGGCCCTCGGCCTCCCCGAGGTGACCGGCTTGCCGACGGTCGGGGTGTACCCATGAGCATCACCACGCCCCGGGGGTTCGTGGCCGCCGGTCTGGCTTCGGGCATCAAGGCCACCGGCGCCATGGACCTGGCGCTGCTGGCCACCGACGACGGCCGTCAGGTGCCCACCGCGGCCACGTTCACCACCAACCTGGCCGCCGCCCCACCAGTCCTGGTCAGTCGGGACCACCTGGCGGCCAGCCGGGGATCGGCCTCCGCCGTCGTCATCAGCAGCGGGAACGCCAACGCCGCCACCGGCGCCGAGGGCCGGGCCAACGCCGAGCGGATGTGCTCCCTCGTCGGCTCGGGCCTGGGAGTGGCCGGAGGGCAGATCCTGGTGTGCTCCACGGGGCTAATCGGCATCCCGCTGCCCATGGAGCCGATCGAGACGGGGATCCCCCGTCTGGTGGCTGCCCGTTCAGGTACCGCCCAGGCCGCCGCCGCCGCCGCCCAGGGCATCCTGACCACAGACTCCGGCCGCAAGGAGGTGCTCATCGAGAACACCTCGTTCGCCGTGGCCGGCATGGCCAAGGGAGCGGGGATGCTGGCGCCGGACATGGCCACCATGCTGGCCTTCCTCACGACCGATGCGGCGATCGAGCCCGGTCCGCTGGCCGACCTCCTGCGGATTGCCGTGCGGGACTCCTTCAACTCCATGTCCGTGGACGGATGCACGTCGACCAACGACACCGTGGTGCTGATGGCCTCGGGGCGGGCCGGCATCGTCGACCCCAACGTGGTGGTCGACGCGGTCTCCGACGCGTGCGCCCAGCTCTGCCGTCTGATGATGGCCGACGCCGAGGGCGCGTCCCGGTTGTTCCAGGTCCGGGTGACCGGCGCCGCCTCGGACGGGGAGGCCCATCAGGCCGCCCGGAAGGTCGCCGACTCGCTGTTGGTGAAGTGCTCGATCAACGGCGAGGACGCCTACTGGGGACGGGTGGCCAGCGACCTCGGTTCCGCCGGCGTCGCCTTCGCCATGGATCGCCTGTCCATTGCCTACGGCGGCGTGACGGTGTGCCGGGACGGCCTCGCCGTCGACCACGATGCCGAGGCGCTGGCCCAGCACATGGCGGGACCACTGGTCGACATCCACTGTCGGTTGGGCCTGGCCGACGGCGACGGCGTGGTCATGGGCGTCGACCTGGGCTACGGATACATCGACGAGAATCGGACCACCTCGTGAGTACCGTCCCGACATCGGCCACGAACGGCGGTGTGGGCCGGGGCGACCCGGGGGACAAGGCCTCCGTGCTGGTGGAGTCACTGCCCTACATCCGCCGGTTCTGGGGCAAGGTGGTGGTGGTCAAGTACGGCGGCAACGTGCTCAGCGCCAAGCCGGGCCAGCCCGCTGTCGACGAGGCCGAGGCCCTGGCGTCGTTCGCCGAGGACATCGTCCTCATGCGTTCGGTGGGCATGCTGCCGGTGGTGGTCCACGGGGGAGGGCCCCAGATCGGGGCGTTGATGAAGCGGGTGGGCAAGGTGGCCGAGTTCCAGGACGGGTTCCGGGTCACCGACGCCGACACCATCGACCTGGTCCGCATGGTGCTGGTGGGCAAGGTCAACCGGGACATCGTGAGCTCGATCAACGTCCACGGGGCCCTGGCCGTGGGGCTGTCGGGCGAGGACGCCAACCTGATCACGGCCGAGGCCCGCTCGGAAGCCCTGGGCTACGTGGGCGACGTGGTCCACGTGGACCCGGTCATCGTCCACCAGCTCCTGGCCCAGGGTCTCATCCCGGTGGTGGCCACCATCGGGACCGATCAGTCCGGACAGGCCTTCAACATCAACGCCGACACGGCGGCCGGGGCCCTCGCCGCCGCCCTGGAGGCCGAGAAGTTGGTCTACCTCACCGACGTGTCCGGTCTGCGAGCCGTACCCGACGACCCCGGCACCCTGATCCACCAGGCGACGGCGGATGAGCTGGACCTCCTGGTGGCCTCGGGCGCGGCCAACGGCGGCATGATCCCCAAGGTCGAGTCGTGCGCCCGGGCGGTGCGATCCGGAGTGGACCGGGCCCATATCCTCGACGGGCGCACTCCGCACGCCCTGCTGCTGGAGATCTTCACCGACGAGGGTGTGGGGACCATGGTGGTGCCGTCATGACCGTCAGAGAGGGGACGGAAGGCCCCGAACTGACGACCGTCGTCGACCGGACCGCGCTCATGCACAACTACGCCGAGCCGCCGGTGACGTTCGTGCGGGGCGCGGGGTCCCGGCTCTACGACGTCGATGGGAAGGAGTACCTCGACTTCCTCTCCGGACTGGCCGTGACCTCCCTGGGCCACGCCCACCCCGTGGTGGCCGATGCCCTAGCCGAGCAGGCGCGCACCCTGTCCCACGTGTCCAACCTGTTCGGGAACACCGTGGGCCCGGAGGTGGCCGTGACGTTGGACCGGCTCATCGGAGGCGGCACCATCCGAGCCGGGGGACAGGTGTTCTTCGGGAACTCGGGGGCCGAAGCCAACGAGTGCGCGCTCAAACTGGCCCGTCGGTGGGCCGGTCCCGACCGCTACGGCGTCGTGAGTACCTGGGACGCCTTCCACGGACGGACCCTGGCTACGCTGACCGCCACCGGCCAGCGCGAGAAGCAGCTGCCGTTCCTGCCCCTGCCCGAGGGCTTCGCCCACGTGCCCTACGACGACCTCGACGCCATGGATGCCGCCTGCGACCCCGCCCGGGTGGCTGCGGTGCTGGTCGAGCCCATCATGGGGGAGGCCGGAGTGGTGGTGCCGTCGTCGGACTACCTGGTCGGTCTGCGCCAGCTGTGCACGGACCGCAACATCTTGCTGATGGTGGACGAGGTCCAGACCGGGCTGGGCCGAACGGGTCGGTGGTTCGGCTTCCAGCACCTGGGCATCGAACCCGACGTCGTGACCATGGCCAAGGCCCTGGGCAACGGGATGCCGGTCGGGGCCTGTTGGGCCCGGGCCGAGGTGGCTGCGGCCTTCGTCCCCGGCGATCATGGCAGCACCTTCGGTGGCCAGCCCCTGGCCATGTCGGCGGCCCGGGCCACGCTCGGCGTGTTGGAGGCCGAGGACGCCCCGGGCCGAGCCCGGGCCGGTGGAGCCCGTCTGAGGGCCGGGCTCGAGGCCCTGCCCGGCGTGCGGTCGGTTCGGGGGCAGGGTCTGCTGTTGGCCGCCGTGCTCACCGAGGAGGTGGCGGGCGTGGCCTGTCGGGCGGCGCTGGAGGCCGGACTGGTGATCAACGCCCCCCGGGCCGAGGTCCTCCGGTTCGCCCCCTCCCTGCTGGTCTCCGACTCGGAGATCGACGAAGCCGTGGCGACGGTGGGGACCGTCCTCGGCGAGGTCGGGGTGAGCCCGGCGGACGGACCGGGGTCGTGATGGCGACCGAGCAGATCACCGTGCAGCCGCCGGTGTGGACCCGCCATGTGCTGGACGTCGACGACCTGGGCCCCGAGGGCCTGGCCGCCGTGCTGGCCCTGGCCGATCGGGACCCCGCCGATCTCCCGCCGCTGCTGTCCGGCGTCGGCGTGGCCCTGGTGTTCGAGAAGCCGTCCAACCGGACCCGGAACAGCACCGAGATGGCCACGGTGGCCCTGGGCGGGCATCCCGTCTACATCCAGGGACCGGAGGTGGGCATCGACACGCGGGAGACCGCCGCCGACGTGGCCCGCACACTGGCCTGCTATCACGGGATCATCTGTGCCCGGGTCATGGACCACGGCACCCTGGCACGGATGACCGACGCCCTCGACGCCGGCGGCGTAGGCGTTCCCGTGGTCAACCTGCTCTCCGACAGGGCCCATCCGTGTCAGGCCCTGGCCGACCTGCTCACCCTGCGTCAGTTGTTCGGTGCGGAGTCCCTGGCCGAGCGGACCCTGGCCTATGTGGGTGACGCCAACAACGTGTGGCGGTCCCTGGCCCTGGCCGCCTCGATGGCCGGGATGACCACCCGGGTGGCCTCGCCGGTCGGATTCGGACCCAGCGGGGCCGACGTCGGACTGGTCCGTTCCTTCGGCGGCGAGCTGGAGGTGACCGCCGATCCCTTCGAAGCCGTGTCCGGTGTCGATGCCGTCTACACCGACGTGTGGACCTCGATGGGCCAGGAGGACGAGGCCGAGGCCCGGTTATCGGCCTTTGCCGGCTTCGAGGTGGACTCGCGCCTGATGGCCACGGCCTCGCCCGACGCCGTGGTGTTGCACTGCCTGCCGGCCCATCGGGGTGAAGAGATCAGTGCCGCCGTGGTGGACGGCCCTCAGAGTGTGGTGTGGCAACAGGCGGGCAACCGCATGCACGCCATGCGCGGGCTCCTGGCCTGGGTCCGGGGAGCGCAACCGTGACCGTCACCAAGCACCAGCGTCAGCACCGGATCACCAAGCTGCTCGAATCGAAGGCGGTGGGCAGTCAGTCCCACCTGGTGGACCTCCTGGCTGCCGACGGCATCGACGCCACCCAGACGACGGTGTCACGCGATCTCGAGGAGCTCGGTGCCGTGAAGGTCCGGCTCCCCGGCGGCGACACGGCCTACGCCCTTCCCGAGCTGCCGTCTCAGCAAGTCGCTCCCGAGGACCATCTCCGGCGGGTGCTGGGGGAGTGGGTGGTCGAGGCCGACTACTCGGGCAACCTGATCGTGCTCCGCACCCCCCCGGGGTCGGCCCACGTGGTGGGCTCGGCGCTCGATCGGAGCGGCTTCCCGGGGGTGATCGGCACCGTGGCCGGGGACGACACCGTCCTGGTGGTGGCCTCGGAGGCCTCCGGTGGGGCGGCCGTGGCCCAACGGCTGGCTCTCGTGGCCGGTATCGAGCCGGCCTGGGCGGCCTCGACCGCCCCGGCGGCATCTGCTCGCGCCCGCAGCACTCCGCCGGAGGTCTCCCCGGCGGTCACCAAGAAGGTCCGTTCCCGAGTAAGGGGTGACACATGACGCAACGAGTGATCCTGGCCTACAGCGGAGGGTTGGACACCTCCATAGCCGTTCGCTGGCTGATGGAGAACAAGGGGGTCGAGGTCATCGCCGTGGCCGTCGACGTGGGCCAGGCCTCCGAGTCCGGTGGCGAGGACTGGGAGGCCATCCGCGGCCGGGCCTTTGCCGCCGGGGCGGTGGAGGCCACGGTGGTGGACGCCCGGGCCGAAATGGCCGAGGAGTTCTGCATGCCCGCCCTCCTGGCCAACGCCAAGTATGAGGGCAAGTACCCGCTGGTGTCGGCCCTGTCCCGTCCGGTGATCGTCAAGCATCTGGTGGCCGAGGCCCGCCGGCACGGCGCCACGGCCGTGGCCCACGGCTGCACGGGCAAGGGCAACGACCAGGTCCGCTTCGAGGTGGGCACCCGTGCCCTGGCTCCCGACCTGGAGGTGATCGCCCCGGCCCGGCTGTGGGGGCTCTCTCGTGAGGACTCCATCGAGTATGCGGCCAAGTGGGACATCCCGCTGTCGGTGACCAAAGAGAAGCTGTACTCCATCGATGAGAACCTGTGGGGCAAGGCCATCGAGTGCGGAATCATCGAGGATCCGTGGAACCGGCCGCCGGAGGACGTCTACACCATGACCCGTCCCACGGCCACCGAGCCCACCGAGGTGGTGGTGGGGTTCGAGTCGGGAATCCCGGTGTCGGTGGACGGCCGGGCCCTGGCTCCGGAGCCCTTGATCGCCGAGATGAACCGGATCGTCGGCTCCTACGGATACGGGCGCCTGGACATGGTGGAGAACCGCCGGGTGGGGATCAAGAGCCGCGAGACCTATGAATGTCCCGGCGCCCTGGCCCTGCTGATGGCCCACGCCGACCTGGAGGACCTCACGCTCGAGCGCGACCTCCACCACGAGAAGCTCCGCCTCGAGCCGCGGTGGTCGGAGCTGGTCTACGACGGGCTGTGGTTCTCCCCCCTCAAGCAGGCCCTCGACGCCTTCTTCCTCGAGTCCCAGCGCCACGTGACCGGCGAGGTCCGCCTGCGCCTCGACGCCGGGCAGTGCTGGGTGGTGGGACGACGCAGCCCCGTGAGCCTCTACGACCACGGTCTGGCCACGTACGACGCCACGGACACGTTCAGGCATGAGGACGCCGAGGGCTTCGTCCGCCTCTGGGGCCTGGGCGTCGCCACCTGGTCGGCCATTCAGGAAGGCCGGGGGGCCGCCGGGGCCGGGCCGGCCGGGCCCGCTCCACGGGGACCGTCCGGCGCCGACGAGCCCTCATGACACTGTGGCACGGACGCCTCAGCGGAGGCACGGCCGACGTGGTCATGGACTACTCGGTGAGCCTGCACTTCGACCGACTCCTGGCCCGTGACGACCTGGCCGGTTCCCGCGCCCACGTGCGGGGCCTCGGCCGAGGTGACCTGCTGACCGCCGAGGAGGTGGCCACCCTGCTGGCCGCTCTGGACCAGGTGGAAGGGGAGCTGGACTCTGACACCTTCACCTTCAGCCCCGACGACGAGGACATCCACACCGCCGTCGAGCGGCGGGTCATCGAGCTCGCCGGCGACGTCGGTGCCAAGCTCCACACCGGCCGGAGCCGCAACGACCAGATCGCCACGGACCTCCGGCTCTACGCCAAGCGGGAGCTGATGGAGGTGGCCCGGGAGATCGTGGGTCTCCAGGAGGTGCTGATGGACCGGGCCCGGGAGGCCGGGGGGACCTACCTTCCCGGCTACACCCACCTGCAACGGGCCCAGCCGGTGCTGCTGGCCCATCACCTGCTGGCCCACGGTTGGGCCCTGGCCCGGGACGTGGACCGGCTGGTGGCCACGGTGGAGCGCCTCGATGTCTCGCCCCTCGGGGCCGGTGCCCTGGCCGGTTCGTCGCTGCCCCTCGATCCCGACGGCGTGGCCGAGGATCTCGGGTTCGCCCGCCGGTTCGAGAACTCGCTCGATGCCGTGTCCGACCGGGACTTCGTGGCCGAGGCCCTGTTCGACCTGGCCCTGCTCGGTGTGCACCTCTCCCGCATCGGGCGAGGAGCTGGTGCTCTGGTCGACCGAGGAGTTCGGGTTCGCCGTGTTCGACGACGCCTTCGCCACCGGGAGCTCCATGCTCCCCCAGAAGAAGAACCCCGACGTGGCCGAGCTGGCCCGGGGGAAGTCCGGTCGCCTCATCGGCAACCTGACCGGTCTGATGGTGACCCTGAAGGGTCTTCCGCTGGCCTACAACCGGGACCTGCAGGAGGACAAGGAGCCGCTGTTCGACTCGGTGGCGCAGACCCATCTGGCCCTGGCGGCCCTGTCCGGAGTGATGTCCACGCTGCGGTTCGTCACCGAGCGGATGGAGGAGGCGGCCAACGGTTCGGCGGTGGCCGCCGTGGACCTGGCCGAGTGGCTGGTCCAACAGGGCATGCCCTTCCGCCAGGCCCACACCGTGGTCGGCGGTCTGGTCGGCGAGTCGCTGGACCGCCATGTGCCGCTGGCCGAGCTGGTGGCGGCCCACCCCGACCTCGGTGCGGAGGCGGTGGCCCTGCTCGAGTCCTGGTGTGGCCGTGACCCGCCGGACGACCCCCGGCGGGGCCGGACCGGTGGCCGTCGCCCGTCAGATGGCCCGGTTCGACGACCGTCTCAGGACCGATCGGATCCGCCTGGCCGCCGACGTAACGCTCCTCGGCGCGGCGAGGGACTGCACCGACGTGGATCGCCCCGACGACGGTGGACCCTGCTGCCCGGCCCGGTGGCGGGCGACGCCGTCCCGGTTTGCACCCATGGGAGGCTGATCCGGTGATCGTCCTGATCCTCATCGGGTTCCTCGGAGGCCTGGTCACCGGCATCTCCCCGTGCATCCTCCCGGTGCTCCCGGTCATCTTCGCCGCCGGAGCGGCCAGCGGTCTGGACGAGCCCATGTCCGTCGAGGTCGAGTCCCTCCCCGTCGAGGGCGCCGTTGGCCCCGAGGCCGGCTCGCTCGTCGGGCGGCGGGGCGCGGCCGAGGGGGTGGTCGGGGGTGGCCTGGCCACCGCGACACCGCCGGCTCCGGTGGGCACCGTTCGTCCTCCGAGCGTCCCTGACGATCACCGGGCCGAGCTGCGTCGCCGCCGCCGGCCCCTGGCCGTGGTGGCCGGCCTGGTCCTCAGCTTCGCCGTGGTCACCCTGATCGGCTCGTGGCTGCTCAGTGCCCTCGGCCTGCCCCAGGACCTGCTGCGGTGGATCGGCCTGGTCGTCCTGGGGTTGGTCGGACTGGGTCTGATCGTGCCGAAGGTGGGGGAGTGGCTGGAGCGCCCGTTCGCCCGACTGGTGGGCGGCCGGCAGCGCGCCGAGGGCGGCGGATTCGTCCTCGGCCTCAGCCTGGGGCTGGTCTTCGTCCCCTGCGCCGGCCCGGTGCTGACGGCCATCACCGTGGTCGGAGCCAAGCACCGCTACGACCTCTCGTCGGTGCTGCTCACGGTGGCGTTCGCCCTGGGGGTCGCCGTGCCCCTCCTGATCTTCGCCGTCCTCGGCCAGCGCCTGGCCGAGCGGATGACCGCCGTCCGGACCCGGGCGGCCGTGGCCCGTCGGGTCATCGGGGCCGTGCTGGTGGTGACGGCCCTGGTCATCGGACTCAACCTGACCGAGCGGGCTGCAGCGGGCGGTGCCCGGCTACACCAACGCCCTCCAGAGCCACATCGAGTCCAACGCCTCGGCCGTCCAGGCCCTCGGGCGGGTCACCGGCAACGTGGTGTCCGGTGCCCTGGCCACGTGTACCCCGGAGAGCCCGGTTCTCCAGCAGTGCGGCCAGGCCCCGGCCATCGCCGGGATCAGCCACTGGCTGAACACGCCCGGGGACCGGCCCCTGACCCTGGCCGGGCTGAAGGGCCGGGTGGTGCTGGTCGACTTCTGGACCTACTCCTGCATCAACTGCCAGCGCACCCTGCCCCACGTCGAGGCCTGGAACCGGGCCTACGCCGCCGACGGGCTGACCATCATGGGCGTCCACACCCCCGAGTTCGCCTTCGAGCACGTCACCTCCAACGTGGCCCAGGCGGCCAGCCAACTCGGCGTGCGCTATCCCATCGCCCAGGACAACGACTACACCACCTGGAACGCCTACAAGAACAACTACTGGCCGGCGGAGTACCTCATCGACGCCACCGGGACCATCCGCCACGTCGACTTCGGCGAAGGCCAGTACGACCAGACCGAGTCGTTCATCCGCCACCTGCTGGTGGCGGCGGACCCTAAGGTGCGCCTCCCCCGGCCCACCGACGTGGCCGACCTGACCCCCGACGAGGCCACCACCCCCGAGTCCTACCTGGGCTATCAGCACGACACCCCGAATCTGGCCGGGGAGACCGTGGTGGCGGACCGGATGGCGGTATACCAGGCCCCTTCGACCGTCCCGGCCAACGAGTACGCCTACGGTGGCAACTGGTCCGTCGGCGCCGAGGCCTCGACGGCCGGGGCCGGAGCCACGCTGACGCTGGCCTTCCAGGCCAAGGACGTCTACCTGGTCCTGGGTGGGTCCGGGACGGTGCGGGTCTCGGTCAATGGAAAGGCCACCAAGACGGTCGCCGTCAGCGGAGAGCCCACGCTCTATCAGCTGACGGGTTCGTCCACCAGCCAGCAGGCGCTGCTCTCCCTGGCCCTGTCACCCGGGGTGCAGGCCTACGACTTCACCTTCGGGTAGGAGTCTGCCCGGGCCGGTCCCGCCCGGCCCACCACTACCATGACCAGACCGGGCCCACGGGACGTCCGACGGACCGGCGCGGGGAAGGCCCGGGGGTGGGGGGTGCGATTGACACACGACTCGCCACCGGTTACTGTAACTAGTCCCGGTGAACGACCCGAAAGGGCGTCGCCAGGCACCTACAGATCGGGGCCCTTGGTCCTGCCTGTGGAGAATCCGGCACCAACGCCTTCATTGCGTGTGCCCGGTCGCTCCTTGAAAACGGAATAGTGATAGCCAAAAGTCAGTGCGGGCGATCGCGGGTCAAACCGAGATCGCCAGTCAATTCAAAGCATTGAACGGACAATGTCTGTTCTTTGCCAGTATTCAGTTGACCGAGAGGATCAGTGTCCTCGACGTCAGCTCTTCGATTTTGGTCAGGCTTTCGGGTCTGGCTGAGGTCTCAATGGAGAGTTTGATCCTGGCTCAGGACGAACGCTGGCGGCGTGCCTAACACATGCAAGTCGAACGAGGTCCAACCTGTAGCAATACAGGTGAAGATCAAGTGGCGAACGGGTGAGTAGCACGTGAGCAACCTGCCCCGAAGACCGGGACAACACCGGGAAACCGGTGCTAATACCGGATATCCCCACTGAGTCGCATGGCTCGGTGAGGAAATGGATTCCGCTTCGGGAGGGGCTCGCGGCCTATCAGCTTGTTGGTGAGGTAACGGCTCACCAAGGCTTCGACGGGTAGCTGGTCTGAGAGGACGATCAGCCACACTGGGACTGAGACACGGCCCAGACTCCTACGGGAGGCAGCAGTGGGGAATCTTGCACAATGGGCGCAAGCCTGATGCAGCAACGCCGCGTGAGGGACGAAGGCTTTCTGAGTTGTAAACCTCTTTCAGCAGGGACGATTGTGACGGTACCTGCAGAAGAAGCCCCGGCCAACTACGTGCCAGCAGCCGCGGTAATACGTAGGGGGCAAGCGTTGTCCGGATTTATTGGGCGTAAAGAGCTCGTAGGCGGCTTGGCAAGTCGGATGTGAAACCTCCAGGCTCAACCTGGAGTCGCCATTCGATACTGCCATGGCTAGAGTTTGGTAGGGGACCACGGAATTCCTGGTGTAGCGGTGAAATGCGCAGATATCAGGAGGAACACCAGCGGCGAAGGCGGTGGTCTGGGCCAATACTGACGCTGAGGAGCGAAAGCGTGGGGAGCGAACAGGATTAGATACCCTGGTAGTCCACGCCGTAAACGTTGGGCACTAGGTGTGGGGACCTATCGACGGTTTCTGTGCCGCAGCTAACGCATTAAGTGCCCCGCCTGGGGAGTACGGCCGCAAGGCTAAAACTCAAAGGAATTGACGGGGGCCCGCACAAGCGGCGGAGCATGTGGCTTAATTCGATGCAACGCGAAGAACCTTACCTGGGTTTGACATTTGGGGAAAAGCCGTAGAGATACGGTGTCCTTCGGGGTCCCAAACAGGTGGTGCATGGCTGTCGTCAGCTCGTGTCGTGAGATGTTGGGTTAAGTCCCGCAACGAGCGCAACCCTTATTCTATGTTGCCAGCGCGTAATGGCGGGGACTCGTAGGAGACTGCCGGGGTCAACTCGGAGGAAGGTGGGGACGACGTCAAGTCATCATGCCCCTTATATCCAGGGCTGCACACATGCTACAATGGCTGGTACAACGGGTCGCTAATCCGCGAGGAGGAGCTAATCCCCAAAGCCAGTCTCAGTTCGGATCGCAGTCTGCAACTCGACTGCGTGAAGTCGGAGTCGCTAGTAATCCCGGATCAGCAACGCCGGGGTGAATACGTTCCCGGGCCTTGTACACACCGCCCGTCACACCACGAAAGTCGGCAACACCCGAAGCCGGTGGCCCAACCTTTTAGGAGGGAGCCGTCGAAGGTGGGGTCGGTGATTGGGGTGAAGTCGTAACAAGGTAGCCGTACCGGAAGGTGCGGCTGGATCACCTCCTTTCTAAGGAGTCACTGTCTGGGCCATTCCGGTTCAGATACTCCTAGTCGATCACTGACTATTCGCTGTCACGCCTATCCCGCCCCTGGCGGACCGCATCTCTCCGGAGATCCCGTCCGTGAGGCCTGTGGGCTCTAGGTATGGCCACGGGCCATCACTATTCCGTTTTGAGGGAGTGACCCTCGGTTCCTGCTCTTCGAGCAGCCCGGGGCGATTCCGACCCTCCGACGCGACGCCGGCTCCCCCTCGTGGGTGTGCCGGCCGCTCGCCCGTGCGCATTGCGCCCCTTCATCGGTCTGTTCTTTGATGATCGTGGCCCGGTGCGCACGCTGTGCGCCCCTTGAGAATTCCATAGCGAGCACGAGCATCTATGTTCTCCAAGTTATAAAGAGTCAACGGCGGATGCCTTGGCGCCTGAAGCCGAAGAAGGACGTGGGAGGCTGCGATAAGCCACGGGGAGCTGCCTACCAAGCGCGGATCCGTGGATGTCCGAATGGGGAAACCCGGCACCCGTCATGGGGTGTCACCCTGGTCTGAACGCATAGGACCAGTGGAGGGAACCGGGGGAATTGAAACATCTCAGTACCCCGAGGAGAGGAAAACAACAGTGACTCCCTGAGTAGCGGCGAGCGAAACGGGATGAGCCTAAACCGAGTTGGTGGTAAAGCCTGATGGCGTTGCCAATTCGGGGTTGTGGGAGCCGATAGAAGGTGCATCAGAACCTTCACGGAGTTACAAAACCAATTGCTTAGTGGAAGCATCCAGGAAAGATGCGCCGCAGAGGGTAACAGCCCCGTACACGAAAAGCTTTGGACTCCGATCGGATTTCCCGAGTAGCGCCGGATCCGGGAAAGCCGGCGTGAATCTGCGAGGACCACCTCGTAAGGCTAAGTACTCACAGGCGACCGATAGTGAACTAGTACCGTGAGGGAAAGGTGAAAAGTACCCCGGGAGGGGAGTGAAATAGTACCTGAAACCGTTGACTTACAATCAGTCAGAGCGTCGTCAGCACTTTGGTGCTGGCCGTGATGGCGTGCCTTTTGAAGAATGAGCCAACGAGTTACGGTGTGTGGCGAGGTTAACCAGCGATGGGGAGCCGAAGCGAAAGCGAGTCTTAATAGGGCGAATTAGTCGCATGCTGTAGACCCGAAGCCGAGTGAGCTAGCCATGGGCAGGCTGAAGCGGGGGTAAGACCCCGTGGAGGGCCGAACCCACCCTGGTTGAAAACAGGGGGGATGACCTGTGGTTAGGGGTGAAAGGCCAATCAAACTCGGTGATAGCTGGTTCTCCCCGAAATGCATTTAGGTGCAGCGTTGGGCGTTCAGCATCGGAGGTAGAGCACTGAATGGGCAAGGGGGCCTACAAGCTTACTGACCCCAATCAAACTCCGAATGCCGATGCTTTAGAGCCTGGCAGTGAGACTACGAGGGATGAGCTTCGTTAGTCGAGAGGGAAACAGCCCAGACCGCCAGCTAAGGCCCCTAATTATTGACTAAGTGGAAAACGATGTGGGAACGCGAAGACAGCCAGGAGGTTGGCTCAGAAGCAGCCATCCTTAAAAGAGTGCGTAATAGCTCACTGGTCGAGTGGTCCTGCGCGGACAATGTAACGGGGCTCAAGTCAATAGCCGAAGCTGCGGATTTCCATTCCGCCTGATCTTCGATGCCGCAAGGTGTCGATCTATGGTCGGGAGTCACGGAGTGGGAGTGGTAGGGGAGCGTCGATCCTGCTGAGAAGCGGCGGTGGAAACCGTCGTGGAGCGTGGTCGAGTGAGAATGTTGGTATGAGTAGCGAGAGAGGGGTGAGAAACCCCTCCGCCGTAAGCCCAAGGGTTCCTGGGGAAGGCTAATCCTCCCAGGGTAAGTCGGGAGCTAAGGCGAGGCCGAGAGGCGTAGTCGATGCACAACTGGTTGATATTCCAGTACTTCCGTGTCCGCGCCCAATCCAATACTGGTGTCCTAAGGGGCTGTCCTTCGGGGCGAACCGACCGACCCGGTGGCGGATAGCGAAGGAGGGACGCAGGAGGGTAGGTGAGCCCAGGCGTTGGTTGTCCTGGGGTAAGCGAGTAGGGAGAGGTCTAGGCAAATCCGGACCTCATTAATCCTGAGACGCGATGCCGAGCCACACCAGGCGAAGTCACTAATCCCATGCTGCCGAGAAAAGCTTCTAGCGAGCTGGCACGGAACCCGTACCCCAAACCGACACAGGTGGGCGGGTAGAGAATACCAAGGCGATCGGGAGAACTGTGGTTAAGGAACTCGGCAAAATACCTCCGTAACTTCGGGAGAAGGAGGGCCTCACTAGGATGACGAACTTCGCGTTCTGAGTCTGAAGAGGCCGCAGAGAATAGGGGAAAGCGACTGTTTACTAAAAACACAGGAGCGTGCGAAGTCGTAAGACGATGTATACGCTCTGACGCCTGCCCGGTGCCGGAAGGTTACGGGGAAGGGTTAGCCCTCGGGCGAAGCTCTGAACCTAAGCCCCGGTAAACGGCGGCCGTAACTATAACGGTCCTAAGGTAGGAAAACCCCTTTGCAGGCAAAGGGGTGCTGCCCCGCACATTGGTGACAATGTGATGAGTAGTCGGCTATATGCTGGAAACTCCGTCGTATCCTCCACTACTCGTTGTTCTAAAGCGATATGGTTTTTGTGTCGTTTGCAGCACGGACAACAGTGACAATGTGTGAGGTGCGGACAATCAGCAGGAAAGGCTTTGGTCTTCAGAAACCATCTGGAGCCCGAAGAATCCTCAGAGACCATACGCCGACCAACTCGAGTGATTGATCTTGAGTTGAAGATATGGTCCGGGCCCTATGGCGACATAGGGAGACCGGCGGAAACGACCGGTCCGCTATTCGACTGATTTAGGTTGAATAGTTGTAACAGAATCCAAGCGAAATTCCTTGTCGGGTAAGTTCCGACCTGCACGAATGGCGTAACGACTTTCCTACTGTCTCAACCACAGACCCGGCGAAATTGAAGTACGAGTAAAGATGCTCGTTAGCTGCATCAGGACGGAAAGACCCCGTGGACCTTTACTACAGCTTGCTGTTGAGTTTTAGTTCATATTGTGTAGGATAGGTGGGAGACTTTGAAGCATTGGCGCCAGCCAGTGTGGAGTCAACCTTGAAATACCACCCTTTATGTGCCGGAACCCTAACCTCGGTCCGTTATCCGGATCAGGGACAGCGTCAGGTGGGTAGTTTGACTGGGGCGGTCGCCTCCTAAAATGTAACGGAGGCGCCCAAAGGTTCCCTCAGGCTGGTTGGCAATCAGCCGTCGAGTGCAATGGCACAAGGGAGCTTGACTGCGAGACCTACAAGTCGAGCAGGTGCGAAAGCAGGGCATAGTGATCCAGCGGTTGCTTGTGGAAGCGCCGTTGCTCAACGGATAAAAGGTACCCCGGGGATAACAGGCTCATCTTCCCCAAGAGTCCATATCGACGGGAAGGTTTGGCACCTCGATGTCGGCTCGTCGCATCCTGGGGCTGAAGCCGGTCCCAAGGGTTGGGCTGTTCGCCCATTAAAGCGGTACGCGAGCTGGGTTTAGAACGTCGTGAGACAGTTCGGTCCCTATCCGATGCAGCCGTAGGAGATTTGAGGAAGGCTATCCCTAGTACGAGAGGACCGGGATGGACGAAGCTCTCGTGTGTCAGTTGTCCTGCCAAGGGCACCGCTGATTTGCGACCTTCGGGTGGGATAAGCGCTGAAAGCATCTAAGCGCGAAGCTCGTTCCAAGATGAAATCTCCCACAGGGTTAACCTGGTAAGGCCCGTGGTTAGACGACCACGTTGATAGGCCGGAAGTGTACGTGCGGTAACGCATTCAGCTGACCGGTACTAATCGGCCGAGGGCTTGGGAACTTGCTCGTGCTCGCTATGGAACGCTCAGGGGTGACCGATCTCGGTCACGCCGGGCTCGGACGTCACCTCTAGGGAGGTTGGCCGTCCTCGAGCCCCGGAGAGCGCACAGTTTCCGGTGGCCATGGCGGCGGAGAGACACCCGTTCCCATTCCGAACACGGCAGTTAAGCCCGCCAGCGCCGATGGTACTTGGGGGGTAGCCCCCTGGGAGAGTAGGACGCCGCCGGGATTTCTCCAGACAATGCCCCCTACTCCGGTAGGGGGCATTGTCGCGTTTGGGCCCGGCGTCAGTGCGGCGGCTCAGAGCAGCCCGTGGCCCCAGGTCTGGCCGGAGCTGATACCCGGTGGACAGGCGAAGATGGCGCTCCCGGTGGGTTCGAGGTACTCGACGAGGGCGTCCCGCTCCGAGAGCGCCTGCTGGATGGGGATGAACTGTCGTCGCGGATCCTTCTGGAAGCAGATGAAGAACAGTCCGGCATCGAGTTCGCCGGTGACGGGGTCGAGTCCGTCGACGAAGCTGTACCCCCTCCGGAGGAGGGCCTGACCCCTGTTGGATGCAGGTGCGGCCACCCTGATGTGGGCGTGGGCGGGAATGAGGGGCTGGCCATCCGGGCCGAGGGCGGCGAGGTCGACGACGGCGGTTGCCCGGGTTGAACCAAGGGGTGCGCCGGTCTCCTTGACCCGTCCGATGGTCTGCTCCTGGTCGTCGAGGGTGCTCCGATCCCAAGCCTCCAGGTGGGTACGGATCCGTCGGGATACCAGGTAGGTGCCTCCGACCATCCATGACGGACCGGCCGCGGCGTCGACCCACACGAAACGATCCATGGCCGTCTCGTCAGACGGCACCAGGTTGTTGGTGCCGTCGTGGAAACCGAGCAGATTGCGTGGGGTGAGCCGGCCGGGCCCGGCCGAGGCGGTGCGTCCAAATCCCAGCTGCAGGTAGCGAACGGTGGCCGAGCCCAGGGCCAGTCGGGTCAGGTTGTGGATGGCGTGGAAGGCCACCTGGGCGTCGTCGGCACAGGCCTGGAGGCAGAGGTCGCCGCCGCTCCGCCCGGGGTCAAGGGCGTCGCCGGCAAACGGAGGGAGGTCGACGAGGGCCTCGGGCCGTTGGGGACCCAGGCCGAACCGCTGATCGAAGAGGCCGGGACCGAAGCCCAGCGTGAGGGTGAGGCGCGAGGGACCGAGGCCGAGAGCCTCACCGCTGTCCGGTGGGGGAGCGAACGGCCCGGAGGGTCCCGAGACGGGGAGCCCCGTGGCGAGCCGACCGGCGGCGGCGGTCCAGGTGGCCAGAAGTGCGGCCAGGCCGGCCGCCCCGACGGCGGTGACGTCGAAGACGGCAAAGAGCAGGTGGCCCTGTTCGGGTGTGGCGACCCCGGATTGGTGCTGGCCGTAGAAGGGAACCGTGGCCGCCGTATCTGCATCGGGGACCGCCGCCCCCGCCGGTGGGGCTGTTGCTGCAGAGAGGCCGGTCGAGGCAGCCGCTCCGGCTAGTGCGGCCGACGCCAGACCCGTCCCGGCCAGCAGCTGCCTGCGGCTCAGTGCGCCAGACGCATCCCTGTCTCGCCCGCGGTTCGGCGTCACGAGCCGACCCCCGAGGTCCCATAGGGCGCCAGGAGGGCCGACAGCCGGGCCAGCGCCGCGGCCGTGGCGTCCACCTGCTGGGCCAGGGAGCGCAGTGCGGTCATCGGGATGGTGTCGTCGGGGCGTTGATCGGGGTGTCCGAGGGCCGTCACTTGGGCTGCGAGCACGGTGAACGATGTAGCCACGGCGGCGGTCAGGGCGGGGGAGACCACGCGGGCCAGGGGCTGGACGGCCGAGAAGGCGGACTGGGCCGCGCCCACGGTGGCAGCGATGTCGACGGCGTCGAGGTGCGAGTAGAGCTCCTCGTCGTCCGGCACGGCCACGTCATCGACCCAGCCCAGTTCGGCGACGGCGGTCGTGCCTATGGCCTCGGGACCGAGCGCATCCCTCGACAGCAGGTACTGGGCCACGGGCGCCTGGGCCACCAACCCGCTGGTGTCGGCCAGTGCTTGGGCGACGGCCTGGGCCTGGGTCTGGTCCGTGGATCCACCCCACAGATCCCGCTCGACGGCGTGGAGCCCAGCGAGGGGCCGACCCGGGCCGACGTCGCTCGCTCGCTCGTCCAGGGTCGAAGCGATGACGGTGTTGCCGGTCTCCAGCATCCGGAACCCGTCGTAGGCCGATTGGGCATCCAACTCGTCGGCCCGGGCCGTGAGGGGGTCGCCCGCCACCAGGTCGGCGTGCAGGCGGTCGACGGCGGCGACGAAGGCGGCGGCGTCATCGCCGACATCGGCCCGGTACGAGGCGGTAGCGACCCTGGCTGCCGCCTGGCGTGCCGGAGCGCCCCGTCGGCCGGCAACGGGTTCGGTCGATCCGTAGCGGTTGGACTCCGGAGCGGGGGTGAGGGCCGACGCCCGTTCGGCACGTCCCACCGGGGAGGTCGTCGCTGATCCGCAGCCTCCGCCCAGCACCGCGAGTGTGGCCAGCACCGCCAGGGCAGCCAGTGGACGGGACGGAATGCCCCGGAGGGGGCGACGGATTGTGAAGAAGTCCCCGGTCGGGCCAGGCGGTAGGTGCGCGATTGGGAAAGGGTACGCGACCCCCTACGGGCGCAGGCCGCGCCCCGCCGGAGGGTCGGCAGGGGTCCGGTCCGGAGAGGCGATTGGGGCGCAGTTACAATGGCCGCCATGGCAGCACCCACTCCCTCTGGTTCTCCGCGCCCGCGTGGGGGCGGCTCCGGTGGTCGACCCGCGTCCGGGCGACCGACCGGCAAGGGCGCACCGGGAGGCAGGGCCGGGGGAGCGGGCAGGTCCGGCTCCGGGGGCAGGGGCAAGGCGGGGGACAGGCCCGGATCGGCCGGACGCAGTGCCGGCGGCGGTCGCGAGCGCAGCGGCCAGGGCGGACAGGTTGACCGGGGAGGGCGGCCGGGGTCGCCTGCCCGCGACTCGGGGTCGGGATCGGGGTATCAGGGAAACCGTGGTCGACCACCGGGCCGGACGCCACGCCCCTCCGGGCCAGGATCCGGAACCGGTGACGGCGGACCACGACGCTCCGGCAGACCTCCCGCCCGCTCGGGCACGTCGGCCGCCCCACGGGGTAGCGGTCCGGCAGGGGAGTACCGGGCACCACGCGCCCCGGTGGTCAGGAAGGGCTGGGGGAGCGTGGCCCGACGGGGAGCCAGCACCGTGCGGGACGGCACCGACGGCCATGGACCGGACGCCGACACCCCCGAGGGCCGGCGCCGGGCGAGGACGCGCTCCGACGAATTCGTGCCGGAGCGCTTCGTCCGCACCGACCAGCGGGGCCAGAGTGCGGCGGCCCGGGCCCGGGCCGAGACGTTGCGCCCACCGGCCCATCGGACGGTGCAGCCCCCATCCGAGCTGCCCCCTGACATCGCCAACGAGTTGGCCTCGGCGGCCGGGCCCGACTGGAACCACCTGCGGGACCGGATCACCGAACGGATGGCCGCCGGCATCGGGGCCTACGAGCGGGAGCGGTACCGGGATGCCTCCCGCATCCTGAAGACGGTGGTGGACGCCGTTCCCAACGCCCCGTCCGCCCGCGAGTTGCTGGGCCTCAGCCAGTACCACCAGACCTACTGGAAGGCGGCCCTGCCCAATCTCGAGGCCTTTGCCGCTCTGACCGGCTCGGTCGACCAGCATCCGGTGCGCATGGACTGCCATCGGGCCCTGGGCCGTCCGAAGAAGGTGGAAGCCCTGTTCAACGAGCTCCGCCAGGGTTCCCCCGACCCCGAGGTCCTCTCTGAGGGCCGACTGGTGCTGGCCGGGACCCGGGCCGACACCGGCGACCTGACCGGCGCGGTGACGCTCCTGGTGGAAGCCGGGGCGGGCCGCCTGGTCCGGAATCCCGCCGAACGCCACCTGCGGCAGTGGTATGTGCTCGGGGACCTGATGGAGCGCTCGGGAGACCTCCCCAAGGCCCGCGAGCTGTTCCTCCGTATCAGCGCCGTCGACCCCGACGCCTACGACGTGGTCGCACGCCTCGATTCCCTGGGCCCACCGACCAGGGCCAGACGGACACCGAGCCGGTCGAAGGGCAAAAAGCAGCACCGTCCGCCCCAGGCCCGACCGCCGAAGGGGTCGGGCGGCGGCCAGTAGGCTCTGGCCCCATGAATCTCGAACAACTCCTCGGTGACGAAGCGGACTCGCTCCTCAACCATGTGGCCAAGGCCTTCCCGGCGGAGCACCTCAGCCTCCCCGGTCCCGACCACCTCGATCAGATCTTCATCGACTCCGACCGGTCGTCGACGGTCCTGCGCAACCTGGGCACGGTGTACAACACCGGCCGCCTGGCCGGCACCGGCTACCTGTCGATCCTGCCCGTGGACCAGGGCATCGAGCACTCGGCCGCGGCCAGCTTCGCCAAGTTCCCCGCCTACTTCGACCCGGCCAGGCTCTGTGACCTGGCCATCGCCGCCGACTGCAACGCCATCGCCACCACCCTTGGAGGCCTCGGGATCGTCTCCCGCCGCTACGTCCACAAGATCCCGTTCATCGTGAAGCTCAACCACAACGACTTCCTCAACTATCCCAACACCTACGACCAGGTGATGTTCGGGCACGTGGGCCAAGCCGCCGACCTCGGGGCGGTGGGTGTGGGAGCCACCATCTACTTCGGCTCCGAGGGCGCCGACCGCCAGATCGTGGAGGTCTCGGAGGCCTTTGCCGAAGCCCACCGACAGGGCATGTTCACCGTCCTGTGGTGCTATCTGCGCAACTCGGCCTTCAAGCAGGGCGACACCGACTACCACCTCTCCGCCGACCTCACCGGCCAGGCCAACCACCTCGGGGTGACCATCGAGGCCGACATCATCAAGCAGAAGCAGCCGGAGAACAACGGTGGCTACAACGCTCTGTCCTTCGGCAAGACAGACCCCCTGGTCTACGAACAGCTGACCACCGACCACCCCATCGACCTGACCCGGTGGCAGGTGGTCAACTGCTACGCCGGGAGGATCCCGCTCATCAACTCGGGCGGCGAGTCCAAAGGGGCCGATGACCTGGCCCAGGCCGTCCGCACGGCGGTCGTGAACAAGCGGGCCGGGGGGGCCGGGCTCATCGTGGGCCGGAAGGCGTTCCAGCGACCCACCGACGAGGGTGCGGCCCTGATCCACGCCATCCAGGACGTCTATCTCGATCCGGCAGTCACCGTCGCCTGACTGGAACCGGCGCGGGGCGATGCGGCCAAGGGGGTCAGCCTGCAGGAATCGGTCGTGGTACCACGACGGGCGGGCCTGCACCGAGACAGCCGGGGCCCGGAGAGGGGAATGAGGCCGACCCGACCTCGGGTCCGAATCCCGGGCATCGCTCCGTAGGCAGGGACCAGCGGTAGACTGTCCTATGGCTCCGCCGCGGGGGCCTAGGGTGTTGATCCGGGCGAACACCGACCCAAGCCGACAATCCAACAGCGCCGAGTACGAGTCCGGCGACTGAGCGCCGTGTAGATGCACGAAGAGCAGTGACGAAGAGGAGCACGGTGCCCGAAATCACCACCGATCCGAAAGCCCCCCACCTGGTCGACCGCGTGGTCATTCGCTTCGCCGGAGACTCCGGCGACGGCATGCAGCTGGCCGGCGACCGCTTCACCACCACCTCGGCACTGTTGGGGAACGACCTGGCCACCTTCCCCGACTTCCCCGCCGAGATCCGGGCCCCGGCCGGAACCCTGGCTGGGGTGTCGGCCTTCCAGGTCCACATCTCGGACCATGACATCTCCACACCGGGTGACTCGCCCAACGTGCTGGTGGCCATGAATCCCGCGGCGCTGAAGGCCAACATCGAATCGCTCCCCAAGGGGGCCACCGTGATCGTCAACGTGGACGCCTTCGAGGAGCGGAACCTGGCCAAGGCAGGCTACGAGGCCAGCCCCCTGGTCGACGGCTCCCTCTCGGCCTACACGGTCTACGAGGTCCCCATGACGTCGATCACGACCGAGGTGTCCAAGGAGGCCGGGGTCAAGCCCCGAGACGCCGAGCGCTCCAAGAACTTCTTCGCCCTGGGCCTGATCAGCTGGCTCTACACCCGGCCCACCGAGGCCACCACCAGCTGGATCGCCGAGAAGTACGCCGGCAAGCCGCTGGTCATGGAGGCCAACCTGCGGGCCTTCAAGGCCGGGTTCCACTTCGGGGAGACGGCCGAGCTGTTCGAGTCCTCCTACCAGGTCAAGCCGGCGGCCCTCGAGCCCGGGGAGTACGTCAACGTCACCGGCAACACCGCCACGGCCTGGGGTCTCATCGCCGCGTCGACCCGGGCCGGCCTGCCCCTGTTCCTCGGCACCTACCCCATCACGCCGGCCTCGGACATCCTCCACGAGCTGTCCAAGCACAAGCAGTTCGGGGTCCGGACCTTCCAGGCCGAGGACGAGATATCCGGAATCGGCGCCGCTCTCGGGGCGGCCTTCGGTGGCGCCCTGGGCGTCACCACCACGTCGGGACCGGGCGTGGACCTCAAGTCGGAGACGATGGGGCTGGCCATCAGCCTGGAGCTCCCCCTGCTGGTCATCGACATCCAGCGCGGGGGCCCCTCCACGGGGCTTCCCACCAAGACCGAGCAGGCCGACCTGCTTCACGCCATGTACGGGCGCCACGGTGAGTCCCCTCTGCCCATCGTGGCGGCCAAGACCCCCTCACACTGCTTCGAGGCCACCGTGGAGGCCGTGCGGCTGGCGGTGAAGTACCGAACACCGGTGATCCTGCTGTCGGACGGCTACCTGGCCAACGGCACCGAACCGTGGCGCCTGCCCGACCTCGAGGACCTGCCGGTCATCGACCCGGGCTTCGCCACCTCGACCAACCACACCGAGGCCGACGGGACCGAGGTGTTCTGGCCCTACATCCGGGACGAGGAGACGTTGGCCCGTCCGTGGGCCCCGCCGGGGGTACCCGGCCTCGAGCACCGGATCGGCGGACTGGAGAAGGCCGACGGATCAGGCAACGTGGCCTATGACGGTCCCAACCACGAGCGCATGACCCGTCTCCGGGCGGCCAAGATCGCCGGTATCGCCCACGACATCCCCGCAACGGACGTGGACGACCCCGACGGGGCCGATGTGCTGGTCATCGGGTGGGGTTCGACCTACGGGGCCATCGCCGCCGGCGTGCAACGGGTCCGGGCCCGGGGCCACCAGGTGGCCCAGGCCCATCTGGTCCACCTGAATCCCTTCCCGGCCGACCTCGGTGCGGTCCTGGCCCGGTATCGGCGGGTACTGGTGCCCGAGGTCAACCTGGGCCAGCTGAGTCGCCTGCTCCGGGCCGAGTTCCTAGTTGATGCCATCTCCTTCACTCAGGTCCAGGGGATTCCGTTCCGGGCCGCGGCCATGGAGGCGGCCATCCTCCAACAGATCGACGGCACCGCCGAGAGCCACTCCCGCGAGGTGGGCTCGATTGACACCACCGAGAAGGGGTCCCTCTGATGACCGACCTGGCCACACCGCCCGGCGGAACCGCGCCTCCCGAAGGCTCTGTCCCCGTCCCCCTCACCACCCGCAAGGACTGGTCCTCGGACCAGGAGGTGCGGTGGTGTCCGGGCTGTGGGGACTACTCCATCCTGGCCGCCGTCCAGATGCTCATGCCCGACCTCGGGGTCCGACGGGAGAGCTCCGTGTTCCTCTCGGGGATCGGCTGTGCCGCTCGGTTCCCCTACTACATGAACACCTATGGGATGCACTCCATCCACGGGCGGGCCCCGGCCATCGCCACCGGTCTGGCCACCACCCGACCGGACCTCGACGTATGGGTGGTCACCGGCGACGGGGACTCCCTGTCCATCGGGGGCAACCATCTCATCCACGCCCTGCGGCGGAACGTCAACATCACCATCCTGCTGTTCAACAACCAGATCTACGGCCTGACCAAGGGGCAGTACTCACCCACCTCGGAGGTGGCCAAGGTCACCAAGTCCACGCCGTTCGGCTCACTGGAGCAGCCCTTCAACCCCCTCAGCCTGGCCCTGGGGGCCGAGGCCTCGTTCGTGGCCCGGACCCACGACATGGACCGCAAGCACATGATGGAGACTTTCCGCCGGGCCCACGCCCACAAGGGGGCGTCCTTCGTGGAGATCTACCAGAACTGCAACGTGTTCAACGACGGGGCGTTCGAGCAGATCACCGGCAAGGAGCACCGGTCCGACATGTTGATCCCCCTGGTCCACGGCGAGCCGATCCGCTTCGGGGCCGAAGGGGAGCACGGTGTGGTGCTGCACAACGACGGCTCGGTGGAGGTGGTCGAGGTGGCCGGGGTCGGGGAGTCGGCACTGCTGGTGCACGACGAGCACCGGGACAATCCCGGTCTGGCCTTCCAGCTCAGCCGGCTGTCGCGAGGCCCCTACGAGCCGACGCCGATCGGGATCTTCCGCGATGTGGACCGACCCGAGTACGGGGAGGGCATGTCCCGACAGATCGACGAGGCCACCGCCCGCCGGGGCCCCGGGGACGTCGCCGCACTCCTGCGGTCCGGCTCCTCGTGGACCGTCGAGTAGACACCGGCGGGCCCGGTCGCCGCGTTCCCGTGGCGCCGACCGGCCCGTGCCGGATCTGACCTCGTGACCCAGGGGGTCGAGCGGGCATGACCACGATGGTGGCCCTGCTCCGCAGCGTCAACGTGGGCGGTCGAAACCGGGTACCCATGGCCGAGCTGCGGTCCATGGCTGAGGCGCTCGGCTTCGGTGCGGTCCAGACCTACGTCCAGAGTGGGAATCTGGTCTTCACCGGATCCGGCTCCCCGGCGACGGTGGCGGCGACCCTCGAGCAGGGCATCACCGACACGTTCGGGCTGGAGGTGCCGGTCATCGTCAGGAGCACCAGGCAGCTGGCCCGCATCCTCACGGCCAATCCCTTCGCCGTCCCCGGGGTCGACCCCAAGACCGTCCATGTGACCTTCCTGGCCGGTCCACCGCCACGCCAGCAGGCCCAGGAGCTGGCCCGGATGGCCGCCGATGCCCATGGGGACGGTCCGGTGGGCGCCGACCGCTTTCGGCTGGCCGGCCCGGACGTCTTCCTCCACTGCCCGGGAGGCTATGGCGTGACCAAGCTGAACAACGCCTTCTTCGAGCGCCGGACCGGTGTGGTGGCCACCACCCGGAATTGGAGGACGGTCACCACGCTGTGCGCCATGGCCGGACTCGACGTCACCGAGCCCGGGTCCGGCTGAGGGGCCCGCAGCCCGGCCGGCACCCTCCGCCCCTACGGCGGTGCGGGCGCCGACCCATTGAAGGTGGCGTAGTCACCGTCGGCGTTCATGACCATGCAGAACTGCGCACTGGGGCAGGACACGGAGACCCCGATGCCCGGGTACTGGGTGGCCGCCGGGACGACCTGGGTCGGTCCGGCCCACCTGGTGCCGTTCCACACCATGATGGCCCCGGTGTCATCGGCGGCCACGCAGAACGAACGGGACGGACAGGAGATGGCGTCGAGCTGTCGGCCGGGATCGAGGACCTGTCGGGGCGTCCAGGGCTTTCCGCCACTGCGCACCACGATGTCCTCCCCGTTGACGATGGCACAGAGGTCGCTGGTCGGGCAGGCGATGGAGACCGGAACGGCAGTTCCGGGGGCGAGTGAGCTGGCCCACGGGAGGGCGGCCTGCGACCAGACGAGGCCGTTCCAGTGGAGCACGGCGGTCCCCACCACGGCGGTGCAGTCGGTGATGCTCGGGCACGAGACACCGACCCGTCCGGCCTGGTAGAGGGCGACCCTGGTGGCTGCCGTCCCGAACCCCACGAACTGCCCGAACGACTGGGGGGCGAGCCACGTCCCGTTCCTCAGGGTGTAGGTGTGCCCGGTGTTGTCCACCACGGCGCAGAGCGCCGGTGTCGGACAGTCCACCGCGGCGGTGCGGGCGTAGGGCTGACCGACGCCGGGATCCGACGGGTTGGCCGGCAGCGGGGGAGGGGCGGGCAGTGGGGCGGGGTCGGACCAGTTGGTCCCGTCGCCCGTGCTGAGGTGGCCGGAACCGTCCACGATGACGCACATCGGGCCCGAGGTACAGGTCAGGGTGGGCAGTACCGGAGCGGTCACCGGACCGGTGGCTGGCGCCGGGAAGTACACCGAGGGGGACGACCAGACCGCCCCGTCCCAGGAGATGGCGACGCCCGAGCCGGTGGTCAGGGTGGTGCTGCCGCCCGTGGTCCCGCCACCGGCGGCCACGCACAGGGTGTCGGAGATGCAGGACAGGGAGGTGAAGCCGCCGCCCGGGGGCAGGGTGGTGAGCGAAAGCGTCCAGCCCGGGGCGTGGGGAATGGTGGTGGGGACGGTGGTGGGGGCGGCCGACGGGGCCAGGGTGGTGGTAGGCGCGGCCGGCGGGGCCACGGTGGTGGGCGACCGGTGGGCCGCCGCCGGGTCGGCCGATGAGGAGGAGCAGGCACCGGCCGTCACCATCACCACCACCACGGCGAGAGCAGCCGCCAGCCGCCTCGGATCCACCTGTCCCCTCACTCGGGCTCGCCTCGGTCGTCGGTACGGATCGGTCTCCGATGATACTGCGCGGGACCACCGTGACGGGTGTCACCGTCGACGA
Source organism: uncultured Acidimicrobiaceae bacterium (assembly GCA_963737625.1). Classification (GTDB taxonomy): domain Bacteria; phylum Actinomycetota; class Acidimicrobiia; order Acidimicrobiales; family RAAP-2; genus Bog-756. The sequence continues at coordinate 1,233,607 of CAVTTK010000002.1, forward strand.
CGGTGCCATGCCGTGGGTGGGTCGGCGGCCCCGGGGGCGTCGGACGGCCTGGGCGCCGTCTGCTCCTGTTCTCCCGAGTCCTCAGTGGACGCCGTCGAGCGACCGGAAGACCATGCCGGTGGCCGGCTTGGGGTGGAAGTAGGTGGTCTTGGGGGGCATGCGACGACCGGCGTGGGCCCATTCCGTGATCTGTCCCACGGACACCGGGCGCAGCAGCAACACGGCCTGGGCCTTGTCGTCGGCGATGGCCCGGACTCCCTCCTGCCACGTGTTGAGGTACTCCAGTTCGTGGTCGGGGAGCTCGGCGATGACCAAGGCCACCATCGACGAGTCGAGTTCGGAGCCGGCCGCCTCCGTTGTGCCGTCCTTCGGGGTGAGCAGCCAGGCACCGGAGGGCATCAGCAGGGCCAGGGCACCGGACTCCCCGAGGGCACTGGTGGTGCGCGGGTCGAAGTCGCCGGCCCGGGTGAGGTCGAACCACGAGGAGCAGCTGTCGACCAGGTCGAGGCCGTCGGGAAGGCCCGACAGGGCCCGGTGGATGGGACCCACGTCGAGCTGCTCCTCGCTCAGCTCGACCAGGAGGGCCATGACCTCGTCGGCGCCCGTGTCTCCGGGCCGGCCCTGTCGGTAGGTCCGGGCCGTCTCGTACCGGTGGTGCCCGTCGGCCAGGACCACGCCGGAGTCGCCGACGGCCTCCTGTACGGAGCGGATGACGGCCTCGTCCTCGATGATCCACAGCTGGTGCCGTACGCCGTCGCTGTCCACTGCCTCGCAGCTGGGGGGATCGGAGCGGGCGAAGATCTGGCTGAACCCGGGGGTCAGGGACAGCCCCCAGATGGGGGACAGGTTGGCCCGGGTGGCGGCGAGCAGGTCGAGGCGATCGGTCCGGGCCTTGGGCAGGGTCTCCTCGTGCGGGAAGATGGTCGCCGCGCTCTCGTCGTCGATGCCCAGTGCGCCGATGACCCCGTTGGTGGCGTGTCCTCCGAGCGAGACCATCCGGTAGGCGTACAGGGCCGGGGACGGGTCGGGGACCAGGATGCCCTCGTCCTGCCACCGAACCATCTGGTTGGCGGCGCTGTCGTAGCGGTCGAGGCCGGCGCGGTGGTCGGGTTCGGGTAGCTCGATCCTCACGGCATTGGCGCTGTGCCGGGAGACCAGCCGGGCCCGGTCCTCGGGGCTGATCACATCGTAGGGGGGCGACACGACCATGGACAGATCGACCCGGGCGGTGTCGTACCGCAGGCCGGCGAACGGTTCGAATCGCGGCATGCTCCCTGCGTAGCACACCGCAGTTGGCCCACGGTTCCATTCGTGGGTGGGATCAGGCCGATGCCCGGATCCGAAGGTCAGGCGTTCTGGGTCACCATGGCCGCCATGGCCTGGGCCCCGGCCGGCTCGAGGTGCACCTGGTCCGGGGTGAACCACTCGGGGTGGGGGGTCGAGAGCGAATTCCAGTCAGCCAGGACGGCTGTCCCGGGGTAGCGGGCCACGCCTGCGGCCAGGACGGCGTTGTCGGACGCCTCCCAGGGGCGGGGCACGTTGACGTTCACGAATACCACCCGCTTGACTCCGGCCGCCGCCTGCATCATGGCGTCGAAGTCGGAGGCTGTGACGGCCCCGTTGGTGCCGAGCTCCACCACCAACACCGGGCCCAAGGTCCCGGCGGCCCGGTCGGCCTGGACGACGCCGATGCCGGTTTCGAACTGGCGACTGACCACGCCATCGACGGTCACCCCCGGGATGTCGGCCTGCAGGTACGGCTGCATGTCGATCATGATCGAGTCGCCCACGGCGGTCACTGGGCCGGGGACCGGGGTGGGTCCGGTGGTCGGCGGTGCGGGCGGTGCGGTGGTCGTGGTGGCCGGAGCGGCGGTCGAGGCCGGCGTCGATGCGACGAGGGTGGTGGTCGGCGGCGGCGTCCCCGGTGAGGGCTCGGGCGACGGCGGGGACGTAGTCAGAACGGCCGGCGAGTTGGCCTGGGCGGTGTGACGGGCCAGGCCCAGGCCCAGCAGGGTGAGCAGGGCCACCAGGAGGACGACGCCTATGATCTTGTCGACTCGACGGATCTTGCCCATTCCTCTCAGTTTGCCCTGCTCAAGCAGGCGGTGGGGTGCACCCCGAGGACGTGAGCACAGGCATCGGGGCCGGGCGCGGTGTGCGGCGGGCCGTGGGCCTGCTCGTAGACTCGACCCCGTGAAGGGCGTGGGCGAGAAGACCAGGGGGAGTTCGACCAGTGACCCGACGACCGGGGAAGGCCAGGCGGTGGCGGCCACGGTGACCGGCGCGCCAACCCACCCGGGCCACCCCGCCCCGGGGTCGGACGAGACCGATCCGGGGGAGGACCGGATCCTGACCGTCCCCAACGCCATCACCGTCGTCCGGCTGGCCTGCATCCCCCTTTTCTTGTGGCTGCTGTTCGGCGACGACCGGCAGACGGCGGCGGCCCTCCTGCTCGGAGCTCTCGGTGCCACCGACTGGATCGACGGGTTCGTGGCCCGTCGCTACCACCAGGTGTCGACGGTCGGAAAGGTTCTCGATCCGGTGGCCGACCGGGTGTTGGTGGTGACGGCGGTCATCGCCATCACCGTCCACGGGGCGGTACCCATCTGGTTCGGGGTGGCCACGCTGGCCCGTGAAGTGGTGGTCTCGGCCGCCGTGCTGCTCCTGGCGTCGCTGGGAGCGGCCCGGATCGACGTCCTGTGGATCGGCAAGGCCGGCACCTTCGCCCTGATGTTCTCGTACCCGGCCTTCCTGCTGAGCTACGGGACGGCGGCATGGCAGGGCCCCGTCCATGTCATCGCCTGGGTCACGGGGCTCATCGGACTGACGCTGGCCTGGATGGCCGCGGCCTCCTACATCCCGGTGGCCCGCCAAGCCCTGACCGACGGGCGCCGGGCCCGGGCCGCCGCCGGGAAGGCATCGGCATGAAGGCCGTCATCATGGCCGGCGGCGAAGGGACCAGGCTCCGACCCCTGACGTCCAACCAACCCAAGCCCATGCTCCCGATGGCCAACATCCCGATGATGGAGCACGTGGTCAATCTCCTCCGTCAGCACGGCTTCGAGGACATCGTCGTCACGGTGGCCTTCATGGCCAACGCCATCCGCACCTACTTCGGTGACGGGTCCGAGTACGGGGTCCGCATGGTCTACGCCACCGAATCGACGCCCCTGGGGACGGCCGGTTCGGTGCGCAACGCCCGGGACGAGCTCGACGAGCGGTTCCTGGTCATCTCCGGGGATGTTCTCACCGACATCGACCTCACCCAGGTGGTCGACTTTCACGACCGGAAGGGCGGCCTGGCCACCCTGGCCCTGAAGGCGGTGGACAACCCCCTCGAATTCGGGATCGTCATCACCGATGAGGACGGGTCCATCGAGCGCTTCTTGGAGAAGCCGACCTGGGGGCAGGTGTTCAGCGACACCATCAACACGGGGATCTATGTGCTGGAGCCGGAGATCTTCGACTTCATCCCCGAGGGGCAGCCGGTGGACTTCTCCAGCGAGTCGTTCCCCGAGGCCCTGGCGGCGGGGAAGGATCTGTACGGCTACGTCGCCGACGGCTACTGGGAGGACGTGGGCACCCTGGAGGCCTACCTCCAGTCCCACCAGGACATCCTGGACCAGAAGGTCCAGGTCGACATCAAGGGCTTCGAGCTGAGACCCCGGGTGTGGCTGGGCAAGGGGGCGGAGATCGACCCGAGCGTGGTCATCGACGGTCCGGCGGTGATCGGCGACAACTGTGTGATCGGCCCGGGCGCTCGCCTGGGCCAATACTGCACGTTGGGTCGAAACGTCCGCATCGGCGACAACGCCGTGCTCCAGCGATCCGTGGTCCACGACAACACCTACCTCGGCTCCGGCGTCCGCATCGACGGCAGCGTGCTCGGGCGGGGATCCGACCTCCGTCAGGGGGTCCGGTGCGAAGAGGGGGTGGTCCTGGGCGACCAGTGCTTCGTGGGCGCCCATGCCGAGATCAAGGCCGGGGTGAAGGTGTACCCGTTCAAGACGGTCGAGGCCGGCGCCACCGTCAACTCCTCCATCGTGTGGGAGTCCATGGGGGCCCGCTCGCTCTTCGGCCGGGAGGGGGTGCAGGGCCTGGCCAATGTGGACATCAGCCCGGAGCTGGCGGTCCGCCTGTCCATGGCCTGGGCCTCGACCTTCGAGAAGGGGTCGACGGTCACGACGTCGCGCGACACCAGCCGGGCCGCCCGGGTGCTCAAGCGGGCCATCATGGTCGGGTGCAACGCCGCGGGGATCAACGTCGACGACCTCGAGGCCGCCACCGTGCCCGTCACCCGCTTTCAGGTCACCACGTCGGACAGCATGGCCGGGGTCACGGTCCGGCTGGCCCCCGATGACCCCCAGTCGGTCGTCCTGCGCTTCTTCGACAAGGAGGGGATCGACGTCGACGAGACCACCCAGCGCAAGATCGAACGGCTCTACCACCGGGAGGACTTCCGTCGGGTGCTGGCCCGGGAGATCGGGGACATCGACTTCCCGCCCCGCTCCCTGGAGCACTACACGGCCGCCCTGATCGATTCGGTCGACCTGACCAACGCCCGTCGTGCCGATCTCAAGCTGGTCCTCGACTACTCGTTCGGCACCTCCAGCTTCGTCATGCCCAATCTGCTGGCCAAGCTGGAGGCCGAGGTGCTGGTGGTGAACCCCTACGCCAACACGGCCGGCGTCCTGACCTTCGACAGGCAGGCCAGCGCGGCGAGGGTGTCGGAACTGGTGCGGGCCTCCGGCGCCCACCTCGGTGCGGTGCTCGATCCCGGAGGCGAGCACGTGGCCATCGTCGACGACCTGGGCCACCCGCTCACCGACGACGAGGCCCTCCTGGTCCTGTTGACCCTGGTCACCGAGGCCCATCCTTCGGCCCGGGTCGCCCTCCCGGTGGCGGTCAGCATGGTGGCTGAGGAGATCTGCCAGAAGGCCGGGGCCGAGATCGTGTGGACCAAGCTCTCGGCCTCGCACCTCATGGAGGTGGCACGGACGGAGCGGGTCACTCTGGCGGCCAGCCAGTCCGGGGGCTTCATCTTCCCGGCCTTCCTGCCCGCCTATGACGCCGCCGCCACCCTGGTCAACCTGCTGGCCCTGCTCACGGCCTCGGGTCGTAAGCTCTCCGAGCTGGTGGCCCAGATCCCCGCCGTGCACATCGCCCACCAGGAGGTGCACACGCCGTGGGACCAGAAGGGGATGGTCATGCGGACCCTGGTGGAGCGTTCCCTCGGCCGGGATCTGGTCCTGGTCGACGGGGTCAAGATCCTGGAGGCCGACGGTTGGGCCCTGGTGCTCCCCGATCCCGAGGAGCCCCTGACCCACGTGTGGGCCGAGGCGGCGAGCGGTTCCCAGGCCGAGGCCCGGGCCAACGAATACGCCGTCCGACTGGAACAGCTACTGCGCTGAAGCCCACCGGGCTCGGTGTGAACAGGGCGGTGCGAGCGGGAGGACGACCTGGGCGGTGACCGTCCACGTCAGGTATCGTCCGCACCTATGAACGTGCCCGAGGAGTTGCGATACTCGTCCGATCACGAGTGGGCCCGAAAGGACGGAGAGCGCATCCGGGTGGGAATCACCGACTTCGCCCAGGACGCGCTGGGCGACGTCGTCTTCGTGGAGCTGCCCACCGAGGGATCGACGGTCGAGGCGGGCGGGCTGCTGGGCGAGGTGGAGTCGACCAAGTCGGTGTCCGAGATCTACGCCCCGGTGGCCGGACGGGTGGTGGCCGTCAACACGGCGTTGACCGATGCTCCCGAAACCCTCAACACCGATCCCTACGGGGAGGGGTGGATCTGTGAGATCGCCGTCTCGGATGCATCAGCGGAGGACGGACTTCTCGACGCCGATGGCTACCGGCAGTTGACCTCCGGTTGACCGTTACCCTTGTTCGGGCGACCCTCGAGAGCGGTGGGGCGAGACCGACTACCGTTGTGTACGTGTTCTGTCCCAGTTGTGGCCACCGGAATCCGACTGGCGTCAACTTCTGCTCGTCGTGCGGCACGTCGTTGGTGACGTCGGCCCCCGACACCTCGGTCTCGGTCGGACCCGTTGAGGCGGGCGACGCCGGAGACGTCGAGGCCCATGTGGGGATGCTCGAACTGCCCCGAGGGGTGGGAATGCTGGTGGTCAAGCGGGGTACGGATGACGGGGTGCGGTTTCCCATCCAGGCGCCGATCGTCCAGGCCGGTCGCCATCCGGAGAGCGACATCTTCCTCGATGACATCACCGTGTCCCGGCGACACGCCGAGTTCGTCACCCGGGACCAGCAGACAACGGTGAGGGACGTCGGCTCGCTCAACGGGACCTACGTGAACCGGGCACGGATCGAAGAGGCCCGCCTGTCCAGTGGCGACGAGGTGCAGATCGGGAAGTTCAAGTTGCTCTATCTCCTGGCCAGCGGCGAATGACCACTCCCGTCTGCCGGCCCGGTGGCGGTCGTCCATGAGCGGACGCTCGTATCTGTCCATCGGGGACGTCCTGACCCTGCTCCGACAGGAGTTCCAGGACATCACCATCTCCAAGATCCGGTTCCTCGAGAGCCAGGGCCTGGTCAATCCGGAGAGGACGCCCTCGGGGTATCGCAAGTTCTACGAACACGACGTGGAGCGCCTGCGGTGGGTCCTCCGCCAGCAGCGGGAGCACTTCTTGCCCCTGAAGGTGATCAAGGACCGGCTGGACGACGGTTCGGCCGAGGCCGGCCCCGACGGTCTGGCGTCGGCCGCAGCATCGCGTCCAGCCAAGGCGCCCGGTCGGCGGTCCCGTCACGATGCCGATGCCGATGCCGCCGCCGACGATTCCCATGAGACCCATGCCGGTGACCCGGTTCTGGTCGGGCAGAGGGTCGGTGTCGAGGCGGAGGCCCGGGCCACGACGGTCAGCACCCATCCGGCGGGGGAGGGTGCGGGGCTCCCCGGCATCGGATCCCCGGCGGAACAGGCCACCGAGGCCGCCGTTCCCGGCTCGGTCGGAACGACCCGGACGCCCGACCGGTCGGGTCTTCCGTCCCATCGGAAGGCCCCAGATCGCGCCCCGCTGCTGGAGCTGGTCAACGACGGGACGACGGCCGGTCCGCGATCGGCCTCCACCGATCCGGCCAACGGAACGGGCGACGGGGCCACCGCCGGCGCAGCCGCGTCGGGGACGGCGGCCACCGGAGCAGTGGCGTCGCGGCCGGCATCGGCCGGGGCGTCGTCCGGCCCGTCGACGGGCCATGCCTCAGGAGCGGCCGCCGGATCGCCGCCGGATCGCCCGACCGCCCGCGTGCCCAAAGCCGCCGCCTCGAGGACCGCATCTCCGCCGGGTCCGGCGGCGACGTCCCCATCCGGGCCGTCGGTGGAGCCGCTACCGTCCCCTTCGTCGGAGGCCGGTGCGGTGAGCCTCTCGGCTGAGGAGCTCGCCGCCGCGTCCGAGCTCGACGTTTCGGTGGTGCGCGAACTCCAAGAGTACGGGCTGCTCGTGCCGTCCATGGTCGCCGGCGTGGAGTACTTCGACGGGGAGGCCCTGGCGGTGGCCACGGTGGCCGGACGCTTCACCCGGTTCGGGATCGAGCCCAGGCATCTCCGTCTCTACAAGAACGCAGCCGAGCGAGAGGCGGGATTCGTGGAGCAGGTGGTCCTGCCCCTGGTCCGGCAGCGGAACCCGGACGCCCGGGCCCGGGCCCACGAGACGGCCGACGAGCTGACCCTGTTGGGCCAGCAGCTCCGCGCATCGCTGCTGCGCAGCGCCCTGGGAAGCCTCCTCAACGGGTAGTCGCCCGGCCGTCGTCGGGGCGGCCCTGGGCGACCGATCGCCGTACCTGGCCCGATCGCACAATCGGTCGGTGGCGAGTAAGTTTGCGGGCATGGTCGAAGTCCGGCTTCGGGCGGTGCGTGTGGACCTGCAGTCGAACACGCCCGTACTGCTCCTGCAAGAGTCGGAGGGTCTGGGACGGACGCTGCCCATCTTCATCGGGGCACCCGAGGCCACGGCCATCGCCTTCGCCCTTCAGGGCATGGACACCCCGCGGCCCATGACCCACGATCTCATCCGGGACCTGCTCGATGCCTTGGGTGCTGACGTGCTCCGGGTGGTGATCACCGAGTTGAAGGCGGCCACCTACTACGCCGAGATCGTCCTCCGTCACGGCGAGGAGGAGCTCCCGGTCTCCTCCCGGCCGTCCGACGCCGTGGCCGTGGCCGTGAGAACCGGTGCGCCGCTCTACGTGGCCGACGACCTCATGGACAGCGAAGGGATCATGCTGGCCGTCGAGGAGGACGAGGATGAAACCTCAGAGGATGACGACGAGGAGGGGTCCAATCCCGACGAGTTGGTGGGCGAGTTCCGCACCTTCCTCGACTCCATCAGGCCTGAGGACTTCTCCTCGTGATGCGGAGGGACCACTAGTCCGGGATTCCCCCCGTCGGACGGTCCCAATGTCCGGGGTGCAGCGGGGCCATACTGACCACGTGCGCACCTTCGTCCCCCATCGGCCTCCGGGCCGGGCCGGCGGGATTTCCACGGGCGAGGTCGGAGCATGACGGCATCGGGTGTGACGAGGCCGATCGCCCTGGCCAGCACCCTGGTGACGGCGATCCTGCTCGGCGGTGCGGTGCTGAGTGCCTGTTCGTCGGGCTCGTCGACGCCGCCCACGACGGGTGGAGCGGCCTCGACCAGCCGGCCGACCACGACGGCAGCGGCCCCATCGACGTCATCGGGAGCCACCACGACCAGCGGGGCCGCCGGTCCGGTCCGGTGCGCCACCACGGCCCTGTCGGGCTCGGTGGCGGGCAGCAGCGGGGCGGCCGGGACCGGCGAGACCACCGTGGCCCTGAAGAACACGGCGTCGGCCCCCTGCACGCTGGGGGGATTCCCCGGCCTGCAGATGGTCTCGGCCTCGGGATCGCTGCTTCCTACCAACGTCGTGCGCACGGGGAACTACCCCTTCACGGCGATGCCGGCCACCACGGTGACCCTGGCCCCGGGTCAGTCGGCGTACTTCAACATCGGCTTCTCCGACGTGCCGGTGGGCAACGAGACCAGTTGCCCGGTCTCGCAAACGTTGCAGGTCACGCCGCCCAACGCCCTCGACCATCTGGTCCTGGCAGCCGCACTGGGACCCTGCGGCGGCGGAACGTTGGTCGTCTCACCGGTGTTCCTCTCAACCGGGGCCAACAGCCAGACGACGGCGCCGGGCTGAGCAGGCCCCGCCGAATCGCCCCGACCGTCTCGGCTCGTCGGCCGTCACCCCGAACCTGCGTCTTCGCACGACGCACCCAGCCGCTCAGCGACCCGGGTGCACCAGCGTCCGGCCTCTCGCCTCCCCGGCCTGGTTGCGATCGAGGACGGGCAGGAGCTCGTCCAGCCCTACGACCTCCCGCACCATCTCGTCCAGCAGGGTGGGGGGGAATGCCGTGGCCATCTCGGTCCACACCCGGCGGCGCTCGTCGATGGGGGTGAGGACGCTGTCCACGCCGATCAGTGTGGCGTCGCGCACGATGAAGGGATAGACGGTGGTCTCCAGGGCATTCCCGCCGGTCAGTCCGCTGGCGGCTACGGCGGCACCGTAGCGGAGGCTCCGGAGCACGCCGGCCAAGGTCGGCCCCCCCACGCAGTCCACCGCCGCGGCCCAGCGTTCGGGGCCCAGCGTCCGACCGACCGGCTGGAGGAGCTCGTCCCGGTCGATCACCGCCGAGGCACCCAGACCCGTCAGGTAAGCCCGCTCGGACGCCTTGCCCGTGCTGGCCACCACCTCATAGCCCCGGGAGGCCAGGAGGGCCACAGCCATACTGCCCACGCCGCCGGTGGCTCCGGTCACCACCACCGGACCGTCCCCGGGCCGGAGTCCGCGGTGCTCAAGCCGGTGGAGGGACAGTGCGGCGGTGAAGCCGGCGGTGCCGATGGTGGCCGCCTGACGGGCGTCGAGACCGGCCGGCAGGGGGACCACCCACCCGGCCGGCACCCGGGCCCACTCGGAGAAGCCGCCGTGATGGGCCACCCCCAGGTCGTAGCCGTGGGCGATGACCTGGGTACCGGCAACCGTGGCGGGATCGGTCGAGGCCGCCACCGTCCCCACCAGGTCGACGCCGGGGACGAGGGGGCTGATCCGGGCCACCCGGTTGCCCGGTCGGGTGACCATCCCGTCCTTGTAGTTGACCGCCGACCAGTCGACGGCGATGACGACCTCACCGGCGGGGAGGTCGTCAGGGGAGAGGGTCCGGACCCCGGACTCGATGTCCGCGGCGTCGGGCCCGGTTCGGGTCACCACGAAGGCCCGGAAGGCCTGAGGGATCTGCCGGGGGGAGCCGGAGGCCGGGGCCTCTCCCGGCCCGGGGTCGGAGGGCGTCGAGACGGGGGGCATCGCGGGTACCGTACTGACTCCATGGGTGGCGAGCACGCGAGCGACCGGAGTGGCCCACCCGACGACCGGGACGAGGGGGAGGTCCCGGCCTTCGGCTGGTGGCCGTCCGCCTGGTCACCCGAGCTGGTGGCGGGCGGCAAGGTCAGCCGGAGCGGCCTGCAAACCGACGAGGGCCAGGTCTACTGGTGCGAGAGCAGGCCGCAGGACGCGGGCCGCCAGGTGGTGGTCCGGGCCGGGTCCCCGGCGGCGGAGAGCCAATCCGAGGACATCTCACCGGCCGGGGTCAGCGTTCGGAGCCGGGTACACGAGTACGGCGGTGGGGCGGCCACGGTGCACGGCAACGTCCTGTTCTACGTCGACCAGACCGACCAACAGTGGTACCGGGTCGACCTGGAGGATGGGGATCCTTCGGCCGGTCCCGCGGCACCCATGGCGTTGACGGCGCTGCCCTCAGCCTCGGCCGGCGGGCCGGAGGGCTCCGAGGGGGCGGACAGGGCTGAGGGATGGACCACCCGCTACTCCGACGGGCGGGTGACCCGCACGGGGACGTGGCTCATCTCGGTCCAGGAGCGCCATCGGCGGGGCGTGACCGACCACCGACTGGTGGCTCACCGAGCCGGGTCAGCGCCCGGGGGTAGCGGTGGGACGCGGGACACTCCCAGGAATCGGTCGGTGGTGCTCGTCGACGGGCGGGACTTCGTGGCCGCCCCGCGTCCGTCACCGGACGGACGGTGGCTGGCCTGGGTGAGCTGGGACCACCCCTCCATGCCCTGGGATCGGTCGGAGCTCTGGGTGGCGCAGCTGGAGGAGTCCGACGGGGCCATCCGGCTCCAGGACCATCGCCGGGTGGCCGGCGGCGGGGACTCGTCGGTGGGCCAGCCCTGGTGGGGCCGGGACGGCAGCCTCTACTTCGTCGACGACCGGACCGGGTGGTGGATGCCCTACCGACTTGCCGCCGGGAGGGTGGGCGATGACTCATCCCCCCCGGAGCAGCTGGTGGCCACGGAGGCGGAGTTCCACGCACCGGACTGGGTCCTCGGTCAGTCGACAATGGCCGAGTGGCCCGATGGTTCGCTCGTCTGCCGTGTGCACCAGGACGGTCGCGACCAGGTGGTGCGCCTGCAGCGCGGCGGAGCCGGATCCGGAGCCGGTGGCGGAGGCGATGACGATGGCGGTGGCGATGGAGCGTGGTCGGTGGAGGTGATCGACCAGCCCTGCGTGGCCATCGCCGGTGTGGCTGTGGTGACGGGCGACCCCGGACCCTCCGGCGCGCTCTACGTGTTGGGCTCCACGGCCACCGAGGCTCAGGCGGTGTACGAGATCCCGGTGAGCGGCCAGGGTCCGTCCCGACGGGTCTCCGCGGCACCCGCCCCGCCCCTTCCGGTCACCCAGGTCTCGGCGGCCAGACCGTTCACGGCGTCGACACCGGACGGACCGGTCCCCGGCCTGTTCTACGCCCCGGCCGGCGCACCCTCGGGTGCCGGGGGAGGACCACCGCCCCTGGTCGTGTTCTGCCACGGCGGCCCCACCTCGGCCGCCGAGGGAGGCCTCGACCCCATCGTCCAGTTCTTCACCAGCCGCGGCCTGGCCGTGGCCGCCGTCAACTACCGGGGGAGCAGCGGCTTCGGACGGGCCTACCGCCAGCAGCTCGACGGCCGCTGGGGCCAGGCCGACGTGGACGACTGTGTGCGTTACGCCGTCGCTCTCGGCGAGGCCGGCCTGGTGGACGGGGAGCGCCTGGCCATCCGGGGGACGAGTGCGGGAGGGCTGACCGCCCTCGGCGCCCTGGTCCGCTCCGATCGCTTCGCCGGGGCGGCGACCTGGTACGGGGTCACCGACCTCGAGACACTGGTGGCCGACACCCACGACTTCGAATCCCGCTATGTGGACTCGCTGGTCGGTCCCTGGCCGGAAGCCGCCGACACCTATCGGTCGCGATCCCCCCTGCACCGGGTCGACGAGATGTCCGGGGCCGTGCTGCTCATCCAGGGGAAGGACGACCCGGTGGTCCCGGTCGGCCAGGCCGAACGCTTCGCCGCCCAGCTGGAGGCCCGGGGCGTGCCCTGTCAGCTGGTCCTCTTCGAGGGGGAGTCGCACGGTTTCCGCCGGGCAGACACCATTGCCGCCAGCCTCCTGGCCGAACTGACGTTCTACCGGACCCTGTTCGCCGACCCCCCCTCCGCGCCGGGAGCGCATCGGACCCCCTGACCGCCCCCGAGTGTCCGGAGGACCCGGCGGGAGCCCCGACGCCGGACTCGGGTCATCAGGTCGCCAGTGGTACCCTCGATCGTGCTGACCGACCGCCTGCGGATGCACCGGGGTTCGACATCGTCCCCCGACGGGGTGCGGTGGGCGGCCTACCCGAGCGTGGTCCGCCGGTCGCTGGAGATCCTGCAGTCGTTGTCGCCCGAGGGTCGGGATGCGTTCTTGTACGCCTGCTCCGCCCTGTTCGCCGGCACCGCGGCGTTGGCCATGGGGATCCCGCTCTACCGCCAGTGGGGCCAGATGGCCGTGGGGCCCTATGCCGCCGCCGCCCTCCTGATGATGGTTGTGGCCTACCGGCGTGCCGCGGGGACCGACCCGGGCCCCGTGGTCCCGTCGGGAGGCCAGGGGGCGGACGGTGTCCTCGTCCCGGTGGGGGCCGACACCGTCACCCCGCGCTCGGTGACCGGCGGCCGACGATGGAAGGTGGCCCGGGTGGCCGCCTTCCTCATCGCCCTGTTCGGGGCCACCATCGTCCCCCTGGCCATGGAGGTGATCTGGCGCTCGGAGGGCAACGCCGCCCTCCATGTCCAGCCCGAGGTCCTGGTGGTGGAGCAGGCCGGCGACCGGGCCGCCCACGGCCGGGACCCGTACCGGGTGGTCGACAGCAATGGCCATATCGTCATCCACCAGCACGCCGAACCCATCTACGAGCTCTACTACCCCTACCTGCCGGGGATGGTGGTGTTCGGCTTCTCCACGGGGAGTCGGGTCGAAGCCCGCCTGACCGACGCCCGTATCCAGTTCCTGGTGTTCACGGCGGTGATCGGCCTGCTGGCCCTCAGCCGTCTGCGGCCACCCACCGACGCCCGGGTGAGGGCCCTCCAGATCCTGACCGTCTTGCCCACCGCGGCATTGCCCCTGGCCACCGGCGGCGATGACATGCCGGTCGTGGCGCTCATGCTGCTGGGCCTGGTCGCTCTCCAACGGCGCCGACCGTTCCTGGCCGGTCTGGCCATGGGAGCGGCGTCGTCCCTCAAGTTCACCGCCTGGCCGTTGGCCCTCCTGGCCCTGTGGGCGGCCAGTGACCGGAGGCGAAGGCGGGCCATGGGCTGGTACACGCTGGGGGTGGCCCTGATCACCGGCCCGGTGGTCCTGCCCGTGGCCCTGTCCAACCCCTCGGCCTTCATCGACAACGTCGTCCGCTTCCCGCTCGGTCTGGCCGGCGTGTCCTCCCCGGCGGCCAGCGCCCTACCGGGCCATATCCTGGTGGCCGCCCTGCCGGGGATCCATCGGGCCTACGTCGTGGCCATCGTGGTCGTCGGGGGCGCGCTCTTGGTCTGGCGGCTGGTCCGCCGACCGCCCGGCGATGCCGCCGAGGTGGCCAGCCTGTCCGCCTGGGTGATGCTCATCGCCATCCTCCTGGCCCCGGCGACCCGGGTGGGGTATCTGCTCTACCCCATCAACCTGTTCGTCTGGGCCTGGATGCTCCGCCAGGCCCACGATCCGGAGCCGTCTCCGTCGGACGGCGACGGTCAGTTGTCATCGGGCAGCTCGAACAGCTCGAGCGAGAAGGTGGTGGAGCCGGTGGAGCTGGTGGGCGACACGGTGGCCCCCACCTCCCAGTAGAAGCTGTCGCCACTGCCCTTCCGGAACAGGATCACCGTCCCCGGGGTCGACCCGGTGGCCGGGCTCCCTCGGTCGGTCACCTTCCAGCCCAACCGGGGGAGCAGGGTGCGGTAGACATCGCCCACCTGGTCGGACGACAGACCGGTCCGGAAGACGACCGTCCGGTCGAACTGCCCGACCCCCTGGTCGATGTTGACGGTCCGGACCACGGCGCTGCCGGACGGCACGGCCAGGTTGCCGAGCACGTCGGCGGGCGGCTGACCGGCGTTGACGATGGATCTCATGGCGGTGGCCGCCGGGGTGAGGGGGACCACGGTCCCGTCGGGGATGGTGATGGTGTGGATGGACAGCGTGGTGTCGCTGCCCGAGGCCAGGGCCGAGGCCACGACGCCCACCACCACGATGAAGACGGCGATTCCCAGCACCACCAGGGCCGGACCCCGGAGGGACATGTGCTCGTACATCCGGTTGTCCGGGTCGACGGCCCCTCCCTCTGCGCCCCCGTCCGGGTCGGGCTCAGGGTGCTCGATCTGCGACGAGGGACGGGACATGGCACGGTCATGGTACCGGGACCTTCCCGGGGATCCCCGGTCGGGCCCGACCCCTGCAGCTCAGACCGGGACCACGGCGTCCGGTCCCGGCCCACCGGCGAAGGGGGACACGGTGTCGAGGGCCACCGCCACCCGGGTGGACACCACGGCGGCGGCCACCGTCACGGCCAGGATCCCCCACCGGCTGCGGCGGGGAAGCGAACGGAAGGCGACCACGGTGGCCAGGGCATCGACGGCATCCGCCATGCCCCCGAGGGCCACCCAGGGCCGTGCCTCCTGGTCGGAGACCCCGAGGGCCCGGAGGGCGCCTATCCCGAGGGCCACGTCCCGGCCACCCATGGCCCGAGCCAGGAGCCGGCTTCCCGTGGAGTGGGCGTCGCCACCGATCCACGGTCGGGCCATCAGGGTCGGAGCGGCAATGGCGCTCACGCCGATGCCGACCCGTCCCGAGGCCACGAGTCGGGCCAGCGGGCGGGAGAGCGTGTCGTCCATGATGACAAGTTAGGGCCGGACGGGCCGGCGCCGTTCTGTCCAGGTGGGCGGCCGGATCATGTCGAGAACCCCGGGGTCCGGCCCCTCAGCACATTCTGTGGTAGATCGACCACTTTGTGTGAATGATGCTGTTCACCCGATGTTTACTTTTGTTCGACGATGCTTCACAATGCGATGTGCACGGACGAGCGGTGGCGGTTCGTCCCTAGGAGGGGTGCCTGGACCACTTCGGCGGAAGGTTCCTGTGAGATGGGGGGGGGAGTGGCCGGGCCGTAAGGCCCGGCCACTGTCATTGAGCCCGAGGCACTGTCCTGGAGCCCGGCCACGCCCATCGGGGGGACGTGGGAGTCGCTGGTCACACCGGAGTGGAGATGGCCGGGGGTGGGTCCTCGGACCATCCCAGGTGGTCCAGGGGCCCGTGCCCCTGACCGAGGTGCCAGTGGGCTCCGCCACGCAGGGCGCCGAGGACGAACTCCTTGGCGGCCGATACGGCGTCGGGGACGTCGGCCCCGAGGGCCAGGTGGGCGGCGATGGCCGCCGACAGGGAACAGCCGGTCCCGTGGGTGTTAGTGGTGTCGACGTGGCGACCGGTGAGAACGGTGACCGTCGTGCCATCGAACAGGACATCGGCCACCTGGGCCGGGGGCGCCACGCCGGAGCGGGACTCGACCCCCGGGAGGTGCCCGCCCTTGACCAGGACCCAGGTCGAACCCAGTTCGTGGATCCTCCGGGCCAGGTCGACCATGGCCTCCACGTCCTCCACCCCGGTCGGTGAGCGGTCGGCCAGCAGGGAGGCCTCCCAGAGGTTCGGCGTGGCGATCAGGGCCTGGGGCAGGAGGTGCCGTCGGTAGGAGTCGATGCCCTCCTCGACGAGGAAGATCCGCCCGGTCGACGCCACCATCACCGGGTCCACCACCAGGCGGGGAAGGTCTCCGGCCGCGGCACGTCGCCCCACCACCTCGATGATGCCGGGCGCCCCGAGCAGTCCGGTCTTGACCGCTCGCACGGGGAGGTCGTCGAGGACCGTAGCGATCTGGGCCTCGACCAGGGAGGGTGCCATGGGCTCGACCTCGCGGACCTCGGCCGTGCTCTGGGCCGTGACCGCCGTGACCACGGTGGTGCCGAAGACCCCCAACGCGCCCATGGTCTTGATGTCGGCCTGGATCCCGGCGCCGGCACCCGAATCGGACCCGGCGATGGTCATGGCCACCGGCGGGTCTCCGGCAGGTCTCACCACTCGACCATCCCCTCCGGCTCGGTCGAGGCACGGGCATGGAACCGCCGGGTGATGCGACCGGCCCGGTAGGCGGAGCGGCCCGAGGTCACGGCGTCCCGCATGGCCTCGGCCATCAGTCGGGGATCCCGGGCCCGGGTGACGGCCGAAGCCACCAGGACGGCGTCGCATCCGAGCTCCATGGCCACACAGGCGTCCGAGGCCGTGCCGATTCCCGCATCCAGGACCACCGGTATCCCGGCCTGCTCCACGATCAGGGCGATGTTGTGGGGATTGCGGATGCCGAGGCCGCTGCCGATCGGTGAGCCCAGCGGCATCACCACGGCACAGCCGACCTGCTCCAGGCGGCGGGCGGTCACGGGGTCGTCGTTGCAGTAGGGGAGGACCACGAACCCGTCGTCGACCAGCTCCTCGGCCGCCGCCACCAGCTCGACCGCATCGGGCAGCAGGGTGCGGTCGTCCCCGATGACCTCGAGCTTCACCCACTCGGTCCCGAAGGCCTCCCGGGCCAGCTTGGCCGTCAGGACGGCATCGGTGGCCGTGAAGCACCCGGCGGTGTTGGGAAGGACGTCGATGCCCAGCTCGGCCAGGAGGTCGACCAGAGAGTGCCGGGTGGTGGGATCCACCCGGCGCACAGCCACGGTGGCCATCGTCGTCCCCGAGCCCACCAGGGCCGAACGGAGGGACTCCGGACTGGTCATACCGCCGGTGCCGAGCAGGAGACGCGACCCCACCACCCGACCGGCGATGACGAGGGCGTCGTCGACGGGCGCCGGCTGGGCCGGCGCGTCCTGGGTCCGGAAGTCGCGGTACTGGTCGACCATCGTCCCCACGGTACCGCCGCAGCCGGGGATGTCGGTGATCGGGACCCGCTACCCGCCGGCGGCGGCGGTGACGATCTCGATCCTGTCGCCGGCGACGATCACCGTGGCATCCCAGGCGCTCTTCGGGACGACCTCGCCGTTGCGGGCCACGGCGATGCCCCGCGGGGAAGGTGACCACACGGCCACCAGTCCGGCCACCGTGAGGTCGGTCGGTCCCTCCCACGGCTGCCCGTTCACCTCGACGGTGCTCATGGCAGCACGGCCCCGACCCCGGCATCGGATCCGAACCTCGCCGGGCGGAAGGCGGCGAACACCCCGGCCAGCGGTGCGGCTCCATCGGTGTCGCTGGCCGGCCCGGGTCCGACTTCCGGAGAGGCCACGGGATCACACCGACCGTCGGCCGCGGCCAGGAGGCGGACCACCTCGGCGGCGGTGATGGGAGCCAGAAGGAAGCCGTTACGGTAGTGGCCGGTGGCCACCACCAGGCCCGCCGGTCCGGTAGGGCCGACGATCGGGGCATTGTCCGGGGACCCGGGACGGAGCCCGGTGGCCGTCTCGCACAGCTCGTACTCGTCCACGGCCGGGATCAGGCGCCGGGCGTCGTCGAGCAGCTCGACCACCGGACCGACCTGCACCGAGAGGTCGAATCCCCGCTCCTCCACGGTGGCGCCGACCACCAAGGTGCCGTCCGCTCTCGGGACCAGATAGCAGCTCCGGCCGCGGACCAGCCCCCGTACCGTCCGGACCAGCCGGGGGGCACCATCGGGGGCACGCAGCCGCACGGTGAGGCCCTTGACCGGACGGACCGGGGGCCGGCTCGACGCGGGCACCCCTCCGATCTGGCCCGACCAGCAGCCGGCGGCGAGCACCACGGAGGCCGCGCCGAGCCGTCCCCCGCTCCGAAGGGTCACACCGGTGACCCCTGTGGCGTCCGAGTTGATCTCGGCCACCTCGTCGTCGACGAAGGAGGTGCGACTGGCCCGGCAGGCCTCGAGGAGAGCCTCCACCACCCGACGGTTGTCCACCTGATGGTCCTCGACCAGTTCGACCCCGCCACTGATTCCCGGGGCGAGCAGGGGCTCGGCGGCGCGGCACTGGGCCGAGGTCAGACGGTGGGCGGGAAGGCCCAAATCCAGCTGGTAGCGGAGCACATCGTCGGTGGCCTGGCGGTCGGAGGCGTCCGCCGCCACCAACAGCGTCCCCCCGGTCCGGTAGTGGACGACCCGGCCCGAAGCCCGCTCGAGGTGGTGGACGAACTCGGGCCACGCCTGGGCCGCGGCCACGTTGAGCCGAGTCAGGCCGTCCTCACCGAAATGGGCCTCGCCCACCGGGGCCAACATCCCGGCCGCGGCCCAGCTGGCCCCCTGCCCGGGGGACGGGTCGACCACGATTACGCCGTGACCGGCGACCGAGGCCCTCCAGGCGATGGCCAGCCCGATCACGCCACCACCCACCACCACCACGTCAGCAGAGGCCCGGGCGGTCATCACCCCATGCTACGGGGGCCACCACCGTCCCACGGATGGCTCTCGGATCATCGACCCGAACGCCCGCTCGAGGCGGGCGAGATCGACAGATCCCGCCCCGGGACGTGTACAATCTTTCGACCACGCAAGGGCCAACGTCGTCCCTGGTGGGTGATCCACTTCTC
Organism: uncultured Acidimicrobiaceae bacterium; assembly: GCA_963737625.1. Taxonomy (GTDB): domain Bacteria; phylum Actinomycetota; class Acidimicrobiia; order Acidimicrobiales; family RAAP-2; genus Bog-756. The sequence continues at coordinate 1,252,531 of CAVTTK010000002.1, forward strand.
TCGTTGGAGCGACCCGATGACGACGTACTCAGGCCGTAGAGGACTACCGGGCGACGCCCGGACATCGATCGAGCCCACCCCGGTGGACCGGCCGACCTCGCGCCCGGTACTTCCGTCGACGGTCGAGCGTGCCCACCCGGTGTTTGCCCGGGAGGGTCCGCCGCACGCCCCGGCGCGGGGGCTCTACGACCCCCGGTTCGAGCACGACGCGTGTGGGGTGGCCCTGGTGGCCGACCTGGAGGGGCGGGCCACCCACACCTTGGTCAGACAGGCCATCTCGGCCCTCGAGCACCTGGCCCACCGTGGGGCCACCGGGAGCGAGGAGGACAGCGGCGACGGCGCCGGCATCCTGCTGCAGATCCCCCACGACTTCTACGCCGACATCGTGGAGTTCGAGCTGCCGGCGCGGGGCACCTACGCCACCGGTATGGCCTTCCTGTCCCGTGATCCCGGGGCGGCGCGGGCGGCTCGGGCGTCCATCGGCAAGCTGGCCGGCGAGGAGGGCCTCGAGGTCATCGGGTGGCGCGACGTGCCCATCCACACCGCCACCCTCGGCTCCATCGCCGAGGCGGCCATGCCGTCCATCCACCAGCTCTTCGTGGCCCCGCCGCCGGACACCACCCTGATCGGGGACGATCACGCCCTGGCCATCGACCGTCTGGCCTTCGTCCTGCGCAAGCGGGCCGAGCACGAGATCGACGAGTGCTATCTGGCGTCCCTGTCGGCCCGGACGGTCACCTACAAGGGCATGCTGACCTCGCACCAACTGGCTGAGTTCTACCCCGACCTCTCCGACGAGCGGGTCATCAGTGGTCTGGCCCTGGTGCACTCCCGGTTCTCCACCAACACGTTCCCCTCGTGGCCCCTGGCCCATCCGTACCGCTACCTGGCCCACAACGGCGAGATCAACACCGCCGCCGGCAACCGGAATTGGATGCGGGCCCGCGAGGCCCTGTGCGCCTCGGCGTTGATTCCCGGCCTCGAGCGGGCCTTCCCCATCGTGACCCCCGAAGCCAGCGACTCGGCCTCCTTCGACGAGGTGCTGGAGCTGCTCCACCTGGGGGGCCGACCGCTCCATCACGCCGTCCTGATGATGATCCCCGAGGCCTGGGAGAACCACCGGACCATGGATCCGGCCCGGCGGGCCTTCTACCGGTTCCACGCCTCCCTCATGGAGCCCTGGGACGGGCCGGCCGCGGTGGCCTTCACCGATGGGACCGTGATCGGTGCCGTCCTCGACCGGAACGGCCTCCGACCGGCCCGCTACTGGGTGACCGACGACGGCATGGTGGTGTTGGCCAGCGAGGTCGGCGTGATCGACGTGCCGCCCGAGAAGGTGGTCCGGAAGGGCCGTCTCCAGCCCGGTCGGATGTTCCTGGTGGACACCTCGGCCGGGCGGATCGTCGACGACGACGAGATCAAGGACGCCCTGGCCGCGGAGCATCCCTACGCCGATTGGCTGGATGCCGGACAGATCGACCTGGAGGAACTGCCCCCCCGTACCATGCTGACCCCGCAGCACGCCTCGGTGGTCGGTCGTCAGCGCCTGTTCGGCTACACCAACGAGGAGCTGCGCCTGATCCTCCAGCCCATGGCCAAGACGGGAGCCGAGCCGATCGGCTCCATGGGCACCGACACGGCCATCGCCGTCCTCTCCGATCGACCCCGGTTGCTCTACGACTACTTCACCCAGCTGTTCGCCCAGGTCACCAACCCGCCTCTCGACGCCATCCGCGAGGAGCTGGTCACGTCGCTGCTCTCCACCCTCGGGCCCGAGGCCAACGTGCTGGAGCCCACGGCCGAGTCCTGCCGTCAGATCGTGCTGCCCATGCCGGTCATCGACAACGACGACCTGGCCAAGCTGGTCTATGTCAACGAGGACGGCACCACCCCGGGGTTCTCGGCCTTCGCCATCGACGGGCTGTTCGAGGTGGCCGGGGGAGGGGAGGCCCTGCGCACGGCCATCGAGGAGGTGCGGAAGCGCGTCAGTGCGGCCATCGCCGAGGGAGCCGACGTCATCGTGCTGTCCGACCGGAACTCGACGGCCGTTCTGGCCCCCATTCCGTCCCTCCTGCTGGTATCAGCCGTCCACCACCACCTGGTCCGGGAGAAGTCCCGCACCAAGGTCGGCCTGGTCGTGGAGTCCGGTGACGCCCGCGAGGTCCACCACATGGCCCTGCTCAAGGGGTTCGGGGTGGCGGCGATCAACCCGTACCTGGCCTTCGAGACCATCGACGACATGATCGCCTCGGGGATCCTCACCGGGGTCACGCCGCGACAGGCCCAGAAGAACTACATCAGGGCAGCCTCCAAGGGCATCATCAAGGTGATGTCCAAAATGGGCATCTCGACGGTGGCCTCCTATACGGGTGCCCAGGTGTTCGAAGCCGTGGGCCTGGCTCCCGAGGTGATCGACGAGTACTTCACCGGCACTGTCTCGCGCATCGGGGGCGTGGGTCTCGACGTCCTGGCCGACGAAGTGGCCTGCCGCCACCGGCTCTCCCATCTGGACCGTCCGACGGAACTGGCCCACCGCGAGCGTGAAGTGGGTGGCGAGTACCAGTGGCGGCGGGAGGGGGAGATCCATCTGTTCAACCCCAAGACTGTGTTCAAGCTGCAGCACGCCACCCGCTCCAAGCGCTACGAGGTGTTCAAGGAGTACACCCGGGCCGTGGACGAGCAGTCGGCGCAGCTGGCGACGTTGCGGGGGCTCATGCGCCTCCGCACCGGCGGCCGGCCTCCGGTCCCCCTGGACGAGGTGGAGTCGGTGGCCTCCATCGTGGCCCGCTTCTCCACCGGCGCCATGTCCTACGGTTCCATCTCGGCCGAGGCCCACGAGACACTGGCCATCGCCATGAACCGGATCGGTGGGCGCTCCAACACGGGCGAAGGAGGCGAGGACCCCGACCGCTTCACCCGGGACGCCGACGGCGACCTGCGTCGCAGCGCCATCAAGCAGGTGGCGTCGGGGCGGTTCGGGGTGACGTCGGAGTACCTGGTCAATGCCGACGATATCCAGATCAAGATCGCCCAGGGGGCCAAGCCCGGGGAGGGCGGACAGCTTCCCGGCCACAAGGTGTCCCCGTCCATCGCCAAGACCCGGTACTCGACGCCCGGGGTGGGCCTCATCTCTCCGCCGCCCCACCACGACATCTACTCCATCGAGGACATCGCCCAGCTCATCCACGACCTCAAGTCGGCCAACCCCAGGGCCCGGGTCCATGTGAAGCTGGTGGCCGAGGTGGGGGTGGGCACCGTGGCCGCCGGGGTGGCCAAGGCCCACTCCGACGTGGTGCTCATCTCGGGCCACGACGGCGGCACGGGGGCCACGCCGCTCACCTCCCAGAAGCACGCTGGTATCCCCTGGGAGCTGGGACTGGCCGAGACCCAGCAGACGCTGTTGGCCAACGACCTGCGTGACCGGATCGTCGTGCAGGTGGACGGGCAGATGAAGACCGGTCGGGACGTGGTCATCGGCGCGCTCCTCGGGGCCGAGGAGTTCGGCTTCGCCACCGCCCCCTTGGTGGTCTCGGGCTGCATCATGATGCGCGTCTGCCACCTGGACACCTGTCCGGTGGGCATCGCCACCCAGAACCCGACCCTGCGGTCCCGGTTCTCGGGGAAGCCGGAGTTCGTGGAGACGTTCTTCGAGTACATCGCCGAGGAGGTCCGCGAGTACCTGGCCGCCCTCGGACTGCGCACGGTGGAAGAGGCCATCGGCCGGGTGGATCTGATCGACACCACCGAGGCCGTCGACCACTGGAAGGCCCGCGGTCTCGACCTGGCTCCCATCCTGGTCATGCCGGAGTTGCCCGAGGGGGCGGTCCGCCACTGCATCAACCAGCAGGACCACGGCCTCGACCGGGCCCTGGACCACCAGTTCCTGGAGCGGTGTCGCCCGGCCATCGACGGTGGACCGCCGGTCAAGGCCGAACTGGCGGTGACCAACGTGGATCGCACGGTGGGAACCCTGCTGGGCTACGAGATCACCAAGGCCCACGGTGGCGCCGGTCTGCCCGAGGGCACCATCGACCTCACCTTCCGGGGATCAGCGGGGCAGAGTTTCGGCGCCTTCCTGCCCAAGGGCGTGACCATGCGCCTGCTGGGCGACACCAACGACTATCTGGGCAAGGGCCTGTCGGGTGGTCGGATCATCGTGCGACCACCCGACGAGTCGTCCTTCGCCGCCGAGGACAACATCGTGGCCGGCAACGTGATCCTCTACGGGGCCACCGGCGGTGAGGTGTTCCTGCGGGGCCAGGTCGGGGAACGCTTCTGCGTCCGGAACTCCGGGGCCATCGCCGTGGTGGAGGGTGTGGGGGACCACGGCTGCGAGTACATGACCGGGGGCCGGGTGGTGGTGCTCGGTCCCACCGGTCGCAACTTTGCCGCCGGCATGTCCGGGGGCGTGGCCCACGTCTACGACCCCCACGGCCTGCTGGTGGGCAACTACAACCGCGAGCTGGTGGACCTGGAGCCCCTCTCGGCCGACGACCGGGTATGGCTGAAGGACCGGATCGCCATGCACCGGGACGAGACCGGGTCCGAGGTGGCGAGGCTCGTGCTGGCCGACTGGATCAGCGCCTCCGAGCAGTTCGTCACCGTCATGCCCCAGGACTACCGGCGGGTGCTCGAGGCCACCGAGCGGGCGGTGGCCGAAGGCCGCTCGGTGGAGCAGGCGGTCATGGAGGCCTCCCATGGGTGACATCAGCGGCTTCCTCAAGTACGCCCGGGAACTGCCGGCCCGCCGGCCGGTGCCGGTCCGCCTCCGCGACTGGAAGGAGGTCTACGAGCCCCTTCCCGTGGAGACGGCCCAACAGCAGGGGGCCCGGTGTATGGACTGCGGGATTCCCTTCTGCCACGAGGGCTGCCCGCTGGGCAACCTGATACCCGAGTGGAACGACCTGGTGTACCGGGACGACTGGTCCGACGCCATCGAGCGCTTGCACGCCACCAACAACTTCCCCGAGTTCACCGGACGCCTGTGCCCGGCACCCTGTGAGGGGGCGTGCGTGCTCGGGATCAACGACGACCCGGTGACCATCGAGCGGATCGAGTACGAGATCATCGAGCGGGCATGGTCCGAGGGATGGGTGGACCCGGTGCCCCCCTCGGTCCGCAGCGGCCGCCGGGTGGCGGTGGTGGGCTCGGGCCCGGCCGGTCTGGCCGCCGCTCAGCAGCTGGCCCGCGCCGGCCACGACGTGGTGGTGTACGAGCGGGCCGAGAAGCCCGGGGGGCTGCTCCGCTTCGGGATCCCCGAGTTCAAGATGGAAAAGGCCGTGCTCAACCGGCGCATCGCCCAGATGGAGGCCGAAGGCGTCGAGTTCCGCTGTCGGGTGTCCGTGGGGGACCACGCCCCCGAGGTGGACGGCGCCCCCGCCCCCGATGCCACCGTGGTCAGCGCCGGCTCCCTGGTGGACGAGTTCGACAGTGTGCTGCTGGCCGGGGGGGCCACGCTGCCCCGAGACCTCCCGGTCCCCGGTCGGGAACTGGCCGGCATCCACCGGGCCATGGACTTCCTCAAGCCGTCGAACTTGGTCCAAGAGGGCATGATCGACAGGTCGCCCATCTCGGCCGAGGGCAAGCACGTGGTGATCATCGGAGGCGGTGACACCGGCGCCGACTGCCTGGGAACCGTGCACCGTCAGCGGGCGCTCAGCGTCCATCAGCTGGAGATCATGCCCGAGCCCCCGGCGGGCCGCGCCGAGGACAACCCGTGGCCCACGTGGCCGCTGATCCTGCGGACGTCCTCGGCCCTCGAGGAGGGGGGCGAGCGGCTCTTCTCGGTGACCACGGCAGAGTTCGTGGGCGACGGCGAGGGGCACGTCCGGGCCCTGCGGGGATCCGAGGTCGAGGTGGCCTACGGGGACGACGGACGCCCCGAGTTCCTGCCCGTGGAGGGATCGGCGTTCGAGCTGCCCTGCGAGCTGGTGCTCCTGGCCATGGGCTTCCTCGGCACCGAGCGCACCGGTGTTGTGGCCGAGCTCGGGCTCGAGGTCAACGGCCGGGGGAACGTGCAGGCCGACGCCTCCTGGGCCACCAACGTGGACGGGGTATTCGTCTGCGGCGATATGGCCCGGGGGCAGAGCCTCATCGTCTGGGCCATCGCCGAGGGCCGGTCGGCCGCGGCATCGGTGGACCGGTACCTGATGGGCACGACGGCCCTGCCCGCCCCGATCATCCCCGGTCAGCTGGCCCTGCGCTAGCGGCAGCAGGGGCCGGCGCGAACGTCCCCCGGACTGAGCCGGGGGACGATCGGATGCATGCACCGACCGGTTCGGCCCCGGCCCCGACGGGCCGTCGCCCGTAGGTGGTGGAGTCCTCAACCGGTCTACTCCTTCACTTCTACTCCCTCCGGCGCCCGTTGACCAGACCCCAATCCCGGACCGAGGAGTCGGAGGAGGCCTGCTCTGTTCGTTCCGGGCACACGCCTGACAATCGGTTCCGGACAGATACCTGACAGTAGCCAGGCGGATTATGTGCTTGCCTTGGACTCTCGGCCCGGAGGCCCGCTCCCACTCTTCGGCGTTTGTTACCCGGCTCTTATCCGTTCCTCATCTTCGACAGGCACACTGGTGCCATGGGCATCATCGGATACATCGTCAGCCTCCTTATCGTCGGGTTCGTGATCGGTGGACTGGGACGACTCGTCGTTCCCGGGCCCAATCCCATCGGCGCCTGGAGGACCCTCGGGATCGGCCTGATGGGCGCCTTCGCGGGCAGCCTGATCGGGGGGTTGCTGGGCCTCGGCCTGTTGACCGTGGTCCTCGAGGTGGGGGCGGCAGCCGGTCTGGTCTACCTGGTGAGCGGCCGGTCACGGCGGCTGACCTCGGGCGGGCAGCACTGACCATGGCCCACGGAGGTGCCATCCGGCTCCGGCCCAGCGGCGAGGGGCGACCGGTCCCCGCCGGTCCCTCGGTCAGCAACGCCGCCGGCCGGGGAGTGGCCGGCACCGCGGCCACCGTGCTGATGGCGACGGTCGGGGTCGTCGTCTTCGTGTTCGCCCTGCTGGTGATCGCCACGCTGTTCGTGGTGGCCATCGCCGCGGCCTTGATGGTGACGGCCCTCCACGGTCTCGTCCACGCCCTGTCCCCCCGCTCCAGTGGCCGTCCGGTCCCACCGGGTGGATTCCGCCCGGCCGCGGTGATCGAGGGCACGGCGACGGTGATCCGACGGGCAGCCCCCAAGCCCCGGGCGTGAGCGACCCCGGTCCGACCGGGCTGTGGTTCGGGCTATACCAGAACGGGTGAGTGACGAGAGCGTTCTGCTGGGCGGTCGACCGGTCCGGCGCATGGGGTTCGGCGCCATGCAACTGCCCGGGCCGGGCGTGTTCGGCCCACCCCGGGACCGGGACGAGGCGATCGCCGTCCTCCGCCGCGTGGTGGACGCCGGGGTCAACCACATCGACACCGCCCAGTTCTACGGGCCGGTGGTGGCCAACGAACTCCTGCACGAGGCCCTGCACCCCTATCCGGACGACCTGGTCATCGTGTCCAAGGTCGGGGCGACCCGGGACGATCAGGGCGGGTGGGTGGCGGCCCAACGACCGGACCAGCTGCGGGAGGGGATCGAAGCCAACCTGGCCACCCTGGGCCTCGACCAGATCCCGGTGGTCAACCTCCGTCGCCATCCCGACTCCGATGTCCCGTTCGTCGAACAGTTGGATCTGATGGAGACGGTGCGCCACGAGGGCCTCATCGGGGCCGTGGGGATTAGCAACGTCGACCACGAGGAGTACTCGGTGGCCCGGTCCCGGGTGGAGGTGGCCTGCGTGCAGAATCCCTACAACCTGGCCGACACCTCGGGTTCGGACGTCTTCGAGGCCTGTCGATCGGACGGTGTGCCCTTCGTCCCGTTCTTCCCCTTGGGCTCGGCCTTCCATCCGGAGAACCCGGTCCTCACGGTGCCGGCCGTCGTGGCCACGGCGGTGCGGCTCGGGGCCACGCCGGCCCAGGTGGCCCTGGCCTGGCTGTTGGCCCTCGGCCCCCACGTCCTCCTCATACCGGGTACCTCATCGAGGGAGCATCTGGAGGAGAACCTGGCCGCCGCCGACCTGGTGCTCGACGCCGTGGCCCTCGAGGCACTGCCCTAGGCCCGGCCCTCTGGCGGGGCCCTCGTCGTGGGACCCCGCACCGTCCGGGGCGGTCCGATCCCGGTCACAGGCCGGGAAAGGGCTCCCCGAGGGAGCCGAGCACATGGTCGCCCCCGGCCGCGGTCAGTTCGTCGACCGTGTAGTGCCCGGTGGCCACGCCGACCGATACCGCGCCGGCATCCCGGGCGGCCTGGATGTCCTTGGGGGTGTCGCCCACCACGACGACCTCAGAGGGGGACAGCCGGGCATGGAGGCGCGAGGCCTTCTCGATGGCCAGACCGGTGAGCTCGGCCCGATCCGGGGAGTCCGAGCCGTAGGCCCCGAAGATGAAGAAGCGGTTGAGATTGGCGGGGATCAGCTTGGTGCGGGCGGCACCCTCCATCGCCCCCGACACCAGGCCCAGGAGCACACCGGCCTGCCCCAGGGCGGTGAGGCACCGCTCGACATCGGGTAGCACCCGGTACTGCTCGGAGACGAGGATGTCGTCGGCCAGGTGGAGGAGGTACCGCCCGTAGAGCTGGTCGAGCTCCTGGTCAGTGGGCTGACGGCCCAAGACCCCGGCGAAGGTGGCCCGGGCCACCTGGGGATCGGTCTCGCCGGCCGAGCTGTGCTCGCCGATGTCGACGGGGAGCCCGTACAGGGCGTCGAACGCCGCCTTCCAGCTGCGGGCGCCGGAGCCTCCGGTGTGGACCAGGGTCTCGTCCACGTCGAACAGGACGACCACGGGCCGGGCCGGAGCGCTCATCGGGGTTCCTCTCCTTCGGGCCGGGGCCGGTCCCGTGTCGACGGCGGGGGACGGCGTGCGCCGCCGCCCGTACTGACTGTACGGGGCCGGCACGTTCCACGCCTGGGCCTCAACCCGGTCGGGTGACCCCCACCCGGTCCGGCCAGTCGGCGGCGTCGAATCGGACGTCGGCCCCGGTGTGGGGGGCGTCGATCATCTCGCCCACCCCCACGTACAGGCCCACGTGGTCGACTCCGGTGGTCCCGGTCCCGAAGAAGACGAGGTCGCCCGGTTGGACGGTCCCGGCACCGGGCACGATCGGCCCGGCGTCGAACTGGGCCTGGGCCACCCGGGGCAGGGACACCCCGCCGGCCCGGTAGGCGGCCTGGGCCAATCCCGAGCAGTCGAAGCCGCCGTTGCCCGTTCCGCCCCAGACGTAGGGGGTGCCCAGCTTCTCGGCGGCGAAGGTGAGGGCGGCGACGACCGTGCCCGACGCCGTGGGATCCTCGGCCAGAGCGAGCGACAGCGTGAGGACGGTGTCCACGTACACGGAGGAATGGTTGTAGTCGGCGATGGCGGACCGCAGGGTGGGCTCGGCACCGGCCCCGTCGGCGCACAAGAGGGCTGAGGCGGTGTAGACGGCGTCGACCGGATCGTACGGGGACGCCGGTTGGACGCCGCCGGGCCCGATCGTGGCGTAGGCGGCGAAGGTGGCCGGCTCGAACTGCATGGGCCCCTCCGCCCCGGCGCTGTTGGCCCCGGACCACACCCCCGGCGCCGAGGAACGGCCGCTCCCTGTCTCCACCGTGCCCACGGCGGCCAGGATCGACCAGGACAGTCCCGGGCAGGTGGCGGCGGCCTGCTGGTAGAGGGAGAGCCAGGGGGCGGGGATGGAGGCCCCGGACTCGTGGACCCCGGATCCAAGGGGACCGGCGGCACCAGTGGCCGGCGCGGACGGGTCGGAGCCCGTCGCCACCACGACCACCACCAGGGCCAGGCCCACCACCACGGACAGGGTGAGAGCGACGAATGCCACGAACTTCCCCACGGCCGTACCTCCGTACCGTCTGGGTGGTCTGGGTGAGCGGCGGCACTCAGAGGGTCCGGTGGGAGGCACCGGGGCCAGGGCCAGTCCACCACGGTCGGATCTCAGGGGCAAGGCCCACCCCCGGGGCGACGCCGGCACCATTCGACGGCACCGGAGGTCGGTATGCTCGGACCACCGGATCTCCGGAGTCGGACAGGGGAGGAACCACCGTGCTCAGCACCATGCAGGACGCGCCGCTCTTGGTCAGCGGCATTCTCCGTCACGGGCAGCAGGTCTACGGGGACAGCGCGGTGATCACCATCACCGGTCCCGAGGGGGAGTCCACCTCGGCCAGCTTCCAGGAGGTCGCCGGAAGGGCCGAGCGGCTGGCCAAGGCCCTCGGCCGGCTGGGGGTCGGCGACAGTGACCGGGTGGGTACGTTCCTGTGGAACAACCAGAGCCACCAGGAGGCCTACCTGGCCATCCCGAGCATGGGGGCCGTCCTCCACACCCTCAACCTGAGGCTCTTTCCCGAACAGCTGTCGTACGTCATCAACCATGGCGAGGACCAGGTCGTCATCGTCGACGCTTCACTGGTGCCCCTGCTGGCCCGGGTGCGCCACCAGCTCACCACGGTCAAACACATCGTGGTGGCCGGCGGCGACGCCGACACCGACACCAGCGGCCTGGGGGAGACCCTGGCCTACGAGGCGCTGCTGGATGCCGAGGAGCCGGGCTACGAGTGGCCCTCCTTCGACGAGCGGCAGGCCGCGGCCATGTGTTACACCTCGGGCACCACGGGCAACCCCAAGGGCATCGTCTACAGCCACCGCTCCACCTATCTGCACTCGTTCGCCGTGACGTCGGGCTCGACGCTCGGGGTCAACGAGCAGGACCGCGTGCTCTCCATCGTCCCCATGTTCCATGCCAACGCCTGGGGCACGCCGTACGCCGCCTTCATGACCGGTGCGGACCTGATCATGCCGCAGATGTTCCTCCAGGCCGCCCCGCTGGCCGCCATCATCGCCCGGCACCGTCCCACGCTGTCCGCTGGCGTGCCCACCATCTGGAACGACCTGCTCCGCTACTCCCGGAGTAACCCGGTCGACATGTCCTCGCTCCGGATGATCACCGCCGGGGGGGCGGCCGTGCCCCGGCAGCTCATCGAGCAGTTCCGAGACGAGCTCGGCGTCCAGTTGGTCCAGGGCTGGGGCATGACCGAGACCAGCCCCATCTGCTCGTTGGCCCTCCCTCCCCGGGGAGTGCCGGAGGACGAGGAGATCGTATGGCGGTCGAAGACCGGTCGGGTGGTGATCGGGGTCGAGGTGCGGGTGGTGGCCGAGGACGGGTCGGTCATGCCCAACGACGGGGAGTCGGTGGGCGAGTTCGAGGTCCGGGGACCCTGGATTACCGGCTCCTACTACGGCGAGCCCACGCCCGAGCGCTTCCACGACGGCTGGCTGCGCACCGGTGACATCGGATCCCTCGACGGCCGGGGCTACATGCAGATCAGCGACCGCACCAAGGACGTCATCAAGTCGGGGGGTGAGTGGATCTCCTCGGTGGAGCTGGAGAACGAGGTCATGGCCCACCCCGGCGTGGTGGAGGCCGCCGTCATCGCCGTGCCCGATGAGCGGTGGAGCGAGCGGCCCCTGGTGGCGGTGGTGCTCGACGAGGGGTCGGACTACTCCGCCGGCGAGTTGCTGGCCTTCCTCGAAGGACGGGTGTCCAAGTGGTGGTTGCCGGAACGGTGGGCCTTCATCGACGAGGTCCCCAAGACCAGTGTGGGCAAGTTCGACAAGAAGGTCCTGCGGGCCCGGTACGCCGAGGGTGGTCTCGACGTCGTCGAGGTCGCCCTGCCGGCCTCGCCCTGACGGTCATGGCCACCGACCCGTCCGACATCGCCGAACGGCTGGCCGGCATCAGCGAGGAGCTCGCCGATCTGGCGCTGGATCGGCTCCGTGAGGCGTCCGAGGCCGTGCGGGCCGGTGGTCAGCCCGATCCCGATCTGACCGCCGAGGAGAAACGGATCACCCGCGCCCGACGGTCGGTGGACAAGGCAGCCATGCTGCTCTCGGGGCCCTCGGCCTCCCGAATGGCTCTCGACGACGGTCCGTAGCCGGAGGCGCCATCTCGGCGCTCAGGGGGTGGAAGGGGCAGCGCCCGGTGTCACGGCCAGTTCGTTGAGGGCATCGATGAGCTGACGGAGCCGGCCGTAGTGGACCTTGTCGAAGCGGAACACCAGCCGTTCAAGGTCCAGATGGTCGTCATCGGACCGCTCGGGAGCGAGGGGCTTGGACAGGCGCATGACCCCGTCGGCCACGATGTCGCCAAACGCCGCGTTGAGCGAGGCCAGTTCGGCGCGTCCCGGAGCGGCCAGCATGCGCATCACCAGTAGGTCGCCCACCCAGCGGCACGACTGGTAGTTCCGGTAGAAGCCGAGGATCTCGGCCACGGCCGTCTCGACGCTGTCGGTGATCAGGAACAGGGCCCGGTCGTCGGGGGACACCAGGCCCCGGGGCTCCACCGCCGAGCGGAGGAACTGGTCCCAGCCGTCCCAGTAGGTGCCGCCGGGGACGTCGAGCATGACCACCGGGGCCGGCTCGGCCTTTCCCGTCTGGAGCAGGGTGAGAAGTTCGAAGCCCTCGTCCAGGGTGCCGAATCCTCCGGGCATGACCACGTAGCCGTCGGACTCCTTGATGAGCATCAGCTTGCGGGTGAAGAAGTACCGCATCTCCACCAGCTTGGGATCCTGGGCGATGAAGGTGTTGGCCCCTTGTTCGAAGGGCAGCCGAATGTTGACGCCGATGGATTTGTCGCGGCCGGCACCTTCCATGCCCGCGGCCATGATGCCCGGGCCAGCTCCGGTGACCACCATCCAGTCGGCGGCGGCCATGGAGGCGGCCAGGTCCCTCGTGCACCGGTAGGCGGGATGGTCGGGCTCTGTCCGGGCCGAGCCGAAGATGGTGACCTTGCGTTCCCTGCGGTAGGGCCGGAAGACGCGGAAGGCCTCGGCCATCTCGGCCAGGGCCGAATCGGCCACCTTCATGTCGATGACGTCCGTCCCCTCGGCGGCCAGAGTCGACACGGTGGACAGCATGGACCTGACCAGTCGTCGCTGGGCATTGGTGGCGCCCTCCGGGGTGACCTGGGCCACCAGCCCGTCGAGGGAGCCGGCCACGTCGGCTTTCTCACGACCTCCACCGGAACCGGGATCCGATGGTCGGGCAGCCATCAGTGGGCGGCGGTGAGCACGTCGGGGCGAGGTCCCCCTACCCGCCCGTAGAGCGTGGTGCGTTGGGACAACGTGCGTCCCAGCGGTTCCACGATGGCCTCGAACTGCTCGGCGTCCATCATCTGACCGTGACTGGCCCCGGCGGCCCGGGAGATGTTCTCGTCCATCAGGGTGCCGCCGAGGTCGTTGACCCCGGCCTGCAGAATCTGGCGCACACCCTCGGCGCCCATCTTGACCCAGCTGATCTGGATGTTGTCGATGGAGCCGCGGTAGGCGATGCGGCCCACGGCGTGCATGAGGAGGGTCTCGCGGAACGTGGGCCCGCGGCGGGACCGCCGTTGCAGGTAGATGGGCGTGGCCATATGGACGAAGGGAAGGGGGACGAACTCGGTGAATCCCCCGGTCTCGGCCTGGAGGTCCCTCGTCCGCACCAGGTGCCGGGCCCACGACCGGGGGTGCTCCACCGCGCCGAACATGATGGTGACGTTGGAGCGGAGACCCACCTCGTGGGCGGTGCGATGGGCGAAGAGCCACTCCTCGGTGTTGATCTTGTCCGGGCACAAGATGGCCCGGACCGGGTCGTCGAGGATCTCGGCCGCGGTGCCGGGGAGAGTCTTGAGGCCGGCGTCGCGCAGCAGCACCAGGTAGTCGGCGAGCGACATCTCGGAGCGACGGGCGCCCTCGGTGACCTCGAGAGCGGTGAACCCGTGGATGTGGATGGTGGCCGACGCCTCCCGCACCGCCTCGATCACGTGCAGGTAGTACTCGCCGTCGAAATTGGGATGGATGCCCCCCTGGAGGCACACCTCGGTGGCTCCCCGGGCCTCGGCCTCTCGCACCCGGTCGGAGATCTCACTCAGTTCGAGGAGGTAGGGGCGTCCTCGGAGGTTGAGCGAGAGTGGACCCTTGGAGAAGGCACAGAACTTGCACTTGAAGGTGCACACGTTGGTGTAGTTGATGTTCCGGTTGTTGACGTAGGTGACTTCGTCGCCCACCGCGTCGATCCGCAGCTGGTCGGCGACGGCGGCCACCGAGCGCACTTCGGGGCCCCGGGCGCCGAACAAGGTGACGATCTCGTCCTCGCCGACCGTCGAACCGGTCATCACCGCGGCCAGGACCTCCCCGACCGCGCTCCCCGTCGAGGCCAGCGTGGCCACCGGTGGTGCCCCGAGGGGTGGAGGGGGCGGCGACCCGTTGTTGCCTTCCGTGCCCGCTCGGCCTCCGAGCAGATCCGGCGGGGGCACCTCGCCCCCCGATGACCACGGGTGGTCCCGGCCCAGGCCCTCGGCGTCCGAGGCGTCGAGCACCGGGAACCGCATGCCCTCATCGAGCCAGGTGGCGGGATCGAGGGCGAAGGAGGGGTAGAGGGTCAGCCGGGGGGCCAACGTGAGGTCGGCGGCTTCGGTGGCGGCCCGTAGGATGCCCAGCTCGGGCCAGGCCCGCTCGGGGTTCACGTGGTCGGCCGTCACCGGTGACACCCCACCCCAGTCGTCGATGCCCGAGGCCAGCAGCGGGGCCAGGTCGTCGGACAGGTTGGGTGGAGCCTGGAGATGAATGTCAGGGGGGAGGATCACTCGCGCCGCGGCGATGGTCCACAGGAATTCCTCGGTGGGGCAGGGCGGCCACTGGTGCATGGACGTCCCGGCCTTGGGCAGGAAGTTCTGGACGATGACCTCCTGGACATGGCCATGGCGACGGTGGCTGTCCCTGATGGCCTCGAGGGTGGCCACCCGATCGGCCCTCGTTTCACCGATGCCCACGAGCAGGCCCGTCGTGAAGGGGATCCTGGCCTGGCCCGCCGCTTCCAGCGTGGCCAACCGTCGGGCCGGCGTCTTGTCCGGAGCCGATCGATGGGCGGCCAGGTCGGGGTTGGTCGATTCGATCATCATGCCCTGGCTGGCGCTCACCTCCCGGAGCCGGAGCAGGTCCTCCTGGCCGAGCGCCCCGGCGTTGGCGTGGGGGAGGAGTCCGGTCTCCTCGAGCACGGCGGCGCAGGCCTCCACCAGGTAGTCGACGGTGGTGGCGTAGCCGTGGTCGTCCAACCACTGGCGGGCGGCCGGATAGCGGTCCTCGGGGCCCTCGCCCAGCGTGAACAGGGCCTCGTGGCAGCCGGCGGCGCGGCCGGCCCGGGCGATGTCGAGGACCAGCTCGAGGGGGAGGTAGGGCGAGGCCACCCGGGCCGGGGCCTTGGCAAAGGTGCAGTAACCACACCGGTCACGGCACAACATGGTGAGGGGAATGAACACCTTGGGCGAGAAGGTGATCCGGTTCCCGTGGGCGGCGGCACGGATGCGTCCGGCCTCGGCCTGGAGCGAGGCCAGGTCCCGCTCGGGCCACACCGGACTATCCGGCGTCGGGGCGAGACGGGAGGACGGAGTGCTCGGTATCGGATGCAGCCTCGGGCCCGCCGACGGGTGCTCAGCTGGGGAGCCGGGGTCGGCAGGCATCGGCGTCACCTTATCGGAGGAGTCTCGCCGGGCGACCGGACGGCCAGGGAGCCCGTCCGCCTCCCGGGTGCTAGGCCGGCAGCGCTGTGTCGCCGACGGCGTCCCGGTCGACCAGCCACACGATCCGGTCGGCCACGACGCGGGTGGCCGGCAGATCGTCTCCGGCCACGACGCCGGCGAAGGCCTGCCGCTTGGCCGCCCCGGACACGGTGAAGACGGCCAGCCTGGCCCGGGTGATGGCGGGAAACGTGAGGGTGATCCGTTCGTGGGGGTTCACGGCATTGGGGTCCTGGTTGGCCACCACGAGGACGGCGGGATCGACCACGTCGAGGGCGGCGGATCCCGGAAACAGCGAGGCGGTGTGGCCGTCGGGACCCAGGCCCAGGTGGACCACGTCGAAGGCCGGGAGAGGGGCGATCACGGCCTGGTAGTCGGTGGCCGCGGCCGACGGGGTCCCTGACCGGTACATGGGATGGTCCGAGCCCACCGGGCCCACCACGTCGAGCAATGTCTGGGCCACCATGTGGTGGTTGGAGTCCGGGTCGTCGGGGGGCACGCAACGCTCGTCCCCCAGGTAGACGTCCACGTCCCCCCAGTCCACACCGCTTCCGGGGCCACTGACCCGGGCCAGGCTCTCGTAGCACTCCTTCGCCGTGGCTCCACCCGAGAGGAACAGCGAGAAGCGGTCGTGGCGTTCCTGGCCCAGGGACGCCACCACGAGGTCGGCGAAAGCCTCGGGCACCGAGGGAACCAGTTCGACGGTTCCGTTCATCGGGCGGGGCCGCTCACTGGGGGAGCTCGGTGAGACGGCCGCCGGACAGTTCCAGGTCGATCACCGGGTTGCGCCACTCGTCCCCGGACCGCTCCACCAGGAGGTCGGCCATGTGGGGACCCCAGGTTCCGGCGGCGTACGTCTGCATGGCCCCACCGGGCTCCGACCAGGCCTGGAGGTAAGGATCCACGATCCGCCAGGCCTGCTGGACCTCGTCGGACCGGATGAACAGGGTGGCGTCCCCGACGATGGCGTCGTGGATGAGCCGCTCGTACCCGTCGGCGGCCTCCTCGCCGGCGAAGGCCTCGGCGTAGTTGAAGTCCATGGCCACCGAACGGATGTGGAACTTCTCGCCGGGGACCTTGGCCCCGAACTCCAGGCTGATCCCTTCGTCGGGTTGGATGCGCAGGATCAGGGTGTTGGGCCGGAGATCACGGCTGGTGCGGTGGTCGAACAGGAGGAACGGGACCTGACGGAAGGTCAGGGCCACCTCGGTGACGCGGGCCGGGAGCCTCTTCCCGGTGCGGACGTAGATGGGGACCCCGGACCAGCGCCAGTTCTCCACCCGCAGCCGGAGGGCCAGATAGGTCTCGGTCTGACTGTCGGGGGAGACGTCCTGCTCCTGGCGGTAGCCGAGGACCTTGTGTCCGTCGACGCTGCCCGATCCGTACTGGGCTCGGACCGCCTTGTCCACGGCCTCGTCGGGCGAGGGGATGTAGACGGCCTGGAGGAGCTTGACCTTCTCGTCCCGGATCCGGTCGGCATCGGTGCTGGTGGGCGACTCCATCAGGGTCAGGGCCAAGACCTGCATCACGTGGTTCTGCACGATGTCACGTAGCGCCCCGGCCGTCTCGTAGAAGCCGCCGCGGTGTTCGACCCCCAGCGACTCGGCCACCGTCACCTGGACCTGCTCGATGTAGCGGCGGTTCCAGATGGGCTCGAAGATGGCGTTGGCGAACCGGAGGGCCAGGACGTTCTGGACCGTCTCCTTGCCCATGTAGTGGTCGATCCGGTAGATCTGCTTCTCCTCGAACGCCGCGTGCATCTTCTCGTCGAGGGCGATGGCGCTCGCCAGATCGCGTCCGTAGGGCTTCTCCACCACCACCCGGATGAACCGCTCGTCGTCGTCGGGGGCCACGCACCCGTGGCTGGCCAGGGCCCCGGCCACCAGGCCGAAGACGCTGGGGATGGTAGCCAGGTAGTACAGGCGATTCCCGCCGGTTCCGTCGAGCCGGTCGGCCTCGTCCAGATGGGACTTGAGCCGGGCGAAGGTGTCCGGGTGGTCGTACTCACCGGTGATGTACTTGAACCGGGCCGTCAGGGCCTGCCACTTGGCTCCGCCCTCGGGTGTGGCCTCGGCGACGTGGTCGCGGAACTCGTCGTCGGTCCACTCGGTCCGGGCCACGCCGATGACGGTGAACCCGTCGTCGAGCACCCCCCGGTCGGCCAGCCGGGCCAGGGCGGGCAGGATCTTGCGGGCGGTGAGGTCGCCGGAGGCGCCGAAGATGACCATGGCCACCGGGGGGGCCTTGGACAGGACGGGGGGCAGGGACCCGTTCTTGCCCGCCGCCGTGCTCGGTGGGCTGCTGGTGGTGTTCGGGGCGCTCATTTGGGGGTGAAGGTCTCTCCGCCCTGGGAACCGTCGCTGGTGGTGAAGGCGTGCCCCCCGAACTGGTTGCGGAGGGCCGAGACCAGCCGCATGCCGAAGGCGTCCTTCTTCTGCGAGGCGAAGCGGGCAAATAGGGCGGAGGAGATCACCGGCGCCGACACGCCGCGGTTGATGGCTTCCTCCACAGTCCAGCGCCCTTCGCCGGAATCGGCCACCACGCCCTCGATCTGCTCGAAACCCGAGTCGGGCCGGAGGGCCCGCTCGGCCAGCTCCAGCAACCAGCTGCGAACCACCGAGCCGTAGCGCCAGATGGCGGAGATCTGGTGGAGATCGAGGTCGAACTCGGGCGCTTCGGACATGATCTCGAACCCCTCGGCATAGGCCTGCATGAGCCCGTATTCGATGCCGTTGTGGACCATCTTCACGAAGTGACCGGCGCCGGGCGGCCCGACGTGGGCGTAGCCCCCTTCGGGGGCCAGGTCGAGAAAGACCGGTTCGGCCACGGCCACGGCCTCGTTGGTGCCCCCGACCATCAGGCAGTAACCCTCCTTCAGGCCCCAGATGCCGCCGGAGGTGCCGGCGTCGACCAGCGCAATGCCCTGGGCGGCCAGCTGGTCGACCAGGGGTGCGGTCTCCTTGTAGTTGGAGTTGCCTCCGTCGATGATGACGTCGCCGGACTCGAAGAGTCCGGCCAGGGTGGTGATGGTGGAGTTGGTGGCCTCGCCGGCCGGGACCATGACCCAGGCCACCCGGGGGGCGGTGAGCTTGGCCGCCACCTCGTCGAGCGTGGCCGCAGGTTCGGCCCCGAGGGCCGCCGCCGCCGTGCGGGCCTGGTCGGAGAGGTCGAAGGCCACCACCTCGTGCCCGTGCTCGATGAGCCGCTGGGTCATGTTGGCACCCATCTTCCCCAGGCCGATCATGGCAATCTTCATGGCGCTCTCCTTGGTCGGTGTGGTCGTCTGGTTGGCTGCGAAGGTCGGGCGGTGGCGGCGCCGGCCCACGTGGTCGTCGGGGGCATACTCGGTGCGGAGGGCGGCTCCGGTGGGCTGGCGGTCGTTCCCGCCGCCGCCAGCACCCCCGACGCCTTAGGCTCCCCCGGCCAGGGCGTTGGCCTTGTCGCTGAGGGACTGCATGAGCTCGTCGAAGGACTTGGCGAAGGAGGCCACCCCTTCGGACTCGAGGACGGCGGAGACGTCGGCCATGTCGATACCGGCATCGGCTAGGCGCCCGATGAGATGGTGGGCCTCGTCGACCCCATGGTCAACGGTCCGGCCCACGGTGCCGTGGTCGAGGAAGTCGGCCACGGTGCCGTCGGGCATGGTGTTGACGGTGTCGGGCCCGATGAGGCTGTCCACGTAGGCCAGGTCGGGGTAGGCGGGGTTCTTGGTCGAGGTCGAGGCCCACAGCGGGCGCTGGACCTTGGCCCCTTTGGCCGCCAGGGCCTCCCACCGGGGCCCGGAGAAGCGTTCCCGGAACAGTTCGTAGGCCAGCCGGGCCTGGGCCACCGCGGCCTGGCCCCGGAGGGCCAGCAGCCCGTCGGACCCCGCACCCTGGGCCGCCGTCTCGATCCGGCGATCCACCTCGGTGTCCACCCGGCTGATGAAGAACGAAGCCACGCTGGCCACACCGGACAGGTCGGCTGCGCCGGAGGCGGCCAGCGCCTCGAGGCCGGACAGGTACGCCTCGATGACCTCTCCGTAGCGGTCGATGCTGAAGATGAGGGTGACGTTGATGCTCCGGCCCTCGCTGATCATCTGACGGATGGCGGGGATGCACTCGGGGGTGGCGGGGATCTTGACCAGCACGTTGGGCTGGTCGATGCGGGTGTGCAGGCCTCGTGCGGCCGTGATGGTGCCCTCGGTGTCATGGGCCAGGGCCGGCGCCACCTCGACGGAGACGAAGCCGTCGCCCCCGTCGGAGGCGTCATAGACCGGGCGGAGGATGGCCAGCGCACCCCGGATGTCGTCGACCACCAGGTCCCAGTAGGCGTCCTCCACCGACTTGGTCTTGATCAGGCCGCCGAACTGATCGTCGTAGGTGTCCTGGCCCTCGATGGCCTTGGCGAAGATGGTCGGGTTGGACGTGACCCCCCGGATGCCCTGGGAGACCAGACCGGCCAGTGTCCCGTCCTCGAGCCAATCCCGCCGGAGGTTGTCGAGCCACGGGCTCTGTCCCTGCTGGTCGAAGAGGTCGTGGAGCGCGGTCATGGGCATCCTTTCGGGTCGGGGGGGCCGATCGTCACGGGTCCGTCCTCGGGGATGGAGCGGAGCGACCCTGTCACCGTGCCGACCATCCGGCGACCAGCGACGTGGCCTCGGTGGCGACGTGATGCGGCGTGAACCCGAACTCCTCCATGGCCACCTCGCCGGGGGCCGACGCGCCGAAGTGGTCGATGGACACGGTGGCGTCGGCGTAGCGCTCCCAGCCGAAGGAGCTGGCCGCCTCGACGGCCAGCCGGGGGACCCCGCCCGGGAGCACCTCACTCCGGTAGTCGGCCGACTGGGCGGCGAACAGGTCCCACGACGGGAAGGACACGACGCGGGCCGCCACCCCGTTGCCGGCCAGGAGGTCGGCGGCGGCCAGACAGATCTGGACCTCGCTACCAGTGCCGATGAGGACCACTTGGGGCGGGCCTCCCTCGGCCTCGCGCAACACGTAGGCCCCACGGGACACTCCGGGGTCGGCCAGGGTCACCGTCTCCGCCAGAACCGGAAGCTCCTGGCGCGACAGGATGAGTGCGGTGGGCCCGTCGTGGTTGACGGCGATCCTCCAGGCCTGGGCGGTCTCGTTGGCGTCCGCCGGACGGATGACCCGGAGGTTGGGCATGGCCCGGATGGCGGCCAGCTGCTCGATGGGCTGGTGGGTGGGGCCGTCCTGGCCCAGTCCGATGGAGTCGTGGGTCCACGAGTAGATGACGTGGACGTCGGAGATGGCGGCAACCCGCACCGCCCCCCGCATGTAGTCGCTGAAGACGAAGAAGGTGCCTCCCACCGGCACGGTGCCACGGTGGGCGGCCATTCCGGTCATCACCCCGGCCATGCCGTGCTCGCGGATGCCGTAGTGGATGAGGTCCCCGTCGGGTTGTTCGGCCGACTGGGCCCCGGCGTCGGCCATGGCCATACCGGTGTTCCCGGTGAGGTCGGCGCTGCCGGGCATGACGCCTGGGATGGCCTCGCCGGTGGCGTCGAGACAGGCCTTGATGGCCTTGCGGGTGGCCATGGGCCCGTCCTCGGGGGCGAAGGCGGGAAGCTTCGACTCCCATCCGGGCATGCCGTGGCCCTGCTGGGCCGCCTCCCACCGGGCCTTGTCCCCGTCCCAGGCCTCGTAGCGCTGCTCCCACTCGCTGCGGAAGGCCTGTCCGCGGGGGATGCAGCCCCGGTACAGCTCGAGGACGTCCTCGGGTGCCCAGAAGCTCTGATCGGCGGGCAGCCCCAGCAGATCCTTGGTCAGACGGATCTCCTCTTCGGAGAAGGGGTCACCGTGGGCCTTGGCCGTGTCGGTGAGATGGGGCGACGGATAGCCGATGTGGCTCCTCAGGATAATGAGCGAGGGGCGCTCCTCGTCGGCCTTGGCCCGCAGCAGGGCGGCCTCCAGGGCGTCGAGGTCATTGGCGATCTCGCCCACATCCTCGACACCCCACCCGTAGGCGGCGAAGCGCTCCCCGACGTTGTCGGAGTAGGAGAGCTCGGTCGGTCCGTCGATGGTGATGTGGTTGTCGTCGTAGATATAGACGAGCCGGCCGAGCTGCTGGTGGCCGGCCAGGGAGGCCGCCTCGTGGGAGATCCCCTCCTCGAAGCAGCCGTCACCGGCGATCACGTAGGTGTGGTGGTCGCACACCTCCGGGGAGAACGAGGAGCGGAGCCAACGTTCGGCGATCCCCATGCCCACGCCGTTGGCCACGCCCTGTCCGAGGGGACCAGTGGTCACCTCGACCCCCGGCGTGTGGTTGAGCTCGGGATGGCCCGGGGTGCGGCTGCCCCAGCGACGGAACCCGCGCAGGTCGTCGAGCGTGAGCCCGTAGCCGGTCAGGTACAGCATCGAGTACAGCAGGATCGATGCGTGGCCGTTGGACAGCACGAAGCGGTCGCGGTCGGGCCAGTGGGGCTCGGAAGGGTCGTGGCGCATCACCCGGGTGAACAGGACATGGGCCAGGGGGGCCAGGGCCATGGCCGTGCCCGGGTGGCCCGAGTTGGCGGCCCGGGGCGCGTCCATGGCCAGTCCACGGATCACGTTGACACCGCGCTGCTCGAGGGCGGCGCGGCCGGTCGATGTCCCCGGTGGGCTCGGACTCATTGCGGCCACCCTACCGGCCGCGCCGGGGACGGTCTACGTGGCGCCATCCCCTTCGCCCCTCCCGTGCTGACGCTCCCCCGAAGGGTGCGAGTGGCTACCGCGCCCGGAACAGGGCCATGGACGTCGTGAACTGGTGGACGAAGTTGTGTCCGCCGACCGGTCCGAACTCGCCCCCGGCGAAGAGGCCCCCCAAAGGAATACGGCCCATGCCATAGGCCACGGCGCGGGCATCATGATGCGCGTCGTCGAACAGGCGGGTGCCCCGGCCGTTGCACGTGAACACCAGGCCGGCATCGGCCCTTCGCCCGTCCAGCAGGCGGGCCAGCTCGAGGTGGGCGGTGTCGGCGTCGCGGCGGTGGAATCGGATGGTGCTGCCCAGGGGGACCAGGTCGTCTACGGCCACCGCCCCCGTGGCGCGGTCCACACCGACGACGCTGCGCACCAGGTAGTCGGCGGGCGCGGGGTCGGCGATCTGGGCATCGACCACCCGTCCGATGAACAGACCGTTGGCCTCGATGCCGGCCAAGGCGACTGGGTCGAGGTGGTGGGTGGTCTGTTCCACCAGGCTGTCCATGGCCGGCCGCCCGGCCACCTCGAAGATGATGTTCCGGTCGGACCGGGTCACCGTGAGGGCGTCACCATAGGGATGGCAGCCCTGCGATACCAGGGTCTCGACGTCGATGCCGCCCCCGACGAGCACGCCGGCGGCACCATCGGACACCACGCGTCCCCCGGCCACCAGTCGGGCTCCCCCCGGACCCCGTCCGCCCGAGGCGTTTCCCCCCACGGCGGGCAGGCCGGGGTGGTGCTCGGCCAGCCATGGGAGGAACTCCCCGGCGGGGAAGGTGAAGGGATCGGCCACCAATACCAGTGCGGTGGGATCGAAGGCCAGACGATCGGGCCACCCGCCGAAGTGCCAGCCGCCATCGGCCAGGGACGTGGCGGTGAGCCGCACGGGAACGAGGGGGCCTACCCAGCCGGCCCACAGGCTGATGGCCGGGGTCTCCTCCACCTCCCTCCCTGTGCCCACCACGGATTCGGCCACGGCCCCGATGACGGTCAGAGGGTGAAGGACGGCCTCCACCGTTCCCACGATGTCCTCGAGGGCCCCGGCATGGGCGCGGGTGGTGGTGACCATCACGAGGTCGGGACGCTCGCCGATGGCCTCCAACACGGCGCCGACGACCTCGCCCACCGCGGCAGAGGCCACGGGATGCTCGGACAGGGCGCTGGCGAACGGCACCGAGCTCAGCCGTCTGGTCGGGTGAAGCGGATGTCGAGGGAGCGGAGGTAGGTGTGCAGCCCTGCATCCTGGATGGGGACGAGGTAGGCGGGTTGGCCGGACTCGTTGTGATGGCTGTGCCACATCCCCGGTGGCGTCACGAACGCCCCTTCCGGTTCCCAGTCCACCCGGATGGGGTCGACGATGGTGCCGTCATCGCCCAGCCCTGGTCCCACGAGGGAGTAGCAGCCCGGGGCGCACGCCGTGATGAGGTCGAGGGCCACGCTCTGGTGACGGTGGGGGCGCTGGACCCGGCCAACGGGTAGGACCCCGAGCATGGCCCACAGGGTGTGGGTCACGGTGAGGGTCTGGGGTGTGGCCGTATTGCCCAGCAGGACGCTGACCCGACTCCGGTCGGCCGCCGCCGGATCGTGCTCGACCTCGGCCAGTCGGGCCCTGGCCTCGGCGCCGTCGAAGCGGGTGGGACGGAACCGGGGTCGGCTCGGGGACGCCCCCAGGTAACGGAGGAGGGGTGCGTCGGTCACCCGGTAGAGCAACGCCGACTCCCCGGATCCGGAGGTGGACGCTACCGATCCCGCGAGCACGTCGGCCGCGTCGGCCCGGTGCACGGTGGTGCACCCGGCCGGCAGGGTGATGAAGTCGCCCTCCCGCCAGGGCATGCTGCCGGCGGCCGGATGGCCGGCGGAGGGCGAGCACTCGAAGTCGCTGTGCCCCGATCCCCTCAGGCAGTAGTACAGCTCGCTGCTGGCGTCGGGCAGGGTGACCAGCTGCTCTCCGGGCCCGATGATCATGAATGCGGCCAGGAGCCCCGGACTGGTGGCCGGACCTTCGACGCCGAGCCGGTCGGCCAGGTCGAGGGGGACGATTCGGGCCGGTCCGTCGGCGTGCTGTGAGGCCGGAAACCGGTGGACGGGCACCGGGCTGATGGCTCCGGACCCCACGGGGTCCGCCGCGGTCGAGTACTCGTAGTAGAGCGCGTCGCCCGTCCAGTTCTCGATGGCCTCACCGAGGAGGACGGCGGGGCCGGCGGGGTCCTCGGTCCGTTGGGTCATGCCTCCAGTATCGACCAGCGAAGCGGCACTAACGTGATCCGGTGCCCGACGACAGGATCCAGGTCCCGCCCAACTGCGAATTGACGCTGGGCATGACCTGCGTGGACAAGGCCCAGCCGGGACGCACGGTGTGGCGGATGCGGGCCGACGAGCGGTTCGCCAACCCGGCCGGCATCGTCCAGGGCGGGTTCGTGGGAGCCATGGCCGATTCGGCCATGGGATCGGCCACGGTCACCTTCGCCCGGGACCGGGGGAGGAGGGTCTTCTCGTCCAACGTGGAGATGAAGACCAGCTTCCTGGCCCCGGTCCGGGTCGGGGCACTCCTGGAGTGCACGGCCACGGTGGTGTCCGGCGGGTCCCGGGTGGCCTTCGCCGAGGCCGAGGTGGTCGACGACCGGGGGACCACCGTGGCCCGGGCCAGCTCCACCTATCTCTTCACCGACCGGAGCTGACCGCCCGCGGCCGGCGCCCACGGGCCCTCGCAGGGGTCGGAACGGGCCGAGTGGCGGCTGCAGCACTAGAGTCGGGTCGGTCGAACAGCAGGTGGTGACGGTCGTCCCGCGGGGTGGGGCACCGAGGGGCACCGTAGAGCACGAGGAGGACCGTGGCCCGAGGTAGTGGTGGCACAGGCAAAGGACTGAATGGACTGCGCACCTCCGGTGGTGAAGCCGTCCAGCTGGTCATCGCCTATGTCAAACAGGAAACGCTCACCCCGCTCCGGGGACTGGGCCGCTTCATCCTCTTCGGCGTGGTCGGCTCGGTGGCGCTGGCCATCGGCCTGGTCATCCTGGCCGTGGCCTTCCTCCGGTTCCTCCAGGGGGAGACCGGTTCCACCTTCACCGGCAACTGGTCGTGGGCGCCATACCTCATCTGCACCGTGGCGGTCGTCCTGGTCGCTGCGGTGGCCGTGCTGGCCGTGACCCGGGGCCAGCAACGTGATTCCTCCACCCCAGAACAGGAGCTCCCATGACCGCCGCATCCGAACCGATCACCCGCGACGACATCGAGGCCAAGTTCCGTGAGCTGACCGGGGAGGTGTCCGAAGGTGTCGAGGACACGCGCTCCCAGGTGATCACCGTGGGCCTGGCCGTCGGGGTGGCCCTGGTGGCGGTGGTCTTCCTCATCGGCCGTCGCAACGGGCGTCGTCGCTCGGCGGTGGTCGAGGTCCGACGGATCTGAGGCATGGACACCTTCCTTCGGTACCTGCAGGTCCGTGCGTTCGGACGTGGTCTCCGGGGCTACCACTCCGCCTGGGTGGTGGTGGGCGCGGCGATCTGGATGATCAATCGGGCGCGTCATGCCGATGACGTCGTCTACCGCACCAAGCTGAAGCCGGGCGAGACCCTGTTCGTCCAGGCCAGCAAGCCCCCATCGTCGAAGCGTTCCCGTCGCTGAATGGCCCGCCCGTCGGACGACACCGCAGTTGCATGACACCGATCCAGCCGGGGATCGCAGCACGCTGGTCGCCGGCGAGCGGGTCCTGCTGGTCGACGCCAAGCAGCGGCACTATCTGATCACCCTCCGGACCGGGGCCTCGTTCCACACCCACGTCGGGATCGTGGAACACGACCATCTGATCGGCATGCCCGAAGGCTCCACCGTCCTCGGCAGCACGGGACGCAAGTTCTTGGTCGTGCGCCCCACGCTGGCCGACGCGGTGCTCAAGATGCCCCGTGGCGCCCAGGTGATCTACCCGAAGGATCTCGGGGCCATCCTCATCGAGGCCGACATCGGCCCGGGAGTACGGGTCCTCGAGGCCGGTGTGGGATCGGGCGCGTTGTCGATGGCGTTGCTGCGGGCCGGGGCCGATGTGGTCGGCTATGAGCTACGGCAGGACTTCGCCGACGGGGCCCGGGCCAACGTGGAGGCCATGGTGGGGGCCGGGGCTCGCTACCGGGTCGAATTGCGGGACGTCTACGAGGGGATCGAGGAGGTGGGACTGGACCGGATCCTCCTCGATCTGCCCGAGCCGTGGCGGGTCCTACCTCACGCCGAGGTGGCCCTGCGTCCCGGGGGGATCCTCTGCGCCTACTTGCCCTCCATCAACCAGACCGCCCAGCTGCGGACGGCCATGGACCGGAGCGGGTTCGGCCTGGCGTCCACGCTGGAGGTGCTGCACCGCACGTGGCACATCGAGGACCGCTCGGTGAGGCCCGACCACCGCATGGTCGGCCACACAGGGTTCCTCACCACGGGCCGGCGCCTCCTGCCCTTCGACGAAGGATCGGAGACAGGGCCGAACGGCCAGCCAGCCCCTCCGGCGTGAGCCGTCCGGAAGGACTAGCCCTGTTCGATGAAGATGCACTCCCCGGGGCACTCCTCGGACGCCTCGACCACCGCGTCCTCCAAGTCCGCGGGGACGGCGGCCATACCGCCGGAGCCACCCGGCTCGTTCTTGACGTCGGCCCCTTCCTTCACGTAGGCCAACCCGTCGTCAAGCAAGGTGAACACCGCGGGGGCGATCTCTTCGCAGAGACCGTCTCCCGTACAGAGATCCTGGTCGATCCAGACCTTCATCAGTTGTGTCACTCCTCGGTTTCTACCTGTGCATCCGACGGCGTCCGGCCCTGAGGCCCACCTGGGCTCCACTGCGGGGACGGCCTCGGCCAGCGAACATCTGTGCCCGCCGCCAGATCCGAGGATCGACGCCCTGTGACCAATGCTATCCGCAACCGTGGGGGAAGTGGCTGACGATGCGTCAGATAGCGGCCAGGAGCCGGCGTTCTGAGGCCCGGACGGCGGCGCCAAAGCGACGGACGGGCCCGATCTCCGGTGTAGGGTCGCCCCAGGTGACGATTTCGCGGACGAGGTGATTCCCACGGTTGATTTCGAAGACGGGCACGACGATCGTCGGTCGTCCACGGATGGTCCGGACGACGACCTCGACACGCTGCTGGCGCGGGCCCAGGCGGCCGAGGAGGAGGTCACCCTGCTTCGTCGCCGTCTGCAGGAGAGCCCCCGCCGCGTCCAGACCCTGGAGGAGAAGCTGCTCGAGACCAAGGGGCAGCTGGCCCAGGCCATCTCCCAGAACGAGAAGCTGACCTTCACGCTGCAGACGGCCAAGGAGCATGTGGCCAACCTCCGCGAGGAGGTCGAGAAGCTGACCCAGCCGCCGGCGGCCTACGGGACATTCCTCGGGACCAACGACGACGGCACGGTCGACGTCTTCTCCGGGGGACGAAAGATGCGGGTCTCGCTCCACCCCGACATCGAGTCGCACGACCTCCAGCGGGGCAACGAGGTCGTCCTCAACGAGTCACTCAATGTGATCCTGGCCCGCCAGGGCGAAGGTTCGGGCGAGGTGGTGGTGCTGAAGGAGGTCCTCGACGACGGGAAGCGGGCGCTCGTCTTCGGCCGGGCCGACGAGGAACGCGTGGCTGAGCTGTCTGACGCCCTGATCGGGGTCAAGCTCCGGGCCGGAGACACCGTCCTGATGGAGACTCGCACCGGGCTGCTCATCGAGAAGCTGGCCCGGCCCGAGGTCGAGGAGCTCGTTCTCGAAGAGGTGCCCGACGTGACCTACGCCGACGTCGGCGGACTGGATGATCAGATCGAAGCCATCACCGACGCCGTGGAGCTGCCCTACCTCTACCGGGAGCTCTACACCGAGCACAAGCTTCCGGCCCCCAAGGGCATCCTGCTCTACGGGCCGCCGGGCTGCGGGAAGACCCTCATCGCCAAGGCCGTGGCCAACTCCCTGGCCAAGAAGGTGGCCGAGGTGACGGGCAACACCAACGCCCGCAGCTACTTCCTCAACATCAAGGGCCCCGAGCTGCTCAACAAATATGTGGGGGAGACCGAGCGCCAGATCCGTCTGGTGTTCCAGCGGGCCCGAGAGAAGTCCGAGGAGGGCGTCCCGGTCATCGTGTTCTTCGACGAGATGGACTCGCTGTTCCGTACCCGCGGCACCGGCATCAGCTCGGACATGGAGTCGACGATCGTGCCGCAGCTGCTGGCGGAGATCGACGGCGTGGAGACCCTGAAGGACGTCATCGTGATCGGCGCCTCCAACCGTGAAGACCTGATCGACCCGGCCATCCTGCGACCCGGACGCCTCGATGTGAAGATCCGGATCGAGCGGCCCAATGAGGTGGCGGCGGCCCAGATCTTCTCGCGGTACCTGACCCCGGACCTGCCCCTCGACGCCGGCGAGGTCCAGTCCCTGGGTGGGGGGGACCCGGCCAAGGCCACCCAGGCCATGATCGAGGCGACGGTGGCCGAGATGTACCGGAACGACGAAGAGAACCGGTTCCTCGAAGTCACCTACCAGAACGGTGACAAAGAGGTCCTCTACTACCGCGACTTCTCGTCGGGGGCCATGATCGAGAACATCGTCCGCCGGGCCAAGAAGCTGGCCATCAAGCGGGCCATCGCCGAAGAGACCCGGGGCATCCGCACCGACGACCTGCTCGAGTCGATCCGCCAGGAGTACAAGGAGAACGAGGATCTCCCGAATACCACCAACCCGGACGACTGGGCCAAGATCTCGGGCAAGAAGGGTGAGCGGATTGTCTACATCCGGACACTCATCAGCGACCGCGACGAGACCAAGGGCGGCCGTTCCATAGAGCGGGTGGGAACCGGTCAGTATCTCTGATCGCGGGCCGGGATAGGGTCGAACCATGGCCATTCCCAAGGTCTGTGGCATCGAGACGGAGTACGGCATCCATGTGGTGCACGGGGACCCGAACCCCATCGCCGCGTCGTCGGTGCTCATCAACGCCTACGCCCACGACGTGGCCCGCCAGCAGACCGGATGGGACTTCGAGGACGAGGCTCCGGGCAACGATGCCCGGGGGTTCGCCCGAGAGGGGGCGATGCCCCCCCAGGTCGAGACCCATCTGGTCAACACCGTGCTCACCAACGGGGCCCGCTACTACGTGGACCACGCCCATCCTGAGTTCTCCACCCCCGAATGCCGTGACGCCCTGGAGTGTCTGCGCTACGACCGGGCGGGCGAGCTGATCCTCATCCGGTCCATGGAGGCGGCCGACCTCTCGTCACGCGACGGATCGCGCCTGGTCGTCTACAAGAACAACTCGGACGGGAAGGGCAACTCCTACGGGGCCCACGAGAACTACCTGATGGACCGGGCCGCGCCGTTCAACCGAATCGTGGCCGGGGTCACACCGCACTTCGTGACCCGGCAGATCTTCGCCGGGGCCGGCAAGGTCGGGGCCGAGACCCCCACCCACGACGGCACGTCAGTCGACTTCCAGCTCTCCCAGCGGGCCGAGTTCTTCGAGGAGCAGGTCGGCTTGGAGACCACGCTGAAGCGCCCCATCGTCAACACCCGGGACGAGCCCCACGCCGATCCCCACCGCTACCGGCGACTGCATGTCATCGTGGGGGACGCCAACCTGGCCGAGGTGGCCACCTTCCTCAAGGTGGGCACGACGTCGTTGGTGCTGGCCATGATCGAGGACGACGTGTCGGGTAGTCGGAGCCTGATCCTGGCCGATCCGGTGACCGCCATGCACGACGTGGCCCTGGACCGCACCTTCACCCGCCCGCTGCTGATGGCGGACGGGTCGACAGCCACGGCCCTGGCCATCCAGTGGGAGCTGTTCTCCCTGGCCCGGAAGTACGCCGACGACGAAGGTCTGGAGTGCCTGGGCGACGAGGCGGTGGGTCAGGCGGTCTTGGCCCGTTGGGAGGACGTGCTCCATGGGCTGGAAACCGACCCCATGACGCTGGCCCGGCAGCTGGACTGGGTGGCGAAGCTTCAGCTCATCGAGGCCTACCGGGACCGCCACGGCCTGGACTGGGGCGATCAGCGGTTGGCGGCGCTCGACCTCCAATACCACGACCTACGGCCGTCGAAGTCGCTCTTCGCCCGGCTGGACACCGAGCGCCTGGTGGACGGGGACTCGGTGGCGGCCGCAGTCACCGAGCCACCCCGGGGAACCCGGGCCTGGTTCCGGGGGGAGTGCCTGAAGAAGTGGCCGGCCGCCGTGGTCACGGCCAACTGGGACTCGCTGGTGTTCGACCTCGGCACCGACCCCCTCCGGCGCGTCCCTATGATGGACCCCTTGAAGGGAACGGCCGAACACGTGGAGGAGCTGTTGGCATCGTGTGCGAGCCCGTCTGAGCTCTTGGACCGACTGAGCAGCTAGGAGAGTAGGGGATGGCTGAACGAGATGGCTGAACGAGAACAGAAGAAGAAGACCACCACCACCGAACGCGCCGACGAGGTGGTGGAGGAGGTCCCTGCCGCCTCGGCCAGTGGCGAAAAGCTCAAGGCCGAGCTGGACGATCTCCTCGACGAGATCGACGAGGTGTTGGAGGACAACGCCGAGGAGTTCGTGCGCAACTACGTCCAAAAAGGCGGCGAGTAGTCCCGGTGACCCTGCCGCTCTTCACGACCACCGAGGATCCCGGTCCCGACTTCGCCGGACTCATCCGGCGACTACGGGTGCCGCTGCACCCCACCATGACCGGCGGTGCCGTGCCTTCGGGCTCGACCGGAGGTGCCGGTGAGTTCCGCCACGGGACCACCGTGGTGGCCCTGCGCTTCGCCCAGGGCATCGTGATGGCCGGCGACCGCCGGGCCACCGAAGGCCACGCCATCGCCCACCGGGCCATGGAGAAGGTGTTCCCCGCCGACCGCTACTCGGCCGTGGCCATCGCCGGGGCGGCCGGCCCCGCGGTGGAGATGGTCCGACTGTTCCAGACCCAGCTCGAGCACTACGAGAAGGTGGAGGGCGTGGTGCTCAGCCTCGAGGGCAAGGCCAATCAATTGGGCCAGATGGTGCGGGAGCATCTGCCCATGGCCATGCAGGGCCTCGCCGTCGTGCCCCTCTTCGCCGGCTACGACCTGGCCCGGGGGACGGGCCGCATCTTCACCTATGACGTGACCGGGGGTCACTACGAGGAGACCGAGCACAACGCCACCGGCTCGGGCGGTCGTGACGCCCGGACCACCATCAAGTTGGGGTACCGGGTGGGCATGAACCGTGACGACGCCGTGGAGCTGGCCATCGAGGCCCTCTACGAGGCGGCCGACGAGGATTCCGCCACCGGGGGCCCAGACCTGATCCGGGGGATCTACCCCCTGGTGGCCACGGTGACGGCTGAGGGCTTCACCTCGGTACCCGAGGACGAGGTGGCCGAGCGGTTCGCCTCCCTCATCGAACGCCGACGGTCGGAGGGTCGCCAGCCATGACCATGCCGTACTACGTGGCCCCCGAGCAGGTCATGAAGGACCGGGCCGAGTACGCCCAGAAGGGCATCGCCCGGGGTCGGTCGCTCATCGCCTCTACCTACGACGAGGGCATCGCCATCGTGGCCGACAACCCGTCGCGCTCACTGCACAAGATCAGCGAGATCTACGACCGGATCGCCTTCGCCGGAGTGGGGAAGTACAACGAGTTCGACCAGCTGAGGGTGTCGGGCATCCGCCACGCCGACACGAAGGGATACGCCTACAGCCGCGAGGACGTGGACGCCCGGTCCCTCGCCAACCTCTACGCCCAGTACCTCGGGCAGGTGTTCACCCACGAGATGAAGCCGCTGGAGGTGGAGATCCTGGTGGCCGAGCTGGGCACGGGTCTGCACCCGCCGCAGCTCTACCACATCGCCTATGAGGGGACCATCACCGACGAGGACCGCTACGCCGTGCTGGGGGGCGAGACCGAGACCATCGCCCAACGGCTGGAGGAGTCATGGACCGAGGGCTGGTCCCTGGCCGACGCCCTGCGCGCCGCGGTGGCGGCCCTGGGCGGCCCGGACCGGACCCTGTCGGGCGCTGATCTCGAGGTGGCGGTGCTGGCTCAGGGGAACGGCCGGCGGGCTTTCCGGAGGCTGGTCGACGAGGAGCTGGCCACCCTCTTGGCCTGACCGCGTTCGGTGGCCCGGTGGCCACGTCGACCTGCGGATTCACGGAGTCGGGCCGCCGTCACGGTACCGTGGCGGTAATGGACAAGCGGATCTACGGCTTGGAGAACGAGTACGGGGTCACCTGTACGCTGCGCGGCCAACGGCGGCTCAGCCCTGACGAGGTAGCCCGGTACCTGTTCCGTCGGGTGGTCAGTTGGGGCCGATCGTCAAACGTGTTCCTCGAGAACGGCGCCCGGCTGTACCTCGATGTGGGGAGCCACCCCGAGTACGCCACCCCCGAATGTGACGACATCGCCGAGCTGGTGACCCACGACAAGGCGGGGGAGTGGATCCTCTCGTCGCTGGTCGAGGGGGCCGAGGCCCGGCTGCGGGAGGAGGGCATCCGGGGGGACATCTACCT
Organism: uncultured Acidimicrobiaceae bacterium; assembly: GCA_963737625.1. Classification (GTDB taxonomy): domain Bacteria; phylum Actinomycetota; class Acidimicrobiia; order Acidimicrobiales; family RAAP-2; genus Bog-756. The sequence continues at coordinate 1,285,264 of CAVTTK010000002.1, forward strand.
GTTCAAGAACAACACCGACTCGGCCGGAAACTCGTACGGCTGCCACGAGAACTACCTGACCAGCCGCCGGGACGATTTCGCCCACTACACCGAGGTCCTCATCCCGTTCCTGGTCAGTCGGCAGGCCTACGCCGGCGCCGGCAAGGTGCTCCAGACGGCGCGGGGTGCCGTGTTCTGTCTCAGCCAGCGGGCCGAGCACATCTGGGAGGGGGTGTCGTCGGCCACCACGCGGAGCCGGCCCATCATCAACACCCGGGATGAGCCCCATGCCGATGCCGAGAAGTACCGCAGGCTCCATGTCATCGTGGGCGACTCGAACATGAGCGAGTACGCCACCTTCCTGAAGGTCGGGGCCACCAGCATCGTGCTGCGCATGCTGGAGGACCCATCCACGGTCATGCGAGACCTGACTCTGGAGAACCCCATCCGGGCCATCCGCGAGATCAGTCACGACATCACCTGTCGCCGCCCGGTCCGGCTGGCCAACGGCCGGGAGATGAGCGCCCTCGACATCCAGGGTGAGTACCTGCAGCGGGCCATCCGGTTCCGCGACCGTCACGGGCTCTCCCCCCAGGAGGACCGGGCCCTCGACATGTGGGAGCACTGCCTGAAGGGCCTGGAGTCCGATCCGCTGTCGCTGCACCGGGAGTGCGACTGGGTGGCCAAGTACCGGCTGATCGAGGCGTACCGGGAACGGCACTCCCTCTCACTGCACAGCCCCAATATCTCGTTGCTCGACCTCCAGTACCACGACGTGGACCGATCCCGCGGCCTCTACTACCGGCTCCAGAAGCACGACCAGCTGGATCGGATCTGTGACGACGCGGCCATTGCCGCCGCCATGTCATCGCCGCCCCAGACCACCCGGGCCCGGCTGCGGGGCGAGTTCGTAAAGAAGGCCAAGGAGCGCCGACGCGACTTCACCGTGGACTGGGTGCACCTCAAGCTCAACGACCAGGCGCAGCGGACCGTACTCCTGAAGGACCCGTTCAAATCCAAGGACGAGCGGGTCGAGAAGCTCATCGCCGGCCTGTGAGGGGGATTGGCGGTCGACTCCGCGGTCTACCGGAGCCGCCCCCACGACGCAACGTGACGCCCGGTGTGTTGTAGCGTCGCCTGATTGTGGCGAGTCAATCTACCGGCGAGGGGCAGTCGGCAACGGTGCTGGAGCCGTCGGAGGCCGAAGCGGGCGGGCCGGCACCCGACGAGCGGGTCCGGGGCCGCGGCTACCGGATGGTGGTGGAGTGGACCATCATCCTCATGGCGGTGCTGCTGTGCACCGTGCTGCTCCGGACCTATGTGGTCCAGTCGTTCTTCATTCCCTCGGGCTCCATGCTGCCCACCCTGCAGGTGGGGGACCGGATCATCGTGGACAAGCTCAGCTACCGCCTCCATGGCGTGCACCGGGGGGACATCGTCGTCTTCGCCCGTCCCCCGCTCGAGGACCAGGAGTACGCCGACCTCGTGAAGCGGGTCATCGGCCTCCCCGGAGAGACCATCTCGTCCAAGAACGGGGACATCTACATCAACGGGAAGAAGCTCAACGAGCCGTGGCTCCCGCCCGGCCCCGACGGCTACAGCGGCCCCCTGGGCGGCGAGGACCCCCATCCCCAGTTCGATCTGCCCGGGCCGGTGCACATACCGAAGGGCGAGTACTTCGTGATGGGGGACAACCGCACGGACTCCGAGGACAGCCGGTACTTCGGACCGATCCCCAAATCACTCATCGTGGGGCGGGCGGTGGCTGTGATCTGGCCTCTCAGCCACATCAAGGGTCTCTAGGTCCGGGCCCGGACATCCGGGTGGCGAGGTCCGGGCGGCAGGAGGGTGGGGTAGCCTCGCGCCCTGGTGGATTCCGACCTGCACAGCCCTTCCGTCGACGTCCCCGCCGCGACGCACGCTCCGCCCCGCGCTCCGTGGCCTGGGGCGACAGCGGTGCCCAACCTCGAACTGGGCACCCATCCCCGGCCAGCCGCCCGCCCCCCCACGCCTCCTGCTCCGTTCCGGGCCGTCCCGAGCATCCCCGTTCCCACCCTCGAACTGGCCGGAGGCAGTTCGCCGCCCGCCCCCCGTCCTCCGGGCCCCCCATCGGCGGTGGCCCGGCCCGGCCCGGCGCCGGTACCGCCCGTGGGTCCCTCCCGGTGGCGGTGGTGGCTGGAGTGGGTGGCCGTGGTACTGGTGGCTCTGGCGCTGGCCTTCGGTGTCCGCACCTACGTGGCCCAGATGTTCTACATCCCATCGGGATCCATGCTGCCCACGCTGCAGGTGGGCGACCGCATCGTGGTCGACAAGCTGAGCTACCACCTGCACGGGATCCACCGCGGCGACGTCGTGGTCTTCCGCCGTCCGCCCCTCGAGCACGCCGACTACTCCGATCTGGTCAAGCGGGTGATCGGGCTCCCTGGAGACACCGTGTCCAGCGTCGACGGTCGGATCTACATCGACGGTCGGGTGCTGGCCGAGCCGTGGCTGCCTTCGCCCGAGCCCCTGTCCTCGCCGAGTCCTGTGGCCCAGGGGTTCAGCCTCATCCGCCCCTACACCGTGCCGGCCGGGGAGTACTTCGTGATGGGGGACAACCGGACCAACTCCGAGGACAGCCGGTACTTCGGGCCGATACCCGCCAACCTCATCGTCGGCAGAATGGCGTTCGTGGCGTGGCCGCTCGACGACTCTGGGTGGCTGGTGGTGCTGATCGTCGTGGCGGCCATCCTGGTGATGGCCATGGCCGTCGTGGCCCTGAGGGGCCGGGCCCCGGCCCGTCCGTCGCGGCCGGTACCGCTCCGGGGACCTCCGGTGCCGCGCACGCCCTGAGCTAGTGCACGTCCTGAGGTAGGGAGCACCCAGGCTCGGGCCGCCGTCCAGGGCCTCCGGCCGGGCCCCTGGTGGGGCGGGCCGCCGGTACACTTCAGACCGTGCCCTTCCTCAGCCCGGCGAAATTGCTGGTCATCCTGGTGGTGGCCCTCATCGTGCTCGGCCCCGACAAGCTGCCCAAGATGGCCAAGCAGATCGGAAGCCTGTGGGGCGATTTCCGCAAGTTCCGTGAGCGGCTGGAGTCCGACGTGCGGGGCTCCTTCCCGGATCTTCCCTCCACAGAGACCATCACCCAGGCCGTGCGGTCACCCCTCTCGTTCCTCGACACGCTGGCCGATAACCACAGCGCGGAGAACGGCGCGACATCCACGGCCGATACCGGCACCGAAGTACCTGACGTGCAAGGCGATGCCGTCCAGCCGTCGGTCGGCTCCAACCGGCCGGCCGGATCGGTCCAGGCGGCAGAGGAGACACCCGGGATCCCCGACGTGCTGATCGTCGACCCCGGCGGCATCGTCCATCAGGTGCGCTCCAGCGGACGGGCTATTCCCGACGATCCCGGGATGAACTGACCCGGCCCGTCCGGCGGCCAGTCCCCCGATCACGACGAGTCGAGCAACCATGGCCATCTCCTTGAAGCGACGAAACGAGGCCCGGCCCAAGCCGGACTCGATGACGTTGGTCGAGCACCTGACCGAGCTGCGCAGCCGGGTGCTGGTGTGCGCAGTGGCCTTCGTGGTCATGGCCACGGTGGCCTTCCTCCTGTACCCCTGGATCCTGTCGTTCCTCAAGCACCCCTACTGCCAGGTGGCTCCCCACCGATGCGGGTTCTACATCACCGGACCCCTGGACGGACTGGCCCTTCGGGTGAAGATCGCCGCCTATGGAGGGCTGTTCCTGGCTTCGCCCGTCCTGTTGTGGGAGCTGTGGCGCTTCATCACCCCGGGGCTCAGGCGGAACGAGAAGAAGTACGCAATCCCCTTCATCGTGGCCTCCATCCTCCTGTTCGCCCTGGGCTGTCTGGTGGCCTATCTGACCTTCCCCCACGCCCTTAACTTCCTCGACCACATCGGTGGCCCCAGCCTCACCGAGATCCTCGATCCCACCAAGTACCTCAGCCTCATCGTCTTGATGATGACCATCTTCGGGCTGACCTTCGAGTTCCCTGTGCTCCTGGTGTCGTTGGAACTGGCCGGGGTGCTCACGCCCAAGCAGCTGTCCTCCTGGCGACGGTGGGCCATCGTGCTCATCGTCGTGGTGGCCGGGGTGATCACCCCGAGCTCCGACCCCTTCTCCATGATGGCCCTGGCCGTCCCGCTCTACATCTTCTACGAGCTGTCCATCGTCGTCGGGAAGATCCTCAACCGATGACCCCTGGGTGCACCGGGGGCCCAACCCGGCGCGCCGGCGACGAAGGGGCGGGGGAGGGCCTCCGGCGACGCTTCGAGGCGGACCTCGGGTTCCCGCTCGACGGGTTCCAGCACCGGGCGATGGACGCCATCGACCGGGGGGAGTCGGTACTGGTGTCGGCCCCGACCGGATCGGGCAAGACTCTCGTCGCCGACTATGCCGCCGCCCGGGCCCTCGAGGCCGGGGGCAAGACCTTCTACACCACCCCGATCAAGGCCCTGTCCAACCAGAAGTTCGCCGAGCTCTCCGCCCGGTACGGCGAGCAGCGGGTGGGCCTGTTGACCGGTGATGTCTCCCACCAGGCCCACGCCCCGATCGTGGTCATGACCACCGAGGTCCTACGCAACATGCTCTTCGCCCGGTCGTCGGTGCTCGACGGCTTGCAGGTGGTGGTGCTGGACGAGGTGCACTACCTCCAGGACCCGTACCGGGGCTCCGTGTGGGAGGAGGTCCTGGTGCTCACGCCGGCGGACGTCTCGTTCGTGAGTCTTTCGGCCACGGTCAGCAACGCAGCCGATTTCGGAGCCTGGCTGACCTCGATCCGGGGCACGACGCGGGTCATCGTGGAGACCCACCGGCCCGTCACCCTCCACCACCACTATGTCCTGGCCGAGCGGGGACGGGACCGCCTCACGGTGATCCCCCTCCTGCGGGACGGCAAGGCCAATCCCGACGGTCTGGCGCTCGACGACCGCCGTCGGCGCAATCCCCGGCACCGTCTCCGGGCCCCCCGCCGTGGTGAGGTGGTGGAGTACCTGGCGGAGGCGGGCATGCTGCCAGCCATCGCCTTCATCTTCTCCAGGGCGGCCTGCGACGACGCCACCCGGCAGTGCCTTCAAGATGGGATCCGGCTGACCACAGGAGAGGAGCGGGTGCGGATCCGCCAACTGACCGAGGCGGCCGTCGAGCGCCTGGACGACGACGATCTCCGAACGCTGGGCTACGGCCCGTGGTCGGCGGCCCTGGAGGCGGGCATCGCCCCCCATCATGCCGGTCTGGTCCCGGCCTTCCGCCAGGCCGTCGAGCAGTGCTTCTCCGAGGGGCTGTTGAAGGTGGTCTTCGCCACCGAGACCCTGGCCCTCGGCATCAACATGCCGGCCCGCACCGTGGTGGTGGAGCGTTTCGCCAAGTTCCGGGGCGCCGACACCTCGGCGCTCACGTCGGGGGAGTACCGGCAGCTGACCGGCCGTGCCGGACGCCGGGGCATCGATACCGTCGGCCACGCCATGGTCCTCTGGTCCCAGGCCACGCCCTTCGCCCTGGTAGCCCGGACGGCGACGGCCCCGCCCCCGGATCTGGTCTCCTCGTTCCACCCGACGTACAACCTGGCGGTGAACCTGGTCCGGCGGTGGACGCGGGAGGAGGCCCACGGGCTGCTCGCCGCGTCCTACGGACAGTGGCAGGCCCCTCCGGGCTCGGAGTCCCTGGGGGCCCAGCTGGACCGGAGGCTGGCCATCCTCGAGGAGCGGGGTTGCCTCGAGGGCTGGCAAATCACCGACGCCGGGCACATCCTGGCCTCGATCTACCACGAGTCCGACCTGCTGGTGGCCGAGGCCCTCCGGGAGGGACTGTTCGACGGACTGGACGCCGCAGCGTTGGCCGGCGTGGCCTCAGCCCTGACCTTCGAGGCCCGCCGGGTCACCGACCGCGAGGTGGCGCCCCGCCAGAAGGTGGTGGCCGAGCGGCTGACCCGCCTGGACGAGATGGCCTCGCGACTGCGGGCCGACGAGCGACGGGTGGGCCTGCGTCGGACGCGACGACCCGACGGCGGCCTGGTCCGGGCGGTGGTGCTGTGGTCCACCGGGTCCTCCCTGGACTCGGTGCTGCGGGAGACGGACGTGGCCCCGGGCGATTTCGTGAGGAACATCCGCCAGCTCATCGACCTGGTCCGCCAGCTGTCCCAGGTGGCTCCCCAGTCCGCTACCCGGGAGTCCGCCCGGCTGGCCGTGGCCACCCTGCGGCGCGGGGTGGTGGGGGCGGACGACCCGGCCGGCATGGGGTCCGCGCCCGAGGGGCCGTCTCCGTCGTAGTGTGATCGGGGCATGTTCCCCTATGCCGTAGAGACGTACACAGCCGACGAGGAAGACATCCTGCGGCGCTATGTCACGAATCTGGACCGCCCGGTGTTTGCCCTGGTCAACCTGCCGGAAGTGGTCAAGGGAGCTCTGTTCGCCCGGTACTCCCGTTCGCCCAAGAGCCTCCGGCGCCTGTTCCTCGACGAGTTCGTGGGGGAGTTGGACATCTCCGGCGACGCCACCGTCGACGCCACGGTGGGCCTCAAGCGGGCCGAGGACCTCTACGAGAAGGTGTTCTTCGAGTACGGCGACGACTCCGTGGCCCAGCTGGGCGGGGTCCACCTGGCCTGCGAGCAGGCGTCCAATGTGCTGACCAAGGTGCTGGAGTGGGGCCGGCTCATGGCCTACCTCGAGCAGTCGACCCGCTACATCGCCTACAACCAGCGGCTGACCACGGGCCACTACCGCTATTACCGCGACCCCGGCCTGCTCGACTCTCCGCTCGGAGCCCGGTACGTGGGGGACATGGACCGCATGTTCGACACCTACGGGGAGCTGCTGGAAGAGGCCCAGGCATGGTTGGCCGCCCGCCACCCCCGCCAGGCCGGTGACTCGGACTTCGTACATCGTCAGGCGGTGCGGGCCAAGGCCCTGGACGCCCTTCGGGGCCTGTTGCCGGCAGCCTCGCTGTCCAATGTGGGCATCTACGGGACGGGACAGTCCTACGAGATGCTGTTGCTGCGCATGCGGTCGCACCCCCTCGGTGAGGCGCGTACCTACGCCGAGTTGATGCTGGAAGAGCTGCGCAAGGTCATCCCGTCCTTCCTCACCCGCGTGGACCGGCCCGACCGGGGGGGATCGTGGTCGACGTACCTGGAGCGGACGCAGGCCCGGACGGCGGAGTTGGTGGAGGAGCTGCTCCCCGATCTGGTGTCCCCGCTGGACGCGCCGGCCGGCGGCCCCTCGGGCCAACCCTCGGTGACCCTGCTCGACTTCGACCCCGAGGGCGAGGACAAGGTGGTCGTCGCCATCTGCGCCTCCCTCGTCGACCGGCCCGAGGACGAGGTGGCCCGGAGGGTCCGGCTCCTCGGCGTGGAGGAGAAGCGCTCCATCCTCCGAGCCTATGTGGGGGAGCGGAGCAACCGGCGGCACCGACCCGGTCGGGCCTTCGAGCGGACCGGCTACCGGTTCGACGTGGTCACCGACTATGGCGCCTTCCGCGACCTCCAGAGGCACCGGATGCTGACCCTGGAGTGGCAGCCGCTCGGCACCACGCTCGGCTACGACGTTCCCGAGGTGGTGGCCGAGGCCGGGATGACCGAGCGCTACGTGGCCTCGATCGAGCGGTCGCGCCAACTGGCCGAGTCGTTGGCCCCCACCTTCCCCGTGCAGTCGACGTACGCCGTGGCCCTGGCCTATCGGATCCGGTACTCCATGCAGATGAACGCCCGGGAGGCCATGCACCTCCTCGAGTTGCGGTCGGGTCCGCAGGGCCACGCCAGCTACCGGTGGGTGGCCCAGGAGATGCACCGGCTCATCGCCGGCCAGGCCGGACACCGCCTGCTGGCCGAGGCCATGTCGTATGTCGACTTCGGTGCTGAGGACCTCGAGCGGCTGGAGGCGGAGCGCCGGGCCGAGGGAAAGAGGAATTCGTTGTCGGCAGCAGGAAATCCCGTAATCCGCTGACCTGGGAAGTTTCACAAAATGCCAGGTGGACCGCGGTGCGCGCCATTTGACGAAGGACCGTGCCGGTGGCCTATCGTTCGCCCAGTCCCAGTCGCCCCGATGGGCGCACCTTGCGATCTCGGTCGCCAGGTGCGACTGGCGGGGGGGATGCTGTGAGAGGCGGAGGGAGGCCCAGGGGATCGAGTAGAAAACACTTCCCCGAGACCGGCGACGCAAGTCGAAGGTAGCGGGGGAGTGGTGCCAAAGACCCCTGGGTCCGACCGCCTGTAGACCTGTAGTGCGGATGGACGGAACCTCGAGACGAGCACGCGGTCCGGCCCCACCGCCGGAGTCGCAGGCCGGGAATAGCACGGCCGTCCCGGTGGTTCCGACAGTGCCGGGCCAATGGTCCGGGTGCGGTGCCCCCGGGAGCGGCGCATAGGTGGGAGCCGGAGCGGCTCCCACGGAGTGCGAACGAAGTGGTAGCGGAACCGTCTATGCTCCCGCCCAACTCACCACGGAAAGACCGAGATGCCACAAGAACTCGACGAAGTCGAAGGGCCGGACGAACTGATCGAGGGTGACCTCGATGAGTTGGCTGACGACGACGACCTCATTGCTGAAGACGGGTTGGCCATCGCCGACGACGATGACGACGACGTCGAGATCGCCGTCGTGGTGGAGGAGGGCGACGTGGCTGCTGTGGCCGTGGTGGCCGAGCCCGCGGCCAAGACGGCCAAGGCCGGCGAGGACACGGACGAGGACGAGGAGGAGGAGCCTGACGACGAGGATGTCGAGGCCAGCCTGGACACCATCTTGAAGGAGCGTCTGGTCGTCGAGGAGCCCGAGGACGACGAGGACGCCCCCGAGCCGGAGGACCGCACCGCCGACGGTGTCGAGCGGGTACTGCCCAAGCAGCCCGGCGAGTTCGTGTGCCGGTCCTGCTTCTTGGTCAAGCACCCCAATCAGTTGGCGGACCGGAAGAAGATGCTCTGTCGCGACTGCGTGTGACGGGGACGGACCATGGCTGAGCCCGAGGATGCACCCGACGAGGAACACCCGGCAGCCAGCACCTTCAACGAGCGGCTCCTGGACGCTCTCGTGTACGTTCCGGCCGGACTGGCCCTCTCCGTGGTCGAAGAGCTGCCCCGCCTGGCCGCCCTGGGCCGCCAGCGATTCGGGGTGCGGGTGTCGTCGGCCCGGGCCATGGGCCAGTTCGCCGTAAAGGCCGGGCACCACGAGTTCGTCCGCCGTTCCGGGGGCTGGTTCCCCCGGTCGGGCAGCTCACGCGCCGACGACGTCGACCCCGCCGTAGCCAGCCCACCCACCGCGGCCGGCCCGTCCGTCCCCGGTGGGGAGGCCGCCGGGAGCCCACCAGGCCGGGCGCCGGCGGCACCGGCGGACGGGGACGAAGTCGCCCCGTCCCCGGGAGTGGGGGCCGGTGCGGCCACCGGAGGGGGCAATGGGCACATCCCGACGGTGTCCACCCTGTCCATTCCCGGGTTCGATGCCCTGTCCGCCTCCCAGGTGGTCCAGCGGCTCGATGGGTTGAACCGGTCCGAGCTGGTCTCGGTCCGGGCCTACGAGGCCTCCACTCGGGGGCGTCGGACCATTCTCAGCCGGGTGGATCAGCTGCTCGACGAACGGTCCTGACCCCGGGAGCGGGGTCAGCGGGGCGAAGCGGAGGCCAGGTGGAGTCGGTGCGGCCGGCGACGGTGGACGATGGACAGCGACTGACGAGGCTGGCCGACGAACTCGTGGTGTCGGTGACGGCCCAGCGGGGCGGGGAGCGCCTGGTGGGGTCGGTGCTCGACGGGATGGGGGCGGCGTCCCTGGGGGATCACCTGGCCTCCCTGGTGGACCGAGCCGACGCCCTGGTGCTGGTGGGATCGATCGACGGGGTCGTGGTCGGTTTCGCCGTCGCCACCTACGAGGACGATGGCCGGGGTTCGCGGTGGGGCCGGCTCGGGGCCTGTTTCGTCGAGGCGGAGGCCCGGGGAGTGGGCGTGGGCCGTCTCCTGCTCGAGCGATCGTTGGCCTGGTTGGCCGACGAGGGTTGCCGGGCGGTGGACGGCACGGCCCTTCCCGGCGACCGTGGCGCCAAGTCGTTCTTCGAGTCGGCCGGATTCAAGGCCCGGCTCCTGACCATGCACCGGGAGCTCGACTGACTGCGCCAGCGATCACGGACCGGCCCCGAGGGCGCGGCCGGTGAGGGTCTCGGTCAGGCTCGGCGCCCCGGCGACGACCGGGCCGGCACGGGACGGCGGGGTCCCGGGGGAGGGGGGATGGGGATGCCCATGAGCCGGGCCAACTCGGGCACGTAGCCCGACGCCTGGCGGGCGGCGGTCAGCACCGCCTCGTCGGCATCGGTGGGCAGACCGGCCGGCTTGACCGTGCGGCGCACCGGAGACTCCACCACCACTTCGAGCAGCGCCAGCCACTCCGCGGAGGGCGTCCCCGCCGACATGGCCTCACCGGCCGCCGAGGCCAGACGCACCGCCAGCTCCGAGGAGAGTCGGGCCGCCGGTTCGGGCGGGCGGATGGAGGCCCGAATGGCCTCGACCGTCCGGCCGTCGTCGAGCGCCGAGGTGATGCGCTCGACCCACCGTTCGCGCAGCGCGGTGACGCGCTGATCGAGGGTCGTGCGCAAGGACGAGGCCATCTCCGAGCCCTCCTCGTCGAGCGTGACGGTCGAGGCCGAGGCGACGATGGACCGCAGCTCGCGCAGAGGGACGTCCTTGCCCGCCACACGGGCCGACGCGGCCCGATCCTTCCACGATGCCAGATTGATCTTGGGGAGCAGCTGCTCGGCCAGGGACAGCAGGGGACCTGGGGTGACCTCGGGGCGGCTCTCAGCCCTGGCCCGGGTGTTCTGCTCCTCGATGGCCTGCCGCACGGCGGGTAGCCCCCCCTTCAGGAGCTGCTCCGCCACCGGGAGCTGCTCGGGCGGAAGCTCGGCCAATGCAGCATTGCGGTAGGTGCTCGACGGGGTCAACCGGCGGGGATGGTCGCGGCCCGCTGACTCGCGCCCCCCGGGCCGGGCCGACCCGGCCCGCTTGCGTCCGCCGTCCTCGGACGGAGCCCCGGTCGCCTGGCGGCCCCGGGACCGGGTATCGGTGCGCGGTCCCCGGTCGCCGCTGTCCGAGCGGGGTCGACGGTCGGCCGGTCGGCGGGCCCCGTCCCGTGGCCCCTCCGAGCGGTCGTCCCGACGGCGTTTGGACTTGGAGGCCAGCACCACATTGACGTCGGGACCGCTCTTCGGAGTCCCGAGGACCTCGATGCGCTCCACGTTGCGAAGGTCACCCTTGGCCTTGGGGGGGAGCAGGGCGGTCACCGTCGTGCCGTCGAGGGTGGTCTCGACCTCGGCCCGGAGGACCGAACCCACGCCGGAGCCCTCGGGCACCAGGGACGCCTCTACGGTGCCGCGGGGCTGCTTGGCCCCGGCGGCCCGCCACGTCCACGTGGTGTCCCCGGTCTGACTGGTGAGTTCGACTTCGATGCGATGGGCCATACCGGCCGACAGGCTACTGCCGCGGACACCACTCGTTCGCACGTCGGTCTCGGCGAGCCACTAAGAACCGGGTAAGAACCCTCTGAAATGCATGTTTACCGGCCGATGGCCCACCTACGATGGCTCGGTGGAGCAGGGCCGGTGGCGGCCGGGGTCGCGGACGCCAGGTGGTGGTCCTCCGGCGATGGAGGAGACAGTCGATGGATGAGTCCGAGACAGACGGTGACGTGGCGGATGACGTCGCGCCGGAGGCCGGGGCCGACTCGTCGGTCTCGACCGGATCGTCGGACGGCACCAGCGCACCGCCGAACGGCCGCATTCCGCTCCCGCCCGTCCAGCCGGCATCGGAGTTGGCTGGATCGACGGAGGACTCCGCCACCACCGGCATGGAGCCCGCCCAACAGCGTCAGCTGGCGCCGGCTGTTCCGGTGTGGGGACCAGTGGTGGTCCCGCCGGTCGATCCGACACCGGGGGGCCGGTCCGGCGCCGCCCGTGCCGATCATGGGATGGGGTGGCGGTGGGTGGCCATCGCCGCCGCCGCCGCCGTCGTCGGGGCCTTGATTGGTGGTGGCATCGTGGCCGCCACCAACCCGGGTGGCAACGGGGCCACGGTCAAGGAGATCTCGGCCGGTCCGGCGCTCCTCAACGGGGTGACCAATATCGAGACGGTCATCGGCAAGGTGCTCCCCGCCGTCGTCTCCATCGACGCCAAGGGTCCGGCCCCGGCGTCCCAGTCGATCTTCGGTTCGACCGGAGGGGTGGAGGAGGACCAGGGCACCGGGATGATCATCACCTCCAACGGCGAGGTGGTGACCAACAATCACGTCATCGCCGGCGCCACCACCATCTCCGTCACCCTGTACGGCAGCTACAAGCCGCTGCCGGCCACTCTGGTGGACACCGATGCCGCCAACGACGTGGCCCTGCTGCAGATCACCGGGCAGTCCAACCTGCCCAGCGTGACCTACGGCAACTCGGACAACGTCCAGGTGGGGGACGCCGTGGTGGCCATCGGGAACGCCCTCGGACTTTCGGCTGGCACCCCCACGGTGACCCAGGGGATCATCTCGGCCAAAGGTCGCTCGGTCCAGGCCAGCGACTCGTCGGGCAGCTCCACCGAGAGTCTGACCAACATGTTCCAGACCGATGCGGCCATCAACCCGGGGAACTCGGGTGGACCGCTGGTGGACAGCGCCGGTCATGTCATCGGCATGAACACCGCGGTGGCCTCCAGCGCCAACGGCACGTCACAGGCCCAGAACATCGGGTTCGCCATCCCGTCCAACAAGATCGGGAAGCTGCTGCCGGCGCTGCGGAGCAAGTCGATCGGCAACCAGCCGGCGTCGGGCACCGGTTTCCTCGGAGTTTCCCTCGAGACCCTTACCTCCCAGCTGCGCAGCGAGTACAACTTCGTGCCCACCCAGGGTGCGGTGGTGCTCCAGGTCCAATCAGGCAGTCCGGCGGATATCGCCGGGTTGGAGCAGGGTGACGTGATCACGTCGTTCCAGGGCAAGCCGGTCACCAGCGCCGACCAGCTGGCCGAGGCCATCCAGGCCGACAAACCAGGCCAGAAGGTCACCATCGGCCTGTACCGGGGGCCGGACCAGAAGACGGTCACCGCCACCCTGGCCAGTAGCGGTACCCAGGCGGCCAACGGGTGAGCACCCGTGGCCGGGCCCGAGGGGCCGGCTCTCGGCCGATGTGCTCCGGCAGGGCCCGGGGTCGCGTACCCTCGGGTCATGGATGTTGACGTCAGCGACGGTGCACGAGAGCCAGAGGGGTCGCCGGTGATGGCGCCGTCAGCCGGGGTCCTCTCGCTCGAGGCCCTGTCCGCACCCCGCGTCGAGCCGGACCGGGACGGCTCGCCGCCCGAGCCCGGGGACCTGGTCCGGATCCTGGACGCCGCCACCACGGTGCCGGACCACGGGGGCCTGCGACCCTGGCGTTTCGCCGTCATCACCGGCTCGGGGAGGGAGCGCTTCGGAGCAGCCCTGGTGGAGGGACTGGTCAGCGTGAAAGGCGAGGGCATTCCCGAGGGGGCCCTGACCAAGATGCGGGGCAAGGCCTACGCCGCCCCGTGCGCCGTGATGGTCGTGGCCTCGCCCCTGCTGGAGTCGAACGTACCCGAGTGGGAGCAGGTGGTCTCGGCGTCGTGTACCGGCTACGCCATCGTGCTCGGAGCCACGGCCCTGGGACTGGGTGCGGTGTGGAAGAGCGCCGCCGTCCTGGACACTGAGCCGGTGCGCAGGCTGTTCGGTCTGGCCGAGCATGAGCGACTGCTCGGCTGGGTCAATCTGGGCTCGCCCGGTCAGCCGTCCCGCAAGAAGGGGGTCTACGCCTCGGGCACGGTGCCCGACACCCCGGTCACGGTGGTGGGGGACTGACCGGCGGGCCGAGCCGCCCGCCGGTGCCCGCCTCGAAGGCCGGCCCGCTCGAAGGCCTCGGCTACGGACAGATCCAACAGCGAGTCGACCACCACGTCGGCGCGGCGGAGATCGAGGTCCCGGGTCAGGGTGTGGGGGACCGCCACGGTGTACAGGCCGGCGGCCACTGCCGCAGCCACACCGCGGGGAGTCCTCGACGGCCACCGAGCGGCCTGGTTCGGCGCCCAGTCGTTGACAGGCCACCACGTAGGAGGTGGGCATGGGCTTGGCCGGGATGTCGTCACTCCGGCCCACCACGACGGCGAAACGGTGCCGGATCCCCAGTCGTTCGAGGTGGCCCTCGACCCAGTCGTTGGAGGACGACGATGCCACCCCGACCGGCACACCCAGCGCTTCGGCCCCGGCCAGCCACTCGACCACGCCGACCCGGAGCGGTTGATCGGCCTGGATCTCGTCCCGCCGGAGGCGCCTCCGGTGGGCCAGGACCGGGTCGAGCGGCCGTCCCAAGCGCTGCTCGAGTTCGGACCACGGGTCGAACAGATCATCCCCTCCGATGTTGCGCTGCCAGTCGGCGCGGTCCAGTCGACGTCCGTGGTCGTCCCACAACTCCACCCAGGAGCGGTACAGCGGCTCCTCGGTGTCGAGGATGGTGCCGTCGAAGTCGAGGACCAGGCAACCGTCCTGGGTGAGTGGCGCACCGGGCTCAGAGGTCATGCACGTGGGTGGGACCGGGCGCCGTCACCAGGCGGAGTGAGCCGACGAACGTGGCCTGGCTGCGCAGGTGGCCGTGGCGTTCGTCCCAACGGCCGGTGTCCAGGTCGGCGGCGAGCCGTCTGACGGCTCGGGCCTCGGCCTCCGGCCCCACGAAGCTCCACGCCGACTGGGACCGCCGGACGGCGGGGTCGAGAAAGGCCTCGGGTCGGCCGTAGAACGCCTCGGTGAAGCCGTCCACGCAGTCGAAGGGCACCGGGACGGGAGCCGAGGTGGCGCCCTCACCGAGCGCAGTCAGCACCGAGTCGATGGTGGGGTAGCGGCGGGCCTCGGCGGCGTAGAGCTCGGGCGAGTACTCGGCCAACCACAGGACCTCCAGCGCCGAAGGGTCGAAGGTCAACACCACGACTGGGCCCGCGGTCACCCGGCGCATTTCGGCCAGACCGACCCGGGGATCCGGCCACTGGTGGATGGTCACCGTGGCCATGGAGGCGTCGACGGCGTGGTCGGCCAAGGGGAGGGCCCCAGCCACGGCCCGGATGGCTCGGGCCGGCCCTGGGGGTCGTTGAGCCAGCATGGCCGGTGACGGCTCGACGGCGATGACCTGGCGCTCGGGTGGCTCGTAGGATCCGGCGCCGGCCCCTACGTTGAGCACGGTGAGGGCCGGACCCAGGGCCGACAGGATCAGCGTGGCAATACGGGGATCGGTCTGCCGACGACCGGCATAGCCCTCGCCGTAGCGGGCGTAATCGACGTCGCCGGCCGGCTCGCCCACTACCTCCATCGGGCCATGGGTGGCCCGAAACCGGCATCGGCGGCGCAGGCTCCGCACAGATCCAACCGTCGGGCACCGGGCCGGTCTGAGGCGGCCACACGCCGCCAGCCGTAGTGTCGAGCCTCTTCGAGACAGGCCGACTCAGACCAGCGCGGTGAGGTCCGGGCACCGCACCTGCCGCAGGTCCGGAAGAACACCTCGTCGTCATAGAGATCGTCGAAGTTCAACTCGTCGGGTTCGTGGTCCATGGAGTGGCTCTACCCCGAGGATACCGCTGGAGCGCCACGACCGAGGTGCCCCGCCGCCCGACCAGATGAGCCGGTCGGCGACCCTAGGATGACCGAAGGGCCGACTCCGAGAGGTCGGGCCCACGCGGTAGAGGAATGGTGTGGGGTCCGAGCGGATCCCCGGATGGCGACTGTGGAAGGTAGGGCATCGAATGGCTGAGGTCAACGACTTCAACACCCAGATCATCGAGGAATTCCGGGCCAACGACGGTGTCGTCGGGGGACCCTTCGAAGGTGCGCCCTTGCTGCTGTTGACCACGACAGGGGCTAAGTCGGGAAAGCCCCGGGTGAGCCCGATGATGTACCGGTCCGAGGGCGAACGGATGTTCGTCTTTGCTTCGAAGGCCGGCGCGCCCACCAACCCCGACTGGTACCACAACCTCGTGGCCAATTCGGAGGTGACGGTCGAAGTGGGGGCGGAGCGCTTTGGGGCCCGCGCCAAGGTCGTCACCGGTGCGGAACGCGACCGGATCTATGCGGACCACGCCGCGGCCTACCCGGGGTTCGCCGAGTACGAGGAGAAGACCGACCGGATCATCCCGGTGGTCGAGCTCCACCGACTCTGAAACCCGTTGACCGGTCCAACCGGCAGACCTGATGCTCCCGGGTCCGCCATGATGGCGTCCTGGTCCCCCTAATATCGTCACCGTGACGAAATCACCCGATATGCAGAGGTGCGGCTGGTGTCACCGTCCGCTGCCTCAATTCCCCGGAGCGGGTCGTCCACGCCGGTTCTGCAGTGCCGCCCATCGCCAACGGGCCTATGAAGCCCGTCGTCGAGCCGACTCGTTGCAGATCCCCGCCGGTCAGGTGATCGTTTCCGAGGAGGATCTCCGGCGCGTGCATGACCGTCTGTACCGGTTGGAGTCGGCGCTCGAAGACGTGGAGACCGATCTCGAGGGGACGACTGGGCCAGCGGCGTACCGAGAAGCGTTCGATCACCTCTATGAGGCAGCAAAAGACCTGGTGGGAGTGGTTGTGGAGCCGGTCAGGCAGTAGGGGCCCCGCCGCAGAGACCGCCCCAGTCCCCCAACTAAACCGCCGATAATGTATATTATGTCAAGTACAGCAGGCGAGCACAGTGACTCCTGCAGTGGGTCTGCCGACACGCCCCATACCGGTCCCTACCCTGCTGGTCGGCCATGTGGATGTAGTGCTGAGGAATTCCCGGATGCGGGACATCTCCATCTCGGAAGAGAGAGATCGCGTCGGATCGTGAAACGAGCGATGTAGAGGCCCATACAGTGGCTCTCTACCGTGGCATCGGTGGGTTCTTGAGCAGCATCGTCGCCGGAGGGGCTCCCCTCCCCTGGGTTCTGAGAGTTGTCACCTTGCCGGCACGTGCGGGGCTGGGGGCTGTTTCCGAGAACCGGAGCGCCTCGGAGGCAGTTCAGAAGTCAGCGAGGCTATCCAATGTCTGTAGAGGCCCGATTGCGGGTGCTGCTGATCTCTTGCAGGATATGGACATGACGGATGAGAGCAGCTCTCCGGTCACTCACCACGAAGCTGGCGCAACGCCTGAGCTCAGGGCTTCCCATGAGGAGAGAGAGCGAGCCGTCGAGATCCTCGGCGTCGCGGCTGGCGACGGGCGTTTGACGACGGCCGAATTGGAAGATCGGGTGGAAAGGGCGCTGACGGCCCGCACGAGTCGAGAGCTGGCGCAGTTGACTTCCGACCTTCCCGAGGTCAGCGGAGTCGCCGAGCGAGCAAAAGAAGTCGTCCGGCTGGACTTTCAGGGCGCGACCGGCGCCCGGCGCGGTCAATGGATCGTTCCCCGACGCCTTGAGATACACGCGGTCGGCGGGGCAGTAAAGCTCGATTTCACTGATGCCGTGATTACCGAACCGAATCTGGACATTGAGGCCGAGGTACGGGGCGGGCGGCTCCTTCTGGTGACTGCGCCTGGCATTGAGGTCGATGTCGATGACGTGGCGGCGCATGGAGGACAGGTCAAGATGCGTCCAGAACGCGGCTCCAAGGAACCCGTACGCCTCAGAATCAAGGTCTCCGCCGTGGCCAACGGCGGCAGCGTGATAGTGCGTCCGCACCGAAGGTTGTGGCATTGGGCGCATAGGAGCCCCGAGTCTTAGCCGCTGCGGATTGGGATGGACCCTGCTTCACCCTTATCCCATACCGCGGGATGCTGGGCAGGACACCGTTGCAGCGCACGATGGCGGGACACAGGTTACGCCGCCAACAAGCACAAACGCTCCTCCAACGATTCACTGCTCGATCTTTCGGAAATGCATGGAACGCCGCGTCCGGCGCCACGCCTCGGGACTCTGCGACCTTTGCTTTCACCACACAGCGGAGTTACGAAGTTTGGTCATGGGTGAGCTGCCCGTTTGGACCGCAGGAGGCCTCTTCGACGTCTAGCATTTGGGGGCACTTCCAGAACCGCAAGTGTCGGTCCGCAAGTCGATCCATCGACGGTCGTCTCGGAGTCGGTCGTCGTCCGGTTGCCCTACCCCTTCGTGGCTCGGAAAGGCTACGATTGCGGCGGGTCGTTACTGGCGTCTGGGTGGAGCACCACCGGGGACCGACCTGTCGGCAGCATGCCGGAGAGTGCCGTGCGCCTGGGCGAACAGTCGAAGTCGTCCCAAGGAGTGCATGATGCCCGACTCGCCCGTTTCCATCGCCTATCGATCGGCGATGGAGGTCATCGCCGCCGCCGAACCAGATGTGGCCGGGGCCATCGTTGGTGAGCTGGAATCTCAACGGCGTCAACTGAAGCTCATCGCTTCAGAGAACTACGCCTCTCCGGCCGTGCTGCTTGCCATGGGCAACTGGCTGTCGGACAAGTACGCCGAAGGCACTCCTGGCCATCGTTTCTATGCCGGATGCGAGATGGTTGACCGCATCGAGACATTGGCTACCGACCACGCCAAGGCGCTCTTTGGCGCTGAGCACGCCTACGTCCAACCCCATTCGGGTATCGACGCAAACCTGGTCGCCTACTGGGCCATCCTTGCCCACCGAATCGAACGCCCCATTCTCGCTGATGCTGGCGTGGTTCATGTGAACGATCTCGAAGCCGTGAGCTGGGACAAGCTCCGCAATGACCTGCACTCCCAGCGCATGATGGGCATGGCCCTCGACGCGGGTGGCCATCTCACCCATGGATTCCGACCCAATATCTCCGGGAAGCTCTTCGACCAGACCAGCTACGGGGTCGATCCCACCTCCGGGCTCCTCGACTACGACGCCATCGCTGCTCAGGCCAGGGAGTTCCGTCCCTTGGTGCTGGTCGCGGGGTACTCCGCTTACCCCCGGAACCCTAATTTCGCCACCTTGGCCGAGATCGCCCACGACGTCGGGGCCACGTTCATGGTCGACATGGCCCACTTCGCTGGTCTGGTGGCCGGAAAGGTCCTCACCGGTGATCTCGATCCGGTTCCGTATGCCGATGTGGTGACCTCCACCACCCACAAGTCGCTGCGCGGACCTCGAGGTGGGCTGGTGCTCTGCACCGAGGAGTACGCACCGTACGTAGACAGGGGGTGTCCCATGGTCCTAGGCGGGCCGCTACCCCACGTAATGGCAGCCAAGGCCGTCGCTTTATCCGAGGCCCGCCGGCCCACATTCGCCGCGTATGCGGCCCAGATCGTGGCAAATGCCCGGGCGCTTGCTGATGGGTTGCTCCGCAGAGGAGCAGACCTGGTCACCGGTGGCACCGACAACCACCTTGTCCTCATCGACGTCGCCACCAGCTTCGGCCTCACCGGTCGGCAGGCCGAGGCCGCTCTGCTCGATGCGGGCGTAGTCACAAATCGCAACTCAATACCAGGTGACGCCAACGGAGCCTGGTACACGTCCGGTATCCGTCTCGGCACACCGGCATTGACCACACTCGGATTCGGGGCAGACGAGCTCGACGAGACCGCTGACATCCTGGCAATTGCGCTCCGAGCCACGACCCCTGCTACATCAACCGCCAAGGCGAAGTACGAGATCGATCCTGTCGTTGCCCAGTCCTGCCGGGCCCGGTGCGCCGATCTGCTCGCCCACCACCGCCTCTATCCGGAGATCACACTATGAAGCCGAACAAATCGCCGCGAAGACGATCGCGTGCGGGAACTCGCCCCGGGAGCGGCGAGTTCAAACGTTCGCCAAAGCGGGAATAGCCGTGGCGAAGCTCATCTACATAGCCAACACGTCACTCGACGGTTACACCGAGGATCCTGATGGCGGCTTCGATTTCGGCAAGCCTGATGAGGAGTATTTCGGCTTCATCAACGAGCTGGAGCGCCCGGTGGGTACCTATTTGTACGGCCGCCGGATGTATCAGACGATGGTCTACTGGGAGACCGCACCCGTTGCTGACCAACCCCCCTGGATCGTGGAGTTCGCCAACCTCTGGCGAGCGGCTGACAAGGTTGTGTTTTCAAAGACTCTGACATCGGTGTCAAGCGATAAGACCACTCTTGAGCAGGAGTTCGAGGCTGAGTCGGTTCGGAACCTGAAGGCCAAGGCAGGCCACGATCTAACGGTGGGTGGAGCAGATCTCGCAGCTCAAGCGATTGAGGCTGGGGTGGTGGACGAATGCCACCTGTTCTTCTGGCCTGTCGTACTGGGTGGTGGCAAACACGCTCTACCACTGCACACCCGCCTCGATGTCGAACTCCTCAGTGAGAGGCGGTCCCGCAGCGGAGTCGCCCACCTCCACTACCGCATCAACTACTGAGGGACATTCCTCGGAGCAGGATCGTTTGCCACGTAGTAGTCCTTTCCGTCGGGGGTGCCGATCGAAGGGATTGCCGGTAGACACAGTCCGTCGGAACCCCGCGGGCACCTGGCGGCACAGAGAGGGTTCAGGGGCCCCCGAACGACGTTCAGCGGGCTACGCGGCAGTCCGCGGACAAGTCGTTGGGACCAACCTCTGGCGTTATAGACCACTGACTATGGGTTGTCAGCCAGAATGGATGCCCCGCTGGGTCATTCAACGCCCGCCAAGGATCTGAGGCAGAATGATGCGATTCACGCGGCTGGTTGGGTAGGTCTACCTTCCCAGGAATAGGCGGCTCGGTGCGAAGGGGGGAAAGCTTTGTCAGCCTCAGGGTGGAGAAACATCAACAGCGATCCGAACGCTCGCCCAAATGTTCTTGCCCGAGCAGATGCTCTGAGGCGTGCCTATTCGATTGAATCTCGAACGCGCGAAGAGATCATCGTCGACCTATGTCGCGACAAGAAGGTTGTGGACATCGGCTGCGTCGACCACGAACCAAGCAAGATGACCGAGGAGCGGTGGCTTCACGGCAAAATCCTGAGCGTCGCTTCCGAGTGCCTAGGGATTGACAACGATGCATCGGGTATTGAGGCCATGCGTGGGGAGGGCTTCAATGTCCAGCTGGCGGACATTACCGGGGATCTGTCCGAAGTAAAGAAGCATGGCCCTTTCGATGTCCTGGTAGCTGGCGAGGTCATCGAGCACCTGGGTAGTCCCGAGTCTCTGCTCTCAGCAGCTCTCCAGCTACTCAAGCCAGATGGAAAGCTGATTATTACCACGCCCAATCCGTTTGCCCCTTGGCGTGCGTTTGCCGGTATGCGTAGGCAGGTCTGGGAGAACGTCGATCATGTGACCTTGCTCTTCCCATCGGGAATGGTCGAACTTGCCGAACGATGCGGAATGCGAGTCACGATGGTGACCACCGTTGGCGGACGTCGCCTATTCATGGGGTTTCCCGGCAACGTTCGCGGTACTGGCGGGAATGTGGGGTCGTGCTCTGCTGCGCAGGCCGAAGGGACCGGGGCCGTTCGGCATTTCGTATCCCGCCGGATATGTGAGCCCCTATGTGGCGCACTACATTCGCCGGCTTGCCCCTCTGGGTCAGCTCAACGAAACATCGGTGTATGTACTCGAACCCAGTTCCTAGAGGTGTGGCGGATTGGGCGAGTTGGTCGAGGCGGCGATTTCGGCTGGCGAGGTGGTGGAGGACCGCGTCGGTGGGCTTGGTCCCCACGAGAGGGCTCGGGGTTGTCGTTCCAGTGGGAGGCCCAGCGGCTGTTGGCGAAGAGTGCCGGAAGCGGACAAGGATGCAGCCGAGATGACTACTACTGATGGCTCCTCACCTCCACCGGAACAGGCTCCGAGTGTCCGCTCGATCGTACGCCGCTCACCGATCGCCCATAAGACCTATCGGTGGGTCCTGAAGGCAGTGAGCCCGTTCCGGCACCAGACGATCGCTCGCTTTGAACGAAACGGACCGCCTGAACCTGACTCCGGTCGCTTTGCCGGCCTCTTCGCTAGGCACCAGGGCAACCTGGTTCACAAATGGGTGAGTTACTTCCCCG
Source organism: uncultured Acidimicrobiaceae bacterium (assembly GCA_963737625.1). Taxonomy (GTDB): domain Bacteria; phylum Actinomycetota; class Acidimicrobiia; order Acidimicrobiales; family RAAP-2; genus Bog-756. The sequence continues at coordinate 1,307,124 of CAVTTK010000002.1, forward strand.
TGTACGACCGAGTGCTCGACAGGTTCTCCGATGGCTTCGTGACCCCCGAGGGAGAGCACCGTCCGTTGCGGTTCCTGGAGATCGGTGTGGCCAAGGGCGGGTCGCTGGAGATCTGGCGCACCTACTTCGGCCCCGAGGCGATCATCTTCGGCATTGACATCGATCCCCGCTGCGCGTCGGTCGCCCGCGACGACCTACACGTGCGAATCGGATCACAGAGCGATCCAGCGTTCTTGGCCGAGGTGGTGGAGGCCATGGGCGGGATCGACGTCGTGCTCGATGACGGAAGCCACGAGTGTGGGCACCAGCGCGCGAGCTTCGACGTGCTGTTCCCACTGTTGAGTACCGGCGGCGTCTACCTGGTCGAAGATGTCTACACGTCCTACTGGTGGTCGAGAGGCGGCGGCTTTCGTCGCCCCGGCTCCTTCATCGAACTGGCCAAGGGCATGGTCGACGGGATGAACAAGTGGCACTACCGCTGGCCCGTGGGTCGCCGGGCCCGCATGGCCATGACTGATGTGAATTCGATCCAGTTCTTTGAGGCCATGGTGGTGATCGAGAAGGGGCGCAGGGAGCGACCGGACGTGCGGAAGGTGGGCACCGCTCCGTTCTGATCACCCCGGCACGGGCGCCAGCAGCCCTCCCCCTCAGCTCTCCGATGTCCTCGTCCCGATTCCGGCCAGCCAAACCGGGCGGTAGTCGATGGTGCTACGGGATCACCAGACCGTCGGACGCGGGTCGGCATACAATAGTCCTCAGGCGCTGCCGGTCGTACTGGGCGGTGGTGCTCCACCGACCGAGGAGGTAGGGGTGACCGATATTGTGCAGTATCCGACGGGTGGGGTGTTCGACTCGCCCGAGGAGGACCGGACGTACCGCAAGCAGCGTCTGGCCGCCGCGTTCCGTTTGTTCTCCAAGTTCGGATTCGATGAGGGCGTGGCCGGTCACATCACCGCTCGTGACCCCGAACGGCTCGATCACTTCTGGGTGAATCCCTTCGCTATGCACTTCGGCCAGATCCGGACTTCGGATCTCATCCTGGTCAATCACCAGGGCGAGGTGGTCGAGGGCGACAGGCCGGTCAACACGGCGGCGTTCGTCATCCACTCGCAGATTCATGCCGCCCGCCCGGACGTGGTGGCCGCCGCCCACTCCCACTCCATCTACGGCAAGTCGTGGTCGGCACTGGGGAGGCTCCTTGATCCCATCACTCAGGACGTCTGTGCCTTCTATGAGGATCACGCGGTGTTCGACGACTACACCGGGGTGGTGCTCGACCTGGAGGAAGGCAAGCGGATCGCCCACGCGCTCGGCGACAACAAGGCGGCCATTCTGCGCAACCACGGTCTCCTGACTGTGGGCCACTCGGTGGATGAGGCGGCTTGGTGGTTCATCACCATGGAGCGCTCCTGCCAGGCCCAGCTCCTGGCCTCGTCGGCCGGAACCCCCGTGCTCATTGACCCGGGGATGGCCAGGACGACGGCCGGCCAGGTCGGCTCCCATCTGGCCGGTTGGTTCAGCTTCCAACCGCTGTTCGACCGCATCGTCAGAGAGCAGCCCGACCTGCTCGACTGAACGTCGGGAGTTCCACCGGTTCAGGCCGGAGGGCGATCGGGCCTGATGATGACCACCGGGATCTCCCGGGTGGTGTGACGTTGATAGACGTCGTAGCGTCCGGTCACCCCGGGATGGAAGACACGGGACATGCCGCGGTTGGTGCGGTTGACCAGTGGCCACAGCTGGGACCGCTCCTCGGCGTTGGCCACCCGGGCCGTGGCCGGCATCACCGATCGGCCGACCCGCACGGTCACCTCGGGGTGGGCTTCGAGGTTGAGCAGCCACGCCGGAGGTCGATCGCTCCCACCGTTGGAGGCCACCACGATCAGATCACCGCGGTCACGGCAGTAGGTGAGCCCGTTGGTCCGGGCCAGACCCGACCTCCGACCAGTGGTGGTGAGCAGGAGGGCGGGTACCCGGTTGCTGTGCTTGCCGACGCGGCCATCGGACTTCTCGTAGATGTACTTGTGGAAGCGCAAGTAGGGGCCGACGAAGCGGGTGGTGAAGATGCCGTCCACGCGAGAATCCGGAGCTCAGCGGCGGGCGTCGAAGGTGGGGACGAGGGTTCGGGCTGCCCGGGCCTCGTCCACTCGGCGCACGGGGGTGTGGTGGGGATACTGGGCCAGTGTCCCCTCGGGCTCGGTGGCTGCCTGGTAGGCGATGCGCTCGAGCGCCTCGGCCAGGGCCACGAGGGTCTGAGGGCTCTCGGTCTCGGTGGGCTCGATCATCAAGGCCTCGTCGACGATGAGCGGGAAGTAGACCGTGGGCGAGTGGAACCCCTCCTCCAGCAGCCGCTTAGCCACGTCGAGAGCCCGCACCCCGTGGGCCTGCTTGATGGTCCGCACCGACAGGACGACCTCGTGCATGCACGGGCGGTCGAACGGGACGTCATAGGTACCGGTGAGGCGCTGGCGGATCCAGTTGGCGTTGAGCACCGCCGTCTCGGCGATGCGACGCAGGCCGTCGGCCCCGTTGGCCAGAATGTAGGCCAGGGCTCTGGCCAGCACCAGTGCGTTACCGTGCCAGGTGTGCATCCGGCCGATGGAGTGCTGCGGTGTGGTCCAGGCGTACACCGGAGCCTGGTCGTCGGAGGCCACCCGGACGGCCCGGGGGCCGGGCAGGAAGGGGACGAGCCGTTCGGAGACGGCCACTGGGCCGGCTCCGGGTCCTCCGCCCCCGTGGGGAGTGGCGAAGGTCTTGTGCAGGTTCATGTGGACGATGTCGAAGCCCATGTCCCCGGGGCGCACCACGCCCAGGATGGCGTTGAGATTGGCCCCGTCGTAGTACAGCAGCCCGCCGACATCGTGCACAGCCGACGCGATGGCGGCGATGTCCTCCTCGAAGAGCCCCAGGGTGTTGGGATTGGTCAGCATGATGCCGGCCACGTCCTCGTCCAGCACAGCGGTCAGGGCCGCCATGTCCACGCATCCGCGCTCGTCACTGGGCACGGTCACCACCTGGTAGCCGCCCAGCGTGACCGAGGCCGGGTTGGTGCCGTGGGCCGAGTCCGGGATGATGACCTTCGTACGCGTCGACCCCTGGGCCTCGTGCCACGCCCGCATGAGCAGGAGGCCGGTCAACTCGCCGGCCGCACCGGCCGCCGGCTGCAGGGTGGCTGCGGCCATGCCCGTGATCTCGCACAGCGCCTCCTCCAGTTCCACCAGCAGGGACAGCCATCCCTGGCTCAGCGATGCCGGTGCCGCCGGATGCACCCCGGCCAGTCCGGGCAGCCCAGCCACCGCGTCGCACATTTTTGGGTTGTACTTCATCGTGCACGACCCCAGCGGATAGGCCCCGAGGTCGACCGAGAACTGCCGGTGGGACAGGCGGGTGAAGTGGGCCACCAGATCGCGCTCGGACACCTCGGCCAACGGTACGGGGGCTGTCCGTCGATGGGCCTCGGGGACCAGTTCGTCGACCGACATCTCCGGGACACCGGTGGTGCGGAAGGACCACCCGCTCCGGCCGGGGTGGGACAGTTCGAACAGGGTGGGCTCGGACTCCCGGCCCAACAGGGGGGCGCTGGTCGCCTGTCCCCCGGGGGCACCGGACCCCGGACCGTTCACAGGCCCGGCCATCACGCCACCGCCTTGGCCAGCGCAATGACATAGGCCTCGATCTCGTCCCGCGTCCGCCGCTCGGTCACCGAGATGAGCAGGCCGTCCCCGCCGTCCTCGAACGCCTCCCCGAGCGGGATGCCGGCCAGGAATCCGGCATCGGCCATCCGCTCCACGACCACGTCGGCCGGCACCGGGAGCCGCACGGCGAACTCCCGCACCACGGGTGCCTCGGCGAAGGGCTCCACCCGGTCCAGCGTCAACAGGGAGCGGCGCAGATAGTGGGTGGCCTGGGCGCAACGACGGGCGAGTTCTGCGAGGCCCGACGTGCCCAGCCAGCCGAGCTGAATGGCCGCCGTCACCGCCATCAGGGTCTGATTGGTACATACGTTGGAGGTGGCCTTTTCCCGCCGGATGTCCTGTTCACGGGCGCGCAGCGTGGTCACATAGGCCGGTCGTCCCTCGACATCCACGGTCTCCCCCACCAGCCGTCCGGGAAGTCGGCGCACGTGGGCGTCGGCGCATGCGAACAGCCCAAGGTATGGGCCGCCGAACCCCAGTGCGGTCCCGAACACCTGACCCTCCCCCACCACCACATCGGCGCCCCACTCCCCGGCCGACTTGAGCAGACCGGCGGCGATCGGGTCGATGCCCACCACCAGCAGCGCCCCGGTCTGGTCGCAGAGGGCCCGGGCCAGGGCCAGGTCCTCGATGCAGCCGAGGTAGTTGGGATAGCCCACCACCACCACGCCAGGGGGGTCGTCACCGGAGGGATCGTCGTCCGGCCAGGCGGTGACCCCACCGGTCAGAGGGATGGTGCGGATGCGGTGACCGGTTCCCCGCGCTGCCGTGGCCAGCATCTGGCGCCAGTGCGGGTGGATGCCTGCAGACAGCCAGACCGAAGACCGGCCCGACGCCGCCACCCCGAGGTTGACCGCCTCGACGGCGGCACTCCCCCCGTCGTAGAGGGAGGCGTTGGCCACCGGAAGGCCGGCCAGTCGGGCCACCATGGTCTGGTACTCGAAGACGGCCTGCAGCACGCCTTGGGCCACCTCGGGCTGGTAGGGCGTATAGGACGTCACGAACTCGGACCGACCGGCCAGGGCTCGCGTCACTGACGGAACCTCGTGGTCGTAGGCTCCTCCCCCGGCGAAGCACACCATCCGGTCCGAACGGGCCCGATTGCCTTCGGCCAGTGCCTCCATGTGGGCCAGGACATCGGGTTCCCCCACGCCGGCGTCGAGCTCCAGACTCCGCTGCAGCCTGAGGGCTTGGGGCACCACGGCGAACAGCTCGTCGACCGAGCTGAGGCCGAGGAACGCCAACATGGTCTCCACTTCATCGTCGGTGTGGGGAATGTAGGTGCCCATGAAGCCGCTCCTCGAACGTTCAGTGCCCTCGTGTCTAGCGGACGGGACCGGTCGGGGCCCAATGCCGAGCCCGACCAGCGCTCATCGGGTGATGGCCCACTGACCGGCGGTCACGAACGGGGTCGTGGTCACTCGGGCCGGGAGGACCCTCCCCCGCTGCATGATGGTCAACTCGGTGTCGGAACCGACCTCCTCGGCGCGGTCGAGGAAGGCCAGGGCGATCCCGTGTCCCAGCATGGGCGAGAAGTTGCCGCTGGTCACCGTCCCGACGGGTCGATCGTCCCGGGACACGGAACCGCCGCTCCGAGGGGGCTGGCGGCCTTCAGTGGCCAGCCCCACCAGTCGGCGGGTCACGCCCCGATCTCGCTCGGCCCGTAGGGCCTCGCGGCCTCGGAAGTGGTCCTTGTCCCATCCCACTACCCAGCCCAGCCCGGCCTGGAGCGGGGTGATGCCCGGCCCGAGCTCGTGTCCGTGCAGGGGCAGGGCCGCCTCGAGTCGGAGGGTGTCCCGAGCACCCAGCCCCGCCGGCCGGACCCCGGCACCCACCAGGGCGGACCACAGGGCATCGGCGGCGTCAGCCGGCACCGCCAGCTCCACGCCGTCCTCTCCGGTGTATCCGGTCCCGGCGGCCAGGCAGGCCACGCCTTCCCAGACGAACGGGGTCAGGGCGAACCGGGGCACCGAGGCGGCGTCGGGAGCCACGGCGGCCAGACGGGTGCGGGCGTGCGGGCCCTGGACAGCCAGGATGCAGCGCTCAGCGGTGGTGTCCACGCCTCCGATGGCGTTCACCACCCGATCGGTATTGGAGGCGTTGGGCATGACGTCGAAGACGCCCTCGGACAGCCACCAGACGATGATGTCGTCGACCACGGATCCATCGGTGTCGTCGAGGAGGTGTGTGTACTGGGCCCGGCCCGGAGCCACCCGACGTAGGTCGTTGGAGAGCGCGGACTGCAGGCTGTCGAAGGCACCAGGACCCTCCACCCGTACGGTGCCCAGGTGGCTCACGTCGAACACCACCGAGTCGAGTCGGCAGGCCCGGTGCTCGGCGATGGTCCCTTCGGTATAGGAGAGGGGCATCTCCCAACCGCCGAACTCCACCAACTTGGCTCCGAGCCGGCGATGGGCTTCGATCAGCGGGGTGTGCCGGAGACCCCCACCGGTTCCACTGTCGACGTGGATCACGGGAGCCTCCGAAGTGTCGCCCACGTCGAAAGGATATCGGTGCGGCGGGTTCAGGCGATTCGGGAGAGTACGGACGGCACCAGGGCGTCCCCGGCCAGGCCGTACTTGGCCAGGAGGGCCAGGGTGTCCCGCTGGTAGAGCACGGTGACCCGGATGTCAGGGTAGAGAAGACCGAGGCGCCGGACCTTGCTGTTCTTCTTGGTGACCAGTCGCTGGTTGAGGGTGGTCAGCTCCACGAACAGTCCGAGCTCGGGGAGCCAGAAGTCGGGACGGAACCCTGCCGTGGGCCGACCACTCGGGTCCCACTCCAGCGCGAACTCGACGGGCTCGTACTCCCAGACCACGCCGTAGAAGTCGAGGATCCGGGCGAACCGTTGCTCGGACTCGTGGGCGAACCGCTTCCCCGGAGCGAAGGGATTGGCGGTGTGGCCAGGAGCGCGCTCGCTCAACGCTCGGCCGCCTCGGCTGAGGCGAGGTATTCGGCGGCCGGATGGCTGGCCGGACGGGGTGCCGGCGTGCTGTCAGCGATCTCGACGATGGCCGCCTCGAGTTCGGAAACCACGCCGGACAGCGGGAGGATGTTGAACACCCCCTGGCCGCCGGCCAGCAGGTCGACGACTTCCCCGTCGGACTGGGCCAGCACCGAACGGCTCCCGACTAGGACCAGCTGCGAGGACGCCAGGTCGGCTCCGAGGTCGCCGCGCAGGCACTCGACGGCCTGGCGGGCCTGCTGCAGCTTGAGGCCGGCGTCGAGTAGTCGCTTGATGACCTTCAGTTCGAGGACGTCGCCGTAGGAGTAGCGGCGCTGGCTCCCACTGCCGGTGGCGTCGGTGATGGACGGGCGTAGGAGTCCGGTGCGGGCCCAGTAGTCCAACTGCCGGTAGGTGATGCCCACGAGTGAGCACACCTGCGCCCCACGGAAGCCGTCTTCGGGCCGCTCGGCCCCGGTGCCTCCCGGCCGACTTATCCGCGGTCCCAGAAGTTGGCTCCCACCGTCACCGCGCTCAACAGATGTGTTGTCGGTCACTCCCACTCCTCCACCTCGATCAGAGGTTGACCGTAAACCGAAACCTCACGGTCAACCTGCGGTTCTACAATATCACACCGCCGTAATTACGTGGGTGTGACCACGGGTGGGGCCTCCTCGACGGCCGGGAGTGCCCGGGATTTGGACCTGGCGGCCCGGCGGGCCATGATCGGACCATGACCGTGATCAAGATCAACGCCATCACCGTGCGGGAAGGGTCGGGCGACGAACTGGCCCGGCGGTTCGCCAAACGGTCCGGAGCCGTCGACGGCGCCGACGGATTCGAGGGCTTCGAGCTGCTCCAGCCCAACGACGACCGGGAGGTGTGGCTGGTCGTGACCCGCTGGCGAGACGAGGCCTCCTTCAACGCCTGGGTGGCGTCCCCGGCTTTCGCCCACGGTCACCGTTCCGAGGCCGAGCGTTCGGGGGCGCCATCGGACGAGGTCCGGCCGGTCGGGGCCCACAGCGAACTCTGGTCCTACGACATCGTGCCGCTCCCCCCTCCGGGATGACCTCCGACGCCACCTCGCCCACCGACGCCGTGCCCCTCCACCGGCGGTCGGTCGAGTACGAGGCCTTCGATGGCGGGGACGTCCTCGTGGTGGTGGGCACACTGCGTGACTCACGGCCCTGGGCCGAAGACGGCCGCGCCGTCCATACCGTGCACCATATGGAGCTGAAGGTGACGGTCAGGGTCGACGACATGACGATCACTGAGGCGACCGCGGTGATGCACACGTTCCCTCATGTCGAGTGCCCGGGGATCACCGACGCCTTCGCCGGGCTGGCCGGCCTGGCGGTGACTCGGGGGTACACCCGCGCCGTCCAGAGCCGCTTCGGAGGACCACGGGGCTGCACCCACCTCGAGCAGCTGGCGCGTTCTCTCGGGCCGGTGGTCGTGCAGGCGGTCACGTCGCGCCGGGCCCGAGCTGTCGCCCTCGGTCAGCAGAGCGACCTGTTGTCCGGGGCGGGGAGCCCCTGGGCGCGCGACTCGTGCCACATCTGGGCCGAGGACGGTGTGGCCGACCAGAAGTTGGCGGCCGGGTGGCGTCCGGGGATCGGGCCCTACCCGGCGCCGGCCGCGGTGACCTTCAGAGAGTCGGGCACCAGGTCGTGACCACCGGCCCGGCGCACCGCCGGTTCGGAAGACGAGGCCGGCGACAGGTGGTACCCCTCCTGGCCGTGACGGCCGTCCTGGCCCTCGGCGGTTGCACGAGCTCGGGCACGGCGATCACCACCCCGTACACCGAGACCCACCCGGCACTGGAACGCGGGCCCACCTACGAGGTCAAGGTGCAGGACATCAGTGGGCTGGGACCCGTGCTGGTGGATGGCCAGGGCATCGCTCTGTATCTGTACGAGACGGACAAGCAGGGGCATCCCTCCCGCTGCTACGGAATCTGCGCCATCCAGTGGCCCCCGCTCGTGGTTCCGAGCGGCGTGTCTCGACCGGTCGCCGGCCCGGGCATCGAGTCGGGTCTCCTCGGAACGGCACCCCGGACGGACGGGACCACCCAGATCACCTACAACGGGTGGCCGCTGTACCTGTGGCCTCCCGACCGGACTCCGGGCACGGCCACGGGACAGGCGCTCACCAACGCCGGCGGTCGCTGGTACGTCCTGGATCCGGCGGGCCACGCCGTCGTGACCAAGTAACCCTCGGTTCCGGAGGGGCGCACCGCGGTCAGGGCGGGCAGACTGGTCCCATGGAACCGCCCACCACCAACTCCCGCTGGTCGATCAATTCGACCGATTCCTTCCTCAGTATCAACTCGAAGGGATCGGTCCTGTCCATCGCCTCGGTCGGGTCGTTCGCCTCGGTGGGGTCCATCGGATCGGCCGCGTCGGTGGCCTCGGTCGGCAGCTTCCTCGGTGCGGGCTCGATCCTCTCCTGTGCCTCCGTGCTGTCGGTGCTGTCCTTCCGGTCGGTGAGGGCGGTCATGGCCGCCGGAGGCCGGTAGTCTCCCGGCCCGACGGGGCCCCCGGGAAGGCGATCAACCGGCGCCCGGGGCACTAATCGGTGGGCCCCCCGAGCCATCCTCGCTTGCGGAAGAGGTACAGCAGTCCGGCGGCGGAGACCAGCTCGAGCCCGATGCCGAAGGTGTAGAACGGCACCCGTCCGGTGATGTGGGCCACGAGGAAGGAGAAGTTCTGGCCGAAGAAGCCGGTGAGGAAGCTGAGGGGCAGGAAGACCGTGGCGATGATGGTCAGCTGCTTCATCACCACGTTGAGCCGGTTGGACACCGTCGACAGGTGGGTGTCCATCACCCCGCTCAACAGGTCCCGATAGCCGTCGACCAGATCGCTCATCCGGATGAGGTGGTCGTAGACATCCCTCATGTATCGCAGACCCTCGGTGGACACGCCGGGCAATTCGATGACCCCGGACGTGATGCTGGCGAACATGTCGCGCTGGGGGGTGATCACCTTGCGAATGACGATCAACGACCGCTTCATGGTGAAGAGCGTTCCCAGCTGAGCATCGGTCGGCTTGACCAGGATGGCGTCCTCGAGCTCATCGATCTGGCCGTCGAACTTGTCCAACATGGGGAAGAAGCTGTCCACCAGTTGATCGATGATCAGGTAGATCAAGGTCAGCTGAGGCGACTCCAGGTCCGACGGGCGTCGGTGGGCGAGCCGCTCGTGCACCTGGTCCATGGCCGCGCACGAGCCGCGGTGCACCGTCACCACGAAGTGCTCGGCGAAGACGAAATGCACCTCGTCGGTGGACAGTCCGTCGGCCGAGGCCCCGTGTACCACCATGTAGGTGAAGTTCTCGTAGTCCTCGATCTTCGGGCGCTGACCGAAGTGCTGCATGTCGTCGACGGCCAGATGGTGGATGTGGACGACCTCGAGCAGGAAGTCGTGGGCCTCATCGTCCACCCCGTCGAGATCGAGCCAGAAGAATTCGCCGGCGGTCAGGTGCTGCTCGATGGCCGGACGCGTCGCCTCCACGGTGGCGCCGCCGAAGGTGAGGCTGCCGTGCATCTCACGATTCTGCCGCCGCCGGACCGGCCCGGTAGGGATGGGCCGGCCCGGGACCCACGGCGGCAGTGCGCAGCGGGCGGCCAGCGAGCGGAGGAACCACTAGTCCAGGCGCACCAGGTGCCGGGAATAGCGGTGCCCATTGGATACGTACTCGCCCGCCGACAGCTGGATCATGGCCCGATCCGATCGATCGGGGCGGAGTGTGGCCGGCACCCCCAGGGCCAGCGCTCCGGCCGGTACCTCCATGTTGTTGGGCACCACGGCGTTGGCCCCGACCGTAGCTCCGGTCCCGATCACGGCATGGTGGAGGACGATCGAACCCGAGCCGACTAGGCAGTCGTTCTCGAGAATGCACCCTTCCAGATGGGCCAGATGACCGATGACGCATCCATCGCCGATGACCGTGGGGAAGCCCGGGCCGGCGTGGACCACCGTCCCGTCCTGGACCGAGGTCCGGGCACCCACAGTGATGGTCCCGTAGTCACCGCGCAGGACAGCCTGGGGCCACACGGTCGATTCCGATCCGATGGTGACGTCGCCGATGACCACTGCGTCGGGATGGATGTACGCCTCGGGATGGATGACGGGGACCTGGTCCCCGAGCTGGTAGATGGCCATTGTCCGACCCTATGGCAGGCCTCCCACCGCGGCCAACAGGGCCTCCGGACCCCAACTGGCGGCGCCCGCCCGGCCGGCCCCGACGCCGGCGGTGAACGTGACAGTTCGATGACGATCCTCCGGGCTAACGTTTCCCACGAACGCGTCCGCCGGTGGCCTGGGTCAGGAGGCTCGACGGGGAGGAGATACGTGGGAGCGCCCACCGCCGTGCACGGAGCCCAGAGCACCCGAGAACCGCCCACCGTGAGCCGCCACTCGCTGGCCGGGTGGGTCATTCTCGGCGGACTCGGTGCCGTGGGGATGGTGGTTTCGGGAACCCGGATCGGGGCCGTTCCCGACCCCCACCTGGCCTTGTGGTGGTTCTCGCTCCCGGCCGGTGGGTCACCGGTCGATTCTGTGGTCTTCTACGGGTCGGTGGTGCTGCTGGTCGGCGCCTGGCTGGGGCTCGGTCGCCTGGCCCGGGCCGGCCAGCTGACCGTCGGACGGGCCTGGATCGTGCTCGCTGTGTGGAGCCTCCCGCTCGTGGTCGGGCCTCCTCTGTTCAGTCGGGACCTGTTCAGCTATGTCGGCCAAGGGCTGCTGGCCCACCGCGGACTCAATCCCTATGCCGTGGCCCCCTCGGCGCTGGGCCACGGTCCGCTGCTGTCGGGCATCGCCAGCGTGTGGCGGGACACCACGTCTCCGTACGGACCCCTCTTCGTGGCCTCCTCCAAGGTGGTGGCCTCCGTGGCCGGCGGATCGCTGGCCGTCCAGGTGATGATGTTCCGGGCCCTCGAGCTGATCGGCGTGGTCCTGGTCATGGTCTCGCTGCCCCGGCTGGCCCGCCACCTGGGCACCGACCCTGGGCTGGCCCTGTGGATCGGGGCCCTCAGCCCCTTGGCCCTGTTCGGCTTCGTGGCCTCCGGCCACAACGACGCCTTGATGGTCGGCCTCCTGGTGGCCGGGGTGACCCTGGGCGTCACCGGACGGCTGGTCCCCGGGTTGGTCCTCTGTGCCCTGGCCGCCACGGTCAAGCTCCCGGCCGCCGCCGGAGTGGTGTTCCTGGCCGTCGACCAGATGGGCCGACTGGCCGGCTCTCGGCGGTGGCGGGTGCTGGGCCAGGCCGTCGTCGTGTTGGCCGTGGTGCCGGCCGCGGTCACCCTCCTGGCCGGTTACGGATGGACGTGGCTCGGCCCCACCGCCCTCCACATCCCCACGGAGCTACGAGTGCTGTCCACCCCCTCGGTGTCGTTGGGGGTGCTCATCTTCTCCGTCCTCCATCCCCTCGGCATACCCGTGGCCCGCTCGTCGGTGGTGACCGTCGCCCAGGACGTGGTGGTGGTGGCCACCGTGGCCGCCGTGGTGTGGCTGCTGGTCACTCTGCGCCGGCATGAGGTGGTGCGCTCCCTCGGACTGGCCCTCATCCTCATCGTGGTGGGCAGCCCCACCGTCTGGCCCTGGTATCTGGCGTGGGGTGTCGTCCTGCTGGCGGCGACCACCGCCCAGCGGTCGAAGGGGCTGGCCACGGTGGCCGCGCTGGCCATGCTCATCGTCGGTCCCAGCGGTCATCCGCTGCTCCTCGGCGACTGGTACGTGGCGGTGTCGCTCGGCACCGTGGCCGTCGTGGCCTGGCTGGTCCGAGGAGCACGATGGCGATCGGTGGTGACCGGAAATGCCGCCTGATCCGACGGCCGGTACTGAGGTGACGGCGGCGAGTGACGTGGCTCTGTCGTCCGCCGGGCGGACGGCGACCGACCCTCTGAGGGTACCGGTACCGCGGGAGACCACCTCCCCGGCCTCCCGCGGGGAGGTGGGTGCTCCGCCCGCCCGTCCGTGGACCCGATGGGTGGTCCGGCCGATCGTCATCTACCTGGTCTCCCGCGCCGTGACCTGGGCCACCCTGGCCGTGACCACGTTGTTCACCCACAAGAGCATCCTCCAAGAGGTCGATCGGTGGGACAGCCGGTGGTTCCTCCGGGCGGCCATCCAGGGTTGGCCGAGGCATCTCCCCTATCAGGGCGGCCACGTGGGTGGCAGCACCATCGCCTTTTTCCCCCTGTTCCCACTCAGCATCAGGTGGCTGGCGCACCTTCCCGGCCTTACCCCGCTGGCCGCCGGCATCCTGCTCACCAGCCTCTCCGGCCTCTCGGCCATGATCGGGGTGTGGGCGCTGGTGCGCCACTACGCCGACGGTCCTTCGGCCGACCGGGCCACGCTGCTGGTGGCCTTGTTCCCCGGCTCGTTCGTGTTGAGCATGGTGTATTCGGAGGGCTTCGCGCTCACCTTCCTCACCTTCGGGATCCTCGCTCTGCTGCAGCGGCGCTGGCTGCTGGCCGGGCTGCTCGGGCTGTTGGCCAGCGCTACGACACCGGTGGCCTTGGCCTTCGAGGTCAGCTGCCTCTGGTGCGCCTATCGGGAGGTGGCCGATCACCGGAACTGGCGGGCTGTGGTGGCTCCGATCCTGGCCCCCCTGGGATTCGTGGGGTACCAGCTGTGGATCTGGCAGCACACCGGAAGCCTCAACGCCTGGCGGCTGACCGAGCGGGGCGGCTGGAAGAGCTATCCCTCCTTCGTCTACGCCCTGCACACCGTCACGGTGTTCGTCCGCGATCCCATTGCCGCCAACAAGACCGACGACCTCCTGTTCGTCTGTACCGTTCTGGTCGTGGTGGCCGCGGTGGTGGCCGTCCGGTCCTCCATGCCCACGCCCATGCTGCTGTACGGCCTGTCGGCCGCCGCGCTGGGCATGATCTCGGCCCCCATCGGCCTGCGCCCCCGGTTCATCTTCCTGGCCTTCCCGCTGATCGTGGCCGTGGGTACCCGGCTCCGCGGCCGGGCCTATGTCACGGTGGTCGCGGTGTCCACGGCGTTGCTGATCGGTTTCACCGCCTTCGAGGTGGCCTCGTGGCGGATCTTCCCGTAGCTCAGGGGCCTGCCGAACCCGCCGCGGCCCCCGTCCCCAGCGCACCAGCCCAGCCGCCTACCATCGCGGCGGTGGCCCGTCGGCGGCGGGACCATCGTCAACGGCTCCGACCCGTGGGCCGGCGCCGCCAACAGGACACGGCCACCAGTGCCGTCCACCCGGGAGGGACGACGATCCTGCCAGCACCGGACACGCAGAGTCAGGATCAGGTGGACGTGGCTCGTCGTCCCGGTGACCCCATGGCCGGAACGCTCCGGAGCGCCGGCACCCTCGGCGCCCACATCTCCACCGGCACCCTCGAACGCTGTGCCTGGAGTCTCGTATGGCTCGGTGCCGTGCTCGGAGGCCTGTCCTTTTGGGGTTCATGGTCGTCCTGGCCACCCGGCGGCTATATCGCCCCGCTGATGGTGCTTCTCGGCATCATCGGGGGGGCGGCGGTATGGCTGGTGCGGGACCCGCGGCAACCGGTCTTCCAGGTGGCCGGGCTGGTGGCGTCCCTGGTGGCCACGCTGGGTCGCGAGGGAGTCTGGATCCACGTACGTCAGTACTACAGCACCGATTCGGGGGCCTTCAACCAGGTTGCGGCCCATCTCCTGGTCCACGGGTCAAATCCCTACACGAGCTCCATGGCCTCGGCGTCGAACCTACTGCAGACCCCGGCGGACTACTGGACCTATACGGCAGTGGGCGGACATATCACCGCAGTGTCCTATCCCGCCGGTTCCTTCCTGATGGAGGTGCCGGCGCTGCTCCTCGGCTTCCACCACCAGGTCACCGACTGGACCGATCTCGTCGCCTGGCTGGTCACCGGTGCCCTGATCTTTGTCCTCCTCCCGAGTTCCCTGCGATGGGTGGGGCCGCTCCTGGTGGCCGTTCCCATCTATGCCGACGTGTTCGGTTCCGGTGGCACCGACGCCACCTTCCTGCCCTTCTTGGTGCTGGCGGTATGGCGTTGGGACCGTTTCTGCACTGGACGGGGTGCCGGACTGGCGAGGTGGGTCGGACCGGTGGCCCTGGGCCTGGCGTGCTCGATCAAACAGACCCCGTGGTTCTGCGTACCGTTTCTGGCCGTGGGCCTCTACCTCGAGGCCCGGGGGTCGGGACGACGTCCCGTACGCATCGTGGCGGGGTACCTGGCCATCGTGGCCGGCGTGTTCGGCGCGGTGAACCTGCCCTTCATCATCTGGCAACCGGTGGCTTGGGCCCGCGGCACGCGTGCTCCCCTTCGACCGGCCTCTGGTCGCCGACGGGCAGGGGCTGGTCACCTTGGCCCTGCACGGAGTGGTCCGCGGGGTGTCGCTGCCCCTCCTGTCGGTGGTGAGCGTGCTCGTGTTGGTCTCCCTGCTGGCCGCCCTGGTGGTGTGGTACCCGGGCATGAAGCGGATCTGGATGCTGCTGTTGCCCCTCACCTTCTTCGTCGGCCCCCGGAGTCTGCTCACCTACCTGCTGGATCTGTTTCCGGCTGCGTTGGTGGCCGCCCTCTCGGTGACCTCCGTCTCGGCCGCCGCGGCCGACCGACCCGCCCACGCCGGACCGGTCCGACGTCGGCACCTGCCGGCGGCCCTCGCCGTGCTGGTACCGGCCGCCGCCGCCGTGGTGGTGGCCGTGTTGGCCTTCAGCGCTCCCCCACTGCAGCTGGATGTGACGTCGTTCTACTCCACCAATGCCTCCACCCTGCTGGACTCGGTCACCGTGGACGTACACAACACCACGGACCAGACGGTCGTGCCCCACTTCATGGTGACGATCGGGAGTTCCCATCCCACCGGGTTCTGGCACACGCCCGACCGGCGTCCGGTGGTCCTGGCTCCCCACGCCTCGGCTGTGGTGATCCTCCGCCCCCCGGTGTTCACCGGTGCACCCACCCACGGTTCCTACTGGTTGGTGCAGGCGTATACCTCGCCCCCGGCGGCACTGAGCAGCTCACCCCTCCAGCACTGGCACCTGGGCAAGATCAAGTAGCCGCCCCCGATTGGGCCCCACCCGATGACGGGTACGGCCCCGTAGGATGTCGGTGCCCTCCGGGGCGGATACGAGGAGACGGACCATGCCTGATCGCCACGAGGTCGACCACCCGGTGTTCGACGCCGACAATCACTACTACGAGGCGCTTGACGCGTTCACCCGGCACCTCGACCCCGCACTCGGGTCCCGGGTCATCCAGTGGAGCGAGATCAATGGTCGCCGCTATCACGTGATCGGGGGCCGGGTCAGCCACGCCGTGACCAATCCCACCTTCGACCCGGTGGCCTTACCCGGGGCCATGTACGACTACTTCCGGGGTAATCCGGACCATCGCAACCCCATGGAGTTCCTCTCCCGTCGGGAGCCGATCCGTCCCGCCTACCGACAGCCCGACGCCCGCCTGGAGGCCCTCGACGCCCAGGATCTGGCCGGCTGCCTCCTCTTTCCCACGCTCGGGATGATCTACGAGGAGCCGCTGGCCCACGATCCGGTGGCCGTGTGCCACCTGTTCCGGGCCTTCAACCGGTGGATGGTGGAGGACTGGTCGTTCAACCACGGCGACCGCATCTTCGCCGCGCCCTACCTGACGCTGGCCGATCCGGCCTGGGCCGCCGAGGAGTTGGCCTGGGCCCTCGACCAGGGGGCCCGCACCATCGTCATGCGCCCGGCGGCCCCCACCACCGCCCTGGGTCGCCGGAATCCCTTCGACCCGATGTTCGACGCCTTCTGGGATCTGGCCAACCAGGCCGGCATCACTGTGGTGGTCCATGCCGCCGATAGCGGTATCGGGTCCAACGGCTACGCTGCCGACGGCTTCGCCGCCACCTTCTCGGGGGGATGGAAACCATCCATCAAGTCCTTCGCCATCGAGCAGGCCATCCGGGACTACCTGCTCACCCTGATCTTCGAGAACCATTTCGAGCGCTTCCCCAACCTGCGCATCGCCTCCATCGAGAACGGCGCCGAGTACCTGCCCGAGGTGCTGAAGAAGATCCGCTCCACGGCCAACAAGATGCCCGGATACTGGAAGCACGACCCGGTGGAGACGCTGCGGCGTCACGTGTGGATCAACCCCTTCTGGGAGGACGATGTCTACCAGGTGGCCGAGTGCATGGGTGCGGACCGCGTCCTGTTCGGGTCGGACTGGCCCCACATCGAGGCCCTGCCCGAGCCCCGTGACTACCTGGTGGAACTGAAGAACTTCAGCGGGGAGGACCGCCGGGCCATCCTCTACGACAATGTCCGTGAACTGATCACCCTCCGCCCGGTCTGAGGGAGGTGGTGTCCGGGAGCGCGCTCCGGGCATCGAAGGGTCCGGAGCGGTCCCCCGTCGTCAGTCCGTCAGAGCCCGAGGGAAGAACAGCCCACCGCTGAGGCCGTGGCACGTAGTCGCATGACCATGGCGGACTGTCCCCAGCCGGTTCCGGACCGCCGGAAGCGCATAGGGAGCAGCGCCGACCATCGTCGGGACACCCGCCGCCAGTACTCACCGGGGGCCAGGAGGGCCAGTCCCAGGACGACGAGCACCAATCCGGTGACGAGGAACGGCTTGATGTTCTTTCCGGTGAAGGGCAGCTGGGTCAACGGGGCCGGAGCCACCGGCGCCGCTACCGGCACCGCCACCACAGGCGCCGGAGCCGGCGGTTCGACCGTCGGGCCCGAGACTGGTGGTGGGACGGGCGGAAGCATCGTCGTCGTCGTCGTCGTGGTCGTCGTCGGGGGCTCGGTCGTCGTGGTCGTGGTCGTGGCCGGCGGCTCACAGTCCTCGATGGTGTGCTGGAAGCCGCGCTTGGCCACCCATGGTGGTCCCACGTAGGCATCGGCCTGGATCACCCCGCAGAAGTTGGGCGGGTAGGCCAGGGTCAGAGTCCCCGACGTGCCGTAGACGGTGGCCACGTCGACGGACAGCTTCGGCTCGTTGAGGAAGAACTTCCACTGGCAGGTCGGCTGGGACTCCGGACAGGCCGGTGTGGGGATCTGCAGGGTCACCTGCTGGGCGGCGTCGTCGAAGGTGATCACCGCAGTCGAGGGAGCGTTGGTGGCGCTCCACGCCGCGCCGCCCAGGGTGATGCTGAAGGCGATCAGTGTCATGACCGAAGCGAGAGCCACGATGATGCGTTTCACGGCAGTCCTTCCATGGTTAGGCGGATGTCAGAGGAGCCGGATCCACGCGCTGTGGACCCGGACCTCCGGGTGTCGACAATGGTCTGCGGTCTGGCCGACTTCGGTCGCCTTCGGAACGCGGGGCCCATGCTCGGAGCCCCCCTCCGTCGGGTGCCGTCGGCCGGCCGACGATCGGGCCGGGTGTGGATCGATCCCTTGATCTCGTTGGTGACATAGGCCCCTCACCGGAATCACTGCCCTTGTCGACAACGTAATCCGGTCGCCCGATGGCGTCACTCCCTTGCCACGGGATACAGGGTTTCTCTCGCTCTGTGCACCGCGGTCGATCGGCTCCGTGGTTTTCGCCGGTCTCGGGCGGCACGGCAGCCCTCGGCACTGGTAGAAAGCGCTAGAGCAAGGGCACGGGAGCGAACATCGGGTATCGCTAGAGCACCCTTGCACTAGGAGGTGGAGTGCCATGCCCTTCGAACCCCGTCCGGTCAGTGCCAAAGCGTGGAAGGCCCTCGACCGTGTGGTGGAAGCCAACACCGCCATGCGGGAGGCCGAGGCGAAACGGGCCCGCCAGGCCCGCAAGCGGGCCAAAGCCATCGAGGAGGCCCGAAGCTATGGGTTGTCTCTGGACGCCATCGCCGAACGGATGGGTGTGAGCCGGGAGCGAGTCCGTCAGATGGTGGCCAGGCAGCCAAAGGGCTAACTGATCGGCCGGCTTCCGGTGGCTCGGCCCCCGGGGGGTCCGTCAGAAGTTCCGGCTTTCAGGGTGGCGGGGTGGGCCCACTGGGCCGTCCGATCCCTCGTCACCGTCGCGTCGGTCCATGAGGACGAGGATGTCGGTGTGGATCCGGGTGAGGCGGTCCTCGCAACCGGCGATGTCGACGGCCAGCTCCACGAGCTCATCGACGCCCCCGGGGAACAGGTCGGCCCGGGCCCCTCGCTTGGCCTTCTGGCTCATCACGTCCCAGGCGGCCGGTCCACCCCGCTCGGAGGTCAGCGACCAGGCGCTGTGGATGGCCTCGTTGCGCCGCCGGCGGCACTTGTTGGCTGTCTTCCGCCACGCCTGGAACTCGGCCAACTCGTCCTCGGCGTCTTCACCGTACGAGGCCAGCAGGGCGGCCACCGTCTCCCAGATGTTCTCGACCCGCTGGCCGGCCACCACGGCCCGGGCCAGCGTCTCGTCCCGACTGCCGACCAGGCTCATCAGGACGAGACCCGAGGCGATCTCGATGAGCGACCAATTGGCGGCGATGCGTCCGAGGGCCCGATGGATGTCGTCCTGGTCCTGCAGCGCCACAGCTCTGGCGTCGGCCTCGGTACCGGTGCCGGAGTACCGGAGGACCCGGGACTTGCCGCCGAAGGGAAGGATGTCCCTGATCTTGCGTTTCACGGCCCGGCGGTCGGACGGGTGCGGCGCCCATGCAATCCGCCCAGCACTCCCCCATCGGCATGGGAGTGAGCAGGGCGACGCCCGGGCGGGTCGTGGGGCTGCGGAATCGAGATGATCGAACGAATCTAGCGGTCCGGACGCCCGCCAGCCGGGGTGGAGAGCAGCAGGCGAAGAGCCCTACGCCATGCAGATGAACTCGAGTTGGATGTTGTCGGGGTCGCGGAACACCACAACGGAGTAGGCCGCCTGGTCGTTGACGGGCGAGTGGGCCACACCCAGTTCCGTCAGCCTCGCCTCCCACGCCTCCAGTGCGGCATGACTGGCCACGGTGAACCCGACATGATCGAGTCCGGTCCGCCATTCGGCGAAGGACTCCCTTCCGTTGGCCGGGTGGGCGTGCAGGCCCACCAGGACGGAGAGGGCGGAGTTCCCGAGCAGCACGAAGTACCCGGTTCCGTCCGGATGGGTGTCCTCCATCAAGGTGGTCATGGCGAACACCTCCTGATACCAGGTGCGGCTCCGTTCCAGTTCCGTGACAGTGATGGCTATGTGGTTGATTCCCGACATCTCTGGCATGGATCGAATCCCCTTCCCCCCTGGGCCGCTACCCGAACACTACGTGACCACGGTAGAAGCGGGCCCGTCCCTCCGGCTGATCGGCCGGGTCCTGGTTCGACCGGCCAGGTAGGGTTGCCGATTGTTGTCCCATGGTTCGGGGGGGTCCTGTGGTGTGCAGATCGTGTGTCCGTCACCCGACGGGTGGCGGCTCCCGCCGGAGAGCTGTTCCGCATCGTGTCCGATCCATCGGGCCAGGTGGCCATCGACGGATCCGGCATGCTCGTCGCCGCTCCCGACGCGGTGCCGTTGACCGCCATCGGACAGACCTTCGACATGGACATGGACCGGGAGCCCCTGGGCGACATACCGGATCTGAATCGCTACCAGGTGAGGAACACGGTGACCAACGTCATTCCCGGCCAGCTGGTCGAGTGGACGGTCGGCTTCGGGGACCATCCGCCGTTCGGCCACGTCTACGGATGGCAGGTCGATCCGGTGGACGAGCACGAGACCGTCGTGACCAACTACTGCGACGGACGAACATCGCCGACGAGATGCGGTCGGCCGTGACCTTCCCGGTCGTGGCGGTCCGGATGCTGGAGCAGTCGCTCGAGAACCTGGAGCGGATGGCCACCACGGGCTGGGTGACCGTTCCGGCCGATACCGTGGAACCGGGCCACCATGTCCGGATCCGGGGAACGGAGCTCCGGGTAACGCGCATCGAGCGCCCATTCCTCGGACGTGCCGAGATGGTGGCCTTCGTGGAGGACACTCCGGAGCGCCGACTCAAGAGGCCGGTTCCGGTGGACGGTGAGGTCGAGGTGCGAGCTCCTCGCTGAACCGGGTCCCGGCCTCGGGTCCGTTGGTCAACGTCAGTGTGGCGCTCCGGCGGAACGCTCTCTGCCGTCTCGCCACCACCTGGACGGGCCCGTCGTGGTCCACCGGGCCGTCAAACGGCGCCCCCCGTAAACCCGATACCGGGGAGGGCGGTCAGGCCGTGATGGCCAGCTGTCGCACGATCCAGGAAACCGAGGTGCCGCGGTCGTCGACCTCGACCTCAGTGAGGCCCCTCTCGAGATCACTCAGGAAGCCGTCCGCGGCCGGAGGACTCGACCTCTGGCGCCAGCGCCGAACATTGAACAGGTAGATCCGTGCGGCCGCGGCCCCGGACACGGTGACTCGTCGTGTGTGGCCACCGAGATCGGCCAGGACAGCGCCGGCGTACATGACGCCACCACTGGAGCGGACCATGTCTGCCGATACCTGCTCATACTCACGGAGCGGTCCGGGTGGATCGATGACGTCCTCGAGATCCTCGACGAGGAGGCTCCCGCCAGGACGGAGCTGGCTCAGCCACCCCTGGACGACCACGACTGGGTCGGACAGGTGGGCGAGAAGCAGGCGTGCGTAGATCAGGTCGGCGGGTGCACCGGGAAGGGGGTTGCGGCTGGCGTCGTGGGCGGTGAAGGACATGTCGGGATGCAGTTCCCGGGCCGAGTCCACGAACGCTCCGGAAGAATCCACACCGATGAGGGTCTGTGGACGGCAGACGTCGCACAGAAGTCGGGTGCTGAAGCCAGGTCCACAGCCGAGGTCGAGTGCCACCTCGACGCCTCGAGGGCCCCGGGCTCGGAGGAACTCTCGTGAAACCGGTTCGTAGGCGCTAGCCACGAGGAGTAACCGATCCAGGGCTTCCCGATCGTCTCCGAAGGTGTACGTGTCCACTTCGGCATTCTTGCCCAGTCGGTTGTCCCTGAACGAGCCTGCTCACTCGAGGGTTCGTGACTGGAGGGGCAGCCGGACTGCGTGGGGAGGCGATTCAGTCCAATCGTCCCCGGAGGCCCAGGCGAGCTCCGCCTGGCCCTGTGTCCCTCTGGGAATGCGGGGAACAGCTGGGGTCGCCGAGCGAAGTCCAGCAGAGACAATCGAGGCCGAACCGCGTCCCGCCATCAAGAACCTGAACGCCTCAGCCGATACTGAACCCATGTCGGACGCGCCAGCAATCGCTCGGGCTCGCCGGTGAAGGTCCTGGCCGTTACCCACGAAGCAACGCGCACGGGAGCGGTCCGCGCCTTCCTGGAAGCACTGCCCGTTCTCCGGGAGTTGGGTACGGAATTGATCGTTCTGAACAAGTCGCCCGGTCCCTTGAGCCCGGAGTTCACCGCGTTGTCGGACCAGGTGATTGAATCGCCAAGGCGGGGCACGTCTCGGATGCGGAGTGTCGCACGAGTTAGATCGCTCGACCGGTTCGTCCCCGCCATCGAGAGGATGATCGCCCGATCGGTGCTCCGTGAGGTCCGACCGGACCTCGTCTACGCCAGCACCGTCTTGAGCAGTGAGTATGCAGCTGCGGCCCAGCACCTACGCATCCCCGCCGCCCTCCACGTTCATGAAGCCCAGCCACTCTCGGGCTGGGCGCTCCGACGATCCGGGGTCGACGTGCGCTCGGTCCCGATGGCCGCCCCGTCGCACTTCGTCGCCCGTGAACTCGAGGAGCTGTCCGGCCGGACGGTCCGCGTCCTGCTCGGACCGTCCAGGGCGACTGATCGGCCGGTGGCTACCCCACCCCCCGACCTTCCCTGGACGGGCGACGGGTTCCGCGTCGTCAGCTGCGGCAGCGTCGCCCCTTGGAAAGGGCCGGATGAGTGGCTGGAGGCGGCGGACAGGCTGTCCGCCGTCCGTGACCGTTGTGTCGAATGGATGTGGGTCGGTTCGGGAGAGCAGCTGTCGAGGCTTCAGAAGGAGACCTGCGAGCGGGGTCTGGACGATCGGGTCCACTGGATCGGGGAGCGAAGAGACGTGGAGCCGTATCTGGCGTCTGCGGACCTCTTCGTACTGACCAGCCACAACGAGCCGCTCGGACTTGTGTTGTTAGAGGCAGCCAGGGCAGGCGTGGCCAGCGTGGCGTTCCGCACCGGTGGCGTCGAGGAGATTCTGGTCGAGGAGCGGGCCTTGGCCGAGTCCGGCAACGTGGGCGAGCTGGTTGAAAAGGCCCGGATGGCCCTGACGAACCCGGCCCTCCGTGCGGAGCTGCTCGATGCCAGCCGACCGTCACTGTTGGCCAGTGAGCCTACGGAATGGCGGGCGCATCTGGCCGAGTTCCTCTCCGATGCGGTCCACGGCGGCGAGCTGGCCACCGTCGCGGGATCGTAGGGCCGGACCGCCGGGCTCCGGGTCGGGCGTCCACCGCTCTCCTGCTACTGACCCGCGCGAAGTCTCTTGCAGCACGTCAAGGTGACCGATATCGTCATCTCGGGGCATCCGACTAGCGGGAGTTGGTGCATATGCCATACAAGGTAATTGTCGTCGGGACGGATGGATCAGAGCGAGCCGCCGTGGCGGTAACAGAAGCTCTCGACCTGGCCAAAGACACCGGAGCCCGGCTCCACGTCATTCACGCCGTTCACCCTGCCGTCGAGGTGGGCTATACGGAATCGAAGGCCGGTCAGCTCACCATCGACAAGCTTCGCGACGGTGTCGAGGGGTTCAAAAAGGCGTTGCTGGCCGAAGCGGACCGTCGTGGGGTGTCTGCCGAGGTACACAACCCTGGCACCACAGATCCAGCGGATGCACTGCTAGAAGCGGCCGAAACCCTGGATGCCGATGTTGTTGTCGTCGGGAACAAGGGCACCAGCGGAGTCAAGCGGTTCATGCTCGGAAGCGTGCCGAACAAAGTGGCTCACCACTGCACCTGCAGCGTGCTGATCGTCAACACTGACGCCAACTAGGGACCAGATGGTGCGGACCCCCCTGTCTCTTTAGTAGGGCGATTGTCTGGTCGCCGGTGACGAGTGGTCAGGTGATGCGGGTGTGTCAAGCTCCGGTACCCGCTTTACGAATTGGCTCCGGTAGGTGTTTTACAGTCCAAACCTGTCAGGCGGACTTCTTGATGCGGGGACGGCCCTTGGGCGTGGCGAAGGCACCGTGCTCCTTCGAGCGGTCGTGTTTGATCTGATGGACCCGGACGACCTTCCCGTGCTCGGAGATCTGTACGGACCCGGCCACGATGGCCACCTCGACGCTGCGTCCACGCCAACCGCGCCCGACCCGATAGGAGGCTCCGGCAAAGGAGATGGAACCGCCCGGATCTACGGCACGTATGACCGACAGTCCTGAGGTGGCTGGCCGCGCTCGACCAGCCCTCGGTTCCTTTGTGGTGGCCTTGGCCCCATCTCGCCGCCGTTCGGCGTGGGTGGCGACGAGAACACCTTGATGAAGGATCTCGACGAGGCCGTTCTGGACGACGACTTCGACTCCTTCGCCGGCGAAGGTCGGACCCACCCGATAGCGGAAGCTGTTGAGCCCGACCGAGCCCCGTTGGTCGACCCACCGGCTGACCCCCGGCGGCCGTGGTGACGCCGTCGGCTCTGTGACCTCGGTGAGTTCGACGGTGGTGTCAGCTGCATTCCGGGGTGCAGCCAGGGCGAATCGCTCCGCCGGTGGCCGGTCTCCAAGTGACTGGTGGGGCCGCTCGGTGTTGTACTTCACCACCCAGGCATCGAGGGCCTCCTGGGCCTCTTCGATGGTGGCATGCCGGCGGTCGTGGTCGACCAGGAACTCGTCCCGATAGGTGCGGTGGAAGCGTTCCACCTTGCCCGTCGTGGTCGGCGAGTACGGGGCGGTCAGACGGTGCTTGATGCCGTTGTTGTGGCAGATCCGGTCGAAGAGCACCGGTCCTGGTCCAGGGCCGAATCGAGCCGTGAAGACCTTGCCGTTATCCGTGAGGATCTCGTTCGGGGCGCCGTGTTGCTTCAAGGCGAAGGAGAGGGCGTCACATACCGGCTTGGCCGTCGCTCTCGCCACGATCCGGGCACAGACGCAGAACCGGCTGTGGTCGTCGACGCCGGTGACCACCTTCACCTCGGTGCCGTCGGCCAGATAGAACCGGCCCACGATGTCCATCTGCCAGAGCTCCATGGACTTGGAGCGCTCCCAGGTCTTGTAGTCCGATCGGGACCGCTTGCGTGGGGTGGGCTCGAGCAGCCGGTGCCGGACGAGGGCCCGATAGATCGAGGACCGCCCAGGGAGAGGCGTCGTCCCCTCTTTGGCCAGACGGGTGCGAATGGTCCTCGGTCCCCAGCCGGGGATGGGCACGGCGCATCTCGACGATCCGGGCCTCGACCACCGGGCTCATCTGATGGGGGCAGGTCTCGGGCTTGGAGGTCTTGTCGATCAGCCCGGCAATCCCGTGGTTCGCGTAGCGCCGGAGCCATGTGTGGACCGTCTGGCGGGTCACGCCATTGCGCAACGCCACGTCGGTCACCGTCGCTCCGTCGAGGACTTCCTGCACTGCTCTCAACCGCTGTTCCACCAGTCCCAGCTCCACCAGCATCTGCGGCCTCCTTCGCATCTGTGGACGTGACTCTCCACAGCAAAGTAGGTGGCTGAAGGCACCAGGTGGACCCTGGTCAGGCGTGAGGTGTCAAGCGGGTACCGGAGCCACTGTCGCCCAGGTACCGGAGCCGCATCCGGAAAGTGTCAACCAGGAGCCGGAGCCACAGTGGAAAGCATGAACCGGATTTTCACAAGGTGATGCGGGTGCTTCCACGAGGCGCGGTCTTTCGAAGTGCCGGAGAATGCGCTGCAGCCATGTGCCGCTGCGCTCTGAGGCGAAGATTTCTTACCCCGCAACGGCCAAGGGCTCGAGCGTCACGGAATAGCCCATCTTGCGAAGCTGGTCGAGAGCCCGGTTCTTTGCCTTTTCAGGGTTGAGACGAGTGAAGTAGTCGCCGCCGGGATCGCCGTAGGGGGTGTCGGTGGTGATCATGTGCCAGATGGCCACGAGCATGGCGTGCTCCAGAGCAACCAGTGCCTTGATCGGGCCCCGCCGGGAGGCGATTCGCCGGAACTTGGCGGCCAGATAGGTGTCCTTGCTCCGAGAGGCCGACATGGCGGCGATGCCCAGGGCTCCCTTCAGGTAGGGATTGCCCGGCCTGGTCTCCGTGGACTTGATCCGCCCGGCGGACTCGTTGGAGCCCGGGCACGTCCCGGCCCACGAGGCCAGGTGCCCGGCGGTCGGGAACCGGCTCATGTCGCCTCCGGTCTCGGCGATGATCACGTCGGCCACCAGGGTGGAGACCCCGGGGATGGTGACGAGGAGGTCCCTCACGTGACGAAAGGGCTCCACCACCACCTCGATCCGTCCGGTCAGTTCGTCGATGGCCCGAGTGTGGTTGTCGATCAGGTCGAGGTGGAGTTGGGCCAAGAATCCGTGGTGTTCGCTGAACCGGCCGGTCAGGGCCTCGGTGAGCTCAGGGATCTTGGACCGGAGCCGGCGTTTGGCCAGCTCGGCCAGGGCCACCGGGTCACGCTGTCCGTCGATCAGAGAGGCCAGCATGGCCCGGCCCGAGACCCCGGTGATGTCGGTGGCCACCGACGACAACTTGATGCCGGCGTCCTCCAGCAGCTTCTCCAGCCGCTGGATCTCCATGGCCCGGGCCCGCACCAAGGTGGTCCGCGTCCGGGTCAGGTCCCGGAGCTGGCGGATCGGCTCGGGTGGGACGAACGAGCCCCGGACCAGCCCATGGGCCCCCAGTTGGGCCAACCATGCCGCATCGGAGACATCGGTCTTCCGCCCCGGCAGGTTCTTCACGTGACGGGCGTTCACCAGCATCACCTCGAACGGGCCGTCCTCCAAGAGGTAGTAGAAGGGCTTCCAGTAGTCGCTGGTGGCCTCCATGACCACCAAGGTCACCTGCTCGGCAACCAGGTGATCGCGCAGAGCGAGGATCTGGTTGGTCACCGCGCCCCAGGTCGTGACCACCGATTTCGCCTTGGCCCGGCCCGAACCGGCGATCCGGACGCAGACCTTGGCGTCGCGTTTCGATATATCGACCCCGGCACACCGGGGATGCACCACATCCATCGCTCGCTCCTTCCTCGACATGAGGACCTTGGGTTAGGTGCTCGTCCCGGGGAGGGCAGGAAAATTCAGAAGTCTGACGCTCGTGCTCAAAGGCAACAGTCCACGGTTCCCGTGGAAGCCCTCCACCACCATGCTGACCTACAGGCTCACCGGCACTACAGAGCTATCGGTGTCGAACCGGAACGAGCTCAACCATTGTGCCGAACGGTCTTGATGGTCGCCAGGGGCGCATTCCACAGCACAAGGCCGATCGCTCCGCATCATCTTCGCTCACCCCGGCGAGCCCGAATCTGGGCTCTACCTTGCTGACCTGCGCATTCGTGGTCGGGCTGCCGGGATTTGAACCCGGGACCTCTTGACCCCCAGTCAAGCGCGCTAACCAAGCTGCGCCACAGCCCGCTCCTGGTCAGAGGCTCAGAAGGACCCCGAGCAACTGATCAGAAATGGTCATTTGCCAACGCCTTGCTAACAAGGGGTTTTCAGACGACCGAGCGAGAGCCTACTCAAGTCGGCGGACGGCTAGGAACAGGTGCCACTCCCCCGCTCCACCCTGGCTGCACGGAACATCAGGTTGTATCGCTCAATCAGTTCGCAGTTCCCCGAGACCATCTGAGCCTCCAGGGCGATGGCACGGCAATGCAGGCGAAGGTTGGCGACGGGAGCCGGCCCGGGCTCGTTGGCGTATCGTGCACTGCGGGCCGACTCCATCGCCTCCATGAGGGCCGGGATCGTGTGACCACAGAACTCCCGGCCTCCTCCACCTCGGCAGATTCCGGCCTGTCCTTGAGCGTTGCTGTGGCCCGGGTCGGCCGATCGCAACGCAGATGGCGGGATCCGATTGCGTTCTGGTCGGCGGAGACCAGGGCCGACCCGGGACGCCTGTGAAGTTACCAGTCGATGGGATATGTCACCGATGTGACAGACAACGGCGTGACGGAGGCGCAGGATGTGGGAGTCGGCGGGAACCAGACGGACCCGGCCGGACCTGGAGGTCCCCCCCACCAGGTCCGGCCGGGTGCCTGATCCCGGCAGGGTTCGGGTCCCCGACGGTGGAGGGCATCGGGCTCGGCGCGGGTGGTGCTGAGCGCCGGAAGGGCCGTAGCCCTAGATGTGGTGGACGACCCAGGTCACTCCCTGGAAGGCCCGGTACCCGAGGTAGATCACGCTGGCCACCAACATGAACTTGAAGTACCACGGCGACTTGCGATGCTCGAGGGGCACGCTCCCGCAGGCCGGGCACGTCCCCTCATCAGTCAGTTCGCCGGCCTCCACCCGCTGGTCGCACTGCTCGCACCAGGGCACAGATCAGCCGTCCTCGGTCGTGGTCATCGGCGGCGACCCCCACCCCCGTTGGCGCCCTTGGCCCGGACCCGCAGTTTGATCGGTGTTGGTCCGAGGTCGAAGCGCTCCCGCAGCCCACGCTCGACATAGCGGAGGTAGGTGGGCTGCAGGCGTCCGTTGGTGAACAGCGTGAAGGTGGGTGGGTCGTTGGCGCCCTGGACGGCGTACTGGATCTTGGCCCCTACCGGTGGATGGGCCATCTGGATCGACTTGAGGGCCCGGTTGAGTTCCCCGGTGGGGATCCTCGAGTGGTAGGCCTCCTCCGCCGCGGCCACCGCCGGCAGGATGTGGTGCACCCCGAGGCCCGAGAGTGCGCTGACCCGCAGGACCGGCGCATCGCCCAGGAAGGCCAGCCGGTCCCCCACATCCACCAGGATGTCACTGCGGTCCTCGGGAGCGATGAGCTCCCACTTGTTGAGGACCACCACGGTCGGGCAGCCGGCCGCCCCCACCCGCTCGGCCAGGCGTTGGTCCTGATGGGTCACCCCGGCGGTGGCGTCGATGACCAGGAGGGCGATGTCGGACCGGTCCAGGGCGTCGAGGGCCCGAAGCACGGAGAAGTACTCGGTGCCCCGCTCGGTCCGGGACTTCCGCCGCATCCCGGCCGTGTCCACGAAGCACACCGTGCCCTCCGGCGTCTCCACCACGGTGTCGACGGCGTCGCGGGTGGTCCCTGGGGCGTCATGGACTACCGAGCGCTCGTCACCCACCAGCCTGTTGAACAGGGTGGATTTGCCGACGTTGGGCCGACCGACCAGGGCCACCCGGGGGATTCCGTGGGTCGATGCCTCCGACCCGACCAGGTCGGGGGCCTCGAGACGGTCGTGGCCGTCATCGCCCTTGGCGGGCCCGTCCCCGTCGGTTGCCGGTCCCGGGTCGGGCAGCAGGCTGATCACGTCGTCGAGCAGGTCGCCGGTCCCTCGTCCGTGCAGGGCACTGATGGGCCAGGGCGTTCCGAGGCCGAGGGCCAGTGCGTCCCAGGCGTCGGCGTCCCGTTGGGAGGAGTCCACCTTGTTCACCACCACCCGAACCGGCCGGCCTGAGCGTTTGAGCACCCGGGCCACGTCGAGGTCCTCGTCGATGAGACCGACCGTGACGTCGACCACCAGCAGGACCACATCGGCTTCGGCGATGGCCCGTTCGGCCTGGGCACTGACCTGAGCGTCGAGTGGATCATCCGAGGACAGCCACCCGCCGGTGTCGACCACCGTGAAGGCTCTGCCGCACCACTCGGCCTCGAGCTCCTTGCGGTCCCGGGTGACGCCGGGTCGCTCCTCGACCACCGCAGCCCGTCGCCCGACGATGCGATTGACCAGCGTCGACTTGCCGACGTTGGGGCGGCCGGCGATGACCACCAGGGGGCGGTCGCTGGTTCCGATGGTCGGTCCGCTCTGGGTGCTGGTCATCGTGACGTCCCCAAGGTGACCGGAACGCGCTCGAGTCGGGCGGACGCGCCCACGCCCCCGGCCGGACCGCCGGATTCGAGGGCCCGGCGCAGGGAGAGCCCGTCGGTGGGCACGACCTCGACCGGCCTCGGCAGGTCACCGATGGCCAGGTCGTCGAGGAACCGCCCCTCGGAGAGGCAGGCGTCGGGCAGGAGGTAGCGGTGGCCCACCGGTTGGTCGTCCAGGACGTCGATGAGGTCGGTGCCGGTGAGGAGGCCGGAGACGCCGATGTTTCCCCCGAAGAATCGGTTGGTCACCGGCACCAGCCGGATGTCCGTCCGGCCCAGGGAGGCGACCAGCGGGCCGAGGACCCGGGCTCCGTACTCACCGGTGAGGATGGCGATGGGGGCGGCCGGGTCGACCGGGTCGTGGCGGGAGCCGCCGCGAGGGCCGCGGTAGCCGGCGGCCGGGGCCCCGTCCACGGCGGCGAAGAACCCTGGACGCACCCCGAGGGCGGCGTGCTCGTCCCCGCCGAAGGCCGCCTCGAAGGCGCGGGCCATGCCCAGGCCGTTCTCGTGTTGGGGAAAGCCCTCGTAGGTCCGGGCCGCAGGAAAGGGCCGCTCAGCCATGAGGTAGTACTCGTCGGCGGCGAAGACCATCCGACGGCCCAGGGCCGAGAGGAACGTGCTCTGCCACTGCTCGACGGTGTCGCAGACGGCGGCGGCCTCGAACTGGGTGTGGGGCCGCATGGCACGTTCGTGGGAGAAGCGGCTGACCCCGAGCGGGACGCAGGCCACCGTGGCCAGCGACGGGTAGCGGTCGAGTACGCCGGCCAGCGTGTCCTCGAGCACGGCCCCGTCGTTCTTGCCGGGGCACACCACGACCTGTCCATGGACCTCGATGCCCCCGTCGAGGAGCGCCCCCAGCCACCGCAGGCTCACCGCTCCCCGCCGGTTCCGGAGCATCTCGGCCCGGACGTCGGGATCGGTGGCGTGGATGGACACGAACAGCGGGCTGAGCCGCTCGGTCAGCACCCGTTCGAGATCCATCTCGGTGAACCGGGTGAGGGTGGTGAAGTTTCCGTAGAGGAAGGACAGGCGGTAGTCGTCGTCCTTCAGGGACAGACTCCGGCGCATCCCCTTGGGGAGCTGGTGTATGAAGCAGAACTCGCAGTGGTTGTCGCAGGTTCGGACCCGGTCGAAGACGGCCGAGGACACCTCGGCGCCGAGGGGCTCCCCGGGTTCCTTGGCCACCCGGAGGTCGAAGGGGTCGGCATGGCCGCGTCGGCGCACCACGAGGTCCAGATCGGGCTCGTCGACCAACAGGCTGTACTCGATGACGTCCCGGGGTGACCGTCCGTTGAGGGAGAGGAGCTCATCCCCCGGCCGCAGGCCGGCCTGGTCCGCCGGAGACGCTTCCGTGACGGCGACGACCTTCGGTGCCGTCGTCACTCGGGGCGCCGACATAGGACAAGGCTACCCGGTCCCCCCGTGATCCCCGGCGTCAGCCGCCATGCCGCCGGCCCGGGACGTCACCGGCCCCGGTCCCCAGTAGCCTGGGGAGGTGAGCGTGGACCGTGTGCTCCTGGCCGAACCCCGGGGGTTCTGTGCCGGGGTCGAGAAGGCCATCAAGGCCCTGGCCTGGATGGTCCGGGTGTTCGAGCCCCCCGTCTACTGCTATCACGAGATCGTCCACAACCGTCATGTGGTCGACCAGTTCCGGGCCCAGGGAGTGGTCTTCGTCGACGACGTCCACGATGTCCCGGCCGGGGCCCCGCTCATGCTGTCGGCCCACGGCTCGGCCCCCGACGTGGTCGTGGCGGCCCGGTCCGAGGGCCGGGTGGTGGTCGATGCCGTGTGCCCGCTGGTGACCAAGGTCCACCACGAGCTGCGGGTCCGGGCCCGCAAGGGCTACACCGTGCTCTACGTGGGCCACCACGGCCACGAGGAGGCGGTGGGGACGATGGCCGTGGCGCCGACGTCGGTCCGGCTCCTCGAGCGGGCCGAGGACGTGGACCGTCTCGTTCCCCCCGGTCCCGACGACGGGGAGCCCCGCATGGCGCTCCTGGCCCAGACCACGCTCAGCCACGACGAGTGGGCCGGCATCGTGGATCGGGCCCGGGAGCGGTTCCCCGACTTGTGGATGCCCAACCGGAGCGACCTGTGCTTCGCCACCACCAACCGCCAGGCGGCCCTGAAGGCCCTGGCCGGCGAAGCTGACGCCGTGGTGGTCATCGGCTCGGAGAACTCCTCCAACACCGTGGCCCTCGAGCAGGTCGCCCGATCCTTCGGCTGTCCCCGGGTGGTCCGGGTGAATGACGCCTCGGAGCTGCCCGACGACCTGTCCGGAACGGTAGGGGTCACGGCCGGGGCGTCGGCTCCTGAGGCCCTGGTGCAGGCCGTGGTGGCCCGCCTGGCCCCCACTCACGGGGTCCGGCACGCCCCGGTCACCGTGGAGGAGGAGTACTTCCCCCCGCCCCCGGAGCTCCGTGAGCTGCTCCGGGGTCTGGAGTCGGCCCTAGGCATCCTGAACGGGGTGCCGTCCGCTGGCCCGGGCCGAGAGGGCGCGGCCGGGGAGTCGACGAGCACTGTCCTAGCCGGTGACCGGACCACCGTGGCCGCTGACGTGCTCGAGCGGATGGCCGGCTGAGCGTCCGTACTACGGGGTGCGGGCGGCGGTGCCCGCCCGGCCAATCGGCGCGAGACTGTGGCTATGACGACCTCGTTCACCAGCATGGATGTGTCGACGGCGGAGGAGTGGGCGGTCATCGGCGCCGAGACGATGAAAAACCAGAGCCGGGTGGCCGACCGGGTACTGGCCATGCTGGAGTCCCTGTCCGACGTGGTGGACGGCTTTGCTGTCGACCAGCTGACCCACTGCCTCCAGACGGCCACCCGGGCCGAACGGGCCGGGGCCGACGACCAGCTGGTGGTGGCGTCGCTCTGTCACGACATCGGTAAGGCCGTCTCGGTGCCCAACCACCCGCGGATCGCCGCCGAGATCCTCCGGCCCTACGTTCGCCCCGAGGTGACCTCGGCCATCCTCGCCCACCAGGACTTCCAGGGCCGCCACTACTACGCCCACTTCGACATGGACCCCGACATGCGGGACCGGTACCGCCACGAGCCGTGGTACGGGCTGGCCGAGACGTTCGCCGACGAGTGGGACCAGAACAGCTTCGACCCCGACTACCCCACCGAATCACTGGCGCACTTCGAGCCGAAGGTGCGGGCCATCTTCGGCCATCCCCACCAGATCTGATGGCGCCCACCCAGAAGCACCGCTGGCTGACCCTCCCCGACAGCCAGGCCCGGAAGCGGAGCACCCAGCTGATGGGCTACGTCCGCGACCAGGCCCGGGCGGACTTCGAGGCGCGCTACCCCGGGGTGAGGTTCGGGCCGGTGGTGGCGGTCATCGCCGCCTACGAGGAGGAGCACAACATCGGCGACGTCCTCAAGGCCATGCCCACCCTGATCGGTGAGCTCGAGGTCACCACCTTGGTGGTGGTGGACGGCGGCACCGACGGAACGGCGAGGGTGGCCCTGGAGGCCGGGGTCCTGACCTGTGTCCTGCCCGTGAACCTGGGCCATGGACAGGCCCTCCGGTTGGGCTACCAGTTGGCCGCCGCCCACGGTGCCCAGTACGTGGTGACCCTGGACGCCGACGGCCAGAACGACCCCGGGGAGATGGCCGACCTGATTCGCCCGGTGGTCGACGGCGAGGCCGATTTCGTCATCGCCTCGCGGCGCTTGGGTGTGGACCAGACGACCGACCGGTTCCGGCGGGCCGGCGTGACCCTGTACGCCTCGGTCCTCAACCGGATCGCCGCGCAGCGGCTCACCGACTCCTCCAACGGCTACCGCGCCTTTCGCATCGAGGTCCTGAACGACATCGTGCCCCTCTTGGTCGAGGACCAGTACCAGACGGCCGAGGTGGTCATCACCGCAGCCAGCCGGGGCTGGAGGATCACCGAGCGACCCACCGTGTGGCACCCGCGTGCTTCGGGGACATCCAAGAAGGGCGGCAACCTCTTCTTCGGCCTCCAGTACGGACGGGTCATCGGGAGCACCTGGTACCGGGTCCGGCGGACGAAGCAGGATGCCACCACCTCCTCCTGACGAGGTGCCTCAGTACCGTCCCGTGGCCGCCACCGAGCGGTCGTAGAGGTCCTGGAGGGAAGCGTCCAGCTCTTCGGTCAGCCGATGGATGGTGCTGCGGGACACGCGGCCGGCACCCGTCCGGGCCGGTGGGAGAAGCGGTTTCCCGACCACCAGGTGGATGTGGCGGGGACGGGGCACCTTCTTGCCCTTGGGCATGACCGACGCCGAACCGCCGATGCCCACCGGGATCACGACGGCGCCCGTTCGGGCGGCGAGGAAGGCCACGCCCTCGTGGAGGTCCTCGACCACCGGTCCGCTCCGCCTCTCCCCCTCGGGGAAGAGGATCAGCACCTCGCCGGCATCGAGGACCCGCTGGGCCCGGCGCAGGGCCTCGCGGTCGGCCGACTGGCGGTGGACAGGAAATGCCCCCACCGCCGGGAGGATCCGGGCCAGCATCCCGTTCTTCCACAGACTGTCCTTGGCCATGTAGTGCAGTTTGCGTTTCGTCACCTCGGAGGCCACGAAGAAGTCGATGAAGGAGCGGTGCACCGGGGCGATGATCACCGGACCGGTCGCCGGCACCTGATCGGCCCCGTCGACCGTGGTGCGGAAGAGGATGCGGTTGAGCCCGCGGACGAGGACCCGGAGGAAGCGGTAGATGCGCGTGAAGCTGGTGTCGACCGGCACCTCGACGTCGAGAGGACCGCCGGCTGCCTCCCCACCGGTCACAGCCACGTCACCAGCTCCTCCACGATGTCGTCCACCGTCCGGTCGGTGGTGTCGATCACGCGCGCCCCATCGGCCACGCCCAGGGGCGAGACCGGGCGCGTGCTGTCGATCCGGTCCCGACGGGCCACGGCGTCGGCTCCCTCCTCGGGGCGCCGCCGAGCCCGTTCCTCGGCCGATGCCGTCAGGAAGACCTTGAGGTCGGCGCCGGGGAAGACCACCGAGCCGATGTCCCGTCCCTCGATCACCCCGCCACCGTGTTCGGTGGCCCACTCCCGCTGTCGGCGGACCATGACCGCCCGGACCTCGGGATTAGCGGCTACCGCCGAGACGGCCGCACTCACCCGTGGCCCGCGGATGGCCTCGGTGACGTCGGTCGAATCGACGGTCACCCGATCCCCCAGGGCGATGTCGATCGTGCGCGCCACCTCGGCCACGGCATCCCGGTCGCCGGGATCGATGGACCGGTCGAGGGTGGCCCACGCCACGGCCCGGTACATGGCCCCGGTGTCGAGGCGGTCGATGCCGAGTCGGGCGGCCAGGGCGCGGGAGACGGTGGACTTCCCCGAACCGGCCGGGCCGTCGATGGCGATCACCGGCCGGGGTCGGATCCGCGTGTCGGCACCGGTCACCGACGCCCCGATGCCAGGTGGACGAGGGTGTCGGCGAAGCCCGGATAGCTGGTGGCCACGGTTCGCCATCCGCTGATGGTGGTCTCCCCCGTCGAGGCCGGACAGGCTGACCCGGCCACGGCGGCGGCCATGGCCATCCGGTGGTCGCCGTGGGCGTCGACGCGGGCCGGGCGCAGGGGCGCCCCGGATCCCTCGACGACGAGGTCGTCCCCCTCGATGGTGGCCTCGGCCCCGAAGGCGCGGACCAGTTCCGCCGTCCCGGCCAGGCGGTCGGACTCCTTCACCCGGAGCTCGCCGACATCGCGGAACCGGGTGGTGCCGAGGGCGGCCGCCGCCGCCACGGCCAGGATGGGGACCTCGTCGAGGGAGGGGATCTCGGCGGCCTCGATCACGGTTCCGTGGAGGGCACACGTGTAGCTGGTCACCGATCCGGTCAGGTTGCCGGCCTCCTCGATCTCGATGGTGGCCCCCATGCGCCGCAGTACGCCGAGGAAACCCAGGCGCTCGATGCCCAGTTGGATGCCGGACACGGTGACCAGGCTGCCGGGGACGATGGCCCCGGCCACCACCCAGAAGGCCGCCTGGGAGGGATCACCGGGCACGGTGTAGGTCCCGGCGGCCAACGTGCTTCTCCGGACCCGGACCACCCGGCCGCCACCGACCCGCTGGAAATCGATGTCGGCACCGGCGGCGGCCAGCATCTCCTCGGTGTGGGCCCGGGTGGCCACCGGCTCGTGGACCACGGTCTCCCCGTCGGCGGCCAGCCCGGCCAGCAGGATGGCCGACTTCACCTGGGCACTGGCCATGGGGGGTGTGTACTCGATCCCGGCCAGAGGTCCACCGGCGACCTCGAGGGGGGGCAGACAGGACTGGCCTCGTCCGGTGACCGCGGCCCCCATCCGGGACAGGGGCTCGGCCACCCGGTCCATGGGCCGGCTCCGCAACGAGTCGTCCCCGGTGAGGGTGGTGGTGCCCGGGAGGGTGGCCACCACCCCGGCCAGAAGGCGGAGGCCCGTGCCCGAGTTGCCCAGATCGAGCGGGCCGGCCGGTGCGTGGAGGAGGGAGCGGCCGCCATGCACGGTGATCGAGGCCCCGTCGGTCCCGACCTCCGCCCCGAGGGCGGCCACGGCGGCCAATGTCCGGGCCACGTCCTCACCCGAGGACAGCCCGTGGATGGTCGAGGTGCCTTCGGCCAGCGCGGCGAGCAGAAGGGCCCGGTGGGAGATGGACTTGTCCCCGGGCACCGAGATAGTGCCGGTCAGCGGGGAGCCCCCCCGGACGACCTTGACGTCGTCGGCCCCCCCGGAGCCGCCGGGCGAACCCGGGTCGGGCGGGCTCACCGGGTCGTTCCCGGCGGCGAGCCCGAGGCCCGGTAGCCCCGTTCGCCCAGCGTCGTGAGCAGGGTCGGGGCGGAGAGCGTGTCCACGGTCATGACCAGCACGCCCCGATCGCCGTCGACGGAGTGGGCGATCTCCAGGTCCAAGATATTGATGCCCAGCTCGGCGGCCAGCACGGTGACCTCGGCGATGGCTCCGGTGCGGTCCAGCAACGGGACGCGTACCTCGACGAGCTCCTCGGGCAGCGGGGCCCGGTCGCTCAGCACCCTCCGAGCGTCGGCGGCCCGTCCCAGGATCTCCAGCAGCGAGTCGTGGTCATGGTCGGCCACCCGACGGCGCATGGCCCCCAGCGCCTCGATGAGCAGGTCGAGGGTGGCCACGATGGCCTCGGCGTTGTCGTCGCAGATGTCCGGCCAGATGGTGGGCTGGCCGGCGGCGATCCTGGTCATGTCCCGGAAGCCTCCGGCCGCCAGCTGCAGGAGGGCGGCGTGCTCCTCCCCCAGGCCGGCGGCCAGCACCATGAGCGTGGCTGCCGTCAGGTGGGGCACGTGGGACACCACGGCCACCAGGACGTCGTGCTGGGCCGGGTCCAGGGCCACCACCTGAGCCCCCAGCTCGGCCAGGACGCTGCGGACCAGGGCGAACGCATCGGGATCCGTGGCCGCGGTGGGGGTCAACACCCACGTGGCCCCGACGAAGAGGTCTCCCGTGGCCCCCTCCACACCGACCTGCTCCGAGCCGGCCATGGGATGGCCGCCCACGAACCGGGGGTGGTCGACGGCGGCCACCAGCGGTCCTTTGACGCTGCCCACGTCGGTGACCACGACGTCGGGCCCCCACCCGTCGCCGGCCAGGATCTGCCCGATCACCGATGCGGCGGCCCGGACCGGGGTGGCCACCACCACGAGGTCGGCCCCCTGGTCCACGCCCTCCACGCTCAAGGCCCCCAGCGCCACGGCCCGGGCCGCCACCCCGCCGGCCTCGTCCACTCCGCTCACGTGCCAGCCTCGGTTCCGCAGGGCCAGGCCCACCGAGCCCCCGATGAGGCCGGTGCCGTAGATCATGGCTCGCCGGGTGAGCCGGAGACCGGTCCCGTCGGCTGGGGCCACCCGGGGTCGGACGACCTCAGTCGGGGAGGTCGTCACGGAGTCCCTGGGCGCCCTCGAGGTAGACGTGGTGGATCTGGTGGCGGGGCCGGTCGGTGGCCACGTGGAGCATGACCCTGATGCAGCGGGGCACCGATCCGGCGATGGCCAGCTCCCGGGCGCAGATCAGCGGGACGGCACCCAGCCCCATGGAGCGGGCTGCCGTGGCCGGGAAGGTCGAGACGATGTCCTCGGTGGCCGTGAACAGGATCGAGATGATGTCATCCTCCTCCAGGCCGTTGCGGTCGAGGATCTGGCGGAGCAGGGCCACCACCCGTTCGGTGATGGCCTCGGGGGTGTCGGCGTCGACAGTGGTGGCGCCGCGGACGGCTCGGACGGACGGGGACATCAGCCAGGCATGTTACTCAGGCCCGTCGACCGGCCCAACCGTGCCGCCCGGTGTCGGCGAGGTCACCGCCCGGTCCCCGGCCTCCACCGGCTCCGCCGCCGCGGCCAGGCTTCGCACCTCGTCAAAGGTCAGGGGCCGGTAGGACCCGGGGCCGAGCGAGGGATCGGCCACCGGACCGATCCGGGTCCGGACCAGGCGGACCACCGGGTGGCCTACGGCCTCGCACATCCGTCGGATCTGCCGGTTCCGGCCTTCGTGGATGACCATGCGGAGCAGCGTGGGGGCCACCACGGCGACCCGGGCGGGTGCCGTGGGCCCGTCCTCGAGGTCCACGCCCTCCCGGAGGCGCCGCACCTCGGCCGGCGTGGGCTCGCCCTCCACCTGGACCAGGTACTCCTTGGCCACCCCGAACGAGGGGTGGGTCAGGCGGTGGGTCAGCTCGCCGTCGTTGGTCAGGATGAGGAGGCCCTCGGAGTCCATGTCCAGTCGGCCTACGGGGAAGACCCGGGCGTCGTCGGGCACCAGTGACACCACCGTGGGACGCCCATGGGTGTCCTCCACCGTGCTGACCACCCCGACCGGCTTGTTCACCAGGTAGTGCACCAACCCCGGCCCCACGGGCAACGGCACTCCGTCGAGCTCCACCCGGTCCACGCTCGGGTCCACCCGTCGCCCGAGGATGGGCACCTCCCCGTTGACGGTCACCCGCCCGTCCACGATCAGATCCTCGCAGACCCGGCGGGAGCCCACGCCGATGCGGGCCAGCACCTTTTGCAGTCGGTCTCCGGTGGCGAGGGGGGAGCGGGTGGGTCCGACCCCTCAGGCATCGCCGACCGGGCGCATCTGCTCCTCCAGGTCGGCCAGGGCTTCGGGACCGGGAAGGAGGTCCTCGACCGGGGGCAGCTGGTCCAACCGGTCGAGCCCGAGACGCTCCAAGAAGGCCTCGGTGGTGGCGTACAACACGGCCTGCCCGGGCCCGGGGGCCCGGCCCACGGCGGCGATGTAGCCGCGGTGTTCCAGCAGGCGGACCACACCGTCCACGTTGACGCCCCGCAGCGCGGCGATCTGGGCCCGCGACACGGGTTGCTTGTAGGCCACGATGGCCATGGTCTCGAGTGCTGCGGCCGACAGCCGTGAGGAGACACCCACATTGGCGAACCGCTCCACGTAGGAGGCCAGGTCGGGGTGGGTCTGGATGCGGAAGCCCCCGGCGATCCGGACG
Organism: uncultured Acidimicrobiaceae bacterium; assembly: GCA_963737625.1. Taxonomy (GTDB): domain Bacteria; phylum Actinomycetota; class Acidimicrobiia; order Acidimicrobiales; family RAAP-2; genus Bog-756. The sequence continues at coordinate 1,345,958 of CAVTTK010000002.1, forward strand.
ACGTCGAAGCCGCGTCCCTCGGTGCGACACGACTCCGCCAGCTCGTCACAGAGCGGATCGATCTGCTCGACGGGTAGCTCGAGCAGCTCGGCCAGCAGTCCGGCCGGGACCGGCTCCACGGCCACGATCAGGACGGCCTCGATGGCCCGGGCCTCGGGTGAGAGGGGCATCCTCAGCCCTCGTACTCGTCGTACAGGCCGGATCCCACCGGGACCGGCTCACGGTCGCCGCCCAACCACGCCACCTCGAGGTCCCCGAAGGTGTGGCCCTGGTCGAGGGAGACCCGCCCCTGCTTGCACAGCTCCAAGAGGGCCAGGAAGCTCACGATGATCTCCATGCGGGAGGTCAGGTGACCGGTCAGGGCCCGGAAGGTGGAGGAGCCCAGGCGAGGCAGTCGACGGGAGAGGGCGGCCACGGTGTCGGCCACGGTGACCGTGTCCACCGTCACGTGGTAGAGGTCCACCACCGGTACCGGGCGCTCGGCCGTGGCCCGGAGGAAGGCCTCGGCCAACTGATCGGGGGTGACCCCTTCGAGGAGGTCGGGGGCGTTGACCACGAAGTCGAGGTCGAGACCGGCCGTGCGGGGCACCGACCGGGCCGCCTGCTCGAGGAGGAGGGCGAAGCCGTCGGCGGCGGCGGCGTAGGCCTGGCACTCCAGGAGGCGGGCCAGCAGCAGGTCCCGCTCCTCCCACCCGACCAGCTCCTCGTCGGTGTCGATGTCGTCGGGACCGGGCAGCAACCGCCGCGACTTGAGCTCGATGAGGGTGGAGGCCACCATGAGGAACTCCGAGAGGACCTGGAGGTCCACCGACTCCCAGGTGGCCACCTCGGCCACGAAGGCGTCGACCACCTCGGCCAGCGGGATGTCGTACAGCTCCACCTGGTGGCTGTTGACCAGCTGGAGCAGCAGGTCGACCGGCCCCTCGAAGACCGGGGTGGAGACGGTGGCGGCCACGGACCGACCCTACCGGCTGGAGCGGGTCGTATCGTGCATCTCACCGGGGTCCCGGGCCGGGTGGCCGGCCCGGCCTGACGCCCGGCATCGTTCCAGGCTCTTCCCTGCTCGACCTACGATGACCCCCCATGTCCCGAGTTCTGTCCGGCCTCCAGCCCAGCGGCGACCTCCATCTGGGGAATTACCTGGGTGCTGTGCGCAATTGGGTGGCCGACCAGGAGCGCAACGACTGCTTCTACTGCATCGTGGACCTGCACGCCCTCACCCTCGACATCAGTCCCGAGGACCTTCGCCACCGGACCGAGGAGACCGCCCTCGACCTGGTGGCCGCCGGCCTGGACCCCGAGCGGTGCACCTTGTTCATCCAGAGCCATGTGGCCGAACACACCCAGCTGAGCTGGATCCTCGAGTGCACGGCCACCATGGGCGAACTGGGCCGGATGACCCAGTTCAAAGAGAAGAGTGCCGGCAAGGATTCGGTGCGGGTGGGCCTCTTCAGCTATCCGGTGCTGCAGGCGGCCGACATCCTGCTCTACGACGCCGAACGGGTGCCGGTGGGCGATGACCAGCGTCAGCATCTCGAGCTGACCCGTGAGCTGGCCATCCGCTTCAACCACCGCTACGGGGACACCTTCGTGGTGCCGCAGGCGGCCATCCCACCCGCCGGGGCCCGGGTCATGGACCTCCAGCACCCGGAGAACAAGATGTCGAAGTCGGTCAACTCCCCCCTCGGGACCGTGCTCATGCTGGACGGGCCCGATGAGATCCGCCGCAAGATCAAACGAGCGGTGACCGACACCGACGGCGAGGTCCGCTACGACCCGGCGGCCAAGCCCGGCCTGTCCAATCTCCTCGAACTGCTGGCCGTGGCCACCGGGAGCACGCCGAAGGAGGTCGCCGGCTCCTACGAGCGCTACGGCGACCTGAAGGTCGATGTGGCCGAGGCCCTGGTGGAGCTGCTCCGACCGGTCCGGGATCGCCGGGAGGCCCTGGCCGCCGACCCCGGGGCCGTGACCTCGCTGCTGGCCATGGGGGCCGACAAGGCCAGGGAGGTGGCATCGGCCACCTATCGGCGGGCCGCGTCGGCCATCGGGCTGCTCAGCCCGAGGTGAGGGCCGATCGTCGCCGGCGCCGGCGCCCGACCAGCTCCAGGACCACCCACCCGAACAGGCTCAGGAAGGCCACGCCCGAGACGATGAGGCCGGCCAGCGCGGCCGCCGGCCGGTAGCGGAAGGTCACCCGGAACGCCCCCGGCCCGGGTAGGGAAACCTGCTGGATCACGCCGTTGCGCTGGACAGGGAGGGATCGGGACGGCCCGGCCGCCCCGGCGCCCACCATCCGGACCGAGGCCAGCCAGCCCGTCGTCCACGAGACGCTGCGCTCGAGCACGACGGGCCCGTGGGTCCGGACGGTGATGGTCTGGGTGCCGTCCTGCCCCGGGGCGGCGGCCTCGACTGAGGTGCCGACCGGGGGTGGGCCACCGCCGGGGGCCCGGGCCCGGGCCCAGCCCCGGGCAGCGTCGCTGTGGAACACGCCGAAGGTGCTCAACGTGCCCGTGAAGGTCCAGTGCGGCGGGAACACCCCGTACTGCAGCGGACCGTCGAGGGACACCGACCCGGACTCGGCGGTCACCGCGGTGGGTATGCCCACGGTGACCGGACCGGCGGTGGGGCGAACCACCAGCCCGCCGGAGACCACGGGTTGGGGCAGGGACACGGCAAGCGCCCGCTCCGGGCCATCCCGGGTCACGGTGACGTCGCTCGCCGGCAGCCACCGGACCCCACCTGCGGTGGTGACCAAGCCCACCTGCACCCGGGCGGCCCCGCCTCGCTCGACGGGCACGGCCCACCGGCTCAAGGTGAGCGCGCCTCCGAAGTACCAGGTCCGGGCGGTCCCGCTCCGGAGCGCGAACGACGACGGTGCACCGAAGGAGGTCGCCGTCTGGCCGGCCGGGTTGGAGGGGAACAGGACCCGCTGGCCCGGGGGGGCGGTGGCGGACCCGGGGCCCGCCCCGCCCGCGGCCGACGACGTGGGCAGCGGGGTCACGAAGTAGCCGGGCAGTGAGAGCAGGGTGGTCACGTTGAGGCCGTCCCACACCGTGCCGGCCAGGGTCCTAGCGTCGAGGGTCTCCTGGAGGTGGGCCCCGGTGGCGTCGTCGTAGGCGCCGTCGGTCAGGGCGGTGTAGCCCTGGGCGCTCGGAAGCCGCCGGTAGATGTTGAGGTCGGTCTGGCCCAGGGCGAAGAGCTGGGGGGTGTCGAACCGGTCGGGGTCGAAGATGATGAAGCGCCCGTCCCCCACCTCGGCGGCGAAACGGGCGGCCACCGGGGTGCGGGCCTGGGCTGCCGCCTCGCTGATCGGCGGGTTGACGACGAACAGGTTGAACAGGGTCAGGTCGGCCAGGAGCACGGCGGCCAGTTGTCGGCGGAGCCGGCGGGCGGAGAACCGTCCGGAGGCCAGCACGGTCCAGGTGGCGACGCCGGCGATCACTGTGCCCGCCGTGACCAGGCCGGCCAGCTGCAGGCGGGGCGCGGTGCGCAGTACGTGCTCGGTCTCGAGCAGTCGTTCGAAGAACGGGCCCACCGTCCACAACAGCAGGGCCACCACCACCATGACGGCGAAGGGGACGGCGGTGACCACGACCTCGGCGTGCCGCCCGGCCTGCCACCGCTCCCGGACTGATCTCGGCTCCGGCGTGGGGGCCGTCGGCTCGGCCCGTTCGGCCAGCAGGACGTGGGCCCACCAGGCCAGCAACACGGCTAGGGCCGTGTCGACGAGGAGCAGGTTGCGGTTGAGCAGCCGTTCGCTGCGCACCCCGGGGATCAGGTACATGAGCCGGGCGAACGGGGTCTGGTTGCCCAGGGACGAGAGGAGGCCGACCACCAGAATGACGTACCAGACCCGCCACTGGCCGACCTCGGGCCGGGAGCGCCACCGCTTCAGCACGAGGGAAAAGGCGGCGATCAGGGCCAGGATGCCGACGTAGCTGGTGACCTCGGGGAAGTTGTAGGTCCCGGCGTAGGTCGTCGGCCCACCCTGGTTGGTGCCCAGGACGAAGGGCGAGGCCACGAGGGTCAGGAGGCGGTTGTTGAGAGACCCGCTGGTGAAGAAGGTGTAGGTGGCCGTGGCCCGCTGGGACTGGGAGAGGAAGAGCAGGCCGGGGAGCCACTGGGCCGCACCGAGGGCCACTCCGCCGGCCAGGCCCAGGGCCACCGCCCCCACCGAGCCGGCCAGGGCCCGTCCCGAGCCCCGTCGCAGGAGGCCGGTCGAGATCATCCGCCACACCCAGTAGATGAGGACCAGCACCCCGCTGTCGATGATGGCCTCCGCCGCTCCGGCCAGCAGGGTCAGCCCGAGGGCCACGGCGAGCAGGAGCACCCACCACCGGGTGGGGCCTCGGGTGGCGGACCGCTCCCCCGCGGCCCCTGGGGCATGCCGCTCGGTCAGACCGTGCACCGCCACCAGGATCCACGGCAGCCACCCCGCCCCCTCGATCAGGTCGATGTGGACGATCTGGGCGCTCATGTACCCGGCGAAGGCGAAGGTGATGGCCCCGAAGGTGGCGGCGGTGGACGAGATGGCCTGGCGTCGCAGGAAGACGTACATTCCGGCCAGGGCCACGTCGTAGGCCACCGCCAGGGTCAGAGTCCAGGCGGTGAAGACGGGTAGGAGGGCGGTGAGCCAGGTGAGGGGATACGCAGCCCCGGCGTTGAACCCGCCCAGGAGAGGCGTACCGCTGAACAGGTAGGGATTCCACAGCGGCAGCACCCCGTGGATGAGATCCTTCCCCACCAGGACCCGCATGGGGAGGTTCTGGATGAAGTTGTCACCGGAGAGGAAGGTCATCCCGAACAGCTGGGGAATTCCGAACACGGCGAACGGGAGCACCAGGGCGAGGGCCATGCCCGGGTGGGTCCGGATCCAGGGGGCGACGCGGCGGCATGGCCGGTGGGCGCCGGCGCGCCGGGGCCCGCGTCCAGGGCGGTTGGGACAGGACTCATGGGGTGGCCGGCGTCGGGGTCCCCCCGAGGCGGGGGCCGGCGTGAGGACCGTTGGTCACGCCAGTCGGGCCGCCCACCAGCTGATGATGTGGTTGATGAACTCCGACCACTGGTTGTGGAAGAACAGGATGAGGATCAGAGGCAAGAACATGAGGAAGGGCTGGAGGTTGTAGTACTGGGGCAGCATGCGGGCGGGCAAGAACCGCTCCAGCACGGCGGCACCGTCTAGGGGCGGGCACGGGATGCAGTTGAACACGCCCAGCACGATGTTGGCGATGCCGGCCAGAAAGAGGATCTGGCTGAACAGACCGGGCGGGTAGTAGCCGGCGGCCACCGAGGCCCGGGCCAGGGGCGAGGCCGTGGCCACGAACGCCACCCCGAGCAGGGCGGCCAGGGCGAAGTTGGTGATCGGGCCGACGAGGGACACCACCACCGTGTGGTTGCGCGGGCTCCGGAGGCGGTTGGTGCTGACGGGCACAGGCTTGGCCCAACCGTAGGCTCCCACCCCCGACAGCGAGAGGACCGCTGGCACCAGCAGCGTCCCCACCGGGTCCACATGCTTGATCGGGTTGAGGGTCAGCCGGCCGGCCCGCTTTGCCGTGTCGTCGCCGAAGGCCAGGGCGACCACGCCGTGGGACAGCTCGTGGAGGATGATCGAAGGGATCAGTACGCAGAAGTAGATGATGTTGGCGCTGGATATCTTGTGCGTGCGCAGGAGGATGGCGATGAGGGCCACTCCCACGATGACGATGATCAGGGTCCGCTGGTCGGGCTGGAACCGACGCCGAGGGCGACCGCTGCCACCGGACCCTCCCCCGTAGCCTCCGTAGGCCATGAGCCTGGCCCGATCAGGGCCGGTTGGCGTGGTTGATGCAGAACCGCGTGGCCGGCATGGCCTCCAGGCGGGCCGGTGCGATGGCCACCCCACACACCTCGCACGTTCCGTACGTGCCGTCTTCGAGGCGGCCGAGGGCCCGCGCCACCTCGTCCAGCGTCTCCTGCAGCTGACCGGCCAGGGCATCGGCTTCGCCCCGCTCGGCCGTCACCTGACTGGTGTCGGCGAAGTTGGGGTCGTAGTCGAGCCCACCGCCCTCGCCGTGTCCGAGTTCGGACAGCTCGGACTGCAGCTGGCGCCGCTCGTCCTCGAGGAGTTGGCGGTAGTCGATGGTGGGGGCGTCGCTCGGCACGGGAAGATCCTACTTGAGCTGGGGCGCAGTGGCCCGCGGGTGGGCCTGCTGGTAGGAGGCCCGCAGGTGGTCCTGGCTGAGCCGGGTGTAGATCTGGGTGGTGGCGATGGACACGTGGCCCAGGAGTTCCTGCACCACACGGATGTCGGCGCCGTGGGCCAGCATGTGGCTGGCGCACGAGTGACGGAGGACGTGGGGGCTGACCACGTCGCCCAAGCCGACCCGCTCCGCCCGGTGCTGGACCACGGCCCACGCCCCCTGGCGGGACAGGCGACTGCCCCGCAGGTTGAGGAAGACGGCCTCGGCATCGCCGCGCCGCGGCCACCGGTCCGGGGCCATGCGGGGCCGCCCGCCCGGGGCCAGCCACCGGTCGAGGGCCATCCGCGCCGGTCCGCCCAGCGGGACGAGTCGCTCCTTGGCCCCCTTGCCGAACACCCGCAGGAGGCCGTCGTCTCCCTGGAGATCCATGAGGGAGAGGCCGACGACCTCGGAGATGCGGGCCCCGGTGCCGTAGAGCACCTCCAGGAGGGCCCGGTCCCGGTAGTCGGCCGGCTCGGTCCCGCTGACCGAGTCCAACAGGTTGAGGACCTGGTCCTCGTCGAGGGCCTTGGGCAGCCGTCGGGGGATGCGGGGCGAGCGCAGGTCGGTACTGGGATCGGCAGCGATCTCCCCCTCGCTGACGAGAAACCGGAACAGCCCGCGCAAGGCCGACGTGGAGCGGGCCATGGACGCCGGCGTGCGTCCCTCGTCGCGGAGCTGGGCCAGATGGCGCTCGATGGCGCCGGTGTCGGCGGCGACCGGGTCGATCCCGGCCAGGGCCGCCCACCGCTCCCAGCTGGCGATGTCCCGTCGGTAGGCGGCCAGCGTGTTCCGTGATCGGCCCTTCTCCACGGCCAACCACGACAGGTACTCCTCGGCCGGGGTGGAGAGCGCCTGACTCATGGGCCAGACGAGACGGCAGGACGTGCGGTCAGTCGACGCCGGGCCAGTCCCACGCCCAGGATGGTGGTGGCGTCGATGATGGTCCCGTCGTCCACCATGGCATCGAATTCGGCCAGCGGGATGTGCTCGACCCGCATGTATCGCTCCTCGATCCCCTGGCGGTCGAGGTCGGTGGCGGTGAGTCCCGTAGCCAGGAACACGGACGACATCTCGTCGCAGAATCCCGGCGTGATGGCACAGCGGGTCAGGAGGATCATGTCCGCGGCGGCGTAGCCCACCTCCTCGGCGAGCTCGCGCTGGGCGGTCCGCAGGGCGGGCTCCCCCTCGACGTCGCAGGTCCCCGCCGGCACCTCGAGGATCCACTCGTCAAGGGCGGGACGGTACTGACGGACCAGCACCACCGAGTCGTCGTCGGTGACGGCCACCACGGCCACCGCCCCGGGGTGGCGGACCACGTCCCGGTCGAAGGCCACACCGTCGGGGTCGACGAAACCGGCCTGCACCAGGGTGATGGCCCATCCCTCGTGGACCACCTCCTCACCGGTGGCCCGGAACCGCGGCAACGGGCCCGGGCCGTCGGGTCGGCGGTCTTCGTCCCCGGCCACCTCAGCCGACGTCGGCGATGTCGGGGAGACGGGGGTCCCGTCCCTCGGCCCGGGTGAGGGCAGCGAAGACCAGTTCGCGGAAGAGGGGGTGGGGGCGGTCGGGCCGGCTCTTGAACTCCGGGTGGGCCTGGGTCCCGACCCAGAACGGGTGGTCGGGCAGCTCGATGAACTCCACCAGTCGCTCGTCGGGCGACATGCCTGAACAGACCAGGCCTGCGTCCTCCAGCCGGGACCGGTAGCGCGGGTTCACCTCGTAGCGGTGGCGGTGACGCTCGGAGACGACCTCGGTGCCGTACGCCTTGGCCACCTGGGATCCAGCCATCAGCTGGGCACTGTAGGAGCCGAGGCGCATGGTCCCGCCTTTGTCCACCACGTCGTTCTGGTCGTCCATCAGATCGACGACGGGATGGGGTGTGGTGGGATCGAACTCGCGTGAGTTGGCCCCCTCGAGTCCGACCAGGGTGCGTGACACCTCGATGATCATGACCTGGAGCCCGAGGCAGAGGCCGAGCAGGGGCAGCTCGTGCTCCCGGGCGTAACCGGCGGCGGCGATCTTGCCCTCGACCCCCCGCTCCCCGAAGCCGCCGGGGATGACCAGACCGTCGAATCCCCGCAGTCCGTCCCGTTCCAGGAGGTCGGGGACGGTGGCGGCCTGAATCCATTCGATCAGCACCTTGGCCCCGTGGTGGAAGCCGGCGTGGCGCAGGGATTCGACCACCGAGAGGTAGGCATCGGGCAGGTCGACGTACTTGCCGATGATTCCGATCCGCACCGGCCTGGTGGCGGCGTCGACCTGATCGACCAGCCGTTCCCAGGTGGTGAGGTCGATGGGGTGGGCCGCCTCGTCGAACTGCAGCAGCGACAGGATGTAGCTGTCGAGACCCTCCTCGTGGAGGACCAGGGGGATCTGGTAGATGTTGTCGGCGTCGACGGCCGAGACCACGGCCTCCATGGGCACGTCACACAGGAGGGAGATCTTGCGCTTGAGGTCCTCGGAGATCATCCGGTCGGAACGGCACACGATCACGTCGGGCTGGATGCCCCGGCTGCGCAGTTCGGTCACCGAGTGCTGCGTGGGCTTGGTCTTCTGTTCGCCGGACGGCCCCAGGTAGGGCACCAGGGTGAGGTGGACATAGCAGACATTGTCTCGGCCCACATCCCGCCGGAACTGCCGAATGGCCTCGATGAACGGGACGATCTCGATGTCGCCCACCGTCCCGCCGATCTCCACGATGACCACGTCCACGTCGTCGGTGCCGAGGGCCCGGACCCGCTTTTTGATCTCGTCGGTGACGTGGGGAATGACCTGGACGGTCTTGCCCAGGTAGTCGCCCCGCCGCTCCTTGGCGATGACCGAGGAGTAGATACGGCCGGTGGTGGCGTTGGAGTTCTTGTTGAGATTTTCGTCGATGAATCGCTCGTAGTGACCGAGATCGAGATCGGTCTCGCCCCCGTCCTCGGTGACGAAGACCTCACCGTGCTCGAACGGGTTCATCGTGCCTGGATCCACGTTGATGTACGGATCCAGCTTGCACATGGTGACCCGGAGGCCCCGGCATTTGAGGAGCCGGCCCAGGGAGGAAGCGGTCAGTCCCTTGCCCAAGGAGGAGGAGACGCCACCGGTGAAGAAGATGTACTTGGTGGCCCGGCCCCGACCGCCGTCGAAGGGTGGATCGACCGTCGGCTGTCCCCCGGAGGGTTGCGGCGGGCCGTCCACGTCAGGCACCTGATGAGGCTAGCGGAACGGGAGCGACCTACGTGCGGACCCCGGTCGCCGAAAGGCGGCGTGCCGGCCGGAACCGGAGGCCGACCCGCTGGCCCCCCTCGGGCCGATCAGACCGAAGGACTGGCGTCGAGGAGCTCTCGGGCATGCTGGCGGGCCGACGCGCTGTCGGGGTGCCCCGACAGCATGCGGCTCAGCTCGACCACCCGACTCTCCCCTTCGAGGGTGGTGACCTCCGACCGCGTGCGACCGGACTGCTCGTCCTTGCGCACCTCGATCTGGTGGTCGGCCTGAGCCGCCACCTGGGCCAGGTGGGTCACGACCAGGACCTGTCCGCGCGTGCCGAGACCGGCCAGGGCCGAGCCCACGGCGATCGCCGCCTCCCCGCCCACGCCGGCATCGACCTCGTCGAACACCATCACCCCGGGGGCGTCGGTCACGGCAAGGCGGATGGCCAGCATGGTCCGGGCCAGCTCACCGCCGGAGGCCGCCGAGGCCAGGGGAGCCAGGGGCTCTCCGGGATTGGCGCCCAAGAGGAAGGCCACCCGATCGGCCGGCCCCTCCCCCTCCACGGCGATCTCGAACCGGGCCGATGGCATGGCCAACCGTTGCAGGGTGGCCAGGATCCCCGCCGCCAGGAGCGGCGCAGCGGCCCGCCGGGCCTCGGCCACCTCGCGGCTGCGCTGGTCCAGTGCGGACTGTGCCGCCTCGATCTCGACATCGAGCACCTGGGCCCGCAGCTCCTCGCCCTCGGCCTCGGCCAGGCGGCGGCGGGCGTCGTCGGCGAAGGCCAGGACCTCCTCCAAGGAGTCGCCGTACTTCCGCTGGAGCTGGTGGAGGAGCTGTCGGCGGGTCCGGATCTCGTCGAGCCGCTCCGGGTCGTCCTCCCACGTCTCGACGACGGTCCGGAGGTCGGTGGCCAGGTCCGAGAGGTCGGCCATAGCGGCCCGCACCCGGTTCTCCAGACCAGCCAGCGGCATCCGGCCATCGAGATACCCGGCCGCCTCGGCCAGTCGGTCGAGGGCGCTGGTCCCCTCGGCCCCCGACACGGCGGCCAGGGCCGAGGCCGCGGCCTGGCGATGGTTGGCCGCTTCGGCCAGCCTGTCCTCCTCGGCCTCCAACCGCTCCTCTTCGTCACTCCCGTCGATGCCGGCCCCCTCGATCTCCCCGATCTGGTAGCGGAGGAGGTCGACCTCCCGGGCCCGGGCCCGGGCGTCACCGCCGAGGGCGGCGGACTCCTCGGTGAGGAACCGGAGCTGCTGGCGGGCGGTCGTCCATCCATCGAGATCGATGCGCCCGAAGGCGTCGAGGGCCCGGCGCTGGGCGTCGGTGTGGGTCAGCGCCTGGTGCTGGTGCTGGCCGTGGAGTTCGATCAACTGGCCGGCCGCTTCGGCCAGGGTGCCGATGGTGGCCATGCGACCGTCGACCCAGGCGCGGGATCGGCCGGAGCGGGGCACGGCCCGGGACAGCGTGACCTCCCCAGGCTCGTCGTTCCCGGGATCGTCATGGCGCTCCCCGATGGGCCCGACGGGGAAGGGCTCGTGCCCGGGGGGAACCACGAACCGTCCCTCGACGAGGGCTTCCTCGGTACCGGCCCGCACGACCGAGGGGTCGGCCCGGGCGCCGAGCAGGAGGCTCAGGGCCTCCACCAGGAGGGTCTTGCCCGCCCCGGTCTCTCCGGTGAGGGCGGTCATCCCTGTCCCGAGCGTGACGGTGACATCGTCGATCACGCCGAGGTTGCGCACCCGGAGCTCGACCAGTTGGGGTCCCACGGCGCTCTGCGTCCTAGCGATCGGCGAGATGGAACTTGGCCCGCAGGATGGAGTGGAAGTCCGTCGACCCGAAGGTGACCAGGCGGGCCGGCTGGTCACCCTCCCGGCACTCCACGGATGCACCCGGGGCCAGGGTCGTCACGGTGACGCCGTCCACCACCAGTACCGCCGAGCGGGGCTCCTCCACGTCCAACCGGAGCCGCTCGCCCGGATCGAGCACCAAGGGTCGGTCGAAGAGCATGTGGGGCGAGACCGGCGTCAGGACGATGGCCCGGAGCCGCGGGGACAGGACGGGGCCACGGGCCGACAGGTTGTAGGCGGTGGATCCCGTGGGCGTGGCCACGAGCAGCCCGTCGGCGGCGTAGGTGACGAAGGGCCGGTCGTCGATCGAGGTGGTGATGCGCACCGTGTGACCGGGCACGGTCTTCTCCACGGTGGCCTCATTGAGGGCGCTGCGCTGGGCGAGCAGCGTGCCGTCGGGTCCGCGGACGGTGACCGACAGGGTCATGCGCTCCTCCACCCGGTGGGTGCCGGCCAAGAAGGCGGCCAGCGCCTCCTCCAGGCCAGCCGGCTCGATCGGGGTCAAGTACCCCAGCCGGCCGATGTTGACGCCCAGCACCGGAATCCCACCGGCCAGCGCCGTCTCCACCGAGCGCAGCAGCGTACCGTCCCCGCCCAGGCTGACCAGCAGGTCGGCCCCCTCGGCCGAGGCCGAGCCGTCGGGCTGGAGGGCCGGCACGGCCCGGTGACCGCGCTCGGCCAGCCAATCGCCGGCCCGTGAAGCCAGGGCGGTGGCCTCGGCTCGGAGGGGGTTGGTGTAGAAGGCGATCACGGCCATGGTCCCTATCCTGTCCCCTTTTCGCCGTGGGCCTCGGCGACGGCGTGGTCGATGAGATCGGCAACGCCGGAACCGGCACCGCTCGAGGCTGTCCCGTCCGGGTCGGGCCCAGGTGTGCGGGCATGGAGGAGGAACTCGATATTGCCGGCTGAGCCGGTGATCGGCGAGGGCATGACCCCCATGATGTCCGCTCCGGCCGCCACCAGGGCTTGGCCCACCTCGAGCAGCGTCCGGCGGTGGATGTCGGGGTCACGGATGACCCCTCTTCCCCGCGACGCCTCGATCCGTCCCGCTTCGAACTGGGGTTTGACCAGGATCACCAGTGGCGACCCGGGGAGCACGACCTCACTCGTCATGACCGGCACGGCGCGGGTCACCGAGATGAACGACAGGTCGGCCACTACCAGGTCCACCGGCCGGCCGTGCAGCGTCTCCAAGGTCACCTCCCGGATGTCGAGACGCTCGTGGGCCTCCACCCTGCCGTCGTCCCTGATCCGCGGATGGAGCTGGCCCCGACCCACATCCACGGCGACCACGGAGTCCACACCGGCCTGGAGCAGACAGTCCGTGAACCCTCCAGTGGACGCACCGGCGTCGAGGGCCCGCCGGCCGACGACGTCGATGGCAAAGCGGACGAGCGCGGCCCGCAGCTTCTCGCCGCCGCGACCGACGAAGCGGGGCGGTGGACCGATCAGTTCGATGGGCTCGGCCGCGGCCACCATCCGGGAGGCCTTGTCGGCCACCGATCCGGAGACGAGTACCTCACCGTGCTCGATCCGCGCCACGGCCTGCGGACGGGTCGCCACTAGCCCCCGCTCCACCAAGGCCCGGTCCAGTCGACGTCGCGGAGCGTTGGTCAGTGAGACGACTCCGGGGCCGGGCCAGAGGCCCCCTCCACCGGCGCTTTCTTGGCCGGCGCCTTCTTTGCTGCGGCCTTCTTGGCCGGCGCCTTCTTTGCTGCGGCCTTCTTGGCCGGCGCCTTCTTTGCTGCGGCCTTCTTGGCCGGCGCCTTCTTTGCTGCGGCCTTCTTGGCCGGCGCCTTCTTTGCTGCGGCCTTCTTGGCCGGCGCCTTCGTGGTGGCGGCCCTCCCGGCCTCGGCGGTGCGACCGATCAGGGAAGCCACCTGCTCGGCCAGGTCCTCCAGCGAGGTGATGCCCACACTCTCCAGTTGATGGGCCACCTCCTTGCGCACCTGGGCGGCAAACGCCTCGCGTCCCTTCCGGCTGCGCTCGAGCAGCTCGTCGACCCGGGCGCGGGCGTCTCCGCTCTGGAACTCCCCGTTCTGCACCAGTTCCTGCACCAGCTCCTCGGCCTTGGCGCGGGTCAGGTTGGTGAAGGCGATCCCGGCATCGAGGTACTTCTGGAACCCGTCTTTGGCAGCCACGGGTGTCATGCTACCGGGAGCGCCCCACCCGGGCGGGTGCCTCAGATCCCGTCGCCCAGGCAGCGGTCGACCAACGAGACGAAATCCTGGGCCCGGATAGCCACCGGAACCTCGAAGCCCTCCGTCCCTGCCGCCGTCACCCCGGAGTCCACCAGGGCGAACGGGACGCCGATCCGCTCGGCCAGCCGGCCGTCAGTACCGGGCTGGTCACCGACCATGACCACCGACGCATCATCGGCGGCGAATCCGAAGCGCGACTGCATCAGGTCGGCCATGGCCGCATGGGGCTTTCCGGCTATCTCCGGCGTGACGCCAGACGCGGTCCTGACCGCGGCCAGCAGCGCCCCTGAGCCCGGCATCAGGCCGTCGGGGGTGGGATGGGTGGGGTCCTCATTGGTGGCGATCAGCCGTCCCGATCGGCGTGCCGCAGTTGCCGTGGCGGCCAGGCTGGCGAAGTCGAACGAGCGGCTCCACCCGACCACGGCGGCGTCCGACGGTTGAGCGCCCAAGACGTCGACCGACCGGTCGGCTTCGACGACCTCGACGCCACGCGCCGCCAGACTCTCGTGGACGCCACCCTCGGCCAGAACGGTGACTCGCTGGCCGGCGTGGAGGAGTGAGGCCACGGCGCCGGCCGAGGTGACGAGGTCGTCGGCCGTCGATTCGATACCGATTCGTGTCAGCCGGGCCAGGAGCTCCCGGGTGGTCGGCGCCGAGTTGTTGGTGGCGAACACCACGCGGATCCCTCGTCCCCGTAGGGCGGCCACCGCCTCACCGACCGCTCCGATGGGCTCACCGGTCAGCCACACCACGCCGTCGAGGTCCACGATCCAGAGAGCGGCCGAGGAGAACACCGTGGCGGGCGGCGAGGCCGCCCCGGCCGCGCTCATTCCTGGTGATGGTCGGGTGGCCCCGGCTCGGCCGCGGTCACCTTGCCCCCAGCATCGGACCGCCGGGTGCGCCGGGTGGAGTCGGCCAGCTGGTCGGCCGACTCCAGCACCCGGTGGATCAGGCCCGAGAGATGGGACAGAGGTTCGGTCGGCGCCGCTTCGCTCTCGGTGACGCGGCCTTCTCGGGTGGCGGCCGACACCACCGTCGGGTCGGCACCCTGGTCCTGGGCTTCGGCTGAGGCGGCCACGGGACGGGCGCTCAGATCGGCGATCCGCTGGCCGGTGACGCGGGCGGCCCGTTCCCAGTACGAGCGGAACATGCCGATGTCGAAGGCGCCGTCCCGCACGCGTGCCTGGTCCAGGAGGCGGGCCGGAGGGTCCTTCAGGTCACGGACCAGATGCAGGGCGGCCAGGGCCTTCAGTCCGTACCAGGTGGGGTCGAACTCCCACCAGGTGAACCCTTGCCGCGCCGAGGCCGGCAGGTAGTGGTGGTTGTTGTGCCATCCTTCGCCCCCGGTGATGACGGCGATGATCATCGAGTTCCGACTGGTGTCCGGCGTGGCATAGCGCCTCCGGCCGACCAGATGGGCCACGGAGTTGACCACGAAGGTGCCGTGCCACAGCAGCACGGTGGAGAGGAAGAAGCCGATGACCAGCCCACCCCATCCTCCGATGAGGAAGCACGCTCCGGCCAGCAGGGTTGGACCGATCCACCAGTGGCGGTCGAGAAAGCGCAGTTCGGGAACGGCGGCGAAGTCCTTGATGGTGGTGGTGTCGGTGGCCTTGTATCGGGTGGACAGGATCCATCCGACGTGACTCCACCAGAATCCGTCGCGGGGCGAGTGGACGTCGTCGTCGAGGTCGGTGTAGCGGTGGTGGAGCCGGTGGTGCCCCGCCCACCACAACGGCCCCTTCTGCAGGGCCGTCGTCCCTCCGAGGGCCATCAGGAACTGGGAGCCCCGGCCCATGCGGAAGCTGCGGTGGGAGAAGTAGCGGTGATAGCCGGCGGTGATGCAGAACATCCGGGTGACGTAGAGCACGGCACAGAGCACCCAGTCCTGCCAGGTCACCACAACGAAGAGCGCCGCCAGGGGAACCAGGTGGGCCCCGAGGAAGGGCAGGGCCGAAACCCAGTCCGTCCGGTCAGCCCTGACCGCGGAGTCCTGCGCCGCTTCGGGGTCGGGGGTGCCGGTCGGCACGGCGGTGGCTGCACTCATGGGCGGTGGCCGACGCCAGGCGACGACGACGCCATGATGCTAACCGATCGGATCTCGACGTCGGGAGTAGGCGGCAGGGCGCTCCGGCCCCGGTGAGGGCTCATGTAGGCACGTACAGGTTCCCATTGGCCGCCTTGGTCACCCGGATCGACGTCAGGCCGGTGGTAGCCGGACCCCGTTCCACGGCACCGGTGCGGGGGTTGAACTCCGAGCCGTGGCACGGGCAGGCGATGATCTTGGCGGCGGCCTGGTAGGCCACCGTGCATCCGGCATGGGGGCATACGGCGTCGAAGGCCACGAAGTCGTCGGCGGTCTGCTGGATGACCAGGCCCGGGTCCCCGGTGGCCGGGTCGGTGAAGGCGGCCGACCCACCGACCGGGACGGTCGACGCCGGTCCCAAGGCGGTGCCCGACGGTGGGGCTGCCGTGGTGGTGGTGGCACCGGCGCCGGCGGTGGTCGATGGGCCAGGAGTGGTCGGCGGGACGGTGGCTCCGCCGGTGCTGAGGGTGTTGGAGGACTGGGTGGTGGAGGTGGATCCACCGGCCAGGCGCCCGAGGGCGGCCGCCAGTCCGCTGGCCACCACGAAGGCGCCGGCCACCATGCCGGTCAGCGCCCCTTTGGACAGGACCTCCCTCCGGGGGACCGCGCCAGGACGGACGGTCTCGGGTGCCGGAGGCCGAGCGAACCAGGTGTCGAGGGCGGGGGCCCCGGCCGCACCCGCCAAGACCAGGGGTGTCCAGGCGAAGAAGAAGACGATGTCGGAGCCGGTGTAGTAGGGCGCCGAGTGGAAGCTGATGGTGAGGAACAGGCCGAACGACAGCGCCATCCCGGCCGCCGCCGCCACCCGTGTCCACAGGCCGACGAGGATCCCGAGCCCGATGGCCACTTCGCCCAGGGCGATGACCACCCCCAGGGCCGGGGCCACGGACACCAGATGGGACAGCAGGCCGTGGATGGGGCTGGCCCGATCGGCCCCCACCAGTTGAGCGTGGATGGAGATGGGGCTCGACGACCGGAGGAAGTCCGGGTTGGCCAGCTTCTGGCATCCGGCGAAGAGGAACGTCACGCCGAGGAAGAGCCGGAGGGGCATCAGGTACCACCCCGGAGCCACGCTGCCGTCTGCTCGGTGCAGCTTCCACATGGACCACTGCTCCCCGGGACCCGACGCGGCGTCGGATCGGGTCGCCGCCGCACGTATCCGCCTCGACGCGTTCGACGTCACCGGATCGATCCCATGGTCGGGCACGATACCGGTTGTGACCTCCACCAGGAGGTCGCCGGGCATCGGGAGGGGGCCTGGGCGGCGCCGGTGCCGCTCGACTCCGACCCGGACCACGACCGGAGCCGGTATGACCCGAACCCCCCGACGACGTAGCATGAGTGCATGGATCAGTTGGTCGCCGCCGAGAGCGGCACCGTCGTCGGGCCGGAGCGCTCGAAGGCCGACCAGACCATGCGTCGCCTGCTCCGGGTACCCGAGGACCGGGCCCCCATCGACGAGTCCGAGACCCACCGGATCTTCAGCGCCTCCATCTTCCTGTCCGGCCTGCGGTGCCTCCTGAGCTACATCGTGCTGCCCTTCGTGCTCCCGGCCATCGGCCTGGCCCGGGGCGTCGGTCCGGCCATCGGCATCCCCATCGGCATCCTGGCCCTGACGTTCGACTTCCTCGGGATCCGACGGTTCTGGCTGGCCGACCACCGTCAGCGCTGGGCGTTCACCGCCCTCTACGCCGTGGTCGGGACCATGGTCCTGATTCTGCTCATCGTGGACCTCGTGGACGTCATCGGATGACCCGAGCACTCGGGCCATGCTGACCGTCGGTCTCAACCACGTGGCCACCTTGACCAACGACGCCCACCGCCTGCACCGCTTCTATGAGGAGGTGTTCGAGGCCGAGGTAGTGAGGGACGCACCCGAGTTGGAGGACGACGAAGCCGTCCGGCTGTCCATCATCAAGGTCGGTACCTACGCCGAACTCAACGTCTTCCAGATCGTCGGCAACACGGAAGCCGACCGCCAGGTCCCGATGTTCGGGCGGGGCCGGCTCGATCACTTCGCCCTGCAGGCGGCGTCGCTGCCCGCCTTCGAGACCATCCGGGAACGGTTGATGGCCCGGGGGGCATGCGATGCCTTCGTCACCGACTTCGGTCCTGTCCTCAGCCTCTTCTTCCGCGACCCCGACGGTCTGGAGGGAGAGGTCTGCGTGGACAATCCCGATGCCGTGGCCGGGGTCACGCACCCGCCGGGGACCCCGGCCCTGCGCTACGTCACCGACGCCGACTGAACCGCGGACCGGCACCGGCAGGTCCGACCGCCACCGGTGACGGTGGTCGGCGGCCGACTCGGCGGGGCGCTCGGTCGAATCCGGGTCGGGCCTTCACCGTTCCCGGGCCGTCACCGGGACGCTGATTCAAGGCGCGGCCGTGCCTGGTCGATACCTGAGCAATGCCCGCGCCTGCCCTCGTGTCCCGACCGGCCTACGGGGGACGCGACCGGTTGGTGCGCGCTCTCGTCACGGTGGCCCTGGTCTGGGGTGTGGTGTACCTGGTGTGGCGGGTGCTGGACACGGGTCGTGGTACCCAGCCGGTGATGTTCTGGACGCTGTACGCCGCCGAGGTCTTCGGCCTGCTCATGCTGGCCTCCTTCGCCTTCCTGGCCTGGCGCATCCCGGTGACCAGGCGCCCGTCCATCGGATGGCGACCGACGGTCGACGTGTTCGTCTGCACCTACGACGAAGGATTGGATGTCTTGGGGGCCACTCTGGTCGGATGCGATCGGATCGCCTATTCCCACACCACCTGGGTCCTCGACGACGGACGTCGGGACGAGGTCCGTTTATTGGCCGAACGCTTCGGGGCGCGCTATCTGAGCCGCGCCACCAACGAACACGCCAAGGCGGGAAACATCAACAACGCCCTGGGTCACACCCACGGTCAGCTGATCCTGATCCTCGACGCCGACCACGTGCCCCAGCCGGACATTCTGGACGCCACCGTCGGGTACTTCGACGACCCGTCGGTGGCGCTGGTGCAGACGCCGCACGACTTCGGCAACCACGACTCCTTCCAGCACTTCGAGACGGGACGGCACGACCAGAGCATGTTCTTCGAGGTGCTCATGCCGGGCAAGGACCGCCACGACGGGGCCTTTTGGTGTGGATCGGCCGCGGTCATCCTGCGGCACGCCCTGGAGGGGATCGGGGGGATCGCCACCGAGACGGTGGCCGAGGACTTCCACACCACCATCCGCCTGCACGGCCAGGGCTGGCACACCCGCTATCACGACGAGACGCTGGTCCAGGGACTGGCCCCCCACGACCTGGCGTCGTATCTCCTGCAGCGGGACCGGTGGGCCCGGGGAAACCTGGCCGTGCTCCGTACCCGCGAGAACCCGGTGATCGCACCGGGCCTCACCCTGAAGCAACGGGCCAGCTACCTCTCGTCGCTGCTGGCCTACTTCGTGCCCATCCAGCGTCTGGCCATGCTGGCCGTGCTGGTGGCCATGCTGGTGACAGGCCGGCTCCCGCTCCACGCCACGGCCTGGCAGTTCGGCGTGTTCTGGCTTCCCTGGATGGTCCTCAACCTGGTGGCGTCGTCGATGCTGTGCCGCGGGCAGGCCAGCCTGTGGGACGGGGCGTACTCAACTCATCTGACCAGTGAGACCTTCACCCGGGCCCTCTTGGCCCTGGTCCATCCGTTCCGGGCCTCGTTCAGGGTGACCCCGAAGGACGGCATCGACGACGGTGGGTGGTCCGCGGTCCGGCAGCTCCGACTGGTCGTGGCCACCGCGGTGGTGCTGATCGGCGCCGTCGTGGCCCGCGGGCTGTCCCTGGCCGGG
This sequence comes from uncultured Acidimicrobiaceae bacterium, assembly GCA_963737625.1. Taxonomy (GTDB): domain Bacteria; phylum Actinomycetota; class Acidimicrobiia; order Acidimicrobiales; family RAAP-2; genus Bog-756. The sequence continues at coordinate 1,365,307 of CAVTTK010000002.1, forward strand.
GTGATCACGCTGCCCCCCCTGAGGGGCCTGGCCGTGTGGGCCGGTCTGGCCTTCGCCCTCTGGGAGCTGACCCTCATCGCCGCCGCCCTGTGGAAGGTGAGTCGCCGGCATCAATTCCGCCACCACTTCCGTGTGCCGGTGGAGATCGCCGGGGTGGTCAGCGGGACCCTGGTCCGGGTGGTGGACCTGACCCCGGGAGGCGCCGGGATCATCGCCCCGGGTCCGGTCGCGGTGGGCTCGGATCTCCGGTTGCATCTCGACCTCACCGACGTCCACGGCGACGCCCATGGGATCGAGGTGTGCTTCACCGTGAGGTCGTGCCGTCCCGCCCCGGACCTCGGGTGGAGGATGGGAGGGACCCTCACGCCGGCCACCGAGGTGGACGGCGAGCGACTCATCGAGCACTGCCACGTCGTGAGCTCCCGGGCGCGGCTGATGGAGTCGGGTCGCCTTTCCCCCGATGACGCCGAGCGACCCACGCTGGCCGCCGTGCCCGACGCCGGGTCCGAGCCTCTGTCCGCCCACGGCTGAACCGCCTCGGTCGGCCACCGGCCGGCATGGGGCTGGGGCCGGTCGGCACCCCCGCAGGCCCACCCCGGCTCGAGCGCGGGCCAGCCGCGCAGTCGGTGCACCCTCGGCGTCACACCCCTAGGCTGGACTGGACTCGTGGCCACTACCTTGCCGTTCGACCGGGCTGCTGCACAGCCCCTGCCGCTGGATGTCGTCGCGTCCGCTCCCCCACCGGAGCCGGGTCACGAGGTGGTCGACCTGGCCGAGCTCCCGTCCGACTCCATCCTCCACACCTTCCACCCCGCGGTCGCCGGGTGGTTTCTCCGCCGGTTCCCCGACGGGCCCACCGAGCCGCAGCGAACGGCCTGGCCGCTGATCGCCGAGGGCGGGAACGTGCTGGTGGCCTCCCCCACCGGCACCGGGAAGACGTTGACCGGATTCCTGGTGGCCATCGACGCCGCCTACCGGGCCGCCGGCCGGGCGCCCTCCGAGGGGGCCGGGGGCCCCGGTGTCGTCTATGTCTCCCCCCTCCGGGCCCTGGCCACCGACGTCCACGAGAATCTGCAGCTTCCGCTGGCCGGCATCGCCGACGAGGCGGTCCGGCGGGGCTTCACCGCCCCGGAGCTCTCCGTCGCCGTCCGCACCGGCGACACCCCGGCCTCTGAGCGGGCGGCCATGCGCAAGTCGCCGCCGGACCTCTTGGTCACCACGCCTGAATCCCTCTACCTCCTGCTCACCGCCCCGTCGTCGCGGGCCGTCCTGGGTGGTGTGCACACGGTCATCATCGACGAGGTGCACACCCTGGCCCGGGACAAACGGGGCGCCCATCTGGCACTGACCCTCGAGCGACTCGACCATCTGGTTTCCATGGCCGGTGGTCGCCTCCAGCGGATCGGCCTCTCGGCCACCCAGCGGCCGCTCGAGGTGGTCTCGCGGCTGCTGTCGGGGGTGGATCCCTGTCGTCCGCCCACGGCCATCGTGGACTGCGGGCATCGTCGTGATCTGGACGTGGCCATCGAACTGCCCGACAGCGAGCTCGAGGCGGTCACCAGCGGTGGCCAGTTGTCGGACGTCCTGGACCGGATCGCCGGCCACGTCCTCGAGCACCGCACCACGCTGGTCTTCGTCAACACCCGCAAGATGGCCGAGCGGGTGGCCCACCAACTGGCCCAGCGCCTGGGGACCGATGAGGATCCGGAGGGCGACGGGGGCGATGAGGGCGACCCACCCTCCGATCCGGTCGACGCCGCCCTGCAGGTGGCCGCCCATCACGGCAGCCTCTCGGCGGCCCGCCGGCGCATCGTGGAGCAGCGGCTCCGGGCCGGCGACCTCCGCGCCCTGGTGGCCACGGCCTCGCTGGAGCTGGGCATCGACGTGGGGCCGGTGGAGCTGGTGTGCCAGATCGGCTCCCCCCGGGCCATCGGGACCTTCCTCCAGCGGATCGGCCGGGCCAACCATCAGCTCGACGGCACGCCGGCCGGGCGGCTCTATCCCCTGACCCGGGACGAGCTGGTCGAGTGCACCGCCCTCCTGGCCGGCGTTCGGGCGGGCCATCTCGACCTGCTCCACCCGCCGGTAGCCCCCATCGACGTTCTGGCCCAGCAGCTGGTGGCCGAAGTGGCGGCCACCGAGGAATGGGACGTCGACGCCCTCTATGAGCTCGTCGGCCGGGCCGGGCCCTATGCCGATCTCCCAAGGGAGACCTTCGACGAGGTGGTCGAGCTGGTGTCGTGGGGGATCCAGACCGGTCGCGGGCGTCGGGGGGCACACCTCCATCACGACGCGGTCAACGGCCGTCTGCGGGCGCGTCGGGGGGCACGTCTGGCCGCCCTGACCAGTGGTGGAGCGATCCCCGAGACCGGGGACTACCGGGTGGTGCTGGACCCGGACGGCATAACGGTGGGCTCGGTGCACGAGGACTTCGCCGTCGAGGCCACGGCGGGTGACATCTTTCTGCTGGGCACCCATTCGTGGAGGGTGGTGAAGGTGGAGACGGGGACCGTCCGGGTCATCGACGCCGGTGACCTGCCCCCGACCATCCCGTTCTGGCTGGGCGAAGCGCCGGCCCGATCGGCGGAGCTGTCCGAGGAGGTCGGCGCACTGCGGGCCGGCCTCGAGCCGCTGCTGGCCCGGGGCGACGGTGGCGGTGCCCGGGACCTGGTGCGTGACCGCGCCGGGGTGTCCTCCGAGGTGGCCGACCAGGTGGTGGCGTACCTGGGAGCCGGGCTGGCCTCGCTCGGTGCCCTCCCCACCCGGCAGCGGCTGGTCGTCGAGCGGGTCTTCGACGACAGCGAGGGCACCCAGCTCATCATCCACTCCCCCTACGGGGGCCGCATCAACCGGGCCCTTGGGTTGGCGCTCCGCAAGCGATTCTGTGTGTCCTTCGACTTCGAACTGCAGGCGGCGGCCGATGACGACACCGTCGTGCTGTCCCTCGGCCCTCAGCACAGCTTCCCGCTGTCCCAGGTGCCCACCATGCTGCAGAGCGGCACGGTCACCGAAGTACTGACCCAAGCCGTCCTCCCCCACCCCATGCTGGCCGCCCGCTGGCGATGGAACCTGAACCGGGCCCTCGTGGTCCCCCGTTCACGCGGCGGGCAGCGCAGGCCCATCCATCTGCAACGCATGGAGGCCGAGGACCTGCTGGCGGCCAGTTGGCCGGCTCTGGCCGCCTGCCAGGAGAACGCCGGCCCGGGTCCGGTGCCCGTGCCCGATCATGTACTGGTGCGCCAGACGGTGACCGACTGCCTGACCGAGCCGCTGGATGCCGACGGCCTGGTCGCGCTGCTCGGGGAGATGGAGTGCGGTCGGGTGGACGTCCATCTGGTCGAGTCGATCGAGGCGTCCCCACTGGCCCACGGGATTCTGACGGGGCGACCGTTCACCTTCCTCGACGGGGCACCGCTCGAGGAGCGACGGACGCGGGCCGTCGCCGTGCCCCGGGGTTTGGGTGCCCTCGGTCCCGGCGGCCTCCCGCCGGGCCTGCCCGTGACGCCCTCCGAGCTCGGTCCACTCGATCCCGTCGCCGCGGCTGAGGTGCTGGACCAGGTTCGTCCCCGACCCCGTGATGGCGACGAGCTCCATGATCTGCTCCTCTCCCTGGTCCTGTGCCGCCCGGTGGCCGCCTGGCAGCCCTGGTTCGACGAGCTGTGTGGCGCAGGTCGTGCCGGATGGGTCGGTGGGTCCTGGGCAGCCACCGAGCGCCGGGCCGTGGCCGAGGACATCTACCGCTCGCTGACCGATCCCCTGGCTGGCGATGACGGGTCGTTGGCCGAGTGCGTGGGCGGCCATCTGGACGTGGCGGGACCGGTCAGTGTGGACGAACTGGTGTCCGAAGGTCCGCTGCCCACCGGGACGGTACGCGGGGCGCCGTTGACCGCCGCCCGGACCCGGACCGGCCTGGCCCGCCTGGAGGCGGCCGGATCGGCCATCGAGCTACCCGACGGCCATTGGTGTGCCCGCCATCTGCTGGTGCGCCTGCACGCGGCGAGCCGCGGGCGTCGGCGCCGCCATGTCGAGCCGGCGAGCATGGCCGACTTCATGCGGTTCGCCGCCTGTTGGCAGCATGTGGCGGACGGAACCCGGGCCGAGGGTCGGTCGGGCCTGCTGTCCGTCATCGAGCAGCTTCAGGGTCTGGAGGTGGCGGCCGGCGAATGGGAGCGCAGCGTGCTTCCCGCCCGGGTGGTCGGCTACGACCCGAGGTGGCTGGACGAGCTCTGTCTGGCCGGCGAGATCGCCTGGGCCCGCCTGTCGCCCAGGCCGGAGCTCACTCCCTCCGAGAGTCCCTCTCCCACGGGTGGCGCGTCCGACCCCAGCGCACCTCGCACCGGACATCGGGGATCGGCCACGCCGTCCTCGGCCACGCCGTTGGCCATCGTCACCCGCCCCGACCTCACATGGATGCTGGCCGCCGTGCGGGCCGACCGGCAGGTGGTCGAGCCGGTGGCCGGCGCCTCGGCTGACGTGCTGGCCGCCCTGCGCATCGGCGGGGCCAAGTTCCGTTCAGAGCTGTCCTCGGCCTCGGGCCGCCTCGACACCGACATCGATGAGGGGCTCTGGGATCTCGTGGCCCGCGGCATGGTCACGGCCGACGCCTTCTCCGCCGTCCGGTCCCTGCTGTCGACCCGGCGCCGGCGATCGGCCTACCGACCGGGATCGGCCCGCCGGGCCGCCCTCGGCCGCCAACGGGCCCGGGTCGGGACCGGGGTGGGCGAAGGGCGATGGTCGCTGTTGCCCGAACCCGACGCGGCGGGCACCGGCCCCCACAGCGGTCCGGCGTCCGAGGAGGTGGCCGAGGCGGTGGCCTGGCAGCTTCTGGCCCGATGGGGCGTGGTGGCCTGGGAGTTGTGGGCCCGGGAGTCCTACCGGATCCCCTGGCGGGACGTGGTCCGGGCCCTTCGACGCCTGGAGGCGCGGGGCCAGGCGCTGGGCGGTCGGTTCGTGGCCGGGATCTCCGGGGAACAGTACGCGTCGCCCGAGGCGGCGTCCCTACTGGCCGAGGTGCGCAGTGACCCCGGCCGGGGCGACGAGGTCACGGTATCGGGGTCCGATCCGCTCAATCTGACGGGGACCGTGCTCGGGGGCCCCCGGGTTCCGTCCCTCCGGGACCGGACCGTCCGGTACCGGGGAGGAGTGTTCGCCGAGCCGGTACCGGCGGGGTCGGTGTCCTGAGCCGATCGGGCGTCCGTCACCGCCCGTTCGGGCCCTCCGGCCGCTCAGTGGCCGGGGCGCCAGTCGGGATGGAGTCCGTTGGCCAGGGCCAGCTTCTGGGCCCGCACGGTCTGACCGTTTTCGACGTCATCGTCCCCGGCGTGCCCGGCCAACCAGGCGATGGCCGCCCCCGGAACCGACGGGGGTGCCCCGGTGTAGTGACCGACGAGGCCGAGGGCGGCGGCGTTGACCACCTGTCGCTCGGTCTCGACATAGCCGGGATCGACATTGAAGGCCCGGATGCCATCGCCGCCGTGCTCTACGGCCACGAGGGGGGCCATCCGGTGGAGGGCCGCCTTGGAGGCGGCGTAACCTAGTCCCCATCCGCCGTCCCCCACCGGCCCCGGGGGGTCGGCAGTGGCGGTGTGCGAGGTGACGTTGACGATGGTGCCCCCGCCCCGCTCGAGCATGCCGGGTAGCACCGCCTGAACCAGGACCAGGGGGGCCACGACGTTGGCCTCGAGCTTGGCCTCGAACTGGGCCACGGTGAGGTCGAGGACGGTGACCATGCTGCCCGGCCCGGTGTCCACGGCGTTGTTGACCAGCAGGTCCACCCCTCCCCAGGCGTCGATGACGCGGGACACGGTGGAGCGGAGCGCCACAAGGTCGTGGAGGTCGGCGGCCAACTCCAGGCAGCGCGACCCCCTGGCTTCGAACCAGGGCGGCCGTCTCCTCCAGGCTCCCGGGCAGAGGTCGGCCTCCACCTGTGTCGGAGTCGTCCCGACCCTCACCGGCCCGCACGGTCCGCCCGGTGATGGCCACGTCCCAACCGTCAGCGGCCAGGGCGGTCGCCGTGGCCTTGCCGATACCGCGGGTGGCCCCGGTGACCAGGGCCCGTCGGTGCTCCGGTCCGCTGGCCATGCCCGGTGTCTAGCAGATGCCCGGCACGTCCCACGGCGACAGGCCCGGCCTCGGGGCCCTGGTCGTGTTTCCGTGATCAGCGGGTGGCAGATCAAACACCACGGGCCCGGGCGCACGGAGTGGGCTTCCACGGACGCGGTCCCTGCCACCGACGGGCGGTCCGACGGCAGTCCGACAGGAGCGGTAGGCATCGACCCGGGGGCGCTGGGTCCTGACTCGTCCGCCAGGCTCTCCGGTGACTCCACGGTGGCGCGGGTGGTGGTGACCGAAATTTCGACGCCGGAGGGGGTAGAACTCTTCTGGCTCTGAGTACGTGGGCAGGATCCTGCCGGTCTGGCTCAGAGGGGCGCCGGCACGCTGGCGGATGGGCTGGGCAGAGCCCACCGCCGACGTGCGCGCCGGTCGCCGAGTTCCTCGGGGCCGGACGGTGCCGCCCTCGTCCTTCCACCTCACCCCCACTCCGGCCACCCCACTCCCACTCCGGCCACCCCACCCCCACTCCGGGTCACCGGGACTTCGTTGGACGGTGCGTGTCGGTTGACAGGTGACTAAAAGGTCACATATCATGATCTGATGGTGGACGACACACCGGTGTTCAAGGCCCTGGCCGACCCCACCCGACGGTTGCTGCTCGACGCGCTCGTACGAGCGTGACGGACAGACGCTGTCGGAGCTGGAGGGGCGAGTGACCATGACCCGGTTCGGCGTCATGAAGCACCTGGGCCTGCTGGAGGAGGCCGGACTCGTCGCCACCCGGCGCTCGGGACGGGAGAAGCTGCACTTCCTCAACCCGGTGCCGATACGCCTGGTGCACGACCGCTGGATCGACAAGTACACCGAACCCTGGGTCGCCGTACTCAGCGACCTCAAACACCGATTGGAGAACACCATGGAGAAGGTCTACGAGATCTACATCCGCACCACGCCGGACCGGCTGTGGGAGGCCATCACCGACCCGGAGATCCGAAGCAAGTACAACTTCGGTGCTCGGGTGGAGTCGGCATGGACTCCGGGCTCACCCCTCGAGATGGGTGCTCCGGGCAGACACCCTGCTCGGTGAGGGCGAGATCCTCGAGGTCGATCCACCGCACCGCCTGGTCCACACCATGACCGCCCTGTGGAGCGACGAGGTGAAGCGTGAGGGCGCAACCAGGGTGACGTGGACCATCGAGCCGGTCGGCGACTCCTGTCACCTGACGGTCACCCACGATCAGTTGCGCGAGGGGGCCAACGAAGAGCTGTTCGGCGGATGGCCGATGATCCTGTCCGGACTCAAGACATGGCTCGAGACCGGGCAGTTGCTCACCACCCCGGGCTCGCTCATGTACAGCTGAACCGAACGCGGCACCGAGGGCCCGCTCAAGGGGTGAAGAGCTGCTCGAAGATCCCGTCGACGCCCGATCCGTGCAGGGTCATCCCCCCGTCGACCACCAGGTTCTGACCGGTGATGAAGCGGGCCAGGTCGGAGCAGAGGAAGACCACGACGTCGGCGATGTCCTCGGGCTGACCCACTCGCCCGACCGGGGTGGTCCGCTCGTACCGCTCCTGGGCGTTGGGAACGAACTGAAGCAGTGGGGCGGTCAGCGCCGTCTCGATCATTCCGGGGGAGACGGCATTGACCCGGATGCCCGGGGCGTACTCGAGGGCCGCCGACGCGGTGATGGCGGCCACGCCGGCCTTGGCCGCCGAGTAGGGTGCCTCGCCCGCCGCCGGACGGGTGCCACTGATGGAGGCGGTGGAGACGATGCTGCCCCCACCCGACGCTTTGATGTGTGGAATTCCGGCTCGGAACCCGTGGAACACCCCGGTCAGGTTGACCGTGATGAGGCGGTGCCACTCGTCGGGATCCCAATCGGCCAGTGGCGACATGCCTCCGATCCCGGCGTTGTTGTACAGGACGGAGATCCCCCCCATGGCCACCGCGGCGGCATCGAACGCCTCCCGCAGGCCCTCGGGATCGGCCACGTCGGCCACGTGGGAGGTGCCGCCGATCTCCGTGGCGCACTCGGCGGCAGCGTCACCGTCGATATCGATGACGGCCACCGATGCCCCCTCCTCGGCCATACGCCGGGCCGTGGCCCTCCCGATGCCCGAACCGCCGCCGGTCACCACGGCCTTTCGACCTTCGAGTAGTCCCATACCCTCATCCTCCCTCGTGGTGACGTCCGGCGGTCCATGGTGGGCCACGCCCCGCGGGGTGAGGTGGGTCCGTCCGGATGCCACGGTCGTGGCGATCGATGACGCTAGTAGCAGGGACGGGCGGAGGTGGATCTCGGATGCCCCGAGGCCCGAGGCGACGGGGATCCGGTCGACGGGGTCCGTCCCACCTACCATGACGCCATGTCCATGGGCTGCCCACTTCTCGACCGACTCCCCCACCGCACCTATGACGAGGGAGCGGCCCATGTGGTCGAGCTCGAGATCATCGACGAGATCCGAGGTCCGGTCGGAGCCGTCCACGGCGGCATTATCGCCAGTCTGGTCGACCGGGTCGGCGCCTACGCCGCCGTGCAGGCCAGCGGCCGGAGTGTCGTGACCTCCACCGTGACCCTCAGCTATCTGGCCGCGGCCACCGGCGGGCCGCTGCGGGCCTCCGCCGTTCCCCTCCGGGTGGGTGGTCGCCAGGGCGTGGTCGAGGTCCGGGTGCGCGACCACGGCCAGGAAGACCTCCTGGTGGCCACGGCTCTCATCACCATGAGCTTCGTATCGGCGGGTCCTCCCCCGCCGTCGGCCCGGTAGTCGGACCGGGAACGCCGATGCCCCCTTCGGTCGCCTTCGTCTGTGCCATGCCCATGGAGCTGGCCCCCCTGGTCCGGTCGCTGTCCCTGAAGAAGCAGGCGGTGGGTCCTTTGGACGGTGCCGTCGGCCGGATCGGCGCCCGCCCGGTGGTGGCCGTCGTCACCGGGATGGGCACATCCCTCGCCACGGCCGGGATGGAGGCCCTGGTGGATGCGGTGGCTGTCGAACGGGTGGTGGTGGTGGGCATCACCGGAGCCATCGGTGACGAACTCCCCATCGGGGCCCTCATCCGTCCCGCACGGGTGGTCGACGGGGCCACCGGTGCGGAGTTCCATCCCGACCCCCTCGGCGGGGGCACGCCGAGCGGAACCTTGTGGACGTCGGATTCGATGATCACCGATCCCGCCACCCTGGCCGTTCTCCGCCACGACGGCGTGGTGGCCCTGGACATGGAGACGGCCGCCGTGGCCTCGGTGTGTCAACGCCACGCCATCCCCTGGTCGGTGTTCCGGGCCGTGAGCGACCGGACGACCGACGGGACGGTGGACGACGAGGTGTTCCACCTCAGCCACCAGGACGGCACCCCTGACGCCAAGGCCGTGGCCGCCTATGTACTCCGCCATCCCGGCCGGGTGCCGGCCCTGGCCCGCATGGCCAACGAGGCCCGAACAGCCACGGAGCGGGCGGCGGAAGCGGCCGTGTCGGCCATCGCCGCTCTCGGTGATCCGGCTCCGGACACCGACGTCACGGGCTGACCCGACCGGGCCGCTCAGCCCTCGCCCACCACGTTGAAGCGGTCGGAGTAGAAGGCCATGGTGGCCCGGAGGTCGTCGCCGTCGATGCCGAACTGACCCAGGTCGTAGAGCACGCCGCCGTGGCGTCCCCGGGGATGGTCCCGCAGGAAGTTCGCCATGGCCACTTCCGACCGCTCGGTGACGGGCTGCCCGGCCAGGTGGTAGATGCGGCGCACCATCTCGAGGTCGTCCTCCATGAATCGGTCGAAGGTCACGTCGATGCTGCGTCCGGCCGGAAGCACGTGGCGGTCCGTGACGCAGGCCGTCAGCATCCGCTGCAGGCGGTCGGCCCAGTACTCCCCGATCCGGACGGTGTCGACCCGGTCCTGTCCCAGGCGGGCCGAGTAGCCCAGCATGGTCACCATGGAGGCCGTCACCGACACCGGATCGCGGTGGGTGACCACGAAGACGGCGTCCGGAAAGGTGTCGACCAGGACCGGGAACTGCTCGAGGTGTTGGGGGGACTTGAGCACCCATCGGGTTCCACCGCGCAGCCACTGCAGGGCCTGCAGGATCTTCCGAAGGTAGGAGTAGCTGGGCCGCTGGTCCCGTGCCAGGTAGTGGTCCCTCCAGGTGGGCATGGGGGCGATGGTCTCGAACAGCATGGAGGAGAAGTCCACCGCCAGAAGCTGGATCTCCTCGTGGACGTGGCTGGCGGTCATCTCGTGCATCCGCTTGAACTCGGGCATGGCGGCGTTGACGAAGGACAGCGCGGTGTCGCAGCGGCCTAGCCGCGGGTCGGGCTGCCCGTCCGCCGGCCGTTCGGCATCGGGCAGCACCGGCTCGAGGCTCTCCCAGTAGGGAAGGGACCGGAGGTCGGGGTCGGCCGCCATCAGATTGTGCAGATGGGTGGTGCCGGTTCGGGGAAGGCCGCAGATGATGATGGGGCTGAGGATGGGCTGGGCCAGGATCTCGGGATGCCGGGCGATCAGGTCCTCCACCAGCAGCCGGTTGCGGAGCAGGCCGGTGAGGAGCAGGGACTGGGCCAACAGGCCGGCCCCGTTGAGTCCGGCCTCGTGGCGCAACGACCAGCACAGGATGTCGAGGCGCTCCACGAAGTCGTCGGGCCCGAACCCGTCGAGCCCAGACTCGTCGGAGGCCGCGGCCATCAGGACCTCAGGTCGGAGATCGACGCTGCCGCCGGCCTCTTCCATGAGATCGAGGATGGGCCGAACGTCGGCGGTGAAGCGCGGTTCGGCCAGGTCGTCGAGCCGTATGGGCGGCGGTCGGTCGGGGTGGTTCACCGAGACGGCGGTGAGGTCGTGACCTCTGCGGTGGGCTGCTCGGGCGTGTGCTCGGGCAGGAACCACCGGAACCACACCCAACCCCGGTGGTGTCCGGCCGTGGACACCCAGTTGGGATGGCCGGGATCGCGGGGGGCGATCACGATCTCCCACGATCCGTCCGGTTCATAGCTGATCTCGGACCCGTTGATGGTCACCCGCTCGTAGTCGTAGTTGTAGGTGTGGAGGAACGGGTTCCACAGGCAGAGGTTCCAAAAGACGCATTCCGGGGATCGGCCCCTCAGGACCAGGGCCTGCTCGTCATCGAGCTCGTAGGTGCCCATGGCGTACGCGGCATCCCCGGCGGCCCATCCGAAGGTGGTGGTGGGTACCGGGTAGGGAGGGTCTATGGCGTTGGGCGTGCCCATGGTCAGGGGCACCATGGCTGACTGGTCCCGCACCCAGGTCAGGGCGGCCCGGAACCGTCGAGCCAGGGAGGCGTCGTCCTCCCGGTAGGTGGTCGGCGGATGGTCGGCGGTGATGGCCCAGGTGGCCTGGATGTCGTCTCCCGGATGGGCCAGGTAGTCACGGGTGATGATGGCCACGGCGTCGGGCTCGAGCTTGACCCACGGCGTCTCCGGGCCGGGATCTTCCGGGGAGAGGACCATCCGGATAGTGCCGTCGGGCCCGGGGGGTGCCTGCCGGCTGTTGAGGCTGCCCACGATGCGCTCCGAATAGTGGCCGTCGTCCGGCCCGCCGTAGACGGTGAGGGACAGGTAGACGGCGTCGCCGGGGGTCACGTCGACCCGGTAGGTGCGGTTGGGATCGACCGGAGCGAACTTGTAGAAGGCGTCGGCGTTGTCTCCTCCCCACTTCTTGTACGGACCCACGATGTCCACGAAGCGGGGATACGAGGAATCCGCCCAGACCTGGGTGTCGGTGGCCACCTGGAGGATGGACAAGAGCCATTTGTGGGCCTCGAGCAGGCTCTGGGCGTCGTCGGGGCCCGACAGCGCCTCGACCAGTCGGCGCTGCTGAGCCCCGAGCTCGGCCAACAGTTCGGTGAACACCGCTTCGGTCTCTGTGGGCATGGCCGGGTTCTAGCACGACGGGGTGATGCCGGCGATCCCTCCCCGCCCCGGGGCCGGCCCGCCGATCGGCTCGGTCAGGGCACCGCCCGTCCGAGGTACGGGGCGTCACCGAAGGCGTACAGGGCCCCGTCGGTGCCCATCAGGTAGTAGCCGTTGCCGTCGAGGGACGGGGCCATCGTCCCGATGGCCGCCGAGACGCGTGTGCCGCCGAGGGAGCCGAAGAACGGCGCCCCGAAGGAGAAGATGCCGCCGTCGGCTGCCACCATCCGGTAGCCGCGGCCCGCCGGGTCGGCGGTGATGCCCACCACGGGCTGGTTGAGGTGGGCGCCCCCCATGGAGCCCAGGAACGGGGCGGCGAAGGAGAAGACCCCGCCGTCGGCGGCCACCAGCCAGTACCCGGAACCGTCGGGGGTGGCGGCCATGCCCACCACCGGGGCGTTCAGACGCAGACCGCCGGTGGAGCCGTGGAAGGCGGCATCACCGAAGGTGAACACCCCGCCGTCCCGGGCGACCAGGTAGTACCCCCCGCCGTCGGCGGTGGCGGTCATGGTGATCACCGGTGCGTTGAGGCGCATCGCTCCGGTCGAGCCGTAGAACTGGGCATCCCCGAAGGAGAAGACCCCGCCGTCGGCCCCGAGGAGCCAGTACCCCCCGTGGTCCGGGGTGGCGGTGATGGCCACGATGGGGGCGTTGGGTGCCATGGTCAGGGACCCGAGTACCGGTGCACCCCCGAACGACCGCACGTGACCGGCCCCGTCGACCAGCCAGTAGCCCGGGCAGCCTCCCGGACCCGATGAGGCGGCCAGGGCCACGGACGTGCCCGGTGCCACCTGGTTGGCCACACTTCCGCAACCGGGCCCGGTCCCGCCCGCTCCCCCACCAGCGAAGGCCGTACCCGTGACCAGGTCGTGGATGAAGCCGTCCGGCCCGCCGTAGCTGCCGCCGTAACGCTGGAGTTCGGGGGTCACGTAGGTCCCCTCGGTGATCTCGTTCCACGAGATGAGCAGCCATCCGTCGGGAGCGCCGGCAGCGTTGCCGTCGAACAGCGTCTGGAGGGTGGCACCGTCGTCCCGGGGCACGCAGGTGGTCGAGCCGTCCAACTGCCGGTCGAATCCCGGAGCCAGTGGGGCGAAGTACTTCTTCCCCTGGGCATGGAGGGTGGCGGCCAGTCCCTCGAGCTGGTGGAAGCTGGCGCTGTTGTTCCACGGGTCCTGGCTGGACCAGTACGGACTGTCGGCGTCGAAGTACGGGGCCACGGCGTCGTTCCACTGGTTGTATTGGTAGCCGCCCACGAAATACCAGCTGGACCGGAACTGGGAGCTGATGGCGGCCACCACGGGCAGGGAGTACTTGTAGGAGCCCACCCAGATGAAGGTGGGCCGGCCGCCGTTGCTGCGGTCGAAGGCCGGATTGTTCCCGTACTGGGTCGTCAGATACGAGAGGTCACCGCTGATGGCCGGCTGGGTCAAGGCGGTCGAGGAGGCTTCGTAGGACAGCCAGAGATGGAAGTCGTGGCCCTCGGCCTGGGCCTGGTCGACGGCCTGCACCAGCAGGTCGAGTCGCTGATTCTCGTGGTTGGACGACGGTGACTGGCTGGGCGATCCGGTGCCGTACCAGTCCACGGCGAACCCGGACAGGCCGGCGGCGATAGCGCTCTGGACGTCGTAGGTGATCTGGGACGGATCGTCCTCGGTGAACAGGGACGTCGGGGCGTCGGTCTCGATGTTGCCGTTGTAGAGGCTGGTGGGATTGCATCCGCTGGCGTCGAGAGTGGCCGGCAGCGGCAGGGGCGACTGGCCGAACGGGTAGTTGGCTCCGAGCGTCGTCTGCCAGTGGTAGGTGTCCCACCATAGGTAGTAGTAGGCGTACATACCCTCGGGTGCCGTGGAGGAAAGTGCCGTGCGGGGAGCAGGCGATCCGGTCGGTGCCGGCTGGGCGTCGACCGTGGCGCCGATGAGCGGTGCAGAGCACAGCACGATCAGGGCCACGAGGGCGATGCTGTGGACCAGACGAGGCCGAACGGAACTAGCCATGCGGGATGCTTCCACCCTTCACCGCGTCGGGAACAGGACTCCTCAGTGGTTGGCCGTTTCCCGGCCCTGCTGAAGGGATTGGTCGAAGCGGGGAGCGCCGGTGCGTGGCGCAGTGGTCAGGCGTCCGGGTGTCCTCCACGGCGGGCACCGGGGTGCGGTCCGCATTGGCCGCCAGGGAGAGGGGGGTACGCTCCATCGCCGCCGATAGGGCCAGGTCGATCCGATGCGTCAGGACGGTGAGTCGTGGCCATTGACGGCGCACGTGATGCACTCGAGCTCGCCGTTCATCCGGAGCAGGCCGTCCGCCACCGTGGGAAGTTCCCGGCCACAGCCGGCGCACTTGCCCTCCTGGAGCTCGTACTGGGCGGGAATGTGGTCCATGATCCGCCCGTAGAGCAATCCCACGATGGCCTTCTCGTGATCGTCGTCTACCAGGACATCAGTCGCATGTTGGGGCACATAGAGTTGATCGGCGCGTCAGGGCGCCGACTTGAGCCGTGCCCCTTCAAGGCCTGACTGGAGAAGTACCTGGTCAGATATGCGTGTCACCTGGGCGATCGACCAGCCACCGGGTCGCCGGTCTCCCGGTGACTGGGTCACCCCCTAGGGCCGAGGCCTTCTGGCCGACTGTTCGACCACGGGGCTCATCGCGCAAACCGTCTACTCACGGCTCTGCGCCGGATGTCGATGGTCACCTGCCGCTCGCTCGGCGAGACCATCCGGGTGCTGGCCGGGAGCTCCTCGGTCACCCGGGTGAACGGCACGACCTTGGTGCTCGGTACCGGTGCGCTGTCGGTGCGGACGCAGCGCAGGATGATCGGTCCTTCGCTATGCCCGGCGGTGTCCAGCCAATTGGCCACGCCCGGATCCTTGTGGGCCACCACCACCCGCACCTTCCCGTCATCGTCCACCACCGCCTGGTGGCCGTTGAGACTCGACTGTCGATTGCCATAGTCGATCGTCTCCCACCAGACATTTCCCAACGAGTAGCTCCAGTACAGCCCGGTGGGTGGCGTGACCTCGATGATCAGGGCCTCGTCGGGAGCCAACTTCCAGGAGCCGATGACCGGGCGGTTCTCCGCCGCAGCGCCCATCGCGGTGCCGTCCAGTGGAGGAAGGAAGGTGTTGGGCGCCTCGGGATTCGAGAAGCCGAGGAAGAAGGCGAGATTCTCCTCGAGAAAGTCACCGAGGGCGATCAGCTGGCGAGCCATGGTCGCCTCCGGGTTGCTGTCGGAGATCGCCGCCGTCGAGGGCGGATCGGACAACGGCTCGATGGAGAGCGAGGCCGGACTCTCGCGCTCCCAGTCATAGAAGAAGTGGCGGACCACCAGGTTGGTGGCCCCTTCGTCGAGAGGGATCCAGTTGCCTTCGTGGGGATCGGCCGCCAGGATGATCTCGAAGTCCCCGTCCGGTCCCAGCTCGAACTCGTCGATCAGGGCGTTGAAGCTGGAAGCCATCCCGGACATGACCTGTATCCCGAGATACCGGGCCGAACCCCGGTTACCCCACAACCGGTAGGACATCCCGCCTTTGAGCGCCGAGCCGACGTAGATGCAGTCGGGGCACTCCATACCCCACTTGTAGGCGGCATCCATGCCCGAGGGTTTGACGGCCGGGACCCGGTCCAGGCCCCGCCGCAGCAACTCGTCGATACCCACACCCATCAGAACGAGCAGGTGACGGAAGCCTGAGGCCCGGTCGACCGGAGTGCTAGGGACGGAGTCGGCCAACACGACGTCCCCGGCTCGCTTCAGCGCGTCCAGCAGATGGTTCCACGCCTGGCCGTTGTCGAGATCCTGGCTGGTGGCGTCGCCCGCCGATGCAGCTTCGCTCACCGAGAATGGGAGCCACGCCGGATTCTTGAACGAACTCATGGTCCCGAGGGTGACGGTCGAGATGTGAACACTGGATGTCCTTTCCCGGATCGATCAGAACTCGATCGGTCACCGTAACGGATCCGGTCGGCAGGAGGGACCGGCTACCTCGTCAAGGTCATCATGCCAGGGATTCTCGGCGCCCAAATCCCAGCCGGTCATGGTGTTCCGAACGGCTGGGGGAGGTTCCCGTTGGCTGGAGCTATCCCGTGTGCGGCCCCGGACGTCGGCGCCGTCTTGAGGCCTGTGGCGACCCGATGATGCGGGCCCGGTGGGATGCATGAGCCTGACCGCTCCCCGAGCCGTGCCTCGACCACCACGGGTCCCCTTCGGTGGGCCAATGGGATCTGTCCGGCCCGGGAATACACTGTCGAGGTGGTCGAGGGCAAGATGCACTTCCGCCGGATGGACGAGGGCACGGACGAGGATTTCGCACTGCTCGCTGCCGTTCACGAGCAGAGCATCCGGGCCCTTCCCGACCTGCTCCTCCAGCTGCTCGCCGATCTCAGCGCAGACGCCGCCTATCCCGTCAACCGCCTGGAGCACAGCTTGCAATGCGCGACCCGAGCGCTTCGGGACGGCCGGGACGAGGAGTACATCGTCTGCTGCCTGCTCCATGACGTGGGCGAATCACTGGGCCCGTTCAACCACGGCGAAGTTGGAGCAGCCGTGCTCAAGCCCTTCATCTCGACGGCCAACTACTGGATGCTGGCCCATCACCCGGTCTTTCAGATGTACTACATCGGCCAACATCTGGGCAGGGATCCCAATGAGCGCGACTCCTTTGTGACCAGCCCCTTCTACGACCGGACGGTCGAGTTCTGCGGGCTCTACGACCAAGTGTCCTTCGATCCGGGCTACCCGAGCGAGCCGATCGCCCGATTCGAGCCCATGGTTCGACGGACGCTGGACCTGGCCTGGACGCCGCCACAGTAGGTACCGCGGGATCGATGATCCTTGACCCACCAGGGCCCCATTCATCCCAAGCACCTTCCCCTCAATAATTCTGAAAGGATCGAGCGAACGGCGACACCGCCCGTCGCTCTCAGCCCGGAGGATGTTCCGTGACCGACACCGCCTTCGACCGCAGTCACCTCGACGCCGAGCTCACCGACTCCGCCCTGTTCGTCCACGGGTTCCCCCACCAGGTCTTCACTGCCCTGCGGCATCACGAACCGGTGAGTTGGCATGCCTTCCCCGAGGGCTTCCCGGGAGCCCACGACGAGGGGTTCTGGGTGCTGTCGAAGCACGAGGACATCCAGGCGGTGAGCCGAAATCCCGACCTGTTCAGTGCCTTCGACGGTCCACAACTCAGCCACCAACCAGCGATTGCCGGGACGATGCTGGTGAGCATGGGAGGCCGAGACCACAGTCGTCAGCGCCGGCTCATCAGTGCTGGCTTCACTCCTCGGATGATTGAGCAGCTCGAGCACCAGATCCGCGGGTGGGCCGAGAGAATCGTCGACGGAGCCCTGCTGCAGGGAGCGTGCGACTTTGTCTCGGAGATCGCCTACCCGCTACCGATGAACATGATCGCCGACATGGTGGGCATCCCCGCAGAGGACAGGGAGTGGCTCTTCTCCCTGACGAGCGACTTTCTTCGGGCCGGAGCCCCTGGCAGCGGCCTGTCGCCCGACGACCAGCTGGGTCTCCAGATCGAGATGTTCGAGTACGCCCAGAGCTTGGGGCAGAAGAAGCGGGCCAACCCCGAGGACGACGTCTGGACGATCCTGTCGATGGCGGAAGTCGAGACCGATGATGGAGGCCGCACTGCCCTCAGTCAGACCGAGTTGGATCTCTTCTTTCTGCTGCTCATTGTGGCGGGCAGCGAGACCACCCGCAACGCCGTGTCACAGGGACTCGTTGCGCTCCTCGAGCACCCCGACCAGCTCGAACGACTTCGCCAGGAGCCCGGAGCCATTCCTCTGGCCGTGGAGGAGATCCTCCGATGGTCGTCCCCGGTCGTGTGCTTTGCCCGACGGGCCACACGGGACACCGAGATCAGGGGCGTGCCCATCGGCCAGGGTCAACGGATCACGATGTGGTATCCGTCGGCCAACCGTGACGGGGACGTCTTCGACGATCCTTTCTGCTTCAACACCGGCCGGAGCCCCAACCCGCATGTCGCATTCGGCGGAGGCGGTGTGCACTTCTGCCTGGGGGCCAGCCTGGCCCGGCGCGAACTCACCATCCTGCTGGAAGTGCTGTTCGAGCGGGCGACGCACATCGAAATGGCGGGAACTCCGTCTTACACGCCGCTGGGCATCCTCAATCCCATCATGCTCTTCATGGACGCACTGCCAGTTCGCCTCAGCTGACTGGAACCGAACAGAGAAGGACCGGCGACCGCGCAGGCCCGTGCGCCTGAGGATCAGTACCGGCGCCTCGGACACCGGGACTTCAGGGGGCCGTCCGCATCCCGATCGCGTTGGAGCCGGCGATCATTCCCCTCGGCCTCACAAGGCGATCAGCGAGGGGTCCTCGTTGACAAGGGTCGTGACCTTGGGAAGCCTCAGCGCCGGAAGCACCCGGGCCCGACTCTCGCCAGCGCGCCAAGCATGGACGGTCGTTGCACCAACGGTCGACGAAAACAACCAACCGGCAGTCGACCACGTGAGGGCCATCGGGCCAAGGTTGGGATGGGTCTTCTGCTCGGAGCCGGCCAGAGCTCGGGCAACTCGAGCGTGGGGATCGATCACGAAGACCGCTTGGGGATAGGGGATGAGAGATGTACGCCCGAGGGCCCCTGTCAGGGCCACGGTGGAGCCATCCGGAGAGATCGCCGCGTCTCCGGTCGTGGTGACACCGGGAGGAAGTCGCACGGCTCGATCAGACCCGGTAAGGACATTGAAGACATGGACGAAACATCCGGTGACACAGCGCTCAGTCGACTCCCAGACGACCAGGTTGCCGCCGGCACCGATCACGGCTGCATTGTTGAATGTGTGGAGGACCCGGTTGGTCAAAGGATTCCAGACTTCCTCGACATTGGCGTACGGAGCGACGTCGCCGTAGGGAGGAAGTTGAGAAAGCACAATGCCGGCGTTGCCAGCATCACCCGTCGGATACCACCCCGCTCCCCCCGGCAAGGCCGTTGCGGCCCCTAGCTGCTTTCCTTCCCTGTCGACCAAATGAACGTTTCCCATCTGGGGCGCGTTGTAGTTCGAGCATCCGATGACCGGTATGCAGGGCTGTGACCAGATCCACGCTTCGTCCCTGTTCGGACCTCTGAGCACTCCCTCCGATGGACCCAGGTCGGTGGGCACACTATTGAACCCAACGGGATAGAGCCACGCGGTATTGCCCCGGTTCAGTATCAGGGAGCCGCCGACCGTGACCATGGCCAAATCGCGACTACCGCCGTAGGGCGCGGGCAGGGATCGCGCGGTGCTGGTCCCGGTGTCGGCGTCAAAGACCCGAAGATCATCGAAGGCATAGACCAGCGTCGCCCCGGTGTGGAGGTGGAGGGGCCATGCAGGCTGCGAGTTGATCGCAACAGATCGAGTGACGGAGCTCGAAAAGAGGTGGAACGTGAGTCCTACGCTGACCAGAGCCGCAACGGTGGCCGCACCGATGGTGATCCACACGGTTCGGCGGCGCCGCCTCCGTCGGCGAGCCTCCTTGAACAGGAGCTGTGCCTGCTGGCCACCCGCTGCGGTGGGCTCTTCCAGCACCAACGTCATGCGATGGTCCTGGCTGGCGCGGTCCCGGGTCTCACGGGAGTCCCTCGATAATCTGAATGACTTCGTCTCGGCGGTAGCCCTGGTCGCGGCAGTAGTCGATGAGATCTCGGATCCTGTGCACGACCGCACCTCGCTCGGCTGAGCCGGCCACCGTGATGCCTCGTCCCCGTTGAAAGTCGAGGAGTCCCTCGTCGCGCAGGATGTGGAGGGCACGCAGTACGGTGTTCTTGTTCACATCCATGACCGCTGCCAGATCTTTGGCCAGCGGCAACCGCTCACCTGGGCCAGCCTCCCCCTCGGCGATCGCTCGGCGGATCTCGGCGGCGACTTGGTTGTGCAGCGGAACGGACTCGGTCCGGTCCACTCGGATGGTCAGCATGGTGCTACTCATGATAGATCTATTCCTTCAGCATGTCCATGGCGGAAATCTCATAAGGGGACCGCGACTTTCGCGGGGACGTACACGTTCGCTGTCACCGCCAAGAACACTGCAGGAACGGCATCTCAGACCTTCTCCTTGAATGTGACAGGCTGACACCACGGTTACACCGTTGGTTTGTCCGGGTAGGAGTCAGGGGCTATTGGCACTCAGATCAGCGAAGCCCCGAACCGACACCCGTTCAGTCTGGCCTGCCACCGGCCTTAGCTCTCTTTCCGAGAGATCAAGACCTCGAGGGGATGGCCTGGACTGCCATCGAGTCCGAGCCTGCGGTCCTCCAATCGAACGAACTCTGTCGAGAGGCCGCCGTTCATGGAAACGAAGTGTCCGAAGTCGTCGCCCCACTCGCGGACGACGAGCGATCGTTCCAGATCCCTCAGTCCACCGTGGTACTCGGGGGGCAGGAGATACTCGATTCCCGATTCGGATGGGACCGCTCGCACCAACGTTCTGCGACCGTGGACAATGGGCACCGTGTACACATGGGCACCTCCAGGCCGGAGCACACGGGCGATCTCTGCCATCGCCCGATCGGGTCGCAGAACGTGTTCGAGCACATCTTGGGTGATGAACAGGTCGAATGAGGCATCGGGAAAGGTCAGTCGCTCGATGTCCTGGCATGACATGTCATTCCCGATGCTCTCACCACGTGGTATTTCGTGAACGAGATAGCGAGAGCCGGAATAACCACCGGACGATTCTCGCCTGAACTTCGCCGTTGTCAATCCGCCCGCTCCACATTCGTGCATTTGGAGATCACGCCACCTCGGGAACCGTCTATCGAGGACGAACATCATGGCCCGCCACCTCGGCATCGATCCGCACCGAATGCACAAGTAGTCGTTGGCTAACCAAGGACCGGTAACCACGAACAGGGTGGGGTGATCACATACAAGGCAGCGTCCAAGGTTGGCGTTGCCGTTAACAACGAAGCGACCGTATCTTCGAACGGCACTCAACGACACGTCGACTCTCTGCTTCAGCCTCACAGGCCAAAAGTACCCTTCTGCGGCGACCGATACCCCACGATCATGGGGAATCGAGTCATGGAAGTGGCTGCCATCATCGGGGTCCGAGCCTGGGACGATTAATGCGAGACCGGGAGGGCCGGAACGGCTGGCGGCGGCACAGAAGACGGTGATCGCGAACTGTGGATCTGCAAGCTCGACGTGGAACGCACCGGGGAGGTCAAAATTGAACTGGGCTTTGTGCCGACAGACGAACTCTTGCGGGAACCTCGGGGCTGCCCGCCTACACGGACCGGAACGTGCACGGGGCACCTTGACTGCACGTCCGCTGACCGGACGTTGGCCGAAAGGGTGTTGCTTGGTGCGTAAGCAACCTTCTGCTCACGGACCGGTATGAGTGACGGAATGGGAGGCTGTCTAGTCCGAGAAACGGAGCTCACGGTGATCGCCCGCCTACCCAGAAAATGGCCGGCGCGGGGTCAGGTGCAGGAGGAAAGAGGCCGGGCCCGGAGGTTGGGTGGCGGGACCCTCGCTCAACGGGCCCGGCAGGGGAAACCCTACGGCTGAGAGCTGACGACTGCGTGACGTTCGGAGGAAGATGTAGGCGGGACCCCTACCTCGAGGGACAGGGGATTCGGTCAGGCGTTCCCTCAATCTAAAGGAGAAGGAAGCGGACCCTCTCCTTGTTCAGGCGCTGGTCCCGGGACGGCAGTGGGCATCTCAATCGCCACGTCGCCTTCACTCAACAGCACTGATGGTGCACTAACAAGCTTCCGTCTGGGTAGAAGCACCACCTTCTTCAACGCGAGCGCGTGTTTCTCGATGGCCCACCAGCTGCCAACGGCAAGCGGCACAGTAAGGGCGATCGACATCGTGGTGTAGCCGAACCAACCCCAACTGACCACTCCCCACATTGCCAGGAGTTGTTGCACTGGCCAGGCATACACATAGATGCCGTAGGAGTAGTCATTGCGCGCACCAATCCTTTGGAACGGAAGATGTGCTCCAAGCCAAAGGAGCGGGTAGGCGATTGCTGGAGCGAACGACGACGCGTTGGTGAAGAAGTAGAAGGCTGGACGACTTCCTGCAGGCAACCACAACGTCCCGACGAATAGCACTGCGGTGACGAGGGCGAGCCAACCTGAGTCGGGGACTGTCTCCCGATAGAGATACAGCAGCGATCCGACCAAGAAGATGGAACCGAGCCTCATGAGGTTCATCATCCAAAAGTTCTGGTAAATGCTGAAATGGATCGCCAACGATGGCGAAACCGTTATCACGGCGATCGCACACAGCAGCGCGGCGGTGATTCCGAGTACTACGACGCGCCTGCGCAGCAGTCCAACCGCGGCGAGGGCTCCCAGGATGAGATAGCAGAGGAACTCGTAGAACAGTGTCCAAAGTGATCCGTTCCAGTTCCCCCATTCCAAAAAGTCATATCTGCCCCTAGGAAGACCGGCGATGGAACGCTGGTGGATCTGCAGA
Source organism: uncultured Acidimicrobiaceae bacterium (assembly GCA_963737625.1). Lineage (GTDB taxonomy): Bacteria > Actinomycetota > Acidimicrobiia > Acidimicrobiales > RAAP-2 > Bog-756. The sequence goes on from CAVTTK010000002.1 coordinate 1,387,717, forward strand.
AGTAGGTTCTTGTACACATAGCCCCAGGGGCCGAGTGGGGCGTGAAAGTAGCAGGACAGTGGATGGCAGGGATGCTGTGTTGTCAGCCACGCAAGTACGCCAAAGCCAAACGCCGTCACAATCAGACAGGCCCAGAACGCCGGAAAAATCCGCAGAAACCGCTGCCACAGGTACCGGCCCGTCCCGTTGCGCAGAGCGCTGCCGGCTATGAGGTAGCCGCTGATTCCAAAGAACCCATAGACGGCCATCCCACCGAGGTCCGTACCATTTATGCCGGACAGGTAGCCCCATTCCCCAAACAGCGTGGAGTGGCCAACGATCACTGCTACCGCCAGGACCAGACGAATGAAGTTCAGGCTGTTGAGGCGGGGTGAAAGTGCCTCACCGAGTTTCGCCCGTTTCCCCGGCTTGGCCTCGCGTTTCATCTTTCTGACCTCACGTTGGCCGGACTATAGCAATGCGACGCTGTTCGCCCTGATGTGCCACAGCGTCAATCCGCCCGGTCGTCACGCCCCGTGGCAACCTGGCGCAGATAGCCCATTACGCCGAGTCGTTTGCATGCCTCTCGCACCAGTGTTTCCGACTCGTCCAGGCCGAGGACGGCCCAGGGCATGCTCAGCACTGCCGAACATCACGGAGTGGAGAGGTCGGTTCGAGGACGGGGCCGCCAGGTGGCACACGGTCGAAGCGTGCGATGGCCACCGAGCCGACCTGGACTTCACTCCAGCGGATCGCCACTCCACTCAGGATCGACCAGGAGACCAGAAATCGTCCGTTCTGGACGTAGGTACCGGATTCACCGATACCCACCGTCGAGTGGGGTGCCGAAACGGGTGTAGACCGGAAGGGGTCGTCGGGTCAGTGGTGGTTATAAGGGGATTCCTCAGCTGGCCTGACGCCGGGCAGGGGGTAGCGCCAGCCCTGAACCTAGGCCGCACGGACTTACTCCCGCTGTGCCTTATAAAGAATGCACCGGTTCCGAAACTTGGTCTGGAGCGTCTTCCCTAACTGCGGAGCAGCGCTCGCAGAGTTCTCTACGACACGGCGGGTAACTGAGAGCGAACCACTCGTGACCGAAGATTCTGCAGACGAGTTTTCTCGGGGGATCTTCCATGACGATCGAACCCTAAGCGATAGTCCGAGGTATTTCCGAGCGGCCTGCCACCCATCCGTCCCACATTTACGTAACGTTTATCCGATCCCCAAATTCATCTTCATCTCAGTCCAGCGAATCACTGTCCCTCCGCACAGGATCGCCCAAGAGGCCCGCCAGCAGCCGTTCTAGACGTAGGTCCAATGCGTTGGGGACGATTCAGCCTGCGATCTCCCCTTTGAACCGCGGCACAGGTCGTCAACGGCATCCACCGAGACGATCACCGCATCGGACTCCTGCATGCCGAATCCGAGGGTCTGTTGGAACTGCTGATCGAGCTGGTGCATCGTGGAGCCACTCTTGAGCGTCGAACACGCCTGACGGGGCCGGCAAGTGGCACACGGTGGAAGCCTGCGATGGTCACCGGGCCGACCTGGACACAGTCCAGTGGATCGGGTCCACGCGACTCCGGGCGGAACTGCCCTGGAGTCCGTGAAACGTCGGCGTAGAGACAACGTGCGGGCTTGAGCCAGGCATCGTTGGGTATCCTTGCCGTGTGCTGATCGCCCTGGTCGCCCTTGCCGTTGCCGGGACCGTGCTGGCCACGCTCGTCTTGCCGGTCTTTGTTGTCCTGCTCATGGGTCTTGGTCAAGGGAAGCACCAGGCCGCTCGGGCCCCCATCTCCGACTCGCCCGGCTGAAACTCCGTCGGAACGAGGTTTGCCATGCGTTGGCACACGGCGAAGGCTTGCGATGGCCTCAGAGCCGACCTGGACTCAGTCCAGCGGATTGGCCGTTTGGTGGTCACGCCCCACTGAGGAGCGCTGCTGTGTCTTCAAAGGAGCGAACGAGGATCAATGGATCTGCGTGTCGGTGGAGTCGAATCCACCTGTCACCATCCTTTTGGAACACTTGCGTTGTCCGAAGGATCCATGGCTGAGGAGAATCGGTTCCGTCGAACTTGACTGTGTTCCGTTCGACCATGATGAGAACAACCAGATCGCCCTCAACGATGGACTTTAGGACCTCGCAATGGCCTTCTCCGCCATGAAACTTGCTTGACGAGAACGCTGCCTGCGCTGCGGCGAACTCTTCGGGGGTCATTGCGCCAATTGCAGGACCAGGTCCACCAAGGGGACCGAAGAGTGTCATGTCAGGAGCTTGCCCAACACCGGCCAGCGCCTCGGACCTGCCATCGATCCAATTTGATCGCCCTTGATCTATCTGGGTGATGAGATCCTGAACTTCCTCATGGGTAACCGCCATCCGAGCCTCCGGTATGCGCTTCGTCTCCGCCGAATTCCGTGACGGTAGCACCCTCGCAGACTCCCGGGCCGGTGCCGGCCATGTCCAGCTCTGCCCCTAGCTCCCGAATGCCACCGGGCCGACCTGGAGTCAGTCCAGCGAATCACTGGTTCGCCGCCAATCCGTTCACAGTTGCCATGGGGTTACTGAGTTTAGAATTGTGCACGAATAGTGAGATACCCAGGGCGGACCGCAAGTACCGATTCAGGATGGGGACAGGGCAACTACCGGCGGCGTCACGTCACCAGTCCTATCTGATCCGGAGGCGAGAATCGGCGAAGGCTTGAATCCCTTGACAATGAGATAGATGCCAAGCGACGCTTCCCACGCGATTTCGGGGAGTGCGAGTGCGGATGCTGCCGGGGAGCCGTTCTTGAATACGCCAAAAAGAATGGCGATCCCCGAAGCGAAGATCAGAGGGCCACCGATGATCCCCAGCATCGCCATGCCCCGAGGCACGAGGCCGGACTTGTACATAAGGTAACCGAGCAAGATCCCGTTTCCGAATCCTGCACAGAAGCCAGGTCCGAGCAGAAACGTCCAATCGTGAATGGCGACAAGGGATCGCTCGACCAAGGCAAGTGCGGCGGGATTCGACGCATTCACTCCCCCTACGTCGTGCCGGAGGGTTACGACAGACATGACGCTCACAATGCCGATGACGATGACCGTGGATTCGAGCGTTCGGCTCGCTACATACCCGAGACTGATGCTTTGGCTCTGGCGCTTGATGATCGGATACAGCACTACAGCGGTGGCGATGCCGGAAATCGCAAGGAAGACCTCAAGGGTCGCACCCAAGGCGATACCACCTGCACGGAGACCCCCGGAACCGAAGACATAGCTGATGTGCTTCAGGAGCGGTTGGTACAGAAGCAATGCAGGAATCGAAGTTACGAAGGTAATCACAAACATCCAGCCTGCAATACGGGCGATTCATCTCTGTGCTTGGTTTGCGCAGTGGCGAGTAACTCTCCTCATCGTGCCTCCAACCCGTGAAGGGTCGCCACTGAGGTCGAGACACCAAGAACTTGCCAGCAGCCTGAACAAGGACTACCCGCCCACCGCCGGAAAGGGGACTGGCGTCAACCTACGCCTGGACAGAGACAATGACAATGGGAGTTGTCAAACAGCAACACGACTGACATGCGACCCTTCGGCCAACCGGCCCTCAGATACCCACCATCCCCGACGTACCGTTTGGGGCCACGGTTGAATCCTGCGACGTTCATCGGGCCGACCTCGACTCAGTCCAGCGAATCACTGGTTCGCCGCACGGGATCGCCCAGGAAGTCCGCCAAAGCAGCCGTTCTGGACGCAGGTAGTGCCTTCACCGATGCCCGCCGGCGAGTGGGGTGCTGAAACGGGTGTAGACCTGGCTCGTCGGAGGAACGAGGCCAGTTATGGCCACTCAGCACGATTCGCCCACCTGCCCTGGATCAGCGACCTTCCCCGACGTAGTCAACGACCCGATCCTCGGTGAGTTGACCTACGTCTGCGCCATATGCGGGGCAAGTGTGCCGAACTTCGAGCCTGTCTCAGTCCATCGGCACGCCCTCGCGTCGATCTGAGACGACCGTGTGCTGTCGGACTCCCAGAATGGAGATCGATCCTCCGGAGGGCAGCGGGCACCAATGACTTCGGGAATCTCATGAGCGTTCTCCGTCGATGCTCAGAAGTCATGTTGGCAAAATGTTGACAAGCGCCTGAGTCACACCGAACACCGATGACCAAGCGACGAAATGTTCCCTGGTAAATCCTGGTGTCGGAGGGGCGCATCCAAACATAAGCACACCGGTTTGGCTGACGGAGTGGGTGGCTTAGGGGAAGGTAGGGGAAGGCTAGACCGCTACCGGAACCCTCCAGTAGCTAGGGACTCCCGAGTCCATCTGACCCACCGCACGATCCCCGATCAGCCGATATCGATGCCCTGCTTTTCTGCGATCGCGCGGGCAGATCGTGAAAGGTCTGCCCACGAGAGGCGATTCCTTGCCGTATACGTGCTGACGCCCATTTCGTCCACACCGTTCGCCAACTCTCCTACCGCCTTCCTGTGCCGGCGGGAACCCGGGAAGAGCAGGAGCCACTCGCCCTGCATCGTGAGTACAAGATCCCTCGACTTCGCCGGCAGAGTGTAGCGCTGTTGTTCAACAGCATCGAAGTGAAGTTGCCCCAACACCCATCCCTTTGAGGCCTTATAGCGATGTGTCCCCTTGTGGGGGATCCTGTTCACGACAGCTATCGAATCCGGACAACGAGCCCGAACCATCTGTTCTCTGAATCTCGTGACGGTCTCTTTCGCCGCCGTCCTGGCCAACTTCTCGGCTTGCATCTGTTTAGCGTGGAGGACCCTCGAAGCCTCTGCTGCTTCTTGTTCAGCCTTCCGCTGAGCGCCGTTCGCAGCTGCCACATGAGTTCCGCACAATCTGTGGTTACCGAGCAGCGAGCTGTGGTAGCCACAGACGGCGATCCCGCATTCACTGCAGAGTCCGATTGCAAATGTCCCACAACTGCACACGGCATCGCTTCGGGAACCGCCGCCTTCTTGATATTGATGCCCGCAAACTCTCTGATGCGGAACGACTGCAGACCCTCCAGGGACGGATTCAGGACCATGCCAAACCACGGTAGATTGGCAACTAAAGAGGCCGGGTGCGAGTTCCGCTCGTACATTTCCGCCGCACTGAGGACAACTCATGAAGCGGATCCTAGTGATCCGTCCAGGTGGCGTGTCGATCTATGGGGACGCGAGCCGACCGTCACTCCTCAGACCTACGCTCGCCCCCATCGACCACAATCCAACCTGCTTCGAGGGCCAATCCGGGAGATCCGAGTCGTTCGTCAATGGATTCCGGCTCTCGATCACTGACCTCCATGGTTTGATCATTACCAACAGACAATGGAACGGCAACCGCTATTTCGGGCTAGTCGAATGGCGGAACGTCAAAGCCCTCGACACGGCCGCCTGTCCCATCGAGTCGCCCTTTACCCACTCGACAGTCAGGGAACCTGAGTTCAAGCAGTTCGGCCATTAGGGCCTGAGCGTCAGCCTCTGAGATCTCGATATGGCCGTCCCATGAGGCCGGGCCTTCGAAGGGCTCATCAGGCTCGCCGAGAGGCCGGATCACCGACACCTTGACGTAGCCCACGAGCCGCGCAGAGGTCTCTAACCTTTTGGTCCCGTTAACCCAAACCTCGACGGTTCCTACGTAGTGATTCCGCCGTTCCTTCACGGTGTCGACGGTAGCCCTCTGGGGTGAATATTTCGTCCCCTTGGTTTCCAGATCTGGCACGGCTGTTCAGGGGAATCGCTACTCCTGGCCGTCCTGGCCGATCAGGGTATAGCCGCTTCCGTTCCGAATCATGCCCGAGATCGGTGCCGAGAGAGTCCGACCACCGGTTGAACCGTGGAACGTGGCGTCACCGAAGGTGAAGATCCCGCCATCCGACGCAACGAGCCAATAGACCCTTCCGTCTGGAGTTGGAGTCATGGCTTCGATCGGTTGATTGAGATGCGAGCCGCCCATCGACCCGTAGAACTGAGCGTCACCGAAGGTGAAGATCCCGCCATCGGTGGCCACCATCCAGTACCCGCCGCCGTCTGGTGTGACAGCCATGCCCACGATGGGCTTGTTTAGATGCGACCAACCCATGGACCCCAGGAAACCTGCGTCCCCAAAGGTGAAGATGCCACCATCAGAAGCAACGAACCAGTACCCGTTGGCGTCCGCGGTGGGGCTCATGCCGACCATCGGCTGGTTCAGATGTTTTCCGGCCATATCACCGAAGTTCTGGGCGGGTGGACCGCTGAAGTCGCTCTCACCGATTACGGCACCACTCGAATCCTCGACCCAGGCGTTCCGCGAGATGGAGGAGCCGAAGCAGTTCGTACTGTTTTGCCACGCCGCCACTAGGTGGTCCTGGGTTCCGATGGTCGACGTGGCTCCGATCAGTTCGAGATTGCCCGCAGAGTCGAGCGAGTTGGCCGTATAGGTGACGGGGAAGTAGGGAAACCCGCTGTAGTCGGGGACGATGACGCCAGGCTGCACGGAGGCATCGGATGTCGACCTCAGGTCGCCTCCATCGGGAGCGCAATTCGGGGGACAGTATGCGGGGCATCCGAGGCACCGGCCGCCGTCGCTATTGATACTGCGCCGAACAGGGCCAGCCCAATGGGCAAGGCAAACAAGACACGAGCGAGGGATTTCATGGGATCCGCCTTCCTGGTCACTCTGCGGCGCTATCTCATCGCAATTCCTGGGGACGTGCTTTTGAGCCGTCAAGCCCTGCGAGAGGTCGAGGGTGGCGCGGTCACCGTGTACTCCCTACCTGCAGGACCACTCGGACATCCGACACGCACCCAGTACACCGCGGTAGTGGCTGTTTGACGGTGATCGCGGCTGGAGGCTGGGGGAAACTGCGGCTGCTGCCATCGGTTCCAGTCAGGGTTTCAGGTCGAGCCAATCGTCACCCCCGAGGTTTTCGCTGCTGCTCAGCGACAAATGGAACCACGAGACGCTCCACTACCGATGCACCTTCCCGGCGAACTACGGCGCAGTGAAGGGTGATGGACCACCCCCGGTCGGTGTACGTCCGGGAGTCGGTCATCGCGCTGAGGCTGGACGAATGGCTAGGGAACCTTTTCGAACCCGCGAACCTCGACCTCACGTGTAAGCAGCTTGCCGCTGCCGGTGACCCTGACGAGGGAGCGGCACGCCGTCACGAGGCAGCGCAACGCAAGCTAGCCGACTGCGAGGACCGCCTGACGAAGTACCGCGCCGCCCTCGACGGCGGCGCCGATCCGGTCGTGGTGGCTGGATGGATAGCGGAGGTCAAGGGAGCGCAGCTCGCGGCGGAGCGGGAGCTGGCCCAGTCTCGCGCGGGCGGCAAGATGACGGCTGAGGAGGTACGCCAGCTCTTGGAGGGTCTCAAGGACATACCGCAGGTCCTGGCCGACGCGGACCCGGCCATGAAGGCCAAGGTCTATGCCCAGCTCGGCGTCAGGATCACCTACGAGCCGGGCGACCGCCTAGTGGTGGCAGAGGCCCGTCTCGCGTGTACAACACCGGGGGTGTCGGAGGGGGGACTTGAACCCCCACGCTTGGGGCAATAGACCCAATCCCTTCAGGAAAATCTTGCCTGGTCGGCATGAACGGGAGGTAGCATTTCGTCCGGTGTCGGCTCGAGTGACGAACCGATTGCCGTTAGTGATTCGGGTCGCGTCCCGCCGAGTGGTGGGGATTGAGCATGCAATCCTCGGCGGCGATCAGTCAGAGGGCGTGAGCTCTTTGACTGGCGCATCGTCATTATCCACGACGCGGTAGAGCTTGGCCATAGAGGCTTCGGAGAAGTACCTCCGCTCGGCCGACACCCACTCGTCGTGGACGTCGAGGAGGACCGCTCCACCGAGTCGGATGACCGAGGCCTCGTTGGGGAAGATGCCGACGACCCGGCACCGCCGCTTCAGCTCCTTGTTGAGCCGCTCGAGCGGGTTGGTCGACCAGATCTGACGCCAGTGCTCGGTCGGGAAGGCGGTGAAGGCGAGGACCTCCTCCTTGGCTCCGACCATGAGGGCGGCGCCCTTGTCGAACCGGTCCTCCAGGGTGGTGACCACCTGGTCCCACTGGGCGTGCATGTCGGCCCCGGACACCTGGGCGAAGACGGTCTTGAAGGCGGCCGACACCATGGGCTGGTGGCCCTTGGGGATCATGGCCAGCAGGTTCCGGGCGAAGTGGACCCGACAGCGCTGGTGGGAGGCCCCCTGGAAGCACCGCTTGATGGCCGCCACCAGGCCGGCGTGCTGGTCGGAGATGACCAGCTGCACACCGTCGAGGCCCCGGGCCCGGAGCCTCCGCAGGAACTCCCGCCAGAAGACCTCGTTCTCCGAGTCGCCGACGTCGATGCCCAGGATCTCCCGGTGCCCGGTGGCCGACACCCCGGTGGCGATGACCACCGCCTTGGAGGTCACCTGGTGGTGCTCTCGGACGTGGAGGTAGGTGGCGTCCAGATACACGTAGGGGAAGGCCACGTGGTCGAGCCTCCGCTCCCGGAAGCGAGTCGACCACCTCGTCCAACTCGGCACAGATCCGGGACACCTCGGACCGGCTGATGCCCGAGCTCACCCCGAGGGCCGCCACCAGCTCGTCGACGGCCCGGGTGGAGACCCCGTGCACATAGGCCTCCATGACCACGGCATAGAGGGCCTGGTCGATCCGCCGGCGGGGCTCCAGGATCGAGGGGAAGAAGCTGCCCTTCCGGAGCTTGGGGATGGCCAGCTCCACGTCGCCGGCCTTGGTCGAGAGCACCCGGGCCCGGTGCCCGTTGCGCTCGTTGCTCCGGGACTCGGTGCGCTCATAGCGGTCCGCCCCGATCTGGGCGGTGAGCTCGACCTCGATCAGCTCCTGGCAGACCAGGGCGGCTGCTTCGTTGATGAGGTCGAGGCCCTCACCGGTTCGGAAGGCATCGAGTAGTTCGGACAGGACAGACTGATCCAGGGCCATCGGTGGTGTCTCCTTTGGTGGGTTCGGCTAGGAACACACCGAGGATCACGCCGATGGCCCCACCTACTGGTGGATGCCCCGGCTCACCTCAAAGCCCACCACGTGAGGGGACGCCACCCGATTGCTGTTTGGGGGGGTCGCTGAAGTTGCGATGACATTACGGTGACATTTGGTAACAGCTTTCGTGCCATGACACTTGCCGTAAGGGCTAGTGCCAGTCACTCCCCCGCCAGAGCAGCACTTCGGTGACGGGCGCTACGCCAGCATTTCACCTCTCCGTAGGGGGTCAGAAGGTGTAGGCGGAGGATCCCACCAGGAACGTAGGACATGGCGTGTCGCCGAGATTGACTGAGTAGCTGGCCACGGCACCAGGTGTGAGGTCTGCATTTCCGTCCGTGAACCGCTCTCAGCCGTCACAAATGCTCCGTTGCGTCGAAGCAGTAAACATTGGCTTCAATGGGGACCTTGACCGTAACCTTTCCGGAGTTCGTCACAGCGCCGACCACTGATGGAAGGTTGGGGTCCGTACCAGCGTTGGCTTGGGTCACCTGGACATTGAGATGTGTCGAGCTAGCTCCGTCCTGGTAGGTCACCTTGAACTGGAAGGTCGCCCCAACCGGAACCGAACCTGAGAAGTAGGCAAACCCGAACGCCACCTGTCCCGGACCTACATTGACGGGCTCGAATCCTTGACTGTCGCCCGAACCTACGACCTTGCCGGTCGAGTCCACAGCGGGCCCGCCACTTCGATGTGCGAGATCGTGCCATTGGTCCCGTTACCGACCACGACCGGAACGGTAGCTCCGACGGTCCCGCTCGCCGACCCAGTCTCGATGATCGCGACCTTGCCCGGAACGAGTGCAGGGATCGTCGGGTGAGCCGTTCCCGTTAGAAGCGGAGAAACTGTCCCCGTCGCTGGTGCCGTCGGCGTCGTGGTCTTGGAGGGCCCGGTCGTCTGCGACCCAGCCCCGGTTGTCGCCGTATTGTTGACCCCGACCTTCGGGGACGAGCAAGCAACAAGGGTGAGACCTGCAACCGCCAGGAGGATGATGGACGTTCGCTTCATATTTCCGCCTTCTGCATCAGTGACTCGAGTCCCGTGGCTTTCTTATTGTCATTCCTTCTGACAATCGGTTCTCACAAGTTCTTGAAGGCGTTATTGACGATGATGAAGCCGACAATTGACAGCACGATCGCAAGGCCTCCGAGGAGCGTCCCTGTGATTGCCATGCCCTTTCTCGGCTCGCCACGCAACGCCTTTCGCCACGCAACCCCACCTAAGACCACCGCCACCACTCCGAGGGCCAACGCAGGTACAGCCAGGAGGGGGATAAGGCCCACAACGACGCCTACGATTCCGCAAACAAGAGCACCTACGGCTTGTCCATTGCTGGGCACTGGTTGCACGTAGATCACGGATGCTGGAGCCTGGGGGCCAGAGGGAGCCTGCGGCGGATACCAGTTGCCATCCGACGCTTTCCAGTAGCCGGGGCCGGGGGGCATCTCGTAGTCTGGGGCTTGGACCATGGAAGCCGCTCCTTCTATCCCTGCTCAGGCGTGTCATTGCGACACTGATGCTCCAAGGGAGAGGGAGTCCTTCGTCCCTAGTGTGGTCCCTGGTCACTGGAGCGCAAAGGGTCGAAAGTCACTTCTTGGCCGTGTGGTCAGATCGGGGCTTCGGCTGGGTTATGACAATCGCAGATGGACCCGCAACTGTGGCCTTGCTAGTGCCCCAGTCACTCTCCCGGCGTAGCCCGACTCCCCAAGGCCCAGCTCGCCCACCACGCCGAGGCGTTCTGCTTCCTGTCGGAGGTCATCGAGGCGCACGAGCAAGCCGTGGCCAGCGGGGATGGTGACGTGCTGCGCCCCATCTGATTGCCGCCCTCCGAGAGGCGGGCAAGGACTGGCGAAGGATCTGGACACCGACACGAAGGAGATTCATGAAGGGCTTCATCAGGCCACGCGGGAAAGGATTCACTGCCTATTGGTCGACCACCGACGGGAACGGCCAGCGGCATCAGCACACGAAGGGAGGCTTCCGTACCCAGGGGGACGCTCAGAAGTACCTGAATGGAATCCTGCCCCAGGTCGACCAGGGCAAGGGTCGGCCCGATCGGAGGATGACGGTCGAGCAGCTCCTCACCGACTGGCTGGCGGCCAAGGCCTCCGAGGGCCTGAAGCCGTGCACCGTCGGCATGTATCGGAACGTAGTGAACGGATGGGTCATCCGTTACGTCGGCGGCCTTCGAGTTGATCAGCTCACGCCCAGCAGGGCAGCCCAGCTCGTCGAGACGCTTCGCTCCCCTGCCGGGAGCAGCCTGGGCCGCGGGGGCCTCCAGCCTCGATCAACTGGCCCTCCAGTGCCTGAAGGCCTCCACCCGGTGGGCAGTCGAAACGGATCTGATCGCTCGCGACCCGCTGGCTGGTTTCAAGCGCCCGAAGGCAGCACGGTCGAGGAAGGCGGCATCCAACTCATGGACCGTCGCAGAAGCGAAGACATTCCTGGCATCGGTGTCCGAGGATGACCTCAGGGCAGCATGGTGGCTCCTCCTCACTCGCGACTTCGCCGGGGCGAGCTGGCTGGGCTCAAGTGGGCCAACGTCGATCTCGAAGGGGCGGTGCTTCGGGTGGTCGAGACTCGGGTGGTGATCGCGGGCAAAGCGACCCCCTCCACGCCCAAGACTGCTGCAGGAATTCGCACGATACCGCTCGACGAGGCGCTCGCGGCCGAGCTGACCTCGCACTGGGCCAGGCAGTCAGCCGATCGGCTGCCTGCTGGTGAGGCCTGGGAAGACACCGACTACCTCTTTGTCGACGGGCTGGGCCGTCCCTGGCGTCCCGAGCGGATCAGCCGCACGTTCCTTCGGCTGACCGCCGCTGCAGGACTTCGCCGCATCCGGCTGCATGACACCAGGCACACTGTCGCCTCGCTGATACTGGCCGACGGGGTGCCAGCGAAGGTGGTGCAGGAGATGCTCGGGCACGAGGACGTCACTATCACGTTGGCGCTCTAGCCCATGTCCTGCCAGGGATGGGAGCAGAGGCTGGGGCCCGCATCACATCACTGCTGGGCGGCGGCCAAGCAGGCTGACCAGACCGAGGGGTGCGGTGACATCCGGTGACATTTCGCACGTCCAGGCCCAGGTCAGAGGACCACGAAAAGTGCCTACGCGGAATTGCGGTGAAATTGCGGTGACATTTCGCATTTCGGGTCCCAGTCGCAAATGCAATTAGGGGACGAACTCCCAGGTTATAGCGTGGTGTCGGAGGGGGGACTTGAACCCCCACGCCCTTGCGGGCACTAGCCCCTCAAGCTAGCGCGTCTGCCTATTCCGCCACTCCGACGAAGTGGCCCGATATCGCTACCGGGGCGAGAGGCATGGTAGCGCGACGCCGGATGGTCCCGACAGAACACCAGCTGGGATGGGATCCGACCGGCGGATTAGGCCCGGCGAGCGGCCGGGCCCGGCTTCAGCGTGGTCCACAGGGCCACGTTCCACAGGATCCCGTCGACCGACGGATTGTACGTGACATTGGCCAACTGGACCCCGTTGGCTTCGAGGCCGGGTTCGGCAAAGAGGGGTAGCCCCACCATCTGGTCCCACAGCTGGTCATCGATCTGGGCATAGACGGTGCCCCCGGTGACGGGATTGAGGTCCTGGGCGGCCGAAGCGAACAGCTGATCGACCTGCGGATCGTCAAAGTTGCTCCAGTCCTCGGTGCCAACCGATCCCACGACACCTTGGCCGTCGGAGTACCACGCCGCCGTGGTTGTGAGGAAGGGACTAGTGAGGCGGGTGATCAGGGCCATGTCATAGGAGTTGGCGGCCGCGGCGGAGACCATCCCGGCAGTCCCGGTGACCGGCTGGGTTACGACGGCGATCCCCGCCTGTCGGAGCTCTGCCACGATCTCGGTGGCCACTCCCAGGATCCACGGATCGCCGGTCTCGACGGCCATCCGTAGGGTGAGTGGAGCGCCGGAAGCATCGACGTATGCCCCGGTGGCGTCCTGGTGGTAGCCGATCGACCTGAGGAGGCGGTCGGTGGCGGTGAGATCGCCCGCGCTGTACTCACCGGCGGCGGACGATGCGCTGTAGCTGGTCTGATAGGGAGTGGCCAGATGATCCTGATTCACCACCAGGTCGGGCTCGATGGAGCCGAACGTACGGTTGAGGAGGTCGGTGCGGTCGATGGCGTGGGCGATGGCTTGGCGGACCGTGACCCGGGACATCTGTGGTGACGCCACATTGAAGTCGAGGGCCAGCAAACGCAGGGACGGCTTGATCGCGCTCTGGCTGTTGGGTAGGGACGACACCGCGTTCAGGGCGTCGAGGTTGAAGTCCACGGGTTGTGCGGCCGCCTCATTCCCCTTGGCCAACATGGCGGCCCAGGTGGAGGGGTGAGCGACCTCGGTGACCGTGACCTTGTGCACCACCGCTGGTGTCCCCCACCAGCGTAGGTTGCGCACCAGCACCGCAGTTCCTGACGGCGAGACGGACTGGACCTTCATCGGTCCAGCGGACAGATCGACGGCCGGATTGAACGTGTCGAATCCGTGGTTCCAGCCGACCTGTTGGGCGATGTGTGCCGGAACCATGTGATCGAACATGACCCGCCAGTCCGTGTAGGGGGTGGAGAACTTGACGGTTACCGTCTTGCCGTGGTTGCTCGGGGTGATCGATTCCACGTCCCGGTAGCCGAGCGTCGAGGCGACCTGGTCAGGCCTACCGTTGACATCGACACCGTCGCCCCGCTGGGAATGCCAGGCGTAGATGAAGTCGTCGGCACTTACGGGGACGCCATCGGACCAGACGGCTTTGGGGTTGATCACGTACTGGATGACCAGCGGCGACGGAGAGATGGCCTCGACGCTGATCAAGAGGTCGGTGTTGACCTCGGGGATCAACTTCGGATTGATGACATAGGCGCTGGGCAGCACCGAGGACAACAGCGTCGATGTCGACGATGCCGCGCCGTCCGGCGTGTTCGGATTGAAGCCCGACCAGGGGCGGTCGAACCCGACCGTGGTCGAGCCGCCCTTGGCGGCCACCAGGGGCGTGGTGCTCGGGGCATCGACCTGGCTGATCCTCGCCGAACCCACCCGGTCCACAACGGCCACGAGTCCGATGATGAAGATGATGACCAGGGGAAGCCTCCACCGGGCACGATGCTTCCGCCAGAGCGACGCCACGCGGGGACGGCGTCCGGGCTCCCCGGCGCCGGTTGAACTCACTGCAAGCGCAGGATGAGGATCAGGTTCGTGAAGGCGAAGATCACAGCCACGGTGACGGTGATCCGATCGAGATTCTTCTCCACCACCGTCGATCCGGCTGCCGCGGAGCCTACGGAGCCCCCGAACATGTCGGACAGCCCGCCACCCTTGCCGCTGTGCATGAGAATGAGAAAGATGAGCGCGAGGGAGGCCAGAATCTGCAGTACGACCATGATTGCGGTCAACACGCCATCGTCCTCCTCTGCCTCGTGACCGAAGGAGACGCTACCAAACTCACTGCTGGGAGCGGGACGCGGCCCGGATGATTCCCAGAAACGTCCCCACATCGAGGCTGGCCCCACCCACCAGGGCTCCGTCGATATCCGGTTCCCGGAGGATGGCCTCGGTGTTCTCGTCGTTCACCGATCCCCCGTACTGGATTCGGACCGCCTGGGCGGCATCGGCATCGGCACACTGGGCCACCGTCTGGCGGATCCATTGGCAGGCCCGTTGGGCATCGGCGGGTGTGGCGGCCACGCCCGAGCCGATGGCCCACAACGGTTCGTAGGCGATCACGATGCCGGCCACGGCCTCGGGGGCCGTCCCGTCGAGTGCCGCCTTGACCTGACCGGCCAGGATGTCCTCGGTGACCCCGGCCTCCCGCTCGTCGATGGACTCCCCCACGCAGCAGATGGGGGTCATGGCGTTCCGCATGACGGCCCGCGTCTTGGCCCGGACCACCTCATCGGTCTCGCCGAACAGCCGGCGACGCTCCGAATGTCCCACGATGACGTAGTCGACATGCAGTTTGGCCAGCATCAGGGGGCTGACCTCACCGGTGAAGGCTCCGGCATCCTCGATGGCGCAGTCCTGAGCACCGAGGGCCACGGGAACGCCGTCGGGCTCCAGCACCGACTGGACGGTGCGCAGATCGGTGAAGGGCGGGTGGACGGACACGTCGAGTCGGGAGACGTCGGCCGGTTGAAGGCGGAGGCCGAGGTCACGTGCGGCGTGGAGCGCCTCGTGATGGTCGAAGTTCATCTTCCAGTTGCCGCTGATCAGGGGGCGGCGACCGGTTCGAGCACTACCCACCGGGCGGGACCGTCCTGACCGAGGAGCGAGTCCGGGGTGCGTTGGGCGCGGCTCGGAGGGCGGCCAATCCCGGAAGGTCGCCGTGCTCGAGGAGCTCGAGAGACGCTCCGCCACCCGTGGAGATGAAGTCGATCTGCCCGTCCAGTCCCAGTTCGTCGACGGCGGCGGCGCTGTCCCCTCCCCCGACCACGGTGAACCCCTCGCACCCGGCGACGGCACGGGCCACACCGGCGGTCCCGGCACAGAAGCGGCTGTCCTCGAAGACGCCCATGGGTCCGTTCCACAGCACGGTGGCCGCCGTCCCGATGGCGTCGGCGTAGGCCTCGACGGTGGCTGGCCCGATGTCCAGACCCTGCCACCCGCTCGGCACGTCGCTGCCCACTACGCGGACCTCACCCTCAGAACAGTCGCACCCGAAGTCGGCGTCGGGCTCGAGGGCCACGATGTCCGTGGGCAGCAGGATCCGCTTGCCCGAAGCCAGCAGGGCGGCACAGTCGTCGATGCGGTCCACGTCGATCATCGAACCACCGATGTCGTGTCCGGCCGCCGCCAAGAACGTGAAGGCCATGCCGCCACCCACCACGAGCACGTCGACGCGGTCGAGGAGTGCCTTCAGAACACCCAGCTTGTCGGCGACCTTGGCTCCCCCGACCACGGCCACGAACGGTTGTGCGGGAGCACCCAGCAGATTGCCCAGGGCCTCGATCTCGAGTTGCAGGAGGAATCCGGCAGCACTGGGCAGGCGGGAGGGCGGTCCCACCACCGAGGCGTGGCTGCGATGGGAGACCCCGAAGGCGTCGTTGACGTAGGCGTCATGGCCATTGATCAGCTTGTCCACGAACCCGGGATCGTTCTGCTCCTCGCCGGCGTCGAATCGCAGGTTCTCCAGCAGTTCCACCTTGGGGGCCAGGCGGGCCAGCTCCTCCCGGACCGGGCCGAGGTCGTAACGGGCGTCGGGGGCGCCCTGAGGCCGTCCGAGATGGGTACAGGCCGTGACGGAGGCTCCCTGGGCCAGGAGGTACTCCAGCGTGGGCAGGGCGGCCCGGATGCGGAAGTCGTCGGTCACCACGGTGGGCTCCCCAGCGCACTGCCGCAGGGGCACGTTGAAGTCGACACGGACCAGGACACTGGCTCCGTCGATGTCGGGTAGGTCGCCCAGGAGAGGCAGCCCCTCCAGTAGTGGGTTCGCTCTGTCGCTGCTCATCGCCCCGTCTCCCCTCGGCCTGTCCACGATGTCATCCGCTCCGGTCAGGAGGCGGAACCACCGACCACCAGTGACAGGTCCACCAATCGGTTGGCGTACCCCCACTCGTTGTCATACCAACCCTCCACCTTGACCAGGGTGATTCCCGAGGCCGAGGGCATCACCATGGTCAGCAGGGAGTCGAACGTGCACGAGGCCGGGCTCCCGACGATGTCGGACGAGACGATGGGGTCCTCGGTGTACACCAGGACCTTGGACAGGGGACCCGCCGAAGCGGCGGCGGCGAAGGCCGCATTGACCTCGTCGACGGTCACCGATCCGGGTATCACCGCAGTGAAGTCGGTGATCGATCCGTCAGGAACCGGAACCCGGAACGCGCTGCCGTCCAGTCGGCCTTTCATCGACTGCAGTACCAGGCCGGTGGCCCGGGCCGCTCCGGTCGAGGCCGGCACGATGTTGATGGCGGCCGCCCGGGCCCGGCGCAGGTCCTTGTGCGGCAGGTCGAGGAGGTTCTGGTCGTTGGTGAAGGCGTGGACCGTGGTCATCATGCCGCTCTCGACGCCGAAGGCGTCGTCCAGGACCTTCACCATGGGAACGAAGCAGTTGGTGGTGCACGAGGCGTTGGAGACGACGAAGTCCGAGGCCGGGTCGAAGTCCGTGTCATTGACCCCCACCACGAACGTGGCATCGACGTCGGTGGCCGGGGCCGAGACGATGACCCGTGTGGCCCCGGCCTCGAGATGGGCGGCGGCCGTGTCCCGGGTGGTGAAGAGCCCAGTCGACTCCACGACCACGTCGACGCCAAGCTTGTCCCACGGGAGGGCCTTGGGGTCCCGTTCGGCCAGTACGGCGATGGGTCCGGAGTCGAGCACGATGGACGAGTCGGCCACGGTGACCTCGCTGCCGAACCGGCCATGGGTCGAGTCGTAGCGCAGCAGGTGGGCCAACGTGTCCGCTGAGGTGAGGTCGTTGATGGCCACCACCTCGACATCGGCCCCCATACTTCGGGCCGCACGGAGATAGTTCCGGCCGATACGCCCGAACCCGTTGATGCCGATCCGTACGGTCATTGCCAGTGCGCCTCGCTCTTCACTCTTCTACGCGTGTCCACGCCACGCCGAAACCGGTGCTGCTGCCCCTCCAACGAACGGAGACCGGCGACCACGCTAGGCGATCTCGGCGGCTCATGGAATCATCCGAGCAGATCAGCCAGGGTCGACGCCAGTTTGGCGGAGTCGTGGGCCATCCCGTTGGTGCGGGCCAGGGGCACGTCCACGACCGGGAACCGTGGGTTGCCCAGGGCCAGCGACGTGGTGTCGCACACGGTCACATCGACGTCCACACCGTGCGCCACCAGCGCTTCGACGTGCATGGCCACGTCGAAATCCTCGGTCTCGGGGACCTGTGGACGGAGATTGCAGACGTAGATCTTGGTGGCTGGGGAGCGGTTGATGCCCTCCCGGACCTCGGGCACGGCGATGGCGGCCAGCACGCTGGTGAACAGGGAGCCCGGGCCCAGGATGATCTGATCGGCCTGCTCCAGGGCCTCGACGACCTGGACCGGGGCCGGCGGGTCGCCGGGCACGAGGGAGACTCGCCGGATGTTGTCCGTGGCCATGACGGCCACCTGGCCGGCTACGGGACCGCCATCGGCGTCGGCCTTCAACACCACGGGATCGGTGGTCGCCGGGAGGATCCTGCCCTTCACCCCGAGGAGTCGGCAGGCCTCGTCCAACGCCGCCACCGGGTCATTGGTCCCGTCGATGAGGCCGGCCAGGACGAGATTTCCCAGGGCGTGGCCGGCCAGCTCCTCCTCGCCGAACCGGTATTCGAAGGCCGAGGCCAGGAGGGACCCGGGCTCGGCCAGGGCCACTAGGCACTTGCGGAGGTCACCGGGCGGGATGATGTGGAGGAGCTCCCGTAGGCGACCGGACGACCCACCATCGTCGGCCACCGACACGATGGCGGTGATCCGGTCGGTGTAGGTGCGCACGGCCCGCAGGGTGGCGGCCAATCCGTGGCCTCCACCGACGGCCACCACGATGGGCTGCTCGGGCCCCGGGGCGCTCCATCGCTCGCTCACCGCTCGACATCCCGATGGAACACGGTGGTGGGCATGCCGTGGTCGTCGAGTCGACGGGCCAGCTCCTCGGCCAGGACTACCGAGCGATGGCGACCACCGGTGCACCCCATGGCCACGGTGAGGTAGGACTTTCCCTCCCGGATGTAGGCCGGGATGAGCATGACCAGGAGATCGTCCAGTTTGGCCAGGAAGTCGGTCGTCTCGGGCCGGTCGAGGACGAACTTGCGCACTTCGGGCTCGAGGCCGCTGTGGCTGCGGAGGGCCTCGTCCCAGTACGGGTTGGGAAGGAACCGGCAGTCGAACATCAGGTCCACATCCCTCGGAATGCCGTGTTTGAAGCCGAAGGAGACGATGGAGGTCTGCATGGTGCTGCCCGGCTCGTGCTCCCCGAACACCTCCATCAGTCGGGTGCGCAGTTGGTTCGTGTTCAGGTCGCCGGTGTCGATGACCAGGTCGGCCCGGTCCCGCAGGGAGCTGAGCCGCAGCCGCTCGTCGACGATGGAGTCCACCACCCCGCGTGCCGCCTGGGGATGGCGCCGGCGGGTTCCCTCGAACCTTCGGACCAGTACATCATCGGCCGCGTCCAGGAACAGGATGCGGACCCGGTGGCGGGCCGCCTCCAGGGCGTCGACGGCCGGAAGCACATCGTCGAGGCCTCCCCCGCCACGGCCGACCACGAAGGCCACCCGTTCCAATTCTGAGCCGGAGCCGTCCACCAGTTCGGAGACCTTGGAGATCAGAGCCGACGGCATGTTGTCGATGACGAACCATCCCAGGTCCTCGAGGGTGGCCCCGGCCGTCGAGCGGCCGGCTCCGGACATGCCGGTCACCACCAGGTATTCACTCATCGATCCACCTCTGCCTACCGGTCGGCAGGTCCACTCGGGGCCATGGGCGTGTGCAGTCGCTCGAAGACCGATGCGCCCACTTCGGCCGGTAACCACGATACGCCGAGTAGTTCCTCTTTCGATACCTTTCGCAGTTCCGCCAGGCCTCCGAACTGCTCCATGAGACGCTCCCGGCGCTTGGGCCCGAGTCCGCCGATCCCGTCCAGCGCGCCCAGGGTCATACGTTTGCCGCGCAGCGTGCGATGGTAGGAGATGGCGAACCGGTGGGCCTCGTCACGGAGCCGCTGGAGGAGGTAGAGCCCCTCGGACTGCCGGGACAGGCGGTATGGCTCGGAGCGGCCGGGCCGGTAGATCTCCTCGAAGCTCTTGGCCAGGGAGGCGATCGGGATGCGTTCGGTCAGCCCCAGCCGTTCCAGGACCCGCACCCCCACGTTGAGTTGACCCAGGCCGCCGTCGAGCAGGAGGAGCTGCGGCGGGTAGGCGAACCGACGCTTGGCCGGGGAGGCGGTCAGCGGTTCCCCGTCCGCGTCGACTCCGTCCCGCTCGGCGGGTGCATCTGTGTTCTCGGCCCGGGGACGGGCCGCGGCGCGGTCGTCCGCCAACAAGGACGTGAGCCGTCGGGTGAGGACCTCCTCCATGGCCGCATAGTCGTCGTTGCCGGCCACGGTGGCCACCCGGAAGTGCCGGTAGTCGCTCTTCTTGGGCAGTCCGTCCTCGAACACCACCATGGATCCCACGTAGTCGGTGCCCTGGAGATGACTCATGTCGTAGCACTCGATGCGCAGGGGGGCCTCGGGCAGTCCCAGCTCGGCCTGCAACGACTCGAGCGCCCGGGCCCGGCTGTTGTGGTCCGAGGTCCTCTGCAGGCGGTGGCGGATGAAGGACTCCTTGGCGTTCTGCTCCACCGTCTGGAGGAGGTCGCGTTTGGTCCCCCGGAGGGGGACCCGCAGGGCAACCGGCCCGGGCCTCCGTTCGGTGAGGTAGGCCACGACGGCGTCGGTGTCCTCGGGCATGGTGGGCACCAGCACCTGGCGGGGAACCCCCGAGGCCGGATCGGCGTACACGTCGACCAGGACCCGTTCCATCAGCTGGCCCGGCGTCAGCTCCTCCACTTTGTCGACGAACAGGGCGAGCCGACCGACCACCTTGCCCGATCGGACGTGGAAGACCTGGACGGCCGCCTCCAGTTCATCACCGGACACGCCGAAGACATCGAGGTCCTGGCGGCTGGCCAACTCCATCTGGCGGACGGCGTCGGCCGCCCGGACGGCCTCGAGCTTGTCTCGGAGCACCGAGGCCCGCTCGAACTCGAGCGCCTGTGCCGCCTCCTGCATGGCCGACTCGATCCCCCGTTCGAGGGACCCGGTGTCCCCGCTGAGGAAGGACACGAGGTCGTCCACCAGCCGGTCGTACTCCTCGTGGGTGACCCGGCCGACACACGGGCCCGAGCACCGCTCGATATGGAAGAGCAGGCAGGGGCGCCCGAGCCGCTCGTGCCGGCGGAACTTGGTGTCCGAGCAGGTGCGCACGGGGAACGACCGCAACAGCAGGTCGAGGGTGCCTCGGATGGCCCCCACGTTGGGGTAGGGCCCGAAGTAGCGGACCCCACTGCGCTTGCGTCCCCGGACCACGGCGGGGCGGGGCCACTCGTCGTTGACGGTGAGCGCCAGCCAGGGATAGCTCTTGTCGTCCTTCAGGCGGACGTTGTAGCGGGGCTGGAACTCCTTGATCAGGTTGTGCTCGAGGAGGAGGGCCTCGGACTCGGAGTCCACCACCATCCATTCGACGTGGTCGGCCTGGCTGACCATCTGGGCGGTACGGGGCGCCAATCCCCCCGGGTCCTGGAAGTAGGAGTTCAGCCGTTGCCGGAGGGACTTGGCCTTCCCCACGTAGATCACCCGCCCGTCCCGGTCGAGGAACTGGTAGGAGCCGGGGGCGTCGGGAATCGAGCCGGGGAGGGGTCGTGTCACCACGCCACCAGTGTGCCGTGTCCGACCCGGATCCGACGCACCGCACCATCGGCGCCCCCAGGGCCTACACTGGAGGTACGCCGGCCTGGTTTCCGGCGACATCTACCGCTTCGGGGCCGACATCCCCGCGGACGGGCGACCAGGCTGTCCCCGCCGGCCGTACACCGGAGCGCCTCCACAGGGGGTCATACCCAGAATGCTCCGGCTACAGACGGCACTTCCCGACCGCTATACGACGGCGGGTCCCGGTCAGCTCGCCACGTGGATCGACCAGGCCAAAACGGCGCTCGGGCGGCGGGTGATCATTCTCGGTCACCACTATCAACGAGACGAGGTGATGGCGTGGGCCGACGCCCGGGGTGACTCCTTCGGGCTGTCCCGCATCGCCGCCGACCAGACCGAGGCGGAGTTCGTCGTCTTCTGCGGCGTCCACTTCATGGCGGAGTCGGCCGACATCCTCACCGGTCCCCACCAACAGGTGATCCTCCCGGACCTCAATGCCGGCTGTTCGATGGCCGACATGGCCGACATCGACTCGGTGGAGGACGCCTGGGAGTCCCTGGCCGCGGTCACCGACATCGATCGGGTGGTCCCGGTCACGTACATGAACTCCTCGGCGGCCCTCAAGGCCTTCGTCGGCCGTCACGGGGGCGTGGTGTGCACCTCGTCCAACGCCCGGGCTGTCCTGACCTGGGCCCTCGGACCCGACGGGCAGGGCCACAGCCGGGGTGACCAGGTCCTGTTCTTCCCCGACCAGCATCTGGGACGCAACACCGGCTTCGAGCTGGGCTACGCCGCCGAGGACATGGCCGTGTGGAACCCACGGTTAGACCAGGGTGGTCTGGACGACCGGACGCTCAAGTCCTCGACCCTGCTCCTGTGGAAAGGGCACTGCTCGGTCCACCAGCGGTTCCGGCCCGCCCACGTGGACGCCTTCCGGTCCGAGCACCCCGACGGCATCGTGGTCGTCCATCCGGAGTGCTCCCATGACGTCGTGGAGGTGGCCGACCAGGTCGGCTCCACCGACTCCATCATCCGGGCGGTGGCTGCGGCCCCGGCGGGATCCGTGATCGGCGTCGGCACCGAGATCCACCTGGTCAAGCGGCTCGACGATGAGACAGCGGACAAGACGGTGGTCTCGCTCGACCCACTGGTGTGCCCGTGCTCGACCATGTTCCGTGTCGACGCCGCCCACCTGGCCTGGGTGCTGGAGGGGCTGGTCGAGGGCGAGGTGCGCAACCGCATCACCGTGGACGAGGAGACGGCATCGTGGGCGCGGGTGGCCCTCGAGCGCATGTTGGCGACCGTCTGACCCGCCCGTTCGGGTCGACCCGTCCTCACGCCGCTGGCATCCGATACGGCGCAGTGCGCCTCAGCTGGAGGCCGCCACCCGGGCCCTCGTCGGGACCTTGACGGAGGCGGCGGCCTTCGTGGTCGTCGACGTGCGGGCGGAGGCCTTCTTGACTGGGGTGGCGGCGACCTTGGCCTTGCGCTTCGCCCCCGTGCCGGAGCCCGATCGGGGCTTGGCCCGGGACGATGACGGCCCCACGGTGGCCTTCCCCCGGGTGATGCCGAGGAGGGGGGCGAGGACCTCTCCGGTGTAGCTGCCGGCCGCCGCGGCCACGTCCTCCGGCGTTCCGGCGGCGACGATGGATCCGCCCCGGTCCCCCCCTTCGGGTCCGAGGTCGATGACCCAGTCGGCACTCTTGATGACGTCCAGGTTGTGTTCGATGACGATGACCGTATTGCCCTGGTCGACCAGGCGGCTCAGCACATCGAGGAGCTTGCGGACATCGTCGAAGTGCAGGCCGGTGGTGGGCTCGTCCAGGACGTAGAGGGTGTGACCGGTGGACCTCCGGCTCAGTTCGGAGGCCAGCTTCACCCGTTGCGCCTCGCCGCCGGAGAGGGTGGGGGCGGGCTGACCCAGGCGGATGTAGCCCAGGCCCACGTCGACCAGGGTCTGCAGGTGCCGGGCGATGGGCGGCTGGTGGACGAAGAAGCCCAGGGCCTCCTCGCAGGACAGCTCGAGCACATCGGCGATGGTCTTACCCCGGAAGGTGACCTCCAGGGTGTCCCGGTTGTACCGCGCCCCGTGGCAGACCTCGCACGGCACATAGATGTCGGGCAGGAAGTGCATCTCGATGCGGATGGTGCCGTCGCCCGAGCAGGCCTCGCACCGTCCGCCCTTCACGTTGAACGAGAACCGCCCCGGCTGGTAGCCGCGGACCTTGGCCTCCTGGGTCTGACTGAACAGTTTGCGGATGTGGTCGAACACCCCGGTGTAGGTGGCGGGGTTGGAGCGGGGGGTCCGGCCGATGGGGGCCTGGTCCACCTCCACCACCTTGTCCACGTGGGACACGCCGGTGATGGTCCGGTGGAGGCCGGGGAGGGTCTTGGCTCGGTGGACCTGCTTGGCCAGGGACCGCAGCAGGATGTCGTTGACCAGGGTGGACTTCCCCGATCCGGACACGCCGGTCACGGCCACCAGCCGCCCCAGGGGGAACTCGGCGTCGACGTCGTGCAGGTTGTGCTCCCGGGCACCCACCACGGTCAGCGACTCACCGCTCCCCGGCCGACGGACCGAGGGCACCGGGATCGACTTGGCCCCCGAGATGTACTGGCCGGTGAGGGACTCGGCGTTGGACTCGAGGCCACCGGGACCGGTGACCGGCCCGGAGTGGACGATCCGGCCCCCGTGCTCCCCGGCCCCGGGCCCAACGTCCACAACGTGGTCGGCTACCCGGATGGTCTCCTCGTCGTGCTCCACCACGATGACCGTGTTGCCCAGGTCGCGGAGGCGCTTGAGGGTGCCGATGAGACGTTGGTTGTCCCGCTGGTGCAGGCCGATGGAGGGTTCGTCGAGGACATAGAGCACCCCGACGAGTCCACTGCCGATCTGGCTGGCCAGGCGGATCCGTTGGGCCTCCCCGCCCGACAGGGTGGTGGCCGAGCGGGCCAGGGTCAGATAGTCCAGGCCCACGTCCAGGAGGAACTGCATGCGCTCCCGCACCTCCCGGAAGACCCGGTCGGCGATGAGATGGTCCCGGTCGGAGAGGTCGAGGGAGGCCACCACGTCCACGGCCTTGCCGATGGACAGCGAACACAGGGCGAAGATGTTGTAGCCCCCGACGGTGACGGCCAGGGACTCGGGCCGAAGGCGGGCCCCACCGCACGTCGGACAGGGAACCTCCCGGAGGAAGTTCTCCAGGTTGTCCCGGAGGAACTCGGAGTCGGCCTCGGTGTGACGTCGCTCTAACCACGGCACGATGCCCTCGTAGGCGGTGTGGAACGAGCGCTGGCGCCCGTAGCGATTGCGGTACTTGAGGTGGACCTGCTTGCTGCCCGCTCCGTAGAGCACCAGCTTCTGGTCGGACTTCTTCAGCTTCTCCCACGGGTCGTCCACGGAGAACCCGCCCAGCTCGGCCGCGGCGCTCACCACCCGGGCGAAGTACTCGCTGCGGGCACCGGCCCACGGGGCCAGGGCTCCCTCGGCCAGGGATTTCGTGGGATCGGGCACCACCAGCTCCGGATCGACCTCGAACCGGGTGCCCAGGCCGGTGCAGGCCGGGCAGGCCCCGTAGGGCGAGTTGAAGGAGAAGTTGCGGGGAGCGGGGTCCTCGAAGCTCAGGCCGTCGTAGGTGCAGGCCAGGTGCTGGCTGAAGGTGATGGCCTCCTCCTCGGTGCCGTCGGCGTCGACCACGACCACCTCGGCCACCCCCTCGGCCAGGGACAGGGCCGTCTCGAGGGACTCGGTCAGCCGCCGCCGGATGTCGTCCCGGCGCACCAGACGGTCCACGACCACCTCGATGGTGTGCTGCTCGTAGCGGGCCAGGTCCAGCTGGTCCCGATCGGCCAGCTCGACGGTGTCCCCGTCCACCCGCGCCCGGGCGAAGCCCTGCTTGGCCAGGTCCTCGAGGAGCGCCCCGTACTCCCCCTTCCGACCCCGGACCACTGGGGCCAGGACCATGAAGCGGGTCCCCTCGTCCATGGCCAGGATCCGGTCCACGATCTGCTGGGGGCTCTGGCGGACCACCGGTCGCCCGCACGTGGGACAGTGGGGCTTGCCGATGCGGGCGTAGAGGAGGCGGAGGTAGTCGTACACCTCGGTCACGGTGCCCACCGTGGAGCGGGGATTCCGCGACGAGGACTTCTGATCGATGGAGATGGCCGGGGAGAGCCCCTCGATGAAGTCGACGTCAGGCTTGTCCATCTGGCCCAGGAACTGGCGGGCGTAGGCCGAGAGCGACTCCACGTAGCGCCGTTGGCCTTCGGCGTAGATGGTGTCGAAGGCCAGGGAGGATTTGCCCGATCCGGACAGTCCGGTGAACACCACCAGCCGGTCGCGGGGCAGGTCCAGGGACACGTCCTGGAGGTTGTGCTCCCGCGCGCCACGGATCACCAGACGATCAGCCATTGGGTGAGGATACCGGTGCGGGAGACGGGGTCCGGCGGGCGGTCAGAGGTCGGTGGCGGCGTCGACGTCGGCGGTGTCGCCCACCAGCACCGGAGACCCGTCGACGGGGTCTCGGACCAGCAGCGCCCGGAGCTCGGCGACCTCGTCGCGGAGCAGGGCGGCCTCTTCGAACCGCAACTCCTCGGCCGCCTTGTTCATCTCCAGGTCGAGCCGGTGGATCAGACTGGACAGCTCGTCGGCGTCGGGTCCGAGGGCCTGGGCCATCTCGGCCGCCGCCGCCCGGGGGTCGACACTGGTCCGGCCCGACCGCCCCCGTGCCCCTCCACCCCGACCGCCGGGGGCTCGCTCGTTGGCTCCCGAGGTGATGGCCGCCGACCCCCCGCCCTCGCCCCGGACCCGTTCGAGGATGTCGGTCACCGACTTGGTGATGGTCTGGGGGTCGATGCCGTGGGCCTCGTTGTAGGCGATCTGTCGGGCCCGTCGGCGCTGGGTCTCGCCGATGGCGGTGCGCATGGAGTCGGTGACCGTGTCGGCGTACATCACCACCCGGCCGTTGACGTTGCGGGCGGCCCGGCCCATGGTCTGGATGAGGGACGACGCCGATCGCAAGAAGCCCTCCTTGTCGGCATCGAGGATGGCCACGAGGGCCACTTCGGGCAGGTCGAGCCCCTCACGGAGCAGGTTGATGCCCACCAGGACGTCGAAGGCCCCGAGACGCAGCTCACGCAGGATCTCGATCCGCGCCATGGTGTCCACGTCCGAGTGCAGGTACTGGACACGTACCCCCTGCTCGGCCAGGTAGTCCGTGAGATCCTCGGCCATCTTCTTGGTCAGGGTGGTCACCAGCACGCGGTGGCCCCCGGCCACCGTCTTGTCGATCCGGGCCCGGAGGTCGTCGATCTGACCGGTGGTGGGCACGATGTCCACTTCGGGGTCGACCAGGCCGGTGGGCCGGATGACCTGTTCGACGACGTTGGCGCTGTGCTCCAGCTCCCAGGGCCCGGGCGTGGCCGACAACAAGATGACCTGGCCGGTGCGTTCGATGAACTCCTCGAAGCGCAGGGGGCGGTTGTCCAGGGCGGACGGCAACCGGAACCCGTGGTCGACCAGGGTCTCCTTGCGGGACCGGTCTCCGGCGTACTGACCGCGCAGCTGCGGGACGGCCACGTGGCTCTCGTCCAGGACCACCAGGAAGTCCTTGGGGAAGAAGTCGAGCAGGGTGAAGGGGGCCTCCCCCGGTGCCCGCCCGTCGAGATGCCGGCTGTAGTTCTCCACCCCGCTGCACACGCCGGTCTCCGCCAGCATCTCGAGGTCGTACTCGGTGCGCATCCGGAGGCGCTGGGCCTCGAGCAGCTTCCCGGCCCCGCTCAGCTCGGGCAGCCGGACCCTGAGCTCGGCCTCGATGCTCTCCACGGCCCGCCGCATCCGCTCGTCGCCGGTGCCGTAGTGGGTGTTGGCGAACACCACCAGCTCCTCCAGCTCGTCGCCGATCTCCCCGGTCAGGACGTCGAAGGGCCGGATCCGCTCCACGGTGTCGCCGAAGAACTCGATGCGGACGGCCTGGCTCTCGTAGGCGGCGTGGATCTCGACGGTGTCGCCCCGGGCCCGGAACTGGCCCCGGGACAGGGTGGCGTCGTTGCGGGAGTACTGCAGCTCGACCAGGCGTCGGAGCAGGGACCGCTGATCGTGGACCTCGCCGGGTCGGAGGGCCACGATCCGGTCCCGGTACTCGTCGGGCGATCCCAGTCCGTAGATGCAGGACACCGAGGCCACCACGATGGTGTCCGGCCGGAGCAGCAACGACGAGGTGCAGGCGTGCCGCAGCCGGTCGATCTCGTCGTTGATCGACGAGTCCTTCTCGATGTAGGTGTCCGACGACGGCACGTACGCCTCGGGCTGGTAGTAGTCGTAGTAGGAGACGAAGTACTCCACCCGGTTCCGGGGGAAGAACTCCTTCAACTCCGCGGCCAGCTGGGCGGCCAGCGATTTGTTGGGCTCGATGATCAGCGTCGGCCGCTGCACGGCCTCCACGGTCCAGGCGATGGTGGCGGTCTTGCCCGACCCGGTGATGCCCAGCAGGGTCTGGTAGCGGTCGCCCCGGCGGAGGCCCTCGACGAGTCCGGCGATGGCCTGGGGCTGGTCGCCGGCAGGGCGGAACGGTGAGACCACCTCGAACTCGGGCACGGTCCCGATGGTACCGGTCGCGTCCGTGGCCAGGTCCGCCCGGCTCAGTCGTCGGTGATGGGCGGGGAAGCGGTGCCCCGACGACGCCGGCGGAGGGCGACCAGCTCGGTCCACACTCGGTCCACCTCGGCCTCGGTGTGGTCCCGGTCCCCGGAGTTGTCCACCACCAGGTCCGCACCCTCCAGGCGGCTCTGGCGGTCGGGTTGGGCATCGATGCGGGCCCGGGCATCATCGGGCCCCATGCCCCGGTGGGTGACCAGTCGTTCGAAGGCCATCTCGGTGGGCGTATCGACCACGATCACCGTGGCCAGATCGAGGGTCTCCCGGTGGATGGCCCGCAGGAGGGGGATGTCCATGACCACGATGTCGTCGGTGTCGGCGAACCGGTCGCGCCGGGCGATCATCTCGATGCCGATGGCCGGATGGGTGATGGCGTTGAGGTCGGCCAGGGCCTCGGGGTGGCCGAACACCAGGGCGGCCAGCGCCGGGCGGTCGATGGCCCCGTCCGGGTCCACGATCTCGAGTCCGAAGCGGTCGATCAGCGGCTGGTAGGCCGGGCCGCCGGGGGCCACCACGTCCCGGGCGATGCGGTCGGCATCGACCAGACGGGCCCCCCGGGCCACCAGGAGGTCGGCCACGGTGGACTTGCCCGCCCCGATGCCGCCAGTGAGACCGACCGCCAGCACGGTGAAGACGTTACTCTTCCGGCGACGTGGTTCCGGCCATCGGTCCGGGGCGCCCCCGTCCCCCAATTCAGGCCCGCTATCCTGCGGGCCGGCCGACCCATGAGCGAATCCCTCCCCGTCACCCCGCCCGCCGGCCCCGCC
The DNA here is from genome assembly GCA_963737625.1 of uncultured Acidimicrobiaceae bacterium. Taxonomy (GTDB): domain Bacteria; phylum Actinomycetota; class Acidimicrobiia; order Acidimicrobiales; family RAAP-2; genus Bog-756. Next base: position 1,416,448 of record CAVTTK010000002.1, read on the forward strand.
TCGGCCACCAGCGTCGGCGAGCCCCTGTCCGACCCGTCGGCCGCCGCGGCCCCGGTGGCCGGGGGCCGGGGCCACGGGCGCCGGAGGCGCCCCCAGGGCGTCGACGTGGCCGTCTGGTTGTTCCTGGCCGCCATCAGCTACATCCCCTCGTTCCTCACCCAGCCGGGGAGGGTCGCCGCCGACACCAAGGACTACCTGTACCTGGACCCGGGGCGCCTCATCCAGAGTGCCATCTCGGCCTGGGATCCCGATTTCGGGGCGGGGACCGTCACCCACGAGAACATCGGATTCCTCTTTCCGATGGGCCCGTACTACTGGCTCATCGCCGAACTGCACATCCCCATGTGGGTGGGGCAACGCATCTGGATGGGGTCGCTCTTCTTCGCCGCCGGGACCGGGGTCTGGTACCTGGGCCGGCTGCTGGGACTGACCCGGTCGGGCCGGCTGGCCGCGGCCTTGGCCTACATGCTCACCCCCTACGTCCTCGACTACATCGCCCGCATCTCGGGCATTGTCATGCCCTGGGCCGCCCTGGGTTGGATGATGGCGCTCACCGTACTGGCCGTACGCAAGGGGGGGTGGCGCTACCCGGCCCTGTTCGCCGTGGTCATCGCCCTGGTCGGGGGCGTCAACGCCACCTCCATCCTGCTGGTGGGCCTGGCCCCCCTGCTGTGGGTGGTCTATGCGGTATGGGGAACCCACGAGGCCACATTCCGGGCCGCGCTGGCTGCTCTGGTCCGCCTGGGCGTCCTGTCCCTCGGCGTCTCCGTGTGGTGGATGGCCGGCTTCTGGGCCGAAGGCGCCTACGGCCTCAACGTCCTCAAGTACACCGAGACCGTGCCGACGGTGTCGTCGACCTCCCTCTCGTCGGAGGTGTTCCGCGGGCTCGGCTACTGGTACTTCTACGGCACGGACAAATTGGGACCGTGGACGGCGGCCTCCTTCGGCTACCTCGAGTGGACCTGGTTGATCGCCGTGAGCTTCCTCGTTCCCACCCTGTGCGTGGCCGCGGCCATGGTGGCGCGTTGGCGCTACCGCACCTTCGCCATCGGGCTGATCGTGGTGGGAGTGGTCCTGGCCGTGGGCACCTACCCCTTCAAAGATCCCACTCCCTTCGGCGCCCTCATCAAGGCCGCCGGGCCGGACTCCACGCCCGAGCTGGCCCTGCGCTCCACCAACCGGATCGTGCCCCTGGTCCTGCTGGGGCTGGCCCTCCTGTTGGGCGCCGGCATCACCGCAATCACCGTGCGCCGTCGCTGGATCGGCTGGGTGGTGCTGGCCCTGTCCTGCGCCCTGATCGCCGCCGACCTCCCGGCCCTGTGGGACGGCGGCCTCGTGGCCACCAACCTCGAGCGCCCCTCCACCATCCCCAGCTACATCTACGACGCGGCCGACTACATGAACGCCCAGAGTCATGACACCCGGGTCCTGCAGCTCCCGGGCCAGGACTTCGCCTACTACCGGTGGGGTATCACCTCGGATCCGGTATGGCCCGGCCTGATGACCCGGCCCTACGTGATCCGGGCGGCCCAGCCGGCCGGTGAGCCGGCCAGCGTCAACCTTCTGCAGGCGCTGGACGAGTCGCTCCAGGACGGAACGTTCGTGCCTTCGACCCTGGTCCCCATCGCCGGCCTGATGAGCGCCGGCGACATCCTCTACGAGTCCGACGTCCAGTTCGAGCGCTTCGGCACCGCCCGCCCCCAGCCGACCTGGCTGATCTTCAACGCTCCGGCCACCGGCCTCGGTCAGCCCGTGACCTTCGGCCGGCCGCAGCTGTACCCGACCATCAAGTACCCCCTGACCGACGAGACCCAGCTGGCCATCCCCACCAACGCCTCCCTCCCCCCTCCGGTGGCCGTGTTCCCGGTGCCGGGGGCGCGACTCATCACCCGGACCGAGTCGCCGTCGGATCCCTTGGTGGTGGCCGGGGACGGCCAGGGACTGATCGAAGCGGCCGCGGCCGGCCTGCTGGCCTCCAACCCCACCATCTTCTACTCCGCCACCTTCGCCGGCGACCGGAGGGGTCTGGACCGCCAGCTCAAGAACGGCGCCGTGCTGGTGGTGACCGACTCCAACCAGAAGCGGCTGGACACCTGGGGGACGGTGGTCGACAACTACGGCTACGTGGAGCAGGCCAACGAGACCCCTCTGGCCTCCGATCCGGCGGAGGAGGCCCTCCCCGTCTTCAGCGGTGCCGGCAGTGACACGCAGACCGTGGCCGTGGTCAATGGCGTGTCCTCGGTGCGGGCCACCGCCTACTCCAATCCCATCACCAATACCGCCGAGAACCAGCCGCTCAACGCCGTCGACGGGAACCCGGACACGGCGTGGACGGAGGGGGCGTTCAGCCCGGCCACCGACGAGTCCATCCAGGTGAAGCTGGTGCACCCGGTGTCGACCGACCACATCACCCTGCTGCAACCGCAGACCGGTCCCCGGAACCGGACCGTGACCAACGTCACCCTCACCTTCGACGGCGGCTCCCCGGTCACCGCCCCGTTGGGTGCCGCCTCGGTGGCCGGCCCGGGCCAGGTGGTGTCATTCCCCAGGCGCACGTTCCACACCCTGACCGTCACCGTCAACGACACCAGCGCCGGCGTGCGGAAGGACTACCGGAGCCAGAGTGCGGTGGGCTTCGCCGAGATCACCATCCCCGGGGTCGCTCCGGCCACCGAGGCCCTCCGCCTGCCCACCGACCTGCTCGCCGCGGCGGGGCCGTCCTCGCTCGACCACCAACTCGACCTCGTGATGAACCGGATCCGGACCCAGGTCACTCCGCCCCGCTCCGACCCCGAGGCCTCCATGGTCCGTCAGTTCACGCTGCCGACGGCTCGGACCTTCTCGGTCGGCGGTACGGCCCGGATCTCCACGCTGGACCCTGATCCGGTGATCGACAGCCTCCTCGGACGGACCGGGACGCCTGGTGCGGTCACCGTGGTCTCGTCCAACTCGTCGGGTCGCCTCCCCGGTGACCTGAAGGCCGGGGCGGCCCAGGCGGTGGACGGTGACCCCACCACCTCGTGGTCCCCGGGCCTGGGGACCCAGCCCGGGGGGTGGGTCCAGTACCAATTGAGCTCGCCCATCACCTTCGACCATCTCGACCTGCAGGTGGTGGCCGACGGCCGGCACTCCATCCCGACGGCGCTGACCGTCAGCACCCCCACCGGGTCGCAGACGGTGTCGCTGCCTCCGATCGCCCCCGGCACGGGACGGCCCCAGGGTTCGGTCACCTCCGTGCCGGTGAGCTTTCCCGCCCTCACCGGGAGCACTGTGAAGATCACCGTGGATTCGGTCACTCCGCACAACTTCCTGGACTACCTGTCCAACGGGACCAACACCGACCCGGTGGCCCTGGCCGAGGTGGGAATCCCCGGCGTCTCCCCGGTGACCACGCCGTCCGCCGTCCCCGGGCGCTGCTATTCCGACCTGCTGGCCGTCGACGGGCAGCCCGTGGACATCGAGATCACCGGATCGGCCTCGAGCGCGCTGGCCAACGGCGGCCTGACCGTCCGGGGCTGCGGCAACGCCGCCCAGGGCATCACCCTCGGCCCGGGAAGCCACACCCTCACCACCGCCACCTACCTCTCGACCGGCCTCTCGGTGGATGCCCTCAGCCTCGGGTCGGCGGCCGGCGGTGCCGCCGAGCCCCTGACCGCCGACGGGCTGCTGTCCGCCCCTCCCCATCACGCCTCACCGACGGTGACCGTGCTCCATCAGGGCCGGACCTCCCTGACCGTCCGGGTGGCGGGCGACGGCACGCCGTTCTGGATGGTGCTGGGCCAGAGCCAGAGCAACGGGTGGAAGGCCACCACCTCCTCGGGCGTCCACCTGTCGTCGTCGACCCTGATCGACGGGTACGCCAACGGATGGTACGTGCCGGGCCCGGCGGCCCGGGGATCGACCACCATCACGCTCACCTGGACCCCCCAACGAGTGGTCAATGTGGCCATCCTGGTGTCGGCGGCCACGCTGCTGATCAGCGTGGTGCTCATCGCCGTGCCGGCCACCGGGATCGGCCCCCTGCGCCGGCGCCGCCGGACCGGCCGGCGCCGGGGGGACGGCACAGCGCCGACGCCCTGGCGTCGACGGCGGGCGCCACCGTGGCGACCCGCTCCGTCGGCCCGTCTGCGGGCGACCCGGCGCGTCCCGAGCTCAGTTCGCCCCTGCGCAGCGGGGGTCGGGCGCCGGCCTGGCCCCGGTCGGTGGCCATCGCCGCGCTCGGTGGACTGGCCGCCGCGCTCTTCGTGGCACCGCTGGCCGGCCTGCTCGTCGGTGCCGTCATCCTGCTCGAGCTCCTGGTGGACAGGAGCCGGATCGTGGTGGTGGTGGCCACGCTGGGCCTCCTGGTGGCCACGACGGGCTATGTGGCCCTCCACCAGCACCGCAACGCCTTCGTTCCCGACATCAACTGGCCGGCGCACATGGGGCTGGCCAACTCCCTGGTGTGGATCGCCGTGTTCCTGTTGGCATCGGACGGCGTGGCGGCCTGGGTCCGGCACCGACGGGATCCCCCGCGCTGAGGGTCGGCTGTCGGCGGCGGTGGAGCACCGGGGTGGACCGTCGAGGTACGGCGGTCAGGCGGCCGGCGGACTGACGGTGCCGGGACGCCGGGTCGGCCGCCGCCACCAGGCGATGGAGTTCTTGAGGCGCAGCGCCGGCTTCTCCACGACGAAGTAGCTCAGGCTGGCCGTGATGATGGTCAGACCCAGCACGGACAGGAAGAAGGCCCAGAACTCCAGGGTGAAGGGGCGGAAGCCCCCGGCCCCGAGGATCTGGTAGATCCAGGTCTCATGCCAGAGGTAGATGCCGTAGGAGATCGCCCCCAGCGACGCCATGGGCCACCACTGGAGGAACCGTCGGATCCCCCCTCTTCCCTGGGGTCCGAACACCGCCGGGAGGAGCAGGAAGAAGGCGAACAAGGAGTAGAGGGTCTGTCGGGCGATGTCCAGGTAGGACTCGAAGTAGACTGGGACCACCGGCGAGCCGATGTTGGAGACGGCCCAGAAGCAAATGAGAGCGCAGGCCCACGCCGCCCAGGGGAACCACCGCGTTCCCAGCCATGCCGACTCGCGGCCACGATGGTGCATCCAGGCGCTCACCACGGCGAGCCCCATGCCCAGGGCGAACAGATCGAGATAGGCAGGCAGCCACACCGTGGCCAGGCGGTAGTAGGGCGTGTGGTGCGACTGGAACTGGAGTACGTAGAGCCGCCAGCCGTAGCTGAAGGCGGCCAGGACCACCAGCCCGCCCAACTCGAGGCGGAGGGTCTGGGCATCGCTCCGGCGGGACCTCCGAAGGCCCAGCACCGCGGCGTACAGGGGGATGAACAGATAGAAGGTCATCTCCACGCAGAGGGACCAGGCCGCGGTGATCCCCTTCAGATCCTGGGAGGGTAGGTAGATCTGGAGGAACAGGTAGTGGGAGGCGTACGCCTTCCAACCGCCGGGCCCGATGCCGGGCCCGGCGTGGAGCACCGAGGTGGTGAAGAACAGGGCCAGCCAGTAGGCGGGGACGATGCGCAGCAGCCGGCGGAGCCAGAAGGCACCGGTGCGGGGCTTCCGGACGCCGGCCAGGTGGGCCACCACGAACGGCCGGTAGAGCAGGAACCCCGAGATGAGGAAGAAGACCGACACGCCGATCTCCAGCCGGGCGGTGTACATCCCCACACCGGTTCGGGCCCTCGGGGTCAGTCCGGACACGAAGGCGACGTGGACGGCCACCACGGTGACGGCGGCAATGGCCCGCAACCCGTCGAAGGCCGGGAAGCGCGGCGGTCGCTTCGGGGTGGGCGCCTCCGCCCCGGACCCGATCACTGGGGGCTGCTCCAGGGGTGTCTCGATGGACTCGACCAGCGCGGTCATGGCGTGACCGGGACCCGACGGGACGAGTGGAGGCCGGGACCGGATGTCCATCGGCGTCGCGCCCTGGTGGCGAGGGCGTCCAGGCCCACGCCGGCCAGCATGGCCAGGGCCACGTCGGCCTCCACGGCGAACCGGGCGTCGCCGAAGGCCAGCACGGCGGTGACCGAGGACAGGAGGATCAGGGCCACGAAGGGGAACATGAGCAGATGTCGCCGGCGCAGGACCAAGGCGCCGACCACGGCCACCGGGACCAGCGCGTAGAAGTACCACAGACCGAGCCGGGACACCCAGACCGGCCGGCCGGTTCCCACTTCGAGGTCCGCCCCCTGGAGGGGTCGGTACACGTTCCACACCCGGCCGAGCCGTACGGCGGCCACGCCCACCGAGGGGGTCAGGTGGTCGGCCACGTAGACCCGCCCCACGTGGAGCTGGTCGGCCGTGGTGACGGAGGGATCCTGCCCGGTGGCCGGGACCCGGGCCAGGCAGGTCGGGCTCCACCAACCTTCGAGCTGGCCCGAGGCGGTGACGTCGCAGTTGGCTCCCGCCACCACCGGCCCGTAGTCCTGCGAGAGGACGACGGTGTGTCCGAAGAGACTCAGGTTCCGACCCACCCACGGGCCGACTACCAAGAGGGCCACGACACCCATCACGGCCAGCGCCCGGAGCCGGACCTTCCACGACACCCCATGGACCAACAGCCCCAGAGGGAGCCCAACCAGCACGACCAGGGCCACCAGGTCGGTGCGCGTCAGGGCACACAGACCGAGGGCCAGCCCGACCAGGGCCGCGTGGCCGGGGCTGGGTCGGGCCCAATAGCGCACCGACCCGAAGAGGAGCAGGGTGGTGACGGCGATCACCGTCGTCTCCGGGCCGACGGTGGCCGGGTTCACCCACAGCAGGGGGAAGGTGGCCAGAGCCAATGCGGCCACAACCCCCGCCCTCTCCCCCACCAGATCACGCACGGTGATGCCGGCCAACAGGACGGAGGCCACGAACACCACGGCCAGGAAGACCATGTGTGCCGTGGTATCGGTGGCGCTGGCCACGTCGGCGATGCCCAAGAGGAGCGTGGGCAGCGGTGGGTGGGCCGCCGTGGGCACGAGGAGGTGGGCTCCTGACGCGGCCCGCAGGGGATCGATGAACCACTGGCCCCGCACCAGATAGTGGGCCTGGACCGTGTCGTACTCGCCGGCCGCGCCGAGCACGGCCCGTCGGGACATGGCGTGGATGAACGCCAGCTGAATCGCCCCGGCCACCACCACCACTGCCGTCATCCAGTACGGGAAGAGGGAGCGGGCCGCCGGCACCGCGGCCGCTCGGGAGGTCGGGCCACCGGTTGTTGCGGGGGCCGGGGTCTCCACGGGCAACGCGGACCGCCCCGGCGGATCCTCCGGCGTCGGCTCTCCCGACGCCGGGGCTGCAGGCACGGTTACGTCCGACGTCACCGGCTGCCCGGCGGCGTCGGACGTGCGGGGGTTGGGCGACGATGAACCGGTCGACGTGCCGACCGGCGACGGGGTCATCGTCGCCGGGTGACCTGGGCGGCCAATGTCTGCAAGGTGACCTCGGCTGTCCGTTCCCAGGTCATCTGTTCGGCCCGGCGAAGTGCCCCCAGGCTCAAGCGGCGGCGCAGCAGGGGATTGTCCAGGATCGACTCGGTGGCCTCCACCAGTTCAGGCACGGTGGAGATCAGCAGGCCCGACTCGCCGTCGGCCACCGCGTCCTCGTGCCCGGCGATACGGGTGGCCACGGCGGGCGTCCCGCACGCCGCCGCCTCGGTCAGCGTCATACCCCAGCCCTCCCGCACCGAGGTGGAGGCCACCACCCAGGCTCGACGGTAGAGGTCCAGGAGCTCGGCGTCGGGCACCCGGCCGGGCAGCGTGAACCACGCTCCGGCGTCGGCCTCGTCCACCATGGCCTCGAGCACCGGTCGCTCGTATCCCTCGCCGATGATCATCGCCCTCAGGCGGGGCTGGCGCTGCTTCAGGGCCACCATGGCCTCGATGAACCAGTCGAACCGCTTGACGGGCACCAGCCGCCCCACGGCCACCACCAGCGGATCGGCATCGATTCCGTGACCGGGAGAGAACCGACTGTCGATCCCCGGGGGCACCACGGTGACCCGCTGAGGCGGGAAATGCAGTCGCCGCACCAGGTCATCCCGGGCGGAGTCGGACAACGTCACGATCTGGCTGTGGCGGTAGAACGGCGGCGCCACCCGGTGCTCGAGGGTGTAGCCCAGCCGGGCCAGGGAGGGTGACAGGACCATGTTCCACATTTCCGCGTGGACATGGTGCAAGAAGACGATCCGGGGACAGTGGCTCCAGAGTGGGGAGAAGAAGGGCATCCCGTTCCAGATCTCCACCAGACCATCGCCCGTGCCGATCCTCCCGCGCAGCCCGGCCACCGCCGTACGGGGGAAGACGGCGTAGCGACCGGCCCTACGGTTCACGGTGTACCCGCTCCGGTGGATGTACCGCGCCGCTCCGTCGACCCGGGACGTCCACAGGCGGACGTCGATGCCGGCCTCGGCCCACCGGGTCATGATCTCGTGGGCGTGCAGCTCGGAGCCGCCGGCCTCGGCGTCATCCAGGTCCCGCCAGGCCACCACGTCGACCCGCCGCAGGCCGGCCTCGTCGGCGATGGCTCCCAGTCGGTCGCGGCTCTCGGCCCGGCGGAGGACGAGGTCGGCGAGACCACGGTCTGGGTCGTCGTAGCCGTCGACGTCCTCCCGGATCGTCGCCTCGGGACCGCGGGCCCCACCATTCATGGCTCTGGTCACACTGGTCCCCCGAGATCGCGTCGGCCAATACTACTGAGGTCGCCGTCGGTCACTGGCGGACGGGTGGTCCGCCACCAGTGCAGATGTACAGCGGTGAAGGCTAGGGCCACGGCGAGGGCCAGGCCGCCCTGGACCGCCAACTCGACCCGGGCCGTGGCCACGATGGCCCCGTGAGCCAGGTGGATCAGTATCAAGAGGACCACGACACCGGCCGCCAACAGGCCCACGATCCACCGGCGGGCCGCGCCGAACAGGTAGTTGGTCAGTATCACCACCACTCCGAGGCAGGCCATGGCCCCCACCAGGGTGGAGAAGGCCGGAGCGGCCCCGCTGAGTTTGGCCGAGAAGAACGTGGTCAGGAACCACTCCGGTGCCACCAGAGCCACGCCCAGCAGCACCAACGCCGGCACCAGGAGGAAGACCAAGGTGACGGCCACCTGGCGCAGCGCGTGCTGTCCCTGGTGCCAACGGAGGGCGGCCTCGGGCAGGACGTAGCTGCCGAGGAGGATGGCTCCGAACACCAGTGACTTGCTGGCCACGGAGATGGCCGCATAGGGGCCCGAGCTGGCCGGGTCCAGCCTCCCCACCAGGATGATGTCGGCGTTCTGGAGCACGCCGAGGAGGGCGAAACCGATCAGCGCCGCGGACATGTCGACGGAGAAGTTCCGGTTCCTGGCCTCGAGGTCTGCCGGCAGGGGATCGGTGGCCGGATACCTCCAGGCCCGACCGGCCAGGATCCGGGCGTGCCCGGCGGCCACCACCTCCCCGAGGAGGAGCCCGACGGCAAATCCGGTAATACCGAATCCGGCGGCGGCGAAGCCCAGGACGAACACCACCCGGATGGCGATCTCCACGACCAGGTTGATGCCGAGCCCGGCGTAGCGCCGATGACCCTGGAGGACGGCCCGGTAGAGGCACAGCGAGAACCAGACGCCCCCGGCGACCAGTACCGCGGCGACCCCTCCGACGCTGGGGACCCGCAGGGCCGAGGACAGTGGTTCGGCGATGGCCACCGAGAACGCCGCCCACAGGGCCAATCCCACAAGGCAGCGACGGGCCAGCGTGGTGGTCCACCGGTGCATCTCCTCCTGGCGACCCTGGGCCGTGGCCGCGGCGATGCGCCGGACCACCCCCACCAGGAGGGCCGAGCCGGGCATGGACAGGATGAAGAACAGCCCCAGCAGCTGGACCGCTCCCCCGTACTGCTGCGCCGTGAGCAGCCGGGCCACGAGGACGGTGGCCAGGATGTTGAGTCCATTGGCCACCAGTCCCCCGACAGCCAGGGGCCCGGCCTGGAGGACTCCTCCGACGAAGGAATCGCTGCCCTCGCCCTCGCCCGGGTCCTCCGACCCGTCGGACGCGTGGTCGGCATCGCCGGTCGTGGTGCGGGAGCCGTTGGACCCTGACCCGGGCTGGCCTGCCGCAGGGGGACCGCGCGTCCCGGAGAGGAACGGGTCGGTCATCAGACCGCCCGAGGGTGTGAGGGCGATGGTGTCGACCAGTGAGTCCTCGACGACCCGTAGGTCGTCGGTCATGGTCGGCGGGCCAGTCTCCCCACCGGATGCTCCGCCACCCGGACCGTCCGGATGCGGACCGCCCGCGCCGCCCGGATCACCGGCGTTCGCTTGCTGCTGGCCCGGCGCGGCCTCTCCATCCGCGTGCTGATCCGGCCCGCGGCCCGCACCCCGGCTCCTCAGGAGTCGCCAGACCATCGACGCGTCAGGGCCCGGCGGGGCCGGCCGGGTGGCGCACCCTGCCTGATGCCACACGGCCGGAGGCCAGACTGCCTAATGACCAACGGATGTGGGGCATGGCGGGCCGGAAGGTAGCCACGTCGCTGCCCGGACCTCGCATCGATACCCTTTCCTCACGTCCTCCGGGTCGGAGGGCCCACTCTCGCCGTACGGCCTCCGGCATTGAGCTCACCACCGGGGATGGCCGGTGGTGAGCCGACCCAACGGAGCGCGTCCGGCGGCCCAGGGTTGACGTCCCGGGGGCCCTCCCGTTCGGTATGAGCGCCACACGATACCCCGCGGGCGCGCCCGACGAGGGCCCCGAGGTCGGGAGGGTGGTGATCAGCCGGTGGTCGGGGTCGGCCCGGGACCGCTCCGGATCCGCTCGTGGGGCAGGCCCAGCTGCACGAGTGCGGGGAGGATTCGGGGCCGCAGGAGCATTCCCCCGTATACGGAGATGTGTTCGTTGTCATCGTCCCGTACGGAGATCCCCTCGATCATGGAGCGGTAGACGCCGCCGGGATCGAGCATGCGGTTCAGGTCGATGAGCGACGCCACCTTGGGATAGCGGGCCACCGTGGCCCGGACCAGGGCGTTGTACTGGTTGGTGCGGGCGGGCTGGTTGATGTCCCACGGGGTGCCGTCGGGAGCCTCGGTGGTCTGGGTGATGTAAGGAAGGGTGAAGATCACCACGTGGGCTCCCCGGGACGACAGGATCCTGATGGCCGTGCCCAGCTCGGCGGCGAGGACCCGGTCCCAGGCGGTCTCGCCGATACGCGTCCAACGGCCGTCGATGATCCGGTCGGAGACCTCCCAGCGGCCGAGCAGGACGGCCACCACGTCGGGGTTCTGGAGGTCGATCCGTTGCTGCCACGTCTGCTGCCAGTTGGCGCACCCTTGGGCCGCCTGGGTGATGGAGCCCTCGATGTTGACGATCGAGGTGGGGTCGAGGTCGCACCCCAGGATGCCCTGGTCGTCGAGGACCGCACCCCACGAGGCCGCCTGCACGCCCAGGCCCGAGCCCAAGGTCTCGGCCAGCGAGTCGCCGACGAGGAGGACGTGGACGTGATGTCCGGGGACCAGCCCGGCCGGCGCATGGGAAGGTACGGCGAAGAGCCCCACCTTCTTCGGGGCCTTGAGGGCGACCTGGGGCGGGGGTGGGAGCGTGGTCAGGACGAGCGCCGTGACCACGAGGACCAGGCCCACCGGGATGGCCGCCGTGAGATGCCAGTCCCGAAGCGCCCGGCGGTTGCGGATCGGCATCTCGACCAGGTGGTACGAGGTGGCGGCGGCGGCTCCGGTGGCGGCCAGCCTCACCAGGAGCAGCGAGGTGCCCGACAGACCGGTGTGCTGGCCGTCGATCATCAGGAACATGGGGAAGTGGTAGAGGTACAGGCCGTAGGAGATGCGGCCCACGTAGCCCAGGGCGCCGAGGGACAGGATCCGGGAGAGGAGGTCCTCGGGGCGAACCACCACCAAGAGGATCACCGCCGCGGTGGCTCCGGCCACCAGCAGGAATCCCCCGTCGTAGAGGAAGTCGTTCTGGCCACTCACCGCATGGAGGGCCCACAGGAGTGACGCGGCCCCCACCCCTCCGATCAGGGAGATCGGCCAGCCCGGGTGTCGGCTGGTGAGAGAGCGACGCGTCACGGTGTCCCCGGTGTCCCCGGCGTCCTCTGGGGCGGTGTCCTCACGTGCGGGCCGGGCCCACCGCGAGATCCGGGGGATCACCACGGCCAGCAGGGCTCCGACCATGACCTCTTGGACCCGGGTCTGGGTGCCGTAGTAGAGGCTGGTCACACTGACGCCCTGGTGGAACAGCGCCGTCGTGGCCACGGTCGACGCCAGGACGCCCAGGGCCGCCACGGCGGCCACCCCGCGACGACCGCGCCGGCGCATGACGACCAGGGCCAGGGCCGGCCACACCAGGTAGAACTGCTCCTCGACCGCCAGGGACCAGGTGTGCAGCAGTGGCGACGGTGGGCCGAACCGGACGAAATAGTTCGCCCCGGTGGCGATGAAGCGCCAATTGGCCACGTAGGCCAAGGTGGACAGAGCGTCCCCCCGCAGGGAACTCAGGGTGCTGGGTAGGGCGAACCACCGGGCATAGGCGGCCACCAGCACCATGGTCAGGAACAGGGCGGGGAGCAACCGGCGGGCTCGCCGTTCGTAGAACGTTCGGAATCGCACCGTTCCTGTGGTCGACCACTCCCCCACCAGGAGCGACGTGATCAGGTAGCCGGACAGGACGAAGAAGATGTCGACGCCCAGGAGGCCGCCACCGGCCCAGGAGACACCCCCGTGGAAGGCCAGGACCCCCAGCACGGCGACGGCCCGGATGCCGTCCAGGCCGGCCACATGGGGCCCGGAGCGCCTGGCCGGCGCCCCGGCCTCGGGCGCCAGGTCAGGATCAGCGCCTGGTGGGCTCGGAGCTTCCGGTTCCTCGTCGGACACGAGGTCCACGGTCGTCACGGCTGACGATCGTTGCACGTTCGTGCCTCCCCGTAGGTGCAACCCCCATGGGCCGGTCCGACGGGGGATCCCTTTCAGCCCATCCGGGCGACATAGGCTGACCGCTCATGCCCCGCCGGAGCCACGCCCTGCCGCGTTGGTGGCTGTGGTTGGGACTGTGGACGACGGTGGGTCTGGCCATCCGGTTGATCACCGTCTACAGCCAGCCCCACAAGGTCGCCGGGGGCGATGCCTACTTCTACCATTACGGGGCCAACCTGCTGGTCAGTGGGCATGGATTCATCAATCCCTACCTCTACATCCCCCACGGGGCCCACCACGCCGTGCAATCGGCGTCCTTCCCTCCCCTCTTCATCCTCCTGGTGGCCATCCCCTCGGCCGTCGGCCTGAAGACCTTCCTGGCCGAGCGGGTCTGGTGCTGTGTGCTCGGCGCCGCGGCCATCGTGGTCTGCGGCTACACGGGCCGGGAGATCGCCGGGCGCCGGGTGGGTCTCATCGCCGCCTTCCTGCTGGCGGTGTACCCCAACATATGGATGACCGACGAACTGGCCCTGTCCGAGACCATCGCCCCCCTGCTCGTCGCCGGAGTGCTCTGGTTCACCTACCGGTTCTGGAAGAGCCCCACCCTCCCGAGGGCCGTCTGGTTGGCCGCCTCGCTCGGGGTGGCCATGCTCGGACGGGACGAACTGACGGTACTGGTGGTGTTCATCTTCGTCCCCATCGTCCTGCTGGCCCGGGCGCTCACCTGGAAGCGCCGGTTCGTCACCCTCGGCATCGGGCTGCTGGTCACGGCCCTCGTGGTGGCCCCGTGGGTCGGCTACAACCTGAGCCGATTCGACCAGCCGGTCTTTATCAGCAGCGGGCTCGGGGTGACCCTGGCATCGGCCGACTGCCCCACGACCTACTCGGGAGAGTTCGAGGGCTACTGGTCGATGAAGTGCGCGCTGGCCTACGCCGCCCGGCCGTCGGTCAACATCCACGCCGACGAGTCGGTGGAGGGCGCCGAGCTTCAGCACCTGGCTCTGGACTACGTCAGGGCCCACGAGAACCGGCTGGTCCCGGTGACCCTGGCCAAGGTGGGTCGGGCCTTCGGCTTCTTCCACCCCATGCAGCAGATCTACTTCGACTACTACGTGGAGACCCGGCCCTACCGGTGGGCGGTGACCGGCCTCTTCTCCTACTACGTCCTGTTGGCCCTGTCCGTCGGGGGGACGGTGGTGCTCCGACGGCGCCGCATCCCGTCGTTCCCTCTGTGGGCGATCGGCCTCCAGGTGGTGTGCTCGGTCGTCCTCACCTTCGGCCAGACCCGCTATCGGACGACCTTCGAGGTCTCGCTGGTACTATTGGCCGCCGTCCAGCTCGAGTGGTTCTGGTCGCGGTTGCGGAGAGGCAGCGACCCGGAGGCCGATGCCGTGCCGGGTCCCGCTCCGGAACCCGGTCCCTCCGAAACCGTCCACGAACCACCCTCCGGAGGGCTGCCCGGCGACCGGGCGGATGAGCAGGCGGCGGTGGCCGCCTCGACCGAGTAGCCACAGGTAGGACGACGAGACCCAGATGCCCAACGACTCGAAGATCCTCGTGGTGCTCCCGGCGCTCAACGAGGAGCGCTCGGTGGGTGTCGTCGTGAAAGAGGTCGTGACCGCGGTCCCCGAGTGCACGGTCCTGGTGGTCGACGACGGTTCGGTCGACGGCACGGCGGCCCAGGCGCGGGAGGCGGGGGCCCAGGTGGTATCCAACCCGTTCAACCTCGGGGTGGGTGGGGCCATGCGGGTGGGGTTCCGGGTGGCGCGGGCCCACGGGTACGACGTGCTGGTCCAGGTGGATGCCGACGGCCAGCACGACGCCCGTGACATCGGGTTGCTGCTGGCCGCGTTCGACGACGAGCCCGGGCCCCAGGTGGTCATCGGGGCCCGGTTCGCCGGGCGGGGGGACATCGCCGTGCCCCGGGCACGCCGGGCGGCCATGCGCCTGCTGGCCCGGTACCTGTCCCGGGTGACCCGCACCAAGCTGACCGACGTGACCTCGGGCTTCCGTGCCCACAACCGGGCCGGGATCGAACTCTTCGCCCGCAGCTATCCGGCCGACTACCTCTCGGACACGGTCGAGTCCCTGATCATCGCGGCCGACGCCGGGGGCCGGGTACACCAGGTTCCGGTGACCATGCGCCCCCGACTGGCCGGATCACCCAGTCAGTCACCGGTGCGGGCCGCCCTCTACCTGCTGCGGGTGATGACGGTCCTGGTGCTCTCGGTGTTCCGCCGCCACTCCAATCCCAACCGAACCCGCAGGACGGAGGCCCTATGACCGGAGTCCACATCATCGCCCTGGTGAGCGCCCTCGTCACCCTCACCGTGATCATCGAGCTCTCCCGGCGGCGCCACCTGCACGAGAAGTACGCCATCATGTGGCTGGCGGTGGCGCGTGGTCATCGCCTTCTTCGCCATCTTCCCCGGGCTGTTCAACTCCCTGGCCCACGCCTTCGGGGTGAAGAACCCGCCTGACCTGCTGACGGTCATGGCCGCGCTCTTCCTGCTCACGGTGTGCGTCCGCCTCAGCTGGGAGGTCGGCCGACTCGAGGACCACAGTCGGGCCCTGGCCGAAGAGGTGGCCCTCCTCCGCAAGGACCTCGACGACCGGACGCTGGAGAGCACCTGACCGGACCCCGACGACGGGGAAGGCGGGAACGTCAGCCGGCGAGGTGGGCCGGTGCGGTCACACCGAGGGCTTGCGGGGGAGGATCGGGGCGTCCCGGCCCGTCCCCCCGGAACGGCTGGAGGGACGTTCACTGCCGGAGTCGTGCTCCTCGTGGTACTCCTCCTCGACGTTGACCGACCAGATGTCGTGGTGGGCACCGTGGATGTTCTCGACGGTGAGCATGGCCGTGTACATGGAGTGGTCCTGGTTGTTGTACTTGTGCATGCCGTTGCGGCCCACCGGGTGCACGTTGGGGGCGTGCTGCTCGAACCACCGTCGGATGACCTCCACGTTGTCGCGGTAGACGTCGTCGTAGACCGGGTAGGCCTTGGGCATGCGGACCACGTAGCCGGCCTCCACGTCGGAGGGCTCGACCAGCCCGATGGTGGCCAGCTCCTTCGTGCCCAGGGCCACCAGCTCGTCGTCCGAGCAGTTCCACAGCTCGTCGCCCTCGAACACGAAGTACTCCATGCCCAGGCAGGTCCGGCCGTCCTTGACCAGGAAGGGCGACCACGAACCGAAGTTCTGGATCCGGCCCACCTTCACGTCGGGGGAGTGGATGTAGATCCAGTTGTCGGGGAAGCCCCGCTCCACCGGCACCACCAGGGCCACGGTGATGAAGTCGCGGTAGTGGAGGTCGTCGGCGGCCCGACGGACCTCCTCGGGGACCGGCGGGTCCACGATGCGGGCCAGCGAGGTGAAGGGCATGGAGGAGATCACGTGGGACACGTCGATGCGCTCCTCGGTCCCGCCCGACGCCACGGTGACGGCCACGGCGGCCCCGTCCTCGACATGGACGGTGGTGGCCGCCGTCTCCATGCGGACCGAGGCCCCCGCCGCCTCGATCTGCTCGGTGCACCGCTCCCACATCATGCCCGGGACCGTACTTGGGGTACTGGAACTCCTCGATGAGGCTGGTGACCTGCTTGGACTTGTCGCGTCGGGATCCGGCCAGTGAGGCGCGGATCGGCTCCCATACCGCATTCCACAGGGACATCCCCTTGATCCGCTGGGCACCCCAGTCGGCCGAGATCTCGGAGGCGGACACCGCCCACAGCTTCTCGTTGTAGGTCTTGAAGAAGTGGTCGTAGAGGCGCCATCCGTAGTTGGAGACGATGTACCCCTCCAGGGTGGTCAGGTCCTTCGGGGGGTGGATCCTCACCCAGAGGAACGAGAGGCCGCATAGGAATGCCTCGACCACCCCGAGGTTGGAGAGGGCGTTCCCCAGCTTGATCGGGTAGTCGTAGAACTTGCCGCCGTAGTAGATTCGACTCATGCGGGGACGGAGGAGGAAGTCCTCGGGAGGGAGCACCTTGTGCCAGAACTCCTCCACCGGCCTCACCTTGGTGAAGAACCGGTGGCCGCCGATGTCGAAGCGCCAGCCGTCCCGCTCCACGGTGCGGCTGATGCCGCCGACCACCGAATCGTCCTCGACCACCACGACCGGGTCGCCCCGCTCCACCAGCTCGTAGGCGGCGGTGAGGCCGGCGGGACCCGCCCCGATGACCAGCACCGGCTCGGTGAGGGGGGGGAATCGCCGGGGGTCGCCGACGATGGTGTGCCGTCGGACTCCGTCACGTGACGATTCGTCTCATGGGCTGCACCTCTGGTGCGTTCGGTCATGGGCTGGGTTCTCGTCATCTGCGTGCGGTCCTGTCGCTTCGTCCTGTGATGCTGATGGAGACCGACCGACCCCGACCGTCGATTCCATCCTGCGCCGCTCCCTCCCTCCATCCGCGGGGCGGCGGAGCGGCACTCCTGGGCACCGTCTCCCGGTCATGCACCGCCCCGCAGGTTAGCGGCTCACCTCCCCGGACCGTTGTACCCGGCGGCCGGTCCACTCGCCGCCGGGCCGGGCGGCGATGGCCACCGGGGCCCGGGCGGCCCCGTTCAGGGGGTGGCGACCGGGGTCACGAGGCCCGGGGGCCCGTCCGGGAGGGCGTCGGCCCGACCCACTCCCCCGTCGGCCGAATCCCCGGGGGTGATCTGGCCCGCTCCGGTCGGCCCGTCTCGGCGTCGGGTCCGGCTCCACAGCCAGTCCAGCTGGACGGCGGCCGCCAGTACCAGGGCCATCTCGAACGTGCTCCGGTACCGGGTCTGACCGAAGGTCAGGGCGACCGAGACGCACACGTCGAGGCCCACGGCCAGCAGGGGAAGGATGGGGACGCGCCGCCGACGGAGGATCACCAGCCCTCCGATGGAGAGGGCCACCAGGGCGTAGTACATGCCCAGCCCGACCAGGGCCCACCGGTAGGGACGGGTCTCCACCGTGGAGTCCAGGCGGATCTGCTCCAGGGGATGGAAGAAGGCGAATGCCCGTCCCAGGCGGGCCATCTCCACCGGCAGGATGCGGTTCGTGTGGGCGCCGATGATGTGCAGCGCATCGGCCTGGGCCGCGGCCCCCTGCACCGACTCGTCGGACCCCGGGTTGTACACCTTCTGCTTGATGGCCACGGCGCACTCCAGCGACCAGTAGCCCTCGTAGGGACCCCGGTACAGCTGTGCACAGTTGGACGAGGCCAGGGTCACGCCGAAGCCCGAGCTGATGAACACGGGGTCGTCGAACCGGCTCATGTTGTAGCCGACCCAGGGTCCGACGACGAGCAGGACGGTGAGTCCGCCGACGGCCAGCAGCCCCAGCCGCTGGCGCCACCGCAGGGCCGAGGCCATCAGGGTCAGGGGAACCAGGATGAACACCGCCAGCAGGGAGAGCTCGTCCCGGGCCAGCGCGGCCAGCCCGATGGATGCCCCCAGGCCGACGGCCGGCCAGAGACCGGGTCGCTTCCAGAACCGATAGGCCGTCCACAGCACCAGGGCCACCAGCAACGGCGAGAGGGCCTCGGACAGGCCCAGCTCGTCGCTCATCCAGAGGTTGGGGTACACGGCCACCAGGAAGGCGGCGATGAGGCCGACGCGTCGCCCGCCGATCTCGCGGCCCGTGTACCCGCAGAGGACCACGGCGCCCGCCCCGATGATGCAGCACCACACGCGCGTGGCGAAGAACGTCTTCAGTCCCAGGACGGACGGGACGGCCAGCACGAACACGAAGAGTGGTGGCCATGCCGCTGTCTGCACTTGGTGATGGGCGGTGCTGGAGTTGTAGATGAAAGGGTTGATGAATCCCTTTCCGGCCACGAGAAGGTTCGCCGCGTAGTGGAAGTAATAGCTGTCGCCACCAGGTGTTCGGTCCGATCGGCCCGGGCCGAACAGTGATGTCAGACGGATGCCGAGACCGACGGCCGTCCACAGGCCGAGCCACCCCCACCAGGCGCGGGCGGAATGTCTCCCCGTGCCTACCATGGACGACAACTCTATGCTGTGGTCTCCGGCGTTTTGCGAACCCGGGAGGCGTCACCAGCAGGGCTAGGAGTCCAGTGGAGACGTGCCCGCTGCGACACCGGCGCAACGATGGGCAACCGAGGGTTGGGAGTCGACGCCGTGTCGGGTCCCGAGGGGGGCAACGGTAGATGGTGACAGCGACAGGGCTCGTCGAGGCCTGGGGTCGGACACCGGAGGGACCGGCTGTCGGCGGCGGAACGTCGTCCGGGGACGAGCCCACGCCCGACCGAGCTCCACCGGCCCGTCACGAGACGGCGTTCGCCGAACCCGTGCCATACTCCCCGCTGGTCGGCCAACGGGTGGCCCCCCTGGACGGTATGCGTGCCTTCGCCGTCACGGCCGTCATCCTCTACCACGCCAACCCGAGCTGGGCGGTCGGCGGGTACTTCGGGGTGGACGTCTTCTTCGTGCTGTCCGGGTTCCTCATCACCTCCCTGCTGCTCGGCGAGTGGCAGGGGGCCGGAGGGGTGGGCCTACGGGCCTTCTGGGGGCGTCGGGCCCGGCGTCTCCTTCCCGCCCTGTTCGTGATGTTGGCCGTGGTGGGTACGGTGTCGGTGCTTCTTCCCCAGGTGCTGGGCTCCCCCGGTCTCCTCGGGGACACGCTGGCCACGGTGGGCTACGTGGCCAACTGGCACTTCATCGCCGTCAACACCAGCTACTTCGCCACCGTAGGCAGCCCGTCCCCCTTGCAGCACACCTGGACCCTGGCCATCGAGGAGCAGTTCTACCTGGTCTGGCCCCTGGTCCTGCTGGTCCTGGTGGGGGGGATCCGGGGCCTCCGGCGGCCGTCGAGGGCCCGCGGCCGGAACCGCCTGGCGCTGGTGGCCTGCGTGGCGGCGGCGGGGGCGGCGGGGTCGGCGTTGGTCATGGCGTACCTGACGCCGGTCGGCGCCGCCTCGGTGAACCGGGCCTACTACGGCAGCGACACCAGGGCCCAGGGTCTGTTGGTGGGGGCGGCGCTGGCCGCCGTGTGCCTGTGGTGGGGTCCGGTGCGCACCGCCCTCGGTCGCCGTCTGCTCGGGGTCATCGGTGTGGTGGGAGCAGTGGGCGTCGTGGCCATGTGGCGGATCGTGCCCGAGTCGTCGGCGCTGACCTTTCACGGGGGCTTCGCCCTCCTGGCCGTGGCCACTGCCGGGGTGATCGCCTGCGTGACCCTACTCGACGCGGCATCCGGTGGCCTCCCTCCTGTCCCTGCGGCCGCTGGCCTACATCGGCAAGATCTCCTACGGCATGTACCTCTGGTACTGGCCGGTCCTGCTGGTCATGACCTCGGAGCGGACACACCTCCATGGGGTGGGTCTCCTGGCCGCCCGGCTGGCGGCCATCGTCGGCGTGGCCGCCCTCTCCTTTCATTGCATCGAGTCCCCGATCCACCGCGGTCGGCTGGCCGGCTGGCGATCGCTGGTGGCCGTCCCGGTGGCGGCCATCGTGGTCTCGTTGCTGCCGCTCATGGTGCCGTCGGCCTCGGCCGTGGTGCCCGCCCTCCCCCCCGTCCGGTCCGCGGCCACCCTGACTCCCTCCGCGGTGGGAGCCACCGGTGCCGCGGCCGCCGTTCCGGCCCGCCCGGTACGGATCCTGTTGGTCGGCGACTCCATGGCTGGCTCCCTCGGGGTGGGCCTCAAACAGGTGGCGGCCCGCTACGGGGCCGAGATCCTGAACGACGGGTCCCCGGGCTGCTCTCTGGCCGAGGCGCAGCAGGTGCGGGTGCTGTGGTTCACCGATCCTCCGGGGGCCCCCTGCCAGTCGGCTGACCCGTCCCAGCTCATCAGCACCTACCGGCTGCTGGTCCAGCAGTTCGACCCCGATGTCGTCGTCTACCTGGCCCGCGGTGACACGCTCGACACCCAGCTGAACGGCACGTGGCAGCACCTGGGAGAGCCCACCTTCGACTTCTGGGCCGAGGCCCGCTACGACCAGGCCGTCACCGCGTTGAGCTCCGGTGGGGCCAAGGTCGTCTTTTTGACCTCTCCCTACTACAGCAGCGGGGAGGCGCCTGACGGATCGCCGTGGCCGGAGAACGATCCCTCGCGGGTCATCATCGACAATCAACTCATGGCCGCATCGGCCCATCTGAACCCGGGGACGGCGTCGGTGCTCAACCTGGGTTCGCTCCTCTCTCCCGGCAACCAGTTCGACACGGCGGTCGACGGCGTGAACGCGCGGTGCACCGACGGTGTCCACATGACGGTGCCGGGCGGCGAACTGGTGGGCGCCCGCCTGCTTCCCTCGCTGGTGACGCTGGGTCGGAGCCATGCCAGTCTCCCGTCCAGCGCGTCCCGCCCGGTGCTACCGGCCATCGCCCAACCGTGGTGGTACGCCGATCTCCCCTGCGGCACCTAGTCGACCGGCCGCGGCCCGCCCGTCGCAGGGATGCCCGATGGTCCGGTAGGGCCGACGGCCTGCGAGATTCGAGGCCGCCCCCGGGGGGTGGCCCTCGGCTCCGGCCGCAACGCTCCGCCGCTCACCCCGATCCGTGGGGGGGCGACGTCGGCGTGAAGCGGACCAGCGACATCGGTTGGTAGAAGCTGATGTCGTTGGCGCCCACCAGCTGCTGTGGATGGAAGTGGGGATCGGCCTGGAGGGTCTGGACGATCCCTTCGCACTTGACCCCGTAGCTCTGGTACCCGGGTGCCCAGACCAGGAAGATCTGCTTGCCCGACGAGGCCAGTGACTCCAGGTGCTGGGCGAAGGTCAGCGGGCTTCCGGCGGCCACGGCGGCGCCGTAGTCGACCCAGTTCACGTAGGTGGGCCCGGTTCCGTGGGGGAAGGTGGTCTGGACATACCGGTCGGGCGGCAGCAGTCGGTCGACGGCCGGTCCCAGCTGGTCGGGACAGTAGGCCACGACGTCGCCGGGATGCCCGTAGTGGGCGATGGCGCGGGATACCTGGCCGGCCTGGGTCCGGTTGGTGGTGATGTTGGTGATCGATCCGGCCAGACCGGCCACCACGGCCAGCGTCAGGATGACGCTCCGGACCCTTCGGTCGCGCAGCGTCAGGATTCCGATGGCCACCATGAGGATGAGCGGTATGAAGACCACCGAGGCGTAGCGGGCGTCGAAGGCACTGTTGGTGAGGAACCCGCCGGCGATGGCGGCACCGAGCGTGCCGATGACGACGATGGCCAGGGGCCGACCCAACGGGCGGGTGCCGATGTCCAGGTCGATATGGCGCCGGTCGGTGGCCAGGCCGAACAGACCCAGGCCGGCCAAGGCGAAGAACAGGAGGGCCAGCGCCCGGCCCTGGTTGGTGCTCCCGCCGGCGAACGACGACACGGCGTTCACCATGGCGGAGAAGTTGGCTGGTGTGGCCCAGGGCGTTCCCGTGTGCTTGGACTGGAAGAGGAAGGTCGGGACCCAGGGCAGGAAGGTGAGGCAGCCGACCACCATGGCGACCAGGGAGGCGCGGGCACCCCGTGTCCACCGGGGTCGGCCGCGCCAGGACTGCCAGGCCAGCCACACCATGGTGGTGCCGATCAGGTAGAGGGACCAGTAGTGGGTGTAGAGGAGCAGCCCGGTCACCGCTCCCACGGCGATCAGATTGCCGGGACGGGGTTGTCGGAGGGAGCGGTCGAGGGCCAGGAACCCGAGGAGGGTGAGCAGCACCACCAGGGCGTACATCCGGGCCTCGGTGTCGTAGCGGGTGGCGAAGGGCGACGTGGCCACGAGGAGCATGGCCGCCCACCCGACCTTGGGACCGCCCAGGCGTCGGCCGGCCACCCACGCCAGGGGCACGGTGACCACGCCGATCACTCCGGACAGCGACCGGACCGCCACGTCGGAGGTGCCGAACCACCCCATCCAGACATGGAGCAGGACGTAGAACAGCGGGGGTGCTCCGTCTCGCCGGAGATAGGAGGGGATCTCGTGGACCGGCAGCCGAGCGATGTTGACGGTCAACGCTTCGTCCAGCCACAGGTCGGAGCGGGTCCAGAACCGCAGGACCACCGCGGCCACCATGACCAGGGCGGCGCCGACCCCGAAGATGGCGACGGTGGTGGGCGTGAACGGTGGGCCCTCGGGGTCCTCGAGCACCCCGGGACCGGTCACGTCGGTCCGGTGATCGGAGTCGGTCCGGAGGCGGGGCTCTCCCCCGGTGTCGTCGGGCGGGAGGGGCCGTTCCTCGGGCTCGACCACAGGAATGGATCCTGGAGCAGGGGCGTCCATGGCACGCATGGTACCCAGGGTGCGCCGCCAGGTGTGATCTCCCCACCATGGGCATCCTGCCGCCCTACCGGGGAGTAACCTGCCCGCACGACACGGTGCGCCTGTGGCAGAGTGCATCGGACGTCCGTGGCCGGGCGTCAGCAGTGGGCAGGGAGAGAATGGGGGAACTCTGTGACATCGGGTAACGAACTGAGCCGTCGGTCGTTTCTTTCCCGGGGGGCCGCCACCGGCGGGATGGTCGTCCTAGGGGCGGCCGGCGCCGGCCTGGTGGCCGATCTCACGGCCGCTGGGACGAGCTACGCCAGCACCTCCAAGTCGGGCAAGTCCAAGCCCGGGGTAGGAACCGGCACGCCCGTCCGCGGCGGGAAACTCATCGTCGGGGTGATCGCCGAGATCGACGGCTTCTATCCGGGGACGGCCCACTGGGACACCAACGGCTTCAACTACGCCAACGCCATCTTCGACCCGCTGATGGCGGTGGCCGCCGACGGCACCATCCAGCCCTACCTGGCCAAGACCATGACCAGCAACGCCACCTTCGACACGTGGACCATGACCCTCCGACCCGGTGTCACCTTCAGCGACGGCTCGGCCCTCACTTCGGCGGTGGTGCTGGCCAACTTCAACGCCCTCAAGGCCTCCGCCCTCACCGGGGTGGCCCTCGACCAGATTGCCTCGGTCACCGCCCCCGACGCCATGACGGTGGTCTACAAGCTGACGGGGCCCAACCCCACGTTCCCCTCGGGGCTCACCACCCAGGTCGGCTACGTGGTCGGCGAAGCCATGATCGAACAGGCCACCGCCCACCCCAACACCGCTCCGACCCCCATCGGCACGGGTCCGTTCATCTACACCAGCTGGCAGCCGAACGACCACTTCACCGCCACCCGCAACCCCAACTACTGGCGCAAGGGCCTCCCCTATCTCGACCAGATCACGTTCAAGCCGATTCCGGACACCACACAGCGCGAGTCCTCCCTCCGCACCGGAGGGGTCGACCTGATCCAGTCGACCGACCCCAACACCATCACCGACTTCTCCGGGTCGGGGGGGTCGGGCTACCAACTGGTGACCACGGCTACCGGTGTGATCGGACAGCCGTCCTTTGCCTTCATCATGCTGAACACGGCGGTGGCCCCCACCAGCGACCTGACCATCCGCCAGGCCCTGGCCTACGGGATGAACCAGGCGGAGATCCAAAAGGTCGCCGGCGGCCCCCCGGCCAAGCCGGCCACCGGCATCTTCCTTCCCAACTCCCCGTACTACAGCAACACCCACTACCCCACCTTCAACCCGTCGAAGGCCAAGGCGCTGGTGAAGGCGTACAAGGCCAAGCACGGAACCCCGGTGTTGAATCTGCTCACCATCCCTGTCCCCCTACAGATCAAGATCGTCCAGGCCCTCCAGCAGATGTGGCAGGAGGTGGGGTTCAAGGTCACCCTCTCCGAGGTGCAGCAGGCCACCATCATCGACGACTTCGTGCTGGGGAACTTCCAGGCGGTGACCTCCTACCAGTTCGGCGCCGTCAATCCGGATCTCAACTACGTGTGGTGGAGCACCACCACCCTCTCCCCCGTGGGCAAGATCGGCCTCAACTTCACCCGACTCGAGGACCCGGTCATCGAGGCCGCCATGCTCAAGGGACGACACACCACCAGCCAGTCGACCAGGGTGGCCGCCTACCGGACGGTCAATGAGCAGTTGGCCAAGCAGCTGCCGTACCTGTGGATCGAGCAGTACGTCTACTCCGAGGTCGGCGACAGCCGGGTCCAGAACTTCGCCAACCCCACGCTCCCCAGCGGTAAGCCGCAGTACGCCTTCAATCAGGGCATCTTCGTTCCCACCCAGATCTGGCTGAAGCACTAGCGGTTCGGGCCACCGGCACCGCACCCCGATCCACGATGGCCAAGTACCTGCTCCGCCGGTTCGTGCAGTTGGTCGTGGTCACCTTCATCATCTCGGTCCTGGTCTTCCTCCTGGTCCACCTGCTCCCGGGTGATCCCGCCACCATCATCCTCGGGGCCAACGACACGGCCCACAACCGCGCCGTGCTCCTCAAGCAGCTGGGTCTGGACCAGCCCCTGCTCCAGCAGTACTTCACCTGGTTGGGCTCGGTCGTCCACGGCAACCTGGGCCAGTCCTACCTGAACCACCAGCCGGTGACCCAGATCCTCGCCGAGGGCTGGCCGATCGACCTCGAACTCATCATCATCTCCCAGATCGTGGCCTTCGCCGTGGCCATCCCCTTGGCCCTGGTCACCTCCCGCAAGCCCAACCGCCCAGTCGACAACGTGGCCACCACGGGCACCTTCGGGATGCTGGCCCTCCCTCCCTTCGTGATCGCCCCGGTCCTGGTGGCCGTGTTCGCCGTGGGACTGCACTGGTTCCCGGCGACGGGCTATGTGCCGTTCACCCAGGACCCGGCCACCA
This sequence comes from uncultured Acidimicrobiaceae bacterium, assembly GCA_963737625.1. Lineage (GTDB taxonomy): Bacteria > Actinomycetota > Acidimicrobiia > Acidimicrobiales > RAAP-2 > Bog-756. Next base: position 1,441,921 of record CAVTTK010000002.1, read on the forward strand.
ATCTGCACGACATGATCCTCCCGTCGCTGGCCATCACCGCCGGATCCATCGCCGTCTACTACCGGCTGTTCCGCTCCGACCTGATCAGCACGCTGCAGGAGGACTTCATCACGATGGCCCGGTCGAAGGGGCTGTCCTCCCGCTGGATCATGTGGCGCCACGCCTTCCGTCCCTCGTCCTTCTCCCTCCTGGCTGCGGCCGGCGTCAACATCGGGGCCCTGATCGCCGGGACGTTCATCGTCGAGTACCTCTTCGCCCTGGACGGGCTGGGCTTCTCACTGGTCCAGGCCGTGCAGCAGCGGGACTATCTCGTGGTGCAGGGTATTACCCTGGTCATCGCCGTCGTCTACGTGGTGCTGCAGTTCATCATCGACTTCTTCTTCACCGTGGTCGATCCGAGAGTGACCCGGGAGTGAACGATGCCTGACGATCGCGAACTCGCCGACACCCGAAGCTCTGGACGGCTCCTCGCCGACCAGGTCCCCGGCCTGGCCGCCGTGGACGAGCTGGTGGTGTCCCGGCAGAGCGAGGCCCTGGAGTCGACCGACATCCTGGTGCGCAAGCCACTCGGACTCCTCTTCTGGCTGGCGGCAGGGTGGGTGGGACTGGTGGTGGTCCTGGCCATCCTGGCCAACGTGCTTCCCTTGCCCGATCCCAACTTCCAGAACTACTCGGCCATCAACGCTCCACCGAGCATCCACCATCTCCTCGGGACCGACGACCTGGGCCGCGACCTCCTCAGCCGACTGATCTTCGGCGCCCGCGTCTCCCTCATCGTGGGATTCGTCTCGGTGGGCATCGGGCTCCTGGTTGGCGGAACCCTGGGGCTCGTCTCGGGGTACAAGGGCGGACGCCTGGACGTGTCGCTCAATGCCGCATCGTTCGTGCTGCTGGCCTTTCCGGCCATTGTGGCCGTGATCGCCATCGTGGCCTTCTGGGGATCGTCCCTGTGGAAGATCACGCTGATCTTGGGTGTGGCGGTCATACCGCTGCTCTACCGGGTGGTGCGCGCCTCCAGCCTGTCGTTCGCCAACCGCGACTTCGTCATTGCCGCCCGCACCCTGGGGGCCAAGTCGTCGCGGATCGTCTTTCGCGAGATCCTGCCCAACGTCGTGCCGGTCGCCGTGACCTTCGGGCTCATCTCGGTGGCCGGGGTCATCGTGATCGAAGGGTCCCTGGCCTTCCTCGGCCTGTCGGTCCCGCTGCCCACGGCATCCTGGGGGAACATGATCGCCGAGGGATCCTCCAACGGGAACCTCAGCACCAATCCGTACATCATGCTGTGGCCGGTACTGGCCATGTTCCTCCTGCTGTTGTCCATCAACCTCATCGGTGACCGGTTCCGGCAGCGGTTCGACATCCGTGAGGGCCTTCTGTGATCGGGCGCAGAGGGCGACGAGGCGACCCGACCGGGAGGTCCGCGGACGAGTTCCAGGATGTAGGGGGTTCGAGCGAGCCGCTGCTGGTCGTGGACGACCTCCACACCTCGTTCCGCACCGGCCGGGGAACGGTTCGGGCCGTAGATGGCGTCTCGCTCTCGGTGTCCCGGGGCAAGACCCTGGGCATCGTCGGGGAGTCGGGGTCGGGCAAGACGGTGCTGTCCCGTTCGATCATGGGACTCCTCCCTCCCCGTGACGTGATCCGGAGCGGGACCGTGCGGTTCGCCGGCCACGACCTCACCGCCATGACCACCGAACAGCTCCGGGGCATCTGGGGGGCCGAGCTGAGCATGATCTTCCAGGACCCGATGACGGCGCTCAACCCGGTGAAGCGCATCGGCAAGCAGATCACCGAGTCCCTGCGACTCCACGTGGACATGGACCGCAAGGAGGCCGACGCCACGGCTGTCGAGCTGCTGCGCTCGGTCGGCATCCCCTCTCCTGAGGAGCGCATCCGCTGGTACCCCTTCCAACTGTCCGGGGGCATGCGCCAGCGGGTGATGATCGCCATCGCCCTGGCCTGCGCTCCCCGACTGGTCATGGCCGACGAGCCGACGACCGGTCTCGACGTCACGGTGCAGGCGCAGATCCTCGACCTGTTGGCCGAACTGCAACGGGAGCGCCACATGGCGGTGATCCTGGTCACCCACGACCTCGGCGTGGTGGCCAACCGGGCCGACGAGATCGTGGTCATGTACGCCGGGCGCGTCGTGGAACGGGCCCCCACCCACACCCTCTTCCACGACACCCACATGCCCTACACCCAGGCGCTGATGGACTCCATCCCCCGTCTGGCCGACCCCAGCGGGACCAGGCTGCACGCCATCGCCGGTCGCCCTCCGGACCTGGTCCATCCCCCTCAGGGCTGCCGCTTCGCCCCCCGCTGCCCCTACGTCCAGGACAAGTGCCGTGCAGAGCGATCCCCCGCTCCGCACCGCCGGGTCGCCCGATCACCTCTTCGCCTGTTGGTTCCCCCTGGTCAAGGGAGTCTCCACCGCTCCCGCCGCCGTGGCCAACGCCACGCCAACCGGTCCGTCCGCCGGGGCGACCGCACCGTGAGCACGGGTCACAACGGGCTCCCTGCCCCATCGAATCCACCGGAGACGGCGGACTCGGAGGCGGACGTCGTGCTGTCGGTGGACCGACTGGTCGTGGAGTTCCGCAGCGGGCGCCAGACCGTACACGCCGTCTCGGAGGTGAGTTTCTCGGTCCGCACCGGCGAGACCCTCGGACTGGTGGGTGAGTCCGGCTGTGGGAAGTCGACCACCGGTCGCGCCCTCGTTCAGGTCCAGCCGCCGACCTCCGGGCACGTGACCTACAAGGGACAGGTGCTGGACTCCCTGAGCAGTCGGGAGCTCCGCCGGGTGCGGACCAAGATCCAGATGATCTTCCAGGACCCGATCTCCTCCCTCAACCCACGGAGGCGGGTCCGGGACATCGTGGCCGAGCCGTTGAGCATCTGGGGGCGTGGAACCAAGCAGGAGCGGGCTGGCAAGGTGCGGGAGATGCTGGAGGCGGTGGGCATCGATCCCGAGGCGGCCGGCGACCGGCGACCCCAAGAGTTCTCCGGCGGGCAGTGCCAGCGCATCAGCATCGCCCGGGCGCTCATGGCCGAGCCCGACCTCCTGATCTGCGACGAGCCGGTGTCGGCCCTCGACGTCTCGGTGCAGGCCCAGATCCTCAACCTCCTGGCCGATCTGAAGGAGCGATTCGGGCTGACCATGGTGTTCATCGCCCACGACCTCGCCGTGGTCAAGAACGTGAGCGACCGGGTGGCGGTCATGTACCTGGGCAAGCTGGTGGAGGTGGCCAGATCCGACGACCTGTACCGATCGGCCGCCCACCCCTACACCGAGGCCCTGCTGGCCTCGATCCCCGAGCCGGACCCCGATCAGAAGGCCAACCAGAAGGCCCTGACCGGCGAGCTGCCTTCGCCCCTCAATCCCCCCTCGGGTTGCCGGTTCCGCACCCGCTGCCCCTACGCCCAGGATCTCTGCGCCGAGCAGGAGCCGCCCTTGCGGGTCATCGCCCCTGACCATCAGGTGGCCTGCCACTTCCCCCTCGTCCCCGGCCTCGACGTCTCCGACGAGGACGGCGGAGGGGCAGCGTCGGTCCCGACGGCCGCCGGCGTCTGAACGCCCAGCCCGGCCCCATCCCCTCGTTCCCGCCGGGACCCGGGCCGACCTCAGGCGCTCCAGGCCGATGTCGGACTCATCCAGCTCGTTTGGCGCGTGCGGCCAGCTCCGGTCGAGAGCGACCTAGCACGGGGCCGCCTGAGCCTCTCAGCCTTCGGGAGGTGCCGGAACGGCCTCTGGAGCGGCGGCCTCGGGCACGGGCGGCGCGGGCGCCTCGACCACGGGGGCATCAGGTACGGCAGCTGCCGGCACGGTGGCAACGGCATCTGCCGGCCCGGCACCCTCAGGGACCTCGGCGGCTGGCATCTCCGGCCCACCTTCGCCGGTACCATGCTCGGCCACGTAGTCGGCCCAGGCCGCCTGGGCCTCGGTCTCGGGTGTGAACTCGGCCTCGGCGAACTCGAAGGGCCCGACGTAGTTGCCCTCGGCGTCGTAGGCGTGCTCGCCGAAGGCCTCCCGGTACTCCTCGGAGACCTCACCGCCTTCGGCGGCCTGCTTGATCGAGAGGCTGATCCGACGGCGTTGGAGGTCGATGTCGATGATCTTGACCCACAGCTCCTCACCGGGGGTGACCACCTGCTCGGGCAGGTCCACGTGGTGGCCGGCCATCTCCGAGATATGCACCAGGCCCTCGATGCCGTCGCCCACCTGGACGAACGACCCGAAGGGCACCAACTTGGTGATCCGGCCGTAGACCAGCTCGCCCACCTGGTGGGAGTTGGCGAACTCCTGCCACGGGTCGGTCTGGGTGGCTTTGAGGGAGAGGCTGATGCGCTCCTTGGACAGATCGACGTCGAGGACCTCCACGTCGATCTCGTCTCCGACGGAGACCACCGAGGAGGGATGGTCGACGTGCTTCCACGACAACTCGGACACGTGGACCAGACCGTCCATGCCGCCCAGGTCCACGAAGGCACCGAAGTTGACCACCGAGGACACCACTCCTTTGCGGCGTTCGCCGGGCTTGAGGTTGACCAGGAACTCGCCGCGCTGCTCCTTTTGGGTCTCCTCCAGCCAGGCCCGCCGGGACAGGACCACGTTGTTGCGGTTCCGGTCCAGCTCGATGATCTTGGCCTCGATGACCCGCCCGACGTAGGGCTGGAGCTCACGCACCCGGCGCAGCTCGACCAGCGACGCCGGCAGGAAGCCACGCAATCCGATGTCCACGATGAGGCCACCCTTGACCACCTCGATGACCGGACCGCTGACCACCTCGTCGGACTCCTTCAGTTTCTCGATGGTGCCCCAGGCCCGCTCGTACTGGGCCCGCTTCTTCGAGAGGATGAGGCGACCTTCCTTGTCCTCCTTCTGGAGGACAAGGGCCTCGATGGCCTCGCCCAGAGTGACGATCTCGGACGGGTCGACATCGTTGCGGATGGACAGCTCGCGGACGGGGATGACACCTTCGGATTTGAACCCGATGTCGAGGAGCACCTCGTCCCGGTCGATCTTGACGACGGTCCCCTCGACCAGGTCCCCGTCTTCGAACTCGACGATGGTGCCGGCCATGGCGTCCTCGAGGGAGGCGCCGCCGAGGTCGTCCTCGGTCACGGAACGGGGGATGTAGACCCCGTTCTCATCGAAGGTGCCCATCGCTTCGGGGGACAGGAGTGTGGTGCCCTCGGGCACGAAGTGGGAGTCAGACATGAAGGTAGGTAGCTCGCTTTCCGGACAGATCGCCGCGTCCCATGGGGGGTGCGGCGGTGAAGATCAGGGCCACACCGTTGCGACCGGGAGTCAATCGTACTCGAACGTGTCCCCCGACGGCGCAGCGCCGGGCGGGAGCGAGCTCGTGCGTCCACCAACTTCCGGCCCCGTCCCGTACCGGTCGAGCCCGCCCGGCGGTCGTACTCAGGCTCCTTTGGCCTCGGCCCAGGAGGAGCCCCAGGCCATGGCCACTTTGAGGGGGACCGAGAGCTCGACGGCACCGGTCAACGCCTCTTGGGTCAGGGCGGCGACCTCTTCCTCCTCGGCCGGGTCCACGTCGAGGAGGACCTCATCGTGGACCTGGAGGACCAGGTCGGAATCGAGGCCTCGCTCCTCGAGCCCTGAGTCCAGCCGGATGAGGGCCACCTTGAACAGGTCGGCGGCCAATCCCTGGATACCGGCGTTCATGGCCTGACGCTCGGCCGCCTGGCGCACCTGGTAGTTGGTGGAGACCAGGTCGGGCAGGGGGCGCCGGCGCCCAAAGATGGTCACCGTGTACCCGGCCCCCCGGGCCTCGGAGACAGCCCGGTCCATGTACTCGCGCACCGAGGGGAAGGCGGCGAAGAAGGCCTGGAGGATGCCCTGGGCCTCCTCCACCGGCACGCCCAGACGTTGGGAGAGCCCGTAGGCCTCCATCCCGTAGGCCAGGCCGTAGGAGACCATCTTGGCCGTAGAGCGCTGACCGTGGGTCACCTGGTCGCGCTCGACCCCGAATACCTGGGAGGCCACCGTCCGGTGGATGTCCTCGCCGGCGGCGAACGCCGCTGTGAGGCCGGGGTCCTGGGACAGGTGGGCGATGGCCCGCAACTCCACCTGGTCGTAGTCGGCGACCAGCAGGCGCCGGCCTGGGGACGGGACGAAGGCCTCCCGGAAGCGCCGCCCCTCCTCGGTGCGCACCGGGATGTTGTGGAGGTTGGGCCGGTCCGAGGACAGCCGGCCGGTCCGGGCCACCGTCTGGCGAAAGGTGGCGTGGATGCGGCCGTCGTCAGCCACCTCGGCGGCCAGGCTCTCCCCGTAGGTGGAGCGCAGCTTCTCGACCTCCCGGTAGCGGAGCAGCGCCTCGATGATGGGGTGCTGGCCCCGTAGCTGCTCGAGGGTGCGGGCGTCAGTGGAGAATCCCGTCTTGGTCTTGCGCAACGGGGTCAGGCCCAACTTCTCGTAGAGGACGGCCCGCAGCTGAGGGACCGAGTTGATCTTGAACGGCTCCCCGGCCAGGTCCTGGATGGTGACGTCGAGGGAGCGGACCTCCTCGGCCAGGGCGGCGGCAATGACCCGGAGCACGTCACGATCGACGGGGACACCGACCACCTCCATGCGGGCCAGCACCCGCACCAGGGGCTGTTCGATCTCGGCGCTGAGGCGCTCCTCCCCCACGGCGGCCAGGGCCTCCACGAGCGGCGGGCGGAGGCGGGCCACTACCGCGGCCAGACGGACGGACTCCGCATCGGCGGGGTCGAGCCCGGGCCGGTCGGCACCGTGGTCGGACTCCTCGGGAACGTCCAGGGCGAAGGTGCCCTGTCCCTTGGCCCCCGAGCCGTCGTCGACATCGACTCCGAGATAGCGGTCGGCGAGGTCGCCGATCCGGTACCGGTCGGTGGACGGGTCGAGCAGGTAGGCACCCACAGCGGTGTCCAGGGCCAGCCGGGCGAAGTCGACACCCACCGGCAGCAATGACCGCATCATCTCCTTGGCGTCGTGGGCCACCACCGCCACGCCGTCCGGCCCGAAACCGTCGGCCAGGGCGGCCAGCACGGAAGGGTCCTCGAGGAGCGAGGTCCCGCCGCCACCCCCGGGGACCGACCCGAGGAGCACCACGGGGCGTGCCGCCCCGTCGGTCCCCGGCTCGGCGGCCAGGGCCAGCGAGGTGAGCGGCGTACGACCGGGGTCGCCCGACCACCGGGCGTGGAGGGCCACCGCTCCGGTGCGGTCCCGGGCGTCGGCCACGAGGCCGACGATCGCCTCGACGGCCGCCGGGGCATCGAGGGGTTGCACCGTGTCGATCCGGGACAGCCACTCCGGTTCATCCGCCTTGGGCTCGCGGCCTGAAGCCGAGGCACCGGAGGTTCCGGAGGGGCTCGTGGAACCCGGGGCGGGATCGCCGAAAGCCCCCTCCGCCATCAGGGTGGAGAACCGGGTCCACAGTGAGGCCAGTTCGTACTCGGCGAAGGCCGCCCGGGCCTCCTCGTGGTCCCACCCCCCCAGCACCAGTTGGTCCACGTGGACATCAAGGGGAACATCGCGGACCAAGGGGATGACCTCGGCATTCTTCTCCACCCGTGTGTGATGGGCGGCGAGGTTCTCCCGTAGCTTGGGCGAGAGGGCGTCGAGATGGGCGAACAGGGTGTCCAGGTCGCCGTACTCGTTGACCAGCTTGGCGGCCGTCTTCTCCCCCACACCGGGCACGCCGGGGAGGTTGTCGGACGGGTCACCGCGGAGCGCGGCCAGGAGCGGGTACTTCCCCGGCGGGACTCCGGTGCGCTCCTCAATGCCGGCCTCGTCGTAGAGGGCGTAGTCACTGACTCCCCGTCGGTTGTACAGAACCCGCACATAGGGGTCTTCCACCAGCTGGTACGAGTCGCGGTCGCCGGTGACGATGATCACCGGATGGTGCCGGTCCCGGGCCTCGGTGGCCAGGGTGGCCAGCACGTCGTCGGCCTCGTACCCCTCGGAGGTGACGACCGGGATGGCCAGCGACTTCAGTAGGGCACGGATCATGTCGAACTGGGGCGGGAGGTCGGGGGGCGTGTCGGACCGGCCCCCCTTGTAGTCCTCGACGATGCCGTCGCGGAACGTCCCCCCGGGCAGGTCGTAGGCCACGGCCAGGCCCACGGGACGGTGGTCCCGGACCAGGTTGACCACCATCGAAGCGAAACCGTGGACGGCATTGGTCACCAGGCCGGCGGTGGTGGCCAGGTCGGGCGGCAGGGCGAAGTAGGCCCGGAAGGCCAGCGACATCCCGTCCAACAGGATCAGGGGCGCCGAGCCCGGCTCCCGGCGGTCCCCGGGTGGCGGCGCAGACCTCGGGTCGTCAGCCACGGTGACTCATCGTCCCCCGTCCTACGGGAGCGTGCCGTCGAGGACCTGACGGGCGACGTCGATCATCCGCGACCGGGTGCCCATCGCCGTCTTCTGGATGTAGCCGAAGGCCTCCGACTCGGTCATACCGGATCGCTCCATGAGCACACCCTTGGCCCGGTCGACCAACCGGCGGGTCTCCAGCTTGTCCTCGGCACTGGAATGCGGACCGCTGGTGCCCTCCGCTACCGCCTGTTTGGCTTCGGCGTCGATGGCCCACTCCTGCTCGCAGCGGGCCATGGCCTGGTCGATGGCGGGCATGAGCTCGATGCGCTGGAACGGCTTGACCAGATACGCGGCCACACCGGCGTCCCGGGCTTCGTCGATGAGCGTGCGTTGGCTGAAGGCGGTGAGGATGAGGACCGCCACCTTCAACTCGAGGTCCCGGATGGCGCGGGCCGCGGCCAGACCGTCGGATCCCGGCATCTTCACGTCCAGGATGACCAGGTCGGGGTGGTGGTCGCGGACCAGGTCCACGGCCTCGTCGCCCCGACCGGTCTCCCCCACCACGTCGTACCCCTCGTCCAGCAGGATCTCCTTCAGATCCAACCGGATGATGGCCTCGTCCTCGGCGATGACCACGCGTCTGGTCATGGTGTCACAGGTCCTTCCGGTCGGGGGCCTGACCGGAAGTCCGATCGTCGGCGAGAACCACCCTTCGGTGGTCCGTTCCTGGGCGGGGATGCGACAGGCGACCCCACGACAACTCGTGTTCGATGATCAACCGGGGTCGACCACCAGTCGGTCGAGCAGCGCGTCCTGGCGACGTTCGAGGTCGACGATCCGGTCGGCCAACGCGGTCCCGGGTCTGCCGCATGACCGTAGCCTGGCGATTGGCCTCGTCGTACTCCTTGGAGGCCAGGAGGGTCTCGGAGACCATGGCCCGAAGTCCGGGTGTCATCAGCGATCTCCTCCGCCACCACCAGCTGCTCGTCCAGCACGGCCAGCTCGGCCCGCGCCCGGACCAGTTGGTCGTGGGCATCACTGAGGCGGCGTTCGACGGTGGTCCGGAGCATGGAAGGGCAATTCTACGCATGACGGAGGCGGCGTGATGCCGGAGCCGCTCCCCGGCCAGGTGAGGGGCGTTGGCGCGGCCGGGCACGTGGGCCGGGCGCCCGGATGCGGGTCCAGCTCGTGGGACGCTCCCATCACCCTCCGGCCGCCGTGATGACCTGGCCGAGGGTGCCGTGCCGGGCCAGTGCCGCGTCGGTCGGGCGGGGGCCCATCCCCGCGCCGCGGGGGAGGGCCTGCGCCGGGGGAATGTGGTCCCTCCCCGGCCCGGTGCTCGGACCGGGGGGTGTCGTCCGGTCGTCGGGCACGAGATCCTCCCCGAGATACGAGCGTGAAGGGCCGAGGTCCCCCGGCCACGACATCCCGTCCAACGCCCCGAGGGTGGCGTTCACCCCGCGGCCATAACCCGACTCGAACATGCCGCCCATCCACATGGGGACTCCGGCCCGTCGGCAGCGGTCGACGACGGAGAGGGCCGCCCCTAGGCCTCCCAGGCGGGCCGGTTTCACGCAGACCACCGAACACGCCCCGCGAGCCAACGCCTCGTCCACCCTCTCGGGCGAGTCGAGGCTCTCGTCAAGGCAGATCGGTGTAGACATCCGGCTGGCCAGCAGGGCATGAGCCGCCAGGTCGGCGCGGTCGAAGGGCTGCTCGATGCAGAGCAGCCCAAAGCGGTCCAGTTGGAGCAGTCGCTCCCCGCTCTCCTCACCGTGCCCGTCGGGGCGATACGAGCCGTTGGCGTCGACCTGGAGTCTCAGGTCAGGAAACCTCTCGGACAGCGCGGCGACGGGCTCCACATCCCAACCCGGCCCGATCTTCAACTTCACGCGGGAGTATCCCTGCCCGACGAGGGGGCCGACCCGTCCCACCAGCTCGTCGACGGTGTCGGCGCTCCCCACCACCGCGCCGGGCTCGATGGTCCGTCCCTCCACGCCGAGTAGCGCGGCCAGCGACCGGTTCTGAGCCCGGAGGTGGGCGTCGGCCACGGCCATCTCCAGCGCGGCGAAGGCCAACGGCGCGCGCTCCGCCGAACGGCGGACACCTTCGAGGTCGGACGGCCCCGGGAGGGCGCCATGCGCCGATGCCATCTGGTCGAACAGCGCCGGTACGAGGTCGTGGTGGAGCACGTGGAAGGACCGGGAGACGTCCTCCGTGTCGAACGTGGTGTCCGCCAGGGACGCGCACTCCCCCCATCCTTCCACCGGGCCGATCGTGCCGGACCCACGGCCCAGGATCCGGACCAGCACCAGTGGTCTGCGCCGGTGGATACCTCGGGCCGTGGCTACCGGGGCCACGAACGGCAGTTCCGCCGTCCAAAGTTCAATGGCCTCCACCGTGACCGTGGCCTCCCCGCCCACCCTCGCCCAGCGCTGGGACAAGCTCGGGTTCGGGGTGTCGGCAGCACCAGGGACCATCCCGTGAGCCTAGGGTTCATGGGATCGGGCACCGTTGGTAGGCCTCGCGGACCCTTCCGGCGAGCTGGTCCGAGGCCTGTCGGGACATGTCGGACCCTCCGGGCGTGGCGATAGGCTGCGCCCCCACCGGCCCGGGTGACGGAATGGCAGACGTGGTGGACTCAAAATCCACTGTCCGAAAGGGCGTGCGGGTTCGAATCCCGCCCCGGGCACCACTCTAATAAATCGAGCAGGTCAGGAGGCTGTCCAGCGCGAGTGGAAGATCATGAAACGATCTCCGAGGTCACAAGTTGGTCACAAGCGCCTGGGACCGTGTGAACGATGACCTGCCTCGGGTTGCAGTGGCCCGGTGTGAGTGCGATCAGCGTCAAGGCGACGAGCGATGGTAGTTCCCGGGTTGTTCCGCTCAGCGACGACGACCGACAGATGACCTCGGCGTTGTTTGGTGCCATCAGCAATCAGTTCGCTATTGCCAGCCTGGCGCTTGTTCGCAATCAGTTCGTGACCAGGCCCGGCACCGTCAACCGGTCGATCGCACTTAGCCTCGATCCACCGACCGACCGGGTGGAACCGGGCGCTCGACCTGAAGCGGCGTTGATATTCGACCCAGGTGGCATGACGCTGTCGAACGAGGGCGTGATCGACCAAGGTTTCGTGGTGGCTGTCGGCTGTCAGCGCACTGGTGAAATGTCTGCGGCTGCGCCGGCCGCGGGGGGTTGGTCAGGTGATGAGCGGCAGGGCACGCAGGTTCGACGAGCGCGGTGGTGAAGGACTGCGCCCATGGCCAGTGTTTGGGTAGTCGGAGGACGGGCCGACCCGCAGGGTTGACGAGGCGTCCAGGGAAGGGCGAGCACCCGGAGGCGAACTGTCGAGGCGACGGTCAGCCGATAGGCGGTGCGGATGCCGCCGAGGGCAGCGGTCCAGCGGATCAGATTGTGGGCGAGCACGGCGCAGCCGAGCCAGGCGGCGTTGGCGAAGAACCGCCCCGAGGGGCAGTGCTCCAGACCGGCTCCTTCCTTCAGGTCTCGGATGGCCAGCTCGACGGTGGCGTGAGCCCGGTGGAACCGGTCGGCCTCGACCGCGTCCAGCTCGAGGTTGGTGACGAAGGCATGGTGACGCCAGTCGGGCCAGAGCTGTCGTTGCGCCCGATCGGTGAGCCGGGTGCGGCGAACGACGAGTCGGACCCGGTGTCCGGCCCGCTTGGTCTTGCCCCCACCGGTGACGTAGATGGTCTCGGCCACCTGGGCGGCACCGCTGTCGGGGTAGGTGATGTCGTGCCACGCATCCTCGGGGATGGTGGCGATTGCCGCCTGCACGCTGGCGTTTTGGTGCACGGTGATCGACCAGGTCACCGAGAGCCGGTCGAGGATGGCGAGCAGGTCCCAACTGAAGAACCCCGAGTCGGCCCGGAGGGTGAGCGGCACCTGCGGCCCCGGCCCGTCGCACCCGGGCGATGAGCTCCTCACAGAAGCGCTTGGTGCCCCGCTGGGAGGAGCCCTTGCGGAGGCGGGCGTGGAGCACCTCGCCGGTGCCGGCCCGGGTGGCCAGGAGGGGGTGGTAGCCGAGCACCCGGGTGTAGCCGATAGGCAGCGCCATGCTTCTGCTTGCCGTGCACCTCGACGATGGTCGAGTCGAGGTCGATGGTCATCGGCCTTTCCCCGGACCGGCCCCGAGCGACCACGCCCGCCGGATGGTCTCGCCGATCACCGCGTCGAGCTGACGGACGTGACCGAAGGTGAACGACCGCAAGAACGTGCCGAGCGTGGACGGCGCCATCACCCGGAAGGGCAGCACCTCGTCCGGTGGCCCCGGCCCGCAGTCGGTCCGCGTGGTCGATGTGGGAAGCCCCGGCGAGGATCGCCGTCACCAGCGTCAGCACCTTGCGGCCGGGCTGGGCTCCACCCACACGGCCACACAGCCGCACCATCTGGTTCACGAGGGACTCCAGACCGAGGCGCACCATGAGGGTGGCCGGCACCACAGCCCGGCGTCGGCCACCAGCGTGGGCTCGTCGAAGGTCACGGCAATCCGGTCGATACTGCGCGATGATGAACCCACTGAAAGTGCCTCCTCGATCTGGTGGAAACAGCGTCTTGAGACACCGCTATTTTCCCAGGCAGGGAGGCACTTTCCGCGGATGCGCGGCCTTCAGATCAGTCGGTCAGTCGGTGGATCGAGGCTTAGGGACGCAGCCAGCGCAGCCGACCGAGGAGCGATCGAGCCCGCGCTCAACGAGATCGCCAGCCGATCGGGACTCACGTGCGAGGGGTGGCAACGAGCCCTCGAGGGGCAAGCATCGCTAGCGGTGGCCCGACGGCACAGGGTTCAGCCCGACAACCCTTGTGGGTTCCGGCCTGACCATGGTGGATCAGTGAGCATCGATCGGGAACAGGTACCGCAACTCAGGTCGGCCCACTTGACGTGCTCAGCCGGTGTTGTACGTGCAACCAAACGACCACACCACCCTGTCGGATCGGAACTCCAATGGCGGTGGTCATGTGGCCTATCACTGCCGCTGGAGTGCCGAAGCCAGGCAGCACGATGACGGTGCTGACGTGGTAACGACGGAGAAACTGACGCAGATCCTTTGTGAGATTGCTTGATGAGAGCAGGGCAAGTTGAGCAGGCGTGGCCTTACGGCTAAAGGCTACGTCGAACAGCGTTTGAACTGAGATCGGCGGCAGGGCTGCTGGGTGGGTTGTTCCGTCGTGACCTAGCGGAGTCGGGAACCATCCGTAGCCCCCCACGATCTTGAAGTGCATAGCGGCGATCGATTGATAAAGCATGATGCTGCGGCCGGGTATGAGGTCGGCGAAGAGGCCCCCTACGTCCGATTGACGATCTGGGTAGGGAAAAGCAAGGACAACGCTGTTTGGAGGAACATCGTCGATTGCAGACGTTGTGAAGAACGCCGGAGTGTTCGTCGGCTGCGACAGTGGCGTGTGAGCGGGGGCCAACGACAGCCCGACGACGAGAACGAGGGCACCGATAGCAACGTGTCCAAGCCGCTCACGGAGGCGATCGGTCCTCCCAGCCGCTTCCAGCCGACGTCGCATCTCATCGAGACCGACGGCGAACATAATGGCGGCGAACAGATTCGTGTAGAGCGAGAACCTTGTTGGAAGGAATCCCCGAAGAAGGGGGACGTGCAGGAAGAGCCAGAAGGGAAGCCGGACGATTGTGGCTCGCCCGTCGACATAGAGGGTTCCGCCGAGAGACAGCACGAAGGAGATCAAAGCCATCGCCCCGGCATAGAGGATCGCCCTGCGCCGGCGAAGGAAGACGGCGAATGCGACCAACGAGGTGATCAACGGTATTCCCAGGTACATCTCTCCTGAATACAGAAGGGTCGGGCGAGCGACCATCCATGTATTGATCGAGTGGGTATCGAGCCACTGGCCGTTCGGCACCACCGAAGCAGCCAGGTCGGCGGGGAGGAGGGTCAAGAGCCAAGTGGGAGCGGGTGTCCCGTTGATGTGCTGAGGACCAGCGAAGGTGAACCACAAGGGGTAGGCGAGAAGGATCGACGTAGTGCCCAGACCCCACGCCAGTGCATGCACCGAATAGCGCCACCGGCGGAGCAGTCCACGCCCCCGGACAATGGCCAGCCCTCCGACTGCGATCGCACTCATGACCACAGTGCTGGCGAGTATCTCGGTCGATACGAAGAACTGCAGGCTGAGCGTCCCGCCGAGCATCGCCCCAGTGACCCAGGACCTCCAACGCTGCCTGACGAACAGCTCATGAAGGAATAGCAAGATCAACGGCGGCAGGGGCACGAACAGCAAGAACATGTAGTACTGGTCCCATTGGCTGTAAGCCGAGAACCCGTACAGCAGCCCGCCCACGAATGCGGCGGGCCACCATGTGGTCCACCGTCTGAGCACTAGGCACATAGCCGTGGCTGACGCCACAATGGCGATCCGGAGGCCGATGTTCCAGGCAGTCACGACGCCGAAGAGCTTGGTGATCGGAAGTAATAACACCCCAACTGCAAGCATCGAACCGTTCACGCCGAAGTTCTGACCCTTTGGAAAGTTCATCCAAGGGGCCGAGAACAACGTGGGTAGGTGCGGAAAGGCTACTGAGGTCCATGAGAGCCACCAGATCTGCACGGTGGTGTCCATGTCTGGTGGACCGGTCAAATGGTTTGGTCCGATGGAGGAGAGGTGGCCATACCAAACAAAGGCCAAGACGAAGTAGAGGGCGATACAGACGACGGGCGGCCACCACCGCCGATGTTGATGACATTGAGAAGGAATCTCTGGGGCTCCGCATTGCTCCCCCGTTCGGTCGACTACAGGGGCGTCCCTCCTCGATCCGTGGATCCTGGTAACCGCCATTCCCGACCCCCATGCGATCTTCAAAATACGGTCGGATCATTCTTGCAAAGAAGTCCCTTTCCCGACCGCCTCCGTGCAAGGCACCAATCCATGGACCGCCCGATGCCTACCATCCGAAGCGGTCTTAGCCTAGCGACCGTTGGCAGGCCCGTTGATGGGCCGGGGGCCGTGCGAGCCAGAATCTCGGCTGGCTGACGACGGAGAGAGCCAGGCGGATAGCGACACCCAGTCAGGACCCCTCCTGGCAGGCCAGCGACGGCGCAAGGCCTACAGGCCGCCAAGTGGGACCAGAAATCGAACGATCACATATAGGTCGAGCACAAGGAAGACTGCGGGCCACAGAAGCAAACCCACGTGCCTGAGGGTTGGACTGATCCCAGTTGCAAGTCGCATACTTCCAACTACAGAGACGAGGGCAATCGCGGACAGGGCTACAAATGTCAGACGGGCATCGCCGATAGACGTTAGCTTGAGATTCACAAAGGCTGCAGTGAGCCCCGCCAGGATGCAACCGAGAAGCGCAAGGACGGCAAGTCGGGGCAGCCACAAGGTGTCTCGTGCTCGAGTCGCCACCATTCCCCATCCTCCGACAGCGATGCACCCGAGGCCGATAACAGCCAACCCAATATTGACATTGACCGACAATAGAAGATTGGGTTGGGCATACCAGGTCGTTATAAGCAGAGCATGGGGGAAGGTGCTCAGAAACAGGTGCGTAGTCCAGGGCAGTGGATGAAGCAAGAAGTGGGCTGAGAGGTACTGCTCACTCTTCTTGCTAGCGAGATACTGACCATAAAGGTGCTTGTTTCTCACAAACCACCAGCCGGAGACGGCCAGAAAGGCCCCAATAGGTAGAAGCCCGTCCAAGAGAAGCCTTAGGTCAATGAATCCGCGTGCCGAGTTGTGTTTAACGAGGCTGACCGGTTTGTGGGTATCCGCCGTCGAAGACGGCAGCGACCAGTTTGGCAGGAAGACCGAAGGGGCGATACTTAGCAGGATCAGTACAGCCGCCAAAGGCAAACTGCTGAACTTTGTTATTGCCGCGGCACCCAACGTGAGGCCCATTCCAACCAAACAGAGTCGCCGGTCATGCATGTGACTCTCGGAGCGGGACCGTTCCGCAAGCAAGTACCACAACAGGGCAAGAGCGCATAGCGGTACGACCAGGGCATCATTCGTAATGTCGGACGAAACGATGAGTTCTCTCGGGAGTAACGCTACAAATAGCCCGGATGAGAGTGCCATGGGCTCACTCAGACCGAATACCTTCGCTCCGGCGTAGGTGATCAGGACAGTGCCAAGACCAAGCCCAACGGACAGCAGCCGGAGTTCATGGAGATGTATGGCATCTTGACGTTGTTCATTTGTGTAGTTGTGAGAGAAAATCAGTCGGTTGGGCGCAAGAGCATGTTTTGTAGGGAGAATGTCCGGCGTGAAGGCAGGTATTCCCAATAGACGCTGCCAACCTGCTTCTAATAGATAGTAAAGCGGAGGTTGGTGGGATTCACCGCCGTTGGTCAAGCTGATTTGAGGGATTGCATTGTGGCGAACGATGTACTCGATGTATTGCGTGTGAGCCGCCTCGTCGTCCGCCTCGAACGCCCTCGTTAAGAGGCTGAAGGTGAGCGTGGAGAGTCAGATAAGCAAAGACAAGGACGAGGATTGAAATGCGCCTCGTAAGAAAGCCCACTTTCATCTCCGAACTAGCTGTGGATCGATTCATTGGCGTTAGCCTCCATGGTGATGCGTCCCTCTCCATCAAGGGAGCCAGACCCACTTTCCCGCCCACCGAATCTGAGGACCCACCAGCCCGGACCATGCGACGTGTCACTCATCCCGGTCTCCCTGTTCCGCCAACAGCGGGGTTGCCTCGGCACTGCGCCGTGATTGTGACACAGGGGGAACCGGCCGGTCGATGGTTCCGGTGTAAGCCCACAGGGTGGGCAAGTGGCACACGGTCGAGGCATGTCAGGGCCACCGAGCCGACCTGGACGCCGTCCAACGCATCGCCCTCACCGGCTGAGGTGCATCCCGCAGTTCCAAGGATCAGCGTCAGGCGGCGGATCCCTCAAAGGGAGCACTGAAGCTGAAGATTCCCCCGTCCGAGGCCACCATCCAGTAGCCCTTTCCGTCAGGCGTCGCTGCCATTCCGACGATGGGTGCGTTGAGGTGAGTTCCGCCCATGGAGCCCGCGAACTGGGCGTCGCCTTCGTCGAATATTCCGCCGTCTGAGGCCACGAATCGGTAGCCCCGGCCATCAGGCATCGCCGTCATGCCGTTGATGGGCTGATTCAAGTGGATGTTCCCCGTGGACCCGAAAAATGGGGCGTTGAACGAGAAGATCCCACCGTCCGTTGCGACTTCCCAGTACCCGCTAGTCGCCGGGTCGGTAGCAATGCCAACGATGGGCTTGTTGAGATGTTGGCCACCCATCGATCCTTGGAAGATTGCGTCACCGAAGCTGAAGACCCCTCCATCGGAGGCAACCAGCCAGTAGCCGTGTCCGTCCGGCGTAGGAGCAAGTCCCACCACCGGGGCGTTCAGATGTCGTCCGCCCATGGACCCGTAGAACGGAGCATCACCGAAGTTGAAGATACCTCCGTCCGCAGCCACCATCCAGTACCCGCCGCCGCCGGGAGTGGCCACGATGTGAGCAATCGGTGCATTGAGATGTTGCCCGGTCATGGAACCATGGCTCACAGCATCACCTTTGGAGTACACATCTCCTTGGGTGTCAACGATCCAATACCCGTGCCCATCTGGGGTAGGCGCCATGCCCGTAAATACCTTCGGTGCTGAGGCAGGTGCCGGTGCTGGAGCTGGCCCCGGGGAACTGATTGTGATCGACCACTGACATTCACTGACGACGGCGAGCGAGAAGGTCCCGACGTTCGTATAGCTATCGGTGCCACTGCCACCCGTCCCAAGTTCATTGGGACCAGTATCACTGCTGAATCCTCCAAGCGGCTGCTGCACATCCACAATGAAGTTGCCTTCCGATCCCCAAGCCGCGCAGTTGTAGCTCCAAGCCATCGTCCACGGACCTGCAACGAAGAAGGCTGTCGTGTCACCCGTGTCGCCGACCTGGGCACTCGTGATCGTTAGTTGCGTCCCTGCCGGTGCGCTTGCCGATGCTGGAGTGACTGTGATGTTCCAGTTGCATTCGCTGGTCACATCGAGGTGAAACGTACCCGAGTCGTAGTAATGATCGATTCCACTGCCGCTGGTGCTCAGTTCGTTCGGGCCGTCATCTGAGGTGGTCGAGCCTGCTGGCTGATTCACGCTCACGATAAAATTACCGGCAGAGCCAAAGTTGGAGCAGTTGTAGTTCCACGACATGGTCCACGCGCCACTCTGATTGAAGGTTGGCGTGCTTCCCGAGGTCCCAATCTGAGTGCTCGAGTACGAGGCGGTATCAGCACCGGCAGGGGCCGCGGCAGTGACTCCAATCGCTGCACTCCCGACCAGGCACATCACGGCAATCGCAATGCCTGCTCGTTGGGGATTCCGGAGGACGCGCTCGTTTCGCTTCACTGCCTCATACCCGCCATTCGTTAACCTCCCGTTGAGCTGCACCTGCCTCGGTGAAGGTAGCCCAAGGAGCAGTTCCTCGCTTCAACGGCCACGCCCAGCATCGCCCGAACCTCATCGAGTGAAGAGGCCGGTCCAGGATGGCACTGGCAAGTGGCAACCGGTTGAGGCATGAAATGGCCACCGAGCCGACCTCGACTCGGTACAGCGGGCCGCAGCAACCCTCAGAATCGCTCAGGTGCCCCGCTATCGATAGTTGTGGACCCTAGGGACCGGAGGCACCTGCCGACCCGATAGGTCAGACTCGCCAGATCGAGATGAATCCCGAGGAGTGCACAGCCGCCTTTGGGCGGGCCGTGGAGTCGATGACACCCCGGAGGACAGAGCGGACGATCCGGCCCTCATCATCGAGCTGGTCGGCACCGACTCCGGAATCGCTAGCACGAGAACAGCGAGTCACGATTGCTGGGCCCTTGTGCGGTCACAAGGTGGTCACAAACGCTTGCGGATTAGCCCGCACTGGCCGACATGGAGTCTGTGGCGGCGCCCTGCGATCGGCTCCTCACCAGGATGGACGTGGACGGGCCGGATCAGGCCGCATTGCGTGGGCAAAAGTTCGAATCCCGCCCCGGGCACAGAACTCAGCGGGCAACCCACCATCGCTCAGAAATCGCCCCACCTCTGGGCAGGGGTTCTGTCCGGTCTCGTAGGCTTCGGGCATGGTCGCCCAGGCCCGACGGACTCCAGGCAAGACAGCTATCCAGCTGCGCATCTCCCTGAAGGACCACACTCCGGGCATCTGGCGGCGGCTGGTGGTCCCCGGTGAGATCAAGTTGTCGAAGCTCCACTCCATCTTTCAGGCAGCCATGGGCTGGGAGGGGTACCACCTCCACCAGTTCCGGATCGCTGAGCAGGTCTATGGCGTGCCCGACGACGAGTTCGATTTTGAGGAGTTCGATGGCATCGACGAGGACAGCGTTGTGCTCTCCGAGGTGGTCACCGCTCCGATGCTCTTCCGCTATCAATACGACTTCGGCGACAATTGGCAGCATGAGGTGGTAGTGGAGACCATCGAGCCAGTCCCGCTGGTGCTGAGGTTCGCCGCCTGCATCGACGGCCAGCGGGCCTGTCCGCCCGAGGACTGCGGCGGAACGGGCGGTTTCGCCGAGTTCGTCAAGGCGGTCACCGACCCGACCCACGAGGAGCACGTCGACTACGTGCAGTGGCTCGGGCGTCTCTTCGACCCCGAGGCCTTCTCTGTCGCCGCCACAAACGCCGCCCTCCAGCGGGTTCGCTGATCAGGGCCTGGCCCCGAAGTAAGTGGAGTGCGTTCGCTCGGCCATCTCGCGTGCCCCGCATCGGGATGAATCCGCATCAGGTCCCACCAGGTATCCGCCTCCTGTTTCATCAGGTCGTAGGAAGACCTTGTTGCGAGCCGGTGCGTAGAAATTGGGAGACGAGCGTTGCCGTCGCCGAATCCGGTGACGCCTGAAGCGCAACCACCAACTCGCCACCCAGGCCGGACCAACGGTGTACCGGGGCGCCACGAACCGGTGACCCGGGAGTAATCACCGGCCAGCTTGGCTGCCGTGCCACACTTGTCCGGCCATAGGAAATGGGGGAAGACGAGGTCCATCCCCTTGCCGTCGCAAGAACCGATTCGAGAGGAGCTGGCAGGTGCTGGCCTTTACCTTCCCAGGACAGGGATCGCAGCGGTCAGGCATGGGGCAAGCCTGGGTCGAGCATCCCTCGTGGGAGGTCATCGCCGAGGCCTCGGAAATCGCCGGACGGGACCTCACCGGCCTCCTGCTTGATGCCCCGATGGAGGAGCTGACCCTCACGGCCAATGCCCAGTTGGCCACCTTCGTCATGAGCCTGGTCGTCCTGGACGCCGTCGAGCGTCTGGGACTGTTCCCCGCGGCCACTGCCGGCCACAGTCTCGGCGAGTACACGGCCCTGGTGGCCTCGGGCTCCCTGTCGCTAGCTGACGGGACCCGCTTGGTGTTGGATCGGGGCCAGGCCATGCAGGTGGCCGCCGACCAGCGGCCCGGCACCATGGCCGCTCTGATCGGAATCGCCGATGATGACGCCGAAGCGGCCTGTCAACGGGCCGAAGCCGAGGTCTGGGTGGCCAACTACAACGCTCCCGGCCAGGTGGTCATCGCCGGCACGGTGGACGGTGTGGCCGCGGCGACCGAGCGGGCCAAGGAGTTGGGGGCGCGCAAGGTCCTGCCCATCCCGGTCTCGGGCGCCTTCCACACCCAGTTGATGCTTCCGGCCCGCACCCGGCTCCGTCAGACCCTCGACGAGGTGACGTTCCATTCCCCCGAGGTCCCGGTGGTGGCCAACGTCGACGCCCGGGTCCACACTGATCCGGCCGAGTGGCCCGGCCTGCTCTCGTCCCAGCTGTGCAGTCCGGTCCGGTGGCGTCAGTCCCTCGAGGCCCTGAGTGGGCGCGGAGCGACGGTCCTGGCCGAGCTGGGCCCCGGCGGCGTGCTCACCGGGATGGTCCGACGCACCATCCCCGATGTCCGGGGTGTGGCCGTCTCGGTCCCCGCCGACCTGGACAAGCTGATGGACACGGTGGCCGGTACCGACGAGTGGACCGCCTCGTCCCCGGTCCACCAGGGGGAACACCTGTACACGTCGGAACGGGTGATCGTGAGCCCGGCGCCGGGGGTGTTCGAGCCCGACATCCAACTGGCCGCGTTGGAGAGCACGGCCCTGGCCGAGGCCACCGCCGCACCCGGAAGCGGGGACGGGATCGAGCCCGGGTCGCTACTGGCCGTGGGCGACCGCGTGGGCACGGTGGGGCTCACCGATGTCCGCACCCCCTTCGACGGGATCCTGGTCCGCTGGCTGGCGGTGCGGGGCGAGCGGGTGGTGGAGGGCCAACCGGTGGCCTGGATCCGCACGCCGGGGAACAACTCGTGAACGCCGGCCCGACGGATACGCCTGAGGGACGGGTGGTCATGGTGACCGGTGGGACCCGGGGCATCGGACTGGCCTGCGCCAACTGGTTCCTGGCCCGGGGCGACCGGGTGGCGGTCACCTCGCGGTCGGGTGCGGTCGAAGGAGACGTGCTCGCCGCTCCCGGACAGTTGCTGTCCCTGACCTGCGACGTGACCGACGGTGCTCAGGTAGAGGCCGCGTTCAGCGCCATCGAGGACGCCTGGTCGCCGGTGGAGGTGCTGGTGGCCAACGCCGGCATCACCCGGGACACCCTGGTGCTCCGGATGAGCGACGAGGCCTGGTCCGACGTCATCGACACCAATCTCTCGGGCGCCTTCCGGGTGGCCAAACGGGCTCTGAGCAAGATGATCCGGCTCCACCGCGGACGGGTGATCTTCGTCTCGTCGGTAGGGGCCTACATCGGCTCTCCGGGCCAGGCCAACTACGCCGCTTCCAAGGCCGGCCTGGTGGGCATGGCTCGCTCGATGGCCCGGGAGGTGGCCAGCCGGTCCATCACCGTCAACGTGATCGCCCCCGGGTTGGTCGAAACGAATATGCTCGCGGCTCTGGGCGAGGTTCGCATGCAGGAGTTTTCGTCCCAGGTCCCGTTGGGTAGGGTGGGCCAGCCCGACGAGATCGCCGAGGCTGTCGGATTTCTGGCCTCGGACGGAGCGGCCTACGTGACCGGGGCCGTTCTGCCGGTCGATGGCGGCCTGGGCATGGGTCTGTGAGTACCTCGGGAGGGCCCTGCGGGGAGAACTCGGGCCAGGAGTTCGGAATGCCGGTTGCCGGTGGCAGGGCCGATTGACCGGGAGATGGACACATCGATGATCAACCATGACAAAGGAGCAAATGCGTGACTAACGACGAGGCATTCGAGAAGTTCACGGAGTGTGCGGTGGAAGTTCTCCAGGTGCCCGCCGACAAGGTGACCAGGGAGGCGCGGTTCGCCGAGGACCTCGATGCCGACAGCCTCGACCTGGTCGAGCTGGTCATGGCCCTTGAGGAGACGTTCGACGTCTCGGTGGACGAGACAGAGCTCGAGGGTATCGAGACCATCGGGCAGGCCTTCGACCTGATTGCCGCCAAACTCTGATGCTGCTGGGTATCGGCCCCGACGGCCCGATAGCCGGTAGGAGGGTCGCCATCACCGGACTCGGGGTGGCGTCATGCTGCGGTGTGGGCACCGATGCGCTGTGGACGGGGCTCAATGGGGCACCACCCGAAGGCGAACGTCGGGTCTGGGACTTCGACCCTGAGCGGTGGTTCACCACCAAAGAGGCCCGTCAGGTCGACCGATTCGCCCAATTCGCCGTGGCCGTGGCCGACATGGCCCTGACCGACGCCGGAGAAGCTCGACGCCGATCCGGGCCGGTCCGGCGTGGTCATGGGGACGGGTGTCGGGGGTCTCGAGACTCTCGAGACCCAGATCCTGATCTTCGGGGAGAAAGGGCCTCGTCGGGTGTCCCCCCGACTGGTGCCGATGATGATGTCCAACGCCGGGGCCGCCGCCGTCTCCATCCGACTGGGTTGGCACGGCCCCTCCGAGACCATCACCACGGCCTGCGCAGCCGGCGCCCACAGCATCGGCCATGCGGCCCGCCTGGTGGCTTCCGGTCGCTGTGATGTGGCCATCGGAGGAGCCGCCGAAGCCGGCATGACCGGCGTGGGGATCGCCGCCTTCTCCAACATGACCGCTCTGTCGACGTCGGGGAACTCACGTCCCTTCGACATCAGGCGGGACGGGTTCGTGATCACCGAGGGGGCCGGTGCCCTCGTGCTCGAGGAGTGGGACCGGGCGGTGGCCCGGGGGGCCCACATCTACGGTGAGTTGTCCGGTTCGGCCAGCACCGCCGACGCCCACCACATCACTGCCCCCATTCCCGGGGGCTCCGGGGCCGCCGCGTGCATGAGCCTGGCCATGGAGGATGCCATGGTCGAGCCGACCCAGATCGGGCACATCAACGCCCACGGCACCTCCACCCCCCTCAACGATCAGGCCGAGTCGGAGGCCATCGCCAAGGTGTTCGGTGCATCAGCCCCCCCGGTGACCTCGACCAAGGGCATCACCGGGCACGGATTGGGAGCCTGTGGGGCCATCGAGGCGGTGGCCGTGATCCTCAGCATGCAGCACCGCCTCATTCCCCCCACCGCCGGATACGAGCAACCCGACCCGGACATCCACCTCGACATCGTCGCCGGAACCGCTCGTCCCTGGGATCCAGCGCCGGTCCTGTCCAACTCGTTCGGGTTCGGTGGCCACAACGGCTGCCTGGTGTTCTCGCCAGCCTGAAGGGCCGACGGTCCGGCCGGAGCCTCCCCTGGCGGATCGTCCCGGGTGCCGAGGCCCTAGCGTTGGGACCTCATGACCGAGGACGAGGTTTCCATCGACGCTCCATCCTGGCCCGGCCCCCTCCCCGGGCCCGAGAGTGTGAACGGCGACGGCCGCCATGGGAGCAACGGCGGCAGGAACGTCCTGCCCGACCTGGCCATCGGCGCCTTCACGCCCCACGGGCCGTGGACAGTGGATCCGTCGGCCATGAGCTGGCGGTTCCCCTCCGCTACCTCGCCGGGGATCGACGCCCTACGGGACCAGGCCGCCCTCTTGGCCAGCCACCTGGTCCGACCCCAGCACCTCCCCTCGGTCGGTCGCGTGGCCACTGTTGGCTATCGGCTCGGCTCGGCCCTGCTCGGCTGGGGCTTCCGCGACCGGGGCACACCGTCGTCGCGGTCCGGGCTGTCCCGTCGCCTACGCCCGGCCTTCGAGCGCCTGGGTCCGACCTATATCAAATTGGGCCAGATCATCTCTTCCGGCGAGGGGATCTTTCCCGAGGAGTTGGTCGAGGAGTTCCAGCTCCTGCGGGACCGGGTGCCGCCCGAGCCCTTCACCACGGTCAGGCGGACCATCGAGGAGGATCTGGGCCGACCGCTGGGCGACGTCTTCGTCTCCTTCGACCGTGTGCCCATCGCCTCGGCGTCCATCGCCCAGGTCCACGCGGCCACCCTACGATCCGGAGAGCGAGTGGTGGTCAAGGTCCAACGGCGCACCGTGGCTTCGTTGGTCCGGCTGGACATCGCCGCCATGTCGTGGATCGCACCACAGCTGGTCGGGCGTATACCCATCGCCACGCTCACCAACCCCCCCGCTCTGGTCGATCTGTTCGCCGAGACCATCGTGGAGGAGCTCGACTTCCGCCTCGAGGCCCAGAACATGCTGGACATCGCCGCGGTCTTCGCCGGCAGTGGCCAGCGAACCATCGTGGTGCCACGTCCCCACCCGGAGCTGGTGACCCGGCGGGTCCTGGTCATGGAGCACCTCCACGGATTCGCCTGGGGCAACGCCGCCGGCATGCGGGCCGCCGGTATCGACACCGCCGCCGTGCTGCGGTCCAGTCTGATCGCCTTTCTGGAGGGGGCGCTCCTCTACGGGGTGTTCCATGGCGATCTGCACGGGGGAAATCTCATGGTCCAGACGGACGGGACCGTGGCCCTGTTGGACTTCGGGATTACCGGGCGCCTCGACGAGCGCAAACGTCTGGCCTTCCTGCGGCTGCAGATGGGTGCCACGACCAACAATCTGACGGTCCAGGTCGAAGCGCTCCGCGACCTCGGCGCCCTGCCTGCCGATTCCGACGTGGAGGCCGTCATCCGAGACCTGGGGCTCGATCGCCCCCCCGTCGACCCCACCACCCTCACCGCCGATCAGATGGTGGCCGAGCTCCGTGATGTGACCAAGGCCCTACTGGGCTACGGCGCCCGTATGCCCAAGGAGCTCATGCTCTTCGTCAAGGACATCCTGTTCCTCAACGGGGCCATGGCCACCATGGCCCCCGACGTGGACATCCTGGGGGAGATCCTGGCCGTGGTGACCTACTTCACGGAGCACCACGGCGACCAGATAGCCCGCGACGTGGGCGTGGAGCTGCTGGACACACCGGTCGACCTGGACGGCTACCGGGCGGCCATGGGGTTCCCCGACGAGTCCGACCCCATCACCTTCCACGACCTCCAAGAGCGACGTGAGCTGATCCGGCGCCGGCTCCAGGATCGGAGCCAGCCGCCGAGCCGTCGGTCGTTCCTCCGTGCCCTCTACCGGGTGATCCGACCCCAGCGCCCCTGATCCGGACGGCCCGGCGGGTCGACCGACCGACCGGCCACTACACCCGAGACGACTCGTCCAGGGCGTGTCGGAGGGAGGATACGAAGGTCGCCGCCCCCTCGGGTCCCGCGCCTTCGAGCAGTCGACGTACCAGGGCCGAGCCGACCACCACCCCGTCAGCCACCTCGCACACGGCCACGGCCTGTTCGGGAGTGGAGACACCGATGCCCACACAGACCGGCAGCTCGGTGGCCCGGACCACGCGGCCGGCCACCTGACGGGCCGAGTCGGCCAGTTCGACCTGTTCGCCCGTGACCCCCATACGACCCACGGCGTAGACGAACCCCCGTGACCGGCGACAGACGGCAGCGATGCGATCCTCCGGGGTGGACGGGGCCACCAGCAGCACCGTGGCCACATCGGCGTGGTCGGCGGCCCGGACCCAGGGACCCAGCTCCTCGAGCGGCAGGTCGGGAACGATCGCCCCGGAGACCCCCGACTCGGCCATCATGCCGGCGATCCGGTCGTGCCCCGCCCGGTAGACGACGTTGTAGTAGGTCATCACCACCAGAGGGATGCCGATGTCGATGCGGCTCAGATCGGCCAGAATGCCGTCCGGGGTGGTTCCCCGTTCGAGCGCCCGGAGCGACGCCTCTTGGATGGTGGGCCCGTCGATCATCGGATCCGAGAACGGAATGCCCACCTCGATGGCGTCGGCGCCCGCCCCGGCCAGGGCCTCGACGGTTAGCAGCCACTCGTCGTCCATCCCACCGGTCACGTAGGGAACCAGCAGCTTGTGCCCGCCATCCCGGCGGGCGGTCAGCCACGATTCGAGTCGACCGGACCGGTGGTCGACCGGCTCGGTGATGGTTCGGTGCAGTCCATCGGAGGGGCTGACGGTCACGGATGCAACAGCTCGCGTACCTGGGCGACGTCCTTGTCCCCGCGTCCGGACAGGTTCACCAGCACCGTGGAGCCACTCGGCAGGTCCGGGGTGCCGGCCCGGTCGATGACCCAGGCGATGGCATGGGCCGACTCCAGGGCGGGAATGATGCCCTCGGTGCGGGCCAATCGCTGGAACGCCTCGAGCACCTGGACGTCGTCGGCCGACTCGTACCGGGCCCGACCCAGCTCGCCGAGATAGGCATGCTCGGGACCGATGCCGGGATAGTCCAACCCGGCCGAGATGGAGTGGGCCTCGAGGATCTGGCCCTCCTCGTTCTGCATGAGGGCGCTCCGCATCCCGTGGAGGATCCCCGGTATCCCCGACGTCATGGCCGCGCCTCCGGCCGCCTCCACGGCCACCAGCGCCGAGGACGTCGCATCAGCGAAGCCGGCGAAGATGCCGGCGGCGTTGGAACCGCCGCCAGCACAGGCCACCACCACGTCGGGGTCGGCCCCGTCGAGCAGCTGGCGGCACTGCAGGCGTGCCTCGTCCCCGATGACCCGCTGGAACTCACGCACCATCCACGGGTAGGGATGGGGGCCCATCACCGACCCCAAGCAGTAGTGGGTCTCCCCCACCGAAGCCACCCAGTCCCGCAGGGCCTCGTTCACGGCGTCCTTCAAGGTCCGGCTCCCACTGGACACCGAGCGGACCTCGGCCCCCAGCAGCTCCATCCGGAACACGTTGAGCTCCTGACGTCGGGTATCGACCTCTCCCATGTAGACCAGGCACTCCATGCCGAACAGGGCGGCCGCGGTGGCCGTGGCCACGCCGTGCTGCCCGGCCCCCGTCTCGGCGATCAACCGGCGCTTGCCCATCCGTCGGGCGAGCAGTCCCTGGCCGATGACGTTGTTGAGCTTGTGCGAACCGGTGTGGGCCAGGTCCTCCCGCTTCAAGAGGAGGCGGATCCCGAGCTCATCGGACAGCCGACCGCACTCGGTGACCGGCGTGGGCCGACCGCCGTAGTGCCGCAGGATCTCCTCGAACTCGTCCCGGAACGACGGGTCGGCCCACGCCGAACGGAATGCCGCCTCGAGCTCCATGCAGGCCGGGATCAGCGATTCAGGGACGAATCGGCCACCGAACGGACCGAACCGCCCACTGGGCCCCGGATCGCCCATGATGAGACCCGTCGGGTCGGCGTCCGATCCGACGGGATGCAGCCGCTCGGTCATTCGTCGTCCTGCCAGTCGAAGGGACCCCGTCCACCGTCGGCGGTACCGACGGACCCGGTGTAGGTGCTGGCCGCGGCCTCCCCGGCCGTGGCGGCCACCATACCGGCCGCGGCATGGGCGGCGGCCACGAACGCCCTCAGCTTTCCGGGATCCTTGATGCCGGGTGAGGCCTCGACCCCTGACGCCACGTCCACGCCCCACGGATGGAGGTGCGCGATGGCGGCCCCCACGTTCTCGGGCCGGAGACCACCGGACACGATCAACCGGGTGGGGTCGACCACCCCTTCGGCCAGACGCCAGTCGAACAGTTCGCCGGAACCGGGGTTGGCCCCGTCGATGAGCAACGTCTGGGCGCCGTACTCGCCGAAGCGCTCGATGTTCCGGTGCCCGGCCGGGAAGGCCTTGATGGTCCACCGAGTGCGACTGGCGACCCACTGGGTGTCCTCGATGGACTCCACCCCGTGGAGTTGGACCGCGCCCAGTCCGATCTGGTTGGCGATGTCCACCACGCGCTGGGGCGCCTCGTCGCGGAACACCCCGACCGTGACGATGCCGTAGGGCAGTCGTTTGATGATGTCGGCCACGGCGGTTGGGGACATCTGGCGGGGCGAGGGGGCGAACACGAACCCTACGGCGTTGGCCCCCATCCCCACGGCGAGCAGTGCGTCCGCCTCCGAGGTGATGCCGCAGATCTTGACGAAGAGACCGTCCGTGTCACCATCGTGGTCGGGTCCGAGCCCGACCGAACCTGCTGTGCTCACGCTCCCACCCCGAGCAGCCGCTCCACGGCGGCGCGGCGATCGCCCGATCGCACCAGACGCTCCCCGACCAGGACGGCCTGGTAACCGGCGTCAGCCAGCCGGCGTACGTCGTCGCGGCCTTCGATTCCCGACTCGGCCACGGCGGTGACGTGATCGGGGATCGTCGGGCCGAGGCGGAGGGCCCGTTGGTGATCCACCTCGAAGGTCCGGAGGTCCCGTTGGTTGACACCGATCACCTCGGCGCCGGCCTCCACGGCCCTCGCCAATTCGAGGTCGTCATGCACTTCGACGAGGGCGGTGAGTGAACAGCGTCGGGCCACGTTGAGGAAGAGCGAGAGTTCATCGTCCGTGAGCGCGGCCACAATCAGGAGCACGGCATCGGCGCCCATCAGCCGGGCATCGCAGACGTCGAGTGGACTCACGGTGAAGTCCTTGCGGAGGACGGGGAGCCCGCAGGCCCCCCGCGCCGAGCGCAGATCCTCCACGCTGCCGCCGAAGAATTCGGCATCGGTGAGGACCGAGAGACAGGCGGCTCCGCCGGCCTCATACTCCTGGGCCGTCGAGACTGGATCGAGGCTGCCGTCGAGGTCACCCTTGGAGGGAGAGCGGCGCTTGATCTCGGAGATGAGCGCCATGCCCTGTCGGGATGCCGTTTCGGTGATGGCGGTCCGGAACGGACGCACGGGACCGGCCCGACCGGCCTGCTCCACGAGCTCGTCGAGCGGCCGACCATCGCCGACGGCCCCGGCCCGGTGGACTGCGATGATGGTGTCGAGGTACGCCGGCATGGCCTAGGGATCCTACCAACGTTGCCCCGGGAGCCAGCCTGATCGTCGGCTGCGTGGCTCTCGGTCCCGGTGGGCATCCCGGCCCGGCCCGGGCTCCCACCGGGCGAAGCCCGCGGCTCACCGAGCGAGGTGGAAGGGAACCGGGTACGGGAGCACGGCCGAGGCCTCCGGCCTGGGCGACGCCGGGCCGGATAACACTTCCCTAATCATGGCAGGCGATGATGGGGTCCCGATGGCAGGCTGGAGGGCATGGTGACCGGAGAGGACACGCTGGTGGTCATCGAGGACGACCACAACATCTCGGATCTGGTGGCGATGTACTTGCGTCGCGACGGGTTCCGGGTGCTGCAGGCCGACGACGGTGAGAGGGGCCTGGCCCTGGTGGAGCGGGAGAGTCCCAAGCTGGTCATCGTGGACATCGGTCTGCCCGGTGACCTGGACGGCTTCGACGTGTGCCGGCGGCTGCGGGGCGAGGCCTTCCGTGCCCGCCACCGACCGGGTTCGGCCACCGGCACGGCCGGCGGGATCCCGGTGCTGATTCTCAGCGCCCGGGACGACGAGGTCGACCGGGTGCTGGGCCTCGAACTCGGGGCCGATGATTACGTGACCAAGCCGTTCTCCGCCCGGGAACTGGTGGCCCGGGTCCATGCCATTCTCCGGCGCAGCGAGGGAGCCGTGACCACCGGGGCCCCGGCCGTCGTCGTCCTAGGGGCCATCGAGGTAGACGAAGGGCGCCGTGAGGTGCGCCGGGCCGGGACCGTCGTCCCCCTGGCCACGCGGGAGTTCGACCTGCTGGCCTACCTGGCCGACAACCTCGGTTTGGCGCTGTCCCGCCGGCAACTCCTCAACGGGGTGTGGGGCGACGAATGGTACGGCGACGAGCGGACCGTTGACGTCCATGTCCGTCAGCTGCGCAAGAAGCTGGGCGACGACCTACCCCTGGCCACGGTCTGGGGAGTCGGCTACCGAATGGGATGAGACGGCGACTGACGATCTCGGTCCTGGTGCTCATCGCCCTGACGCTGGCGGTCACCACGGTCGGTAGCTACTTCTTCATCCGACGGGCCGGGATCTCCACCACCCAGCGGGAACTGGCCGGACAGGCCAAGGCCATCTCCACGACGTTTTCCAACTCGACCCTCAACCGGACCACCTTCCTGAGGGAGAAGAAGATCATCACCGAGGCGGGAAACTTCGCCGGTGCCACCTTCATCCGCCTCAACCCCGACGACACCTACCAGGGCCGGCTGCCCGCCGGAGTCACTATCGCCGACATCCACGTGCCGCTCTTGCAGGCGGGCCTCCAGGTGACCGGCCACACCCGGTCACAGCTGGCCTACTCAGCCGTGCCCACCCCCATTCAGGGCGTGTCCGGCTACATCCCCGTCCTGGTCGTCACCCGCCAGATCCACAACCCGGCCAACGGACTCCGGTACTTCGTGCTGGTGGGCGCGATCGCCCTGGCCGTGGCGACTCTGGTGGCGGCGGCCCTGGCCCGTCGGTTCACCCGCCCCCTCACCGCGGCGGTGACCACCACCCGCCGGATCGCCTCGGGTGACCTCGACGCCACCGTGCCCGTCCGTCCCCGGGAGGACCCCGAGTTCGCGCAGCTGGCCGAGTCCATTAACGCCATGGGGGCCAACCTGGTCCGGGCACGCGACCAGGAGCGCCAGTTCCTCCTGTCCGTCTCCCACGAGCTCCGGACCCCGCTGACCTCCATCCGGGGGTACGCGGACGCCGTGCTCGACGGGACGGCGGTCGACGCGGGGGCGGCGGCCACAGTGATCAGCGCCGAGGCCCGCCGTCTCGAGCGGCTGGTCCAGGACCTGTTGGACCTGGCCCGCCTGGACGCCGACCGATTCTCCCTCGACGTTCGGAACGTGGACGCGGCCGCCCTGGCCGCCCAGGTCGCCGAGGGATTCCGGCCGCGGGCCGAGGAGCTCGGCATCCAGCTGTCCGTGGCTCCGGGCACGGAGCGTCCGCTGTGGGTCACGGCCGATGCCGACCGCCTGGCCCAGGTGGTGGCCAACCTGGTGGAGAACGCCTCGTCGTTCGCCCGAGGGGCCGTCACCGTGGGCGCCGGCGATCTGGGCGGCACGCCGACGATCTGGGTGGTGGATGACGGCCCCGGGATCCCCGCTGACCGGCTCCCCCGGGTCTTCGAGCGCCATTTCACCTCGGACCGAAGCGGCGGGCGACGGAAAGGATCCGGGTTGGGCCTGGCCATCGTCTCGGAGCTCTCGGAGGCCATGGGGGCAGGTGTGCGCGCCGAGTCTCCGGTCGGGACGGACGGGGGCACCCGGATGATGGTCTGGTTCCACCCTGGCTCAACCCCGGTGCCGCCGGCCTCGACGATGGACCAGGCGGAACAGGCTCCGTCGGCGCCATCGGCGTCGGCGGCGTCGGCGGCGATGGGGTCCACCCCCGGCCGCCCGCCCGCGGTGTCCGGAGTCGGCACCGAGCCGGCGGCGACGGTGGGACCGGGTGATCCGGACCGTCAGGCCCGGGCCGGTGACGGTAGCCTCGGCAACTGATCGAGCGCCGAACTTCCCCGGCCGCACCACGGTGCCCGTGGAACCGAAGGAGACAGCACATGGCCAACCCCGTGGGAGCTCTGGGCGCAGCGGACGAACGCTTCGACCACCAAATCGCCGACACCTTCGCCACCGTCGGGGTCAGCGACCCGTCGTGGACCGAGAAGGTGTGCGCCATGGCCGCCCGGAGAGACGGTGGCCTCCAGCTGGGGTTCGGGATGGGCAAGTACGCCAACCGCAACGTGCTGGACGCCTACGCCGGTCTGTCCCGGGGTGCCGAACAGGTCACCGTACGGGGCAGTCGACGGCTCTACCCTGATCCCGATGCGTCGGCGGTGGGGCCCATCCGCTACGAGGTGCTGGAGCCCATGCAGCGGGTCCGGTTCTCCCTCGAGCCCAACGACTGCCAGCCCCTGGCCTTCGACTGGGTGTACGAGGCGGTCCTCCCGCCATCGGTCGAGGACCGCACCCACCAGCGCACGCCGCTGGGGTACCGGGTCAGTGCCGACCTGGTCCGCTACCACCAGATCGGCACGGCCTCGGGATGGGTGGAGCTGGACGGTGAGCGGTTCGAGATCACCCCCGACGAGTGGGTGTCCACGCGGGATCATTCCTGGGGCACCCGGTACGACGTGGGCACCCCGGCGACCGACGTCGATCCGTTCAACCCGGTGGAGGCCATGGACTTCCAGATGATCTGGTGCCCGGTCCTCATGGCCGATCCCGATGGCACCCCGTGGGGGCTGTTCATGCACCTGGTGGACACGGCCGGTTTCGGTCACCACCACCGGACAGTGATGGGGGCCATCGAGCGGGTGGACGGCACGGCGGACCGGATGGCCGACATCCGACCCGACCTGTCCTTCGACCCGGTCAACCGCAGGCTGCTCGGAGGCCGCGTGGAGGTCACCCTGGAGGGCGGGGACGTGCGGCGGTTCGAGGTGGAGGTGCCCACCGATACCGGGTTTCATCTGGGGGCCGGCCTGTATTTCGGCTGGCAGGGCCATCACCACGGGGAATGGCGGGGCGACCTCCACGTCGACGGCGAACGGCTGGCCGACTGTCGGGACGCCGACCTGGTCCGCCAGCTCCACCAGATCCGGGACACCGTGGTCCACGTCCGTGACCTCGATACCGGCGCCGAGGGATGGGGTAACTGTCAGCCCATGATGTGCGGTGGGTTTCCCGACAAGGACCTGACGGCCGCGTCGTCGTTCTGGTAGGTCCGCGAGGGTGGGGACCACCGGCCGGGGCCGGCGGTCGGGGTCAGAAGGCCACCCTGCTCCAGTAGGAACCGTCCACCATGCCCCGCAGGGAGGCCCGGTGGATGATGAGGTCGTCGACGTCGTCGGGCATCACCGCCTCGCCGAAGAAGATCGCCCGTTCGGTGACCCGCCGCATGATGGCCCCGTGCCGGATGGCGGCGAAGGCCACGAACCAGGTCAGGTCGGCCGGCGCGTAGCCCGACGCCTCGGCGTAGGTCCGAACCACGTCGACCGGCCGGAACATCTCGGGGAGCCCGGGAGCACCGAGATCGGTGGCCAGGTCGTGGAAGAAGAGGTGGAGGTAGCACATCCATCCCAGGTCGACCTCGGGTGGTGCCACCGAAGCCATCTCCCAGTCGAGTACCGCCACCACCCGGTGGTGGCGGAACATCATGTTCCCGATGCGCCCGTCTCCCCACGACAGGGCGTCCGGACCGAACTCGGTGGGCCGGTGCTCGTCCAGCCAGTCGAAGCAGTCGGCCAGCAACGGGGACGGCCTGTCCTGCACCACCCAGGTGGCGTAGGCCCTCCACCGGTGGACGAGCTGGTCGAGGGAGGTGGAGCTGGGCGCATCGACGTGGAGGAACCCGAGGTCGTACCGGTCGGCGGTGATCGAGTGGATTCCGGCCAGCGCGGTGACGGCCGACTCCTGGAGGGTCCGCCGGTCGGCGGCCGTGGCGTCGAAGACCCAGTTGTCGCCGAAGGTGTAGGGCAGGACGTCAGGGGGAACCAGCCCGTCCACCCGCTCCATGACGAAGAAGGGACCGCCCAGTACCGTGGCATCGGCTTCGTACCAGAGGGTCCGGGGCACCGGGACCGGCGTGTGCTCCCCCACGAGACGCATGACCCGGAACTGCATGCCCAGGTCGTAGGAGGTGAATACCGGATAGGCACTGAGCGGGGGCTCGATCCTGGCCACCAGCTGGCGCTCCACCGGGTCGCCGTCTTCCGTCCAGGTGGCGGTGAACAGGACGGTCTCTGACGACATACCGTTGGATTCGGGACTGGTCACACCGGTGATCGACGGTCGGGAGCCGGGGCCCAGGGTCCGGGCCAGCCAGTCCCGGAGCTGTTCTGCCGTCTGGACCGGATCCCGGGTGGTGGTGGTGATGTGGTCGACGTCGATGGAGGCCGTGCCGTGCGGCTGTGGTGGCGGCTCCTCCGTGGTCATGGTGTCCCCCCGTCGGGCACGGGTGCTACTCCCATCGTGGTCGTCGAACAGCGAAGAAGGTCTACCACGGTGGGTCCGGGGATCCGGAGCGTCAGGGGTGGGCGGTGGCGATGGGCCGGGAACGAACTCAGGAAGCCGGAAACGGTAGGGGGTGGGCCTGTGCCGGGAGGCGTCGGCCGTTCCCCCCCGGGGGTTCCCAGACCACCACCACGTCCTCGGGCGGATCGACCCGACGGTGCAGGGTGGCCAGGGCCACGACGCGACGGAATCCGGGGGACCAGGCCGCCGAGGACAGGCGTCCCACCTCGTGCTGGCCGTCGGCAGTGACCACGGCCGATCCGACCATCGAGGCCACGGCATCCCGGGAGGGAGGGGAGCCGGCCGTAGCTCCGGCGGTGTCTGCGGCGACCAGCACGCCCCGGAGGTGACGGGCCACGTTGGACCCCCGGGCATCCAGTCGGGCCACCAACTCCTGCCCCGTGAAGCAGCCCTTGGTGAACGACACCGTTCGGTCCACCAGGCCCACCTCAGCGGCGATGGTCCCCTCGTGGAGCTCCCGCCCGTTGACCGGGATGCCGGCTTCGATGCGGATGGCCTCCCACACCTCGGCCGGGCACGGGGTCACGGTGTCGTCCACCCAGTGGCTCACACCACTGGCGGGCGGCGGGCCGAGGAGGTCCACACCCTCCAGAGCGCCCCAGGACACCGGCAGGACCAGCTCCGGTGGCTCGACCAGGCTGGCGTAGGTGTCGGGGCCTCGGACGGCGGCGCACACCCAGTCGAGGGGTTCGAACTCCACCTTGGTCCTCAAGCGGAACCGCTCCAACCGGGCCACCATGGCCGGGCCGAAACCCCGGTCGGTGTCCAGGACGAACCGGTCGTCCCCTTCTCTGGTGATCCGCAGGTAGACCTCCACCTTGCCCTGGGGGCTGAGCAACAGGGACTCGAGTGGCCGGCCAACCGTCACGGCGGAGAGGTCCTGGCTGCACTGGCCCTGCAGATAGGCCTCGGCCTCGGGACCGGTTGCCCGAATCACGTCACGGTCCAAGAGCACGAGGGAGGCGGTGTCGCGGACGGCGCGATAGGCGGCGATGGCCACGGCGTCGATCACGTCTCCTTCCGGGTCGGATTGGCTCATAGCCGGTCCGCCGTGGCCATGGCGTTCCGGGCCATGGCCACGGCCGAGAGCATGGCCGCGGCCTTGTGCGCGCACTCGGCGTTCTCCGACGCCGGGTCGCTGTCCGCCACGATGCCCGCGCCAGCCTGGACCGAGGCCCGTCCGTCGGGACTGACCGTCATGGTGCGGATGGCGATGGCGGTGTCGAGATTGCCCGAGAAGTCGAGGTACCCCACTACCCCTCCGTAGACCCCGCGCTTGGTGGGTTCCAGGTCGTCGATGATCTCCATGGCCCGCACCTTGGGTGCACCGGACAAGGTGCCCGCCGGGAGGGTGGCCCGGAGGACGTCCACCGGTCCCTTGCCCGGAGCCAGCCGACCCGAGACCTGGGAGGTCAGGTGCATGATATGGCTGTAGCGCTCGACCACCATCATCTCCTCGACCACCTCGGTGCCGAATCGGACCACGCGGCCGACATCGTTGCGGGCCAGGTCCACCAGCATGACGTGCTCGGCCACTTCCTTCGGGTCCTCGACCAGCTCGCCCTCCAGCCGTCCGTCCTCCTCGGGGGTCGCCCCCCGTGGTCGCGACCCGGCGATGGGACGGGACACCACCGTCCCGTCCCGCAGCCGCACCATGGGCTCGGGGGAGGCTCCCACCACCGTGACCTCGGGGAATCGGAGGAAGTACAGGTACGGACTGGGATTGACCAGTCGTAGGACGCGGTAGACGTCGAAGGGGTCCACCCCGAGGGTGCCCAGGTCGAAGCGCTGGGACAGGACCACCTGGAAGACATCCCCGGCCGTGACGTGCTCCTTGGCCGCCCGTACGGCGTCCTCGTAGAGGGAGTCGGACATGGTGCGGACGACGTCGGCTGGCCCACCCACTCGTTCCGGACGCCGGCGGGCCGGCTGGTCCATTGGTCGGAAGCACTCCTGGGCCAGGCCGTCGAGGCGGTCCAGGGCGTCCAGGTGGGACTGCCCCAGTTGATCAGATGTCCACGCCGGGTCGATCACCACGTTGTCGATGAGTACCACCCGCTGGCGCCAGTGGTCGAAGGCGGCCAACTGCCCGATGACGGCCAGGACGGCATCGGGATGCCCGAGGTCGTCGGGGGGAGTTCCCGGTAGGTGCTCGACCTCCCGCACCACGTCGTAGCCCAGGTAGCCCACCAGACCGGCATGGAGCGGTGGCAGGTCCGGGAGATCGGGGGACTCGAAGCGTGGCCAGGATGGCCTCGAGGGCGGCCAGCACGCCTCCCTCCCCGCTCACCCGCTGACCGGTGGCCGCGTCGAGGTCGAGCTCGCCGTCGGTGGTGACCGACATGCCCCGGGCCGTGATGGTGGCCAGAGGGTTGCGGCCCACGAACGAGTATCGCCCCCACCGCTCACCGCCCTCGACCGACTCCAACAGGAAGCCGGTGCGGTCGCCGGACTCCACGATCTGCAGGAAGACCGCCACCGGGGTGATGGTGTCGGCCACCAGCTCCCTCCACACCGGCACGATGCGGTGATGGGCGGCCAGCGCGCGGAACCCGTCCACCCCCGGTCCCTGGGCGTCATCACCACCGGGTGGGGTCACTGGGTTCGGGGCTCGTCGCCGAAGGCGCGGTAGAAGCAGCTCCGGTTCCCGGTGTGGCAGGCGCCCGCGCCGGCCTGGTCCACCATCACCAGCAACGCGTCGCCGTCGCAGTCGTAGTGCACGCTCCGCACGTACTGCCGGTCACCGGAGGTCTCCCCTTTGCACCAGAATTCCTGGCGGCTGCGGCTCCAGAACCATGTGCGTCCGGTCTCGAGCGTCCGACGGAGGGACGCTTCGTTCATCCAGGCGAACATCAGCACGGCGTGGTCCGAGGCGTCCTGGACGATGGCACCGACCAGGCCGTCACTGTTGAAGGCGATCTGGCCCAGTTCCTCCTCGGTGAAGTCCACCGGATTGGTCTCGAAGTCCTCGGTGGTGTCGGTCGTGGTCACGAGCGGTGCTCCCTGGTGTGCGGTAGTCGTTGTCGTCATGAGCGTGTGCATGGAGGTCGGACGTCGGGACGAGCGTGCCCCCGAGCCCACGCCCCCAACCCGATCGGGATCAGAGGTAGAGGCCGGTGCCACCGTCGACCCGGGTGGCCGCCACGGCGTGAATGTCCCGCTCCCGGAGGATCACATACTCCTCGCCCTGCACGTCCACTTCGAACCGGTCCTCGGGATTGAACAGCACGGTGTCCCCCACCTTGACCGACCTGACGTGGGGTCCGACGGCCACGGCTTCGGCCCAGGCCAGCCGGCGGGACACCTGGGCCGTGGCCGGAATGAGGATCCCGGCTCGCGACCGGCGCTCACCGTCGGCCTGACCCACCTGGACCAGCACCCGGTCGGCCAGGACACTGATGGCCAGCTTGGCCGGGCTGGCGTCTCCATTGTGGCTGGTCGTCGGGGCTTCGGGAGTCGTGGTGGCCACACGGGAAGGCTACCGCAGGGGCGGGCGCACTCGATCCCCGCCCCACCCCGTACCACGGAACGAAGCGGTCACCGCATCACCATCATGGAGGGCGTACGTTGACGCCGGCGGCCAGGAGATGCTCCTTGGCCTGACCGACCGTGAACTCGCCCAGGTGGAAGATGGACGCGGCGAGGACGGCATCGGCTTCCCCGGCCGACGCACCCTCGACCAGATGGTCGAGGGTGCCGACGCCTCCCGAGGCGATGACCGGGACCGGGCATCTGCGGCTCACCTGGCGGGTCAGTTCGAGATCGAATCCGTCCCGCGTTCCGTCCCGGTCCATCGACGTGAGCAGGATCTCCCCGGCACCGATGACCGAGCACCGCTCCGCCCACTCGAGTGCGTCGAGACCGGTAGGCGCCCGCCCCCCGTGGGTGAAGACCTCCCACCCGGGGTCCGGGGGTGCCCCGGCGGTCGCCCGGTGGCGTCGGGCGTCCACCGCCACCACCACGCACTGGCTGCCGAATTCATCGGCCAGCTCGGCGATGAGGTCTGGGCGCTCGACCGCGGCGGTGTTGACACCGACCTTGTCGGCCCCGGCCCGGAGCAGGAGGCGGGCATCCTCCACCGAGCGGACGCCCCCGCCCACGGTGAAGGGTATGAACACCATCTCGGCCGTGCGCGAGACCACCTCCACCATGGTGCGCCGGTGGTCGGAGGAGGCAGTGATGTCCAAGAAGACCAGCTCGTCGGCGCCCTGGTCGTCGTATCGGCTGGCCAATTCCACCGGGTCTCCGGCATCGAAGAGATCGGTGAACTGCACCCCCTTGACCACCCGGCCGGCATCGACGTCGAGACACGGGATCACCCGGACGGAGTGCACGCGGCCACCCCCTCGGCCACCGTCATCCGCCCGTCGACGAGTGCCTTGCCGGTGATGGCCCCGGCCAGCCGGTGCCGTGCCCCGGACCCGGCCGACCCCACCTCGAGGCGGGCCAGGGCGGCGATATCGCCCACCGCACCCACGCCCCCCGAAGCGATCACCGGGAGGGCGGTGGTGGCCAGGACGTCGGCCAGACCCTCGAGGTCTGGTCCCTCCAGGGTCCCGTCCCGGTCGATGGCCGTCACGACGACCCCGGCCACGTTGGCCCCGGCGAGTTCGTCGAGGAGTTCGGACACCGTGCGGCCGCTCCCCTGCTCCCAACCTCGGACGGCAACCTCGGTCCGGCCGTCGGGCTGGCGCCGATAGTCCACCCCCAACGCCACCCGCCCCGGGTAGGACGCGGCCAGCTCGCCGACCAGGTCAGGCCGGTCCAGGGCCACCGTGCCCAGCACGACCCGGGCCACACCACCGTCAAGCAGTTCGACCACGTCCTCCTCGGACCGGACTCCCCCACCCGCTTGGACGGGAACGTCGACGGCACGGGCGATGGCCAGCACGGTGGACCGGTTGGCCGGCCGTCCCAGCCGGGCCGCGTCGAGATCCACGACATGGAGCCACGGCGCCCCGTCGGCGACGAAGCGCCGGGCCAGGTCCAAAGGGTCCCCGTACTCGCTCTGGCGGTCGAAGTCGCCCTGGGTCAGTCGCACGGCGCCACCGCCCCGTAGGTCGATGGCCGGATAGAGCTCCATCACCGTTCCGCGTGGTGGACGGCATCCACGAAGTTGGACAGGATGCCGAGACCGACAGCCCCGGACTTCTCGGGGTGGAATTGGGTACCCCACACCGCCCCCCGCTCGGCCGACGCCGTCACCGGTCCCCCGTACTCACAGAGGGACGACGTGTCGGCGCTCACTTCAGGGGCGTAGGAGTGGACGAAGTAGACCCACGGGGCCGGAGGAAGCCCGGCCAGGAGCCCGTCGCCCGGCCCGGCGTGCCAGCCGGACTCCGGGCCCGGGACGTCGACCGGCCGCAGGCGGTTCCACTGCATCTGGGGGTGCTTGACCCCGGGAGGCAGCCGCCGGACCACACCGGGCAGGATGCCGAGGCCGGGTCGCGTCGGATCCTCGTCCGACCCCTCGTAGAGGAGTTGGAACCCGACGCAGATGCCGAGGAACGGCACACCCCGCTCGACGGCCGTGGTGGCAGCACGATCCAGCCCACTCGAACGGAGGGCTTCGGCGCAGCGCCCGAAGGCCCCGACACCGGGCAGCACCACGCCGTCCGCTCCGGCGGCCTCGTCGGCCCCGTCGACCAGTCGCGCATCAGCACCCAGGTGCTGGAGGGCTTTCTCGGCTGACCGGAGGTTACCGATGCCGTAGTCGAGTACAGCGATCACCGGAGGGCGGGGGTCGTCACAGCGTCCCCTTGGTGGAGGGGATGCCTCCGCCCTCCAGGCGCACGGCATCCCGTAGGGCGCGGGCCACCCCCTTGAAGGAGGCCTCGATGATGTGGTGGGTGTTCTTCCCCGTCCGCAGCCGGACGTGGAGGGTGATCCCGGCCGCCGTGGCGAAGGCCCGCCAGAACTCCTCGGCCAGCTGTGGGTCGAACGGCGGGTTCCCGAGGGGGTTGGTCTCGGCGGGGAACTCGATGTCGTAGACCAGGAAGGGACGGCCGGACAGGTCCAGGGCCACATCGACGAGAGCCTCGTCCAGGGGCACGGACACCGAGCCGAACCGCCGGACCCCGGCCTTGTCGCCCAACGCCTCGGCCAGCACCTCACCCAGGGTGATGCCCACGTCCTCCACGGTGTGATGGGCGTCCACGTCGAGGTCCCCGCGGGCGCGCACGGTCAGGTCGAACCCGCCGTGACGGCCGAGTTGGCTGACCATGTGATCGAAGAACGGAAGGCCGGTCTCCACCTCGGTGGCACCGGACCCGTCGATGTCGAGGGCGACCTCAATCGAGGTCTCTTTGGTGGCCCGGACCGCGGTCCCGGTTCTCGGAGCGGACGGCGTCGGGATCGTGGTGGTCATGACAGGCTCTCATCCAGTCCGGCCAGGAACCGGTCGTTCTCCTCCGGGAGACCCACCGTGACCCGTAGGCACCCGGTGAGCCCTGGCCACTCCGAACAGTCTCGCACGAGGACCGAACGGTCGAGGAGGTGGGCCCACACCTCGCCCGCCGCCACGGTGAGGGGGCGGAACAGGATGAAGTTGGCATCGGATGGCCAGGTCTCCACCGGGAGGTCGGCCAGTGCCGCTTCGATTCGGCCGCGCTCCTCATTGATGAGCGCCACGCGTGCTTCCATCTCGTGGACGTGCGCGAGGGCCAGGCGGCCGGCCAACTGCTTGACCGCGTCGAGGTGGTAGGGCAGGGCCACCAGCTCACAGGCCCGGACCACGTCGGGCGCGGCGATCAGATAGCCCAGGCGCATGCCGGCCATGGACCAGGTCTTGGAGAAGGTCCGGACCACGGCCACCCGGTCCGCGCCCGGACCTGCCCCGCCGAGCAGCTCCAGGGCCGAGGACGGGGCGAACTGGCCGTACGCCTCGTCCACCACCAGCAGCCCGGGCACCAGGCCCAGGACCGAGCGGATCTGATCGAGGGGGTCCGACCGTCCGGTCGGGTTGTTGGGTGAGCAGAGGAACGTGATGACCGGGTCTTCGGCCGCCACAACCCTCCGCACCTCCTCGAGGTCGAGGGCGAAGTCGTCGGTCCGGTTTCCGGTGACCACCCGGGTACCGGTGGTGCGGGCGATGTGCCGGTGGAGGGTGTACGTCGGCTCGAACAGGGCCACCGTCCGCTCCGGTCCCCCGTAGGCCAGCAAGAGCGACTGGAGGACCTCATTGGATCCGTTGGCGCAAAAGACGCGGTCGGGGTCGACGCCGTGGCTCTCGGCCACCGCGGTGCGGAGGGCGGCGGCCTGCCGATCGGGATAGCGGTGGAAATCGATATCCGCCAGACCGGCGCGGAAGTCGTTGAGCCATCCCTCTGGCGGAGGCAGGGGCGACTCATTGGTGTTGAGGCGGACCTCCACGTCGACCTGCGCCGAGTGGTAGCCGGTCAGTTCGGTCAGATCCGGCCGTATCCGGGGCGGGCGCGGCTCTCCGGCCCCCGGGGCTACCGCGGCCATCGCAGACGCACCGACTCGGCATGGGCGGGCAGCCCCTCGGTCTCGGCCAAGGTCACAACGTGGGGACCGAGCTCCTCGAGGGCCTTGGCGCTCACGGTGACGGCGTGGATGTGACGTCGGAAGTCGTCCACCCGCAGGGCGCTGGCGAACCGGGCCGTGCGATTGGTGGGAAGTACGTGATTGGGGCCGGCCAGGTAGTCGCCCACGCTGGCCGGGGAGGACGGTCCGAGGAACACGGCCCCGGCCGAGGTGACCTGGCCGAGCAGGGACTGGGCGTCCTGGGTCAGGATCTCGAGGTGCTCAGGGGCCACGATGTTGGCCACGGCCATGGCCTGCTTCGGGCCGTCCACGAGGACGACGTAGCCACCGGCGTCCAAGGTGGCCTCGAGGTCCGCCCGACGGGGCGAGTCACGCACGATGCGCTCCACCTGGGCCGTCACCGCCTCGGCCACGGCCTCCGACCAGGTGATCAGCCAGGCCAGGCCATCGGGGCCGTGCTCGGCCTGCACGACCAGGTCGATGGCGGCCAGTTCGGTGGGCGTTCCGGGTCCGGCCACCACCACCACCTCCGAGGGACCGGCGAAGGCCGACGCCACCCCGACGACGCCGGAGACCTGGCGCTTGGCTTCGGCCACGTACCGGTTGCCCGGTCCGACGATGACGTCGACCGGCTCGATGGACTCGGTGCCGTAGGCCATGGCGGCGATGGCCTGTGCCCCACCCACCCGATAGACCTCATGGATGCCGGCGACCGCCGCCGCGGCCAGCGAGGCGTCATCGATCTGGCCGTCGGGACCGGGGGGTACGCACAGGACGATCTCCTTGACCCCGGCCACCTGGGCCGGCACGGCGCACATGAGGACGGTCGACGGATACCGGGCCCGGCCCCCCGGGGCGTAGCAGCCGGCCCGCTCCACCGGTCGGACCAGATGCCGCACCTCGATCCCGCCCGAGACGAAGTCGTCCGCTTCGGGGTCGGCGGACTCATGGGCGTGGTACGCCAGGATCCGATCGTGGGCCACATCGAGGGCCTCCTGGAGAGGACCGGGAATGCGCGTCAGCGCCGCCTGGATCTCCGATTCGGGGACCCGCAACTCGTCGACCGCGACACCGTCGAAGGCCTGGGTCAGCCGCCGGAGGGCGGCGTCTCCGTCAGCCCGCACTTCGGCCACGATGGCAGCCACCGTCTCCGACGAACGGTCCTGCTCGTCGGCGGGACGCGGCAGTGCCTCCCGCAGGGCCCTGCGGTTTCCGGTCGAAGCCGCGGAAGTCGAGCCGTCGGAGAGCCATAGCCAGTCGATGCTACCGGACCGACGCCCAACCGCCTTCCGCTCGGGCCAGTTCACGCGGCCGCGGCATGGAGTCCCTTCCACCGGCCATGCACCCGACCCGGAGACCTGTCGTGGTGCCCTCGGACGTGCCGGGGCCGGCCACCGGTGCCATGATCGTTCCCATGGCCACCAGTCCCGCAGAGCTCTCCTCCCTCGCCACCGCCCTCGACGAACTGAGCCGGAGGATCACGGTCCACGCCGACGCCGCCGACGCCGGGAAGGACGAGGAGACGGCCCGAGAGCTCTTCGCCATCGAACGGTCACTGAACAGCGCCAATCGCCGGCTGGCCAAACTCTCGCTGTCTCTGAGCCGGCGTTGACGACCGCCGTCCGGTGAGCGAGCCGGGACGGTCGACCAATCCCACGCCCAACCCCGGACGCGGCGAAGGCACCCCGAAGGGTGCCTTCGCGCGAGCGGGTCGGGCGGCGGATCCCGAACACCGCTCTGCGGAACCAGTTGGCGGGAACCGGTTCCGAGACCTCTAGATCATCACGTTTTCGCCCAGATTGCCAGTCAATGGGGGACAAAGTTCTCCTGTTCACACGGCAGTCGGCGCCTTCGCGCCACAAAGGCCCTGCTCGTAGTGTGCTTTTGTCGGTGACGCTCCGTCAGATGGGTGCGGAGATCCGGGGACTCCCCCGCTCGGCCTCCGGTGGCGGGACGGGACGTCCGACGGTGGCCACGGATGGGACCCGGGCCGAAGGGCAGAAGTCGGCCAGGACGCACCGTTCACAGTGGGGGCTACGGGCCGTGCACGTGGCCCGACCGTGGAGGATCAGGCGGAGGCTGAACACGCCGCGCTGACTGGCGGGCACCATGGCGTTGAG
This sequence comes from uncultured Acidimicrobiaceae bacterium, assembly GCA_963737625.1. Classification (GTDB taxonomy): domain Bacteria; phylum Actinomycetota; class Acidimicrobiia; order Acidimicrobiales; family RAAP-2; genus Bog-756. The sequence continues at coordinate 1,485,993 of CAVTTK010000002.1, forward strand.
GGCGGTCTCCACCCGCACGGGGTCGGTCTCCACCGTCAGGCCGAGGCGCCGGGACAGCCGCTGCACGTGGGTGTCGACGGGGAGTCCGGGAAGGTCGAAGGCTACGCTGCGCACCACATTGGCCGTCTTCCGTCCCACCCCGGGAAGCGTGACCAGATCGGCCATGGCCGAGGGGACAGTGCCGCCGAAGCGCTCGGTCACCACCCGGGCCATTCCGATCAGGTTGCGGGCCTTGGCCCGGAAGAAGCCCGTCGAGTGGATGAGCTCCTCCACCTCGGCGGGGTCGGCGGCGGCCAGCGCGGTGGCGTCGGGGAAGCGGGCGAAGAGCGCTGGCGTCGTCAAGTTCACCCGCTCGTCCGTGCACTGGGCCGACAGGATGGTGGCGGCCAGGAGATGGAACGGATCGGTGTGGTCCAGGGCGCACAGGTCACGGGTCGAACCCGGGAACTCCTCGGCTAGGCGCTCGGCCGTTCGTCGGGCTCGGCCGGCCGGCGTTCGGGGTCGGGCCATCGACGGCACACTACCGGTAGCGTGCAGTCGATGGTGGCCCTCGAGCTCGGCGTCGTGCACGAACCGACCACCGCGCTGAGGCATACCGTGGACGCGCTGGCCGACCGGGTCGAAACCGGTCTGGCGCACGCGTCGCTCAGTGAGCATCAACGGATGGTGTTGGCTCGACCCTCCTGGGGTTTCGGTGCCGACGGCGAGCCCGGTGGCCGAACGGTAGGGATCGTGGCCACCGCGGCCGGATCGACCACTCCGGTGGGGTATGCCCAGGTAAGTCGGGACCACGGCCTGGGTGAGTACGCGGCGGAGCTGCTGGTCGATCCGGCAACGGTCGGGGTTGCCGTCGTGGCCGACGCATTGTTGGGCGCAGCGGTGCGTCAGGTGGCCGAGTGGGGCGGCGGGACCGTCCGCCTCTGGGTCCCCAGGGCGTCCACCCCGGCCGACACCCTGGCCGCCGGACGCGGCTTCGGACACGAACGGGATCTGCTCCAGATGCGGTGCCCGCTCCCTCTCCCCCCGGCCAGGGCCGACGGGCGTCCGGGCGGTACGCCCCTCCGGACCCGGGCCTTCCGTCCCGGTGTCGACGAGGATGCCTGGCTGGTGGTCAACAACCGGGCCTTCGCCTCCCATCCCGAACAGGGCCACTGGGACCGCGCCACACTGGAGGAGCGGGAGCACGAGCCGTGGTTCGATCCCCAGGGATTTCTCGTGCTGGAGGCGGAGGGACGCATGGCCGGGTCATGTTGGACCAAGGTCCACCTGCTCACCGACCCTCCCCTGGGGGAGATCTACGTCATCGGCGTGGACCCCGACTTCCACGGGCGCGGGTGGGGCCGGGCGCTCACACGCGCCGGGTTGGACTGGTTGGCCGGTCGGGGCCTGTCGTTCGGGATGCTCTATGTCGACGCGGACAACACTGCCGCGGTCCATCTCTACCGTTCGATGGGATTCACCGACGACCACGTGGACCGTTCGTACGTCCGCACGGTGGAGGCCGCCTGAGCCCCCGGACCACCAGAGGCCGTTGCCGCCGGCCATCGAATAAAGACCATCAGTGCGGTGGGTCGGGGTTCTCGTGGGCCAGGGAGGCGGTGGATCAGCGTGTCCCGATGAGGTGGCCCACGCTGTAGGTGACGCCGGCGGCGATGGCCGAGATCAGCAACTGCCGTGACGCGGACCACAGCCACGACCGGCCGGTGAACACGGCCAACGCCGCGCCCACGGCGAAGGCGCTCACGGCGGTGACGCCGACCGACCACAGGATGGCGCTGGTGCCAGAGGTGATGAGCCAGGGCACCAGCGGTATGAAAGCACCGATGGCGAACATCACAAACGACGACGCCGCGGCCTGGAGCGGATTGCCGGTCTCCTCGGGATTGATGCCCAACTCCTCCCGGGCATGGGTCTCCAGCGCCAGCTCGGGATCGCTCATCATCTTGACCGACAGCTCCTCGGCCATCTCGGTATCGAGACCGCGGCTGCGGTAGATGGCAGCCAGCTCACGGCGCTCGTCCTCCGGTTCGTGGCGGATGGCCTGTCGTTCCACGTCCAGTTCCCGCTGCATCAGTTCGGACTGGGCCCGCATGGAGACGTACTCCCCGGCGGCCATGGAGAACGAGCCGGCGATGAGGCCGGCCACACCGGCCAACCGGACGGCCGACGCCGAGGAGTGGGCCCCGGCCATACCCAGGATGAGGGCCACGTTCGACACCAGTCCGTCGCTCACCCCGAACACCGCCGCCCGGGCGCCGCCCCCTTGGAGGTTGCGGTGGTTGTGTCGCATCTCCACGGAGTGCAGCGTACCGACCGCACCGGGGTAAGGATGCGCTGCACCCCGGACGAAGGAGCACCTCACCCTGGTCCCCGCCGTTCTCGTGTCCAGGGTGGTCGGGCCGGTCGGTGTCCCGTACAGTCTGGTCATGGCAACCACCGTGCAGGGCATCGAGAAATTCCACGACCTGGTCGGACAGCACCTGGGCTACAGCGAGTGGCACCGGATCGACCAGGCCCAGATCAACCAGTTCGCCGACGCCACCGGGGACCATCAGTGGATCCACGTCGACCCCGAGCGGGCCAAGTCCGGGCCCTTCGGGACGGCCATCGCCCACGGCTACCTGACCCTCTCGCTGGTCCCCGCCTACCTCGGGGAGGTGCTCGTCGTGGAAGGTGCCTCGATGGGCGTCAACTACGGCTGCAACAAAGTCCGGTTCCCCGCCCCCGTGCCGGTGGACAGCAATCTCCACCTGGGGGTCACGGTGGCCGGCGCCGAGGATGTGAAGGGAGGGGTCCAGGTGGTCCTGGAGGTGACCTTGGAGACCGAGGGTTCAACCAAGCCCAGCTGTGTGGCCGAGGTGGTCTACCGCTACTTCTACTGAGGGGACCTCACCTGGGCCCGGGGCACACTCCCAGGTGGCGGCGGTGTCGGACCCGTTTCCCGGCTCACCGGAGTACCCGCTCCAACAGTACGAGCGATTACTCCTAGAGTGGACGTCATGGAGATGCGCGTCGAGCAGCTGTCCGCCCGGGCCGATGTGACCGTCGACACCATCCGCTACTACCAGAGCAAAGGCCTGTTGGATCCTCCGCGGCGGGAGGGGCGGGTGGCCTGGTACGGCGAGCAGCATCTCGAGCGGCTGGCCCGGATCCGCTCCCTGCAGGGGCGAGGGTTCACCTTGGCCACCATCGTCAGGCTGGTATCCGGTGAGCTCGACGCCGCCGACGAGGCTCTCCTCGGTGAGCTGTCCGGGTGGCGGGACGAGGACCCGGAGATGTCGGGCGGAGCCGCCGCCTCCGGCCGCCGGCCCACCGATCAGCCTTCGGACGGGGGCCGCTTGTCCGACAGGATCAGCTCGGAGGCGGGACCCACACTCACCCTCGACGAGCTGTCCGAAGCCACCGGCGTGCCCTTGGCCCTACTCAAGGCCGTGGAGGCCGAAGGCCTCCTCATCCCTCGCCGCATCACCGGCCGGGACCGCTACACGGAGGCCGATGTGGCCGCCGCCCGATCCGGGCTGCTCCTCTTGGAGTGGGGCATCCCCCTCTCCGCCCTGCTCGACCTGGCCCGTCGCCACCACGAGGCGACCGAGGCGGTGGCCCGGGAGGCCGTGACCATGTTCTCGACCTACGTGCGGGCCCCGCTCCGGAGCGGGGGGGATGGAGGCGAGGGAGACGGGGGTCCCGGAGACGAGCCCCACATCGAGCGCCTCCTGCAGGCCTACGCCGAGCTGCTGCCGGCGGTCAACACGCTCGTGGGCCACCACTTCACCCGGACCCTGATCAGCGCGGCCCTGGACCATGTCGAACAGGTGGGATCGGAGGCCGAGCGACGGGCCATCGGGCACGAGGCCGGGGTCGATATGACCGGCCCGGACGATGGGGACGGCGGGGGGTCCGCCGGTCCACCGGACGAGATGGCCGGCGACCGCGCCCTGTCGGTCCGGCCGTGAGCCCCCCGGCGGATGCCGTGGGGTCCGGCCCGTCCCCAACGCCGGGCCCGGGGTCCAGGACCGCGGCGGCCAACCGTAGGACCCCGATGGTGAACGGGACCACCCCGGACCTGGCGGCGGCCGCCCGGGCCGCCCAGGCCGACCTGCCCACCGGTCCGGAGAAGACGGCCCTCGTCCGCTCGATGTTCGACACCATCGCCCCCCGCTACGACCTGGTCAATCGCACGATGACGTTGGGGCTCGATGTGCGGTGGCGGAGGCAGTCGGCCCGCGCCCTCGGCCTACCGTCCGGCGCCCGGGTGCTCGACCTGGCCTGCGGCACGGGGGATTTCCTCCGCATCCTCTCGGCGGCCGGGTTGAGACCCTTCGGCATGGATCTGTCGTGGGGCATGTTGCAGGCCAACCGCGTCGGGCTTCCCCTGGCCCAGGCCGACGGGGCGGCCCTGCCCCTGCGATCGGCCTCCGTCGATGGGATCACCTGTGGCTACGCCCTCCGGAACTTCACCGAGCTCGGGTCGGTGTTCGCCGAGTTCGGTCGGGTGGTCCGTCCCGGGGGTCGGATCAGTCTGCTGGAGGTGGCCGAACCGGATCACGGTCTGCTCCTGGTCGGACACCGGATCTGGTTCCGGAAGGTCGTTCCGGTCATCGGGGGGCTGCTGTCCGATCGCGCCGCCTACCGGTACCTCCCCCGTTCCACTGCCTACCTTCCCGACACCGCCGAACTCCGTTCCATGCTGGCCGCCGCTGGGTTCTCCTCGGTGAACCACCGGCCCCTCTCCGGCGGCCTGAGCCAGCTCATCACCGCCACCCGGACCGGGCGGCCGTGACCCCTCCCAGCCCTCTGGTGGCTGTACGGCTCCCCCTCGACCCGGGCCCGCCCGTCGACCCGTTCGCTCTGGCCGGCCCGACGGGGATCGTGTTCCGGACCGCCGACCGCACACTGGTCGGACTGGGCCGGGCCTGGACGTTGACCCTCCCCCAGGGTCTCGAGGACCACGAGGCCGTCGACAACCTCGGCCGATCACTGGCCACGGTGGCGTGTGACGACCGATTCGACCGGGCCACGTCCGGGGTGATGGCCTTCGGAGCCCTCCCCTTCGACCGCTCCGCGCCGGGGACCTTGGTGGTGCCGGCCATCCTCTACGGCATCGAACCCACCGGGGCGGAGTGGGTCACCGTAGTGGCCACCGACCGAACTGATCTCCCCGTCGACTCGCCCGGCCTGCGGGCCTGGCTCGTCGACCGTGTTCTCGCGGTACCCGTGTCGTCCCGCCCCGTCCGCCCGTCGGTCGGCCGCCGGTCCGGCGCCCGGGGCCCGGCCATCGAGCCGCACACGTCGGACTCGTCGTTCGAATCCATGGTGGCGGAGTCGGTCCGGGCCGTCGAACGCCACCAGGTGGCCAAGGTGGTGGTGTCACGCCAGGTCGACGTGCGGATGGACGAGCCCATCGATGTGACGGAGCTGCTCCGTCGTTGGCATCGGCTCGAACCCACGGCCTCGCTCTTCTCCATGTCCACGTCTCGTGGCCAGCTGGTCGGGGCCAGCCCCGAGCTTCTGGTGGAGCGGACCGGCAACCGGGTCCGGAGCCGGCCGTTGGCCGGGACCACCGACCGGACCAACGGGTCGTCCGGCGTCCTGCCCCGGGAGCTCCTGACTTCCATCAAGGACAGTGCCGAGCACCGACTGGTGGTGGAGGCCATCGGCGACGCGTTGGCCCCCCTGTGCTCCGACCTCGACGTGCCCGCTCGGCCTGACCTGGTCCACCTGCACAACATCACCCATCTGGGCACCTCGGTGGTCGGAACTCTGGCCGCCCGCCCGGACGGCTCCACGCCCACGGCCCTCGAACTGGTGGCGGACCTCCACCCCACCCCGGCGGTGGGCGGCGTCCCCCGTGCCCGGGCCCTGGCTCTGATCTCCCGGCTGGAGCCGGAGGCCCGGGGCCACTTCGCCGGACCGGTGGGCTACGTGGATGCCCGGGGCGATGGACGGTGGATGATCGGCATCCGGGCCATGACGGTGGACGGACCGGACGCCCTCCTGGCCGCTGGCGTCGGGGTCGTCCAGGGCTCCGACCCTCGAACGGAGCTGGTCGAGGTCAACCTCAAGCTCACGGCGGCCTTCGACGCCCTGGCCCCGGGCACCCCCTTCACGACCGGTGACGGGCCGAGCCACCAGGCGGTCGGCTGACCACTGGGCGGTCCTCGTCCGGATCGTCCCATGCCGCGGACCCGGCGCCATCGGCCCAGCGGATGACCTCGGTCAGGGCTGAAGGATCATCCCGGGCCACGAAGTGTCCGGCCCGGGCCAGGATGGTCAGCTCGGCCCCCGGGATCCGGCGGGCCAGGGTCTCGGCGGCGCGGGGGGTACGACCAGGTCCCACTGACCCGCCACCACGGCCACCGGGAGGTTCAGTCCGGCGAGGGCTGCCCCGACGTCAGGCAGCTCCCGGGTCAGGGCCCGCTGCTCGACCATGAATGTCCTCCGGTGCCGTCCGAGCGCGCCGCGCCCGCCCCCCAGGACCCGCTGGTCGGGCAGCGAGGTGGCCACCTGCTGGCGATACCGGGCCGGTAGGTGGCCGGTGAACCGCCTCAGTCGGGGCAGGACCTCCCCGATGCCCACCAGACCGGCCACGGTGAGGACGTCGCCGAGTCCGGGATAGGTCAGCCATCGGTCCAGGGCGTTGAGGCTGTCGGGCGTGCAGGCCGCGCCCACCAGCACCAGGCTCTTGACCGTGTCCGGGTGCCGGGCGGCGAGCAGCACGGCGGCTCCGCCCGACCAGCTGTGGGCCACCACAGTGGCCGGGGCCGCGTCCTGGTCCACGATGAAGTCGGCGATGAGGTGGGCGTTGTCGGCCAGACCCCGGGCTTCTCCAGTCGATGCCCCGTACCCGATCCTGTCCGGGGCCAGGACCCGGAACTCCGGCTCGAGCAGCTCGGTGACCGCGTCCCAGGACGCTCCGGATCCGGGTTGGCCGTGGAGGAGCACGACCGGATGCCCAGACCCCCGGTCAATGGTTGCCAGCATCCCGGGGGTCTCCACCTCCCACCGTGGTCTCCCGCGTCGTGGTGACCGCCGTCCCCCGTTGGCTCATGGCACGGAGCCCGGGCGACCCGTTGACCACCGTTCCGTCGACATCGGTGCGGGGTCGAGCTCCGACATCGGCGGGCCCGTCGTCCCCCGGGACGCGCTGGTCGCCGACCGGCCCGGATTCGGCGCCGTGGCCCGTCGACCCGTCGTGGCCCGGCGGGCTCCCGTAGAGCGGGAGGATCACGGTGAACGTGGAGCCCCGTCCCACTGTGGTGTCCACCCGGGCCGCGCCCCCGAATGTGCCAGCCAGCGTGGCCACGATGAACAGACCGAGTCCCGATCCGCCGTCCAGTCGGTCGTTGTCGCCGCGGTAGAAGCGGTCGAAGACGTGCTGTGCCTGCTCGGGGGTCATCCCCGGCCCGTAGTCCTGCACCTCCAACACCGCCTCGGGCCCGTGGGTGGTCACCTTCACCTCGACCTTCGTCCCCTCAGGCGTGTGGGCCAGGGCGTTGTCCAACAAGTTGTGCACCAGCTGATGGAGTCGGGCCTCGTCTCCCGAGACCGGGACCGAGGTCGGGGCCCAGAGTTCGATGGTCCGGGTGCCGTCAATGGCCCGGGCGTCATTCACGGCGTCAGTGGCCACCGCGGCCAGATCGACCCGGTGGCGGGACGGTTGGGGACCTTCCCCCTCGCGGGCCAGCACGGCGAGGTCCCCGACGAGGGAGCCCATCCTGGCCGCCTCCTTCTCGATCCGGGACAGGGCCCGATCGCGGGCGTGCTCGTCACCGAGGGCGTCTTTGCGCAACAGCTCCGCATAGCCCCGGATGGAGGTCAACGGGGTGCGCAACTCGTGGGAGGCGTCGGACAGGAAGCTCCGGAGGCGGTCCTCGGACCGGGCCCGCTGGGCGAAGGCCGTCTCGATCTGGGCCAGCATGCCGTTCAGGGCACGGCCCAGGCGGGCGATCTCACCGTCGCCCTCGGTGGGCTGCACCCGGCGGGTGAGGTCACCCGCGGCGATGGCGTCGGCCTGCTTGGCCATGGCCTCGAGGGGTCGGAGGCCCTGGCGGATGAGCAGGGTCATGAGGATGAGGAGCGCCACCAGGAGTCCCAGGGAAACGGCCAACTCAATCGCACGGAGCGAATTCAAGGTGGCGTTGACCGAGCTCAGCGAGGTGGCCACGACCACGGTCTCACCGTGAACGGACACGGCCTGCAGGCGGTACAGCGGGCCATGCCCACCCACCGATCCTACGGTCACGGAGCCCGAGGAAGGCCGGTAGACCTGGTCGTGGTGGCCGACGGCGGAGACGTGGCCCGGGGGGAGGATCGGCAGGACGGTCGGCAGCACCGGGGCGGGGTCCGAACCGCCCAGTGAGTCAGAAGGGCGGGTCACCACCACGTGGGTCGAGGGGTTGATCAGCTCCACGTACACCTCGGGGTCCACGTGGGTACCGATGGACGCCGGAGTGATCAGGAAGCCGCGGCCATTGGCCCGGTCCACGAAGCCGGCCATCTGACGGCCGGCGGCACTCAGCTGGTCGTCCACCCGGCCGTAGAGGTACGAGTGGAGCGAGGTGAGGGTGATGATGTCGAGGGCGGCCAGCCCGACGGCCACCAACCCGATCATGGTGACCAGGAGTCGGCGGCGGAGTCTCATCGTCGGGGCTCTCGCAGGCTGTATCCCACTCGCCGGATGGTGTGGATCAGCGGGGGTTCGTAGCAGTCGACCTTCTTGCGCAGGTAGGAGATGTAGATCTCCACGATGTTGGAGTCGCCCACGAACCCCTCATCCCACACGGCGTCCAGGATCTGGGCCTTCGACAGCACCTGTCGGGCGTTGCGCAAGAGGAAGTGGAGCAGTTTGAACTCGGTGGCGGTCAGGTCGATGACATGGTCACCGCGCCAGACCTCGTGGGTACCCACGTCGATGACCAGGTCGCTGAACTCCAGCCGACTGGCGCCCAGGAAGTCGTCCTGACCGGTCCGGCGCAGGACGGCACGGATCCGGGCCACCAGTTCGTCGATGCTGAACGGCTTGGTCACGTAGTCGTCGCCTCGGGCCAGGCCGGCCAGTTTGTCCACTCCGGCGTCCCGGGCCGTCAGGAACAGGACCGGGGTCTCGATCCGTTCGGACCGCATCCGGTTGCACACCTCGAAGCCGTCGATGTCCGGCAGCATGACGTCCAGCACGATCAGATCGCACCGTCCGGCCCGGGCCTTCTCCAGTCCCTCCAGGCCGGTGGCGGCCTCTTCGGTGGCGAAGCCCTCGAAGCGCAGCGCCGCAGTCACCACGTCGGTGATGTAGGGCTCGTCGTCCACCACCAGGACGCGTCCGGAGGCCGTCATGGGAGTGGGGTGGCGTCCCGGGTCACAGCCGCTCCCCCCCGGATGCCCTCCACCAGACGCTGCAGTCCCCACCAGGTGACCAGCGCCAGGGCCTCCACCACGATGACCATGGACATCTTCGACTCGCCGTCCACCCGGTCGATGAACCGGATGGGCACCTCCACGACCGCGGCCCCGGCCCGCTTGGCCCGGTAGGTCATCTCGATCTGAAACCCGTACCCGTCGGCCCGGATCCGGTCGAGGTCGATACGCCGGAGCACGGACGCCGAGTACGCCCGGAAACCCGAGGTGGAGTCGGCCACGCCGAGCCCCAGGAGTGCCGACGCGTAGACATTCCCACCCCTGGACAGTAGGCGACGGTGCCAGGCCCAATTGGGGATGATCCCGCCCGGCACGTAGCGCGACCCCACGGCAAGCTCGCAACCACCGGACAGAGCCCCGACCAGGTCGGGGAGCGCATCGGGGTCGTGGGACAGATCGGCGTCCATCTCGACGCAGGCGTCGAACCCCCGCTCGAGACCCCACCGGAAGCCGGCGCGGTAGGCGCTGCCCAGTCCGGACTTGCCGTGACGCCGCATGACCTCGATATGGCCCAGCTCCTTGCCCAGCACCTCGGCGGCGTCCGCCGTGCCGTCCGGGCTCCCATCGTCGACGACCAGAACGGTGGCATCACCCAGAGCCGTCCGGATCCGTCGCAGCACCCGGTCGATGTTCTCCACCTCGTTATAGGTGGGAAGCACCACCAGCACGCTCATCAACCCAGCTTAGGAGACCGGACCCCCATCCACCGGGGCAGCGGCAGATGATCCGAGGTCAGTCAGATCCCCGGGAACCGGTTCGGCCAGAGCCTCCCCCGTCGTCCTGTCGACGGCCCGGGTGCGCTGCCACACCTCCCGGGAGATGACCTGAATGGCACCGGCCACCGGTATGGCGATGAGGGCTCCGGTCAGGCCGCCGAGGGTGGAGCCGAACACGCCGCCGAGATTGGCCCCGATGAGCACGGCCAGCAGTACCCAGAGCGGATTCATCCGTACCGTCCGGCTCATGACCACGGGGTAGAGGAAGTGGTTCTCCACCAGCTGGAAGCCCACGAACACGATGGCCATCACCACGCCCGCGGTCGGCGAGTGGAGAAAGGCGATGAGCACGCTCGGAACCCCGGCGATCAGGCCACCGACCAAGGGGATCATGGCCACCAGCGCCACCCACAGGCCGATGATGAGGGCGAAGGGCACCCCCAGGATGAGCAGGGTGACCAAGACGACGAATCCGAAGAGGACGGACAGGGCCACGGTCCCGAGCACGTAGGACGTCACCGACCGGGACACCCGGTGGGACACGTCCATCACCGTCTGGCGGCGGTCGGGTCGCATGGCCCCGAGGAGCCCGGCCCGGAGCTTGGGTGCCTCCAAGAGCATGAACAGGCTCAGGAAGCCGATGGTGGTGACGGCCAGCACCGTCGAGGCCACGGCCTTGCCGGCGTTCAGTGCCGGTTTGGCCAGGTTGTTGGCCGCCGTCTTGAGCTTGGGGGCGTTCTTCTGCACCCAGGACAGGAGGTGCAGTCGTTGCAGGGTGTGGGCCAGCCAACCGTGGCCCTTCTCCACCTGGTCGACCATGGTGGGCAGACGTCCGGCCACATGGGTCAGGGAGTTGACCAGCGGATACCCGAGGAGGCCCAACAGCCCCACGAACACGAGCAGGGCCACGGTCATGACGACGGCCACAGCGGTTCCGCGACGCATCCTCCGTCGTTGGAGGAAGTTGACGGCCGGATTGAGCACCAGGGCGATGAAGGCGGCAATCAGGATCCACAGGATGACCCCGCGTAGTCGCCCGAGGAGCCGGTAGAGGACCCAGGTGATGATGACCACGGCGTCGATGGTCAAGATGGTCCGTAGGGGTACCCCCTTGGCCGACGCCGCGGCGAACAGACGCTCCCGCCGGGTGGCTTCAGGGCCCACCTCTCGGTCCTGACGCTCCACGGTGGTCTCGCTGATGATCGTGGTGGTGGCGTCATGGGCCGTCACACGGGTCACCGTGACCGGCTCATGATGGCTGGCCGCGTCCGTTCCCGCCGGGGTGGAACGGACCCCGTTGGGCTCGTGGCCAGGGGTTCCGGTGGCGTCTCGGGTGGGGTCTGGATCCCCTTGGACCGGCTCCGTCACCCGGCCAGCATGTCAGGTCTCAGAGGTCCGGCGTGTCAACATAGTGGCGATGGAGGGCGAGCAGGCAGACGTGACGTCCCGGTCACGCCGGCGGTGGTGGCACCGCGGACCGTTCGTGCGGCGCGAAGTCCGACTCAGCGTGGGGACGCTGCTGGTCTTCCTGTTCCTCTTCTACGTGGCCCTGCCGCTGTTGGCCAGCCACCGGGCCGAGGTCAACTCGCTGGCCCACATCAACATCGGGTACCTGGCCCTCGGGGTGCTGCTGGAGATCGGCGCCCTGGTGGCGTATACGCAGCTGACCCATGCCGTCCTCCCTCCCGACGGTCCCCGTCGCGTCCGGCTGTTCCGCATCAACATGTCCACCCTGGCCCTCAGCCACGTGTCCCCCGGCGGCACCGCCCCGGGGGCCGCGCTCGGCTATCGCCTGCTCACCCAGTCAGGGGTGTCGGGGTCCGACGCCGGCTTCGCCCTGGGTACCCAGGGCATTGGGTCCGCCGTCGTGCTGAACGTGATGTTCTGGTGCTCCCTGGTGGCCTTTCTCGTCACGCACGGCTTCCACGCCCCGGCCAGTCACCACGGCGGTCAGTCGCAGTCGGCGTCGATCCTGGTCATCGTGGCCGCCGGGGTGGGGGTCATCCTGCTGGGCGCCTTCGGCGGCCTCTTCTACCTGCTGACCCGGGGACAGGAACGGGCCAGCCGGGTGGTGCGCCGGGTGGCCGGACGGATCCGGTTCCTCGACGCCGACCGCACCACGGCGCTGGTCGAACGGCTGGCCGAGCGGTTCGCCGCGCTCATGAGGGATCGGTCCCTCACCCGCCGGGCCATCGGATGGGCCGCGGCCAACTGGTTGCTCGACGCGGCCTCGCTCTGGGTCTTCGTGGCCGCATTCAGCCATTTCATCTCCCCGGTCGACCTCCTCATGGCCTACGGGCTGGCCAATATCCTGGCCGCCATCCCCATCACGCCCGGTGGCCTCGGCGTCGTCGAGTTCGTGCTGGTGTCGATGATCACGGGCTTCGGACCCACCGCGGGACAGGCCCTGTCGGCCGTGCTGGCCTACCGGGCCGTCAATTTCTGGCTGCCCATCCCCTTCGGCGGATTGGCCTACGCCTCGCTCGAGTTCGAGCGGAGGCCGAGCTATCGCAAGCTCCGGCACTTTCTCGGTCGGCGCGTGAGCCTGCGCCGGGGGACTCCCGAGACGGCCCTGGCCGTCGGGGAGGAGACCGCGGACCGCCCCGGACGGGGCGACGGACGCTCCGTCCGGCAGCCCGTCGCCCGTGGCCGGTGTCACCTCAGACGCAGGGGCCAGCGTCGCCACCAGGCTCCCGCCGCCGGCGCCCCGGTCGCTCCGATCCGACCCGGGCTGACGGTTCCGGTGGCGGGGCGCTCCCCCGTGGTGGCCGGGCCCGGGCGCGGGCCTCGGGAACCGGCGCCGGTGGCCTCCCCGGCGTCCTGGCTACCCTCGGGCCCGCGTCCAGGCGAGTCCGGCGGGCGGCCAGGGCCTGCATTTGGAACTGAGCCTGCAGGCTGAGGCCGAGGCTGCGGGGTGGCAGGTCGGGTGCGGTGCGGATCCAGCGTCCGTCGGGTCCCAGCTCCCACGAGGTGGCCTGATCCAGGAGGGCCCAGTCGAGCAGACCGGCCACCCGTCGTTGGAGGGCCGGATCGGCGATGGGCACCAGCACCTCCACCCGGCGGTCGAGGTTGCGCTCCATCAGGTCGGGCGAGCCGATGGCCACCCGGAGGGCCCGGCCGGCGGGACCCCCGAAGCAGAACACCCGCGAGTGCTCGAGGTACCGACCCACGATGGAGCGGACCCGGATGTGGTCGGACAGCCCGGGCACGCCGGGTCGGAGGCAGCAGCGCCCCCGGACCACGAGGTCCACCGAGACCCCGGCCTGCGACGCCCGGTACAGGGCGTCGATCACGCCCGGGATCGGTGAGACCGTTCGTCTTGATGACGATCCGGCCGTCGGCTCCGGCCCGCCGTTCGGTGTCGATGGCCGCCATCAGTCCCGACCGCATGGTCAGGGGCGAGACCATGAGTCTCCGGAGTCCCGGCGGGTCGCCCGACCCCGAGAGCAGATTGAAGAGGTCGCCGATGTCGGCCCCAATGGCCGGGTCCGATGTGAACAGGCCCAGGTCCTCGTAGGTCCGGGCGGTTTCGGCGTTGTAGTTGCCCGTCCCGATATGGCAGTACCGGCGGACCTCGGTGCCCTCCCGGCGGACCACCAGGCAGATCTTGGCGTGGGTCTTCAGAGTGGCCAGGCCGTAGATCACCTGGACACCGGACTCCTCGAGCACCCACGCCCAGGCGATGTTGGTCCGCTCGTCGAACCGGGCCTGGAGCTCGACCACCACGGTGACCTGTTTGCCCGCCCGCGAGGCTCTGATCAGCGACTCCACGATGGGGCTCCCCTGCCCCGTCCGGTAGAGGGTCTGCTTGATGGCCAGGACGTCGGGGTCCGCCGCGGCTGCGGCCACGAAGGCCTCGACAGAGCCGCTGAACGACTCATAGGGGTGGTGGACGAGGACGTCTCGCCCAGCCAGAACCGAGAAGACGTCGGTGTCGCCGGTGAACGGGGGGGCCACTACCGGGGTCCACGGCTCGGCCGACAGGTCCGGGCGGTCCAACTCGGTGAGGGCGGCCAGACCACTGAGGTCGAGGGGTCCGTCGACCAGGTACACGCTGTCCTCGGACACGTCGACCTCGGCGACGAGCGTGTCCAGGAGATCGGTGGAGATCCCCGACGAGACCTCGAGGCGCACCGCCTGACCGAACCGACGACGGTGGAGCTCGAGCTCCACGGCGGCCGGGAGGTCGTCGGTCTCGTACTCGTCCACGGAGAGATCGATGTTGCGCGACACCCGGAAGACCTGGTGCTCCTCGATGACCATCCCGGGGAAGATGCTCTCCAGATGGGCCGCCACCACCTGTTCCACCGGGACCAGGCGCCGGCCATCGGCCAACGGCAACAGCCGGGGCAGGACGGGTGGCACCTTCACCTGGGCGAGGCGCTCCTCGCCGCTCCGGGGGTCCGCCACCCGCACCACCAGGTTGAGTGAGAGATCGGCGATGGAAGGGAACGGGTGCCCCTGACCCATGGCCAGCGGGGTCAGGATCGGGAAGATCCCCCGGCCGAACACCGCTCGGAGCGAGGAGCGGTCGTCGGGGTCGAGGGTGTGCCAGTCGGCCAGGACGACGCCGGCGGCGGTGAGGGCCGGCCTGACCTGGCGGAGGAAGAGATCGCTGTGGCGCTCCACCAGCTCGGTGGCCCGGGAGGTGATGGCGGCCAGCTGCTGGGCGGGACGCATGCCGTCAGGCGACGGGATCTGCAGGCCGGCGGCCACCTGATCCTCCAGTCCCGCTACCCGCACCTGGAAGAACTCGTCGAGCCCCTCGGCGAAGATGGCCAGGTAGCGGACCCGTTCCAGCAGAGGGAAGCGACGGTCGGCCACCAGATCGAGGAGCCGGGCCCCGAAGTCCAGCCACGAGAGCTCGCGGTTGATGAACCGTCGCGGATCGGACAGCGTGGGCATGGGACCGGCCGGGACCGGCCTCGTCCCCGGCGGTCCGAGGGGGTCGCTCGGGTCGTCCCGACCGGTGGGATTCCGGCGGTCGGTGGTGGCCACCGCCTCGGGATCCGGCCACCGCGGTCCGCCACGTCGGTCCCAGACTCCACCCCGACGGTCACCGCCCGTGTCGGGCGAGGGCAGGAAGGAGGGCAGGGTTACTCCCTGGTCGGTCACGCCCGATCCTTCGGAGGGCCGGGCTCCCTGACCAGGCGTCGACCCGGGACCGGGGCCCCGGTCGCACCGGCCCTGGCTCCACCGAACTCCGGCCCGACGCCGGTAGGCTCGCCCGGATGCCGGTGTTGACGTTGCGATCTTCCTCGACCAAACGTCCCCACCGGGCCTTCAAGGCCCGCCGGCGCACCGAGCTCGGGCTGCTGGTGGTGGCCTCGATCATCATCATCGCCACCTACACGCTGATGATCCTGGGCAATACATCCAAGGTGCCGACGGACGTGGGGCCCCTGTTGGCCGTGATCCTGGCCCTGGGCGCCGTCGCTCATATCGCCAACCGTATCTTCGTACCCAGTGCCCACCCGGTGATCCTCCCCATCGCCTTCCTGCTCAATGGCCTCGGCTACGTCATGATCACCCGGATCGACCTGGCCACCCTGCCCCCCCACTACGCCCCCCAACAGGCGGCCTGGACGGCCATCGGGGTGGGCGCCTACGTCTTGACCCTGGCCCTCGTCCGGCGGTCCCGGGATCTCGACCGCTACCGGTACCTCCTCCTGGCCGCCGGGGTGATCCTCCTCCTGCTCCCTCTCGTGCCCCACGTAGGACGAAATATCAACGGCGCCCGACTCTGGGTCCAGCTGGGGTCGATCCGGTTCCAGCCCGTCGAGATCGCCAAGATCCTGCTGTGCATCTTCTTCGCCTCGTACTTCGCCGAGAAGCGCGAGCTGCTGTCCATTCCCACGGCGCGGTTGGGGAATCGGTTGGTCATCGACCCCCGCCCCCTGGTCCCCATCGCACTGGCGTGGGTGTTCGCCATCGGAGTCATGAGCCTCGAGCACGACATCGGATTCTCCGCCATGCTGTTCACCCTGTTCATCGGGCTGTTGTGGGTGACCACCGGCCGGACAGGGTACCTACTGCTCGGGGTGGTCCTCTTCGCCGCCGGGGCCTACTTCGCCGGTCGGTACCTGAGCCAGACCCACATCCGGGTGGAGGACTGGCTCGATCCGTGGAGGCTGGCCAACGGATCGGGGCGCCAGCTCGTCCAGTCCTGGTTCTCGCTGGGGAGCGGGGGTCTCGGCGGATCCGGCCTGGGCCTCGGCCAAGGGGCCTATCTGATCACCTTCTCCAACGCCGACTTCATCTTCGCGGTGATCGGCGAGGAGATGGGGTTGCTCGGATCCACCATGGTGGTGGTGGCCTTCTTGCTGCTGGTCGGGGCCGGCCTGCGGGTCGCCCAGGCCGCCCGTTCGGAGTTCGCCAAGCTGACGGCCGTCGGCCTGACCATGATCATCGGCTTCCAGGCCTTCTTCATCATCGGAGGCGTGCTCAGACTGCTCCCGTTGACGGGCATCACCCTTCCCTTCGTCTCCTACGGTGGCTCGGCTCTGATCGCCAACTACGTCCTCATCGCCCTCCTGATGCGCATCTCCGACGAGGGCGGTGCCGCGGCCGACGCCGCCGACCAGGATCAGTGGGACAAGTCCGAGGAACGGCGGGAGCGCCTGCTCAGCGGGGGGTAGTCAGACTCATTCCGGGGCCGGCATCGCCGGACCGGGTGGGATGACGTCGCCGTCGATCTCGAACAGCCGTCGGTCGATGAGTATGGGCACGCTCACCGGCTGGAGGAGAGCCACGGTGAGGCCGTCCGAGGGCCGGCAGGAGTGCACTGAGCGACCGGTGCGACCCCTCAGGTCCAACTCGGCGAAGTAGACGGCACCCTGGCGCCCGACCAGACGCACCGCCACCACGTCGATGTCGAAACCCTGCAACACCTGGCTCATCAGCTCGTGGGTCAGGGGACGGGGCGTCGGGATCCGGCGCATGGCGTGGGTCAGGACCACGGCGTCCTGAAAGCCGATGGAGAACGAGAGCTGCCGACGCGGCGACTCCGACTCCCGCAGAACGACGGTCGGGTGCTGGTTGGGCAGATCGACGTTGACCGCGGCGACGAGCGCCATCCGGTAGTCACCCATCACCGGTCCGGAGGGCACCGGGTCCCGAGGGGTCCAGGCGGGGTCCGGTCCGGTCCGGCCGTTGTCCGGTGGCCCACGATCGGTGTCGTCATGGTCGGCACCGGGATCAGCCTCCCCCCGGGCGTCGACGGTCGGCCCCGGGTCCCTGCTCCCGACGGCGCCTTCGTCGGTGTCGCCTCCGGCCCCGACGGCGTTGTCGGTGGACGCCTCGACGTCCGATTCAGCCCCGGGTCCGGCGTGGTCGGCGGTCTCCGGCGGGAGCAGCCCAGCGGGACCCGGTGGCCCGGGCACCTCGACCTGGCCCGGGGCCGACTCGCTCACCGGGCGCTCCGGGCATTGACGCTGGCGGTGACCCCAATGGCCGCCATGAAGACGATCATGGCCGAGCCGCCGTAGGACAGGAACGGGAGGGGGATGCCGGTGACCGGCATGATCCCCATGTTCATGCCGACGTTCTCGAACACCGAGAAGACCAGGAGGGCGAAGATGCCGGTGCACAGCAGCCGACCCAGGCTGTCCCGGGCCTGTTGGGCGGCGCGGAGGACACGCCAGGCCACCACCCCGTAGATGGCCAGGAGCACACTGGCACCGACGAAGCCCACCTGCTCCCCCACCGCCGAGAAGATGAAGTCGGTCTGCTGCTCGGGCACGTAGGCCAGGTTGGTCAGGGCCCCGTGTCCCAGTCCCCGTCCGAACACGCCACCGTGGGCGATGGCCTCTTTGGCCTGGGTCACGTTGTACGTGGCGGCCTGGCTGGCCCCGTTGGGCGAGATGAAGCTGGTGAGGCGGTCGATCTGGTACTTCTGGAGGAGACCCACGTTCACCGCGAACAGCACCAGCAGCGCGGCGGCGGCGATGAGGCCCAGAAGGTAGCGCCCGGGCATGCCGGCCACGGCCAGCATGACCAGGAGCACCACCGACATCACGATGGCCGTGCCCAGGTCGGGTTGTTTGAAGACGAGGACGATGGGCAGGGCCGCCATCAGGACCATCCTGACCAGGTCGCGGAACTCGAGTCCCTCGGGACGGCGCGAACAGTAGGTGGCGATGGCGATGATCAACACCACGGTGGCGAACTCGGACGGCTGGAGCTGGATGGGACCCAGGGGGAACCAACGCTGCGCCCCCAACCGGGCCGGCGTGGCCAGCACCGCCACCAAGGCGACCAGGATGCCGATGTAGAGCACGGTGCTGAGCTGCTCCAGCCGCCGGTAGTCGAAGAGGGCCATGACCACCAGCACCACCCCCCCGATGACCAGGAAGATGGCCTGGCGCTTCAGGAAGTAGCGGGGGTCCTCGCCGGCCAGAGCCAGTTTTCCCTTGGTGGCCGTGTACACCGTGACCACCCCGATCAGGCCGAGGAGGACGGTGCAGCCCACCAGGACCACGTCGAACCGTGCACTCAGGCTCCGGATCCGAGGCCGGGCGGCGACGGTTGCAGGGGCGTAGTTCACCAAGGGACTCTGACCGGGGAAGGTTACTCGCCCCCCCGGGCCCCCTTGCCGCGCCCGGGTCTACCGGTCACGGACCGCCGCCCACATGGCCCCGACGGGAGGCTCGAGTCCCGTCCAGGCGGCCAGCTGCAGCGCCGCTTGATGGACCAGCATGCCCAGTCCGTTGTCGACGGTGGCCCCCTGCGCCCGGGCCGCGGCCATCCAGGGTGTCTCGGACGGGTGGTAGATCAGGTCCACCACCATCTGACCGGGACGGAGCAGGGTGGGATCGACCGGCCACGGCCCGGCGTCAGCGCCCGTCCCGGCCATGCCCAGCGGGGTGGCATTGACCACCAGGTCGCAGGCCGTGGCGTCCTCGGGCCCACCGGCCCGGCCCGCCGTTCCGGCCAGGGCCACGGCGGCGGCGGCCCGCTGGGGGGACCGGTTGACCACGATGACCTCGGCGGCCCCGGCGTCGGCCAGGGCGGCCACCACGGCCCGGGCCGCCCCCCCGGCCCCCACCACCAGGCAGCGGCATCCCGTCGGAACGAAGCCGTCCCGGTGATGGAGGGCGGCCAGCAGTCCGGCCCCATCGGTGTTCTCGCCCCGCCAGGCCTCACCGGTGTCGACGAGGCAGTTGACCGCACCCAGCCTCTGGGCCAGGGGCGAGAGCGCGGGAACCAGTCGGGCCACCTCCGCTTTGTGGGGCATGGTCACCGACAGGCCCCGGACACCGAGCGCCCGGGCCCCCTCCAACGCCTCCGCCGTCCGTCCCCCCCGGACCCGGAACCCCACCGACACCCAGTCCACCGCGAGCTCGGCGAATGCCGTGTTGTGCAGGAGCGGAGACAGCGAATGGGCCACCGGGTCCCCGATGACCCCGACCACCGTCGTGGCCGCCGAAGGTCCGGCCGAACCGGCGGCAGAGCGCTCCGCTCCGAGCGGGGTCCCCGGGCTCATCCGACTCCCCGCTGCCGGGCCAACGTCTCGTTCTGTTGCTGCTCGGTGAACGTGTTGGCGAAGGCCTCCGTGCCGTCCTTCTCCACCACCACGAAGAACAGCCACGACCCGGCCGGGGGGTCGAGAGCCGCCTGGAGCGAGGCCTTGGACGGGAAGCAGATCGGGGTGGGGGTCAGCCCCTTGTTCAGGTAGGTGTTGTACGGGGAGTGCATGGCCAGGTCGGCCGAGGTGACCGGTCCCCCGTCCCGGCCCTCGGAGTAGAGGACCGTCGAGTCCATCTGGAGGGGCATGTCGTTGGCCAGGCGATTGAGGATCACCCGGGCCACCGGGCCCAGGTTCTTCTGGATCACGCCCTCCTTCTCCACGATGGAGGCCACGGTGATGAGCTGATAGGGCGTGAGCCCGAGTTTGGCCGATCCGGCCTGCAGGTCGAGGCGGTCGGCCAGGCGGTTGAAGCGGTCGACCATGGCGGTGAGCAGCTCGGTGTCGGTCTCCCCGGGCACCACGATGTACTGGCCCGTGCCGAGCAGCCCGTCCAGGTTGGTCGACCCGGCCGGCTGCCACGGCGAATGCACGGTCCCGCCGGTGGCCACGGCGGTGAAGCCAGCCTCGGTGTGTCCGGGCAGCTGGCCCACCTGGGTGGCCACCTCGGACACGGTGAAACCGGGCGGTATCTCGATGGGATAGACGTTGGGACCGGCCCCGACGATCCGATCGACGGCGGCGAAGCTGCTGTTCTTCCGGAAGGCGTAGGAGCCGGGCAGTACCGTGGGGGGGCTGTGGAACTGGCTCCAGATCCGATAGGCCAGCGAGCTGGTGATGACCCCCTTGGCCTCGAGGGTCGAGGCCAGCTGGCTGGCCCCGGTGCCCGAGTGGACGGTGGCGATGACCTGGGATCCGGGCGGGCCTCCGGGGCTGGCCTCGTGCTGGACCCAGACGAATCCGGCCACCAGCACCACCACGACGAGAGCCACTACCCCGAAGGCCACCCGCCACCACGGCGAGCGCGGTCGCCGGTGGCTGCCGGCCCGGGACGGCGGCGGGCCGGTGGTGGGCGCTGTCCCCGGGTCCACCGGCACGCCGGGGGGGCCCGGATCCCACGGCTCGGTCGGGCCCGTCGTGCTCACGGCCGGGCTCCGGACGAATCGAGCCAGGCCGAGAGCATGACGGCCGCCGCCGCCTGATCCACCACGCCCCGCCGCTTCCGGCCGCTGGCGCCGCCGGCGGCCAATGACTGGTGGGCGGTGACCGTGGTCAGACGCTCGTCGAACAGCTCCACCTCCACGCGGTGGGGCGCCAGCAGCGATCCCAGGGCGGCGGCCTCGTCGGCGGCCTCGGTGGCGGCACGGCCGCGGGACCCGTCGAGGGACAGGGGGAGGCCCACCACCACGACGACAGCCTCCTCCTCGAGCACCAGGTCGACCAGGAGCCGACGGTCCCGGGCGGGATCGCCGGTCCGGACCAGGGTGGTCCGGGGCAGGGCCATGGTCCCGGCCGAATCGGTCACGGCGATCCCGATCCGACGTGAGCCCAGATCGATCCCGACGGCCCGACCCCGGCGGGTCGGTTCGTCGAGGCTCATGACCGGTCAGTCACCACGAAGGACCCGCCGCGCCTCGTCGAGGGCCCGGTCGATGCCGCTCGGGTCCTTGCCGCCGGCCACGGCCATCTCCGGTGACCCGCCTCCCCCACCCCCGAGGAGCGGTGCCACCTGTTTGACCAGATCACCGGCGTGGACCGCATCGGTCCCGGAGTGGTCGGCCGAGACGGCCAGGGACGCCTTGGCGCCGTCGGGGCTTCCCCCGAGGACCACAGCCCGTAGCCCAGCCGAAGTCCGGGTGGTCTGGGCCAGGTCCCGGAGCGAGTCCGGTGCCAGACCGTCGCGGCGGGCCACGACCACTCCGCCCACGGCCTCGGCCGCCAGGGTCGACGCCTCGGAGGTCAGCTCACGGCTGCGGGACTGCTCGAGGGAGCGCTCGGCGGCGCGCTGCCGCTCGAGCAGGCGGTCGATGGCCTCGGGAACGTGCTCGGGCTCGGTGCGCAGGAGCGTGGCAGCCTCGGCGAGCAGGCCCTCGCGGGCCATGATCCGCTCGAAGGCACCGGTTCCGGTGACGGCGAACAGGCGTCGGGTGTTGGAGCCAATGGACGACTCCGAAGTGATGGCGATGGGCCCGATCATGCCCAGAGCGCCGACGTGGGTCCCCCCGCACAGCTCGATGGAGTGGGGACCGGCCCGCACCACGCGGACCTGTTCGCCGTACTTGTCACCGAAGAAGGCCAGGGCTCCCATGGCCTCGGCCTGCGCTTTGCTGGTGACTTCCACGACCACATCGGCATCGGTGAGCACGTCGGCATTGGCCATCGACGTCACGGCGGCGAGCTCCTCGGCCCCCACGTTCCCGTGATGGCTGAAGTCGAACCGGAGGTAGTCAGGGGCCACCCGGGACCCCTGTTGGCGCACGTGGTCGCCCAGCACCGTCCGCAGAGCGGCGTGGAGCAGGTGGGTGCCGGTGTGGTTGCGGCGGAGCGAGTCACGCCGGACGCCGTCGATGGTGGCCAGGGCGTCCTGACCGGCGAAGATCTCGCCCGCCACATGGACCCGGTGGGACGTCAGGCCGGGCAGGGCCGACACGGTGTCATAGACGGTGGCGGTCCCGGTCTCGGTGACGATGGTGCCGGTGTCACCGTCCTGCCCCCCGCCCTCGGCATAGAACGGTGTCCGGTCGAGGAAGATCTCCGCCCGACCCTCATGGTCCGGATCCAGGTCGACCAGCACGGCCACCACGCGGGCCGGCGCCGAGTAGCCGTCGGGACGCTGTCCCACGAACACCGTCTGGCCCTCGGTGTCCAGCACCGACCGGTAGGCCTGTTCGCCGGCCGGCGTCTTCCCCGACCGGGCCGCCGCCCGGGCCTGGGTGCGCTGAACCTCCATGGCCGCTTCGAAGGCTTCGAGGTCGACCGAGACCCCCGCCTCCTCGGCGATCTCCACGGTGAGCTCCACCGGGAAGCCGTAGGTGTCGTGCAGGCGGAAGGCCAGGTCCCCCGAGACGCCCCCCGCCCCCGAAGCCAGCTCCTCTTCGAGGATGGTGGACCCCGTGGCCAGTGTCCGGAGGAACCCCTCCTCCTCCCGACCGATGACGTCCAGCACGAGGTGGTGCTGCTCGGCCAGGGCCGGGTAGGCCGAACCGAGGATACCGACGGCCGCGTCGACCA
This sequence comes from uncultured Acidimicrobiaceae bacterium, assembly GCA_963737625.1. Taxonomy (GTDB): domain Bacteria; phylum Actinomycetota; class Acidimicrobiia; order Acidimicrobiales; family RAAP-2; genus Bog-756. The sequence continues at coordinate 1,508,817 of CAVTTK010000002.1, forward strand.
GCCTCGGGGTGACCGCCCCGTCGAACCCCAGCTGGCGGGCCCGGCGGACGGCTCGCCGGATGATCCGGCGGAGGACGTAGCCCCGACCCTCGTTGGCCGGCAGGACCCCGTCGGCCACCAGCATGGACATGGCCCGGCCGTGGTCGGCCAGGATCCGCAGGCCCACATCCACACCCCGGTCGTCCCCGTAGGTGCGTCCGGTGATCGACTGGGCGGTCTCGATCATGGGAAGGAAGAGGTCGGTGGCGAAGATGGAGTCCGTGCCCTGGATGACCGGGAGGATCCGCTCGAGGCCGGCCCCGGTGTCGATGCTCGGCCGGGGAAGGTCCTCGGTGGTCCCGTCATGATCGCGGTTGTACTGCATGAAGACGAGGTTCCAGATCTCCACGAACCGCTCCGACCCGCCGAAGGCCGGGCCGCCGTCGGGGCCGTAGTGGGGTCCCTTGTCGAAGAACAGCTCCGAGCTGGGGCCGCACGGGCCGGTATCCCCCATCTTCCAGAAGTTGTCGTCGCCCAGCCGTTGGATCCGCGCCGCGGGCACGCCGACGAGGTCACGCCAGATCTGCTCAGCCTCGTCATCGCTCTCGAACACCGTGACCCATACCCGGTCACCGTCGATGCCCAGGACCTCGGTGACCAACTCCCAGGCGAACGGGATGGCCTCGGACTTGAAGTAGTCGCCGAAGCTGAAGTTGCCCAGCATCTCGAAGAACGTGCAGTGGCGCTCGGTGGTCCCGACCACGTCGATGTCCACGGTGCGGAAGCACTTCTGGACCGACGTGGCCCGGGGCCAGGGAGGCACCTCGTCGCCGAGGAAGAACGGCTTGAACGGCACCATCCCGGCGATGGTGAACAGCACCGAGGGGTCGTGGGGGATCAGGCTGGCCGAGGCCACGGGCGTATGGCCGCGGTCGATGAAGAACCGGGTGAAGGCGTCGCGGAGGTGGTCGGCGTCGGGCGCCGTGCCGGAGGTCACGACCTCGAATCCTACCGGGCCAGGTCGGAAGGGGATTTCGTGGTCGGACGCCTGCGCCTCCGACTCGGCCGACGCCGACCGACCGCATCCTCGTGGATCGGCGGCAGGGTCACGGCGTCCGGGACGGCGGGAACGGCCAGGTCCCCGGCCGCTCCCTGGGCGGCCAGGTCGGACCACAGCTCCTCTTCCCGCCGCATCATCTCCTCCCGACCCGAAGCCAACGCCTCCCGCAACCGGTCCCCGGCCCCGCCGGCCACCTGTCGCGCCGAGCGACCCACCTCGACGACCAGGGCGTCGGGTTGCAGCCGGGCGGCGGCCTGTTGCACGGTTCGTCGCACCCGGCGTTCGGCCCACAACGACGAGCCAGCCCCGAGGGCCGCGCCGGTGACCAACCAGAAGGTGCGCTTGGGCACCGGTCAGGCCTTCCCGTTGCGGGGTCGGGGTGACGCGGTGCCGGTGCGGTCGCTCGGCTCCTGGCCCGAGGCGAGGCGCCGGATGCCCGTGGCCGCCCCGGCCCGCACGGCGAGGACCTTCACCACCGGATTGGCGAAGGCCCGGTAGGCCAACTTGGACGCCGAGTCCACCGTGGCGTGCACCGACTCGGTCGAGTCCAGCACGGCGCCGACCCGTTCCATCTCGGTGGCGGCCTGGTCCACCACCCGCTGGGCGTCGGCCACCAGGGGAACGGTCTGGCGGCGGAGGTCGTCGGCCACCCGACGCAGCGTGCTGACCTGGCGTCGGAGCGAGCCGAGGGCCACCAGCAGACCGGCCACGGCCCCAACGCACAGAATGGAGGCGACGAGGACAGCGATCTGGCCGGCGGACATGATCCGGTCAGTGTAGATCCTCACCGTTCCCCGACCGGTGGCGGTCCCTCACCGGCCGGCGGCCCCCGGTACCGCCCCTGCCCTTCTGGCTCAGGTCGCGGCCATGCCCACGATGGGCTGGTTGAGATGCATTGCGCCGGTGGAGCCGTAGAACTGGGCGTCCCCGAAGGAGAAGATGCCGCCGTCCCGGGCCACCAGCCAGTAGCCGCGACCGCTCTGGTCGGTGGCCATGCCCACGATGGGCTGGTTGAGGTGCTGGCCACCCGTACCGCCGTGGAAGGCGGCGTCCCCGAAGGAGAAGATGCCGCCGTCGGAGGCCACCAGCCAGTAGCCACCCCCTGTGGTGTCGGTGGCCATGCCCACGATGGGCTGGTTGAGGTGCTGGCCACCGGTGGAGCCGTGGAAGGCGGCGTCGCCGAAGGAGAAGATGCCGCCGTCCCGGGCCACCAGCCAGTAGCCGTGACCGCTGGGCGAGGCGGCCATGCCCACGATGGGCTGGTTGAGGTGCATGGCCCCGGTGGAGCCGTAGAAGGCGGCGTCGCCGAAGGCGAAGATGCCACCGTCGCTGGCCACCAGCCAGTAGCCGTGACCGCTGGGCGAGGCGGCCATGCCCACGATGGGCTGGTTGAGGTGCATGCCCCCGGTGGAGCCGTAGAAGGCGGCGTCGCCGAAGGCGAAGATGCCGCCGTCGCTGGCCACCAGCCAGTAGCCGCCGTCATCGGAGCTAGCGGCCATGCCCACCACCGGCCGGTTGAGGGTCAGGCCCCCCGTGGAGCCCTCGAAGGGGGCGTGGCCGAGGGCGAAGATGCCGCCGTCGCTGGCCACCAGCCAGTAGCCGGGCGGTGCGTAGGTGTAGTGGTCGGCGGCCACCACCGGGCTCGAACCGTCCGGGTTGGCGACCGAGACGTCCACCGTGGCCCCCACCGGGGTGCCCGACGGCGCCCGGGCCACCAACGTGGAGCCCGACGTCACCGAGAAGGACGCCGGGGTGCCGCCGAACTGCACCGAGGTGGCGCCGCCGAAGTTGTAGCCGGTCACGGTCACCGAGTTCCCCCCGGTGACCGGACCCCTGGTCGGCTGGACGCCGGTCACCACCGGGCAGACGGGGGGTGAGGTCAACACGGCCAGGAGCCGGGCTCCCACGGGAGAGCCCCACCCGGTGGCCACGTCGTAGTTGGCCGTGGCCGGGTACTTGCCGGCACTGGTGGCGAGCAGGGCGTTGGTTCCCACGGTCACATCGTTGAACGGGGTGCCGGCACACGATCCGGCGTCGTACAGCGCCGGATTGACCATCCCGGCCGGGCTGGCCAGGTGCTGGTCGATCACGGCGATCAGGGCCGCCCACAGGGGCGAGGCCCCACTGGTGCCGCCCACCACGCCCCAGGTGCCTCCCCGGAACGACCAGTAGATGGCGTAGCCGTGGGCCGGGTCGGCCGATGCCGCCACGTCGGGGACCTGTCGGCAGCTGGAGCGGCCGACGGCCCCGCACTGGGCCACGACGGCGGGGGCGCTGACCCCCGGGCCGGTCTGCCACGACGGTTGGCTGAAGTCCGACGAGACACCGCCTCCGGAGGCACCGTAGAGGTCGTCCCACACCGACTCGGCCGGTGGGGCGCCCGCCGACGTGAGGGACGTCCCCCCCACTCCGGTCACATCGGGCTGGTCGGCCGGATCGTCCACCGTCACCGCAGTGGAAGGGTTCATCGGCGAGCAGTCGGTGGACCCGGAGTCCCCCGAGGCCGCCACCACTGTCTGGCCCTGGGCCGCGGCCTCGGCGAAGAGGGCGGACTCGGTGGACTGCTGGCCGCCCTGCATGGCCATCTGGGGCTCGCACAGGCCCCAGCTGGTGGTGATGACCTTCAGCGAGGAGTCGGCCACCATGGCCTCGTAGGTGGCGATGGGACCGCTGCCGGACTGGGACCCCGTGTACACCTTGACGGTGGCGCCGGGGGCCAGGCCGATGACGTCCTCGATGTCCAGGGCCGCCTCACCCTGCTGGGTGGGACTGTCCGGTCCCGAGCCGACATCGGTGTTGGTGACGGAAGTGCTGATGCCGTAGCAGGTCTCGTAGTGGGCGATGTCGGCCGGCGTGTAGGGCTCCAGCTCGTAGACCCCGATGGTCACCCCGGTCCCGTCGAGGCCGTCACCGTAGAGGGAGTTGAACCCGTAGGCCGCGGCCAACTGGTTGGCCGTGTAGCCGCCGGTGTTGGCGGCGGACGGGCACGAGCCCGGTCCCACCGAAGCCACCACCTTCGGGACCGGCCCGGCGGCTCCCCCCGTGGCCGTCGATCCGCCGACCGGAGCGGTCACCAGCTGGGGTTGGGGTGTGGCCACCGTCGAGAGCCCGATGACCCCGGCCACCGACGGGGCCAGCGACGAGGGCACGGCGGGCTGCTGCGAGGAGAACCGGGCCACCCGGCCGTCGGACAGCCGGGCGGACACCAGGGACACGTCGAGGGCCTGTTCGACCTGGGCCGTGGATCCGGTGACCGGGATGAGGAGCCCGTCGGCCGACGTCGGGCCGGGCTGGAGGCCCGATGAGGTCAGCCAGGCCCGGGTGGAGGCGATGGTCTCCGGGGTGGGTCCGAACGTCGAGGCGAACTGACCGCCGGCCAGGTAGTGGTGGTACTCGGGGGAGCCCGGTGTCGAGACGGCGGCCACGAAGGAGTCGAGGGCGGACTGGTCGCGGGGATGGAGGGCCACATCGACCGAGACCGGGGCTGTGGCGTCTGCCGGACCCTCCACGGCCGAGCCGGCCGGGAGCGCGGGAGCCGGACCGGCCAGGCGGACGGAGGGCCCGAGCCCGCCGGGTGTCGCCGCCGAGGCCGCACCCACCCACGGCTCCGGGGTACCGGCCAGCAGGACCACGCCGACCACCAGGCAGGCGAGCACTCCGGCCACCACGCTGCCCCGACCCTGCCGCTTCATGGCCGACAGTCTTCCCTACTCTGTCGGATCCGCCGCGTCACCAGACGGGGTGCCGGGCTCCGCCCCGTCGGCCCCCGTCTCGACGTCGGCCTCCGGACGGCCGCCGGTGTCGGGTCCACCGGTGGCCCGCCACCGAGTGAGACGTTCGGCCACCACCGCCTCGTGGCCGCGGTCACTCGGCTCGTAGTAGCGATGGTCGGACAGTTCGTCGGGCCGGTACCGCTGATCGGCCCAGGCGCCGGGGCGGTCATGGGGGTACACGTAGCCCTCGCCGTGACCGATCGACCCGGCACTCCGGTAGTGGGCGTCCCGGAGGTGCGGGGGCACGGTGCCCCTCGGTCCCTCACGGACATCGCGCTGCGCCCGGCCGAGGGCCACCGTGACCCGGTTGGACTTGGGAGCACAGGCCAGGTGGACGACGGCCTGGGCCAGATTGAGCTGGGCCTCGGGCAGTCCCACGAATTCGACGGCCCGGGCGGCCGCATCGGCCACCACGAGGGCCAGGGGATCGGCCTCGCCGATGTCCTCGCTGGCCAGGATGACCAGGCGCCGGGCGATGAACCGGGCGTCCTCCCCCGCCTCGAGCATCCGGGCCAACCAGTACAGCCCGGCGTCGGGGTCTGAGCCGCGCACCGATTTGATGAAGGCGCTCACCTGGTCGTAGTGATCGTCCTCGCCGTAGTGGTGGAGTCGGGAGTGACGGGCCCGTTCCACATCGCCGAGGGTGACCGCAGCCGGGCCGGCCAGGGCCATGGCCACCTCCAGCGTGGTGAGGACGGCCCGGGCGTCCCCGTCGGCCAGGCCCACCAGAGCCGCCACGGCGTCGGGCTCGGCCGTCGCTCCCTCGGCGCCCAGGCCCCGGGCCACCACCTCCTCCAGCTCGACCAACGACAGGGGCTCCAGCCGCCACAGGGTGGAGCGCGAGAGCAGGGGGGCGTTGACCTCGAAGAACGGGTTCTCCGTGGTGGCCCCGATCAGCACGAGCAGCCCCTCCTCCACCGAGGGCAGCAGGGCGTCCTGCTGGGAGCGGTTGAAGCGGTGGACCTCGTCGAGGAACAGGATCGTTCCCCGCCCCTGCTCGCCGAGGAGCCGACGCGCCCCCTCCACCACCTCGCGCACATCCTTCACCCCGGCACTGACGGCAGAGAGGGGGACAAAGCGCTTGGCCGTGGCCGTGGCCACCACGGAGGCCAGGGTGGTCTTCCCGGTGCCCGGTGGGCCCCACAGAATGGCCGACGTCAGGCGGTCGGCCTCGATGAGGGCCCGGAGGGGTGCACCCGGACCGACCAGGTGCTGTTGGCCGATGATGTCGTCCAACGTGGCCGGACGGAGGCGGGCGGCCAGGGGGGCCCGGGCGGCCAGCCGGTCCTCGGCGGCGCCGGAGAAGAGATCGTCACCGGCCATGGCGCCGATCAGTCCCGGGGCGGAAGGAGCCGCAGTCCGAGGTCGGCCAGCACCCCAGGGGCCAACGGCTTGGGGGCCCCGGTCATCGGGTCCGATCCCGACTGCGTCTTGGGGAAGGCGATGACCTCACGGATGGAGTCCTCGCCGGCGAAGATGGCGGCCAGGCGGTCGATGCCCACGGCGAACCCGGCATGGGGTGGCGCCCCGTAGCGGAAGGCACCGAGCAGGAAGCCGAAGCGGGCCTCGGCCTCCTCCTCGTCGATCCCCAGTACCGAGAACACCCGGCTCTGGATGTCCGCCCGGTGGATCCTCACACTCCCCGATCCCAACTCCCACCCGTTGAGGACCAGGTCGTAGGCCTGGGACCGGACCGAGGCAGGGTCGCTCTCCAGCCGGTCCAGGTCGTCGGCGTGAGGCATGGTGAAGGGATGGTGGGCGGCCACGGGATGGCCGGCGTCGTCCACCCCGTCGAACATGGGGAAGTCAACCACCCACACGTACCGGTAGGGGCCTTCACTGACCGGGCGCCCCCCGAGGTCGACCCGCAGATGCCCGAGCACCGTGCAGGCCAGGCGGTACTGGTCGGCCACCACCAGGACCAGGTCACCCTCCGCCGCTCCGGTCGCCGCCAGGAGACCGGCCCGTTCCTCGTCGTCGAGGAACCGGTCCAGCGGTGAGTCGAGGGCCGGCGCCCCGCCGTCGCCGGACGTGACCCGGAACCAGGCCAGCCCCTTGGCCCCGAGGGCCTTGGCCCGATCGGTCAGGCTGTCCAGTCGGGACCGGGTCAAGGTCGCCCCGCCCTCGAGCACCAGGGCCTTCACGACCGGGGCCCCGAACGCCTTGACCTCTGTCCCCTCGAACACGCCGGACAGATCGATGAGCTCCATGCCGAAACGAAGGTCGGGCTTGTCGGACCCATACCGGTCGATGGCCTCGGCCCAGGTCATGGTGGGGATGGGGCCCGGCCGCTCACCGGTGACGGCCTCGGCGGCGTCCAGGACGGCCTCGGAGACGAAGGCCAGCACGTCCTCCTGGCCGACGAACGACGCCTCCACGTCCAGCTGGGAGAATTCGAACTGCCGGTCGGCCCGCAGATCCTCGTCGCGCAGGCACCGGGCGATCTGGTAGTACCGGTCGACGCCGGCCACCATCAACAGTTGCTTGGCCAGCTGCGGGCTCTGGGGGAGGACGTAGCAGCTGCCGGGGGACAGGCGGCTGGGCACGGCGAACTCGCGGGCCCCTTCGGGGGTGGGGGCCCACAGCAGCGGGGTCTCCACCTCGACGAAGCCCTGGCGGTCCATGGCCGCCCGCAGGGCGGCGTTGATGGCCGCCCGCACCCGCAGATTGGCCTGCATCCGCGGACGACGAAGGTCCACAAACCGGTGCTTCAGCCGGATGACCTCGTCCACCTCCACCCGGTCGTCCACGGCAAAGGGCGGGGGCTCGGCCCGGTTGAGGACCGTCACCGTGCACTCCCCCAGTTCGATCTGGCCGGTGGGGAGGTCGGGATTGACCGTGCCCTCGGGCCGGGGTCGGACCGTACCCACCACGGCCAGGACGTACTCGCTGCGCACGTCCACCGTCCCGGGTATCACGCACTGGACGATGCCCGCATGGTCGCGCAGGTCGATGAAGGCCAGGTGCTCCCCGTGCTCCCGCCGCTTGGCCACCCAACCGCAGACCGTGACCGTGGTGCCGACATCGGCCATGCCGAGCGAGCCGCACAGATGGGTCCGCATGGAGGTCGCTTGGGGGGGAACGGGGACGGTCACGGGAGATCCTTTCGGGGGCGGGATCCGATCAGGGGACCAGGGACACAGTAGGGGCAGTCCGGCAGGTCATCGACCGGCCGATCACCCCGGGGCGTCGACGCCGGAGTCGGCATCGGTCCCCGGGGCGTCCCCGACGGCCAGCCTCACCGCTTCGGCCACCTCGGGTCGGGCCACCGTGCGCTGGTCACCGCCCCCCCGCAGCGGCCGGAGGGTCACCGTGCCCGCGGCCACCTCGTCGGGGCCCACGATCAGCGCCATCCGGGCGCCGGACCGGTCAGCCGACTTCATCTGAGACTTGAGGGAGCGTCCGTCGAAGGCCCGGTCGGCCCGGAGACCGGCCCGGCGCAGCTCGGCCGTCAGGTCCCGCGCCGCCTCCCCACCGGCCACGTCGACCACGAAGGCGTCGAGTAGTGGAGGCGACACCGCGAACACCCCCTCGGCGTCACAGGCCAGCAGGATGCGCTCGATCCCCAGTCCGAACCCGATCCCCGGGGTCGGAGGGCCGCCGAGCATCTCCACCATGCCGTCATAGCGGCCGCCCCCCCCGATGCCGTTCTGGGCCGACTCGAGGGCCCCCGAGGAGAACTCGAACGTGGTCCGGGTGTAGTAGTCGAATCCCCGGACCAGCCGGTGGTCCACCTCGTAGGGCACCGAGAGGGCTACCAGCCCGGTCGTCACCCGCTCGAAGTGGTGCCGGCAGGGATCACACAGATGGTCGGCCAGTGCCGGAGCGCAGGTCGTGGCCGCCAGGCAGGCCGGGCGCTTGCAGTCGAGCACCCGGAGCGGGTTGGCCTCCAGCCGGTCCCGGTGCTCGGGACAGAGCTCGTCCCGTCGCTCGGCCAGGTAGCCCCGGAGCAGATCGAGGTAGTCGGGACGGCACGTGGCATCGCCCATGGAGTTGATCCGGAGGGTGAACGAGGCCAGCCCGAGGGTGCGGAAGAAGCCGTCGGCCAGCGACACCACCTCCACGTCGAGGTCGGCATCCTCGGTCCCGATGACCTCCACCCCGAGCTGGTGGTGCTGTCGGTACCTCCCGGCCTGGGGCCGTTCGTAGCGGAAGGCCGGAGTGGCGTACCAGGCCTTCCACGGCAGAGGGGGCCGGTGCTGGACATAGGCCCGCACGATGGGGGCCGTGCCCTCGGGCCGCAGGGCCAGGGCCCGACCACCCCGGTCCTCGAACTCGTACATCTCCTTGCCCACCACGTCGCTGCCCTCACCCGTACCGCGGCGGAACACCCTCACGTCCTCGAAGATCGGCGTGTGGGCCAACCCGTATCCGGCCCCCTCCACGTGGCCGGCGAAGGCGGCCAGCAGGGCCTCCCAACGGGCCGACTCGGGGAACAGGACGTCGTGGGTGCCGCTCGGGGCGCGCGCCGCCGGGGAATCGTCGGTCACGGCCGACTCAGTCCTTCTTGCCGGGGAGGATGCGGTAGACGTCGTAGACAGCGTCGAGATGGCGGATGAGGTTGAGCACGGACTCCAGGTGGCCGGGGTCGGCCAGCTCCACGTCGAAGCGCATGCGGCTGATCCGGTCGGAGTCGGTCTGCGTGTTGGCGCTGACGATGTTGAGGTGGTGCTCCGAGACCACCTTGGTCACATCGGTCAGCAGGCGGGAGCGGTCGATGGCCACCACCTCGATGGTGGCCACGAACACGCCCGAGGAGCGGTGGTCCCACTCCACCTCGATGAGGCGCTCGCGGGACCGACTGGCCAGCGAGGCGGCATTGGCACAGTCGGCCCGGTGCACCGACACCCCTCGGCCCCGGGTGACGAAGCCCACGATCTCGTCGCCGGGCACCGGCGTGCAGCACCGGGACAGCCGCACCATCAGATCGTCCAGGCCCTCCACGTACACCCCGACGGCCGAGCCCCGGCCCGGACGGGGGGCCGTGGGCTGCTGGCGGGCCGTGACCGGGAGCTGCTCTTCGTAGACACCCCCCCGCAGGTCCCTCAGGATGCGCTGGGCCACCGCCCTGGCCGACACCCGGTTGTCTCCGATGGCCGCGTGCAGGGCGTCCACGTCGCTGTAGTTCATGGCCGAGGCCACATCGGTCAGGGCCCGCTCGGAGGCCAGCTTCTGCACGGGCAGACCCTCGCGGCGCAGCTCCTTGATCAATTCCTCGCGCCCGAACTCGATGGCGTCCTCCCGCCGCTCCCGGGAGAACCACTGGCGGATCTTGGTCCGGGCCCGGGACGAGGCCACCATGCCCAGCCAGTCCCGTGAGGGCCCGGCGGTGGGGGCCTTGGAGGTGAAGATCTCCACAGTGTCGGCGGAGTTGAGTCGGGTGTCGAGGGGCACCAGACGGCCGTTGACCTTGGCTCCGATGCACCGGTGCCCGACCTCGGTGTGGATGGAGTAGGCGAAGTCCACCGGGGTGGCGTTGGCGGTGAGGGCGATGACCTTGCCCTTGGGGGTGAAGACGTAGACCTCATCCTCCTCGAGATCCAGCTTCAGGGCCTCGAGGAACTCGATGGGATCGGTGGTCTCATTCTGGAAGTCGACGATCCGCTGCATCCACTCGATCTCGGCCGTGGTGGACGAGGTCTCCTTGGCCAGAGCCAACCGCTCGGCCCGGCGGTCGCGTTCGGCCAGTTCGGCTCGCTGGGCCGGCGTCATGGCGGGCCCCTTCTTGGACGACTCCTTCTTTGCGCCGTCCGTGATGGTCTTGGCCGGTCCGCGTTTGGTGCCGGCCTTCTCGCCCCGGGACTTGGTGGTCGCCGGGGCGGCGGAGTCCTTGGCTCCCTTGGCCGTGCCGGGTGGCGGGCGGTCGGGCCGCCCCGGGTTCTCCTTGTACCCCCAGTGGGCGGCGATCCCGTACTCGGCCCGCCGGTGCATCTCGTGCGTGCGGACCTGGACCTCGATGGGCTTTCCGTCGAGACCGATCACCGTGGTGTGCAAGGACTGGTAGAGGTTGAACTTGGGCGAGTTGATGTAGTCCTTGAACCGCCCCTGGACCGGAGGCCAGATGGCGTGGATGGAGCCCAGGGCGGCCCAGCAGTCCTTCTCCGCCTCGACGATGACCCGGATCCCCACCAGGTCGTAGAGATCGTCGAACTCCTTGCCCCGGACGACCATCTTCTCGTAGATGCTCCAGAGGTGCTTCGGGCGTCCGGTGACCTCGGCGTTGATGCCGGACGCGGCCAGTCGCTCACGCACCGACACGAGCACCCGGGCCAAGAACTCGTCGCGCAACGGGGCGCGGCTGGCCACCATCTGCTCGATCTCCGCATACCGCTTGGGGTGGAGCGTGGCGAAGGCCAGGTCCTCCAGCTGCCAGCGGACCTCTTGGATCCCGAGCCGGTGGGCCAGCGGGGCGTAGATGTCCAGTGTCTCCTGCGCCGAGCGTCGCTGCTTCCACTCCGGCATGACGGCCAGCGTGCGCATGTTGTGGAGCCGATCGGCCAGCTTGATGATCAGCACCCGCCAATCGTTGGCCATGGCCACCAACATCTTGCGCACGGTGGCCGCCTGCTGGGCCTCCTTGGAGTCGAACTGAAGGCGGTCCAGCTTGGTCACGCCGTCCACGATGAGGGCCACGGCCGGCCCGAAGTCGCGGTCGATGACCTCGGTGGTCACCCCGGTGTCCTCCACGGCGTCGTGCAGGAGGGCGGCGGCCACGGTCAGGGCGTCGAGCCCCAGATCGGCGACGATGCCGGCCACGGCGATGGGGTGGGTGATGTAGGGCTCCCCCGAGCGGCGCAGCTGTCCGGCGTGGGCCACGGTGGCCGTCTCGGCGGCCCGCACGATGAGCGAGGTGTCATCGCCGGGGTGGCGCCGGAGGAACGACTGGATCACGGGCGCCAGCAGGGCGGCTTCCTCCGCCGGCAGGGTGGTGTCGGTGAGATCGCTCTCACCGGTGGCGGTCCCCTCGGCGGGAACGGGCGTGGCCAGGGCCATCTCTAGAGGGTACCCGGCGAAGCGGTCCGATCGGAACCCATCGGGGTTGGCCCGGTGACCGTCAGGACCCTGGGATCAGCGGCGTTTCCCCTTGCCACCCTTGCCTTTGCCCTTCCGCGGCCGGGGCGGTGGCCGGTTGCCGGGTGGTCCGGTCGATCCCGGTGAGGCCGGGCTGCTGCCACCGCTGCCGTTCCCCGAGGACCCGTTGGCCGTCGGGGCCGCCTTCGACCCGGCGGAGGTGCCCTTCCCGGTCGGTGTCGCCTGTTTGGTCGCCGCAGCGGAGCGCCGGGCGGCCGACGCCGCCCCGGGTCGTATGACCCCGGTGGTCGGCGGGCGCCCCCGACCCGAGGACCGCCCACCCCCGGAAGCTCCGGCCATCGCCGCGGCCATGGCCGGGGTGAGGGTGGCGTGCTCCCCCCTGGTCTCCAACCGTTGGCGGATGGTGATGTAGCGCGGTTCGCGCTCCTTCATCCACGCCAGGAGGGGTGAGGCGATGAAGATCGACGAGTAGGCCCCACTGGTCAGGCCGATCACCAGGGCCAGGCCGAAGTCCTGGAGGGAGGTGGCGCCGAGGAGGAAGGAGCCGACCACGAGGATGGAGAACACGGGGATGATGGCCACCAGTGAGGTGTTGATGGAACGGGCCAGGGTCTGGTTCATCGACAGGTTGACCATCTCGGAATACGTGATCCGTCCGGATGCCCCCAGGCCCTTGGCGTTGTCCCGTATTCGGTCGAAGACGACCACGGTGTCGTAGAGCGAGTACCCGAGGACGGTGAGCACGGCGATGACGGTGTCCGGGGTCACCTGGAAGCCGGCCAGGGAGTAGATCCCCACCGTGACCAGGATGTCGTGGATCACCGCCACGATGGCCGCCAGGGCCATCTTGAACTCGAAGCGGGCGGAGATGTAGATGGTGACGGCGATGAAGAAGATGATCAGGGCCTTGATGGCGGCGTCGGTGACCTGGGATCCCCAGGTCGGCCCCACGTCGTTGAAGTTGACGTTGTCCGGTGTGGTGTGGGCCGCCTTGGCCAGGGCGTCCTGCACCCGGTTCTCGATGGCCGTCCGCTCGGTCACCGACTTCGAGTTGAGGTCGACGGTCACCAGGATCTGCTTGGAGTGGTTCAGCTGGTTGGTCAGCTGGACCACGGTGGGCTGGGTCACGCCGGCCGACTCTGCCGCCGCCGCCGCCTGGGCCACGGTGAGCGTCGGCGAGGTGACCAGCCACGACTGACCGCCCTTGAAGTCGATCCCCAGGTTCAGGCCCCGGGTACTCAGCGAGACGATCCCGAGGAGGATCACGACGGCCGAGGCGGCGAACCACACCTTCCGGCGGCCGATGAAGTCGAACGAGGTCTCGCCCCGGTAGAGGCGCATGAGGACATTCGGTCGCTTCTCCCCGGCCTCCTCGAGCTCCAGGTCCTCCTCGGCCAGTTCCAGCTCCTCGGCGAAGTCCTCCTCGAGCACGGCGGCCGCGTCCTCGGCCTCGACGTCGGCGCTCTCGATGTCCTCTGCCCCGTCGTCCTCCCCGGGCGCCGGACCACGAGTGCGTCGCGGGGTCATGACGGCACTCCGGCCGAGACGCCGAGCCCACTGGCCACGCTCATGCCCCGCACCTCGGATCCCCGTCCGCTCTGCCCCAAGAGGATGACGAACGGGCGTGTGAAGAAGTAGGTGATGAAGATGTCAAAGACTGTCGAGATGCCGAGGAACAGGGCGAAGCCCTTCACGTCGCCCACCGAGAAGATGTACAGCACCACAGCGGCCAGGAGCGAGACGGCATCGGCGGCCAGCACGGTGCGGAAGGCACTGGCGAATCCCCGGTCCACACTGGTCCGGATGGTCCGCCCCGATCGGGTCTCGTCCTTCAGCCGTTCGAAGTAGACGATGTAGGAGTCGACGGTGATCCCGATCGACACGATCAGCCCGATGATGCCGGCCAGGTTGATCGTGGTGTTGAGGCTCTCGCCCATGAAGGAGATGGTGGCCCACAGCAGGGCGGCGGTGACGGCCAGGCCGGCCAGCACCACCAGGCCGAGCAACCGGTAGTAGAAGATGATGTAGAGCATCACCAGGGCCAGGCCGGCCAGGCCCGAGATCAGCCCGGCCCTCAGGGACGACTTGCCCAGTGACGGGGAGACGGTCTGGACGGTCAGCCGGTCCAGTTTGACGGGCAGGGCACCGTAGGTGAAGTCGGTGGCCAGCGTCTTGGCCTCGGTCTCGCTGAAGTTCCCCGAGATCTGCACCTGACCGTTGAAGTTGGTGGGTGACGGGGACGTGGGCGACGTGATAGGCGCCGAGATCACCTTCCCGTCGAGGTCGATTCCGATGATGGCGTGGAACTGCTTGGTGGCCAGGGCCTGCCACTGCGCACTACCCACATCGGTGAGGTTGAGGTTCACCGCCCACTGTCCGGAGTTCAACTGGGCGTTGGCCGACTTGACCGCGGTGCCCGTCATGCCCGCCGGCCCGAGCACGTACCGGCCGCCGCTCGTGGACGGGAGCAGCACGTCGTCGTTCTTGTTGTCCTTCAGCGGTGAGGTGGACGGGTAGGTGGCGAACTGGGGGTCCGCCTGAATATTGGACAGGTTGCTGGTGTACCCGTTGATATTGTTCGAATCGATCTGCACGCCGATGTTGGCGGCCGTGAGCGCCGTGCCCGCGGCACAGGTGGGCAGCGGCCCCGTCGACGGAGTCTTGCCCTTGGCCACGGTGAGGTTCGGTGCGTAACAGAGGGCGGGCCGGAAGAACAACTGGGCGGTGTTCCCCAGCGTGGCCAGGACCTGCTGGGTGTTCTTCTCCCCGGGGATGGACACCGAGATCTGGTTGCCCCCCTGGCTGTCCACCGTGGCCCCACTGGTGCCGGCGTTGACCCGGTTGTCGAGAATGGAGACGATGGTGTCCAGCTGGGCCTTGGTCACCGGCCGGTGGGTGCGGTAGACCACGGAAAGGCCTCCGTCGAGGTCCAGGCCCAGCTTGGGCGACCACCCGGCCGCCACGGTGGCACCGAGGGCGATGGCGGCAATGGCCACCACGGAGAGCAGGCTGACCCACAGCGAGCGCTTGTTCTTCATGACCGGTCAGATGATGGGTGGAGCATCGTCGCCACCCGGGTCCTCGACCTCGCTGGCCTTGGGCCGCAGGCCCCGCCGCCGGGCCCGCCGGTTGCCCGCCCCGGGTCCGCCGTCAGTGGTGCCCGTCCCGTCGTCGGCCCCATCGTCGGTGTCGTCATCGTCGCCATCGTCGGTGTCCTCGGCGTCGTGCCCCTCGGCGACGGCCTCGTCGTCGGCGTCCGCCTCGTCGTGGGCGTCGGCCCCGTCCCCGTGTTCGTCCTCAGCGTCGTGGTCGTCGTCTTCGTCGTCGAACTCGTCATCGACGGGCACCACCGGCTCGATCTTCCGGAGTACGTACTGCTTCAGAACCACGAACGACGCCCCCACGCTGGTCTCGAGGGTCACCCGGTCCCCATCGATGTCGATGATGTAGCCCACGATGCCGCCGGCGGTCAGGACCTCGTCACCGACCTCCCAGGCCGCCCCCTCCTCCCGGGCCGCCTGGGCCTTGCGCTTCCGCGGCCGGTAGTAGAGGAAATAGAACCCCGCGGCGATGACGGCGTAGATGATGATGATGGGACTGATCCCGCTGCTCTTCTTGGCCGGCGCGGCAGTGGCGATCGTCCAGGCCGCCGTCGTGAGCGCGCCAGTCATCGGTCAAGGAGTGTGGGGTCGGGGGTCATCACAGCGGTCCGACTGTAGCCCAGCCCCACCGCCAACTGATGCCGCTAGGCCCTGGTCTTCCAGGCTTCCGACGTCGAGGCCCGCAGGGCGGCGAATCGACCCTCGACAATGGCCGTCCGGGCTTGGGACATGAGCCGGAGCACGAAGGCCAGGTTGTGGATGCTGACCAGGCGCCAGGCCGTGGGCTCCCCGACCCCCAGGAGATGGCGCAGGTACCCCCGCGACCACCGCGAACAGGTCAGGCACCCGCAGCCCTCCTCGAGGGGTCCGTCGTCGTCGGCGTGGACGGCATTGCGCAGGTTGAGCTTTCCCTGGCCGGTGAGGACAGAGCCGTGTCTGGCCATCCGGGTGGGGGCCACGCAGTCGAACTGGTCCACCCCGAGGGCCACCGCCTCGAGCAGGCCGACGGGGTCGCCGACCCCCATCAGGTACCGAGGTCGGTCCACGGGGAGGTGGGGTACCGTCGCCGCCAGCGCCTCCAGCATGGCCGGTCGGGGCTCGCCCACGGAGAGCCCGCCGATGCCGTACCCGTCGAAGCCGATGGCCACGGTCCGCTCGGCGCTCTCCACCCGGAGCAGCGGATCGGTGCCACCCTGCACGATGCCGAACAGGGCCTGGCCCTCCGGCCGTGCCTCGAGGCGGTCGTGATGGCGCCGGGCCCTGGCGGCCCAGGCCGCCGTGCGCTCCATGGCCACCCGGAGCACCTCGGAGGTGGCCGGGAGCGTGGCGCAGACATCGAGGACCATCTGGATGTCGGCCCCGATCAGCCCTTGGGCCTCCACCGCCGACTCCGGCGTCAGGCGGACCCGGTCGCCGTCGTAGACCGAGGCGAACGTCACCCCGTCATCATCAACGGTCGGGCCGAGCGAGTGGACCTGGTAGCCACCGGAGTCGGTCAGGGTGTGGCCGTCCCATCCGGTGAACCGATGGAGGCCACCGAGACGGGCCACCGTCTCTGCCCCGGGCCGGAGCATCAGGTGGTAGGTGTTGGCCAGCACCACCTGGGCCCCGAGCACACCGAGGTCCACACTGTCCAGCGCCTTGACCGCGCCCCGGGTACCCACGGGCATGAATGCCGGGGTGGGATAGCAGCCCCTGGCCGTCCATACCGTGCCCGCCCTGGCCTGGCCGTCGAGGGCCGTCACCTCCATGCGGGCCCGGCTCACCATGACCTCACCGCGCCGCCGGCGGCCGGCGGCCCACCACCATGGCGTCACCGAAGGAGAGGAACCGATAGCCCTCGTCCAGCGCCGTGGCGTACAGCTGGCGCCACACCGGACCGCAGAACGCCTCCACCAGCAGGAGCAGGCTGGACCGCGGCAGGTGGAAGTTGGTGACCAGTACGTCCACCACCGAGAAGGGGTAGTCCCCGTGGATGTAGAGATCGGTGCGGCCAGCCAGCCGTCCGGTGGCGGCGGCGGACTCCAGGGCCCGGACGGTCGTCGTCCCCACGGCCACCACCCGACGGGCGGCGGCGCAGGCCGCCATGGTCTCCTCGGGCACGGAGTAGCGCTCCGTGTGG
The DNA here is from genome assembly GCA_963737625.1 of uncultured Acidimicrobiaceae bacterium. Classification (GTDB taxonomy): domain Bacteria; phylum Actinomycetota; class Acidimicrobiia; order Acidimicrobiales; family RAAP-2; genus Bog-756. The sequence continues at coordinate 1,525,884 of CAVTTK010000002.1, forward strand.
ATGACGTGCTCCTCGGCCGTGGCCGCGGTGACGGGCCGGAACGTGTCCAGCCCGATGGCCAGGTCGACCCGGGCCACCGTGGCCCCGGCGGCGGCGCATTGGCCGAGCACGTCGCCGGTGAAATGCAGACCGGCGGTGGGGGCGGCGGTCGAGCGGTCACCGAGGGGCCGGGTCCCCGAGTACACGGTCTGGTAGCGCTCCGGATCGGCCAGGGGCCAGCGGATGTAGGGCGGGAGAGGCATGGCCCCCGAACGCTCGACCACCGAGGGATCCAGTATCCGGACCACGCGACGCCCATCGTCGGCCCCTCCGAGGACCGGTCCCACCTCGACCACCGGTCCGGTGTCGGGCACCGCACCCGGTTCATAGAGGGGGGTGGTGTCCGGGAGGCGGCGCCCCGGCCGGACGAGCGCCTCCCACACGTCGTTCGAGGCGCCGATCGGCTCGAGGAGTAGGACCTCGGCCCGGCCACCCGACCGCTTGCGCAGGGACAGCCGGGCCGGGAGCACCCGGGTGTCGTTGACCACCAAGACGTCACCGGGACCCAGGAGTCGGGGCAGGTCGGCCACGGTGGGGTGCCGTGTGCCGGGAGCGCCGCCGAGCCCGGGGCCGATGAGCAGCCGAGCGGCGCTGCGGGGCTCGGTCGGCCGTTGGGCGATGGCCGACTCGGGCAGCCGGTAGTCGTAGGCGTCCATGGACGTCCGCCCCGGTGGCGCGTCGCCCGGTTGGATCCGTGGCTCGGTCCGCTCCGACATGGGCACCATGGTGGCAGACGGGCCCGGGGTCCTCGGCCCGGACCGGTCCCCTGCCTCCCTCAGAGAAGGGTCGACTCGGTGGGGGTCAGACCGAGATGGGCCCAGGCCCGGGGCGCGGCCACCCGGCCCCGGGTGGTGCGCTGGACCAGGCCCTGCTGGAGCAGGTACGGCTCGTAGGCGTCCTCGATGGTGTCGGGCTCCTCGCCGATGCACTGGGCCAGGGTGGTCAGGCCGACCGGGCGGCCGGCGAACCGGATACAGAGCACGTCGAGGATGGCGCGGTCCACCTTGTCCAGTCCCAGCCGGTCGACGCCGAAGACCTCCAGACCGGCCACGGCGGCCTCGGGGGTGATGGTGCCCTCGGCCCGGACCTCGACGAAGTCCCGCACCCGTCGGAGGAGGCGATTGGCGATGCGGGGCGTGCCCCGGGACCGCTCGGCGATGCGCAGGGCCCCCTCGGGTTCGATGGGGACCCCGAGGATGCCCGCCGACCGGTCCACGATGGTCCGGAGCTCCTCCACGTCGTAGTGGTCGAGCCGACCCACGAAGCCGAAGCGGTCCCGGAGGGGACCGGCCACCAGGCCGGTCCGGGTGGTGGCGCCGACCAGGGTGAACCGGGGCAGGTCGAGGCGGATGCTCCGCGCCGTGGGCCCCTTCCCGATAAGGATGTCGAGCTTGAAGTCCTCCATGGCCGGGTAGAGGATCTCCTCCACCGCCCGGTGGAGCCGGTGGATTTCGTCGATGAAGAGGACGTCCCCCTCCTGGAGGTCGGTCAGCAGGGCGGCCAGATCCCCGGCACGCACCAGGACGGGTCCGGACGTGATGCGCAGGCCCACGCCCATCTCGGCGGCCACGATGCCGGCCAGCGACGTCTTGCCCAGTCCCGGCGGGCCGGCGAAGAGGAGGTGGTCGGCCGGCTGGTCTCGCTTGAGGGCGGCCTCGATCACGATCCGGAGGTGCTCGGTCAACTGGCGCTGTCCGACGAACTCGTCGAGGGTGCGGGGCCGCAGTCCGGCGTCCTCGACCTCCTCGGCCGGTGCCACCTTGGGATCGACCGGTCGGACGTCCCCGCCGGCGGACACCCCCACGTCGTCGCCGCCGGCCAACACCTCACGTCGGGCTTCGGGCGTCACCGGTTGCGGGCCAGTTCCCGCAGGGCGGAGCGGATCGTGTCCTCGACCGAACCGTCCTGGCCCACCACCTCCAGAGCGCCCCGGATCTCATCGGGGCCGTAGCCCAACTCGGTGAGGGCCGCCCGCGCCTCGCCCCGGGAGGTTCCTCCGCCGGCGGCCACCGGAACCGGATCGCCCAGGGTGGGAAGGTCGAGGCGGGCCTTGAGTTCCAGAAGGAGGCGTGCGGCGGTCTTCTTCCCGACGCCGGGAACGGTGCAGAGGGTGTCGACATCGTCTTCCAACACCGCGGTGGACAGGGCCGCCGGTGACAGGGACGACAGGATGGCCAGGGCCAGCGACGGCCCGACACCGTGGGCCCCGAGCAGCGCCTCGAAACATCGCCGCTCGTCGGCATGGGTGAACCCGTAGAGGACGATGGCGTCCTCACGCACGTGGGTGTGGACGTGGAGGAACACCGCACTGCCCGGGGGGCCCAGACCGGCCAGCACGGAGGTGATGACCGAGGCGCGGTAGCCGACGCCCCCCACCTCCACGATGACCTCGCCCGGGGCGGGCCGGTCCAGAAGTGTGCCCCGGAGGGAGCCGATCATGACCGCTCTCCGGTAGCCGTGGCCGCGGCGGCCACCGCCCGCCGGAGGGGCTGGGTGGTCAGGTGACAGGCCGCCAGGGCCAGGGCGTCGGCCACATCCGGGGGTCGCGGGGGCTCGGCCAGACCCAGCACCGAGGCCACCATCCTCTGTACCTGCTCCTTGGTGGCGGATCCGTATCCCACGACGGCCTGTTTCACCTCGTTCGAGGTGTACTGGGCGACTTCGCACCCGGACTCCGCCGCCACCACCATGGCCACGCCGGCGGCCTGGCCGGTGGCCATGGCCGTGCGGGCGTTGACCTGGAAGAAGACCCGCTCGACCACCACGGCCTCGGGATGGAACTCGGCCACCAGGGCCCGCAGCTCGTCGGACAGGGTGCGCAGTCGCTCGGGTAGGGGCATGGTCGGTTCGGTGGAGATCACCCCGCCGGCCACCGCGGCCAGCGAACCCCCGTGTCGTGTGACGACGCCGTACCCGCACCGGGACAAGCCGGGATCGATCCCCAGGACGAACATGCGTTCGATGCTACCGTGCCCGGATCGCCGGGGGACGGATGCCGGGACAGGGGCTCACCCCTGGTACGCGGCCATCACCGCATCGGGGATGTCGAAGTTGGCGTAGACGTTCTGCACGTCGTCGTGGTCGTCGAGCGCCTCCAGGAGCCGAAGGACCCGCTTGGCCTCCGCCTCCGATGTCACTTCGATGGTTGAGGTGGCCACCATCGACAGCTCGGACGCCCCGGGCTGGAGCCCCGCCTCCTCCAGTGCCGTGTGCACGGCCATCAGGTCCGCCGGGGCGCTGGTGACCAGCCAGCGCTCCCCCTCGTCGGCCAGGTCCTCCGCTCCCGCCTCCATGACCACCTCGAGTACCCGGTCCTCGTCGAACGTACGGGGCACGGTGATCACGCCCTTGCGCTCGAACTGCCAACTGACCGCCCCGGGCTCCGCCATACTGCCCCCGCTCTTGGAGAAGAGGTTGCGGATCTCGGCGCCGGTCCGGTTGCGGTTGTCACTCAGACACTCGACGATCACCGCCACCCCGGCGGGGGCGTACCCCTCATAGGTGATCGACTCGTACCGGACCCCTTCAAGCTCGCCGGACCCCCGCTTGATGGCCCGTTCGATGGTGTCGATGGGGACCGAGGCGTCACGGGCCTTGGTGTACATCGTGCGGAGGCTGGCATTGGCGGTCATGTCGCTCCCGCCCTCCCGGGCGGCCACCTCGACCTGACGGATGATCTTGGCGAACACCTTGGCCCGGGCTGCGTCCTTGGCCCCCTTCTGGTGCTTGGTGGTCGCCCATTTGGAGTGTCCCGACATCGACTAGCGCCTCTCCTCTTTGGTGATCTCCATGAACAGCTGATGCAGCCTACGGTCACCGGTGAGCTCGGGGTGGAAGGAACTGACCAGCACCCGTCCCTGGCGGCACAGCACGGGCTGGGCCGGGACTGCCTCGAGGGGGTGGCCAGGCAGCGTAGCCAGCACCTCGACTCCCGGACCCACCCGCTCGACCACCGGAGCCCGGATGAACACAGCATGCATGGGATCGGGCCCCATGCCCGCCACATCCAGGTCGCATTCGAAGGAGGCCCGCTGCCGACCGAACCCGTTGCGCCGGATGGTCAGGTCGATGAGGTCGAAGCGGCGCTGGTCGGGACGCCCGTCCAACACCTCGGTGGCCAGCAGGATCATGCCCGCACAGGTCCCGAAAGCGGGCAGGCCCTCACCGAGGGCCAGGGCCAGGGGGGCGAACAGGCCCGAGGCCTCGAGCAGCAGCGACAGGGTGGTCGACTCCCCTCCGGGCAACACGATCCCCGCCAGCCCCTCCAGGTCGCCGGGTTCCCGCACCAGGCGGACGGTGGCCCCGAGGGACGCCAGTGTGGAGGCGTGCTCGCGCACGTCACCCTGGAGGGCCAGCACCCCCACGCTCATGGCCGCGGTCCCCGTGGTAGCCGGCCCGCGGGCCGGTCACCATCCACGCTCGGCCAGATGCACCCCGAGCGACGAGATCTCCTGGCCGGGCATGGCCTCCCCGAGCCCGGTGGACACCTTGGCCACCAGATCGGCGTCGGCATAGTGGGCGGTGGCCTCGACGATGGCCCGGGCCATCCGGGCGGGATCGCCACTCTTGAAGATCCCCGACCCCACGAAGACCGCCTCCGCCCCGAGCTGCATGACCAGCGAGGCGTCGGCCGGGGTGGCGATGCCCCCGGCGCAGAACAGCGGCACCGGTAGGCGACCGGTGGCGGCGATCTCCTGGACCAGCCCGATGGGCGCCACCAGCTGCTTGGCCCACCCGTACTGCTCGGCCGGGTCGGCCTCGGTGACCCGCCGGATGTCACCGAGGATCGAGCGGAGGTGACGTACGGCCTCGACGATGTTGCCGGTGCCGGCCTCGCCCTTGGAACGGATCATGGCCGCCCCCTCGGAGATGCGGCGCAGGGCCTCGCCCAAGTTGGTGGCGCCGCAGACGAAGGGGATCTCGTAGCCCCACTTGTCGATGTGGTGCGCTTCGTCGGCCGGGGTGAGGACCTCGCTCTCGTCGATGTAGTCCACGCCCAGGGCTGCCAGGACCTGGGCCTCGGCGAAGTGGCCGATTCGGGCCTTGGCCATCACCGGGACAGTCACGGCGGCCTTGATCCCCTCGATCAGTGCGGGATCGCTCATCCGGGCCACCCCGCCGTCGCGCCGGATGTCGGAGGGCACCCGCTCCAGGGCCATGACCGCCACCGCCCCGGCGTCCTCGGCCACCTTGGCCTGCCCGGCATCCACCACGTCCATGATGACCCCCCCGCGCAGCATCTCGGCCAGGCCCCGCTTGACGGTGAACGTTCCGGTGGGACGGGCGTCGGGGGTGGTGCGGGAGTCGTTCGGGGATTCGGCCATGCCGGGCATTCTACTCCCGCCGCCCCTGGCAGCGGCCCGGGACGAGGCCGGACGGCCGGGCTTCCGCTCCGGCCACCAGGCGCGCCGACGCGACAACGACCGCCCCCGGAAGGGCGGCCGCTCTCGCTCCTGGTCGGATCTTGGGTCGGGCTACGCCTGCAGCGTGGCCTCGGCCTCGATCTCGATGTCCACCTTCTTGGCCACCACCAGGCCGCCCGCCTCCATGACGGCGCCGAAGGCCACCCCGAAGTCCTCGCGGTTGATGGTGGTCTTGGCACTGAAGCCGACCCGGTGCATGCCGTAGGGGTCCTGCACCACGCCTTCGAGCGTGGCATCCAGGGTCACCGACTTGGTCACCCCGCGGATGGTGAGGTCACCCTCGACCTTCCACTCGGTCGGCCCGTCGGCCTTGATGGCCGTGCTCACGAACGTCCAGGTGGGGTGGTTCTCGACGTCGAAGAAGTCGTTGGTCCGCAAGTGGTTGTCCCGATTCTCGTCCCGGGTGTCGACACTTCCGGCCTGGATGGTCACCGAGACCTTGGAGTCCTCGGGGTTCTCGGCCAGGTCCAGGGTTCCCTCGAAGGTGTTGAACGCACCACGGACCTTGGACACCGCCATGTGGCGGACCGTGAATCCGAGCGTGGTGTGCGTGGTGTCGAGGGCATACGTCCCGACGGCGGGGTACTCCGCACCGTTGACCTGGCGACTGACTACTGCGGTATCTGTGGACATGGCCACTCCTTTGGGTCTCGTAACTCGGGCGCCTCGTGCGCTTATGTGTTTGTGCAAACAACTATAGCACAGATATTTGTGTTCGCAACTACTACTCCCGAACTTGTACACTGGGGCCATGGGACGACAGCGGGCCTTCGACGACGAACGACTGACCACGGTGGGGCTCCTGATGGAGTCGGCCGCCGGACTGCGCCGCGTCTTCCAGCAGCGCCTGGGAGACGAGCAGTCGCTCTCCAACCAGTCGTTCGACGTGCTGATTCGGCTGGCCCGGAGCCCGGGGTCCGAGCTCCGGATGAGCGAGCTGGCCTCGCAGACCTCGCTCACCCCGAGCGGCCTGACCCGGTCGGTCGACCGTCTCCTGGACCAGGGCCTCGTGGACCGCAGGGTCTGCCCCGAAGACCGACGGGGATCGTTCGCCGTCCTGACCCCGGCCGGGCGGGCGCTGATGGACCGAGCCATTCCGACCCACATCGCCCACATCGACGAAGTCCTGAGCGAGGTCTTCACCCCTGGCGAGGAGGAGACGCTGGCCGCCCTGCTACGCCGCCTCCGCGACCGTCTCTACGACAGCGACGCCGACTGGGCTCTCAGTCACGACGACGACGTCGACGGTGAGAGCTGCCCCGGCGTGGCATGAACGGGTGGCACCGAGGCCGTACGGGTGGAGCGCGCCCTGCGCTCGTGCCAGGCCCCGGTTGCGCTGGGCCCCGCGTTCCCCGACAGTCTGACGACGTCGGGCACCCGGCCGTGGGTCAGTAAACGAAGCGGGACGTCAGTAGAGGGCCTGGGCCGCGGCCCGCACCCGGGTGTCGTCGAGGTTCCCCTCCGTCGAGATGTCGGTTGGTCTGCCGACGGTGGGATCGATCCACAGCCATCGGGTCAGGACTGCGGTCCGCCCCCGGCCCGGCGGCCAGGGTGCGGTCCGGTCCGGGCCCTCCAGCATGGCCGTCAGGGCCGATCCGATGCCCGGTGGGTAGCGGACTACCGCGGCGGCCCGTTGGTCGGCGGCGAACTCGCGCCCGCTCCCGATCCGTGAGTGGATCCGCTCGGTGGCCCGGGACAGGCCGATGACCAGCGACCACGGAGCGGAGACGGCAACGGCGACCGTGGCCACCACGGTGTCGTGGCGCTTCACGTGGACCAGTTCATGGGCCAGCACCCCCTCCAGTTCCACCAGCGTGAGGAAGTGATCGAGGGCCGACGTCACCACCAGGGTGGCGCTGCGGGGATCCCGTCCGATGGCCATGGCATTGGGCACCGGGCTGTCGACCACGCAAACGGTCGGCTGGGGCAGTCCCATGGTGGCGCACAGACCGTCCACCAGGTTGTGGAGACGGGGCCGATCGCTCTCCACGCTCGGCTGGGCGCCGACGGCCCGGAGGACGGCGCCCGGGGCCCGCTGCCAGAGGACCACGAGCACGCCCGCGGCCACGGCCACGAACACCGCCGCGGCCAGATAGACGGGAAGTCCGACGGCGGCCAGCACGACACCGATGACCACGCCGATGACCAACCCGGGGGCCAGGCACATCCGCACGGCGCGCCGGTGATTGGCGCGGATGGCGCTGGCTTCCTCGCCGCCTTCGACACCCCGGTCGACGGTGGTGACCACCGCCACCTCGACCTCGGGCGACGCCGGTCGGTCCCGGGTGCCGGAACCCTGGCGCTGGCTACCCGAGCGCGACGATCCCGAGCGTTGGGGCGGGCGGTTGCCGGACGAGCCGCGCCCTCCCCCGCCGCCGGAGCGGTTTCCGCCGGATCCGCCCCCGGGGCCGCCGCTGCGTGACCCGCCGGCAGCGCCGCCCTCCCGTGAGCCACCACCTCCCGAGCCACTGCGGTTGCCGCCGGTGGCCGACGAGCCGGACCGATTGCGGTTCCGATTCCGATTCCGATTCCGATTCCGGCTCGCGGAGCTTTGGCCCCCTCCCGTTTGACCCTCTCCGCGAGTCCGTCCGTCACCGCCCGGACGACCACCGGCTCCCCCGGTGGAGTCGTCCCCCCCGAGCCGCCCCCGGGGCCCTGGGGAGCGGTGGAACCGTTCTGTTCGGTGGGAGCCATGGTCGAAGCAGTGTAGGACCGCTCAGGCCTTGGCTCGGACCACAGCGGCGTCGTACCGGGACTCGTACCACTCCGCCAGCCGCTCCATCGACCAGTGGGAGGCCCAGGCCCACGCCTCGTCCAGCCACGCCTGGTCACCCGGTTTCGGCTCCGCCGGACCATGGGATCTCCGCCCGGGTCCGTCCGTCGCCGCCCGGAGGCTCAGCACGGCCGACAGGCCGTCGGCCAGGGCCGAGGGGTCTCGCGGTGGGACCAGGACGGCATGGCCCCCCGCCGCCTCCCGGTATCCGTCGATGTCGCTGGCCACCACCACCGCCCGGGCTGCCATGGCCTCCACCAGCACCATTCCGAAGGACTCCCCCCCGAGTGATGGCGCGGCCACGACATCGGCGGCCACCAGCCGGCGCACCTTCTCCTCCTCACTCAGGACACCGAGCCACTGGAGGTCGGCGGCGTCGGGATGCTGCCTCCGGAGGGCGTCGGTCTGCGGCCCGTCACCGGCGACCCAGAGCGTCGGGCGTGGACCCAGGACCTCGGGGCCGGAGGGCGAAGGCCGTAGGCCGTCGAAGGCCGCCAGCAGGATGCCCAGGCCCTTCCGTTCCTCGTGGCGCCCGAGGAAGAGGATCGTCGGCGCAGCCTGGGGCCAGGGGGCCACACCGTGGAACCGGTCGATCTCGACGCCGTTGAAGCCGACGTCGTACTGCCCGCCCAGGGCACGCGCCGCGGTGGCCCGGGCCGCGGGTGACACGGCACACCGGACGGCGAAGCGCCGGGCCAGGCGGCGGGTGAGGGGGCGCAGGGCGGTGTAGAAGGGGCTGGGGCCGCTGCGGTGGAAGGTGGCGACGAGGGGAGGGAGTCCCCGGCCCACCAGCAGTCCGAACGGGACGCCGGGAGTGAACGGCTCGTGGACGTGGACCACATCGAACCGGCCCGCCCGCACGGCCCGAAGCGCCCGCACCACCGCGGGAACCGAGAGGGTCACCGGAGCCACCGAGCCGTTGGCCGGCAAGGAGACCGACCGGCCGGTGACCACCAGCCGGATTCCCGGAGGGGCGTCGGTGGGGGCGTCCATCGGGGCGAACACGGTCACCCGGTGGCCCCGGGCACCAAGGGCGCGGGCCAGGCCCACCACCTGGCCCTGGACCCCACCGGGTCGGGACAGACTGTAGGGACAGACGAGGGCGACGGTCCGCGGGGTGGACGTCGAAGCGCTCGATGCCACGGGGAGGTCAGTCGGAGGTGGAGCGGCGCTCCCGGCGCCGGCTCCACTTGACCCCGTACATGGCGTCATCGGCCCGGCTCAACAGCTTGGAGGGGTCGGTGTCGGGACTGTCCACGAAGACACCCCCCACGGAGGCCAGTACCGAGAGGGTGCGGCCGTCGATCCGGTAGGGCCGGGCCAGGGCGGACGAGATCCGCTCATTGATGAGGAGCATCTCCTCCTCCCCGCTCTCGATGTCGCACACCACGACGAACTCGTCGCCGCCTAGGCGGGCCACGGTGTCCGACGGCCGGACCAGCGCCGAGAGGCGCCGGGCCACGGCGATGAGCATGTCGTCCCCGACGTCGTGACCCAGTCCGTCGTTGATCTCCTTGAACTCATCGAGGTCCAGCAGGAAGACGGCCACCCCGTGTTGTCCGTCGCCGACGCCGGCCGGGGAGGCTGTCCCGACCGCGTGGGCCAGACCGTCGATGGCCTGTTGGAGGCGCTCGGCCAGGAGGGTCCGGTTGGCCAGTCCCGTCAAGGGATCGTGGAGGGCCATCTCGGCCAGCCGCTCCTCGTTGCGCTTCTGCTCGGTGACGTCGTGCATGGCCACCACCGCACCCAGCATCCAACCGTCATCGTCCACCAGGGCCTGCCCGTTCACGCTGACCTTGCGATGGCCCCCGGCCTCGGAGGCCAGAACGATCTCCACATCACGCAGCTGCTCGCCGGACATGGCCCGCAGGAGCGGATCCTCCCGTTGGTCCGCCGGGGATGCTTCCGACCCCAGCAAACCCTGATCGGAAGGGATGGTGCCGATGGGATCGGACTCCTCAGACAGTCCGTGCAGCCGCCGGGCCGCCGGGTTGAAGACGGTGATACGCCCTTCGGCATCGCAGGCCACGATGCCCTCTTCGAGGGTGTCCAGCAACACCTGGAGGAACTGTTCGTCGCGTCGGAGCTCGGCGGCGGCCTCCCGGGCCGCCGTGATGTCACTGAACGAGGCCACGGCACCGCTGACGTGGCCATCGGCCCCGACCATGGGCTGGATGTTGACCCGCACCCACATGGGCCGACGTCCCTCCCGCAAGATGCCGAGGACCACACCGACCGCCCGCCGGGCGTGGCGCAGGCCGACCAGCACCGGGTGGTCGGTCACGGGGACCTCCGCACCGTCACCGTCGACGAGGACGATCCCGTCGGCCTCGCCCCGGGAAAGCATGTCCTCGAAGGGTCGCCCGACCACCCGGATTCGAGGAGCCTCGAACATCACCTCGAAGGACTCGTTCACCCGCACGACGGTCCCGCCGGCATCCACCATCAGCACGCCGTCGGCCAGGGAGTCGATGACGGTCGTCTGGCGACGGTCCTCCTCGCGAATCCGCTGTTCCAGCTGCTTACGCGAGGTGATGTCTCGGAGGTTCACCACGATCCCGCCGATGGGATCGGACAGGTGGTTCACCGCCACGACATCCAGATCCAGGGTCGTGCCATCAGACCGGACCGTCTGCAACTCCAAGGAGACCGACAGTCGGCGCCGAGCCACCAGATCCTCGAACCGGGCCCGGACGGCCTCCCGGGTTCGGGGTTCGACCAGCCCGAAGGCATCCCGTCCGACGACGTTGCTGATGTCGTATCCGAACAGCCGTTGAGCGGACGAGCTGACGAAGATGAACCGGCCCTCGGCGTCCACCACGGCCACCACATCGAATTCGTGCTCGGTCATGGAGTGGACCATCGGATCCCCGAAGGGCGGCGCGTGGCCATTGTCGCGGCCCCGCGACCGCGCCCCGGGCGGCACGGCGCCCCCATGACCGTTGCCCTCCGCACCGTCGGACCCGGTGACCACGGTCGGAGCCGACGCCACGGAAGTCCCTCCGGGCGGCGACGCCGTGCCGGACAGCTCGAAATCGGCATCGCCGGGCAGGGGGCGGCTCTCGAATCGGGTCATGCCGCCGCGCCGGGGCGATCGGACAGCCACAGGGGTTGGAAGACGTGCCACTGCTCGGGGGCCCGGCGGATCAGGCCCTCGAAGCGGGTGGCGATCTCTTGGGTGAGGCGGGCCACGTCCGAGCGGAGCGATCCCTGACGGGCGGTGTCGAGGGGTGGTTCCACGATGGCCCGGTGGTCGGGCCCTGGTCCGCTGTACACCGCTCCGGTGACCAGCCGGGCTCCCGTGCGGAGGGCCAGAGTGGCGGGGCCGGCCGGCATGGTGGTCGGCTCGCCGAAGAACTCCACCTCGATGCCGTTGCCGGCCACATCGCGGTCGCAGAGCAGACCGACCAGACCCCCGTTGCGCAGGGTGGCCATCACCGCGCCGCCTGAGGAAGCGTCGAGGGGAACGATGGTCAGGCCCATGGCAGCACGCTGCGCCACGAAGAAGTCGAACAGTTCAGGAGGCTCGATTCGCTCGGCCACCGAGGTCATGGGCAGGTTCTGGGTGGCCAGGAACGCACCGCCGAACTCCCAGCTGCCGACGTGGGGCAGGGCCATGATCACCCCTTCGCCGGATGCGACGCCGTCAGCCAGGTACTCGAGGCCCTGGACGAACGTCCGCGCCTCCACCTCGGCTGGCGAGGTGCGTCCCAGCCGGGCACCCTCCACCCAGTAGCGGGCGTAGGCGCGGAACGAGCGGTGGGCCCAGCGGTCGAGGAGGGCTTGGTCGTCCTCCCCGGCATCGAGCACGCGACGCAGATTGGCCGTGACCATCCGCCGCTGGTCGGCGCGTACCGAGAACATCACGTCCCCGACCCGATTGGCCAGACTGAGGGCCACAGGTTCGGGAAGTGCCGCCAGACAGCGCGCCAGCGTGGTGTATGTCCAAAACACCATCGTTCCCTGGTTCACGAGCCCTCGTCCCGATGGTTTCTCTGATGGACCGACTCAGGTGTGGCGCCGACCGGTGCGCTGCCGGGGCCCCTGGCGGGCCTGACGGGCACGCCACGTCCGTCCGGAGCGGCTGGCCAGCTCGCCCTGCCGGCGTGCCCGCCACCGCGACGGCGTGGTCGACGACTTCCGGGCCCCGGAGCGGACGCTGGTCCGGCTGCGGCGCTGTCGACGAGGCGTGGTCACCGGCACCGGCGCCTCGGCCAGGCGCCACACTTTGACGAACCGCCCGACGGCCGTGGCCATGGTCAGACCGAGCATGACCCACAGGACCGGGACGAGGAACGACGGGGCCAGAAAGCCGATGCCCAACAGGATCATCCGCTCGGCCCGTTCCATGAGCCCACCCTTGGCCGAGATGCCCAGTGACTCCGCCTTGGCCCGCTGGTAGGACACGAGCGAGGTGGCAGCGAGCACGGCGAAGGGCAGGAGCACCAGATGGCCGGGGTGGGTCGAGACCAGATACCAGGCCACACCCCCCAGGATCAGGGCATCCGATACCCGGTCCGTCACCGAGTCGAAGAAGGCGCCCCGCACCGACGACGTCCCCGAGGCTTTGGCCACCGGCCCGTCCAGCAGGTCGTGAAGCCCGGTGAGGATCAGCAGCACGATGGCCAGATGCAGGTGACCCGTGGCCACCGACACCGCGGTCGCCGTCGCCGAGATCAGCCCGGTGGCGGTCAGCATGTCGGCGGTTACACCCATGCGTTGCAGCTTGTGGCCGACGGGACCGGTGCTCCGGTCAACTGCGTCGCGCCATCGCCCGTCAAACATACGGATCCTCCAGAATGGTCTCTCCACCCTACCATCTGCTAGCTGGAGTGAGCAGTGGATCCCCTGCTCGGGGGGCGGCCAGGCGAGGGTGTGGGTCGGGGGTCGGGACGGGCCGCCGGCGCTCGAAGATCGCCCCACTGGCCCTGATCAGAGCGTCAGAGGGACAAGGGCCTGATGGGCGCCATGATGAGTTCGGGGTCGGACTTCCAGTCCACGCCGGCCACGTCGATATAGAGCTCGATCTCGTTGCCGTCGGGGTCGAGGATGTACAGGCTGTGGGTCACGGTGTGGTCGCTGGTCCCCACTATGGGCACGCCGGCCTCCTCGAGCCGGGCCACCGCCTCCCTCAGCTCCTCATCGGTGTCCCCGATCTTGAGGCCGAAGTGGTACAGGCCCAGGTGACGGCCGCGGGGTTGGGGTGTGGCTTCCTCCCCCACCTGGATCAGGAGGAGTTCGTGGTGCGTACGGCCCGAGGAGAAGGCCGCCGCCGGGATGCCCAGGGTGGTGGGGAAGGCCACGTCCCAGCCCAGCACGTCGCGGTAGAAGGCGGCCGACCGCTCGACGTTCCTCACGTACAACACCAGGTGTCCGAGCTCTTTGATCTCCATGGCTGTGTCCCTTCTCGTCTCGGTCATCATGGCCAACGCCGCCTGTGGGTGTTCGATTCCGGTTCCCCTCCGGACCGGCCCTCAGGCAGGCCACGCCTCGTGCAGGCGTTGCCAGGTGGTGGCCAGGGTCTCCGGCAGCACCCGGGTATCGGCCACCGCGGTCATGAAGTTGGTGTCCCCCATCCAACGCGGCACGGCGTGCATGTGGAGGTGGCGCGGGATGCCTGCACCGGCCGCCCGGCCCAGATTGGCCCCGAGGTTGATCCCCTCGGGTCGAAGTGCCGTCTCGAGGGCCGACACCCCGAGTCGCAGCGCCGACCACATCTCGGCTCCCTCGTCATCGGTCAGGTCGCCCAGTGATCCCACGTGCCGGAGGGGCAGGGCCATCAGGTGGCCGCTGGCGTAGGGGAAGGCGTTGAGCACCACGAACGTCTCGGCCCCCACCCACAGCACACCGTTGTCGGGCGACGGAGGACCGCTGCCGGCGATCCGGCAGAACACGCACCCCGGCCGGTCGTCCGACGCCGCCGCCGGCGACGGATCAGGGCCCCGGGCACCGGCCTCCCCGGGGCGTGGTGCCGCCTTTGTCGGCTCGGCGACCGAGTTGACGTAGTCGCTCCGCCACCCGGCCCACAGATGGTGGAGGGTCACGTCCCGGCTTCGGGGAGGCGACGGTCGGCGATCTCGGCCTCGAGGGACTCGGTGAACGACACGAGGGCCACCCCCCGCTCGGGCGGACCGCTCCCCCGCCGGTTCACGCCCACCGTTCCGGCCGACACGTCGTCGTCTCCCACTACCAGGATGTAGGGGATCTTGAGGACCTTGGCCTTGCGTATCCGCGCCCCCAACTTCTCATCGGCGGGGTCGGTGGTCACCCGAGCGCCGATGGCCCGCAGCCGGTCGGCCACCTTGTGGGCGTAGGCCTCGTGGTCGTCCCTGACCCCGAGGACGCGCACCTGTTCGGGACAGAGCCAGGTGGGAAGGGCTCCGGCGTAGTGCTCGAGGAGGATGGCGAAGAAGCGCTCCACGGAGCCGAAGAGGGCGCGGTGGATCATGATGGGCCGGTGACGGGCGTTGTCGGGACCGATGTACTCGGCCTCGAATCGTTGAGGCGTCTGGAAGTCGAGCTGGATGGTCGACATCTGGTGGGTTCGGCCTATGGCGTCGCGAGCCTGGACGGAGATCTTCGGACCGTAGAAGGCCCCTCCGCCCTCGTCGAGGACGAGGTCGAGGTCCATGGCCAGGGCCGTGGTGCGGAGGGTCTCGGTGGCCTCCTCCCACTCCTCGGGCGTGCCCACGGCCTTGCCCTCGGGACGTGTGGACAGTTCGAGGAAGAAGTCCTCCAGCCCGAAGTCACGGAGGAGCGAGAGGACGAAGGTCAACGTGGTGTGCAGTTCGTCGGCCATCTGGTCCCGCGTGCAGAAGATGTGGGCGTCGTCCTGGGTCATGCCCCTCACCCGGGTCAGGCCGTGGACGACGCCGGACTTCTCGTAGCGGTACACCGTCCCGAACTCGAACAGGCGCAGCGGGAGCTCCCGGTAGGACCGTTGACTGCTCTTGTAGATGAGCACATGGAACGGGCAGTTCATCGGCTTCAGGTAGTACTGCTGGCCCCCGTCGAGCTCCATGGGCGGGAACATGCCGTCGGCGAACCAGTCCAGGTGGCCCGAGGTCTCGAACAGCTCCGCCTTGGTGATGTGCGGGGTGGTGACGAACTCATAGCCCGCGGCCTTGTGACGCTGGTAGGAGTAGTCCTCCATCAGGCGTCGGATGGTGCCGCCCTTGGGGTGGAAGACGGCCAGCCCGGAGCCGATCTCCTCCGGGAAGGAGAACAGGTCCAGCTCGGCGCCGAGCTTGCGGTGGTCGCGCCGCTCGGCCTCCTCCAGTCGGTGCAGGTGCTCGGCCAGGGCCTTGTCCGACTCCCAAGCCGTGCCGTAGATGCGCTGGAGCTGTTGACGCTTCTCATCGCCGCGCCAGTAGGCCCCGGCCACTCGCATCAGGGCGAAGTGGCCCAACCGGTTGGTCGAGGGTACGTGGGGCCCCCGGCACAGGTCGGTGAACGTGGGCGAGTTCCAGTAGGTGGAGACCTGGGCCGCCTCGCCCCCCTCGGCCGGGGCGTCCACCTCGTCGTGACCGGCGCCGACGGCTTCGATGATCTCCCGTTTGAAGGGCTGGTCATCGAAGAGGGCCAGTCCCTCGTCGATGGTGTGCTCGTGGCGGATGAAGGGCTGGGCCTCGGCCATGATGTCTCGCATGGTGGCGGCGATCCGGTCGAGGTCCTCGTCGCTGAAGTGGGCCCCTCCCGGCAGTTCGAAGTCGTAGTAGAAGCCGTCCTCGATCACCGGGCCGATGGCGAAGTGGGCCCCGGGCCACAGGCGCAGCACCGCCTGGGCCAGGACATGGGCCGTGGAGTGGCGCAGGACGGCCCGCCCGGCGTCGGTTTCGGCCGTGACGATGCTGACCTGGGCACCGTCGGTCAACGGGGTCGCGAGGTCCACGTCCACGCCGTCGAACGAGGCGGCGACCGCGGCGCGGGCCAGGCCGGGGCCGATGGCCTCGGCGAACTGGATCGCCGTGGTGCCGGCGTCGAACTTCTTGGTCGATCCATCGGGAAGTCGGACGGTGACGGCTGGCATGGCTGGTCTCTCTCTCGCCGGTTGCGGGCGTGGTGGTGCGCTGCGGAGTGGAGCCGGAGGCCGCCAGCGCTGCGAACGGTCCGGCGCCCGGCACCATCGGGACCATCCACGGCGCGCCGGACCCCGGGCGCTACGGACTACAGGGTAATGCCCAGCAGGGCCGCACCCCGGACCACCGGCCGCCCGGCCGCCGCCTCCTCGTCCAGGGCGGCCAGGGCCCCGGGGGTGTCAAGATCGTCGTCCAGACGGGACCGCACCCGATCGAGGCCCGCCTCGATCGGACCAGGAGGGGTGGCCCCCGAGGGCGCGGCCCGCCAGGCCTCGAGTCGGTGGGCCGCCCGAGGCATATCGTCGTCGCCCCACTCCCAGTCGCCTCGGTAGTGGTGGTCCAACAGGGCCAGTCGCACCACCGCTGCCTCCCACTCCTTCACCAGGTCACCCACGAAGACCAGGTTGCCCAGTGACTTGGACATCTTCGTCCCGTCCAGCCCGACCAGGCCCACGTGGAGCCAGTGCCGGACGAAGGCCCGTCCGGTGACCGATTCGGACTGGGCCGTCTCGCACTCGTGGTGGGGGAACACGAGGTCTCGCCCGCCGCCGTGGACGTCGATGGTCTCCCCCAGCTCCCGCAGGGCCAGGGCGGAGCACTCGATGTGCCAGCCCGGCCGCCCCGGACCCCAACGCGACTCCCAGGAGGGCTCGTCGGGCAGCGACGGCTGCCAGAGGACGAAGTCGAGCGGGTTCCGCTTGTTCGGATCGCCGGGATTCCCACCGTGTTCGGCCGCCATGGACAGCATGGTCGCCCGGTCGAAGTGGCTCAGCGCCCCGAACCGGTCGAAGGTCGTGACGTCGAAGTAGACCGCGCCGCCGGACCGGTAGGCCCGTCCCGAGTCGAGCACCGCGCCGATCAGGGTGAGGATCTCGGCGATGGCCGAGGTGGCCCTGGGCTCCGACCAGGCCGGGATGAGATCCAACGCCGCCATGTCGGAGTCGAATCGCGTGATCTCCTCAGCGGCCAGGTCGAGGTAGTGGACCCCGAGTTCACGCGCCTTGCGCAGGATGTCATCGTCCACGTCCGTCACATTGCGCACGCACCGGGTCTCGTGACCGAGGTCCCGGAGGCGTCGTTGGAGGACGTCGAATGTCAGATAGACCTGGGCGTGGCCCAGATGGGCGGAGTCGTACGGCGTGATCCCACACGAGTACAGGGTGACGACGGGCCCGACCTCGAGGGGGACGATGGCCTCCCGTGCCGTGTCGTACAGCTGCACTACCGCGCCCCTCTGCGCACCGGCCCGTCCCTCCCCATCGCCCCCACGGTCCACTGGTCAGCCTCCGACCCTCATCCGCGATCGCCGTAACCGGCAAGTTGCAGGGCGGCATGGACCTTATGGCGGATGTTGATGGTGATGAGCACGGCGGTGAAGGCCTCGATGGGCGCGGCCTGGGCCAGGCTGCCGGCGTCCACCCCCTGCAGGCCGTCAATGCGGTCCACGAGGGCCACCGTGGCCTCCGTGGCCGCGGCATGGTCGGAGCAGACCAGGACGTCGGCCGTGATTGGGGTGGTCAGCTTCTCCATCTCGGAGGCGGGCAGGTGATGGAAGGAGGCCGACACCAACGAGCGCGGGAGCGCAGCCTGGATCGAGGCGGCCACCGAACCCCGGGGTGGGACGAGGGCCAGGAACTCCCGGCCCTCCTTGGCCAGTGCGTTGGCCATCGACACCACCACTTTGCCCTCCAGGGCCGAAGCCAGGGGCTTCACCGTGGCGATGGCACTGTCCCACGGAGTGGCCACCACCACCAGCTCCGAGCCGGCCGTCACCTCGTTCGACGCCCCGGAGATGGCCAGCGGGCGATCAGGCCAGGCTTCGACCAGGCCACGGGCGACGCCTCCGGCCCGATCGGCATCCCTCGAACCAATGACCACATCCACGCCCGCCGCGCCCAGGCGTACCGCCAGGCCGCGTCCGGCCGGGCCGGTCCCTCCCAGAATTCCGACTCGCATGTGCCTACCCTTCCATACCAGCCCGTCACGGTGGGACGGGAGCATGACGATAACCTGACTCGCTGATGGGACTGCTCGAGGGTAAACGGATCTTGGTCACCGGGGTGCTGACGGACGCCTCCTTGGCGTTCGCCGTGGCTCGTCGGGCCCAGGGCGAGGGTGCCGAGGTCGTGCTCTCGGGGGCCGGGCGGGGCCTCTCACTGACCCGGCGTACAGCTCGGAAGCTCCCCGAGGAGGCCGAGGTGCTCGAGATCGACGTCACCGAGCCGACCCAGCTGGCTGTGGCCGCCACTGCCCTCGGCGAGCGTTGGGACCGCATGGACGGCATGCTGCATGCCATCGGCTTCGCTCCGCCCGAATGCCTCGGAGGGGACATGTTCCAGGCCGGGTGGGACGAGGTGCAGGTTGCCCTCCACGTTTCGGCGTATTCGCTCAAGGCCCTGGTGGAGGCGTTCCGCCCCCTGCTGGTAGCCGCGGGCACCGACGGGGGTGCGGGAGCATCGGTGGTCGGGCTGGACTTCGACGCCACCGTGGCCTGGCCGTCCTACGACTGGATGGGCGTGTCCAAGGCGGCCCTGGAGTCCCTGTCGCGCTACCTGGCCCGCGATCTGGGGCCCGACCGGATCCGGATGAACCTGGTAGCCGCCGGACCGGTGAAAACCCTGGCGGCCAAATCCATCCCCGGCTTCGCCACCTTCGAGGACACCTGGGCGGACCGCGCCCCCTGGGTTGGGACGTCCTCGACACCGACGTCGTGGCCCGGGCCTGCGTGGCCCTGTTTTCGGACCTGCTGCCCATGACCACCGGTGAGATCATCCACGTTGACGGTGGCGTCCACGCCACCGGCGCCTGAGCAGTGCTCACCGGGGACCAACTGCGGGAGCGGATCGTCGGCTACGTGGACGCCGTCAACTCGCGGAATCCCCAGGCCGTCGCCGCCCGATTCACCGAGGACGCCGTCCACGCCGACCCGGTGTCGAATCCGCCCAACCTCGGGCGGGATGCCATCGCCGCCTTCTTCGAGGGCGGCATCGCCGCCAGCGACGCCTGGACGTTCACGGCCAAGGCCGTGCACACCTGCGGGGACCACGTCGCCGTGGACTTCGCCATCGCCGTGCACGCCGCCGGCACCATCATGACCATCGACGGGATCGAGGTCTTCGCCGTGGACGATGACGGCCTGTTCCGGTCGGTGCACGCCTACTGGGACGATGCCGACCTCACGTTCGGCTGAGAGGAGCCGACCCGTGACCGACAGCTCCGTCGCCGTCAGCAATCTGATCGCCCGCTACGCCGAACTGATCGACCTGGGCGACTTCGACGGGGTCGCCGACCTGCTGGCCGACGCCGCCGTGGGCGACGGCACGAGCGGAGGTGGAGGCGCCGGCGACACCCCTCGGCTGCTGAGAGGGCGGGAGGCCATCCTGGCCATGTTCACCTCCACCACTCGGCGCTATCCCGACGGAACGCCGGGAACCAAGCATGTCACCACCAATCTCATCCTCGACATCGATGAGGAAGCCGGAGCGGCCGCCGCGCGCAGCTACTGGACGGTCCTCCAGGCCGTCCCGGGGCTGGCCCTCCAGCCCATCCTGGCTGGGCGCTACCACGACCGGTTCGTGCGGGCCGACGCCACCTGGCGCTTCTCCGAACGTCGGTATCTGATCGACCTGGTCGGCGACGTGAGCCAGCACATGCTGTCCAACATCCCGACCTGACCACCGTGGAGCATCGGGTGTGCCCCGGTGCCGCCTTGACCGACAGGGTGGTGCAACTCTACGTTTCGCTCCGACGGTCGAAGCGAGTGGGACGTCCGGGCTCGACTCGCCGGATCGGTGGCCGTGGTGACCGATAGCCGATCTCATGCCAGCGACGGCCCCGAGGGCGACCACCCTGTGTGCCCCATCCGGAGTCCGACGGACCCGACTGCCCACCCACGACTCCGAACCCACCCACCCCGCTCAATAGACCAGGAGGCGACCGATGGCCACACTGACTGTCAACGGACCCGAGGCGGCCCGGGCCCTCCGTGAGTTGATAGCCGAACAATCGTCCGACTCCGAGCGGATCCGCACCCTGAATCCGCCCACCGTAGAAGCTCTCTGGCGAAGCGGGCTCATGCAGTGGAGCAACCCCACTGAGGCCGGAGGGTGCGAACCGTCCTTCGCCGAGATGATCGAGACGTGGATCGAGTTGGCGTGGCAGGACGGGTCACTGGGCTGGATCGGCATCGCCAACCTCCCGTCGGCGGCGGCCTGTGCGGCCTACCTCCCCGATGAGGGATTCGACGAGGTCTTCACCAGCCACGACAATCGGGTCACGGCGGGTGGTCAGTTCTTTCCCAACGGGCTGGGCGAGACCGTAGAGGGCGGCTACCGGATCACGGGGGCCTGGAACTTTGGCTCGGGCACGGGGCACGCCCAGTACGTGGCGGCGGGATTCATGCCCACCGTGGATGGCGAGTTGGTGGTGGGTGACAGCGGGATCCCCCCCCTGCTGGTGGCCGTGATCCCCCATGAGGAGATCGTCTTCACCGACGGCTGGCATGTGCAGGGGCTGAAGGGTACCGGCTCCTACGACTACAACGTGACCGATCTCTTCGTCCCCGCCTACCGCACCTTCGAGCTGTTCTGCCGGACGCCTCGACGTGGCGGCTCTCCGGCCTTCCGGATGGGCCTGATGCCCATCACCGCGGCGGGTCATGCCTCGTGGGCCCTGGGTGTGGCCAAGTCCATGCTCGACGACGTCACCGAGTTGGCCCTGACCAAGGTGCGAATGGGCGAGGAGGCATCTATCGCCCACAAGGCGTCCTTCCAACGCAACCTCTCCCACCACCTGGCCATGTGGAAGGCGGCCCGGCTGTTGGTGCTCTCCACGTTCTCCGGAGCCGAGCAGGCGGTGAAAGACGGTGAGGCCCTCACTCCCCAACTCCGGGCCGAGATGCGGGTGGCCGCCACCTATGCCACGGAGGCCAGCCGGGAGATCGTGCAATGGGCTCACCTGGCCGCCGGCACCTCGGCCATACGGGAGGGGAGCCGCCTCGAGCGGGCGTTCCGTGACATGTACACCGGCACCCAACATGTGTTCATCGGTGAGAAGACATACACCGACGCCGCCCAGATCCACCTCGGCCTCATCGAGGACCAGTTCGGGCTCTGACTCCCTGGCCGGTGGGGACCCACCCGGGCCTCGGCACAAGGTGACCATCGGGCATCGCCGTGGCGACAACCCGAGCGACCAGATGACCGACTAGAGCTGGAGGGACTTCACCTCGAGGTACTCCTCGAGTCCGAAGGCGCCGAGCTCGCGACCGTTGCCGGACTGCTTGTAGCCGCCGAAGGGAGCCAGGGGGTTGAAGCCGCCCCCGTTGACCTCGACCTGGCCGGTCCGCAGACGGCGGGCCACCCGCTGGGCCCGGTCGGCGTCTTCCGACCACACGCCACCGGCCAGTCCGTAGTCCGTATCGTTGGCGATCTCGACGGCTTCCTCCTCCGTGTCGTAGGGGATGATGACCAGCACCGGGCCGAAGATCTCCTCCCGGGCGATGGTCATGTCCCGGGTCACCGAGGTGAACACCGTGGGCCGCACGAAGAAGCCCTGATCCAGGCCCTCGGGTGCCGCGGCCCCCCCGGTGACCAATTCGGCTCCCTCGTCGAGCCCGGTATTGATGTAGCCGCGCACCCGTTCCCGCTGCACCGAAGAGACCAGCGGGCCCAGCCGCGTTCCGGCCTCGAACGGGTCGCCGGGGACATGGGACTCGGCGGCCTCACGGGCCAGCTCCTCGACCTCGCCCAGCCGGGCACGGGGCACCAGCATGCGGGTCAGCGCACTGCAGGTCTGACCGGAGTTGGCGAAGCACTTGGCCACCCCGTCGGGCACGGCCTTGGCAAAGTCGGCGTCGTCCAGCAGTACGTTGGCCGACTTCCCCCCCAGCTCGAGGGCCACCCGCTTGACGGTGGACGACGCCACCTCGGCCACCCGCTTGCCCGCTCTGGTCGACCCGGTGAAGGAAACCATGTCCACCCCAGGATGAGCAGCGATGGCCTCACCCACCACGGGACCGAACCCGGTCACCACGTTGAGGATCCCCGGAGGTGCGCCGACCTCGTCGAAGACGTCGGCCAGGACGAAGGCGTTCAGTGGAGCCACCTCACTGGGCTTCAGCACCACCGTGCACCCGGCGGCCAGTGCCGGAGCCACCTTGGCGGCGATCTGATGGAGCGGATAGTTCCAGGGGGTGATGGCGCCGACCACGCCGACCGGCTCCCGGACCACCAGTGAAGTGCCCACGGTCGTCTCCCAGGTGAAGTCCTCGGCGATGCCGGCCATGGAGCCGAAGCTGGCCATGGGCAGGCCCACCTGCACTAACTGGGAGAGGGTGTAGGGCATCCCCACTTCGTGGGTGATGAGATCGGCCAGGCTGTCCATACGGGCGCCCAGCGCTTCCCCCACCCTGGTCAGGAGAGCCGTCCGTTCGGCAACCGGCGTCGCCGACCATCCCGGAAAGGCCCTTCGGGCCGCCACCACCGCAGCGTCGATATCCTCGGCCGTGCCCTCGGGAACGGTGCCGATCACCTCTTCGTCGGTCGAGTCGATGACGTCGATCGATCCGGTGCCATTGGAGGGCACCCACCGTCCGTCGATGTAGAGCCTGTCACGCACTTCGGCCTTCATCGGTTCCATCGCGCTACCTCCCTGTCACGACCGGTTGAACTGCAGCTGCTGGTTCGAGCCGGCTCGATCGGTTGTGTCGCCCCAACCCCTGTTCCACTCTAGGTGTCGGGACCGAAACGTGACCGGGCCTCACCCGGTCCGGCTCGACCCGCCCGATGTCCGTGCGCTCGCCAGCCGGCGCGGCGGCACGTTGCATAACGCTTCCAATATAAGTACAGTCCCCACCGGGCATCGATGCCCACCGTGAGTGAGCCGGGGGAACGTGTCGCAGACCCAACGTGAGCGGAAGGCCGAGACCCGGGCGCGCCTACTGGCCGCGGCGGCCGCGCTCTTCGCGGAACAGGGGGTCGACGCCGTGTCGGTGGACGCCGTGGCCGAGGCCGCGGGCCGGACCTCCGGCGCCGTCTACTCCCATTTCGGCAGCAAGCAAGGGCTGTTGCTGGCGCTACTCGACTCGTGGAAGGACTCCGTCCTCACCATCCTGTTGGCCGAGGTGGCAGTCAGTGACTCGCCGGCCGGTCAGTTGTCCGCGGTGTGGGAGAACGTGGCCGGCACCGACAGCACGCGGGCCGGCAGCTGGTCGCTCCTCGAACAGGAGCTGTGGCTCCGGGCCGCCCGGGACGGCGATGTGGCCGACGTGCTCCGCCGGCGCAACGCCGAGGCGCGCCGCTTCAGCGCCCGGCAGCTGGAAGGCTGGGCCGCGGCCGTGGGTGCCGAGCCCGTGGCGGACCCAGACGAGATGGCCATCCTGGTCAAGGCCCTGCTCACCGGCCTGGCCATGCAGCGGCGCCTCGAACCCGACTCGGTCACCGACGACCTGGCCGTGCGGGGCCTGGCGGCAATGCTCGGGATGCCCGGTCATGGGTCGACCGGGCACCGGTCGGACGGAGCCGGCCAACCCACGGCAACGATGACAGGCCGCACCCACCCGTCCACCTCACCGTCCCTCAATGCCATCCCCTAGCCCCGAGTGGTGCCGATGTCGACACCGCCCCTGATCCGACTGTCCCTGCCCGTTCCCGCTATCGCAACCAAGGAGCCACATCATGAATACCGAGATCCGCCAGAAGCTGGGCATCGAGTTCCCCATCTTCGCCTTCACCCACTGCCGTGACGTCGTGGCCGCGGTCACCAATGCCGGCGGTATCGGCGTGCTGGGGGCCATCGGCTTCTCCCCGGAACAGTTGGAAGTCGAACTGACGTGGATCGACGAGCATGTCGGCGACCGGCCCTACGGCGTCGACATCGTCATCCCGGCCAAGTACGAGGGCATGGACGAGATGGACCCGGACAAGCTGGAAGCCCAGATCCGGGGTCTGGTCCCACCCCAGCACAAGGAGTTCGCCATGAAGATCCTGGCCGACCACGGCGTGCCGGAGATCCCCGAGGAGGAGCGCAACTCCAACGGCATGATCGGCTGGACGGCGGCCCATGCCGCCGGTCTGCTCACCGTGGCCCTGCGCCATCCCAATGTGAAGCTCATCGCCAACGCTCTGGGTACCCCCCCGCCGGACGTGGTGGAGCGGGTACAGGGGGCGGGACTGATGATCGGGGCTCTGGCCGGGTCGGTCAAGCACGCCCTGAACCACAAGGCGGCCGGACTCGACTTCATCATCTGCCAGGGCTCCGAGGGCGGAGGCCACACCGGTGACGTGGGCAGCATCGTGCTGTGGCCCGAGGTCATCGACGCCGTGGCCCCGATCCCGGTACTGGCCGCCGGCGGCGTGGGCAGTGGCCGCCAGATGGCCGCGGCCCTGGCCCTCGGGGCCCAGGGTGTGTGGTCGGGGACGTTGTGGCTGACCGTCGAGGAAGCGGACATCCCGCCCAAGCAGATGGAGACCTACTTGGCCGCCTCCAGCCGCGACACCGTGCGGTCACGGTCCTTCACCGGCAAGCCCTGCCGCATGCTGAAGAACGACTGGACCGATGCCTGGGAGGCCGAGGACACTCCCGATCCCCTACCCATGCCCCTGCAGATGATGGTGGCCATCGAGGCCGTGTCCCGGGGTCATCGCTATCCCGAGGCGGCCAAGGACGTGAACTTCAATCCCTGTGGCCAGGTCATCGGCCGGGCCACGTCTGTGAGGAAGGCCAAGGACGTGGTCTTCTCCATGGTCGAGGAGTACGTGGAGGCCACCGAGAGGATGCAGGCCGGCCTCACTGTGTGACGGCCAGTGTGGCGGCGTCACTGCGTGACGGCCTCACCGGCTACGGCCCGGTGGGGGGCATCCCAAGCCCGGAGGGGTCCCGGGTACACTCCGGTGATGGCGCCGGTCCTACAGGTGGAGAACCTGAGCACCGAATTCCGCATGCGGACATCCTCGGTGGTGGCCGTCGACGGCATCTCCTTGGAGGTGGGTGAGGGCGAGTGCGTCGGTGTGGTGGGCGAGTCCGGATGCGGCAAGAGCACGACCGGGCTCTCCATCATGCGGCTGCTCCCCAACAACGGCCATATCACCGGCGGCTCGGTCACCCTGCTCGGCCGGGACCTGGCCGCGCTCGACGAGAAGGAGATGCGCCAGGTCCGAGGGGACGAGGTGGCCCTCATTCCCCAGGACCCCATGACGTCGCTCAATCCCACCATGACCATCGGTAGACAGATCGCCGAGGGGGTCCGGCTGCACCGCAATGTGTCGCGCCAAGAGGCCCACAGCCGGGCCCTCGAGGTACTCCGCCTGGTCGAGATGCCCCAGCCCGCCGAACGGCTCACGCAGTATCCCTACGAGCTCTCCGGCGGCCTGCGCCAGCGGGTGATGATCGCCATGGCCCTGGCCTGCGAGCCCAAGCTGCTGATCGCCGACGAGCCCACAACGGCCCTCGACGTGACCATCCAGGCCCAGATCCTCGACCTCATCGATGAGCTCCGCCAGAGGTTGGCCATGGCCGTGATCCTGATCACCCACGACATGGGGGTCATCGCCGGTCGGACCGACCGCGTCATCGTCATGTACGCCGGCAAAGTAGCCGAGGAGGCCGAGACCGGCGAGCTGTTCAACCGCATCCGCCATCCCTACTCCGAAGCCCTCCTGGCCTCGGTGCCCACGCTGGACCAGAGCCAGGACCAGCGCCTGGCCTCCATCCCCGGCCTGCCGCCCGACCTATCCCAGACCATCACCAACTGTCGGTTCGCACCCCGGTGCCAGTACGCCACCGAACAGTGCCGGATCGAGGACCCCCCTCTGGTCGATACCAATGACGGTGGCCATCTGGTCCACCGCTATGCCTGCTTCCACCCCGTGGAGCCGGAGCCCCGATCCGACCAGGAGCAGTCGGTCGGGCCGGTGGAGCCGGGCGCCACCTCGCTCGCTCCCGTGGGGTTGTCATCCGCCCAGGCGCGACGCCGCGACACGCTCACCCTGGCCGGGTCCATCCTCGAGGTACGTGATCTGGTCAAGGAGTTCCCGGTCATGTCCGGGGCCGTATTCCGGCGGCAGGTTGCCAGCGTCAAAGCGGTCTCGGGGGTGACCTTCGACATCCGTAGGGGTGAGACGTTCGGTCTGGTCGGCGAGTCCGGCTGTGGCAAGACAACGGTGGGTCGACTCCTCGTCTCCCTTGACCGGGCGACGTCGGGGACCATCCGGTTCGAAGGAGACGAGATGTCGGCCCTGGCCGGGACCGATCTTCGCAACCGCCGACGGGACCTGCAGCTGATGTTCCAGGACCCCTACGCATCGCTCGACCCGCGCATGCGGGTGGGGACGATCATCCGTGAGCCGCTGAAGGTTCATGGGGTCGGCTCCCGGGCGCAACAGGAGGAGAAGGTCGGCACCCTCCTCGATGAGGTCGGGTTGAGCCGGACCTCGACGGACCGGTACCCCCATGAGTTCTCCGGCGGTCAACGTCAACGCATCGGCCTGGCCCGCGCCCTGGCCCTCGATCCCAAGATGATCGTGGCCGACGAGCCGGTATCGGCCTTGGACGTGTCCATCCAGGCCCAGATCCTCAATCTCATGAAAGACCTCCAGGGCCGCCACAACCTGACCTACGTGATGATCTCCCACGATCTGGCTGTCGTCCGCTACATGGCCGACACCATCGGCGTCATGTACCTGGGGAAGATCGTGGAACTGGGCCCGGCTGCCGAGATCTACGCCCGGCCGGCCCACCACTACACCCGGGGCCTGCTCGACGCGGTGCCGGTGGCCGATGTCGAGACAGCCCGGACCAAGGCGCGCGGCGAGACGACGGTCAAGGGCGAGCTTCCGTCGTCCATCAACCCACCGTCGGGCTGTCGGTTCCGTACCCGGTGTCCGGCGGCCCAGGAAATCTGTGCCGAGGTGGAACCACCGATGACCGACTTCGGGAGCGGCCATGTGGCCGCCTGTCACTTCCCACTCGAGACCCCCGTAGCCCTGTCCACCGCGGACTCCGCCTCCGCCACGGACTGAGCCACGCCGAGCGGTCGCGTCAGCGCTGCTGCAGCCGGACCTCCAGAGAGTCGCGCAAGGCGTCACCCACGTAGTTGAAGGCCACCACGACCAGAACGATGCACAGCCCGGCGGGGTAGATCTGCCACCAGTAGCCGTTGCCCGCCGCATCGACACCGTTGGACAGCATGGTTCCCCAGTCGGTCTGAGGCGCGGGGACACCCAGCCCCAGGAAGCCCAGGGCGGCCAGCAAGAGGATCGAGTCGGCGACCTGGAAGGTGGCGAAGACCACGATGGTCCCGACCGAGTTGGGGATGATGTGTCGGCCGATGATGCGGGACCGGCTACCGCCCATGACCCGGACGGCCTGGACATATTCGCGGTTGCGCAGGGACAGGGTCTCCCCACGGATGAGCCGGGCCGGAATGAGCCAGCTGACAAAGGCGATGACCACGATGAGCAGAGCCTCGGACTGGTGGTAGATGGTGACCAGGGCTATGAGGAGGAAGAGCACGGGGATGGACAGGAAGACGTCCACGATGCGCATGGCCAGCGAGTCGAACCAGTTCCCAAAGAATCCGGACATGGCCCCGTACAGGGTGCCGAACACCGTGGCCACCAGGGCTGAGGCGAACCCGACAATGAGGGAGGCCTGCCCGGCGTACATGAGCCGACCGAGGATGTTGAAGCCCGACTGGTCGGTGCCCAGCGGATTGCCGTTGCCCGGTGGGGCGTTATCGGTGGAGTTCTGCAGGGCCAGCTGGGTGTTGGTCTGATTGGTCGGGTACAGGTGGGGGCCGACGAAGCAGAAGAGTACGAAGAACACGATCACCCCGAGGCCCACCACGGCCAGCTTGTTCTCACGGAATACCCGGGACATCTGGCGGAACACGCCGCCGGTGGTCCTCGATTCGCCCCCTTCGGGCGCCAGGGGGACATCCTGGCCCAGCACGCCGCCGGTCATGGTGGGACCGTGCCCGATGGGCAGCGCCGTCCGGTCCTCCTCGTCGTTGAAGACTGGATCGAGATGGACGTCTTCGGGATCGCTCATGTCACTCCCCTCCCAGCCTGATCCGGGGATCGGCCACGGCGTACAGGATGTCGGCCATCAGCGATCCGATCACCGTGGCCACCGTGATCACCAACGTGGTGCCGAGCACCACCGGGATGTCGTCGTTGAACGCCGACTGGACGGTGAGCAGTCCCATGCCCGGGTAGTTGAAGACGTTCTCCACGATGAGGGCACCGCTGACGATGGCCGGGAGAGACAGTCCGAGCAGGGTGATCAACGGGATGAGGGCGTTACGGAGGGCGTGCCCGTAGAGCACGCGTCGGTTGCCCGCCCCTTTGGCCCGGGCCGTCCGGATGTAGTCCTCGGCCAGGGCGTCCATCATCGACGACCGCATGTACCGGCTGAACGAGGCCACGGTGGTGGCGGCCAGGGTGACTACGGGGAGGACGAAGGCCCGGGGGTCGGTGAACACGGCCCAGGCCGAAGCGTCCGAGGGGGGTGACACCGGAAACCAGTGCAGGTCGAAGGCGAACCAGATGATCAACAGGGTGCCCAACAGGAAGTCGGGCATGGCGTAGAGGAAGAACGAGGTCCCGGTCAGGACATAGTCGATGGGCTTGTTCCGTCGGACCACCTGCAGGATGCCGAGAGGAATGGCGATGACCACAGCGATGAGTACCGACGCCCCGACCAGCGTCAGGGTCTTGGGGAGGCGCTGACCGATAACCTGGCGTACCCCCTCGTTGTACTTGAAGGAGTAGCCCAGATTGAGGTGGGCGAAGATCCCCTCGACGTACCGCCAGAACTGAAGGTACAGCGGGGCGTCGAGACCGTTCAGCCGGTTGAAGCGGGCGATGTTGACGGGCGTGGCTTTGGGTCCCAGGACCGCCTTGGCCTCGCCCCCGGGGATCAGCTTGGCCAGCACGAACGTGATCAGGATGACGCCCAGGATGACGACGAGGGCCTGACCGATCCGCCGGAGAAGGAATCCGGTCATCGCCTGTCAACCATGGGGTCCATCCTCCCTACGGAAGCAGTGTGGCGCAGGGACACGACCCGATTACGGAGCGTACGTCGCGAGTCCTCAGACCCATCAGCAACCGTCCAGCGGGCCCCGGCCGACAGAGCCATCGGTCAGGACCCGTCGGTCAGTACCGCCAGTTCTCCGGCGTGATGTTCTGGAGCGGGTTCTGGGGCAGGACTCCGGTCAGGCCTTTCTGGATCTCGGTGAGGGTCGTGACCTGGTTGGGCTGCCAGACGCCGGGAAGCTGCTCGGCCAGGTAGTTCTCGTACTGGGTGAGCGGCGTCTGGGTCACGTTGGTGGCCAGGATGTTGGCGTCGTTGGTGGTGTCGGAGTAGCTCCCCGAGTTGGAGCCGGCCCCGGTCTGGAAGATCGACTCCCCGGTCGGGTAGAAGTCGGGGGCGAAGATCCAGCCGGCGCCCCAGTTCTGCATCTGCCATGCGCACGACTTGCACGGCACGGCGATGCCGATCACGGTGTTGAACGACGCCTGGGACAGGTTGACGTTGATCCCCGCCTGGGCCCAGGAGGACTTCTCCGCATTCATCAACTGGGTCGTCGTGGCCGTGCCGCTGGCGAACTGAAGATTGAAGGAGAGCTTGGCTCCGGACGGGATACCGGCCCCGCACTGATTGGCCGCCGTGCCTGGTGATGTGCAGGTGGAGGTACCGCCGGGAACGACCTTCCACCCGTGGTCCTTGAGCAGCGCGATGGCGGTCGTGGGGTTGTACTTGTACGGGTTGTCCTGCACCTCCTGGGACACGAACGAGTTGGCCGGGGTCACCGGGACCGGACCGTACGTGCCCACGCCGTAGCCCTTGTAGATCTTCTTGATGTACAGCGGCTGGTCGACCAGGTACTGGAACGCTTGGCGGAAATAGAGCTGGTTGAAGATCTTGCCGGGTGTCCCTTTGGAATGGAAGTTGTAGGGGAAGTAGTTGATGGACCACGTGTACAGCGGATCCATGGTGAAGTTGCTCAGGCGTGGGTTATTGGGCCCGGCTTTCAGGGCATTGGTGGTGGGCTTGGTGACATCCTGCAGCGGCAGGTAGCCCACATTGACCTTGCCGCCGACCAGAGCGTTGAACTCGGCGTCGTCGGTGGTGAAGGGCAGCTCAATAAACTTCGAGATCGTGGGCTTGATGGGACCCGAATAGGTGGGGTTGGGTACGAAGGTCACATTGCCCGAGGCATCGAACTTGCTCAGCGTCCACGGCCCGTCAACCACATGCCAGATGGGATTGGTGGCGTACGTGGACAGGGAGCTCTTGGACTGCTGGGCCAAGAAGGTGTAGACGGCCTTGCACTGCTTGTCGACCGTGCCGTAAGCCCCGGCGGCACAGCCTCCCGAGTTGGGTGCTCCGCCCTTGGACGTGATGTCCCAGGCGTTGGGCATGGGGGTGATCTGGGACAGCTCGTTATAGGTGAACCAGTAGGTGTTGACCGGACCGGTGAGGTTGATCGTCAGCTGGGTGGGGCTGTTCACGGTGATCGAGGCGACGTCGTCCGGCAGGGCCCCCGAGGAGTAGCCGGCCCAGTTGGCCTTCTCGGCGTGGAGCATGTTCATCCAGAACATGACGTTCTGCGCGGTGACCGTCTCGCCGTTCGACCACTTGTAGGGATCCAGATTAACGACGACGGACTTGCTGTCAGTGGCGTAGGTCGGATTCTGGGCCAAGGAGATCGACAGATTGAGGTTGGGGGTTGTGCCATTGCCGAACCAGTACAGCGGCCGGTACATCAGGTCCTGGAAGGTGGAGATGTTGTAGACGCTGAAGTACGCCAGGCTCATGAACGGGAAGATGTAGTTGGGCGGCGTCTGAGGGAGTTCCGCATACGTCACCGTCGTGGGGGTGGCGGCACCACTCACCGAGGCCGGCGCCAGAGCCAGTGTGGCCGCAAACATTGCCACGACCGCCACGCCTACTCCCACGAGGCGTCGAAGTCTTCCCGCCAGTCCCATGCCTGCACCCATGTCCACACCCGTCCTTCTCCGGCGGCCTCGACGGCCGCTCTCGAACTGCCTATGCCTACCCGCCAGTAACCACGAACCGTAACGTACGAATAGCGAACATGCCGGTTCAGCAAGTCACCGTAACATCATGTTCACCGTCGTGAGCCTACGAATGGCGGGGTGAGACGGGTCCTGTACCCTCAGTTTCACGAGCCAACTCCATGACTCTCTGCGGAATCCGGAACCGGCCTCTCCTCGAGAGGGGCTTTGGCGGACCCGTCGAACCCCGGGCCCCTTCAGACGGCCTCCGGTACCGGTCGACGCCAGAAGGGGTCGGGACGCAGGGTTCCGACGCCGGCGCATTCTGGATACTGTGCGTCGAAGCTGGTGAGATCGGTGTTGTCTCGCACGGCTCCGTGTCATGCGGCACCCTTCAGAGACCACTGCTGCCGCTGCCGGGAGGTCGGATCAGACGGCGGGCGATGACAGTCCCCACTGACCTTCGACGATGGTGAACCCCACGGACTGATAGAGGTGGGCGGCAGGGCCGTCCCGATCGGCGACGATGACCAGCAGGTCAGCACCGAACTGCTCCGCGCCGTACGACCCGGCTCGAGTCAGGAGGGCGGAGGCATAGCCCCGACCTCGGAAGTCAGGGTGCGTGCCCACGTTCTGGTAGCGGGCCACACCCTGCCCGTCCGACGCGATCCCCACGACGGAGCGAAGCCGGCCCTCGGAGAAGGCGCCGACGTACACCGCGTGACGCTCCTCCACCAGCCTCCTTGCTTCGTCCGTGTTTCGTTCGAGGAATTCGCGGTATCCACGAGGAGCAGCGTCCCCGACCTCCAGGGCCTGCTGGAGGAGCAACTCCTGGTGCCAGTCGTCGACGGAACTCAGCGTCCGGATCGTCAGAGCCCCGTCGGCCGGTCCGGTCTCGGGGGGTTGGGTGGCCGTCATCACCAGGCTGACCTCGACCTCCAGCCCCATGGACGACGGAATGTCGTACGGCTCGGGTAGCTCGGCCTCATCGATCCCGAACGCCACGTGGTTCGCTTCCGGGAACTCCTCGGCGAACAGCGCACTCCACTCCTCCAGGTCACTCCCGGTCGGTGGGTCCGGCCACAGCAGGAAGTTGCCCCAGTGAAACCACGGATTGTCGGGCGTACGCACCACAGCGAACCGCTTCCGCTCGATGATGGACGAACCAGCCAGTCGCCGGACCATCAGGTCGGTGCGGTATCCCAGGGACCGGACTTCCACGTCGGGCAACGTACCCCGCTCCGTGGCCCCGGGTAGGGTCCCTTCACGCCGATGCAGTACGTCGCTCTCTTCTTCATTGTGCTCGGGGTGAACCTGCTCCCGGCCTTCGGCCCACCCACCTGGACCATCCTGGTCTTCGCCCGCCTCAACTGGCAGCTGAACCCGGTCGCCCTCGTGGTACTGGGGGCCATCGCCGCGGCCACCGGACGGTATCTGCTGGCCCTCGGTGCCCGTCGCTTCCGCGGACACCTCAGCGACAAGCGCCGGGAGAATCTGGCTGCGGCCAGCGAGGCCCTCCTCCACCGACGGGGCAGTGTGATCGCCACGCTGGCCTTCTTCGCCGTCTCCCCGCTCCCCTCCGCCCAGCTCTTCGTGGCCGCAGGACTGCTGGACATGGAGCTCATCCCCCTGACCCTGGCCTTTCTGGTCGGGCGGCTGGTCAGCTATTCGCTGTACCTTTCGGCCGCGTCCCTGGCCGAGCGCCACTTCGGCAACGTGTTGGGGCGGATCTTCGGCTCTCCCTGGTCTATCGGCATCCAACTGGTCCTCCTCGCCGCCGTGTCCGTCCTTCCCTTCATCAACTGGAAGGACATCCTCGAAAAACGGGCGGCCAAGCGGGCCCGAAAGGCGTCCGACCCGTAGGCCGGAGGCGTGGCTGCTCTCGCCTCTAGTGCCCCGCAAGGCACAGCCATCGCCCTATTTCCTATTTTGCCCATCGGGTTACACTGGTACGGTGATGGGGCCCATTCCTACCGACAGACCGGTCCATCCGGTCCGATACCAGGGAGATCTGCCATGACCGTTCTCGAAGAAGTGCTCGCGGCCAACGAGGCCTACGCCGCCTCGTTTGGCGAGAAGTCCGAGTTGGCCCTGCCCCCCGCCCGCGGATTCGCCATCCTCACCTGCATGGATGCCAGACTGGACCCGGCCCAGTACGCCGGCCTCAGCGAGGGTGATGCCCACGTGATCCGCAATGCCGGCGGTCGGGCCAGCGACGATGCCATCCGCTCCTTGGTCATCTCCTACAAACTTCTGGGTACGGCGGAGTGGTTCGTCATCCACCACACCAATTGCGGAATGGAATTCTTCACCGACGAGGTCATGAGGGACCTGTTGGCCAGCAGCCTGGACACGGCTGCCCTGGGCGAGGACGGATTCCATGACGTCGGAGCCGGACCGGGATCGTCCGAAGCCCGCTACATCGACTGGCTGACCATCAGCGACAACGCCCGGAGCGTGGCCGAGGATGTGGGCCGCATCCGCTCTCACCCCCTGGTACCCGGGCGAATCCCCATCTACGGCTACATCTACGACGTCACCACCGGACGGCTCGTGGAAGTACCCGAAGCCACCAAGGCCGGACTGCCGCTCTGAACAGGCAGCGCCACGCCGGCGCCGGTTGTCCACCCCGACACCGGGTCAGCCCGATCTCGGGGTGGTGGCCGCGACGTGCGGTGGGGTGAGGTACTCGTCGACCGCGGTGGCGATGCCCTGGGCAATGACCCGCTGGCCGAGGCTGGAAGCGGCGATCGAGCCCTCGAAGGGGTCGGTCAGGTACAGGGGCTCGATGACGGCCCCCGGCATCTGACTGGGCGTAGCCAAGAATCCCGGCTCCGGTGGTCCGAGCAGCAGCAGGTGATGATACGAGGCGGCCTCGCCGGCCAGGCCACCGTCGCTGGCGCTGCCCACGAAGGAACCCAGGCTCCCGTCGGTCTGCACCCCGTCGTCGGGAATGGCCCACCCCTGGGCGTCCATGTCGGCCACCACGTCGTGCTGTACCAGCGTGGCTAGGCGCAGGCTGGCGGCGGCGAACGGCCGGGCCGTGTCGTAGGCGGTGAGGCTGCCAGCATCGTCTGGAGAGGCGCCGGCGTCGTAATAGATACCCACCATCGCCTGAGCATGGGCTTCGTTGGCACACACGTCGCGAGCCACCACGTCGTCGTGCGACCCGCTGAGTGAGAGCACTCCCCCGAACCGATCCACGGGAGTGAGCCGGACCACGGTGTCGGCGGTGGTGCGGGACACCACCACCCGGAAACCCTTGGCCCGAAGGAGATTCATGACACCCAGCTCCACCGGGAGGGTCTCTGTGGCTTCGTCGATCGGTGCCCCAGACTGGGTTGTGCCGACGCCCCCCGGGTCGATCCCGCCGTGCCCGGCATCCAAGAACACCGTCTCGTGGCGATTTCCCGCCGTCGGGGCGAACGCCACACAGGATCCGTCGGCGAACGCCGTCGGGTCGAGAGGAAGGCCCGACGCCTCCGGTGCCGAGGTTCCCGGCTGCGTCAGCACGACCGCGGCGACCACCACGAGGATCAGCGAGAGCAACCCGGTGACCGCGGCACGGCGTCGCCGCCGAACGGCACGGCGTCGTTCGTGTTTCCGGGTGGCGTTCATTGGCTAGGGGCGCTGCTTGGTGGCCGGCCTCGCGATTCGGCGAGACGGTGCCAGGACCCGGGGCCCTGTCCACCGGAGCCCTCTCCGGTGCGAACGCCGTGGATTCGTCCTGGTGCGATGGTACCGACACCGCCATCAGAAGTGGTGGCAGACCAGGTGCCCCGTTTCCCTCAGGGGTGGGGTGGCATCGTGGGTAGCTCTGGCTCCGAGGTGCACCGCGCTGGCGACTTGGCCATCACCCGATTGATGCGGGATCGCCGTTGCCGGTGACCGCGTCGACGAACCGGTAGCCGGCCCCCCGGACCGTTTCCACCATCGTGGGCAGCCCGGGCCGGCTGAGCTTGCGCCGGAGATAGCCGACGTACACATCGACAACGTTGCTTCCCGTGTCGAAGGAGTAGCCCCAGACGTGCCCGAGGATCTGGACCCGGGACAACACCTGATTGGGATGGCGCATGAACAGTTCCAGTAGGGCCCACTCCTTCGGGGCCAGGTCAATACGCTGCCCCGATCGCCATGCCACTTTGCTCAGCAGGTCAAGGCGGAGGTCGCCCACCGATAGTTGGGAACAACTGGCTTGGTCCACGGATCGGGAGGCGGCGCGGATCCGGGCCAACAGTTCGTCGAAGGAAAACGGCTTCGTCACATAGTCATTGGCTCCGGCGTTGAGCCCGTCCACCTTGTCGGCCACCTCGGCCCGTGCCGTCAGGATGATGACAGGCATGGCCAGGCCATCCCGCCGCATCCTCCGAAGCAGATCCTGCCCATCCCCGGCCGGCAGCCCCAGGTCCAACAAGACGAGGTCGATGTCCGTGGACGTGGCGTCGAGCAGCGCCGCCGCCTCATCTGCTGCGCCGGCCACGATCGTGCCGTAGCCCTCGGCGTTGAGCCCCTTGGTCAGAAACGAGGAGATGCCACGATCGTCTTCCACTATGAGGATCTGCATTCACACCCCCACCGGCACGAGGTTGGGCACGGCCACCATGCGTGCCTTGGGGAGCACGATGGCGGCACGGCAACCCCCCAGTGGGGAACGACCGAGTTCGAACGTACCCCCATGGGCTTCCGCTACCGCCGTCACGATGGCCAGGCCGAGTCCGGTCCCGTCTCGGTCAGCGTTGCCGAGCCGCCTGAACCGCTCGATCACCGAGGGAAGCTCGTCACCGGGGATCCCCGGACCCGAGTCGTCCACGGAGATGACCAGTTCACCGGTGCCCGCCCTCACGGCGGCTCGGATCCCGATGGCGTCTCCGTGGGCGGTGGCCCGAACGGCATTGTCGAGCAGATTGAGCAAGGCACCGCGCAGCTTGGCCACGTCGACATCGAGAACGAGATCGGGAACGGGATCCAAGAACCACGACCGTTCAGCCAGCACCCGGACGGAATCGAACAGCTCGGACAGGAACGTGCGGAGGTCGAGGGGTTGGCTGTCCAGGAAATCCGGTTCGAGGGCCCGCCCCAACATCAGCAGCCTCTCGACCAGCGCGCCCATGTGCTCGAGCTCGTCGACCACCACTCCGACGGTGTCTCGTACCTCCTCGTAGTCAACGCCATTCTGGCGAACTAGTACCTCGAGGTGTCCGCGGGCAACGGTGAGGGGTGTCCGCAGCTGGTGCGACACATCGGATAGAAGTCGACGCTGCATGACCATGGCCGCCTGCAAGCGGTCCAGCATGGCGTCGAAGGTGGCGGCCAGCTGGCCTACCTCGTCGTCGGTCCCCTGGTCTCCGAGCCGACGATCGAGGTCGCCGTCGTTGATGGACGCGGCCGTCGTCGTGATCCGGCCAACATTGCGGAGGAGCCGGCGGAGCAGCAGGTAAGCCCCGGCCACCGCCCCGACCAGGGCCACGAGAGCTTCAGCCAGGATGAGCAGGAGGGCGCGGTTCTGATCGGTCCGCAGCTGGGACAGGTCCGCGGTAACCACCATCGTGCCCAGCGAGGTGCTGCCCGAGCGGATGGGTGCCACCAGGTAGAGGGTGGGGATCCCATTCACCACCGACTGGGTCGACGTCGTCCGGGGCGGTGGAGACGCCAGCGCAGATCGGAAGGTGGCCGTCCCCAGGAGTGGCGCCGAGCCCACGCTCCCCAACCGGGACCCGTCGGGCAGGCGGACCATGATGGTCTCCCCCTGGGGCAGGACCCGGCTCCGGAGATAGGCAACGGTGTCGGGCTCCAAGCTGGATGCTCCGGCTCCCACGACAGCCTTCTCGAAGCTGTCCACCTCGGCGGCAAGTCCCCGCGTGGTAGATGCCACGGACTGGTTGGTGAAGGCCCGTCCCGTCTCGAGTGCCGTGATCGAAAGAATGGCCACCAGCAGCAGGCCCAGAAAGGCGGCCAGACGGGTGGCAGAGCCGAACCGCCTTCGCCCGGATCGGCGGTCGGCTCGGGCCACTCGGCGGTCCTCGGACGACGTCACTCGTCACCCCCCTCGCCCCAGCCCGGTCTCGTGGTGGTCGTTGTCGTGGGGGGAGCGACCGGAAGTGTCGTCGTCGTTGTCGTCGGAGTCTCCGTCCCGGACGAGGGGACCACGGTGGTCGTCGGGGTCTCCGGTGCACCGACTCCGACTTGTCCCCCGTCGCTACCCCGGTCGGAGCCCGGGGCGACAGCCGTCACCGAGGGAGACGGGGCGGTCCCCGCCGGGGCAGGGGGCTCCCTCGTGGCGACTGGAGGTCCCGATCGGGTGATCACCGGTCGCGACGGAGCCACGACCTGATCGGCGGGGGCGGAACCCGGTGGATCCGATGTCGTAGTGGCTGCCGGAACCTGGGTGTTCCCGGTCCCGGGCACCTGGAGCTGCACCTCCCGGGGAAGGGGCACCGTGGAGGAGGCGAAGGTCCCCTCGGCCGCAGCCACCGTGCCAGTGGTCAGGGCGATGGCCGCCAGACCGGGGATGGCCCACCAGGGAAACTTCATCCACGGCACCTCGTGGCGCCTCTGCCGGAGCGGGTCGATGCCGTCATTGTCGCTATCGGGCTCTTCGACTCGACCGGGTACCGATCTCCCCGTCCCCGGTGATCACAATGGCTCCGTTGGGACACGCCGCCGCCGCCCGACGCGCCCTCTTGATCGCATCTCGTCCCTCGAGGGACGAAGACACCACCCGACCGAATCCCCAATCGTCGAGTTCGATGCCCTCGGAGAACTGCAGCGCACAGATGGCATGGCCCCGGCATCGGATGGGATCAATCCTGACCCTCGCGGTCATCGCCACTCCCGGGATCCGGTCTCGGCGGAAGGGACAGGAAACACCGGTGGGTGTGTCACGTCGGGGCACACCCGTCCGGACAGGTGGGCGTCGACATCAGCCGCGAACGCGCCCAGTGCCGACCGGATCAGGCGGACAACGCCGTCCGGGTGGCTACAGGCTCCACTTCCGTCGACCGCCTCGGCCAGTGAGACCAGGTGTCGTAGCCCGCGACGTCGCATCCGACCCCCGGCCAAGGCGGCCCAGGCGCGGGCCAGGCGGGGGAGCCCGTGGACACAGGGACCGCACTGACCGGCGGTCTCACCGGCGAGATAGCCGACCAGTCGGGCGGTCTCGTCCAACCCGCACCGACCATGGGGGAGCACACCGATCAGGCCGCATCCCGGCGTGCACCCGATCCGCTGGAGGCCATCACGGTCCAGGGGGGTGGACCAGGCCCGGTGGCCGTCGACCCACGTACCGGCATACCCGCCCACCAACACGGCGGCCGGGGGTGATCTCACCGCGCCGTGCACCAGTAGCTCGCCGAAGGTCGCCGGACCCACCAGCTCGACCACCTGACCAGGATGTTCGACGGCACCGACCAGGGTGAACAATCGTGAGACCGGCCCCGTAGCGTCGATCTCCCCAGCCGGCGCACCAAGCAGCGGTCGGTCCGTCCGGCCGCCATGGATGAGCAGCATCACCTGGGCCATGGTCTCGGCATTGTTGACCACGGTGGGCCGACCGGAGGGGCCGACATGTGCCATAGGCACCGCTGCGAAGTGGGGGCGGGCCTCGCCGCCCTCGAGTAGCGCAGCAACAGCGCTGGCCTCTCCCGACACGTAGTTGTCCGGACCCACCGACAGCTGCCACGGAGGATCGGACCGACCGGCCGCACGGCGCTGGGCGATGGCGTGGGCCAACGAAGTCCCGGCCGCCACCGCTTGCTTGTGGAAGTGGACGATCACCCGGTCGGCACCCACCACCGCAGCAACGGCGGCGGCCCCATCGAGAACCATATGGGGTCGGTAGGTGATCAGAGTCCGATCCTTCCGGCTGGCCGGCTCGCTCTCGCTGGCGTTCACCACCACCAAGGGACGCCCCGGGGCCAGGATGGCGGTGTCCAGCTTTCTGGCCAAGGGAAAGCCTCCCCCGCCGCGACCGTCGAGCCCGCTGGACCGGATGGCGTGGCGGATCCCCTCCCGAGTCGCCCAGGGATCCAGCCGGCCCCAGCGGGACTCGTGTGACTCGAGAGATTCGGCCCCCTCGGATGGCAACGGACCGGACAGCAGACGAGTGCCGGGTCCGCCCAACCCGCCGCCGGCGGGGACCGGGTCGAGGGCGAACGCCGGAGTCTCGAGCAGGGGCAGGCCGGTCATTCGAACTCCACCGCCACAGGGCGACCCACGTGGCGGGCCACCCACCGGGTGATCTGGACTGTCCCCACCACCCCCCCAGTGATCACGTACAACCAACGCAGGGTGTGGCTGTCACTACCGGCCATGGCGCCGTGAGCCAGGCACAGACAGAACACCAAGGCCGAAAGGGAGTGGATGGGGAACCACACCCGCTTGGCCAGCGATCCGGCCAGGGCCGCTGTGGCGCCGACCAGCACGATGCCGTAGAGCCCGATGGTTCCCAAGGCCACGGCCGTCGGACGGTAGTGGGAGTGCCAGGGAACAAACGTGCCCGTCCACCCCACGCCGGCATAGTGATCGAGGGCGATGGACACCAGATGACCGGCTAGGAGAACCACCGTGCACGCGGCCAACACCACGTGAGCTCGCAACAGGGCCTCCGGCCGGGGCGACCACAACCGGTTCCGCCACGGGTGCCGGAGCCAGATGCCCAGAACCACGAGGGCGGCCAGAGTCAGGTACGAGGCCACGCCCAGGCTCCGACCGAGGATCCACGGAAGCATTCGATTGTGGACGAGTGCTCCGTTCCGCAGCGTGACCTGGTAGGCGATCACTGTCGTCACCGACATCACAGCCACCACCAAGAGCAGCGTGCCGGTGGCCGACCTGACGGTCCTGGGGCCGTCCCCATGGCGGCCACGGGTCGGGCCCGTGACCGGGAGGTCGTCGGTTCTGGTCAGCTCGGGAACGGGTTGTGGAGCCGGGAACGACGAACGCAACGGTGCCCCCGGGGCCTCCGTAGGCGAGCGCACCGTGGAATCTGCCGGGCGCACCGTCATCCTCCCGCCCTGCGCCACAGCACATGCCGGTCCATCCGGGGGCTCTCCTCCACGTCCCCCTCGGCGGTGACCCACAATGCGGCAATGTTGCGGCGCCGTGCTTCATGGCCGATGCCGTCGCGTCCGCACAAAAAGAGGATCTTGCTCATCACCTCGGATTCGGCGGGATCGTCGCCGACGACGGTCACCGCCATCAGACCCTGGCCGCCCGGAGTACCCGTACGGGGATCGACCAGGTGGTGGACGGGACGGCCGGCGGCACGCCACCTGCGGAGGCGGACCGACGACGTGGCACAGGAGACATCGCGGAGCTCAAGCACCGCCACCCAATCAGCGGCGTCCCCGTTGGGGTCTTCGACCGCCACACGCCAACCTGGTCCCTCTGGCCCGACCCCCCGGCACAGGCAGTCTCCTCCGGCATCGATCAGGAAGTCATGGTGCGTACCGGCCAGGCGGTCCGCGGCCCACCGCACGGACAGCCCCTTGCCGATGCCGCCAAGGTCGATGGCCACCCCGCCGAGGTGCACCTGAGGGCGTCGTCCACCGCGGAAGCGCGGGCGCCACCTCCCCATCGGGCCACGACCGGAGGCCACTCCGGACGTCTCGACGGTGCCACCCTCGAACGGCAGGGAGCGATCGTAGCCCAGACGTACCAGGTCACCGAGGACGCGTGGGTCGAAGCGACCGCGGGTGTGCTCGTAGGCCCGATGAGCCTCGCGGACGGCATCGAAGAGCACGTGCGGGACCGGGTGCCAACGGGCGGGTGCCGCGTTCATCCGCATCAGGGCGCTGTCGCCGTTGAATCGTGAACAGGTGGCATCCACGGTTCGAAATACCTGTTTGGCGGCAGCCAGAGCCGCGGCATGACCGGTCGTTCGAGAGTCCCCACGGCTGACGATGGCAATGGTCGAGGCCATAGCGCGCACCGTGGCGGTGCGTTCGTCGCTCGTGGGCGCGTCGCTCGTAGAGCCGGAATACGGGGCGAGTTCCGCCTCATGGCTTAGCAGGGGAGGCGCCTGTCGTTGTCGTCACTGCGGGGGGTGGGGTCGTCACTACCGGAGCAGGGGTGGTCACGGTCGGTGCTGCCGGTGGGAGTGTGGCCGACGTCGTGGCCGGCGACCCTGCTGGGGTCTGACCGGCAGGTGACGCAGGGCCCGAGGTCCCCGCGGGCGTCCCGGTGGGGGTGCGGGCCGCTCCCCCGGCGCCGGAGGTTCCGCTCGGTTGGGTGGGACTGCCCATCGTCCCGGTGCCCGTGGCTGCGGCCGGACCAGCGACCCCCGATGCGGCCGAACCGATGGTCGGTGATCCCGGCGCGCTTCCCGGCGATGTCGTCGACGGCGACCCGGATGCCCCGTCGAGCTGCTGGGTGGTCGAGTCGATGGACGCCTTGAGTTGGGCGATGGTCTGCTGGTCGGAGGCTATCTGCTTCGACGTCTGCTCCCCCGAGCCGGTGTTGAACGTCGCGGGGGCCGGGGGGGCGGTCCGAACGGCCCACGTGAGCGTGAGGCCGGTGACGCCCACGGTTGCCGCAGCGGCCACCGCCGAGGACACCGTGCTTCTCCGACGTCGCCGGGACTGCGGACCGTTCGGCCGATCAGTCACCGCCACCACCCCCTCCCCCGTGATGGGGCCGCGTGGTCGGCGTGGTCGGGGGTCGGGTCGTCGTTGTCGTGGTGGTAGTGGTGGCCGGTGGTTCCGTGGTGGTGGACGTCGGCGGTGCGGACGTCGACGTCGCATCATCATCACCGGGCGACGTGGTACTGGTCGTGGTCGTGGCCGGGACCGGGTTCACGGGTTGGGGTACCGGGGCCGCGGCATTGGGCCCCGGCGTGGCCACCGACGGAGGGGTCGTCGTCACACTGGAGGGATCCACCGCAGGATTGGCCGAAGCAGACTGATCCGCGGCGGCCCGAGCCAGCCCCAGTTCCGCCTGCAGGCTCACCTCGCGTTGGCTGAGGGAGATGACCTGCTGATCCAATCCCAGTGCCTCGGATGTACCGGCTTGCTGCTGTGTGGTGGCCTGCGGTGGACTGGCACCGGCGGCGGTCACCACGCCGAGGGCGACACCTCCAGTCGCCGCGAAGCCCATCAACCAGCCCCGTCTGCGCCTCCGACTCTCGCTCATGGATCTCCTCGATCGTCCATGGGCAGCCCCTGCCCGCCACGTATCGTGACGGGTGAATGTAAGTCGCCCATGAGCCGTCGATGAGAGTTCTCTCATCGACCGACCTTGGCCACCCAAGGATCTCACCCCTTCTCCAGGGACCTCCATCGACACGATTCAGTTAGGTCTTGAGGAATCGCCCCTGAGCGTCGCAGGCAGGGGCGTAACCTGGGTCTCATGCGATTCGTGATCATCGGTGGAGGCCCGGCCGGCAACCAGGCAGCCACACACGCCGCCCGGCTCGGCGTCGAGGTCACGCTCATCGAACGTGACGTCGTTGGGGGAGCTGCCAACCTCTGGGACTGCATCCCGTCCAAGGCCATGATCGCCACGGGTGGGGCCATGTCCTACCTCCGACGGATCGATGGCATGGGGGTGGTGGGGGCCGACGGTGACCTGGACCTCGAACGGGTGCGTCGCCGCATCACCGACATCGTCGAGCACCTTGAACAGACCAACGAGAAGATCCTCCGCAGTCAGCAGGTGGCCCTAGTCCGGGGCACCGCCCACCTGGTCGACGCCCACACTGTGGCGGCCGACACCGCCGAGGGCCGACTGAGCTTCGAGGCCGATGCCGTGCTGGTCAGCACCGGGAGCCGGCCCCGGGTCCCGGGGTGGGCCGATCTGTCAGGCGACCGGCTCCTGACCACCCGCGACGCCTACCCGCCCAAGGCGCTCCCCGACCACCTGGTGGTGATCGGCTCAGGCGTCACCGGGGTGGAGTTCGTGCACATGTTCTCGTCGCTCGGGTGCGAGGTGACACTGATCGTCAGCCGTCAGCAGGTCCTCCCCCAGAAGGACCCCGAGGTGGCCGCCGTGCTGGAGACTGACTTCTCCCGCCGTGGGGTCCATCTGCTCAAGGGGGCCCGCGCCGTAGCCGTGGACCAAGGGACCGAGGGGGTGGTGGTCCACTGTGACGACGGAAGGGTGGTGCGGGGCTCGCATGCGCTCCTGGCCATCGGCTCGGTGCCCAACTCAGAAGGTCTCGGGCTGGCTGACGCCGGCGTGGACACAGCCGAGGACGGGCACATCCCCATCAACCGTCACTGCCAGACCAACGTGCCCCACATCTTCGCTGCCGGCGACGTGTCGGGGAAGCTCCCGCTGTCGTCGGTGGCCTCCATGCAGGGCCGGAAG
The DNA here is from genome assembly GCA_963737625.1 of uncultured Acidimicrobiaceae bacterium. Lineage (GTDB taxonomy): Bacteria > Actinomycetota > Acidimicrobiia > Acidimicrobiales > RAAP-2 > Bog-756. Next base: position 1,569,523 of record CAVTTK010000002.1, read on the forward strand.
GTGGCTGAATACGTCGTGGGCGGACACACGGTGTCCCATCGGCACCCCAACTATGACAGTGCCCCGTCCGCAATTTTCACCGAGCCCGAGATCGCCGATGTGGGCCTGGCCGAGGTGGACGCCTTCGCCCAGGGGCGGAAGATCCGAGTGACCAAGGTCCCGTTCGCCGCCAGTTCACGGGCGCTGATCGACAATGACTCCCGCGGGTTTGTGAAGATCATCACCGATCCGGCCACCGGGATCGTCCTCGGAGGCTCCATCGTGGGCCGGAACGCCTCCGAGCTGATCTCCGTACTGGCCGTAGCCGTGACCGGTGGGCTGGGAGTGAAGGACATAGTCGAGTCCATGCTGGTGCACCCGACCCTGGCCGAGGCACTGGCCGAGGCGGCTGACTAACACAGGTTCGACGGTCATCAATCCCATAGGAGGGGGCGGTTAGGGTGACCGGGTGACCGGTGCGACCACCGACGACGGCACAGGTCGGGCATCTCCCGGTCCCGTACCGTCGGGCGACGATGCGGCGGACATGGGTCCGGAGGCCACCTCACCCCTGAGCCCGGGGCCCGCCACGAGCCGGATGGAACGCCGTCGGGCCGAGGCTCCGTGGATCCGGCGCCACGGCCAAGCCCTGCGGACACTGGCGCGGACGATCGGAACGTTCACCCTGTCCCGGCTGATGGTGGCCCTGGGCCTGGGATCGGTCTTGGTCATCAACCAGGGACTGGCCACCCACCACTTCACCGGTCCGTGGCCATCCCCCCCTAGGGCGTCGCTGTTCTTGCAGGCCTTGGGCTCCTGGGACGCCAGCTGGTACCTGCTGATCGCCGGCCACGGGTACTTCCCCCCTCCAGCACAGTTCCCTATCGCCCACGGGTCGGCCACGGCGTTCTTCCCGCTATGGCCCCTCATGGTGCGGGGGGTATCCGACCTGACGGGGTTGACGCCCATCGTGACCGGGGTCGGTCTGGCCTTCGCGGTCGGGGCCGCGGCCACGGTGGCCATCTGGCACCTGGTACGCCACCTGTGCGACGACGTCGTGGCCGACCGGGCCGTCGTCCTCTGGGCCTTCTTTCCGGGTGCCGTGGTCCTGTCCATGGTGTACTCGGAGGCCCTGGCCATCCTGCTCTGTGCCATCAGTCTGCTGGCTCTCCTGCAGCGACGGTGGCTGGTGGCCGGCCTGGCCGCGGGTGCGGCCACGGGCGTTCACCCCGAGGCCATCGTGCTGGTGCTCTGTTGTCTTTGGGCCGCCGGGGTGGCCATCCGCAGAGCACGGGACTGGTGGGCGCTGCTGGCCCCGGCCCTCTCCGTGGCTGGCGTGGCTGGCTACTTCTTGTATCTGTGGAACGCCACCGGGGACTTCCTCGGGTGGTACCACGTGGAACGGGACCAGTGGGGAGGCACCGGCTTCTACCACGACACCGTGTTCGTGGTCCGCCAGTCGGTGACCCATCCCCACGATCTCGAGGCCGTGGTCCCTGCCCTCGGACTCCTGTTCGCCCTAGCCGGGCTGTACCTCATGGTCCAGTGGCGGCCGCCGGTGGTCATCTGGATCTACACGGTCGGGATACTGCTCTCCGCCTTCGACTCCAACATGGTGGGAGCCCGCCCGCGGGTCCTGCTCACGGCCTTCCCCCTCATCGTGGCCGTGGCACGGTGGGTGCGACCCGCTGCGTTCGGGGCCGTGGCCGCGACGTCGGCCTTCCTTCTGGCTACGATGACGATCCTCCTGTTCTCCCTGGTGCTCGTGGCTCCGTAGTCAAGGGGCAGCATGGAGACGGGCAGGGCCCTGACCACGTCCGACAACGACGCATCGACCCGGTACCGAGGGATAACCATGACGACCGCCGGACACAATCAACCGTGACACTGAACGAACGCCGGAGGGCCGGACATGAGTGACGGCCGTCCGGGTCGTGTAGCGGGAAAGGTAGCTGTGGTCACCGGTGGTGCCGGCGGAATCGGCGGGGCCACGGCCCACGCCTTGGCCCTCCAGGGGGCCTCGGTGGCGGTCCTCGATGTTGACCGGGCCGGGGCCGAGCGAGTGGCCGGGGAGATTCGGTCGGCCGGCGGCCAATCGCTCGCCGTGGCCGCGGACCTGGCTGATGAGTCCGCCATCATCGAAGCCGTCCGGTCGGTGGTCGATCACTTCGGACGACTGGATGTGCTCCACAACAACGCCGCCCTGACCGATTCCGACTTCCTCAACCGGGACACTCCGGTCACCGAGCTGGACCTCGGGGTGTGGAACAGGACACTCGCCGTGAACCTGACCAGTCAGATGCTCACCAGCAAGCACGCCATCCCCGAAATGGTCCGCCACGGTGGCGGCTCCATCATCAACATGTCCTCGGGTGCCTCGTTGAAGGGCGACCGGACGCGCACCGCCTACGGGGTCTCCAAGGCCGGGGTGAACACGCTGACCATGTATGTGGCCACCTCCCACGGAAAGCAGAACGTCCGCGCCAACACCATCGTGCCCGGGCTGATCATCACGGACGCGGTGCGGGCCCACCTGAACGAGGACATCCTCGCCGGGCTCAGCCGGGCCATCCTGACGACCCACCTCGGCGAACCCGACGACATCGCCAATCTCGTCGTGTTCCTGGCCTCTGACGAGTCCCGCTACATCACCGGGCAGATGATCTCCGTCGACGGCGGCATGTCGGCCCACGTCGGGAGCGCGGGACACGACGAGTAAGGTCGGCGGACCACGGCCGCCAAGCAAGGACCCCGTCGGCCCCGTTGGCTCTCATGGGCGCCAGGGGCGTCTAGGCGGACCCCAGAATGTAGGCACCGGTGTCGGGATGGTGGGTCCAGCCGCTGGAGGCCTCCGTGCCGCCGTCGACATGAATGGTCTGCCCGGTGACGTAGCTGGACATGTCGCCAGCCAGGAACACGGCGGCGCCCGCCATCTCGTCGACGTGACCGGCCCGACCCATGGGAATGGTCAGCCCGAAATGCTCCTCGGCACCCGGAGGGGCCACCGACCTCATGCCCTCGGTCAGCGTGATATCCGGGGCCAGGGCGTTGACCCGAATGCCGTACAGGGCCAGTTCCAGGGCCGCCGTCTTGGTGTAGTTGATGACTCCGGCCTTGGCTGCGGCATACGCCGCGTACCCCGGTGCCGCCCGCACCCCCTCGATCGAGGTGATGTTGATGATGCTCCCCGGCGTCGTCGTCTCGACCATCGATCGGGCCACTCGCTGGGTGCAGAGGATGACATGTTTGAGGTTGGACCGGTAGAGGGCGTCCCAACCGTTCTCCGATGTTTCGAGCAGGGGCGAGAAGAACACGCCGCCGGCGTTGTTGACCAGGATGCTGACCTGGCCCAGCCCCTCCGTGGTGCGGGCCAGAGCGGCGTCGACTTCATCTGCCTGCCGGACGTCCGTGGGTATGCCTAGGCCACCGATCTCCTCGGCCGCTGATGCGGTGGTCTCGGGGTCCCGCTCCCAGATGGCCACCTTGGCTCCGAAGGCGGCCAGGCCGCGGGCGATGCCCCGCCCGATCCCGGCACCTCCACCGGTCACCACGGCCACCCGGTCGGTCAGGAGAACGGAGGAAGGGTTCATGGACAAGGGGACCTCGATCCTTATAGGTTCATGGTGGAAGTTTCATTATCACTGATGAAGAACGATCGGTTACTCCGGTCGAGAGGGGGAGTGTATGCCACGCATCGAACCGATCCCGATGGACCAGCTGGCTGACGAACCGCGCCGGATCATCGAGGAGGGTGTGGCCGACGGGACCTACGCCACCCCGATCCCCCTCCAGATCTTCGCCTACCGCACGGCCCAGATCATGCAAACCAGCATGGCCCGATCCGCCTGGGGCAAGAAGAGCCTCCTCGGCGGGCGGATCCTCGAGCTCATCCGGATCCGGAGCGCCCAGCTGGGAGAGTGCCAACCCTGCATGCAGTCGCGCAAGCATGACTCCATCACCGATGAGGACGTGGCCTGCCTCATCGCCCCCGGTCACTCGGACCTGACCGATCAAGAGCGCCTGGCGGTTGAGTTCCTGGACCTCCTCTCGGCCGATCACCATGCCATCGACGACGAAACCTACCGCCGACTGGGCGAGGTATTCACGGCGGCCCAGATCATCGAGTTGGGCTTCACCTGTGCCACCACCATGGGCACCCACCGGTTCATCCATACTCTGGATCCCTTCGGCACCGCTCCCCCGGTGATCGCCTTCGACCCCGACCAGGTGGACTCGGCCTATGCCGACAATGCTCAGATCGTCGAGCAGGCGCAGGCATGAGCGAGACCGTCTTCGTCACCGGTGCCACCGGTCTGGCCGGAGCCAACATCTGCAAGCTCCTGTTGGAGCGTGGTGACACCGTCCGAGCCTTGGCCCGGGACGGCGCCGACACCGGACCTCTGGTCGAACTGGGGGTGGAGGTGGTTACCGGGGACATCACCGACGCCGCCGACGTGATGCGGGCCGCCAGGGGATGCCAATCGGCCATCCACAGCGCCGCTCTGTTGGGCGGGGCGAGCCAGGACATCGAACCCTTCCGGGCCGTCAACATCGACGGCACCAAGTACGTCCTCGACGCCGGTCAGGCCCTGGGCATGCGCCGAGTGGTGGCGGTGAGCACCGGGACCTTCTTCGACACCTCGGGCGGCCTCGAGCGGGAGGATGCCCCGGTGTCCACGAAGCCCAGCTCGGATCCGTACACCATCACCAAGATGGCCGCATTCGAGGACGCCATGGCTCGCGCCGCCGCCGGCCAGGACGTGGTGACTACCCACCCGGGTGCCATCTTCGGACCTTCGCCGGTGGTCAGCAATGCTCTGGGCAAGACCAGCTTCAATCGCGTCCTTCTCTCGGCCCTCCGTCAACGCATCCAGTCCTACCTGCGCTTCCCGGTGAGTTGGGTATTCGCCGATGACATCGCCCGGGGATGCATCCTGGCCTTGGACCGCGGCGTCTCGGGGGAGCGGTACATGCTCGACGGGCGTCCCGAGGACGTGGTCAGTACCGCCGAGGCCTGCAGCCGGATCTGCGAACTGGCCGGCATGGACCACCGGGTGACAGACATCGAGCCGTCCGATGACCCCGAGCTGGCCAAGGTGTTCGGCCCCACGCTGGTGGCCATCGCCGCCAAGGCCGCGAAGGACAAGCGGGTGCGGCGCGACTTGTCCGAATCCAAGACGTACAAGCGCCTGGGGTACGAACCGATCAGCCTCGACGACGGACTCATAGCCACTACGGCCTGGCTGAGGGCACTCGACAAGTTCTGAGCGTCTAGCGCCCGGTTGACGACCCGGGTACCGGTCCACGCCATGAGGCCGTCGAACGCCTGGCATCGGCCGGAACTCGGGCTTGGGTTCTGACCGGTGCCCAGCCCGGAGGGCTTCGAGATGCCCCGGGTGCTGGACCCACCCATTCTCCCACCAGAGCGGGTCCAGGTGTGCACCATCAGCCTTGCCTGGTGTTCCCTTGTCCCACGGCGCTGTGACCTACCGAGGCGCGCCCACTACCGCGCCCAGGTGTACCGGTCCGGGTCCAGCTCCGCCGTCCAGCGGGAGAGCTAGAGGCGCAATGGGCCCCCAGCACCATCCTGCGGGGGGACGTCGTCCCTACGCAGATGTCGATCGATCATCTCGGCCTGTGTACGGATCAGGGAAGCAAACTCCCTATTCGTCATGGCTCGGATCTCGTCCTCAGTCGGGTACTCCATACCGCAACCTCCACCCAAGGACCCTCGTACCCCAGATCCTGCCCAAGGAGAAGCCGCTCTGCAACTGCGTTTACTCTGGTCACCGGTCGTAGAGGCAATATGGGGCCCAGAGACGTCACTGACTTGGCCTCCTTCGCATGTGGAGACTTCGTCCTCGCACCGGATCGACTCGCCCCGATCAACCCGTCAGGGTGCCGAGATCAGACTGCTGCGGGATGTACCCTGCGATCATGGCGAAGACGAACTACGTGAACTTGACGGTGGTGGGCGATGCCGGGACGGCGAAGGCGACGGCCGCACAAGCCCTTGAGGCCCGCAAGTTCAGAGTCACGTGGTCCGATGATTGGAATGCGACCGCTGAGCGGGGGAACAAGCTCGCCAATGCCCTGGCCGGCGCTGCCGCTCAGTACATGAAGGTGCTGGTGTCACTGCACACCGGCACGGAGCCCGCCCACACGGTCATCCGCTTGGAGAAGGGGTCGTCGGGGGCCATGGGTGGAGCGATAGGTGTGTCCCGAACGACGAAGAACCTCCGCACATTGCGTGACGAACTTGCCGACACGTTCCAAGCCGCGGGTGTCTTGGTCGGCGTCTCCGAGGGCTGACCGAGTAGCCCAACAGGGCGCCGCTGGAGGACCGATCAGTCCTCCGGGAGTGCGGCGAACTGGCGTTTCGTGTCCTTGTACCATGACATTCCCGAGATGGGATGCCTCCACCTTCCCTTCATATCCTTCAAAGCACTCTTGTGGGTTTCATCACCGCTGGCGACGATCGCTTTCAAGTGGGCGTCTTGCGCCTTGATGACCTCATCCGCGGTACTGCCCTGGAGGTTCACATCACACGGCCCGCCTAGCTGCTTGCACGTCATCGTCTTCATAGTCGACCTTCCCTTCGTAGAACCGGCCGTGACCCGGCGTGACCAGCACCGGTCCGGTGGAGCAGCAGATACGTTAGGTGCTTCCCATCCCTCGGTACTTCTCCAATCGTGCTCGGTGCAGGGTCGGAACGATATGCGGCGAGCCGTGCATGGACGAGGTCGACATCAGGTCGCCGCCCACCCCCCGGCTCGCCATCGTCCACGCCCCCACCCCGATCCGTCGACCGTCCTCCGGGGCAAGAACCCACATCCCACACCTGCCTCCTGAATGTCCAACCCCGGAGGGGTTTCCGTCCGTCAGGTCCGGTGACCCAGCCGAACTCGCCAGTACTATCTCCCGACGCGCTCGCGGTGTCGGCAGCCGGGCCAGCAGCATGGTCGCCGTTGGCCTTCCTCCAGCTCTTCTTGCGTACGGCGAATGCGGCGTTCCCGAGTCTTGTCTTGCTTGGCATTCTCGACCCAGCAGATGAACTCGTTGCGGGCCAGCGGCGTGATGTCCCTCCAGGCATCGAGCGCCGCCAGGTTGGCGGTCAACGCCTTGCGCAGGTCTGCTGGAAGCTTGTGCACCACCCCACCGGGCACTTGCGAGCTGCTCACAGTGCCACGGTAGCGGGTCACGCTGAACTCTGGAGCTAGCGGTTGCCACCGGGCGTGGCCCTCAGCTCCGGGATCGTCTACAGCGTCGCTGGATTTATAGTGCAGATCTTCCTGACCCTGGTGACACTGCTCTTCGCCGCCGGTGAATTCGATCACCAGTCCGCCGGCGCGGCCGGTTCGGGTCCGGAGAACCTGCAACTGATTCTGTACGGTGTCGTGGTCATCTCCGTCGTCGGCGGCCTGGTATTCGTCATTCCCAAGATCCGCCGGGCGATCGTGTCCCGATTTGCACCCCGGTTGGCCACGGCATGGAACAACGTCCGCCTCATCGCCCGGACTCCGGCCAAGTTGGCTCGCATCTTCGGAGGGGCGGCGGTCACCCAGCTGATGATGGCGATGGGGCTCGGGTTCGCCCTCTTCGCGGTCCATTCCTCAGCTCCTTACGGTGGCCTGGTGATCGTCTGCACACTCACTGCGCTGATCGGAGGCATGGCCCCGGTCCCCGGGGGCATGGGAGTCATGGAGGCGAGCTACATCAGCGGGCTCGGCCTCCTCGGGGTCCCCCAGGACCAGGCCATTGCCGCCACCCTCATCTACCGCGCCTCCACGACGTACCTGCCACCTCTGTGGGGCTGGGGAGCGCTCGTCTGGCTTCGTCGGCACGACGCTCTGGGACAGATAGGAGCCGGCACAGTGGCCGCAATCGCACTGCCACCGAAGAGCTGTTGGATGCTTACCGTCAACAGGGCTTGCATCCCGGCGATACCCTAGGCATGCTCGGGTCCCGGCCCTGGTCCTTGTCGGCCAGCAACGACCAGACTCCCGCCAACCTGCGTCGCCTGGCCAGTCCCCGGGCCTTTACGTTCAGCGCTCCCCCGACCACGCAGCGATGTCGGCCTCTTTTCAAGCGTCGACGGCAGGCATACCGTTGTCCTTCTCGGGGTCGGTTCACCTTCTTACGTCTCCGGGGTACCTCGGCACAGGTGGGGCGACTGGATGAATCGCCCCACCTGTGACCGTGGTGAGACCGAGATTGAGTCCGTTGTTCTGACGCACCTTCCCTTTGCCAACGGTTGACCAATCGTCCCCGACGGCCTGGAGGGCAGAACCTCACTCAAACGGAATGGCATGGTAAGAACAAGGCCAGAAGCTGACGCATCCTCACGCTTCGATCAGCGAAGCCCGCTGAGCCAATCAGCCACGATCGCTGCCGCCTCTTCCTCATGCTTGCGCAGGCCGTGATCACCATCGACGAAGGCCAAGGTGACCGCGCCCGGAATGGCGGCGGCCTCCCGCTCGAGCTCGGTTGGCGTGGCGAACGCGTCGCGGCGGCCTGAGACGAACAGGCACGGCACCTGCAGGTTGGGAAAGTGATAGGTCCGGAGCTGATCGGGCTTGCCCGGCGGATGTAGCGGATAACTCACCAAGACGAGCGCCCGAGCATCGAGTCCTTCAGCCACGGCCATCGAGGACATGCGGCCACCGAAGGATCGGCCGCCGACGGCGATCCGGCCCGTCGAGACGCCCAGGCGTGAGGCCAGCGCACCAGCCGCTCGGCGCACGGTGGCTATGCATACGGCTGGAGGATCGGTGCGCCGCTTACCGGCGGCTTGGGAAGGAAATTCGACTCGTTCCACGGCGATGCCCTTGGCTGACAATGCGTGGTCGATGGCGAGCAACCCGGACTGCTCGCGTCCCGCACTAGCTCCCGGAGTGACTACGATTCCGGCCGGTGGCTTCCTGGGCATAGCGCCCATAATGGCCGATCAGGACAGGACCTTCGGTTTCACCCCATGGCGCAACCGGTGGTCAGGACGCCGCGGTCGACGGCCATCTTGGGATGGAAGGCAGATTGGCGTTGTGGAGAGGTGCCCTGCGACTCGCTTGACGTCCGTCAACGACCCTGCCCTGTAGACCACGACGGGGTTTTACATGATCCGTTTGACGGCGGACACCCAATTGCAAGTGTCGTTGGACCCAGCACTCCTGTCAGGTGCGCCTCTCCTCCCTGGGCGCTCGGCTCGAGATCGAAGGTGATGTGGTGCTCTGTCACAGTGCCGGCAGAGGGCAGAAGGGGCGGGGACTTCGGTTCTGCCGCTCGGGAAGCGAGCCGCACTCCTTGCGTTCCCTTGTTCGCCTGGCTGAGGGATAACTCGGCCATAGCCCTGTCGTAGATCCGATGCCAAGAATAGCCTGTTGCTATGGCGGACAATGGATCTGAGGTGTCAGGGGCAACCCTCGGCTGGCCTCCACCCGAAGGTTGGTTCGGTGATCCATGGAGGGATGGCTCCTTACGCTGGTGGGACGGAAGCCAATGGACTGGCTACACGTCACCCCCGCCTCCTCAGAGAGATGAGCTGCTCCATGAGGGGGCACTGCGTTCCCACGTGAACGACACGAGCATGGGAGGTGGCCGGAAGTCGCCCCGTCACACTGACGCCCAGCGGGCTCGCATTTGGGTCGTGCTGATCGGAGGAGCATTCGTGTTGCTTATGGGCATGACGCTTGGCCTAGGCAACGCCGCATCTACCCATGGTCAAGCCGTCGTCGTAAAGGAGGGACCCTGCGTAACAACAGGCGACGCAGGTCGAGTATGTGACGAACACGTTGAGTATCGGGACGGCAACCGAATTGTCAGGGCAGTCATGCACGGAGTTCATCCGGATGAGGTGCATGGGCCTCCAACGCACCGAACGCTCGCCATTACCTTCTCGCACGGAGATACCGGTCCACCCTCGACCGACGACATGCCCCTGTGGGTCCCGGTTGGGCTGACGACGTTCGGTGTCCTGCTTGTCGTCGTGGGTCTACTGATGAGGGCGGGCAAATGGAGAGCACCCGGTTCCACCATTCCCTCCTAGTCTCAGATTGGATTCGTTCACCTGTCTTGCCTTGCGGCTTTCGATCAGGGAGTCGGCCAACCCTGTGGACAGCCTCACCCAGCCACATTCAGTGCGCCCGGAAGAACCCCTGGGAGATGGTCGGATAGCCGCCACCAATGTGGGGGTCGGGGGCATCCTTGTCTCCCACCGCCATCAGACAGCGCCGGAAGCAACGGGGCATCGCCTCGGGTCACTCGGTGTGACAGGGTGCCGGCGGGCCTCCGTTGCGGCGGTCTGACCGGTACGGGCATCTGTTCCCGAGCTCAGAGGACAAGGTCAACGCTGCCCTGGATGCGATGGCCTCCGGCGTATCGGACACAGCGCGATCTCGGCCATTCGCCGAACTGAACGTGCCAGCTCGAGCCACCCTCGGTGCGTGCACTGTCGGCACTGACACCGACAAAGCGGTTGATCAGGGATTTCGTGGTGGGCGCTAGAGGACTCGAACCTCCGACCTCAGCCGTGTGAAGGCTGCGCTCTAACCAACTGAGCTAAACGCCCGTGTGCCCAGCACGCTTCGACGGGTGACTGAGCAGAGAGACATGGTAGCCCGACAGGCAGACCATCAAGCTTCCGCCATCGGCAACCCGGGCTAGGGAGCCGCCGGAAAGGGAGCCAGGCTCTCGAACCCCAGAGCGGCCTCGAGAGCGGCGGCGGAACGGAGGACCACCAGGTCGGCGTGCTGTGGACCCACCAACTGCAGGCCTACGGGGAGTCCGGACGACGACAGGCCGGCGCAGACCGACGCGGCCGGCGACCGCGTCATGTTGAAGGGATACGTGAATTTGACCCAGTTGATGTCCTCCACGCCATTGATCAGGCCGGCACCCCGCAGGGATCGGGCCGGGGGCACGGCCGCCGTAGTGGGCGTGATGAGGAGGCGAACGTCATGGAAGAGCTGCACCAAGCGAAGATTGAGGGCGTGACACGCGTCCTCGGCCCGGACGAGGTCGAGCGCTGAGGTGTCCAGGGAGCGTTCGAGGACCATGGCCAGCACCGGGTCGATCTGCCCCCAGGCCTCCGTGTTCCGCAGTTCGGCGTGGGTCCGCAGGTTGTAGACGCCGGAGAGGAGCAACCACTGGTCCACCGGATCCTCATCGAAGACACGGTCGACCTCCACCACCTCGGTGCCCAGCGAGGCCATCACCTCCACGGCTCGCTCGCAGATGGCCAACACCTCGTCGTCCACCTCGGCGTACCCGAGCGTCGGTGACCATGCCACCTTGCGAGGTGGTCGGGGATCCTCCAGAGCGGCGAGCCACGATGCCTCCGGGCGGGGCAGTGAACGGAGGTCGGTGGGATCGGGACCAACAACCACATCCAGAGCCGCCACGACGTCCGAAATGCGTCGGGCCATGGGGCCCTTAGTGGACAGGTGGTGCCAGTCCGGAGCAGTGGATCCCCCGCTCGGCACCCGTCCTAGGGACGGCTTCATGGCCGACAGTCCGCAGCAGGACGACGGGATCCGCAGCGATCCTCCACCATCCGAACCGGTGGCCAACGGGACCATCCCCGAGGCGATGGCCACCGCACTCCCGCCCGAGGAGCCGCCCGGGGTATGGGCCAGGTTCCAAGGATTGTGTGTGGGCCCGAACACCGGGTTGTCCGTATCCGCCTTCCACCCCAGTTCGGGAGTGTTGGTCTTCCCCACCACCACACAGCCGGCCGCCACCAGTCGGGTCACCAATTCCGAGTCCGCCGAGGCCACCGGAGCGTCCACGAACCCCATCGATCCATGGGTGGTGACGTAGCCGGCGGCATCTTCTAGGTCCTTCACCCCGATCGGGATTCCGGCCAGGGGCCCGGGATCGACACCAGCCGCCACTTTGGCGTCGACAGCCGCCGCGGCGGCGCGGGCCCGAGGACCGTCGACGGCGACGAACGCGTTCAGGGCGGGATTGTGATCGGCGATCTGGGATAGCGCGTGCTCCACCAGGTCCGCCGCCGAGCGCAGCCCCTCCCGCACTTGGGCCGCCAGCTCCACCACCGTGTCGGTCCGGAAGTCCATCGCTCCGACGGTACCGGTGCTTCGGGGGGACCACAACCGGCGGCTGGGCCGGAACGCCGGTCCGTCTCGACAACGGGGTGAGCCGACGAGCAGTCTGGAGGAATGAGCGAACGCACCATCGAGGGGGTCTCGCTCGACCATGTTGCTCATGCCGTGCCCCACTGGCAGGACGTCTGGGCCCGGTATGCGGTCGACCTCGGAGCGGAATGGACGTCAGGAGGGTTGGGCCGAGGCTTCGCTCCGGCCCAGCTGCGCTTCGCCAACGGGGCCCGGATCGAGGTCCTCATGCCCAACGACGCCCATCTGAACGATTTCCTCCAGCGCTTCTTGACCGTCAGTGGGCCGGGACCCCATCACCTGACCTTCAAGGTTTCCGACCTGAGCTCCGCCATCGACAAGGCACGCACATCGGGCTTCGAGCCCATCGGCATCGACCGCCGGGACCCGGAGTGGATGGAGGCCTTCCTGCATCCCAAGGCAGCAACGGGCGTCGTCGTTCAGCTGGCCGAAGCCCACGGAACGTGGAGCTCTCCTGCTCCCGAGGACTTTCCAAGAGGACACCGACAGCCACTGGACGGGACCGGCTCCGTCCGCCCGGCGGCATTCCGTTGGATCGTGCACGCCGTAGCCGACCTCGGGCCGGCTTCGTCCCTCTTCGCCGGCCTGCTCGGTGGAGCCATCGTCGCCCGCGGGGTCCGGTCCGACCACGCATGGATGGAGATCACCTGGGATCGTGACCCGGGGCTCCGTCTGGTCGCTCCGGTTGCCGGCTCGTCCCCGACCCCACTGAGCCGCTGGTTGACCGGTCGGACCGGTCGGATCCACCATCTGGAGTTCGACGTCGATGAACCAGCGTCGATCCCCGAGGCGGAACCGGCCAGCGATCTCCTCGTCGGGCTGGACTTGGGCGGTGGCAGGAGCAGGCTCTGGGTGATCGGCAACGACGCCAATGCCGGGCTGCAGCTGGTCTTCGTTCCGCGCTGCCCTCCCGGAGGGACCGATCACGGTCGGACGAGAATCCAACGACCGGATCAGGCCCGATAGCCTGGGCTCGATGGCCCCACGATCCCCCGATGGAGACCTGGACGACGAGGAGGACGGCGAGGTCGACGAGGTCGACTCCCCGGGCGGCAGCCCGGCCAAGATCTCGCTCGGCGACCGCATCCGCTCGGGCCTCCAGCCCAACGGCAACGGTCGGAGTGGGTTGACCGGGCGCTCGACCACCCCACCGTCCGACCCTCAGTCCACGAAGCAGATCGTGGAACGGCTGGACGACCGCGAGCGGATGCTCTGCTTCGCTGCCTCCGCCCTCGCCGTGGTAGCTGGAATCGCCATCTACTTCGTGGAGCACGAGAACAAGCACTTTCACCAGGTGAAAGGCCAACTCAGTCCAGCGTCAACGCTGGTCCTCGGATTTGTCGTCGGGGCCCTCCTGCTGGGGGCGACACTCCTCGGCCGTCGGGCCCCGGTCGGCTTCGTGGCCCTCTTCGGCTTCCTCTTCTTCTCCGCCACCCAGTTCTTGGCCGGGGTCCCGTTTCTGGTCCTGGCCGTGTGGCTCCTCGTCCGCTCCTACAAATTCCAAAAGGAGGCCGCCGCCACCCGCAAGGCCGCCATGGCCGAGGGAAGATCCTCGTCGCCGTCCGGTGCCCGTGGCCGCCGTGGACCGGCGAGAGCTACGGCGTCGACCAGATCCGGGACCGCCAAATCCTCGTCGAAGGGTCCGACCCCAGCCGAGGCCAACAAGCGGTACACGCCCAAACGGCCGGCACCCCCACCCCCCAAGCCCTCCCGGCGTGACCGGAAGGCGGCCAGCGCCTCGGACTGACGGCCGCTGCATGGACCAGGCCCCGGCCTGATGTCCCGCTACTCCGGGTCTGTCACCAGGGCCGACCTCAGGAGTTGCAGGATCTCGGTGCGCCGCCGGACCAGCGACCGGGCGGTCGGCTCCTCGCCGAAGGCCCGCAGCACCTCCACCTCGGTCACCATCCCGATGACGGTCGAATAGATGGCCAGCAGTAGCAGCCGGGGCTCGTGTCGCCGCATGTGACCAGCGTCCATCTCCGCCTCGAGGAATTCCGTGGCCCGCCGCACCATGGGGTCGAGGGCGGTGACCAGACGGGTGGCCGCCGGGTCTCCGAGGCGCCCCATCTCCCGGACGAGGCCCAGCAGTTCGGGTCGTCGGGCGGCCAGGCGGAAGACCGAGTGGACGACCGCCTCCACCCGGGCCCAGCCTGACCCGGCCGTGGACAACGACGCCTCCAACGCCGAGGACAACTCCACGGCACTCCGGTCGATGACCGCCTCCAGCAGCACCTCCTTGCTGGGGAACCAGTACAGGATGGTCTGTTTGCGGATCTCCAGGCCGGTGGCCAGGGCGTCCAGGGACGAGGCGTCATAGCCCCGGGTGGCGAACGAGACCAAGGCAGCGTCGAGGATCCGCTCCGACGTGGAGGCACCTGTGCCCGGACCCCCGCTCCGGGCGGGTGCCGCCCGCGGCCGGCTCCTGTCCCGTCCCGGGGGCACGTCGGCCCCAATGCTCGACTCACTCACTTACCATATGGTAGACAGATCTGGTGACACGGGTCCGCCATGCCCTGGCCGGCAAGCAGTTCTTCATCACCGGTGCCACCGGGTTCTTGGGAACCGCCCTGGTCGAACGGATCCTCCGCAGCGTCCCGGACAGCCGCGTGGTCCTGCTCATCCGGCCCGGCCGGCGGGCCACCCCGCTCCAACGGGCGGCCAAGGAGATCCTCAAGAACGACTGCTTCGACCTTCTGCGGGAACAGGTCGGGGACCGGTTCGAAGCCGAGGTGGCCTCCCGCGTGTCCGCCGTGGCCGGGGACGTCGCCACCGACGGGCTCGGCCTCGACGACGAGGGCTTGCGGCTCCTGTCCGCATGCCACATCGTCATCCACTCGGCCGCCGCGGTGAGCTTCGACTCCCCCCTCGACGCCGCCGTCGAGGTCAACCTCCTCGGACCCTCCCGGGTGGCGGCGGCCATCGTGGCTGCCGGGAGGCTGGCGGCCGACGAGGGTCGGGCGGGCCCCGTCCACTTCATCCCGGTGTCGACGGCCTACGTGGCCGGTACCCATCAGGGTGAGGCACGAGAGGAGCTGCTCGAGGGCAACCCCTTCACCGTGGACGTGGACTGGCGCACCGAGGTGGCCGCGGCGCGGCGTCAACGCGGGGACACCGACGCCGAATCGCGCCAGCCCGACCGCCTGGACCAGTTCGCCAAGGCGGCCCGCGGGGAGCTGGGCGGCGCCGGCCTCCATCTCCTGGCCGAGCGAGCCGAGCGCCTGCGGGAGGACTGGGTCAAGAAACAGATGGTCACGGTGGGACAGGCGCGCGCCCAGTCCCTCGGGTGGCCCGACGCCTATCCGTACACCAAGGCCCTGGGCGAGCGGGCCCTGGTCAGCCAATTCGGCGATTCGGTTCCCATGACGATCGTCCGACCCTCCATCATCGAGTCCTCCCTGGCTGAGCCCCGCCCTGGCTGGATCCGGGGCTTCCGCATGGCCGAACCCATCATCGTCTCCTACGCCCGAGGACTTCTGCGGGAGTTCCCCGGCGTCCCCGAGGGTGTGACCGATGTCATCCCGGTGGACCTGGTGGTGGCGGCCATCATCGCTGTGGCCGGCGAGGCCCTGCTAGATGCGGCCGACGCCGCCGTGACCTATCCGGGCCCGACCGTGTACCACGTGGCGTCCGGTGTCCGGAACCCGTTCCGGTATGGCCGGCTGGTGGAGCTGGTCCAGGCCTGGTTCACCGAGCACCCCCTGTACGACAGTGATGGTCAACCGATCGTGGTCCCTGCGTGGTCGTTTCCGGGGCGCGGCCGGGTACAGCGCCAGCTGAGCCGGGCCTCGGCGGCCATGGACCTGGCCGAGAAGGTGGTCGGCTCCCTGCCCATCCGGGGCCGCCAGGCGGCGTGGATGGCCGCACTGGAGGAACAGCACCTGCTGGCCGACCGGGCGCTCGGCTACGTGGAGCTCTACGGCGCCTACACCGAGACCGAGGCGCGCTACCGGGTCGACCGTCTCTTGGCCTTGTGGGACCGCATGGACGCCGACGACCGTCAGGCCCTCTGCCTCGACCCCGCGGCCATCGACTGGGAGCGTTACGTCCGGGACATCCACCTGCCCTCGGTCATCGAGCACGCCCGGGTACGGACCAGCCCGGGCAAGTCGACCAAGCCCAACCGGGCCGAGCGGGCCAAGAAGGCCATCCTCTCCCCCGACCGCCATCTGGCCGCCTTCGACCTCGAGAACACCCTGATCGCCTCGAACGTCGTCGACTCCTACGCCTGGCTGGCCTCCCGGCACCTGGCCCCGGCCGAGCGGGCCCGCTTCGTGGCCGACCTGGTGGCCGAGGCTCCCTCGCTCCTCCTGCTGGACCGGCAGGACCGGGGCGACTTCCTGCGGAGTTTCTACCGTCGGTACGAGGGGGCACCGGTCGACCGGCTCCGTGACGACGGATGGGAGCTCTTCCATCACCTCCTGTTGGCCAAGTCCTTCCCCGACGGGTTCGCCCGGGTTCGCCAGCACCGGGCCCTCGGCCATCGGACCGTGCTCATCACCGGGGCCCTCGACCTGGTGGTCGAACCACTCCGGCCCCTCTTCGACAGCATCGTCTGTGCCCGGCTGGGCGAGGCCGACGGAGCCTTCACCGGCCGTCTGTCCGAGCTCCCACCCATCGGTGAGGCCCGGGCCCTCGTGCTGTCGGAGTACGCCGAGGCCGAAGGGCTCTCCCTCGAGGAGTCCATGGCGTACGCCGATTCGGCCAGCGACCTGCCCATGCTGGAGGCGGTGGGCTTTCCCGTGGCCGTCAACCCGGAGGCCAAACTGGCCTCCATTGCCCGGCGTCGCGGTTGGCACGTCGAGCACTGGCACAAGGCCGAGGGGGGCGCCCAGCCCATGCTGCCTCTTGGCCCGGTCGATCGACGCGGCTCACTCGGGCGGGGCCGTACCAGCGCCGCGGCGCTGACGGGGGCCGTCCGTCGGCTCAAAGCTGGCTCTGGGTCGGGGTCACCTCCGGTGGGTCGGTGACCGCATGAAGGCGCTGGTCTTCGAACGCAACCTCCCCCGATTCGCCGCCTCGCGGATGGCCTCCCTACTCGGCTCCGGTCGCGGCGCCGGCATCGGCCCCTTGCAGCTCCAGGATGCCGCCGCCCCCGACCTGCCCGGCGACGACTGGTTCCATCTCACCCCACTCCTGTCGGGCATCTGCGGCTCCGACCTGGCCACCCTGGACGGTCGGAGCTCCCGGTACTTCGAGGACATGGTCAGCTTCCCCTTCGTCCCCGGCCACGAGGTCGTCGGCGTCCTCGGAGATGGCGGCCGAGATCACGCCGGCCACGAGCTGGCCCCGGGCACCCGAGCGGTGATCGAACCGGTGCTCGGCTGCGCCCCCCGCCACATCCGGCCGGAGTGCCCCTACTGCTCCTCGGGCCACACCGGGTTGTGCGGGAACGTGGCCTTCGGTGCCCTCGAACCGGGACTGCAGACCGGGTTCTGCTCGGACACCGGGGGAGGATGGTCGACGGCTCCGTTGTCCGCCCACACCTCCCAGATCCACGCCGTCCCTGACTCGTTCACCGATGAGGATGCCGTGGTCGTCGAGCCCGCCGCCTGTGCCGTCCATGCGGTGTTGTCGGCCGGGGTGGCCGAGGGCGACGTGGTGGCCGTGGTCGGTGCGGGAACGCTGGGACTGGCCTGCACCTCCGCCCTCCACTATCTGATTCGTCCCGGCCTCGACTTCGCCATCATGGTCGGGGCCAAACACGCCCACCAACGCCGGCAGGCCGAGGCCCTGGGGGCCGACACCGTGGTCTCCCCCGACCAGTTGGCCCGGGCGGTGCGGCGCCGGTCGGGATCGCTTGTCCTGGCCGGACGGCTGACCGACGGGGCCGACGTGGTCTTCGACTGCGTGGGCTCCACCGAGTCGATCACCCACTCCCTGGCCATGGTCCGACCGAGAGGCCGGGTGGTGCTGGTGGGCATGCCGGGAAAGGTGTCGGTGGACCTGGCGCCCCTGTGGCACCGCGAGCTGACGCTGGTCGGCGCCTACGCCTACGGCGTGGAGTCCCCACCGGAGGCCACCGAGCCCCACCGGACCTTTGGCCTGGCCATCAGCCTGGTGGCCTCGGCCCGGCTCGGGTCCCTCGTCTCGGCCGCCTACCCCCTCGAGCGCTACGAGGAGGCCATCGCCCACGCCGGAGCCGCCGGTCGCCGGGGCGCGGTGAAGGTGGTCTTCGATCTACGCAGCCGGAGTGACCGGAGCGACCCGAAAGGAAGCACACGATGAGCCCCAGGCCCGGATTCGTGCTCGACGTGGACCGCTCCACCCCGCCCACCCTGTTCTGGCGGGGCGAGCGGTTCAGCCTGGAGCGCCTGCCCGAGGGGAGCCGGGTCATCTACGCGCCCGAGCCCATCGAGCCGCTGAAGGACCCATCGGCGGCCATCAGGGCCGCCCTCTCCCATCCCCTGGGCGACCAGCAGCCGCTCCCCTCCCTGCTCCGCCCGGACATGAAGCTGACCATCGCCTTCGACGACATCTCCCTCCCGCTGCCCCCCATGGAACGACCGGACATCCGCCAGATGGTCATCGAACAGGTCCTCGACCTGGCCGCGGAGGCCGGGGTGGACGACGTGGCCCTCATCGTGGCCCTGGCCCTCCACCGCCGCATGACCGAGGCGGAGCTCCGTCATGCCATCGGTGACCGCATCTATGACGCCTTCGCCCCGAACGGTCTCTTGACCCAGCACGATGCCGAGGACCCGGACGCCCTCACCCACCTCGGCCTCACCGATCAGGGCGAGGACGTGGAGATCAACAAGCGGGCGGCCGAGAGCGATCTCCTGGTCTACGTCAACGTCAACCTGGTGGCCATGGACGGCGGACACAAGAGCGTGGCCACCGGGCTGGCCAGCTACAAGAGTCTCCGCCACCACCACAATCCCGTCACCATGCAACAGTCGAAGTCGTTCATGGACCAGCACCGGTCCGAGCTCCACTCGGCCAATTGGCGCATGGGCCGACTCATCGCCGACAGCGGGGTCAACGTCTTCCAGATCGAGACGACTCTCAACAACGACACGTTCCCCCCGGCCTTCCGCTTCCTCCAGAAGCGGGAGTGGGAGTGGAAGGCCAAGGACCGGTTGGCCTACGTGGCGGCGTCCTCGGCCCTCGACCGCACCCCGGCCCGCTACGCCCGCCAGATCTTCCACTCGGTGAAGGCGCCGCACCGGATGACCTCGGTCCAGGCCGGCGAGGTGGAGGCGGTACACCGGGTGACCACCGACAACGTCTGGGCCCAACAGGGTGTGGTGGTGGAGGGACAGACCGACATCCTGACCATGGGTCTGCCGTACATCAGTCCCTACAACGTCAACTCGATTCTCAACCCGATCCTGGTGGCCTGCCTCGGGCTCGGGTACCTGTTCAACATGTACCGGGGCAAACCACTGGTCCGGGAGGGCGGGGTGCTCATCATGACGCACCCCACTCCCTGGGAGTTCAATCCCGTTCACCATCCCAGCTACATCGACTTCTTCGAACAGGTGCTGAGCGAGACCACCGACCCCATCGAGGTGGCCGACCGGTTCGAAGAGTCCTTCGCCACGGATCCCTGGTACATCCACCTCTACCGGACGGGCCACGCCTACCACGGCGTCCATCCGTTCTACATGTGGTACTGGTGCGCCCACGCCCTCCAGCACCTGGGCGCCGTGATCATCGTGGGTGGGGACGCTCCCGCCGTCCACCGCCTGGGGTTCCGCGCCGCGTCGACTCTGGCCGATGCGCTGGAGATGGCCCAGGACGTGGTGGGTCGCTCCCCCACCCTGACCCACCTGCACGCGCCACCGATCCTCATGGCCGACGTACAGTGACGCCGGACAGGACGGGCACCACCAGGTCGGACTCCTCCAACTCCCTCCGGGGCCGGAGGGCGGTACGCACCGATGCCGCGCTGGGCGGAACCACCGGCGAGCGGGCCGACCGGTCTCCCGCCCAGACGCTGCGACGCCTGACGCCGACCGCCCTCCTCAACCGGGTCGGCCGGGCCCGCTTCCCGGTGTCCGCCCCGAGCTGGCCCGAGTCGGTTCCCCGCCCGGCTCCCACGCCCGAGCTGGGCGTGCACTACGACACCGCCTGGTCGCGTCGGTACCCGGTGCGGTTGGCCCGGGCCATGGTCCTCGACAATGTGGCGCGCCCACTGGCCCGCGTGGTGGCGTCACCGCTCATCCGCGGTGACGAGGCCCTCGTCGGCCTGGAGGCCCCGGTGATCTTCGCCGCCAATCACGCCAGTCACGCCGACACGCCGCTGCTGCTCAGCTGCCTCCCACTACGGTTCCGCCACCGCACGGTGGTGGCGGCGGCGGCCGACTACTTCTTCGACCGGCGATGGAAGGCCGACGCCTGGTCGCTCTTCCTGGCCGCCATCCCCTTCGAACGCACCAAGGTCAATCGGCGGTCGGCAGATCTGGCCGCCGAATTGCTCGACGACCAGTGGAACCTGGTCATCTTCCCTGAGGGCGGTCGGTCGCCGGACGGGTGGGCGCAGTCCTTCCATCCCGGCGGTGCGGCCTACCTGGCCACCCGCACGGGACGTCCGGTGGTGCCGGTCCATCTCGACGGGACCCGCCACATCCTGCCCAAGGGCAGGACGGGGATCCACCGGACCCGGACCACCGTGACCTTCGGCACCCCCCTGTGGGCCGATCCGGGCGAGAACGCCCGCCGGTTCAGCGTCCGCATCGAGGCGGCGGTGGCCACCATGGCCCACGAGGCCGATTCCGACTGGTGGACGGCACGGCGCCAGGCCGCGGCGGGCACCACCCCGGCCCTCCAGGGCCCCGACGTGGCCGCGTGGAGGCGATCCTGGGCCCTGGCCGACCCACCCGGCCGTCACGACCGAGAGAGCGGGTCGGACGTCGAATGGCCCAAGCTTCCCCGCTGAGACGGAAGGGCGTTGTCCAGCCCTCTGGGCGCCCGTCGCCTGGCTCAGCGGCGTGCCGGACGGAGCCCGGTCCGGCCCAGCCGGTGCCACCACCTGCTGGGGTCTGAACGTTCGACCGCCGACAGGCGCTCGATGCGGAGGGCCGACTCGTCGGTGTCGTCCAGGGGGGTCATCTCGACCGGTCGGTCGGTCGGGGACAGGGCCCAGCCCAGCAGCAGGTCGGCCAGAGCGGTGTTTCGGGCCAGCAGCGGACCGTGCAGGTAGCTGCCGAGGACCTTGCCCTGCCAGGCCCCCTCGGTGCCGTCGCCACCACCGTTGCCCACCCCGCGGACCACACGGCCGAGGGGCCGGGCCCCGGGACCGAGGGAGGTCACGCCGCCGTGGTTCTCGAATCCGGTGAGTCCGGGCAGGAGGCTCCCGTCGGACTGCCGGGGGGCCTCGGCGCCGACCGAGGCCATCAGCTCCCCGACCGAGCGCGTCCCGCTCCCCTTTCGGGTGGTCACGTCGAGCAGACCGAGTCCGGGGTGGGGCCGATCGGCACTATCGGGGAAGGAGTGGCCGAGGATCTGGTAGCCGGCACAGACCCCCAGCACCACGGCACCGGACTCCACGGCCCGATGGAGGGCCCCGTCGGCCACCAGGGCCTCGGCCGCCCGGACCTGGGGACCGTCCTCACCGCCCCCGATGCAGTAGATGTCCGCCTCCGGTAGCCGACGGCCCGAGTCGGCCTGCACCAGCTCGGTCTCGATGCCCCGCCACGAGGCCCGCCGGGCCAGGATGAGGCCGTTCCCGCCATCGCCGTAGGTTCCGAGCAGGTCGGGGTAGACCACGACCACCGTCAACGACGCACGGTCCCGAGGGCCGGTCACGTGCGGGCCCGCAGATCGGCGAACGCCGTGTAGTTCCCCACGAAGTCGATGGATCCTCCGATCCCGCCATCCACCGCCCGGTCCACTGCGGCCAGTGGATCGGACACCACGGTGGCGGCCACACCGGCGTAGTGGAGTCGGACGGCCAGGTCCAGGCGTCGGTCGCCGGTGGCCACCACCGACCGGCCCATCAGGCGCTCGAAGGGCACGTCCCACAGCCAACTGGTGTCGAGCCCGTCGGCCGTGCGGGCATTGATGGACAGCACCACGGGCTGACCCAGGCTCCCCTCCTCCTCCAACAGGTCGAAGATGGCCGTCCAGCCGGCGGGGTTCTTGGCCAACAGAAGTCGGACGGTGTGGTCGTGACGGAGCAGGGACGAGAACCGTCCGGCCACCTGGTCCACGTCGGACACCCGCGTGAGCACATGGGCCAGGGTGTCGAGCGTGTCGGGCAGCCCGTGGGAGGCGTCCGCCATCACGGGGGCGGCCAGGGCCACCATGGCGGCATTGGCCCGATTGAACTGTCCGGGAAGTCCCAACGACAGCGTCAGACGTCCACCGCGGGCCACCACCAGTTCGGAGCCCTCCAGCCAGGCCGCCCGCTCCGGCCGGGCGAAGGTACAGCGGTCGCAGGCCCAGCCCCCATCCCCACCGAAGACGATCCTGCCCCCGCAGGCCGGGCATCCCACTGCGTCGAGCTGCCATACCTGTCCGGCCCCGACCCACCGCACGTCTGGGGCGGCCATGGCCGCCCACACCACCATGGGGTCGTCGGCGTTGGCCACCACGACCGTTCCCGGCTCGCCGGGGTCGGACCGTGAGGGGAGGCGTCCGAAGGCCTTCCGCCACCGCTCCACCATCAGGCGCACCTCCGAGATCCGGTCGAGCTGGTCGCGTGACAGGTTCAACAGCAGCACCACCCGAGGCGAGGTCTCCATCATGAGCCGGTCGAGGTAGCCCTCGTCGACCTCGAGGACGGCGACAGACCCGGGTGGGGCACCGGCCAAGGCCGCCACATGGCCAGCGGGCATGTTGGCCCCGGTGTCGTTGGTGACGATCGCCGGTCCCCCGGGGTCGGACAGCGCCGCCACCAGCATGCGAGTGGTGGTGGTCTTCCCGTTGGTGCCAGTGACGAGGGCCACCCGCCGATCCTGGGCCAGCCGGGTGAGCAGCGAAGGATCGACGGCCAGCCCCACCCGGCCTCCGGCCACCGTCCCACTGCCCCGGCCCAACGAGCGCGACAGCCAGTTGGTCACGCGCAGGGCCCCGACGGCGGTCACCGCCCGCGGCGGGAGCGGGGGTGTCGACGCGTCGGCGGGAGTGATCACGCCGAGGGTCGGGTGCGGGCCAGGTCCTCAGCGCTGGGGATGTGGGCCATCCGGGCCTCGTCGGGCAGGAGGTCGGCGATGGCGGCCATGAGGACCGTGGTGTCGGCCACGGCATCCTCCAGACCGAGGGTTACCGGCTCACCCACCGTGACCGTCACCCGCGGTGGGTGGGGCAGGGTGGTCATGGTCGGGACCTTCGACGACCGGGGCCAGACCCGCTCGGTCCCCCACAGCCCGATGGGAACCACCGGGGCGCCGGTCTCGGCGGCCAGGCGTGCGGTGCCGGTGTGGCCGTGCAGCACCGGGTCGAAGAAGGCCTCGCCTCGGGGAATGGTCCCCTGGGGCAGCACGATGACGATCTCGCCTGCTCGCAGGGCGGCGGCGGCCTGTCGCATGGGCTCGGCCGACCCGGTGCCCCGCTCCACGGCGATGCCGCCGAGCGAGCGCGCCAGTCGGCCGACCACCGGGGCGTCGAAGACCTCCTGTTTGGCCAGGAACCGCACCGGTCGCCGCAGGCGGGCGGCCACCAACCCGATGGCCGCCACGTCGAAGTAACTGCGGTGGTTGGCGGCCAGGAGCACCGGGCCCACGGCGGGGATGTGCTCCAGGCCGCTGATGGCGAAGCGGGCATAGGGGAAGGTCTCGGGTCGGAAGAACGGTCGCACCAGGTGGTAGGGCTCGAAGCCGACGACCGAGGGAATGCCCGGTGGGCGGTCCCAGTGCTCGAGCGGCCACCGCCGGGCCAACGCCACCGCGACCAGGCGGGGGTCGGCGTTCAAGGGATGGGGGTGGCCGACGGCCATCAGCAGCGGCAGGTCGAAGAAGCTGTCGCTGTAGGCATGGGAGGACCCCAGGTCGACCTGGTGGTCGAGGGCCCACTGGCCCACGGCGGCCCGCTTGCCCAGTCCCCACACGAACCCGCCCTCGAGGCGGCCGGTGTAGCAGCCGTCCGCCACCCCGTACCGGGTGGCGATCACATCGTCGAGGCCCAAGGCGTCAGCCAGGGGCGACACCAGATCCATGGGCGAGGTGGTGGCCAGCACGATCGGCCGGCCTTCGGCCCGGTGGGCCTGCAACGCCTCGAGGGCCCACGGTTGTACCAGATCGACCAGGGGCTCGACGGCCCGCTTGCCGGCACGGCGGGTCGCCTCGGCCGACCGACCCTTCATGTAGCGGGCCGCGGCACGGGCCAGGGCGATGGAGGGCACGGACTCGCCGAAGCGGTTGTAGAAGGCGTAGAGGAGGTGGTCACCGGGGATATGGCGACCGCCAGGCACCACGCCCTCGGCCTCCATGGCCTCCTGGACGACGGGCCCACTGGCCGATCGGAGGAGTGTGCGGTCCAGGTCGACGAAGACGGCACCCGTCGTTGCAGCCATGCCACACGCTACCGCCCGGGCCACCCACCGGGGACCGGTGGGAATGTCCGATGTGGGCCGAAGGGTGACCCAGCGAGACCAGGTCAGGGTGCATCGACCGAGGGGCCATTCTGTACCTGGACGCGGCAAAGGGACCGCCAGGGGGGGATAGGCGGTCCCTTCGCACTGACTCAACAAGATAGGAGGGGGATTCCTGTGTCCTGTGGTCTGGAGTAAGTGTATAACCAGCGCGAGCAATCAGTCAAGCAGCTAATATCGATAGCTGTTATCATCTGGAGCGATGGAGTTACGGCATCTGCAGGCGCTGACGGCCATCAGCGACCACGGTACGTTTTCCGCTGCCGCCGAGCATCTCAACACGGTGCAGTCGAACATCTCCGCCCATGTGGCCCGCCTCGAACGGGAGCTCGGCTCCCCCCTCGTCGATCGGTCCGACGGGACCCTGACCGAGGAGGGCACCGTCGTGGTCGCCCGGGCCCGGCGCATCCTGTCGGAGCTCGATGCCCTGGTGGCCGACGTGGCCGCCTGCAAGGACGAGGTCACCGGCACCGTCCGGGTGGGCATGATCGGGACCACCGCCCGGTGGCTGGTACCGCGGCTCATGGACATGGCTCGGCACCGCCATCCCAAGCTCCGACTGGTCGTGGTGGAGGGCATCGGCACCGGACTCGAGCCCCAGCTGGCCAGCGGGCAGCTCGACCTGGCCGTGCTCAACCTCCCGCTGTCCGGTCGCGACCTCGTGGCCCGGCAGCTCTTCGAGGAGGACCTCATGCTCATGGTACCCGAGGGCCACGCCATGGCCGACCCCAACCATCCTCTGGGCCTGGAGGATCTGGCCGACATGGAGCTGCTGCTCCCCCTCCCGGGCACCGCCTTCCGCGACGAACTCGACGCCGTGACCCGTCCCCTCGGGATCACGCTGCTCCCTGCGGCGGAGATCGACGGGCTCCGCCTGATCGCCTCGCTGACCTTCGAGGGCTATGGCCCGGCGATCCTCCCGGCCACCGCCATTCCGTCCTACCTGCGGTCCCAGTTCCACCCGGTACCCGTGGTGGGACTCCCCCGGCGACGTGTGGGCGTGGCCCAGCGGAGCCGGGGCCTCCCTTCCGCCCCGACCCGGGCCCTCGTCGAACTGCTTCGGGCCGTCGTGGCCATCCCCGAGGACCGCCCCAGCGGCGTGCACGTGAGCGGCTGAGACGTCCCGGCGCGGCATGAACCCACAGGTGGTGTGGGTATCAGGGCCCGGGCGGTCGTGGCTCCCGCCACATCCGCCACATGGGCGGGTTCCCCGGCAGGGAGCGCAACTCCTCGACCACCTCGAAGCCGAACCGGGCGTAGAACGGAACGTTCCGCTCCTTGGACGATTCGAGATAGGCGGGCATGCCGTCCCGGTCGGCGCGGTCCAGCACCGGCTGCAGGAGGGCGGTGCCCACACCCCGGCCCTGGCACTCGGGGGCCGTGCCCAGGGTGGCCAGATACCAGTGGGGCTCCTTCGGGTGGAGGGCGTCTACCTCGAGCAGCAACCGCAGGGCCCGCGGGGCGCGCATGCTGACGAGGAACGGAGCCGTCGGGAGCAGGCGGGCCAACTCGGCCAGCCCGTTTCGATGTCGGTCGGGAGCACCCCAGACCGCCGCCCCGGCCAGGTCCTCGGTGGTGTAGATGTGTCCGCCGGGCCAGTACTGCCGGCGCATTTGGGACATGAAGAACGAATGCAGACCCCGCTGCCGACGCCGCTCCCCGGCGAACATGAAGTTGGCCACCGGATCGTCGGCGAAGGCCCGGACCAGTCGCTCGACCAGAACCGGGACATCGCCGCCCTCAACCGGACGGACGGATGGTCGGGCCGATCCGGACTCCACGCCGTGATGGTAGCCGTGGATTTCAGTTCATGGCCGGGTCCTCGGGGAACCCGGCCACCACGGCCAGGGCACCACCCTGGCGCCTGAGCACCCGGCGCCACAGGCCCTCCGGATCGGCAGATATGGGATCGCGGGCCTCGGCCGGCACCACGTACCACGAACCCTCCTCGATCTCGTCCTCCAGTTGGTCCGAGTCCCAACCGGCGTACCCGGAGAACAGGCGGGCGCCCACGATGGAGTCGACGATCAACTCCGGGTCGGACGACAGGTCGACCGTCCCCACCGGTCGCTCGGCATCCACCAACAACCTCCAACCGGAGCGCTCCAGGTCGTCCCCGTCCGACGCCTCGGGTCGGGCGGTGAGGCGCACCAGCCCGATGAGCGCATTGCGGGCCACCGGTCCCCCGGTGAAGAGCTCGGCCGGAGCGGTGGCCAACGAGTGCCACTGGGGCAGGAGCTCGCCCACCGCCACGCCTCCGGGACGGTCGATGACCACCCCGAGGGCCCCGTGCCCACCGTGGTCGAGCACCAGGATCACGCGACGGGTGAAGTTGGGGTCGGCCAGTCGCGGACTGGCCACCAACAGGTGACCGGTCAACCGCTCGGGCGGGGCCTGGCCGCCGTAGGGCTCGAACGGGCTGAACGGATCCATCGGCACTCCACGATGATGGCCCAACCCGGGCCATGAGTGGCGCCGGTCGGCCGCGTCGGTGAGGCTGTGGCCATGGCCCTCGTCTCCGTCGAATCCGTCAGCGACCACGTGCGGGTGGTGACGCTCGACAATCCCTCCCGCCTGAACTCGCTCTCCTTCGCCCTGGTGTCGGATCTCTACGACACGCTGGCCGAGGTGGCGGCGGACAACAGGTGCCGCGTGGTGGTGCTGACCGGCGCCGGCCGGGCGTTTTGCTCGGGCCTCGAGTTGGAGCACGCCGGGATGCCGCCGGGGACCGAGGACATGGGCCGCCACCGAATGGGTATGCGGGCCATGGAGTACATGGGCGGGATCGTGCCGGCTCTCCGCGACCTGCCCCAACCGGTCATCGCCGCCATCCGGGGGCCGGCCTATGGCGGCGGCATGTGCCTCACCCTCGGCGCCGACATACGCCTGGCCGGGGCGTCCGCCGTATTCTGCGGAGCGGGTATCAGCAACGGCCTGGCCGGCACCGAACTCGGGGTCAGCTGGTTGCTGCACCGGGCCGTCGGGACCTCCCACGCCGCCGAGATCCTCCTGACCGGCAAGAAATTCGGCGCCGACGAGGCGGCCCGGATCGGCATGGTCTCCCGGGTCCTGCCCGACGACGAACTCCTCGAGGGTGCCGTGGCCATGGCCGAGGGCATGTGCACCTTCAGCCCGTTCGGCCTGGCCCTGACCAAGGACACCCTCTGGGCGGCCATGGAGGTGGGGAGCCTCCGGGCCGCGGTGGACCTGGAGAACCGGACCCAACTGCTGGCCGGTCACACCGGGAACCTGGACGAGGCCACGGCGGCGTTCAAGCAGAAGCGTCCCCCCGTCTACACCGAATAGCCACCCGCCAGACCATGACCAAGGCCCGCCGGGGTGGGAAGCAGCACCGTCAGCGTCCGTCCCGCCCGTCGTCATCGGGCGGTACCGGTCGGGAGCACTGGCGCGCCGACGGACAGCCCAAGACCCGCTTCTCCACCCAGGACGAGGCCAACCGATCGTCACTCCAGGCACGCCTCGAGCGGGGCGCCGACCTCGACCCCTACCAGTGCGGCTTCTGCGGAGGATGGCATCTGGGCAACCGGCCGGAGTGACGGGCGGAGCTTCAACTGTACCGTCCGGACGGTATACTTCTTCCCATGGTCACCAGCGCACCGGTCGCCGGCCGAGCTCCGGCCCGCTCCGGGACCGACACCAAGGCCCGCATCCTCGACGCCGCCGAGGAGGTCGTCCTCCGCGACGGCGTGGCCCGACTCACGCTGGACGCCGCGGCGGCCGAAGCGGGGCTGTCCAAGGGGGGCATCCTCTACCACTTCCCCACCCGTGACTCGCTGGTGGCCGGCATGGTCACCAAGATCATCGACGAGTTCGACCGGGACATCGAACGGCGCCTGGAGGGCGACGGCGAGCCGGGTTGCTTCACGCGGGCCTACATCGGGGCCACCATGGAGCCCAGCGCCACCCGGCCCGACCGCGAGGATCGCCTGGGCGCGGCCCTGATCGCCGCGGCGGCGGCCCAGCCCGACCTGCTGGTCCCCCTCCAGGAGGCCGCCGATCGCTGGCAGGACCGGCTGGAGCACGACGGTTTGGATCGCACGATGGCCACCGCTGCTGCGTCTGGCCTGTGACGGTCTGTGGATGTGCGACCTGTTCGGCCTGGCCCCTCCGGCGGCGGAGCGCCGGGCCGCCATCGGCCGGTCCCTCGACCTCCTGGCCCGGAAGTCATCATGAGCCCGACGACCGCCACCGACCAGTCGCGCCGGCTGATCAGCACCCTCACGCTGACCGTCTTCCTCCAGTGGATGGGGGCCACGGCCATCGTGCCCATGCTCCCGGTCTATATCCGGCACCTGGGGGGCAGCGACGCGCTGGCCGGGGTGGTCATGGCCTCGTTCTTCGCCGCCGGCGTGCTGTCCCAGTACCCCATCGGACGCCTGGCCGACCGCATCGGTCGCCGTCCGGTGCTCATCGCCGGCCTGGTCACCTACGGCGTGGCCAGCTTCTCCTTCCTCCTGCCCATCACCGCTCCCGTGGCCATCGGGCTGCGGGCCCTCCAGGGCGTGGGAGCCGGGGCAGCCACGGTGGCGGCCCTGGCCATGATCTCGGGGTCGGTGGCCGTGGAACGGCGCGGGCGGGCCTTCGCCTCCATCTACAGCGGCGAACTGGCCGGCATGGCCGTCGGTCCTCTGGTGGGAAGCATCGTCGGCGTCCACTACATGTGGGCCATGTTCCTGGCCTCCGGACTGATGTCGATCGGGGCCTGCGTTCCCGCCCTCGCCCTCCACGAGTCCGACGATGTGGCCCGGGCCCGGGCCGCCCGCACCCGGGAGGACGGGACCTTGCGCCCCCTGCTGCGGATTCGGGTGAACCGGTCGATGACCGGGGCTCTCATCTGCGGGGCGGCCCTGGGCCTGACCAGCGGGGTCTACGACATCTGCTGGACGCTGTTGCTGTTGGCCCGGGGGGCCAGCGGGCTCGAGATCGGGATCTCCTGGACCCTGTTCGCCGTGCCCTTCGTCCTGGCCGCCAAGCCCAGTGGGTGGTTGGCCGACCACATGGACCGGCGCACGCTGGTGCTGGCCGGGATCGGCTCCTCGACCGTCCTGTGTGCCTCGTACCCGTTCATCCACAACGTCCCGGCACTCGTGCTGCTCGGCGCCACCGAGGCATTGGGGTTCGCCGCGGCCATGCCGGCGGTTCAGTCCCTCCTCACCCAGGGCTCGCTGGCGTCGGAGGTCGGTCGGATCCAAGGACTGTTCGCCACCAGCCAGACGGCCTGCACGGCGGTGTCGGCGGCGGCGGCCGGTGCCGCCTTCGCCCTGGCCTCGTGGCTTCCCTTTGTCACCGTGGCCGCCCTGTGCATCCTGGGCCTGGCCGTGGCCACTGCGGTGTGGTGGACCGTCCCGGGCCGGGTCGATCGGTCGGCGCCGGCGGATATGGCCTCCAGCGGCACTCCCGGAGTCGGCTCGGGGACCGGCGTGCGGGAGGTGAGCCTGCCTCAGCTGGCGGTGCCTGAGGCCATGGGCGTGAGTGTGGACGTGCAGTAGGCGCACCGGCTGGCCGCCTCGGGCACCTTGCTCAGGCACTCCGGGCACTCACGCATGGGCTCCTCGCTGGGCAGGCGACCCATTCGCTTCATCAGGGCGTTGACCGGCTTGATCACGAGGAAGAAGATCACCAGGGCCACGATCACGAACGAGAGCACGGCATCGAGGAAGTTCCCGTAGGTGATCTTGGAGCCGTTGATGGTGAAGGCCAGTTCGTTGAATTGGGTGTTGCCCCCGAAGATGGCCTTGATCATCGGCGTGATCACATTGCTCACGAAGGAGTTGACGACTCCGGTGAAGGCCGCACCGATGACCACGGCGACGGCCAGGTCGAGCAGGTTGCCCCGCAGCAGAAACTCCTTGAACTCCTTGACCATGGTGGTGCGCTCCTTGTTCTCGTACCGCCCGTCCTGTCCGCCGGCCCGGGGCCCGCACCTGACCCTAGGGCAGGCCGACGTGGACCGAGGCCTCCCATCGTCCGGTGGCCGGGACCGTGCAGACCGCCGAGGCCACCCGAAGCAACCAGTCCATGACCTCACGACGCTCGGAGTCCGGCGGAACCTGGGCCACCAGTCCCCTCCGCGGGTGGTCCTGCGTGATGCGCCAACCGTGCGGGAGGGGGAGGCCGAGGTCGGGGAGCTTCCAGGCCAGGTGAGGGCCCACGGCGTGTTCGATGCCGACGGTCGTGGGCTTGGTGGTCCCGTTGGGGAGGTGCTTTCCCGGCATCCAGGTGACCGTCGGGACCTGGTGGGTCGACCCCCCCAGAAAGGCGAACGGCCCCGGCGGAGGCGGCTCGTGCTCCTCCTCGATCACCGGCCGCACATTGATCCATCCCGTCCCGCCCGCTTCGATCTCGCTCATGCGGGCCATGAGCTCAGCATCGTCGTGAGCCACGAATTCGAACTCGAGCGGCCGGCTCCTCGTCATGTCTGGAGGTCGAGGACGCCCGTGGCCAACGCCTCGAGCTCGACCCGCCACGACGCCGGCGGGACCAGCGGGCGAACCACGAACTTGGAGAAGCCCACCTCCACGAAGTCCTCGAGCATGGACCGGAGCCCGTCGATGCCTACCGGCACCACCTGGGCCGGATCGACGCCGCGTCGGGTGGCCGCCAGGGCCCGGGTCATCGTCGGGGACAGGGGCCCGGGGGCATAGGCGACGGACACACCGAAATGCTCCGGGCTGATGGTGCGTCCCGCTTCGGCGGCGGCCTCGTCGATGACGACCCGGGCCTTGGCCACCTCCTCGGGGGTGCACGATGAGGGCAGCCAACCGTCGGCAAAGCGACCGCACCGCCGGAGAGCGGCCGGGACCATGCCCCCGGTCCAGAACTCCAGGGGCTGCTGGACGGGGAGTGGGGCCAGCGTCACGTTCTCGAAGTCGGCGCTCATGCCGTGGTGCGACACGGCGTCCCCGGCCCAGAGCCTGCGGAGCAGCGGGAGCATCTCGTCCATCAGGGTGGCCTTGTCCCGGCCGCCCACCCCGGTGGCACCGGTCTCGGGCTGTCGGGGGAGACCGGGGACGAAGGTGGTGAGGAGGCGGCCCTCGGACAGCACATCGAGCGTCGCCAGCTCCTTGGCCAGCCGGACCGGGTTGCGACCGGGCAGCAGCATGGTGGTGCCCAGCTTGAGGTGGGGATTGTGGGCGGCGGCGTAGGCCAGGGCCACCAGCGGGTCGAACGTCGGCGCGGTCAGTACCTCGGGCAGCCACAACGAGTCGAACCCGAGATCGTCGAGGTCGTCGACCAGCCGGGCCAAGGACGGGTGCCCGCCGTCCTGGGCCACGCCCATCCCCACTCCGACGCGGACCTTCACGGACGGGCGCCGTCGCTGTCCGCCGGTCGGGCCGACCCATCGGGGGCCAGTGGCGCGCCGTCGAATCGGTCGACGGTGGCGAACGACTCGACCGGCTCCCGGCGCAACTTGGTTGGCTGTTTGACCGGCACGCCGAGGGCGAGCAGGCCCACCACCGAGACGGTGTCGGGGACTCCGAGGAGCGCCCGGACGGCGTTCTCCTCCCGCACCACCATGGTGGTCATGACCCCGGCCAAGCCCTCGGCCCGGGCGGCCAACAGGACGCTCCAGGCGAACGGGTAGATCGACGCCCCGCCGACCATCGTGTAGTGGCCGCAGTCACGGTCGACGGTGGCCAACCGGGCCAGATCGGCCAGCAGCACCAGCATCACCGGAACCCGGTCGAGGTGCTCGGCGAAGCCCCCGGGACCGTCCTCTGCACCCGGTGCGGCGTCGGGCACGTCGAGGATGGTCCGGTGCTCGAGCTCACGGTCGGTGACCACCGCCCAGGGGGTCAGCCCGACCGCCGTTTGGGCCAGATACTGGTACCAGGCGGGCAAGTACAGGTCCCGGAGGCCCCGTCGGAGCACCGGGTCCTTCACCACCACGACCCGCCAGGCCTGACGGTTCCCTCCGTTGGGGGCGAAGCGGGCGGTGTCCAGCAGCCGGTGGACGGTGGCGTCGGGCACCGGAGTGTCCAGGAAGTCGCGCACCGCACCGGTGCTCCGAAGGGCCTCGATCAGTTCCACGACACCGACGGTAGTGGCGAGGCGGGCGCCCCGCAGCACCCGGTCCAGCCGCTCAGAGTGTCTCCAGGATGGCGTCGGCGGCGCTCACGCTGAGGCCGGCACCGGGCTCCACGTTGAGGACGGTCACCACGCCGTCCTCCAGGACCATGGCGTAGCGCTGCGATCGGGTACCGAGCCCGAACGCCCGCCCGTCCATCTCCAGGCCGACGGCCGAGGTGAACGCCCCGTTGCCGTCAGCCAGCATCGTGACCGAGTCACCGACCTGCTGGTCCCGGCCCCAGGCGTCCATGACGAAGGGGTCGTTGACCGAGATGCACGCCACGGTGTCCACGCCCTTGGCCTTGAGGTCGTCGTAGCGGATGACATAGCTGGGCAGGTGGTAGTCCGAACAGGTGGGGGTGAAGGCACCGGGCACGCCGAACAGCACCACCTTGCCCGATCCCAGGACCTGGCCGGTCTGGACGTGTCTCGGTCCCTCGGGGCCGAACGTCATCACGTCGATATCGGGGATGGTGTCGCCGACGGCAATGGCCATGGTGATGTCCTCGTTCCTGGGGGCAGCGGTGCTGGGTGATGTAGGTGCAGCATACGGGGCCGGCTACGGCTCGGTCACCAGGGGATGTGGGTGTCGTCGCCACCATCGGGCCGGACCCGGGCGCCTTCGGCGTCCGACCGGTCCAGGCGCCGACCCACCGCCATCAGCAGCAACGCCCCCACGCCGAAGGCCACCACCGAGCCCACCAGGAGACCCAGCTCGGAGGCGGTGACCAGGGGTGGATCAGCGGTGAAGGCCTGCTCGGCGATGAGCAGCGGCACCGTGAATCCGATGCCGGCCACGGCGGCGCCTCCGGCCACGTGACTCCACCGCACCCCGTCAGGCAGGCGCCCCAGTCCCAGTCGCACCACGACGTAACAGGCCAGGGTGATCCCCACCAGTTTGCCCACCACCCGGGCCACGGCGATCCCGAAGAAGACCGAGGTGGCCCCGGGAGGCGACAGCATCCCCATGTGGAACACGATGCCGGCGTTGGCCAGGGCGAACAGAGGGAGGACGATGAACGCCGAGACCGGGGCCACACGGTGCTCCAGGATCTCGGCCGGATTGCGAGCACTGCCGGCCAGGGAGCTCGGCACCAGGACGCCCACCACCACGCCGGCCAGGGCCGGCTCGACGCCGCCGGCGGCCAACAGGATCCAGACGGCGATGCCACCGGCCAGGACGGCCCAGACCCCGCTCCGCGGCCGCCGCCGGGACGCCACCATGGCCGCCACGACCACCAGGGCTCCGATGAGGGCGGAGGGCCGGGTGCGCACGGAATAGAAGATGGCCAGGACCAGCACCGAGCCCACGTCGTCGGCCACGGCCAGGGTCAGGAGCAGGAGACGGAGCCCGGGCGGCACCCGCCGGCCGAGGAGGGCCAGGGCTCCGAGGGCGAAGGCGATGTCGGTGGCCATGGGGATGCCCCAGCCGGACGAGCCCGAGCCGCCGTGGTTGAACAGGACATAGACCAGTCCGGCACCGGCCATACCCCCCGCCGCACCGACCACCGGCACCACCGCGGTCCGCAGGTGACCCAGCTCGCCGGTGCGGTGCTCCCGGCCGATCTCCAGGCCCACCACGAAGAAGAACACGGCCATCAACCCGCCGTTCACCCAAGACTGCACGGTGGTGAACTCGGCAAAGACGGAGCCGCCGATGTGGACCGGGTGGTCCCACACGGTGGCGTAGGTCGAGCCCCAGGGGCTGTTGGCCCACAGCAGGGCCACACCCACCGCCAACACCAGCACCCAGCTTCCGGCGATATCCGAACGGAAGAAGCGGCGGAACCGTTCCGGCCAGCTGTCGGGGACGCTCACCGGAGCGGGTCGACCAGCTCCGCCAACCAGCGTGGCAAACGACGACCGTGCCCCTCGGCATCGACGGCCCCGTGGACGGTGACGGCGCTGGCCCGGGTCTCACCGTCCACGGTCAGGAGGTACCCCACCTGGAACGTGGTGCGGGTGAGATGGCCCAGCATCACGTACACATCCACCGCCTCGTCGAAGCGGAGGGCCCGTCGGTAGCGCACATAGAGCTCCACCACGGCCAGGTCGATGCCATCGGCCCGTACCTCGTCATAGGGGTGGCCCCGATGCCGGAGCCACGCCACCCGGGCCTCCTCGAGATAGGTCACGTAGGCCCCGTGGTGGATGACCCCCATGGCATCGGTCTCGGCGAACCGGGTCCGGATCGTATGGACGAAGGAGTAGTCGGCCCGGTCACCCGAGGGGGTCAGCGAGAGGCGCACCCTCCGACGCTACCGTGCCCCGTCCGACCCCCAGGAGTTCTCCGAGCCCTGGGGCTGGTTCCATTCGATCCACCCCAGGCCGGACCGTCCGTCGGCCGCCACGAACCGGGCCACCGCCCGGGGGAACCGACTGACCCGCCCGTCCGGGGCCGTCAGGACCACAGGGCCGAAGGCCAGGGGCTCGATGCGGAGGTCCAGGCCGCCCGGCTCCACCCTCGCCCTTGCCGCTGTCGGCAGGCCGTGGGGGCCGAGGTCCTCGGTGACGTCGAGCGAGGAGACGACGTGGACCGTGGTGCCCGAAGACTCCCGTGTCTGGAGATAGCCGAAGGCCAGCGATTGGCCGGGGATGCGGATGTCGGCCAGGTGGACCCTCGTCCCGTCGTCCAGTCGGGCAGCGGCCCAGCACCAGCCGAATGCCCACCAGTCGCGTTCGCCCCACGAGTGGTCGCGCTGGCCCTGCCCGTCTACCGTGAGCCGTTCGTCGCCGATGACGATCTCCCCCCGGACCAGGCAGGGCACCTCGTAGCGGGTGGTGAGGTCGTAGTGGTAGGGAGCCCCGTCCGTGGTCCAGGTCAGGTCCAGGGCGACGGTGGTCGGCGTGCCCCTCGATCCCCGGTAGACGTCCTCGGGACGGTCGAGCCGACGGCCGGGCGCCGTCCCGCGGAGACTCATGGCCTCCAGGGGGTGGTCCACCACACCGCTCATGGCCACACCGCCGGCGTCGATGATCAGTCCGCTTCCCCCAGCCACGGGGAGGTCGTAGGCCACCGACGACACCACGGGCCGGTCCTCCCCCACCAGCATGGTGGTCCACCACGTCACCCCGAGGTTGGGATAGAGCCCGATGCGGGCGTAGCCGGCGATCCGGCCGTCGTCGGCCACGAAGTCCAGGTAGTAGGACTCATTCCACAGTTGCTCGGGCCCGGGTGGGTGGCGCTGCTCGTCGGAGGGATCGACGGCGTGGCCATCTCCCGTCACGTCCGCCTCGCCGGGACCGGTCACCGTGCCGCCCTCCGGGGCAAGGTGGTCTCGGCCCCGAGGTCGATGGCCTGCTGGGCATAGCGGGCCACGCTGGTGATGAACATCTGGTCGCCCCGCTCGGTCCGCTGGACCAACATGGAGGCTCCGATCGACATGACCAACCCGGCGAAGCACATCCGGCGGTACTCGTCGTCGAGTCGGTCCCGGCCGAAGCCCACCACCCCCTCGGACACCAGCGCGCGGTGGTAGCTGTCCAGTAGGTCTCGCTCATGGCGGCGACGATTCTCCACCGTCAGGCTCCCCCCAATGAAGTAGGCCACGTCCGAGGCCGCCGAACCCCAGGCCGCGGTCTGCCAGTCGACGACGAAGGGCCGCACGTCCCCCGGGCGGAACAGGAGATTGTCGAGGCGGAAGTCGCCGTGGGTCACCGTGGTGGCCGGCGGGCGTTGGGCCAACCACGGCCCCAGCACGCCGATAAACCGGTCGCAGACGCCCAGGTGGTCGTCGTCGAGGAATTCGCCGTAGCGCTCCACGAATCCGGGCCACACCGAGGTGACCACACCCTCGAGAAACTCGTCGGACTCCGCGCCCCCCCGGTCCAGCCAGTCCAGACGGGCCAGGTCGCCCTGACCCCACGTGGCCCCGTGTAATGCGGCCAGCTCCCCCAGGGCGGCCGTGGCGGCGTCGACGCCGCAGCCGGCCAGCTGCTCGCCTTGCACGGCATCGGCCAGGTCCTCCAAGAGGAGGACGAACCATCCGGTTTGCGGGTCGCACTGACGGTGGTAGCAGCGAGGCATGCGGGTCCGGATCCGTCCGGCCACGTCACCGTAGAAGCCCACCTCGATCTCATAGGCCCGCGTCAGGAGACCGGTGGACCGGCTCTGCTCGTCAGCCGAGGCGAACTTGGCCACCACCGACTGCTCCGGGGTCCCCTCTCCGGTCCGGTACAGCACGCGCACCGTGTCCCCCATCTGACCCGTGCCCACCGGGTCCACCCGGAACCGATCGATGGAGGACCCCTCCTCGAGGAGGTCGGTGCCGCCCAGCACGGTGGTGAGCCATGCACCGTTCAGGTCCTCCGGGCGCCGCACCAGGACCGGCCGCTCCGAGTCGATCATGTCGACTCCCCTCCGCTCGGGCCCGTCACGTCCTCCCCCCCGGAGCCGACGAGTTCCCGCACCTCGACCACCGACTCCGGGACATCGTCGAACTCCGTTCGCAGCGCCCGCGACATCACCGCGTGCTGCAGGTACAGGGAGGCGATGTAGGTCAGTTCGAGGATCTCTTCGTCGTCCAGCTCGGACCGCAGTGCCTCGAACAGACCGTCGGGCACCCGCCCTCGGTCGTACACCAGGCAGTCGGTGTAGGCCAGGACCAGCCGCTCGGCCCGGTCGAAACACTCGGCGGCAGACCAGGAGGGGATGGCCCGGATCACCTCCTCCTCAGCGCCCAGTTCACGGAGGGCTTTGCAGTGCTGGGAGAAGACGAACTGGCTACCGGCGGCCCAACCGACGCGGGCCTGGGACAGCTCGCGGTGGCGGGGATCCAGCCGGCGGCGGGCGCTCTGATAGAGGGCGAACCCCTGGACGGCATGCTCCAACACGTCGGGGACCAGGGCGAACACCGTCCACCAGTCGCCACGGGTGCCTCCTGCTGTCCCGGGGTCGACCACCGGATCGCGCCCGGCGAAGAGGTGGTCGTACATCATGGTGACGATGGGAGCCGAGGCCTCGGCTCGCGGGACCTGACGCAGTCGGGGCGCCATCGACTCAGCGGGACGCCCGGTCGACGGCCCGGGCGGGCGCGTGGCGCACGTCGTCGGCCCGCAGCGATCGTGTCCAGCAGGCCAACTCCAAGAGAAACCCGTCCGGGTCCTGGAAGTACACCGACCGGACGAAGACTCCGGGGTGGACCTGCTCGGCGATACCCCACTCACTGTCATCGTGGTTGGCCACCTCGGTGCAGCTGATCCCGGCCGCCACCAGACGCTCGCGGTACTCGTCGATCCGTTCGGGGGGGACGGAGAACGCCACGTGGTTCATAGAGCCGATGGCACTGGTCAGGCTGCCCTGATCGGGGCGGCCGACTGGAGCAGTGACTCCCGGCACCGGTTCGGGGGCGTCCGGGAACCAGAAGAAGGCCAAGGTGTCGCCTCCACCGCAGTCGAAGAAGAAGTGTTGACCCATCCCGGCCGGCAACTCGATGGTCTTCACCAGAGGCATCCCGAGGACGGTGGTGTAGAACTCGACGGTCCTTGCCATGTCCCGACAGACCAGGGCAAGATGGTTGACGCCCTCGAACTCGAACCGCTCCCCCGACATGGCCATGGCCCTCCTTCCCGGCGCGTTTGCCGTGATCGTTGCCGCGCGGGAGCCGCTCTTCCTGACGGTCGAAGTTCGACAGTCCGCTGTCCCACAGTATCGGTCCATTCGGCCGGCCACCGATGACCGGGAGCACCGTATCTGTGGACCGGCGGTCGGGCACCGGCCGACGGTCGGATGCCTCACGGTTGCCCCTTGGGCTGAGACCCGAAGCTGCCGATGAACCCTCCGATGGTTCGACCGGGCTGCGGGTGTCACTACAGGTCGGAACGGCGGACGGCGCGTAGCCTTCGGCAGTCACTGGTCGCGCTCGTTGGGGCGGTCCTGACCCTTACCTGCGTGGCCGTCACGGTGACCGCAGCCGTGGGTGGCAACCACCCCGCCGGCGCACTGTCACTGGGCGGGATGAGCATCGAGGCCCCGTCTGCGCCGGCCTTCGGCCAGGACGCGCCGGACCCGGACGTAGTTCTCAGCGGTTCGACCTACTACGCCTTCACCACGGGCACGGTCCTCGGCAACCATCTCCAGGCCCTGGTGGACACCTCGGGATCCCCCTTTTCGGGGTGGGGGTCGTACACCGGCCACTCGTACGGTTCGAGCGCCCTTCCCGTCGTCCCGGCCTGGGAGCAGATGGACACCCAGACCTCACCCGGGGTGTTCCACTGGGGTGGGCAGTGGCTCATGTACTACGACGCCTCCCAGGCTGGTCACGCCGCCGGGACGGGATGGAATTGCCTCTCGGTGGCAACCGCGTCCACCCTCTCCCCGACCGACCCCGTGTTCACCGACCACTCCACCACACCGCTGTTGTGTCAGTCCGGGCTCGGAGGCTCGATCGATCCCAGCCCCTTTGTGGACCCGGTCACCGGCCTGGCCTACCTGACCTGGAAGTCCAACGACGGCGGGTCGCTCGAGCCGGCCTCGCTGTGGTCACAGCAGCTGAGCCCGGACGGACTCTCCCTGGTGGGCTCGCCCCATCAGCTGCTGGGCCAGGACTCCGTGGACTTCCCGTTCGAGGCCACCATCGAGAACCCCGACATGGTGTACTCGGGCGGTACGTACTTCCTCATGTTCTCGGCGGGCATCTGGGACTCGACGTCCTACTCGGAGACCTACGCCACCTGTGACGGACCCACCGGTCCCTGCGTCCAGTACCAGCCGGCTCCCATCCTGTCCTCCGACAGCGCGGCATCCGGACCCGGAGGAGGATCACTCTTCACTGACGCCTCCGGAAACTGGATGATCGACTACGCCGCATGGCAGCCCGGGTGCACCTCCTACTCCTGTGGTGGGGCCCGACGGCTGTTCGTGGCACCCGCCGCGCTCGACCCACCGAGCCTGGCCGCTCCGGTGACCGGTATGGCCTCGACGCCCAACGCTGAGGGCTACTGGCTGGTCGACGCGCTGGGGGCGGTCTCCAGCCACGGTGCGGCGGTGGGCTACGGCTCTATGTCCGGGCAGCACCTCAACGCCCCCGTCAACCACATCGTGGCCACGCCCGACGGCAAGGGATACTGGCTGGTGGCCGCGGACGGGGGCATCTTCTCCTTCGGCGATGCCGGCTTCTACGGATCGATGGGTGGCCAGCACCTGAATGCTCCCGTGGTCGACATCGCCCCCACCGCCGACGGTCACGGGTACTGGCTGGTGGCCTCGGACGGGGGGGTCTTCGCCTTCGGGGACGCCGCCTTCTACGGCTCCATGGGTGGACGGCATCTGAATCAGCCGGTGGTGGGCATCAGTCCCGATTACGCCACCGGGGGCTATTGGGAGGTGGCCTCCGACGGGGGGATCTTCGCCTTCGGGGCACCGTTCTTCGGGTCCACCGGGGGGAGGGTCCTCAACCGGCCCGTCAACGGCATGACTGCGGCGCCGGACGGTGGAGGCTACTGGTTCGTCGCCTCCGACGGTGGGGTCTTCGCCTTCGGGGACGCTGCTTTCCGGGGCTCGGCCGGGGCCACGCCCCTCAACGCTCCTGTCGTGGGTATGGCCACCGACCCGATGAGCGGCGGCTATTGGCTGGTGGCTGCGGACGGCGGGGTCTTCAGCTACGGAGCGCCGTTCGAGGGAGCCGACTGACAGCCGTCACGGTCCCCAGGGCAGGGTCGGGAGCGCGGAATCAGGTAGCGCGACTTCTTTGATCAGCTCTGGCCCTTCGTTTCGCACGTTCCCTACGGCCCGCCCCACTGGATAGTGAATCAATGTCCCCGCGGCGGTCGGCCGGAGCAGCGGTTCGAGCTTCCGGCGGTCCGTGACTTCGCGGTCCAGCCACCGCTTCCACGTGTCCCGCTCCAGCACCACCGGCTGACGGTCGTGCATGGGCATATCCGGCCCGGCCTCGGTGGTGATGATGGACGCCGTGTGCAGGTCGGAGCCGTCATCACCTCGCCACCACTCGCCGAGCCCGGCGAACACCACCGGCTGCCCGTCGGCCCGGGTGAAGGCGTAGGGCTGTTTGGGTGTCCCGGCCTGCCACTCGTAGAAGGCATCGACCGGAATCAGGATCCGGCCCCGCCTGAACGCCGACCGGAACACGGGCTTGGTGGCCACGGTCTCGGCCCGGGCGTTGAATGTGTTCCGGATGGCCGCCGGGTCCCGGGCCCCGCTCGGCACCAGGCCCCATCGGTAGGGTCCCAGGGTGCGCCGACCCTCGGGATCCTGGGCGACTCCCAGGATGGTCGACGTCGGTCCCACGTTCCAGCGCGGGAGCAGGCCGTCCACCAGGTCGGGGTCGATACCGGCTTCGAGCAGGAGGGCCAGGTGCGTGGTATCGGAGTACAGGGCAATGCGGCCGCACATGGGACGGAGCCTATGGCGGTCGGCTGACGCCCGTGTGGGTCCCAGGGGTAGCGGAACGGGTCGGATCGGGCCACGGCTGGCCGGAGAGCCGGTTCCCCATTCCTCGCTGATCTTGACCGCTACAACCCTTCTGACCTGCCCCGATACCCAATCGGAGAAAACTCCGACAATTCCCTCAAGTCCGCGCACGATCGTGCCGATGGAGAATTGCCGGACCATCGGGGCAGGGACCTGACCTCCCTCCGTCCGCCAGACGCCTCCCTGCTCCGGTCCGGCCCTACTGGTGGCAGGGGGGGAGCACTCAGGTCACCAGCCCATGCCGCTGGTGCCGGGTTGCCAACCTTCGACCTTGCGAATGGCGTGCCAGGACTTGTCGCAGCTGACGATCAGGGTCCGCATCAGCGATGAGGCCTGCTCCTCCCACACCCCCCGCTCGACCTCATAACCGGCGATCAAGGCGATAGCCGGATGGAGCCCGTCGGGTGGGGGAAGTACACGTCGCAGCGTCCATCGAATGGCTTCTTTGGGCTCGAGGCCGGCCTCACGCCGGAGCGAGTACTCGTACCCGATCAGCCTCGAATAGCCGTTGAGCAGATGGATCGGATCATCGTCCTCGGGCATGGTCTGTCGGAGGAGGGCCATTGGGTCCTCATCGACCATTCCCGCCACGAACTTGAGGCCATTGTGGGGCTGGCCACAGCGGTCGGCGAGGGCTCCCGAACCTCCGGTCGGACCCCGGTGCCCTCGGCTCGCGGTGCTGCAGGCCGGTGCCCAGGGCTGTAGGCGGCTCCCGGCCTGTCCTGCCCTACGGCCAGTGGCCGGCGTCGGGATCGGCGGACCACCCTGGGCGTACCTGCCGGCCCTGGCCACCAGTTGGACGTGCGCTGCCATGCTCACGTATCGGGATCCCCGACAAACGTCCAGCTTGAGTTCGTCTGGAGAGCGTCATCGGGTCAAGACGACGTATGAATCACCCCGGACCGATGATGGCGCCGCTCTTGGTGGTCGGGGGCACCATGAACAGAGACAGAAGCCATGGTCCTGAGATGAGATCATCGGGTGATGAGTGACTACGTCGCGGTGAACCGGGCGAATTGGAATAGCAGGGTCAAGCACCATCTCGGCGCCTACGACCTCCAGAGCTTCCGCAATGATCCGGCGCACCTTTCGCACGTCGTGGCGTTCGACCTACCTCGGCTGGGGAGCATTGCCGACCTCGATGTGGTGCATTTGCAGTGCCACATCGGAACCGACACGCTCTCGCTATTCCGCTTGGGAGCAAGAAGTGTGGCCGGACTCGACTTCTCTCGGCCAGCACTGGATGCAGCTACTCGGTTGGCCGCTGATTGCGGAGCTCGGATCGACTACGTAGAGAGCGAGCTCTACGACGCGGTCGACGCGCTGGGCGCGGGAAGGTTTGATCTCGTTTATACAGGGATCGGTTCGTTGGGTTGGCTACCCGATATCCGACGGTGGGCTGAGGTAGTCGCTGCTCTCCTGCGACCGGGCGGGCGACTCTTCATTCGCGAATATCACCCTGTTCTGTGGTCACTCGGCGACCCCCGATCCGACCAGCTGCTGGTCATCGAGTATCCCTATTTCGAATCGGAGGGCACTCATTTCTCAGAGGCACAGAGCTATGTCGCTCATGACGAGCCATTGAGTTCCCCGGACATCGTCCACTTCAACCATGGACTCGCAGAAGTAATCACCGCCCTCATGGATGCGGGAATGGATTTGACGGCCATCGAAGAGCACGACACGGCTCCGGGCCGACCGCTTGACGACATGATGGAGGACGTTGGCCGGGGGGAGTATCGACTTCGTAGCCATCCAGCCCGCCTGCCTGTGACCTACACACTTCAAGCAACCAGACACGATGGGCGGTAACGGCTCCTCGGCCGTCCGCCAACTCTGCAGTACCGATCCCGCGGTGAGGATAGATGCCCCCTTCGGGTGAACTACGCCATCACCGCCAGGACACCGGAAGTGCCGCCGTGAGTCCTCGTTGTCCCTGTGGCGAGATCGATCCGCGGGTGGCAAACCCACCCCTCTGGCGTTGCCGACACTGGCCGGGACCATCGGCCCATGTTTGGCCTCTCGGGGGACCCGCTTGTTCAAGAGTCACGGTCCTGAACTGGGCATTTACTGGTGGGCCGTGCGGGACTTGAACCCACGACCCCTTGCGTGTCATGCAAGTGCGCTACCAACTGCGCCAACGGCCCTCGGGGCGTGACGATACCACTGCCGCCTCACCAGACCCTCCTCCAGCCCTTGTGACGACTTGACCCAGAAGCCGGCCCGCACGACCAGCGGCGGCCCCCGCCCTACGGAACGGAGGAGGTCACAGGCGGACTGGTTCGTTCGATCGCCGCCCAACCTCCGAACTGACGATGGCGCTCCAGCTGGACCTGACCACCGCCCCGCAGTCCGAAGAGCCGCTTGGCGAAGAGCAGGTAGACGGCGATGGCCACGTTGATGACCAGTGTGATGATCTTGAAGACACTGACGCTGAGGGTCAGTTCGTAGATCTCGAGGGGGATGAGCGCCACGGTGGCCACCAGCGTGAGGTACTCGGCCCAGCGCTTGGACATCCACAGTCCCACCATCTCGGTTGCCTCCAGCGCGGCGTACGCCGTGAC
Source organism: uncultured Acidimicrobiaceae bacterium (assembly GCA_963737625.1). Lineage (GTDB taxonomy): Bacteria > Actinomycetota > Acidimicrobiia > Acidimicrobiales > RAAP-2 > Bog-756. The sequence goes on from CAVTTK010000002.1 coordinate 1,613,272, forward strand.
CAGCAGGCCCAGTTGGATCAGTCGGGCCGGTGAGTACTTGAAGGCCCGACCGAGGTAGCCCAGGACGCCCCGGACCTGGGACTCCCCCGGTGTCGTGCCCGAGAGATCGCTCATGATGTTGACGTAGTCGCGATGCAGCGTGGCGTCGTGTCGGGCGAAGGTGTAGAGGATGATGGCCAGTGCGGTCAGGACGATCACATGGATGGCCCGGTCGAGGGCGATCAGTCGCAGTACGTACCTGTCACGGAGCATCGGACCCCGGGCCGGGATCTCGATTTCGTCGCGGTCCGGCATCCGGTCCCGAGAGGGTTCCGCCGGCGGTTCGTCGGGGATCCAGGCGTCACAGCGGAGGCATCGATACCATCGAGTCCCGGCCCCCTCCCTGACCAACAGCGCATCGTCGGGGCCGATGTGGGCAACGTCAGTGCCCACCAGGGCATGGCCCTTCCAACCGCAGGTCAACAGTTCATAGAAATTGTCCGGGCGTCGACTCCGGTTCTTCCTCGGCACCCCAGCACCATAGGCTCGGGATCTGACGAACTGGTGAAGGGGGATGCCATGACGACAGCCGTCGATGCCCGAGCCGATGCCCACGCCCTGAAGGTCGAACGCGATGGGTACACCATCGTCGAGGATGCCATCGACCTCGCTCTGATCGAAGCCCTCCACGACGACCTGCTGCGCCTGGAGCGGGACCTAGGTGTAGTGCCGGCACGGAACACCTTCGAAGGGGTGCGCACCACCCGCATCTACAACCTCTTGGCCCACGGGTCACACTTCGAGCAGATTCCCGTCCACCCCGAGATCCTTCCCATCTGCGAACGGCTGCTTGATCCCGGCCTGCTGGTGTCGTCGCTCTCCTCCATCGCCATAGGTCCGGGCGAGACCCCACAGCCCATCCACGCCGACGATCAGGTCATCCCTCTCCCCAAGCCCCATCCACCCACGGTGTGCAACACCATGTGGGCACTCACCGACTTCACCGAGGAAAACGGGGCCACCCGCATCATCCCCGGAACGCACACCGCAGCCCGGTCACCCGACCTGTCCCGTCACTACGACTCTGTCCCTGCCGTCATGACACGGGGCAGCGTCCTCGTGTGGCACGGCAGCCTGTGGCACGGCGGGGGGGCCAACGCCACGTCGGAGCGTCGGGTGGGAATCGCCATGAACTACTGCGCCGGCTACCTCCGCCAACAGGAGAACCAGCAGCTCGGACTGCCTCTCGACACCGTGCGCCAGTTCCCGCGCCGACTGCAGGAGCTGGTGGGATTCGGCGTGTACCGGGGATTGATCGGCCATATCGACAAGGACGTCCCGGCCAACCGATTGCTCGATGGGTCGGAGGACTCGCGGCTGGTGTGGGACTACGCCTCCCCGCCGGGCTGATCCCGGGGTCGCAGGAGACGACGTACTGGAGGCGGCGGGCGGAATCGAACCGCCGTAGGGGGCTTTGCAGGCCCCTGCCTAAACCACTCGGCCACGCCGCCGTGGCGTCCGGCGATCCTATCGCCCCCGCCGGGATGCTTGAATCTCTTCATGCGGATAGGAATGATCGCCCCACCCTGGACTCCAATCCCCCCCCTCCTGTACGGGGGGATCGAACTGGTGGTCGATCAGCTGGCCCGGGGCCTGCAGGACGCCGGCCACGACGTGCTCCTGTTCGCCACGGGTGACTCGACCTGCCCGGTGCCCCGCCAGTGGGTCCTCCCGGCGGCCGAGGGAACCCGCATCGGGAGCGCCGTGCCCGAGATCCGGCACGTCATCCATGCCTACGAGGCCGTGAAGGACTGTGACGTGGTGCACGACCACACCATGATGGGCCCGTTCCATGCCGAGCACTATCCGGGCCTACCGGTGGCCACCACCATCCACGGGCCGTTCAACGAGGAGCTCACCGACATCTACCGGGCCAACGCCGACCGGGTGCCCATCGTGGCCATCTCCCATGCTCAGCGACGGGCGGCACCGGACATTCCCATCGCCCGGGTCATCCACCACGGCGTCGACGCCACCCACTTCCCGGTGGGCGACGGCAAGGGCGACGACGACGGACCCTATGTCGTGTTCCTCGGTCGCATGGCGGCCGACAAGGGCGCCCACCGGGCCATCCGGATCGCCCGGAAAGCCGGCATCCGCATCATGATGGCGGCCAAGATGCGCGAGCCCTGGGAGATGCGCTACTTCACCGAGGAGGTGGAGCCCCTACTCGGACCGGACGCCCGCTATCTGGGCGAGGTGTCCCACGAGCGCAAGCTCGAACTGTTGGCCGGAGCCTCGGCCCTCCTGTTCCCCATCCGCTGGAACGAGCCCTTCGGCATGGTGATGATCGAGGCCATGGCCTGTGGCACGCCCGTCCTGGCCTTTCCGGAAGGAGCAGCGCCCGAGGTCGTGGACGAGGGCCGCACCGGATTCATCTGCGAGGACGACGATGCCATGGTCGAGGCCGTCGGCCGACTCGACCGGCTGCAACGCAGCGACTGCCGCCTGGCCGTCGAGGGCTACTTCTCGACCAATCGCATGGTGGCCGAGCACATCGAACTGTTCGAGTCGATGATCGGCTGACCCGGGGGGCGGCCGCCGGTCAGCGGTGGCGGCCGAAGAGCAGCTTGGCCACCAGGGCCACCAGAGCCACCACCACGACCAGCTTCACGATGAACCAGATGACGCCAGCCACGAAGCTGAGCACGGCGAACGCCACGATGACGGCGATGATCCCGCCGCCCACGATGAGCACTCCGTCGAACAGGCTGAGCCCGGTCCGTTCCTCTTCGGCCATGTCCCTAGCGTAACGGGCTGCCCGGTCCATCATTCGTCACCTCCGCCGCCGCCACGCTGACCCACAATGGGCCGCGACGCAGTGCCCTGGTGGTACGGTCCGGCCGTGTCCCTGCGTGCCCGACGCCAGACGCTCATCGAGCGGATCGACCTGCAAGGGGACGAGTTCTGCCACGCCTACGCGGCCTCCGCCGACGAGTGGCTCACCGAGCTGTTCGACCGGGCCACCGAGGGCGACAGCCGGGGTCTGGCCCTCGTGGCCGTGGGAGGATACGGCCGGTCCGAACTGTGCCCGTTCAGCGATCTTGACGTGGTGCTCCTGCACAAGGGCCGACGCAATCTGTCCGCCACGGCCGACAGGATCTGGTACCCGGTGTGGGACGAGGGCATCACCCTGGACCACAGCGTGCGTCGGCCCAGCGACGCCCTGGAGGTCGCCGCCGAGGACCTGCGGGTGGCCCTCGGGCTCCTGGATGCCCGGGTGGTGTGCGGCGACCCGAAGGTGGCCGAGCCGGTCCTCGAGGGCGCCCGTGAACGGTGGGTCAAGCAGAAGCCGCCCTGGCTCAGCGTCCTGGTGGATCTGGTGGCCGAGCGCCACCGGTCCAACGGTGATGTCGGCTTCCTCCTGGAGCCCGATCTGAAGGAGTCCCACGGGGGACTCCGGGACATCGCCGCCCTGGCCGCCTTGATGCTGGCCGTGCCGGCCTTGGCCGACTACGTCGACACGGTGGCCATCGACACGGCCCGGGCCGTGCTGACGTCGTCCCGGGTGGAGCTCCACCGCCGGGCCGGACGCGAGCAGAACAAGCTGCTCCTCCAGGAGCAGGACCAGGTGGCCCAGGCCCTGGGACTCGCGGATTCCGACGCCCTGATGCGAGCGGTGGCCACTGCCGGTCGCACCGTGACCTGGGAAGGTGACGATGCCTGGAGGCGGCGCGGCGCCTGGCAGCGGTCGCGGAAATCGGAGCGTGCCCGCCGGAGGTCGGGGGGGCGGGGTGCCGGTGACAGGGAGCTGCCGGTCACCGAGTTCTCCGGTGATCCCGGCATCGGGGTCACGGACGACGAGGTCGTCCTGACCAAGGCGGCCAACGTGGCGGGAGATCCGTCGCTCTCCATCCGCCTGGCCGCGGTGGCCGCGGAGAAGAACCTCCCCATCGCCCGCGACGCCCTCAACCTGCTGGGCCGCAAGGCGCCCCGCCCAGCGGAGCCCTGGGACGAGGACCTCCGGGCCCTGCTTGTCCGGGTGCTGGCCACCGGGCCCGCGGCCATCGACGCCCTCGAAGCTCTGGACCAGCGTCATCTCCTGGAGCGGTATCTGCCCGAATGGGCCGCCGTCCGCAACAAACCCCAACGCAACCCCTACCACCGGTTCACCGTGGACCGTCACCTCCTCGAAGCCACCGCCAACGCCGCCCTCCTGGCCCATCGGGTGACGCGGACCGACCTCCTCCTGCTCGGTACGCTGCTTCACGACATCGGCAAGGGCTTCCCTGGTGATCACACCGAGGTGGGCATGGGCGTAGTGGCCACCATCGGAGCCCGGTTGGGGCTGCCTCCCGACGACGTCGACACACTGGTGACCATGGTGCGGCTGCACCTGCTCCTCCCCGACACCGCCACGCGTCGGGACCTCGACGACCCGGCCACGGCCCAACGGGTGGCCGACGAGGTCGGGAGCCGCGCCACGCTCGAGCTACTGGCGGCATTGGTCGAGGCCGACAGCCTGGCCACGGGCTCGTCGGCCTGGGGGCCGTGGAAGGCCGGCTTGGTGGCCGACCTGGTCGAGCGAACCGGCCGCCTGTTGGCCGGCGAACCAGCGGCTCCCCCGACGCCGTGGATCACCGACGAGCTGCGCGTGATCATGGACACGGTACGGGAACATGGTGTCCCGGCCCTGTCCATCGACGACCCCACCGTCACCGTGGTGGCCTCGGACCGGTCCGGTCTCTTCGCCGAGGTGACCGGGGTCCTGGCCCTGCACGGGCTCAGCGTCCGCTCCGCCGTGGTGGCGGGCGAGGACGGGGTAGCTGTGGAGATGTTCAGCGTCGAGCCGTCGCGCGGCCGGTGGCCGGGCGCCGCCCGTCTGGCCGACGACCTCGCCGCCGTGATGGACGGCACCCTTCCCATCGAGCGCCGGTTGACCGAGCGGGCGCGCACGTACCGCAACGAACGTCGGATCATGACGCCGCATCTGGTGTCCACCCAGGTCAGCGTGGACAACAACGCGTCGGCCACGGCCACCGTGGTGGAGGTGCGGGCCGAGGACGTGGTGGGGCAACTCCACCGGATCACCCAGGCCCTGGTGGACTGCGACCTGGACGTCATCTCGGCCAAGGTCTCGACGTTCGGATCGGCGGTGGTGGACGCCTTTTACGTCCGGAGTCCCGACGGATCCAAGTTGACCGATCTGCAACGCATCGCCGACGTCGAGGCGGCCATCCGGGATCGGATCGACTCCTCGTCCGCCGGAGCGGCCACCGCCTGAGCCCGACGGGTCCGAGAAGGCGGATCGATCGGCCTGTTGGGCCCGTAATCGACCGTTGGGCTGGTAGAATTGGTTCACCGAAGGAGATCCATGCCGGCCCCGCACGCACATTCGAAGTCCACAGAGACGCCACGCGCCCCCTCGGGCCGGAAGGTGCTGCCTCTCGTTACGGCTGCCGTGGCCGTGGTTCTGGTCGCTGTGGCCGTGGCCGCCTACGCCATGCACAGCCCCTCCCCGCGAGCTGACGCCTCGCCCACCTCCACGGCGGTCCAGGGCGTGGAGGCGTCGGTCCACCAGGGGCCGTTCTCGGTGGCCACGGTCATCCCGGCGCAGGGAGCGACGGACGTCCCCACCGACGCCACCATTTCGGTCCAGTTCTCGGCCCCTCTCAATCCGACATCCCCCACGCCGTCCCTGGCCCCGGCCGTCGCCGGGGCGTGGCGTCAGGTCACCCAGGACACTCTGACCTTCGTGGCCTCGGCGCCGTTCGTGCCCGCCACCACCGAGACCGTCACCATCCCCGGGGGAGCCGGAGGAGTGACCAGTGCCAGCGGCAAGGTCTTGGCCCAGTCCACCACCACCACCTTCAGCACCGCCCCCGGGAGTACGCTCCGCCTGCAGCAGCTGCTGGCCCAGCTCGGCTACCTGCCCGTGAGCTTCATCCCGGCCCGACCGCTGAGTGCACCCCAGGAGGCGGCCCAGGCCCAGGAGGGCACGTTCGATTGGCGAGGGACCGAGCCGGCATCGTTGGTGAGCCTCTGGACGGTCGGCACCCCCAACGAGATCACCAAGGGCGCGGTGATGGCCTTCGAGTCCGTGCACAACATGAAGTCCGACGGCGTGGCCGGCCCGGGCGTCTGGCAACAGTTGCTGAGCGACGCCGCTGGCGGGACGGTGGACGCTTCCCCGTACAACTACGTGTACGTGTCGAAGTCGCTGCCCGAGACGACCACGGTCTACAGCAACGGAACCCCGGTCTACTCCACCCGGGCCAACACCGGCGTTCCTGGCGCTCCCACCGCGTCGGGCACCTTCCCGGTCTACCTGCGTTACAAGGTGACCACCATGTCGGGCACCAACCCCGACGGATCGAAGTACGTGGACCCAGGCATCCCTTGGGTGAGCTACTTCAACGGGGGCGACGCCCTCCACGGCTTCGTGCGGGGCGGCTACGGGTACCCGCAGAGCGACGGCTGTGTGGAGATGCCGCCGGCCAACGCCGCTGTGGTCTATCCCCTCACCCCCATCGGCACCCTGGTGACGGTGTCCTGAGGCCACCGCCTCCTCGGCCGCCCCTCCGGGCTCGCCGCTGAAGTGGGCACTACGGGGCGGGACGGGCCGATGGGAAGTCAGGTGAGCGGTGCTCCTTCACGGCGGCGAGTCCCTCCTGGGCGTCGGGACCGAGGAAGCCCAGCATCTCGAGGGCCAGGGACTCCCCGAACACCGGGGCGTTGCTGACCATCCACTGATTGAGCACCCGCTTGGTCCACTGGATGGCCGTGCGGCTCCCCTGAGCCAGGCGCTCGGCGACGGCCAGGGCCTCGTCCACCACCTCTCCGTCGGGTACGCAGCGGGTGACCAGCCCGATCCGCTCGGCTTCAGTCCCGTCGACGAACTCCGCTGTCATCAGGTAGTACTTGGCTTTGGCCATGCCACACAGGAGAGGCCACAGGATTGCCGCGTGATCGCCGGCGGCCACGCCCAACCGGGTGTGGCCGTCCGACAGCCGGGCCGACTGGCCGATGATGCTCACATCGGCCAGCAGGGCCACGGCCAACCCGGCACCGACGGCCACACCGTTGATGGCGGAGATGATGGGTTTGGCCGAGGCCAGCATGGCATCGACCACCGCCTTGGCGTCCCGCCACTGTTCGACCACGGCGCCGTGATCGGTGGTCATGCGCTCCACCATGGCCAGGTCCCCGCCGGCGGAGAAGGCCCGTCCGGCCCCGGTGATGACCGATGCCGCCACCGACTGGTCCCCGTCAACCACCGGCCAGACCGCCGAGAACTCCCGGTGGAGCCGTTCGTTGGCCGCGTTGAGGACGTCGGGGCGATCGATGGTGATGAGCAGCACGCCGGGCCGGGGTCGCTCGAAACGGAGGTGCTCGAAGTCGTCGTAGGACGAGAACGGGCCGAGGGGTGGGGGTTCGGACATCATCCGATCATGGCCTGCTGGGTGGACCGGGTCGAGGCGCCGACCCTGTGACGGCTCTGACCACCGTTCCGCCAGGCTCCGCCCGAGGGCATCGAGGCGGGCGCCGCCAGCGAGAGTCCGGGGTCGCAAAAAGGTCACGTAAAGTGTTGAGTTGTTCACTCCAAGCGGTTACTATGAGCAGGCAGGTGTCGCGAGCGAAGGACGCGCGGAGATGGCTTGGAAACGCCGGTCCTCGGAAGGATCACCCATGGACGAGCAGGGGAGCATGATCGACGGGGATTTTGGCCACCCGAACGAACCCACCGTCGGACCATCGGGGTCCGAGGGTGAGGTGGTGGCGATGGCGGACCCGACACCCTGGTCGGAACCGAGTGCAGAGGGGAAGGAACCCAACATGTTCGAGCACGTTTCCTCCGAGGAGGCGCCGGCGGCATCCCTAGTGGGTTCGCTGGCCTCCTTCTCCCTGTCCGACGTCCTGTCGATGTTGGCTTCGACCAAGCAGACCGGCGAGCTCCATGTGGTCAGCGAGGCGGCCGACGGGAAGGTGTGGCTGGCCGACGGCGAGCTTTCCAATGCCCACGTCGGGGCGGCCACCACCATCGGGCAGGCCGTGTTCGAGCTGGCCTGCGTGGTCGAGGGTTGGTTCTACTTCACCGAGGGCGTGGTGTCCTCCAGTGGTCAACCCACGGTCCCGGTGGGCGCGGTGCTGAACGAGGTCCGACCCCAGGTCGATGAGTGGAGGGAGATCCGCCAGGATGTCCCCTTCGAGGCCGTCGTGACCCTGGCCCCCGAGCCCCCCGGTCAGGACATCCAGATCCGCACCGACCAGTGGCGGGTGCTGGCCACGGTGGGCAGCAGTGGCCTCTCGGTCAAAGAGGTGCTGGACCGGATCGGGGATGACCAGATCGGCGGACTCCGGACACTGCGGGATCTGCACTCGGCTGGACTCATCGAGCTGCACGTGGAATCAGAAGCGGTGTCCGGAGAGCACCGGGCCCCGGTACTCGGTCTGCCGGCCGAGCCGCTGGACCATGGCGAAGCCGACATCTCCTCCCTTCCCGCACCTCCGGCCCCACCCGTTCCTCCGATCCCCGCCCCGGGAATGGCTGAGGACGTCGACGGCTCTGCGGTGCCCCTTCCTCCGCCGGACTCATTGTCCGACGCTGTCGACGGTCAGGAGGACGGCCTGGCCCAGGTGACCATCATGCCTCCACCTATCGCCGATGATCCGTGGTCCCCGAGTGTGGACTCGAGTACCACGGGCGGCAACGGCGTGGCCTAGGTTCGGCACGCCTGCCGGGAGGGTGACGGGCCGCTCAGTGCCGGCCTACCACCGACGAGGTGGTCGGTCAGCAGCTCCCGTTGGTGCAGAGCTGGTTGTTGGATGTGCCTGCCACCACGATCCAGAAGATGATCCACAGCGCGGTGACGACAACGCTGATGATGATCCCGGCGGTGGCCAGCCCACTGCCCTCCTGTGCCCCACCGGTGCGTTTGATCTGTCCCTTGGCGATCAACCCGAAGACGAATCCGAGGATCACCCCGAGGATCCCCAGGAACGGAATGATGCCGACGCAGGCGCACACCAGCGAGGCGACGGCGAATGGGTTGGTCTGGCGGGCCTGAACCATCGGTCCGACCGGATAGGGCACGCGCCCGTCAGGGTAGTAGCCGCTCGGCCCATACGGGTAGTAGGGGGGCGGCGGCTGAGGGGGATAGCCGTAGGCCGGAGGGGGTCCCATGCCCGGGGGTCCGGCATAGCCTTCGTAGCCGTACGGTGATCCCGGAGTGATCGGAGCCGGAGAAGGAGCGAAGCCGCCTGGGGACGCCTCCGTGCCCGCCTCCGCTCCCAGGGCGGGCGGCATCGGAACCCCGCCCCCGGTGAGGTCCACCGAGTCTGGGGACACGCTCTGGGGCACGTAGTCCGGAGCCTGCTCCGGGCTGTACCACCTTCCGTCTGATGCCAGCCACCAGCCAGGACCCTGCGACACTTCACTCATGACACATCGCCAATGATCACCAGGTCCCAGACGCTAGCCGCCGACCGCAGGGCTCATGGGGACCGGTAGTCCGCTCCGAGCAGCGCGGCCAGGGAACGAAAGGCACGGCCCCGGTGGGAGATGCGATGCTTCTCCGAGGCACTCATCTGGGCGAACGTCAGTCCCCCACCGCCGTCCGGCGCGAACACCGGGTCGTAGCCGAAGCCGCCCTCGCCGGCCGGACGGGGGGCGATGGACCCTACGACCGTGCCCTCCGCCCACACCTCGGCGCCCCCGGGATAGGCCACGAACGCCACCGTTCGGAACGTGGCCAGGCGCTGGTCCGGTGACGTGGCTCGGAGCCGGTCCAGCTCGGCCAAGACCTTGGCGACGTTGTCGGCATAGGTAGCGTGTTCACCGGAGTATCGGGCCGAGTAGACCCCGGGCGCTCCTCCGAGGGCGTCGATCTCCAGCCCGGTGTCATCGGCGACGGCGGCCAGGCCGGTGGCCTCCATGAGGGCCACCGCCTTGAGCCGTGCGTTCTCGAGCAGCGTGTCCCCGGTCTCGTCCACATCGGGCACATCGGTCGGACGGGGGTGCAACTGGACCCCGGGCACCTGGCCCAGGATGGCGACGATCTCTGCCGCCTTGTCCGGGTTGGCACTGGCCAGCACCAGTTCGAGGGCGTCCACCTTCGGCTCCGGGCCACCATCGGCGCCGTACGTCATTACCGGGGGGTCGGTGGTGTGGCCAGGGTCTCGGTCTGGAGATCGAGGAGCTGGGCGATCCCATGCTCGGCCAGGCTCAGCATCTCATCGAGCTCCCCCTTGGTGAACGGCATGCCTTCGGCCGTCCCCTGGACCTCGATGAACCGGCCCGACGAGGTCATGACCACGTTCATGTCCACCTCGGCGCGGCTGTCCTCCTCGTAGGGCAGGTCGAGCATGCAGACCCCGTCGACCACACCGACCGACACCGCCGCCACCGCCTCGGTCAACGGATTGATCCGCAGGGTCCCTTTCTGGATCAGACGGGTCAGCGCGTCATGGAGGGCCACATACGCTCCGCAGATGGACGCCGTCCGTGTCCCGCCATCTGCCTGAAGCACGTCGCAGTCCACGGTGATCTGCATCTCGCCGAGGGCCACCATGTCGCACACCGAACGCAACGACCGGCCGATCAGACGCTGGATCTCCTGGGTTCGGCCCGACTGCTTCCCCTTGGCGGCCTCGCGGGTCACCCGCTCGCCGGTCGAGCCGGGCAGGAGCGAGTATTCGGCGGTGACCCACCCCTTTCCACTCCCCCGCATCCATGGCGGCACCCGTTCCTCGATGGATGCCGTGCACAGCACGCGGGTGCGGCCCATGGAGACCAGCACGGATCCTGGGGCGAAGACCGTGAAGTCCCGCTCGAACGACGCCGGTCGCAGCTCGTCCGTGCCTCGGCCATCCCCCCGGCCCCTCGTCGATCCCGGTGTCGATTCCTTCGTCACAGTATGAATTCCTTTCCGATGATGGCCTGTTCGACCGGTTTACCGAACGCAGCCTCAGCCTCTGCCCTGACGGTCGACGCAGCGATGGTGGGCCAGCGATGGGTCAGGACCAGCCTCCGGGCTCCGGCGCGGGCCGCCTGCTCCCCGGCCTGGCGTCCACTCATATGGCCGAGCGTCCCTTCATGGTCGACGGTGTAGGAGGCCTCACACAACACGAGGTCGAGGTCGGTGCCCAGCTCGGTCAGTGACCATCGGGTACCGGTGTCGGCAGAGTACCCCAGGGCCCGGCCGGCGCCCTCCACACGCACAGCCAATGTCTCGACGGCGTGATCGGTGCGGTGAAATGACAGCCCCAGGGCACCCACGTGGGCCGCATCACCGTCGGACACCGGTCGCCAGTCGAGGGCCGAGGATCCGGTGAGACCGGTCCGGGAGCCGAGATCGGAGGGGGCGTAGACGGGAACGGATTCCCGACGGAGGGCGAACCGGGCGTGAGTGGCCAGCGAGTAGAGGTCCGTCCAGTGGTCGGGGTGCCGGTGACTGATGACCACCGCCGCCACCAGCGCCGGATCGAGGTGGAGCTGCAGGTTGGCGAAGGTCCCCGGCCCCAGATCGACAACGAGATGGGTCCCGCCCGCAGACACCAGGTACCCGCTGCCTGCCCCTCCTGGGCCCGTCCAGCTCCCGTCGCATCCGAGGATCCTGAGCGACAGCCGTGCCGGACCACCCACCTCTCCTCCCCTCCCCGTCACGGATCGCACCGGATGGGGACACCGTGGGACACCTCACCAGCGTAGGCCGTGGGGCGATCCTCTTCGGCTCTCGAGGACGTCCCCTGCCGCCCCGGGGTCAGAAGTAGGTGATCGCCTTGGCCCGCTCCTCGACGACATCGAGGTCGTCCGTCCACGCCCTGGTGGACAGGTACTTCCATCCGGCGTCGGCCGCGACCACCACGATGGTTCCCCCGTCCAGCCGAGAAGCCGTCTTGGCTGCTCCGGCCAGGGCTGCACCCGACGAGATCCCGGCGAAGATGCCCACCTCGGTAAGGCGGCGGGTCCACTCGATCGATTCGCGCGGGCGCACGATTCGTTTGCCGTCCAGTAGCTCGGCCCCGTGGTTCTCCGTGAAGATGGGCGGGATGTAGCCGTCGTCCAGATTGCGCAGTCCATCGACGATCTCGCCGGCCGGCGGCTCGATGGCCAGCACCTTGATGTCAGGATTCTGCTCCTTCAGGAAGCGACCGACGCCGAGCAGCGTTCCCGAAGTGCCCAGTCCGGCGACGAAGTGCGTCACCTCGGGGCAGTCGCGCCAGATTTCAGGCCCCGTCCCCTCGTAATGGGCCTTGGGATTGGCCGGATTGGCGTACTGATACAGAAATGCCCATTCGGGGTGGTCCTCGGCCAGGGCCTGAGCCCGCCGCACGGCCCCGTTGGATCCCTCTGATCCCGGGGACTCGATGATCTCTGCCCCCCACACCTCGAGCAACTGCCGTCGCTCGATGGAGACGTTGGTGGCCAGCACCACTTTGAGGTGGTATCCCTTCAACCGGCAGACCAGGGCCATGCCGATGCCGGTATTGCCCGACGAAGGCTCGATCAGCGTCTGTCCCGGCTTCAGGATGCCGTCCTTCTCGGCCTCCTCGATCATCGACAGGGCGATCCGATCCTTGACCGAGCCCCCGGGGTTCTGCCCTTCCAACTTGATCAGGATGCGCACCTCGGGATTGGGGCTCAACTGGCTGATGTCCACCAGCGGGGTGTTCCCGATCAGCTCCAGCACGGAGCCGTAGGCCGTCATCGTGGCCGGGGCTCCGCCGCCGACGTGGCCCCTCCGGCGACGGCGGGGAGGATGGAGATCTCGTCGGCGTCCGTGACCGGGGTGTCCAGAGAGGAGAGGTACCGGACGTCATCGTCGTTCAGATAGACGTTGACGAATTTGTGCAACGAACCGTCGGCGTCGATGACCTGGCCCGAGAGCCCGGGGTACTCCCCGGCCAGGGCTTCCAGCACCTGGCCCACGGTGGAACCGTCGACGGACACGACCTTGGCGCCGCCGGCGTGGGACCGGAGAACGGTCGGTAGGTTCACTTTGACGGGCACAGGCACTCCTCGGGTTGGTGACGACCGTTCGGCGAATGTTGACGAGTTCGGTGGGGATTCTACCGGGGCTGAAGCCGCACCGGCTCCTCGGTGACCACCCCGTCGACAATGCCGTAGCTCCGGACCACGGGCTGCACATCTCGCAGGGAGACCAGCACGTAGTGCCAGGTCGGGTCCGGTGCCTGCCCAACATCGGTGTGCGAGGGATACGCCTCGGTGTGGGTGTGGGAGTGGAAGACGCCGATGATCGAATAGCCCGAGGCCTCGGCATCGCGATCGGCCCGTAGGTGCTCCTTGGGGTCAACCGTGTACAGCTTGGCCGATGCCGCCAGGTTCCGGGTCGGATAGCAGGTGACCGCCTCACCGGTCTCCGGGATACCCCCGAGGAGGCCGCACGCCTCGTCGGGAAGTCCGCTCAGGCAGTGAGCCACCATCTGGTCGTGCACCAGTCTGGGAAGCAGGAGCATCGTGCCACGCACGATAGAGGAACCTGTGAGCGGATCGGGCGACTACCGTCGCCTAGGCATGACTGCAGCAAAGAAGAAAGCCACATCGGTGGACTCCGGGCGATCGGGTGCCAACCGCGGGCCGGGCCAGAAGGCCGCGGTCGAGGTCAACAAGGTGGTGGCCTCCAACCGTCGCGCCCGCCATGACTACGAAATCCTCGAGACCGCGGAGTGCGGCATCGTCCTCCAGGGCTCGGAGGTGAAGTCCCTGCGTGCCGGCCGGATTGCGCTTCAGGATTCCTACGCCCGGATCATCGACGGCGAAATGTGGCTCTTCGGTGTCCACGTCCCGCCCTACGCCCAGGCCAACGGGTTCGGTGCCCACGAGCCGGACCGGCGGCGGAAGCTCCTCCTCCACCGCCGACAGATCGATGAGTGGATGGGCCTCGCCCAGCAGCAGTCGCTGACCATGGTTCCCCTGTCCATCTACTTCAAGGATGGTCGGGCCAAGGTGGATCTGGCCCTGGCCCGGGGTCGCCGCCAGTACGACAAGCGCCACGCCATCGCCTCCCGGGATGCCAGTCGTGAGGCGGCCCGGGAGGCCCGGGCAGCATCACGTGGTGGCTCACACCGCTGACGGCGGTAGGATGGAGGTCTCGGTCCGACGGTGTGTCCGGCCGTGTGGAGATACCCCAGGGGGTGACAGGCTTCGACTCTGGTCGTCGAGGTGGGAGAAGCGAGCCGTGGTCTCCGGAGCCACGTTAAAGAGCCGGAACAAAAAATAAACGCCGAGCCTCAGCTCGCGCTCGCAGCCTAGAAACTGCGACGTCCGACCGGTCTCAGTCCTACGGGCCGGAACCGGGCGCCATCTAGTGGGACTTACCTGAACAGCTGTGCCGACGGGCCGTCAGGGACACCTCAGTCGGATACGGAGTGACACTGCCGCCGGTAGCGGAGTCAGTCCTGACAATCTAAGACCGGCTGCGCTCGGAGAAGGCCCATTGAGAAGCCGGAGGACGCGGGTTCGATTCCCGCCACCTCCACGATGCCCTTTGACCTGTTTTCCCGCAGGTCAGAGGGCATTTTTACGTGCCCGAGTCTTCAATGGGGCCACTCCGGGGAGAAGATATGCGACGCCGCCGAGCGGGCGGCGTAGTGGCAAAGGGATCCGCAACTGGCCGAAGAGGTCGTCGATGCCTCTTTCGGCGTTCGGCCATCCTCTGATCGCGCCGGCCAGCCCCTTGGCTGCTCGGAGGTGTTTCGTCCGTGGTTCGTCACGGCGTCGCCGTCTTGCCCGTGGATCCAGCGCATAGGGCCAGGTACATTGCGGATCTGCGGCGACTGGGGCGCCGAAGTACCAGCGTCTCGGGTTGCGTCCCTCGACGATCGGGTTCACTGATCACATTGCCAGAGCTGAGGGACACTCCAATGGCGGGCCCACATCCGACGGGCTCGCCGCGACCCGACGGAAGCCCTCCGTCGGTGAAGCCGACCGCGTGGGCACCTTCAGGGTGCCGGTCGCTCCTGTCAGCATGAAGTCGTACCACCTTCGGGAAGGACATGATGGAGATGATGGCTGGATACCTCGATTACTCAGGTCGTGACGACCAACTGAGCGGCGGGGCTCGGCGCGTCACCATTGGCACGCCGTCCGGGCAGTTCTCGGTGTGGACCAAGCGGGTGGGCAACAACCCTGACGTGAAGGTCTTGCTGCTCCATGGCGGGCCGGGTGCCACCCATGAATACTTCGAAGCTTGCGACAGCTACCTGCCGGCTGCTGGGGTCGAGTACTACTACTATGACCAGCTCGGCTCGGGCTTCAGCGATCAACCGGATGACCCATCGTTGTGGGAACTGGAACGATTCGTCGACGAGGTCGAACAAGTCCGGCGGTCACTGGGGCTCGGGCGCGAGAACTTCGTCCTGTTGGGCCATTCGTGGGGTGGGATCTTGGCCCTGGAGTACGCCCTGGTCCACCAGGAGCATCTGCGGGGGTTGGTCATCTCGAACATGATGGCCAGCGCCCCCGCCTATACGGCCTACGCCGATCAGGTTCTGATGCCGGCGATGGACCAGGATGTGCTGGCCGAGATCAAGGCCTTGGAGGCAGCCGGCGACATCGAGAACCCGCGCTACATGGAGCTCCTGATCCCGCACTACTACGAGCACCACACGTTACGGATGCCGGCCGACGAATGGCCGGACCCGGTCCAACGGGCGTTCGCTCACATCAACTCGCAGATCTACGTTTCGATGCAGGGACCCAGCGAGCTCGGAATGAGTGCCGGACGCCAAGCTCGCCGAATGGGACCGCGCCGACGAACTGGGGCAGATCGACGTTCCCACCCTGGTCATCGGGGCCCGCTACGACACCATGGATCCCGCCCACATGGAAATGATGGCTGGACGGTTGCCACATGGCCGCTACCTTTACTGCCCCGACGGGAGCCATATGGCCCTCTACGACGACCAGGAGACCTACTTCGCCGGTCTCGTCGACTTCCTCCTAGAACTGCCGGCGCGCCCGTGACGTACCGCCCGCCAGTTGCTGTTGGCGCTGGCGGTACCCGGCGAGCAGCCGCTTTCCAGGAGCGACCCCACGACCACGAACCCGAGCACGAGGGATCCCCACGAGGCAGATGATGCCGAGACCAGGATCTCGGTCGTGAAGCGTGAGTGGCGATCGGATGCCAGTGGCCACGGGTCACCGTCCACAGCCACAACGCCTGGCCCGTACGACCCGCTTCGGAAAGCCGCGTGTGCCCCGGCACTCAGTGTATGAGTCCTAGCTCTTCGGCGCGAACAGCTCCAGGGCGATGTTGTCCGGATCGCGGAACTCAAGGATGAAGGCCACCCCGATATCCTTCACGCCCTCATGGGTCACGTTCTGCTCGTTCAGCATCTCCACGGCACGATCAAGCTCGGCGCGACCATCGACGGCGAAGCTGAGGTGATCGAGTCCCACTCGGTCTTCATCGAATGTGTCAGTGGCCACCGGTCGCAGCCCCAACAGCGAATCGCCGATCTGGTAGATAACTCCACCAAATAGGAACTCGAGTCCCGCGGCCGAGGCAGGGTCAACCTCCTGCGGGGCTTCCAACAGAACGGGGAAGCCAAAGACAGCGTCGTAGAAGGCGCGGGAGCGATCGATGTCCGTGACGGTCAGGCGTACATGGGAGAAGGCCTTCGTATCTATTGGCATGCCGCGAGCCTCCCATTAGTTGCCGCCGAGGACATCAGCGACCCGAGGTCGGTGCCGGCCGTCGGTCCGGCCCTAGGAGCGCCCTCGAGGAGACGGCACGGACCGGACCGGGCGTCAGCCATCGTGGCCAGCCGGTCCGCCGACGATGCCATCCGCGGCTTGTGGTGGCCTGGCCCGCAGCCGCTCCTTGGCCTCCGGTGCGGCCCCTACGGCATCCAAGGCCAGAAGGGCGGCGCCCACCACCGGAGCGGCATCCAGGTACCGAAAGACGGCGCGGGGCACCCTCTCTCGGACCCGCCCCTCGATTCGTCCACGGAACCCGGGGTACTCGCCGTCGAACAATCCCCCGCCCAGCACGATTTCCACCTCGTCTGCCATCACACCCAGCCGCGTGGCGGTGGCGGTGACCATGGCCACCACCTCGTCGGCCAGGAAGTGGACCGCGTCGGACGCCACCTGGTCCCCCGCGGCCGCCGCCCCCATGCACACCTCGGCCAACTCGAAGAGCCTGCCGTAGCCGAGCAACCCCGAGTACACCTCCGACAGGACTGCCTCGGGGTCGGACATACCGAAGTGGGCGGGAACAAGCTCAGCCAGCGTCGTGGGCCTGCCTCGACCGTCACGGGACCGGAGAGCCAGGCCGAGAGCCCGGACACCGAGCCACGAGCCCCCGGCCGCCAGATCACCGGACAGCTCACCGAGAGAGGGAAAGCGCACCACCGAACCGTCGGGGCCTAGGCCGACGCAGTTGAGTCCGGATCCGCACACCACGCCGACGCCCCATCCTGCAGCTGCACCCGCACGGAGCACAGCCAGCGAGTCGTTGAAGATGGAGGCAGAGACCACCCACCCACGGGAGGCGATGGCCTCAGTCAGGCGTTCCTCGTCGACCGGCAGGTCCATCCCCGCCATGCAGAACACACCTCGGCTGACCGGCTGTCGTAACCCAGCTGGATTACCGGCGTCGGCCATGGCCATGTCGACCGAAGCTTCCACCGCGTCCATGGCGGCATCCATGCCGGACAGTTGATGATTCGATCCTTCGCCTCTGGCCGAGCCGATCACGGTCCCGTCGGCGGTGAGCACCCACACGTCAGTCTTCGATGCGCCCCCGTCGACGGCCAGCATCAGGTCCTCGAACGGCCGGCGGGCGGTCATGGCCATCCTTCGCTTCGGTCCACATGGGGATGTTACGTTCACCGCGTGGGAACGAAAGTGGCCGTCATCGGGGGCGGGAGCACCTACACCCCCGAATTGGTGGACAGCCTGTGCGATCACGAGGACCGGTTGGTGGTCGACGAACTGGTGCTGGTGGACCCCGACCTCAACCGACTGGAGGTCGTCGGCGGTATGGCCGGTCGCATGCTGCGCCGACGGGGGTGGAACGGCGACCTGGTGACCACCGACGATCGACAACGGGGCATCGACGGAGCCGACTTCGTGATCATCCAGTTGCGCGTGGGAGGTCAGGCGGCCCGTCACACGGACGAGACCCTACCGATCGGGTTCGGCTGCCTCGGACAGGAGACCACCGGTCCGGGAGGGCTGGCCAAGGCCCTCCGGACCGTCCCGTTGGTCCTCGATATCGCCGAAGAGACCGCCGACCGAGGCGCCCCCGGAGCCTGGGTGGTCGACTTCACCAATCCCGTGGGGATCGTGACCCAGGCCCTGGCCGACGACGGGCACCGGGCTGTCGGCCTGTGCAACGTGGCCATCCACGTCCAACGGCGTATCGGTCACTATCTGGCGGTCGATCCGGACCGTGTCGAGATCGAGCACGTGGGCCTCAACCACCTGACCTGGGTGCGGTCGGCCCGGGTGGACGGCGTCGACCGGCTGCCGGAGCTCCTCGACCGGTTCAGCCCTGAACTCGAACTCGAGAGCGGTTCTCCTCCCGGCCTGCTCCGGCTGCTCGGCGCCCTCCCCTCCTACTACCTCCACTACTACTACTGCCTCGATCAGGACGTGGCTCAACAGTCCGCCGCGGGCTGGCGGTCGAGGGCCGAGGTGGTGGCGGAGCTCGAGGCAGACCTCCTCGCCGAGTACCGGGATCCCCTCATCGACACCAAGCCCGACAAGCTCTCCCATCGGGGCGGTGCATTCTACTCCGAGGCGGCAGTCCGGCTCATCGCCTCGCTCCACGCCGGAACTGGCGACACCCAGGTGGTCGACGTCCGCAACGACGGTGCCGTTCCGGGGCTCCCCGACGATGCCGTGGTCGAGGTGCCCTGCATCGTCGACGGCGATGGCGCCCATCCACTTCCCCAGCGGGACCTCCCCCACGAGATGGCCGGCCTGGTGGCCCACTGCAAGGCCTACGAGCACCTCGCCGTGGAGGCCGCCCGAACGGGCAGCAGGGACACCATGGTCCGGGCTCTGGTGGCCAATCCCCTGGTCGGGCAGTATCCCCTGGCCGAGAGACTGGCCGACACCCTGCTGGCGGCCAATCGCCACTTCCTGCCCCGATTCTTCCCCGGTACCGGCTGACGTCCCCTGCCGTTCCGACCGGCGGACGGCTCGGACGGCCCTCATTAGGTTTCGCGCTCTCTGACACCTCGTCGACACCCGTAGTGACCTGCCTGGCCCAATGCCCCTCCGACGTGACACGATTCAGATCGGTTCCAAAAGGTTTCTCCGTACCTCGGCTGTCAGTTCCATCCTGTGTCGGTGCCTGGTCAGCAGGCAGGAGTCGGAGGCCAAACAGTCACGAGTAGGGGCGCCCGGACGGGCCGATTGGCAGGGCCGGCGATGTCTAGATTCCACCCCAGTGTGGAACCCGAACGGACCGGTGGGTGTGGGACGGGAAGTGATCGGGCTGATCACGCTGATGAGGAGAAGACGTGGCTGCAGAATCGGCTGGAGACGAGACGTTCTGGCGGTGGTCGATCATCGTCGCCGGCGCCATCATCGTCGCCGGCCTCAGTGCCATTCTCTTCGTCGGAAAGGCCTCGACCGTGAACACGTCGGCATCGGCCACGACGACGACGCTTCCGAACGGGCTGCACGTGATCATCGGATCGGCTACTCCGACACCGACCGTCACCACCCCGACAAAATCGAAGGGTCTCCCTCTCATCCCCTTGGGTGCGACGCTGACACCCACCAAGTCCAAGACCAAGACGAACGCAGTGGTATCGGGTCTGCCCTTCTTCGTGAAGCTGCCCTTCTCTCTTGGAACTCCCGCAGCCACGGTGTCGTCACCGCCGGCGACCACACCGCCGACGACGACGCCGGTGACCGCTCCACCGGCGACCACACCACCGACGACGACGCCCGTGACCACACCGCCGACCACCACACCGCCCACCACGACGCCGCCGACGACGACGCCGCCCACGACCACACCGCCCACCACGACGCCGCCGACGACCACCCCCACCACGACGCCGCCGACGACGACGCAGCCGGTAACGACGACGACGTAGGGTCCGTGATTCCGGCCCGGAGGCCAGTGCTCACTCGGATGTGGCCGACCACACCTGCGGGTCGACGGGACACGTAGCACCAGCCTGAAGGCTCGATCCACTCCGGGGCCGGCCTCCCGGTTGGCATCCCGGCCTGATGGCGGGCTGGGCCCCTGCCCGGACGACCCGTAGGCCAATATGCCCCTCTGGGTGTTGTGGTCAGCGCCACCGGCGCGATGATCACCCCGAATCCCGTCAAATCCGCCGGGCCGAGGGCCGGTGGACGGTGAAATCTGTCAAGATCACCGCGTGGGTATCCGTAATCAGCCCTTGCGCATTGTCGTGGTCGTCGGTCTCTGGGCGATGTGGGTGCTCTGGACCATCAACCGGTTCACCAGCACTGTTATCACGGCCATACCAACCAGTACCACTTGCCCGAGCTATGAAGCATGTTCGTCGTCGTCAACCTCGTCGGTGGCAGTGACCAGGCAATTCAGCTGGAGCTGGTGGCATTTCGTCTTCACGGTGGTTGGAGCCGTCCTATTGGTGGCGGCATCGATGATGATTCTGCGGACCCCCCGGACCGTCGACGAGATCTGAGGCCCGGCGGGAGCCATCCTGCCGGTCGCCCGACTCTCGACCACCAGCTCAGCTCGACGGTGGAGAGCCGGCGGACAGTGTCCGCCCATCGGTGCCCCTTAGCCACCCTTATCGCCGTCATTGCCCCACCGCCCGTCGTGATTGAATCCTCGATCCCGTCGGCCATGATCGGCCGGCCCGGCATCTCGGTCACCCCGGTGCTGGGCCCTGTACTCCTCATGGCGCGCTGGGCCGTGGCCGTACCGGTCGGCACCACGGCATCGCCCCCGCTGGGAAGCGAACGGCGGGATCGCAGGTCCGTCGACCGCCACAGCCGCGTCGTCCATCGGCCGAGCACGGAGGGCGGGGCCCCGAACTCCGGAGTCCGCCAGGCCAGGAACATGACGAGCAGCCATCCGACAACGGCGATCAAGTGCGGGGACTCGTCGGAGAGCGTCGTGCGGTGGCGGGCGAAGTCGAGCACTGCCGAGACGACCAGAAGTAGTGCGGCGGTGGTCACGATGGGACGCACGCCAATGGCACGTTGAGGACGGGCCGCGGCCACCAGAAAGCCGACGCCCAGCGCCACGCCCAAGGACCCCAGATCACGAAAACTGTCGATGTCTCCGGACATGAGCAGCCGGCCGGTAACCACCACCTGGGTCGCACCCGCGAGTCCGAGGGCCACGCGGGCCACGACGGTCTCCGAGGATCGCTTCCGTGGCACGGTGGCCAGGACCCCCGATCGGAGTGCGTCGGGCGCCCGCTCCTGTCCCTGGACCTCGTGGAGGCGGTACTGCCGGGTCACCTCGTGGGCAGCCTCGCGCCACCGGCGACAGGCGTCGCAACCTGCCAGATGGAGCTCGACCTCAGCGGGAGCCATCCGGTCCGACTCCCCATCCAGGGATGCCGAAATCGCCGCCCGGATCTCCCCACAACTGTCGTGCATGAGTGGGTAGTCGCCCCATGGCGCCCAATTCTTCCCCGTCCGTCCCGGTCCGACCGAACGAGGACAGCACCACCTCGCCGGGGACACCGCTGGGCGCCGTCTCGGCCCGCCATCAACGGGGCGGAACGGCACGACCGGCCCGCCGGTTCGGATCGTCTCGGACACCCGTTCCATGGCCACCCACGCTCGGTGGCGATCCACGCACCACTCTCCGCGAAACAACGTGTGTATGGATCACCTCCGTCAGTAGGGTCCATTCATGGAGCGGTGGACAGAGTTGGCGCTCGGTGCCCGTGGAGGGAGCAAGCAGGACCTCGAGACTCTGGTGGACCTGGCCTACGGCCCGACCCGTCGGTTGTGTTCGACACTCGTCGATGAGCAGAGTGCGGACGACCTGGTCCAGGAGACCTTTCTGCGCATGGCCAAGGGTATCCGCCGCTTCCGGGGTGAGTCGTCGGCCAAGACCTGGCTCTTCCATCGCCTACCACGTGTGCGCCTCCGATCTGCGTCGCCGGGTCCGTCATCGCCAGCACACTGAGCCAGGCGGAGAATCTCGCGCTGTCCCTGCACCGGACTCGTGACCATCTGGCCGACCAGATCGTGGTGGACGATCTCCTACGGCACCTCGATCCCAATCGTCGGGCGGCCTTTGTTCTCACCCAGCTCTACGGCCTGAGCTACGACGAGACGGCCCACGTCTGCGACTGTGCTCCCGGAACGGTGGCCTCACGGGTGGCACGGGCGCGACACGACCTCATCGAGTTCATGGGACGAGAGCACCGTTCCAGCGACCCACGGACGCTCCGACCGGTCCAGGACCGAGGCTGACGCAGCCTGGAACGCTTGAGCGCCACCTGATCCATCACGGACATGAGTCGCACCCATCGCTGACCGACTGCGCAGCCACCAACAACGCATCCCGAACACTAAGTCTGTCGTCGCGCACGAATAAGGTTGGGCCAGGGAGCTTGGACGGCGGTTCCTCACCCCACGGGCCCAACACCATCAACGTAGCGAGTCAATCTGAGATTGCCCTGAGAATCCGGGGCCGTTGGCGGACCGGATGCAATATCGTCATCGAAACGCAACCCGCAGCGTTGCCATCTCCTCCGCATGCGGGTGATACTTGGGACATGGTTCACACGGGACGCTGGTGTGACGCGTTCCCGATGAGACCAAGGTGCCCGTGACCGTGGACAGACACTCCTGCCCAACCGAGTGACCTCCGTCCGCGCCGAGCGGCTGATCATGTGCTACGACGCCAGTACGCCGTCGGTGTTCTCGTTGCGGGACGGAGCCCGAGGGCTGTGCGAACTCATCTGGATGGTCGACCTCTCCGATCCGGCTATGACCAACCCGTCCAGACTGCTGTCGAGGGTGGGAACCGTGGTGAACGTGGCCGGCCTCTCGCCGAGCCAGATCGCCGAAGCGCTCCAGCCCACCGCTCCCACCGGCGTGGTGGCCTTCAACGATCGGACCATCGGAACGTTGTCCGCCCTCGCCGTGGCGCTCGGCCTCGAATTCCACTCCCCGGAGGTGGCCCTCCGGCTCACCGACAAGCTGCACCAACGTCGGGCCATGGCCGAGGCCGGTGTTCCCGTTCCGGCCTTCCGGGAGCTGCCGTTCGGCCTGACGACCAAAGAGGCGGTGCTCCAGACGGAGTCCGTGCATCTGCCCGCCGTACTCAAGCCCCGCTCCGGCGATGGGAGCCGCAACGTCCACCATGTCCACACGACACAGCAGCTGATGGCCCTGCTCACTGCTCCGAACCCCTCGGACCAGGAGGGGGACGGTTGGCTGCTCGAGAGCTATCTCGAGGGGCCGGTTCGGCCGGTGTCCCGCTTCTCCGATGTGGTCTCGGTCGAGTCCTTCATGCTGGACGGCACCCTGCACCACCTGGTGGTCAACGGGCGGTTCCCGTTCGCCGCGCCCTTCCGGGAGACCGGGTACGTGCTCCCCAGTGATCTCTCGCCGCCAGACACCTTGGCGGCACAGGAAGTGGCCGCCGCCGCTATCGCCGCACTCGGGATCCAGCACGGATGTCAGCACACCGAGGTCAAGTTCACACCGGACGGCCCGGTGGTGATCGAGGTCAACGGTCGGGTGGGAGGGGCGGTGCCGGAACTGATGGCACTGGCCGGCGGCGAGATCGACCTCTACCGGGTGGCCATGGAGCTGGCGCTGGGGATCGAGCCGTCGATCACCCTCCCCGTCCACTTCCCGAGAGTGGGGTTCCGCCGCCTGATCCCTCCCCCGGTGTCGGCCTGTCGGGTGGCGGCCATGGAAGGCCATGAGCATCTGGGCGACGTCCCCGGGGTGGAGGACATCTCGATCAACAGGCTCCCGGGAGACGCCGTCGACTGGCGCCTGGGCCTCGCCGAGTTCGTCGTCAGCGCCTACGGTTCGGCGGCCGACTACGACGAGGTCGACGATCGTCGGGAACGTATCGATGAGACCGTCATCATCACGTATGACTACGACGATGGTCGTGACGTAAGCGCTAGGACCGGACCCGCCGCGGAACCAGGACGGGCCCCGAACCCCGGGCACGACGATCGGCCGGCGGCCACGTGAGAGCACTCCACCAGAGCCGGGCACGGTAGCCTCCCCGACAAACGGTTCGCGGCGGTGCCCGAGACCGTGGAGCGTTCGAGCGGGGGGGACATGGCCACCATCGAAGAACTGGCGGAGGAGGTGGCAGGACTTCGCCGAAGGGTCGAGGACACGGAATCGATCCTCCAACTGCACGAGCTCAAAGCCCGCTACGGGGAGCTGGTGGACCGCCGCTTCTCGGGCGGCCAGGTGGTCGACAGCGACACGCTCCGCCGCGTCAGCCGGGAGGCCGCCGACCTGTTCACGGTGGACGGGACCTGGGACGGCGGACCCGGCCTCGGACGCCAGGTCGGTCGGGCCGCCATCGCCGACCGTCTGGCCGAGCCCACACTCACCTTCTCGAGGCACCTGTTCATGAAGCCCCGCATCACGGTGGATGGGGATCGGGCCCACGGTCGCTGGGATCTGTTGTCCCCGTGTCTCCGTCGGGACGGATCATCGTGGTGGATGTGCGGGTACGAAGACGATGAGTATGCGCGGGTCGACGGGGTGTGGCTCCACCGAAGCATGGCGCTCACCACGGTGTTCCTGTCCCGGGCCGACCAAGGTTGGGGCAGGATCCTGGCCTGATTGGCACGAGGGCGTCGCCACCCCCGGCCTCGGGTGGGAGCGGCCGAGGGCGCGGCACTACGATGCTGGCTCAGCCGGGAGTCCGACCCGGGGACCAGGATCGAGGGGCGGAATGCCAACCACATGTCGGGATGACCGACGGCCGTGACCGACGGAAGCCATCCCACCGCCCTGGACATAGCCCGCCAAGCCACCCTGGTGCCCATCACGGCCGTGGCCAGGGATATCGGCATCACCGAGGACCTCCTCCGGCCCTACGGGGAGTTCGTGGCCAAGTTGAAACTCGGAACCATCGAGGCCCTGGCCGATCGGCCCAAGGCACGCTATGTAGTGGTCACGGCCGTGACCCCTACTCCTCTGGGCGAGGGCAAGACCACCACGACACTGGGTCTGGCCCAGGGCATGCACCACGTGGGCCAGCGGGCCACCGCCGCCATCCGTCAGTCCTCGATGGGGCCGACGTTCGGCATCAAAGGAGGAGCGGCCGGCGGCGGCTACAGCCAGGCTGCTCCTTTCGAGGCTCTCAACCTCCATCTGACCGGGGACATGCATGCGGTCACCGCCGCCCACAACACCCTGGCGGCCATGGTGGACAACCACCTCTTCCAGGGCAACGACACGGGGCTCGATCCCTCCGCCATCACCTGGCGGCGGGCCTTGGACGTGAACGACCGGGCATTGCGCAACATCGTGGTGGGCCTGGGTAGCCGGGAGGACGGCGTACCCCGCCAGTCCGGCTTCGACATCACCGCGGCCAGCGAGGTGATGGCCATCCTTGCCCTGTCCACCTCGTTGGCGGACATGCGCCGACGGCTGGGCGAGATCGTGGTGGGGTTCACCGCCGACGGCTCCCCGGTCACGGCCGAACGGCTCCGGGCCGCCGGGGCCATGGCCGTGATCATGCGTGAGGCCATCCAACCGAACCTGTTGCAGACCCTGGAGAACACGCCGGTCCTGGTCCATGCCGGTCCTTTCGGGAACATCGCCCACGGGAACTCCTCGGTCATCGCCGACCTGATCGGAATCCACACGGGCGACTACCTCATCACCGAAGCCGGATTCGGGGCTGACATGGGAGCCGAGCGGTTCTTCAACATCAAGTGCCGGGTGTCCGGCCTGGTTCCCGACGCAGCCGTGATCGTCACCACGGTCCGGGCTCTGAAGGCCCATTCGGGGGCCCACCGGATCGTGGCCGGACGGCCTCTCCCCGAGGCCCTGCTCGGCGAGGACCCCGATCAGGTGCACACGGGTGGATCCAACCTCCGCAAGCAGATCGAGAACGTCGTCCTCCACGGTGTGACCCCGGTGGTGGCCATCAACGCCTTTCCCGGCGACTTCGAGTCCGAGTACGCCGCCATCGGCGAGATCGCCGAATCCATGGGCGTTCGCTGGGCGGTCAGCACCCACTTCCGCGATGGGGGGGCCGGAGCCACCGACTTGGCCCGAGCGGTGATGGCCGCCGCCGACGAGCCCAGCCAGTTCCAGTTCCTCTATCCGTCAGAGGCGACCTTGCGCGAGAAGATCGAGACCATCGCCACCCGGGTCTACGGGGCGGACGGGGTCGACTACCTCCCCGCTGCCGCCCGAAGCCTCGACCTGTTCGCGGCCAACGGATTGGGCGGGTTTCCCATTTGCATCGCCAAGACCCACCTGTCCATCTCCTCCGACCCCAGTCGGAAGGGAGCTCCCACCGGCTGGCGCCTCCCGGTGCGCGAGGTCCGGGCCTCGGCCGGGGCGGGATTCATCTATGCGATCTGCGGTGACATGCGCACGATGCCGGGTCTCAGCCGCCACCCGGCCGCCGAACACATCGACATCGATGAGAACGGGGATGTCGTCGGGCTGTACTGACGCGGTCTTGGTGCGGAACCCACACCCGCGCCTTCGGTTGGGCCTGGCCGTGAGGGTGGTGGTCGTCACCATGCTCAGTACGTTCGCCTTCGCCTTCCTGGGCTCCACCGTCACCAATCAGGCATTCCCTGCTGTGGCCGGTGGCGTCCTGTTCGGGTTGGTGTCCCGGGCCCTCGACACCATCCCCGGGCTGCACGCCCTGACCCCCCGGCTCCCGCTGAGCGACAAGGGAACCGATGTGTAGAACGGCATCTTCTTGCAGCCCACGGAGTGGAGTGGGTTCCCCCACGTGACCGTGGTGCAAGGCGCCTATGCGGTGATCCTGCTGTCCGTGGCCTTTGTCGGCCTCCGTCGGCGGGACATCCTCAGCTGAAGCTTCGCTCACGAGATGCGGGGCGCCGGGGAGCCGGGTCAGCCGCCGGGCGGTCTGGGGCAGCGGGGCCCGACCCGTCAGGTGACCAGTGGTTCCCCGGCGTTCTCGATCTCCACCCTCCGGATGGAGTCGGCGGCCAACTGTTCTTCGGGAACATCCTTGAGGAGCACGACGGCCAACACCGCGCCCACCCCGACGAGGATTCCGGCCAGCAAGAAGGAGAGGCGGAAGCCGCCGCTCAGTGCGCTGGCGCTGGTGTGGCCCGCCACCTCCAAGACTTTGGTGCGCTCGGTGGCCACGGTACCGAGTACGGCCAGACCGAGGGCCCCGCCCATCTGCATCGACACGTTGACGATGCCCGAGCCCAGACCGGCATCGGTGTTGGGTACGTCGGACATGGCGATCGACAAGAGGGGCATGAACGAGGCGCCGGCTCCGAGCCCGATGAGGATGAAGGCCGGAGCCACCACCCCGGTGAACGACGACGCCGGGCCGATTCGGGTCAACAGGAGGAGCCCCACCGTGGCGGCGACCATACCGGGGACGAGCACCCGCTTGGCGCCGAAGCGCACCACCAGCCGGGCGGTGATGCCGATGGACATCAGACCCATGGCCAAGGAGATGGGGAGAAAGCCCAGACCGGTCTGGATCGGGCTGTAGCGGAGAACGTCCTCGAGGTAGAGGACGCCCAGGAAGAGCGTGGTCCCGAGTCCCGCCATGAGGAAGGCCCGGATCAGGCTCGAGTTGACCAGGGTGGAGATCCGCAGGATGCGCAGCGGGAGGATGGGATTGGCCAGGCGGGACTCGAGCAGGACGAATCCGGCCAACAACAGCAAAGACGCACCACCGAAGACGAACGTGTGGACCGACACCCACCCGTACCGGGTGGCCTCGATGATGGCGAAGGTGCCGAGCATCAGGGCCAGCGTGACCATCACCGATCCGGCGACGTCGACCCCGTTGCGGATGCCCAGGCCCACATTCTCCCGGATCAGGGCCCGTCCCAGTACGAATGTGGCCACCCCGATGGGCACATTGATGAAGAAGATCCAGTGCCAGGAGAGGGTCTGGGTCAGCACCCCACCCACCAGCAGGCCGATCGAGCCTCCCCCCACGGCCACGAAGATGTAGGCGCTCAGAGCCTTGGCCCGCTCGGCCGGTTCCGGGAACTCGGTGACGATGATGGCAATGACCACCGACGCCGACAGCGCCCCGCCGATCCCCTGGACGAAGCGGCCCACCACCAGCATGGCCGGGCTGACAGCCACCCCGCAGACGACGGAGGCGGCGGTGAACGAGGCGATTCCGGCCAGGAAGACCAGCCGGCGCCCGATCAGGTCCCCCAACCGTCCGGCCATGAGCAGGAAGCTGGCGAAGGTGATCAGGAAGGCGTCCACCACCCAGATGAGGCTGGACTGGCTGAAGTGGAGGTCCCGTTGCATGGCCGGCAGCGCCACATTGACGATGGAGGCGTCCAGCGAGTTCATGAACATGCCCAGGCACACCACCACCAGAGCCCACCACCGCACGCGGTTGCTCCGTGCCGCGCCGGCTGAGACGTGGGTGACGGCCATTGCCTTCGGTGTAGTGCGACCGGGGAACCACGATCAAATCCACGACCCGGCGAAGTCGGCGGTCAGTCCGGCAATGCCTCCACAAAGGCCAGGATGGCGTCGTTGACCGCTCCGGGATGGGTCAGGTTGGCCGCGTGGGTCCCTCCTTCGACGGCCACCACACCGTCACTCCGGTGCAGCCCCGCGGCCAGGGCCCGGGCCTTGTCCATCGTGATGGAGGCGTCGGCGGTGCCGTGCACCACCAGGGCAGGCACGTCGATCTCCCCCAGACGGGCCGTGATGTCGTCCCGGGTGATGAGGGCACGACCGGGCATGGCCAGGGACTCGTAGGGCCGGGACTTCCATCGGGGCACCCACTGCCCGCTGAGGGCGGGGTCGCCGAGGATCAATCCGGCCACCACGCCGGCCGTCTCGTCCGAGGGTCCGGTGGCCACCCACTCGTCCAGCATGGCCTGGTACAGCGGGACGACCTCGGCGTCCTCGGTGCCGGCCTGGGTGTCGAGGAGGATGAGGCCCCGAACCCGGCCGGGAGCGCGCAGCGCCACCCGCAGGGACACGAAGCCTCCTTGAGACATCCCACCCACCACAGCCCGGTCGATCCCGACATGATCCATGAGGCCGAGGCAGTCGTCAGCCAGGTCCCAGAAGGAGAAGGCCTTCCCGTCGTCGTCGGTGTCACCGTGGCCCCGACCGTCCCAGGTGATCACCCGGTGGTGCGGGCGCAACACCTCCACCTGGGGGCCGAACATGGTCCGGTCCATGAGGAACCCGTGGGCCAGCAGGATGGGCGGCCCGTCACCTCCCGTGTCGTCGTAGGCCACCTGCACGCCGTTGACCGCGGCACGTTCCATGGGTCATCCCTCCGGCTATCGGTCGGCGGTGCTGGTTACGACTGAGGTGCTGCTGTGTTGGGTTCGTCCATCCGTTCGGAGCTCGGTCTACTGGCGGTAGCCCTCGACGGTGCCTTCGGGGCGGAGCGAGGCCTCGTCGGGGCTCTTACCCGCGTTGCGGAGGGCGCGCCGCTGGCGGAGCAGGTCCCACATCCGGTCCAGCGTGACCTCGATGGACTTCAGCCGGGCCGTCTCCTCGTCGGACAGGCCTTCACCCACGTGGCGCTCCTCGAGGTGCTGCTCCTCCTCGGCCAGGCTGCCGATCCGGGCGATGATCTCATGGTCGTCCACTGATGCCTCCTTGGTCACCCGGCGCTCCCGGTCGACCGCTCTCACATTAGGGGGTGGTCGCCCGGGGCGGGATCGGCGCATCGGTCCGTCAGACCTCGGGTCAGCGCGGGGCGCGGGGCATGCCCAAGCCGATCATGGCGATGATGTCCCGCTGGACCTCGTTGGTGCCACCACCGAAGGTGAAGATGGTCTCGCTCCTCGAGCGGTGCTCCAGCCGGCCGGCCAGGACGGCCCCGGGCGAGCCCTCCGGTAGATAGCCGGCCTGGCCCACGATCTCGAGGAGCAGTCGGTAGGCCTCCAGGGCGAACTCCGTTCCGAACACCTTGGTGGCCGAGGCATCAGCGGGATTCAGTCCCTTGTCGGCCGCCCAGGCCACCTTCCAGTTGAGCAGCTTGAGCAACTCGGCCCGGGCTTGGACCCGGGCCAGGTGGACCTGGACCCACTGGCGATCGATGACCCGGCTCCCGTCGGCCATGTTCTCGCTCCGGGCCCAGTCGGCCACGTCGGCGATACTGCGCAGGATGC
Organism: uncultured Acidimicrobiaceae bacterium; assembly: GCA_963737625.1. Lineage (GTDB taxonomy): Bacteria > Actinomycetota > Acidimicrobiia > Acidimicrobiales > RAAP-2 > Bog-756. The sequence continues at coordinate 1,643,530 of CAVTTK010000002.1, forward strand.
CCGACACCGGACACAGGGCCACCCGCTCGTGGTTGAGTTGGTTGGTGATCAGCTTCCAGCCCTGGTTCTCCCCTCCCACCAGGTTGGACGCCGGCACCCGGACCTCGTCGTAGAAGGTGGCGCTGGTGAACTCGCCGGCCACGGTGCGGAGGGGCGTCCAGTGGAAGCCGGGCGCATCAGTGGGCACGATGAAGACCGAGAGCCCTTTGTGCTTGGCGGCGTCCGGATCGGTCCGAGCGGCCAGCCACACATAGTCGGCGTACTGGATGGCGCTGGTGTAGAGCTTCTCGCCGGTGATGACGTACTCGTCCCCGTCCCGAACGGCCCGGGTGCGCAGTGAGGCCAGGTCGGTCCCGGCGGTGGGTTCGGTGTAGCCGATGGAGAAATGGACCTCGCCGCGGAGGATCCCCGGCAGGATCCGCTCCTTCTGCTCGTCGGTGCCCAGGGTCATCAGGGTCGGACCGACGCTGTTGAGGGTGAGGAGAGGGAGGGGCACGCCGGCCCAGTGCGACTCCTCGACGAAGATCATCTGGTCGATGGGGCCGCGCCCCTGTCCCCCGAACTCCGGTGGCCAGCCCAGTCCCAGCCACCCGTCGTGGCCCATCCGGCGGATGACCCGGGTGTAGGAGGGCTCAGGGTCGTCGGTGCGCTCGCCCTCCTCGACCAGGCCGGCGAAGTAGGTGCGCAGGTGATCCTGCAGGGCCTGCTGCTCGTCGGTCAGTGCCAGGTGCATGGAGTTCCTCCCGTGTCCGGGGGAACCCTAACAACCCGCCGCCGACGGGCACGGACCTTCCCCCTGGCCGACCTACTGTGGAAGAACTCAACGTGGAAGGGAGTGCTCTGTGGATGTCGTGGTGTTCGGAGCCACCGGCAACATCGGTCGGGCCATCGTGGCCGAACTGGTGGCCCGAGAGCACCGGGTGACAGGCGTCACCCGTTCGGGCCGGTCCGCCGACGAACCCCCACGCGGTGTCGAGCTCCTGTCGGGCGATGTCACCGACGCGGCCAGCGTGTCCCAAGCCGTGCAGGGCCGGGATGCTGTCGTCTCGGCCATCGGACCGGTGTTCGGCTCCGGCGAGCCACAACCGTTTCTGGCTGCGGCCCACGGACTGGTGAAGGGCCTGCGCCTCGCCAGGGTGTCCCGCCTGCTGGTGGTGGGAGGGGCCGGCAGCCTCGAGGTCGCTCCTGGGGTCCAGGCTGTCGATGCGCCCGGCTTCCGCGAGGCCTACCGGCCCAACGCCCTGGCCCAGCGGGAGGCGCTCGAGTTCTACCGCACCGTTGACGACCTCGACTGGACGTACGTCTCACCCGCCGCGGAGATCGGCCCCAGGCCGCACCGGGGCGACTATCAGCTCGGGCACCACCTCATGCTGTTCTCCGAGGACGGCTCCAGCCACATCGGCTACGCCGACTACGCCGACGGAGTCGTCGACTGCCTCGAGCAGGGAACCCACCTGCGGGAGCGGATCACGCTGGCCGATTGACCGAGGCACGCAGTCCACGGCCGGTGCCATCCGGCTGCACTACCGTCACCTTCCATGAGCCCTCCCGATCCTGCCTCTGTTCCTGACCCCACTCCTCCCGACCAGCTGTTCGCGGTGGCCGGTAAGACCGTGGTGGTGACGGGGGGCACCCGGGGCATCGGGCGGATGATCGCCGCAGGATTCGTGGCCGCCGGGGCCGACGTCGTAGTGGCCTCGCGCAAGGCCGAGGCGGTGGAGTCCACCGTTTCCGAGCTATCGGCCTTCGGGGCGTGCACCGGGCTGGCCGCCGACCTGTCCACCGAGGACGGGGCCCGCCGCTTCGCCGACGAGGTCGGCGCCGACCACACCGTGGTCGACGTGCTGGTCAACAACGCCGGGGCCACGTGGGGCGCCCCGCTGAGCGAGCACGACACGACCTCGTGGGACCGGGTTCTGAACCTCAATGTCCAGGGGATCTTCCACACGACCAAGTTCTTCCTTCCCCTCCTCCAGGCGGGCGCCTCCGTGGAGGAGCCGGCCCGGGTGATCAACATCGGCTCCATCGACGGCATCCACGTCCCGGTGCTGGAGTCGTACTCCTACTCGGCCTCGAAGGCCGCGGTGCACCAGCTGACCCGCCATCTGGCCAAGCGGTTGGCGCCGACGATCACCGTGAACGCAGTGGCACCGGGACCCTTCCCATCCAAGATGATGGCGGCGACCCTCGATGCCTTCGGGGAGCAGATCGCCGCCGGTGCACCTCTCAGGCGCATCGGACGGCCCGACGACATGGCCGGAGTCACCATCTTTTTGGCCTCGCGGGCTGGCGCCTATGTGACCGGGGCCATCATCCCGGTCGACGGGGGGATCGCCACGACGGCGTGATCGGGACGCTTCGACGCGGGATTCTCAGGGGAACTCGGGAACCGACGGGAGTTGCCGCGCCACCAGAGCGTCGAGCCGATCCCGCAGCAGCTGCGGGTAGGCCTCGTGGGTCAGGATCAGGAACTGGTCCGCCCGTAGGGCGGCGACCACCTTGCCGGCCACCTCGGCCGGATCCATGCCCCGGTCGACCGCCTGGGCCAAAAAGTCTGCGATGACCAACTGGTCCTCGGTGGTCGCAGCGGCCAGCCTGTCCGGTCGGTGCAGCTCGGAGTCGAGGATATTGGTGTGGATCATCCCCGGGCACAGGACCGACGCCTTGAGCTTGGAGCCCACGGCCATGAGATCATGGGCCAGCGACTCGGTGGCGGCAAAGGCGGCGAACTTCGAGATGGCGTACGGGGCCTCGAACGGGGCGCCGAGGAGACCGGCCACCGATGCGGTGTTGACGATGTGTCCCTCGGTGTTCTGGGCCATCATGCGGGGCACGAACGCCCGGATCCCGTGGAGGATGCCCCAGAGGTTGGCCCCGAGGACGAACTCGAAGTCCTCGACGGGACGGTCCCAGATCAGTCCGCCCACGAAGACACCAGCGTTGTTGCACACCACGTCGGCCCGGCCCCACTCGTTGTACACCGCGTCGGCCAGGGCGCCGACGTCCGAGGCCTCACCCACGTCGCACACCTGGGTCAAGGTTCCAGCCGCCGGGGCCACCTGCCCGATCAGCGCCGACGTCTCGGCCAGCGACGCCCCGTCGAGGTCGGCCAGGGCCACGTGCATCCCCTCCGCGGCGAATCCCACGGCCAGGGCCCGACCGATGCCGCTCCCGGCCCCGGTCACCACGGCGATCTTTCCTTGGAACTCCTGCATAGGCCCTCCTGGGCTGGATCTGACCGCTCAACGGCGTCGAGTCTGTCAGGACATGGCGCCCGATGCCCTGACCCGCAACCATGGCGTCCGGGGCCTTCAGCCGGTCCTGGATGCGGCGGCACGGGCGCAGAAGGACGGCGCCGAGTTGCGTTATGTCACTCTACGTGGGAATATCACCACATAGAGCGCTGAGCAGGCGGCGCCGAAGTCACTGAGGGGCACACGACATGAACCACCCATGGAGGCGACGTCTGGCCGCGTGCCTGGCCGGGCTGGTCGGCTTCGGCGTGGCCCCGTTGGTGGCCCTGGCCCCGGGGCCGGCCGGTGCCACCGCACCGGGGGGTCATGCCGTCGGTCCTGCGGCGTCGGACAACTTCTGGCTGGCCACCCCGACCGGGTCCGTCTACGGGTTCGGTGCCCCCTCCTACGGCTCCCCCGGTTCCCCGCTCAACCGCCCCTTGGTGGGCATGGCGGCGACCGGTAACCAGCAGGGGTACTGGCTGGTGGCGTCCGACGGAGGGGTGTTCAGCTACGGGAATGCCGGCTTCTTCGGGTCGACCGGCAACATGCACCTCAACCGGCCCATCGTCGGCCTCACCGCCACCCCCGACGGCAAGGGGTACTGGCTGGAGGCCTCGGACGGAGGGGTGTTCACCTTCGGTGACGCCGCCTTCTACGGGTCGACGGGCGCCATCACCCTCAACCGGCCCATCGTGGGCATGGCCGCCACCCCCGACGGCAAGGGGTACTGGCTGGTGGCCTCGGACGGAGGGGTGTTCACCTTCGGTGACGCCACCTTCTACGGGTCGACGGGCGCCATCACCCTCAACCGGCCCATCGTGGGCATGGCCGCCACCCCCGACGGCAAGGGGTACTGGCTGGTGGCCTCGGACGGAGGGGTGTTCACCTTCGGTGACGCCACCTTCTACGGGTCGACGGCCAGTGAGCCCGGCGATCCCGTCGAGCGGCTGGTGACCGACCACTCCGGCGACGGCTACTGGGTGGTCCAGCAGAACGGCACGGCCACGGCGTTCGGAGGCGCAGCCTCGACCAGCCCCCCGACCCAGGCCCTCCTCTTTGTTCCGGCCAACCCCGGGGACCAGGCCGTCCAGTTCGCCTTCCAGCAGCTGGGCAAGCCGTACATCTGGGGCGGGAACGGCCCGGTCGGCTACGACTGCTCGGGGCTGGCCCTGGCCGCGTGGAGCCAGACCTCGGGCATCACCTTCGCCCGGGTCTCCGACGATCAGTACCACACCGCCGGGGCAGCGGTCCCGATGTCCGACCTGCGGACCGGTGATCTGGTGTTCTGGGGAACCAGCCCGACCGACTGGACCACCGTCTACCACACCGCCCTCTACGTGGGCGGGAACCGCATCGTCGAGGCCACCGGGGACCACGTCCAGCTCAACGATCTCGGGCAGTGGGGTGCGGGGGACCTCATGCCCAACGCCCGCCGACCCTGACGGGCCTACTCGCCGAGCCGAAGGGTCCCCGGGGAATGCTGATCCCCCGGTAGAGCCCGGGCCGCCGATCGGGATCCGGACCGCCCCTCGGGCCCCTCGACGTCGACGGGAGCCCGGGTGATCATCCGGGCCGGAGGCGCTGCGGAGGCCGGAGCTGGCGCCCCGATCGGGATCGTCGGGACCGCCATGACGCCCCCGCCACGCTCCCCGCCGGGGTCCACCCCACCGGTCGAGTGGACGAACGAGAGCAGCTCGTCTTCAGGAAGCGGTCTGGCCAAGTGGTAGCCCTGGAGCAGGTCGATGCCCATCTGGTCCAGGAGCGTGGCGATGTCCGCCGTCTCCACCCCTTCGGCCACCACCTCCAGGCCCAGTCGGTGGCCCAGCTGCGCCACGGTGTGGACGATGGCCCGGTCGGCGGCCGAGGTCGTCGAACGCATGACGAAGCACTGATCCACCTTCAGCTCGTCCAAGGGCAGGGTGGGCAGGGCGGCCAGTGAGGTGAAGCCGGTGCCGAAGTCGTCGATGGAGATCCGGATGCCGTGGTCGTGGAGGGGTCGGAGCACGGCGGCGGCCTGCACGGGGTCGGCCACCGCGGTCTCGGTCACCTCCACGGTCAGGGACGACGCCGGCAGGTTCCGGACGGCCAACTGGTCCATGATCCACGCGGCCAGATCGGGAGCCGGGAGGCTCTTGGGCGATACGTTGACCGACACCCGCAGCTCGAGCCCGGACTCCCTCCAGCGAACCTGGGCGTCGAGGGCCTCGGCCACCACCCACCAGGTCAACCGGTCGATGAGCCCGGTCCGCTCGGCGAGGGGGATGAACCGACCCGGGGACACGACCCCGTGGACCGGGCTGGTCCACCGCAGCAGGGCCTCCACCGAACGGGTCCGCCCGCTGGTCCGGGCCATCTGGGGTTGGTAGTTGAGCGCCAGCTCACCGCGCTCGGAGGCCAGGCGCAGGTCGCCGAGCAGGGCCAGATCCTCGGCCGTGAGCGCCCCCTGGCTCTCGTCCCACAGGAGCACCGGTACACCCCGCGACGAGGCGTGCCGGGCGCTCAGTGAGGCCCGTCGCACCAGCTCGGCCACATCGGTGCCGTCCCAGGGGGCGAGGGCCAGTCCGACGTGGCCCCGGAGCGTGACCTCGATGTCCCCGACCAGATAGCGACCGGCTCCGACCGTCCCCACCAGGTCGCCGGCCAGCGCTCGGCCCCATCGGACGACCGCGGCGGGAACCTCGGCCGGAGCCGCGCCGGCCGGACCGGCATCGGCTTCCCCCACCCCCGGCGGCAGCGTCATGGTCACCACCAGCTCGTCACCGTCGACGCGCCCGATGGCCGCATCGGAGGCCAGCACCTGGCCCAGGTCCTCGACCGCCCGTCGCAGGAGCTCCGTGCCCACCTGATACCCCAGCGCCTCCCGGGCGTCACCGATGCCGTCCAGGACCAGTACTGCGACCACGAACGACGTCCGCTCCTGGACGGCCAGCTGCTGGGCGAGACCGAAGCCGTTGGGGAGGCCGGTGTCGGGATCGACGGTGTCGTGGCGTCGAGCCGACCGACCGAGCACCAGCACGGCCGCCGGGGCCGTGGACAGGGCCACGACACCGGCCACGGCCACCAGGAGGGCACCAGCCATCCCGTCCGCGGACGCCAACACCACCCCGAGCAGCGCCGCCGTCCCCGCCAGGGTCGTCACGACCGTTCGACCTCCGAGGAACAGGGCCGAGAACACGGCCATCGGGACCAGGAAGAGGGCGAAGGCCAGCCCCGCCCCGGTGCCCTGAGCGCACCAGACCAGCGCGGCAACGGCCAGCGTCCACCACGCCGCCAGCAGGACGCTCGTCCGCGGATCGATCTTCCGGAGGCCCAGGAGCGCCGCCCAGATGACGGCGGTGGCGCCGCTGACCACCACCACCCCGGTGGTCCGGACGCCGGCACCGGTGAGTCCGATGAGGGGCCAGGCCACGGTGGCCACGGCGAACAGGACCCGCAACACCGAGAGCGGGCTGAGCAGTTCGAGGGGGGCGCCGAGGGCGAACCAGGAGCGGGTCTTGGGGAAGAGGCGGTTCTTGGGCCGGGCCGTGGCCGACAGCCGGGAGCTGGTTACCGGACGGACGCCGGCGTCCCCGCGGTCCACCCAACCGCGCCAGGTGGCTGCACGCCTGGAACCCGACACCATCATCCTCCATCGGCACATCGGGGCCCGGGCTGAACTCGGGGGACCGTGTCCGAGGGCCGGGGTTGTGGGACCGTGGCGTGGTGACCGCCGCCGAACCCCAGCCCGCCGAGGGGCACGACGCCGTCGATGGCCTCCGGTACCGCTCGTCGGCCGGCCACTGGGTGATCGCCGCCACCGTGCTGGGCTCGGGGATGGCGGCCATCGACGCCACCGTGATCGGCATCGCCCTGCCCACCATCGGCCGTGACTTCCACGCCACGCTGGGCACCCTCCAGTGGGTGGTCACCGGTTACACCCTGACCCTGGCCTCGTTGCTCCTCCTGGGTGGGTCGCTCGGTGATCGGTACGGGCGCCGGCGGGTCTTCATGGTCGGCGTGGCCTGGTTCGCCGTGGCCTCGGCGGCCTGCGCCCTGGCCACCGGGTCCACCGAGCTCATCGTGCTCCGCGTCCTCCAGGGGGTGGGCGGGGCTCTGCTCACCCCGGGCAGTCTGGCCATCCTCGAGGCATCCTTCGCCTCCGCCGACCGCAGCGAGGCCATCGGGGCCTGGTCGGGCCTGGGCGGCGTGGCCACCGCGGCCGGTCCCCTGGTGGGCGGCTACCTGATCAGCGCGGCCTCATGGCGGTGGATCTTCCTCATCAACATCCCCATCGGGGTCCTGGTGCTGGTGGTCTCGGCCCGCCACGTGCCCGAGTCCCGCGACCCCACGGTGGCTGGGGGCGTCGATGTGGGCGGGGCCGCGCTGGCCACCGCCTCCCTGGCGGCCACGGCCTACGCCCTGATCGAGGGACCCTCGCAGGGCTGGTCGTCGGGGCCGGTGCTGGCCTCGTTGGTCGTGGGCATGCTCGGCTCGGCGGCCTTCGTGGCCTTCGAGTCCCGCTCGGCCTCCCCCATGCTCCCTCTCGGGATGTTCCGCAACCGGCAGTTCGCCGTGACCAACGCCGTGACCTTCGTGGTCTACGCCGGACTGGGGGGCGTCCTGTTCCTCCTGCCCGTGGTGCTCCAGGTGGTGGACGGCTACTCGCCGCTGGAGTCGGGGATGGCCCTCCTCCCCATCACCGTGGTGATGCTGGCCTTCTCGGCCCGCTCGGGCCGGCTGGCCACGGTGATCGGTCCCCGGCTCCAGATGAGCGTTGGCCCCGTCATCGTGGGCACCGGCCTGGTGCTCTTGAGTCGTGCCCCGGACGGCGCCTCCTACGTCACCGCCGTCCTACCGGCCGTACTGGTGTTGGCCGTCGGGTTGGCCGTCACCGTGGCCCCCCTGACCTCCACCGCCCTCAACTCCGTCTCCCCCAGCCATGCTGGTCTGGCCTCTGCGGTCAACAACGACGTGGCCCGCCTCGGGAGTCTCATCGCCGTCGCCGTGCTGCCCGCCCTCGGCGGCATCACCGGCCTCAGCTATCTCCACCCCCACCAGTTGGCCGTCGGCTTCCAGCGGGCCGTGGTCATCGCCGCCTCCTGGTGTGTGGCCGGTGGTGTCGCCGCAGCCTTCGGCATCCGGAACCCGCCCCGCCACGCCGGGCCCACGGTGTCATCGGCGACGGACGGTCTGACTCACTGCGCCCTGGAGGCCACCCCGCTCCGCGATTCGGGCTGACAGCTGGCCCCGAAGGAGTCGTAGGGACGCCCCGAACCGGCGGCCAGCGCCTGCCCGGCCTCCCACTGGAACGGACTGATGCCACCGGGCTCCCACGGGCCGACCGACCCCTGCTCCACGGCCCCGGCCGCCTTGGGGACCACCCCGAAATGGCGCCGCACGTCATCCACGGGCAGGTGGGCGAGCTCGAACCAGTCAATACGGAGGAAGTCGATGCTCCCGGTGCACAGGGCGCCCCGCCGCATGGCGTCGCCCAGCCGGGTGGCCACTCCGGCCTGGGACAGATGGCCCCCGTCGGCTTCGAACAGTCCGGCCCCGGAGGGCAGGTAGGCCGTCTCGAACAGGGACACCACCATGGCCAGCAGGGAGAAGGCCCGCATGTCGTCGTTGGCCCGGGCGATGAAGGCGAATACCTCGAGCTCCGACTCGACCGTGGTGCCGTAGTCCGCGGTCACGTGGACCCAGTCGTGCTGGGCCAGGAACGGTGGCGCCGAGCCCGGGGTTCCCGGGTAGGTGAAGCCCCGGGCGCGGTAGAAGTCCGCCACCCGGCGCCCGAGGGTATCGGCCGGTAGATCCTCCAGGGCCCGCCACCGTCGGGCCAGTTCGGGATCGTCGACCACGGCGTCCCAGGCCCCGCCCACGTGCGTGGAGAGGTGGAGCAGCTCCTCGTCCTCGGCCTTCCACGTGGAGGCGTATCCGTTGCGCTCGAAGTCCAGGGCGGCCAGGCCCAGGCTGCCGGTGGCGAACTCGTGGGCCACCGAGAGCATCCCCTCTTCGACACCGGCTTCCTCGGCGAATCGCTCCACCCGGCCCACCACGTCGAGCGGGACGGGCTGAAGCACCAGGACGTAGAGGATCACCATCTGCACGATGCGGGTGCGAAACCCCAGGGAGCGGAGGGCCAGGGCCCGGGCGAAGGCCTCAGGGGGGACCGGGTCGGCCGACAGGTCGGGCGGGAACCCGGTCATGGCCGAGACCACGGCCTCGATGAGCAGGCGCTGCAGGGAGGTGAGCCCCCCGTCGGGGGCCACCACGCCGAGAAGCCCCCGGCTGAGGGCCAGGACCTCGGCGGCGGTGGGGGGCTGGCGGTTCTCGTCCGCCGGGTCGGGAAGAGGCACGGGCACAGGAGCGACGATATCCTCCGATGCAGCCCCGCCCCAAGGAAGGTCCACGTCATGCCGGCCACCGCAGTCCGATTCGGAGTCCTCGGGGCCGCCCGGATCACCCCGGCGGCGCTCCTTCGGCCGGCCCGGACCCATCCGGAAGCCAGCGCCGACGTGGTGGCCGCCCGACAGCTGGGACGGGCCGTCGACTACGCCACCAAGTACCGGATTCCCAAGGTGAGGGACAGCTACGAGGCCGTGGTGGCCGATCCCGACATCGACGCCGTCTACATCCCCCTGCCCAACAGCCTCCACGCCGAGTGGACCCTGCAGGCCCTGGCCGCCGGCAAGCACGTCCTGTGCGAGAAGCCCTTCACCGCCAACGCCGCCGAGGCGGCGCAGGTCACCGTGGCGGCCGACCGGGCCGCCGACCGGGACGGGCTGGTGGTCATGGAGGCGTTCCACTACCGCTACCACCCACTGGCCCGGCGTATGGGCGAGATCGCGGACAGCGGCGAGCTGGGGGAGCTCCGCCACATCGAGGCGTGGCTGTGCGCTCCCATCCCCAAGAGGTCGGACATCCGCTACCAGGCCGCCCTGGCCGGCGGGGCCATGATGGACATGGGTTCCTATGTGGTCCACTGGGCCCGGTACCTCGGCCGGGAGGAGCCCACCGTGGTCTCGGCCCGGGCCAAGCTGCACACCCCGGAGATCGACCGGGCCATGGACGCCCACCTGGCCTTCCCCGGCGGACACACCGCCACCGTGCACTGCTCCATGTGGTCCTCGACCTTCCTGCGCCTGGAGGCCAGGGTCACGGGCGACCGCGGCGAGATGCGGGTCATCAACCCCATCGCCCCCCAGAGCGTGAGCTGGCTGACCGTCCGGACCCAGGGTGGTCGCCGGCGCGAGTTCACCTCCCGGCGCCCGACCTACGCCTACCAACTCGACGCGTTCTGTGACGCCGTGCTGAGGGGCGGACCGGTCCTGACCCCTCCGGCCGACGCCACGGCCAATATGGCTGTCATCGATGCCGTGTACCGTGCAGCCAACATGCGCCCCCGGGGAGCGTGACCCCTCCAGGCCGCGTCGGCACCCGACGGGCCGGCGTCCACCAACCCGCCAAGGAGCCCACCCCATGAGCACGTTCCCCTACGATGGCCGCTACGCCGTGCACCGGACCCTCCCCCCGAACGGCACGCCGCGCGCCGAGATCCTCGAGGCACTCCACGCCATGGCCACCGAGGAGGACGCCTCGTGGGAGTCGGGCAAGTGCTCGGGCACCATGTACTGCGGCGACCACGACCACTACCGGTTCCTGACCGAGGCCTTCGGGAACTTCGCCCACGTGAACGCCCTGCAGCGGGACATGTGCCCGAGCGCCACCAAGTTCGAGGCCGAGATCATCGCCATGACCCTCGACCTGCTCCATGCCGAGGCGATCACCGACGCCCAACCGGCCGGTCTCATCTCCAGCGGGGGAACGGGCAGCATCTCGCACGCCATGCTCGCCTACCGCGAGTGGGCGGCCCAGGAGCGAGGTATCAGCCGTCCCAACGTGATCAAGCCGGAGACGGCCCACCCGGCGTTCAACAAGGCCTGCCACCTGTTCGGCATCGAGCTCCGAACCGCACCGATCGACCCGGTGACCACCCAGGTGGACACGGCGTGGGTCGAGCGTCACATCGACGCCGACACCGTGGCCATCGTGGGCTCGGCCTGCAACTACGGCTACGGGACGGTCGACCCGATCGGGACCCTCTCCGACATCGCCTTGGACCGCGGAGTCGGCCTCCACGTGGACGGCTGCCTGGGCGGGTTCATACTGCCCTTCGGCCAGGAGTTGGGCTACGACATACCGGTCTTCGACTTCCGTCACCCGGGGGTCACCTCCATCTCGGCGGACACCCACAAGTACGGCTACGCCCTCAAGGGCACGTCGGTGCTGGCCTTCCGGGACAAGGGTCTTCGCAATGCCCAGTACTTCTTCCTCACCGACTGGAGTGGTGGCAAGTACTGCTCGCCCGGCATGGACGGCTCGCGCTCAGGGGGCTTGCTGGCCGCCACCTGGGCCTCCATGGTCCAGCTGGGCCGGGAGGGCTACCTCCACTACGCCCGGGCCATCTTCGAGACCGCCGCGAACATGCAGGAGGCGGTGCGCACGCACCCCGAGCTCCGGATTCTCGGCCGACCGACGTTCCTGTTCAGCTTCACCTCCGACGAGTTCGACATCTACCACGTGAACGACTTCATGCGGGAGCGTGGCTGGCGCTTCAACGGCCAGCAGTACCCCAACGCCCTGCACATGGCAGTCACCCGGCCCCAGACCCAACCCGGCCTGACCGACGCCTTCGCCGCCGACCTGGCTGACGCGGTGGACTACGCCGTCGAGCACGCCGGAGAGGCGCCCCGATCCGGGGCCATCTACGGCGGGGTGGCGGGGGGCATGACCGAGGAGGCGGACGAGTTCATCACCATGGTGATGGCCGACATGATGGACGGCCAGCAGGCGATTCCGACCGAGGCCTGACGGGCAGGCCCCTGGGGCGGGATAGGGACCGCAACCGTGGAAGGGGTCGCCGTCGCGGTAGGGCGGGCGAGACGGCGGTGGTGGGAGCCGGAGAACGCGGCGGGGGCTGTCGGCTAGCGCTCGATCATCACCCGGCGCACGGCCGGGAAGGTCCCGACCGGCCCGGGGCGGCCGAGGAGGAACCCCTGGACCTCGTCGCAGCCCATCTCGCCGACGGCGGCCAACTCGGCCTCGGTCTCCACGCCCTCGGCGACCACCTGGAGCCCCAGCTTGTGAGCCAGGTCCACCACGGTGGCGATGATCGTCGGATCCTGCTCGGCCGAGCCCAGGCCCGACACGAAACTGCGATCCACCTTGAGGCGGTCGATGGGCAGACCCTTCAGATAGAGCAGCGACGAGTACCCGGTGCCGAAGTCGTCGAGGGCGATGTGCACCCCGAGGTCCCGTACCTGCTGCATGACCAGGCGGATCCGGGCGATATCGACGACCAGTGCCGACTCGGTGAGCTCGAGGACGAGGCACCGGGGCGAAAGATCGGCCAGGGTCAGCGCGTGCTGCACGTCGTCGGCGAAGTCCGGGTCCTGGAGCTGGCGGGCCGAGACGTTCACCGACACCGTCAGATCGCGGTGACCTTGCTCCTGCCAGGTGCGGCACTGCCGGGTGGCTTCGTGGAGCACCCACCGACCCACGGGTACGATCTCGCGGCTCCGCTCCAGAAGCGGGATGAACTCGTCCGGCGTCACCGAGCCGAGCTCGGGATGGTTCCAGCGCAAGAGCGCCTCCATGCCCACCACGTCCCCGTGGATGGTGAACACCGGCTGATAGTGGACGGAGAGTTGGCTCTGCTCGAAGGCACCCCGCAGTTCGTGGGCCAGCTGGCTGCTGCGTCGCCTGTCCTCACCGATGACCGGGTTGTAGGCCTCGTAGCGCGCCGGTCCCCCCCGCTTGGCCTGGTACATCGCCGCATCGGCCTGGGCCAGGACCACTTCGGGATCCGAGTCGGGGAGCACCGACGTGATTCCGATGCTCACCGAGGTGTGCAACTGCCGTTCCCCCACCGGCACGGCCTCGCGCATGGCCAGGTGGATCCGCTCGGCCAGTGAGCGGGCCGCGCCTTCAGGGTCGTTGAGGTCGGCGGCCAGCACCACGAACTCGTCGCCGCCGAGGCGGGCCACGGTGTCGCCGGCCCGGGCCAGACTCTGCAGCCGCGTGGCCACGGCCACCAGCAGGCAGTCGCCGGCGGGATGTCCGAACCGGTCGTTGATGGCCTTGAAGTTGTCGAGGTCCAGATAGAGCAGCACGGCCCCGCTCCCCCGGCGCTCCAGAGAGGCGGCCGCCTGCCGGAGCCGGTCGGTCAACAGGGCCCGGTTGGGCAGACCCGTCAGTTGGTCGTGCAGGGCGCGGTGGGCCAGCCGGGCCCGCTCCTCGTTCAGCCGCTGCTGGAGGGAGCGGCGCGTGTCGTCGAACTGCCGGATGATCCGGACCAGGCTGCCATCGCAGCTGAACCGCACCACATTGGTGGCCAAGGTCAACAGGCGCTCGCTCACGCCGAGGCGGTAGCCCTCCTCCTTGAGCACGGCGATGGTGATATCCCGCCAGGCGAAGTAGGCCTTGGCCACGCTGGCCAGTACGGCGTCCTCCAGGATGGCCTGTTCTCCCTGCTGGGCGAGGACCGCCTCGTCCTCGTCCGAGGCCACCTGATCGGTGGACAACCAGCGGCCGATCAGCTCGGTGCCCAGGCGGGCCGTGACATAGGCGTTGCCCCGCAGGTCCACGGCGAACTGCTCGTCGACCATCTGGCCGACCTCGTCGGCCCGGGCCAACAGGGCACGACCCAATTCGATCCGTTCCGCACTCACCGTCGGGTCCATCGCTCCATCTTCTTCACCGTCATCGGGAATCTCGTCGTCGTCACCGAAGGACGGTGGCGGCTCATCGTCGTACGCTTCGGCGAACGGGGATTCCATGCCTCTCCCCATCGGCAGATCGACCGGGCGACTTGACCGTTCCGGTGGCCGTCACGGGGACACTGGGGACACGCCGCCCCTGGTCATCACGTCGTCCGGGACGAAGCCGGGGGTGGGCGCCACCAGTACGCCGGAGCACGCGCCGGAACCATGTCTGGAACTCGGCGGGGGGCATGGGCCGAGCCAGGAAGTAGCCCTGGGCACTGTCACAACCCAGACGGCTGAGCTGCTCCCAGGTGGCCAGGTCCTCCACTCCCTCGGCCACAGTGCGCAGTCCAAGGTTGCGGGCCAGATCCACCACGGCCCGGACGATGACGGCATCATCGGAGTCGCCCACCATGTCCTCCACGAACGTGCGGTCGATCTTGAGTTGATGGACGGGCAGATCTCGCAGGTAGACCAGCGACGAGTAGCCGGTGCCGAAGTCATCGATGGAGAGGGTGACGCCCATGTCGGCCAGTTCGGTCAACACCCGCCGGGCCCGGGTCGGGTCGGTCATGATGATGGTCTCGGTGATCTCGAGGTCGAGGAGGTGGGGGGGCACGCGCCACTTGGCCAGGGCCACCTGGACCACCTCGGGCAACGAGGCGTCCAGCGAGACTGCGCGTGGACAGGTTGACAGCCACCGAGAGCTCGACGCTGCCGGCCGGGTCGGCCTCGTCCATCCAGCGTCGGCACTGGTGCAGGGCCTCCTCCAGGAGCCAGTGGGTGATGGGCTCGATGAGTCCGGTGCGCTCGGCTTCGGGGATGAACGAGTCCGGATAGAGGATGCCGAGGGTGGGATGCTGCCACCGGACCAGGGCCTCGGCCCCCTCCACATGGCCCGTCCGCAAGGAGGCCTTGGGTTGGTAGTGCAGGACGAACTCATCCCGGCTCACGGCATGGCGGAGATCGCCGAGCAGGGCCAGCCGGTCCGGCGTGTTGATGTCGAGCTCGTCCCGGTACACCACCACATGGGCCTGGCTCTCCTTGGCCACGTACATGGCCACGTCGGCCCGCTGCAGGAGGAGGTCGGAGCTACGGCCGTCTTCCGGGGCCAGCGAGATCCCGCAGCTGGCTTCGATGCCGAGCACCGTCCCTTCCACGTCGAAGGGGAACTCGAGGACGGCAATGATGCGGTTGGCCACGGCCAGGGCATCGGACTCCCCACCGATGTGAGGCAGGAGCACGCAGAATTCGTCGCCCCCCAGACGGGCCAAGGTGTCCCCGGCCCGGAGCACGGACGTCACCCGTGGCCCGACCTCGGTGAGCACTCGGTCGCCGTAGTTGTGGCCCATGGTGTCGTTGATCTCCTTGAAGCGATCGAGGTCGAACAGCATCACCGCCGTGGATGAGCCGTCGGCCGCCGCCCGGAGCAGGGCCTTGTCGGTGCGGTCGTAGAACAGGGCCCGGTTGGGCAGGCCGGTCAGCATGTCGTGCAGGGCCTGATGAGCCAGCTGGGCCTCGGCCCGCTCCTTCTTCTCACCGGTGGCCCCGGCCATGCGGATGACGATGGCCAGCACGAAGGCGCCGAGGGCACCGATGGTCTCGGCCTGGGATCGGCTCAACATGGAGGGCAGAAGGCCGAACCACAGCATCACCTGGGCCGCGGCAATGCTCAGCAGCGACCACCCCATCACCGAGCGCCACAGATGGGCGCCCCAGGTCTGCAACTCCTGGACGGCCACGAAGGCGTAGGCCATGCCCAGTGCGGGACCCCAGCCCGTCATGTAGATCACCACGGTCACCGCCAGCATGTGGACGGCCATCCGGGCATGACGCCGGAGCGACCCATGAGGAGCGCTGTGCCATGGCTCGACCAGAACGGCGAGGATGATGAAACCACCGATGGCGCCTACATAGGCCCAGATGGGCGCACGGGCCACCAGTCCGAAGTGCCGGAAGACCACCAGGAGACCGAGGGCCGCCAGGCCCACGACGTTGGACATGGCCAGGGGCGACAGGTCGCGCGAAGGCTCCTCCGCCTTCTCCAGCACCTCCGCCTCCACCTCGGCCAACGAGACCTCCACCGGGCGGGAGCGGCGCTCGAGATCGCTTCCGCCATCGGGAGTGCTTCCCACGTCTAATCCATCGGCACCACCAGGGACTCTCTTGAGGAGGCGTCCGCACCCTCAACCAGGCTCTCCTGCGACCGCCGGGCCCTCGCCGACCAAGCGCTCCCTATCGTGCCTGACCATCACCGTTTACCTTACCGTTACGTCTAGGGTTGGAGGTGGGTGGTCGGAGAGGCCCTTCCCTCGCCGACCGAGGTCACACCGGCACCAGCGTCACCGTCGCCACCGACCCGGCCGATCGACCTCACATCTGCCTAGGGTGGTCCCCTGTCGACCGATCGGGGAGCAGCCATGAAGGCAGCGGTGTACTACGAGACCGGTGGCCCCGAGGTGTTCCGGTACGAGGACGTCCCCGACCCGGTGGCCGGACACGGCGAGGTGCTGGTCCGGGTGGAGGCGGTGAGCATCGAGGGCGGCGATACCCTCAATCGCCTGGGCGGGCCCCTGACCGCCCGGCCCCATGTCGTCGGCTACCAGTGCGCCGGGACCGTGGTGGCCACCGGTGCCGGCGTCACCGGCCTCAGCGAGGGGGACCGGGTGGTGACCGTGGGGGTGGACGGGTCCCACGCCGAGCTGCGGGCAGTGGGCGAGGCGTTCTGCTGGGCCATTCCCGAGGGCGTCGCCACCCGGGACGCCGCCTGCGTTCCGGTGCCCTTCGGTACAGCGGACGACTGCCTGTTCGAGTTCGGGCGGCTCCAGGAGGGCGAGACGGCGCTCATCCACGCCGGAGCCAGCGGTGTGGGCATCGCCGCCATCCAGCTGGCGGCCCGGGCCGGCGCCCGGGTGCTGGCCACGGCGTCCAGCCCCGATCGGCTCGACCGCCTCGTCCCGCTGGGCCTCGACGTGGGCATCGACTACACCACCGTCGACTTCGTCGAGGCCGTGCGCCAGGCCACCGACGGGCGGGGGGCCGACGTGATCGTGGACTCGGTGGGCGGTTCGAACCTGCAGAAGAGCCTCCTCTGCCTGGCCTACCGCGGTCGCTGCGTGACCTTCGGCGATGCCGGTCGCGAGGGGCCGAGCCAACTGGACATCACCACCATGCGGGGAAACAACCAGACCCTGGTGGGGTACTTTCTCGGGGCCGAGCTGTTCCTGGGCCCACGGGCCCACGCCATGATCGCCGGACACCTGGACGACATCGCCAACGGGAGGCTCCAGGTGGTGGTGGACCGGACGTTCAGCCTCGAGGAGGCGGGTGAGGCCCACGCCTACATCGAGAGCCGCCAGGCTTTTGGTCGGGTGCTACTCCTGCCCTGACACCACCGGGCACGGGTACGACGTGCCCTCCAGTGGCGGAGGCAGGCAATGGCTAGCCTGCACCGATGATCCGATCCGCAGTCGCCGAGGACGTCCCCGCCGTGGTGGGCCTCATCCACGATCTGGCCGAGTTCGAGCGCTCCCCGGGGTCGGTGCACATCACCGAAGGCCAGCTCCACGACGCCCTGTTCGGACCGTCCCCCACGGTGTTCGCCCATGTGGCCGAGGAGGGCGGACGGATCGTGGGGATGGCCATCTGGTTTGTCACCTTCTCCACCTGGACCGGGAGGCACGGTATCCACCTGGAGGACCTCTACGTCCGACCCGAGGCCCGATCGACCGGCGTGGGCCGGGCACTGCTCACGGAGTTGGCCGCCATCGCCCACCGCTCGGGGTACGCCCGGGTGGAGTGGTCGGTGTTGGACTGGAACCAATCCGCCATTCGCTTCTATCAGTCGCTCGGGGCGGTGCCGATGGACGAGTGGATCGGCTACCGGCTGTCCGACGAGGCGCTGGGGGCGGTGGCCGGGCAGGCGGCGTCGGAAGGCTGACGGTGCCGGTGTGCGGGAACGGAGCCCGGAGCGGACGGTCAGATGGTGAAGGCCAGGTTGTCCACCAGCTGGTGGCCCAGACCGACGTCGCCGGTGAATTGGATCCCGTGGTCCGGGCCCGATGAGCCGTCGTGGCGCCCGCCGGTGAGACGGAGGAACTGCGAAGCGGGAAGCTCGATCCCAACGGTCACTGGCCCGTCGAGGGCGTCCACCACGGCGGCCCGGCCGGCCACGCTGACGAGGAAGGTGCGTTCGACGTCCCCGGTCAGCTCGATCCGGACCCGTGAGCCGTCGGGCAGGCCAGCCCGCCGTCCCACGATGTACCCAAGGCCGGTCGCCACCTCCTCGAGGCACGATGACACGTCGTCGGGGTCACCGCGTCCCGGCAGTCCGAGCGCCAGGCGGATGTCCTGCTCGTGCATGTAGCAGTCGTAGTGACGGATCCGCATGAACCGTCCATAGGTCTCGTCGCTCCCCACCGGAGTCCACGAGGGGGCGTCGAACTGGGCCTGCGTCATCGTTTCCAGACTGGCCAGACGATCGGCGGTGACCGCCGTCCACCGGGCCACCATCTCGGGGCCGGCCACCCGGCGCATGGACTCGACCCACACCTCGTTGGCCTCGGCCACGGGATTCCTCATGTGGTCGAGATGGGAGACATCGGCCGTCGGAGGGGCCTGGCCCGACAGCATCAGCTCGGTCCCGGTCATGTGGCTCAGGACGTCGTGCACCGTCCACCCGGGCAGGCAGGAGGCCACCGACCACTGGTCGTCGGTGAGATGGGAGACAGCCGCCGTGACGGCGCCGAACTCGCGGCGCAGGAGGCTCAGGATTCTCGCCTTGTCGACGATGGTCGGCACGGGGCCACCGTAGCGGCCCGGGCCCGGGCCCGGGCCCGGGCGCCCGCCGGCGAGACCGGGCGCCCTTCCGACCACCCCGGACCCGGGTTGGATCTGTGCCCAGCACCCCACGCTGACCGGCGCGTCGGGACCCCTGGCCCGGGTCAGGACTAAATCAGAACGGCATCGGAGCCGATAGAGGAGGATCCGAGCTGGCAGAAGCAGGAACCGAGGCATGAGGAACAACGCCTGGAAGTACTGGGTGATCACTGGAGTTGCCGTCACCGCGGGATACTTCGCGGTCCCCGGGCCGGCCGGCCGCGATGCCATCTACCTGGCCATCGGCCTGGGGTCGGTGGCGGCCATCCTGATCGGCACCGTCCTCCACCGCCCCCAGGACCGCCTCAGCTGGTACCTGCTGGCCCTCGGAGCGTTGTGCTTCAGCCTGGGGGACGCGGTCCAGGAGTCGTACGACCTGATCCTGCACCGTCCCGTTCCGCTGCCGTCGGTAGGCGATGCCCTCTACCTGCTCGGCTACCCGCTCATCTTCGCCGGGCTTCTCCGGCTCACCCGTAGCCCCGGACGTTCGGCCCAACGGGAGGACAACGCCGATGCCGCCATCATGGCCATGGCCGGCCTGACCTTCTGGTGGCAGTTCGTCATGCACGCCTACGTCCGCGACAGCTCCATGGCCCTGGACGGGAAGCTGGTGACCCTGGCCTACCCGGTCATGGACGTGCTGCTGGTGTTCATCGTGTTCCGCGCCCTGCTGTTCGGACGGGCCAAGCGCCCGCCGCACAAACTGCTGGCCGCGTCCTTGGTGACGCTGCTCGTGGCCGATATGGCCTACGACCTGCTGGCCCTCCACGGTCGGTACTCCTCCACGAACGCGGTGAACTTCCTGTTCCTTATGTCGTACGTCCTCCTCGGCGCCTCGGCCCTGCACCCGTCGATGGCCGAGACCGAGGCACCACCACCCCGTCAGCCCCCCAGCGTCTACCTCCGGGAGAACGACGGCCGGAACCGGGTCCCCGTGGTGGCCTTCGCCGGCTTCGTCCCACCCAGCACCCTGCTGGTGGCCAGTGCTCTCGGGGCGCCGGTCTACGTGCCGGTCATGGCCGGGATCTGCATCGCCGTCTTCGCCCTGATCTACCTGCGGATGATGTGGTTGATCGGCACCATTACCGGGCAGACCAACGAGATCGAGATCCACGCCCGGGCCCTCGAGGCCTCGCTCCGTCAACGGGAGGCCCTCGAGTCAGACCTGCGCCATCTGGCCTTCCACGACGAGCTGACCGGACTGGCCAACCGGGCCCTCCTCCACGACCGGGTGGAGCAGGCCCTGGCCTCGGCCCAGCGCACGGGGCGGACGGTGGCGCTGTGCTTCGGCGATCTCGACGGATTCAAGACGGTCAACGACACACTCGGCCATCACGTGGGCGACAGCGTCCTGGTCCGGGCCAGTCGGCTGCTCACGTCCATCGTGCGCCCCGGCGACACCGTGGCCCGATTGGGCGGCGACGAATTCGCCGTCCTCATGGTCGATGTGGGACTCCCCGACGCCGCCGTGGACTTCGCCCACCGCATCGTGTCGGTCCTCCGGGACGCCCCGGACTTCGAGGGTAACCAGATCGGCCTGTCCATCAGTGTGGGCGTCGCCTACGGCGAGCCGGGCAAGACGACCGAGCAGCTCCTCTCCGAAGCCGACTCGGCCATGTACGAGGCCAAGGAGACCGGTAAGAACCGGGTCGAGGTGTTCCGGACGTCGATGCGTTCACGCATGCTCGAACGGCTCGACCTGACCAACGGGTTCCGCTGGGCCCTGGGACGCTCAGAGTTCTTCCTTGAGTACCAGCCCATCGTGTCCCTGGTCGACCAACGGCTCCAGGGGTTCGAGGCCCTCGTGCGCTGGAACCACCCCCACCTCGGCGAGGTCGAGCCTCTGCGTTTCATCCCCATCGCCGAGGAGACGGGATTCATCGTTCCCCTCGGGCGGTGGGTCCTGGTGGAGGCCTGCGAACAGCTGGCCGCCTGGGGCGCGGAGTCCGGGGACTCGCTCACCCTGTCGGTCAATCTGTCCCGACGGCAACTGGTGTCGCCCCACCTGACCGATGAGGTCAGGACGGCCCTGGCCCTCAGCGGCATCGACCCCCGCCAGCTCATGCTGGAAGTGACCGAGAGCGTCCTGATGGAGGATCCGGCCAAGGCCACCCAGGCGTTGTTCGAGCTCCGGTCCCTGGGCATCCGCATCGCCGTGGACGACTTCGGCACCGGGTACTCGTCCCTCAGCCACCTGCAGCGCTTTCCGGTCGACGTGCTCAAGATCGACAAATCGTTCATCGACCCCCTGGCCCACCGGGACGAGGAGAGCATGGCCCTCGTCACCGCCATCTTGGGCCTGGCCCGGACCCTGGGTCTCGACGTCATCGCCGAGGGCATCGAACACCAGAGCCAGCTCCACCACCTGGTGGAGCTGGGCTGCCTCCATGGCCAGGGCTTCCTGATGGCCCGACCGCTCGGCCAGGTGGCTGCCGTGGAGTTCGTCAGCGAGTCGGCCGGGGCCGTGACCATCGGGTAGCCGGCTGCCGGCGGGCACACTCCCCTACACTCGTCGCCACGGGCGCCGTGGTGATGGAAGGGACCCTGATGGCCGAGAGCCGATGACGACAGTCCAGACCGAGTTCACGGCCCAGGAGCTGCTGGAGGATCACCCCATCGCCGAACCGCTGTACGTCGGTGGTGTGCGGTGCCACGGCGGCTTCGACGACCGCGGACGGTATGTGTCCCCCCGGACGAAGCACCGGTGGCCGGCCATCGAGGCCTGGGAGGACCAGCGACGGGCTCAGTTCGCCACACCCATCCTCGACGTGCTCCTCGAGACCTGGCCGGAGAACTTCCCCAACGTGGCCCAGTCCAAGTTGCTGATCCGCTCCGGGGCGCCCCAGCCCATCATCAGCGCCCTGACCCGGATCGGGACGGTGGAGGGCTTCGGCGCCATGCTCCGACACCTGCCCATACCCGACTTTCCCTCAGCCTTCGACGAGGACATCACGGGGACCGCCACCGCCCACCTCGGGCAGGGGCTGTTCGAGGCCCACGCCCGCGACGAGTCCGGCTTCGGTGACCAGGCCGGACACGACCGCATGTGGTTCGTGGCCCGGGACATGGCCTTCGAACACCCGGTGACCGAGGACCAGACCGCCCGAATGCTGGCCCGGATGGGCATCGACCCCTCTCCGAAGTCCGCCGAGGACCTGGACCGCCTCCGCCGGGCGGCCGAGAAGCAACGGGCACTGCCCGACGACATTGACTTCACCCTGGAGACGGTGGTGGGCCGCATGATCGGCCTGCTGCTGATCGAGATCTCCGCCTTCCACGGATTCCGCTGGGCCGAGGAGGTCCTGGGGGACGTCGAGCTGGTGGCCGGG
This sequence comes from uncultured Acidimicrobiaceae bacterium, assembly GCA_963737625.1. Lineage (GTDB taxonomy): Bacteria > Actinomycetota > Acidimicrobiia > Acidimicrobiales > RAAP-2 > Bog-756. The sequence goes on from CAVTTK010000002.1 coordinate 1,665,715, forward strand.
GACGGTGCCGCGGCCGTGCTGATCTCCCACATCCGCGCCGACGAGACACCCCATGTCGCCTACCTCCGCACTGCCCTCTCGGAGATGCGGGACCGGACCTGGGTGGGCAGCGATGGCCACCGCCATGCCGGCTCCGACATGGTGGGCCGCCTCTGGGACCGGGCCCTCCGGGACTCACTCCTGCTGCGCCGCCCGGACAACCTCCGGTTCGTCATGGGTGAGATCGACGAAGCCCTGGCCGGACGACCTGACGGCGACGACCTGGTGGAGGAGATGCTCTCCCTCGGGTCGGTGGCCCGGGCCGACGACGGAACCCTGTTCGATCCACCCGGCCTGGCCCTGGGCTGAGCGGGCTCTTCGCCAAAGAAAGGGGACGACCATGAAGTTCGGAATCTTCTACGAGCACCAGCTACCCCGTCCCTGGGATGAGGGAAGCGAGCACCGGCTCATCGCCGACGCTCTGGATCAGATCGAACTGGCCGACCGCCTGGGGGTGCAATACCTGTGGGAGGTGGAGCACCATTTCCTCGAGGAGTACTCCCATTCCGCCGCACCCGAGGTCTTTCTGGCCGCCGCCAGTCAGCGGACCCGGAGGATGCGCATCGGCCACGGCGTGGTTCAGACCGCCCCGCGCTACAACCACCCGGCCCGGGTGGCCGAGCGGATCGCCATGCTCGATCTGGTCTCTGGCGGCCGGGTCGAATTCGGCACCGGCGAGTCGTCCTCCGAGGCCGAGCTGGGAGGGTTCGGCGTCGACCGGGACACCAAGCGGGAGGCGTGGCTCGAGGGACTGGAGGTGGCCATCCGGTGCATGACCGAGACCCCCTTCGGAGGTGTCGAGGGGCAGTTCGTCACCATGCCGCCCCGCAACGTGGTGCCCAAGCCGGTGCAGAAGCCGCACCCACCACTGTGGGTGGCCTGCAGCCGCCGTGACACCATCCTGCTGGCCGCCGAGAAGGGCATCGGTGCCCTCAGCTTCGCCTTCGTCGAACCCGAGGACGCCAAGCAGTGGGTGGACGACTACGAGTCCGTGCTCCGGGAGCGCTGCGTCCCCGTGGGTCTGGCGGTGAACCCCCAGGTGGCCTGCGTCACGCCGATGATGTGCGCCCGGACCGAGGAGGAGGCACTGGCCCGGGGCATCGAGGGGGCCAACTTCTTCGGTTACTCGCTCGCCCACTACTACGTGTTCGGCGACCACGTCCCGGCGAGCACCGACGTCTGGTCGGAGTTCCGGGCCCGACGGGGGGCCATGGGATACTCGCCCGAGGCGGCCCTGGCCGTCCGTCACCAGACACTGGGGGCCAAGGCCGCCGCCGGCGACCAGACCGGACTGCGCGGCGCGGTCGGCACCCCGGACCAGCTGCGGCAGTTCCTCCGCCGCTACGAGGCGGCCGGCGTGGACCAGCTCATCTTCGTCATGCAGGCCGGCCACAACCGCCATGAAGACATCATGGAGTCGATCGAACTGTTCGGGACCGAGGTGCTCCCCGAGTTCCTCGAGCGGGACGAGGCGGGCGGCCCGGCCAAGGAGGCCCGATGGGCCCCGGCCGTCGAGGCGGCACTGGCCCGGCGGGACCGCCATGAACCGGTGATGCCCCCGGACTACGTGATGAGGGCGATCCCCCGCCAGTTGGTGGAGGCCCTGGACAGTGACCCGGCGCGCCGCTGGCTGGAGGGCCTCGCTGATAACCAGGCGGCCGGGGTGCAGGACGAGGAGTTCCAACGCCTGGTCGATGGGTGAGTGGTCTCCAGGCCGGGGCCGCCAGCGAGGTCCCACCCGCCACTGCTCCTTCCGGCAGGCCGAGGAATTACGCTGAGATGGTGACCTCGACCGCTGACGTGCCTGATCCCTCCGGTGTCCCATCCTCGGGGCGGCTGGGACGCGTGGACGGCGCGGCCTCCGTCGAGCTGAGCGTGGAGGGCATGCACTGCGGAGCGTGCGTGGCGCTGATCGAGGAGTCCCTCATCGAGCGGTCCGGTGTGAGCGCGGCCGCCGTCGATCTCGAATCGGGTCGGGCCGTCGTCCACTACGACGCCGTCATGGTCGGCCCGGATGACCTGCGCGCCACCGTCGCCGAGGCCGGCTACTCGGCCACCGTGGTGGGCTAGGACCACCCCGTCTCCATGTCCACCGCGTCCGACGTGGCCTCGCCCGAGGTGGCGCGCAACGAACTCCATCGGGCCACGGTCGAGCTCGAGCTCGGCGGCATGCACTGCAGCGCCTGTGCCACCCGGATCCAGAAGACGCTGGGCAAGCTGCCGGCGGTGGCCAGTGCTTCGGTCAACCTGGCCACCACGCGGGCCTTCGTCTCCTACGATCCGACCCTCCTGGACACCGAGAGGCTGTGTCGGGCCGTATCCGAGGTGGGATACACCGCAGCACCCGTGGTCGACGATCGGGCGGGGGGCGACAGCGCCGACCCCGACCATTGGTTGGCGCGGGCGCTCATCTCCTGGCCCCTGGCCCTGGTCGCCCTCGGGGTGGCCCTGGCGGCACAGGAATCGGCCGCCGCCGGGTGGACAGTCCTGTTCCTGGCCGTGGTGGTCGAGTTCGCCGGGGGCTGGCCCTTCCTCCGGGACAGCGCCCGACTGCTGCGGCACGGCGCCACCAGCATGGACACCCTGATCGCCCTCGGCACCCTGGCCGCGCTGTCGGTCAGTGCCGTCGAGGCCATCGCTCTGGGTGGCCGCCACGTGCACCTCGGGGGCAGTGGGGCCTTCGCCGCCCGGCTGCACGGGGTGATGGCCCCCCTCATCGTGGCCATCCTGGTCACCGGGAGGGCCGTCGAGGCCCGGGCCCGGGACCGGGCGGCCCGGGCCATGCACTCGCTCCTGTCACTGCGGCCCACCTCGGCCCGGGTGGTGGCCGACACCGACGACGGCCACGGTGAATTGGTGGCGCCGGAGAGTGTCCCGGTAGGGGCGCTGGTCCGGGTTCGTCCCGGGGAGGCCGTCCCCCTGGACGGCACGGTGGTGGCCGGATGGTCCTCGGTGGACGAGTCCATGCTCACCGGCGAACCGCTTCCGGTGGAGCGCGGGCCGGGCGACCTCGTCACGGGAGGCACGAGGATGGGGGACGGCACCCTGGTGCTCCAGGTCGATACGGTGGCCGCGGAGTCCGTGCTGGCCCGGCTGCAGCGACTGGTGGACGACGCCCAGCGGGACAAGGCCCCGCTCCAGCGCCTGGCCGACCGGATCAGCGGCGTGTTCGTGCCCCTGGTCCTGGCCGGGTCCGCCCTAACCTTCCTGGTGTGGTGGCTCGTGGTGGGCGACGTCGGACAGGCCGTCCTGAGTGGTCTGGCCGTGCTGCTGGTGGCCTGCCCCTGTGCCATGGGCCTGGCTGCACCGGTGGCCATGATGGTGGGCTGCGGCAGGGCGGCAGCCCTCGGCATCTTCATCCGCAACGGGGACGTGCTGGAGCGGTTGGCCAACGTGCGGGTGGTGGCCTTCGACAAGACCGGGACCCTGACGGAGCGCCACGCCGTGGTCACCTCCGTCGTGGCCGTGCCCGGGGTCACCGTCGAGGAGGTTCTGGGCCTGGCCGCCGCCGTCGAGGCGGAGAGCGAGCACCCCATCGCCTCGGCCGTCACCAGGGCGGCCACGCCGTCGGGGCCAGCGGTGGTGGTGGCGTCGGACGTCCGCTCCCAGCCCGGAGTGGGCATGACCGGCACGGTGGGCCACCACACGGTGCGGGTCGGACGTATGGTCCTGGCCGAGCTTCCGGACTCGCTGAGGTCCGAGATCATGGTGCGCTACCGCGCCGGCGAGACGGTGGTCGTGGTGGAACGCGACGGCGCGACGGTCGGGGCCATCGCCGTGACCACGCCGCTGCGGCCCGAGGCGGGCCCGGCCGTCGAACACCTGGCGACCATGGGGCTGTCGTCAGCCATTCTGAGCGGGGACAGCGAGCCGGCGGTCCGTACCGTGGCGGCATCGCTGGGCATCGCTGACGCCCGCAGCGGGCTGAGCCCGGCAGACAAGATGGCGGCGGTGGCCGAACTGCGACAGGGGTCCGGCCACCTCATGATGGTGGGCGACGGCGTCAACGATGCCCCGGCCCTGGCCGCCGCCGACGTCGGCTGTGCCATCGGGAGCGGCTCCGAGGCGGCGTTGGCCAACAGCGATGTGGCCCTGTTGGGCAACGATCTCCACGGTGTTCCGGCGGCAGTCGGGGTGGCCGGATCGACCTACGCCGTCATCGTGCAGAACTTCGGCTGGGCCATGGGCTACAACGTGTCGGCCCTTCCCCTGGCCGCCTTCGGCCTCTTGGACCCGCTGGTGGCCGCAGTGGCCATGGGCCTTTCCAGCATCATCGTGGTGCTGAACAGCCTGCGTCTGGCCCGCCTGGGTCGGTCGGGACCGGCCGGCGTCGAGCTACCACGCTTCCTCCGGGGCCGACGGGGCGTCATGGCCTCGGTGGTCCTACCCATCGTGCTGTTCGCCGGGCTCACGGTGGTCAGCCAGATCCTGTCCCCCGCCCGAGGCCAGTCCCTCCTCCCCGACCTGCCTTCCATCGCCACCCATGTCCTGCCCGACGGGGGGTCGGCAGAGACCTACGTCGAGCCCGGTCGGATCGGGGTCAACCAGTTCCACGTCATCTTCTCCGGGCCACCGTCCGACCTGGCCACCGTGCACCCGGAGGTGACCGCGGCGTCGGCGGGCGGCACCCCTCGTCTGCTCCGCCAACTGACCGTGTCCCCCGGTCACTTCAGCGAGATCGTGGTCCTCACGCCCGGTACCTGGAGGTTCACCGTGACCACGCCATTCGGAGCCCACCCGGTCTCGTTCACCACCTCGGTGGCCATCTCCCGGTAGCCGGAGGGACGGGCCTCGTGCGGGGTCCCGACCCACCTTGCGTCACCCCGCCGTCACCACCGGTACCGGCGCCGATAGGCTCCCGGCATGCCGTCTTGGGGGATCCGACTGATGTTGGTGGCGGTTCTGGCCGCCTCGTCCATAGCCATTGGGTCGGTGGGGACGACCGCCGGCGCCTCAGCGCCACCGGTGACCAACATCACCATGGTGGCCAACTCCTACACCCCGCGCGCCCCGGCCGGCGGGACCGACGACTACCACTGCACCCTGGTCGACCCCCACGTCACCCGCAACTCGTTCATCGTCTCCAGCCAGTTCTATCCCAACAGCGTGGAGGTGCATCACGCCATCTTGTTCCTGGTGCCTCCCGACGAGGTGGCCGCGGCCAAGGCCGCCGACACCGGTGGAGGCGGGTGGACCTGCTTCGGCGAGACGGCGTTGCCCGGAACGGGGCTGGCCCAGATCTCCCAGACCCCGTGGCTGACGGCCTGGGCCCCCGGACACGGCGAGGACATCCTCCCCACCGGGACCGGGGTCACCTTCCCTGCCGGGAGCATGGTCATCATGCAGATCCACTACAACCTGTTGCGGGGGGACAATCCGGTCAGGGCCAAGCTCACCTTGCACACGGTCCCGTCCACCACGGCCCTTAAACCACTCTCCCTGGAGCTCATGCCGGCTCCCCCCGACATCCCGTGCCCGGCCGGGGTGACCGGTCCGTTGTGCACCCGTTCGGCGTCCCTGGTCGACCTCGGCCAGAGATTCGGAGCCGGCCAGGTCGGCTTCGTCGACTTCCTGGAGCGGTTCTGTGGCCGCAGCATGACCGACCCCCCGTCGGGCGACACCACCTCGTGCGACTGGCCCGTACAGGGTGGTCGCGAGATCGTCCGACTCGGTGTCCACATGCACCTGCTCGGCCGGGGCATGAAGATCGTGCTCGACCCGGGCACGCCTGGAGCGAAGACCCTCGTCGACGTGACCAACTACAACTTCGACTACCAGCGCTCCTACACGCTGAAGACCCCGGTCCTCACCAAGCCGGGCGACACCATCGGGGTCACCTGCACGTACGACCCGACCCTGCGCCAGGAGCTCCCCCAACTGCGCAAGCTCCCGCCCCGTTTCGTCACCTGGGGTGACGGCTCCTCGGACGAGATGTGCCTGGGCTCGGTGCAGACCATCGCCGCCACCGGCCAGGCGGCCTAACAGCGCTCCGGTTCGGTGCCGGGGTCAGTCCCCGGCCCAGCAACCGAGGATGACGTCACCCACGGTGACGGCCACGTCCCCCGAGCTGGTGGGCGGGACCCCGAACCGGGCCGGTAGGCCGGTGGGGTCCACCAGCAGGACCTTCCAGTCCTTGCGCACCACCACCGAGCCGTTGGTGGTCTGGAACGCCCCTTGACCCAGGCCCTGGAGTTCCCGGGTCTTCCCCAGCCGGGCCGCCAGGCCGTTGAAGTACTGCTCGGTCGCGTCCCAGCTGGACAGCTCTTTCACCGACAGCGCCATCGTCCCGGTGGCGTAGTTGTAGTGGCACTGATAGAGGTGGTCGACCCAGGTCGCGTGGGAGACCGTGGCCTTCTCCCCCAGTGCCGAGTTGAGCTCACTCGAGGCGTCGTGGGAGCACACCTCGACGGAGATCGGCGACGGATTTACTCCGGCCGGCTGCGGCGGCCGGGTCGTCGACGGTGTGGCGGACCCGTGCGAGCACCCGGCGACGGCCAACGCCCCGAGGACCACCAACGCCACTGCCCGACCTCGCATCCGGCGAGGGTACCAGCGTCGCTACGAAGGGCCAGGTCAGGGCGGCTATGACGGCCGCGGGGGACGGAGGATGGCCACCAGTTCGACGTGCTCGGTCATGGGAAACAGGTCGAAGGCCCGGAGCGATTCCATCGTCCATCCGGCGTCCAAGGCCACCCGAAGGTCGCGGGCGAACGAGGCCGGGTCGCAGGCGACGTAGGCCACGGCCCGGGGCGATGGGAGCAGAGCCACCAGGGCCCCCATGACGGCCCGGCCCGCCCCCTCCCGGGCGGGGTCCAGCACCACCAGGTCGGGGGAGCCCAGACCGTCGGCCACCAGACGGGGATCGACCTCGGAACGGACGATCTCCACATGATGGAGGCCCTCGGCGTTGCGCACGGCATCGGCGCACGCCCGGCCGCTGCGCTCGACGGCCACCACTGAGCCCCGCGACCCCACGGCGTGGGCCAGGGGAACCGTGAACAGTCCGGCCCCGGCGAAGAGGTCGGCCACCCGCTCCCCCTCCCTGGGAGCCAGTCCCTCTAGCACGGTGTCGGTCAGGACGGTGCCGGCCCCCGGGTGGACCTGCCAGAAGACACCGGCGCTGACCCCGAATCGGTGATCCCCCACCCGGACATGAAGGCGGTCGGGGCGGCGGCGGGTCCGGCCGTTCACCACCAGTCCGGCATCGATGGCCGGGGCATCGGCCAGAACCCGTCGGCCGGTCTCCACCGAGATCAGGGCCGGCCCACCGTCGGGGGATGCGCTCACCTCGACGTGGTGGGCCCCCCGCCACCGCGAGCCCCCCACGGCCACGCCGTTGACCTGTTCGGTGGCCAGGGGACAGTGGACCACCGGCTCGATGTCGTGGGAACGGTGGCGGTGGAGTCCCACGCGTCCCGATCGGTCCACGGCGAACCGCACCCGCGTCCGCCATCCCAGTCCATCGGAGGAGCCGGTCACGTCCTCGACCACCACCGGGATGTCGATTCCCGCCAGTCGGCGGAGTTGCTCGACCACCAAGGCCCGCTTCAGCTCCCGCTGGGCGGGGAGCGCCACGTGCTGCCAATCGCACCCCCCGCACCGACCGGGCCCCGAGAGGGCACAGGGTGGCTCGACCCGGTCGACCGATGGCTCGAGGATGTCCACGGCATCAGCGCGGAGGAACGACGTGGTCTCGGACGTCACCTGGGCCACGACCCGCTCACCGGGCAGGGCATGGCGGACGAACACGACCCGTCCGTCGTCCGCCCGCCCCACGCACCCACCTCCGGCGGCGATGGGCCCGACGAGCAGCTCCATGCGCCCGGGCCCATCGCCCGGTTCAGGTCCTGGCCCCGGTGGGGCCCCGTTCGGGTCGGAGCGGTCAGGGTTGCCCCCCGGGGGGCGTTGTGGTCCTCGATCGACTGGATGGACCGGCATGGACCCGGTCATAGCACCCTGTGGCCTCGGTCTCGAACGTGGGCCGGATTGGCACGGTCCGAGGCCACCGGCCGGCACTACGGTGAGCAGGCCGGCCAGGTTCGGGGCCGGGCTGATCTCAGGGGAGGACGCCATGGACATCGCCGAAGCGCTCTACACCACGAGGGCCATGCGCCGGGTGAGGCCCGACCCCATCCCCCTCGACGTCCAGGCGCGGATCCTGGACGCCGCCATCCGGGCTCCCTCGGGAGGGAACACCCAGGGCTGGCGATTCCTCCTCGTCGACGACACATCAGTCATCGGACGGATCGGTCCGCTGTATCGACACGCCATCGAGCAACTCTGGGTCACCGTCTACGCCGACCGTCTGGCCGCGGCCGCGGCCGACCCTTCCGCGGCCGAGAGCGTCGAGATGCTGAAGGTCCAACGCTCCGCCCAATGGCTGGCCGACCACTTTGAGGGGGTGCCCCTGTTCCTCTTCGCATTCGTCCAGGCCGATCCGTCCGGCGGTTCCATCTTCCCTGCCGTGTGGAGCGCCCAGCTGGCGGCCAGAGCCGAAGGGGTGGGCAGCTCGCTGACGGCTGTGCTGGGCTTCTGGCACCCCGACGAGGTCTTCGAGATCCTAGGCGTGCCGACCGACGAGCAGTGGGTAATGGCCTGCTGCGTCAGCTTCGGCTACCCCACCGGGCGGTGGGGTGTGGCCCCGCGCCGTCCCGTCCACGAGGTCTCCTATCGCAACCAGTGGGGGGCACCGGTGGGCTTCACTGTGGATGAAGCCCTGTGGGGACCGGACTGACCGTCCCACCGAGTGGGGCCGAGTCCTTGCCCGTCCCCAGCGTGCTCCTGATGGGGACGGGGATGTGCGGAGTCGGGGCGACCATGCACCAGGTCCACGGGCCGCGGCGTGGTTCCACGGACACCGCATCCCGGGCGATCAGGGCGGGCCGGATCCCGACCTTCCGGGCTCACCGGGGGGACCCAGTCCGCCGTTCAAGGTGACCGCGCTGTGTTCCGATGGTGAAAGGGACGTCAGAGCGAACGAAGGCGGTAGGCGTGACCATGCCGGACCCAGTGGACGAACGCGTCAGCGCCCCAGACCGATGGCGGCAGGCTGCCCCGGTGGTGCTGGGCGTGGCCGCATGGATCGGAGTCGCCCTCATGGCGGGATGGCGCGCCCATGTGGCTCTGGGACACAGCACGCTCGGATGGGACCTCAAGCCGCTGCGGATAGCCGGCGGGGACCTGCGTTCGGGTGGTTCGATCTACTCCAACCCCGACTTCGTCTATCCGCCCCCCGCGGCCCTGGCCGGATGGCCACTCTCGTTCGCCCCCCTCCACGCCGCCGTCGTGGTGTACACCTACTTCGAGGCGATGGCCATCGGGCTGACGGTGCTGCTGTTCAGAGGTGGCCTTCGGCCGGCCGGCTGGCAGCTTCTGGTGAGCGCCGGAGTGGCCGGTCTCCTGCTGCGCGGCGATCTGGTCACCTCGATCCTCTGGCTGGACAACGCCAGCGTGTTCCTGGTCCTGCCGTGCGCCTTCATCCTGGTGCGGTGGGGTGACACCAAGTGGAGGTCGGGCGGGATCATGCTCGGCCTGACCCTGCTGTTGAAGCCGGTGCTCCTCCCCTTGATCCTCCTCCCCGTGCTCCTCCGTCGCTGGAGGACCGCCGGGGAGGCGCTCGGCGTGGCCCTCCTCGGCATCCTCATCTCACTCCCCCTGACCAACGGGGTGGAATCGATCGGGGAGGTGGCGCGACGGCTGGCCGGTGGATCGAGCCTCACCGGGTGGCAGGCGGTGTACAACACCTCACTCGTCCAAATCGGGGACTACCACCACGTCCCACCAGCCTTGACCCTGGTGGCCCGGTTGGTGGTCCTGGCGGTTGCCGGGTGGGCCATCACTCGGGTCGTTCGAGAAGGTCGGGAGACCTCCCGGACCCAGGTCGCCGCACTCGGCACACTCCTGTTGAGCACGGTCTTCCTGGCCGGGCCGTTGGCCGAAAACCACTACGTGTTGCTCCTGATCCCCGGAGCGCTCCTCATGGCGACACTCCGGGACCGGCTGGTCCTCGGCCTGTTGGCGGGGGCCTTCGTGCTGGCGGCCTGGCCGGCGGCCTACGCCCACGGCGTGGGCGACAGCGATGTGACCATGCAGGCGCGCTGTGTGATGATCCAGCTGTTCCTGTTCGCCGCCTCGACCCGAGTGCTGGTCGGTTGGCCCAGGCCGAGAATCCCGCGTGCACCCCACCGAAGCGAACAGGGCCCCGAGGTGGCTTCGAGGGAACCGGTCGAAGTCCCAGCCGGTTGAGGGACGGCCGCCGGTACGGCGACCCCACCCGGACTCAGGTCGGCTGTACGCGGCGACAGTTTCCGGAAACTCCGGTTAGTCCTCGAGAAGTTCGCAGATCGTCCGTATCAGCTCGGCCTCGATGCTGAAGTGCCCGAGGTCCTCGTAGACCGCCAGTTGGGCGTTGGGCACGATGTTGGCCGTGTGGTGGGCGTTGACGACAGAGCACATCCTGTCCATCCCTCCATGGAGCACCGTCACCGGGCAGGCGATGGCGGTGACATCGAACGAATCCCAGCCCCCACCGTCAGCCAGGCGATCGTCGGTGTAGCCCTCGAGGCCCTGGGCGAACATGGCGGGAAACACCGCCCTCGCCTGCTCCGACCACCCGGGGTCTCGAAAGAGATCTGCGTCAGAAGGAGCGAGGGCTTCCCGCAGTCCATGGCCGGTCATCTTGCTTCCTCCCACCCCGTGGGCCGCGACGGCGGCGGCCATGGCCGATCGGCGATCGGGCGCATCCCACACGGCATGGCAGTGCGGGCGGCTCATGGTGGCCCTTGCCTCGTCACAACGCATGTCGGTAAGCGAGCAACATGCCACGACTCCGAGCAGCCGCTCTGGCGCCAGTGCCGCGAGGGCCAGCGCATACGCCCCACCCGTGGACTCGCCCACCGCCACGAACTCCCGGAGTTCCAATGCATCGGCCACCGCCAGGGCGTCGGCGACCCAGTCGGCAATCGTTCGACCCGGGAGCGGTGTCGACAGCCCGTAGCCGGGTCTGTCGATGCCGACCAGCAGGAGTCCCGCCCGTGCTGCCTCTACATCCCGATGGACGGGATCCAGTCGACTGCCCGGGCCACCGTGACACCACACGACGGGCGTCCCCTCGGGGCTTCCAAAGGTTGCGAAGCCGACGGTCCGGCCATCACCGAGTTCGATCGTGCCTTCCATCCCACCGTTCCTACCATTTGCCCAGCCGAGCGACCCACGAGCGTCGGCCCAGGGGCCTGATGGTGCAGTATCTCAGGAGCGCTCCGAGGACCTGGATCACGTTGCGGCCGGCCACCGTTTCGTTCACCATGATCGTGCCTCGGGGGTGACCGTGACGACACGCCTCAGGTTCGGTCTCGTCGCTCTTCGGCGCCGGCGTGCCTGGAGCGGGTGACTCTCGAACGAACGACCATCACCGCTTGGTGCGGAGCGTTGCTGCAGATCAGGGCCACGTCGCCGGCCACCACGGATCTGGAGGGAAGGAGGAGCCCACCGACCGCGAGATGTAGTCACCCCGTGCGTGTACACCTACGGGTGCGCAACTCCAGACTCTGGGTCCGGTCACCATGCAGGCATCGCCGCGCGAACCGGTTGACTTGGGAAGCGACCATGGCCGAGGGTCCGGGCTCCGTACTTCCGACTGGAAAGCCGATGTTACAATCGGCCGGTTCATTCGCGCGGCTGTAGCTCAATGGTAGAGCCTCAGTTTTCCAAACTGATGACGAGGGTTCGATCCCCTTCAGCCGCTCCATCGGCACCCACGGGCGAGGAACAGGGTGCCGACGCCAGCCTTGCTGGATGGCGACAGGAGCGAGGTCCGAGACGACCGGCGAGGCGGTCGCTCGGCCCGGCGGTCGCCGGCTGTCTCCGGTAGTTGGCCGCCTGGTTGGTAGACCGCATCAGCGCTAGGGATCAGATGGACGGTCGGCGGGCAGCAGGTCCTCGTAGAAGGGAATCCCCGCCTCCCGGAGGGCCGGACGCAGCCGCGCTTTGGTCCATTCCGCTCCTCGATTGCGGATGAGCCAGAGAGCACACTGCCCATCGGCCCTCCTGACCGTGACCTCCGTGACCTGCCTCGGTGCTGCTCCCGGAACGTGCCTGGTCAGCGGCAGTCCCGGCATGGCCACGATGTGAATGTCCGCACCCCCAACCGTTCGTTCGGTGACCTCGACACTCCGCACGTCCGAGAGCGGAATGTCGTGGGTGAGCTTCAGCTCGCCGTGGCCGATCCGGCCGTCCGTTATCCACAGGTGTCTGCCATGACGCCCCAATGTGGTGTTGCCACCTCGGTATTCGCAGGGGATCGGAAAGATGACGGAGGCTCGGCTGGCGGGCCCTCCGTCTGTTCTCTCCGCCATAGGTGGGTTCTACCACCAGACCGACCGTTCCAGGGGGGGTCGAGTCGAACGGCCATCCGCCGCGGTTGGACATCCTCGCCGATGTCGCACGCCCGACATCATCGCTGCCTCGTCGTTCTCCCGGGCCAGCCCACCGTCGCCGCCGGCGACGAGGTCCCGGCCTTTGTTCGTCATCGGCTGAAGGCTCCGGGTCGTGGAGACCCCGAGTCCCCCGTCCTTCAGCGCTCAGCGGCTGACGTGGCATCGTCCGGAACCGCTCTGGGGCATTCCCTGGTCTGTGGCCAGGGACCTACGCTGGTGGGTACCGGACCGAGCCCCAGCCGGCGACGTCGCCATGATCGAGCAGGACCGGCCTGGTCTGAGGCAGACTCGGGGACGACGGTGGCGGAAGGAGAATGATGGAGCTGGAAACAACCGATGAGATGCTGGCGCGGGTGTCGATGTTCGCCGGGCTCACCAAGAGCCAGTTACGGGATATATCTGGACTGGCGACCAGGCTGGACCTACCCGCCGGACGACAGCTGACCACCCAAGGGGCCATCGGTCAGGAATTCATCATCGTGCTGGAGGGCGACGTCGAGGTCGTGGTGGACGGTGACGTCGTGGCCGCCCCCACGGCCGGGGAGTGCTACGGCGAGATCGCCTTGCTCGACAGCCGACCCCGCACCGCCACGGTTGTGGCCACCACCGACGTCATCGTGGACGTGATCGGTCGTCGCGACTTCAGGGAACTCTTGAAGCGGCAGCCCCAGATCGCCGAGCACCTGCAGCGGACCATGGCCGAGCGACTGGCGGCCAACGAAGAGCACAAGGGCAGAACTGGCTGACCCTCCGCGCAACGGGCACCATCGGTCACTGGTCGTATGAGGCCCACGCGCGAGCGGCGAGACGGGACCGGCGCTGAGCCCGGGAGTGCACATGGCGACCTCCACAACCGTCCTCCGGCCCCTGGAGGTCGTCCCCCACTCCCGTGACGAACTCTGCAACTCATAGTCGCAGACGCTAGGATCCGGGTGCTTCACGTCGGGAAACACCGGAGGCCCAGCAGTGCAACCAACAGAGCTGCTGACGAGGGTCCAACGCCTCGAGGACGACCCCCCGATCCCGCTTGCCTCCGTCGACCTGTCCATCGCCGACCCCGAGCCCCTGCGCCGGAAGTTCGACGAGGTCTTCACCTACATCGCCACCGTCGAGCGAGCCGTCACGCAGAATGTCGCCGAGGTGACCGACCTGCTCCCCAGCCTCGACGAGGTGGAGCACCGCTTCCTGACCATCTGGTCGGCCCACGAACTAGCCCACGCCTCCATCTTCGACGCGCTGCGGGTCCGGTTGGGCCTCGGTGCCCCCGCACCGGACGCTTCACCCACGGCCCCGGGGGCTGCGGATCCGCCCCTCCCCCGCCGCTCGTTCCGGGCCTTCGGTCGCCTGGCCTCCAACCCGTGGCTCCACGACGTGTTCAAGCTGATCTACCTATCACGCGGAGCCATGCACGAGCACATGACCTACGACTGCTACCGCCATTTGGGAGCCCAGCTCGAGGCTCTGGGTGAACATGCCCTGGCCACCACGGTTACCCACCCGATCCGACGGCAGGAGGCCGCCCATCTCGGGTACTACCGGCTGGCCGCGGTGATCCACCGCAACCGGCTGACTCCGGCCCAGATCCGATTGGCTCGCTGGATCACCCTGCACACCTATCTCCCGGTGGGGGCCGGCCAGTGTGGCAAGCGTCCTGCTGGCCGTGTCTTCGTCCGACTGGCCGGCGACCACATGAACGCCGTCCTGGACGGTGTGGAGGCGGTAGCCGGCGAACTGCTGGGCGACGGGATCCGGGCGCTACCCCACTTCGTCCACGCCTCCATGGAGCACTGTCTCCGTTCCGCCCCGCGGCATGCGGCAGGGATGTCCCCGGAGCGTGAGCGATGGCCCTGACCCGGTACTGTGCCGGCTGCGCCGACCCACTTCCCGACGGCGCCCGCTACTGCCCGGCCTGCGGTCGCGCCACCGTGTCCGGCGAGACCTCGACCGTCCTGGACGAGTCGATCGGCATCGAATTCAGCAAGGAGCTTCGCCACATCACGGTGGTGTTCTGTGATCTCGTCGGGTCGACCGAACTCTCCTCGCTCATGGACACCGAGGAGTACGGCGAGCTCATCCAGACCTATCAGCACCGGGCCGTGACCATCGTCCGGAGTTTCGGTGGCGATGTCGAGGGCTACAGCGGCGACGGCATCCTGTTCCGCTTCGGGTGGCCACAGGCCCATGATGACGACGCCACGCAGGCCGTGAACGCGGCCCTCGGGATCGTGGAGGAGGTGGACGCGCTGGACCAGCGGGAGCACCTCGGGGTCCGCGTCGGGGTGCACAGTGGGCAAGCGGTCGTGGGCATGCTCGGCGGAGCCGACCGCCGGGCCACCATGGCAGTGGGTGAGACCCTCAACGTGGCGGCTCGGCTGCAGGGGGTGGCCGAGCCAGGCACCGTCGTGGCCAGCGCCGCCACCATTGCCCTGGTCGAGGGGAGGTTCGACGTGATGCCCCTCGGACCCCACCAACTCCGTGGGGTCCGTCAACGCGTCGACGCCTTCCGAGTCCTCGGCCCGACGGGAGCCCGATCTCGGATCGAAGTGACCGCAGGCCGACACGTCCCCCTCATCGGACGGGTGGAGGAGCTCCGCGTACTCGGCCACCTGTGGGAGGGGGTCATGGGCGGCCACGGTGCGGCCGTCCTGATCACCGGGGAACCGGGGGTGGGCAAGTCACGACTGGCCCTCGAGGTCCGCAGTCTGGTGGATTCCGACCGTCATCGATGGGTCGAGGCCTCGTGCGCCTCCTACACGAGAATGAGCGTGCTGCGACCTGTGCTGGACATGGTCGAGGACGCGCTGTCCCTCCGGTCAGAGTCCGATCCCGCGGCCCGGCTCGACAGGATCCGCTCCGGTTTGGCCTTTGCCGATGTCCAGTTCCCCGACGCTGTGGATCTCATCGCCGCTCTGCTCGGGATAGCCGGCCCGTCGGTCATGGCCCTCAGCAGTGAGCTCCGCCTGGAGCGGACCGTCGAGGTGGGAGTGGAGTGGCTGGTCGGACTGAGCCGGCGACGTCCGCTCGTGCTGCTGATCGAGGACCTCCACTGGTGTGACCCGACCAGCCTGGACGCCTTCGGTCGGTTGCTCGACCGGCTGTCCGACACGCGCATGCTCGTGCTCATGACCGCCCGAAACGAGTTCGAGGATCCGTGGAACCTACCCAACGTCGTCACCACGCTTCCCATCAAACCCCTGGAGGACTCCGAGGTACGCGACCTGGTAGCCACTCTCGGGGTCGGCCGCAGACTTCCGATCCAGGTGGTGGAGCGCATCGTGACGTCGGCCGGGGGCATTCCGCTCTACGTCGAGGAGGTGGGTCGGACCATCCTGGAATCGGGGCTGTTCGTCGGAGGGGACGGGACGTGGGACCTGTCCTCGCCCCTCGAGGACCTGGAGATCCCCACCACCCTCCGGGGGTCCCTCCTCGCCCGCCTCGACCGACTCGGTCCCGCCAAGTCGGTGGTGCAGGTGGCCGCCGTGCTCGGACGCAACTTCAGCTTCGATCTCCTGGCGACGGTCTCGAGCATGGACGCCGAGCTTCTGAATCTTCTCCTCACCCGAGCCGTGGACAGTGGGCTCCTCCTGCAGGGCGAGCCGGCCGAAGAGAGCGACCTGTACTACTTCAAGCATGCGCTCGTCCAGGAGGTGGCCTACGAATCACTCCTCCGTCGGAACCGGCGCACCATCCACGAGCGCGTGGCCCGGGTCCTCGACGCCCAGGTCGCCTCCGGGACCACATCCGCCCCTGAAGTGGTGGCCCGTCACTACGAGGCGGCCGGGCTGGTCAAAGAGGCCGCCATTCGTTATCAGCTGGCGGCCAGGTTGGCCGCCGAGGGCTCGGGGCACCGGGAGGCCATCGCCTTCCTCCATCGGGGGATCTCGCTGGCCCGCCAGCTCGACGATGTCAGCGAGGGACGGGAGCTCGAGGTCGAGATGCAGCTGGCGCTGGGGTCATCCCTGGCCACCCGCAGCTACTCCGATCCCGATCTCGCCGCGGCCTACGACCGGGCCCGAGAGTTGTGCGAGCTCCTCGGCAACGATGTGCACGTGGGACAGACTCTCGGAGGACTGTCCGCCTACTACATCAACCAGGGGGAGATCACCCTCGGGGCCGAGCTCGCCGAACGGGTGCTCGCCATCGCCCACGAGTACCAGGACGACACGCTCGAAGTGTTCGGTGCCGTGCAGCTCAGCCTGGCCCGCTGCTTCCAGAGCCGGGCCGCCGAGTCCCTCGACTTGGCCCTGCAGGCATCTGCGGTCTACCGACCCGAACGCCACCGGATCCTGGCGCACCGGTTCTCGACCGACCAGGGTGTTGCGGCCCACGTGTTCGCCGGCTGGAGCCATCTGGTGCTCGGCCAGCTCGACCGGGGCCTCGACCAGCTGGTCGAGGCCGTCGGGCTGGCCGACCAGCTCGGCCAGCCGTTCAACCGGGCGTTCGCCCTGGCGTTCCTGGCCACCGGCCACTGTGAGCGAGGCGAGTCGGCCGAGACGTTCCGCTTCGCCCAACAGGCGCGCCAGCTGGCCGAGGAGCAGGGGTTCGCCTTCTGGGCCGGGATCAGCGGTGTATGGGAGAACGCCGAACGGGTCATCACGCTGGCTGACCACGACGCCCTGGCTGCGGTCATCCAGGCCGGACTGGTGGCCGGGGAGACGGGCAATCGGGGCGGGAGCACGACCGTCATGGCCCGGGTGGCCGAGGCCGCTCATGCCGCCGGAGATCGCGCCACCACCCAGGCCGTGTTGGATATGGCGCTCACGCTGTCGGCTGAGACCGGACAACCGTGGTGGGACTCGGCGCTGCTGCGCCAGCAGGCCCAGCTGCACGCCGACGAGGTCGCATCGGGCACCGCCAGTGACCTCACCGATCCGACGCACCCGTGGTCGAGGGCCTCAGCCGCCTGGCTGGCCGCTCTCGAGCTGGCCGACCGGTTCGGGTTCCCGCTCCACGGCGTACGTGCCGCCTCCGGCTACGCCAACCTGCTCCAACAGATCGGTCGGGGCGACGAGGGCTACCACCTGCTCCGTCGCTGGTATGACCGGTGCCCCGAAGGATTCGACACACCGGTGCTCTCGGCCATCGGCCTCCAGCTCCAGGAACTGGGCGGCTGATCCGACGGGGGTGGACGACGGCCCCTACGAGAAGCCGAAGCCGGCATACCGCTCGGCGATGACCGCCGTCGTAGCCTCCACCTGGGCGGCCAGGAGCTGGCGGTCCTCACCGGCATGGGCGGTACCTCCGAAGATCAGGGTGTGGAAACCCTGGTCGTCACCGCCATAGGCCATGTGGAGCACGGCATCCAGCTTCTGGGAGATGAAGCTGACGGGAAAGTCCGGCTGTGGGTCGGGAAGGCCGAAGCCCTGGCGGAGGACGCCGGCTATCGGCGTGTTGTGCACCAGCCCTTGGGCATCGGGAGCATCCGACACGTAGCAGCTGGCCACTTCGATGCCGAGGAGTTCGACCCGATGCCAGTTGGCTCCGGCGATGTCGACCAGGCCCCGGTCGACGTACTCGACCGAAGACACATCGACGTCGCAGTAGGGCTCGAGCGCCGCCTCGGGGACCCCGTAATCCCAATTCGAGAAGAAGTTCCAGTCAGACTTCCCCAGGCGGGCAAGGTCTTCGATGTGCAGGGACGAGGCTGCGCCGTCGGCGGCCGTGAACCCGAAGGGACGATCCCACGCCGGTCGGGCGCAGTCCAGCTGGTAGTAGCCAAGAAAGACGTTGAACCACGGCGAATGAGGATTGGCGTAACGCTGGGGACCCCCCCTCTCGAACGACCCCACACAGGCCACGGCGTTGAACACAAACGGTGGGTACGGAGGCGGGAACATCCTGGCCTTCACCCTGTGCCCGACCGCACACAGCTTCCTCGGTTCGTCGTCGACGTGGATGCGCAGGATCGTCCCGGTGCAGTTCTGGCTGTCGCCGTAGTCGGGATCGTCCACCACGGGAGGGTGAACGGCCGTCTGGCCGCCGATCACTCCCACCGACGGGTCGAAGCGGATGACCGGACGTTGCGGCCACGTCCGCCAATGGACCCACGGTCGACCCAGTCTCGTCCGCTGGTCGATCCGGAGCTCCCAGGTGATGGTCCCGGCGAAGAGGTCACTGACCACGTTCAGTTCACATCGGATCCATCCCAGCCACAGCAGGTGGCGGCGCGGCCTGGGCTGTGGCGAGATCCGATGGCGCCACAGCCGACGGCCGCGGTAGCGGAGCGTCACCTCCACCGAGTCGAGACCGGGATAGGTGTAGTCGGCGGTCACCCCCCACCGGACCGGCAGGGTCACCGCTCCACCGGCGGCATCCGCCGTCTCCCCAGTCACCGTGGGGTAGTACTGGGTCTCGTGCTCTGGACGCCAGGGGGGACATCCGAGATCGGCGTGTCCCGGTCGACCAGGCGGGTGAAGAAGTGCCCGCCGAACTTCCGCGCCGCGTCCATGAACACCTCCTGGGGAATCTCGATGTCCGAATCGGGATCGAACTGGTCCGGGTCGACGTCATGGTCAGCGGACCGGTAGAGGTGGGACATGCCGTGGATCAGGTGTCGACCCAGGGATCCCAGCGACGAACGGAAGGTGTACGGGTCGGCCCCTTCTTCCGGCTCCGGCTGCACGGGGAGACCTGGCCACCCCCTGGGGTGGCGTGGGGCCTCCAGTGAGAACAGGTGTTCAAAGGTGGCAGCCGACGCCGTCGCGGCGGGTGAGCGGCGTGTCCCCGAGGCCCCACACCTTCCGCAGTGTGGCGATCATCGACGTGTGCCGGAACTCCTCATTCTCCACCGTTTCTTCAGGAACCCACGGTGAGATCAGGACGGCGGGCACCCGGTAGCCCGAGCGGTCGAAGGCGAATCCGAGCTGACCCTCGTGATCGTCGGGCGGATCGACCGGGGGCGGTGGGACGTGGTCGTACGTACCGCCCGGTTCGTCCCACCCGACGAAGAGCGTCGTGTTCCACACATTCGACGAGCCCTCCGTGAGCGCTTCGGTGGGCGCGTCTCGCACGGCGGCGTACAGCCGGGCCAGGAACCGCTCACCGGAGCTGATGGCCGAACCCCAGTCCACCGGGAGGTCCACGCCTTCGATCAAGCAGTCACCGAACGGCGGATGGTAGTCGGCATGGCCGGCCAGCAGGTTGGGCTCGATGAGGGCGAAGTGCGGGAGCGTGCCGTGTTCCACGTCCTCCATGAACTCGGAGAACGGCACGAACTTGTCGTGGAAGTGCCGCTTCAGCCGGGGCGAGTGGATGGCTCCGGTCACCGAGATCGGGCAGGGCTCGAGGACGTAGACCTTCCACGTGCGCCCGTGCTGCTCCAGGCGCTCGAAGATCGTTTCGGCCTTGTTGTCGAAGTAGTACCGGGTGGCCGGTCCATTGACAACCAGGCCTGACGACGTGGCCGCCGTCCAGAACGAACGGTTGGGGAACGTCTGGGACGGTACCTCGCTGAACCAGTGGTCGAACACCCCGAATCCTCGGGCCAGAGTGCTGAGCACGGGTACCTGGTCGGGAGTGTGCCCCTGCATGATCTGCCGGTACTGCTCGAACTGGGGCATCTCGTGCCTCAGAGCCTGGTAGTTGCTGATGTAGTCGGTGACGAATCCCTCCATGTTCGGCACCTGGCCCGGCGCGGGCGCGTTGGTGGAGGCCATCTTGCCCGCCGGTTTACCCCGGTTCTCCGGGTCCAGGATGTTGAACAGCTGTGTGTTGGTGTGCTGGTACTCCTCGCCGGGGTCGGGGTTCGGGGTATTGAGGTCGAGCGCCCTCCCGTAGTAGACGTGGCCGGGCTCCGGTCCCGCCTCGGACGGGTGGATCTGCGGAGCCCACTCCGGGACGGGATTGCTCAGCGTCTTGCCCACCACACCCTCGAACGTCGGCTTCTCCTCCTCCGAGTAGAGGTGCCCGAGGAGACTGTCGAACGACCGATTCTCGAAGATCACCAAGACGACGTGATCCATGGCGTGTTCCCGTGTGGGTTCCAACGCAGTTCCGTCCCCGTTCATCTGGAAGTCGCTCTCCGCCTGGCCTTTTCCCATCCGCACCGTAGGTCGTCGGCCGCCCTCGGGCAACCGAAAGGACCACCCCCGCCACCGAACGTGGCATCGGTAGAGTGCACCCATGCACATCAGGCGGAGTGCCGGAGAATCTGCCGCCTCCGACCCAGTACTGCCCCGATCGTTCGCAGACCTCTACGGCCGAGGGGTCCGTCGCGGGGTGAGCCTGGGCGGAGGTGGGACGTACTTCGTCGCGTGGCAGGTGGGCTACCTCAAGACACTGATCGACCGGGGGATCGGTATCGACCGGGCCGACCGGATGGTGGGCACCTCGGCAGGCTCAGTCGTGGCCGCCACCCTGGCCCACCACCGGCTCGATCGGTTGTTCGACGAATCGGAACTGATGTCCCGGCTGCCCGGCGTGATGAGCAAGCTCTTCCCCGCCCAGGTGGACACCCCCTCCCAGCAACGGGCCCTGGACCGGTACGTGAACGCCACGGACTCAACGCCGGCCACGGTCCGTTCCATTGGGCATGCGGCACTGGCCGCGGTTACCCCCAATGTCGCCACCATGCCCCGCGACCTCACCCTCGTTCTGGGGAGGCATTGGGAGTCCGACGCGCTGTGGATGACCTGTGTCGATGCCTTCACCGGAGATCGCTGCGTCATGACCCGCTCGACGGCCCAGTCCGTCTCGCTCGGCGCTGCGGCCAGCAGCGCCGTCCCCGGCATCTTCCCCCCACAGGTCGTCGCCGGACGGAAGTGCATGGACGGAGGGGTGGGCGGGACGGCCGTCCATCTCGATCTCCTGGCCGGTGCGGACAAGGCGATCGTCCTGTCGCTCTACCGAGACTCCGAGCTCACCCACGGCATGCTGACCCTGGCTCCCGGAGACCTCGACCGCGAGTTGGCCGAACTGAAAGCCGCGGGGACCGAGGTCTTCTTTCAGGCGCCGGAGAGCCACCCCATGGATGTCGACGGATTGATGAACCCGACCGCCGTGCCCGACGCCATGGCCATGGGGGTCCGACAGGCTAATGAAGATGCCGACGCCGGTGACCTCGCCGACTTCTGGGCCTGACGCGACCGGGACTCGTGGAACGTTGATCGCCGACCCACCCGGTGGGCGCTGACCCTCCGGGTCGGGAGCCCGTCCAGTCTGCCATCGACCTCCCGGTCCACCTGCTCCCGGCTTCCTGTCCCGTCTTGCAGGCGCCGACTCCTCGGTGGCACACAGCCCGGGGGAAGACACGACCCAACGGGGTGCCGTCAGTCCGTACCGACCTCAGGCAGCCACTCGTGCGGTGCCTTCACGAAGCGGAAGCGGTCGGGAAACTCACCGACCATCTCCACCATGAGGAGCGGATTGCCGGTGTCGGCATCCCACCACCAGGCATTGAGGATCCCGTTGACGCCCTCGGCATCGGTCAATCCCGTATCGGTGACGAGGTCGCCGAGGGTGAACTCATCACCGATCTCATAGTGCGTGAAGATGTAGTCCTTCACCACCGGATCGGTGGCTAATTGTCCGTCCAGGTCGGCCAGGCTCGGAACATCGGGAAAGACCGGTACGTCCTGGGCGTCGACCTCATGGTGCCGGACGTTGCCGTCATCGCCGGCCACGTCACTGACCATCGACGTCCAACGCAGAGGCCCGTCCACAGCACCATCATGCCGATCCGTGTGCTCCGACGGTTGGATCCCCCTCGCCATCGGCTCAGGGAGTCTCGATGGGGAGGTCGCCCCGCGACGGATCGAGCACCCCGAGCAGTTGGGTGATGACGCCGGTAGCACCCGTGGTCCGCCGTTCGGCGAGACTTCCGCCACCGTGGTGGCCCTGTACGTCGGCCCTGGCGAAGGTCACCGTGGACCGGAGGCTCCCAGAGGTACCGGGGGCCCACGCATTCTCACTTCCGTAGACACCCGGGGCGACGGTGGCTTCCGACCCCAGCCCTTCAGGACTGGTGGCTATCGGAACGCTCGGGTGGACCGGGCAACGGGGCGAACCGACGAAGCTGCGATGCCATCAGAACGATTGCTCCCACCGCCGAGATCACCCAGCCCACGTCCACCAGTTTCCCGTAGGACTCATTGGACGAAGAACCGGGAACACTTCCCACTGGAGAGTGACCGGGCTGAGCGAGTGACACGACGGCCAGGACTATCCCGATGAGGATGAGGGCCCAGCCGCTCCAGAGCATGACCCTTTTGACCACCGTCCCACGCTACATGAGCGAATCGGGACCGCCCAGCCCGGTCGGGAGTGCCGACGGTTGCGCTCCGTGGTCGGGGTGAGGCTGCTCCCGGTCCGCGGGAGGCCCGGCATTCCCCACGGGTGAGATTTAGACTGCCGGCGCCGGGGGCGCATCTGTAACCAGGAGGGTCATGACCGGTTCGCTCGTGTTCTATGGGATTCTCGGCATCGCGTCAACGGGGTTCGCCTTCGTCATCAACCGCCGACTGTTCACCGGTGGCCGGGCCGGTCGGCCGACGCCGCTGGAGATGCTCTATTTCATTTTGGGTGTGGCTTCGCTGGGTCTCGGTTGGTACTTCAACGTCCGGTACACCCACCAGTACGGGCACAAGGCCACCTACGTCGGCTACACCAAGGCCCTCTTCTCCAACTGGGCCGCGGACTCGGCTGCGCAGGACTACATCATGGTGAACCTGGTCCTCCTTCCACTGTGGACGATCGTCGACGGACGGCGGCGGGGAGTGCGGGCCCCCTGGATCTTCTTCGTGATGAGCCTCTTCACCAGCCTGGCCTTCGCCATGGCGTTCTATCTGGCCTTCGTCGAACGGCAGATCCGCTACAACCGTCGGGCGATGGACGAGGGACACGCCCCGTTGGCACCGGTGGAGCACGGTCTCAGCCGCTGACACTGTTCCACGGATCCTTCCGCGAACCTCCTGGCCAGAACCAGCGGAGCCGGCATCCAGAGCGGCATATCGGAGAGCTCGAGGCCCTTGTCGTCTCGGACCGACGCCTCTTCGAACGGCTCCCGCCTCCTCCGATGGCTGGATCGGAGCGGGCCGAGTGACACCTCCGACTGACCACACCGGCCAACGTCGCCTTCGCGACCAGGCGCCGGCGGGCGGGCGGAACCGCGCCCGGTCTGTCCTAATCTCGTCACGCCGAGTCCCGCGAGAAGGTTGAACCCCGTGCACATTCCCCTCCCGTTCCACGAGAACACCGCCACCTCTGCGGTATCCACCGGTGAGCTCCCGTCCCCCGAGGCGGTCGAGTCCCTTCTCGACGAGGTGTACGAGCTCTACCACCCCGTCGAGGACGGCGCGGTGGCCGACTACATCCCCGCACTGGCCACCACCGATCCCTCCCTCTTCGGCGCCTGCATCGTAGGGGTGCGGGGCCGGTCCTTCGCCGTAGGAAGCGCCCACCACCGCTTTTCCCTCCAGAGCATCTCCAAGGCCTTCGTCTTTGCCCTCGTCTGCGACCAGATCGGCCACGACGAGGCCCGTCTGAAACTGGGTGTCAACGCCACGGGCCTGGCCTTCAACTCGGTCATGGCCATCGAGCTCAACGAGGAAAGGACCATGAACCCGATGGTCAACGCCGGTGCCATGGCCACCACGAGTCTGGTGCCCGGTCGGACCGCCGACGAGCGGTGGGCGTTCATCCTCGGCGGGCTGTCGAAGTTCGCCGGCCGTGACCTGGTCCTCGACGACGAGGTGTACGCATCCGAGTCGGCGACCAATCTGCGCAACCAGGGCATCGCCCACCTGTTGGAGAGCTACGGCCGGCTCTATGCTGATCCCGACGAGACCACCGACCTCTACACCCGGCAGTGCTCGCTCCTGGTGTGTGCCACCGACCTGGCCGTCATGGGGGCCACCCTGGCCGACGGTGGGGTCAACCCCATAACCGGTGAGCAGGTCATCGAGGCCCACAACTGTAAGCACGTCCTGGCCGCCATGGCCACCGCCGGACTCTACGAGCACTCGGGAGATTGGCTCTACGAGGTCGGACTGCCCGGCAAGAGCGGAGTCAGTGGGGGCATCGTCACCATCGCCCCGGGCAAGGGGGGCATGGGCACCTTCTCACCGCCGCTGGACGCGGCCGGCAACAGCGTGCGGGGCCAGCGGGCCACCCGCCATCTGGCTGAGAAGCTCGGCCTCAACGTCTTCGCCTCCAAGCCCCTGGGGTCCGTCGGGTCCTGACCCCAGGACGATTCCTCACGACGGCGCATCACCGGTTGTGAGTGCATTGGGCATCTCGACGGCGAAGTCCTCGTGGGAGATGGTCTGGAGCTCGGCCACACCCTGGGGGAGGTGGCGCTCCCGCAGCCGCCCGAGGACCGGGGCGTCGATCTCGATGCGGAACTCATCCACCTCGAACGAACCATTGAGGTAGATACCCAGGTCGTAAGGAGGGCCCACGGACAGGTTGGCCGCCGCCGTACTCATCATCGAACCCACGGCGATCATGGTCGCCGTCTCCAGGTCGACCCGCGTCTCCACCGCCAGCTCGAGCATGAATTTCCGGTATTTGCTCTCCCCGATCTGCAGGAAGGGCCGCTCATCGGAGGCCCGAAGGTAGTTACCTTCGGGGTAGACGAGCAGGATCTCGGCGGCTTCACTCCCCACCTGGCCGCCGAGGATGAAGGTGGCGGTACCGTCGGCTCCGGCATCGGCCAAGGCCTCGCGGTGCCCAAGGGCCACCTGCCGGCTCAGACGGCCCAGGTAGAGGGCGGCCTCGAAGAGGTGCGACACGGTGGCCAGGCTCTCGACGCCATCGGACTGCAAGTCCCGACTGATGCGGTCGAGAACCTCCTGGGTGGTGGCCAGGTTGCCGGCCGACCCGATCACGAACACCCGGTCGGGCGCGGGCCGCAGGATGTGCTGCTTCCGGTAGGAACCGACGTTGTCCACCCCGGCGTTGGTCCTGGTATCAGCCGGGAACACCAGCCCTCCTCGTGGCGCAGGGCCAGCAGTAGGTCATGGTGGTCTCCGTTCACGCCCGGCGCAGGACGGCAGAGTCAAGCTATCGCCGGCCGGTTCCGATCCCTGAAGGGCGGCTCTCGGCCATTTCTGGGGCGACACCCCGAGGGGCCAGGTCACGCCTCCAGGGGGCACCGGAGCCCCACGGGGCCGCCCTCCGATCCGCCATGCACGGCAATATTGCACTCAGATGCGAACCCGCCCCTCTCAAGGAACAACCGGGTGAAGCCGATACCGGGTGAGTGAAGTTCGACCTCCATCGCCCGACGGAGCACCAGTTCCGAGAGGGATTGATCTCGGGACTGATCGCTGTGTCCATCATCATCCCCCTGCTGGTCACGGTGAACTTTGTCGGGCACCGTCCCGTTCGCTGGGTGTACATCGACGCCGCCGCCGCGTGCATTCTCGTCTCGGTGGTCTACGCCGCCTTCTTCATGGTCCTGACCACCAAGAAGTTCGACATCGCCACGCATGCCGGTCTGGTGTTCGTGATGGTCTGTCTGGCCCAGGCCGCACTCGGCCTCCTCGAACTCGGGTCCTCGACCACCTTCGGCACCTACACCCCGGCGGTGATGGTCGGTGTCATCTTCATCGGCATCATCGGCGATCGTTGGATGAGGATCGGTATCGACGTCTATACCGTGGCCCTCATCGGCGTGGTCACCTGGGTCGGGGGCATCCGGGGGTCCGACCTCCTGGCCGTGGTGCTGGTCTACGCCTCGACGATCGTGATCATCACCTGGATCACGGCCCGCACCGTGGGTACCCTCAACCAGTCGGTGAACTACCGCCACGCCATCGCCAGCCTCAATGAGGCCATCGACGGCCAAGATCCCAGTGAAGCCGCCACCTCGGCCGACGGTATCCAGAACATCCTTCGGCGCGGGCTCCCGCTGGTGCCGGACATCCTCCCCGCCGATCGGGTGGCCGTCCTGGCCCGGGACGGGCGAGTCGGGCGCTTCATCAATCTGGGCGCCTGGCCGGACGAGCGGGATGCCGCCGGTGACCTGGCCGCACTGGCCGAGCTCCCCCACGCCCTCCGCACCGATGCCGTCGTCGTCACTCCCACCCACTGCGTGATCCCCATCGGCTACTGCACCGCGGGGGAGCTGGTCCTGGTGATCGAACGCAAGGAGCTCGGGAGCTCCTCCCAACAACACACGGAGGAGGCTGCCGACCTGATCGCCGCGGCATTCCTGCGGGTGACCAGCCGGGCCAACTTCGTCAGCGGCCTGCAGGCGGAGAGTCGCACCGACCCACTGACCGGCCTGGCCAACCGGCGCACCCTCTATGAACGCATCGAGATCGAAATGGAGCACGCCCTCCGCTCCGATTCACCGCTCACCGTGGCCATGATCGACCTCGACCATTTCAAGAAGTACAACGACCGGTTCGGCCACGTGGCCGGAGACACCCTCCTACGTTCCGTCGCCGCCCTGATGGTCTCCAACATCCGCGGCCAGGACCTGGTCGTCCGCTATGGCGGCGAGGAGTTCTGCCTGGTCCTACCGGATACCGACATCGTGGGAGGTCACCATCTCCTCGACAAGCTCCGGGAAGGTGGTCGCGACGCCACCACCGATGTCGGCATCACACTGTCGGCTGGGCTCACCAGTTGGGACGGGATCGAGGACACTACGTCACTGATCGAACGGGCCGACCAGGCGCTCTACCGGGCCAAGGAATCGGGGCGCAATCGAGTGGTGTCCATCCAATCGGTCACCGAATTCTGACCGGATACCGGCCACGGATCGCCGGCCGCAGGCGGTCCGGTGAGCGCGGCGTGGGCGCTACGGCGCGGGGTCGGAGCGGCGGAGGACCAGGTAGACGTTGTCGTCCACGGCAAATGAGTTGACCAGCTCGAATCCTTCGGCCGCGGCGGCGTCGAGCCCTGACTCCAGCTCGAGTCGCCGTTCGTCGACGACGAGTCGTCCCCCGTGAACCCTCAGCACCCGGTGGCTCACGGTCATGACGGCACGATGGCCTCGAGGAGGAGTGCCGGCTCCCAGTGGTCAGGTCCGGACTCATCCGGAACCGGTCGGATCCGGATGAACCACTCCCGCCCCCAGACGATCGAGAACACATCGTCCGGCATGGACAGGAAGAAGCTGTCCTCGCCGATCTGGCTGGCGTGGGCCTGCATGGAACGCCGCTTGCGATCGATCCACGGGGACACGTCCACCGCCGTCGTGATCCGGCTGGCCGGCTCCCCCATCTCGTCCGCCTCGTCGGGGCCGCCGTCCGGTGGTTCCCAGCCGGTGTCGGCCGCCAGGTTGCTCAAATCCCTGACCATGTCACGGTTCATCGTGGAGTAGTACAGGACAGGCGTCGAGGCCAGCTCGGCTGCGGCCACACCCACCCGGTGCACCTGGACGTGGTCAGGATGGCCGTAGCCGCCGTGCTCGTCGTAGGTGACCAGCACGTCGGCGGACTCGGCGGCGAGGATGGCGGCCAGGGCCGCTGCGGCCTCCGAGACCTCCGCACCGGCGAAGCTTCCCGGTCGCAGATTCGTGTCCTCGCCCGCCATGCCCGAGTCGAGGTAGTCCAGGTAGGAGTGGTGGGCCACACCGAGAATGCGACAGGCTTCGTCGAGTTCGACCTTCCGTCGCTGGGCCAGGGTCTCACCGGGCGCCAGCAGACCCTCGGGGGTCTCGCCCAACTCGCCCTGGGTGGCGGTGACCAGGACCACCCGGTGTCCTTGGTCGGCCAGGGAGGCCATGGTCCCCGCCGTCGTGATGGCCTCGTCGTCCGGGTGGGCATGGAAGAACACGATCGTCGACATCAGAGGGACCCTACAGGGACTGGTGCTTCCTCGATCCGACCCTCCGAAACGGAACCCGAACCCCGGTGGCCGGGGCACATTTCGACCGGGGTCCCGCCCGCAGGGGCCTGAAGGGAGGGAGGCGGCCTAACCGAACGGGAGCTGGGGCTCCTCGGCGAGGGAAAGCTCCCCCGGAGTGGGACCGCGGACGCCACCCCGACCACCCTTCTTTCCCGTGATGGCGAAGATGCGATCGGGGCCGAAGGACCGGATCTTGTTCTCCCCCGGTCGTCCTCCGGCCACCTCGACGGACTCGGTCCCGTTGTGGCTGTTGACTACGTGGGCCCGGAACCTCCACTCGGCCCCCCGGAGGGGGAGGCCGGAGACCCTCACCCGGTCACCGACCCGCAGGCCATTCCAGGTGTCGGAGCGAACGAGGTGCTCCGAGGCACGGAGGGCGGCCCGACGCGCCGAGGCCGGGCGGGCCCGGCTCAGTCCCGCTCCTGGCGCACGACCCGGATGCGGTGGACGAACAGGATCACCACTCCCACCACGGCCAGAGCGGCGATCACGTAGCCCACGTCGCTGAACGCCTTCAGCACCTTGGCGTAGCTGCTCCCCAGGGAGTACCCCAGACTGACCAGGGCGGTGCACCAGATGGTGCACCCGATCACCGTGAAGATCACGAACTTGGCGATGGCCATCTCCCCCAACCCGGCGGCGAACGACACGAACGAACGGAGCAGGGGTATGAACCGGCCGAACAGCACGAAGGGATCCCCGCGGCGGTCCAACCAGGCCTCCGCCCGGTCGAGGTCCTTGTGGGTGAGCAGAACGTATTTGCCCACCTTGTCCACCAGGGGCCTCCCGCCGTAGTACCCGATGAGGTAGCCGGCCATTGAACCGAGCACCTCGGCCACCACGGCGATGACGATCACCGCCACCAGGCTGAGCTGGTGGTGTCCGGTCGTCAGCTGCCCGCTGGCCAGGGCCCCCCCGTAGATGAGCGCCACCTCGGCCCCGACCGGGAGCCCCATCGACGATATGAAGCTCAGGGCGAAGACGGCCAGGTAGCCGTGGTCGGCGAGAAAGTTCTCCATAGGTCCACAATGTCTAGTCGCTGGGCACGGAAAGCACCCGCCATGCCGTCTCGGGCCGGAGGGACCGTCCGCCAAGCCGGCTCGACTACCGTCACCCTGATGCACACGGAGCCAGGGGCGTGAGCGACGCCCGGATACCGGTGGGCCCGGTCCGGGACCGGTGCACCACCCCCGACGGCGTGGGAATCGCCGTCTATGACTTCGGGGGCCGTGGTGCGGACCTCCTGCTCGTCCACGCCACCGGGATGTGCGCCGAACCGTTCGGACCATTGGCCCGCGCCCTCGCCGGGCGGTTCCGGTGCTGGGGCCTCGACCTCCGTGGCCACGGACGCTCCGACCGGCCGGCCGACGGAAACTTCGCCTGGTCCGGGTTCGCCACCGACGTGCTTACGGTCGTGGATCACCTCGGGCTGCGCCAACCGTTCGGGTTCGGCCACTCCTGCGGCGGCGCCGCGGTCCTTCTGGCCGAACAGGCCCGACCGGGACTGTTCCGCTCCCTCTTCTGCTTCGAGCCGGTGGTGATGCCGGAAGCCGCTCGGGCCGTCGTGGCGGCCAGCAATCCGCTGGCCGAGGGAGCCCGGCGGCGGCGGTCGTCGTTTCCCTCCGCCGACGAGGCGCTGGCCAACTACGCATCCAAAGCGCCCTACGCCGTCCTCGACCCCGAGGCCCTCCGGCTCTACGTCCAGGGCGGCTTCGAGCTCGTGCCTCGCTCGGAGGGCGGGGACGGCCGGGCCGTGCGGCTGCGATGCCGTCGGGAGGACGAGGCGGACACCTTCGCCGCCGCCGGCCTCCACGAGGCCTTCTCCCACCTGTCCGAGGTCACCTGCCCGGTCACCTTCTGCTGCGGGGCGAAGACCGACGCCTTCGGGGAGAACCTCATGCGGGCCGACGCCGAGCCGGTGCCCCGCTCCCGGGTCGAGGTCCTGGCGGCCATGGGACACTTCGGGCCTCTCCAGGCCCCGGACGCCGTGGGTGAGGCCGTCCTAGCGGCGTTTGCCCCGGAGCAGGGCCCCGGCCACGGCACACCCTCGTCGTAGTCTGTATCCGTGCCCTTCGAAACGCCCCGTACCCTGTCCCCGTCCAAGGTGACATCGTTCCGCGACTGTGCCCTGGCCTTCCGGTTCAACACCATCGACCACCTCCCCGAGCTACCAACCGAATGGACCGTCAAGGGCACCTTCGTGCACCGCGTCCTGGAGAGGCTGTTCTGGGGCCACGAACCGGGCCATCGCACACCCGACGCCGCCCGGACCGAGCTCGACCGGGCCTGGATCGAGCTCCAGGACGACGCCGACTACCGGACCCTGGCGCTCTCCGCCGACCAGGCTGATCGGTTCCGCACGGAGTGCGAGGGCCTAGTGGCCAACGAGTTCGCCCTCGAGGATCCGAACGAGGTCACCCCGGTGGGAATCGAACTCATGCTCGAGGCCCGCGTAGGCGGTGTGCGTCTGCGCGGCATCATCGACCGACTCGACCGGACCCCCGACGGCGAGCTGGTGGTCATCGACTACAAGACCGGCAGGGCCCCGTCTCCGGCCTTCGAACACTCCAAGCTCATCGGCGTCCATATCTACGCCCTGCTCTGCCAAGAGGTGCTCGGCCGACGGCCGGTCCAGGTCAGGCTGCTCCACCTGAAGGAGCCCACCACCATCATCGCCGAGCCATCAGAACAGGCCGTTCGGGGCCAGCGCACGAAGACGTTGGCCGTGTGGTCGGCCATCGAGCGGGCCTGCCGCGACGAGGACTTCCGACCCCGCACCTCGCCCCTCTGCCGCTTCTGCCGGTTCCAGGCCTTCTGCCCGGCGTTCGGAGGCAACCCCGACCAGGCGGCCGTCGTCCTCGGTGCAACCGTAGGGGGTGCCGCATGACGACTCCCGGCCCCGGCGGCGACGAGGTCGAGATCACGACCCCCGACCGGAGTCCCGAACCGACCGGTCTGTCCGCCGTGGTGCGCGTGGTCGACGACCGGGTCGATGCCTGGTTCGAGCCCTTTCGCGGCAAGGCAGCCCTCGACGGCGTGGCCAAGGTGGTCACGGGTCTCGGCGACCACGGGATCATGTGGGCGGCGACCACGGTATGGCGAGCCCGCCACAGCGGTCCCGAGCGGGCCCGTGCCGTGCGGGCCCTCACCATCGCCGGTATCGAGTCGACCATCGTCAACCGTACGTTGAAGGCCGTGGTGGGTCGGACGCGTCCCGATCCCGGGGGCCTCGAGCTCGGGGCGACCGGGGTTCCGGTGCGCACGCCCACCTCAAGCAGCTTCCCGAGCGGCCACACGCTGGCCGCATTCTGCGCCGTCACCGTTATGGGTCAGCGCGGTGATCGCGGCGGCAACGCCCTCTTGTTCACCGCGGCCACCCTGGTGGGAGTGAGCCGGTTGCACCTCCGGGCCCACCACGCTTCTGACGTCGTCGGGGGGGCCGCCATCGGCACGGCCATCGGTCTCATCGGACGCCGTTTCCTCTGAACAGGCCAAGACGTCTGAACAGGCCAAGACGATCGCCCTCTGGATGACGCAGCCACCCGGGGCACCGGTCGAGGAGTTCCTGACCGCCCAGCGGGCGGTCAGGAATGGATCCTCCCGGAACGGGGTTGTTCAGCCATGAGCTTGCACCAGACCTTCGCTGTGACCTGGGACTATCGGTGTCCCTTCGCCCGGATCGGCCACGAACACATCCTCGACGGCCTCGAGGACGGGGCGCCGTGGGACGTGACATTCGTGCCCTTCTTCCTCAACCAGTCACACGTGCCGGAGGGTGGTGTCCCGGCGTGGGAAGATCCGGCCCAGCAGCCTGACCTGATGGCGTTGGCCGCCGGGGTCGTCCTGAGGGACCGGTTCCCCGAGCAGTTCCGGGTGGGCCACCGGGCCCTGTTCGCCGCCCGCCACGCCGAAGGTGGCGATCTCCGGGACCGTTCCGTGGTGCACGGTGCCCTGGTGCGGGCCGGCGTGGACGCCGACGCCGTCCTGGCCGAGGTCGATGACGGTTGGCCGGCCAAACAGATCCGGGCCGAGCACGAAGACGTGGTGTCACGGCTGGACGTCTTCGGCGTTCCGACCTTCATCGTGGGTGACCATGCCGTCTTCGTGCGGTTGATGGCCCGACCCGAGGGCGATGCCGACAAGGCCCGGGACACGGTCGAACGGGTGCTGGGCCTGATCACCGACCATCCCGACCTGAACGAGTTCAAGCACACCCGCCTCACCGTTTGAGGCCGGCCCCACCCCAGCGGAGCTGCTAGGAGCCGACCAGGCCGGCCAGGACGCCGACCGTGGCTTGGATCTCCTCGGCGGAGCCGAAGGGCGCGGCGATGAGCTCGGTGGTGCCGATATCGGCCAGACGACGGACCTGGGCCCGTACCTCGGACTGCGTCCCCACGATGGCCACGTCGGCGGGACCCTCCACCCCCTCGCGATCGAGCATGGCCCGGTAGGAGGGGAGGCCGCCGTACATGATGTACTGCTCGGCCGCTGCGGCCCGGGCGGCGTCCATGTCCGAGGTGACGCAGACCGGCAGGCCCACACCGATGAGGGGCTCGGGTCGTCCGGCCTCGGCTGCCGCGGCACGGATGGTGGGGACGATATGGGACTCGATGGTGGCCGGACCGGTCATCCACGTGACGGTGCCCGAAGCCATCCGGCCGGCGATGGTCAACATGAGGGTGCCGAGGGCGGCCACCAGAACCGGCGGCGCCGGGACGTCCACCTGGAGCGCACCGAATGTGGAGGCGCTCATCGTCTCGCCGACGAAGCTGGCCTGCTCGCCATCCAGGAGGGGCATCAAGATCGAGAGGTACTCCCGCATGTGACGTGCCGGTTTCTCGAACGATTGGCCGAACACGTTCTCGATGACCACCTGGTGGGAGAGGCCGATGCCCAAGGTCAGGCGTCCACCGGTGGCGGCCTGGACGGTCAGGGCCTGTCCCGCCAACATCACCGGGTGGCGGGGATAGGTGGGCACCACCGCCGTGCCGAACTGGATTCCCGGAACCTCACGGCCAGCGGCGGCGATGACCGTGAGGGCGTCAAAGGCAAAGATCTGCGAGGCCCAGGCCGTCTCGATGCCGGCCTCGTGGAGACCGACCACCTGGGCCATCACCTCGTCGAAGTGGACTTCAGTATCGAACATCACGCCGATGCGCACGGTGGTTCTCCTTCGGACGGTCTGGGGCGGTCGCAGGTCGACCGGGGTAGGGCCTGAAATGCGGCAGCAGCGCTCAGCCCCGGGCGACTCCGGAACCCACCGTATCGGCGACCGTGCCCGGTCGCTCCCGGGCGGCCACGTGGGGATATGCCAGCCCGTCCGGTTTCGGGCAGAATGCGGGCATGTCCGTTGCCATCATCATGGGAAGTTCATCC
Organism: uncultured Acidimicrobiaceae bacterium; assembly: GCA_963737625.1. GTDB lineage: Bacteria > Actinomycetota > Acidimicrobiia > Acidimicrobiales > RAAP-2 > Bog-756. Next base: position 1,699,362 of record CAVTTK010000002.1, read on the forward strand.
GATGCGTCGATCATGGACGACGCCGTCCAGACCATGCGCTCATTCGACGTGCCGGTCCAGGTCCGAGTGCTCTCGGCCCACCGGACACCCGATGCCACCATGGAGTTCGCCCGAGGGGCGGCCGGCGCCGGTATCAAGGTCATCATCGCCGCCGCCGGTGGGGCCGCACACCTCGCCGGAGTGGTGGCCGCCGCCACCCCGCTGCCCGTGGTGGGGGTGCCCATCGCTCTAGCCAACCTGGGCGGGCTCGACTCGCTCCTGGCCATGGTCCAGATGCCCAAGGGAATCCCCGTGGCCACCGTGGCCGTCAACGGGGCCCGCAATGCCGCACTTCTGGCCATCCGGATCATGGCCCTGTCCGACGAACGCCTGGCCGCCGAGCTGGACCGTTTCGTGCTCGACCTGGCCGATCAGGTCCGGGACATGGATGCCGAGATCGTGGCCCGCTACCCGATGGACTGAATCTCGGTCGAGCCCCGCGACCCGGCCGGGTCAGCGTGGTGGATCCGCGTGCTTCCACGGCGGAGCCAGTCCGGCTACCGCCTCCTCCAGCGACACCCCGATCGGGATGACCGCCATCACCGGGATGGTCACGCCGTTGGCCACGTAGCGGCCGATGTGCTCGCGGCACTCGTCATAGGATCCGTGCACCACCAGGGCATCGACCACGTCGTCGGAGATGGCGGACAGCGCTCCCTTGCGGTCACCGGCCTGCCATGCCTCCCACATGGGCTCGAGCTCGGGCCCGCGTCCCAACCAGCGGTGGAAGGCGGCGTACACGCCGACGTTGAGGTAGGCGGCGATCATCCGGCGCCCGACGGCCCGGACGGTGTCGGCGTCCTCGGAGGGGCAGACGAAGATCCGGGCCGCCACCGGAACGTCTGCCTGCAGCTCCGGAACGACGGTGGCCACGTCTCCGGCCGACAGCCAGTTGATGATGACTCCGTCGGCCTCTCGGCCGGCCAGGCGGAGCATCCCCGGGCGGAGCGCGGCCAGGAAGATCGGTGGCGGGTGCTCGACGGGACGGGCCAGCCGGAACCCCCTCACCCTGAAGGTTTCGTACTGGTGGTCGACCTTCTCGCCGGCCAGAGCCGCTCGGAGGAAGCGGATGGTGTCCCGGACCCGCTTGTAAGGCTCGTCGAACTCGATGTCGTTCCACCGGCTCACGATGACGTCCGACGAAGTCCCGATACCCACGGTGAACCGGCCCGGAGCGGCCTCGGCCATGGCAGCCACACTTTGGGCCAGCAGGCCCGGACCGCGGGTGTAGGCGGGGAGGATGGCCACGCCCAGCTGCAGTGCCGGTGTCCACGCCGCCGCCAGCGCCAGTGGGGTCAGTCCGTCGGCACCGTCGGTCTCCGCCGACCACACATCGGTGTAGCCGAGTCGGACCAACTCCTCGTACCACCTGCGATGATCAGCCAGCGTAACGCCGTCGAAGGGCACGGTGATCCCGTACCTGGGCCCGGTCGTCAGGACAGTCGGATCGTCAGCCATGGGCACAGTGATACACCCTCCGGGCATGCTGCACCCATGACCACCGCACCCCGAAGTCATCAGCCCCAGCTCCCCCTCCACCCGTCCGGGAACGAGCGGGCGACCGGGCGCGACGAGGAGTGGCGGCTCGACGACCAGACCCGCCAGATCGGGAGAAGGGGTGTGGCCCTGGCCAGGGCCCGGCTCGCTGGCCGGGTTACGGCGAGTGCGGGCGGTAGCGGTACCGCGGGTACCTCGACGGGCGGCCACACCGAGCGCCGGAGCCGCGGTCGGGGACCCACCGGGCGGGCCGCCTGACGACTGACGCACTACGGTCGTGCCCATGTCGACCGTTGCCGAGCGCCTCGGTTACCCGTCCGAAGCCAAGCTGCTGATCCTCAACTGTGCCGACCTGGGACTCTGCCATGCCGCCAACGTGGGGGTGTACGACGCGCTGCGTGAGGGAATCGGCACCAGCGGCACACTGCTCGTCCCCGCTCCGTGGGCCCGAGAGTCGGCGTCCCGGTTCCGCGGAGACGATATCGGCGTCCAGCTGACCCTCAACGCCGAGCACGACCGCTATCGGTGGGCACCCATCACCCAGGCACCGTCCCTGCTGGATGGGGACGGAGGGTTCCCACGGACCGTCACCGACGTGTGGGACCACGCCGATCTCGACGAAGTGCGACGGGAATGCCGGGCCCAGGTGGAGCGGGCCGTCCTCTGGGGCTTCGACATCAGTCATCTCGACGCCCACCTGGACGCCCTCCTGCTGCGTCCCGAATTCTTCGACATCTACCTGGAACTGGCCGTGGACTTCGCCCTCCCCCTTCGCCTCCTCGGGGCCGAGTCGGAGCCCAACGTGGGCTTCCCCGTGCGCAAACTGGCCGCAGACGAAGGCGTGCTCTTCGCCGACCACTTCGCCGCCGTTCCGCCGACCGGCAACCGGCAGGCCTTCCTCGATCTCCTCGGCTCACTCGAGGCCGGAGTGACCGAGGTCAGCCTTCGGCCCGCCATCGACACACCGGAGCTCCGGGCCATCGCCACCGATTGGCGGGCCCGCGTGGCCGACGAGGTGCTGTTGGTGGCCGACCGTGGACTGGACCAGTCCGTCTCCGAGGCCGGCGTCACCCTGATCGGCTACCGGCCCCTGCGTGAAGCCATGCGGCAGGGCTGATCCCGCCACCTGATCCGGAACCACCGAGCCCGTCGGAGGGCCACGTCCCTCCCCCACCGGGCGCACCTTGCCTGACGCACCGGGGTGCCGTGGCGGTGCCGCGTCCGGTATCCCCTCCCGGGGGGAGGGCACCGATATCCTGTTGGGACTTCGAGGGAGTGCGTCGTGGCCGAGGGTGACCAGCTGGAACCACAGGGTGCCGCCCCCGTCGGGCGCCGCCATTCCGACGGCCCCCCACCCCGGACGCTCCGACTCGAGGGCCTGGTGATGCTGGACACGGCCGCCACCGAACCGGTGGCCATCGAGGCCATGTTCTTCGCCGACAACGGCGTCGGAGTCATCCACAACCGGGGCGACCGCCCCCGCATCCTGCCCTGGTCGGCGCTGTCCGCCCACGCCGTCGAGAAGTGGGTCGGAGGCGAGATCCCCGCCCACTGGCTCCTCCCTCATCCCGAAGACGAGGGGCGGGAGCCTTGGGTGGTGGCCGTGCCCGTCCCTCCACCCCGGCCGTTGCCGCGCGTGGGCGCCGGCGCCCTCATCGGGATACAGACCCCCTATGGCACCTACCGCTTCTTGTACCCGGGAGGGGATCCTTCCGAACTCTCCCATCGCGTCACGGCGCTGGCCGTCCGTTACCAGGGCCCGAAGGCCGCCTCCACGGTGACCCGGGTGGTGTCCTGGGGTCAGGACGTCGAGCGGCGCCAGACGGTGCGAACCGCTCCGAAGCCGGCGGGTTGGGTCCGGGTGCAGCCCTATCTGGTGATCGTGCTGGTGGCCGTCCTGGCCACGGTGGTCACCCTCATCCTCCTGCAGAGCGCCGGAGCCATCCACCTGCCGCTGCTCGGAGGTTCCGGGGGGTCGGGGACCGGGACCGTCGACTCACTGGGTCCGGTCAGACCGTTCGGTGCTGGAGCGCCGGTCGTGGCCGTGCCCGGCTGACGGGAGTCCGCTAGAACTCGGTGATGGCGGCAATCTGGCGCCGGAACTCAAGCCGGTCGGGCTGGCGGGCCACCGGCAGGAGGGCCAAGGTCACGGCCATCGAACCGGCGACCTTCATCCGACCCTGCATGAACGCCACGCTGGGATCGAGGGCCCCGGTGTGGACGGCGGCGGCATCGCTCCACGACAGGGTCAAGGTGACGTCGGCATCGCTTACCGTGCCCGGGGCGGCCGTTGTCGGCCGACCGTCCACGAGACCCCAGTAGCAGGACTGGTCCCCGGCGGGACCCCCGGTGATCTGTTCCTGGATCCGGGCGGACAGCCCGGGCCGTTCGGGCAGTGCCGCGGCCAGGGCCAGCACCTGGTCGAACCACTCGGCCGACAGCCATGTGCTCACCCGGCCACGCCGCTCAGGGACGCCGACGGTCGAATGCCCTCGAACAGGTCGGTCTCCACCGCCCGGTCGGCGTCCGGTCCCTCCGGGCTGGCGATGCTCCCGTCGGGGCCGGTCACGAGGGCCAGCCGGTAGTCGTCGTAGGGATGGATCGTGCGCATGACCTCGGGTGGCAGCCCGAACCAGAACGGGGAGTTCGGATCCACCTGGGTGGCGTGGGCCAACAGGGCCCGGCTGCGGATGTCGGCGAACTCGGAGACGTCCACCGAGGTCGTGACCACCGGTGGCTCGATCTCCTCCCAGCGCTTCCGCCACTGGGCATCGAACGGGGACTCCAGGCCGAGCTCCTCGAACTTCTCGTGGACCTCCCGGAACCGGGCCACCGAGAACTCGGTGTAGTACAGCTTGCTGGGCCGCCACGGGGCACCGGCCTCCGGGAAGCGATCGGGATCACCGGCGGCCCGGAAGGCCAGGACACCGATCTCATGCACCCTGAGGTGGTCGGGATGGGGATACCCCGACTGCTCGTCGCCGTAGACCACCATCACCTGGGGCCGGGCCCGGCGCACGATGGCCACCAGCCGCTCCACCGCCTCGTCCTGGGGGGCCTGGGCGAAGCTGGCCGGGTTGGCATTGGCCTCCGACCCGGCCATCCCCGAGTCGCGGTAGCCCAGCATGACGACTTCGTCGTACCCGATCACCCGGGCGGCCTCGGCCAACTCCTGGCGTCGGATATCGGCCAGTCGGGCGTGGACCTCGGGCGTGTCCAGAGCCGGGTTGAGGACCTCGCCCTCCTCGCCCCCGGTGCAGCAGACCAGCACGGTGTGGACACCCTGGGCGTGGTAGAGGGCCACCGAGCCGGCCCCTTTGGAGGACTCGTCGTCGGGATGGGCGTGGACGGACAGCAGACAGAGCGGATCAGGCACGCCGATCACGCTACCGGGCAGGGAAGCCCTAAGCTTCACCCGAGAGACGAGGAAGGATCCACCACTATGGGCGTGATGAAGCGCATGTCTGGGATTCTCCAGGCCAAGACCAACAAACTGCTCGACAAGGCGGAGGACCCGAGGGAGTCGCTGGACCTCTCCTATCAGAAGCAGCTGGAGAGCCTCCAGAAGGTCCGGCGCAGCGTGGCTGACGTCACGACGGCCAAGAAGCGGATCGAGCTCCAGGCCACCCAGCTGCAGGGCCAGGCCGACAAGTTGCAGAATCAGGCCAAGGCGGCCCTCAGCCAGGGCAACGAGGACCTGGCGCGCGAGGCCCTGGCCCGTCGGGCGGCGTTGGCCGAGCAGCTCAACGACCTGAAGACCCAGCACGACCAGGTCTCCGCCCAGGAGCAGAAGCTGATCGACACGGCCCAGAAGCTGCAGACCCAGGTGGACTCCTTCCGCACCAAGAAGGAAACGATGAAGGCCACCTACACCGCTGCCGAGGCCCAGACCAAGATCGGCGAGGCCGTGTCGGGGATCTCGGAGTCGATGAGCGATGCCGGCATGTCGATGCAGCGGGCCCAGGACAAGATCGACGGCATGCAGGCCCGGGCCGGCGCCATGGACGAACTCCTGGCCTCGGGGGCCCTCACCGACCTCACCAATCCCGTGGACGACATCCAGGCGCAGCTGGACAAGGCCGGCACCACCTCCCAGGTCGACGCCGAGCTGGCCGCGCTCAAGGCCGAAATCGGCACGGGGACCCCACCGGCACCCGAGCTCGGGGCGGCGGAGCCCACGGCAGCCCACGAGGAGTCGTCGTGATCGTCCGCATCCTGGGTGAGGGCCAGTACACGGTGCCCGACGACCAACGGGCCACTCTGGCCAAGCTGGACGACGCCATCGCCGATGCCGTCGACCACGGCGACGAGGAGCGGTTCGGTGAGGCCCTGGCCGCCCTCACGGCCGAGGTGCGCTCCTCGGGTGAGGCCCTGGCCGACGATGCCTTCGCCCCCTCCGACCTGGTGGTGCCCTTCGCCGATGCCACGCTCGAGGAGACCAAGTCACTGTTGGCGGATCACGGCGAGAGCGCGGGATCCGACGACCGCTGAGGTCCAGCTGATGAGCACCGCACGCAACATCCCCAACGACCACGGACTGTCCCTCCGTATGTTCTTCACCGGCCTGATGCTGGTCCTGTTGTACGGGGCGGTGATCGGGCTCCTGATCGCCTTCGGCATCTCCTATGCCGTGGTGCTGGTGTTCGCCGCCATCATCCTGTTCGTCCAGTACTGGTTCTCCGACAAGATCGCCCTGTTCGGGATGCACGGCCACATCGTCACCCCCGAGCAGGCTCCCCAGCTCCACGGCGTCATCGACCGCCTGTGCGCCCTGGCCGACATGAAGAAGCCCCGGGTGGCCCTGGCCGACACCGACGTGCCCAACGCCTTCGCCACCGGCCGCAGTCCGAACAGTGCGGTGGTGTGCGCCACGACAGGGCTCATGCGGCGCCTCGACGAGTCCGAGTTGGAGGCCGTCCTGGCCCACGAACTCAGCCACGTGGCCCACCGGGACGTCGCCGTGATGACCATCGCCAGTTTCCTGGGCATGGTGGCCGGCATGATCACCCGCATCATGCTCTGGACCGGGCTCATGGGCGGCTTCGGCGGGGGGAACCGCAACAACAATCAAGGGGGCGGGGACAACGCCGCCCTGGTCGAACTGGCCGTGCTGGTGGTGTCGGTGGTGGTCTACGCCATCAGCTTCCTGTTGACCATGGCCCTGTCCCGCTACCGCGAACTGGCCGCTGACCGGTCGGGTGCCCTCCTGACCGGGCGACCCTCGGCCCTGGCCTCGGCCCTGGTCAAGGTGACCGGCGAGATGTCCCGGATCCCCACGCGGGACCTGCGCTCAGCGGAGAGCTTCAACGCCTTCTACTTCACGCCGGCCATCGCCAAGAACGGCGTCAGTCTCTCCACCTTGTTCTCCACCCATCCCAGTCTCGACCAGCGCCTGGCCCAACTGTCCAAGATCGAAGCCGAGTTGGGCCGTCCGTCGTGAACCGATCGGGACCGGTCCGGCCCGTCGGTGCACGCTGATGGGCCTGTTTAGCTCCATCATGGGGAAGACCAAGCCCGTCCAGGCCAACCTGGACGAGATGTTCGCCCTGCCATCCGCCTCCATCACCCTGCAGAGCGCAGCCGGCATGTCCTGCTCCGGACATGCCGGCGTGTGCTTCAAGCCGCCGAGCGGCCAGGGGTTCGAGGAGATGCAGGCCGAGGTGGTGTCGCTCCTGTCCATGGACGGGACCGGTGGACTGCACCAGGAGAAAGACAGCTTCGGCTATCAGTGGCTGGTGGTCGAGGACACCGATATCGAACAGCTGGTGACGCGGATCCACCTGGTCAACTCCTCCCTGTCCGACTCGGGGTGGGGACCCCAGCTCCTGTGCTCGGTGTTCGGCCTGGCCGACCTGCCCGGCGATGCTGCTGCCGACGCCGATTCACCGGCCCTGGTGGAGACGGCAGCCGGGCCGGGACAGCTGCTCCCTTCCACCGGGTACCTGGTCTACCTGTTCAAGCGAGGCACCTTCTATCCGTTCGTGCCCCAGGGCAAGGAGCATCGGGACACCGAGCAGGAGTTGAAGCTGAGGAGCCTGGTGGCCGACGATCTCACCGTCGAGACCGACCTCGACCGCTGGTTCCCGCTGTGGGATCTCCCGGTCGGGTGACCGAAGCCCGCGCCAGCCACCCCCGCTGATCCCGTGGAGCTTTGGGTCCGACCCGAGAGGCTGGCCGTGTGCCGGCTGGCCGACGGGGCACCCTGGCCCCCGACGCCCGGGGACGGGTCCCTCTTCTCTGCCACATCGGCCGGCGAGCGCACGGCTGAGTCATCCGGAACTGGGACCCCCGGCCGGCGGTCCCTGGTGTGCCGGGCGGATCTGGCTCCCGTGGGGATCCCCGTCGAGCCCGGGTGGCGGGCCCTCACCGTGGCCGGCCCGTTGGACTTCGCCCTGGTGGGCGTGGTGGCCGACCTCACGGCTCCGCTGGCTGGTGCCGGGATCAGCGTCTTCATCCTGTCGACCTACGACACCGACCACATCCTGGTGCGGGCCGACTCCCTCGATCGGGCGGTGGCCACCCTGACCGCCGCCGGACACCACGTCGCTCCGGCGTGAGCGCCGCCTGCCGGGTCGGAGAGGCCGAACGCTCGATGGGGCCCGATCGACCGGCCGGGGCCGCTACAACCGGTCGATGGCCCGGGCCAGGTCCAGGTCGGCCTGGGTGATGCCGTCCGAGTCGTGGGTCATCAGGGCCAAGGTGACCCGGTCGTAGCGGATGTCGATGTCGGGATGGTGGTTGGCCTGCTCGGCCAGATCCCCGACCTGGCCCACGAAGGCCAGCGCCGCCACGAAGTCGTCGCACACCACGGTCTTGATCAGCTTGCCGGCGATGAGATGCCACGCCGGACCATCGGCGGCCGACAGTGCGGCGATGACATCGGCCTCGGCCAGGACGGGACGAGCCACCTAGGCCGTCGCTCCCATCGGGGACGTCGGCGTGAACACCACGGGCATGGCTTCGTAGCCGGAGACGAAGTTGGCCGCCCGCGCCAGCAGCGGTCGGTCGTCGGCCAGGGCCAGGTCGGGCAAGCGGTCGAGGAGGCGGTCGAACATCACCTGCAGCTCCATGCGGGCCAGCCGGTTGCCCAGGCAGAAGTGCGAGCCGAAGCCGAAGGCGATGTGGTCGTTGGGCGTCCGGGTGATGTCGAACTCCTCGGGCGCCTCGAATACCCGCTCGTCCCGGTTGGCCGAGGGGTAGAGCAGCAGGAGCTTCTCCCCCTGGCGCAGGGTCTCCCCGTGCAGCTCCACGTCCCTCGTCATGGTGCGGGCCATGTTCTTGATGGGCGACACCCACCGAAGCATCTCTTCGATGGCGGTGGGCATCAGGGACCGGTCCGCGGCCAGGGCCTTCATCTGATCGGGATGGCGGAGCAACTCGTACATGCCCCCGCTGATCACGTGGCGGGTGGTCTCGTCCCCGCCGATGAGGATGAGGAGCGACTCGTAGATGATGGAGTCGGGATCCAGCCGGTTGCCTTCGATCTCGGCGTGGACCAGGGTCCCGATCAGGTCACCGGACTGGTTGTCCCTCCTCCGCTGCTCAGCCACGGCGGTGATGTACTCGGCGTACTCCACGGCGGCCACCATGGCCTTGTCCGCGGCCGCGGGATCCGGCGCGCCGAGCGACTTCAGCATGTCGTCGGACCAACGGAGGAGGTCGTCCCGATCCTCGGGCGCCACACCCAGCATGTCGCCGATGACGATCATGGGAAGGGGGGCGGCGATGTCCCGGACGAAGTCGGCCGAGCCGGCCTCGCACACCCGGTCGATGATCCCGTCGCAGACGGCCCGGATCCCCTCCTCGCTCTCCCGGATCCGCCGCGGGGTGAAGCCTTCGCTGACCAGCCGCCGGCGCCGGAAGTGCTCGGGGGCATCGGTCTCGATCATCATGGGCAGCGGGAACCCGTCGGGTCGGATCCCCCCGGCGTTGGAGTAGGTCTCGGGGTCCTTGGAGATGTCCCGCACGTCGGCGTACCGGGTGATGCCCCACACCCCGGAGGCCTCGTCGAAGTAGGCCGGGGCGTGCTCCCGCATCCAGGCGAAGGCCGGGAAGGGATCGCCGGCGTAGAAGGTGCCGTCGGTCAGCCCGATGGTCAACTCGGCGGGTGCTGTGGTCATGAAACCCTCTCTCCGAAACCTCGGGCCGGACGCCGTGGCGCCCTCCGAGAGCACTGTGCCGGACCCCCACCCTCGACGGCCCGGATTCCGCGTCGAAGTATAGGCCGACCATCTGACGATGCGTCAGCTACCGGCCGGACCCGCACCGGGTGCCGGCGCCATGGTGCACCCGTTCCCGGGCGTCGGGTCCCCCGGCGACCGGCTCCACCGCCCCTCCGGCCGGCGGGCCGGTCAGGGATGGGTCATGGACTCCGGCCGCACCGCCTCGTCGAACTGCTCACCGGTCAGGTAGCCGAGGGCCAGCGCCGACTCCCGGAGCGTGCTGCCTTCCCGGTGGGCCTTCTTGGCCACCTCGGCCGCTTTGTCGTACCCGATGAGGGGATTGAGGGCGGTCACCAGCATCAACGAGTTCTCGAGGTGCTGGCGGATCCGTGGCTCATTGGGCTCCAGGCCGTCCACGCAGAACTCGGTGAAGGCCAGACAGGCCTCGGCGATCAGCCGCACCGAGTGGAGCACATTGTGGATGATGACCGGCTTGCACACGTTCAGCTCCAGGTTGCCCCGCGCCCCCGCCATGGCCACTGCGGCGTCGTTCCCGTAGACCTGGATGCACACCATGATCATGGCCTCGCTCTGGGTGGGGTTGACCTTGCCGGGCATGATGGAGGAGCCCGGTTCGTTCTCGGGCAGGGTCAGCTCGCCCAGCCCGCTGCGGGGTCCCGAGCCCAGCCATCTGAGGTCGTCGGCGATCTTGATCAACGAGGCGGCCGTGGTGCGCAGCGCGCCGCTGGTCTGGATCAGGGCGTCGTGGGCGGCCAGGGCGGCGAACTTGTTCGGCGCGGTCACGAAGGGCAGCCCGGTGAGTTCGGCGATGGCCGAGGCCACGCGGGTCCCGAACTCAGGATGGGTGTTGAGTCCGGTGCCCACCGCGGTCCCCCCGGCGGCCAGCTCGTAGAGGTCGTCGAGGGTGAGCTCGATGCGCCGGAGGTCGGCATCGAGCTGGGCGACGTAGCCGGAGAACTCCTGACCGAGGGTGAGAGGCACGGCGTCCATCAGGTGGGTGCGACCGATCTTGGTGATGCCGGCGTAGGCCTCGGCCTTGGTGTGGAGCGCGTTGCGCAGGGTCCGGACGGCCGGAATCAGCCGATGGGTGATCTCCTCCACCGCGGCGATGTGCATGGCCGTGGGGAAGGTGTCGTTGGACGACTGGGACATGTTGACGTCGTCATTGGGATGGACCGGCTCCTTCGAGCCCAGAACTCCTCCGGCCATCTCGATGGCCCGGTTGGAGATGACCTCGTTGGCGTTCATGTTGGACTGGGTACCGCTCCCGGTCTGCCACACCGAGAGGGGGAACTGGTCGTCGAGCTTGCCCTCGGACACCTCACGGGAGGCGGCGATGATCAGGGCCGACTTCTCCGGGGTCATCTTGCCCAGATCGGCGTTCACCTGGGCCGAGGCTTCCTTCAGAACGCCGATGGCCCGGATCAGGGGCTTGGGCATCCGGTCGTCGCCGATGGGGAAGTGGTGGAGCGAGCGGGCCGTCTGAGCGCCCCAGTAGCGGTCGGCCGGTACTTCGATGGCCCCCATGCTGTCGGTCTCGGTGCGGGTCTCGGTGGTATGTCCGGTGATTCCGGTGGTGCCGCTGGTCATGGTGGCTTCCTCTCGGTCTGGCTGTCGCTCAGGATCCCCCACTAGTGCGGGCTGACCCTACCGTGCCCGTCGCCCACGGGGTAGCGCGGCACCCGCCGTCCAAGGACGCCCCCGTGGCCATCGGACCGCTGGCCTGGAGGGCGCGGGCTGCGGATGGGTCAGGGACCGGTCCGACGACAGGTAGGACACACTCCGACCAGGTCGAACTGGTGGTCGGTGACCTCGTACCCGTGCTCCTCGGCCACCACCCGCGCCGCCTCGGCCATGGCCCGCTCCAGGCGGGCCGACGGGGCCACATCCTCGACCTTGCCGCACCGTCCACAGGCCAGGTGGTGGTGATGGCCGGCCAGCTCCTCGGCCAGCTCGAAGCGACCGTGGTCGTCGACGCCGGTGACCCGTCGGACCACTCCGGCCTCGATGAGCGTGGTGACATTCCGGTAGGCACTGGACTGGGGCAATTCCTGGTTCGAGGCCAGGATCTCCGGGATGGACAGGGGGCGGCCGGCCTCGGCCAGAGTGGCCACCAGCGATCGGCGCACCGGGGTGTAGCGCTGCTCGTGGCCGGCCAGCCGCAGGGCGACCTGTTCGTGGACCGACGGGGCGGTGACCATACCCTCAACAGTACGACCTCGGTCCCCCACGTCCGGGCCGGCCTCCTGGTCACGCCGTCCCCGTTCAGGCGCCACGGAGATCACCCCGGAACTCGGCCGCGGGAGCGGTGGTCCGGGGAAGTGGACCGCGCCTCCTCGGGTTCCGCCCGTGACGGGACGTGGCGGCGATGCTCACCAGGTAGGTGAGGGTGGCCACCGCCACGATCCCGAAGCTGGGGGGCACCCGGGGGGCCAGGTAGGCCACGGTGAGGCCGATCCACATCGATCCCACGGCGATGCCGGCGGACAGCCAGACGGCGACGAAGGGTCGGGACGTCAGCCGCTGGCTGGCCCCGGCCGGGGCGGCCACCAGCCCCAACAGCAACAGCGCCCCTACGGCCTGGGTGGCCACGCCAGCGGTGATGCCGAGGAGCACGAAGAAGAGGTAGCCGAGGGCCCGGACAGGCACGCCTCGGGCCGAGGCCACGCTCTCGTCGAGGCTGGCGAAGATCAGGGGACGGCCGATGGCCACGAAGACCACGACGACCCCGAGGGCGACGAGGGAGTCGCTGACCGCCTGGGCGGACGAGAGTCCGAGGACCGATCCGAACAGGACGTGTACGCCGGCGTCGGAGCCGACGGCCCCGGTTCCGCTCTGCGAGGTGGTGAAGATCGAGAGGAACAGGGCGCCGAGACCCAGGACCCAGGCGAACACACTGCCGATGACGGTGTCGTCGGCGGAGGCCCGGCGGCCCAGGGCCGCCATGAGCACGGCGAACAGGACGCAGGCCCCGTAGAGCCCGGCCCGGAGGTCGAGTCCGAAGGCCAGGGCGGCCAGGGCGCCGGTGAAGGCCACGTGGGACAAGGCATCGCCGGTGAACACCTGACCCCGGAGGACCACCACGTAGCCCACCAGCCCCGCCGCCAGGGCGATGCACGTCCCGGCCAGGAACGCCGAACGGAGGAAGGGGTGGTCGAGCATGTGGGCCAGACCGACGAAGGGATCGAGCGTGGCCATCATGTGCCGACCGCCGCGCCGGTGAGGTCGACTCCGTCCCGCCCACCCGCTCCGTCAGTCTGCTGTGCCCGACGCCGACGCGGTGGCCGGGTGCCGAACCACGAGGCCACGGCTCGCCCCCCTGCGGCCAGGACGTAGACGGCGAACCCGATGGACGAGACGTAGAAGCCCACTGGGTAAGGCGAGTAGAACGCCACCCCCAAGGACACCCAGGTGGTGACCAGGGCGAGGACCACGGTGAGGCCGAAGCTGAGGGCCGGTCGCACCGTGATCTGCTGGGCGGCGGCGGCGGGCATGACCAGGAGGGCGAAGACCAGCAGGGCCCCGGTGATCTGGCTGACCTCGGCGGCAGCACAGCCCAAGAGGAGAAGGAAGGCCACCGACAGCCCCCGCACCGGGACGCCCCGGGCCGCGGCAACGTCTCCGTCGACGGTGGCGAAGAACAGCGGTCGGGCCATGCACGCCAACGCGGCCAGGACTCCGGCGGCCACCAGGGCCAGGGTGACGACCTGGCCGTCGGAGATCCCGAGGAAGGTACCGAAGAGCAGACCGGTCAGGCTGTCGAGGAAGCCTCCGTACAGGCTCACGAACAGAACCCCACAGGCCAGGGCGAAGGCTTGCACCGTGCCGATGACGGCCGACTCCTCGCTCCGCTCCCGTCCCGACGGGGACCGCGGGACCATGGCGATCACCAGCGCGGCCACGATGCTCCCGGCGAAGTAGCCGGCGGTGGCGCTGATACCGAGCCAGATGGCCCCGGCTGCACCGGGGAACGACACCACGGCCAGGGTGTGACCGGCGAAGCTCTGGCGCCGGAGCACCATGAACCAACCGACGGCCCCGGCGATGAGGGCCACGATGGTCCCGGCCCGTAAGGCGTTGACCATGAAGGGGAGCGCCAGCATCTGGTGGACGTCGGTGACGATGTTCCCGCTCGGGCCGCCGGACGAGGTGGTGGCCGGGATCACCACGGTGACGGGGAGTCATCCGTGTGCGTGCCCCGTGTGCCGATCGGCGTGATGGGAGGGCGCCTCGGGGCTCCCGACCACCACCATCTGTCCGTCGGATGTCCGCAGCACCTCGATGGGCGCCTCGTACAGCGCACTGAGGGTCTCCGAGGTGATGACCTCGTCGGGTGGCCCGCAGACCGCACCACCCCGGGCGACGTAGACCACCCCGTCGAGATAGGAGACGATCGGGTTCACGTCGTGGGCCACGATGAGCACGGTGATTCCGAACCGCTGGCTGATGTCCGAGATCAAGGCGGCCACCGAGGCCTGGTTGGGGAGGTCCAGACTGTCGAGGGGCTCGTCCAGCAGCAGCATGCGGGGCCTGCGGACCAGGGCTTGGGCGATGAGGAGGCGCTGCTGCTCCCCCCCGGACATCTGCCCGATGGGTCGGTGCGCATACCCGGTGGCCCCGACCAGCTCGATCACCTCGTCCACCCGTTGACGGCGGCGCCGGCCGCGGGCGAACAGTGCCGATCCGCCCGGGAGGGGCAGACCCCACCGGTCGCCGTCGCTGCCCAGACGCACCACGTCGATGCCGCGGATCCGGAGGCTGGGGTCGAAGCTCCGTCGCTGGGGCAGGTAGCCGATCTCGGCGCCGGCCTCGCCCGGGTCTCGGCCCAGCACCGAGACCTGCCCCTCGGCCAGGGGCAGGATGCCCAGTACGGCCTTGATCAGTGTCGACTTGCCCACCCCGTTGGGACCGAGGACGGCAATGAACTCGCCGGCCCGGACCTCGAGACTCACGTGCGCCCACACCGTCCGGCCACCCAGGCGCACCGCAGCGTCGGTGAGCACCACGGCGATCTCATCGCTCCCGTCGGTCCGGTGCATCGGGTCAGCCACGGGCCCGGGCCAACGCCGCTTCGATGCCGAGCAGCTGTCTGGTCTGCCAGGCCTGATAGGTGGCACCGGCCGGTTGGAGGGTCTCGGTGATGGTGGCGTACGGGATGCGTTCGGCCTTGACCTCCTGGAGCTGGGCCTGCACGTCCGGCGTCACATTCTGGGTGTTGTAGACGTAGATCTTGATTCGGTGATCCCGGATCTGGTTGTCGATGGTCTCCTTGTCGGCCACCGAGACATCCGTGCCCTCGCTGATCGCCTTCAGGAAGGTGGGCGGCGTGATGAGCTTGAGACCGAGCGCGGGGGCCAGCATGGCGAAGATCGACTCCGACGCCCCGACAGGCGTGCCGCGGTACGTCGCTCTGATGTCGGCGATGGTGGCGTCGTAGGCGGCCAGGTCGACCGTCTCGAAGTGCCGCTCCTGGGCGGCGAAGTAGGAACGGTGCGAGGGATCGAGCTTCTGATAGTCCGAGGTCAGCCGATTGATCACGGTCCGCACATCTCCCGGGTTGTACCAGCGGTGGGGATTGGCATCGGCCGGCAGGCCGAGCACCGCGCCCACATCGAGGGTCACAATCGACGACGGATCGGCGGACAGCAGGTTCTGGGCCCACGGGTCGTAGCCGATCCCGTTCTCGATGACCATCCCGGCTCTGGCCATGGACCTGGCGTCCGCCGCCGTAGGCTCGTACGAGTGGGGATCCGTGTTCGGATTGGTAATGATGCTCACCACGTGAACGTGGGCGCCACCGATCTGGCTGGCGATGCTCCCCCAGAAGTTCTCGGCCGCCACCACCTGGATCACCCCACCCCGGGTGGTTCCGGCCGCCGCCCCCGACTCCGAGGTGTCCACCGAGCAAGCGGCACCGACCAGGCAGACCACCAGGCACAATCCGGCGACCGACACTCGAGGGCAGCGGAGTGGGATCACGCTTCCCTCGATCCGCCGTGGGTGGGTCGGCTAGCGCCGGGCCGTCGGGGCTGGGCCATCGGGAGCTCCTTGGGCCCCACCACCGTGGTCGGGCCTCTCCCTCCACTCTATTCGAGAATGGTTCTCATTACAAGGTGGGCCAGCCGGACCATGGCCGAGGCCGGGCCCGGGTCGGTGGCGGCCTCTTCCTTCCCCGTCTTCGGGACCCTGGGTCGGGCGTCAGCTCCTCACTGTCACCCCTTGGGCCCACACCTGGCGGGCCACGGCGACGTCCTCGGTCCGCGGGCCGTCACCTTCGCCGGGAACCTCGAGTATGGCGGGGAGACCCTGCAGCTGGGGATGACCCAGGAGGGCGGCCAGCGCGTCCGACCCGATGGTGCCGTCCCCGATGTTCTCGTGTCGGTCCCTGTTCGCCCCGAAGGCCACCTTGGAGTCGTTCAGGTGCAGGCATTGGAGCCTGGCCAGGCCCACCGTCAGGTCCACCAGGGCCATCAGCTCGTCGGCTTCCTCCACCGTACCGAAGGGGACCCCCGATGCCCACAGATGCTGGGTGTCCAGGCAGACGCCGAGCCGTTCGTCACCTCCCGCGGCGTCGATGACCATGGCCAGCTCTTCGAAGGAACGACCGACCGTGTCCCCGGCTCCGGCGGCGTTCTCCAGCAGGATCGGACACGGATCGGTCGAGGCCTCCACCGAGTCGAGGGCCTCGATCAGGGCGGCGACGATGCCGGGGAGCGCGGCGTCGAATCCGCGGCCCCGATGGCTGCCGATGTGGAGGACCAGGCCGTCCGAACCCATCCCTTGGGCCGTGGCCAGATTGGCCATGAGGCAGGCCCGTGACTTGGCCGCCAACTCCGGATCCGGGGTGGCCAGGTTGATCAGGTACGTCGCATGGCAGTACGTCGATGTGACGGTGGGATGCTCGCTCTGGGCCTCCCGGTAGCCGGCCAACACGTCCGGTCCATACTGTGAGGGCTTCCACATCCGCGGGCTCTGGGTGAAGATCTGGACGACGTCAGCTCCGATGTCATCGCCGTGCTGGAGGGCCGGAATCAGACCTTTTCCCGCCCGCACATGGGCTCCGATGCGCATAGGGGCACCGTAGCCGAGGGGGATTCACGATCGATCGGACAACGGTGCTGGCTGCAGTGGGGCGCAGGCCCTCCCACCACCGCTCCGGGTGCCGATCCGCAGGACCGGCGCGCCCCGTCCGGATTCTCAATGTCTTGCCAGGATCAGCACAGGAAATCCCAAGCGACGCGCCGGATACTCGGAGTGCGCCCCCGGGGTCGGGGAGAACGAGATGTCCCCCATCCACTCCACCCTGTCCTTCCCGGCCGCGGGGACGCACAACGACGACGGCGGGGCACCCGTGGACCTCCACCGCCTCGTACTGGCGACCGCCGTATCACCGGACCGGAGGGGCGTGGTGGCCGACCAGTGAGCGCTTCTCGGTACTCTCGAAGCCACCACCCACGCGTGGGCCACCGAGACGCGACCGCCGTCGCTCGACCGGTCGAACCCACCCGATTCGGAGGAGCACATCGATGCCCGCAACCCTGAGTAACGCAGCCCGGGCCCTGGTCGAACGACCGGTCATTGCCAACGTGGCCACGGTCGACCACGAAGGCCGTCCCCAGGTCACGCCGGTGTGGATCGACATGGACGGCGACGACCTGCGGTTCAACACGGCCAGGGGGCGGGTCAAGACCGCCAATCTGGAGAGCAATCCTCACGTGGCGGTGTCGATCGTCGATCCCGACAACCCGTACAACGTGGTCGTGGTGCGTGGCACGGTCGAAGGAACCGAAGATGGTGCCGACGCCCACATCGACTCCTTGGCCAAGAAGTATCTCGACGTTGACACCTACCCGATGCGCAGGCCGGGCGAAGTGCGGGTCATCTACCGGGTCCATGCCGACAACGTGGTCATGCAGTCGGACGATTGAGGACCCCTAGGACCGGCCGTCGCCACCCGGTGGGCCACCCCTCGCCACATCATGCGGCGCGAGGGCCCGGACGGCGTCGCTGGCTGCGGCCAGTGTCTCGACCGGTGTGGCCAGGTCGACGGGAACGAGGCAACCGTCGACACCGGCCTCGAGCAGTTCTCCCACCTCGGCCTCCGGCCGGCCAACCGCCAGCCCCCCGTCGGACGCCCCCTCGGGAGAGGATGGGTGGGTCAGGCCCGGAAGGAGGCCGATGCCGATGACCTGTAGCGGTCCGTCCCGGCTCCCGCTGTCCCCACGACGCGGCATGGTGCGCAGCTCATCGACCACCTGCCGGACCTCTCGGGTCCCGCCGGGCACGACCACGGCATCAGCCAGGCCGACGAACTCCGTGACGGCCACCGAGGACAGGTCGGCATGACGCTCGATGAACACCACGACGGGTACGCGCCCGACCTGAACCGGGCCGGGCTGATTGATGGCCTCGACCACGGAGTAGAACTGTCCCCTGAAGGTGGGTGCCTCATCCTCCAGAAGGGCACGCCCGACGCGGAGGGCCTCGATGGTGCGTGCCCCTCGCGTGGCCTCTGGCGCTCCGAGTCCGTAGGTCAACACGGCACGTCCGTGGGAGATGACGTCGATGCCGGTGACGACCTTGGCCACGATGGCGGGCGGGCGGGCATCGACACCCACGGGAATGGCCCCGAGCCGAACGGCCTGGGTTCGGGCCGCCAGTGCCCCGAGTAGCGAGTACGCCTCCGGACCAGCGTGGCCGGAAGCCCCTCCCCTGGCGGCGGCGACCTCGTCGGTGACCCACAGTGAGTCGAAGCCTGACCGTTCGGCCACTCCGGCCAGCGCCACCACCTGGTCCAGGACAGACGACCCGACTGGGCCGGACAGCTCCGAGCGGTCGGCGGAGCGAGGCTGCCCCGTGGATCCGTTGGCCGCAACGGGCCAGGGCCCGGTCAGCCACAGGCCGAGGCGGGTGACGGGTCCGTCTTCCCCGGTGGGCTTCACGCCAGCCAGGGTATCGGTACCGACCAGTTCGGCCCACCGGTGACCCACGGCGCTCAAGTTCCGGATCCCAACGGACGATGCAACAGCCGTGGACACAGGATCAACCCACGCGCCCCGACCGGGAGCATCGATCCAACGTGGACCCACACCGCCCCCGTGCGTCGGTCCCCGCCGGCAACGAGACAGCTGGGCGGAGGCATGAGTCGTCGGCTCGACGGGACGCCGCCGGACCATCCCGAGGCCGGATTCTCCATGATCGCCACCATGGTGAGCCTGGTCGCGGTGGCCCTGCTCACCCTGCTGCTGATGAGCACCACCCTCAAATCGGGCTCCACCTCGGCCACCAACGTTGCCAACGCCCCTGGGGTGGGTCAGGCCGACAACCTGCTGGCCCAGCAGTCACTGTCGACGGCCCTCACCGCGGTGAGCACGGCCGCCTCGGCCAACGGTGGCTACGGCTCGCTCGACATCGGATCGCTGTCGGCCTCGGATCCATCGGTCTCCTTTGTCACCGGACCGACGACCAGCGCGTCGACGGTGAGCATCGCCGTGACGAGTACGGGCGACGGGGCCTCCGGGGCCGGTGCTGCCTCGCCGTCCAGCGGATCCATCGGATCCGCCATCAGCGGCGCCGAAGCAGCCGGGGGAACGGGAGCGTCTGCATCCAGTGGAAGCGTGACCCTGACGGCCCACTCATCCGATGGAATCTGTTGGCTGGTCTGGCGAAGCTCCGGATCGGCCACCTGGTTCGGTGCCCAGACCGGCCAGTCCAGTTGTACGGCGCCCGCCTTGGCTGCCGCCCCGGTTGCCGGGCCGGTCACCTCGACCAGCATCGGGTGGCAGCAGGGAGGGTTCCCCAGCGCCTGATCCTGGCCCGGATCGGCAACGGCCAGCACCGCCCGCCGCCCCACAACGGCTACCAGCTCAGCAGGGAGCCCCGACCGAGGCGGGCATCGACAATCAGTCCCGGCGACGCACGCCAGTGAACGTCAGCGGCCCTGGAACAGGGGCTCGCGCTTCTCGATGAACGCAGCCATGGCTTCCGCGGTGTCGGCGGAGGCGAAGTTCACCGCCTGGGATCGGGCCTCTTCCTCGAGGGACTGATCCATGGCCAGGTTGCACGAGTTGTTCAGCATGGCCTTGGTCATGGACAACGCCAACGCCGGGCCAGCGGCCAGGCGAGCCGCCCACTCGGCCACGAAGGCATCCAGCTCCTCGGCCGGTACCACCCGATTGACGATGCCGAACTCGTGCGCCTGCTGAGCGCTGATGATGTCAGCGAAGAAGGCCAGCTCCTTGGCCTTGTGGAGCCCGATGAAGCGGGGGAGCAGCCAGGAGGCCCCGAAGTCCACCGAGAGCCCCCGCTTCGAGAAGATCTGCGAGAAGCGGGCCGTGTCCGAGGCCACGACCAGATCACAACCGAGGGCCATGCTCATCCCGGCGCCGGCGGCCACTCCGCCGACTTTGGCGATGGTGGGCTTGGGCAGTCGGTGCAGCCGAAGGGCGACGTCGCCGAGGGCCCGCATTTGCAACAGGTACGGGTCCCCGTCCCGGCCGGCCACCCCGGCGGCCCCACTCAGATCGGCCCCCGAACAGAAGGCGTCCCCGGCCCCGGTGAGCACCATGACCCGCACCTGGCGATCGGCGGCCACCTCCTCGAACGTCTCCAGCAGCTCCCGCCACATGGTGCTGTTGGCGGCATTCTTGCGAGAGGGACGGTTCATGGTGACCGTGGCCACCCCGTCCTGGTGGTCCACGAGGAGGGTCTCGAGCTCGGTGGGCATGCGCGCAGCCTAGGAGATCATCCGTCCCCCATGGTCGAGGCGGTCGGATCTGCGGCCTGGTGGCCGGGGGTCGGCGGACCCAGGGACTGGGTTCGAGATCAGCCCGGACGTCAGAACGCGTCCTCCACGACCTCCACGGTCCCGGCCGTGATGAACACCACATCGAAGCGGAACTCGATCCGGGCCCTTCCCACGGCCGGCGTCAGCTCCGACAGCCAACGGGCGGCCAGCCGACGGATGCGACGCTGTTTGGCCGGAAGGACCGGCTCCGACCCGCTCCCTGAGCGGTCGGAGGCCCGAGCCTCCACCTCGCTGAACACCACGGTGGCCCCCCGGCGGACGATCAGGTCGACTTCCCCCTCCCGCCGACGCCAGTTCCGCTCGAGGACCTCGTAGCCCTGATCCTCATACCAGCGGGCCGCCCGTTCTTCGCCCTCGGTGCCAGGGGCCTTCTGGCCGTTGGCACCGCTCCGGTGGGGGCGCTCTGACGCGCCCCCGCTCACAGGTCCTTCTCGGGCAGGCGCTCGATGTTGACGTCCCGGAACGTGAGGATCCGCACCGAGGGCACGAACCGCGCCGGACGGTACATGTCCCATACCCAGGCATCGGTCAGGTTGACCTCCACGCACGCCGGGGAGGAGTCGGAGCGCACCGCCACCTCGACCGTGTTGGCCAGGTAGAACCGTCGCTCGGTCTCCACCACGTAGGAGAACAGGGGGAGGACGGCCCGGTACTCCTGGACCAAGGCCAACTCGATCTCCGACTCGTACCGCTCGAGGTCCTCCTCACTCATGCGGAGTCACCGACGATCGCCGCACCGGACGAAGGGCCGGGGCCGACAGACCCGCCCCGCCGCAGGTCGGAACGCCCGCCGCTGCCATCGCCACGACCGTCGGAGCGCGGCGCACGGACCCGAGGCGCGCAGACCCCGCCGACCGGATCAAGGGCGGGCAGTCCGCCGCTCCTTGATCTTCGCCGCCTTCCCGTGTCGATCACGGAGGTAGTAGAGCTTGGCCCGACGGACGTCGCCCAGCGAGACCACCTCGGTGTGGTCGATCACCGGGGAGTGCACCGGGAAGGTCCGCTCCACGCCCACCCCGAAGCTCACCTTGCGCACGGTGAAGGTCTCACGGACCCCGGTGCCCTGACGGCGCACCACGGCCCCTTGGAACACCTGGACCCGCTCGCGGGTGCCCTCGACCACTCGGACGTGGACCTTGACCGTGTCGCCGGGTCGGAAGTCGGGGACGTCCTCTCGGAGGCTGTCGCGGTCGATGATGTCGGTCGGATTCATGGGGCGCGTCTTTCCACAGGTCGTTCGATCACTCCCCCGCCGGAGGCCGGATTGGAAGTTCTCGCCGGTTGGTCATCCTGACCAGGGAGTTCTCCGCAACGCTGACCACCGATTCCGATCACCCGGCAAGTGGGTGCCGACGAGGCTCACCAATCGTAGCCGTGATCGCGCAGGACCTGCACCTCACCGTGCTCCACCAGGAGACGCACCTCGTCCCCGGTGAGTCCGCCCCGGGCCTCGATGAGATCGGGGCGACGGCACAGCGTGCGGACCAGGGCCTCGGCACGACGCCACCGGTCCACCCGCCCGTGGTCGCCGGAGCGGAGGACCTCGGGCACCTCCCAGCCCCGGAACGTGGCTGGACGGGTGTACTGGGGGTATTCGAGGAGGCCGGTGGCAAAGCTCTCGTCCCCGGCCGACTGGTCGTTGCCGAGGACCCCGGGCAGCAGTCTCACCACCGCCTCCACCACCACCAGAGCCGCCAGCTCCCCGCCGGCCAGGACGAAGTCCCCGACGGACAGCTCCTCGTCGACCAGGTGGTCGGCCACCCGTTGATCGACCCCCTCGTAGCGCCCGCAGAGCAGCGAGAACCCCGCCGGACCCGAGGGCGTCCCGGCCAGCCGCACCGCCGTGGCCTGGTCGAACGTGGGTCCGGACGGCGACAACAAGATGAGCGGTCGGGGCAGCCCGTCGGGAGAGGCCGCCACCTGCTCGACCGCAGTGAAGATCGGCTCGGGACCGAGCACCATCCCGGCCCCGCCCCCGAAGGTCGCGTCGTCCACCGACCGGTGCGGATCGTTCGCCGCCTCCCGGACGTCGTGGGTGCGCAGGTCCAGCCGCCCCTGAGCTCGAGCCCGTCCCAGGATGGAGGCGCCTCCGTAGTGGTCGATCACCCCGGGGAACAGGGTGAAGACGTCCACCCGGAAGGGGCGCACCGAGGACCCGGCGTCGGACCCGGTCACGCCAGGTCGAGCAGTCCGTCGGGCACGTCGACCGTGACCCGCTCACCGGGAACCGAATCCACGACGAACCGGAGGGGGATGAGGCCGCCGTCGCCCAGCACCAGAAGGTCACTGGCTGGGTTGGCCTCGACGCTGACCACCTGCCCGAGTTCCACCCCCCGGGTGTCCACGACCACGGCGCCGATCAGGTCGTGGATCCACAGCGCATCCGGATCGTCCAGCGGGGGAGCGTAGAGCTCGGTCCCCCGCAGGGCGTCGGCGGCGTCGATGCCGTTCACCCCGTCGAAGGTGACGATGAACCGACCCTGGTGGACCGAGGACCGGGCCACCTTGAACTCGCGGCCGTCGACCGTGGTCAGCACGGAACCGGGAGCTACTCGCTCGTCCCGGTTGGTGGACAGGGAGACGATGACGTCACCCTTGAGGCCGTGGGGCTTGACCATCCGGCCCACGTGCAACAACGCCGGGCCGTCGGCGTCCGGGGTGGATCCCGGGCCGGAGGTGGAGTCGGCCGGTGGCCTGGTGCCGGAGGCCGGCGGGGCGGCCTCATCGCCTTCGTGGCGGGCGGACCCGCTCACCACGCCGGAGGACTCAGTCGTCGACGATGTCGACGCTGGTCTGGACCCCGTCACGCGCTCCGGCCGCCGCCACCACGGTGCGGATGGCCTGGGCCACACGACCCCGTCGGCCGATGACCCGGCCCATGTCGTCCGGCGCTACGTGAATTCGGAACCGCACCGAGTCCCCCCGCTCCTCGGTGTTGATGACCACAGCATCGGGGTCGGAGGTTATGGCGTTGACCAGATAGGTCACCACGGCCAGTGGCGTCCCGCCCGACATCCGGTTCCCGGCGTCGTCGTCCTCGTGGTCCTCGTCGTCGATGGTATTGACGTCATCGGCCGAGTCCACGGCCATCTCGTCGGTCACTTCGCCGCCTTGGCCGCGGCGAACTCGTCGAGGGCACCGGACTTCTTCAGCAGCTTCTCCACCCGCTCGGTCGGTGTGGCCCCCTCGGACAGCCACTTCACGGCCTTGGCGTTGTCGATCTCGATGACGGCGTCGGGCTCGGCCAACGACTTCCCCCGAGGGGCGTAGGTGCCCACGATCTCGATGAAACGGCCGTTGCGGGGCGAACGGCTGTCCGCCGCCACCAGCCGGTACGTCGGCTGCTTCTTCTTCCCGATCCGCACGAGGCGGAGCTTTACTGCCACGGTGTACTCCTCTGCACTCTGTCGATAGCGCCCGACAGTCTCCCACCATTGGCGGGTGACGCGTGCACGGGGGCTGATCGCTGCCTGTTGGGTTGCAAAATGGGTTGTCGATCCGCGGTGCTCAGCGGGCTTTGGGCGTGACCCGCCCTCCGCCCTTGCCCTTTTTCTTGCCCTTGCCCTTCGACCGGCCTGAGCCCTGGGGAGCACCACCCCGACCTCCACCAGAACCGGCTCCGAGGGCCCCCGGCTCACCAGCCAGTCCGGGGAATCCGGCGAAGTCCCCCGACGCCTCCAATTCGGCCATCCCGGCCATGTCGGCCATGGCCTTGGGTGACAGCTTGGGTCCGCCCCGTCCCAGCAGGCCTCCGAGGCCACCGAGGGCGCCGGCCATACCGCCCTTGCCCATCCCCTTCATCATCTTCTGCATCTCCTTGAACTGTTTCAGGAGGGCGTTGACGTCGGAGGTGGCCGTGCCGCTGCCGTTGGCGATCCTCACCCGGCGGGCCCCGTCGATGATGGCCGGATCGTTCCGTTCCGTCGGCGTCATGGAGCGGATGATGGCCTCGATCTGGCCGATCTGGCGGTCATCGATCTGGGACGAGGCCTGCTTCAGATCCTTGGGCACCCCGGGGATGAGCGACATCATGCTCGACATGGAGCCCATCTTCTTGACCTGCTGGAGCTGCTCGAGGAAGTCCTCCAGCGAGAACCGGCCCTCCAGCATGGCGGCGGCACCCTTGGTGGCGACGTCCTTGTCCATGGTCCGCTCGGCCTGTTCGATCAGGCTCAGCACATCCCCCATCCCGAGGATGCGGTCGGCCATCCGGTCCGGATGGAACTGGTCGAAATCGTCGAGCTTCTCGCCGGTGGAGGCGAAGGCGATGGGCCGCCCCACCACCTCCTTGACCGACAGGGCGGCCCCGCCGCGGGCGTCGCCGTCCAACTTGGTGAGGATGACACCGTCCAGCGTGAGGGAGTCGTGGAAGGCCGACGCCGTGGATACGGCGTCCTGTCCAGTCATGGCGTCGATGACCAGGAACGTGTAGTGGGGATCGACGGCGCCGGCGATCTGGCGGATCTCCTCCATCAGGTCCTCGTCGATGGCCAGACGGCCGGCGGTGTCCACGATCAGCACGTCGCGGCCCAGGCGGCGGGCCTCCTCCAGCCCGGCGGTGGCCACTGAAACCGGATCGGTGGGCTCGCTGAACACGGTGATCCCAGCCTGACCGCCCAGCACCCGCAACTGCTCCACGGCCGCCGGCCGCTGAAGGTCGGCCCCGACCAGCATGGGGTTGCGTCCCTGCTGCTTGAACCACCGGGCCAGCTTGGCCGAGGTGGTGGTCTTGCCCGAGCCCTGCAGGCCGGCCAGAAGGATGACCGTCGGCGGACGACCGGCGTAGGTGATGCGGAGTGTCTCCCCGCCGAGGATGCCGACCAGCTCCTCGTTGACGATCTTGATGACCTGCTGGCCCGGACTGAGCGACTGGGACAGCTCGAGGCCCACGCACCGGGCCCGCACGGCGTCGGTGAAGCCGCGGACCACCCCGATCTCGACGTCCGCCTCCAACAGGGCGGTACGGATCTCTCGGAGGACCTCGTCGACGTCGGCGTCGGTCAGGCGACCCCGACTGCGGAGACGGCTGAGGATCCCCTCGAATCGGTCGGACAGGCTCTCGAACATGGGTGCCTCAGGCTACAGGACAGGAGGTGGAACCGTGGTGCGTCGGAGGGCCCGGTATCGGGGTCCCGCAGGTGCCGGCCCCCGCCGGGCAAACGACTCCCGGGGAGATCAGAACAGGGCGTCCACGAAGGCGGCGGCGTCGAAGTCGACCAGGTCGTCCACGCCCTCGCCCAGCCCGACCAGCTTCACCGGCAGGCCGAGCTCCCGTTGGATGGCCACCACGATCCCACCCTTGGCCGTGCCGTCCAGCTTGGTCAGCACCACCCCGGTCACCTCCACCGCCTCCAGGAACACCTTGGCCTGAGCCAGACCGTTCTGCCCGGTGGTGGCGTCGAGCACCAGCAGGACCTCCACCACCCGTCCTGGAGGCCTCCCGGCCACCCGACGGATCTTCTTCAGCTCTTCGATGAGATTGACTTTGTTGTGCAGCCGCCCGGCGGTGTCGGCCAGCACGACCGCATGACCCTTGGCCTCGGCCCGCTGCACGGCGTCGAACACCACCGAGCTCGGGTCCCCACCCTCCGCCCCCCGCACGATGTCGGCGTCGGCCCTGGACGCCCACATGGCCAGCTGCTCACCGGCCGCCGCACGGAAGGTATCCCCCGCCGCCAACAGGACCCTGGTCCCCGAGGCCGAGAGGCGGTTGGCCACCTTGCCCACCGTGGTGGTCTTGCCCACCCCGTTGACCCCGACGAACAGCCAGACATCGACCGGCGAGTCGGGACCGGCGGACTCGGTATCGTCCGGGCCGGTGTCGGCCGTCCCCGCGCCGGGCACGGCCAGTGAGGCATCGGCTGTCGACAGCATGGCGACGAGGTCCGCCTTGAGCGCATCGACCAGGGCGTCGGGGTCCCCGATCTCCCCGCTCTTCACCCGGGACCGCAGATCGCCGAGCAGGCGGTCGGTGGCTGCGACACCGACGTCGGCACGGATCAGCGCCTCCTCGAGCTCGTCCCAGGTGGTGGCGTCGATCCTGCCCCGCGACCGGACAGCACCCACGTACCCCGACAGCAAGCCCCGGGCCTTGCCCAGCCGACTCCGGTAGGTGGCCGGCTCGGCGGCCGCTTGGGGCCCGGGCGCGGCCTCGGGGGCCGATTCCGGCTCGGCCCCGGCATCCGCCGGCGCCTGGGTGGCCCGGGCGCCTCGGGACAGCTCGATGTCGCTGGGCGCATCGTCGGCCACCTCGCCGGGAGGGACCTTGCTCTTGCCACCGCGCCCCCTCAGGCGGAGGCCGATGGCCACGCCACCCCCCACGATCAGGACCGGCACGGCGATGGCCAGGGCGATTACCACGTCCGAGCCGGACGCCACGAGCGACGGCTCGATCACGACTCGCTTCCCCCGACCCGTTCGGGCCGGATCACCCGCGGCTGCCAGCCAGTGGCACTGATCCCCGGCTCCTGTCGGGAGACCTCGGGTTCGGAGACGACGTCCGTGGACGGGGGGGATGGCTCCTCGTCGACGAGGTCGTCCTCGAGGCGGGGTTCGCCGGACGGGTCGGCCGCACCCTCGGTCGCCGGTTCCGGCACCTCGGGCGGCGCCTCGCTGGTCAGGTCGGCCATGAATGCGCCCGAGAACCCGGTGTCGGGCACAGGGATGGGGTCGACGTGCTCGGTTCCGGTCCGGGTCTTGACGAACGGTTCGGTAGATCCCTCGGTATCGCCCTCGATACCCACGTCGGGGTCATCCTCGGTGCCGACTTCGGCGTCGTCCCGGAGCGGCACCGACTCCCGGAGCGGCGCCATCGAGAACTCGGGCTCGCCGCCGCTCGCTCCGTCCTCC
This sequence comes from uncultured Acidimicrobiaceae bacterium, assembly GCA_963737625.1. Lineage (GTDB taxonomy): Bacteria > Actinomycetota > Acidimicrobiia > Acidimicrobiales > RAAP-2 > Bog-756. Next base: position 1,726,737 of record CAVTTK010000002.1, read on the forward strand.
CCTCCGGCCGGGCTCCCATCCCCCTGACCGTCCATGGCGTGACCGCCGATGACATGGCCCCGGTCACGGGGGACCTTCTGGCTGACGACCTTGGACGAGCCCCCGGGGGCCATGGTTACCCCGTAGAGGGCGTCGGCCGCCTCCATGGTGCGCTTCTGGTGGCTGACGATGATGAGCTGGGCCTCGCCCCGGAACTCGTGGACCAGGCCGAGGAAGCGCTGGAGGTTCACGTCGTCGAGGGCCGCTTCCACCTCGTCCATCAGGTAGAAGGGAGACGGCCGACTGCGGAACACGGCGAACAGGAAGGCCAGGGCGACCAGCGACCGCTCCCCGCCCGAGAGGAGGGACAGGCGCCGGACGTTGCGACCGGCCGGGCGCACCTCCACATCGACCCCGGTGTCCAGGAGATTCTCGGGGTCGGTCAACGACAGCCGGCCGGTCCCCCCGGGGAAGAGCGAATCGACGAGGGTGGAGAAGTGCTCGTTGACGTCGGCGAAGGCCGAGTCGAAGACATGCATGATCTCCTCGTCGAGGGTCCGGATGACGTGATGGAGCTCGCGGCGGGCGTTGCGCACGTCCTCGACCTGTGCTTCCAGGAACTGGTGCCGCTCCCCCAGCTCCGAGAGCTCCTCCAGGGCCAGGGGGTTGACCGGCCCCAGGGCGGCCAGCTCCTCCTCGAGCTGCACGATGCGGGTGGGCGGGTCGGTGCCCTCGGCCAACTCGGGAGTCGGAGCGGCCAGTGCGTCCTCGGGGGTGCAGGCCAGATCGTGGCGGAGGGTCTCGACCACCGTCTCCCGCCGGATGGTGGCCTCGACCAGATCCAACTCGATCTTCTGCAGCCGGCCGCGCGTGGCCGCCAGCTCGTGTTCGTTGGCCGACCGCTGGCGACGAAGCTCCTCCAGCCGGGCACCGCCGGCCTTCACCGCCTCCAGCTGCAACCGGTAGCGCTCGCGCAGCTCGGCCAGGGCGGCATCCAGACGGGACTGGGCGGCGGCGATCACCTCCAACAGGCGGGCCACTGCGGTGGCGTCGGCCTCCAACCGGGTCCGCCGCTCGGCGGCCTCGCGGCGCTCGTCGGCGTGTCCCGTGAGCCGACGCTCCACCTCGCGCAGCCGCTCGGTCAACACCCGGCGTCGCTCGACCAGGCCGGCCGACCGGACCTCCCAGTCGCTGCGCAGCTGGGCCGCCCCGGCGATCCGCTCGTCGATGGCCTGGCGCTCGAGGCGGCCGGCGGCCATGCGTTCGGCGGCACGGCGCCGGGCCTCCTCCAGCAAGGGCAGCTCGTGGCGCAGGTCGGCGGCCCGGGCCGTGTCCCGGGCGATGCGCTCGTCCAACTCGGCATGGTCCCGTCGGATCTCCTCCAACTCGGCGGCCAGGGCCACCAGGTCGTTGGCCACCCGCTGATGGGACGCCCGGGCCGTCTGGTGGGCCACCTCGTTGCGGTCGTCGGCCCGTACCGCCTCGGCCGCCGCCATACGGGCCGCCTCCACCGACACGCGGGCCAACGTCCGCTCCTCGGCCGCCTCCGTGGCGGTCACGGCGGCGACCTCGGCCCGCCCCCGGGCCTCTTCCACCAGGGCGGCGGTAACCACGCCGCCGGATGCCCGGACCCGCCATCCGGTGGGCGAGAAGCGGTCCCCCTCCCGGGTCACCACCACCAGGTCGGGCCGGGCCAGGGCCAGGTCGATGGCCTCGGACCACCCTCCCTGGGCACAGCACGAACCGTCCAGCAGCGTGTCGAGCACGGCATCGAGGCCGGAGATGTCCCGTCCTCCGGTGTGGGGCCGGACATGGGGGCGGATGGACTCGGTGCCCGGAGGGACCTGACCGGCGACCCGTGACCCTGCTCCTTCGGCACCCGGTGCGCCGCCTGCCGCCGCACGCCCGGTGAGGGCCAGCACAGCCCCGGTGGCGCCACCCTGGCGCAGGCGGGACAGCGCGGCCTTGGCCGGCTGGCTGCCCGACACCACGACGGCGGCCACCGAGGCCCCCACGGCCGCCTCGAAGGCGTCCTCCCAACCCTGGTCCACCTCGACCACGTCGAGCAGCGTGCCCACCACGCCGTCGATGCCGGCCAACAGTTCGGCGCCGGCCGCTCCCCGGGCCTCGTCCAGGGCCCGTTCGAGGGCGTCGGCACGGGCGTTGGACCGGGCCAGTTCCTGTTCAGCCTGGCGGAGGGCCTGCTCGGCCGCCTCCAGCCGCCGGATGGCCCGACCGTGCGCCGCCTCGGTCTCGGCCACCACGGCCTGGAGGTGGTGACGGGCCTGCTCGGTCTCGGCCACCCGCTCCCGCATCTCGTGGTCCTCGCCCTCGAGGAGCCCGAACCGTCGCTCGGTCGAGGCCAGGCGAGCCGTGAGCTGAGCCAGGGAGCGGCGGTCCCGCTCGAGGGCGTGTTCCAGGGAGGCCACCTGTCCCTCGGCCACCGTCACGGCCTCTTCAGCCTGGCGCAGTTCGGCCCCGTCCCCCCACGACGCCAGATGGGCCTCGAGCTCGGCACCGGCCGCGGCCTCCACGGCGACCAGGGCCTCCAGCTCCGGGGCCAGGGTCAACTCCTCGTCGTCGGTGACACCGAGCTCGGCGGTCAGCCGAGCGCCCTCGGCCTCCAGGGTGGAGACCACGTCGGCGTCGGCTGCGGCGTCGAGGGCCTGGGCCAGGGACCGCTGACGCTCGCGGAGCACACCGGAGAGGCCACGGGCCCGCTCCACCATTCCCTCGGTCCGTCCGAGGGACGAGGCCAGGTCGGACTCCCGCTGGGCCGACATCTCGTCGGCCGTGCGCTCGGTGTCGGCGTCGAGCTGGGCCAGGGCGCCCCGCAGCCGGGCCTCGGTGGAGGTCAGATCGGACTGGGCCCGGGCGCCATCGGCGTGCCGCCGGTCCAGCGCCGAGAGCTCGGACCCGGCGACGTAGAGCCGGACGGCCCGCAGCTCGTCGGACAGACCGGTGTAGGACCGCGCCGCGGCGGCCTGTCGCTCGAGCGGTCGGATCTGGCGCTTCACCTCACGCACCAGATCGAAGAGGCGCTCGAGGTTCTCCTCGGTGGAGGCCAGCCGCCGCTCGGACCGCTCCCGTCGACGGCGGAACTTGAGCACGCCGGCCGCCTCCTCGATCACCGCCCGTCGGTCCTCGGGACGAGCCTCCAGGATGGCGTCGAGGTGACCCTGGCTGATGATCACGTGCTGCTGGCGCCCGACCCCGGTGTCGGAGAGGAGCTCTTGGATGTCGAGGAGCCGGCACGGCGCCCCGTTGATGGAGTACTCGCTGTCCCCGGACCGGAACAGGGTCCGGGTGATGGTGATCTCCGCCAGGTCGGTGGCCAGCTTGCCGGCGCTGTTGTCGATGGTCAGGGTGACCTCGGCCCGCCCGAGCGCCGGGCGGTTGGCCGTGCCCATGAAGATGACGTCCTCCATCTTGGCCGAGCGCAGGGTACGGGGGCCCTGCGCCCCGAGCACCCAGGCCACCGCATCGACCACGTTGGACTTGCCGCTCCCGTTGGGGCCGACCACCACGGTGATGCCGGGCTCGAATTCGAGCACCGCCGGGTCGGCGAAGGACTTGAATCCTTTGAGGGAGAGTGACTTCAGGAACACTGCGCGCTCACCCTATCGGTCGTCACCGCCCTCGGGGTGAGACCCCGGGCCGGCAGGGCCGGTGCGGGGTGCCCGGGCCGGGGCGGCTACACCTGGCAGTGCTCGCAGAAGAAGGTGGACCGTCCACCGGACTTGACCCGGACGATGGTGGCGCGGCACCGCCGACAGGCCTGCCCCTCGCGGTCGTAGGCCTGGTGCTGATCCTGGTAGTCCCCGATCTCGCCGAAGAGGTCCCGGTACTGCTCGTCGGCCAGGGACGAGCCCCGGCGCTTGACCGCCTCGGCCAGGGTCTCGACCATGGAGCGGTAGAGCCGGCGCACCTCCTGGGACGAGAGGGAGTTGGACAGCCGGTCGTAGCGGAGGCCGGCGGCGAAGAGGATCTCGTCGGCGTACATGTTGCCGATCCCGGCCACGAACTCCTGGTCCATCAGGAGCGCCTTCAGCCCGCTCTTGTGCTGGGACAGCAGGACCCAGAACTTCTCCCAGCTCATGATGTCCTCGAGGGGGTCGAATCCCAGGTGGGCGAGCTCGGGAAGCGCCCGCTCCCCCTCGGCCGGAGCGGCCGAGACGAACAGCTCGCCGAAGGTGCGGGGGTCCACGAACCGGAGCTGGCCACCCTGGGAGAAGGTCAGCACGGCATGGGTGTGGGGGGCCTTGGCCTCCTTGGCGCTCTTGGCCCGCTGCAACTGGCCGCTCATGCCCAGGTGGACCACCAGGGTCGAGCCGTCGTCCAGACCCAGGAGCAGGTACTTGCCCGACCGGTCGATGGCCTTGATGGTGTGGCCCTCCAGACGGGCGCGGAACTGCTTGGCGCTGGGGTGGCGCCGCACGGTCCGGCCGTTTCTGACCTCGACCGACTTGATCTTCCGTCCGACGACCTCACCCTGGAGGTCGCGCCGGATGGTCTCGACTTCGGGAAGCTCAGGCATTCCCCCCGCCTCTCTCGACTTCCAACGTTCCGCAGGCGACCTGGGCGGCCATCTGTTCGGCGTCCTTCTTCGAACGCCCCTCCCCCGTGCCGAGGCGCTGGCCAGCAACGTACACCGTGGCCAGGTACCGTCGGGCATGATCGGGCCCCGAACCCTCCACCTCGTAGAGGGGCACACCCCGGCCCAGGCGCACGGTCAGCTCCTGGAGACGGCTCTTGTGGTCGGACTCCCCGGGCTCCCCGACCGCTAGGGCGATCCTGCCCTTCAGCAGGGCGAGGATCACCCGCTCGGCTTCGGCCAGACCCCCGTCGAGGTACACGGCACCGAGGACGGCCTCGGTGGCGTCGGCCAGGATCGACTCCTTGGCCCGCCCCCCCGACAGATCCTCACCCCGGCCCAGGCGCAGGTGCTCGTCGATCCCCAGCTCCAGGGCCACCTCGGCCAGGACCCGGGTGTTGACCACCGAGGCCCGCACCTTGGACATGACGCCGTCGGACAGCTCCGAATGGTTGCGGTAGGCGTACTCGGCCACCACCAGGCCCAGCACGGCGTCACCGAGGAACTCGAGGCGCTCGTTGGAGGACCGGCCGGGCTGCTCGGCACACCAGGACCGGTGGGCCATGGCCTGGTCGAGCAGGCCCGGGTCCTCGAACCGGTAGCCGATCCGGTCGTCGAACCACGGCGACGGGTACTGCTCCCCGGGCGTTCCCGAGTCGGCGAGGGGCGCCATGGGGCGCCTCAGGCCCCTCCGAGCTTGGCGTGGACGTAGTCGACGGCATCCCGGACGGTGCGGAGCTCCTCCAGGTCCTCGTCGTCGATCCGGAAGCCGACCGACCGCTCGCCCAGCTCCTCCTCCAGCCCCTCCACCAGCTCGATCAGGGCCAGCGAGTCGGCATCCAGGTCCTCGGCGAAGGAGGAGGACTCGGTGATCACCGACGGCTCGATCTCCAGAATGTCGGCGAGCAGGTCGCGAATGAGCTCCAGCACCTTGCTTCGGTCGAGCGGACCCTCTTCTACATGGGTCTCAGCGGGCACGGCATCTCCTGTGGGTAGTGGTCTCGTCGCCCGCCCCCGGTCTGGACGGCAGGGCGCCGGCTCACAGCATCGGGCCCGGTGAAGCGGGCCCGCCGGTGAGGGGCATGCGGCCCCGGGGGACACGGTGGCCCCGACACCGGGCCGGGGCACCGGCCCGCGCATGCGCGTTCCTGGGCTCAGCACAGTGCCGAGACACCCTGCTCCCACCCAGGCCGGTACCTCTCACCTGGGCGTGAGCATACCGGACCCGGACATTCACGGAGTAGAAACACTCTGGCAACCCCACTGACCCATGGCCGACGTATCACTTGGGTGTGGACGAACACGACCCTCGCTCCGCGCCTGCTCAGGGACCCACGGAACGTGGGCGGCGAGGCCCGGACAGTGGGATGCTGGACCCGGAGGGTGGGAACAAGTCCCTGGAGAGGGGGGCGAAAGCCCTGGATAGCGAGATCGGCAGCGACCCCGGCGACGGGGACCACGACGAGGCGTCGTGGCCCTCCTACGACCCGGGACAGTTCTACGACGAGATGATCTCGGCCACCGGTGAGCCGCGGGCGGCGGCCGAGGTCCTCTGGGGCCATTTCTCCGCCCTCGGCCCCGAGGCGCTCTCCGAGCGTCAGGAGGCCGCCGACCGGGAGATGCGGGCCATTGGCGTGACCTTCACCGTCTACGAGGGGTCCACCGGGGTCGACCGGCCCTGGCCCTTCGACATCATCCCCCGGGTCATGACCTCCGACGAATGGTCCATGGTGGAGTCGGGACTGGTCCAGAGGCTCAACGCCCTCAACCTGTTCATCGATGACGTGTACCACGACCAGCGGTCGGTCAGTTCCGGGGTGGTCCCGTCCGAAATTGGTCTCGGGGTCCCCCAACTTCCGGCGGGAGTGCGTGGGGGTGGACCCCCCCGGCGGGATCTGGGCCCACATCTGTGGGAGCGACCTCATCCGCGACGGCGACGGCACCGTCTACGTGCTGGAGGACAACCTGCGCGTCCCCTCCGGTGTCTCGTACCTGTTGGAGAACAGGTTGGTGGCCAAACACGTCTTTCCGGAGATGTTCCGCCACTACAGCATCGAACCCGTCGACCCCTACGTGGGCCGGCTGGCCAATATGCTGGCCTCGGTGTCCCCGTCCACCGGTGACCCGACCATCGTGGTGCTCACGCCCGGCATCTACAACTCGGCCTACTTCGAGCACGCCTTCCTGGCCCAGCAGCTGGGGGTGGAGCTGGTGGAGGGAGGCGACCTCGTGGTCCTGGACGACGACTGCGTCTACGCCCGCACCATCGACGGGCTCCAGAGGGTGGACGTGATCTACCGCCGGATCGACGACCTCTACCTGGACCCCGAGGTCTTCGTGCCCGACTCGCTCCTCGGCGTCCCCGGTCTCATCCGGGCCTGGCGATCCGGCCGCGTCGCCCTGGTTAACGCCCCCGGAGCCGGCATCGCCGACGACAAGAAGGTCTACTCCTACGTCCCCGACATCATCCGCTTCTTCCTGGACGAGGAGCCGATCCTGGCCACGGTGCCCACCCTCCGCTGCGGCGACGAGGACTCGCGTCACTACGTGCTCAGCAACCTCGAGCGCCTGGTGGTCAAGCCGGCCAACGAGTCCGGGGGCTACGGCGTGCTGGTGGGGAGCCAGGCCACCGAGGACGAACTCGCCTACGCGGCCAAGCAGATCGAGGACGACCCCAAGAAGTGGGTGGCCCAGCCGGTCATCCCCTTGTCCACCGCCCCCACCCTGTGCGACGGCGAGATCGCCCCGAGGCACGTGGACCTCCGTCCCTTCACGCTGCTCGGACCCGAGGGGGCCTACGTGACCCGGGGAGGCCTGACCCGGGTGGCCCGGACCGCCGGCTCCCTGGTCGTCAACTCGTCACAGGGGGGCGGGAGCAAGGACACCTGGGTGGTGGACACCCGCCTGGCGTCCGGACCGCGGGGCGGCGCCGGTGGGAGTGGCGGACCCGCTGACCGTGGCCGTCCGAAGGCCCAACCGGACGGTGCCCCCCCGGTGACCGACGCCACCGGGGAGTCGGCGCCATGAGCCCCCGAGAGCCGGGTCCGGGTGGCGGGTCCGACACCCCTCATCCGGCCGACCCCCCCTCGGCAGCCGGACCGTCGGCCCTCACCGGCGACGACCAACTCTCCCCCGAATCCAAGGAGCCCACCATGTTGCTGGCACGAATGGCCGAAGCCGTCTATTGGGCCGGGCGCTACCTCGAGCGGGCCGAGGGCACCGCCCGCATCGTGCAGGTCCACACGGACGCCCACGTCGATATGCCGGTGGGCGAGGACGTCGGTTGGGACCCCCTCCTGGCCATCGTGGGCGTCGACAGCGAGTTCGCCGAGCGCTACTCGCAGGCGTCCCAGTCCGGGGAGGGCAACGAGGAGGAGGTGGCCGCGGCCGAGCAGGACGTCATCGAGTTCCTGCTGCACGGCGAGGACAATCCCTCGTCCATCCTGGCCGCCATCACCTCGGCCCGCCAGAACCTCCGGACCGCCCGCCCGGTCGTGCCCCGCGAGGCTTGGGAGGCCTGCAACAACCTGTGGCTGGCCTGTTCCGACAATCTGGCCGAGGCCGACACCCGCGCCGGACGGGTGCTTTGGTTACGGCGGGTCATCGCCGGGTGCCAGCGCATCAACGGTATCTTGCTCGGCACCATGAGCCGGGACGAAGCCATGTCCTTCCTGACCATCGGCCAGAACCTCGAGCGGGCCGATCTCACCACCCGGGTGCTCGACGTGCGCTCGGAGAGCCTTCGGCCCAACCGGGGAGACTCCTACGACGTGGTGCAGTGGATGGCGGTGCTCCGGTCCCTGGCCGCCTATCAGCCCTACCGGCGGGCCATGCCGGCCCGGCCGCAGGGTGGCTCCACCCTGCGGTTCCTGCTCCAGGACGACCGGTTCCCCCGGGCGGTGAGCGCCTGCCTGACCGAGGCCCGGGCCCAACTGAAGGGCCTGGCCCGGGCCGAGGACGCCCTCGAGGCGTGCGCCACCGCTTCGCTCATCGTGGCCTCGGCCGCCGTGCCCCATCTGACGCTCGGCGGCCTGAGCGAATTCCTCGACGAGGTGCAGGTGGCGCTGGACGACATCCACCACCAGGTCGACGAGACCTACTTCCGCCCGACCTTCGTCGGCTGGCAGACCCGCTCCGTGGCCTCGTGACCGCATCGTGACCCCCGGCTCCTGACCGCCGACACCTCGTACGTGATCACGCCCCGAACGCCCCGAGCCCGCCCGGTGACGCCGTGCTGACCCCCTCGTGACGACGGCCACCTCGGCCGGGCCCTTGGAGGGTGGCGACCTCCCCGGACCCGGGGTCGTCTCCGTCCCCGAGTACCGCGTCGACCCCGGTCGGATCGACGAGTACCTCGGGGAGGACGGCGCGGTCAGGCCCCGGTGGAAGCAGGTGGCGGCCGAGATGGCCGGCCTCGGCCCGAGCGGGCTGATCGCACGACGCTCCGAGTTGGCCCGTCTGCTCCGCAACGAGGGCGCCACCTACAACGTGACCCGGGACAACCAGAGCCGGCGCCAGCCCTGGTCCCTCGACCCCTGGCCTCTGGTGCTGGAGGAGGCCGAATGGTCGGCGCTGGAGTCGGCCGTGGCCCAACGGGTGAGGGTCCTGGACCTCGTCTTCGCCGACCTCTACGGCGAGCGGCGGCTGGTGGCCGAAGGGCACATCCCGGCCGAGCTGGTGCTCGGCCACCCGGCCTTCCTGCGGGGTTGCGTGGGCATGGGATCCCCCGATCCCAAACGGCTGTTCCTCACCGCCGTCGACGTGGTCCGGGGAGCGTCCGGTGAGTTCCGGGCCATCGGCGACCGGGCCCAGGCCCCCTCGGGCCTGGGCTACGCCCTGGTCAACCGGACCATCCTCTCCCGCGTCCTCCCCAATCTGCACCGCGAGTCGGGGGTGGAGCGGCTGGCCGGGTTCTTCCGGTCCATCCGCGCCGGTGTCGCCGCCGCGGCGCCCGAGGGGGTGGACGAGCCCCGGGTGGTGATCCTGACCCCGGGTCCTCTCAGCGAGACCTACTTCGAGCACGCCTATCTGGCCTCCTACCTCGGGTATGCCCTGGTCGAGGGGCGCGACCTGGTGGTCAACAACAACCGGGTCTGGCTCCGCACGCTGGCCGGCTTCGACCCGGTCGACGTGGTCATCCGCCGGGTCGACGACCAGTGGTGCGATCCCGTCGAGCTGCGGGCCGACTCCCTCCTGGGCGTGCCCGGGCTGCTCGAGGTGGCCCGACGCGGCCGGGTCACCGTGCTCAACCCCCTGGGGACGGGGGTCATCGAAGACCCGGCCCTGACCGGGCTGCTCGGCACCCTGGCCCCCGTCCTGCTGGGCGAGGAGCTGGCCCTTTCGGGGCCCGAGACCTGGTGGTGCGGCGATGACGCGGCCCTCAGCCACGTGCTGACCCATCTGGAGCACCTCATCGTCCTGCCCGTGCGGCCGTCGCCGTCGCAGCCCCCGGTCGTGGCCTCCACCCTGACCGACGCGGGGCTCGATGCGCTGCGCGACCGCATCCGGTCGCGCCCCGGGGCCTGGGTGGGCCAGGAGATCATCGAGCCGTCCACGGCCCCGACGGTGACCGACACCGGGGCCCTCGAGCCCCGTCCGGCCATCATCCGCTCCTTCGCCGTGGCCGACGAGAGCTCGAGCACCGGGCCCCACCACGGCTACCGGGTCCTACCCGGAGGCCTGACCCGGGTCGGGGCCGGACCTGATTCGGTGATCATCTCCAGCCGGAGCGACGGCACCAGCAAGGACACCTGGGTGGCCTCGGCCCAGCCCGCCCTCCAGCAGAGCACCTGGCTGCGGTCGGCGCGCACCACGGTCCGGCCACCGGTGGTGGCCGACACCTCCACCCTGCTACCGGGGAGGGTGGCCGCCCAGCTCTTCGTGCTGGGACGGACGGCTGAGCACGCCGAACTGGTCATCCGGCTGATCCGCACGGTGCTGGCCCGGCTCGACCAGCCACTCGGGGTCGGGGTCGACGGCGGGGCCGAGTCCCTGCAGGTGCTGCTCATGGCGCTGGGCACCGTCTCGGGGTTCGATCCGGTGTCCGAACCGGACGAGGAGGAGATCCATCCCCTGACCGGGGAAGGGGCTCAGGCTCGGGAGGTGCCGGGGTCCGCGCCGGTGCCCGTCCCGGACTCGGAGACGGTGACGGCCGGGGCCGCCGGGGAGCACACGGCGGAGCCGGCCCGGGCCCCGGAGATGCCGACCGACCGCCGGGCCCTGGCCCTGCTGCTCGATGCCGGCGTGGACGGCAGCCTGGTGTCCTCCCTCGGACTGCTGGTGGACGCGGCCTACTCGGTGCGGGAACAGCTCTCCAGCGACTCATGGCAGTTGGTCGGCGACGTCGAAGAGGAGCTGGCCCGCCTGCGCAACCGGCCGCCCACCCAGCTGGTGGGCGTGCAGTCCAGCCTCCAGCGCCTGCTCCAGGCCCTGCTGGCCCTGGCCGGACTGTCGGCCGAGAACATGGAGCGGGACTCGGCCTGGCTCTTCCTCGACGCCGGGCGGCGCCTCGAGCGGGCCCAGTCCCTGGTCCGCCTGCTGCGCTCGGTGCTGGTGCGCCAGCGGGTCGGCGTGGTCGAGGACCTCCTGCTCGAGTCCCTCCTCAAGACGTCGGAGAGCCTGATCATCTTCCGGCGGCGGTCCGGGTCGATCATGCATGTGGCCGGGGCGGTGGACCTGCTGGTGTACGACGCGGCCAATCCCCGCAGCGTGATCTACCAGCTCGACCGACTGTTCAACCACCTGGCCGACCTGCCCAAGCAGTCTCCGGGCCAACGGCTGGGCGACGGGGAGCAGCTGGTGCTGCGCACCACGACCATGCTGCGGCTCACCGACGCCGCCCACCTGGCCGAGGTCGACCCGGAGACCAAACGCCGGACCGAGCTCGACGCCGTGCTAGGACAGGTGGACCACCTGCTGGCTGAGTTGCTGGACAGCCTGCGCTCGACCTTCTTCTCCCATGAACGCCTGTCGGTGCTGGCTGGCCTGCAACACAATCTCGGACGGAGCCCATGATGTACCGGATCGTCCACCGCACCAACTACCGCTACAACGCCCCCGTCTCACGCTGCCGCAACGAGGCCCACCTCCGTCCCCGGGACACCGACCGCCAACAGTGCCTGACCAGCGAGCTGGTGGTCGAGCCCACGCCGACCAGTTGGACCGAGCGGACCGACTTCTTCGGGAACCCCGTCGTGGCCTTCGCCGTCGACGGCCCCTTCGACGAGCTCAGCGTGGTGTCGACGAGCTCGGTGTCGGTCTCTGGCCGGGAACCGCTACCGGCCACCGGACCCGTGTGGGAGCAGGCTCGCGACCGCCTGGCCGACGACCTGAGCCCGGACATGCTGGCCGCCCGCGAGTTCTGCTTCGAGTCACCGCTGGTGCCCACCTCGCTCGGCGTCCGCACCTACGCCGAGCCCTCCTTCGGCGCGGGGCGGCCCCTGGTCGAAGGGGTGGCCGACCTGACCGAGCGCATCTTCCACGACTTCGCCTACGACCCGGGGTTCACAACGGTGACCACCCCCCTGGAAGAGGTGCTCCAGTTCCGCCGGGGGGTGTGCCAGGACTTCGCCCATCTGGCCATCGGGTGCCTCCGGTCCCTGGGCCTGGCCGCCCGCTATGTCAGCGGCTACCTCGAGACCGCGCCCCCTCCGGGGGAGGAGCGCCTCATCGGAGCCGACGCCTCCCACGCCTGGCCGTCGGTGTTCATCCCCGGCTGGGGATGGCTGGACGTCGATCCGACCAACGACCAGATCGTGGGATCGACCTACGTCACCACAGCCTGGGGACGGGACTACTCGGACGTGTCACCACTCAAGGGGATCGTCTTCGGTGGGGGTGACTCCCACACCCTCAAGGTGTCGGTCGACGTCACCCGCTCGGCCGTCGTCGCCGGGTAGCTGGGCCGGCCCGCGCCCAGCCATCCGATTCCTCCCGGGGCCACCAACTCTCGACGCACCTCTGTCCGGCCGGCCCCTGCCCTACGCTCGCCGCATGCGGATCCTCATCACCGGTGCGGCGCGGGCCATCGGGGCGGCCTCGGCCCGCGAGCTCACGCGCGCCGGCCACGAGGTGGTGGCCACGGCCCGGGACCCGGCCCTGCTGGAGGAGCTCGACGTGGCCCTGCGGCTGCCGCTCGACGTCACCGACGACCACTCCACCCGCCGGGCCCTCGATCAGGCCGGCGAGATCGACGCCGTGGTCAACAACGCCGCCATCTCCGGCAAGGGTCCGCTGGAGAGCTTCCCCCTGGACCGTCTACGCCTCATGCTGGAGACCAATACCCTCGGTTCACTGCGCCTGCTGCAGCACCTCCTCCCGGCGTGGCGGGCCCGAGGCCACGGGGTGGTGGTCAACATCAGTTCGGTGCAGGGCCGGGTGGGGACACCCCTGGAGGGTCCCTACGCCGCCTCCAAGTTCGCTCTGGAGGGCCTGTCGGAGACCCTCAAACACGAGCTCGGGCACTTCGGGATCCGGGTGGTGGTGATCGAGCCCGGGTACATCGCCCCGGGGATGAAGCCGTCCGACGCTGTCCCCGGCGACCCGGCCTACCGGCCGCTGTGGGAGGAGTGGGCGGGGACCGACGAGAAGATCAACGGACCGGACGGTCGACCGGGGCCCGAGCTGGTGGCCGCGGCCGTACGGTCGGCCATCGAGGACCCGGCGACTCCGTTCCGCGTGCCCGTGGGCGACGACGCCGTCCTGGTGCTCGGCGCCCGGTCCCGCATGGACGACGCCGCCTTCGAGGCGGCCATGCGGACCATGCTCGGCCTCACCTGGTGAGGGACGAGCGGAGGTGACGCCGGGGGGCCGGTCCGACGGTCCCGGTGGGTCAGGTCGGCTGGTTGATGAGGCTCCGGGCCGCCATGGCCAGGTACTCCAGCAGCTCCTCCCGGTCGTCGGGATCCATCGGGGCCGACATCACGGCGTCGGTCATATGGCGGAGCCAGGCATCGGACTCGGCCTTCCCGATGGGGAACGGCGCATGGCGCATGCGCAGCCGCGGGTGGCCCCGCTGCTCGCTGTAATCGGTCGGCCCACCCCAGTACTGCATGAGGAACAGGGCCAGATGGGCACGGGACTCGGTCAGGTCGTCGGGGTACATGGGCCGCAGCAACGGATCGGCGGCCACACCCAGATAGAACCGATCGATGAGGGCGGTGAAGAACGGTTCACCCCCCCACCGGTCGAAGGCCGTCTCCTCCGGCTGCCGCTTCAGTCGCACGCTCCGACTGTAGGCGGACCTCGGATAGCCTCGAAAGCACCAGGACGTGCCTGTCGAGGGACCCGGAGGTCGATCGTGTTCGAGTGGTCAGAGGAGCAGGTGATGGTCCGGGAGGCCGTCCGTCGGTTCGTCGAGGCCGAGGTGGTGCCCAACATCGACGCCCTGGAGCACGGGGACATGCCCCCGTACGACATCATCCGCAAGCTGTACGCCACCTTCGGCATGGACCAGATGGCCAGGGACCGGTTCAAGAAGCAGCTGGAGCGCAAGGTGTCCGGAGCCGGGGCGGAGTCCCAAGCGGAGCGGGCCGAGCGCAACGGGGACGGCGGGGCGGCGGCCATGACCCTCATCCCCATCATCGAGCTGTGCCACTACTGCCCCGGCATCGTCACGGCCATGGGGGTCAGCCTGGGCCTGGCCGGTGGGACCATCATGAAGCAGGGCACCCCGGCCCAGATGGAGCGGTGGGGACTCGACCTGCTCACCACGGACAAGGTGGGCGCGTGGGCCATCACCGAGCCCAACTCCGGCTCCGACGCCCTCGGTGGCATGACCTCGGTGGCCCGGCGGGACGGCGACGAGTACATCCTGAACGGGAACAAGACCTTCATCACCAACGGTCCCTACGCCGACACCATCGTCTTCTACGCCAAGCTCGACGACGGCTCGGACACCCCGCTGCGGGACCGTCAGGTGCTGACCTTCGTCCTCGACAAGGGGATGCCCGGCCTGGAGCAGTCCAGGCCGTTCCGCAAGATGGGACTCCACTCCTCCCCGACCGGCGAACTGTTCCTGACCGACGTGCGGGTGGGACGGGACCACCTCCTCGGCGAGACCGAGGACGAGAGCGGGGGCAGCGGCCGGGACTCGGCCAAGGGCAACTTCGTCACCGAGCGGGCCGGCCTGGCCGCCATGTCACTCGGCCTCATCGAGGAGTGCCTCAAGCTGTCGGTGGAGTATGCCAAGAACCGCATGCTGTGGGGACAGCCCATCGGTGACCGGCAGCTGATCCAGCTCAAGCTGGCCAAGATGGAGGTGGCCCGGCTCAACGTGCAGAATCTGGTGTTCCGCCACATCGAGCTGTCCTCCGCCGGAAAGAGCCTGTCCCTGGCCGAGGCCTCGGCCATGAAGCTGTACTCGGCCCAGGCGGCGTCCGAGGTGGCCATGGAGGCCGTGCAGCTGTTCGGGGGCAACGGCTACATGGCCGAGTTCCGGGTGGAGCAGCTGGCCCGCGACGCCAAGGTCTTCCAGATCTACGCCGGCACCGACGAGATCCAGATCACCCACATCGCCAAGGACCTGCTCAACCGCTGAGGGCGCCGGCACCGGTCGGACGCCCTCGGGCCGACGCCGGAGCCCTGCGCCGGCCTCCTATCGCCGTGAGCCGATGGCCCGGCGGATGGCGTCCTTGTCCCCCCACAGGACTTCGACCTCCTCGAGGGACTTGCCCTTAGTCTCGGGCACGAACCGCAGTACGAAGACGTAGGTCACGGCACAGAACCCGGCAAACAACCAGAACGTCCCGGCTTCGGTGATGAGGTTGACCAGGGACAGGAAGAACTGGGCCACCAGCCAGGCGGCGAACCAGTTGGCCGCCGTGGTCACGGCCACGGCCCGGCCCCGGATGTGGGACGGGTAGATCTCGTTGATAATCGTCCACACCACCGGTCCGAGCGAGAAGGCGAACGAGGCGATGACCGTCACCCGGGCGATGAGGGTCACCGTGCCGATGAGCGCACCGCCCCCACCCGACGATGTGCCGTTGCCCAGGACCTCGAACATGGCCCCCACCACGATCAGGCTGACGCCCATCCCCACCGAGCCGATGAGCAGCAGGGGGCGGCGCCCGAAGCGGTCCACCCACGCCACGGCGACAAAGGTGGCCACCACGGTGACCGCCCCCACCGCCCACAATGTGGCGTTCCCCCCCGGCGAACGGTGGGCATGGAGGTCGGCCGGCACCGGCCGTCGCACCGCTGCGGCGCGGTCGGGTCGGATGCGGTCCGGGGTGGGGCGGACCGGCGAGGGACAGGCGCAGCGGCAGCGTCAGGGGGGCTCCCCGATACAGTTGGTGGGTGCCCACCCCTGCTCGTTCCGCCGCCGCCTCCGCCGCCTCCCTGGCCCTGGCCCTCCCCCGGGACTTCGGCGCCTCCTACGGCCGGGACGTGGACCGGGGCCTCTGCCTGGGCGGTGGAGGGCTGTACTTCGTGGCCTGGCAGGTGTCGTACCTGCAGACCCTGGCCAACCTCGGCATCCGGTTCGACGCTGCCGACCGGGTGGTGGGGACGTCCGCCGGCTCCATCGTCGCCTCCAGCCTGGTCGGGGGGAAGCTGAAGCGTCTGCACTCCGAGGTGTCGCTCCTGTCCAAGTTCCCGGCGCTCGTCTCCACCCTGGCGCCGGCGTCCACACTCAGCCCGAGCCAGCAACGGGCCCTCGACCTCTTCATCAAGGCCACCGACGGGGAGCCGGCCACCGTGGAGGAGATCGGCCGCGCCGCGCTGGCCGCGGCGACGCCCAAACCCGAGTTCATGCGCCGCAACATCGCCCTCATCATGGGTACGGGGCCCTGGACCTCCCCGGCGCTGCACATCACCTGCGTCGACGCCTACACCGCCGAGCGGTGCGTGGTGACCAAGGACTCCCTGACCCCCGTTTCCCGCGCCGTGGCCGCCAGCAGCGCCGTGCCCGGGGTGTTCGCCCCCCAGCCCATCGGCGACCGTCGCTGCATGGACGGCGGGGTCAGCGGCACCGGCACCCATCTCGACCTGTTCGGCGGGGCCAAACGGGTCCTCATCTTGGCCCTCACCGACGGAAGCGACGTGACCGAGGGGATGATGACGTCCCATCCGGGAGCCGGCCTCCAAGAGCTCGAGGACCTGAAGGAGTCGGGGGCCGAGGTGATCTTCCGGGTCCCCTCCGAGGTCGACCTCACACAGCTCATGGAGCCCAGGTCCGTGCCCAAGGCGCTGGCCCTCGGAGCCGCACAGGCCAAGGACGACGCCGGCGAGCTGGCCGCCTTCTGGCGTTGAGCCGCCGGGGTTGAGAGCCCGGCCCGGGCCCGTCCGGGGGCCGTACGTCCCGGTCAGGCCTCGCCGGCCCCGACCCCCGGTGTGACGGACTGGGCCACCGCCTCCACCAGGCCGGCCACGGCCAGGTCGTGGGCCACGGTGATGGCGCTGACCATGGCGGCCGCCGATGACGAGCCGTGGCTGATCACGCACACACCATCCACACCGAGGAGCATGGCCCCTCCGGTGCCGTCGGGGTCGAGGCTCCCCACCAGCGGGAGCAGGTGGGGATAGAGCGCGTCGGCCACCTCGGTCACCTCGGGACGGCCCAGGATCTCGGTGAGAGCGCCGATCAGGAACCGCAGGGTCCCCTCCATGGTCTTCAGGGCGACATTGCCGGTGAACCCGTCGGTCACGATGACATCGGCGATGTCGTCGAAGAAGTCACGGCCCTCGACGTTGCCCACGAAGTCGAACCCACCGCCGCCCGCCCCCCCGGCCAGGTGGGCGTGGGTCTCTTTCTCCAGCGGCGTGCCCTTGGACTTCTCCTCGCCGATGGAGAGCAGGGCCACCCGGGGCCGCTCGACGCCGTAGCGCTTGGCCACGAAGGCCGCGCCCATCTGGGCGAACTGCACCAACATGGCCGACGAGCACTCGGCGTTGGCCCCCGAGTCGAGCAGCACGGTGGGCCACGCCCGCTGGAGGTTGGGGATGGGGGTGGCGATGGCCGGCCGGATCACGCTGGGCAGGCGACCCATTCGGAGCAGCGCCGCGGCCATGGTGGCTCCGGTGTTCCCCGCCGAGACCATGGCCATGGCCCTTCCGTCGCGGACCGCCTCGGCCGCCCGGACCAGCGACGAGTCCTTCTTCCTCCGCACCCCCTGCCCGGGGTCGTCGTCCATGCCGATGACCTCGCTGGCCGGGAAGCACGGAAGGTCCCCGGTGTCGCCCATCTCGCCCGGCCGGCCCACCAGGGCCACCTTGATGTCCGTCCGGTCGGCCACCTGGCGGGCCCCGGCCACGATCTCGTCCGGAGCCCGGTCGCCGCCCATGGCGTCGACCACCACGGGGAGGGCGGCCAAGGCGTCACCCGTCGGCCGTGCGACGCCTCGCGCCACTACTCGACTTCGAGGGCCTGACGGCCTTTGTACCAACCGCAGTTGGGGCACACGATGTGAGGCAGCTTGGCGGAGGTGCACTGCGGGCATACCGAGCGGGCCGGCGCCTTCAGCACCCAGTTGGATGCCCGGCGGCTGCGGCTCTTCGCCTTCGAGGTCTTCTTCTTGGGGACGGCCATAGAGATGGCATCCTAGGCCATCGGGCGTCGATCGGGATCACGCCCCCCCGTCCCGCGCCGGGGTGGCGTCCCGGGCTAGGCGTCCCGCAGGGCGTCGAGGGCCGACCACCGTGGATCGGAGACCGGCGGACAGACGCAGGGGCCGGCGTTCCAGTTGGCCCCGCACTGGGGACACAGGCCGAGGCAGTCCTCCGAGCACAGGGGGGCCAGCGGCAGTTCGAGGAGGACGGCGTCCCGGGCCAGGGGCTCGAGGTCCAGTTCGTCCCCCATCAGTAGGTAGGCGTCCTCGTCGGCATCGGATCCCCCGGCCGGCGCGTACCGTTCGCGCACCGGGGCGGCCACCGCACCGGTCACCGGGCCACCACACCGTCGGCACTCCCCCTGCCAGGGCGCGTTCACCGTGCCGGTGACGGTAATCCCCCCGGGGTAGGAGCACAGCTCCACGTCGACGTCGATGGGGGCGCCGTCGGGCACCACGACGCCCACGGCGGCCAGGCCGTCGATCACGCCGGACCTGGTCTCGTGGCGGGTCGTCCCGGCCACCTTCCTCACCCCGGCCACCTGGACCACGAAGGGTCGCGGCTCCCGGCGCGACGCCGTGGCCTCGGTGCCGATGGCCTCGGGTGGGCCGGCGGGACGGGGGTCGGCTCTCACCGGTTCGGTCGACTCAGACGAGGTCCTGGTCGAAGAAGCCCTCGGGCTCGTCCGTGCGGCCACCGGCCCCGTTGGTGCTGGCCGGAGGGGCCACCGAGGTCAGGCCGCCCTCCCCGATATCGATGTTGGGTATGGGAGTGACCTGGAGCTTCTCCCGGCCGGCCTGGACGGTGCGCAGGGTGCGGTCGAGCACGATCTCGAAGCTGGCCAGCTTCTGGTCGGCGTAGTCCTCGGCCTCGTGGCGCATGCGCCGGGCTTCCTCGTTGGCGTCGTCCAGGATCCGCTGAGCCACGTGGTTGGCCTGGCGGACGATCTCGGTGCGCTGGACCATCCGCTCCGCCTGGACCCGCACCTCCTCCAGGAGCGCATCGGCCTCACGGCTCTTCTCGGCGATGAACTCCTCCCGCTCCTTCAGGAGCCACCGGGCCTGACGCAGCTCGTCGGGCATCCGGTCGAGGGCGGCCTGCAGCAGCTCGGCCAGCTCCTCGCGCGAAACCAACACCGAGGCCGACAGGGGCATGGCCTTGGCCGTCTGCACCAGGTCCAGGGCCCCCCGGATCAGGGTCTCGGCGTCGTGCTCGGCCCCGGCCACCCGTTGTTGGTCGAGATCTTCGAAGAGGTCACTCATCGGAATACTTCTCCTGCAGCCGTTGGGCCACCACCTTGGGAACGAAGGACGTCACGTCCCCGCCGAACCGGGCCACCTCCCGGAGCAGCCTCGAGGCGATGAACGAATGGGCGGAACTGGTGGGGATGAACAGGGTCTCCACCCCGGACAGCTGCTTGTTCATCTGGGCCATCTGCAGTTCGTTCTCGAAGTCGGAGACCGCCCGCAGCCCCTTCACGATGGCACTGGCCCCCACGTCATGGGCCACGTTCACCACCAGCGTCTTCACCGAGACGATGCGCACGTTCACCAGGTGGGCGAGCGACTCCTCCAGCATCTCCTGGCGCTCGTCCAGCTCGAAGAGGGCCTCACTCTTCTGCGGGTTCCGTAGGGTGGCCACCACCACCTCGTCGAACAGGCGGGACGCCCGCTCGATGACCTCGAGGTGTCCGTTGTGGACGGGGTCGAAGGACCCAGGGATGAGCGCAATCCTCACGAGGCACCTTTCTCCGTGGCCATTTCCGGACGGGTCTCCGTGACCTGTTCCGGACGGGCCACAGTGACGATCGTACCCCCATACCGCTTCGATTTGATGACCACCCACCCCTCGGGTGCAGGGATCTCGGCGCCGGATTCGAGAATGGCGAAGTCGGCGGGCAGGCGGGACACGAGGTCGTCCCAGCCCTCGTATCGGTAGGGCGGGTCGACGAGGGCCAGGTCGTACCGGGACGCCGTGGTGGCCACCCAGCGGTCCACGTCGGCCCGGACCACGGTGGCGTCGCCGTCCTTCTCGGCGTCGCCGAGGCCCACCGAGACCAGGTTGGCCCGGATGGCCTCCAGGGCCCCAGGATCCTGCTCGACGAAGGTCACCGATGCCGCGCCCCGGGACAGCGCCTCGATGCCGAGGGCCCCGGATCCGGCGAACAGGTCGACCACCTGGGCCCCTTCCACACCCCCCTGGCTGTAGAGGATGTCGAAGATGGCCTCTCGGACGCGGTCGGACGTGGGCCGGATGGCGGTGCCCGGCGGGGCCGCCAGCCTCCGGCCCCGCAGCTCTCCACCGATCACTCGCACCGGTCCAGCCTACCGGCCATCCCCGCAGGCTCCTCGGGGGTCGACCGCGGTGGGCGGGGATCGGCCGCGGTCGGACGGGCGTCGCCATCCGACCGTCCGCGCCCCCTCCTCTAGCTCTTGAACAGGAACTCGGCCTCGTCGTCGTCGATGAAGATCCGGAGCTCCTCTTCGAGGAGCGGATGGGCGCCCAGCTGGGGGTCCTCGTCGACCACCGAGACGGCCATCTCCCGGGCCCGGACCACCAGGTCCTGGTCGCCGAGGAGCTTGGCCAGGCGGAGGTCGCTGCGCCCCTTCTGGCGCGCCCCCAAGATGGTTCCCTCGCCCCGCAGCTCGAGGTCCACCTCGGCCAGGACGAAGCCGTCGGTCGTGCGTTCCATGGCCGAGAGTCGGGCCTCGGGCTCGGGCGCCTCGTTCTCCGACAGCAGGTAGCACCACGCCGGCTCGTTGCCCCGGCCGACCCGTCCCCGCAGCTGGTGGAGTTGGGCGATCCCGAACCGGTCGGCGTCCTCGATGACCATCACCGAGGCCTCGGGGATGTCCACCCCCACCTCGATGACCGTGGTGGCCACCAGAACCTGCAGTCGGCCGGACCGGAACTCGGCCATGACCCGCTCCTTCTCCGCCGAGGGCAGCTGGCCATGCAGCAGCCCGACCTCGAGGCCGGCGAGCTCGGCGCCGGCCAGTCGCTCGGCCTCGGCCACCACTGACGTGGCCTGGACCCGGTCTGACCCCTCGACCAGGGGGCAGACCACGAAGGCCCGGTGCCCGGCCGCCACCTCGGAGCGGACCCGGGACCACGCCTCTTCGGCTTCGAGCGGCGTCCGGAGCCACCGGGTGACAACGGGCTGCCGGCCCGGGGGGAGCTCGTCGATGATGGTCATGTCCAGGTCGCCGAAGACCACCATGGCCGCCGTGCGGGGGATGGGGGTGGCCGTCATGACCAGGAGGTCGGGGTCGCTCCCGGCCCCGTCCTCCCCGCGGCCCTTGGCCCGCAGGGCGGCCCGCTGCTCCACCCCGAATCGGTGCTGCTCGTCGATGACCACGACGCCGAGGGACGAGAAGCTCACCTGGTCGGTGAGGAGGGCGTGGGTTCCGATGAGAATGTCGACGGTGCCGTCGGCCAGGCCGGCGTGGATGAGCTTGCGCTCCGACGCCGTTGTCCGGTTGGTCAGGAGGGCCACGCCCAGCGGGCGGTGACCCTCCAGCGTGCCGGGATCGGGGACGGTGAGGCCGGTGAGCAGGCGGCGCACCTCCTCGGCGTGCTGTTCGGCCAACACCTCGGTCGGGGCCATGAGGGCGGCCTGGTGCCGACCCTGGGTGGCCGTGAGCATGGCCGCCACCGCCACCACCGTCTTGCCCGATCCCACGTCCCCCTGGAGCAGCCGGTGCATGGGCAGGGGTCCGGCCAGATCGGAGCGGATTGCCTCCACGGCCCGGCCCTGGGCCCCGGTCAGGTCGAAGGGCAGGCGGTCGAGGAAGTGGGCCACGAGGGTGCCGGCGGCCTCGGCGGCCTCGGCCGGGACCGCGGCGTCCGGGTCCCCGGATCCGCCGATCACGTGACGGATGCCGCGGGCGTCGCGCTGCAACCGGGCCTGGCGCAGGACCAGGGCCAGTTGGAGGCGGAACAGCTCGTCGAAGGCCAGGCGCCGTCGGGCCGGCTCGGTCTGGTCGGCGGTGGCCGGGCGGTGGATGTCGTTGTAGGCGGTGGTGCGGTCGAGCAGACCGAAGCGGTCCCGCCACGCCGGCGTGACCGGGTCGGCGAAGTCCTGGGCCCGGTCCAGGGCCTCGCCCACGATCCGGCTGATGCGCAGCGAGGTCAACTTGGCCTTGTCGGTCAACGGGTAGATGGGGTAGACCCGGCCCCGCCGCGCTCCCCCGTCACCCCGATCAGCGCCGCCTTGGTCCCCGTCGCCCCGGTCCCCGTCGTTGCCGTCCTCCCCGGGTAGCTCCAGCACCTCGGCCATGGGGCTGTTCAGCTGGAGGGCGTCCCGATAGGTGCCGACGGACCCGTAGAACAGGGCCAGGGTGCCCACGGGCAACTGCTTGGCCCGCCACGCCTGGTTGAAGTAGACCACCCGCAGCCGGCCACTGTCGTCGGCGATGTCCAGCTCGACCCTCGAGGGACCGCGCCGGCGGCCCCGGCCGTACCCGGACGACGCCTGGCCCACCCGGACCACCCTGGCCAGCACCGATACCTTCTCGCCGGCCGCCAGCTCGGCGATGGGACGCAGCTGGGTGCCGTCGAGGTAGCGGCGTGGGTAGTGGGAGAGCAGATCGAGCACGCTGCCGATCTCGAGCTCGGCCAGCTCCCGCTCGGTCCTCGGCCCCACCTGGCGCAGCTGCGAGACGGGGAGCTCGGCCAGCTGTCGGAGCTTGCGCTGGATCCCGGCGCCCTCGGTCGGGTCCGCCGGGCTCACTCGATGGAGAAGAGGTACGGGTAGAGGGGCTGGCCCCCGTGGTGCACCTCGGTCTCCACCTCGGGACGCTGGTCGCGGAGCCACTCGGTGATCCGGCGGGTGTCGGCCGCCCCCGACCCCTCCCCCTCGATGATGGTGACCAGGGCGTGGCTGTCGTCGACCAGGGTGTCGAGCAGGGAGCAGGCGGCCGCGGCGAGCGACTCCCCCACCACCTCGATCCCGCTGCGGGACAGGCCCAGCCAGTCGCCGGTGGTGATCGGGCCCACCCGGCTGTCGGAGTCCCGCACCGCCCGGGTGACCTCGCCGGCCACCACGCTGCGGGCCGACGCCTCCATGGTCTCGGCGTTGACCGCGGCCTCGGCCTCGGGGTCGTAGGCCAGGAGGGCGGCGAACCCCTCGGCGATGGTGTCGGTGGGAACCACCCACACCGACTTCTCGGTCAGGTCGTCGACCCGCTCGGCCACGGCCCGGATGTTCCCGTTGTTGGGCAGGATGATGACCGAGGACGACCGGACCGACTCCACCGCCTCGACCAGCTCGGCCGTCGACGGGTTCATGGACTGACCGCCGGCGATGAGCCCCTGGACGCCGAGGGAGCGGAAGATCCGGCCGATCCCGTCCCCGGTGGCCACGGCCACCACGCCGGTGGTGGGAGGCGGCCCCGGAGGGATGGGCGAGGGCCCACTGCCCAGGTGGTCGGCGGCCTCCCGCACCCACCGCTCCTCTTCCACCTGCTCCAAGAGGTCGGTGACCCGCAGGCTCCGGGGCCGACCGGCGTCGAGCGACGCCTCGATGGCCGCACCGATGTCGTCGGTGTGGATGTGGCAGTTCCACAGACCGTCCCCGCCCACCACGACGATGGAGTCGCCGATGCCGGCCCACACCTCCTTGAACGAGGGAATGGTCTCGTCCGGCGCCTCGAGCAGGTACATCACCTCGTAGCGCAGACCGGCGAGCGCCCGCTGGGCGGCATCGGCCTCACTCTCGGACCCGGGCAGGGACGGTGAGGCCATGCCCGGGGCCTCGGGATTGAGCGGGCCGAACACGGTGTCGGGGAGTTCGGGGGGGACGGGCATGGCCCGACCGTCCACCACCGTCAGCATGGCGTCCAACAGGAGGAGGAAACCGGTTCCTCCGGCGTCGACCACGCCGGCCTGCTCGAGGACGGGAAGGAGCGAGGGCGTGCGGGCCAGGGCATCAGCCGCCTCGGCCCGCGACGCCTCCACCACCTCCACCAGGGGACGGCCCGCCTCCGCCGCGCTGCGAGCGCCCTCGGCCGCCCCCCGGGCCACCGTCAGGATGGTGCCCTCCACCGGCCGCATGACCGCTTCGCGGGCCAGCTTGTCGGCGATGGTCAGGGCCTCGGAGAGCTCCAGTGGTCCGGGCCGGCTGGTCGGACAGTTCAGGCCTTCGGAGAGCCCCCGCAGGAGCTGGGAGAGAATGACGCCCGAGTTGCCCCGGGCCCCCATCAGAGAACCGTGGGCGATGGCCCGGCAGGTGGCGTCGAGGTCGGGCGAGGTCAGGCCGTCGAGCTCGTCGGTCACCGACTCCAGGGTGAGGGCCATATTGGTGCCGGTATCGCCGTCGGGCACCGGGTAGACGTTGAGGCGGTTGATCAGCTCACGGTGGGACCGGAGGCCGTCACGGAACTCGGTGATGACGTCACTGAGCTCCGCTGCACCCAGCGCGTCGAGGACCACCATGGCCAGGATGCTAACCTTTGTGCCTTACCCAGAGGATCCTACGAGGAAGTCGGAGTGTCATGGCAGCGGTGTGCGAGGTCTGCGGCAAGAAGCCGTCGTTCGGTATGAACATCAGTCACTCCCACCGTCGGACCAAGCGTCGCTGGGATCCCAACATCCAGCGGGTCCGGGCACTCGTGGACGGCTCGCCCAAGCGCCTGAACGCCTGCACCTCCTGCATCCGTTCCGGAAAGGTCGTCAAGCGGCCCATCCGGAACATCCCGGCCTGAGGGGCCAGCGCGGCCAGTCCGGGCCGTCTCCGCCAACAGCCTGTCTGGGGGTTCGTAGCGACCGCGGACCGAGGCCAAGTCACCCATCGCGGTGGGCGTGGCGGGCCGGTGGGAGGAGCAACGCCGACCCGCCCGTAGGGCGTGTCACCCCGGTGACAGACAACCGACCACATCGGCCTCACAATCAGCGGTGGGCATCCGCGTCGGGTCCCCGGAACCGGAGGACGTGGTCGATGGAGTCGCAGCTCACCGGGTTGTTGCAGGTGGCGATGTTCGAGGGGTGTACGACCGATGAGCTGGCCGGCGTCACCAGAACCATGACCGGTGTGCGCCACCTGGCCGACGGCGACGTGCTGTGCCGGGCCGGGGAGGCCGCGGATCAGTGGTGGATCATCCGTGACGGCCTGGCCGGGCTCGGCGAGCCTCGTCGGATCTGTAACAATGCCCGCAGAGGCTGGACGAACGGTCCACCGACCCAGGATGGCGATGGCTGCACTCCAGCAGGGACGAGACGACGACCCCTTCGCCAACTCGAACGTGCTGGGCTGCCTGTCCGCCGAGGATCGCCGACGGCTGACCGAACGGTGCGTCGAACGGAGCTTCGCCAAGGGTCAGATCGTCTATTTCGAGGGCCAGACCTCCGATTCGATGTTGGCGCTGGTGGAAGGACATCTCAAGGTGTCCACATTCTCGTCCGACGGGAACGAGTTGCTGCTTGCCACCGTGACCCCGGGCGAGATCATCGGGGAGCTCGGGGTTCTGTCCACCAATCCCCGATCGGCCACAGTGACGGCCACCACCGCCAGTCGGGCCCTGGTGCTCTCCGGGGCCGTGGTCATGGAGCTCATGGCCGAACGGCCGGCCGTGGCCGCGGCCATGCTCCGACGCCTGGCCGACATGGTGCGGAAGACCACCGAGGCCGCCAGCGACCTGGTGTTCCTCGATCTCAACCAGCGGGTGGCCAAGTTTCTCATCGACCGGGCCGATGACTCCACCGCGGAGCTACGCGTGATCCAATCCGATTTGGCCGCGGCGATCGGAGCGAGCCGTCGAGCGCGTCAATGCCGCCCTCCAGGAGTTCCAACGGAAGGGTTGGGTCGCCCTGGGATCGAGGACGGTCCGGATCCTCGATCCCGAAGCCCTCCAACGCCTGCTGAGCGCCTGACCGCGGCCTCCGACGGCGACGGTCGCGCCGGATGGAGACTCCTCCCGCCTTCGATCGGTGCGGGGCCCGACAAATCCCCTTCTCTGTCCCCGACTGTCCCCGACGTGACAGACATCGACGTCGGCTAGGCGCACCATGGGGGGATCGGGGCCAGACCCCGGTCGCCGGACAACCAAGGAGCGCGCACATGGCGAGGCGGTACGCACGGTTGGCAACACTGGTGCCGGGGAGAGGTCGGGCCCCAAGCCGTCCCTCGAACCGGGATGGCGGGGCTCGAGTGGGTTCGGCGGCCGGGCCGCGACGGTCGACCATCATCTCCTCCGGCTGCGGTCGGCCGCGGTCCGGCTCCCGCTCGACCTCATCCGTCGTCCGTCCGTTCGAGAAGGAGGGCCACCAGTGAAGACATCGCGGTACGGAAGGTCGGCCATCAGAATCGACCGGCTCCGGGAGGCCAGCCTGTTCTCCAACTGCACCAAGGACGAGCTTCGCAGCATCGCTTCGTTGACCACCATGAAGGATGTCTCACCGGGGATGGTGCTGGCCGAACAGGGAAAGCCGGGGCGTGAGTTCTTCGTCGTGGCGGACGGATCGGCGACGGCCTCACGAAACGGCGAGTGGTTGGCCCAACTCGGTCCCGGCTCGTTCTTCGGAGAGCTCGCCCTTCTCGACGGAGGGGAGCGCACGGCCACCGTGGTGGCCGACACCGAGATGACCCTCCTCGTACTGAGCCGCCGTGAGTTCAAGACCCTGCAGTTCACCGCCCCGTCGGTGGCCTACAAGATGCTGGTCGAACTGGGAATGCGGCTGCGGCGGACCTACGAACTCCGCGACGGCCAGTCGGTTCCCTCGTTGACCGAGGTGGCATCCCTGTAGAGCGTGGTGGCGGGTGGCCGTGGGGGCAGGGGCAACCGTGCCCAGGCCCTCAGCCCTGCTCCGAGGTGGGCAGACCGTCCGGAGCAGCATGGGGAGGGACGCCGGTCGGCGACCGGTGGACGGGGAGGTCCCCGGTCCCGGTCGACTCGGAGTTCCCGGATGCTTCGGGGCTCCCGGACAGTTCCGAGGGGCCGGGGGCCTCGGAGGTCGGTGCATGCGGGCGGGCGGGCCGCACTTTGGGCAGCCGTACCTCGAAGGTGGCCCCAGGGCCGGGCACCAGGGCCACCGTGCCCTGGTGGGCCTGCACGATGGCGGCCACGATGGCCAGTCCCAGCCCGGCGCCACCCGACGAACGGGCCCGTGAGGGATCCGACCGGTAGAACGGCTGGAAGATGTGGGCGGCGTCCCGGGGATCGATGCCGGGCCCGTCGTCGTGGACGGTCACGAGGGCCCACGGTCCGTCATCGGTCACCCGGATCTCGACGTGGGCGCCCCCGGGGGCGTGCCTGATGGCGTTGACGGCGAGGTTGTCCACCACCTGGCGCAGCCGGTCGGCATCGCCTTGGACCACCACCGGACCGTCCCCGACGACCGACACCGGACGGTCCGGCGTCGAGACCGACAGGTCCTCGGAGCACCGCCGGGCCAGGGCGTCCAGGTCGACCGGGGCGAACCGGAGCGGCCGTTCGTGGTCCAGTTGGGCCAACAGGAACAGATCGTCCACCAGCGTGGCCATCCTCGTCGCCTCGTCGCGGATGTGGTGCAGGGACACGGCCACGTCGGCGGGACGATCCCGCATCCCGAGGTCGAAGAGCTCTGAGTACCCGAGGATGGAGGTCAGCGGCGTGCGCAGCTCGTGGGAGGCGTCGGCCAGGAACCGACGGAGACGGTCCTCGGACGCCGCCCGCTGGGCGAAGGCCACCTCGATCTCGTCGAGCATGGTGTTGAAGGCCTGCCCCAGCTGGCCCACCTCGGTGCGCTCGGCCCCCGGCGACACCCGCTGGGACAGGTCGCCGTGGGCGATGGCGCCCGCCGTCTTGGTCATGGCCTCGAGCGGGCGGAGGTCACGCCGCACCATCACCCATGAGATGACCCCCAAGCCCATCAGGACGGCGGCCGAGACGATGAGCTCGATCCCCAGCAGCCGGCGCAGCGTGGATTCGAGCTCGGTGAGGGGCAGGGCCACCACGATCACCCCGCTCCGGTCAGCCAACGGCTTGGCCAGGGCGCGGTAGGACTGAGAGCCGGATCCCGTGCTCGACGTGGTGAAGTAGAGGTCGTGGCCCACGGGCAGCCCGCTTCCGGGGAGTCGGTCCGGGATCGCCGGGGCCGGCGGCGCCTTGCCGCCGTAGGCGAAGAACAGGTGGGCCTCCACCTTGCCCTCGGTGTTGCGCAGCTGGCCGTAGGTACCGGGCGGGATGAGCACGCCTCGGACGTCCCTCCGGCCGGGCGACAGCAGCCCACCCCCGTTCCGGAAGGCCCCGGGTGGTTTGAAGGGGTTGGACCCCTGGGGGACGGGGAAGGTGGGCGGGGCGGCGGGAACTTGGGGCCCCAAACCCGACGACGAGAGGAGGGCGCGCCCGACCGGAAAGGCCGCCGCCTCCAGCTGCTGGTCCACCCTCGTGGTCAGGAACGACCGCAGGGCGTTGTAGGTGACCACGTCGGAGATGACGAGACCGGCGGCCACGATCCCCACCAACAGCAGCAAGAGGCGCAGGCGCAGCGTCACTTGATGCCTCCGCCCGCCGGGGCCGCCGGGCCGGAGTCGGCCGAGGTGGCCTCCGCGTCCGGCACCACCCGGGTCCGCAAGCTGTACCCGATGCCCCGTACCGTGCGGATGAGGGGAGGTCCGTGGGCGTCCAGTTTCTTGCGCAGATAGCTCACGTACACCTCGACCATGTTGACCTTGCCGTCGAAGCTGTAGTCCCAGACCCGGTCCCGGATCTGGGACTTGGACACCACCTGGCCGGCGTTCATCATCAGGTAGTGGAGCAACCGGAACTCGGTGGGTGTCAGCTCGACGGCCGATCCCCCGCGGTGGACCTCATGGCTCTCCTCGTCCAGTTCGAGATCGGCCACCACCAGGCGGGGTCCGACCTCCTCGTAGCCCTCGGCCCGGCGCATGATGGCGTTGATGCGCAACAACAGCTCTTCGACGCTGAAGGGCTTGGTCATGTAGTCGTCTCCACCGAGGGCGAGCCCCCGCAGGCGATCGTCGAGGTCGCCGCGCGCCGTCAGGAACAGCACCGGGGTGTCGGCCGAGCGCCGCTCCCGCCCCATGCGCTCCAGCACGGTGAAGCCGTCGAGGTCGGGCAACATCACATCGAGGACGATGAGATGGGGACGGAACTCCTGAATGGCCCGGAGGGCCTCGGTGCCCGAGTGGGCCACCTCCACCGTCGCCCCCTGCATGTGCAGGGCCATGGTCACAAGGTCGGTGATGCTCGGCTCGTCATCCACCACCAGGATGCGATGGTCCACGGTGGTCATCGCCGACCGCACCAACCGCCCCGGCGCCCCGAGCCACCCGACTCGCCCGACCCGGTGGACCTGTCCATACCGCCATGGTGACCGATCGTTCTGTGAGTTTCCTTAGAACCAGTGCCGCCAACCCCCGGACGGCAGCGGCTCCCCGTCCACGGTGAGGTGCCCGGGACGGTCGGTGCACCGGCCCACGGGCACCGGTGCGGTGAGGCCGGCCGCCCGGAAGGCCGCCAACAGGTCATCTGGGGCACCGGTGGCCAGGAGCAGCTCGTAGTCCTCACCCCCACCGAGGGCCTCGTCCCGGGTGGCTCCCTCGGCCACGGGCACGACATCGAGGTCCACGCCCACCCCGGAGGCGTCGGCCAGGTGCCGGACGTCGCCCGTCAGACCGTCGGAGAGGTCGATGGCCGCGCTGGCCCCCGAGCGACGGGCGGCCACCCCCTCAGCCAGCCGCGCCACGGGCCGGCGATGGGCCCGGATGAGATCGGGGCCCGGGGGTCGGAAGCCGCCCTCGGGTGTGGCCATCGTTCCGGCGTCCGCCGGCGTGGTGTTCGGTGGGGCGCCAGTCGTGACGGAATCCCGGAGTAGCCGCAGACCGGCCGCCGACCGGCCCAACGGCCCGGTGACGAAGAGTTCGTCGCCGGAGCTGGCCCCCGAGCGCTGCAGGGGCGACATCCCGTCCGGGCCGGTCACCCCGAAGACGGCGGTCGACAGCACCAGTACGGGCGATCCGGCGAGGTCGCCACCCACGATCACACAGGATGTCTCGCCGGCGGCCTCGGCCAGTCCGGCGCCCAGGAGGTCGAGGTCCGTCCCCGGTGGCGCGGCTATCGAAACCAGGGCATACGACGGGTGGACGCCCATGGCGGCGAAGTCGGACACCGTGACCATCAACGCCTTGTACCCCACGTCCTCGGGGGAGCTGAACTCCTCGTCGAAGTGGACGCCTCCCACGAGGAGATCGGTGGCCATCACGCTCCGACCCTCCGACGGCATGGTGACCACAGCGGCGTCGTCCCCGATCCACAGGTCACCGGCCGGGGGCACCCGGCCACCGGGAGCGCGCAACCGGGCCTGGGCCTCGAACCGGGACCGCAGACCGGCGATGGCGGTGAACTCGTCGAACGCACCAGGGCGGTCGACCGGTGGGCCCACCGATCCCCCGGAGTTGGGACTCTGCACCTCCCTTGCCTAGCATTGACCGGCGTCGCCGCCACTAGAATCGATAGATGACCCGTGGACAGGGGCCAGGCCGGCCCGGTCCCGGGCAGAGCCCCACCGGAATCCCGAGGAGGACCACCCAACCTATGCCCCCAACCACCAACAAGAAGCTGATCGCATGGGTGGACGAGATCGCCGCGCTGACCGAGCCCGAAACGGTGGAGTGGTGCGACGGGTCGGCCGAGGAGTACGACCGCCTGTGCCAGCTCCTGGTGGACAACGGGACGTTCACCAAGCTGTCGGACGCCAAGCGACCCAACAGCTACTGGGCCCACTCCGACCCGGGTGACGTGGCCAGGGTGGAGGACCGCACCTATATCTGTTCGACCCTCGAGTCCGATGCCGGACCCACCAACAACTGGCGGGAGCCGGCCGAGATGCGGGACGTCCTCACCGAGCTGTTCAAGGGGTCCATGCGGGGACGCACCATGTACGTGGTCCCCTTCTCGATGGGCCCCCTGGGCTCGAACATCGCCCACATCGGCGTCGAGATCACCGACTCCGCCTACGTGGCCGTCTCCATGAGGATCATGACCCGCATGGGTCGCGGTGCCCTCGAGGTGCTCGGGGCCGACGGCGAGTTCGTCCCCTGCCTGCACTCGGTGGGAGCGCCCCTGGCCGAGGGCCAGACCGACGTGCCCTGGCCGTGCGACTCGGAGAACAAGTACATCGTCCACTTCCCCGAGACCCGGGAGATCTGGTCCTACGGCTCCGGCTACGGCGGCAACGCCCTGCTGGGCAAGAAGTGCTTCGCCCTGCGCATCGCCTCGGTCATGGCCCGGGACGACAACTGGCTGGCCGAACACATGCTCATCCTGAAGCTCACCTCTCCGGCCGGGGAGACCCGCTACGTGACGGGTGCCTTCCCCTCGGCCTGCGGCAAGACCAATCTGGCCATGCTCATCCCCACACTCCCCGACTGGAAGGTGGAGACGGTGGGGGACGACATCTGCTGGATGAAGTTCGGGCCCGACGGACGGCTCTACGCCATCAATCCCGAGGCCGGCTTCTTCGGCGTGGCACCGGGCACCAACGTCCACACCAACCCCAACGCCATGCTGACCCTCGACGGCAATGCCATCTTCACCAACACCGCCCTCACCGACGACGGGGACATCTGGTGGGAGGGCATGAGCGATGACCCTCCATCCCACCTGACGTCCTGGAAGGGCGAGGACTGGACGCCCGGGTCGGACGGGCCGGCCGCCCACCCCAATGCCCGCTTCACTGTCCCGGCCGCCCAGGACCCGGCCATCGCCTCGGAGTGGGAGGATCCGGCCGGCGTGCCCATCGACGCCATCATGTTCGGCGGGCGGCGGGCCTCGGTGGTCCCGCTGGTCTTCCAGTCCCGCGACTGGGAGCACGGCGTCTTCCTGGGCTCCATCATGGCCTCGGAGACCACGGCGGCGGCGGCCGGTGCCGTCGGCAACCTACGCCGGGACCCCTTCGCCATGCTGCCGTTCTGCGGCTACAACATGGCCGACTACTTCGCCCACTGGCTGGAGCTCGGGGCCGGCGCCGATCCGGACAAGCTCCCCAAGATCTTCTACGTCAACTGGTTCCGCAAGGACAACGACGGTCGCTGGCTGTGGCCGGGCTACGGGGAGAACTCCCGGGTTCTGGAGTGGGTGTTCGAACGGGTCAGCGGCACAGGTGAGGCCACCGAGACGCCCATCGGCTACGTCCCGGCTCCGGGCGCCATCGACACCGAAGGCCTCGACGTCTCCCCCGCCGACATGAGCCAGCTGCTCACCGTGAACGTCGAGGAGTGGCGGGCCGAGGTGCCCAGCATCCGCCAGCACTACGCCACCTTCGGCGACAAGTTGCCGGCCCAGCTGGCCGCCGAGGTGGACCGCCTGGAACAGCAGCTCGGCTAGCGCGGCAGGCGGTCCGACGGGCCAGCGGACGGGTCAGGTGGCCGGTCGCATGGACCGGTTGGTCCCTCCCTGCAGGGCCCGTCGGGAGCTCATGTAGGACAGCGCTCCCACACCGGCCACGACCGCCATGACCAGGCTTCCGGCGGCCACCGGCAGGGAGAGCACCACCGGGACGAACGAGCCCACCACCCACATGAGCTGGAACCGGGTCTCGAAGCGGGCGAAGGCCCGGCCCTGGTTGGACTCGCGGACGTGCCGTTGGACGAGGGCGTCGAACGACGGCTTGGCCATCGCGCTGGCCAGCCCCACCACCAGGGCGATCACGGCCCAGAACCATCGGGCGGTGTAAAACGCGCCGGCCACGGTCACCGCCGCCACCACGAGGAGCGACCCGGTGAGCATCTGCTGCTCGTTGAGGATCCGGCGGACTCTCGCCACCAGGAGGACCCCGATGAGCGCCCCGGCGGTGAGGCCGCCCAGGACGAAGCCGAACCACCAGGTGGCCGCACCGGCCCGGCGCAGTCCGAAGGCGAACAGGAAGGTGGTGAAGCCGACCAGGGCCTTGAGTACCGACATGGGCATCAGGGCCAGGATGACCTCGGTGTCGGCAATGGGCCGGAAGGCGGCCAGGTCCTCCTCGTCGCCGGCCCACTCGGGATCGAAGTCCGGGGCCATCTGGATGTCGGTGGTCCCGTCAGGGCCGGCGGCATCCCGTGCGTGGTCGTAGGCCGACCGTCCTCCAGCGCGCCGGGAGGCCAGTGTCCGGGCCAGCCGGCGGGGCACCGGCAGGCGGGCCCCGGCCACGGCGGCGGCGGCGAACACGGCGATGCTGACCCAGATGACGCTGGAGGCCCCT
Organism: uncultured Acidimicrobiaceae bacterium; assembly: GCA_963737625.1. GTDB lineage: Bacteria > Actinomycetota > Acidimicrobiia > Acidimicrobiales > RAAP-2 > Bog-756. Next base: position 1,760,038 of record CAVTTK010000002.1, read on the forward strand.
CCGAGCTTCAAGATGAGCACGGCGGGCACGGCGAAGGCGAAACCGGCCAGCGACGCCAGCAGCCCCAGCCGGGCATTCAAGGTGGCCAGGTCGGGCTCCACGGTCTGCCGGCCGGTGCCCGGGTCCTCCACCCGGATGACCGGGGTGCCGTAGGGAGGGGTGGGATCGGGGCCCCGGGCCGTCGGTGGACCGGTGTCGGCGAGGCCGGCGTCGGCCCCGACCTCCGCCGCGGCGTCGCCGACCTCGTCCAGCATGCCCAGCGCGGCCATCTCGGGGACGAGGGCCCCCTTGGTCACCAGGTAGACCTTGGACAGGACGAGCATGGCGAAGGCCTCGGGGAACAGCAGCAGCGAGTGGATGTCGCGGGCCAAGAACGGACACAGGGCGGCCCGCCCCACGGCCGAGGCCACCACCATGGCCCGTCGCGCCCCCCGGCTGCGGTCGATCAGCGGACCGAGGGCCGGGGCCACCACGGCGAAGGGGCCCATGGTCAACAACAGGTACAAGAGCACCTTGTCCTTGGCCGCCGTGGGCGAGATGGAGAAGAACAGCGATCCGGCCAGCGAGACGGCGAACAAGGTGTCCCCTGCCGTCATCAGCACGTGGGTCAGGGCCAGGCGCCCGAAGGGCCGCCGTTGATCGAACAGGTCGGTGATGGCCGACCGGGCCAGGCGCTTGAACTGGTCGCTGCGCTGGCGAACACCCACAACGGCATGGTAGGCGGCAGGGGCCCGGCCCACGGCGCACCGGGACCGCGGTGCGGCCGGGCCACGGCCCGGAGGGCGCCGGCTCCGGTGACGGTACGATCTCCCCATCCCCCACCTGCCATCGCCCCGGAGGAGCCCATGCCGGTCAACGCCTACGTGCTGATCCAGACCGAGGTCGGAAAGGCCGCCACCGTGGCCCGGACCGTGTCCACCTTCGACGGGGTGCTCGCCGCCGAGGGGGTCACCGGTCCCTACGACGTCATCGTGCGCACCGAGGCCGAGACCGTCGACGAGCTCGGTCGGATGGTGGTCGAGGCCATCCAGCTGATCGACGGGATCACCCGGACCGTGACCTGCCCCGTGGTCAACCTGTAGGCGCAGGTTGGCGGGTCGTCCCGAGCCGAGGATGGATGGTGGCGTAACCCTCCCGCGGGCCGGTAACGTCGGTCTTTCGGATCGCTCTGGGCAGGAAGTGAGACGAGGGACGCCGTGCAACCACGATCGGGTACGAACGCGTCGGGGCACCTGGACGCCCTCGACGGCATGCGAGCCATCGCCATCGGCGGTGTTCTCCTCTTGCACCTCGACCGGGCCCACTTCCCCGGGGGAGCCTTCGGGGTCGACGTCTTCTTCGTCCTCTCCTCCTACCTGATCACCTCCCTGCTCCTCGACGAGGTAGCCAGACGGGGTCGGATCCGGTTCGGCGCCTTCTACGGGCGGCGGTTCTTCCGCCTGTACCCCGCCCTCTTGCTGTGGCTGGCCGCCGTGGCCATCCCGACCGCCCTCGTGGTCCACGAGGCCGGCACCATCCCGTGGAGCACGGCCGGGGCATTCTTCTATGTCAACGACTTCCTGGAGGCGTGGACCACCCACGTGGGCGCCTCGTTCGACCAGTCATGGTCCCTCGCCGTCGAGGAGCAGTTCTATCTGCTCTGGCCCCTGGCCCTGGCGCTGATGGCCCGCCGCTGCGGGGCGAGGAGCCAGCGCACGATCGCCCTCGCCCTCGTGGTCGGATCGGTGGCCATCTGGATCCCGTTCGGCAACTACTTCCTCCCCACCGGGCACCTGGTGCCTCTGGCCCTCGGCTGCTGGGCCGCCTTCTGGCTGGCCCACGGAGGGGCGTCGACCCGACTGGCGGCCATCCTCCGGGACGGTCGCCTGGCCGCGGCCGCGATCGCCGTATTCGTCGTGGCGCTGCTCTACTCGCCGACGGGACGGAGTGGTCAGGTCCTGGTTCTGGCGGTGGCCGTCGCCGCCACCGGGCTGATGCTGCACACCATCCTGGCCCAACGGTCGTGGCCGTCCCGGGTACTGGCCTCCCCGCTGTTCCGCTGGATCGGGGTGCGCTCCTACGGGATCTACCTCTACGGCCTCACCCTGCTGATCCTCATCCCGGCCGTCACCCACCTGCCCCTGCACGAAGTAGTTCCCCTGGACATGGTGGCCATCGCCCTGGTCGTGGGCCTCTCCTACCGGTACGTCGAAGCTCCTCTTCGGGCCCGGGGCCGCGCCTGGTTGGCGCGCAATGAGGTCACGCCGTCGGAACACGAGATCACGCCAGCGGAAGGGGACGCTCACCGGAGCGCGGCCCCCGGCCCCGGGAGCGGCGCCACGCCGGCCGCCGTCCTAGGCAGCACTCCCGGCTGACTGCCTCAACGGTCCGCCACCTCTCCGGCCAGCTGGGTTCGCCACCTCTCCGATCAGCTGATGGCCTTCACCGAGCGCAGCCCGGCCACCTCGTCGGCGTCCAGTCCCCAGTCGGCCAGGGCCTCGTCGGCGTGCTGGCCGGGATTGGGCGGCGGTCGACGGATGGATCCCGGGGTGCCCTCGAACCGGGGCGCGGGGGACGGCTGGACCACCCCGGCCACCTCGGAGAACGTTCCCCGGGCACTGATGTGGGGATGCGACGGGGCTTCCCACGGGGACAGCACCGGCGCCACGCAGGCATCGGTGCCGTCGAAGACGGCCTGCCACCCGGCCCGGGTCCTGGTGGCGAATAGGGCGGCGAACCGCTCCTTCATCTGCGGCCAGGCCTCACGGTCCATCTGATCGGGCAGGTCCTCGCCCTCGAGGTCGAGGCCCCGGAGCAGGGCGGCGTAGAACTGGGGCTCGATGGCCCCGACGGCCATATAGCCGCCGTCGGCCGTCTCGTACACCTCGTAGAAATGGGCGCCGGTGTCCAACAGATTGGTCCCTCGCTCCTCCCTCCAGATGCCGGACGACCTCAGGGTGTAGGTCATGGTCATGAGGGCGGCGGCGCCATCCACCATGGCGGCATCCACAACTTGGCCGGCCCCGGTCTGGCGGGCGCTGATGATGGCGGCGCACATGCCGAAGGCCAGCATCATGCCGCCCCCGCCGAAGTCGCCCACCAGGTTGAGGGGCGGGAACGGCCGCCCCCCGGCCCGGGCCATGGGCTCGAGGGCACCGGCCAGGGCGATGTAGTCGATGTCGTGCCCGGCGGCCGAGGCCATGGGACCGTCCTGGCCCCATCCGGTCATCCGGCCGTAGACCAGTGTCGGGTTGCGGGCCAGACACACGTCGGGCCCTATCCCGAGCCGTTCGGCCACCCCGGGTCGGAATCCTTCCATCAGCCCGTCGGCCCGCTCGACCAGGCGCAGGACCAGGGCCACCCCCTCGGGGTGCTTGAGGTCGACGGCCACCGATCGCCGTCCCCGGTTCATCAGGTCCACATGGGGTTCGGAGTTGGGCGGGTAGGTGGCCCGCTCCGACCGGTCGATCCGGATGATGTCGGCCCCGGCGTCGGCCAGCATCATGCCAGCGAACGGGGCGGGGCCGAGACCGGCCAACTCGATGATGCGGACGCCGTCGAGGGGTCCGCTCACCGCCTGCCGTCCCGTCCGGACGGGGAGGAGATTCTCATGGCCGGATGCTGGCCCAGGAGGCTGCGGGGGTCAAATGCGTGTCGTCCGGCGGTAGCCTGCGCTCGGGAGCCGGCCGGGTCCCGCCCCGTCCGACCGACGGTGGCCTTGGCCACAGGAGCGTGCACCGTTGCCCGAAGTCCGACGTGCCGTGGGACCGGGTCGGGTCAACCTGATCGGGGACCACACCGACTACAACCGGGGCCTGGCCCTCCCCATGGCCATCGGGTTGGGGGTGACCGTGACGTACACGCCCAAGGACGAGCCGACGCTGCTGGCCACCTCGTCGGCCTTCGGGGGCCGCGCCATCATCCCGCCGGGCGCCGATCCGGCGCTCGTCGAGCCGGCCTGGGCCCGACTGGTGGCCGCCGTGGCCGCCGTGGCCGCCGTGGGCCAAAGGGGCACTGGCGGCACGTTGCGTATCGAGTCGACTCTGCCGGTGGGATCCGGGCTGTCCTCGAGCGCCGCCCTGGGCGTGGCCCTGGCCTCGGTCTTCGGTGTCGACGGACCGCCCGGGACCGCACCGGACACGGCTCCGGAGATCCGCCTGGCCCGTCTGTGCCAGGAGGCCGAACACCGCATCGGCGTCCCGGTGGGGCTGATGGATCCCCTGGTGTGCGCCGGGGGCCGGGCCGGCCACGCCATGCTCATCGACTTCGATACCGAGACGAGCCGACACATCCCTCTTCCCGGGGAGGCCGAGTTCGTGGTGGTGGACAGCGGGCAGCGGCGCACCCTGTCGACCTCCGCCTATGCCGACCGGGTGGCCGAGTGTCGGGCCGGCGCCGACCTCATCGGGCCTCTGGGGCGCTGCGGTCTCGACGACCTGGCCTCCCTCCACGACCCCGTCGTCCACCGTCGGGCCCGCCACGTGGTCACCGAGTGCGCCCGGGTGCGGGACACCGCCTCCGCCCTCGCCGCCCACGACCTGGTCGGGGCCGGGGCCCTCCTCACGGCCAGCCACCGCAGCCTGGCCGACGACTTCGCCGTCTCCACTCCGGCGGTCGACGCCCTGGTGGCGCAGCTCGGGTCCCGACCCGGGGTGTTCGGGGCCCGGATGACCGGGGCCGGGTTCGGGGGGTGCGTGGTGGCACTGACCCGGCCGGGGGCCGTCGACACCGACGCCTGGCCCACACCGGCCTGGCGGGTGCAGGCTTCGGACGGCACCCTGGCCGCGGGGGATCCCTGAGCCGCTGGACCGGGCGGACCCGGTCATGTCCCGGAGGGGATCCGGACCGCGGGTGAGGGTCAGCCGTAGCCCTGGTCGTCCTGGCCCTCGGAGTACGGTCGCAGCCGGCGGGTGATCACCCGCTGGAGGATCACCGGCTTGCGGACGTCGTCGATGCTCCGTATCCGACGCTCGCCGCGGATCTCGAGGTCCAGGCGCCCGGTGCCCAGTATCCGCCGTCCCAGGGACTGCACGGCGGTGACCGACACCGAGCGCGTCGAGAGGGGTCTCGGCATGCCGGGTGGAGGCCACCCCCCACAGCTCGACCAGGCGGATGGTGGTCAGGATGAGACTGGTCGTCCACCACCGCGCCGTCCGCACGGCCAGCCACACGCAGGGCACGGCCACCACCAGGCCCTCGACCCAGTGGAGGGCCACCGACGTGTGGGGGTAGCCGACGTCGAGGGCCACCCCGATGCCGATGGTCACCGTCGCCGCGACCAGCGGGCCCGACAGGAACGACCAGTGGGGCCTGATGTCGACCAGGACCCTCTCGTCCGCCAGGAGTTGGAGCCGGTGAACGGCCAAACGCCTCAGCCCAACTTGCCGGCGATCGACCCGGCCGAGCGCAGCACCGTGCCGTCGGCGCCGGCGGCGGAGTACGCGTGGGTGGGACTCCGTCGGGCCTCCTCCAGCAGGTCGCCCAGCAACGCGGCCAAGGGGACCGGCGGGTCCACCCACAGGTAACGGGCCAGAGAGCCGGGGATGGTGTTGATCTCGTTGACGACGAACTGATCCCCGTCGGCGAGGAAGTCGATCCGGGCCACGCCCCGGAGGTTGGCCACGGCGGCGATCGTCTCCGCCGCCTCACGGAGCGCCTTCTCGAGCTCCGGCGCCATGGCCGCCGGCAGCTCGCGGAGGGCACCGGCCATCCCCTCCCCGGCCACGTACTTGTCCCGGTAGTCGAGGATGTCGGCCGTGCCGCTGGCCCGGATGGGCCGTTCGATGGCCGACAGCTGGAGCTCGGGCCAGCTGCGCACGGCCACCTGCAGGTCGGTGAGATCGGGTCGGAACGGCTCCAGCACCGCCCCGAAGCGCAGGTGGGGGTTGGCCGGGAGCCGGGCGGTGGCCGTGGCGAAGTCCTCCACCACGTCGATGCCGATGGATGACCCCCCGAAGCGGGGCTTGACGATGTAGGGCCCCCCGAAGGGCGGCGGCCCGCTCCGGGTGTCCAGGAGGACCCGCGGCAGCGTGGGCAGTCCCGCCGCCGCCACCACCGCCCCGAAGGCCAGCTTGTCCATGCCGAGGGCCGCTCCCGACACCGTGGGCCCGGAGTAGCGGATCCCGGCCAGGTCCAAGGCGGCCTGGAGCGACCCGTCCTCCCCCGGTCCCCCGTGGCAGCACACCAGGGCGGCGTCGATGTCGAGACCCCTCGCCTTGCCCAACCGCCCGGCCGGCTCGGCGAAGCCTCCTCCGGGGGTGGCCAGGAACTGGAGACGGGTGGCCCCCCGGGGCACCCCGTCCAGGAAGGCCTCGGCCTCCAGCGCGGGGTCGACCTCGTACCAGTCCCCGGTCTTGGACCAGAAGATGGCCCGGACGGTGGCGTCGGCAGGGCCGGCAGCCAGGCCGCGGGCGGCCTGCAGACCGGTGAGCACGCTCACATCGTGCTCGGGGGAGGGTCCTCCGAAGATGACGGCGACGTCGGGCACGGTGGGGGGACTCCTCCGATCGGCAGGGTGTTCGACAGGGCAGGTGCGGCCGCCGTCCGGTGACCCTGGGGACCCGGCCGGAAGCTCAACTCGTCAAGGGTAGTGGTCCGGCAGATCGTTCTCGTACAGGACGGCGTCGCCGGGGCCGAGGTGCGCCCGGACCCACGCCACGGCCTCCTCCCGGTGGTCGACGAGTGTCACCCGGGCCGGTGACCCGGCCACCGACGCCGCCCCGGCCAGCAGGGCCCGACGATTGGTCCGGCCCACGATGAGCAGATCGTCGGCCGCCTCGGCCGCCGCGGCACCGAACTTGCGGTTCTCCCCGAACTGACGGGACCCGAGCTCGACCATGCCCGGGGTCACCACCACCAGGCGGCCGGCGCCGTCCGACATCGATGCGTCGGCTCCGAGACCGCTCAGCGCCACCAGGGCCTCGGCCGCTCCGGCCGGATTGGAGTTGTAGGTGTCGTCGAGGATCGTGGCCCCCGATGCCGACCGCACTGCCTGGAGCCGGTGGTCCACCGACGGCAGATCGGCCAGACGCTCGCCCACGGTCGCGGGCTCCACCCCGAGCACCAGGGCCACGGCGACGGCACAGGCCAGGTTCCCCGGCTGGACCCCGGTGGGCAGGGTGAGGTGCTCGGCCAGCAGATCTCCGTCGGCCCACACCGAGACCTCCGGATGCCACTCGTCGTGTCGCACCACCGACACGTCGGCCGAGCCGTCGAAGGCCGAGCAGCGTCGGACCCGCTTGCCGTCGGCCTCGGCCCGGTCGGCCACCGCGGCCAGTCGGGGATCGTCCACCGGCAGTACCACGTCGGAGGCGGTGGCCAGGATCTCCGACTTGGCCTCGACGATGCGCTCCTCGGTCCCGAAGCGCTCGAGGTGGACCGGCCCGATGGCGGTGATCACGGCCACGTCCGGCGGGCACCATCGGCACAGGTCGGCGATCTCCCCCGGCCCGTAGGTGCCCATCTCGGCGATGAATACCTCCGTGCCGTCGGCCAGGTGCTCGTTGACGGCCCGGGCCAGTCCGGCCCGGTTGTTGAAGCTGGCCGGGGTGGCCACCACCGTCCGGGAAGGCCGCACCAGGTGGGCGATGTGGCCCTTGGTGGACGTCTTGCCGTACGAACCGGTCACGGCCACCACGGTCGGATCCACCCGGGCCAGGCGGGCGGCGGCCTCGTCCACGAAGTGGGTGGCGAGTCGTCGCTCGACCGGCCCGGTGCCGAGGCAGGCCAGGTCGACCAGGACCGGCACGGCCAGGGCGGCCACGACAGCACCCGGACCGGCCGGTCCCAGCACCACCCCGACGACCACCACGACCGCCTCCAGTACGGCCCACACCAGGGCCAGGGTCCGCAGCCGCCGCGTCCAGGTCAGCGGCGATGTGCGCCCTCGCAGCGACAATCCGAGCGGGCCGACGGCCACCCCGGCGGCCACCACCAGACCGATCAGGGGCCACCGCACTGACGCCACGGCCGCAGCCCCGACGACCACGGCCAGGGCCCCGTTCAGGGGTGTGACCGTCCACCACCGGGCGGCGAAGCGGGTCACCGACCCGGCCAGGTAGTGCTCCCGCTGGGCCACCCGGAGCCACCGGAGTCCGGCCAGCCCGCAGGCCAGGAGACAGGCGGCCACGGTGATCCACGCCACCCCGCCGTGCAGGCGATCCGGTCCCAGCAGGGCCGTCATGGGGAGGAGTCCCCGCCGGCCCGGCCCACGATGACCTCGGCCAGGGCGCGGGGAGCCTCGGTCGGGGTCAGATGCCCGACTCCGGGCAGGGTGACCAGCCGCGCCGAGGGGAACAGGGGGAGGGCGCGTACCGCTACCTCGAGGGGCACCTCCGTGTCGGCGTCGCCCCAGACCAGGTCCACCGGGCAGTCGATGGCGGCCATCTGGTCGGCGTACTGCTCGGCCAACAGCCTGACGAACACCGCCCTCATGACACCCTGGGCCGCCCGGTAGTCCGGTGAGCCGTACTTCTGGCGCAGCCCCTCCATGCGCTCGTCGCCCACCAGACCCAGCCGGTGGAGGGCCCGGGCCACCCGGTAGCCCGTAGCCGGTCGCGATGGCCGTCCCTCCCGGTCGAGGAGGGGCACGGCGGTGAGCACGACCCGCTCGATCCGGTCCGGCACCAACGGAGCGAGATGCACGGCCACCCGCCCACCGAAGGAGTGGCCCACCAGAACGATGCGGTCGGCCAGGACCCCGGGCTCTTCGAACAGGGGCAGGAGGTGGTGGGCGTACGCCTCGGAGCCCCAGGCCTCGGGGGGAGGGGGCGTGGCCCCGAACCCGGCCAGGTCCAGAGCCACGGCGGCGAGGGGGCCATCGGAGGCTGGTCCGGCGGCTCGGGCGGTGGTGGTGGCCTCCAGGACGGGGGCGAAGTCCAGGTGGGTGCGCTGCCACCCGTGCAAGGCCAGCACCGTGGGCACCCCGGCACCCCAGCCCTCGCCGAACAGGGCACCCCCGGCGAACGACTTCAGCACCGGCACACACTACCGACCGTCCCGGCCCGGGTGGCGCCACAACCCCGGGCATCGGGCCCGAATGAGCCGGGGTGATGACACACCGGGCCGGTAGCCTCGTCCTCCGTGGAACCCCTCGAGGCCGGATCGGTCAGCGCTCCCCCGGGTGCCCCACGCCCACCGGTGCCGATGTCCGTGCCCGACGACGGCTTCGGCCGGGCCGTGGCCTCCCTGACCGAGGTCCAGCGTCAGGCCGTCGACCGGCCGGACCGGGCCCTGTGCATCGTGGCCGGAGCCGGATCGGGGAAGACCCGGGTGCTCACCCTGCGGGTGGCCCGGCGCATCCGGGACGGCTCGGCCGACGCCGACCACACCGTGGTGTGCACGTTCACCCGCAAGGCCGCCCACGAGCTCCGGGAGCGCCTCCGGCTCTACGGCGTCCCGGTGTCGACGCCGGCCAGTGCCGGTGGTGCGCCCGGCCCCGGCGTCCGCGCCGGGACCCTCCACCAGATGGGCCTGACCCTGCTCCGCCGCCACGCCCTCGACACCGGCCAACCGCCGCCCCTGGTGGCCGAGCACCGGTGGCGGACGGTCGCCGGCATCGTGTCCGACCCGGCCACGGCCTCGGCCATCGACACCGAGATCGGCTGGGCCAAGGCCCGGTGCCTGCGCCCGGGGACCTACGCCGAGGCCGCACTGCGAGCCGAGCGCTCCGTGCCCGTGGAGCCGGCCCGGGTGGAGCAGGCCTTCGCCGAGTACGAGGCCGTGCTGGCCCGCAAGCACTCCCTCGACCTGGACGACGTCCTGGTCCGTGCGGCCGACCTCTTCGACGACGACGCCGGCTTCGCCGAGCGGATGCACTGGCGGTACCGTCATCTGTCGGTCGACGAGTTCCAGGACGTGAACCCCGCCCAGTTCCGCCTCATCCGGGCCCTGCTCGGCCGCCGCGACGATCTGTGCGCCGTGGGCGACCCCAACCAGGCCATCTACGGGTGGAACGGCGCCGATCCGTCGCTGTTGAGCCGACTGCCCCAGGCCATCGAGGGGATGGTGGTGGTGCGCTTGGACGAGAACCACCGCTCGACGCCTCAGGTGGTGGCGGCGGCCACGGCCGCCCTCGGCCGCACCCTGACCGCTCCACCCCGCTCGGTGGCCGACCGTGGTCCCATGCCCGTGGTCACCGCCTTCGACGATGACGTCGCCGAGGCCGAGGCCGTGGTGGCCTCGCTGCTCGAACGGTCTGAGGACGGCGCACCATGGTCGGACCAGGCCGTGCTGGCCCGCACCCACGACCAGCTGGCCACCGTGGCCCGGGCCCTGGCCCGGGCCGGGATCCCCCACCGGATGGCCCCGGGACCCGAGTCCCCGGCCGGCGACTCCGCATCAGGCGGGGGGGACACCGGGACCGACGTTCGGCGCGGCGGGCCATCCCGCCGGTCCGGACACCGCGGAGCTGTCGCCGATGCCGGTGCCGTGGAGCTGGCCACGTTCCACCGGGCCAAAGGTCTCGAGTGGGAGTCCGTGCACGTCGTCGGCGTCGAGGAGGGCTTCGTGCCCATCGTCTACGCCACGTCCTCGGAGGCCCGCGACGAGGAGCGGCGCCTGCTGTATGTGGCGCTCACCCGCGCCTCCCGCGACCTCCACTGCTCGTGGGCCCGCTCCCGGCGCATGCCCAACGGCCGTCAGATGGACCGGCGGCCCTCACCGTGGCTGGCCGCCGTGGCCCGGGTGTCGAGAGCGGGCACCGGCCGCATCCCCCGACGGGACACCAACCAGATGATCGCCGAGATCCGTGCCGGCCTGGGGCGTTGATCAGAGGTGCTCCCCGCCGTCGAGGCGGAGCGGAGGGCCCCCGAGCGGGCGGACCGGTGGGTGGAGTCGTCTGCCCCCGAGGGCCCGGGCCCGATCGGATCACACGGGCGCGGGGTGGGAGCCGGGTGTCGTGGAGCCTGGGGGGCCGGGGAGTGCCGTATCGATGAATACCGGGGTGTGGTCCGAGGGCTTCTCCCCCTTCCGGGCGTTGCGGTCGATCAGCCCGTAGGTGGTGTGGGCGGCGAGGGCCTCGCTGACCAGGATCAGGTCGATGCGCATGCCCCGATGGCGGTGGAACGAGCCGCCGCGGTAGTCCCACCAGCTGAACAGGCGGTCCTCGTCGTAGACCCGACGGAAGGCGTCGACCAGCCCCCACGACTCCAGGTTGGCCAGCGCCTTGCGCTCCGGCGGGCTGACGTGGGTCATGCCCTCGAATTCGCGTCGGGTCCCAGACGTCCCGGTCCTCGGGAGCCACGTTGAAGTCGCCGCACACGGCTACGGGGCGGTCGGGCGAAGTCGTCTCGTCCAGCACGGAGCGGAGACGGGCCAGCCAGGCCAACTTGGCCGGGTAGTGCTCGCTGTCCAGGCTGCGCCCGTTGGGAACGTAGACCGACATCACCCGCACCCCGCCGCAGTCGGCGGCGATGGCCCGCGGCCCCTGATCATCGTCCCCGCTGCCCAGCCCCTTCGCCACGTTCTCGAGCCCCACCCGGCTGACCAGCGCCACCCCGTTCCACCGTCCGTCCCCATGGTGGGCCGACTGGTAACCGAGGGCGGCGAAGGTGTCGTGGGGGAAGGCGTCAGCAGCCTGCTTGGTCTCCTGGAGGCACAGTACGTCGGGCCGGGCGTAGCCGATCCACTCCTCGACTCGGGGGAGCCGGGCGGTCAGTGAGTTCACGTTCCACGTGGCGATGCGCACGATGTCGTAGACGCTCCGCTCAGCTCGGCCCTGGGGCCGAGGCCGGAGGATCCGAGTCCACCAGGACGAAGAGCAGCTCGGCCTGACAGGCCAGCTCCCCTCCCACCGTGGCCCGACCGGTGCCCTTACCGGCCCGGGCCGACATCCGTCCGAGCGTCACCTCGAGGTCCAGCCGGTCCCCCGGCACCACCTGGCGCCGGAACCGGGCCTTCTCGATCCCCCCGAAGAGCGGGAGCCGGCCGGCGTAGGCCGGATCGGCCAGAACGGCGACGCCGCCCAACTGGGCCAGGGCCTCGACCATGAGCACTCCGGGGAGGGTGGGTCGACCGGGGAAGTGCCCGGCGAAGAACGCCTCGTCGCCGCTCAGCTGCCAGCTCCCCTTGGCCGACTGACCCGGCTCGACGACATCGAGCTGGGTGACGAACAGAAATGGGTCCCGGTGGGGCAGGTAGTCCTCGGCTCGCACGACCGCCGAGGCTACCGGTCGCGATGGGGTCGCGGGAGTGGGGTGTGGCGGGCGGGTCGATGGCCGGGGACGTCAGCGAATCACTCCACCATGTCGGGCAGAGCCAACTCGGCCCGCCGACGGGCGGCGTCGAGGGACACCAGGGCGAACGTGCGTGTCTCGCCCTTGGTCAGGACCTGGCGGGCCTTGTTGGGCGGAGGATCTGCCAGCAGGCGCAGCGGCACGTGGCAGAGCATCCCGCCCACATCGATGTGGGCGCCGTGGGAGGTGAAGGCCACCACCGTGCCGTCAAAGGTGCTGCCCACCGGATGGTCGGCCACGAACCTGAGGAAGGTCAGCGGATCGTTGAGCGCCTCGCCCGGCGGGGCGGCGGGGGCCTGGCGTCGTCCGGTGTCGGAGGAGGCGTCGCCGGCCCCGGTGGACGCGGCGACCTTGGCTGCCTTGGCCGCCTTGGCCGTCTTCGTGGACTTGGCCGCCTTGGCCGGCTTGATGGCCGGCTCCGCCAACTCGGCCTTGGTGGCCTTGGCCGCCTTGGTGGCCTTGGCCGCCTTGGTGGCCTTGGCCGCCTTGGTGGACTTGGTGGCCCTGGCCGCCTTGGTGGTGCCTGTTGACTTGGTGGTCGTGGTGGCCTCGGCCGTCTCCGCGGCCTTGGTGGCCTTGCTCGCCTTGGTCGCCTTGGTGGCCCTAGCCGGCTTGGTAGCCGGCTCCGCCAGCTCGGCTTTGGTGGCCTTGGCCGCCTTGGTGGACTTGGTGGCCCTGGGCCTTGGTGGGCTTGACTTGGTGGCCCGCCCACCTCGTCGCGTCGTCGATTCGTCGGGATCCAGTTCGTTGCCGGGGCCGGCCGGCTCGGTATCGGTCGTCCGGGCGTCCCGGCGCGACTTGGAGGTCACCGACCTGCTCTTGGCCCCCCGCACCGGGGTCCTCGGGGTGAAGATCCACCCGACACCGGGCACGGGCTTCCCACCGATGAGGCGGCCGGGCTCGAACAGCCAGGGACGTTCGGCGTGGAACTCCTGGAACGAGTCGTTGGACAGGACCAGTGCCCCCGACTTCTCGGCGATCCGCAGGATGAAGCCGTCCCCCCGCCCCACGGCCCCCGCCGGAGGGGCCACCATCTCGCCGTGCTCCACCGCCTGCTCGAAGTCCGGCACCTCCGAGGGGTCGATGCGGTGCCCGAAGGAGGCGTCGACCACCACGGTGACGTCCGAGCTGGTGAAGCCACGGTACTCCTCGAGGAAGGCCCGGATGGCCTCGTCGAGTTGGGCCAGGCTGGGGAGGCTGCGCCCTTCGGTGGCGATGTTGGAACCGTCGACGACGATGCGCCGGCGGTCGGGAAGGTCTTGTTCCATAGAAGGCACCAGTCAACCATCTGACCTGGACCCACCTGACCATACCCGCCGATTCCGGGCCATGACCCCGGTTCCGCGGGCCCGCACCAGGGTCGCGGTGGGCACCATGGGGCGTGCCGGGCGCGGGTCAGGCGGGGCCGCCGACCCGAATCGACCACCATCGAAGCGACGTTCCTCCCCCAGTAGGATCACGGCGTGGCCTCCGACGCCGTCCGCACCGACGAGGCCACCGACCTCCTCCGGCACCTCATCCGCAACCGGTGCGTCAACGACGGCACCGACGATTCCGGCCACGAGCACCGGAGTGCCGACCTGCTGCGCTCCTACCTCGAAGGCTCCGGGGCCGACATCGAGACCTACGAGCCCCGGCCCGGTCGCACCTCACTGGTGGCCAAGCTGGAGGGCACCGATCCATCGGCGCCCTCCCTCACCCTGCTCGGGCACACCGATGTGGTTCCGGCCAACCCTGACGACTGGAGCCGGGACCCCTTCGGTGCCGATCTGGTCGACGGGGAGGTGTGGGGACGTGGCGCCATCGACATGCTCAACCTCACCGCCACCATGGCCACCGGGTTCCGGCACCTGGCCACCAGCGGCTTCCGCCCGGCCGGCGGCCTGACCTACGTGGCCGTGGCCGACGAGGAGGCCCTCGGGACCCACGGCGCCCGGTGGCTGTGCCAGCACGCGGCCGACGCCGTCCACTCCGACTATGTGATCACGGAGTCCGGTGGATTCCCCATGGGCGGAGCCGACGGCACGCCCCGGCTACCGGTGATCGTGGGCGAGAAGGGCGTGTTCTGGTGCCGCCTGGTGGTCACCGGCACCCCGGGTCACGGCAGTCAACCGCTGCGGACCGACAACGCCCTGGTCAAGGCAGCCCGCGTGGTGCGCCGCATCGACGAGTACCGGCCCCAGGCACAGCTGCACGAGGCCTGGACCCGCTTCGTCGAGGGCATCGGCTTCCCGCCCGAGCTGTCCGAGCCCCTCCTCGACCCGGAGCGCATCGACGACTTCTGCGACGGACTCCCCCTGGTGGGGCTGGCCCGACAGGCTCACGCCTGCACCCACACCACCATGGCCCCGACGGTGATGCGGGCCGGGACCAAGCTCAACGTGATCCCCGACCGTGTCGAACTCGATGTGGACATCCGCACCCTGCCCGGGTGGGGCACCGACGACGTGGTGGCCATGCTCCGGGAGGTGATCGGAGATCTGGCTGACGACGTCACCATCGAAATCCGGTCCGAGCAGGTCTCGACGACCTCTCCCATCGATACGCCGCTGTGGGGCGCACTGGAGCGCGTCAGCCGCATCTTCTACCCCGGCGCCCGCACGGTGCCCTTCATGACCGTCGGGGCCACCGACGCACGCTTCCACCGGGCCCTGGGGGGCGTGGCCTACGGATTCGGCCTCCACAGCACCGCCATCAGCTTCGAGCAGTACGGGGCCATGTTCCACGGCATCGACGAGCGGGTGGACGTGGAGTCCCTCCGACTGTCGACCGAGATGTGGATCGCCCTGGCCCACGACTTCCTGGTCTGAGGGGAGGCCGGCCAGGAACTGCCCAGGGCCGGCTCAGCCGACGGAGCGGGCCAACAGGTCGTCCTGTTCCAGCTTGTGCAGGGCGGCGCTGCCCGTGGCCGGACTGGCCGACTCGGCCCGGCTCACGTGGCGCAGGACGTGCGAGTTGCGCAACATCTTGTGCAGTCGCTGGTGGACGAAGTTCCACGCCCCCATGTTCTCGGGCTCCTCCTGCAGCCACACCACCTCCTCGGAGTGGGGATAGCCCTTGAGGATCTCCGTGATGGTGGCCTTGGGCCACGGGTACAGCTGCTCCACGCGGACGACGGCCACCGCCCGTCCCGCCTCGCCCAGTTCGTCCCGGCGGGCCAGCGCGTCGTAGGCCACCTTGCCGGTGCACAGCACCACCCGCTCCACGGCCCGGCGGTCGAAGCTCTCGTCCCCGGCGGCCGGGTCGTCGAGTACCTCGAGGAACGACCCGGACGTGAAGGCCGCGACCGGGGAGCGGGCCTGGCGGGCCCGCAGGAGCGACTTCGGGGTGAACACCACCAGCGGCTTGCGGACGGTCCCTTTGACCTGGGCTCTCAGGAGATGGAAGTACTGGGCCGCCGTGGTGGGCTCGGTCACCCGCAGGTTGCCCCGGGCGCACATGGTCAGGAACCGCTCGATGCGGGCCGAGGAGTGCTCGGGGCCCTGGCCCTCGTAGCCGTGGGGCAACAGCAGGACCAGGCCCGACTTCTGCCCCCACTTGTTCTCCGCCGCCACCAGGAAGTTGTCCACGATGATCTCGGCGCCGTTCCAGAAGTCGCCGAACTGGGCCTCCCAGGCCACCAGGTCGTCGAGGGCCACCACCGAGTACCCGTACTCGAAGCCCACGCAGGCGTACTCGGAGAGGAGCGAATCACGGATGGTGAACCGGCCCCCGTCGAGTCCGGCCAGCGGCACGTGCTCGGCGCCGGTGGTGTGGTCCACCAGCACGGCATGGCGTTGCGAGAAGGTCCCCCGCCGGGTGTCCTGACCGGTCAGCCTGACGTTGACCCCCTCCAACAGCAGCGAACCGATGGCCAGGGACTCGCCGAGGGCCCAGTCGATCTCGCCGTCGGCCACCACCTTGTCCCGCTGCTCGAACTGGCGGGCCAGCTTGGGGTGGATGACGAAGCCGTCGGGCACCGTGCGCACCTCGTTGGCCAGGCGGGACAGCACCGAGGCGTCCACCCCGGTCTCGATGGGAGGGATCCACAGGTCGGGCACCACATAGGCGGGCAGGACCGGGGTCCGGCCCACCGACTGTGCCTGCTCGGCCTCCGCTTCGGCCTCCGCCCGGGTCTCGTCCAGGGCGGCCTGCAGGCGGGCGGAGAAGTCGTCGAGTGCCCCCTCGGCCTCCTCCAGCGAGATGTCCCCCCGGCGGACCAGGGACTCGGTGTAGAGCTTGCGCACCGAACGTTTGGCTTCGATCAGGGCATACATGAGGGGCTGGGTGTAGCTGGGATCGTCGCCCTCGTTGTGGCCGTGCCGCCGGTAGCAGACCATGTCGATGACCACGTCCTTGTGGAAGGCCTGCCGGAAGCCGAAGGCCAGCCGGGCGGCGCGGGCGCAGGCCTCGGGGTCGTCACCGTTCACGTGGAAGATCGGGGCCTGGACCATCTTGGCCACGTCGGTGGGGTAGACCGACGTCCGGGCGGCCTCCGGCGCCGTGGTGAAGCCCAGCTGGTTGTTGATGACGATATGCACCGTCCCGCCGGTGCGGTAGCCGGCCAGGCCGGAGAGGTTGAGGGTCTCGGCCACCACGCCCTGGCCGGCGAAGGCGGCGTCACCGTGCAGGAGGATGGACAGCACGGGGAAGGGATCCCCCACCCCCTCCTCGAAGTCCGGCCCGCTCCCCCGCTCGCCCCCCAGGGCGTCCTGCTTGGCCCGGGCCATCCCCACCACCACCGGGTCCACCGCCTCCAGGTGTGAGGGGTTGGAGGCCATGGAGACGGGGATGGAGCCGCCAGTGCGGGCCACGAAGGTGCCACTGGCCCCCTTGTGGTACTTCACGTCGCCCGAGCCCTGCACGGAGTCGGGGTCGAGGTTGCCCTCGAACTCCTCGAAGATCTCGCCGTAGGACTTGCCCACGATGTTGGCCAGCACATTGAGCCGGCCCCGGTGGGCCATGCCCATGACCGCCTCGTGGAGACCCTCCCGCACGGCCTCGTCCAGGATGGTGTCGAGGAGGACGATGGCCGACTCGGCGCCTTCGAGGCCGAACCGCTTCTGGCCCACGTAGCGGGAGTGGAGGAACCGCTCGAACACCTCGGCGGCGTTCAGCCGCCCCAGGATGTGACGCTGCTCGTCGGGGGACAGGGCCGAGGGCACCCCTTCGAGGTGCTGCTGGATCCACCGCTTCTGGTCCGGGCTCTGGATGTGCATGTACTCCACGCCCAGGGTCCGGCAGTAGGCGTCGCGCAGGGTGTGGAGGATCTCGTCCAGCGTGGCCAGGTCCTGGCCGGCCAGTCCGTCGGTGACGAAGTGGCGGGGCAGGTCCCAGATGGTCAGCCCGTAGTGGAGGGGGTCGAGCTCGGGGTGGAGTTCGGGGGGCTCGGCGTCCAGCGGGTCGAGATGGGCGATGAGATGGCCGCGGACCCGGTACATGTTGATGAGTGTCTGGACGTGCACCTGCTTGATCAGGCGCAGGTGGTCACCGGCGTCCTGGTCGTCGGCGGCGTTGACGTCCTGTTCCCACCGCGCCGGCTCGTAGGGGATGCCCAGGGACTCGAAGACCTCGTCGTAGAAGCCGTGCCGGCCCATGAGGCATTCGGACACGTGGGCCAGGAACAGGCCGGATTCGGCCCCCTGGATGATCCGGTGGTCGTAGGTGGAGGTGAGGGTGACGGTCTTGCCGATGCCCAGGTCGGCCAGCGTGCGGGGGTCGGCGGCCTCGAAGCCCGGGGGGAAGCCGAGGGCCCCGACCCCGACGATGAGCCCCTGTCCGGCCATCAGGCGGGGTACCGACTGCACCGTGCCCAGGGTCCCGGGGTTGGTGAGCGTGACGGTGGTGCCGGCGAAGTCGTCGGCCCCGATCTTGTTGGTGTGGATCTTGCGCACCAGCTCCTCATAGGCGCCGACGAAGGTCCGGAAGTCCAGGAGGTCCGCATCGGTGATGCACGGGACGAGCAGCGTCCGCTGGCCCGGCGACTTCTCCACGTCGACGGCCAGACCGAGGCCCACGTGTCGGTGACGGATGACCCCGGGGGTGCCCTTGCCGTCGACGTCCTCCACGAAGGTGGCGTTCATGGCCGGCACGGCCATCAGGCCCTTCACCACGGCGTAGCCGATCAGGTGGGTGAAGCTCACCTTTCCCCCGGTCGTCCGGAAGAGCTGGTTGTTGACGATGACCCGGTTGACCTCGAGCAGCTTGGCCGGCGCCACCCGCACACTGGTGGCCGTGGGCACCCCGAGGGACGCCTCCATGTTGACCACGATGCGTCCAGCGGCACCGCGCAGAGGGGTGGCCATCTCGGGTTCCGGGGCGGGGACGGACCCGACGGCCGGCCTCGGGGTCTGGGCGGCGGGAGCGGTGGAGGAGGGGACGGCGATGGGAGCCGTGGCCGGTGCCGGGGCCGGCGGCTCCGTGACCGCAGGGATGGCCGCCGTGGCCGGGGCGCCGGTCGACGGCCCGGCCGGTGCCAGAGGAGCCGGGGCCCCGGCCGGCCGGTAGTCGGCGAAGAACTCGCGCCAGGAGTCCGAGACCGAGGTGGGATCGGCCAGGAACCGGTCGTACATGTCCTCGACCAACCACGCATTCGGACCGAATGCTCCCGCCCCCGAGGCCCCGCGTTGCCCGACCGCTCCGCCGGAACCGTCTGCTTCGTCGCTGGCGCTCATAGGCCACCCAGCCTACTGGGACGGGCCTCGAACAACGGTCTCCCGGACGGGCGTCCGCCGGGCCGAGGCGCCCGGTCCGGACGCCTCGGTCCACGGACGCGACAGTGGGCCGTGATCCGGGTCACGCCCGGGTCACGGCCCACCGACGCACCGCGCCTTTGGCGCAGCGGGTGGCCTACTTGGCCTTGGCGATCTTCGGGGCCGGGGCCTTCCCGTTCACGACGTTCTTGAACGATGCTCCGGCCGAGACCTTGGGACTCTTCGAGGCCTTGATCTTGATGGCCTCGCCGGTCTGCGGGTTGCGACCCGTGCGAGCGGCGCGGCTGGCCCGATCGAAGGTCAGAAAGCCGGTGATGACGACTTTCTCGCCTTTGGCCACATTGGCCACCACGACGTCTTCGATGCCGCTCAGCACAGCCGCCACATCCTTGGAGGTGTAGTCGGTGTGGGCGGCCACGGCCGCGATGAGATCGGTTTTGGTAAGGGGCACTGTCTCTCCTGTTCGTCTTTGGAAGCCACAACAATGCACGATCTGAGCGGGTCATGTGTGCATCCGGTGCCGATTCGCCCCGAATTCCGGGCGGTTCCCCGCCGGGGGGCCATGGCGACCCGGTGCCCGGAGAGGACGGACAGAAGCCGCCATGAGACCCGGGGCGGATGGGCATCGGTCCTCGTCAGGCACCCAGTATGGCGTCGGCACGGGGCACCTGACAGTCTGGAACCACGATGCCCGCAGCCCATCCGTTGGCCGTCACCGAACATCTTC
Source organism: uncultured Acidimicrobiaceae bacterium (assembly GCA_963737625.1). GTDB lineage: Bacteria > Actinomycetota > Acidimicrobiia > Acidimicrobiales > RAAP-2 > Bog-756. Next base: position 1,779,669 of record CAVTTK010000002.1, read on the forward strand.
CGGGTTCCGGGCCGGACAGCTCCCCGCTGGTGGTCCTGGTGCACGGGTCGCTCGACCGGGCGGCCAGCTTCGCCCGGGTGATCCGCCGCCTCGACGACCTCCACACCGTGGCCTACGACCGTCGCGGCTACCACCGCTCCCGCCACGCCCTACCGCTCCACACCACGCTCGACGGCCATATCGACGACCTGCTGGCGGTGATCGACGGACGGCCGTCGGTGGTCGTCGGTCACAGCTACGGCGGAGACGTCGCCCTCGGCGCCGCGGTGCGGGGTGGCGCAGAGGCCGGCATCGTCTCGGTGGTGGCCTACGAACCGCCCATGCCGTGGCTGGGGTCGTGGGCCCGTAGCCCGAACAGCCAAGCCGTCATGACCGGGTCGGAGGCCTCGGAAGGTTCGGCGGCGCCGGTGGCGGCCGACCATGCCAGCGCCGCGGAGGCGGCCGAACGGTTCTTCCGGAGAATGATGGGTGACGCGTCCTGGGACCGGCTGTCCGAGGCGGCCAAGGCCGAGCGCTGGGCCGACGGGCCGGCGCTGGAGGCCGAGCTGGCCGCCATCCGCACCCGTCGGGCCCCCTTCGACGTCACCACGCTGGCCGTGCCCGCCGTCTTCGGCCGCGGCGGCCGTTCGGCGCCCCGCCACCGCGACACCGTGGGCTGGTTGACCGAACACGTTCCCGACGGCGAGCTGGTGGAGATCGCCGGCGCCAGCCACGGTGCCCACCTCACCCACCCTGACGCCTTCGCCGCCATGGTGCGGTCGGCCGTGGCCCGGGCCGGGTACCCGGTGGGGTCGGTCCCATGAACACGCTGGTGTCCGGGGCTTCGGGCCTCATCGGGACCGCCCTGGTGGAGCGACTGCTGGGGGAGGGCCACACGGTCACCCGCCTGGTGCGCGGCGATCCCTCCTCCAGAGGACGACCTTCGGACCAGGGACCGGGCTCGGAGACCGGCACCGTCCGTTGGGCCCCCGACCGGGGCCAGATCGACGTGACCGGACTGGACCGGGCCGGGCCGTTCGACGGCGTGGTCCATCTGGCCGGGGCCGGCATCGGGGACCGGCGCTGGTCGCTCCGCCGCAAACAGGTGATCCTGGACAGCCGGACCGACTCCACGCGGCTCCTGGTCGACACCCTGCTCCGCCTCGCCGAACGACCTCCGGTGCTGGTCAGCGCCTCGGCCGTCGGCTTCTACGGCGACCGGGGCAACGAGGTGCTCACGGAGGACTCGACATCGGGCACCGGGTATCTGGCCGAGGTGTGCCGGGCGTGGGAGGCGGCGGCCCGACCGGCGGCCGAGGCCGGGGTCAGGACCGTATGCCTCCGCACCGGCATCGTCCTCAGCCGCCACGGCGGCGCCTGGGGCAAACAGCTCCCCCTGTTCCGGGTGGGCCTCGGCGGGAGGATGGGACCAGGCGACCAGTACCGCAGCTGGATCACGCTCGACGACGAGATCGGCGCCGTCCTGCACTGCCTCACCGATGACGGACTGTCGGGCCCGGTCAACGCCACCGCCCCCGCCCCGGCCACTGACGGCCAGCTGGCCTCGGCCATCGGGGCCGCGCTCCACCGGCCCACGGTGATGGTGGTCCCGTCGGTGGCCTTGCGGCTGGCGCTCGGGGCCGAGATGGCCGATGAGTTGGTCCTCGGTGGCCAACGGGTTCTGCCCACCCGACTCACCGAGCGGGGCTACGCCTTCGCCCATCCGGAGCTCCACGAGGCGGTCCGATCCGTCCTGCTCGGACCGGATTGACCCCGGGTGTCACCTGGCCGCCGTCGGTCCCGGGGGGCCGGACGGCCCGGGTACGCTGGGCCACGGGGCGGTTCGGATCGGGTACGCCCGTGGGCGTCCCGGTGGCTAGTTCCGGGGGACGGTCCCGCCGTCGCACCGGGCAGGTGTCCCGGGCCCAGGACCACCCGGTGGCCCAGCCCGACCCACCGAGCACGCAGCAACCACACACAAGGGGGACAGCACGCATGACCACGGCCACCGACGTCGGCCTCGAGGATCCGGACGCCACCGGTGACGGCGGCCTCGGACGCCAACAGTTCGCCACCGAGGCCCGGACCTTCCTCGCCGCGCACGCCGCTGAGCGCATGGACGAGGATTTCGTCTGGGGCGAGGGCGCCGAGACGGTCAGCCTGCTTCCCGAGCGGACCCCGGAAGAGGACCTCGCCGACCTGGCTGTGGCCCGGGAGTGGGCACGAACGGTCTACGACGCCGGATTCGGCTGGATCAGCGGACCCCCCGCCTACGGGGGCCGGGGGCTTCCGCGCGACTACCAGCGGATCTACAACTCGGTGGCTCACGACTACGCCACCCCGTCGATGTCCGCCTACGGGATCGGCCTGGGCATGGTGGCTCCCACGATCCTGGCCCACGCCACCGAAGAGGTGAAGCAGGCCTATCTGGCCAAGATGCACCGGGGCGACATCGTGGCCTGCCAGCTGTTCAGCGAGCCCGGGAGCGGCTCCGACCTGGCCTCGCTGCAGACACGAGCGGTCCAGGACGGCGACGAGTGGATCGTCAACGGTCAGAAGGTCTGGACCTCGGGGGCCCAGTTCTCCGACATCGGCGAGGTCATCTGCCGGACCGACCCGGACCTGCCCAAGCACCGGGGGCTGACCGGGTTCGTGGTGGACATGCACGCGCCCGGGGTGGAGGTGCGTCCACTGCGCCAGATGACCGGTGGATCCTCCTTCAACGAGGTGTTCTTCACCGACGTGCGCATTCCCGACACCCACCGGCTCGGCGACGTCAACGGCGGCTGGACGGTGGCCCTGACCACCCTCATGAACGAGCGGGCCGCCATCGGCGGGGGCGGGGGCGGCGTGGGACTGCCCACCACCACCCGGATCATCGAGATGGTCCGGGCCCTCGGGCGCGCCGGTGACCCGCTCATCCGCCAGCAGCTGGCCTCGGTGATCATCAACGAGCGAGTGGCCGGCTACACCAACCTGCGGGCCATGGCCAAGATCGCCGTGGGGCAGCTCCCCGGCCCGGAGATGTCGCTGGCCAAGCTGTCGTTGACGGCCAACATGCTCCGCACCTCCGAGTTGGTGTCCTCGGTCCTGGGTCCGAGCCTCACCGCCGATACGGGTACCTGGGGCACCTACGCCTGGTCCGACTACGTCCTCAGTGCCCCGGGCATGAGGATCGCCGGTGGGACCGACGAGGTGCTCCGCAACGTGCTCGGCGAACGCGTGCTCGGACTGCCCAAGGACCCCCCGGTCAGCTGACGCCGAAGGCCGGGCGGGGGCGAGGCGTTGGGGCGCCTGCCCGTCATTCCTCGAGGTCGAGCCGCCGTCGGACCGCGGCCTCCTCCGTGCCGTGGGTCGTGGGACCAGACGACCGGGAGGGTGCGCTAGCGGCCGTCGGGGTGGGACCGGGGGTCCCGCGGAGCCGATCTACCGGAACACCAGGTCGTCCACGAAGGACCACGACCGGCGGTGGATGGAGGTCAGGCCGAAGCCGGACAGAGCCGTCCGGTGGGAAGGGGACGGGTAGCCCTTGTTCTGGTCGAAGTCGAAGGGAGGGAAGCTCTCGGCCCAGGACCGCATCATGCGGTCACGGGTGACCTTGGCCAGGATGGACGCCGCAGCGATGGACAGACAGGTGGTGTCGCCGCGCACCACCGTGCGGATGGCCGGCGGGGCCACCGCGTCCGGTTCCGGGTCCGGCTCGGTGACGTAGTCGTGGGCACCGTCCACCAGCACCACCTGGGGGGCCGTGGTCAACTCGGCCAGGGCCCGGCGGGCCGCCAGACGGAGGGCCCGGGTCATTCCGAGGTCGTCACACTCCTGGGGACTGGCGTGACCCACCGCCCACTCGGTGCACCACTCGGCGACCTTCGGATAGAGCTCTTCGCGTCGGGGCTCGGAGAGCAGTTTGGAGTCGCGGATCCCCCGGGGGGCCCTCCGGTCGAAGGCGTGGACCACCACCCCCACCGAGACCGGGCCGGCCCAGGCGCCGCGACCCACCTCGTCCAGGCCGGCCACCAGCGGGAACCCTTCGGAGGCCATCGACCGCTCGAGTCGGTCGTTGGGGGGCTTCAGCCGTGATCGTGTCCCTGCGGTCGTGCGCTTGGATCCCATCGTTCGCTCCCGTGGACCGGTCGGCCGCATGGCCCGGATCGACAACCCATGGGAACATCACGTCCGTGCGTTGCCAGAATGAAGTCTGCTACACCGGAGGGGTCGGGGCGGGGTCCATCGGTCCCCACCCCGCAGGCAGGGGTTCTCGTCCGACCGACCGGTCGGCCACACCGAAGGGAAGGGTGCCATGGGACTGATGGACAAGGTCAAGGCCGGTGCCGAAATCGGGATGGCCAAGGCCACCGAAGCGGGCAAGGCCGGGCAGGCCAAGCTCGATGCCGCGCAGGCCAAGCACAAGGCCGACGGCCTCCTCCGCGACCTCGGGGCCGCCGCCTACGCCGAGCACATGGGCCGGGGGGGCGACGACGCCACCCAGCAGGCCGAGCGCATCGTCGCCGAGCTCAAGGCCTACGAGGCCGAGTACGGGCCCATCGCTTCGTGACCGGCACGGAGACGTCCCCGGGAGCGCCCCGTCGGGTGGCGGTCGTCCCCCACACCCACTGGGACCGGGAGTGGTATGAGCCCTTCCAGACCTTCCGCCTGAAGCTGGTCCGCCTGGTCGACGGGCTGTTGGACCAGATGGAGCAGGACAGCTCGTACCGCCACTTCCTCCTCGACGGCCAGCTGGCGGTCATCGACGACTATCTGGAGATACGTCCCGAGAACGAAGCCCGTCTGGCCGCCCTCACCGGGGCCGGAAGGATCACGGTCGGTCCCTGGTACATCCTGATGGACGAGTTCCTGGCATCGGGCGAGACCATCGTCCGCAACCTGCAGGCCGGCCTCCGACGGGCCACGGCCTTCGGAGGGGCGATGGACGTGGGGTACCTGCCCGACATGTTCGGCCATGTGGCCCAGATGCCCCAGATCCTGGCCGAGGCGGGCTTCGACCATGCCGTGGTGTGGCGGGGCGTGCCCTCGGCCATCGACCGCAACGCCTTCCGGTGGGAGGCCCCCGACGGCTCCCACGTCCGGGCCGAGTACCTGGTGGCCGGCTACGGCAACGGGGCCGCCCTCCCCGACGACGCCAAGGCCCTGGTCCGCCGGCTGCAGGCCCACATCGACGAGTTCGGGGAGTTCATCCACCCCGGCGACCCCCTGCTGTTGATGAACGGCTCCGACCACCTGCGCCCCCAACCGTGGCTGGGCCGTGTGGTGGCCGAGGCCAACCAGGCCCAGGGGGAGTTCGACCTGGCCGTCTCGTCGCTCCCCGACTACCTGCGTTCGGCACCCACCGAGGGGCTACCCCGATGGCGGGGCGAACTGCGCTCGGGATTCCGGTCCAACCTGCTGATGGGGGTGGGATCCAACCGGGTCGACGTCAAGCAGGCCTCGGCGCGGGCCGAGCGGTCCCTGGAGCGCCTGGCCGAACCGCTGTCCGCCCTGTTCCTGTCGGCCGGGGAGTGGCCGGAGACCCTCCTGGAGCTGGCCTGGACACTGATGCTCCGCAACGCCGCCCACGACTCCATCTGCGCCTGCTCGGTCGACGACGTGGTCGACGCCGTGCTCCACCGCTACGCCGAGGCCCGCCACATCGGCCAGGGTCTGGCCGACGAGGCCCTGGCCTCGGTCGGGCGTTCCATGGCCGATCCCGGCCCTGTGGTGGTCAACCCCTCGGCCCCCGAGCGCGGCGGCCTGGTCGAGGTGGTGGTCCCGGCGGTCGGTGAGGTCGGTGGGCACATCCAGGTCCTCTCGGAGCGGGCGGGAGCGCCGGGATCGATCACCCTCGACGGGGCCACGGTACTGACCATGTTGGGGCTGATCCAGGGGGCCCGGATCGGCGACGACATGTACATCACGGACGTCTCGCTGGCCGAGGACGAGACCGGGTTGGACATCACCCTGGTCATCGGCACCGAGGCTCGGGACGGCATCCCGGTCGAGGAGGTCAAGCGGGAGCTCTACACCAAGCTGACGGCGCGCCCGGAGACCGAGGTGCGGCTCACGCTGGACCAGCCACCGGTGCGGCGCATCCTGGCCCGCCAGGACGACGTGCCCGGGTTCGGCTGGTCCCGGTTCAGCGCCGCTCCCCTCACCCATCCCGTCGGGGTGCACGGGGGCGATGAACCGGGTCCGGTGACGCTGGCCAACGGCTTGGTGACGGTGGTGATCGACGCCGGCGACGGCACGTTCTCCATCGACGGAATCCCCGGATACGGGAAACTGGTCGACGGGGGCGACTACGGCGATACCTACAACTACTCCCCTCCCGCCGTGGATTCGGTGACGGATACACCCGACTCGGTCTCGATCACCGTCGACGAGCGGGGGCCGGTGCGGGCCATCGCCACCGTCACCGCCACCTACACCTGGCCCGACCGGGTGGACGAGGCGTCCAAATCCCGGGTCGGCGGCCACCGGGTCCCCGTGGTCACCACGCTCGAGCTCCGGGCCGACGAGGCCGTCGTGCGGGTGGCCACCCGGTTCGTCAATCCGTCCCGGGACCACCGCCTGCGGGTGCACCTGCCGCTGCCCGAGCCGGCGTCCACGTCGCGGGCGGAGTGCGCCTTCACCCTGGTCGAGCGGGGCCTCGAGGCCGAGGGCCGCCCCGACGAGGCCGGCATCCCCACCTTCCCGTCCCACCGGTTCGTCTCCAGCGGCGGGCTCACCGTGGTCCACGAAGGGTTGCTGGAGTACGAGTTGGTCGACATCGGAAGCGACGGGGACCGGGCGTCGACCCTGGCCCTCACCCTGGTCCGGGCCACCGGCATGCTGTCGCGTCTCGGTATGTCCCTCCGACCGTTGCCGGCCGGGCCCATGATGGCCATCGAGGGACCTCAGCTGCTCGGGCCGGTCGAGGTGCACTACGCCTTGGCCGTGGGGGACGTCGACCCCTACCGGTTGGCCACCGAGGTCCTCGATCCCCTGCTGACGGCCGGTTCGTTCGGCGGTGGTGACCGCTCCGGCCGCGGCTCGGCCCTCAGCGTGCGCGGCGCCGAGGTCTCCGCCGTCCGGCGTTCGGCCGGTCAGCTCGAGGTGCGTGTGTTCAATCCCGGCCCGACCCCTACGTCGGTCGAGATGGCCGGTCGGTCGGGGTGGCTGGTCGACCTACGGGGACGTCCCGTCTCTCCGTTCGAGGGCAGCTTCGAGCTCCGGTCCCAGGGCATCGCCACCGCCCGCCTGGACGGGGGGTAAGTCGGACCGGTCGGCGGTGGGCTCCGGCACCGACGAACCCCGGGGCGCTCCGGCCGGGACGGTCCCACCGCTGACGGCCTTCTCGCCCCGGTCGCGGAGGTCGTCGAGCTCGCGCAGGACACCCTCCAGGCGCTCCCACCGCATGTTGCGTCGGCGGTCGGCCCCCGGAGGGGCACCCGAGCGCGACAGCTTCCACACCTGAATGCGCCCGATGTCCTTCAGGTTGCGGGTCCGGAGCGCCCTCAGGGCGAATCCGGGCACCTCGTCGCCGTCGGCCTCGTCGGATCGTTCGTTCTCGAGGGCCACCCTGAACTCGTCGGAGGCCAGCACGGTGCCCGGATTGGCCACGCCGACCAGACGGCTGGCCAGGTTGACCACGGGGCCGTAGAAGTCACCGTCCTGGATCAGCACCGGGCCGACGGCCAGCGCCACTCGGACGTCGGAGAGCAGGTCGTCGTCGGCATAGGCCTCGGCCAGGCTCAATCCGATGGACGCCGCCCCGGTGGCCGTGGGCACCACGAACATGACCTCGTCGCCGATCATCTTGACCACCCGTCCGCCCAGGGCCACCACGGTGTCGTGGGCCAGGGCCTCGAAGCGCGACACCACGGCGGCCAGTTCCTCGTCGTCCAGATGCTGGCTCAGCATGGTGAATCCCACCATGTCGGCAAAGCCCACGGCCAGGATGGGACTGGTGCCCTGGGTCTGCCCGCGGGCACGGTGGAGCATGGCCCTCCGGGTGGCGGCCTGGAGGTGGCGGCGCCAGACGTACTCGAGGAGCCGGGCCATGGCCGGCAACGACATCTCCGCCTGCCGGGCGAACCGGTCGGCGTCGACGATGCTGTCACCCGTGCCCATCAGGATGGGGGTGGTTCCCGGGCCGGCCTGCGCCTCGGCGATGCGGGCCATCGACGATCCGATGACCCGGGCCATCTGCACGGCCGAGTCGGTGTCGACCAGACCCATGGCCACCATGGCCTGGAACAGCCGGACAGCCTCGATGTCCATGTCGGTGAAGACCGGGTCGTCATCGCCCACGTCGAGGAAGCCCAGGGCGCGCCAGAAGCGCCGCGCCGTGTCGATGGCGATGTCGGTGGTCTCGGCCACCTCGGCCTGGGTCATGCGATGCCGGGCCGGAACCACCATCCGGTCGACGACCAGGAGGTCGAGGACATCGTCGGCCGCGGCGCGGTCGATCTCGTCCTCGGTGCAGCCGAGTTCGATCAGCAGCGTCCGCACCCGGTGCAACGCCTCGCTGCGGGCCTGACCGGTGATGGCTGGGTCGTCCGGCACCCGCGACACCCTACCGGGGAGGTGTGCGGTGCCCCAGGGACCCGAAGAGGGCGCCCCCCTACACTGGCCTGGTGCCTGACGCCTCACCAGCCATACCCGGTCCGGGGACCTCGCCGCACATGGGGTCCCGGGCCGTCCTGATTCCCGTGAAAGCGTTCGACCAAGCCAAGCGGCGCCTCCATCTGGCCCTGAGCGATCCCGAGCGCGCCGACCTGTCGCGGGCCATGGCCGACCGCGTGGTCGGGGCCGCCCGTCCGCTCCCCGTGGCCGTGGTGTGCGACGACAACGACGTAGCCGAGTGGGCCCGTGAGCGCGGGGCCCTGGTCATCTGGGAGCCCGGCCGGGGCCTGAACGGAGCCGTGGAGGCTGGCGTAACCCATCTGGCGTCGATGGGCGTGGCGCACGTCACCGTGGCCCACGCCGATCTCCCCCGCGCCTCCGATCTGGCCACCGTGGGCGACGCTCCGGGCATCACGCTGGTGCCCGACCGCTACGGCAATGGCACCAACGTCATCGCCCTGCCCGCGGGCACCGGGTTCCAGTTCTCCTACGGTCCCGGCTCGTTCGCCCGTCACCTGCTCGAGGCCCGGCGGCTCGCCCTCCCCTCCCGGATCCTGGACCGACCCGACCTGGCCTGGGACGTGGACGAACCGGGTGATGTGGTCCCGGTGACGGCCGCCGGTCCATCGACCCCGTGACCGGACTCGGTGCCGGTATGGCCGGCGGTTCGGGTGCGGCGGGCGACCCCAGCGGACTGCCGGTGGGAGATCTGCTCACCGGAGGTGCGTGCACCGTCGACCAGCCGGTCCCGTCGTCCGCCCTGGCCATCGGGGCCCACCCCGACGACATCGAATTCGGTTGTGGCGCCACCCTGGCCAGGTGGGCCGCCGCCGGATGCCGCGTCCACCATCTGATCCTCACCGACGGCTCCAAGGGGAGCTGGGACCCGGGAGCCGACCTGGCGGAGCTGGTGGCCACCCGGGAGGCAGAGTGCCGGGCGGCGGCGGCGGTCATCGACGGTCCCGTGGGTGGGACGGGCGTGAGCGGCGCGAACGGACCGCTGCTCCGGGTGCTGTTCCTCGGTCAGGTGGACGGTGAACTGGTCAACGACGTCGACGGGCGTCGGGAGGTGGCCCGAATCATCCGCCAGGTCCGTCCGGCCGCGCTGGTCGGGCATGACCCCTGGCGCCGCTACCGACTCCATCCCGACCACCGGGCGGCAGGATTCCTCACACTCGATGCCCTGGTGGCGGCGCGCGATCCCCACTTCTTTCCGGAACTGGGGCTGGAGCCCCACCGACCGGACTCCCTGCTGCTGTTCGAAGCCGACCTGCCCAACCACGTCGAGGACGCCGCCGGCTTCGAAGGTCAGAAGATCGAGGCACTCCTGTGCCACCACAGCCAGTTCGAATCGACCATGGGCATTTCCTCCGATGACGGCAGGCCGGGGGTGGACGACGAGTCCGCCGCCTTCGCCGCCAAGGTACGCCGTCAGCTCGGGGATCATGGATCCCTCGCTGGGCTGCCGTCCGGCGAGGCCTTCCACCGCATCACCGCCCTCTGAGCAACGCACCACCGGCTCGGGGCCGACGGGCACGGTCCCCGGCGACTTGGGAGGGCAGCCCGCAGAACGCACGGCACCGGCCCCGCCGGTGATCAGAACGGATGCAGGCGCGACACCAGGGGCCCATAGGCCCCTGGTGTCGGCTCGATCACGGCGCCGGGGGCGCCGAAACCGGTACTACCTGCGCTTGGTGGTCCGCTTGACGGCCTTGCGAGCCGGAGCCCTCTTGGCCGTACGCTTGGCCGGAGCCCTCTTGACCGCCCGCTTGGCGGTGGTCTTCTTGGCCGGGGCCTTGCGAGCCGGAGCCTTCTTGACCGTACGCTTGGCGGTGGTCTTCTTGGCCGCAGTCTTCCGGGCCGGAGCCCTCTTGACCGTACGCTTGGCGGTGCTCTTCTTGGCCGGGGCCTTGCGAGCCGGAGCCCTCTTGGCCGTACGCTTGGCGGTGGTCTTCTTGGCCGCAGTCTTACGGGCCGGAGCCTTGCGAGCCGGAGCCTTCTTCACCGCCTTCTTGGCTGTCGACTTGCGGGCTGCGGTCTTCTTGGCCGGAGCCTTTTTGACCGTCCGCTTGGCTGCTGCCTTCTTTACTGCCATTGCTACTCCCTCCTTAGGGTTCAACGCCGTCTTGAACGTCGAACCGGTGGCGAACCGGACACCTTTCGACGCCGGGATGGGTACCACCGCGCCAGTCCTCGGATTCCGACCCACACGGGGACCACGGTCGATCGGGCTGAATGAGCCGAACCCGACCACTGTGACCTTCCGTCCGGACCGAACCTCGGTGACGATCGTGTCGAACAGAACATCAACCACATCGGCGACGGTTCGTTGATTCGACAGCGTCGAATCACTCACCGTTCTGACGAGTTGAGACTTATTCACGATCTCCTCCGCAGCGATACGCAACCCTTACCAGCAAAATGGCTTTTACCGCCCAGGTCAAGCACCAAATCACCCGACGCACACGCGCGTCGGGTGTTGGCGCGCACCGAAAACGCGCATCAACGCCGAGGACGTCGACCCGCCACCACGCGTCCGACAACCCACCGTGGACAGAAAACCGTTTGTTTGCAAGGATTATCGGCGACCGTTGTTCACGGTTCGCCTTCGCGGATTCGGACATCCTCCGCCACACAACGACAGCAAATTACGTGATGACGGGACTGATGACCGATGAATTATTTTTTCCCCGCAGCACCTCCTGAGCGCGTCACAACGAGTCATCGCGTCGCTTTGGACGCGTTCGGCGCGCGCTCGACACGGCGCGTATCTGGGCCACGATGCCCGCGGATGGTGCTTCGTTCCGCCCGAACATTCGGTGATGATCCTCGGTCCACCGCGCTCGGGGAAGACCTCGTCTCTGATCATCCCCAACGTGTTGGCGGCCAACGGTCCGGTGGTCTCCACATCGACCAAACCTGACGTCCTGGACGCCACCGTCGGGGCGCGGTCGGCCCTCGGACAGTGCCTCTTGTTCGACCCCAGCGGTGAAGTGCGACGAAGCGACGTGTCGATGCCCCTGCGGTGGTCCCCGCTGCAGTCGTGCGACACCTGGCCGGGCGCCCTGGCCATGGCCCGGTCGTTGGTGGAGGTGGGCTCGGCCGTCCACCAGGACGGGCACGGAGGCGGCTCGCACTGGACGGAACGGGCGCAGGCCCTCCTGGCACCCCTCCTCCATGCCGCTTCGCTGGACGGTGCCGACATGCGCACCCTCCTGACCTGGGTCGATCGTCACCAGGCCCTTCCGGCGCAGCAGGTGCTGGCCGGTGCCCCCGGACGCACCACCGAGCTGGCCCGCAACCTGCTGGACGGCATCGTGGCCACCGACGAGCGTGAGTTGAGCGGGATCTGGTCGACGACCTCGGGGTCGCTGACCGGTTTCCGGACCGACCGGGCGCTCGACACCACCGCCGTGCCCACGTTCGACCCGGATCGGTTCGTCGAGTCGTGCGACACCGTGTACATCGCCGCCTCCGCTCATCATCAGGCACTGGTCGCCCCCATGGTGGTGGGACTGCTGGAGGACATCCGACGCGCCGCCTATGCACGCCACGCGGCCGATGCCGGAAACGAAGTGTCCCCGACGCGTCCTCCGGTGCTCTTCGCCCTCGACGAGGTGGCCAACATCGCCCCCATCCCCGACCTTCCGGCCATGGTGAGCGAGGGAGGCGGCCAGGGCCTGACCACGATGGCGTGCTTTCAAGATCTCTCCCAGGCCCGTCAGCGGTGGCCGGGACGGGCCGAAGGGTTCCCGTCGCTGTTCGGCACCACCGCCGTGCTGCCGGGCATCGGTGACGTGTCCACCTTGGAGGCATTGTCCACCCTGGCCGGCGAGGAGGAGCTCCACGTCCGCACGGTGTCGGCCGGCCGAGCTGGCGGTGGCCACCCGCTGGGTGACCTGGTGTCCGGCGGTCGTCCCCAGTTCGGGGAGACCGTGTCCACACAGTGGCGACGTCGACTGCCACCCGATGTCATCGCCCGGGGCGAGGGCGGTCATCTCCTGGCCTTCGACACCCGCAATCAACCCGCATGGGTCCCGATGGCACCGTCCTACGCCGTCGAACCGTGGCGGAGCCTGCGCGCTCTTGGTCTCCGACACGGCCAGGGGATCCACCGAGACGGGGCCAGGGGTTCGATGCCCGCCACGGACCGGGACCGCGCCACGGAACCACCGGGTGGCCCGACCCGGTCCCACGCCCGCTGACCCGCCACGCCGCCCGATCGGGCCGGTCCACCACGGGTCACCGCCCGCCGCCTCCACTCACCGTCCGATTCCGAGCGAACGGGTCATGGCCGACGGGGCACCGACCTTCCGGAGGCGGCCCGTCGGCCCGTCGATCATGATTCCGGGTGCCGTGGGCAGCCGCGGGTTGGTCTCGGCCCGAGCCAACTCCGGGAACGAGGCCGTGACCAGCTCCGACAGGGGCCGGCCGGTCGGAGCGGCGCCGGCGCTCCCCCACTCGCCGCCGAATGGGAGCCCGTCCACCACCCGCACCACATGGGCCGGGTCCCATCGTCCACCGATGACCCCCCTGCCGTCCCCGACCGCGGCCCCGGTCGGCGATCCACACGCCTCCATCAGACCGTCGGCGGCCATCTCGATAGCCCGTGCCCCCGCGCCACCCTCCGTCGACGCGGCCAGGGCGGCCACCAGATGGTGCCGACCGACGACCGTGTGTTCGGCGGTCAGGCCGAGGATCCGTCGGCGCAGAAGACTCCGATCCACCTCGAGCTCCCGTTGGGCCCGGCGCTCCCCCACGCACCGGGTGAGTTCGCCGAGGTCGAACCCGAGGTCGGCGGCCCGCCGCTTCCACTCCGTCATCAGGGCGTCGACGGTGATGCCGCGGTCCTTGTCCGGCCGGTCGGCGTGGAACGCCGCCGACCGACCGGCGCCCGCCCCCGTGGACCCCAGTCGCTGCCGGTGCTCGTCCATGGAGGCCGACCGCCGGGAGAAGAGCCGGCACAGACCGGGATCGACGCCGTCCACATCGGCTAGCCCCGATGGACGCAACAGCCACCTCGCCCCCATGCGGACACCCAGCTCTCCGCGCATACGGGCGTGGTAGAGCGCCTGCGCCGCCCCCAGGTGGGCGTGGAGTCGGCGGCTGTCCACACTGGACCACGCCCCGTCGACCCCTTCGGCCACGTTGGCCACCACCACATGGGTGTGGAGGTGGGGATCGAGGGCCCGGCTGGTGCGGTGGAGGAACTGCCCGGCCACCGGCCCGGTGGTCGGGAGGAAGGAGGTGCGACCGTCCCGACTGCGCCGCACCCCGATGCCCTCGCGTCCCAGATAGCCGACGGCGTCGGCTACCGCCCGGTGGTGACCGACACCGGCCGCCTCGGCGATCTCCCGGGGCGCCAACAGGTGGAGCAGGCTGACCGACTTGGGTGCACAGAAGGTGAGGTCGTAGCCGGCCACGCTGCGTTCGCCGCGGGCTGCCCGGAGCGCCTGACCGGAGAGGGGGTGACGTCCCGCCAGGACTTCGGCGAAGGCGGGAGAGGCCACCTGGCCCCACAGTCCGAGGGATGCGGCACCTGCCCCTGTCCAGGCCCCGGGCTCCTCACCGGCCACCCGACCGTCCTCGGCCCGGCCGGGGACCAGGTCGTGCACGTAGTAGTGGTGGCCGCCCTGACGGACGACATGGATCGTGAGTACCACCGGGGACCTCCGCCGCCCGATGGTACCCAGTCACTGCGTTTCAATCAATGCTGTGTTGTTTCAATCTTCTTCATGTCGTATCGGGTTTCCGGTCGTAACGGCCGAGCACCCGGGAGGCGGCGTCGGAGGCCAGCGACCGGAGCTCGGGTGGGTCGACGACCCGGGCATCGGGGCCGAGGCGGAGGAGGAGCCGCTCCAGCCATGCCTCACCCCCCACGAACAGCTCCACCTCGACGCGACCGTCCACCGCGGTCGGCGGGCCGGTGGCGGGAACGGACTCGACCAGCCAGACCGTGGCCGGATCGAGGGACAGCCGCACCCGGCGGCTGTCGGGCCCGGGCACGAAGGGATCCAGCCGGCGGGCCGGAGAAGGAACGGGGTCGGGAGCTGGATCGGCACCGCCGGCGGCGTCGACGGGAGGATCGGGCCCGAGCACGGCCTCCGGGGGGAAGGGGTGGTCGAGCGCCTCGGCGGAGCCGATGCGGTCCACCCGGAACCGGCGAAGGTCCCCGGCCGTCTGACACCAGGCGTCGATGTACCAGTGGCCCTCGCTGGCGAACAGGCGCAGGGGGGCGATCACCCGGTCGGTGACGCGGTCGGTGGAGGCTGAGTAGTAGGAGATGTGCAGGGACCGTCGATCGGCCACCGCCTCACGGACCAGCGGCAGGAGGTCGGGCGCGTCCAACTCCACCTCGACGTCCCGTCCGTCCTGGGTGCCGAGGGCGCGGTCCAGCTTGTCCAGAGCCCGGGAGAGCGCACCGCTGTCGTCGCTCCCGGGCACAGCGAGGAGGGCCCGCGCCGAGGTGGCCAGGGCGAAGCCCTCGGACGGGCTCAGCCGACGGGGTCGGGCCAGGCTCGTCCCGACCCGGACCGACACCGTGGTGTCGGTGACCACGATCTCCATCAGCTGGTCCGGGGTGTAGGGAGGAACGCCACAGCAGGCGGCCATCTCCAACTCGGTCACCAGGGCCTGGGGCGTGAGGTCGAAACGCTCGGCCGTCTCGTCGATCGGGGCCTCCCCCACCTGGGCCATCCAGGCCAGGATGGCCAGCAGGCGGCGTAGGCGGAGCGCGGTGTCGAGGGACACGGCTACCCGCCCCTCGGTCCATCGGGGGCCGAGGCCCGTAGGCGCTCCACCACCGCGGCCCGTACCTCGGGAGGGCCGAGCACCTCGGCGTGGTCGAGCAGGTCGAGCACCCACAGGATGAGCGCACCGGTGTCGGTCACCGACAGCCGCACCACCACGGCGTTCTCCTCCCGCCGCTCGACGACGGCTGCCTCCCCCAGTTCGGCCACTACCCGCCCGGACTCCGCTCCGTCGACCAGGATGTCCACCTCGGTCTCCTCACCGGAGCCGAACCGCCACGGGTCACGGCCAAAGGCCTGGTCGGTGTCGAAACCGTCGGGCAGCCGGCCCGAGTCCACCGCTCCGAGCTCCGGGTCTCCCTCGATGCGGTCGACGCGGAAGGTGCGGGCCTCGCCGCGCTCGCGGTCGAAGCCCACCAGGTACCAGCGGCCGGCCCGGAAGCGGAGACCGGCCACGTCGACCTGTCGGCGCTCCCCCCGGTATCCGAAGTCGACGACGGCCTTCCGGCGGATGGCGTCGAACAGGTCGGGCAGGGCCGGCAGGCCCTCGAACGAGGGGAGATCCACCAGCGGGACCGGGGTGTCCCGCAGAGGTGACTCGTCCCCGGCGCCCAGTTTGAGGAGGGCCTGGTGGCCGATAGGCTCACCCAGGTGAACGCCGGCCACGGCCAAGTTCAGGGCGGCCTGCTCCTCTGCCTCGAGACCGAGGTCGGGAAGGTAGTAAGCGTCGGGGTCGACCCGGTAGCCCAGCTGCTCCTCCCCGTCGATCGTGACCACCAGGACGGGCACGCCCTCGTCCCGCAGCAGCCGCTTGTCCCGTTCGAAGGCCTGGCGGCGGGCCCCGTGGGACTCGGGGTAGCCAGGTACCCGGTTGGCGATCTCCCTCAGGCTCAGCGGGCGCGGGCTGTCCAGGAGTACCAACAGCAGATCGGTGACCCGCTCGAGCCGGTCGAGGCGTTGCATCGACGTCAATCTAGGGCGCGGCGGGACGGGGACTGACCGTGGCGGCCACCGCCGGACCCTACGTGTGGGATCCCCATCTGATCGCCTGGTCCGTGCTGCTGGCCGCCGGTGGCGCTGTCATCGCCGGCCACCACCGGATCGAACGGTCGAGCGAGCACCCGATTCCCTGGACGCGGCGGCAGGTGACGGCGTTCGGTGGGGCGTGGGTATCCGCCGCCGTGGCCCTGACCTGGCCCTTGGGCACGGTCGCCGCCCACTGGTCCCTCACCGCCCTGGTCGTCCAACGCCTCTTGTTGATCCTAGTGGTGGCCCCGCTCCTCGTGCTGGGCCTCCCCTACGACCTCATCCAGTGGCTGACGCGTCCCCGGGTCGTGGACGCCGTGCTGCTGCGCCTCCACCGGCCGCCCGTGGCCATCCCCGTGGTCACCGTGCTGGTAGTGGGCTCGATGACCCCGGTGCTGGTGCGGGCCCAGGCGTCGTCGGTCGTGGCCCGGGGTGCGATGGACCTGGCCCTGCTGGTGGCGGGCCTCGTCCTGTGGATGCCGGTGCTGGGCCGCATCCCCGGCATCCCCCGCCTGAAGCCGGTGATTCGCTTCGGCTACCTGGTGGCCCAGGCCGTGGTGCCGGCCTTTCTCTCCTTTATCTACATCTTCTCCAACCACCCCCTCTATCCGGCCTTCGCTGGCTCCCACGCCGCAGTGGGCCTGAGGCCGCTCAACGACCAGCAGATCGCCGGGTTCGTCTCCAAGCTCTCGATGCTGTTCGTCCTGCTCATCGTGGGGGCGGTGGTGCTCTCCCGCGCCCCCCGTTCCGAGGACGAACTGGCGGCGGACGAACCGTTGGTATGGGCCGACGTCGAGCGGCAGTTCGAGCGGGTCGACCGGGCCGGCGGGAGGTCGGGGCCGGTGGACTCGGAAGGGTTCGGACCCTCCGTCGACGACGGCGGGGTTGGTGGGTCCCCCAGGGGTGGCGGCTCTCGGCGGGATCTCTCCGATCACCGGCGCGGGACCGGGGAGCCGGAGACGGACGGGACCGACCCTCAGTGATCGGGGGTCCCCACCGGATACGCGGCGGTGTCCGTAGCATGGGCCGGTGACCATCGAAGCGCCCCCCGCTCTCCTCGCCCCGCGCGCCCCGATCCTCCGGCGCCACGTGACCGGTACGGTGCGGGCTGGCGTGGAGGAGTTGGGCGGTCGACCGGCAATGGTCGTACGCACGGTCTCCACGCTCCGTCGGGGGGCCCTCTCGGTGGACGACGGGGAGACCATGCGGGTGGCGGCGGACGCCGCTCTGACCCTCCGGATCCCGGTGGTCCTGGTGCTGGCCTCCAGCGGGGCCGACGTGTCCGACGGCGTGGCCTCGCTCCACGGGTGGGGCCAGGCGGCGCGGGCCCTGGCCCGGTGCTCCGGCGTGGTGCCGGTGGTGGTGGTGGTCACCGGACCGGCCATCTCCGGACCGGCCCTCCTCCTGGGCCTGGCCGACCTGGTGGTGATGACCAGCGACGCCTTCGCCTTCGTTTCGGGACCGGCCATGGTGGAGGAGTTCACCGGCGTGCGCATCGGGATCCACCAGTTGGGCGGGACGGCGATGCACGCCCGATCCAGTGGGCTCTGTGCCATCGAAGCCAACACCGAAGAGGACGCCCTGGCCCATGTCGAACACCTGTTGAGCCTGTTGCCGTCCAACCTCGACGAACTGGCCCCGCGAGGTCCCACCGATGACCCGGCCGCCCGGCCGGTCGACGAGCTCCGGGAGATCATCCCCGACCGGGCCACCAGCTCCTACGACGTCCGCAAGGTGGTAGCCGCCCTGGCCGACGACCGTGACGTGACCGAGCTGTGGACGAGGTGGTCACCCCAGCTGGTCACCGCCCTCGGCCGCATCGACGGTCGGACGGTGGGCTTCATGGCCAACCAGCCCCAGGCCCTGGCCGGCACCCTGGACATCGCCGCCTCGCAGAAGGGGGCCCGGTTCGTCCGGTTCTGCGATTCGTTCAATCTTCCGCTGGTGACGCTGGTGGACACCCCGGGCTTCCTTCCCGGCATGGACCTCGAGTGGCGGGGGATGATCCGTCACGGAGCCGAGCTGGCCTTCGCCTACGCCGAGGCCACTGTGCCCCGGGTCTGCGTGATCCTGCGCAAGGCCTTCGGAGGGGCGTACATCGTGATGGACTCCAAGGGTCTGGGCAACGACCTGTGCTTCGCCTGGCCCGGGGCCGAGATCGCCGTGATGGGAGCCGAGGGAGCGGTCCAGATACTCCACCGCCGCTCCAAGCCCGAGGAACGGGAGCAGCTGCAGGCCGAGTACTCCGAACGATTCCTCACCCCCTACCAGGCCTCCGAGCGAGGTTTCGTCGATGCGGTGATCGATCCGTCGACCACCCGGATGGTGGTGGCCCTGGCCCTCGAGACCCTGTCCACCGCCCGGGAGATACTGCCCGGCCGGAAGCACACCGTGGGGCCCATGTAGGGATCGGTCAGCCCACGGGTTCCGGAGTGCGTGCGTCGGATCCGGAAAACTCCACGGGGGAGGTGGGGGCGAGATGGGTCGCCTCGGTCTGGGAAGACCGACCCTCAGCGTCGGCGTCGCCGGGCGTGCCTTGTCGACTCGGGTAACCGAGGCCGAGCAACACCGTCAAGCCGACGATGATGGGCAACCACCATGCCCACGGATTCAGATGGAAGTACGAGAAGACCAGGAGCTCGAGAGCGATGAGGGAAGCCGCGCCGAGTCGCCTGGCCCCGCGATGGGAGGCCAGGACGAGGGTGAGTACGAGCGGAGGGACAACGTAGTAGGGGGTCATCACCGCCTCGAAGAAACAGCGGGAGGCCAGTACCATGGCGGCCAGCCAGATCAGTCGCTCGGCGGACTGGGGCCGTCGCCACACGACGACGCCGATCAACAGGGCGAGGGCCACGTCGATCGATCGGCCAGCGCCTCCCGAGACGAGCACCACGGCCCGGGCCGAAGGGTGGGCGATGTGCTCTTTCCAATGACCGGTGTGAAACACCAGGGACGTGTTGTTCAGCTTGCTGGGGAGATGGACCGGGACCCGGGGAGCCAATGACGCCCACGGGGTCGCATGATTGACCGACGGCGGCGTGGGCTGCTTCACCAGGGCCCGGAAGGTGTCCGATGCGTCACTGGCAAAGGCCAGGACCACCAACACCGCCGAGATCACCACGGACCGGGCCACCAGGAAGAGGCGCTGCCCGGTCGGTGAGGCGCCGACGAAGAGCGGGACCACCAGGGCGGCCAGGGGCTGAAAGGCAATGGCCAAGCCGAACAGCCACCCACAGGCCTTCCACCGACCGTCGACGGCGGCGATCATGGCGTAGAGAGCCAGAGTGGCCGCCAGACAGTCCTCAGCGTGCCCCCACAGCGCGGCGGTGGGCCAGGCGATCGTGGCCACGACCAGACAGAGCCAGATCCGGTGGCGCTGAGCCACCTCCAAGCGGCGGGCCATGGCATCGGCGGCAAAGATCAGCGTCGAGGCCAGCACGAGCTCGATAGGTTGCACGATCAACGCCACGGTCGGGTGGGGCGTCCAGAACGGTGGAAAGGACTCGGAGAGATGCAGGGGGCCACTGGCCATGGCCAGCGGTGCCAGGAGCACCTCCATGCCGGGAAAGGCGATCACTCCGGTGGAGGGGTCGTACACACTGCCCAGCGATCCCCAACCGACGTAGTGGGCACCGCGCCAGATCCCCCACAGGTCGCCCCCGGTGATCCAACCGGTTCGGTGCTCGACGATCGGCGCCCAACCGAACATGTAGCCCATCCCGACCACCACGAACACGGCGGCCACGATCGCCGGCCAGCGGTGGTCGGCCAGACGCAGCCGTCGGGACGAGGGCCGTGGCTGGTCGCTCACCTCGACCTCGGGGTACGGGACGTCAAGATCGGCGAGGCGGACTCGTCTCGAGGGCGCGATGGTCACGTCTCTACCATCGTGACGTTCGGTCGTGGTCTTGAGGCTCAAGATCGGGGATCCGTCGAGATGGCGCGACCGTGCCCCCCTCGGACGAGGGGGGCACGGTCATTTGCTGCACACTGTGTGGGAGGTGGATCAACCACCCCTCCGCACAGCTTCTGACTACGTTCCGTTCCTACAGGTTCGGGAAGCCACCCGAGGACTGGAACAGGACGACGCCAGGCGTGGTGGCTGCCGTGTTAGGAGCAGACGACGCGGTGCACGTAGGCGGCGTACCGGTGTTCTTGACCTCGCCGTACCAGGTGCCGGCTCCGGTGAACTGAGGAACCGGGCCCGTGGCGTTCCACGGCGCGGTTCCGGTCTCCGCCTGCGTGTTGTCCACCAGGTACCAGCAGTTCTGGGTGCCCTTGGCCTGAGCGGCCAGGATCACACCGAAACCGTCGGCCGAGGTGGCCACGCTGATGACGCCCTGACCGGTGGAGGCAGTCGTCACGAACGACAGGCTCGGCTCAGCCGTGGACAGCTGGCTGGTCAGTGCCGTCGACGTGGTGTACGACTGGCTGTTCTGCTGGAACGAGGCCTTGGCGTTCACCAGGGCGGTGTTCAGGTTGGACTGGGCAGCCCGGTCATTGGCCGACTTCGTCACGCCGAGGAATGTCGGAATGGCGATCGCCAGCAGGATGGCCAGGATCAACAGCACCACCATGAGCTCGATGAGAGTGAAACCGGCGTCATCTCCGGCGTCACCCACAGCATCACGCCTGTCGTTCAGGCGCTTGATTGCGGATGAAAACATGTACTGCCTCCTCGTAAGTTATTGACGCATCAATGTGCGGACACCCGGGATTGGGATCCGCTGAAGATATCGACGGGCGGAGAACGTACCTTTAGCGAATTTTTAGAGATTTTCCCGAGGCGCTCAGGGGTCCAGGGGTCGTGCCTGACCGACCGGCGGACCGGACCGCCACTCGGCCGTTCCAGGCGTCACTGGACGCCGTGCCGTCATCGGCCAGGGCCCATCTCGTGGGCCTGCTGGAACCCGACGGGCTACAGGTTCGGGAAGCCACCCGAGGACTGGAACAGGACGACGCCAGGCGTGGTGGCTGCCGTCTTGGGCGCAGACGACGCGGTGCACGTAGGCGGCGTACCGGTGTTCTTGACCTCGCCGTACCAGGTGCCGGCTCCGGTGAACTGAGGAACCGGGCCCGTGGCGTTCCACGGCGCGGTTCCGGTCTCCGCCTGCGTGTTGTCCACCAGGTACCAGCAGTTCTGGGTGCCCTTGGCCTGAGCGGCCAGGATCACACCGAAACCGTCGGCCGAGGTGGCCACGCTGATGACGCCCTGACCGGTGGAGGCAGTCGTCACGAACGACAGGCTCGGCTCAGCCGTGGACAGCTGGCTGGTCAGTGCCGTCGACGTGGTGTACGACTGGCTGTTCTGCTGGAACGAGGCCTTGGCGTTCACCAGGGCGGTGTTCAGGTTGGACTGGGCAGCCCGGTCATTGGCCGACTTCGTCACGCCGAGGAATGTCGGAATGGCGATAGCCAGCAGGATGGCCAGGATCAACAGCACCACCATGAGCTCGATGAGAGTGAAGCCGGCGTCCGTGACCGGTCGGTGGCGGGCGGGCAGCGAACCGAGGTCGCCCTGTCCGGTCGCTTCGAGGGGGCCAACGCCCCGCACTGACAGACCTGGGCCACGGGTAGATCCGGCCATTCGCCGTGCCTTCCACCCACTTTGCATGCTGCGGGAACCAGCAGGAATGGTAATCATGGTGACTTCATCGGCACGGATCTTTTCCACCTGAAGTACCTTTTCCCTGGTCAAATCCTAAATCAAGCCTTGGATCTACCTTGATTTAACCTTGGAAATTCGGGCAATCCGCCGCCAGAGCGGGCGGCATCACGGCCTCCGGCCACGGAGTACCGGACGCGCGGCGCGACCGAAGGACCCACCGGCCGGCGTGGCTCCGTCGTGCGGGGGGTACGTTCAGCTGTGGGATGTAGGTGATCGCTCGGCTCAGTTGTGGATGAGCTTGATGTAGTCGAACATCGGAAGGTAGAGGCAGATGACCATGGCGCCCACGCCGATGCCCATGAATACGGTCAGGAGGGGCTCGAGGAGGGCGGTCAGGTTGTTGACCGTGACCTCGACCTCCTGGTCGTAGAACTCCGCCACCTTCCTCAGCATCCCGTCCAGGGCACCGGTCTGCTCCCCGACCTCGACCATCTGGACCACGATGGTCGGGATCACGTCCTCGTGCTCCCGGAGGGGATCGGCCAGCGGTCGACCGGCCCGGACCCCTTCCTTGGCCAGCAGGAGCACGTCACCCACGGTCCGGTTGCCCGAGGTGTCGGCGCAGATGTCCAGGGACTCGAGGATGGGCACGCCCGAGCCGATCAGCGACGCCAGAGTCCCGGTCATCCGGGCCAGGGAGACCTTGTGGAAGAGGGGACCGAACACGGGAGGCTTCAGGATCAGCTTGTCCCACTTGCGCCGGCCCTCGTCGGTGGCGATCCACTTCCGAAGCCCGATGATGCCCCCGATGATGACGGCGATGATCAGCAGAACCCACGGGCTGGTGATGATGTTGGAGATCTTGATGAGCACCTGCGTGGGGAAGGGGAGCTTGCCGCCCAGGGTCTTGAAGAGGTTCTGGAAGACCGGGACGATGAACACGATCATGGCGGTGAAGATCACCACCATCACCGACAGCACCACCGCGGGATAGGTCATCGCCGAACGGATGGTCCGGTTGAGCTGAGCCTGGTTCTCGATGGTCTGGGCCAGGCTGCCCAGGACCTCGTCGAGGTTACCGCCGATCTCGCCGGCGGCGATGAGGGTGCAGAACAGGTGCGAGAACACCTTGGGGTGCTTGGAGCACGCCACCGACAGCGAGGAGCCGTGCTCGAGATCGAGTCGCACATCGGCCAGCACCTTGGCGAAGGCGGGGTTGTCCACCTGGGCGGCCAGAATGCCCAGCGACCGCACCACCGAGAGCCCGGAGTCGACCATGGTCGAGAGCTGCCGGGTGACCACCGCCAGCTCGCGCAGCTTCACGCGGTCGCTGATGCCCGGGATCTTGATCTCCGTCTTCAGACTGACCGCCGACTTGGGCGTCACCGAGATGGGCATGTAGCCCATCTCGCGCAGCCGCCGGACGACCAGCGCCATGCTGTCGCCCTCCAGCTGCCCCTCGACGAGGCCTCCGGACTTGTCCCGGACCTTGTAATCAAATGTCAGTGCCACAGTTCCCCGATTCGTCGGTTACGCACGCCGTTGCCGTGCACTAGGTGTTGAGATGGTTCCGCAGGTCCTCCTCGTTGGAGGACCGGTCGTAGGCGATGGCCTCGGAGATGACACCCTGCTTGACCAGGGCGGCGAGACCCTGATCCATCGTCTGCATCCCGAAGGACCCACCCACCTGCATGAGGGAGTAGATCTGGTGGGTCTTGGACTGGCGGATCAGGTTCCGGATGGCCGACGTGCACACCAGGACCTCGGAGCACGGCACCCGGCCGGTTCCCTCGGAGGTGACGATGAGCTGTTGGGTGACCACGCCCTCGAGGGTGGCCGCCAACATGACCCGGATCTGCTCCTGTTGGTTGGTGGGGAACACGTCGATGATCCGGTCGATGGTCTGCGGCGCGTCCTGGGTGTGCAGCGTGGCGAACACCAGGTGGCCGGTCTCCGCCGCGGTCAGCGCCGTGGAGATGGTCTCGAGGTCGCGCAACTCACCGACCAGGATGACGTCGGGGTCCTGACGGAGCACACGGCGCAGGGCCTCGGCGAAGGACTTGGTGTCCTCGCCGATCTCCCGCTGGGTGATGATCGACCGCTTGTGGTCGTGGAGGAACTCGATAGGGTCCTCGACGGTCACGATGTGCAGCGGCTTCGTCCGGTTGATGATGTCGATGAGCGACGCCAGCGTGGTCGACTTCCCCGAACCGGTGGGGCCGGTGACCAGCACGAGGCCCCGCCGGAGGTCGGTGAAGGCCTTGACCGCATCGGGGATGCCCAGCGAGTCGAACTCCGGCATCTCGTGGGGAATGGGCCGCAGGGCGGCGGCGATGGTGCCCCGCTGCAGGGACACATTCACACGGAACCGTCCCACGCCGTTGATGGAGTGCGACGTGTCCAGCTCGTGCTCTTCCTCGAAGCGCTCCCGCTGCGAAGCAGGCAGGATCCCGAACACCATGTCCCGGATCTGCTCGTTGTCGAGCACGGGGCATCCCTCGATCGGCCGGATGGCGCCGTGCAGGCGAATGGCTGCGGGCTGCGAGGCCGTGAGATGGAGGTCGGAGGCACCGACGGCCACGGCATAGCGCAGCAGGTCGTCGATGTGCAGCGGCATACTCCCGGAGCTGGCCTCCGCCGGGATGCCCGACAAGAGGAGGCGCTCAACGTGCGAGAGTTCTTCCGGTGCGGGCTCGGCGTTGGTGCCCAGGTCGACCAGCGGCGACTGGGGGGCCGGTCCGGGAAGCGGTCCGGTGCCGTCGCCGAGTCCGAGGAGTTCGGCGATGACCGTCGGATCGGACAGGACCGGATTGACCCGGTACCCGACCTTCGATGCCAGGGAGTCGACGTCCGCCTGCGACGGCGGCTCCGAGAAGGCCACGGCCAGCACGTTCCCGTCGAACTGCAGGGGGACGGCCTCATACTGCTCGGCGATGGCATCGGACATGGCCGATCGGGCCTCGGGACTCGGCGTCATCGCCGCCAGGTCGACGGCGGGAAGCTGGGCCAGATGGGCCAGTGCCCCCACCACGACGCCGGGAAGCGCCACGTTCCGGCTGATGAGTAGGAAGGCCAGTGACTGGCCTGTCTGACCTGCCTCCTCCACCAGGGGGGCGAGATTGGATTTCGGTGTCGTACCCACCCTGGACCAGAGCCTGGGCCAGTCGGGAGGACCACTCGGTGCGGGAAGCTGCGGTGATCGGACTCATGCCACCACTCGCAGTACTTCCTCGAGGGTCGTCTCGCCCTCGATGGCCTTGCGCAGGCCGCTCTGCCGCAGTGTGACCATGCCTTGGGACACTGCCAGCCTATGGATCTCTTCCACGGATCCTCCTTCGATGATCATCCGTTCAATCTCCTCGCTCATGGGCATCAGTTCGGCTAGCGCCTTCCGCCCCCGATATCCGGTATTGGCGCAGGCCGAGCAGCCAACTGCCCGGTACACCTGGGGAATCTCCCCTTCTGCATCGACTTCATTGATCGTCCACCCCGCGGCCAGGATGTCGGCCTCGGTGGGTTGGTACGGCTCTTTGCAGTGCATGCACAGTCGCCGGGCCAGCCGCTGGGCCAGCACGGCCGAGAGCGACGACGTGACCAGGAACGGCTCGATGCCCATCTCGATCAACCGCATGGGGGTGGAGGCGGCACTGTTGGTGTGCAGGGTGGCCAACACCATGTGGCCGGTCAGGGCGGCCTCGATGGCGATGACCGCCGTTTCCTGGTCGCGGATCTCACCCACCAGGACGATGTCGGGGTCGGAACGGAGGATGGCTTTCAGGGCCGAAGCGAAGTTCAGGCCGGCCTTGAGGTTCAGCTGGACCTGGTTCACGCCCTTCAGGGGGAGCTCGACCGGGTCCTCCACGGTGATGATGTTCTTCTCCGGTGAGTTGAGGGCCGTGAGGGTGGTGTAGAGCGTGGTCGACTTGCCCGACCCGGTGGGTCCGGTCACGAGAATGGTGCCGTACGGCTTGGTGTAGATGGTCTCGTACGTCTTGAGCAGGTCCTCGTCGAATCCCAACGAGTCGAAGCCCAATACGACGCTCGACTTGTCCAACACCCGCATGACGACTTTCTCGCCGTGGATGGTGGGCAGGGTGGCCATCCGGAGGTCGATGCCCTTGGCCCCCACCTTGAGCGAGATGCGCCCGTCCTGGGGGACGCGGTGCTCGGCCACGTTCATATCGGCCATGACCTTCAGCCGAGTGGTGACCGCCGGAGCGATGGTCCGGGGTGCCGTGGAGACGTCGTGGAGCACGCCGTCGATTCGATAGCGGATGCGGAGGTCGGTCTCGGTGGGCTCCACGTGGATGTCCGAGGCGCGCTCGTTCAGGGCCTGCAGGATGAGCAGGTTGACGTAGCGGACAATGGGCGCTTCTTCGGTCACCGCCTGGATGTCGTCGACGCCGGCCTGGGCCCCGGTGCCCTCGACCCCCAGTGACGCCTCCATGGCCATGTCGGCGGCGTCGCTCCCACTATTGAAGGCCTTGCCGATGAACGCCGTGATCTGGGTGCGAGTGGCCACCACCACGCGGAAGTTGCGCCCCATCAGGGTCCGCAGGTCGTCCATGGCGAAGACGTCGGTGGGGTTGGAGGCGGCTACTACCGGCACACCCTCTTCACTACCGATGACCAGGACGTTGTGGTGCCGAGAGGTGGATTCGGGGATCATGCCCGCTTCGACGTAGTCGACGCCCCGGGTGTCGAGATCGACGAATTCGAGGCCCATCTCCTGGGCCATGCCCCACATGAGGTCGGCCTCGGTCACCAGGTTCTGGGCGGTCAGGATCCGGGCGATGCTCTGACGGGACTCCTCGTGCTCAGCGAGCACGGCCTCCATGTCCACCAGCGAGACCCGCTCCCCATCCACCAGGGCCTTGGCCAGGGGCGGGAAGTGGGCGGTGGCCGAGGACATCCCCGACTCCGGCACGTCCTCGACCGGCAGGTCGCCCCGCTGCTCCTTGTACGTGGCCACCGCCTCGGCCACCAGGTCGGCGGCCAGGGCCGTGGAGTCGGCGTCGGTGACATCGACGTTGCCCTGCACGGAACGGGCCAGCTGCTCCAGCTCATTGGCATTGCCCGCCAGAGCGGCGGGAGGTAGGGACGACGCGTCCAGGTCGGGCAGTTCGGATCCGAACGTCGGCAGGGCATCGGTCTCAGCGGCGAGCGACGCCAACGCGTCACCGCCACCAGCCCCATTGAGGAAATCGGGCGGTGGAGGAGGCGGGGGTGGCGGGGGTGGCGGGGGTTCCTGATCGAAGCCGCCGTCCGCGGTCTCCTCCAAGGCCACAACACCCGTCTCCTCGCCGAAGAACTCGGACGGTTCGGCAAAGTCGGCCGGTTCGGACGGTTCGGCAAAGTCGGCCGGTTCGGACACGTCGACGAAGGCGGCGGGATCGGCCGGGACATCCAGATCGGGGGCACGGTCGGGGATCTCTGTCTCGGCGTCGTCTCCGATGGCAGCACTATCGCTGACCTGGGATTCCGGGGGAAACTCCTGCCAGTCGGCGTCGTCGAAAGACACCGGGGAGATCTCCAGGACCGACCTTCCGTTGAGACCCGTGTCGAGCCCCTGATCCTCGGCCACGGCGACCCCGGGCTCGTCGATATCCCCGACCTGGGCCTCGAGGTCGTCGGCGATGGCCAGCTCCGCCTCCTCGACGACGGTCCGGTCAGCCTCCAACTGGTCGGCGACCAGGCTTCCGAAGGGGTCGTCCCCCGGGCCATCGTCAACGTCGACCAGAACCGATGACTCAACGGGCTCCTGTTGGGGGTCGGTGTCCTGCTCGGTCTCTTCCGGCCACGATGCGTCCGAGCCGCTCTCCGGGCCACTCTCGCCTTCGGCGCCGAACAGGCGGTCGAGATAGTCATCGATCTGGTCGGGAGCCGCCACCACGGAGATGAAGTCGCGGCCAATGGAGGCCCGCACGCTGTCCTGGGCCGTGAGATCGTCCGGCTCAGCCGTGGCGATCACTGGGGTGCCGAATTTGCGTTTGATAGCCACGACATGGTGTTTCCTGGCCAATTCCGCGGTGAGAATCTCGCCCGCGGCGGGATCCACCCCGTAGGTGTCGAGATCGACGAACTCGAGGTCGTGCTCGCTTGCCATCCGACGAATGGCATCGACATCGCTCATTTCTGCATCATCGGCAGACTGGTCCCTGAGATTGAACGCCAATCCAAATGTTCGCCCCTGGTCGCGCTGACCCAACGTCGAGCGTCGAGACATCCCTCTCCCCACCGGCCGCGCCAGAGGAGCCCGATCCGCCGGTCCGGCCCGGGCAGTCCGCCGTCTCGCCTCGATGCCGTGTACCAGAGCGCACTTGTCATACGAGCACTGCTCAAGGCTGTCCCGGGTGCATGCCGATACCCGATGAGTGGTCCATGTCCGCAGACGGCTGCGGATTCAGCCATCACCACAGATGCCGACAACCGCCCCTTCTTCGACGACCGTCACGGATCAGGCCACTGACGACCCCTACACGCGTCGACGCGAGGATCCTGACCCCCCGGGTCCGATGCGATTGAATGGCGCGCCATGACATCTGACCATATTTCGCTACTGGCGGTGACTATTCCGGTGGCCGGGGTGATCGGTCTGTTCGTCGGATCGTTCCTGAACGTCGTGATCTACCGGACGCCGCTCGGGCTCTCCGTGGCCGCACCGCGCTCGTTCTGTCCCACCTGCGACCGCCAGCTGCTGTGGTGGGAGAACGTGCCGGTGGTGTCGTGGATCGCCCTTCGCGGACGGTGCCGCACCTGTCACCTTCCCATCTCGATCCGCTATCCCCTGGTGGAGGTGACCACCGCGGCGGCCTTCGCCCTCACGGCATGGGCGTGGCACGGCACCGTCATCGCCGCCGCCTACTGCTCGCTGGTGGCCGCCCTCGTTGCCGTCGCCCTCATCGAATACGGCGGGCGACGCGCTCCGCTGTCCGTGGCCGCGGTGGGCACGGGACTGGGCCTGGCCATCATCGTCGTCGGCGGCGGATGGCAGCACCGGTGGAGCACGGTGATCGGATCCGTCGTCGGGACCGCCGTGGCCGCCATGGCCTACGCCCTGCTCCGGAGGAAGGATCCGGAGTGTGTCGACCCTCGGGAGTACGGCCGGAGTGCACTCCTCCTGGCCGGCTGCTGGGTTGGGGGCCTCGGGGTGCGGGCTGTCGTCATCGGGGCGTCCTGCTGGATCGTGGCCTATTTCGTGTGCATGGTCGGCGCCTGGGCCTCGGCCCGCCAGAGCGTGAGCGTGGGTGGCCCTACTCCTGCGTTGACGGGGGCGGTCCATCCGGTGCTGGGCGCCCCCCTGGTCACGGCCGTCGCCCTGGCGATGGCCGCCTCTCTGATGGCCGGAGCCTGACGCCGCAATGAGCATCGCCGAGCCCCGAAGCCCGCACCCCCGGACCGCCACTGTCGATCCGGTCGACTCGGTCGGTCCGGTTTCAGAGATGGCCGGTGACCGGGTCCGCCGCGTCGTGGTCGTGGACGATCATGAACTCCTTCGAGCCGGGACCCGACGGATCCTGGACGACGCCACTGGGTTCACCGTGGTCGGTGAGGCCGATGACGGCCAGGACGCCCTCGACGTCATCGCCCGCACCGGTCCCGACGTGGTGTTGGTGGACATCCGCCTCCCGTCGGTCAACGGTATCGACCTGGCCCGGCAGATCGTCGAGGACCACCCGACCACCACGGTGCTCATTCTGAGCGCCTACGACGACGAACACTACGTGCGTGCCGCGCTGGCCGCCGGCGTGGCCGGCTACCTGTTGAAGACCACCCCCAGTGATGAACTCGTCCGCTCCATCCGAGCCGCGTGCGATGGGTTCACCCTGTTGGACCGGGTCCCCTCGGGTCGAGGCGAGAAGGCGCCGGCCGCCGATCCACGAGGCGGTAGTGCACGACTGACCGGGCGCGAACAGGAAGTGGTACGCCTGGTGGTGAGGGGTCGCTCCAACAAGGCCATCGCCCACCAGCTCGGAATCAGCCCCCGCACGGTAGAAGGACATCTCAACCACGTGTTCGAGAAGGTCGGGTCCACATCGCGCACCGAGCTCGTGCACTACGCGCTGGCCAACGGGCTGTTCGTGCGCGATCCGGACGAAGTACCGGATGGTCAATCGTGACCAAGGTCGAACCCCCCTGCGCCGCCTCGATGGACAGGGCCGAGGGCCTTCCTCCCATCCTCACACACGCCCCGGCTCCGGTGCCATCTTTGTCCCCTGCACCCGAGACCCTCCCGTCCCACGGCTCCGGAGTAGAGCCTGCCCTGCCCTCCGTGCCGACTGCCGATGCCGCCGGGGGCGGGCGGCCGTGGACCCGGTCGGGGTTCTGGATCATCCAGTTGGTGGTGCTCACCCTCTACCTCCTCAGGCTCGCCGCCACCGTGGCCTTCCATCTCGACGACACCTCGCTGGTCGTCGAGTTCTCCACCCTGGCCCTGTTCATCATTCCGGTGGTCTGTGCCGCCCTCAGCTTCGGGTTCGCCGGTGCCGTGTCCACCGGCGTCTGGATCACCGTCCTCGCCATCCCGCGATTCGCCACGTCGCTCAGCACCCATCAGTACGTTGCCGCCTGGGCCGAGCTCATGCAGGTGGTGCTGCTCGACAGCCTGGCCCTCCTCATCGGCCAGCGGGTCTCGGCCGAACGTGCGGCCCGCCTGCTGGCCGAGACGTCACGGGAAGCCCACCTCTCGGCCGAGGCCATGTACCGCGATCTCTTCGATTCGAATCAGGCACCCATCCTGATCATCGACGGCGACGGCATCGTGCTCGAGACCAACGCCTCTGCCCAGCGCGCCTTCAGACGACACGCGCTCCCGTCCTCCCACTCTCCCCTCCCGCAGCCCCCCGCTCACGTGCGCCTGGTGGACATGATCGGGCCCGATGCCGCGGCCAGAGTCCTGACCCAACTCCTGGCCTGGGGCCGTCCGACAGGGCACGAGGACGACGGAACGTCCGCCGACCCTGAGCGGGTCGAGCCCCTCCCGTTCGACATCGAGGGCGAGCACGTGCTGTTCCGTCCGACGGCCACCATGCTCGGCCCGGAAAACGGTGGCCGGCGGATGCAAGTCGTCTTCGAGGACGTCACCGCGGAAACGCGGCGTCATGACCTGATGGAGGCCTACGCCGCGCGGGTGGTGTTGGGCCAGGAGGAGGAGCGACGACACATTGCCCAGGAGATCCACGACGGACCCTTGCAGACACTCATCCACCTCTGCCGCCAGATCGACGCCGTGGATTTGACCACGCACGGCACTCCGGACTCCGGTTCGGACACACCGGTCGCCCCCCATGAACCACTGACGGGACTCCGGGTGATCGTGGAGGAGACGGTGGCCGAGTTGCGGTCGATCGCCAAGGGCCTCCGTCCGTCGATACTCGATGACCTCGGTCTGGTGGCCTCGATCAGCCAGATGGTTTCCGAGGCCGGTCAACGTCAGCACTTCGTGACCTCGTTCGGCGCCACCGGTGCGGAGCGGCGGTTGTCACCGACGGTGGAACTGGCCCTGTTCCGCATCGCCCAAGAGGCCCTGTCCAATGTGGAACGTCACGCCGCCGCCCGGCGTGTGGCGGTCGGCATGGACTTCGAGGCCGGCGGTTTACGCATGCTCGTCAAGGACGACGGGGTGGGATTCGATCCCTCGGACGGGTCCGATGGGGTCCGGTCCCCCTCGATGGGTCTCCCGGGCATGACCGAACGGGCCCATCTCATCGGGTCCCGCCTGGTCATCCACTCGGAGCCGGGCCTCGGGACCACCGTGGACGTATGGGTCCCAGCCACGATTCTCGATCAGAATTGAGTGGATGGCGACGAATTCGACGGGGATGCGCGTGCGGTAGGGTCCAGACGGCCCGCCGGCGGCGCCACGCATCCTCGAACCGGTGAGCAACTGTCACTGAACCGACATGAAATCACCACAGGATTCTCCTCAAATTATGGGATACTGACCAAGTGGAACAGATCGTCATCGAGTCGTGCCACAGCACCTGGATCATCGACATGGACCAGTCGCGGTTCCGTCGCCTGGTCAAGGGCTCGGACCATCACACAACTGCCTCCACCGAATGGCAGGCGTGCTACGGCGTGGAGATCGATCCGCTGTCGGAGTCGTTCGTGGTGTTGCTGAATCCGGAGGGTACCCGGCTGCTCCGCAGCTGGAGGCACGTCGAACACTGTTCGCAGTGTGGTGGCGAAGCCACGTCGGAGCTCTCCTTGCGGGACCTCCGATCGGCCGTCCGGGGCTGAGTTCGGGCCGGGTCGGACCCGGCGCCGCTTCCTCACGAAATTGTTCGGTTTGCCCCTGTCGGAAATTCACTTCCAGCCGGTAATCTTGTGGGAGGACCCCATCGAGTGGTCGGCGGTGCCACATCGAGTCGCATACCTCTCCTCAGGAACGACGACGATCCCATGAACTCGAACGACATGACCTTCCCGACCCCGATGCCGACGGCGGAGACCATGAACGCGCCCTCCGCCTCCGCCTCCCCCTCCGCCGCCGCCTCCTCCACCCCGGCAACGAGCCGACTTCGCCGCCAGCGCGGCCATGGCCAACGACATCCTGGCCTTGGGGGAGGATGACGGGCGAGCCGAAGGGAACAGGGAGGGCTCGGCGGTGTCCGAGAAGGCGTCAAAACCCCGGCCGGTACCGGAACTCGACGTGGCCCTGGCCATGGCGCTCTCGTTCAACGGCTCACCGATGGCTCCCGACTTCTTCAACACGTCGGCGCGGGCCAAAGGGAACAGGTCGAAGAAGCACCTCTGGAAGCTCAGCCGTTAGTGGTGGGGCCGCCCGTCAGCGGCCTCTGTGGCGTGGGCGCACTGGCGGCGACGGATCCAGCATTCAGGCCAGGGGGTCCCGCTTCCACACGCCGGAACTACCGCCGGTCTTCTCCCACAACATGAGTTGGCCGATGCTCATGGTCCGGTCGGTGGTCTTGCACATGTCGTAGACGGTGAGCGCGGCGATGGCACAGGCCGTCATGGCCTCCATCTCCACGCCGGTCCGGTCGACTGCTTCGACCTTGGCTTCCACCTCGACATAGTCGTCGCCGATGGTGAAGTCCACGTGCACCGCACCGACCAGGAGCGGATGGCACATGGGCACGAGGTCCGCGGTCCGCTTGGCCGCCTGGATACCGGCTACCCGGGCTGCGGCCAGGACATCGCCCTTGGTGATGGCGTTGTTGGCCACCTTGGCCGTCGTCTCCGGCTTCATCGCCACCTGGCACCGAGCCAGGGCACGGCGGTGGGTCGCCTCCTTGGGCGAAACGTCCACCATCCGGGTCCCGCTGAAGGGATCCAGGTGGCTGAGGCTGCGGTCGGTCATGGGGCGAGGCCGTCGTTCACCCACCCAGTGTACGGGACGCCGGGGCCCCAGGTCGGCATTGGCACTCTCTCAAGTAGACTGCCAACCTGACCCAGGCTTGGATCGAGAGGAACGCCCAGTTGCCCACCTATGAGTATCGCTGCGACAGCTGCGAGAAGAACTTCGACGTCGTCCAGTCGTTCCACGATGATGCGCTGACGGCCTGCCCCACCTGCGGCTCCCCGGTCCGGAAGGTCTTCGGCAACGTGGGGATCGTGTTCAAGGGCAGCGGCTTCTACAAGACGGACAGCCGCTCCGGCGGCGCGGCCAAGGCGGCCGCGACCGACGGCTCCTCGACGGAGTCAACCGGATCGGACAGCTCGGGGTCGGACGGCTCAGGATCGGACAAGTCCGGATCCGACGGCTCGGGGTCGGACGGTGCCACCCCTGCAGCCACCCCCTCGGGCGACGGCTCGTCCAAGGCGTCGCCGAAGGAATCCACCACCAAGTCCCCTGGCCCGTCGGCGCCGACGAAGACGGCCAAATCACCGGCAAAGGATAGGACGCCATAGATCGCTTCAACGTCGATCTAACCCTGGAGCATCGACCATCTTTCTCTCATACTTGAGAGACAAATAATTTTGAATTTGTGCTGGCCAAATGGATCTTTTGGCTCGTAAACTAACGAACGTGGATACATCAGATCTCGACAGATTACTGATAATGCTATCCGACCTGGATGGCTCCGACCTCCATATCAAGGCAGGCTCACCACCGCGAATGCGGTTGGCGGGAGCGCTGCGGACGATGGATGACGAGCCCCGGTTCACCCCGGACGAGACGCTCTTCATCGCCGAGTCGATGATGCCGCCGGCCATCCTGGAGATCTTCCGCGAGAAGCGAGAGGTGGACTTCGCCTACGGCCTGCAGGGCACGGGGCGCTTCCGGGTCAACGCCTACTTCCAGCGCGGCTCCGTGGCCCTGGCCATGCGCCGGGTCCGAGCCAATGCGGCGACCGTCGACGAGTTGGGCCTACCCGAAGTGGTGACCCGGCTGGCCGAGGAGATGCGGGGCCTGGTACTGGTCACCGGTCCCACCGGTTCAGGCAAGACCACGACCCTGGCGGCCATGATCGACCACATCAACCACAACCGTTCGTGCCACGTGGTGACCATCGAGGATCCGGTGGAGTACCTCCACACCGACGACCTGGCCGATATCGACCAGCGGGAGGTGGGCTTCGACACCGACTCGTTCTCGTCCGCCATGCGGGTGGTCCTGCGACAGGACCCCGATGTCATCCTGGTGGGCGAGATGCGGGACCAGGAGACGGTGTCCGCCGCCCTCACCGCGGCCGAGACCGGCCACCTGGTCTTCTCCACGCTCCACACCATCAACGCCACCGAGACCATCAACCGCATCGTCGACTTCTTCCCCCCTCACCAGCAGACGCAGACCCGGGTGAGCCTGGCCGGCTCGTTGAAGGGGATCATCTGCCAGCGCCTGATTCCCACCGCCGACGGGAAGGGCCGGGTGCCGGCCATCGAGATGTTGGTGGTCAACGGGCGCATCCAGCAGGCCATCATCGATCCGCTGATGACGGGTGACATCGAGGGCATCGTGGCCGACGGTGAGTACTACGGCATGCAGACCTTCGACCAGTCGCTGGTCACCCTGCTCACCACCTCGACCATCGATCTCGATGAGGCCATGGCCACAGCCACCAATCCACACGACCTCAAGGTGATGCTCGAACGCAAGGGCATCATGCAGACCGGGCAGTTCGCCAACACCTTCGTGTAGCGGTACCCCGACGACCGGATTGACCAGGCGCGGCGTCCGAGCCCGCTGACCTCCAGGCGCACCGGCTCTCGCCGATCACCGATCTGCCCGCGTGAGGCAGGCCCCGGCCTACACCGAACCCCACGTGGCGCTCAGGCTCTCCCCCACCTGTCCCGGAGGCCACGCGGCCCCAGGCGGCCCACAGTGCTCGAGGACCGGTCGGTGGGCGCCCGCCGACGAGTTACAGAGTGCCTCAAGCTGCCAACCGTTTTGTCCGATAGATCTTCGTACAGTCTGGTGTCCTTGCACTCGGGCACCGGCCAAACCACCGATCACCCCCCGGGGGTGCTCGCAGAAGGACCGGAGAACCAAGCGTGAACATCGTGACGGAGGCCAGTCGAGGCTCACATCCCGGGCCGACCCGGGATGTGCCGACGGACACCACTGGCCGTGCGGACCATCGTCGTGACGTACGCCATCTGAACGCAGGGGAGCGCTGACATGGCCCAGCTCGTAGTAGGACTCGACATCGGCACCAGTGCCGTGCGCGCCGCCGAGATCGACATCAGTCATTCCCAGCCGGTCCTGCTGACCTACGGCCAGGTGGGCCTGCCCCCCGGTTCGCTGGTCGACGGTGAGATCCGCGACGGCTCATCGGTCTCCGAGGCCATCAAGAAGCTGTGGGAGAACGGACAGTTCTCCAGCTCGACCGTCATCGTCGGCATCGCCGGGCTCCGGGCCATCACCCGGGAGCTCGACCTTCCCTTCGTGCCGGACAACGAGGTCGACAGCGCCGTCCGCTTCCAATCCGAAGAGGTCATCCCGTTCCCCCCCGACCAGACCATCCTCTCCTCCCAGATCCTGGCCGACTACACGTCGCCCGAAGGGGACAAGATGCGTCGGGTGCTGGTCGCCGCGGCCCACACCGATCTGGTGAACGGCGTGATCGACACCGTCGAGAAGGCCGGCCTCACCGTGGTGGGCGTGGACCTCATCTCCTCGGCCCTGGTACGGGCCATCGGCGGCCACGAGGAGTCCGACCAGCCCGAGGCCATCGTCTCGGTGGGCGCCGGCCTCACCGTGGTGGTCGTCCACCAGAACGGTCGTCCCCAGTTCGTCCGCACCATCGGCTCGGGGGGGAATGCCACCACGGCGGCCATCTCCGGCGCCCTGGACATCCCCCTGTCGGACGCCGAGGGCATGAAGCGTCGCCTCGGCGAGGAGTCGCCCCAGCTGCAGACGGCCCAACGGGCCGCTCAGG
Organism: uncultured Acidimicrobiaceae bacterium; assembly: GCA_963737625.1. Taxonomy (GTDB): domain Bacteria; phylum Actinomycetota; class Acidimicrobiia; order Acidimicrobiales; family RAAP-2; genus Bog-756. The sequence continues at coordinate 1,815,977 of CAVTTK010000002.1, forward strand.
CCAGCATGGCCGAGCTGGTCGGGGAGATCCGGAACTCCATCCAGTACTTCGCCTCGCTGCCCGGCCGGCTTCCCGTATCCCGGGTCCTGGTGACCGGCGGGGGCTCGTCCCTCTACGGACTCCTGCCCATGCTGGAAGACCAGATCCACCTCCCGGTGCTGCCGGTGTCGCCCCTGGCTCGACTCAACACCTCGAAGCTCGATCTCACCGCAGCGCAGATGAACGAGGTCGGACCGGTGCTGTCGACGCCGATCGGATTGGCTCTGGCCGAGCCGGACAAGACGGTGAAGAAGTTCAACCTGCTCCCGCCCGAGGTGGCCAAGCGCACCCGGATGAAGCGGATCCAGGAGCGCACCCTCGTCGGCTGCGTCGCCGTGGTCGTCCTGCTGCTGGCCTTCGGTGCCTGGAAGTTCCTGCAGGTCCACAACGCACAGAACAACGTGGACGCCCTGCAGAGCCAGATCACCACTCTCAACGCCCAGGTGCCCAAGTACGACCTGGTGGTGGCGGCCAACAACGCCTACTCGGCCGGGGTGCAGCGACGGGCCTCGGTGCTCGACACGGCCATCGACTGGCCGCTGGTGTTCAGCAACCTGGTGGGCATCACCCCGTCGGGGGCCGAAGTGCAGGCGTTCGACGGCGCCGCGGTGTCCACGTCGACCACGCCGTCCACCGGGGCCACCACCACCTCGACCGGCTCCACGTCCACCAGCGCCTCCAGTGCCACCCAGTCGGCGGCCATCGGGACCGTGCAGCTAGCGGTAACCGGACCGGGGCCGAGCCTGTCCATCTCCGAGGCGTGGATCAATGCCGTGTCCTCGTCAACGCTGTTCGCCAACCCGCTGCAGGGTGCGACGACGGCCAACACCGACGGGACCATCTCGTTCCCCTTCACCATCTCCATCACTCCGAACGCCAGTCTCTCCAAGAATGCGAGCCTGAAATGAACGAAGTCCGCGAGTACCGGGTTCCCCTGCTCATGGGGGTGGCAACACTGGTGGTAGCGCTGTTGGTCTGGGCGGTCCTCATCTCGCCCCAGAACTCCAAGCTCTCGAGTCTTCAGACGAAGGAGACCACCCTGCAGAACCAACAGACCACGCTGGAGGCCAAGCTGGCGTCGCTCAAGTCGGAACAGCAGAAGCTGTCGTCCAGCTGCGCCGACCTGCAGAAGATCGCCACCCAGATCCCGAGCGTCCAGAGCCCGACCGATGTCGATGCCGAGGAGTCCTCGTTCGAGAACCAGTTCAACGGTCTGGTAGCGGGCTCGGGTGTGTCTCTGACTCAGTTCAGCGGCTTCGCTCCGGCCACCACGGCGCAGACCGCACCCACCACCGGGAGCGCCAGCTCCACTCCGGCCGGTGTGGTGGCGGTGCCGACCACCCTCGCCGTCACCGGCAACTACGGCCAGATCACCGCCTTCATCAACGACCTCGACGGCTTCCCCCGGCTGTTCGTGATCCAGACCTTCGTGCTCACCTACGGTACCGGCGCCGCATCGTCGACGTCAGCGTCGGGATCGGGTACCGCGGCGGCTGCGTCAGCTACCGCTCCGCCCCTGTGGACCGGAGGCACGCCCACGGCTGCCAATGCAGGGCCGTACTCACTGGCCATCGACGGATCCATCTACTACACGTCGACACCGAGCGCGCTGGACGCCTGCACCAAGGCCACGGCCGCCCTCCACTGACCGCCGGGAACCACAGGTCGGGAACGGCGCCGACGCCAGGATCCACGAACCTGGTCGGTGGTGCGACTAGACCCCGCTGATCTGCATGTCCCCGACGGCCAGGGTCTGGCCGGCGGCGATACCGGGCAGCCACTCGACGTCGCCCCCCACGGCCAGCAGTGACTGCAGGATCCGCTGGAGTGTGGAGGCCACGGTGATCTCCCGGACCGGTTCGGCCAGACGGCCGTCCCGGATCATCAGGCCCTCCGCCCCCACCGAGAAGTCGCCGCTGATCGGGTTGACCCCGGAATGGACCCCGGTCATGGACTGCACGAACAGGCCCTCCCCCACCGCGGCCAGCACGCCATCTTCGTCGTAGCCCTCGGGGCCCGGCGCCAGCGTGAGGGCCCGACACCCCGGACCCGGGGTCCCGGCGAAGCCACCCCGGACCGCCGAACCGGTCGAGGCCACGCCGGCCCTCGACGCCGAGACGGTGTCGTAGAGAAACGCCCGCAGGACGCCCTGGTCGATGAGGACGTTGCGGCGGCAGGCCAGGCCCTCGGCATCGTAGGCCGCCGCGGCATAGGCCCTCGGGTCGGTGGGGTCGTCCACCAGGGTCAGCCCGACGTCACCGACCACCTCCCCGATGCGCCCGGCGAAGAAGGACCGGCCCTTGGCCACCGCCTCCCCGGACAGGGCCGAGGACACGACGGACAGCAGCGTGGTGGCCGCCCGTCGGTCGAACACCACGGCCGAGCGGCCCGATGGGCCCTTGGTGGCCCCGAGCATCCGCACCGCACGAGTCACGGCGTCGGAGGTGGCCTGGTCCGGGTCGAGCCCGGCGAACCCGCGGTCCACACTGAAGCCGCTGCCGGTCTGGCTGGCCTCACCCTCGCCGGCGATGACCCCGACCGAGATGTAGCCCGACGTCTTGCGGCTCGACGAGCGGATCCCGGTGGTGGAGACCAGGGCCACCTCCACAGCGGCGTCGCCATAGTCGGCGTGGTCCACCTGGCGGATCCGCGGATCGGCGGCGCGGGCCTGGGCCTCGAGGGCCAGGGCCAGGGCCACCTTCTCGGTGGTGGGCACCGAGACCAGTCCGCCGTCCCACAGGTCGACGGGCACCGCGGCCACGCCGTCGGGTACGGCCAACTGCACATGCTCGTCGGGGGTGGCGTAGGTGGCGTTGTCCCGGGCCTCGGCCAGGGTCTCCTCCAGGACCGAGTGGTCCAGGGAGCCGGCCCAGGCGAACCCCAGCTTGTGGTCCACGACCACCCGGATCCCGATACCGGCCGAGGTGGCCGAGGTCAGGGACTCCACCTCACCGCCGTAGGCCCGGATGTCGGTCTCATCGCCCCGGGCCACGTAGACCTCGAGCTCCTCGCCGGAGCGGGCCCATCCGGCCACCCGCTCGGCCACGGCCACGAGGTCGTCGGTCCCGCTCCCGTCGGCGGGGGTGGTCGCGGTGTCGGTGACGGCGCTCACTCGGCCGTCCCTCCGATGGTCACCCCGGTCAGGCGCATGGTGGCCTGTCCGCACCCCACCGGGACGCTCTGGCCATCCTTGCCGCAGGTACCCGGCGTCATGGCGAAATCCGTGGCCACGGCGTCGATCCGCTTGAGGATCTCGGGGCCGTTGCCGATGAGGTTGGCGTCGCGCAAGCGGCTCGGTGATCTTGCCCCCCTCGATGAGATAGGCCTCGGTGGTACCGAAGACGAAGTCGCCGGTGGTGGTGTTGACCTGGCCGCCGCCCAGCTTGGCCACGTAGACCCCCTTGGGCGTCTGGGCCACGATCTCGTCGGCGTCCTCGCTCCCGGGCAGGAGGAAGGTGTTGGTCATCCGCACCATGGGCAGGTGCTGGTAGGTCTGGCGACGGCCGTTGCCCGAGGAGACGCGGCCCTCCTTCCGGGCCCGCAGGTAGTCCCAGAGGTAGTCGGTCAGGATGCCCTGATCGATGAGGACGTTCCGCTGGGCCGGTCGGCCCTCGTCGTCCACCTGGAAGGTGCCCCACTCGGAGCCGACCGTGCCGTCGTCGACCAGGGTCACCAGCGGGCTGGCCACCTGCTGGCCCACCATGCCGGTGTAGACCGAGGCGTCCTTCACGATGTGGTCGGCCTCGAGGCCGTGACCGCAGGCCTCGTGGAACAGGATGCCACCGCTCCCCCCGGCCAGGACCACGGGCAGCTCGCCGGAAGGCGCCGGGCGGGCCGACAGCTTGGACACGGCCCGGTTGGCGGCCAGGTGGGCCAGCTCCTCCACCGAGACCTCGTCGAACAGCTCGAACCCCAGCGTCTGGGCCGCCGTCTCGAACCCGGTCTGGAGCCCGGTGTCCCCCGAGGCCACGCACGACACCGAGAACCGGGTGCGGGCCTGCTCGTCGCGGGCGTAGAGCCCCTCGGAGTTGGCAATGAGCACCCGGCGCCGGGACCCCCCGCACCCCGCCTGTACCTGGGTGATGGCTCCGTCGGCAGCCCGCGCCGCCTCGTCGGCCCGACGCAGCAGCTCGAGGCTGTCGCCCTTGGAGGCCAGGGCCAGGGACGTCGGGTCCTCACCGGCCCTACCTGCCTGCAGATCCCCCCGTCCGGAGGGGCCCCACGGCCACGGCGGCGGTCCCGCCTCCGCCGGTCCGGGCCACGGCCGATGCCGCCTCGGCCGCTCGCATGAGTCCGGCCTCGGACAGGTCGGCGGTGTGGGCGAATCCGGTGGTGTCCCCCGAGACGACCCGGATGCCCGCACCCCGCTCGCGCCCGGAGGACAACTCTTCCACCCTCCCGTCGTCCAGCAGCGCCGATGAGGTCGACCGGTCCTCGGCGAACACCTCGGCGAAGTCGCCACCGTGACGCAGGGCCTCGCCGAGCACCCGCTCGAGTACAGGGGAATCGATCACCACAGCCTCCTCGCTACACCGCTCGGCGCTAGGTGGCCGATGCCTGCTGTGTCACGTATCGTACCGGCGTGGCTCCGCATACCGGTCTGTCGGCCCGAATCGAACTGCTGGTCACGAACAACGACACGGCCGAGGCCTTCCGCTCGGGAACGGTCCCGGTCCTGGCCACGCCCCGGCTGGTGGCCCTGTGCGAAGAGGCCAGCTGCAAGGCCATCGACGGCGAGCTCCCCGACAACTGCACCTCGGTGGCCAAGCGCCTGCAGTTCGACCACCTGGTGCCGGTGGGCGTGGGCGGGACGGTGTGGGCCGAGGCCACGCTGGACCGGATCGAGGGACGACGCCTGGTCTTCACCCTGTCCGTGTCCGAAAGCTCCGGCCTGGTGGCGGCGGGCAAGCTGATCCGGGTGATCGTCGACCGGGACGCCTTCTTGACCAACGTCCGCTGAGGGCCGACGGCACGGCGGGAGATCACCGTCGGCGCCGGGGATGGGGTCGACGCCGTCCGTCAGGACTTCACCTCGTCCCAGTAGACCCCGTCCAGCATCCGGGCCAGATGGGCGTGGTGGAGGATGGCGTGGTCGGGGTCCTCGGGCATCTCGGCCTCGCCGAAGCGGATGGAGCGCCGGGTGATCCGGAACATCACGATGCCGTGGCGCAGGGCGGCGTACGCCGTGTAGAAGTCGAGGTCCCTCGGTCGGTAGCCGGTGACCGACTCGTACAGCTCGGCCACCGTGTCCCGGCGCAGGATGTGGGGCATGCCCGGGAGTCCGAGGTCCTCCACCAGGTCCTGGAAGAACCGGTGGATGTAGATCATCCAACCGATGTCGATCTCGCGGGGCCCCACCGAGGCCATCTCCCAGTCCAGGACGGCCACCGGCTCGAAGTCGACGAACATCATGTTGCCCACCCGGGCGTCGCCCCAGCTGAACACGGCGTCGTCCTCGTTGCCGGGCCAGTGTTCCTCCAACCACTCGAAGCCCCGCTCGATGAGGGGGGAGCTGACCCCGTCGGCGGCCACCCAGTCGTAGTAGGCCCGCATCTCGCGCACGTGGTGCCGGAGCGGACTGGCTCCGTCGTCCGGTCCGGCCAGGAAGGCGGCCGGTCCTTCAACGGTCAGGGCGTGCAGGGCGGCCAGGGCCTCCACCGCAGTGCGCTCCAGCCGCTGCTGGTCGGCCAGGTCGGCCTCGAAGAACCAGTTGTCCCCGAAGGTATAGGGGAGGACGTCGGGAGGCACGATGCCCTCCACGCGCTCCATGACGAAGAACGGCACCCCGATGACGTCGGTGCCGTTCTCCAGCCACAGCACGGTGGGCACGGGGACGTCGGTGTGCTCAGCCACCATCTGCATGGTCAGGAACTGGCGCTCCATGTCGTAGGTCTGGAAGACGGGGTCGGCGGCCGGGTCCGGGGCGATGCGGGCCACCAGGGCGCGAGGCTCGGGCTCTCCCGGTACGGCCAGGTCGAACAGGACGGTCTCGGAGGACATGCCGTTCGACTCGGGCACGATGAGCTCGGAGACGGTGGATCCCGGTACCCGGTCCTGCAGCCAGGTCTCCAGTTGGCGCCGGAGCTGTTCGTAGTCGCGGGTCGACGTCTTGGGTCGCTCGCTGCTCGGTCCGTCGGTCATGGTCATGGGTGGTCCACCTCGATGGGTCGGGTTCGGATTGGTCGGTTCACGTCGAAGGCGTGGCCTGCCGGGACCGGAGGAACTCCCGGATCCCGGCGGCGCTCCAGTTGTCGTGGTCCTCGCCGTAGGCCGTGTTGCCGTCGAAGGTCCATTCGGTCAGGCAGTTGACCGAGTAGAGGTTGGGGTTGAGGAACAGGCCCAGGCCGTTCAGGCACCGTCCCTCGGCATGGAGGCCCCGGCCCAGCTCGTCGACCAGGTCGAGGGCCACCGCCGTGGGATAGGCGGTATCCGGGTCCCGCTCCAAGACCTGTCGGCTCCCCGAGGCCACCTTGGACCACTCCCCGTCCCGCAGCAGGTAGCCGTGGATGGCCAGGCTGGCGCTCCCGGCGTCTCCGCCCACGTCCCCGCTGAAATCCATGGTGATGGCGTGGAAGGCGTGGCCGTCCGACGCCGTGGCGTAGCTGTAGCCCCCGCGGCGGGCCGGGGTGCCGTGGATTCCCCGGCCGAACTGCGACCGCGGACCCCATGAGCGGTCACGGAACCCGTAGGAGTCGACGGCGATCTCCTCCCCGTCGAGGACGATGGTGCCCTGGTAGCGACCGGGCTGGTCGAGGTGCGACTCCCCGAGGTAGTTGGGTCGGGCGATGGCCGTGAAGGTGAGGTCGGCCCGCACGCCATCGTCCTCGCCCGGTCCGGCATCGGGGTCCCGGTAGGCCAGCTCGTAGCGGCGGAGCGGCTCGACGCACCGGTAGCTGACCCCATTGGGCAGGTGAATGTCCGACAGGGGCTGGTCCGGGATGGGGAGGTGCCAGAAGTGCCGGGCGTGGAGGATGTCGGCCGGGGTGTGGCCGGTGTCGTCCCAGAAGAAGGCCCCGCCGGACAGGACACCCTGGTTGGTGCGGAAGAACGGATAGAACTGGCCGGACAGTCGACGCTCGGGCACGGTGAACGTGAACCAGCAGGTCTCGGTCCAGAACGGGTCGGCCGGGTCGGACGGGTGGAACTCGTCGTCGGGGTGGTGATCGACCACCGCTGTCCCCCTCCCGTGGCTTCCCCGGCCACATCGTCGACGTCCTCGGCCGGTCGGCGACCGGCAGCCCACGAACCTAGCTGACGGTCCGTCAGGCGGGGGACCTCCCGCGGGCCGGACCAACTGCCGGACCAACTGCCGGGGCGCCCGCCCGGGGGCCGAACCGCTAGAGGTTCTTGCCGATGATGCCGCCGAGCACCCCACCGACCCCGGCGTCGACCGCCTCGTGATGGTCGTCATGATTGAGGTAGGGCTCGATGGCCTGGGCCAGCACGGCCACGGGCATGCTCTGGAGCCACACCCGGCCCGGGCCGGTGAGCGACACCAGGTGGAACCCGTCTCCGCCGAAGGCCTTGTTCTTGATGCCGGCCAACCGGGTGATGCTGAATTTGACCATGTCCTCGAACAGCCCGACGTGGCCCGGGTGCACCAGGAGGGACTGCCCGTCCACCAGCTCGTAGGTGGTGATCTCTCCGGAGAGCTCGATCCATGCCCGGCCCTGGCCCTCCAGCCGCTGCAGGATGAAGCCGTCGCCGCCGTAGAGGCCCCCGCGGAACGACTGCTGCATGCCGATGGTGGGGAGCACGCCGTCGGTGCCGCACACCCAACCGTGCCGGTGGACGAGGTAGCCCTGCCCCGGTCCGATGGCGATCTCGAAGATCCGGCCCGGGAGTTTGGCGGCGAAGGCCAGCATTCCCTGGCCCCCCTGGGCCTCGTACTTGGTCAGGAAGAGCCCACCGCCACCCACCGCCCGCTTCAGGCCGCTCATGAACCCCTTCTGGCCCCCGGTGGACGTGGTCTGGGTGAGCTGCACATTGGCCGACATCCACGAGAGCTCCCCGTGGCTGGAGATGAGCGACTCCCCGCTCTCGAGGATCATCTCCAACAGCGGCATGGTCGACCCTTTGATCTCAGCTTGCATCGTCTCTCCTCCTGGTGGAACGGGGTCGGCCCCACCCCACGGTGGCCGACGCCCGGCCGCTCGGGTCGGCCTCCTGCGTCGGCCCTCTGCGTCGGCCTCCTGGCCCACAGTCTGCATCCGAACCGGGAACGGGTCGAGGATCACCCTGGCGGGACCCACGGGAGCGGTCCGCCCCGTTCTCGGGGACAACAGGACCGGGGCGACGCGCTGGTAGCCTCGTCGGATAGGAAGTACCACACGCCCATGATCCTCGAACACATCGACAGCCCCGCCGACCTCCGCACCCTCAGCCCCGAGGAGTTGGCCACCCTGTCCGCCGAGATCCGGGAATTCATCGTCGCCGCCGTCACGGCCACCGGCGGACACCTGGGGTCCAACCTGGGCGTCGTCGAGTTGACCCTGGCCCTCCACCGCACCTTCGACTCCCCACGCGACGTCCTCCTGTGGGACACCGGCCACCAGGCCTACGTGCACAAGCTGGTCACCGGTCGACGCGACTCGTTCCCCCAACTCCGCCAGGCCGACGGACTCTCCGGCTATCCCAACCGGACCGAGTCCGAGCACGACTGGGTGGAGAACAGCCACGCCTCGACCATCCTCAGCTACGCCCACGGACTGGCCAGCGCCTTCCAGCTCCAGGGCAGCCAGCGCCGGGTGGTGGCGGTGGTGGGCGACGGGGCGCTGACCGGCGGGATGGCCTACGAGGCCCTGAACAACCTCGGCCACTCGGGCACCCCGGTGGTCATCGTGCTCAACGACAACGGTCGCTCCTATGCCCCCACCGTGTCCCGGCTCTCGCTCGGCCTGACCCACCTTCGTCTCAACCCGGCCTACGTCCAGGCCCGTCAGCGGATCCGCCACCTCATCCGCGAGATCCCCGGCGTCGGGGACCTGGCCTACTCCGGAGTCCACGGCCTGACCAGCGCCCTGCGAGAGGTGGTCACGCCCCACACCTTCTTCGAGGCCCTGGGCATCCGCTACGCAGGGCCCATCGACGGCCACGACGTGGCCGGGGTCGAGCAGGCACTGGCCAACGCCTCGGAGTGGCCCGGTCCCATCGTGGTCCACGTGATGACCCAGAAGGGCCGCGGCTATGCGCCGGCCGAGGACGACGACGTCCAACGCCTGCACGACGTGAAGGTCTCCGTGGCCCCCGTCGAGCCCGTCGACGCCCGCGGGGAGGTGGGCGGGTCCGACGTCCCGGCCGGTGGCTCCCCGGAGCACCGGACGCCGATTGGGGCTCCCGGCCCGGACGCCGGCCCGGCCGACGACGGCGTGGCAGCGGTGCTGCCGGTGACCACCTTCACCGATGCCTTCACCCGGTCCCTGTTGCGCCACGCCGAGGCCGATCCCCGCATCGTGGCCATCACCGCGGCGATGCCCGGACCGACCGGGCTCCTCCCGTTCGAGGCCCGGTTCCCCGACCGGTTCGTCGACGTGGGGATCGCCGAGCAGCACGCCGTAACGGCGGCGGCCGGCATGGCCATGGCCGGCATGCGCCCGGTGGTGGCGGTCTACTCGACGTTCTTCAGCCGGGCCTTCGACCAGGCCAACCTGGATGTCGGCCTGCACCGACTGCCCGTGGTCCTGGTCCTCGACCGGGCCGGCATCACCGGGGACGACGGGGCCAGCCACCACGGGGTGCTGGACATGGCCCTCGGTCTGTCCATCCCCGGCATGACGGTCTTCGCCCCCTCCTCGGCCCAGGAGGTCGAAGTCATGCTGGCCGAGGCCCTCACCCTCGACGGACCCTCCATGATCCGCTTCCCGAAGACCCCGGCCCCGTGGGTGGCGCCGGGCATCGTGGGATCGGGTCGGAATGCCCGCAAGGTGCGCACCGGGGACGGCTCGGTATGCATCCTGGCCGTGGGGAAGATGGTCACCGCCGCCGAGGAGGCGGCCCTGGAGCTCGAGGTCGAGGGTGTCGACGCCACCATCTGGGATGTGCGTGTGGTCTCGGACCCGGACCCGGCCATGGTGGCCGATGCGGCCCGTCACGGCGTGGTGCTCACGGCCGAGGACGGGGTGCGCCAGGGCGGGGCCGGCATGTTCCTGGCCGACGCGGTGCGCCAGTCCTGCCCACGGGACGGGGCCCCGCCGATCGTCTCGCTCGGCATCCCCCGCGCCTACATCCCCCAGGACAAGCCCGACCGCATCCTGGCCCGACTGGGACTCGACGGACCGGGGCTGGCCCGGTCGGTCCGCGCCGCCCTCGGGGCCGTGCCCGACCTGGGCGCCGACGTGATCGTCGGGGAGGCAGGGCCGGGGACAGGACCGGCCGTCCCGGACCGCCGCTCCATCGCCCGGCCGGCCACCCTGACCGCCCACGACATCACCGACTGAAGGGCGCGGCCGGCCGCCGGCACCCGGAGAAGCCCGGCCCGCCCAGGGCTGCTTCCCCAGGCCCGAGGCTGCTTGCCGCCTCAATAGAAACGTGTTCTACTGACTGGCCGATGACGTTCAACCTGGCTGATCTGTTCGAAGGGGCCGTCGACGCCTTCGGTGACCGCGAGTACCTGGTGGCCGCCGGCGAGCGCCGTACCTTCGCCGAGATGGAGGCACGGGCCAACCGGTTGGCCCACTTCCTCGCCGCCCACGGCGTCGGCCCCGGTGACCACGTGGGCATCTACTCCCTCAACAGCGTGGAGTGGGTGGAGACGGCCTGGGCTGTCTTCAAGCTGCGGGCGGTGTGGATCAACATCAACTACCGCTACGTGAAGGACGAGCTGAGCTATCTCTTCTCCAACGCCGACCTGGTGGCCCTGGTCCATCAGGCCGCCTACGGCCCCCAGGTCACCGACCTGCTGCCCGAGCTCCCCGACCTCCGCCTGGTGGTCACCGTGGACGACGGCTCGGGCCAGCCCCTGCCCGCCGGGGCCGTCCCGTTCGAGGAGGCCATGGCGTCGGGGAGTCCAGAGCGGGACTTCGCCCCCCGGTCCAATGACGACCACTACATCCTGTACACCGGCGGCACCACGGGCCTGCCCAAGGGGGTGGTGTGGCGGCACGAGGACGTCTTCTACGCCTTGGGCGGCGGTGTCGACCCCCACACCAACACCCGGATCCAGCACCCCGAGGAGATGGTGGCCAAGGGCCAGGCCGGCCAGGTCACTCTGTTGCCCATCGCCCCGCTCATGCACGGGGCCACCCAGTGGTCGGTCATGGGCCAGAGCTTCGTGGGCAACCGGACCATCCTGGTGCCCAAGTTCGATCCCCACGAGGTGTGGAAGCTGGTGGAGACGGAAGGGGCCAACTCCATCATGATCACCGGTGACGCCATGGGGAAGCCCCTGGTCGAGGCGTTGGACGACCCGGGGGCGGACTACGACCTGTCGTCGCTGTACGCCATCACCTCGTCGGCCGCCCTGTTCTCGGCCCCGGTGAAGGACGAGTTCTTCAAACACCTTCCCAACATCATGATCATCGACGCCATCGGCTCGTCCGAGTCGGGCAACAACGGCATGGTCACCATGGGCAAGGACAACACGGCCATGAAGAGCGGCCCCACCGTCTCGGTGCTGGGGAACACCGTGGTCTTCGACGAGGACATGCAGGTGGTCGAACCGGGCTCGGGGGTCATCGGCAAGATCGCCCGCTTCGGTGACATCCCCGTCGGCTACTACAACGACCCGGTCAAGACGGCCGAGGTGTTCATCTATGTGGACGGGATCCGCTACGTGATGCCCGGTGACTTCGCCACCGTCGAGGCCGACGGTTCGATCACCCTGCTCGGGAGGGGCTCGGTCTCCATCAACTCCGGAGGCGAGAAGATCTTCCCCGAGGAGGTCGAATCGGCGGTCCGGTCCCATCCTGAGGTGTTCGACGCCATCGTGGTGGGCGCCCCCGACGAGCGCTGGGGCCAGCGGGTGGCGGCCATCATCCAGCCCCGGGCCGACAAGCATCCCTCGTTGGAGGACATCCAGGTCCACTGCCGGGACGCCATCGCCGGGTACAAGGTGCCCCGCCAACTCCACGTGGTCGAGGCCATCGTGCGCTCCCCCAGCGGCAAGCCCGACTACCGCTGGGCGGCCGAGATCGTGGCCGAGGTGCCCGAGGAGACCGACAGCGGAGGCGTCCGCACCGCATCGGGTCAGTGATTCTGAAGAGCGGGAGTGGCGGCACCGGGCCCCGAGGTCCGGTGGGCAGTGCCTCGGGCCGGACGTCGGACACCTCAGCGGTGAGGCCACACGGGTGCCCGTCGACCTGAGCGAGCTGGCCGCCCCGGGCCGATGTGCGGTCCTGACCCAGGAGATCCAGCGGGGTGTGATCGGGGACCTCAGCTCCTTTCCCGAGTTGGCGGCGGCGGCCCACGAGGTCGGTGTCGTCCCCAACACGGCCCGCCTGCTGGCCGTGGCCCGTGACCGTGGTGTGCCGGTGGTCCACTGCACGGCGGAGTTCCGGGCCGACCGGGCCGGCTCGGTCGTCAACTGTTCGCTGATCGCCGCCATGGTGCGCAACCCCGAGCACCTCCTGGTGGGCACACCTGCCGCCGAGCTCATCCCCGAGCTCGGCCCCGAGCCCGGGGACCTGGTCTCGACCCGGCTGCACGGGGTGTCCCCCTTCACCGGAACCGATCTCGACACCTGGTTGCGCAACCTGGGCGTGGAGACGGTGGTGGCCACCGGGGTCTCGGTGAACCTGGGGGTGCTGGGATTGGCCATCGAGGCGGTCAACCTCGGCTACCGGGTGGTGGTCCCCCGTGACACGGTGGCTGGCATCCCTCAGTCGTACGTCGGTGCCCTCCTCCAGCACACCTACCCGCTCATCACCACCCTGACGACGGTGAATGACCTGGTCACAGCCTGGGGACCCTGAGACCCTCGACCCTGTATCGAGAGTGTCCGATCTGTAACGGTCTACTTGAGGATGAGTTGCGGAACTGCGTCCAGAGCATACCCAGAGAAGTTAGCTAACGTAGCTAAGATAGCTGCATGCGAGTGAACATGCATGAGGCCAAGTCGAACCTGTCTCGGCTGGTTGCGTCGATCGAGTCGGGCGACGTGGCTCACATAGACATTGCCAGAGCGGGAACCGTGGTGGCCCGAATTGTGCCCATCGAGGAGGACCGCCCTCCCCGATGCCCCGGTGGTTGGGAGGGGAGGGTGCACATCCACGACGACTTCGACGATCCCCTGCCGGAGTTCGATGTTTCGTTCTCCGGGCCCTCCGGCTCTGACCAGTGAAGCTGCTTCTGGACACCCACATTCTGCTCTGGTGGCTGGCGGACGACGCCCGACTTCCCCCAGAGGCCCATCGGGGGATCGCTGACCGGGCCACCGAGGTCGTGATCTCCGCCGCCACCGCTTGGGAGATCGCCGTCAAGAGGTCCGCCGGCCGATTGGACGCTCCCGACGACCTCCCCGGTGCACTGGCCCGCCACGGCTTCGACCCACTGGCCATCACCGTCGAGCACGCGCTGTCAGCAGGTTCGCTTCCCCTCCACCACGGCGACCCGTTCGACAGGATGCTCATCGCCCAGGCCCACCTGGAGGGGCTGACACTTGTCACCGTCGACCCGACGTTCGCCGAATACGGGGTCGACCTCCTACCCCGGCGCTGACCACCGCGATTCCGTCCGGCCGACCGGCCTCATCACCCCGTCCAGGCGTGGACGCCTACAGGGTGCGACTGCCGTCCAGCTGGATCATGGCGTTGGTGGGCAACTCCTCGACCGTGATGTCCGGGACGGGGAAGTTGAACGTCTGGTACTTCGGCTGGGCCGTCTGGCGGTACCGGGTGGTGGAGTGCAACGGGTCGGAGTCGAACTGCGGGATGACCTTGGTGCCGAACACCTCGAGCATCTCGTGGACCTCGTCCTCCATCAACGAGTCGGATGGCAGACCGAACACCAACTGATCGCAGCCGACGGTCTGGTACTTGGCCACCTGCTCGGCCACCTCGTCGGGCTCGCCACACAGCATCCAGCCGCCCTCGATGAGCGCGTCGAGCATGCCCTCGTCCGACACCGTGTGGGGCCGCTCGGGCCACACCGGAACCCCCTCTTGATGGGGGATGGTGTCGTGGTAGTTGCACACCATGGAGTAGAGGTAGCCCCGGCCGCGGCGCAGGGCCACCTCACGGGCCTTCTTCCGGTCGTTCAGGCAGATGACGGCGTTGGTCATCATCACGTTGTCGTTCTTGAACTGCCCGAGGGGCTCGGTGCAGTTGGCGATGCCCTCCTTGTAGGCGTCGATCCGACCCTTCAGGTTGTAGATGGGCTCGAAGTTGAAGGCAATGGCCCCAATCCCCAGCTCGCCGGCCTGGGTGAAGGTGCCAGGGTTGCCACAGCCCACCCAGATGGGCGGATGGCCCTGACGCTGGTACGGCTTGGGCAGGATGTTGTGCGGGTACGGGACGGTGAAGCTCTCGCCCTCGTACATGTAGTCCTGCTCTTCCCACATGCGGGGGATCTGGCGGATGACCTCGTTCCACTCCGCCTTGGTGGAGTTCTTGTCGAGATTGTTGAAGGTGGCGATCTCGTGGCTCCCGGCTCCGCGCCCGGTCCCCCACTCGAACCGGCCCTCCGTCACGTGGTCGAGCATGGCCACCCGTTCGGCCGAGCGCACCGGATGGTTCACTCTGGGTGAGAGATTCATGATGCCGGTGCCGATGTGGATGCGCTCGGTGGCGTGGGCCAGGTAGCCCATGATCACCTCGGGGGCCGACATGTGGCTGTACTCGGTCAGGGAGTGGTGCTCACCGATCCAGGCGTACTTCCAGTTGTACTTGTCGGCCTCGACGACGTAGGCCATCTCCCGCCTGAACATCTCGTGCTCACACGTCGGATCGTGTGCGGCCATGCCGGGCAGGTAGCCGTTGAGAAAGACTCCGAACTCCATGCGGTGGTGCTCCTCTCGCTCCGCGCTGGGCGCGATTTACGGTAACACGGGGCTCTGATAAATTGCAACGTGTTCCAGATTTGTGCCTGGATCGTCCACCGAGAGGGTGTTTGCCCTACTGTCGCGGGCGACACCGGGACGTCCAGGGGACGGCGCCGGGGATGTCCGGGCGAAGTCCGCACCAGCGCGGGGAGACCAGGGGGAAGCGATGCAGACCATCGACGAGTTGATCCGCCGGCGGGAGGGTGACCACCGGACCGGCCTGCTCTTCGCCGACCGCACGTGGACCCACGACCAGGTGGTCCGGGCCCAGTCCGACCGGGCCGCCGTCCTGGCGTCGCTCCGCCGGCCCGGTCCGTTCCACGTGGCCCTGCTGCTCGACAACATCCCCGAGTACGTCTTCTGGATGGGGGCGGCCGCCCTGGCCGGAGCGGTGCTGGTCGGGGGCAACCCGACCCACCGGGGCGACGAGCTGGCCCGCGACCTGTCCCACACCGAGTGCCAACTACTGGTCACCGATGACCGGTACCGGACGCTGGTCGACGGGTACGACCTCGGGGCCGCACTCCCCGAGGACCGGATCCTGGTCATCGACGACGCCTGCGGCGACGGCGTGGCGGCGGCCTCTCCCTACGGGACCCTGGTGGCCGGGGCGTCGGGCGCCCCCCTCCCCGACCCGCTGGGAACGACGGTCACCGAGGAGACCCTCGGCCTCCTGCTGTTCACCTCGGGCACCTCCGGCGCGCCCAAGGCCTGCCTGTGCAGCCAGGGGCGTCTGGCCCGCATCGGCGGCATCGTGGCCCAGATGTTCGAGCTGACCGAGGACGACGTGTGCTACCTGGCCATGCCCCTGTTCCACTCCAACGCCCTGATGGCCGGGTGGGCCCCGGCCCTGGCCGCCGGGGCCACCGTGGCCCTGCGGGAGCGGTTCAGTGCCTCGCAGTTCCTGGCCGACGTGCGGCGGTACGGGGTGACCTATTTCAACTACGTGGGCAAGCCCCTGTCCTACATCCTGGCCACCCCGGAGCGGCCCGATGACGGCGACAACACCCTGCGCCGGGCGTTCGGCAACGAGGCGGCCGAAGCCGACGTGGCCCGGTTCGCCGAGCGGTTCGGCTGCACCGTGCAGGACGCCTACGGCTCGACCGAGGGTGGTGCCTCGGTGTCCCGCACCCCCGACACTCCCCGCGGGGCGCTGGGCCGGGCCCTGCCCGGGACCCTCATCATCAACCCCGACACCGGCGAGGAGTGCCCGCGGGCGGTCTTCGACCAGCACGGTCGACTCCTCAACGCCGAGGAGGCCATCGGCGAGATGGTCAATCAGGCCGGCGGGGCCGGCTTCGAGGGCTACTGGCGCAACGCCGCGGCCGAGCAGTCCCGCGTGCGCAACGGCTGGTACTGGACCGGCGACCTGGCCTACCGGGACGACGATGACTTCTTCTACTTCGGCGGTCGTGACTTCGACTGGCTGCGCGTGGACGGCGAGAACTTCGCCGCCGCCCCCATCGAGGGGATCCTCCAGCGCCACCCCGACGTGGTGGTGGCCTCGGTCTACGCCGTGCCCGACACGGTGGTCGGAGACCAGGTGATGGCCACCGTCCTGCTCCGGGACGGGGCGGCGTTCGACCCCGTCGGATTCGTGACCTTCCTGGCCGGGGAGGCCGATCTGGGCACCAAGTGGGCGCCGCGCTACGTGCGGGTGACCGACGAGCTCCCCGAGACCGCCACCACCAAGGTGTTGAAGCGGGTCCTGCGCAACGAGGGATGGCGCGCATCCGAACCGGTGTGGTGGCGTCCCGACAAGGACGCCCCCTACCGGCTCCTGACCGCGGCGGACGCCGACGCCCTCGACCGGGCGGTGGCCGAGCGCTGACCCGGTCGCCGTCCAGGCGACCGGGCACGGGGGTGAGACCGAGGTGTAACGGTAGGCCGGTGGGCGGCGACTGAAGGCTGTCCCTCCGTCCCACGAACAGGAAGACCATGATCCGACCATGGCCGGCGAACCCCACCGATCGAGTGCCCACCGGTCCCCGACGGTTGGCCCTACGATGCGGTCCGTGGACCCCGACGTCGACCTCCTGGCCCGGGTCCGAGCCGGGGACGAGACGGCGTTCGTGACCCTGGTCAACCGCTACCACGGCTCCATGCTCCGGGTGGCCCGGGGCTACGTACCAAGCGAGGCCGTCGCCGAGGAGGCGGTCCAGGAGACCTGGATGGGCGTGGTGCGGGGCGTCGACCGGTTCGAGGGCCGCTCCTCGTTCAAGACCTGGCTCTTCCGCATCCTCATCAACCGGGCCCGCACCGCCGGCGGGCGGGAGCACCGCACCCAGCCCATGGCCGACGTCGAGCCGGCGGTCGACCCCTCCCGGTTCACGGCCGGTGGGGCGTGGGCCGAGCCCCTGGAGCGCTGGGAGACCGACGCCGACAACCGCCTGGTGGCCGCCACCTGGTCCCCGGCGCTGCGGACGGCTCTGGACGAGCTGCCGCCCCGTCAGCGGGAGATCGTGGTGCTGCGCGACGTGGCCGGCCTGACCAGCGGGGACGTGTGCCAGGCGCTCGGCGTGACCGAGGGCAATCAGCGGGTCCTCCTCCACCGGGGGCGCAGCCGACTGCGGTCCCTGTTGGAGGACGAGCTCGCGGTGAGGGGGCGGTGATGCACCTCCTCCGTCGTCCCCCCGATCTGGCCTGCCAGCAGGTGGTGGAGCTGATCACCGAGTACCTCGAAGGCTCCCTGTCCCGCTCCGAGCGCAAGCGCTTCGACGGTCACCTGCGCGGCTGCCCCAACTGCACGGCCTACCTCGACCAGATGCGGGCCACCATCGCCGCCACCGGAACCCTCCGGGCCGAGGATCTGTCCCCCGAGGCCCTCGAGGAGTTCACCGAGCTGTTCCGGCGCTGGCAGGACTGACGGCGATCATCACGACGACGATCCGACCAGATCGAGTACCGTGACCGCCTCCTCCCTGCCCGCGCACCTGCCATCGTTCGGTCGTACAGATCCGCTGCGGATGGCGTGGAGGTGAGGTCCATGAAACTGGGCAGCCCGGGTTCCTCCAGTGCACGTCCCGGCCACCCTCGTGCCCCATCCGTCGTTGAGCCCCGCATCCGAATCTACTTCGTGGTGGTGATGAGTCGTTCACGGTCGAACAGTGAGGACGCAACCCGCCAGCCGAGACGGTCGAGTACGAGCAGTCCGATCCCGAATGCGAGGGCCACGCGGAGGCTTGCCGGGATCACGTTGAAGGCGATGAGTGTGGTGATGGCCACCGTAGGAAGGCTCGCCAGTATGGAGACCTGGCCGGCCGTGCGGAGATCGCTTGATCGGGCCGAGATGGCCATTCCCACCCAGATCGACCAGGTGACCAGGAGCGGGGTGAACAGCACCTGGGCCACAACGTCCGGGGCCTGAACAATGCCCGAGGCCACACCGGGGGCGGCGAATAGCTCCACGATGGCGATGAAGAACGCGAACACGCCGTAAGCGACGACTATCGACGGCAGGAACACGGCGAGGGCCTTGCCGAGGATGAGCTCCTTCTGCTGGACGGGAGTCGACAACAAAGGCTCGAGCGTTCCCTGCACGCGCTCGCCGACGATCGAGTAAGCGGCCAACGCCGCCGGCACGAGTGCCGGGATGGCGAGCATGTAGATCAGGGTGTGCTCGTCGTGCAGCGTCGAGGAGCCGCTCGACGGGATCGTGAAGACCTGGATCACCGGCTGGAGGAGGAAGACAAGCGGCAGGACCACCATGGCGTAGACCACGTTGCCACTACGACGGAGGTCTCGAAGCTCCTTGTGGAGGATCGCCCTGACGCGTCGCCTGCTGATCCTCACGGGGACGACTCCTGGCCGCTTCCCTCGACGAACTGGAGGTAGACGTCCTCGAGCGAGTGATGGGATTCCGTGAGAGAGAGCACGTCGGCACCGGCACCGACGAGTGCCCTGGTGACCTCAGGTGCCGTCGCCGCGACATCGGACACCTCGAGCACATAGGCACCGGGGCCGTCCTCCCGCCAGCCCTCCACACCCTGCACCGGCCCGAACACGGCCTGCGGATCGGGCAGCGCCGTGACGGTTCTGGTGGTGAGAGTCCTCGTGAAGAGTCGGTCACGCAGCTCGTCGGGACGGCCGATGGTGCGCAACGTGGTGTTGAGGATGGCCACCCGATCGCACAGCCGTTCGGCCTCCTCGAGGCGGTGGGTGGTGAGGAATACCGTCACACCGCGTCGACGCAGGTCTTCGATGAGGCCGTGGACATCCTTCGTGGCCGCTGGATCCAAGCCCGATGTGGGCTCGTCCAGGAACAACACCTCGGGGTCGCTCAGCAGGGCCCGGGCCAGAGACACGCGTTGCCGAAGTCCCTTGGACAGGGCACCACAGGCATCATGGGTTCGGTCGGCGAGGCCGACGGCGTCCAGTACGTGGCGGATCCGGTCTCCTGGGTCCGAGATCTCGTAGAGGTCGGCGAAACAGCCCAGATTGTCCTCGACACTGAGGCGGAGATAGAGGCCGGGTGCCTCGGGCATGATGGCGATGCGTCGGCGAATGGCCAGGCCGTTCTCCGGGGTGAGTTCGAGGCCGGCGACAGTCGCCGTACCTGAACTGGGAGCCACGAGCGTGCCGAGCGTTCTCACGGTGGTGGTCTTCCCGGCACCGTTGGGGCCCAGGAACCCGAAGACTTCGCCCCGACCGACCTCGAACGACACCTCCCGGTAGGCCACCCGATTGCCGAAGCACTTGGTCAGCGATCGCACCGACAGCGCCGGGTCCTCGGGCCCGGCTAGCGCCGGCCCTTCGCACACCACGGGCCGTCGCCCTGACTGGCCATCGGCCCGCGCACCTCCTACCTGTCCACCAGCGTCACGGCCGGAGTGCGCCACAACTCCGAGTATTACAGAGGGCCCAACCGGGGACTACGAGCCCTGCTCCTCCCGGGAGCCAGTGCTGCATGGCTCTTCCGGTCTCCTCGCTGTCCGGTCCCCTCTCTGTCCGATCTCCTACGAATCGGGCTGCTAAGGAAGCGAGTCCGGATGGGCGAGCCGGGCCGCCTCGGTGATCAGGTAGTGCCGCTCCCGCAGGTTGGTCGTACCCTCCGACGCCAGCCTGAACTCGGCGATGGCGGCTTCGGCGTCGCCGGCCTGCCCGAGGAGGTGCGCCCTCACGGCGTGGAGCCGGTGGTGGTCACCCAGCTGGTCGCCAAGGCCGTCGAGTAGGGCGAGCCCGGCCCGGGGACCGTCGACCATGGCCACGGCTATGGCTCGGTTGAGTCTGACCATGGGATTGCCGGTCAAGGTTTCCAGCCGGGCGTAGAGAGACTCGATCTCGGACCAGTCGGTGTCCTCCGGGCGGAGGGCGAGGTCGTGCACGGCAGCGACGGCCGCTTGAAGCTGGTACTCCCCCAGGTGACCCTCCCTCACGGCTGCGGTGATCAGCGCCACCCCTTCGGCGATAAGGTCACGATCCCATCGGGAGCGGTCCTGCGAGGAGAGCGGTACGAGGGCGCCGTCACCGTCCGTGCGGGCCGTTCGTCGGGCATCGGTCAGGAGCATCAGCGCCAGTAGCCCGGTCACCTCGGGCTCCCGCGGCAGGATCTCGTGAACGCCCCGGGTCAGACGGATGGCTTCTCCGGACAGTTCGGTGCGGGTCAGCTCGGTGCCGCTGCTCGTGGTGTAGCCCTCGTTGAAGAGAAGGTAGAGGACGTGCAGCATAGAGGCCAGGCGCTCGGAACGTTCGACCTCGGGGGGCAGTACGAATGGCTCGTCGGACTCCCTCACCTTGGACTTGGCCCGACTGATCCGCTGCGCCATGGTCGGCTCGGACACCAGGAAGGCGGCGGCGATCTCACGGGTCGTCAGACCGCCGACGGCCCGCAGCGTCAACGGGATGGCCAACGCCGGGGTGAGGGACGGATGGCAGCACATGAACATGAGGATGAGTGTGTCGTCGGACCCCGGCACCGGATCGGAGGGCCTCAGCGACCACGATGCGGATAGCTCCTCGCGCCGACGACGGGCACCGTCTCGTCGGTACTGCTCACCCATATGCCGCGACGCCACCCGGATCAGCCAGCCCAGCGGATTGTCGGGCACGCCTTCTCGCTGCCAGCTCTGAGCGGCAGCCAAGAGCGCCTCTTGCACCGCATCCTCGGCATCGGCGAAGTTCCCGTATCGTCGGGCAACCGCACCGAGGGTCCGCGGCGCCAACTCGCGCAGCAGCCCCTCGGTACCCGACGCCATGGTCACACGTCGGGGTCGGGGGCGCTCATCACCTCGCGCACCTCGATGCGCTGCCCGATCGGCGCACCCCCCGATCCGGGAGCGGCAGAGATCCTGGCGGCGAGCTCGATGGCCCGTCCCGGGGTGTCGACGTCGACGATGCGGTACCCGGCCAGCAGTTCCTTGCCTTCGGGGAACGGCCCGTCGGTGACGACCGGGGGGCTCGAGCCGTCGGAGAGGACGAACTTGGCCTGATCGGGTCCGGCCAGTCCCTGTGCGTCCACTAGCTCACCGCTATCACTGAGCTCCTGGTTCAGGGCAATCTGGAACTCGACGTGCGCTGTGATCTCGCCGGGCGTCCACTCCGACATCGGTGTGCACTCCAACTCGACCCCGCCGTAGTTCTGAATCAGCATGTAGCGCATGGGACCATCCTTGCTCGTCGGCGGCACATGGGTGTGCCGCTCACCATGGTGTTGAAGCTGGCCGCCGGAATTCGACATCGACCGGAAAGAAATTGCAGTGTTGTCGGGATGGCGCTGGCCAGGTTCGCGGGACACCCACCGATCGGTGATCGGGCTCCGGGCCCTCCCGTCCTGCCACCTATCCTGACCAGCGGGGTTCACCGGGGTTCGGCATCACCCGGGAGCCACGCTCCACTGGTCGACCAGCCCGGCCACCCAGTCGGCCACAGCCGACGGATCCGTCGGAGGGGAGCCCACCACCACCAGCTCGGCCACACCCCGGTCGGCCAGTATCCCGACGTCCCCGGGCCCGCCGTCGCGGAGAGAGAGTACGACCTCCACCGACCCCGGGTCCCGTCCCTCCCGGCGGCACTGCTCGGCCAGGACGTCGAGCCGGCCCGCCACCTCGTTCCGGGCCAGGTTGAAGCCGTACCAGCCGTCGCCGTAGGCGGCCACCCGGGCCAGCGCCCGGTCGCTGTTGCCGCCGAGGTACACCGGGAGGCGGCGGTCCCGAACCGGCTTCGGATAGCTCCGCACCCGGTCGAAGTGGACCGAATCCCCATCGAACGACGCCACGTCTTCGCGCCACAGGGTGCGCATGACCTCGACGTACTCCGCCGTGCGGTCGGCCCGGCCCCGGAAGGCGACGCCGAGGGCGGCGAACTCCTCTCTCGACCAACCCACGCCGACGCCGAGGACGAACCGCCCACCGGAGAGGACGTCGAGGGTGGCGGCCTGCTTGGCCACCACCACCGGGTTGTGCTGGGCCAGGAGCAGGATCCCGGTGGCCAGCCGGATGGTGGTGCTGTGGGCCGCGGCGTAGGTCAGGGCCAGCAGAGGATCCAGCCAGTCGGCGTCGGAGGGAACGCCGATCCTCCCGTCGTCCGAGTACGGGTAGGGCGAGTCGGCCCGGTCCACCATGACCACGTGCTCCCCGGCCCACAACGTGGAGAATCCGGCCGCCTCCGCCTCGATGGCCACGGCGCCGATGACCGCCGGGCTGGCGCCCGAGCCGATGCCGAGGGCGTGCAGGGCGAAACGCATCCGCCCATTGTGCTCGGGAGCCGGTGTATCCGGGAGACGGTCGTCCGATGGGGCCGACCCCGGGGGCCGCCGGGCCGTCAGGCGTCGACGCCCAGGATCAAGCCGCTGGTCGGCACGCCGGTGCCCGCGGTGACCAGGGCGTGGGTGACGTCGGGCACCTGGTTGACCGAGGTGCCCCGCACCTGGCGAACCCCCTCGGCGATGCCGTTCATCCCGTGCAGATAGGCCTCGCCCAGCTGGCCGCCGTGGGTGTTGATGGGCAGCCCACCCCCGATCTCGATGTTGCCGTCGCGCACGAAGTCCTTGGCCTCGCCCCGGCCGCAGAAGCCCAGCTCCTCCAGCTGGTAGAGGACATACGGGGTGAAGTGGTCGTAGAGCACGGCGGTCTGGATATCGGCGGGACTGAGCCCCGAGGTCTGCCACAACTGGCGGGCCACCGACTCCATCTCGCCCAGACCGCAGAGGTCGTCGTAGTAGTAGGAGGTCATCATCTCCTGACCGGGTCCGGCCCCCTGGGCCGCGGCCTCGATGACCACCGGCGTGGAGGGAAGGTCGCGGGCCCGCTCGAGGGAGGTGACGACCAGCGCCTGTCCCCCGTCGGTCTCCTGACAGCAGTCGAGCAGGTGGAGCGGCTCCACGATCCAGCGCGACGCCTGATGCTCCTCCAGGGTGATGGGCTTCTCGTAGAACCAGGCCTTGGGGTTGGTGGCGGCATGTCTGCGGTCGGCCACGGCCACCCGGCCCAGATCTTCGGAGGTGGCCCCGGAGACGTGCAGGTAGCGCTGGGCGGCCATGGCCACCCACTGGGCCGGCGTCAACAGTCCGAACGGCGCGTACCAGGCGAAGTTGGCCGTTTCGGCGTTGGGGACGGGGGCCCGGTCCTGGACGCCGGCCCCGAAGCGGTTGCCCGACCGCTCGTTGAAGGCCCGGTAGCAGACCACCACGTCGGCCACCCCGGCCTGGACGGCCAGGGCGGCCTGCTGGATGGTGCCGCACCCCGCGCCCCCGCCGTAGTGGATCCGACTGAAGAAGGTCAGCTCGCCCATACCCAGGCTGCGGGCGATCTCGATCTCAGGGTTGGTGTCCGAGCTGAAGGTCACCATCCCGTCGACCTCGGCCGGTTCGATGCCGGCATCCCGCAGGGCCAGGTCCACGGCCTCGGCGGCCAGACGGAGCTCGCTGCGACCGGATTCCTTGGAGAACTCGGTGGCCCCGATACCCACGATGGCCGTGTTGCCGGTGAAGGCGTGGGCGTCGCCGCTCATCGGCCGGCCCCACCGGATGGCGTTCCCTCGGGCAGCAGCACCCGAACCGTGCCCGTGACGTGGTCGCCGAGGCCGTTGGCCCCGCGCAGCGACACCACCACCGCACCCTTCCCCTCGACACCGGGGTCGGCCGGCTCGGCGTCGACCTCGGTGACCGATCCGGTGAGGGTCATGGTGTCGTCGGGGTAGTTGGGTGCCCCCAGCCGGATGTTGACGTCGGTGAGCACGGCCCCGGGCCCCGTCCAGTCGGTGACGTACCGGCCCACGATCCCGTTGGTGGAGAGGATGTTCATGAAGATGTCCTTCGAGCCCCGTTGGGCGGCCAGTACCGAGTCGTGGTGGACATCCTGGTAGTCGCGGGAGGCCAGGGCGGTGGAGACGATCAGGGTCCGGGTCAGCGGGAGAGCGAGGACGGGGAGCTCGTCACCCACCGCCACCTCGCCGAACGCCAGCGTGGTCGTCCGGGGGCCGGGCACCGTGCCGGTGGCGGCGCTCATATCGTGACCTTGTGGCCGGCGCGGAGCTCGCCCACCACCTGGCGGCCGAGTCGGGCCACCTGGGCGCTGGGCGGTCCGAGCAGGAGCTCGATCTGCTTGCCCCAGAGGAAGTACCGGTGGATGGGGTACTCGATGTCGGCCCCCATCCCGCCGTGCAGGTGCTGGGTGGCGTGGACGGCCCGCGACCCGGCGTCCGCCGAGAACCAGGCGGCCACGCTCACGGCCAGGTCGGCGTCGAGCCCGTTGTCCAGCCTCCAGGCGGCCTGAAGCATCGTCACGCGGATGGACTCGGTATCGATGGCGGCGTCGGCGGCCCGGAGCATGGTGCCTTGGAAGGTGGCGAGGGGTCGGCCGAACTGCTCCCTGGTGTTGAGGTACTCGGCGGTCTGGGCCACGGCGGCCTCGGTCACACCCACCTGAAGGGCGCAGAGGCCGGTCCAGGCCCGGTTGAGCATCCAGAACAGCACGTCGAGGCCAGCGGTCGGGTCCGCACCGGCCAGCACTTCGTCGGTGGCCACCGTCACGCCGTCCAGGTGGAGGTGGGGGTGGATCTCCCGGTTGGTGGTATCGGCCCACTCGATGATGACCCCGTCGGCCGCCGGGTCCACGACGGCCACCACCACGCCGTCGTCCACGGCAACCGGCACGAGCACCCGGTCGGCCACGTGCCCGTAGGGGACGGCGAAAGCCGTTCCCGACAGGACCAGCCCGTCGGGTCCGGACTTGCCGGCCACGGCCGGACGGCCCGGGCCGCCGCGGGCGATGTCGTCGGCCACCGCGGCCAGGGCCGCGGTGAGGATCTGCTCACCGGCCACCACCTTGGGGAGGACGTCCGCCTTGAGGGCCTCGGATCCGAACTCGGCGATGGGCATGGCCCCGAGGGCCACCGTCGCCCACACCGGTACCGGGGCCACCACCCGGCCCTGGCCCTCCAGCAGGATGGCCAGCTCGACCATCCCGTAGCCACCGCCCCCGTAGGCCTCGGGCAGGGACAGGCCCACCAGGTCGGCCCGGGCCAGAGCGGCCCACACCTCCCGGTCGACCCGGTCCTCGGAGGCCTCGACGGCCTTCACCCGGTCGGGGGTGACCAGGCCCGAGAAGATGCCGTCGACGGCCTCGACCACCGCCTTCTGCTCGTCGTTGTAGGTGAAGTCCATCGGATTCTCCTCGTCAGGTGGTGGATCGTGCTCGAACGTGTGCCGGCGTGTTCACGGTGGTCGTCGCTACGCGGTGGCGCGCCCAGGGTCCGGTCGGAACACCGGCAGGGTGAGGTCGTCGTCGAAGGCCTCGAAGGTGGCCACCACGGGCAGGCCGATGGCCACGGTCTCGGGCGTGATGTCGGCCACGTTGGCGACGAGTCTCGTGCCTTCTTCCAGCTCGACCAGCGCCACCACCAGCGGGTAGTCGAACGCCGGCACCTGCGGGTAGTGGTTGACCGTGAAACTGTAGATCGTGCCCCGGCCCGAAGCCTCAAACGCCTCCCACTCGAAGGAGCGGCAGTTGGCGCACGACGGTCGGGGCGGGTGACGCAGCGTCCCACAGGCCGAGCACTTCTGGATGAGCAGTCTGTGCTCCTTGGCCCCGTCGAAGAAGAAGCGGTTGTCCTGGGTGAGTGCCGGCCGGGGACGCCTGGGCCGGGGTGCCGGATCAGGCTCCTTCTCCCGGGGGCGGAATTTGAGGATGCGGAACTTCATGGTGGCGACGGGTTCCCCAGACTGGTCGGTGAACTCGAGCCGGGTGGTCACGAAGTGGCCGATCCCGAGGCCGGTGGCTTTCTCCCCACTGACCGAGTCGATCACACTGGACACCGCGAGGTGGTCCCCCGGCACCAGCGGTCGCACGTAGTGCTGGTCGCAGTTGGTGGCCACCACCGACGTGAAGCCGGCATCGTCCAACATGGCCATCAGGGTGTCACTAGGAGAACGATCGGACGGGTCGCTCGGCTCGGCCCCGGCCCGGGCCTCGTCCCGGGCCCGCGTGGCCTTGAGTCCGGCCATGATCCAGGCCTGGAGCATGGTGGGAGGGGCGATGATCCCCTCGAAACCGTTGGCTTGGGCCGCCTCGTCGTCGAGATAGACAGGGTTCTCGTCCCCCATGGCTTCTACCCAGTGGCGGATCATAGGGACGTTCACCGGATCCGGGCCCGGTGTGGGTGGTCCGGTGGACAGACCCACGAACTGCTGGATGCGCTCGTCCAGGGAGGTTGCCTCGGTGCTCACCGAGACGACCGCTTCATCCCCAACCCGGCCATGGCCAGGATCTCACGCTGCACCTCGTTGACCCCGCCTCCGAACGTGTTGATCTGGGACTGCCGGCCGGCCCGCTCGAGATCACCGCGAAGCGCGGCGCCCGGGGTGTAGGGGTGGAGGTAACCGGCCGCGCCCACGATCCCCTGGAGCCGGCGGAAGATGTCGAGGGTCGTCTCGGTCCCGAACACCTTCACGGCCGACGAGTCGGCCGGGCCGAGCGTGTCGTCGGCCACCGCGGCCACCATGCGCCAGTTGAGGAGTTTCTGGGCCTCCAGCAGGGCGTAGGTACGTCCCAGGTCGGCCTGGACCCAGTCCACGTCGGCGACACCCTCGTCGATGGCCCACTGGGCCGTCTCAGCCCACAGCCGCGTGGGCAGGGCGGTCATGGCGCCGAGGCCGACCCGTTCGTGGTTGAGTTGGCCCGTGATCAGGCGCCACCCCTCGTTGAGTCCGCCGACCATCGCCGACTGCGGGACCCGGACGTTGTCGTAGTAGGAGGCGGTGGTGACGACGCTGCCCACCGTGACGATCGGCGTGCAGGAGAAGCCGGGGTCGCTGGTCGGCACCAGGAAGATCGAGATTCCCTTGTGCTTGGGGGCATCAGGGTCCGTGCGGGCGGCCAGCCAGATGAAGTCGGCCTGGTCGGCGCCACTGGTGAAGACCTTGTTGCCGTTGATGGTCCACTCGTCGCCGTCGAGGACGGCCCGGGTACGCAGCGAAGCCAGGTCGGTCCCCGCCCCAGGCTCGGTATAGCCGATGGCGCAGCTGATCTCACCGGCCAGGATTCCCGAGAGGAAGAAACTCTTCTGCTCCTCGGTCCCGTAACGCATGAGCATGGGTCCGACGGTGTTGAGCGTGACGAAGGGAAAGGGCGCCCGGGCCCGCTGTACCTCGTTGAAGAAGATGAACTGGTCGGAGACCGGGCGGCCCTGGCCGCCGAACTCGGTGGGCCAGCCGATGCCCAGCCAACCGTCTTTGCCCATCTGGCGGACCAACGTCCGGTGCATGGCCCCGCCCTCGGTCTCGCTGTCCAGGGCCTTACGGGCCTCGTCGGTCAGGAGATCGGCGAAGTAGGCCCGTAGTTCTGCCCGCAGGGCCAGCTGCTCGGGAGTCTCTTCGAGGTACATGTCGGGTGATCCCTCCACTCGTTTGACGCTGATGTCCGGGAACCGGTGCCGACTCTCGAACTTACCCATATCCCACGGCGGACCCGGCGGAGAACGACGAGTCCGTCGGGGCGCCCATCGTCCCCTGCGCACGTCGGTCCCCGGCCATCCCCCGGTACTGCACCGTCTTCTGACCATTCTTCTGACCATTTTCTGACCATCTCTCGTGCCGAGTGCCCCCCTGGGGAGGTGGAGCCTCGGGCACGACTCGCCTATGATAACTGATACACGTTCTAGAAACGTCATCGACCGAGCAGGTCGATGCCAGTGAACCACCGGACCGCCACGACACCGTCACGGGGGCCGTCTCTGGGTTCGGATCGATCAGGGGGAACATCATGGAAGTCACCGACATCGACCTGGCCGACCCGGGGAATTTCGTCGAGGCCGTACCCCACGAGTGGTTCGCCTACCTCCGCCGGCACGCCCCGGTCCAGTGGCACCCCGATCCTGCCGGGTTCGCCGAGGGCTTCTGGTCGATCACCCGATTTGACGACTGCGTCGGAGTCAACCGGGACTACGAGCATTTCTCCTCCTACCGGGCGGCCAGTCTGTTCCACGACTTCGACGAGGAGATCCTCGGCCAGCAGCGCATGATGATGCTGAACATGGACCCGCCCATGCACACCCGCTACCGGCGCCTGGTCAACAAGGGGTTCACCCCCCGGATGATCCGGGACCTCGAGGTCAAAGTGGTGACGGCCACCGATGCCATTTTGGACGGGGTCTGCGAGCAGGGATCGGCCGACTTCGTGGAGCAGGTCTCGGCCGAGCTGCCGCTCCAGGTCATCGCCGACCTGATGGGAGTGCCCCAGGACGACCGGCACCTGGTCTTCGACTGGTCCAACCGCATGGTGGGCTCTGACGATCCCGAGTACCAGCTCGACGCCGATGCCGGGGCCCAGGCCTCGATGGAGCTCTTCGCCTACGCCGACGAACTGTGCGAGAAGAAGCGCCTCGACCCCCATGAGGACCTGTTCAGCGTTCTGACCCAGGCCGAGGTGGAGGGCGACCAGCTGTCCCAGATGGAGCTGGACCTGTTCTTCATGCTGCTGGCCGTGGCCGGCAACGAGACCACCCGCAACCTCATCTCGGGGGCCCTGGTGGCCTTCTTCGACCATCCCGACCAGTGGGAGAGGCTCCGGGCCGACCGGTCCCTCCTCCCGTCGGCCATCGAGGAGATGCTGCGCTTCGTCTCACCGGTCATGCACTTCCGGCGCCAGGCCACCGCCGAGGTGGTCATCGGCGACCAGAAGATCGCCGAGGGCGACAAGGTGGTGTTCTGGCACATCTCGGCCAACCGGGACGAGGCGGCCTTCGCCGACCCCAACACCTTCGACATCGGCCGCACCCCCAACAACCACATGGCCTTCGGCGGAGGCGGCCCCCACTTCTGCCTGGGCGCCAACCTGGCCCGGATGGAGATCAAGGTCATGTTCGACCGCCTCCTCGACCGAATGCCCGACATCCACCTCGACGGCAACGTCCAGCGGCTCCGATCCAACTTCATCAACGGCGTGAAACACATCCCGGTGGCCTTCGCCCCGTCGGCGCCGGTCAGCCGCTGACTGGTCGTCCACCCCTCACGCGGGCCGACCCGACCCCTTCCGACCGACCTGACCCCGGAACCATCCGACACCGGACCGAACAAGAAAGCGGGCGCTCCCCCGTATGCGCTTCCACCAAGCAGTCACCTTCCTTCCCCTCGACGAGGTGCTCAGTCTGTCCACGGCCGCCGACACCCTCGGGTACTCGGGCATCTACCTCTCCGACCACCTGTTCAACCCACGGGAGCTGAAGTCCAAGTACACCTACTCGAAGGCGCCGGACGGGTCACCGTTCTGGGAGAAGGAGACGGCGTGGCCCGATCCCATGTGCCTCATCTCGGCGCTGTCGGGAGTGACCACCACGCTCACCTTCACCACCGGGATCTACATCGCTCCGGTACGCGATCTCATCACCGTGGCCAAGACGGTGGGCACGGCGGCCGTGCTGTCGGGCAACCGGGTGCGACTCGGAGTCGGCGTGGGTTGGTGCGAGGAGGAGTACGTCCAGACGGGTCAGGACTTCCGCACCCGGGGGAAGCGGCTCAACGAGATGATCCCGGCGCTGAAGGCCCTGTGGCAGGGAGGATGGGTGGAGTACCACGGCGAGTACTACGACGTCCCCGCCTGTCAGATGAACCCCTCGCCCACCGAGCCCGTCCCCTTCATCGGTGGAGGCAACTCCGAGGCCGCCCTGCTCCGCGCCTCCACCTTGTGTGACGGATGGGTCAACACCGGGGCTGCCACCCCCGAGCAGGCCTTCGCCGAGGTGGCCGCCATCAAGGACGCGGTCAAGCGGGCCGGCCGGGAGCATGAGCCGTTCTCCATCTACGTGGCGGTGAAGGCCTTCCCCGACCTCGACCTCTACCGCCGCTTGGAGGATGCCGGGGTCACCGACCTGCTGTGTGCCCCGTGGATGGCCGTCGAGGCCCAGGAGGGCGACACGCCGGAGTCCATCCACGCCGCCCGACTGGCGGTGTGCGAGCAGTTCGCCGAGCACTACATCGGGCCCATGGGCTGAGTCGGGCCCGGTGCCCACCGGGGCCGGGCGGGAGTCCGGCCCCGAGGATCTGCGGTCGCCGGCCCGGAGAAGGCGGTCCGCGCCGGAGGCGACGAGACCCACAGGCCTCCACCCCTCATATCCCGGCGTACATCTCGTCCACCAGGGCGCGGTACTTCTCGATCACCACGTTCCTCTTGACCTTGAGCGTCTGGGTCATCTCGCCGGAAGCGATGCCGAATCCGTGGTCCAGTACCCGGAAGACCTTGACCCGCTCGACCCGGGACCGGGTGGCGTTGACCTCGTCCACGATCCCGGCGATGGCCTCGCGGAGCTCCGGGTCGGCGTGCACCGTCGCCGTCCCAGGCTCCCTGCCCCGTCTTCCGGCCCAGGCCAGGACGGCCTCAGCGTCCAGGGTGAGCAGTGCCGTGAGATAGCGCCGGCCGTCACCGATCACCACGGCCTCGGACAGCAGCTCGTGGTTGCGCAGATCGGACTCGATGCCCTGGGGCGCGATGTTCTGACCGGCCGCGGTGATGATCAGGTCCTTCTTCCGGCCGGTGATGCGCAGGTACCCGTCCCCGTCGAGGACCCCCATGTCTCCCGAATGCAACCACCCGTCAGCGTCGATCAGTTCGGCCGTGCTCCGGGCATCGTGCAGATACCCCTGGCACACGTTGCCCCCGTGCACCAACACCTCGCCGTCCTCGGCGATCCGCACGGTGACCCCGGGAATCGCCCTCCCGACCGTGCCCACCCGGTTGTCGCCGGGCGGATTCACCGTGGTGGGGCCACACGTCTCGGTCTGACCGTAGATCTCGACCACGGACAGGCCGACCGCCCCCAGCCAGCCGAGGAGGTCGGGGTGGATGGGGGCGGCCGACGAGACCAGGATGTGGGCTTCATCCAGACCCAGGCCCTGGCGGATGGCCAGGCTCATGCCGGCATCGACCACCCCTCCCGGATGGGTGGCGGTGAGGATCGGGTCGCCACCGTGGCTCGATGGCCCGGCAGCCGGTTCGGGCCGGTCCAGGGGCTCAGTCGGTCCGTCCACCGCGGGCCCGAGGGAGGAGTGCATCCCGGCCGCCGCGTCGAGGACCGCGTCACGCAGCTTCTCCCAGATCCGGGGCACGGCGAAGAACACCGTCGGGCGACAGGCGCGCAGATCGGCTCCCACCGTGCCCAGGTTCCGGGCGAACCACGTCTCACCCCCGGTGGCCGCCGAGGCGAAATCACTGATCATGCGCTCGGCGATGTGGCTGAGGGGCAGGAACGAGAGGAACCGCTCGCCCTCCCGGAGCTCGAACACCGAGGCCGAGCTGCGCAGGGTCCACATGATCGTGCCGTGGCTGATCATCGTCCCCTTGGGCGGGCCGGTGGTGCCGCTGGTGTACACCAGCGTGGCCAGTTGACCGGGCACTACGGCGTCGGCCCGGGTGTCCACCAGGTCCGGCTCCCGGCCGAGCCGGTCGGCTCCGGCGGCCCGCAACTCGCCGACGCTCATCAAGAACGGATCACGGTAGGGCCCGCTCCCCTCGAACACCACCACCCGATTGAGCTTGGGCAGCTGGTCGCGCACCTCGAGTACCTTCGCCAGCTGGTCGTCGTCCTCGACGAAGCAGACGGTCACCTCGGCGTGCCCGAGAACATAGGCCACCTGTTCGGGAGAGCTCGTCTGATAGACGGGCACAGTGACCGCCCCGTTGCCGAGCGTCCCGAGGTCGGCCAGGTGCCACTCCGGACGATTGCCGGAAAGGATGGCCACGGTGTCTCCCGCCGACACTCCGGACTCGGCCAGCCCGGCCGTCCACACCCCCACCGCTCGGCCGTACTGGGACCACGTGAGGCCGACCCAGTGGCCGTCACGGTTCCACCGCAGGGCCGGCCGCTCCGGCATCTTCGACACATTCCGGCGGAAGGCATCGACGATCGTGTCACCTTCGATGGACAGTGCGGACATGGGTGCACTCCTTCTCTTCGTGGCCCCGTCGTTCTGGCCCGGTCGAGGGGGTGATGACGCCGTCGCCGATCCCCCGACACCGCGGTCCGGTCCACCCGGCACCGACCCTCACCGGACGCATTCCTGGAGGGGCAGCTCCGCCCGACGGTGGTCACCGGCGAGCTCGAGCACCTCCTCGAACCCCTGTCGCACGCACTCCATGAGGACGTCACCGTCGGGTACCGCGGCGGAGTCCATGGTGAGACCGATACAGCAGGTTCCGTTGTAGGAGAGCAGCGTGGCGTTCAGGGCCGAACCGGTGGTCGGTCCGAAGACGTAGTACCCCGAGACCGGTGCTCCGGCCAAGTACAGCGGTACGCCGATGCCCGGCACATCGCTGGCCACGAAGTCGATGTGTCTGAGCATGCCGGCCACCGCTCCCGACGGCAGGAGGTTGAGGGTGCCGGCGACGGCGTTGCTGAACGGCACGGCGCGGTCGTCCTGTGCCGCCTGGCAGCGCCGGCCGATCAGCTGGATCCGCCGCCCCGGGTCGGCCAGGGCCACCGGCACGGCGAACCGCTGGAGGGTGATCCGATTCCCCCCTGGGGGGTCGCCCTCCCGACGGATCGAGATCGGCAGGGTGACGCGGAGCTCGTCCACGCCATGGCCGTGCCGCTCGTGGTAGCGACGGAGACCACCGGTGAGGGCGGCCAGGAAGGCGTCGTTGAGGGTTCCTCCGGCCGAGGCCGCCGCCCGCTTGAGGTCGGCGAGCTCGACGGCGGCCATGCCCAGGTGCCGATCGAGGCTCCGGGCGGTCATCACCGGCGAGCGGGTGTCGTAGAAGGGCTGCACGAACCGGGCGACCGACCCCACGGTGTTGAGGGCGGCGCCGGCCGACCGGAGGGGATGGCGGGCCCAGCGCACGGTGCCGGGCCCGGCACGGGACAGCCCCCGGAACCCGGACTCCAGCGCTCGGCACCCGTTGTGGGCCAGACCGTCCCGGACCTGCTCGAGGGCGTTCGGTACGCGGTGGGCGGTGGCCGCGGTCCCGGTGCCGGGCCGGTCCACAAGGTCTCCGGGGTCGGCCAGCCGGGTCAGGTCGAAGAGCAGGAAGGCCAGTTGCATGCCCCCGATACCGTCGGTGAGGGAGTGGTGGACCTTCATCACCAGGGCTGCCTTCCCACCGTCCACCTTCTCCACGAGTGTGAAGGTCCACAGGGGTCGAGCCCGGTCGAAGCCGGTCATGGCCTCGACTCGGACGAATTCGATCACCGTGGCCCTCGTGCCGGGAGCCGGTGCCGAGATCACTCGCAGGTGCAGCGAGAGGTCGAAGTCCACGTCGACCCATCGTGGGTTGGCCAGCCGGCCCGGCACCTCCACCGGCCGTTGCCGGAAGCGGGGGGCCAGCCGGGTCGCCCGTTCCAGCCGGGCCGACAGGGCGGCGACATCGGGCTGCCCGTCGAGCCAGGCCACGGCCACGATGGTGGCACGGAGGCCCGGGTCCTTCTCGAGGTACCACGAGAAGGCGTCGGTGTGGCGCATGAACTCCTTACGGCCTGGGTTCATCGCTCCTCCCTCGGTGGCGGATCACCACTGTGAACGTAGGGCGGTTCCGGCCCGGCCAGCAGGGCCAAAGGTCCCCAATTTGACGGCTGGCCCCCGGAGGCCGGCGTCGCCGGCCGGTTCCGGTCGTAGGGTGCACAAGGGGCGTGGAGGAGAGGAACGTCGACGATGGACCGACTCAGCGCCCTGGATGCCGAGTTCCTCCACCTCGAGGACGGGTCCGTGCACATGCACATCGCCGTGGCCTGCATCTTCGGTGATCCCCCTCCCGCCGAGGGAGAGGTGGAGGCACTGGTCAGTTCGAAACTGTCCCTGCTCCCCCGGTACCGGCAGCGGGTCCGCACGGTGCCCTTCGAGTTGGGCCGACCGGTGTGGGTCGACGACCCCCACTTCGACCTGGGCTACCACATTCGGCACACGGCACTGCCCGCCCCCGGCTCCGATGCCGCCTTCTGTCGCCTGATGGGACGGCTCATGTCCCAACCGTTGGACCGGTCCCGGCCGCTGTGGGAGGTCTGGTTGGTCGCAGGTCTGGCCGGTGGGGCCTGGGCCCTGGTGTTCAAGGTCCACCACTGCATGGTCGACGGGATCGCCGGCGTGGGGCTCCTCACCGTGCTGATGGACCTCGACGCCGACACCGTCGTGGGGAAACCGGAGCCCTGGTCGCCGGCGGCCGAACCCCCTGGCGCGCTGAAGGTCCTCGACGCGTGGGGGGGGCTGGCTTCGGACCTCTGTGCGGTGGCCGGTGACATCCCCGCTGTCCTGGCCCATCCCCTGTCGGCCGGCCGTTCCGGACTGGCCACCGTCGCTGGCGCCCTCCGATTCGTCGAGCACCTGGCCCCCACCAGATCACTCTCCATCGAGGGTCCCGTGGGACCCCACCGGGCGTGGTCCCACGGCTCGGCCAGCCTGGCCCAGGTGAAGACCGTCCGGGCCGCCTTCGGGGGCACGGTGAACGATGTCGTGTTGGCCGCCGTCGCCGGCGGCTACCGAGCCCTCTTGGAGAAACGGGGCGACGACGCCGATCGGGCCGTGGTTCGTTCCCTGGTGCCCGTGTCGACCCGTGGCGAGAGCGGTCGGGGTGTGCCGGACAATCGGGTCTCCGCCATGCTCTGCGAGCTTCCGGTCCACCTGGCCGATCCCGTCGACCGACTCGAGGCCGTCACCGCCCAGATGGCGCGGCTGAAGGGCTCCCACACCGTGGAGGCGGGCCAGACGGTCACGTCGGTGGGAGATCTCGCCCCTCCGCTACTGATGGGGGCGGTCAGCCGCTTGACCATCCGGACCATGCGCCGTTACGGGCAGCGCTCGCTCAACACCGTCACCACGAACGTGCCCGGGCCGCAGTTCCCCCTGTACTGCCTCGGCCGCCGGATGGTCGAGTACCGCCCCTTCGTCCCCATCAGTCACGGGCTGCGGGTCGGGACCGCGGTCCTCTCCTATGACGGGTCCCTGGTCTTCGGGGTCACCGGGGACTACAACTCGGTGCCCGAGGTCGACGTGGTGACCACCAGGACCGTCGCCAGCATCGGGGATCTCCACCAGCGGGCCCTGGTGCGGCTCGGCGATCAGCGTCCCGGCTGACCGTGGGCCGGTCCGGGGTCAGGAGACCATCGGTGCGGAGGCCTCCGTGTCGGCCTTCATCTCGGGGCCCGGCCCAGGGTCCGCCCGAGGCTCATCACGAGGATCCGGGTCCGGCCGCCCGATCACCACGGAGGGCTGGGCCGGATGGGCAGCCAGGCGGCGCAGCGGGTAGTAGATGGCCCCGGCCACCACGAACCCCACGACGAAGGAGAGGTCAGCCCCGTCCAGCTGGTTGGACACCGCTCCGTGGATCAACCCGGTGTCCATGAACGGAACCATGGCGCCGAACCCCACGACCAGGGAGACCAGGGCCGGCCAGCCCGAGCGCAGGTTCCGCCACTCCAGCATGTGGACCAGGGTCTCCCGGTTGACCCCGTCCCGGCGGTCCCGCCAGTCGATCAGCACCACAGCCAGGAACGGGGCGATCCAGTAGGCGGTGAACAGCAGCACGTTCTGGAACTTGGCCGCCACATCGCCGGTGTTGAGCCACAGGATGAGGAAGAAGGCCACCGCCGTCCCGATCAGCGCCGAGAGGTGCCGCTTGACCTTCACCCCTCCGGCCTGGGCGGCGAGGGAGCCTGAGTAGTCGTTGAGGGCGTTGGACGTCACGGCCCCGAACATGATGGCCACCAGGGCTAGCCCGCCCAGCAGGCCGCCGCCCATCAGCTGTTGCACGCCGGCCGCCGTCTGGCTGGACAGGGTCTTGGCCCCCAGCAGGCCGATGGAGTACACCCAGAGGAACGACCCGGCCAGTCCGGCAAACGTGTACCAGAACAGCGGCTTGCGGGGGGTGTCGGTCGCCATGTAGCGGCTGTAGTCGGCGGCGTAGGTGGCCCAGCTGAACCCCCCGGAAAAGGCGATGACCACCATAAGGAAGAACATGGCCACGGCGACACCACCGTGCACCGTGTTGTGCACGGGGAAATGGCCGTGGGCCATGATCTTGTAGGTCAGCAGCACGAACAGGACGGTCAGGAGCACGGCTCCCCAACTCTCCACACGGTGGATGAACTCGTAGCCGAGGAAGCCCACCAGTCCCTCCAGGGCCAGCACCACCAGCACTCCGACGGCGAAGGGCACATGGAGGAGGATCTGGGCGGCCTGGCCCCCGAACAGACCCACCAGGGCGTCCCAGGCCACCGACGACACCCACTGCACCAGGGCCACCACCGAGATGGACTTGCCGAAGGGCAAGCGAGCCAGGGGCAGTTGAGCCATGCCCGTCTTCGGACCCCACAGGGCCAGGCCGGCCACGGGGGCGGCCCCGAGGAGCACGCCGATCACGATGGCGGCGATGCCGGTGGCGAGACCGAGACCGAGGGCGGCGGCCAGGGTGCCGGTGAACACCCCGGACAGCTCCATGTTGGGGGCGAACCAGACGGTGAAGTTCCGCCAGTTGGCCCCGTAGCGGCCGTCCTCGGGGATGGGGACGATGCCGGCCGTCTCGAGGGTCAGGTCTCCCTGGCGGGTGGGCCGGGCCCCGTCGAACACGCTGATGGTGGTCACCGGTCTGGTCGTCCTTCCTGGCGCACTGTCGGGGGTCGGGGGTCGGGGTGGTGGGGGTCGGGGTGGTGGGGGTCGGGGTGGTGGGGGTCGGGGTGGTGGGGGTCGGGGGTCGGGGTGGTGGGGATCGTGAGGGAGGTGGGGTCCCCGGGGGATCGGTGGGGACACTCTGATTCTGCACCGGATCGCCGGGGTGGTGGCCAGTCGGGACGATAGGCGGGTTGGGGTCGGACGGCCACCGGCCGGATCCGGGTTGGCGGGGGGCTCCGGATGCGATCGCCAATGCTGCTCACCACTAGGGTCGGGACATCTCGTGCCAGGGGAGGAACCCATGAAGGACATGAAGCTCGGACTGCAGCTCGGCTACTGGGGAGCCGGACCGCCGGCCAACGCCCCCGAGCAGGTGGCGTCGGCCGAGAGCCTTGGATTCGACTCCGTGTGGACAGCCGAGGCCTATGGATCCGACGCCCTCACCCCCTTGGCCTGGCTGGGATCGCAGACCACGAAGCTGCGCCTGGGCACCGCCCTGTGCCAGCTGTCGGCGCGTACCCCGACGGCCATGGGTATGGCCGCCATCACCCTCGACCATCTGTCGGAGGGCCGCTTCGTGCTGGGGCTCGGCGTATCCGGCCCCCAGGTGGTGGAGGGCTGGTACGGACAGTCCTTCCCCAAGCCCCTGGCCCGCACCCGCCAGTACGTGGACATCGTGCGCCAGGTGGTGGCGAGGGAGGGCGTGGTCACCAGTGACGGCCCCTACTACCCGCTCCCCTACCCGGGCGGCACCGGGCTGGGCAAGGCGCTCAAGCCCATCGTGCATCCTCGGCGACCGCAGATCCCCATCATCTTGGGGGCGGAGGGACCGAAGAACGTGGCCCTGGCCGCCGAGATCGCCGACGGCTGGTTCCCCATCTTCTTCTCCCCCAACGCCGTGAAGGCCTTCGAGCCGGCGCTGGCCGAGGGGTTCGCCCGTCCTGGGGCCCGACACACAGCCGACGACTTCGAGGTCATCGCCTTCGCCCCCACCATCATCGACGACGACATCGAGCGGGCCGCCGACCTGATGCGGCCGTCGGTGGCCCTCTACATCGGAGGCATGGGGGCCAAGTCCATGAACTTCCACTTCGACGTGTACGCCCGTATGGGGTACGAGGCCGAGGCCACCAAGATCCAGGAGCTGTACCTGGCCGGCCAGCGTGACGAAGCCATCGCCGCGGTGCCCACGAAGCTCATCGAGGACACCGCGCTGATCGGTCCCAAGGAGAAGATCCGCGACGACCTCGAGGGGTGGAAGGAGTCCATCGCCACCACGCTGCTGGTCTCCGGTGGGCCCGACACCCTGCAGCTGCTGGCGGAGCTGGTGCTGTAAGGCGAAGGCGCCGTTGACCGGTGGTCCGGGCGTCCCTCCCAGCGCAGCCCACGCAAGCGACGGCTCCCGACTCAAGAACTGCGGGGGACGTGCCGATGGAAGACAGCCGGGTCATCGCCAGTCGCCGATGCCTCAGCGTTCGTTGACCTGAGGAGGTACCCGGATGAGGCGTGATCGTCCGAAGCGATGGCCAGTGCTGGTGGGAGTGTCGGCCCTACTCATGGTCGGACTGCTGGTGCTGGGCGAGGCCGAGCGCGGCAGCCCTGTCCGGCACGGTGGCCAATGAGCCCAAATACGGCTTCTCCTTCACCCTTCCGGCCCAGTGGAAGCAGGTGCCCCTCAACGGAAGTGACGTCACGGCACTGCTCCAGGCTGCGGCCCACGACGACCCGACGCTGGCCAATGCCCTGGACAGCGAAGTCAGTGCGGCGGCCTCGAAAGGCATCAAGGTGTTCGCCGTGGGCCCGGTCACTGCGTCGACCGCGGCGAACATGAACATCGTCATCGCATCGTCGGCCGGCGCACCGACCGGGAGTGCCTTCGCACCAGAGGCCGTGGCCGAAGCCAAGATCGGTCTGGCGGAGATCGGGGTGATCCACGCCAAGACGTCGGTTGTCCACAATGCCCTCGGCACCGTCGCCCAAGCGACATACGAACTGGATCTGAAGAACGCACCGGCTCAATTCGGTGTCCAGTTCTACGCGCTCCACAAGTCGCACATCGAGATCATCTCGGTGACGACTTCCAGCCCATCCGAATCTCAGGCCGACGCCCGGGTCATCGCGAACAGTTGGCGGTGGCACTAGCCCGGAGCACCTGGATCGGGCAGCGACTCCGATGGGTGCCAGGAAGCTTCCACGCACCCATCGCCGAACCCGGCAGGTCGGCACCGCCATGACCGTGGCCGCAGCCCTGTACGTGAAGGTCATGGGTCTCACTTCTCCAAAAATTCCGGCGGAGTCGGCAGAGGCTCAGGCTCAGTTTCGCTCAGGGTCAAACCTCCGACGCCGACTCAGCTGGCGGTAGAGATCCATGGTGCTGGGATGGACGGCGTCGAGCGGCTCGATGTCCTCGGCCACCAACTTGAGCAGCTCGGCCATGACCGCATCCACCCCCGCCGGATTGCCCCCGGCATCGGCGGCCCGCATCAGCATGCGGTAGAGACGTTCGTCGTACGGGCTGACCACGAGTCCACGGCGACCGGCCCACTCCGCACCGGAGGCATTCCCCTGTCTGAGGTACGTCCCGGCCAGACGCCCGCTGAGATCGACAACGGTTGCCTCGATGGCCGGGGCGATCCCTTCGAGAATCGGCCAGTCCGAGGAGCGCAAGCCCTCGAACGGCCGGCCCCGCACCAGCTCCAGCGCCTGCCGCCACTCCTCGGGCCGGCCGGATTCGGCGAGCACGACGAACCGGTCCCAGTCCGTCCCCACCGTGCGAGCCAACGCCAGCCTCCCGTGCGACCGCGGCAGGTGGTCGCCACCGTCGGCGTTCTGGCCCAGGGATCGCCTGGCCACCGAGGCGGTCGAGTGGAGGCTGGATGGTGCCATCAGTCGATCGGGCCATAGGGCGGTGGCCCACGCCTCATTGGAGGCGCCGTTGGGATGCATGGCCAGATACACCACCAGTTCCTCGGCCCACGCCCTGGCAAACGGGCGTGCCGCTCCACGGATCTCGACCGGGCCGAGCACGGCCACCACGATCTCGGTGCCCGACGGGCCGCGGGTCTCGGCCGTATCGATAGTACCGGCGCCCTCCTCGGCGAGGCTTCTCGCTTGCTCCATCTCCGCGGCCCCGGCGAAGGTCCGGCCCGCTGGAACGGCCGACCCCCTTGGCCCGTTGTGATCCTCGGTGACCGCCGGTCGTGCCGAGACCTGCAGTGGCCTCGGTGCAGACTGGACCGACATCACCTCGTCAACCGCCGTCGGGAGGCGGATGGGCAAATTCACATACGGCTCCTCCGACGACAGAACGGACTCCCGGTTGGCCGCCGTGTCCAGGATCGAGGTGACCTGATCCCATTCCCGGCGTTCAATACGCTGCGGAAAGGCCACGGTTCCCAGCAACTCCAGGGAGGCCGCCCAGGTGTCGCCGGTCAGGCGCACGGAGTACTGGGCCTCCACCCGTTCCCCGATGGCCACCACGGCCGTGCCGAGGAGGGGATCGGACGCCACGTCTAGGAACTCTGATACATCGGCCTCTGCCACCGCGGGCCCGCACAGCACCACCAGCGGGTCCCATCGCCGCGAAGGATCGACGCACCGGGCGTGTGCGAACGTCGCGTGCCCGCTGGATCGGAGCAGTTCCGTGCTGTCGACCCTCCTCCGGTAGAGGGCTCGGAGGAGGTCGGTGCTCTCCAGGTAGGACGTGACCCCCTCGAATCGGTCCAATTCGGACCCGAAACCGACCACGGCGACGGAGAATTGCCCGGCCCAGAAGGACGTGGCCAACTCGAGGGCCAACGCCCGCATCACAGCATCGGTTTCGTCGGGATTCCCACTCACCACCAGCGAGCCCAGCGACTCCAGATTCACCATGACCGGACCTACGTCACCTTGCCCGACCGTCACCAAGAGGGGCGCCACCGCCCGACGGCCCCCGATCGGTGACCCGGCCCCGGAGGGCGGGTCGGACCGATCCACCACCACACGTTCGGTGTCCCCGGTCCGCACCAGCTCGATGACTTCCGGATGGATACGGACCCCCAGGACCGACGGAATGCTCTCCCGCGGTTCCGAGACCGGAGGATTGTCAGCGGCCCAGCGGATGGCCCCGTCTACTTCCTGAGCAATGCCCCACCCATCGCCCCCCCGCAGTCGCTGCTCGAACCGGCTCCGATCCCCGACGGGCAGCCGGATGTAGCTGCCCTCGGGGCGATGGCGCTGTTGAACCCGTCGAAGGCGGTCGAGAAGCCGCACGACTCCGGCGCCCACCACTCCCCCGCCCAATGGGACGACGGGCAGCATCGGAGCCATCGGAGTAGGCGGTGGACCCGATGCGGTTGTAGGCCGCTCCGGGGGAATGGAGGGCTCAGGCCGAGTCCGGTCACGGCCCACGGTGCCATCGGTCGATGGTGACTCACTCGGGGAAGCCCCGGGGCGGAGGAAGGGAGCCGCAGGATGAACGGGAGCCAGCGGGCAGCGGCCAGGGGCGCCGCCCACGGAGGGATCGGACCGGAGGGCCACCTGCGCCCGCGCCGCGGGGAGTTCGACCAAGGCGCCGATGGTCGGGGGTCCGCTCATGGGAACGGCGGCCGGCGGCAGGAGAAGCCGCCACCCCGGTACCACCCAGTGGCCCTGATCGAGAGACCGGCCATCAGCCTGGGTGATCCCGTAGTTGTGCTCGGCTAGTTCGCGCCAGCGCAGGGCGGTGCCCAGTTCGTCTTGGGCGATTGACCACAGCGTCTCCCGCGGACGGACGAGATGGGTCTTCGGAACGACCAGCCGATTCCCGGCTGCCGGCCCTGCTGGCGAGGGATCTGACCCGCCCGGGGTGGGTGCCACCTCCGATCGGTGACCGTCCGACCCGGTGACGAGGCCGGCAACCGGTGACGGCGTAGGTGCCGGCCCAACGTTCGAGGAGTCGCCACGGCCGATTCCCCGGGGCGCTCCGGACATACCGTTGGCGCGCAACAGATCGGCCATCGGTACCGTGTCAGCCCCAGCCCACTGGCCGCCGGATGTGGCCGACGTTCCGGGGAGTGTCGACGGTCCGATGGGCCATGTCGATTCCGTCGACCATGCAGGCAATGCTGACGCGCCCGCCACCGATCGGTGCTTGGGCAAGGGGACCGGCTTCCCGACCGATGACATGGCCAACGCCGTCCCAACCAGGCAGGCGGCCACAGACTGCAGGGTCCGGCTCGCTGGCAGGCTGACCGGGGCCCGGCCGGTGGCCCATGACCGCACCTCCACGAAGACACAGGCCGTCATCCACGCCCACGCCAGCCAGGCCAGCAGCAGGGCTCCAGAGGCGATCCAGGCGGCGACTAGCCGAGGGTCCTGGGCATTGGCCGAGGAGAGGGATCGGGACACCTGCGACACGCCCACATGGGCGAACGGCACGCCCCCCGCGGTGGCCAGAGCGGCGGGAACGGCCACAACCACCACGAGGAGCGCAGCCAGTGACGACACCAGCTTGACAACCCGCCAACGGTCGGTCGAGGTCGGAACGATGGCCCCGGTCACGGCGAGCCTGCCGTCACGCCCTGGATGTCTGTGGCCGAGGCCACCGCAGAGACGGGCAGCGAGTGGATGCCAACGATGCCAAGAACCTGGGTGGCCACCCGAAAGTGAATCCGCACGGTGACCACAGCACCCGACGCCGTGGCGGTCCCCGGATGTCCGGCTTCGGAGGCGAACGCCTCGGCCGCCGCAACGGCTGCGCCCGGATCGAGCTGGAGGGAACCGGTGCGCAGGGCTTCCACCGACAGTGCCCCGGCACCGGCCCGAGCCGCCTGCTCCGCCTCGTCGGCGGCCGCCTGTCGAGCCGACAGTGCCGTGCCGCCGTCGACCACCAGGCCGAGGAGGACCATGAGTGCCACCAGTAGCAACGCCACGAAGGCGCTCATGGAGCCTGCCTGGTCACGCTGGTCGATCATCATGCCCGGCCCACCGACCGGTAGGGATCGATGGGTGCGGTCGACGTGGCCCGAACCGTGGTCGAACCGGGCACCCCGGGCCAGGCCAGGTCGGCCAGAGGGACCCGGCAGGCCACCGTGACCGTCACGTAACCTCCGGGATAGAAGTGGCTGACGTCGGTGGTCACGGTTCGTCCAGCGCACGTCCCGGTTCGGTTCGAGCTACCGATGGTGGCATCCCTGTCGGCGGCCACCTGGGCGCCCCACCCGTTTCGCTGGACCGACGCCACCTCGGCTCCGGCCCGGGCCGCCTCCACGACCTGTTGACGCGCCTCGGCCACTCGCCCGAACGCCACCACCACCAACACCATCAACAACAGCACCGGGGTCAGCACCACCAACTCGACGGTGAGGCTCCCCTGCTCGTCGGGACCGGCGGGGCAACTCATCCGGAGGTCCGGAACTCCTGGACGGGCCCGGTCTGTGTCGCCGAGACCGGTAGGACCAACCAGGGCAACACTGACTCGGCCCGGCCCGTCACCGTGATGACCGCTTCATCGCCCGAGCCGATGGACGCTGACGCCGACGTTGCCGTCACCACGGATCCCGATGCTGACAGCACCGATTCGGCCCGGGCCGCTCCTGCCGTCACGTTCCCTCCGGTCGACCGGGTGACACGGTCTCCCTCGGAGGCGGCCAGCTGCACCACCTGCGCGGCATGGGCCCACAGCGCGAACTGCACCACCGCCAACAACAGCACCATGGCTACCGGGACCACCAGCACCGCCTCGACGACGGCCGAACCGGAATCGCCGCCGGAACGGACGGTGCCGCGGCAGGGTCGGCGCCGGCAGGACGCCGGCCTCAGTTCAGATTGATGGAGTTGGCCTTGGCCGTCACCTTGCTGACGATGATGGCGCCCACGGCAATGGCCAAGGCAGCGAACACCGCAGTCAGGATGACTTTCTCGACGACGGTGCCGGACTCGTTCCAGCCACCGGCGGCGTGGGTGCGGGCCCGGAGGAAGGTCCATAAGGCGACGATCTGTTGGGGGTGCATGGTGGTTCCTTTCTGTGGCGATGGCGTCGACTGGGTTGTCGACTGGGTTGTTGTCGACTGAGTTGTCGACCGGTGTGCCCGCCAGGAGAGATGTTCGGTACCGAAGGCGACCGCGAACGTGTTGGGGTCGGCTCAGGGTCCGAAGCATCACCAGCTCCCGAGGATCCGGCTGAATGCGGGGTACCCCACGAAGAACAGAAACCCGATGAGCAGCAGGGCGCCGGGCAAGAACAGTCGCTCGGTCATGGCATTGGCTGCCGACTCGGCCTCAGCCTGCTCATGCCGACGCATCGATACTGCCCGGGCGCTCAGGGATTGCCGAATCTTGGCCCCTTCGGTGCCGGCCAGTTGAAGGGAGGACGACAGCTCCACCAGTTCGGGGACCGCGAATCGATTGCCCAGGCGGCCGAGCGCCCGCCAGGGTGACTCGCCACTGTCCCGGGCCTGGACCAGCACCCGGGACATCTGGCGGATGGCCCAATCCGGGCTCACCTGGGATGCGGCCAACAATGCCCCTTCAATCCCCACCCCGCCAGCCAGGCTCAGTACCACCAGATCGACGAACGAGCCCACCACCACCCGGAAGTGACGGCGTCGCTCCTTGGCCTTCTCGGCCAGGGCTACGAGTGGCCCGGCGGCGCACAGGGGCCCGGCGACCAGGCCCACGAGGATGGGGATTCCTGCCGGCACGGTTGATCCGGCCGAGAGGATCACGAGCCACAGCGTCGGCGGAGCCAGAAGCCCGATCGCTCCGGCCACCATCACCTTGGTGGCCAGCTGCTCCGCCGATTC
The DNA here is from genome assembly GCA_963737625.1 of uncultured Acidimicrobiaceae bacterium. Lineage (GTDB taxonomy): Bacteria > Actinomycetota > Acidimicrobiia > Acidimicrobiales > RAAP-2 > Bog-756. The sequence continues at coordinate 1,860,777 of CAVTTK010000002.1, forward strand.
GCCGGTCACGGCCAGGGAAGCAAGCACCCGGGACCAATGGGGATGGTCGACCAGGGAGCTGAGTTGGAACCGGGCCAGCACCACGGCGCCCACTCGCTCGGAACGGTGTACGCGCCCCGAACCACCGGCCATGCCGGGCGCGAGGCCGAAGTGAACCTCGACAGTCCCGTCCACGATGGCCGCCAGCTCCTCGAGGGTGACCGGCGGTCGTGCACGCAGTCCCTGGATCACTCCCAGAACGCCGAAGCCGGCCACCGCCCCGACGACGATGACCACCGTCACCGTTCGACCACCTGTCGGCCCAGCAACCGGACCGGTGCCGGAGGACGAGCCAGTGCCACCATCAGTGTCAGACCGACGGTGTACAGGATTCCCACCCCGATGAGCACCAGCTGGCCTTGCGCCGTGCCGAACGGCGCCAGATAGGCGTGGGCCAGCACGGTGAGAACCAGGGCGAAGGCCACCGAGAACACCAGCACCGTGCGGACCCCGCTACGCACCGCAGCTCGACTGGTCTCGATGCGGAGCCGGAGGGCCACCTCGTCGCGTGTGGCGTCGGCCAAGGCGGCAAGAAGATCCCCGAGTCGCTGGGCCCGGGCCGCGGCGGCCAGCAGAAGCGCGCACACCACCCGGTCGGCGCTGGGATCGGCCAACTCGTCGGCGAACTGGAGGAGCGCTTCCCGGGACTGCATACCGGCACCCAGCCGGCCGGCCAGGCGGGTCGTGGCCGGCCGGATCGGCAACGGGGCCAGGGGTGCGGTGGCCACGATGGCCTGGCCGAGTCCGGCTGACGCCGTCAGGGTTGCCTGCAACATCTCCGTCCAGGTGGCGATGGCCTCGACGCGCTCGATGGCCGTCGAGGCCGCCGTCCGGCCGAACAGCTTCGGCAGACCGTAGATGGCTACCGCCGCCATCGGTCCGGCGACCGGCCACCGGGTGCCCATGGCGGCCACCACTCCCCCGGCCAGGGCCACGATCACCAGGGCCCGGTGGCCGCCTGAAGGCTCGAATCGTCGGGCTGGGCCGCCCCCACGGCCCTCCGCCCCTTCGGCGGTCCGGGGCCAGAGGGGGCGCCGGTCGCTCCGCCAGGACCGTCCCAGTCCGGCCACGCCGAGGGCCAGGCCCAGCCCGCACAACCCAACAGCCAGGGGTGCGGCGACGGTAGCCGCGGGGACCAGGGCCGACGCCAGGAACGGGACCACCGGGCTCACCCCCGGAACCCGAGTCCATCGACGGTTGCCGGCTCGTATCCGAAGCGTCGCAGCTCCTCGAGCGTCTCGTAACGGAGGGGCGAAGACGCCTCAGCCCTCCGGTCCCCGCCGGGTCGGTAGATCTCGTTGGACACGACCTGAACCCCTTCGGCATCCACCACCTCCCGCACCGAGGAGACGAAGCGTCGCCGCGACAGGACGGCGGGGAAGAAGTCGCTCTCCGGAACGTCGTCGGGAGCTCGAGCGTCCCCGGAGTGATAGATCACTCCCGCGTCGGGGTTCTGTACCTCCGGGTCATGGGCCTCGCTGTCCAGGTGCACGACGAAGTGGATCGCGCCGGCGATCAGCAGGTTGCTCGACTCCAGCGGGAGCCGCTCGGGTGCTTGGACGGCATACGACGCAATCCTCCGGAACACCCCAGCCGAGGAGTCGGCGTGAATGGTGCACATGGAGCCCGAGCGGCCCTGACTCATGGCGTTGAGCATGGGCAGCACCTCGTCGCCCAGTACCTCTCCCACAATCACCCGGTCGGCGTTCATCCGCAGGGCCCGCCGGACAAGGTCGGAGACCGACACCGCACCCTCGCCCTCGATGTTGGGCGGCCGGGCCTCCAACGCCACCATGTCCGGGTGCCGATGATGGTCGGCGTCCAGTCCCAATTCGAGGGCCTGTTCGATGGTGACGATCCGCTCGCGCTGCGGGATCTCAGCGGCAAGGGCCCGGAGCAGCGTCGTCTTGCCAGAGTTCATGGCCCCAGACACCACGATGTTCTTCCGAGCGCGAACCGCGGCGGCCAGCAGAGAGGCCTGACCGTTGCTTATCGTTCCCAGATCGACGAGATCGGCCAGCGACAATGCGGCGTAGCGGTGGCGGCGGATGGACACCGCCGGCCTCGCCGAGACTGCCATCAGTGCGGACAGCCGGCTCCCGTCTGGCAATCGGAGATCGACCTCCGGACGGGCCAGATCGAAGCTCCGTTCGGCCAACCCGAACCGGCTGGCCGCCGTCCTCACCATCTCGATTACCTCCTCGTCAGACCCGGCGATCGGAGGCATCAGGCGTTTCGATCCGTCAGCGAAGGTGACCCAGACCCGGTCACACCCGTTGATGTCGATGTTCTCGATCTCCGGATTGTCAATCAGGCTCTGCATTCCAGCCATACCGAACAGAGCGTCGAGGACCGCCTGGGCCAGCACCTGCTCCCCCGCCGGGTCGGCTGGCCAAGGGACCAAGGCAGAATCCCCCCACCCGGCACCGGAGCCCGGCCCACCCGACGACGCTGCGGCACCCGAGCCGGGACCAGACCACCCAGCAGTGTCCAGGCGGGAGAGACGGTCGAGGTGAACGAAGATCCGTTGGCGGGCGAACTCCCGGCGATGGTCGCCCGAAAGTCCGGTGCCCCCGGGCCCGGCCAAGTCCTCGGCTACCAGCTCGCGCAGTTCGGCAGCCAGCGAACGGGTCACCAGACCGCCTCGGGCCGGGCTGCCTCGGGCCCGGTCCCCTCATGGCTTTCATCCGGTGCATCCCGGTTCTCGCCCCGCTCCTCCAACCATGCACCGAACTCCGGCAGTTCCCCGTCGAGCCGGTGGCCTGTGCCCCGCTCCCGGTGCCGAAGGGGAGGGGCGTGAAGCAGGCGTCGTAAGTGGTGGGTAGCGCGGGCCATCGGGGTGGAAGCGGTCTGCCGTGCCCCAGCGTCGAACCGGTCCGCATCGCCTGGGCGGTCGTCTCCGTCATGGTCCCCCACCTCGGGTCCAGCCAGCGCCACGGCCAGTCGACGAGCCGACACCACGAGCAAGGAACGTGACAGATGTCGGCCCGCTCTACCTTCGCCCGAGGCCACCTGCGCCGTCTCGGGCTCGAATGGCACCTCGCCGATGACCGGTAGCCCGGTGAACTCCTCGACGGCGGAGTTGTGGTGGCGGCCGGCGCCCACCACGACGAGACACACCCGGTTCCCATGGCGGTCGATCAGAGCTTGGGCTCGATCCCGCACGTGGAGGATAGAAGGCGCGTTCCTCCGGACCACGACCACCACCCGGTCCGAGCGGTCGAGCCAGGTAGCGGTGCCAGTGGAGGCCCACTCGGGGAGGAGCCTCCCCCCGTCGACCACGAGATCCCGGGAGACGGGGTCCGACGAGGTGCAATGCTCCAGCAATACCGTGACTGCCCCGGCCTCGGCATCGACGGCGCGGGCCCCAGGCGCTCCCATCATCACGTCGAGGCCTCCGGGAAGGACCTGGAGGTGCGGGTCAAGTGGGACGGGCCCTTCCGAGCGCCGGGCGGCCGTGACATAGCTGGACCAGCCGCGGGCCGACGAGAGTCGGAACCGGGCAGCCAGATCCCCCCCAGAGGGGTCCGCTTCCACCACCACCACGCGGCGGCGATCGGGCCACGTCGCCCCGACCAGACAGGCCAGCGTGGTGACCCCAGGCGCCCCCTTGACCGAGACGAATGTGGTCACCGTCACAGGGATCCCGAAGCGGCACTGGAGCTGTCGGCGGCGGGAAGGAGCACCAGACTCACCTGGGAAGCTGCCGACGCCGACGCCACTGCAGCGGCCTGCGTGGACGGCACTTCGACAGATACCAGCTCCGCCGCGCCGGACGCCGATGAAGCCGGCGGGGTGGTGGATTCGAACACGGTGGCTCGCGCCACGAGCACGCCGCCGGCAGCGGTGGCGCCGGCGCCGGAACCGTCCGCCGCGCCCCCGGTCGGAAGCGTCGACCCGGCCGAGGAAGCCTGGACGATCATCACCTGGTCCCCTGGCTGGACGCCGTCGGCTGGAAGTTGGCCGTCCTTCAGGGACAGTCCGACAACGGCACTACCGCCGGCAAGTGGGCGTGATGATGTGACGTCCTGGAGAGAAATCAACGACCCGGCGGGGATGGTGACGGCGGCCCACGTGCCAGAGAGCTCGGAGGCGCTGGCCGCCGGAATGACCGAGAGCCCGCCCGACGCGGCCACGTCGACCGAGCCGAGCTGGCTGCTGGTGATGCGCTGACCCTGCTGGACGGTCGTGGTGACTACCAGCACGGGGACGCGGTGATCGGCCGACGAATAGAGACTGGCGAAAATGGCGATGCTGGCCAGCACCAGGAGCGCCGAGACCGCCGTCATGAGCGGTCGCCGCCGGCGGGCGACAACTGGCAGCCGGTACTCGCTGCCGGCCTGTCGTGGCCGATCGACCGGGACGGAGCGGTCGAGAAGTGAGGTCACGAAGACCTCCCACCACTACCGTTGTTCGGCGGGGACAGTCCAGCCGATCCGGCGGTTCCGGTGTCCACGCTCTCGACTTCGACCACACGGACGTGAGTCAGCGACGACGTGACGAGGGGCGGCAGCGGGCCTTCGCCGACACCTCCGACGACACTCCACGACACTGACCAGCTGACGGTGGCTCCGACCAGGTAGGCGGCGGTGTCAGGGTTGCCACGGGCATACGGCTGGCCCAATGACGACGTGTGGTACGCGTACTCGCACGCGGTCTGCTGCATCCGGGCCGGCTGGGCCAGGTCGAAGGCCCGGCCGGGACCTGCGCAGGTCACCACGCCCCCATCACCCATCTGCCAGCGGACCGCCACCGGCGTGGCCACGGCCGTGGCACTCACCGCTCCCACTGACGCGGTGACGGCATAAGGGTGCCAGACCGATGGATCGATCCACAGCCAGGTGGGCAGGTTTACTACCGACGACGCCGACGGGTTGAAGTGGGGCGTCGGAGCGGGAAGGCGCAGGGAGCGTTCCGCCTGGAGGGCGACGCTGCGGGGATCGATTGCCGGTGTGATCGTCGGAGCCTGGTTGGTGATCCACTCGGTCTGGGTAGTGCTGGCCCCGGTGGTGCTGTTGATGCAGGTCACCGAGTACCAGCCGCCCGGCGTGGGCCCCCCCGGGGCAAAGCCCCCCTCGTCGTTGAGGAGGAGCGACGTGGACTGACACGTCCACGAACCCGACCCGCCGGATCCACTGCCAAGGCTGCCACTGATCGGGGTTCCCGGGGCGCCCGGCAGCGCCCCGCCGTCAGACACACCCACCGTGACGGTCCCATTGCCATTGTCGGAGCCGGTAGCGGAGGCGAAGGCCGGGGTGGGGCACATGATCACCACGCCCACCAGCAGGGCCAGGGCGGTAATCGGGGCGAAGGCTGTGGCATTGGCTCTGGCCTGTACCGCACTCACTGCGCAAGCAGCGTCTTTCGGCGCGCGAGGATTGACCTATGTGGCCGGGTCAGGTAGCGCTGCACTGTCCCACCTCCACGGACTGATTGGCCAGCTTCCAGCCGCTGGCCGTGCGCTCCATGATCGATGTGAACAGTTCGACGTCTACCTGGCCCAGGACGCCGGTCACCGGGTGACCGGTAGTCGCCGACACGACAATCTCATCGTCGTGCACGCAGGCTCTGACCGTGGCCAGCCGTGGTCCTTGCCTGACGACCTGGGGATCTCCAAACGCCACCGGGCCCCTGGCCACCTCTCCGGCCATTCGGACCAGCGTCACGAAGGACTCGGCCCATGAGAGCTGGGGGGTCACGGTCGTGGCGGACAGCTCGGGTGCCGTGGCATCGGCGGTCCGGACAGAATCTTCGAAGGCCCGTTGCGCGGCGATCCACGCCGAAATGACTGGACTCTCCGATGCTTGGTCTGTCGGTGATGACGGCGAGGCGTCAGCACTGGGCTCGGCCCGAGAGCCATTGAATCGGACACGGCCCGGAGCCGTTCCCACCGCAGGGCCACTGCAGGCGGCGAGCATGGCGCACCCCACCACGACGGCCAGCGCGCCGATCTGTCGAGCTGAATGCCGTGGCACCGACCGGCGCCGAGCTCCCTGCACCATAGGGGGCGGACCATAGGAGTGGGCCCCAAGGTCAGCAATGAACATTGCATCACCGGTGCAACCGGCGGCGTCCCTCCGGGCGTCAGGCGCCCGCAGGAAGACGGAGGTGGGAGGCGCAGTTGTGGACGGGTCACACACGGGGGCCAGCGTCCAGGAGTGACTTTGCTGAAGGCCTTGGCCAACACCTTGCCCATGGTCCGGCGGGGCCCGGATCGGGCCTCAGTTCTCAGTGCAAAGACGACCTGCCCAGAGATCTTTCGGCGCTCCGCGCTCCGGCCGATCCGGGACCCCGGGTATTGGCCGATCCGGGCCATGGGACGTACCGCTCATCGGCTGGGAAGAGGCACGCCGACCCAATGCGCCCGGTCGGAGTTCCGGTCAGACCCGCAGGTCAGGCCTCGGTGGTTGGGTCGAGACTGAGGTCGTCGCCCTCGTCTGCGACAACGGGGCCGGTGACCAGCTTGGCGCTGAATTTGACGGCCTTGGTGGCGGTCACGGCCCCGGTCTGGAGGGGGACGGCGATGACCAGCAGGATGATTCCGACCACGAAGAAGGGCCGGATCCCGAGGAGGATAATCCCGACCCGGCCCAGCAGATAGGGCGGTGAGCACACCACGGCCCCGACCGCTCCGCCGACGGCCGTGGCGGTGATCTTGTCCCTCCGGGAACGATCGGACTTGATCCCGATGATCCGGGCCGGCACGGCCACATAGGTGATCATCATCACTCCGACCACGATGCTGAGGATGAGGGCGAACCAGATCCTTCCCCAACGGGCCGTGATCATGGTGGCGAATCCCAGGCCCAGGCCGATCACGAAACCCCATCCGAGCACGGTGGACAGGTGTTGGCGGGCCCGGGCGAAGGCCGGACGGATCTCGGGGTGGAGCGGATCGGCAACCGAGAAGGCGAAGACCGCATTGAGAAAGTAAGCCGCCGCCGTGACGCCGGCAATGCCCAGGATGATGGGAATGAGGATCGGACCCTCGATCGACCGCATGCTCTTCCCCTTCAGCACATGGAGCTTGAGGTCGAGCATGGCGAACCAGATGAGCATGGCCGGCAAGACCTGGATGAGTGTGAGCCGCCAGTTGGTGAACAGCAGCTTGACCCCTTGGAACAGCATGGCGAAGGCCCCCACGACCAGGGTGAGGGGGGCGAGGAACCGGCTCCGTTGGCTGAGGGAGAGGATCACACTCTCCACCTGGGCGTCGTCACCTTTGCGAATGGCCACCACCATCCGCTGAAGCTGACTGTAGACACTGGCCCTACGGGTGACCCGGGTGGGCGGGGCGCTGGTGTCGGGCGTGACCGGGTCGGAGGCAGTCGGGTCGGATGGCGGCGCCGGAACCTCTGCATCCGGCGGTGGTTCGGCGTGCGTTGCCGCGGTGTCGGCTGCCCCTTCGGTCATCGTCACCACGCTACTGCTAGGTATGGACGGATTCGGCCCGGTTCCGGTCCGGTTCCGCCCTGGGTAGGCCCCGTTGTCCCGGCATCCCTCCGGCTGGGCCACACTGGTCACCATGGCAGCCCAGTACATCTACACCATGCGTGACCTTCGGCGGTTCTACCCGCCCGACCGGGAGGTCCTGAAAGGCATCAATCTGTCCTTCTATCCCGGGGCCAAAATCGGCGTCATCGGAGGCAACGGCTCGGGCAAGTCCTCCCTGCTCCGGATCATGGCCGGCGAGGACGACGGATTCTCGGGCGAGGCCCGGCTCACCGCCGGCTTCACGGTCGGCCATCTGGCCCAGGAGCCCCAACTCGACCCGACCAAGAATGTCCTCGGCAACGTGTCCGACGGTGTGGGCGAGTCCAAACGGCTGGTCGACCGGTTCAACGAGGTCTGTGCGGCCATGGGTCAGCCCGATGCCGACTTCGACAAGCTCCTGGCCGAACAGGCCGAACTCCAGGACAAGATCGACGCCGCCGGGGCCTGGGATCTGGAGCGGACCTTCGAGATCGCCATGGACGCCCTCCGACTCCCTCCCGGTGATGCCGAGGTGACCACCCTCTCAGGCGGCGAACGCCGCCGGGTGGCCCTGTGCCGCCTGCTCCTGTCCCAGCCGGACCTCCTCTTGCTGGACGAGCCCACCAACCATCTCGACGCCGAGTCGGTGGCCTGGCTGGAGCGCACCCTCCAGGAGTACCCGGGCACGGTGGTCGCCGTGACCCACGACCGCTACTTCCTCGACAACGTGGCCGGCTGGATCCTGGAGCTCGACCGGGGGGCTGGGATCCCCTGGGAGGGGAACTACTCGTCGTGGCTGGAGCAGAAGCAGGCCCGGCTGGCCGGCGAGCAGAAGGCCGACCAGTCCCGCCAGCAGGCCCTCCAGCGCGAGCTGGAGTGGATACGGATGTCGCCCCGGGCCCGCCAGTCCAAGGGCAAGGCCCGCATCAACGCCTACAACGACCTGGTGGCCGAGGCCGAGGCGGCCGAGCGCCGGGCCGACACACTGGAGATCACCATTCCGGCAGGCCCCCGTCTGGGTGACCGGGTGGTCGAGGCCGAGGGCCTGCGCAAGGGCTACGGGGACCGGCTGCTCATCGATGACCTGTCGTTCCTGCTACCACCGGGAGGCATCGTCGGGGTGATCGGGCCCAACGGGGCCGGCAAGACCACCCTGTTCCGCATGATCGTGGGCGAGGAGAAGCCCGACGGTGGTGCGCTGGAGGTCGGGACCACCGTCGAGTTGGCCTACGTCGACCAGTCCCGGGACGAGCTGACCGGCGACGCCACCGTGTTCGACGAGATCACCGACGGCCAGGACCTGCTGGTGGTGGGCCACCGGGAGCTGCACGGCCGGGCGTATGTGGCCAGCTTCGGCTTCACCGGCAGCGACCAGCAGAAGAAGGTCGGACAGCTGTCCGGCGGTGAACGGAACCGGGTCCAGCTGGCCAAGGTCCTGAAGGAGGGGGGCAACGTGCTCCTTCTCGACGAGCCCACCAACGATCTGGATGTCGACACCTTGCGGGCCCTGGAAGAGGCGTTGATCGGATTTCCCGGGTGCGCGGTGGTGATCAGCCACGACCGGTGGTTCCTCGACCGCATCGCCACCCACGTCCTCGCCTTCGAAGGCGACTCCGAGGTGCGGTGGTTCGAGGGGAACTTCAGCGACTACGAGGCCGACCGCAAGAAGCGGCTCGGGGTCGACGCCGACCAGCCCCACCGCATCAAGTACAAGCCCCTGGTGCGCGACTGAGCCCATGGCGACTGATCGAGGACGGACCTTCGCCAGCGACAACTGGGCCGGGGTGCACCCCGACATAATGGCGGCCGTGGTGGCGGCCAACGGCGACCACGCCCCCTCCTACGGCGAGGACCCGGTGACCCGGGGCGTCGAGGAGCTGTTCCGACAGCACTTCGGGGATGATGCCGAGGTCTTTCTGGCCTTCAACGGGACCGGGGCCAACGTGATCGGGCTGCAGTCCCTGCTCCGTCCGTACGAGGCGGTGATCTGTGCCGAGACCGCGCACATCAACGTGGACGAGTGTGGCGCGCCCGAGCGGTTCTTGGGCTCCAAGCTGCTTCCCGTGGCCACACCGGACGGCAAGCTGACCGTGGACCTGGTTGCCGACGCAGCCTGGGGTGTGGGCGACGAGCACCACGCACAACCCAGAGTGGTGTCCATCACCCAGGCCACCGAGGTGGGGACGTGCTACTCGGTGGACGAGGTCCGCGCCCTGGCCGAGTGGGCCCACGGACGGGACATGTTCCTGCACCTGGACGGGGCCCGGCTGTCCAACGCCTGCGCTTCACTCGGGGTGGGTCTCGGGGCCTTCGGGTCGGCGGCCGGGGTCGACGTCCTCTCCTACGGCGGGACGAAGAACGGGGCCCTGGGGGCCGAAGCCGTGGTCTCGTTCCTGCCGGCCGAGGTGTCGGGACTCCGCTACATCCGCAAGCAGGCCATGCAGCTGGCCTCCAAGCTGCGGTTCATCGCCGCCCAGTTCGCGGCCCTGCTCACCGACGACCTGTGGCTCCGGAATGCGCGGCATGCGAACGCCATGGCCCGACGGCTGGCCGAGGGCGCGGCGGCGATTTCGGGAGTGCGGGTGGCGTTCCCAGTCGAGGCCAACGGGGTGTTCGCCTTCCTTCCCCCGGCGGTCACGAAGGCCCTGCAGGCCGAGTACCCCTTTTACGAGTCTGACGTCGCCGAGGGGCTGGTCCGGTGGATGGCGTCGTTCGACACCACCGAAGAGGACGTGGATGCCTTCATCGAATTGATTTCCGAAGCGATGGACGAGCTCGCATAGCGGCCCCCACGGCGGTTTCGGCTTGGGCCTCCGGCAACCACTGGGCCTCCGACCGGTCCTCGGGGTCGAATATCGGCGGGCCTCAGCCCCCGACGTCGTGCGCGGTGTCGACGAGTTGCGTCGTTGGTGCCTTCATCGCCACTCCAAGGACAGCGGGAATGCTCATGCAACCTCGGGACCGTCGTCTGATCGTGGATCCACCGCCCGGACTCCCTTACATGAGGGCGCCCCACATCACCGGCTGAAGGTCGCCTACCCGCCAGCATTCGACGGGGGGACCAGCAGCGGCCGGAGCCAGGCAGACGTGCGTTCCTCGTCCCACTCGCTGCTGGATACGGCGAGTACCGCTTGTTCCGCCTCGTCGACCCCTGGGTAAGTGCGCCACGTCCATCCGTTCATCTCTATGAATAGTCGGAGAGTTACCCACGCCGCCCGTTTGTTGCCATCTAGTAATGGGTGGTTCTTGGCCCCAACCGCACCAGGAGCACAGCGGCCTTGTCGATGAAATCCGGATAGAAGTCTTCGTTGCTCCAACTGCCGGCCGGCGCGTTAAGTGCGGAGTCGGCCAGGTCGGTCCTCATGCTGGCCAACGCGACAGCGGGCTCAGTCCCTGTGACCGCGCTGGCGACGGCAAGGTAGTCGGAGAGGTCTGGATACTCGACCGTCACCTGGCCAGGCGCTCGAGCAGTTCCCGGTCCTCCTCGATGATCCTGGTCAGTCTGGCCTTGAATTCCGGGCTCCTCCGCCGTCGCTCGACCTCCTTGAGCAGGGACTTCTTGACGGTTTCGTTCAGACTCGTCCCGTCGACACGGGCCAACGCCTCAGCGTCCGCTGCCAGCTCGTCGGGTAGGCGCACCGTGATGTTCTTAGTCATGGTGTCATGCTATCACACCACTGTCACCAGCCAATGAGATTGGGCTCGAAGTGATCCGCCCCAACCAACAGTCCCGTCGCCAACCGTGGCAAGTCCGATGCCCTCGATGCGGGGGAGGCCGCCCGAGCAGTCATCTGTGGCTGAGCGACAAGTGCGGGCAAGAACAAGGCCGGTCCTGTAGAAGCCATTCGGTCATGGTCGTGGCCAACCTCTCCGCCCGACAGGCCAGAGTGAAAGCCATCGTGCAGATGCCCCACCTCGTCATTACCGCCCCTGACCAGTTTCATTCCCAGCTGAAGGCCCGAGTCGGGCTGACGACGTCCCTCGGGCGGCATGACGCCCTTCTCGTTGAGCGATTCAGCCGCACCGAAGAAGGCGGCGGCAGGCGCAATGCGACTGAGCGTCCATGATGGTGCACCTTCACCGATAGCCGGTCGGGGGCCGCCCGGAGCCCGACGGTCCGGCGAAGGCCTGGGCTACGGACAGCCAGTCGGTGGCCAGCTGGCCAGTGACCACGAGGGCGGTGTCGGCCACGTTGCGGCGCTGGGTCACCACGAGGCAGAAGTCGAGAGCGGGGCCGCTCAGCGTGGCGAGGGGCCCCTTGTCGTCATCCGTTCCGGTGATGAACTCCCACAGCTCCCCGGAGGGCGAGGTCAGGGTTACATCAATGCGTCCGGGCGGTACGTCGCGGCCCCGAATCACGTAGGAGAAGGGCCGGGTACGCACCCCCAGATGGGCTACGTGCCGGAGACGGTCGGTCGGCTCCCGTCCGATCCCCAGGGCGTCGGCCACATCGGTGCCGTGGGCCCAGGTCTCCATCAGCCGGGCCGAGAGGAACGACAGCACCCCCATCGGCGGCCCATACCAGGGGAGGCGGGCGGAGGGATCGGCACCGGCGAACGCCGCCATCATGGCGACGTGGGCCTCCCTCCACCAGGCCCGGAGACCGTCACCGTCCATGGACCTGCCCCGGACCAGATGGACCTCCATGGGATCACCCGTAGCGGCCATGGCCTCCTCGGCCGACCGCGCGAAGGCCTCGGGCTCGACCATGGCCTGCCGGCCGGCATCGTCGAAGTAGGCCAGGTGGCCTATCTGGTCCCGAACCGCCCAGCCCACGGCCGGGGTGGGTCGGTCCCATTCGGGGGCACTGGCGGGCAACGAGTCGACCAGACGGCGGCAGTCGGCGTACTCGTCATCGAGATCGCGGAGCAGTTCGGGCAGGGTGGCCACCACCGGAGACTAGGGGGCCGGTGGGTCAAGGCCCTCACGCTGTGGTTTCGAGCCACGTCCGGCGGCCGTCCACCACCTCGATCTCGGGATGGGACCACACGAAGCGCTCGACGGAGTCGAGAACCTCCTCCACGTGGCCCGCGGTGCCGGCCACGGCGGCAAAGCCCAGCTCCGAGCGCTGCCACTGCTCTTGGTGACCCACTTCGGCGGCGGCCACGCCATACCGGGACGTGGCCGTCTCCACCACGTGCTTGACCACGGTCCTCTTGGACTTGAGGGACCCACTGGCGGGAATGCGGAGGTCGATCGAGAGGGCACACACGAACAGCATCGACCCAGCATGCTCGGCGTGACCGCTCCGTGCCAGGGGTGACGGGCCGGGGTAGAGGAAGGACGCGCCACGCCCCGACGCCGGGGGTGGACGTCGGGGCGTGGCCGTGGTGACGGTGGGAATGACCGGGTGGTCGTGGGTTGGAGAGGGCTACCCCGAGGTGGAGTCGGACGTGGAGCCGCCCCAGCCACCAGACGGGGGTGTGCCGCGCTGGCCACTCTGACCGCCGGGTCCGTCCGGTCCCCCGCCGCCGGGTCCACCCTTGCCCCCGCCGGGCGGGTCACCGATGGCCACACTGGTGGCTGTCACCACGTTGGCGGTGTCGGTGCCGAACACGGCGACGTGCTCGCCCACGGTCACGTTGGCGATGGTGGGTGAGGTGACCGACGGGTCCCGGTAGGTGGTGGACGAACTCACGTTGACGGTGACGGTGGTCTTGTCCTCCGTGGTCAGGGTGAAGGTGCCGTCGCCCACCGAGGCCACCGTGCCCATGGCGACAGGCGGAGTGCCGCCCCGCCCTCCCGGACCACCCGGTCCGCCCTTGCCCCCGCTGGGCGGGTCACCGATGGCCACACTGGTGGCTGTCACCACGTTGGCGGTGTCGGTGCCGAACACGGCGACGTGCTCGCCCACGGTCACGTTGGCGATGGTGGGTGAGGTGACCGACGGGTCCCGGTAGGTGGTGGACGAACTCACGTTGACGGTGACGGTGGACTTGTCCTCCGTGGTCAGGGTGAAGGTGCCGTCGCCCACCGAGGCCACCGTGCCCATGGCGACAGGCGGAGTGCCGCCCATGGGAGGACGTGCACCGGAGGGGTACGACCCCGACGACGAGGTCGGAGTCGATGGCGATGTGGCCGCGGCGACTCCCCCTCCGGCGAGGGCCAGGCCGAGGGCGATGGCCGCGGCGCTGGTAACCACCACTCCGCGGCGCCGTCTCTGACTGAACGTGGCCAGCGGGTCCGTCTCGGGCGGGTGCATCAGCCCTGCTTCTTCGAGGTCACTCATGTCTGCTCCTTTGTTGAGGGTTGGTTCCGATCCTCAGCATGGGGAGCAGGCATGTGGGCGACCTGTGGGCCGGTACAACGGCTCCTGGCAGTCCGGCGACGAATCCGTGACGACTGCGGAACCGTCGGGTGACGGCGCAGGGCCGGGCCCGGGCCCAGACAGCTCAGCCCTGGAGACGGACCAGGGTCTCCATGGCGGCGCGCTCGCCGGCCGTCATGTTGGGGTCCGCCATCTTCCACTCGGCCACCTCGGGGAGTTGGGCCCGGACGGCGTCCAGGTCCACGTGGGAGAGGAAGCTGGCGATGAGGGCGGACCGGAACCGGCCGAGGACCGCGCCCCAGGCCCGGCCGGCCGGGATCCCGGCTGCGGCCAGCAGCAACCAGGTCACGGCCACGTCGGTGGACCCGTCCCCCCGGGCCGCCCGCGTCCAGTCGATGACCACGGGACCCCGGTCGGTGAGGATGACGTTGAGGGGATGCAGGTCCAGATGAACCAGGGCCTCCCCGTGCCCCGATGGGGCGTTCGGGGCCCACCCTGGGGCGGGGATCGCATGGAGACGGTGGTGGAGATCGGCCAGCACGGCGGCCTGGGACCGCACGGACCACGGCCGGCGGCTGAGTGCGGTGAGCATCACCGGGCCATCGAGACGCTCCATGACCAGGTCGGTCCCGTCCCCGCTCAGTTCGGACACCGCGGGGACGGGATAACCCTGCGATCGGGCGTACTCCATGGTCTGGGCCTCGGCCTCGAGGGACCGGTGGTGGCGGGACCGACGCAGGACCAGGCCATCCCCGTACTCGAAGATGTCCGAGTCGCGTCCTGACGCCAGGAGGGGTCCGGGGGCTCGCACCACGTCAACCTACCGATCCGGCCTCGACGGTGGGGCGCCGGTCACGACCGGGCCTGCTCAGTGGCCGGTCGCCTCGATCATCGAACGGACGTCCGCCCAACCGAAGCCCACGGTCTCACCCACGATCAGCCCCGCGTCGGCGTCGACCAGCACGAAGAACGGGTACCCCGTGACCCGGTAGTCGGCCCAGGCCGCATCGCTCATCACCACGGGGACGGCGATGTCGGCACCGGCGGCCCGGGACACCTCGGAGCGGTCCACCGTGTCGGGACCCTTGGTCACGGCCACGGCGGACACCGTGTCGGGATACCCGGCCGGTGCCCCACGCCTGAGGCCCCGCCAGAAGCCGTCGCAACCATCGCAGTGGACGTGGAGGAAGCACAGGAGGACCGGACCGCTGAACGCCCCGATCCGGACCTCGACAGGACGCGCCTCGAGGTCCTCACCGATGATGTCGGCGGCCGGCCTGCGCTGGGCTTCGACCAACGGTCCCGTAGCAATGGGCCGAAGCCCGGCCACGAACGCCGGGTCATCGAAGGGGGATGCGGGGGAACCGGCCTTCGGCGGCCCGGAGGGACCCACTAGGCCGACTCCGGTGCCCCGTCCTCGATGACCTCGATGGCCTTCCCGTTGCCACACCACCGGCACGACACCTCGTCCACGGACTCGTTCAGGACCTCCACCTCCTCCACCGTGAGCTCACCGCCCACCGAGTAATGATGGAAGGCCCTGGTGCGCCGGCTGGTCACCACGTCGAAGCGGGTGAGATTGCCGCAGGCCGCACACCGGTAACGGGTCAATCCGGGAGAGGCGTGGCCGTCCGTCGGGGTCTCGCTGGTCTCGGCAGGGGCGGTGGCGGAGTCTGGCGTCATCGCCCCTACGGTACTCGGCCGGGACGACGGCTACGGCCGCCCGGACGGCTCCCCAGAGCCCCCCATGGTGCTGGTGCAGGGCCGGGCGACGTGCCAGCCTGGACCGGTGACGTACGTCCTGGTCCACGGAGGTGGCTTCGCCGGATCCTGCTGGGACCGGCTCCGGCCGCGGCTGGACGGTCCCAGCGTGGCCGTCGACCTTCCCGGTCGAGGGAGCCGTCCCGGCGTGCTGGCCGCGCTGACCATCGGTGACTTCGTGGCGTCGGTCGTGGACGACATCGTCGGCGACGACCTGACCGACGTCACGTTGGTGGGCCACTCCTTGGCCGGGCTCACCCTCCCCGGCGTGGCCGAGGCCGTCCCCGACCGAATCCGCCGACTGGCCTTCGTCTCGTGTGCCGTGCCGCCGGACGGCACCCCGCTGGTGGACGTGCTGGGCGGGTTCAGCCCCTCGGTCGCCGCCGTGGCCGCCACGATGGTTGACGCCGTTGTCGAGGATGACGGAGCGCTCCACCCCGATCTGGCCCGGGCCATGTTCTGCAACGACATGGACGAGGAACAGACGGCGTGGACCCTCGACCGCATGGGACCTGAGTCACTGCAGGTCCTCACCGAGCCGGTCGACCTCACCGGGCTGGCCCGCCCCATCCCCCGGACCTACGTCCGCCTGATTCGGGACGCCAGCATCGACCTCGGGGCCCAGGACCGCATGATCGCCAACCTCGCTCCGGTCGACGTCGTTGACCTGGACTCGGGTCACATGGCCATGGTCAGCCACCCCGACGAACTGGCCCGCGTGCTCGGCGGTCTCGACGAATGATCGGTCGTACGCCAAGGCGGTCCTCGGAGCGGGCAGCCAGGGCGGCCGGGCCGTCCGGCCCCCTCGCCTCACCAGACCCGGAGATCGTGAGGGTCTCCGCAGCTCGGATGGGGTAGGGCACCTCCCTCACCTGGTAGCCCTGGGGCCACGGAGCGGAGGCGAGGGAGGCGGGGCTGCGTTTGGACCCGATCACCTGGGCTGGGGCGCCACGCCGGTGGACGCCCTTCTCAAGTATCCGTCCCACCTGGTCGAAGATTCAACGATGGACATGTCAGGCCCCTTGCGGCCACGGAGATCATGATGGCGGCAGCGACGGCACCGTCCGACGCCACCTCTGGCGACCGTGGGCTCGCCGGGACTCCACCGTCCCGCCCCGCCGTCCGTGCACCCGAGCCGTCGGATTCGGGCCCCACGCCGGATCCCGACGGAGCTGACCAAGGCCCGATTGCTCGGTCCAGCGACAGAGCCGATATCGAGCTGAACCTCGAGATCGAGGACGGCGAGACCACCCTGTTCGAGGCGGCCGTGGTGGCGTTCCATTCCGGAGAGTTTCAACGCGCCGAGTCGCTCTTCCTCGAGGAGGCACAGCGCACCATCGACTCGGCTCCTCAGCGGGCAGCCATCTCCTACCGCCAGGCGGCGCTGGCCGCCAGGCGGATCGGCAACATGGACGCATCGGACCATTGGATGCGCCTCGCTGGTCGGGAGTATCTCCGTGTGACCGAAGACGATCGGACGCCACTCCCCTTCATCCGTGAGGCGGCCATGATGGCCGCCAAGTGCTTCCTCAGCGTCGAAAACCTCAACGTGGCCTCGAAGGGCCTGCGCCGCGCCCAGGCCATCGAGTCCGTGCTGCGGGCGGATGACGACTTGATGGCCGAGACGGGCGGAGCTCAGCCGGAGGCCGAACGGCCCGATGTCGATCTCCGCATCGAACGACGCGCCACGGTGCGACCTTCCCCGGCCCCCGACACCGGGGCCTCTCCCTCACCATCGCCAGCTCCGCTGGCCGAGCCGGAGGATGAGCCGACACCGGGGGTACCTGACGTGGCCACCAGCCGCAGCTGGTTCCGGCGCCTCCGACCGGCTCACCATGTGGCCTGACGACGACCATGGACATCCATTCCCGCGCCCCAGGACCGGTCGGACGCGCCATCGGGGACACCCCGAGAGGAGCGGGCCCCGATATTGACGTCCTCCTCACCACGGAGGGGACCTACCCCTACGTGACCGGCGGCGTGAGCACGTGGGCCCACCAGTTGGTCACGGGCCTGGCCGAGAAGCAGTTCGTCGTGTACTCCGTCGTGGCCAACACGTCCATGGCCATCCGGTACCAACCGCCCCCCAACCTGGCCCACATGATCCAGGTCCCACTGTGGGGAACGGAGGACAACGCCGAGTTCAACCCCCGCCCCGGTTGGATCGCCCGGCAGCTGCGCCGACCGGGGAAGCACTTCGAACAGGACTTCCTCCCCGCCTACGCCCAACTGGTGATCTCGGTGGCCCTCGGCGAAGGTGGACCCGACGATCTGGTGGCCGCGCTATGCGCCCTGTCCATCTACGCCGACCGTTACAGCCTGAAGCGGGCCATGCGGGACGGTCGCACGTGGCGACTGTTCCGCGACACTCTGGCCGCCCACCCGCTCTACCAGCGACTGAGTACCTACGAGGCGATCGACCTCGCCCGGTCCGTCTACCGCTACCTGGCGCCGTTGGACTATCCCGCCGAGCTCCCCCAGGTGGTCCACGCCTCGGCCGCCGCATTCTGCGCCATCCCCGCCGTCGTGTTGCGGGAGCGGTGGGGTGTCCCCTTCCTCCTGACCGAGCACGGCGTGTACTACCGCGAGCGACTGTTGGCCCTGGGGCGCAACCGGACCAACAGCCCCTACCGGGTCTTCCTGTCCAACTTCTACGCCGCGGTGGTAGCCATGGCCTACTCCCGCGCCGACCTGGTGTCGCCGGTGGCGCGGTTCAATGCCACCTGGGAGACGAAACTGGGGGTGGACGCGGGCAAGATCCACCCCATGCCCAACGGAGTGGACCCGGAGCGCTTCCCGCTCACCCGGCCGGCCGGCAGCGGAGACGGCCCCCTGACCCTGGTGTCGGTGGCCCGACTCGAACGGCTCAAGGACATCCACACGCTGTTGCGGGCCTTCGCCATCGTCCGAGACCGCATTCCCGGTGTCACCTTGCAGATCCACGGGCCGGAGAGCGACGTGTCCTACGCGCGGGGGTGCTACGCCCTGGCCGAGCAGCTGGGCCTCGGCTCGTCCTGTGTGTTCCGGGGTCCGACCGCTGACGTCGGCCAGGCCCTCAATGAGGGGGACATCGCCGTCCTCTCCAGCATCTCCGAGGGCTTCCCCTTCGCCGCCGTCGAGGCCTTGATGGCCGGTCGACCCATGGTGGCCACCGAGGTCGGCGGTGTGCCCGAGGTCATCATGCCGCCCTACGGCCGCTTGGTTCCCCCGGGGCGTCCGCTGGAACTGGCCGACGGCATCTGTGCCATGGCCGCCGACCGTTCCAGCCTGGCCCGACTGGGAGAACTGGGTCGCCAGGCCATGCTGGAGGCCTACACGCTTGACGTGTTCCTCGACGGCTACCGGTGGCTCTATGACGAGGTGCGTATCCGTGCTGCCGTCCACTGACGGACTGACCGATCGGTCGACCGGCCTCGACGAGCTGCGGGAGGACTCGGGCGTCTACGACGATCTGCACGTCGAGGCGCGACGGGTGCTCGATCGCAACCCCGAGCCCCGCAACCTGCGCGACGTCACCGTGGCCCTGGAGTCGATGGGCTACACCACGAGCGGGGCCGAGGCACTCGGTTTCGAGTCGGTGTTCGATCTGGCCACGGCGGTCTACGAGCTGACCTATCTGTACTACGTCCCCCAGGTCCATGAGGTGCCCGAACGGATGGGGGCCTGGCGTCGGTTCGCCGACGACTATCTGGCCGGATCGTGGTACGGCGTCCCCTGGATCATGTCCGTGGTCGTTCTGTTCTTCGGTCGGGTGGCGCTGTGGTCGTCGCTCGACTCCACGCCCCAGTCCGAGGCCATGGTGTCTCTGGCCTTCTTCCTGGCCGCCGTGCTGGCCGGCGGGTGCTCGCAGATGATCGGCCGGAAGGGGACCTTCTACCTCCTGCAGAAGAACTACCCCCTCGTCCGATGGACGGTGGCCCGCTTCCTGGTCTACAGCTGCTCCCTGGCCGCCCTGGTCATCGCCATGGCCTACGCCTTCTACGTCGTGCCCAACTACGGACTGCATCTCGGGGAGCTGTTTGCCGAATTCGCCGTGGCCATCTTCGTCTTCCTCCTCAGCGCCGCCCCGCTCTACATGCTCCGTCGCTTCTACACCCTCGCCTTGGCCACCGGGCTGGCACTGGTGGTCACCCTGGCCACGGCCCACCTGTTCACCACCACCTCTTCCGGCTTCCGCCATGCCCAGCTGCTCGGCATCGCCGTCGGATCGGGGGCCATGGTGGTCATCGCCGCCAGCTACCTGACCATGAGATCCGAGACCCGACCGGGTGACCAGGATTCGATCGCCATCGTCAAACCGCCGGAGCTCCGGGTCGTCCTCTGGCACACCGCGCCGTACGCCGTCTATGGCATGGCCTACTTCGTCATGATCCTGGTCGGTCCAATGATCGTGGGCTTCGCCTACGGCCACAGCCTCGGGGTCGACCAGTACGTCTACCCGTCTACCTTCGAAGGGTCGGTGGACCTGGCCCTGCTGGAGCTGGTGGTGCTGCTCGGCCTGGTCTACGCCTTGATCGAGCGGTTCGGCCGGCGCCTGCAGCCGTTGCTCGAGAACCAGACGCTCGACTGCTGGCGGCAGGCCCGCACCACGCTCCGCCGGGAGTGGCTCACCGCCGTCACGGTGCTGACCGTGGTGTCGGGTGTGGTGGCCTGGCTGCTCCCGAGCATCCTCTTGGCCCTGCTTCCGTCGGGCCTCACCGCCTCGGTCCGGACACCCGGTGGACTCTCCGTGCTGGAGGTGGCCTCCTTCGGCTTCGCCGTCGTGCCCATCGGCATGCTGTGCAGCCAGTACCTGTTCTTCCTCAGCCGACCGCGTGCGGCGGTGGGCGGGGCCGTGGCCGGGGCCTGCACCAGCGCCGTGGTCACGGTACTGCTGGTCCAGGGCGGGGACCTGACCGTCGCCACCTGGGGACTCCTGGCCGGAACCATCGTCTATGCCCTGATCACCGGACTGGCGTCCTATCGGGCCCTGTCCGCCGGCGAGGAGTCCTTCTATGGCTCGTTCTAGCCCCCCGGACCCCCACCCCCGGACCCCGGAGGTCCAGGCGGCCCCGGCCCTGTCCCGGCCGGTGCCCGACGGGCCATCGGGATACCCGTCGCCCAACGAGTTGAACGAGTCGTGGGATCCGTCGGACGACGAGAAGCGGACCGAGGAAGGCCGTCAGGTGAACTGGAACTGGCACGGCCGCCAGTCCTGGGGGCGCCGGGCTGTCGCCGCCTTCCCCATCGTGGGCTTCCTGCTCGCCGGAGCGCTGATCGTGCACACCACGGCCGCGGCTCAAGGCGCCATCGACCAGGTGCAGTCGGTAGTGGGCACCGGCGGAGCAACCCTTCTGTCGAGTGCCCCACCGACGGCCACGGCCCCCACGGGTGACGCCGGTCAGCTCTCGGACTACCAGAATGTGACCTTCTCGCAACCGAGTGGGCCGAGTGTGCCGATCCAGGGCAGTTCCTCCCTGGCCCTTCCCCCCTATGTGGGCTGGGAGGCCAACGGCAGTGCCGGGGCCGACAACGGGCTGGCCTCGGTGAGTGGAGGTCTTCTCCATGTCGGCGTGCGCCAGGCGACCACCGACTTCCGTGGCTGGTTCCTGACCACGACGGGCACGACGCCTTCGTCCTGTGTCCTCCAGTTCACGGCGACATCGCCCCCGCCCGTCACCGCCACGTCCCCCAGCGCCATCGGTGAGTTGGTCATGGCCGTCCAGACGAGCAACACCATCACCACCGGTGACATCAACTACGTCTTCGTGGCCGAGAACGTCGCTTCCGACGGTCACCGTAACCTCACCGTGGGCTACTCCCAGGGCCGGCTCAGCCGCGCCACCGAGCACATCCTGAAACAGGTTCCCTGGACCCCGGGGCCCCTGCAGGTCGGCATCCAGACCAACGGCGACAACCGGCTCAGTGTCTGGGTCAACGGCTCCCTCTTCTACTACGCCTACATCCTGCAACTCGGCATCACTCCACCGTTCCAGCCCTACCTGGAGGTGCAGGCCCGCCAGACCCCCTACGCCGTCGGCTACGACGGGTATTCGAGCGTCTGCGAACCCGACGTCACCCTGACCGGTCTCCCGCAGGGCACGGTGGCCCACCTGGACGGTACCCAACAGGTGGCCACCGACGGTTCGGTGACCTTTCCGGCGCCCATCAACTCACCACCGATGGTCGGCGTCCTGACTCTGAGCTTGCCCGGGACGACGCGACCGGTGCACTTCGCTCCCCACACCTACTGGCCTGGCAGCCGCTATTCCTTCGCCCCGGGCACCTGACGGGTCCGAGCGCTGGCAGGCCGGTCAGAGGAGACCGGCTACCACCAGGGCCGGCCGGGCCGTCACCGGAACGGTTCAAGGCCGGAACGAATCGGGTCGATGAATTTTCCATGACATTCCGATCCCTTTCACTGATCCTGAACAACCCGACGGACCCGTCCCCGGCCCCCGCGGTCGGCTCGCCCGACTACGGCAGCTACAGCGACGACCAGTTGACCGCCGAGCGGGACCGGCGCCAGCGGCAACGGGATGAGCTCATGCTCCATGCTCACGGCGACACGTCCACCCTCTCCCTCCTGAGCAGCATCGACGGCGAGGTGGAACGGATCACCGCGGAGCTCATCCGGCGGGCCCGCTCGCGGCATCCCTCCTCCTTCAATCCGGCGTCCTAGCCGGCGGCCGCGTCACCCATAGCGACCGAGTACGGCCTCGGCCCGGCGGCGGTACGCGCCGTCGAACAGGACGGTGTGGACCAGGAGCGGCGCCAGATGGAACAGGTCGACCCGCTCCTGCCATCCGGCTTCCAGGGGCCGAACCTCGACGTAGGCCCGTAGCAGGCGGTCGGGCACCGAACCGAACAGGCCCAGCATGGCCAGGTCCTCCTCGGGATGTCCGCCATGGACCGACGGGTCGATGACCCACGGCCGACCGTCCGCCCCCCACAGCACGTTCCCCCACCACAGATCACCGTGCACCAGGGCGGCGGGGCCCACGGGGAGCAGCTCGCCGAGACGGTCGGCCACAGCGGCCACCGACCCCTCCATCCCGCACCGGGCCGCCAGCCCGAGGAGGCGGGTGCGGTAGAAGGCCACGGCATCGGGACACACCGCCGCGCTCACCGGGCAGACGCCCACCCACGACGACCCGCCACCCCACGCCGGCCACGGAGCTGCATGGAGACGGGCCAGTCCCCGACCCAACGCCTCCTCGTGGACGGGCGTGCGGGGGCCCTGCTCCACCCAGGTGGTGACCAGGAGGTCGGACTCGGCCAGCACCACGGCCGGAGCCGGGGGTGCCCCGCCCACCCCGGCCAGGGACCGCAGCCCGCTCGCCTCGTCCTCCACCCCCGGTCCGACCTTGGCCACCAGCTCGCGTCCGGCCACCGTGACCCGCCAGACACCCGCCCCCAGGGGCCGGGGGGCACCGATAGGCCCGACGACAGCCCTGAGGCGGTCGGTCCAGGCCATGGGCGACGGGGTGGGCCGGTCGGGCACGGGAGCCATGGGGCCAGTATCCCCGGACGCCCCCAGGGGTGCTAGCACGATCGAGGATCGAGAGGCTGTCCACCTTGGCCGGGACGCTCCCCCGGGTCACAATGATCCGGTGGGGCACGCGAGTGATCGGCGGTGTGGCACGGAACGATGGGGTCATGAGCGGACCGGGGACTGACACGTGCCCATGAGCAGTCGAGGTCTCCGGGTGGCGGCCTACCGGCACCGGGCCGCCTTCGGCCGCCGCCGAGGTGGCTACCTCACGCTGATCCTCCTCATCGGCCTGGTGGGCGGACTGGCCCTGGGCTCGGTGGCGGCGGCCCGCCGCACCCAGGCCTCCTTCGCCACCTATCTGGCCAGTACCAACCCCTCCGACCTAGGCATCACCGTCTTCGGTGGCGCCAGCAGCGGGGGTGGTTCCGCTCCGTTCTATTCCGCAGCGGCCCTGGACCGCGTGGCCAAGCTTCCCGGAGTCAGACACGTCGAGGCCGCCTTCCCCCTCACTGCGGCCCCGTTGGCTCCTGATGGAGCCCCCGAGCTCGGTGGCATCAACAACATCTTCCCGGTGGTGAGCGTCCACGGCGAGTACTTCGCCCAGGACCGATTGGCGGTGCTGGCCGGACGCCGGGCCGACCCCCGTCGTCTCGATGAGGTGATGATGACCCCATTGGCCGCGCAGATTCAGGGCCTCCACGTGGGTGAGGTCATCCACTACGGCATCTACAACGTCAACGAGCAGAACGAGCCCGGCTTCGGTACGGCCAAGGTTCCTCCGCACCGTCGCCTCAGCGCCACCCTGGTCGGTCTGGTGCAGGTGAGCAACGCCATCGTCGAGGACGACATCGACCGCTACCCCACGTTCGAGTTCTTCACCCCGGCGCTGGGTCGCTCCATTGTTGCTGACGGCGGTCAGGGGAACGAGGGCGCCATCGCCTACGACCTCCAGCTCGACCGGGGCAACCGTGGCGTGGCGGCGGTGGAGCGGGAGTTCGCCTCGGTCTCTCCGCCGGGAAACACCTACGGTTTCCACAGCGCTGAAGCGGTTGCAGTCAAGGTGAACAGCACGCTCAAACCGCTGGTCATCGCCCTCTGGGTGTTCGGCGGCATGGCCCTGTTGGCCGCCCTGCTCATCGCCGTGCAGCTGATCTCCCGGCAGCTGGGCGATGCCGCCGACGATCTCGTCGTGCTGCGGGCCTTCGGGGCCGATGAGACGGCGATGGTATCCGATGGCCTCTACGGCCTGTTGTCCGCCATCGTGATCGGAGCCCTCCTGGCCGGAGTGATGGCGGTGGTCCTGTCACCGCTGTCGCCGCTCGGGCCGGTACGAGCGGTCTATCCCGGTTCAGCCATTGCCGCGGACTGGACAGTGTTGGGATGGGGCGTGCCGGCACTCGCCGTCGTCCTCGGCGCGGCGGCCACCATCATGGCCTGGCGGGGAACTCCCCACCGCGTGGCCCTGCGGGCCAGGGTCGCTCCGCCCCGTTCCTCGAAGGCGGTACAGACGGTGGCCTCGACTGGTCTGCCCGTACCGACCCTGGTCGGGGTGCGCTTCGCCCTCGAACGCGGTCGCGGTCGGACGGCGGTTCCCGTGCGCTCGACCCTCTTGGGCGCCGTGCTGGCCGTGACCCTGGTGGTGTCCACCCTCACGTTCGGGAGCGGGCTGCGGTCACTGGTTTCACGGCCGGCGCTGTACGGATGGAACTTCTCCTACCTGCTCAACGCCAGCAACACCACACCGCCGAAGGCCCTCACCCTCCTCGACCACGATCCCGACGTGGCGGCCTGGGACGGCTACGACTACAACGATGCTGAAGTCGACGGCCTGGGCGTCCCCTTCCTCTTCGAATCCGGGCACTCCGCCTCGAAGCCGCCCATCAGCCCACCGATCCTGAGCGGCCACGCCGTCGAGGGCACCGGACAGATCGTCCTGGGTGCGAACACCCTCGCCCAGCTGCACAAGCACCTCGGCGATACCGTCCGCGTCTCCTACGGATCGCCTCAGAACGGCCGGTTGTACATTCCTCCGAGGCCCTACGTGGTGGTAGGGACGGCGACCATGCCGGCCATCGGATTCTCGAGTGTGGTCGACGACCACACCTCGATGGGAACCGGAGCCCTCATCGCTGTGGCCGGCTTGCCCAAGGCGTTCCAGGAGGCGTCGCAGAGTTCGATCCAGGCCCTGGACGGGCCCAATCTCGTCTTCGTGCGATTGCAATCCGGGGTATCGGAGCCAGCCGGGATCGCCGACATGCGACGGGTGGCCCACGCTGCCGACCGGATCCTCAGTACGGCGGCCGGCGGAGCCGGCGCCGGCAACAACGTCTCCGTGCTCGGTGTGCAACGCCCAGCCGAGATCGTCAACTACGGGACCATCGGGGTGACGCCGGCCCTGATGGCCACGGCGTTGGCTGCCGCGGCCATCGTGGCCCTCGGCCTCACGCTGATCGCCTCGGTGAGGCGCCGTCGGCGCGACCTGGCCCTCCTCAAGTCCCTCGGGTTCACCCAGCGCCAACTGGCCGCGACGGTGGCCTGGCAGGCGTCGGTGTCCTCGATCATCGGCATCATCATCGGCGTGCCCCTGGGCATCGCCGCTGGGCGGGCTCTGTGGACGCTGTTCGCCCGCGAGATCTACGCCGTCCCCCAACCCACCGTGCCGGTCCTGTCGGTGGTGTTGGTGGCGCTGGGCACCGTGGTGCTGGCCAACCTGGTGGCCGCGGTGCCCGGTCGCATGGCCGCCCGCACCCCGACCGCCCTGCTCCTGCGGGCGGAGTGACGACGGGCGACCTGGTCCGCCGGGGCATGCTACCCAATCGAACACCTGTTCGCTACAGTGGCCCATGGCTGTCGCCCTCCAGGGGTCCTTCGATGAGCTGGGAACCCCCCTCCACCAGGTGACCTTCGTGGTGGTCGACGTGGAGACCACCGGCGGGTCACCGGACCGGTGCTCCCTCACCGAGGTGGCGGCGGCCCGCTACCGGGGCGGTGAGCTGCTCGGCACCTACCAGACCTTTGTCCGCCCCGACGACCGCATCCCGCCGCTCATCACCGCCCTGACCGGCATCAGTGACGCCATGGTGGCCGACGCCCCCCGGGTCGGGGAGATGCTGCCCTCGTTCCTGGAGTTCGTGGGCCGGTCGGTCCTGGTGGGACACAACCTGCGCTTCGACCGGTCGTTCCTCGATCACGCCCTGGTGGCCACGGGCCGGGAGCCACTGGCCAACCGGACGGTCGACACCCTGGCCCTGGCCCGACGCCTGGTGCGCGACATGGTCCACGACTGCAAGCTCGGGACCCTGGCTGCCACCCTCCGGCTGCCCCACCAGCCGTGCCACCGGGCCCTCAGCGACGTGCTGGCCACCGGCGACCTGCTCCACGCCCTGCTGGAGCGGGCCGGATCGTTCGGGATCCTCGGGCTCGAGGAACTCATCGACCTGCCGAAGCTGGTGGGCCATCCCCAGTCGGCGAAGCTCCGTCTCACCGTGCGGCTCCCCCACCGGCCCGGCGTCTACTGGTTCACCGACGCTGCCGGTCATGTGCTCTACGTGGGCCAGGCCACCGATCTGCAGACCCGGGTCCGGTCGTACTTCACCTCGGACCAGCGGCGGAAGGTGGGCCGACTGCTTCGCCTGCTCGACCGCGTCCACTACCGGGTCTGCCCCGGCCCACTCAGTGCCGCGGTGGTCGAGGGCCGGCTCATCCGGGCGTGGTCACCGCCGTTCAACCAGCACGGGAAGACCCGGAGGAAGCCGAGCGGTCCAGCCGGGATCCCGGCTACCGCCTCGGCTACCGGAGGTAACTCGCCGCCTCGCCGTCGGGCCCGCCGGAGGGTCTGGAGTCCCGAGCAGCTGGCGGTGGATCCGATCACCCTGCTGGCTCCGATGGCCGAGGCCCTCCATGCACTGGCCAGCCAGCAACGCTTCGAGGAGGCCGGCGCGCTTCGGGACGAGGCCGAGCGGTTGCGCCGTCTGCTGGAGCGCCATCGACGGGTGGAGTCGCTCCGAGCCGCCGGACGGGTGGTGCTGACCGTTGAGGGCGAGGGCGAGGTGGTCCTCGACGGCGGCGTCTGGGCGGAGGGCGGGACCGGTGCCGTCATCGGCCCGCTGGATGTGCGAGGTGAAGACGAGGGTGGTCTCGATCAGGAACGCTCCATCGTGGCCCGGTGGCTCGGGGCCCACGCCGAGACGGTCCGAATCCTCGAGGTCGAGTCGCCGACCGGGATCTGCCTGCCCGCCTGCCGGATCCCGGAGTTGGTCGAGCTCACCGGACGGTGTGCAGCGCCCACCGAACCCAGTCCCGACCCGCCCGCACTTCCGGCCACCTGAGCTCGAGGGGCGAGCTCCTCAGCCGTCGGCCTCGGCGGCCGATGCCTCCTGGGAAACCCGGATCAACGACTGCAGCACCTCGGCGGCCCGCCCGTCGTCGATGACCTGGTCGGCCTGCACGATGCCGCTGGGCAGGTCGGGGGCGGTCCCCACCACCACCAGGGCGGCCGCGGCGTTGAGCACGGCGATGTCCCGGTGGGGGGACGACTGCCCTCCG
This sequence comes from uncultured Acidimicrobiaceae bacterium, assembly GCA_963737625.1. Lineage (GTDB taxonomy): Bacteria > Actinomycetota > Acidimicrobiia > Acidimicrobiales > RAAP-2 > Bog-756. The sequence continues at coordinate 1,888,337 of CAVTTK010000002.1, forward strand.
ATCACACGCAGGATGGCCGCGGCGTTGAACGCCGCGTCCCCCCGCGGAGGTCGTCGAGAGAGGCCGGGGCAAAGCCCAATACGGCGGGGTCGACACGGTAGGCCGAGGTCTCGTAGCGCCCCTTGGCATCTCGGATGAGCTCATGGACCGTGGACGGTCCGGTGGTGCTCAGCTCGTCGAGACCGTCGTCGCCGTAGACCACCACAGCCCGGGCCGCGCCGTTGGCGGCGAGGACGCCGAGCATCTTGTCGGCCATGGCCGGGTTGGACACCCCCACCACCTGGTAGCGGGCCCGGCCCGGATTGGCCAGGGGTCCCAGGTAGTTGAAGACGGTGGGTATGCCCAGCTCCTTGCGCACCGGGCCGGCGAAGCGCATGGCCGGGTGGAATCGGGGGGCGAAGCAGAAGCCCATGCCCACCTCGTCGATGCACCGGGCCACGCCGGCCGGTCCCAGATCGGCGACCACGCCGAGCGCCTCGAGCACGTCGGCGGCACCGACGGCCGACGACGAGGCCCGCCCGCCGTGCTTGCACACCTTGGCCCCGGTGGCCGCCACCACCAGTGCGGCGATGGTCGACACGTTGATGCTACGCAGCCGGTCCCCGCCGGTCCCGCACGTGTCGATCACGTCCAGGCCTTCGGGAAGGTCCAGGGGCACGGCGTGGGAGACCATGGACCGGACGAAGCCGGTCATCTCCTCGACCGACTCGCCCTTGGCCCGCAGCGCGGTGACCAGGGCGGCGATCTGGGCCGGGGACGCCTCCCCGGCCAGTACCTCCCCCATCACCGTCTCCGCCGACTCGGCGGACAGCGAGGTGCCCGACAGCAGGTCGGTGAGGATCCCGGGCCAGCCGCCCAGGACCTCGAACGGGGTGGGCCGGGCACCCGGGGAGGAGTCGGTGGTCGGAGTCGGGTCGACGCCCATCAGTCCCACCACAGGTCGTGACTGAGGACGCCCCGGGCGATGAGGCCCAACTGGACCTGGGAGGTGCCCTCCACGATGGTCAGCTGCTTGGCGTCGCGGTACCAGAGTTCGGTCGGGTGGTCCTCCATGTAGCCGGCCGCCCCCAGCAGCTGCACGGCCAGCCCCGAGGCCCGGACGGCGAGTTCGGTGGCGAAGTACTTGGCCATGGACAGGAAGGGGACGAACTCCTTGGCGAACTTTCCCTGGTCGGCCAACCAGGCCGAGCGGTAGGTGAGCAGGCGGGCCGCCTCGATGTCCACGGCCACCTTGGCAATCTCCCACTGGATGCCCTGGAAGTCGGCGATGGTCTGTCCGAAGGCTTGGCGCTCCTTCACGTACTCGGTGGCGTACATGAGGGCCCCCTCGGCCAGGCCGATGCCGCGGGCGGCCACGATGGGACGCATGGCGTTGAGTCCCAGCATGGCCAGGCGGAACCCGCCCACCTCACCGATGACGTTCTCCGCCGGGACGTGCACGCCCTCCAGCACCAGCTCGCCGGTGTGAACGCCCCGCACCCCCATCTTCTTGTCGGTGCGGCCCACCGACACACCCGGGTAGGACCGCTCCACGATGAAGGCGGTGATGGAATCGTGGGCCCGGGACGACGGGTCCCCCGTCTTGGCGAAGACCGTGTACCAGTCGGCCTCGACCACCCCGGACATCCAGCACTTGGTGCCGGTGAGCACCCAACCACCCGCCGACCCTTCGTCGGGCACGGCCCTGGTCCGCATGCCGGCCACGTCGGATCCGGCCACGGCCTCGGACAGACCGAAGCCGGCCCGCAGCTCACCCGTGGCGATGCCGGGCAGGTAGCGCTGCTTCTGGTCGTCGTTGCCGGCGATGAGCACCGGGCCCACCGGCAGCCGGGTCAACAACAGCATCAGGGCGGCCGCATTGGAGTACTTGGCCACCTCCTCGATGGCGATGGTCAGGCCCAGGATGCCGGCCCCCGAGCCCCCCAGATCGGTGGGCAGGCACAACCCAAGGAGATCGGCGTCCTGGAAGGCCTCGAAGATGTCCGTCGGGTACTCGCCGGTGGTGTCGATAGCACGGGCCCGCGGCTTGACCCTGTCCTGGGCCAGGCGACGCACGCTCTGCTGGAGCTCGGCGAGTTCGGGCGAGAGGTCGAAGTCCACGGACGACGAGGCTACCCGAGGGGGCACTGCGCCCATCCTGGGCACACCAGGTCACCGTTCCGGGGGCATCCGGTAGGAGTTGGCGATGTCACGAGATCGGTCGATCAGTCGGATCCGTGAACGTCCTGGCCCGACGCAGTCAGGGGGGACACGACGTGCATGGTCAACCCGCGGGCCGCTCCCATCATCCGACTGTCATAGGTCACCAGACCTTCAAGGTCATCCCCGAGTTCGAGGGCCGCGGCCAGATGGAGCGCGTCGAGCGAACGCAGTCCGGCCGGGCGCATGGCTCCGGCAACCTCGAACGTGGTGACGCTCGGGAGCACCAAGCGAACGGTGTCCAAGGCGTGGTCGATCGTCTCCGATGGGATCCCGAGGCGGACCGCCGTCCGGGTGGCCTCGGTCCGGAGCACCTGGGACGACCAGACCGAGTCGTGGTCGGCGAACCAGGAGCGCAGCGCGGTCGACTCGTCTTCGAAGGTCACCAATTTCAGGAAGGCCGAGGTATCGAGATACCAGGCCATCGCCGTCGGCGGTCAGCGCTCGGTGCGCAGGTCGTCGAGTACCTCGGCGGTGCTCCGTTCGGTGGGGACCTGGTCCGGCAGCTCATCCGGGGATCGTCGAGCCGGCTGGACCCGGCCCGACGCCATGAGCGCGGCGGCACCGGTGGCTGCAGACGGCGTGACCAACACCGCCACCAGGCGGCCACGGTCAGTAATGCCGATCGTCTCGCCCCGCTCCACCCGCCGAAGGGCGGCGGAGGCGTGCTGCTGCAGCTGGCGCACGCCGATCGTCTTCATACTGCAAATGTAGTACATTGCCGTCGGACCGCTCGGGTCCCGGCCGACCCGGCCCGACCCCCCTGACCGCCCGTCAGTAGGCTGCGATCCCATGACCCCGCCCGGCCTCCGTCCTCCCCCACCCTTTGGTACGTCCGCCCTGGCCCCCGGCACCTACGACGATGCCGTGGTCATTGTCACCGGGGGCGGTACCGGCCTGGGCAAGGCCATCGCCACCGAGTTCGGTCGGCTGGGGGCATCGGTGGGCATCCTCAGCCGGGACGAGGGTCACCGCCAGGCCGGCGTCGAGGCGGTCAAGGAGGCCGGCGGCTGGCCGTTCGCCGCCGCCTGCGACATCCGGGACGCCGACTCGGTCGCCGCCGCCTTCGACGCCGTCGAGGAGAACCTGGGCCCCATCGATGTGCTGGTCAACAACGCGGCGGGCAACTTTCCCGTGCCGGCGGAGGACATGAGCCCCAACGCCTGGCGCACGGTGGTGGACATCGTCCTGAACGGCACCTTCCTGTGCTGTCGGGAACTGGCCCGCCGGCTCATCCCCGACGAGCGGGACGGAGCCATCGTGAACGTGGGGGCGACCTACGCCTGGACGGGGGGCCCGGGGTTCGCCCATTCGGCCGCGGCCAAGGCCGGGGTCAAGAACCTGACCGAGACCCTGGCCGTGGAGTGGGGGCCCTACGGGATCCGGGTCAACGGACTGGTCCCCGGCCTCATGCCCCATGAGGACGAGGTGGCGGCCATCGCCGCCGTGCCCGGCAAGTACGAGGGACAGGACTCGAGGGTTCCGGCGGGGCGCGTGGGGTTCCCGCGGGAGCTGGCCTGGGCGGCCACCTACCTGTGCTCGCCGTACGCCACCTATATCAGCGGCCACTCCCTGGTGGTGGACGGGGCCAACTGGCAGCGGCGCCACACCGTCCAACCCCCGTTTACCCCCATCCGCGAGCAACTGGGCCGTCCGCCATTCGGCGAGAGTCCGTCGGCCACCACACGAGATAGAGCCTGAGGGCCGTCGAGCTTCCGAGGACCCCGGGGCCCGAGTTCCCTCCCCTCATCTCGAGCACAGCCCGGGTAGCGGATCTGCGCCCCTTCCCCAGGTGGCCTGTATCGGGACATCCGCACCGGGGAACCGTGGGCGGCGAGAGGCCCGTGGTTGTCGACGTGTCGCCTCCGGGTAGAACGGGAGAACGCCCCCGTCCCAGGCGTCCACCCTCGTGAGGAGATCCATGAGCACCACCGATCAGACCGTCCTGCCCGTCCACCACTCCGGCACCTTCACCCTGGCCGGAAGCGACGTCCACCGACTCGGTTACGGGGCCATGCAGATCACCGGCGACGGGGTGTGGGGGGAGCCGGCCGACCGGGCCGAGTGCGTGCGCACCGTGCGGCGGGCCGTCGAGCTCGGGGTGGACCTCATCGACACCGCCGACTCCTACGGCCCCGAGGTCTCCGAGAGCATCATCCGCCAGGCCCTCCACCCCTATCCCGAGGGCCTGGTCATCGCCACCAAGGCCGGCCTGACCCGCCAGGGCCCCGGACAGTGGCTGCCCGTCGGTCGGCCCGAGTACCTGCGTCAGCAGTGCGAGATGAGCCTGCGCCGCCTGGGAGTGGAGACCATCGACCTGTTCCAGCTGCACCGCATCGATGCCAAGGTGCCCGCGGCCGAGCAATTCGGTCTCCTGTCGGACCTCATCGACGAGGGCAAGGTCCGCTCGGTCGGCCTCAGCCAGGTCAGCGTGAAGGAGATCAAGGCGGCCCTGGCCGTGGTGCCGGTGGTCAGCGTCCAGAACCTGTACAACCTGACGGACCGCTCGTCGGAGGACGTTCTCGACTACTGCGAGGCCGAGGGGATCGGCTTCATCCCGTGGTTCCCCATCGCTGCCGGCTCACTGGCCAACCCCGGGGGCCCGGTGGACGCGGTGGTGCACGAGACCGGTACCACGCCCTCCCAGGTGGCACTGGCCTGGCTGCTGCACCGGTCGCCGGTGATGTTGCCCATTCCGGGGACCAAGTCGCAGGCTCATGTGGAGGAGAACTGCCAGGCCGGCACGCTCGAACTGAGCGACGACCAACTGGCCTCGCTCAGCGCCGCCGCCGCCTGAAGACGGTCGGACCCGGATCACCTGCAGTCCGTCGAGGTCTCGGCGGTCGGCGTCCTGGGTGACGAGGGGCACCCCGAGCGCCATGGCGGTGGCCGCGATCCACGAATCGTTGACAGCCATCCGGATTCCGGCCTCCCGGAGGAGTACCCCGAGGTGGGCCCAGGACTCGGCCACGGACTCGTCGATGGGAAGCGGCTCGAAGCTCAACACCTGTCGGTAGGTGTCCAGGCGCCTGATCCGGCTCCGGCTGTCGGCTGCGGACAGGACGCCCGCCCGTAGCTCCCCGACCGTGATGACCGAGACCGCCAATTCGTCCGGCAGCGCATGGTCATCGAATGGGCGGCCCGACTCCCGGGCGACGAATACCGACGTGTCGGCAATACCCGACCGACCCGACTCACGGCAGGTCGTCGGTGGTGTCGGGAGCCAGTCGACGCAGTTCCTCGCTCAGTTCGGCATCGGCCTGGTGGCCGACCAGACGGCGGAGGAACTCCGCCCTGGACAGCCACTGAGGTCGGGACCCGACGGGCCGGAGCGTAGCCATGGGACGACCATCGACGGTGATGGTCACCTCCTCCCCCTCCTCAACCCGTTCCAACAGGTCGCGGGTGTTGTTGCGCAGTTCCCGAGAGGCCACGTTGCCCATGACACAACTGGAGCGCATGTGCCACACCCGAGGGAGGCACTGACCGCACCCTTGCCGCCTGGGTGGGGCACGTCGCCGGGCCGGCGGCGCACCGTGCGCGATGGTCCTCGGGTTTCGCCAGAGCGGGTGACTACCCGGCGGCGGGGGCCGGTCTGCCGCCCCGCCTGGTGCCCATGGCCACCACAGCGTCCGCCACTGCCGCGGTGACGCCGAAGGTGATCTCGATGGTCAGGCCCGACTTCGACTCGTTCTGGACCCAGGAGTGGACGCGGCGCACCACGTCGGGGAACGGGTACACGCCGAAGAAGTGCAGGATCGGCTTGTCCAGGTCGAGAAGGGCCGCCCCGGCCATGGCGGCGACCACGGCCGGACGGGCCTTCCGGTCGACCCCCATCGCCGCGGCGGCCATGACGGTCAGGCCCAGGATGCCGTCGCGCCGGGCCGCGGACAGGAAGTGCTCAGCGCCCTCCCTGGTCGACGTATCGCAGCTCCAGTGGGGAACGGAATCGAGCACCAGGTGCGACCCCACTCCGACCAGAAAGGCGGTCATCGGCCGGCGCTCCAGGGCCCGACCGATGAGGACGCCGGAGAGGACGTGGTTGGTCACGAACACCGGACTACTCTCCCAGGCCGGAGCAGCGTGAAGGTGGCAGGGCACGTCCACACCAGGTCAAGGCGCTCGCCTCCTCCGCCAGCGAGTCACGCCGGATGTCTCGCACCGCCACCGGCGGCCCCCACTACCGCCAGGTCGTCGGCCCCGTTCAGTCCGAGGTGATCCGGCCCGCGGCGACCGCGTCGCTCAGAATCGACAGCCGCTGGAGCCGCGGCCATGCGCTCCCCGAGGCCAATGTCCTGGTCAGGCCGCTCCGAATACCAGCGGTGCCGACTTCACGCCGGCAATCACCGGGGATGGCGTCCGCACGACGGGACCCGCCATCTCCAGGGTGGCGAACCGGTTCAGCAGCTCTTCCAAGAGGATGCGACCCTCCAGGCGGGCCAGCACCGCCCCGATGCAGAAGTGGGCCCCGAAGCCGAAGGCCACGTGGGGATTGGGGTCACGGGCGGAGTCGAAGGTCTCGGCCGTGGGACCGAACACTGCTTCGTCCCGGTTGGCCGAGGCGTAGAGCATGAGCACAGGCTCATCGGCGCCGAGTGAGGCCCCTCCCAACTCCACCGGTCGGGTGGTGGTGCGCATGAAGGCCACCACCGGGGTGGTCCACCGCAGCATCTCCTCGATGGCCAGGGGCAGGGCCCGGGGGGCCGAGGTCAGGAACCGCACGCGCAGGGCTTCCCACTCCCCCGGCTGGGAGGCCAGGCCCACCAGTCCGCCGGACATCATGTTTCGGGTGGTCTCGTTGCCCGCCACCAGCAGTTGGACGAGGAACATGCCCAACTCATCGTCGGTGAGACGGTCCCCGTCCACCTCGGCCGCGCCCAGCTCGGAGATGATGTCGTCCTTGGGGTTGGACCGCCGGTCGGCCGCGGCGGCCAGGAGGTAGGTGACCATCTCCCCGCTCAAGACCATGCGTTCCTCCTCGGACCAGTCGGTGGCCCCGGGGATGACCGCCTCAGACCACGTGAAGAAGCGGGGCCACTCGTCCTCGGGCACCCCCAACAGGTCGCTGATGACCTGGAGGGGCAGGGGCACAGCCAGGTCGGGGACGATGTCGAGGGGTACACCGGCCTCGATGCGGTCGACCAGGGTGACGGTCCGGGCCCGAATGCCGTCCTCCAGGGCCCGCATGAACGTGGGCCGGAAGCCCGGCTGGACCAGGGACCGGTAGCGGTCGTGGGCCGGTGGGTCGGTGTGCATCATGGTGGGTGGGCTCGGGTACTCGGCGCCGATCTCCATGGTGAGGATGCCCTTGGCCGAGCAGAAGGTCGCCGGGTCACGGGAGATGGCCACCACCTCGGCGTGCCCACTGGCCACCCAGAAGCCGCCGGTGCCGCTGTGGGCCATGGGGGCCTCGGCCCGAAGGCGGGCGTAGAGCGGGAAGGGGTCGCCGGCATAGAATTCCGGCTCGAGGAGCGGTGCCGTCAGCTCGTCATGATCGCCAAGGTTCACCGTGGCCATGGTCACCATTCCTCCCTGTTCGTCCCGCCGCACCGGTGTCCGACCCCGCCGCATCGTGCCCGAACGGGCCACGGTCGGCGCCCTCCCCGGCCCGGCGGAGTCAGTCTGCCGGACGGGCGCGACCGACGCCACTCATCGGGCCGCCATCCACGGAGTCCAGCGCCGACCGTGGGCTACCGTGGCCTGGTCAGCCCATTTCGCCCCACGGCACCCTCGGAAGGACGTCCTCTTGTGGCCGGTTCGGCAACGCCCCGACTGATCTCGGACCTGCGGGGGGTCCGCTACGGCGAGGTCATCGCCGTGTTCCTGAAGGACTCGGGACTGGAAGCCGAGGTCTTCGGCACCCAGATGCTGAACGACTGCCCCCAGGACCTGTGGGAGACCCTCGAGGCCGATGTGATCGCCACCGAGATGGGGGCCCTCGCCGTCAAGCTCAACGGCCCCCGCCACTGGATGATCGACGGACTGGGCACCAAGGTCGCGGTGGTGGACCCGGTGCTCCGGGACTTCAACGGCCTCAGCATGCGACGTATCGCCACCATCGCCCTCGACACACCCGGCGTTGTCCCCTACACCGAGGTTCACGTCAACCGCGGGGCGGTGTTCTTCTTCGACGCCGGGTCGCCGGTCTACGAGTTGGTCAGCCCCGAGGGCCTGGCCTACGTCATGCAGGCCCTGTGCCTCGGCGTGGACCCCACCATCAGCGAAGCATTACTCCCGACGCTGGGTGACCGTCTGTCCCCGCCGCCGGGTTGGACCTACCGGTCCCGCATCCTGGAGGAGGAGCTGGTGGTCGACACCACGGCCACCATCGCCACGGTACTGCAGGACGAGTTCGAGAACTCCTACACCCTTCCCGGGTAGCTCCCGCGTCCGCCAGGACCAGATCACAGCAGACGTTTGAAGCCGACGTGGCTCGGTGCGAAACCGTGACGGGCGTAGAACCGGTGGGCGTCGTGGCGCTGGGTGTTCGAGGTCAACTGGATCCGGTAGCAACCGGCCCGTCGGGCGGCATCGACCGCTCCAGTCAACAGCCGGCCTCCGATACCCCGGGAGCGGACGTCGGGGTGCACGTGCATGGACTCGATCTCGGCGCACCGACCTCCGCCACCCTGGAGATGACGGAACACCACCAGTTGGCACATCCCCACCACGGCGCCGGCGAGCTCCGCCACCAGGACGTCCCCCGGTGGCGTCGACTGGATGTCGGCGAGGGCCGCCACATACCGCTCCGGTCGGCCGGGGTCCTCCTTCCCGGCGACCAGGGCGCCCAGAGCCAGCAGGTCGATGAGCTGCCCGACGTCCTGGGGTCCGGCACTGCGAATGACCACGGACTCCATCGCCCCCAGTGTGCCAGCTGCTCATTCACCCGTGCCGGGCGTGTCGCCGTTCGAGGTCGCCGCGCCTGGCCCACCTGCCGGCGCACATGGGCCATACGCTGACCTACCCTTCGCAGGTGCCGGACGATCCCGTTCACTACACCTCGTCGGACGAAGACAGTGCCCGGTGGGATGGGTTCCCGTTTCGGGCGGGCGACATCGTGATCAGTTCGAGGTCCAAGAGCGGCACCACGTGGGTGCAGATGATCTGTGCCCTGCTCGTCTTCAGGACACCGGACCTCCCCGACCGGCTGGCCGAGTTGTCCCCGTGGCTCGACTGGTCGATCCGACCCAAGCGCGACGTCTACGCCCAGTTGGCCGCCCAGAGGCACCGTCGATTCATCAAGAGCCACACTCCCCTGGACGGACTGCCGTCCGACCCCCGGGTCACCTACATCGTGACCGGGCGGCATCCCTTGGACATGGCTGTTTCGCTCTACCACCAGGGGAGCAACCTCGACCGACGGCGCATGCGGGATCTCATGGGCCAGCCCGAGCCGAAGGGAGAACCGGCGCCCAGATCGGCACTGCACGAGTGGCTCCTGGCCTGGATCCACGATGACGTCGATCCGTGCCGTTCCCTCGATTCGTTGCCGGGGGTGATGATGCACCTGAACGACGCCTGGAACCGGCGGGACGAGCCGAACGTCGTACTCGTCCACTACGACGACCTCAGCGCCGACCTCGGGGGCGAGATGCGGCGTCTGGCCGGACGCCTGGCTGTGGGTCTGCCTGATGGCCTGTGGCCGTCCCTGGTGGAGGCGGCCACCTTCGACACCATGCGGTCGCGCGCCGAACGCGCTGGTGCCGGACGGGTCGGGGGTGCTGGTGGACCCCACCGCATTCTTCCGCCGTGGCTCATCCGGAGCGGGGGTCGAGGTCCTCACGCCCGCAGAGTTGTCGATCTACTTCGAACGCGTGAAGACCCTGGCGTCACCGGAGGTGCTGGCGTGGCTGCACCGCTGACCAGGATTGCCCGGCCACAGCCAGCGGCGGAGGGTTCAGCCGTCGACCGCCGACGGCCAAGGGACCGACGAGCGATCGACTCGAGGGGAACATGATCCCGAGTCCCGGCCCGATCGACATGGTGCTGGTCAGGGTGGGGCTCGGGGACGGACGGGCCCAGCGCCTCGAGGCGGCCCACGTCGCCGAGATGAACGACCGGTACGGCACCGGAGGACCGGGCCGGGTGGCCCGGGAGGGGTTTGACCCTCCCGACGGCTGCTTCCTGCTGGCCGTGGTGGACGGTGCTCCCGTGGGCTGCGGCGGGTTCCGTCGTCTGGGCCCCGGTCGGGCGGAGATCAAACGGATGTACGTCGATCCGTCCGTGCGGGGGCACGGGGTGGGCCGCCGGCTGCTCGGTGATCTGGAGGACCGGGCCGAGGCCGGCGGCTACCGGGAGGTCTGGCTGGAGACGGGGACAGAACAGCCGGAGGCCGTCGCCCTCTACCTCTCGGCGGGCTATGTCTCCGTCCCGCCCTACGGCGAGTTCAAGGGCGACCCCCGCAGTCTCTGCTTCATGCGCCCTCTGACAGCCTGAGTGCCGACGTGGCTGACGGATGGCCGGCCGGCAATCGGCAATCGGCAAAGCTCGCCCGTCCCGGTGGAGTTCATCCGCTCTCGAGCCTTCGGGCAAGCAACCGCTTGCTACCCCATGTGGTCGGCGGGCTCGTCCACGGTCTCTCGGTCGGCGTCCCGTCCCTGAGGCAGGCCAGCCCGTCTAGCCAGATCGGCGCAGGTAGGCGGCGACACCGACCGGTAACCGTCGTGGACCTGTGTCCTAGCGCGAACGTGCGGCTCGAATCCGGTCACAGCCCCACGAGCAGGTCGCGAACGGCAGCGGGTTGGGACAAGAACGGGTGGTGTCCGGTGTCGAGCTCCACGACGGTACCGGCCTTGCGGGCGAACTCGCGCTGCAGCCGGGCCGGGGTGCCTCTGTCCTGAGCGCACACGAGGTAGGTCGAGGGAATCTGCAGCCAGGCCGCGGCACCCACTGCCTGCGCCGTCACGTGCACGCTCTGCCGCGCCAGCTTGTCGGGGGCCTGGGCCTGGATGTCAGGGTCGCAGTCGTACAGGAACGTATCCACGAGGGATTCCGGGCGCACCCCAAACGTGCCGCTGTCCGGGTCGACGTCCAGGAACGAGGCTGGGGTGCCGTCACCGAAGTCGGAGAGGCTCTGCCCGACATCGGGTAGGTAGCTGGACACCAGCACGAGATGGCGTACCGAGCCGATCCCGGCGGCCGCCTCCGCGGCGACGATCCCCCCATAGCTATGGGCGACCACGACCGTCGGTTCGTCGTCGCCCTGCAGCACCTGGCGAACTGACGCCACGTCCTCGGGCAACCCCGGACCGGCGGTGCCTCCGGGCCGTCCACCCTCGCCACAGCTCGGCAGACGGGGAGCCACGCTCGGGATCCCGAGTTCCAGCAACAGCCCAGCCGTGCGGTGCCACCACCATGCACCATCCTGCACGCACGCACCGTGGACGAACACGACCCTCATCGCCACCCCCGGCGTCCAACTGCGCCACCATAGCGACCAACGAGGCCGTCCGGCGGATCGACTGTCCCCTGCACCGGCACTCTATCCATACCGGTCCGTAACGCGACCGTGACTGACCAGCATGTGGAGTCCGCTCGAAGTCACGCTCGACCGGGGTGGCGCGGAGGCGTCGCTTCAGGCGCTGCTGTGACGGCCCGGTACGGGGCTACGTCAGCGGCACCGTCGGCGGGTCGGCCGTCGGTGGCGGGGGCTGGGGTGTCCCGGCATGGAGGCCCTTGGGAAACAGGCGCAGTTTGGGCTGGAGGAGGTTGCGGTGGGTCTGGAGGACGGCGAGGGCCACGAGGGCCAGATACGCGGCCACGATCAGGTAGCGGACGGCGGCCGTCCGACCGCCGAAGGAACCGAAGACTCCCGGGCCGATGAGGGCGAAGATCAGGTAGGCGATGACGACGCCGGCCACCAGCAGGGTCAGCATAGAGACGAAGGCCACAGCGGCCACATAGCTCTGGCCCACCCGCTGTGACGGACTGGGCAGGATGTCCTCGGCCCGGGCCAACATCAGTCCCCGGCGGAGGTGGGTGATCAACAGGAACAGGCTGACGGCGGCGACCAGGCCGCCGATCACGACGGTCCGTGCCGTCGAGTTGGTGATCGATCCCGAGTGGTGGCCCATCAACCTGACCAGGCCGATGACGACCACCGCCGAGCCGACGATGGAGGTGGCGAGGGTGATGAACGAGACGGCGAAGTAGTACACGGACTGGGGCCGCCGGCCGCTCGGATCGGGATCGGCGCGGTTGGCCACCACGATGATGACGAAGACGCCCACCACGGCTACCAGGATCAGCACGCCCAGTACCTCGAGGAGCGCCTGGAACAGCGTGCCCAACCCCAACCCTCCCCCACCGAGCGAGAGGCCGGAGCCGCTCACGTTTCCCGGAATGGAGCTGGAGGCCATCGGACCGCCCGAGCAGGTGAACGAGCTGCTGGCACCGTTCAGACCGCTCACGCCGCTCAGGCCGCACAGCGTCGTGCTGGTGACGCTCATCGGATGTGTGCCCCCTTCATTCGCCGATACTGCAGGATGGAACACTAGCCGTGCACCGGGTCCGGCCCCGGGACCGGTCGGGACCGGTACCCAACCAACCGGGCCTGGCCACCCTCCAGCAGAAGGACCGCCGCTGCTCCGCCAGCGCGACCGTAGGCATCGGACATCCTGAGAGCCGGGCACCACCCAGTCCTCCGTCCCCGACACTTCGCCCTGGCTCCTGACGGCACCATCTACGCCGACCTCGATGAGTCCGCAATGCCACGGCACCCAGGAACTGGTCTCCGAGAGGCGAGACCGTTCCTCCCTGCTGAGGAGCCCCCGAAACCGGGAGCGACCGACGCGACCGGCGGGCGACCATCGGCCCTCGGGACTAGGACGCGTGCTGGGCCACGATGACGGCCAGATCCCGATGGGACCACACCAGGCGGCCGTCGAGGCCGGCCTCCGTCAACCATGCCGACAGGTCGTCCAGTCGGCTGGGCTGGTCGAAGACACCGTCGATGGGGGTGACGACATCGTCGGGGTCCTCGGGGGTGACGACGTCGGCCATCACGAAACGACCACCGGACGCCAGTCGCCCCGCCACGCGGGCGAACAGCGCGGCCTTGCCCGGACCATCGAGATGGTGCACGGCCAGGGCCGTGACAATGAGGTCGAATGGTCCCACTGGGAGCGGATCCTCGAGGCGCCCCACCAAGAAACTGGCCCCGGGGAGTCGGTGTCGGGCCACGGCCAGCATCGCCGCGCTCTCGTCGATCCCCCAGAGTTGGGCCGTCGGGTGCCTCGCCGCCACCCTTAGCGCGGTCTCCCCCGTCCCCACCCCCAGGTCGAGGATCAGTCGGGCGTCGATCCCCTCGGTGGCCTCGGCCGCGCGATCCTGCATCTCCTCGTAGCAGGGGATCTCGGCGATCACCGTCTCCCGGTACGTGGAGGGGTCGAAGTGGAACTGGTGGCCTTCGTCATCCATGCCTCCATCCTGCCAACCAGGGGCGACCGGGTGCCTCGTCCTCCTCCGGGCGGGGACCCCGGCGCTGGACATTGGTCCCACCCGGGCGCGCCCGCCCCTCCCCGTCCGAGCAGGCGAGGGGCCTTCACGGCATGATGTGCTCTATGACGGCAATCAGCGGGAAAGACACTGGCGGCTTCCCCTCCGAGGGGGTCGAGATGACCCTCCGGTTCGTGGTGGGCAATCTTGAGCGCTCACGGAACTACTACCGGGATGTACTGGGCGCCACGGAGACCGGGGCCTCGAGCGGGAGCTCCGTGGTCTTGGAGCTCCAGGGCATGACGTTGCTGCTGGTGACCGGGGGAGGTCCGACTCCGGAACGACCCGATGTGACCTTCCGGCCGCCGGCCGACATCGGGCACGTGAGCCTGCAACTGACGATTCGGGTGCCCGACTGCCGACACGCCTACGAGGTGCTGAGTGCCCGGGGCGCAGCGTTCCTGACCCCGCCCGTCGACTTCGACGGGGAGGTCCGCGCCTTCTTCCGCGACCCGGATGGCCATCTGCTGGAGATCAGCCAGCGAGGTAGCACCAGTGACTCCGGCTCAGCGGCGAGCGCCGGCCATGTCTGATCTGCTCGGAGCGGGCCGGAGCCGTGATGGTGGCCGTGGACCGGGGACGGCAGGCGATGAGTTCTAACCCCCCCTCCCGTCCATCGACCATGGACACCACCAACCTCGCCGACCTCTATCACCTCCCACTTCTGGAATGGGCAGCCATCGAAGCCCGCCTCGACCGAGGCGTGGCTCAGGCGCCGGGTGAGGGAGGACCGGACCGTCACACCTGTTGGCTGGCCACGGTCAACGGGGACGGCAGCCCCCACGTCACAGGAGTCGGCGCCCTGTGGATCGACGGCACCTTCTGGTTCGAAACCGGTGCCGGCACCCGCAAGGGGCGGAACCTGGCCCGCGACCCACGGTGCACCCTCAGTCTGGCCACGCACGACTTCGACCTGGTGGTGGAGGGCGAGGCCCAACCGGTCACCGACCCGACGACGGTGGCTGCGATGGCGGACCACTGGAACGCCCAGGGTTGGCCCGCCCGGGTCGACGAGACCGGACGCGCCTTGACCGCCGAGTACAGCGCGCCGTCCGCCGGGCCGCCGCCGTGGACCGTGTACCGCATCACCGTGGCCACGGCCGTGGCCACGGCCACCGTGGAGCCCGGCGGGGCCACCCGCTGGGACTTCCACCGGTAGTCGAGCGAGACGGCCGGGCCCCGAACGGCCCGAGGTCGTGCCTTGACCCTGCATCAGTGGGTGAGCGCCATGGTGACCGGTAGCTACAGGGACTTCTTCGTCGTCATCGCCACCTCGGCGGTCACCCTGATCGTCCTCCTCTTCCTGGCCACGTCCGTCTCCACAGGCCGGGCCCAGGACCACCAGGGGATCCGTAGTTCCGGTCGGCAGCCGCGCTAGTCACCTTCACCTTCACCGTCGCGTTCCTGGGTCCGGTTCCACTAACCACTATCGACTACGCGGCCATCGTGAGTGTCACGGGTCTGGTCTTGACGGAGGGAAACCGCCGACCGTCGACTCGCCGAGCGTTGTCCGGACCCGGAGCATGACCGCGGCCAACAGGGCACTGGTAACCAAACGTGGTGCAAGGAACGATGACCGGAGCCGCCGGGCCTACCATGGTATATCGTGCCCATCTCCACCCCCTCATGCACAGTGGAGCGGACCTTGTCCGCCCCACCGATGACCGTCTACCGGGCCTGGACCGAGACCTTCGACAGTTGGTTTGCCACCCCGGGCGCCATCCGCATGGACTCCCGGGTGGGAGAGCCCTACTGGTTCGAGGTCGTCCACGAAGGGACAGCTCACCCGCACTACGGCCGCTTCTTGGCCTTGGAGCCCGGCGTGCTCATCGAACAGACGTGGGTGACCGGGTCGGGTGGGACCGAAGGAGCCGAGACGGTGGTGCGCGTCGAGTTGACCAAGACAGAACCGGGAACCCATCTCCTGCTCACCCACCGCGGGTTCTTCGACGACACCTCGATGCAGCGGCACGCGGACTCGTGGCCGGCCATCCTCGCCCGTCTCGACGACACACTGACCGGCCCGCCCGGCCGGACCCTGTAGCCCATTCGGCGCAGTGCAACGTTTTCCCTCGTCGGGACGCCGCAGCCCACCCCGAGCCGTCCGAGGTAACCGCGGCGTTCCGCTCGGACTGAGTGGCTCGACAGAGCCAGGGGAGCGTGGGCAGCCAGCCGTCAGAGCGCCGGCGACGTTACGGGGGCTGGACCAGCACCGGCGGCAGCCCCGGGGACCTGATCGTTGATGACAATGGAGTCCACGACCTTGTCGTGCAGGCACTGGCGCTTGTCGTCCCACAGGCACCACAACGGATCGAGGAGACCGATCCATCCGAGGAAGCCGGAGACCCAGAAGATGGCGGCCCGACCGAAGGCCCTCCCCCAGCCGAGCGGCCCACCGCTCACGAGTCGGACTGGTCGGATGTGGAGCCACCCCATGCCCAAGGTCCGTCCGAACTTGGCCACAGCCACCGTCTCGTAGGCCACCATCACCAGTCCCGTGAGGAAGGCGACCACGATCACGGTCAGGTAGACCCACACGAAGCCCGGAGCCGGCGGATTGGCCTGATTGGCATCGACCGCGGGGAAGATGGGACCGAAGCGGGGAGCGAAGATCAGCAGACCCACCGTGAGCAGGATGGCGAACACCGGGACCATCAGGAGCCAGTCGAGCGCCCGCGCTCCGAGCCGGCGGCCGGGAGTGGCCAGAGCCCCCGCACCGACGGGCGGCCGCCCCAGCTGGGCCCCCTTCCAGGGGGGCGGACCCCAGGTGGCATAGGGCAGATAGTAAGGAGCTGTCGGGGGAATCACGTGGTCGGTCCAGGTCATGCCGTCCCAGTAGCGCTGTCCCCCACCACCGGCGGGGTCCGGATACCAGTTGGCCTGGGCCGTGCCGTAGGTCATCGGAGCCCCGCGGCCGGCCGCCCGGAGCCCCGGTCGGACAGCGACCCCTCACGGTCCGTTCGCTGGTGCCCCGCTCTGTCCATCATCTCGGAACCTACTCCTCGGACGACCGGAAGGGCGGGAGGCCGACCCACGAAGGCACCCTCAGGCCGGGGCGCCCAACAGGACCAGCACGACGCCCACCACTCCGGCGGCGAGGAGGACCTCCACCACACCCCGCCGAAGTACCAACAGCGACACCGCGGCACCGGCGAGAACCGGGATCTGCCAGAGATGCTGGAAGGAGAGGCCGAGGGGGATGGCTGATCCGGCGATGGCGCCGACGACGGCCGGTCCGGCCCCCGTGAGGAATGACTGCACGCCGGAGTTGGCCCGCAGCCTGTCAAAACGCGGCCCCCCGACCAGCACGAAGATGAACGACGGGGCAAAGGCGATGAAGGCGGCGAGGAGGCCACCACCCACGCCAGCGGCGGCGTAGCCCACGGCGGCCACCGTCTGGACTACCGGCCCCGGGGTGATCTGACCCAGGGCCACCGCGTTGAGGAACTGGGCTGCCGTCATCCAGTGGTAGGTGGTCACCGCGTCGTGCTGCATGAGCGGGACGATGACGAATCCACCCCCGTAGGACAGGGCCCCGACCTTGACTGCTACCCAGGTCAGGCTCAGGAGACCTCCGGCGGCTGTCGTCACGTGCACGACCCCGACGGGAGCCAGGGCCCGCAGCCCTCCCGGCGTGGCCGGTCGCCTCCCCCGTCGTATGACGATCTCGAACCCGCCGCACGCCAGCAGGACGAGGACGAGAAAAGGCCCGACCGTTGCCGCCGAGACGCCCCCCACCAGGACGTAGGCCATCCACCGGAGCTTCTCCGCCCGTTTCCTCCCCATACGGCGCCGGCTGGCCGGTACCAGACCCGAGGCGGCGTGGAGGGCCACGGCGGGAACCGCTGCTCCGGCACCGGCCGCGGCACCGAGCACCCACGCTGGTGGATGCCCGGACAGGAACACGGCCGAGAGAGCCAGAATGAGGACCAGCCCCGGGACGATGAAGCAGATCCCGCCCAGGATGGCCCCGGCCGTCCCCCGCAGCCGCCAGGCACAGAAGATGGCCAGCTGGGTGGAGGCCGGGCCGGGCAGGAGGTTGGTGGCGGCGATGCCGTCCTCGAAGTCGGTGGGGTCGATCCACCGTCGCTCCTCGACGCACATCCGGCGGAGCAG
Source organism: uncultured Acidimicrobiaceae bacterium (assembly GCA_963737625.1). Lineage (GTDB taxonomy): Bacteria > Actinomycetota > Acidimicrobiia > Acidimicrobiales > RAAP-2 > Bog-756. Next base: position 1,906,148 of record CAVTTK010000002.1, read on the forward strand.
GGCGATGTGGGTGGGTGGTCCACCGAATCCGATGCACCCGAGCCGGGTCCACTCCCGGGCGATGGTTGCCAGGGACACCGGTTCCGTCGGACGCGCGGGCGATTCGCCGTCGGGCTCGGTCACAGTGCCGGGTCGCCCAGGACCTCTCGGGCCAGCTCCCTCAGCTGCTCCCTCGTCGTCCGGAGTTCCCGCCGACCCCGGGCGGTGGCGGCATACGAGCGACGGAGCCGTCCGTCGACGACCTTGGTCCGGGACCGTAGGAGTCCTTCCGCCTCCATCTTGTGCAGGGTGGGATAGAGGGACCCGGGACTGATGGAGTAGCCGTGGTGGGCGAGCTCCTCGGCCATCCACGAACCGTGGATCTCACCCTGGGCCGCGTGGTGGAGGATGTGCAACCGCACGGCCCCCCGCAACAACTCCCGCATGGCGCCCACGGTATCTGATATCGATTATCGATATCGGATACCGATACTTGAAGGCCGGTCGAGGCAGTCTGGCCACGCCCAGGGCACCCGGACCGGAGACCCGCTACTGTCCTCGGTGACCCTTCCAACAGAGATCAGGCACTCCCGTGAGCATTACGACCGTGACCCGGTTCCACGCCTCGGCCGGACAGGAGGACGCCCTCGTCGCACTGCAGGCTGAAGGACGCAGGCGGATGCTTACCGCCGACGGCTGCGAATCCTTCGACATCCTGCGGGATCAGGCCGACCCCCGATCGTTCGCCTTCGTCCAGACCTGGGCATCCCGCGAGGCCCATGACACGGCGTTCGGGACCCTCATCATGGCCAGCGGGCACCTCGAGAAGGTGCTGGCTGTGCTGGATGAGGACGTCACCCAGACCATCTACGACATCGTCTCGTAGTCCCTCGCCCTGCCTCTGACCGGGCACGCCGATCGGTGGGTCGGGACGGTCACCATCGGGGTCTGCGCCGCACGAGGATCAGCGGTTCTCCTCGTTGTCGAGCCATGCACCGACCACCAGGGACATGAACTCGGGCTGGGACCGGAAGCCCAGTCGAGTGTAAAAGCTCTGGGCTCGGTCGGTCTGCAGGCCGATGTGCTGTCCCGGTACCTGGATGGCGAGGTCCTGCACCATGGTGGTGGCAATGCCCTGGTGCCGGTATCCCGCTCGAGTCCACACGTCCAGTAGATAAGCGTTGCAGACGCCGTCGGAGAGCAGTCGGGCCAGGCCGACCACGTGCTGGCCGTCGCGGGCCACGACCACATGCTGGGAGTGCTCGAACGACCGGCGCAGAGCCACTGGCGAGCGCCCGTTGTCGAAGTGGTCGACCGCCAGATCGGCCTGGACCTGGTCCCAGTCGATCCCTTCCAGCGAACCGGTGATCGACACCGTCATCTCTGCCGACACCCCGGACCGCCGAGGGGACGCCGGCGTTCAGGGCGCGCCACTACTGCAGGTGAAGGAGCTCCACGCCTGGTCGTCCATGTCGCCGGGATCGTATGGGTGGTCATCGGGTCTCCTTAGGTCGTCACCGGCGACTGGGTCACCGACCCCCGGCCCACCACGGTCATCGATCGAACGCGACCGCGGGACATGCGGCGCACCAGAAGCAGGCGCCAATGACCGGAGGCGACACCAGCCCTTGGACCGCCGGGCTGTGACCCCATTAGTCGATGAGCTGGATGTCGAAGTAGGCCCCCTGGTCGTCGTGGACGATGCGGGCCGAGCCAGCCCATCCGGTGAAGGCCCCGGTGCCGGTCGACGGGACGATGTGCCCGAACCACGAGTCCGGATCCGATTCGAGCCCACCGTGCTGAATGGTCACGGCACCTTCACGGCCGTCATCCGTACGACCTTCGACCCGTTCGGTCGCCACGTAGGAGCGCGAGCCCTCCTCGGTTCCCGCGGCCATGAAGAGGGTGGTGGCCTTCCCCAGGATCCCCGCCGTGAGCGTCTTGGAGAACGTCATCACCTGGACCCAGTCACCGTCTATCCCGGCGACCGAGGTCGGCTCCGCCCCTTCCACGGTGAATCGAGCCTGCAGCGTCATGAGGACTTCCTCTCTGGTAGGAAGCCACGGTACCCAGACCGTCGGTCGGGGGGCGCGATGGTCACCGCGGCGCCATCATCCCTCCGGTTCGCCCAGGCGTGTCCCGGCACGAGACCGATCTCCCACTAGCCTTTTGGACACCGGAGGGTCCGCAACGTCTGGTCCCCGATCATCCGCCTGGACTTGCATCGGCGGTCCCACCGCTGACGCCGGGTCTGCTGGCCCATTGGCCCCGTCGGCCGCAGGGGCGTTGGCGGATGGGACCGGGTCCATGGGATGGTGCGGTGCTCGGCTGACGATGACCCCAGAACGGTGGTCGACGTCGCCTACGATGGACCACTGCCTCGGTGGCCAGCGACACCTGACCCCTGCCCACCCGAACCGCCACCCCCCATCCGAGGCCCACGATGCTCTGTCCCCAAGGCCATCCCCTTCCCGTTCCCGACTTCACAGCCAAGTACTGCCCGACCTGCGGGTCGGAGCTCATCAACCCGTGCCCGGTCGGGCACGACAACGTGGCCAACGCCCGGTTCTGCCGCGAGTGCGGCCGGTCCATGGGCCTGCCGTCGGGCACGCCGACCCTGGCCACGGTGCCCGTGCTTCCTCCGACCATCGCCATGGTGCAACCGGATCCGGCACCGCCTTCCGTGCCCACCCGATCGGTGGTGGCCGACCCGACGGGGACACGACCCTCCCCACCACCACCCGATGGCACCGACACCGCCAGCGGACGGCGACACGGGAGGGGACTGCTCATGGCCATTGCGGTGATCGCCGCCGCAGTGGTGGTAGTGGTCATCGCCCTGGTGGCCACCTCCTCCACGCCCACCGCCAACTCCCCTGCCACCGCTCCCACGGCCGGCGGACCGTCGACCACGGTGCTATCCACCACATCGACCTCGACCACTTCGACCACGTTGTCCCCCCAGGCTCTCAGCCAGGGACAGGCCCTCACCGCTCTGTTGTCCCAGAGCTCGGGGAGCAGAAGCCAGGTGGGGACGGCCACTGCGGCCATCGCCTCATGCGGTGACCTGGCCGGAGCCCAGTCGAGCCTGAGTGCGGCGCAAGCCTCCCGCCAGGAGCTGGTCAACCAGCTCGCCCAGCTCGATCTGTCCGCCCTCCCCCAGTCCTCGGGATTGACCAACGCCCTGACCACTGCCTGGCAGAGCTCCGCCAGCTCAGACGGCGCCTATGTACAGTGGGCCGTTGACGAGCAGGCCAAGACGTGTGTGCCCAACGACACGTCGGACGCCAGCTATCAGGCCGCCCTGGCCGACGACGGTCACGCCTCGTCGGCCAAAACCCAGTTCAGTTCGCTGTGGAACCCCGTCGCCACCACGCTCGGGCTGCAGCAGTGGCAACCCAACCAGTTCTGATCCACCTGCCGTCGGCACCCGTACCGATCCGGTCGCCGGCGGCGAGGCGCGATTAATCACCATCGTGGCCGCCTGGGTTCGTGCCCGCAGTGGGCCACCCCGGCCGCTCGGGAACTCGCTCAATCGGGACTATCGGGCGGCCGAGGAATCGCCGGCTCAGTTGCCGAACCAGGTGCAAGTCGGCAACAGCACTAGCTCCTGGTCACGATCACACTGCACGGGGCATGGCGAACGACGTGATCGGACACTGAACCCAGAAGCGCACGTTTCAGCCTTCCTCTGCCCCGGGAGCCAACGACGATGGCCCGAGCCGACAGATCGGTTGCCAGCTGGCATATGGCCGAACCAGGGTCACCCCGAAGTATGCGACTCTCACAGCCGGCAAGGTCCAGGTCACGCTGAGCCTTGCCAATCACCGAGTGGGCGGCATCGCCGGCCTGAGCGACCCCGTCGTCGTACTCCTCGGGAGATAGCTCGGGTCCGGCGTGCCCGGAGCCCACCAGGGACTCTTCGTCAGGTGCATTCATGACGGTGACCAGAACAAGCACGTGATGGCGGCCCAGCAGATCGAGGCCGGCCGCCAACGCCCCCGCTGCCTCATCAGATCCATCGGTGCAGAGCAGGATTGGGAAGGCCATGGGCCCACCGTAGCCATTGGGTTCAACCCCTTCACGCCAGATCGACCGGCGCACCATCGGTGGGAGGTGCGGTGCCGAAATGCACCGGCGTGAGATGGCCGCCTGTGCCGTGGCGGAACCGCCGGGCTGGGCGCCTCGGTGAGCTGGCGGACGGCGAGCGTCCTGGCCGTGGCCAATGGGTACTGTCCGGAACATCCCCGTCGAGTACAGCGTGACGCACCCAGGGGTGGAGTCACGCACACCGCCCATCCTGACCCCTCTGCCAGCTCGTCGGTCGTCGGTCGTCGCGCCGATCGTCGGGCAGATCGGAAGCTGGACGGTATACGGTGCATCGGGAGCACGGCTCCCGACTTCCGACGTCACAGGAGGATGGATGCGAGTAACCGGCATTGTCGCGAATCTTCCCGTCGACGACATAGCGCCAGCCCGTGACTTCTATGCCGACTACCTCGGGTTGTGTGTCGAGGGATTCGACCTCGGGTGGGTCGTGCACCTCCAATCACCGGAGGGTACGGCCCATGTCCAGCTCGTCTCCCGCGACGCCACCGCGACCGAAGATTCGGTCATCTCCGTTCACGTCGGCTCAGGGATCGACGAGGCATACGAGGAAGCCAAGCGGCGTGGGTTCGAGATTGTTCACCCGCTCACCGAGGAGGCATGGGGAGTGCGAAGGTTCTTCGTCCGTGCCCCAGATGGCAACGTGATCAATATGGTCAGCCACCGCGATGAGTAGGTCGGCCGGGGCCGGGCGAAAGGGCTACCCCCGCGCCACGGGCGCATAGCAGTACGTTCAACCCGCTTGATCGTCGTGATCCGGTCGATGAGGCTGTCACCGAACGGGGACCCCGGCGATTCCTGCATGCCTGCTTCACCGGGGATCATGTTGGCTTGCAGCCTTTCCGCTCGGAACGCCGCGGATGTGAGTGGCCATGGTTCTTTACTGGCCATCGCCGTGAGCGTGCTGGGACGACAGCCCTCAGCCGGCATCCACCTGGCGAGCCGCGCTCGACACCAGAGGGTTTCAGGTGGATACTCAGTTCGTGGGCGCGCTCCCAAACCGGCTCAATGTTCCTGACGCACGAGGCCAACGGGCGTACCTCCAGGTCACGCGGCACAGAAGCCAGCGGAAGGTCGTCGTCAGTCAATGGCGGGAGGATGTCTGCGTCGCGTCTACACCGGTCGACGTCGCCGACCTGCCTGCTCTGATCGGGATGTTGGCTGAGGCACTGGGCGACGCCTTGACCAGCCAATCCGGTGCCTCCAGGAGCGGGACACCCCGTTCCATCTGGCAGAGGGTCAGAAGCCATGTTCGCCCCGCACTTGCCCGGATTGAGGAACTTCGCCCCCTCCGTGACGGCCACCACGATGAGACGGTTTCCACTCCTCCCGCAACTCCCGATCTCGGAGCACACCGAGTTGGTCGACGGTGAAGGGGCAACTGATCTCAGAAGACGCACGTCTTGCCTGGGCCCAGGGTGCCTCATCACCAGCTCCACGTCCGGTGACAGAACGGGAGCTCCTCTCCGCTCAGTCGGGCAGCCCTTGATGAGGTGTCCAATCGGGATCGAACTCGAAGAACTGTTGGACCAGGCCTTCCAGGGCAACGGCAAAGATTGTCCACTCTTCATCTGAACCATCCGGTCCCGTAGGTCGGACGATCACCCGTTTGCCCTTGTCGTCGAGCCGATCCCGTAGTCCATAGCCTTCGCTCAATGAATCTTCGGCGATGACGAAGTCCCTGAGTGTGAACTGCTCCCGAAGTCGTAGGCCGACAAACTGGGCCAGCGCTCCATAGATCCCTTCGATCCGTGATGTGAAGCCGTCGAATGACGAGAGCAGAGCGGCCTGAATCTTCTTACGACTCCCCGTCGGCTCGGCCGTAGCCGTGAGAGCCCAGACGCCGATCAGCAACGGCCAGTTCTTCGATTCCCGGACGGCCTGTGCATTGAGGGCCCCGCCCACACGGCACAGATCTCGCAGGGCCTGTTCACGGGACTCCAAGGAGGTCGGGTGCATCGAAGCCACGATGGGGGCCAGCGCCGCTTGGGCAATATCGATCTCCACGCCGTATTGTCCGTTGGCTACGGCAATCAGTACGTCGGATTGGAAGTCGAGCTGGCTGTCCCACACCCGTCGGATGACCGATGCGTTGGTGAGCCGGATTCCCGTGTCTTCCTCAACCCGATCGAACACTCGCTTGAACGTGAGCGCTTCAGCGCCCGAACTCAGGCCCTCCTCTTGGAGCATCGACCTGCCCGTCTCCAGGAGCAGCACTCTCAGTTCTTCTCGGGTCCGCCTCATGGGGTTCGTCATGGCCCTGGTCAATCTCTCTGATTGCGACGTCCGCTGTCCGATCCGCCTTCGGGATCAACTGTAACCGTGATGTTGCTGATGCCACCGCGTCGACAGCGCGGGACCTCGTGAAGTCGTGGGGCCGGATGTCTGTCCGCTCGAGCGGTGTCGAGCGGGAGCACCATCGCCTTCGGGCTCCACCGGTGGCGCTGGCCCGTCGGCCGCACCCTCCGCACCGAACCGATCGAATGCCCTAAGCGAAGCGTTGGTGCTATCGGCAAAGAATACAGTGGTTCGATGGCCCCCGCCTCCTCGACCGCACCAAGCAGGCGCGCCCTTCCCATCCTGCCCTTCGTCATTCTCGCAGCCTCCACCGTCGCCTACTTCTGGTTCATCGATCACTTCGGTCTCAACACGATCTGGATCGACCAACGGAGCGATCTGGGGGTCCTATCCCATGCGTATTCGGGCCATCTAACGCTGTCCACGCTCTGGGCTCAGCACACGGACAATCGGATCCTCTTTCCGAACCTGGTCGTTCTACTTCTGGCCTACGGGACCCGGTTCAATGTCCTCGACGAGGAATTTCTGAGTGCCGGCACCCTCCTCATCTCCATTGCCGTGTTGATACTCGGACATCGACGGCGCTCGCCAGGCACTCCCTGGATCCTGTATGTGCCCGTGGCGATCCTGATGCTCTCAGTGGTTCAGAGCGGGAACGCACTTTGGGGGTTTCAGTTTGCGTGGTACCTCGTCTTGCTGGCGTTGACCGTTGCTCTCGTCCTCTGCGACAGTCCAAAGTGGACATGGCTCGTGACGACGGCCGCAGTGGCTGCGGCCGTCGTCGGGAGCTACTCGTCGTTGCAAGGTCTCTTGATCTGGCCCGCTGGACTTCTCATCCTCTTACTGCGGCATCGCCCGAGACTCATCGTGTTTCTCTGGATTGGCGCGGCGGCTGTGACCGGTGCGATCTATTTTGTGAACTTCAACACACAACTGGGTGACACCAATGGATTCATCGTCCACCACCCAGTTGCCGGTGCGCGCTTCTTCCTCTTCTCGGTTGGCAACGTCATCGGTGCGCACGATGGCAATACACCAGTGGTTCTAGGGCTCCTCATCGCCATGGTCTCCCTGTGGCTGGTCATTTCGACCATACGTCGTCGTAACGACGGCGACGCCACGCCCTTGGGGGCTGCACTGATCTGTTTCGGCCTCCTCTTCGCCCTGACCATCACCATTGGCCGCGCGTCTGGCGGATTGGACTCAGGCGGAGGTAGTCGGTACACGACGTACTCCCTGCTGACCCTGGTGGGTTGCTATTTGGTGCTCCTGAGCAGACGCACCGGGGAGGCCCCGTTGCGACCGTGGGAACGGGCGTTGCGGTTTGCCAGCATCGGCACCGTTGGAGCAGTCATAGGTCTGCAGATGGTGATCGGAAACATCAACGGGTTGGATGATGCCAGGTCGTGGCACGATTCCCAGGTCCAAGCCTCCCGAGTTATCGCCAACATCGAGAAGGCTCCGGACTCGATGATCGAGCGGGTGCTTGTTGTCAACCCCTATTACGTGTCGGACACGAGGCGGTTGGTGCGATTCGCTCAGGTGCATCATCTGAGCCTGTTTGCCAGCGAACCCGCCGTCAGGAACTACACACGAGCCGGGTTACCGTATGCCGCCAACTCGCTCGCTACCGCCGTCCGCCTCCCGAAATCGGGTTCCACCGTGAAGGGAGTCGTGCTTCTCGGTGCCGGCGCGACCAGCGACTTCGGCATTACCAAGGTGACCTTTGCCATTGATGGGCCACAGCCCCATTCGACCATCGTGGATGCAACGCATACCGACCTCGGATGGCTGGCCGGATGGAACACCGTCACCGAGCCGAATGGGCGCTATACCATCCGCAGCGTTGCCTCTGACGCCGGAGGCCACCAGAAGCGGAGCGACGCGATCACCATTGAAGTGCGCAACTAGCGGACCGTATCCAGACGACGGGGCTCGGAGGAGAACTGCAACGCCGCGCCGCGGGACGCGCAGCGTGAGTTTCTGAGGATTCCGGCGGCGCGGTTGGAGCCTGATGCATTTGGGCGCACGTTTCCGCGATCGCTACGATTCCCGAGTGCGAGGAGCGGAACCGTCCTCAGGCTCCACGCCGGTCGACCAAACGGCCCGGATCTGCTCGAAGCTCAACCACCCATTCCGAGCCAGAAGTCGTTCGCTTCCCGGATCTCGGGGAGTTGCTCACCTTGGCTCAGGTTCCCGCATCGGCCAGTCGCCGTCGGCGACCAGGCAGGCCGACTGGTGGCGCGAGGTCGATCAACCGGAGATAGAGGTAATGGCCGGAGTCATCACATTCATGCCGGCACGCAGCGCGCTGGCGGTCGCCAACACGTCCGCAGCTCGATAGGAAACGAATCCCGGGTAGGTGATGGTGATCTGAGGTACCCCTTGCGGGTTCAGCTCTGTCGTGTACTGACTTCCCCCCCAGGTCACGACCCAGTCTCCGCCCGAAAGAAGCTGAACCCCTCCTTCGTAGGGTGAGGCGCTGACGCGCGAATCGGTGACCTGTTGCAGTTCGGTCGCCGTGTTACTCGTCGTATCGATCGAGAATTGAAGTGCGCGCGGAGCTCGACCAGCTCGGCTGCCGTTGTCGTGGAGGGTCAGCGTGCCGTCGGGTTGGATACGGGCGTCGTGCTGACCCGAGAAGAGCTGGCCTCCGGCATCGAGGTACTGGTCACCGACAACGGTGAGACTCTGCGGCGTGGGTGTACCGCCGAGCTTCCAGGTGATGTCGCCCGTGGCCATGTCGATGCGGTAGATGGCGTCGAAGTGACGTGCACTGAAGATGATCCCCCCGTGGCCGTCGTATTCGATCGAATTCATGTGGATCACGTCGGGATACAGATCCCGCCAATTGACATCGGCCGCGGCGACATCGATGTGTGCAGCAACGCTCCACTGCCACACGATCTTGTTCGAGCGATTGAGTTCGACGATCACATCGTTGGTAATGGGAGCCTGTCCGGACAGCCCCCACGACGACAGATCCACACACGTCGAGGGGACGGCGGGGCAGTTCGTGTACTGAGTCATGATTCCCAGGTAGTCACCCTTGGGCAATTGCTGCAGGTCGTGAAAGTCCAGGGGAACGCTCCCTCCGCCGACCGTGCGAATGAGGGATCCATTGAGTCGGTGCAGCTGGTAGTTGGAGTCGCTATCTGCGAAGGCGATGGTCGAGGAACCCAGAAACTTGGCGTCAAATGGAGAGAGGTAATTTGGGTCGTAATACCACCAGACGGGCACACCGTTGGTGTCGAACACAATCGCATAGTTGTCGATCGTCACCAGATACCCATTGGCCTGCGGGACGCCGGACACAACTGACGAATAGTTGGGAAAGTTACTGGGAAGGCACCTGATGTAGTAGGCCGCGCCTCCGTGAGTGACTTTCACTTCCTGCCCGGCAACCAGTGGCACATTGACATTCGCCGGCTCGCGAACTCTCGTTGTTCCGATCGTCACTGTGGCGGTACCGGTCGAAGCCAGATTTGTCGTCGGGGACGTGGTACAGCGCACTGCGTAATCAGTCACGCTCGGACTGAAGGACGGGACCAGTGGAGGATTGGTCGTGATCGAAAACGGCGTGGCTACCGTCGCGGCACCCGAACTCCCCGCCCCGATTGGAACCAGCAATGCGCTCAATCCGGTGAGTAGCCCGATGGCCAAAGAAACACAAATCGCCCGCCTCATAACATCCCCCGTCTGCAAAGCCGCCGTGCTTGCCGTTAGATACCTGCTCCCGATGTATAGACGCATCTCGTGCGCCTGACAACTGACTTGGCCCATGTGAAGCAGATCGGCCACAAAGAGTGGCTGACCTGTAGCAGACGGGCAGAGTCCGACATCTCCAAGGGGGAACAGTCCGTCCCACTCGGCAAGCGGGCACGGGTGCCCACCTACGCCGGCGGACCCCGAGAATTGGTTTTTCCTAGGTCACGGGAAGTCGTGCTCACTCCACCCGCAGTGACCAAGGTGGGGGAACTCCGCAAAGATCCTGATTGATGGGCCTCCGTGGTTGACACCGTGAAACCGAGAGTGGAAACTGGCGTCGGCGGAACCCAACGGCTGGACGTTGACCCAGCGCGTGGCAAATATCTTGGCGAGGAGAACTCACGAATGAAGATGCATCGACTGGTAGTCGTCGCTCTATCGGCTCTCGGTATCGGGGCCACACTTATCCCAGCTGCAGAGGCCGGAGCATCCCCCTCAAATTCTCATCGTGGGCAGCGCCAAATCCTGCGTAGGCACCTACACATCCATCGGCGCAGCGGTTGTGGCCGCCTCACCGGGCGACACCATCAAAGTGTGCCCGGGTACCTACAACGAGACGGTGAACGTCAACACCCCTGACCTGACATTCGACGGGGCCAAGGCGGGCGCCACCGGATCGGCCGCACGGTCCAAGGCCCTGTCGAGGGAGTCGGTGGTCAACGATGTCAACGGTGACTTCATTCTGGGCTCGGCTGCCGACAACACCACGATCGACGGATTCGCCCTTACCGGGGCCGGATCCCCCACCGTCAACCACGACGGGGTGGAGGCCTTCTCCGGGAGCAGCGGTCTTGTGCTCACGGACAACGTCATCGTCGGCGATGGGAACGGAGTCAACTTCCAGAACCCCGACGCCACCGAACCCGCCACCATCTCGAAGAACTACGTCTACGACAACAACTCGGAGGGCAACCCCGGGTCCAATGGACAGACTGGGACCGGCGTCTTCATCTCCAATGGCCCAGCCAACAACACGTCAATCAGCAACAACACCTTCGGCGAGGACAGCCAAACAGCCATCAACTTTGCCGGCGATACGGGCAATCCGTCCGTTGGCCTTGTGGTGGCTAACAACAAGAGCATCAACGACGCCACGTTCCTGGTGGCCATCAACAGCGTCAATGCCGTGGTCGAGACCAACAAGATCACCGTCAACGGCGCAGTGCCCGGCGGCAATGGAACTGGCATCCTCGACTTCGGGGGGAATGCCGGACTGCACATCATCAAGAACACCATGGTGTCCAACTCCAGCGTGTCATCGGCCATCTCCCTGCAGACCTATGCTGGATCCGCCAGCACGGACACCACGGTGACCAACAACAAGGTCAGCGGTTGGGACAACGGGGTCAAGGTGGCGTCCACCTACACCACCGCCCTGATCTCCAACAACCATCTGACTTCGAATGCTGCGTTCGGAATTTACGTGAGCTCTGGCACCAGCGGCAACGTCGTCAGTCAGAACAGGGTGTCGTCGGACAACGGAGGTGCGGTCGATTGCACTGACCTGAGTACCGGGTATCTGTCCGCCGGTACCGCCAACACCTGGCTGAAAGACGTTGGTAGCGACCACAATTCGGCTCCAGCGGGAATCTGCTGATCCCTCTGCGATCCGGCGGCTGGTGACCCATCCGTAAGCCGGCGCTCCGGCGTAGGAGCCTCATGCACGATGGGCAAGTCGGTCCGAACAGGTCTGCGGACGCAGGCGGCGGACCTGTTCCAGCCTGCTAGAGCGGGCGTGCGATACGGGCTCGGCCGGGGAGCCGGTCCGAGGGGACCGGAGAGCGGTGTCCCGGCATTCCCCGAGGGGGCACAGATCTTCCTGGTCCGTGCGGCGGTTCTGAGTGCCTGGGTGCTCAACCCTGATCCACGGTTGCGTTTGACCGCCGGACACGCGTGTGGAATCAGGTTGGCCACGGATCTTCCAGTACCCCGAGCTGGATGAACAAGCCGAGTTTGTCAGCTCCCATCCATTCGCTGACGACCTTGTCACCCTCGAAGTGCATGATGTCGACCACCCACTCCTCGACCATCTGCCCAGTCGGGGGTCGCCCCAAATATCCTCCCGTGTCCGTCCCTCGGAATGTCATCCTGATCATCACCTTGTCCCAGTCACCAGGATGTCTTCGATAACGAGATGCAAATCGGGGAACGCCTCGTGATAGCGACGGATGGGTTTCACTCTGGCGGAAGGACCCGTCCCAAACGATTCTGGTAGTTCTCGCTGTACAGCTCACTTGCCGCCTCGTAGGTTCGCTCATTCCAAACCTCCTTGACGAAGTTCCGCACCTGCATCTCGCGTTCAGCCACGTTCATTCCGACCCCAATCCACTCACCAGTTGGAATGTCGGATCAGGCTAGACGGTGCTTTGTCTCCCAGCGATCCCTGCCATCGCCCTTCGTCTTGTTTCGACCGACGCGTTTGGGAGGTCCCCCACCCACAGACAGCTGCTTACGGTCAGTTGCTCTCTGTGGGCGTTGAGGATGCCTACGCAGCTTCGGATGTTTCGTACTCGTGAACCCGCGCCTGCATCAAGGTCTTCAGCAGCTCGGTCGGCAACTCGCGCGTGTAGGGGAGCTTGATGAAGCCCTCACCGGCTTCGTAGCCAGCGGCAACGACCGCGGCCTTGTGAGTGGAGAAGAAGGGCGGATTGAACCTAAGCGAACAGTGGTTCTTGAAGTTCTGAAGCATCCACATGTTGGTGTTCTCGCCGCGCACGTACACCGGCAAGTTCCACTTGAGTACCTCCCGTGCCTCCGGGTCGACCACCGCGCTCAACTTCCGGAGCACCTCGAGATGCGGCCGCTGAACGCCGCTCAGCTGATCGAAGAAGTCATCGACGCTTGCGCGCTTAGGCATCGGCATGGGCTCACTCTATACGTCAAGGAGCGCACTACCGTCCCTTCGCCAGCCCCGAATCCACAGTGTCCGGGGGGAGGGCGCCCGCCGAAACGCTCTGCGATTCAGCCGACATCTGAGCTAATCCCTTCGGTTCCCTGTTCATTCCCAGGATGCCACGGGCCGCTGGATGGCGCGGACAGAGGGATCAGTCAACGTCCTGAGCGAAGGAGGGGATCCGATGTCACGCCAGGAGGCTGAACACTGCATCGCAGCCTTCTTCTGAAACGAACGTCAAGACACTGGACGATGCCGAGCATTAGGGCCTCCCTCGGTGCTGGGGATGGTTGAGGCCCTGCTCACCCACCAGCGGTTGACTCCGATTCGAATCACCGAAACCTCCTTCGGGTCTCCCCGTTCGCTGTTTGTCGCCGGCGAGTGCCTTCGACCGAGGCCGAGGCAGGGCAAAAGAGTGAACACTCTCCTTGACTATTTCGGCCAGCTTCGTATACTCAAGTAGATGCTTGACCAACTGATCGACCTCGATCGGACCTTCCAGGCGCTGGCCGACAAGAGCAGGCGCTGCATGGTGGAGCGACTCACGTTGGGACCTGCCTCGGTCAGCGAACTAGCAGAGCCCCTGACGATGTCCCTTGCCGCGGTTGTCCAGCACGTGCAGGTCCTCGAGGCGTGTGGGGTGGTGAAGACCCAGAAAATCGGTAGGACTCGCATATGTCGCATCGAGCCCGCAGCGATGACCGCCGCCGAAGATTGGATCTCTGACCGACGCCGCGGGTGGGAATCCCGCCTCGACCGATTGGACGACCTCTTACGTAACGAAGCCACCACCGAGGGGAAGCGATGACCCGGTCCACCGTTGTCCATGAGACATTCGTCATTGAGCGGACCTTCAACGTTCCGGTGGCTCAGACCTTCCAGGCATGGGCGGATCCCCTGCTGAAGGCCCGCTGGTTCGCCGGTGCCATCGAGGCGCTGGGAGCTGGGTACGAACTGGACTTCCGGGTCGGGGGCCATGAACTCAATCGCGGTGGACCTCCGGGCGGGCCTGTCTACACCTACGAGTCTGAGTTCCGTGACATCATCCCCGAGCAGCGCATCGTCTACACATACGAGATGCACGCCGATGATGCTCGGATCTCCGTGTCCGTGGCCACGGTCCTGTTCAGTGGCCATGACGCCACAACACAGCTGGTCCTTACCGAACAGGGGGTATTCCTCGACGGCCTCGACACAGCGGCCCAGAGAGAAGAAGGAACCCGGTCCCTGTTGGACTCGCTGGCCGTCAGCATGGACAGTGCCAGATCATGACGGAGGCCCCCCAGTGGTTATTCTCACCGGTGGCCAGAATGCTCGGACGGCTGTCCATCTGGTATGTACCGTGGCTCTGAGACCTTCGCCCAAGACACCCGCCCGTTGCCAAGGAGTCCTTGCATGTCACTAGTCCGTGTTCACAACTTTGCCGTGTCGCTCGACGGTTTCGGAACCGGCGAGGGACAAACCCTCGAACAGCCCTTCGGACACGCGGGTACCAGGCTCCTCGGGCAGTTTCTGGGCACGCGCACCTTCCGCCAGATGCATGGCGAGCCAGGTGGAAGCAGAGGTGCCGACGAAGCCTTCGCCAGCAACTGGGGACCGGGCATCGGTGCCGAGATCATGGGCCGAAACAAATTTGGACCCCAGCGCGGCCCGTGGGTCGATGAGGATTGGAAAGGCTGGTGGGGTGATGATCCTGTCTTTCACACTCCCGTATTCGTGCTCACGCACTATCCCAGGCCGACCATCCACATGAAGGGCGGTACGGAATTCCATTTTGTTGATGCCTCCCCCGCCGAAGCTCTCAGGATGGCCCGGGAATCTGCCGGCGAGCTCGACGTGCGTATCGGCGGTGGACCTTCGACCGTCCGTCAGTTCCTCGCCGCGGACCTGATCGACCACATGCACATCATCATGGTCCCCATTGTCCTGGGGCGCGGAGAGCGACTCTGGGACGGGCTCGAGGGACTGGAGGAACGCTTTGAAGTTGAGGCGGTCAGTACCCCAAGTGGCGTCACCCACATGACATTCGCCCGCCGCTAGGTACCTCTATCACCACGATTGAAGTTGAGAACATCCAGCCCCCAGAGATGCTGAAGCGGGCCATCGCCCGACGGGCCGAGGCAGAGCGCAAAAGACACGCGCCCAGATAATCGCTGCCGAAGGCAAGCGGTTGTCCGCCGCGACGCCCGCGGCGATATTCGCTCAGTACTCTATTGCCCTTCTGCTTCGGAACTTCAGGTTTTGGCCGGCCGATATGTCGTTCTTAGTCGTCCGCACCAGCTGAGGTGAAGAGAATCCCTGGGCGTCGGTGGGTAGGCTCGACGTTGGCCACAACGGGATCAGGCCGACAACCCCAACGGTTCGCGCCACATCGTCGTGACGGTGGGTCCATTGTCAGGAAGATCGAAGGTTCCGTGCACTTCGAAACCCACCGATTCGTACCGCCCGATGTTCCTGGGATTGGTGGATTCCAGGTAGGCAGGCATACGGAGAGCATCGATAGCGGCCAGATTGGCGGCGAGAAGATCCATCCCCATCCTCACGCCGCGGTGCTGGGGGTGGGTGCCGAGGACGCTGAGATAGAAATGATCCCGATCACTGGGGTGGGAGGCGGCGAAGCAGGCGAAGACCTCTCGAACAAGCTGGGCACGTTCGCCCATCATCTCCTCCAGCATGATTTCCAAACGCTGCTCGTCTGCTTCGTTCAGTTCGGGGCATCCGGGCGGGAGCCACACCGAGACGGCCTCGTGAGCCGGTGTTGTCCAGACCCAGCGGTGCTCGATTGCGCCGTCGATGAGAATTCGGAACCACGCCACATGCTGAGCCTTGCGGCGAACGGGATCGGAGAAGGCCCAGCCCCACACGGGGTCGGCAAAAAAGGCCTCGGCGAGCGTCTCGGCGATTCCTAACGTCTCCCCGGCCTCCGCAACACGTTCAACCACGGGCGAACCTCCCAGCCCAATTCAATGTGGATCTACGTGTCGTACCAGTCAGAGACCATTGGCCATTCGATGGTGACGGCTACGGGATCCGTTACCTCCACTCACAAACCCTAGAATAATGTTGCGGTCAATGACTGAGGTCCCAGCAGTCGGCCGTGCGATCATCCTGAACGGTGGATCGAGCTCGGGGAAGTCCACGATCGGCAGAGCACTGCAGTCCATGCTCGACGACGTGTGGCTGTTGATTGGGATCGACGTTCTGATCTGATTGCTCCCCGTGGAGTTAACCAAGGGTCCGGCGGGTTTCTCGGTCATCGATGGTGAGATCCGCCGCGGACCGGCATTCCGAACTGTCTATGAGGGGTTTCAGCATTCGGTCGCCGCGCTCTGCCGGGCAGGGCAGAACGTCATCATCGACGACGTACTGATCGACGGTGGAACTGACCAGGGCACATGGGAATCGGCGTTGGCGGACATCGACACCGTTTGGATTGGAGTTCGCTGCGATCGGAGGGTCGCCATTGCTCGTGAGTCGGAACGCGGGGACCGGCCCATAGGCATCGCAGGACGGTACAGCGCGAGGGTTCACCAAGGTGTGCACTACGACATCGACGTGGACACCGGTGCCGACTCCGTCGAGGAGACCTTGGACATCGTCACTGGCTTGCTCCTGGCCCAATGGGGCATTCGTCCCAACTCCCGGGAAGGCACACAAGAAACACTGCCGCCGCGTTCAGCCTTGAGCCCCGACAGGCCGCGTTCGATTGCACCTTGGGAGCGTTGATCAAACGACTGTTCGGCGCCCGATCAATGGATGAACAGGTCGCTGGGTCACCACGAGGGCACCCGTTCCCTTCGGATATGCTGATTATGGATGGCCCGCCCCCCCGATCACCGACGGACCGACCAGGAGGACCAATGCCTCGTTCAGGAAGCGGTGACACTCCCTATGGCATGGAAGCGCCGCCGGAGTTGCGGTGTAACGGCCACTGGCGGGTAGCTGTCTGGGCCCTTCGAGCGGGCTATGGCGCACTAACCGTCGCCATGGTAGGCCTCATCATGCTGATGTTGGGAGCCACGCCGTGGGTCTTGGCCGTGGGCATGATCATCTGGCTGGCCGCCGTCGTCGTCACGTTGACTGGAGTCCTCTGGTCCCGGCACGATCTCTCCGGGCCACGACCGGGTTACTGGTCGATGCGGTTCATGCTCATTCGCGATACGGTCCATGCTCGGTCGTCGGCTGCACCGTCCTGAAGGGCCCTCCCGTTCTCGCTGACTTGCCACGCCAGAGCGTCGGTGCGGCGTGCCAATCGTCCAATCCGTGGACCCAACCATGCTCCCACGGATGGGCACGCACTCCGGTTCTTAGCACCACCGACGGGCGCACAATAGAGGGAGACGCGGGTCCCATCGCTCCTACTGACGAAAGCGGTTTGAAAACTCGCAAAGGGGGCATCGCGATGACATGGCCGTCAACGCTGACACCTCGAAAACGTCGACGACGGACACTCCGAGAACAGGGTTCGCCAGACGAGCCCGTGACCATGAGTTTCGTGAGATCGAGCGCCTTCGCAAGTGGATTGCGTACGGAAACCCACCAAAGGAGAGGAACCATGGGAATCATCGATAAGACCAAGGACAAGGCTCAAGCGGCGAAGGGGGAGGTCAAGGAGAAGGTGGGCAAGGCCACCAACGACCGCTCCATGCAGGCCAAGGGCAAGGGAGATAAGGCTGCCGGCAACCTGAAGCAGGCCGGCGAGAAGGTCAAGGATGCCCTGTAGGACAGACGACCTGTCGCCATCCGAGCAAATTCCCGAGACCGTCTGGGCGCCACCGGTGGCCTAGTGACTCTGCCCCACCCCTGCTGGAGCGATTGCGCTTCGGCAAGGGTGGGGCGGAGCGTTTCCGCCGAGAGGACGGTCACCGGCAGGCGAGACAAAGGCAGAGGTGAAAGCCCTCGCTCGGGTCAATTCAACGCCGGTGTACTCCCACCTCGCATGGGCCGGGCACTCAGCAGACGGACACCTACGTCCCAGCAGACCGGTGCCGGTGCCTCTCAGGGGGTGGGTTGCGATGCCATTGCACCGGCTCCAGCGCCAACTCAGGCACTCATCGGGATCCCGGCACGCGGATCCAACCAGGGCCCCGGGGGATCGACAGTGGGGCTCAAGAGCGGACGCCCGACAATCGTCCTCAACTTGGAGTGGAACTCGCACATGTCCGGCTGCTCCACCACTCGGCACGGTCAAGAGCCGAGGCCACCTGGCCCCGGCTCTTGTGGTTCTGCCCGCCGTAAGAAGGTCAGATATAGGTGTCATCCCTTCGGACGACGTTCCCACGACCATCATCGACGGTGGTCCGATGTCGCCGTGGACCACTTCCTGCGAATAGTGCGATCAGCGACAGCACAGCCCCGACCGCACCCACAATCATCAGGATGACCCCGACGTTGTGAATGTTAAATCCATGCTGGTCGGGTCCGACCGTGACGGCAAAATCAAGTACGGCACCGACAGCAAAGGCGACGATGCTCGCTGCTAGTCCACCAGCCATTGTCCTGTCCTCCTCGCTAGGGGAATGCTACGAGATGCACTCTTCCCATCCGGCTATGCGTCAAAACGTGCTTGGACTTTCGGACCGTCTCAACGAGCGAGAGCTGACTGTTCGTCAGTAGTAATGCCTGCGCCCACCGACCTCGCGTCCCAGGGCGCCGAGGAGAACGAGGATCAACCCGATCACCAGTACGACGATCCCAATGCTCCAGAGAATAGGGATCTTGGCTATGAATCCGATCAACAGCAAGACAATGCCGAGCACGATCACAGATGTCTCCTCTTGGTTCGTTTGGCCCCGACAATCGCTACCCGCCTGAAAGCCACGCAAACGTCCCGACCTGACATTCGCGCCGGGCCATTGGCGCCACGGCGCCGACCGTGGCTGGCCACGGGAGTCAGCATCCGGCGACCCGTGACGGGATGAGTTGCTAAGACAGCTGTCAGTCCGGCCTCATAGAGCGCTCCGTCAGCGCTTCGGCCCACCGTCGAATTGGCGCAAGCAGGTGGCACCTCCTAGGCCTGCACCACGCTGATGCGTCTGAGGTTGGGGGTCCTACTCGAATCGGCCACTCCCACATCGGCTGATCCGAGGCCTGGCGGGATAGCCAGCGACCAGAACCATCCCTTCGGGCATCGTGGCGAGGCGAGGTTCCCAGATGAGCAAGGCGGGCGAGCGGCACCGCCCTCAGGCAGGCAAGACGCCAAGCGGGACTGGTGCCGGTTTCGAGGGGGAGTTGAACTGCCACCTTGCGCTGGATTGCAAGACGTGACCGCTCAACCGGCGACTGATAGACCTGCCTTCAGGCGATGCGCGATTCCGCCGAAGCGCAGCCTCGTGGGATGGGTCGTCGCTTGTCGGTTTCCGCCCCCGACAAGCGGCGGCTGCTCCCCCCCACCGGAACGGCGGAGAGGCCGTGACGCGTCTGTTGATTGAAGGAAGCGCGGATCGCTCATTGCCATGGGGATCAGCCATCTTGTTCATTGCTGCGTCTTCCGAGGGATGGCCGCCGCAGTCGGGGCGATTCCGGAGGGGCGTGGTGAAGATGCCACTGCCACTGGGCTCAATCGGTTTGGCATCATGAATGACACTCGTGCCTTGACCGCGTGGTGAGGCATTCGCTACACCCCCTGACGGAGGTCCGGCGGATATTTGGATGCTGGTGGAAGAAGGGCCTGGCCATGCGCGTCGTGCGAATAGGAGCGGGTGCCCCGGATGATGAGAATCCCTTCGACGATTCCCCACACGGCAGTGAGGGGAGCCAACAGGCCAGCCGACAGAATCGTCAGAAGCAACATGAGCAGGCCGATGCCCGTAAATCCAAGATAGAAGCGATGAATGCCGAGCCACCCCAGGAAGATGGCGAGGAGCGCAGCAGTTCGTTTGGACTTTGGCCCAGGGAGCCGAGGCGCTTCGGGACTGGAAGTCCTTGGATCAGCCACAACCACGCCTGTTGCGTCCCCCTGGGTCTGGCTGGCGGCGCGCATGGCACCCGCAAGAGGTGACGTGAATCCCGTCCACTGCCGACCATCCCACCACCTGAGCGGGGCAACACCCCATGGATCTGAATGCCACGCCGATTGACCAGGTGCCGTCTCTCGGGAACGCTGGGGGGTCCACTCGGGGATTTCCGCCGATCCGTTTGGGCCACGCTCCATGCGACCTGAGTCAACAGCTGCCCGGTGGGCCCCCAGCAGCTGTCGCCAGCCCTTCCAACAGCTTCCGAGCCCAAAGAGAATCAACCCAAACGCGACCCAGCCTGGAGTTCCGATATCAGCCTGGCCACCGGGGAGCTCGGCATCTGAAGGATTGGATGGATTGACATAGACCCACACCTTCTGACCGATGTGGAAGTCGCCGCACCCAGTCCCTCCCGTCGCAAGATTGTCCGTGACTCGGACCCCCGGAAATTCGGTGAATGCCACGTCAACATGAGGAACATCTTCGCCGCCACACCCCGGGTCGGTGCCGACCACCACCGCCGGCGTCCGCCGGCCATGCGATGAAAGCCAATCCACGTGAGATTGTGCGACCCCAAACACCACGAATCCTCCGACGATCAGGATCACGCCCCCCAGGATGCGGAACCACGCCAACCGGCGAGACCGCCGCAGATCGTCAGCAACCACAGGCACCCGATCGCCACCCACGCCTCACCGCCACTCTCTACCCTCCGCCACGGGCCTACAGTGTCCAGACGCAGTTTAGTAGCCGGATAGAGCAAACCTGATCGCTTCGTCGGTGAGCATCGAGAATCCCTCCGAGTACTGCCGGTCACAGACTTCCCCGAGACGTTCCCGGAGAACTCCGAGGTCTCGCTCCTGGTACTCCTTCTCGGGACTATCCCACTCTCCACCCCACGCTTGGAGCACGGCGGTGGAGCATCCGTGCAAGGTCGCTGCCCGCTCGAGGCTCTCCCCACGCGTTGCGCACAGGGCCAATCCGAGCAGTGCCGGAGCGACGGCGCCAAGATACCCTCTCAGCGAATTGATCTTGACGCTCTCGGCGAAGGCAGAAGCCGCATGGATGAAGTCGCCATCTTCGACCATGATGAAGGCGAGCATGGTCCGCATGATCGATGCACGAGGAGCAGAATGGTGCTCGAGACCTAGCGCCACCTCGAAATGACGTCGAGCGTCGTCACGTTTTCCCTGGATGAGGAGGATGTTCGCCAAGTTGCAGTGGGCGCCCGACGCGAAAAAGGAGTCCCCGGACAGCTCAGTCACTGCAATTGCTTCCCTCAACACGGCCTCGGAGTCTTCGAGTTCGTGGAGGGAGCCAAGCACGGATCCGAGCACCAGCAAGGCCTGTCCCAGGACCGCAAGGTCCCCCGTTTCACGGGCCATGGCCACCGCCAGCGTCGCCGGCCCGAACCCGTCGGTCGCCATGCCCCTGAACGGGGCGTTGTAGCCCACCAGCCCCAGGGCCTCGGCTTCCAAGAGGCGATCGCCTGCCTGTTGAGCCAGGTCCACTGCTTGGTGAGCAGACGTTGCCTCTCCCTCGAGGTCAAACGGTGCCTGGAGATGCGCCTTGCAGATGAGGGCTGCCGCGCGAACGCTCGGCGGAGCGTCAGAAGCCGCCAGGTCAAGAGCGGTGTTGAGGCATCGCAACGCTTCGCCGGTGCGTGCGAAATAGCCCCAGAACCGTCGAGCTGAACCGAATGCCGTCAGCACCCGAACAGGTTGTCCACCCTCGAGCAGCGCGTCCATGGCCAACGCCAGGTTCCGGTACTCATCCGTCAAGTGGGTCAGCGACTCTTCCTGAGACGGGCCCGTCAGATGCGGGGCCACGTTCTCCATGCGGGTCACGAAATACTCAGCATGAGCGGCTCGGAGTCGTCGGACTTCACCCTCGCCCGACTCGGATAGGCGTTCGGCAGCGTACTGGTGAATGGTCTCGAGCATTCGATATCGGTGGCTGTTGCCGACGCGTTCCAGGACGACCAGGCTCTTGTCGACCAACGAAGCGAGCAACTCGGCCGTATCAGACGTATTCCGATCACCGGGATGGCACACCGCCTCGACCGCTGGGAGATCCATGCCATCGACAAACACCGAGGACCGCTGGAGCAAGGTTTGCTCGCTCTCGGTCAGAAGGTCATAGGACCAGTCCACCAAGGCACGCAGCGTCTGTTGTCGGGGCATCGCCACCCGACTGCCCCCGGTGAGGAGGTCGAACCGATGCGCCAGGCGGAGATCGATCTCGGCCAGGGACATCGAACGGAGGCGGGCAGTCGCCAACTCGATGGCTAGGGGCATCCCATCGAGTTGTCGACAGATCGACGCCACCAGTGCGGCGTTGTCATCCACCACCTCGAACTCCGGCACATGAGCGGTAGCTCGCTCCACAAAGAGCGCAACGGCCCCGGATCCGGTGACACCCAATCGATCATCAACCCGGTCAGGCGGTAAGGACAGAGAAGGCACACGGTAGACGACCTCGCCATCGATCCGAAGCGGCTCGCGGCTGGTCATCAGGAGAGTGACGTGTGGGCAGTGGCGAGCGATACCATCGACCACGACAGCACAGCCGTCCAGCAGATGTTCGCAGTTGTCGAGAATAACGAGGCGCTCCTGCTGGGCCAGAACGTCAACGAGGGACTCGAGTGCGTTCCGGCCGGGCCGTGCATCGATGCGAAGGGTCTCCAAGACCTCCGAAGCCACTGCTCCGGGATCGGTGACACTGGCCAGTTCAACCAGCCAGACCCCTTCCGAGATGCTGCTGAGAAGGACTCGACCGACCGCAATGGCCAGGCGAGTCTTGCCCGCGCCACCCGAACCGGTGAGTGTCACCACTCGCTTCTCGTCGAGGAGCTTGACCAGCTCACGGATTTCGGTATCCCTACCCACAAAGCTCGATATCGGTTCGGTCAGGTTGGTGGGACTCTCCGCGTCCCGTGAACGCAGCGGGGGGAAGTCGGAAGGTAGGCCGCTCGGCGTCAGTTGAAACACGGCCTCGGGCCGGTCCAGGTCCTTGAGCCGGTGGGTACCCAGGGCCACGAGGACGACCTCTTCGGGGAGGCGGTCGCGGACCAAGGCGGCGGTGGTCTCGGACACCACCACCTGGCCCCCGTGGGCTGTGGCTTCCAGGCGCGCTGTTCGGTTCACCGTCGGACCGAAGTAGTCACCGTCCCGCTCCTCGCACTCACCGGTGTGAAGGGCCATCCGCACCCGAAGAACGGCCTGTACCGGCCACACCTCGGCGTGGAGGACTCGCTGGGCCGCAGCGGCAGCACCAGCAGCCTCTGTGGCGGAGGCGAAGGCCGCACAGAATGCATCCCCCACCGTCTTGAACACATAGCCACCCGTCGATTCGATCGTCGAGCGCAACAGCGCGTCGTGACGCCGGAGAGCGATGGTCATGGCCTCTGGGTGCTCCTCCCAGAGCCGGGTCGATCCTTGAATGTCCGTGAACAACAGGGTGACCGTACCCGTGGGAATCACCATGCAGACAGTGTGGCTCACCAACGGACAGATCGGAAGGGTGAATGACACTCACCTGGCCCAACCGGGATAGACCTGGCTTCCGGCGTCGGTCTTGCGACCTCCAGATGGCGCACTCTGTAGCCTTGTCGTGGGACTTGTTGGCTACCTCAGTAGGCGCACAACCGCGACAGCCCGATGAACGGACGGGCCGACCGCGGGGGCCGTGGAGTGATCCTTACCACCGGGGTATGGGTAGCCGGCGACGTCGCGACGCTTTGACGTAGTCGTCGTCGGTCGCTACAGGATCGTCACGGTGATCGCCGTGGACGTCGTGGTGTTACCAGCCACGTCGGTAGCCACGGCAGTCAGCGTGTGGGTTCCCTTGGCCACAACGTTCGTATTCCATGTGGTCTGGTAGGGAGACTTGGTGATCGTGGCGATCTTGGTGGTTCCATCGAGGTAGAACACAACCTGCGCCATCCCCGATGCCGCACCTGAGCCCGTCCCGCTATCCGTGGCACTCGCCGAAATCGTGACCTTCGTCCCCGCCAGGAAACTCGATCCGGCAGTTGGGGCCGTGAGCGCGACCGTCGGAGCCACAGAGTCGATCTGGATGGTCTGGGACTTCACGGCGCTGGCGTTGCCGGCGTTGTCCACCGAGTAGTACTTGACCGTGGCCGTGCTCGACACGGTGAACGGCCCGCTGTAGACGGTGCTGGAGGTGGTGGGGGTGGACCCGTTGGTGGTGTAGTAGGTGGCCGCCACCCCCGACCCGCCGGTGTCGGTGGGCGTCAGGGTGACCTGTACGGACGCCTTGTACCAGCCGGTGGCGCAGGCGGCCGCGTTGCAGGAGATCGTGGCGCTGGGGGCCGTGGTGTCGATCTGCACCACCTGGGAGTTGACGGCTTCGGCATTTCCCGCCTTGTCCACCGAGAAGAACTTGACCGTGGCCGTGCTCGACACGGTGAACGGGGCGGTGTAGAGGGTGCTGGAGGTGGTGGGGGTGGACCCGTTGGTGGTGTAGTAGGTGGCGGCCAGACCGGAACCGCCGGTGTCGCTCGACGTCAGAGATACCCGGACCGACGCCTTGTACCAGCCGGCGGAGCAGGCAGCGGCATTACAGGAGATCGTGGTGATGGGGGCCACGGAGTCAATCTGGATGGTCTGGGACTTCACGGCGCTGGCGTTGCCGGCGTTGTCCACCGAGTAGTACTTGACCGTGGCCGTGCTCGACACGGTGAACGGCCCGCTGTAGACGGTGCTGGAGGTGGTGGGCGTGGACCCGTTGGTGGTGTAGTAGGTGGCCGCCACCCCCGACCCGCCGGTGTCGGTGGGCGTCAGGGTGACCTGTACGGACGCCTTGTACCAGCCGGTGGCGCAGGCGGCAGCGTTGCAGGAGATCGTGGCGCTGGGGGCCGTGGTGTCGATCTGCACCACCTGGGAGTTGACGGCTTCGGCATTTCCCGCCTTGTCCACCGAGTAGAACTTGACCGTGGCCGTGCTCGACACGGTGAACGGGCCTGTGTAGAGGGTGCTGGAGGTAGTAGGGGTGGACCCGTTGGTGGTGTAGTAAGTGGCGGCCAGACCGGAACCTCCGGTGTCGGTGGGCGACAGGGAGACCTGTACGGACGCCTTGTACCAGCCGGCGGAACAGGCGGCAGCACTGCAGGAGATCGTGGTGGTGGGGGCGGCCGAGTCGACCTGGATGGTCTGGGACTTCACCGCTTCGGCGTTGCCCAACGCGTCCACCGAGAAGTACTGGACCGTGGTGGTGGTCGACACGGTGAACGGCCCGGTGTAGACGGTGCTGGACGTCGTGGGGGTGGACCCGTCGGTCGTGTAGTAGGTGGCCGCCACCCCCGGACCACCGGTGTCGGTGGGCGTCAGGGAGGCCTGCACGGGCGCGGTGTACCACCCGGTGGCGCAGGCGGCGGTGTTACAGGAGATCGTGGTGGTCGGGGTCCCTGTGTCGATCTGCACCGCCAGGGAGTTGACAGCTTCGGCGTTCCCGGCGCTGTCCACCGAGAAGAACTTGACCGTGGCCGTGGTCGACACAGTGAAGGGGGCGGTGTAGAGGGTACTGGAGGTGGTGGGGGTGGACCCGTTGGTGGTGTAGTAGGTGGCGGCCAGACCGGAACCGCCGGTGTCGGTGGGCGACAGGGAGACCTGCACGGGCGCGTTGTACCAGCCGGTGGAGCAGGCGGCGCCGTTGCAGGTCGCGGTGGTGGTGGGGGCGGCCGAGTCGACCTGGATGGTCTGGGACTTCACCGCTTCGGCGTTGCCCAACGCGTCCACCGAGAAGTACTGGACCGTGGTGGTGGTCGACACGGTGAACGGCCCGGTGTAGACGGTGCTGGACGTCGTGGGGGTGGACCCGTCGGTCGTGTAGTAGGTGGCGGCCACCCCCGGACCACCCGTGTCGGTGGGCGTCAGGGAGGCCTGCACGGGCGCCGTGTACCACCCGGTGGCGCAGGCGGCGGTGTTGCACGACACGGCCGTCGTCGGAGCGGCCGAGTCGACCTGGACGGTCTGGGACTTCACCGCTTCGGCGTTCCCGGCGTTGTCCACCGAGAAGAACTTGACCGTGGCCGTGCTCGACACGGTCGAACGGCCCGGTGTAGACGGTGCTGGAGGTCGTGGGCGTGGAGCCGTCCGTCGTGTAGTAGGTGGCCGCCACTCCCGACCCGCCATTGTCATTGGCCGACAGGGAGGTCTGCACCGGAGCGGTGAACCAGCCGGTGGAACCGGGAGAACTGGCGGTGGAGAGGGTGGTGGTGGGGGCCGTGGTGTCGGGCGGCTTACCGTGGCAGCTCGCCGTACCCGAATCGGTGAAGCTGCTCTGGCCGGTGTTGAGGAACTGCCACGAGTAGCTGCCATTGTGAAGCGTCATCTTCATGACGCCGTGCGTCGTCGCATCGAGCACCTGGCTCTGGGGCTGCTCGGGCCCCGGGGTGTCGAGGCCCTGACCGCCGGTACCGACGATGAACTCTCGAATGCCGTAGTTGTTGTCCGCTGCTCCCGACGCGTTCAATCCCGAGAATCGTTCGTACCAGTGTTCGTCCCCGTTGAGCACGACAGAGGCGCCGCCGTTGTACAGGTCCAACCACAGTTGGTTGATCGTCGCATGATCGCTTAGGCCTCCCCCGGCGTTGGAGGCCCAGCGCGGACTCTCGTAGTAGGCGAGGGTGCAGGCGCTGGTGTCGGTGGCCAGATCGTGCTGCAGCCACTGGTCCTGTGCCGATCCTGCCGCGCAGAAGGCCGTGTTACCGTCCGAACACGGGCCGGAGTTCAGGGCGATCATGTGCCAGGTGCCCAAGTTGTAGCTGTAGTAGCCGGTGGCGGCACTCGTGTTGACCACCGAGGGCAGGGGGGAGCCGAAGAGGCCGCCGCTGCTCGAGAAGTACTGCTGGTAGCCGAACCCCGGGGTCAAGGGGCAGTCGGAGCCGCCGCTGGTCATGTAGTCGTGGTCACCGGGAACCGGGTAGGAGATGGACTTCTTGGTTCCCCAGGTCGGGCCGTACGACTGTTCGAAGGGGATCAGCCCACCGCACATGTACTGGTCGTCGCCGATCGGGACCACCGCGTCCACGCCGGTGAGCAGGTTGGCCGTGGCGGCTTCCTGACAGTCGGTGGAGGTGCCCAGGCCCAAGTTGTAGGCCGGTTGATCGGGGTCACAGGCGATGTCGCCGGCCGTGCCGATGACCGGATCGGCGTTGGCCTGCACGGTCACCACCTGGGTGTGGACGGCCTCGGCGTTACCGGCGTTGTCCACGGAGAAGAACTGGATGGTCGTGGGCGACGAGATCGTGAAGGGTGCCACGTAGACCGGGCTCGAGGTCGTCGGCGTAGATCCATCGACGGTGTAGTAGGTGGTGCTCACGCCGGACTGACCGGGATCCGTCGCTGCCAACGAGATGGTGGTCGACCCGTTGTAGGCCGTCGACTGACAGGGCGATCCGTCGCAATCGAGCGTGGTGGTTGGCGCCTGGGTGTCCGGCCCGTTGATGACCTGGCCCATGGTCTTCACCTGGGTGCCAAGCGGTGCTCCACCGGGCTGACCCGCATTCTGCAGCCAGTCGAGGAGCGAGTTGAGAGTGGCGAGCTCCACCGGGCCCCAGGAGGTGCCGATGCACGAGGTGTAGTTGGTGGGATCGTTGGCCTGCGAGCAGATCTGGTGGAACACGAGCGGCACCCATCCGCCGCCGTTCTGGCTGGCCGCCGTGATGGAGCTCTCCATGTTGGCCAGCAACAGCGGCGGGGCCGTGGCCCCCGGTGAGGGAGGCACATTGTAGAGCGTGCGCACGGCCATTTGGTTCGCCGGTGGGATCGACTCGGCGTAGACCGGCCCAGCGGCCGGTCCTTTGGTGTCGATGCCGCCGGCCGCCCGACCGGTGGTGTAACCGCAGCTCTGCACCACGCTTTCCGCCAGGGCATTGTAGGAACCGTACGGATAGGCGAAACTGGTCGGGTAGAAGCCGTGGTTGACCAGGTTCTGACGGTCCCCACACGCCTCGTTGGTCAGGGTGGGGAGATCGGTCGTGGACGTCATGTCGAACTCATTGAGGGTGTGGCCGGCGATCTCGCTCCCGGCTTGATTGAGGGAGGTCAGCTCCTGCCAGGTCATGGCTCCGGCTGCCGGATTCCCGATGTTCTGCGTATTGACGAAGAACGTCCCGGCCATGTGATGGGGTTGGAGGGCCAGTTGGAAGGCCAGCGGATACTGGTTGGCGATGCCGTCGTCGAACGTCAGCGACACCACCGTGGTGAAGGCGATCGCCTGTGAGTGGGCCTGTTCGGCGTTGCCGGCCAGATCAGTCGAGAAGTAGTTGACGGTGGTGTTCTTGGCCACGGTGAACGGGCCCGTGTAGACGGTGCTGGAGATGGTGGGGGTGGAGCCGTCCGTCGTGTAGTAGGTGTGGGCGACGCCCCAGCCACCTGGGTTGTCGGTCGCCGTCAGGGTGACGGACACCGGAGCGGCGGCCGTGTATCCGGTCGTCGAACAGGGCCCCCCGTTACAGGAGATCGTCGTGGCCGGAGGGGTGGAGTCCGGCCCCTGTTGTTGGACGAGGACCGTCTGCGTGTTCACGGCCTCGGCGTTCCCGGCGTAGTCCACCGAGAAGAATTTGACCGTGGCCGATGCGGTGAGGGGGAACGGGGCGGTATAGGTCGGACTGGACAAGGTCGGAGTCGTCCCGTCGGTGGTGAAGTGGGTGCTGGCGATCCCCGTCCCGATGTCCGTGGCCGCCAGGGTCGCAGTGACTGTCCCGGTGTACGTGGTGGAGGCACAGGGGGTCCCGTTACAGGTGATCGTGGTGACGGGCGGGATGACGTCGGTCGAGATGGCCGTAGCCCTCATCGTCTGGAACACGGCACCGGCCGGGGCCGCGCCGGTCTGCCCGGCGCTCTGGACCCAGGACAGGAACGTGTTGAGGTCCCCGAGGTCGATCCACCCCGACGAGGCGGTGCACGTGGCGTAGTTCGTCGGATCCAGCGTCTGGGAGCACACCTTCTGGATCACGATCGGGATCCAGCCTCCACCGTGGGACGAAGCGCCGGTGACCAGCGACTCGAGGTTGGCCAAGGTGATCTGGCCACCCGGGGCGTACGCCCGCAAGGCCAGGAAGTTCTTGGGCGGCAGGGTCTCCGCGTAGGTCGCCCCCGTCGGGGACAGGCTGCCGGCGGTCCGAGCGTTCCCGTACCCGCAGGCCTGAACCTCAGCCTCGATCGAGGCGTTGAACGCCCCACCCGGGTAGGCAAAGCTCGTCGGCGTCAGCCCGTGCTGGTTAAAGGTCTGCCAGTCGTTGCAGATCTCAGCGATCTGCTGCTGGGGCGTCAGCGTCGTGAGCGACGTACCATCGACCGTCTTGCCGCCGATCTCATCGCCCGCGGCGGCCAAGGAACTCAGCTGAGACCACGACAGAGTCGTGCTACGACCGACGGTGCCGCTGTTGGCGTAGAACGTGGCGTTGACACCGTGCGGCTGGAGCGCTTGCTGATAGCCCAGGGAGTACTGGCTGAGCGCATCGTTGTCGAAGGTCAGTGACACCACGGTCGACGTGGTCCCAGAGGCGGCCGAGATCAGAGGGGCACCGAGCAGGACCAGCAGACAGGTGACACCGGTGGCGACCACCACGCGCCACGCCCCCTTGATCTTCAGCCCATCCTTCACACCTTGGCTCCAACCCATTCGTCGAGCTAAACGGACGGTGGAACCGGACAGTGACCTTGTGCTTCGGTCGGCGTTCCCACCACGCCAGACACACGTCTCCACCAGTGGCATGCATCCGAAAGATCACGCACATAGCCCAGCGCAGACCAGGTTACAGAGCATTGCTTCAGAAGAACATCATCAGGATTGGGTAAGTTCCAGCGGTAATCGAGCGATATCCAGCACCTCGATTGGCCATCAATCCGAGTGTCTTTCTACGTATCAATGCTTCGGCCCGGTATTCATCGATTTCTCGGCCATCAACCCTCAACCTGAAGTGAAGACTTAGTCTCTTGGACGGTCCGGGGATCGACCGGTTCTCCCAGTTCACAAGGGATCTCTGTCACCAGTACCGCTCGGGCCCGATGCGGATCCGACAATCATCCATTGCCGGGTGGCCGAGAGATTGCACAGTTGATTCCTATGATCAGCTTCCCATCTGGAGACCGGATAGGTGTCGATACATTACGCATCCGGGCGGTACCGTCACTCGCCGTGACTTCTGGCATTTGTGCCGACGACCATCTGATCGATTCCTGATGTGGGTATTGGACCGGTCGGGGCCACCCGTCAACCGGCCGGTGGGGCCTCGTCAGGCTCTGGAGCGGTGACGGGACCGGACAAAGGTGGCGTACCAGGCTGGGGTGGTTCCGTCCTGCTCGACCAGGTTGTAGGGGGCGCCGGCGCCGGTGTCAGCGTTGCTGGCCAGCTCGAAGCAGTTGGCAGCCCAGAATCGAGTGCCCTGACCGGTGGACATCCCGTCCCCGGCCAACATGTTGAACCAGCCGGCGTAGAAGGTCTGGACGCGTGAAGGGCTCCTCCACCCCGACCAGGCGCCGGAGGCGTTGGCCACACCGGCGTTCCACTCGCTGATGGCAAACCGGATGTTGTCACCCGGGCTGGATCCCCAGATGGCATCCACGGCGTCGCGACTCGACTCGATCCACTGCCGGTAGTAGGCGAAGGCCACGTTGTCGTCGAACTCGTAGCCGGGTGAAGCACTGAAATCGCTGGAGTGCGGATAGGCATGGATGGACTCTGCGTCCGGGACGTAGTCGGGGTTGTCGCCGCTGGCCACGTAGGCGGCGTAGACAGCGGTGTTGAACTCGTCGATCCACCGCTCCTGGTACCCGCAGCTGTAGCCGTAGGCGGCCGATCTGTCCGCCGTGCACGGTTGGCCCCATCTCGTACCGCCACCCACTCCGATGTAGCCAACCGTGACCACCTGGGAGAAATGGAGCGCCGTGGCGTAGGCCTTCAGGGCTGGCATGGTGGCGGCATAGACCTCACCGAGCCGCTGACTGACTCCAGGCGAACCCGCCGAGGCAATAGGGGCACCTTGTGCCTGCCATGTCCGCCAGCAGTCGTTCTCCATCTCATTGCTGGATTCCAGAATGATCGGACCCCGGTACACCTGAGCGATCTGTCGCAGTTGGTCCTCGTACATCCCGAGGTTGCCGGTGGCGTCCCCGGTCCATGGCGGGCAGAACACCGAGCCGTTCGAGACGGATCCAATCACACCCGAGGTGATCGGCAGCAACTCGATCCACGGCACCGCATGCAGGGTCTGCGTGATTCCGACGATGGCGGAGTCCAAATTGGTCCGCGTCTCGGATCCGGGGTGGTGGTCGCGGCCACAGGTCTCCCCCGTGAAGCAGTCATACATGGCGAACCGGATGTCGGGGATCCCCGCCGAGGTGATCAGGCCCCGGATGGTGGAGTCGTGGACCGCCGGGCCGCCGTCCACCTCCCAAGCGCCGATCTCGCTGCCGTAGATGGTGGACCTGCTGGACAGGATGCCTTCGTTGACCACCGGTTGGGGTGGAGACCGAATAATGATGGCGATGGCCGAGGCGGCCATGGCCACAGCTCCGGCCACAGCCACGGCCACGACCACGGCCAGGAGCGCCCCGCGAGCCATCCGGTACCGACGAGACCGTGCCCCTCTTCCGGGTCGACGCGGCCTCTCCGGACGATCGGGGCCGATCGTCCTGCTCCGGTGGGCCGGGGTCCGCCCCCCCTGTGAGGGGGGTCGTCGTAGCTCTCCGGGGCCCATCACCCTGTCATCGTCCCATGGGCCCTTCGCCCCTACGGAGACGGGTACGGCTGCCGGCCCCGCGTGTCCCCGGCTCACGGTCCGCACATCACGGGATGGGCACGAGCCAGACCGATCGGCGCCGCCCAGCCTCTCCCGAGGATCCGCCAGTCTTCCCATCCCCGCTCGCCCCGACCAACGGTTGCCCTGTCCCCTGCTATGCGCTGGACGCCAACCGAGCGGATTCGGCCGCCGGACCGGCCGCCGGAACCAGGTAACCGAGGTCGCAGAGCTGGTCGATGATCTGTCCCGCGGCCTCTTCGGGTGACGCAGTACCCGTGTCGATGACCAGATCGGCGTCCCCCGGCTCCTCGTAGGGGTCGGACAGGCCGGTGAAGCTCGGGAGAAGGCCCTGACGGGCTTTGGAGTACAGCCCCTTTCGGTCGCGTTCCTCACAGACGTCCAGGCTGGTGGCCACGTGCACTAAGACGAACCCACCGCTCTGTTCGACCATCTGGCGCACCGTGCGTCGGGCTGCGTCATAGGGTGCGATGAGGGCACAGATGGCGACTCCCCGGTGCTTGGTGATCTCCGCGGCGACGAATCCGGCCCGCAGCACGTTGGCGTCCCGATCCTGGCGGGAGAAGCCGATCTCAGAGGACAGGTGGCGGCGGACCACGTCCCCGTCGAGCAACGTGACGCATCGGCGATCCCGCTCCATCAACCCCGCTTGCAGCGCCGCCGCAATCGTCGACTTGCCGGCGCCGGACAGTCCCGTCAAAAAGACGGTGAAGCCCCGTTCCGAACGCGGTGGATAGCTTCGGCGCAATTCGGCGGCGACCTCCGGAGAGGTGAACCACGGGGGTAGGTCGCCGCCCTCGGCCAGGCGGCGCCTGACCTGGGTACCGGACAGGTATTCGACCTGGGCACCCTGGGGGGCCGAGCCCTCTGGGACATATCGGTTGGTGCCGTGCACATACACCATGTGAGGAAACGGCACGATGGCGATGCCGAGCTCTTGACTGTGGTGGAGGAGGAGCTCTCGGGCGGCCACCGAGGGGTAGAACGGCCGGCCGTCGGAGTCGAGCCCCGGACCGGCGTGGTCTCTCCCCACGATGAAATGGGTGGCGCCGTAGTTCTTGCGGATGATGGCGTGCCACAGGGCCTCACGCGGACCCCCCATGCGCATGGCCAGTGGAAGCAGCGACAACATGACGCGGTCCTCCGCATAGCTCGGCAGAATCGCCTGGTAGCAGCGGACCCGCGTGTCGCTGTCGATATCCCCACGCATGGTCATCCCCACCACCGGGTGGATCAACAGGTTGGCATTGACCTCGGCCGCCGCCCGCCGCGTGAGCTCTTGATGGGCACGGTGCATCGGATTCCGGGTTTGGAACGCCACCACCCTCCGCCAGTTTCGACGGGCGAACTCGGCGCGGACCTGCGCCGGGGTGCGCCGGAGCGACCGGAAATTCCGGTGCTCGGGAAGTTGCACGGCCTCCAGAGTGCCGGTGACGTACCAGGGATGCGTCTCGTGGAGGAGGTAGTCGACGCCCGGATGTGCGCTGTCGGTCGTGCCGAGCACCGCTCCGGCTTCGGCCAGGCGATCAGGACGCCAGGTCTCGGTCAGGTGCAGCACGGCCAGCATCATCCCCTCGGAATCCCGGAGGGCCAGCGACCCTTCCGATTCGGCCAGGGCGACGACCTCTTCCGGCACGTCGAGAGTCACGGGGATGGGCCACAGAGCACCCCGGGCCAGGCGCATCGATGCGCAGACCGAGTCATAGTCATCCTGGCCCATGAAAGTCTGAAGGGGCGAGAATCCCCCGCAGGTCAGGAGCTCGAGATCACAGAGCTGTCGCTGCGTCAACTGCCAGCTCGGCCACGCCGCCGAGCGCTCCCTTAGCTCTGCCGCCCTTTCTGGCTCGGCCAGCAGGTCGATCAGGGTCCCACCGTGCGGGTTGATCAGGGTCCCACCATCGATCACGGTCCCACCGTGCGGGTCGGTGGAGTCGGCCATGCTCCACGGTCCCCCGACGGGGCGCCCCGACCGTTCGGCCGTCGGAGCGGCTTCAGGCGTCATCAGTGCCACCACCAGACCGGAAGGTCCGATACAGATCATGGGCCCGTCCCCGCAACGGGGCCAGATCGGGGTGCACCCACTGCGCACGGAGCGCAGCCTTCGACCGGTCCCGGTCGCTCGAGGGGACCCATGCCTCGGTGGTGTCCAACCGCTCGGAGCTGCGAACGAGCTCGGGAAGTTCACGGCGGAGCCGTTCCTGGGTGACGACGCCGGACTCAAAGCCCAGCAACGTGGGCGACAGCGTTCCGCGCAATTTGATCAGGTCCATACACTCGATCCGACTCGATTCAGTGTGCTTGAATTCGGCGAAGTTCGTTCCGAACCGCTCGTTGATGCGTCGGATGACCTGTCCGAAATCGTTGGTGATCTCTTCGAATTCGCCCACGACGAATGAGTCCTGGTACGGGAGCAGGGACTCATAAAATCGGCAGTAGGCCACCAGGGCGTCCCGCAGGTCGACATCGGGCTCCCGGATGACCTGGGAGAGCAGGGCTCCCTCCGGCTCGCGGATGAGCAGGAGTGTCGGGACACCGGTGCGCGCCGCCTGGATCAATTGGGCCGGGGCGTGGAGGTGATGAGCGAGCCGAACGGGCTTGACCTGAGCCAGTTGGAAGGCGTACACGGCAAAGGTCGTCGCCGACCTCGTGTACCCGTCGATCACGAGCTCGGTCCCGGAACTGATCACCTCGGGACTGGGACCGGGGTACTTGTGCCGGGCGAAGGGGAGATACAACGTCGGATGTTCCGATACCCGCATGCGAAGGTGGTGCCTGGCCCTCCTGGCCATCGATACTGACGACGGTGATGCCATCAACGGACCTCCTCGATACCGGGCTCGGGATGTCCGGCGTACCGGCCGAGCCAGCCCCGTCGGCTGGTCCAACCATCCCGCCTCGCCACGTCGGCCCTGGCCAACAACCTTTGGTAGACCTCCACATAGGAGCTCTCCTGTCGATCCCAGGCCACTCGCTCCTCGACGATCCGCCGTCCGACCCGTCCCATCTCCACTCGTCGCTCCGGGTCTGCCAGCAACTGGTCGATCAGTCCGGCGAACGCGCCGATGTCGCCAGGGGGTGCATAGGCGGCGGCATCCTCGGCCAACACCCTCGTCTCTTTGAGGTCGAAGCCCACGAAAGGCAGACCAAACGCCATGTACTCC
The DNA here is from genome assembly GCA_963737625.1 of uncultured Acidimicrobiaceae bacterium. Taxonomy (GTDB): domain Bacteria; phylum Actinomycetota; class Acidimicrobiia; order Acidimicrobiales; family RAAP-2; genus Bog-756. The sequence continues at coordinate 1,941,098 of CAVTTK010000002.1, forward strand.
ATCCCTTTGACCGGCGAGACGATCTCCTCGAGGTTCGGCTCGAGGCCCAGATCGGCGGTGGCCAGGTAGGTGAAGGCATCGTCCTCTCGCATCCATCCCGGAAAGAAGACCCAGTCCCGGAGGGACAGCCGGTCGCAGAGCTGTTCCAAAGCCTCTCGCTCCTCACCGTCGCCCACGAAGGCGAACTGGCAATCGGTGCGACCGAGCCCATGGACCAGATGGTCGACGGCCTGGATGGCCAGCTCCACCCGATCCTGCGGCCCCATCATGCCGAGCCAACAGCAGAGGAATCGTCCCCCCCGTTTCAGCTCGGCACTCGGCCGCCTCGCCCGCGTCCGGTCGAGGACCGGCCCGTTCCCGACCACGGTCACCGACTCCCGTTTCGCACCGCCGCGCCCGCAGGCGATGTCCACCAGTGAGTGGTTCACCGTGATCAGATGATCGGCCGTGCGATAGCTCACCCGCTCCAACCAGCTGAGCATCCGGTACACCGACCCCCGCCGCCCGTAGCGCACCTCGTACAGGTCGGGTGACAGGTCCCGTTGGTCGAGGACCAGCGGACGTCCGAGCAGTTTGAACGGTGCCCCGATGGTGAAGTAGATGTCGGGCGTTCCGCTCACCTGCATGGCATCGAACGGGTCGGTCACGAAGACCATCAACGTCAGAACGGCAGCCATCGTCCAGGAGTACGCATATTCCCAAAGAAAGCCCAGCTTGCTTTGGGCGTCCACGGGTGCCGGGTACTGGCGCACCCGGACCCCGAACTCCCGGTTTCGCGGGTCGCGACGACAGATCACCGTGACCCGGTAGCCATGGGCGAGCAGTGAGGCCGCCTGCTTCTGCAGGCGGTGGTCGCGCGCCAAGGCAACGTTCTCCACGATCAGCAGAATGTGCGGCGAACGGCGGCTCTTCATCCGCGCCTCCGCGCCTTTCCACCCCTGGTGGCGCCGCCCTTGGTGCCCACGCTCGTCTTAGCCCGGTCCGACGCCGGCGGGAACGGACTGGCGAATGTCCTCATCGACGATGTGGAACTCGGTCAGCGACCCGAGGCCCACGGGACGACGCCAACTCTCGTCCTCGACGCCACTGAGCTTGAGCAGCACCAGCCGGATCATCACGGCGTGGGTCACTCCCACGACGGTTTCACCGGCGTGGCGAGAGCCAATGAACTGAAGGGCAGCGACCATCCGATCCTGGGCGTCACGCAGCCGCTCACCGAGTGGGCAGGCTGCCCGGCTCGGACTGGTGCGGTACCGCTCGTAGGCGTCAGGATCGTACATGGCGGCGTCTTCTTCGGACATGCCTTCCCATGCGCCGTAGTCCAGGTTGTTGAGCCCGTACAGGATACGTAGGTCGGGGACACGGGCCTCGTCGGCGATGATCTGGCCGGTGGCGATCGCCCGACGCAATGGACTGGTGTACACCGCAGAGAGGCCCGCCTTGGACAGCCGACGCGCCGCGTCGACCGCGTCTTGGTACCCCTGGGCATCGAGCGGAATATCACGACGACCTCGGTATCGGTTCTCCACGTTCAGGGTGGTCGTGCCATGCCTCACCAGATAGAGCCGACACGCCGTCGACTCCAGGGGTCCGAACGATGAGGCCGTCGGATCCTCCACGAACTGTCCGTTTGTCATCAGGTTCTCCTCGCTGCTGGTTGTTGTTCTCGCTGGTGGTCATGGATGGCTGGTAGTACCGGCTGCTTGTCCTTTGCCGGACTCGGAGGTCCTTGCAGCAAGTCGATGGCCGCCGGCTGCCCTGTCGGTTCCGACTTGGGAGGGGCAGGCACCGCCGGTGGCTGTGCCTGCTCCGATTCTCGGACCCCCTCGTCCGCCGGACGCTCCGGCGGCGCCGGCTTCAGGCGGATCGGTCTTCCGGCGTTGTCCAGCACACAGCCGATGAGCTTGGCTCGCACGTGGTCCAGTTGTTGCTCCCCGGCCGCCACCCGGGCTCGGGTGGAACGCCGGGCATCGGCCACGAACAGGACCATGTCGGCGATCTCGGCCAGTGCCCTGACGTCCGAGCTCCCGAGCATGGGCGAGCTGGCGATCACCACGAAGGCGAAGGACTTCGACAGTGAGCTGAGCACCGATCCCAGCGCCGGTGCCTGGAGCACCGCGGCGGGATCGTCGACCGAGGGACCGCTGGCCAGAAGCTGGAGCCCGGGGACCTCAGTCTGTCGGAACACATTCGGGAGCCGGGCCGTACCGTTGACCACATCGGTGAGGCCGGCAACGTCCCCCACGCCAAAATGAGCCTGCGCTCTCGACTCCCTGAGGTCGGCGCAGACCAAGATGACACTTCGGCCCGATTGGGCCAGCGCCACGGCCAGATTGGCCGCCGTCTGGCCCCTCTCCTCGGCATCCACGCTGGTCACCAGCACCGTCCGTTCGTGCCGGCGGTCGGCCGTCAACACGACCCGCGTCCGCAGGTTGCGGAACGCTTCGGCAAACCTCGAGTCGGGGCTGTCCATCGTGAGGATCCGCTGGTCGAGATCGCCCTTCCTTCCGACGGCCGGGATGACGGCCAGGACCGGCGCGTCCAACTGGGCCTCCAGATCGGAGGGACCACGGAGCCGATCGTCCATCGCGTCCCGGACCAGGGCGGTACCGAATCCGAGGGCCAGTCCGAGGAGAAGGGCGACGCCGACGTCCAGGGCACGGTTCGGACTGACCGGCGTAGTGGGTATCGGGGCACTGGTGATGATGACCGGGCGCACCGACCCGGCCGTCAGGACCTGAAGATTCTCGTAGGCCACGTAGGCACTGGCCAGGCCCTGGGCATACATGCTGGCCAGCCGAGGGTTCGCATCCGAGAACGAGAAGGTCAAGAGGTTGGTCCCGACGGGTACGCCGACCGACAGCCCGTCCTGCAGCGTCTTCTCCGGCACATGCAACGCTCGCGACGCCGTCTGCACCACTGCCCCCGAAGAGGCGACTTCCTTTTGCGTGGCAATGTCGACCGTCTGCTGGGTGGCGGTGGCGGAGACGGGCGGATAGACAGCCACGTCGGCCTGCGAGCGGTACATCGAGGTCTGGGCGCTGGCGAACAGGGCGGCCGAGACGGTGACCACGAGGGTGATCAGAAGAATCTCGACGACGTGGGCCCGCAGGAATCGCCTGAACGACCCGGGCGCACGGGCTACACCCCCCGGGCCAGGCGTCCCGGAACCTCCGACGCCCGTGCGACTGCCGTAGTCATCGGAGACCGGACCTCGCTCGTCGCTGGAGTATGGGCTCCCTTGCCGGGCGTCACCGTTCCTCTCGTGCCCCAAGTTTCCGGTCATCGTGAAACCTCCCTTTGCATCTTCGGAGTCGAGATCGCCGGCCGGGCCGACGCGGCGGCCCGGCCGGAACGGACCAGACGGGGTGCCGCCAAGGCGATGACGGCGAACATGGCGTCCGCCGAACCGCGGTAGGTCAGGTGAGGGTCGAAGATCATCAGTACCGTGGTGACAATGACGATGACGAACGTCGCAATTCCAGCCACGCTGGCCGCCCCGGCCCCGCGGCGGGCCATGGTCCAGCCTCTCTTCACCGTCGAATGCACGAAGAAGACGAAACTGGCCAACAACGGGAGGCCGCCCGCCCACAGGAGCCAGGTGTAGCCGCTTTCGATCCAGACATAGCCCGTGGCCTGAGTGGCCACCGGAATGCGGGCCGACGGTCGTACGCCGAAAACGAAGTTCCAGTCCGAGAACAGCTTGGGCCAGAAATAGCTCTGGAGATTCTGAAGCCTCCCGGTCCAGCTGACCGGTAGGTTCGACGGTGACTGGAAGCCGGCCAGCCGGCGGCTGATGACGGGCCACAGGGCCAGCGAAGCCAGGAACCCCGCCGGGATGAACGTGGTCAACAGCCTCGGCGAGTTCGTGACGGTGGCGATGCATACGGCCGCCACCACCAGGCCTATGGCACTCGAGAACTCGCCCGCCGAGAGAGCCCCGAACACGAACAACGTGGCCACGCCGGCCAGCAGCACGGGATGTCGTCGATAGCGGACCCAGAGCCCGCTGGCGATGGCCAGGTTCACGATCATCAGATCGGCGGTGGCCGCGGGGAGCCCGAGGGTCGAGCTGCCTCGGGCCTGAAACGCTCCTTCGTACCCCGCCGGTGCGTAGTACGTGGCCAGGATGTGGGGAACCCCGAACAGGCCGAGCGACTGGAAGACGGCCAGGACGGCCACGATGCACCCCACGGAGACCGAGATCCACAGACATCGGCGGATTTCAGCATCGGTGTTCACACTCAGGCGAATGAGGGCGTAGAGGCCCAGGTACTTCCACATGACCAGGGAGTACAAGAGGTCGTCGTGGGTGATCTGCTCCTGGCGGACCAGCATCCACACCAGCGGCACCACAGAACTGAAGACGGCCAGGAGCACCAGAGAGGCTTCGACGCGATCGAGGCGGAGCCTGGGCAGCCGACCCGACCGCATCCTCACGATGCCGCGGAGGATCAGCGTCCCCCCGACCAGGAGGGCGAGGGCTTCGTTGGGCCTCAGCAAGGGTAGCGCCGATCCCCGATTGATGCCCACGGTGAGAGGCGTCAGTCCGATCACCAGATAGCCGGCCAACGCTGGATGCCGCCACACCAAGACCCCGACGGTCACGGCGATGAGGGCCCCCAGCGACTCCAGCGGATAGAGGTCGATGGCCGCCCCGATGGCCGTGGCGGCCACGAGGACCGGCAGGATGAGCCAGCGGCTCGACGGGTACCCGCGCGTCCGACTCATCTCCGGAACCGGCGTGGCCAGCGTTCCGACCGGCGGCGGGTGTTGGTCGTCTCCGCGGCCGGAACCCACCGCCGGTGGTGGTGGCTCGGAGGATTCATCAGGGACTGGGGCTTCCGCGACGCCGGGAGCTCGGCTCTGATCCCCACCGGCGACCTTGCTACGCAGGTGCCCGACTCCCCCGGTGAGCCAGCCCAGCTCGGGTGTCCCCCACAGCGCTTGGAGGGCCAGAAAGACCCCACCACCGACCACGGCGGCGGCGACGATGGCCACACGCGGTCCGACCGGGGGACGCATGGTGTGGTCGATGGCGAAGGCCGTCAACCACGCCGGCACGGCCATGATCGCCGCGCCGGCCACCACTCTGATCAACGAGGGAGCGAGCCGCTCGCTGGACGGACCGAGCTTGCGGAAGACCCGGACCGTCAAGTGGCACGAAGCGATGACAACGGCCACCGACAGGGACAGAGCCAGGAAGAGGAGCAGGGCGGGTCCGTGGACCAGACGGGCCACGACGACCAGGCTCAGACACACCGCGGTCTGCACCAGCATGGACATCAGCGGGGACCGAGTGTCCTTCTTGGCGTAGGACGCATAGGTGGCGATCATGAAGGCCGTCTGGCCAATGACGGCCAGGGCCAGTCCACCCAGGGCGAACGCCACCATGCTGACCGCTCCGGGCGTGTCCAGCCGGCCGAAGGAGATGGCCCGGGCGATGGGGACGGCCAGGACGAGGTACCCGACGGCGGCGGGGATGGTGACGAAGAATCCCAGCGCGAACCCGCGCACCAGCGTGTCCCGGAACGCCGCGGTGTCACCCTCGACGTGCATCCGGGCCAATCGGGGGAGCAACGACAAGGCCACTGGTGTCGCCCCGATGGCAATGGCCAGGTAGTAGAAGTTGAGCCCGATCTGGAAGGCGATGACACCGCCCGGCAGTCGGTTGGAGATGGCTAGCAGGGTGAACACCTGGAGAGCCACCAGGCCCGCCTGGGCCAGGGAGGGCAGAGCCCGCCGAACCACCACCCGGACCTCCGGATCGCGCCAGCCCCGCCTGGGCACCAGCGTTACACCGGATCGTCGAGCTCCCCACCACTGCACCGAGGCGTGAGCCGCCACCGCTACGGTTGAGCCGATCCCCAGCAGAAGTATCTCCCCGGTAGGCACGTTGGTGAGGCGGGTCCCCGTGCCGTAGATGAAGCCCGTGACCAGGAGCACGGCGATGGTACCGAGGTTCTCGATAGCCGGGGCCCCGGCGGCCAGGGCGAACCGGCGGTGCGAGTTCATGACCGCGGTGGCACTCCCGACCACCCCGTAGCAGAAGATCTGGGGAATGAAGAGAATGATCAGCAAGCGACCGACACGGGCCTGGGCGGCGCCCAGCACGGCGTGACCACTGCCGATAGCCGCCAGCTTCAGGGCCAGGGGTCCGAAGATCACGGCCAGCGGAACGGCCAGGACCAGAACGGCCAGCGTCATCCCCATGAAACCCCCGGCTACCCGTTCCGACGCCCGACGATCCCCCGCATCGATGTGGTGCACCAGTGCCGGGACGAGCAGGGACGAGAAGAGTGAGCCGGCCAGGAAGCCGTAATAGACCAAGTTGGGCAGCGAGTTGGTGAACTGATAGGTGTTTCCGAAGAAGGTCGGGCCCAGGATCGCTCCGATGACGACGATCCTGGCCACACCGGTGACTCGGCTGACCATGGTCCAACTGGCCACGGTGATGGAGTCCCCGGCCGCGGCAATGGCCCCGTCCTCGTCGCCGTCCGCCTGTTCTAGCGGGCTGCCCGCCCGCCGGGCGCGGACGGCGCCGATCACAGGGCACCACGGGTGGTCAGTACGACCGGGACCGTCTTGAGGAGGATGGTCAGATCCAGCCCCAAGCTCTGCCTCTCGACGTACTCGACGTCAAGTGCGAGTCCCTGTCGCAACGTGAGGTGGTTGCGCCCACTGACCTGCCACAGCCCGGTAATGCCCGGAGCGACCTGGAACCGGGCGTGGTACGCGGGCTCGATCAGCTCCGCCTCCCAGGGGAGCGCCGGGCGTGGGCCGACCAGAGACATCTGGCCCAGGACCACATTGAACAGCTGGGGCAGCTCGTCGATGCTCGTACGTCGCAGGAGTCTGCCGATCCCGGTGATCCGCGGATCCTGCTCGAGCTTGAAGAGACCCTTCTCGCCTCCCGGGGGTGGATCGTCCTCGGTCAGGAGCTTCCGGACATACTCCCGATGGACCGCATCGGAGCAGTCGGTGAACATGGTCCGGAACTTGTACAGGGCAAACGGCTGTCCGTCGCGACCGATCCGCTCCTGACGGAAGAACGCCGTTCCTCGGGACGTCGATCGAACCAGCAGGGCCACCACGAGGAGCACCGGCGATAGCAGGATCAGGCAGGGCAGGGCCACGGTCAGGTCGAGCAGGCGCTTGGCCAGTTGCTGGGGCGCCGGCGAAGCATGCTCCGCCGTCACCTGGAACGGAGTTGCGCCCCCGACCGTCATCGCTCCCCCAGTGTCACTGCGGCCTGCCGGTCCGTCTCGGGTAGCGAGAAGCGGAAACGGCTCACCGACGTGCTCACTGGATCGACCCGCGTCTCGATCGGTTCGAGGTTGTCCACCGTGCCCCGCACCGTGGCTGGATTGCCGAAGGCAATCGAGCCCTCCGGGATGTCCCGGGCCACGACGGCCCCAGCACCGATGAGGCTTCCTGCTCCGATGCGGACAAAGGGCAGGATGGTGACGTTCGCCCCGATCTGTGCTCTCGCTCCTATGGAAGGTCCGGACATGAGCACGGCAGATGCCGGCTGCCCCGGGTAGAGGTCGTTGGCGATGGTCACCCCCGGGGCAAGAAAGGCCTCGTCCTCGATCTCCGTGAATTGGGCGACGTAGCAGTTCGAGTGGATCTTGACGCCATCCCCGATCCGGCATCCGTAGTCCACGACGGAGTTGCTCCACACGGACACGTCGTCACCGATGACGCACTCCTCGCGGATGACGACGTTGTGTCCGGTCTGGAAGCGCGCACCGATCCGCGATCCCAGATAGAGCACACTTCCGCTGCGAACGTGGGCGTCCCTCCCCACGAGCAGTTCGGTGTGGCTCGCTCGAGACGAGGGATAGCCGACCGTCGCCCCCGGTTCGGCCCGAAGGCCTTCGAAGCTCAGATCAGGCAACGTCTGGCTCCTTCGATGCCAACGCTTCCTGCACCGCCTCACACACCCGCGCCACCTGCGTATCCGTCATGTGCGGAAACATCGGCAACGAGAGAATTTCGCCCGATGCCTCCTCGGCCACGGGGAGCGGTTGGGTGGCAAAGCGCCGATAGGCCGCTTGACGGTGGCAGGGCACCGGATAGTGAATGCCGGTATCGATCCTCATCGAGTCGAGGTGACACTGCACCTGCTCACGGTTGGCCACCCTGATCACGGCGAGATGGTGGACGCCGAACGCGCCAGGAGCCTCCTCGACCATGGCCACCGGAGCCGATTCGAGCGCCGAGCGGTACTGTGCGGCGACGAGACGGCGCGCCGTTGTCCAGGCGTCCAGGCGGGCCAGCTTGGCTGACAGCACGACCGCCTGCACCGCATCGAGTCGGCTGTTCATGCCCACTACCTCGTGCTCATAGCGAGAGCCACGGGTCCGACCGTGGTCTCGGAGGCACCGGATCTTCTCCGCCAGCATGGCGTCGCCCGTCACCACGGCCCCACCGTCGCCGAAGGCCCCAAGGTTCTTCCCCGGATAGAAGCTGAAGCACCCGGCCAGCCCGATCGATCCGGCCCGACGGCCGAGCCATGAGGCCCCCTGGGCCTGGGCCGCATCCTCGATCACGGCAATGCCGGCGTTGTCGGCCACCCGGCACAGCGCATCCATATCCGGCATCTGACCGTACAGATGGACAACGATGACCGCCTTGGTGCGGCCGGTGATGGACGCCTCCAGGGCCTCCGGGGTCACCAGCAGTGTCTGGGCGCTGACGTCGGCGAACACCGGCGTCGCACCGGCCAGGACGACCGCTTCGGCCGTAGCCACGAAGGTGTTGGTGGGAACCACGACCTCGTCTCCGGGGCCGATGCCCAGGGCCATCAGTGTGAGCTGAAGGGCGTCTGTCCCGTTTCCGACTCCAACGGCTTCTGCCGTCTGGCAGTAGGCAGCCCACGATTCCTCGAACTCCTCGACGGCATCGCCCCCGATGAACCGGCCCGACTGGAGCAGGTCGTCCCATCCTTCGACGACATCGGTACGGACTTCACGCGTCATCGCCTGAAGGTCCGTGAACGGCACGGTGGAGGTCACGGCAGCTGGGATTGCCGCGCCGTGAGCGAGAAGGACTTCGTCTTACCGGCCAGAGAGGTTCGCTCCGGAAGCGACCAGGACCCAGGCCCGTGACCATTGACCGATCCGACCGAACGGACAACTCCCGAGCGGTGGTCCAGCTCTTCGAGAAGCACCGGTCGGTCCAACCTCCGAGACAGTTCGGCCGCCTCGAGCACCTCGACTACCGCCAGCCCGTTCTTTCCGTCGGTCTGCGGAGTCGACCCGGTCAGGATGCACTCGAGGAAGTGCTGGTCCTGCAGCGTCAGCGGCTCGTTCGAGGCCACGAAGGGAACAACGATGTCTCCATAGCGGTACGACATCGGCGGCTGGGTGAGGTTGTCGTTGGCGCCGGCTCCGGTATTGACGCCCTTGTCGAGGACGCGGATCCGGTCCTCGGGCGCTAGATCGTCGTAGACGGCCATCTTCTTGCTGCCCACGGCGGTGATCTTCCGCACCTTGCAGGGATCGAGCCAGCTGACGTGGATGTTCGCCGTGAGCCCTCGGTCGTCGAAGAAGTCATCGTAGAACAGCCGCAGGTAGGCGACGTCCTCGAACCGCCGGTGGGCGTGGCGCGAGGCCCAGGCCTGCACGGCGGTGGGCTTCCGGCCGAGCACGTAGTTGATGATGGATACATCGTGTGGCGCAAGGTCGAAGATGACGTTCACATCAGGTTGATAGAGACCAAGGTTGAGTCGGGCGCTATCCAGGTAGTAGAGGTCGCCGAGTTCGTTCGTCTGCACCAACTCGCGAAGTTTCCACACGGCGGGGTTGTATTCGAAGGTGTGCCCCACCATGAGCGTCACACCGGCCTGCGACGCCGCACTCATCAGCCGCCGCACGCCGGCAACAGATGGGGCGAGTGGCTTCTCCACCAGGACATGCTTTCCGGCCTCGATGGCCTGGAGGGCCACCTCGACATGGGTGGTCGGCGAGGTGGCTACCACCACGGCGTCCGCGTCCGGCAACGCCGCCTGCAGTTCGGTGTACTGACGAGCCGTCTTGTAGGTGCGGCTCAGCTTGGCCAGTTGTTCTTCGCTGCGATCGACGATGAGCACCTCGTCGACGTCGTCCAACGCCCCAAGCACCCGGACGTGCTTCGACCCCCAATAGCCGCAACCGACAACGGCAATGCGCATCTTGTACACCCTCCGCCTGAGCTCGCGCCCTGTCCCCTAGAGATCCCACATGACAGCAGGCTCGTGCGCGTTCGCACTTGATTCCTGCTTATGCATCGATGGCAAGGTACAAGATAGCGAGGAACCCAATCGGGCAACATAGTCATTATTGGTGAACTTTATCCACGAACTATTGGTGGTTTCGGGAGCCATGGCATTTACGGCCACCGCTCGTGGTTCCTCGGTCACTGGGGGTCCTTCGACGCCCCGTTCCGACGGTCGCCGTACGGTTCACGATCGTGAAGGTTGGGAGCGCTGGTGAGAGCCGGACGTGATCAACTCGTATGCCCATGCACAACGACGTCCGCCCTCGCCTCGCGGATTACCCGCGTTCCGACTCTGCGTCGGCACGCTTCCAACGCAGAGCGTGCTCGTCTGGTACTCGCGGCCACGCACGGTCGTCACTCCGTGTGGTTCTTCGGCGCCAACCGGAAGCCCGGCGGTGATGGCGGTGAAGAGAGTCCGATGGGCGCCACCCACCCATCACCCTGATGTGCTCCATCGACAAGACAGGTCATCTGCCCCGTCTGGGCGCACGGCCAACGCCCATACCCGATCATCGGGCCATCACCCAGGGGCGCCGAAGTCACGCCGGTACCTCGCTCACCTGCGGAAACCCGCAGAGTATCGGCGAGAGCTGACCGGCCCCATCGTCGGGCCTGGCCGCGCAGATACCGGGGGGGACCCGACGTGGAGGTGCCACATGCACGCGCCTTCGTGGAGTCGCACGACGTTGCCGGCCACGATCGGTGCGATGCGACGTACGGTGCGCACCGGCCTCTGTTCCGGTACTCCATCACGGATCTGCCCCCGTGTTCGTGAGCCGGGTGCCGGGCTCAGGTCGTGGGCCAGATGAGCATCGAACCCACGACGGGATTCCGATGCCAGCCTCCGACGGACTGCTGAGTACCATCCCCATGAGCGACGCGGTCTGTGCCGGCACGGCGACAGGTGCCACCCCACGTGCAGACGCCCTCACGCAGCGAGGTTCTCACCGTCCCGTGCACCGGAGCCGACAGCCTCGGCGACGGCCGGGCTCTTGGCACCGACTGTCCGGTCACAAATACTGCTGGTGCCAGGTCCATCAATACCGGTTGATTGTCTCCGATGTGCAGGGTGAGTGGATGAACCCGGGACGATGCGAGATCCCGATGATCGAGTCGAGGAACAGGTCTGAATGACCCCAGCATTCCAACGATCAAACTGGCGGAGCTGTTCTCGGTTACCCTGAGTCGGGACCTAGGAAGCCGTCCGGCTGGAGTGGGTCGCCAGTTTCAAAATGCTCCCGTCGGGTCGGGGGTTGCGCCGAGAGCGGAGAGGGGCGATGCCATGCGCAGACTCACACTCGTCGGGTGTTGTGTGGCGCTCGTGGGCAGCTTGCTCTGGACGCTGCACGGGGTGGCGTCGGCCCAAGGGACCACGCCGACCCCCGGCAAGCTCGCCGTGATCGTGATGGAGAACGAGCCGTTCGACGACATCGTCGGAAGCCCCCAGGCCCCCTACCTGAATCAGCTGATCTCCCAAGGGGAGCTGTTCACCGACTACTCGGCCCTGGCCTCGAGCAGCAATCCGAACTACCTGGCCATGACCAGCGGCCTTCCGTCGCCGCAGTCCCCTCCTTCGGCAAACATCTTCCAGGCCATCGACAGCACGGGCTCGCTCCGGTGGAAGGAGTACATGGAGTCGATGCAGGGGAACTGCGCCGGCGGGACCAGCGGCGATGTGCCCGGAACCACGGACCTCCTGTACACGGCCAGCCACGACCCGGACTACCAGTACCACGCCAACAGCACCTGCACAGCCAACGACGTGCCAATGACCACAGGCACCTTTCATTCGGCGAACCTTCCGGACCTCAGCTACATCGTCCCTAATGAGTGCGACGACATGCACACACTGCCCACCGGCGGACAGGCGTGCCCGGCCTACTTCGGCTCGAACTCCGCATCCAGCCTGATCGGCTTGGGGGACAACTGGCTGGCCGCCGTGGTCCCGTCCCTGCTGGCCCAGCCCGACATGACCGTGCTCATCACCTGGGACGAGGGCTCGCTCCGGACCTCTCCGCCGGAACACATCGCCACCCTCGAGGTGGGGGCCGGAGTGACGGCTGGGTCACGGGACGGAACCCCCTACAACCACTACAGCCTCGAGGCGGGGCTCTACGGCCACTTCGGGCTCGGCCCCGCACCCAACAACGGTGCCGCCGCCTCCCCCCTTCCCATTCCTGATCCCGGGTTCCCCCCGCCACCTCCGCCGCACGGCTACTGGCTGGTGGGTCAAGACGGTGGCATCTTCACCTTCGGGTCCGCCCAGTTCTACGGATCTACCGGCTCACTGCGCCTGAACCGTCCGGTCGTGGGAATCACTCCCACCCAGGACGATGCCGGCTATTGGCTCGTGGCGTCGGACGGAGGTCTGTTCACCTTCGGCGATGCCGGGTTCTACGGATCGATACCCGGACTGGGTTTGCTTCCGGCCGGCACTCCCGGCAACGTCCGGCGGTTGAACGCTCCGGTGGTGGGCATGGTGCCGTCGTCCGATGGCGCCGGGTACTTCATGGTGGCTTCGGATGGAGGAGTCTTCGCCTTCGGCGACGCCCAGTTCGAAGGCTCATGTCCCGCCATCGGTGGGTGTTCCGGTGCGGCCGTAGCCGTGATGCCCGACGCCAGCGGCCTCGGCTACTGGGTCGTGACACAAACGGGGCACGTCTACAGTTTCGGTGACGCCATCTACTACGGGGCACCCGGTCCCCAGGGCACCGTCACCTCGGCCGTGCGCACGCCCGATGGCTACGGCTACTGGATCCTCTTCAACACCGGTGCGGTCGCCCAGTTCGGCGATGCGACCAACTTTGGCAGCCTGCCGGGTGGAGTGACCGGAGTACTCAACCCGGCCACGGCCATCTTCTCCACGGCTGACGGCCGGGGCTATTGGGTCGCCACCGCCAACGGTGCCGTCTACCCCTTCGGCGATGCTCCGAATGACGGGAGCATGGCCGGAAAGCATCTGAACGCCCCGATCATCGCCGCTGTCGGTCGGTAGTGATGCAATCCCTCTCCTCCGGGACTACGCCAACCGACGCCGGCGCACGATGGCCGGGCTCGGGCGCCGACAGGCCAGGGATGGCCAGCTACAGGATCGAGACATCAGAATCCACCGGAGGCCTGCCCCTATGGGCCCGGTCCACACACCAAGGGTGGGACCGGAGTCACCCGATGTGGCAGCCCGTCGGTGCACGCGGAGCCAGCTTGGAGCCCGCCGTCACCTCCGAACTCGCACCGGTACCACCGGGTCGTCGTTTCCAAGCGGTGGCAGTTGACCGACGATGGGCCGGTCAGCTAAACACCCCTGACCGGCAGAGAGCGGACACCGGTGGTTGGGGGCCTATCTGATGCATTTCGCCGACTCTGATCTGGCTCGGCTGTTCATCGCGCTGGCCGTGCTCCTTCTCGCCGCCCATGGTGTCGGCATGATCTTCTCCCGCTTCGGTCTTCCCGCCGTGATCGGAGAGATCCTGGCCGGACTGCTCCTGGGCCCGTCCGCACTCGGTGCGGTCCTGCCCGCCGCTCAGCACTGGATCTTCCCGTCTACCGGCTCGTCAGCGGCGGCCTTGGGAGCCGTCTACCAACTGGGTCTGCTTCTGCTCATGTTCGCCGCCGGCTCGGAGATGCAGCGACTTCTGCAGCGCAGTTCGTTGCGAACGGTCGGGCTGATCGCGTCGTTCGGACTCGTCCTGCCGTTTGCTGCGGGTCTTGGATTCGTCGCCGTTCTGGGCAGTACCCAGTTCATGGGCACGGCCCACAACCACGCCGCGTTGGCCCTCGTGTTCGGAATGGCGGTCGCCGTGACGAGCATCCCGGTGATCTCACGCATCATGCACGATGTCGGCTTACTCGGCACCCGCTTTGCTCGGATCGTCCTCTCCGTGGCCGTCATCGAGGACATCGTGCTCTACGTCATCCTGGCCGTCGTCATCGGGCTCGTGCGGACTACGGGAAGCGAAGCGTTCGGACTCCCGGCCGCTCTGAACCTCCACAGCGTCCCAACCAGCAGCGCCTACCACACCGTTGTGGCCGTGCTCTTCCTGGGTGTGGCCCTCACGGTCGGGGGTCGAGCTTACAAGCGGCTGCGGGCAAATCCATTGGCTGCCCGCAGCCCGGTCGCCCTTCAGCTCCTGTGGATGCTGGCCCTCTCGGCGGGAGCCCTGGCCCTCGGACTCGTGCCACTCTACGGGGCGTTCGTGGCCGGAATCGCCGTTGGCGTTGCCGACGATGACAGCCCCGAGGGCAGGAAGGCCGTACGAGAGCGCAACTCCCTGGAGCTCATTTCGTTCGGCTTCTTCATCCCGATCTACTTCGCCATCGTCGGGATCCAACTCGACTTGGTCCACCATTTCGACGTGCTGTTCTTCCTCGGATTCCTCGTCTTCACGTGTGTGGCCAAGGCGGCCAGCGTGTATCTGGGTGCTCGGCTCTCGCGCGAGAACCGGTTCATGTCCGCCAGCTTCGCCATCGCCATGAACGCCCGCGGCGGACCCGGAATCGTCCTGGCCTCGACGGCATACGCCGCGGGGATCATCAACGAATCGTTCTTCGTCAGCCTGGTGATGCTCTCCGTCGTCACCTCGCTCCTCGCCGGCTCGTGGCTCGAGCGCGTGGCCGTCCGGCTCGGCGCTCCGGACCGTCGACACCGCAAGTCGTCGGTGCCACACGGCAGTAGCGCCGCACCACCAGAACCCCGGGAGCTCCCGACCCGGATCGGCGGCCGAGCGTTCGACAGCTTGGAGTAGTCCGCCGGAATGGCTCGGCATCAATCTGGCCTTTCCGGTGGTGTCGACCAGTGCGCCGGCCAGTCGGGAAGCCTTCGCCGAGTACGCCGAGCAGGCCAAAGCCATGATGCTCCTCGGGGAGCGGGCCGTCGTCGGCTCAATCGCTCGTTCTGGACATCTGACTTCTCCCGATGCCGGTTCGCCTTCCCACGGGTGTGACGGACCAGGAGGTGAAGCCGACCCCGATGGCCGTTCGTTGAGATGAGAATCGAGTCCTGGCGCTGGTTCCGCCCTGCGGAATCTCGAGGACGGGGCCAACGGGCTAGCCGAGCAGGCCAACACCGTCGACCAGACATCGGGCCGGCGGGGAGCGGGCGACTGGCAGACAGCGGACCGGGGAAAGGTCCACCACCCGAACGAGGGCAGAGCGGCCGACAGGCAGAGCGGCCGAGAGGGGGCCAGGAAACCGCCGGGGGGTGGGAGTCTGAGCATCCAGCCTCCCACCCCGGACCACGCCGTACTCGCCCTCGACCGGGAGGCAGCCCGTACAGTGGAGGCCATGGCAGTCCGGCGCGTGGCCATCGTCCCCCACACCCACTGGGATCGCGAGTGGTACCACTCCTACCAGGAGTTCCGCCTGAAGCTCGTCGATGCCCTCGACGCCCTTCTTTCCCTGCTCGAGTCGGACGACAGCTATCCCCACTTCATGCTCGACGGGCAGATGGCCGTGGTGGACGACTACCTCGAGGTCCGACCCGAAGGTGAGGAACGCCTGCGGGCACTGGCCTCGGCCGGGCGCATCAGCATGGGGCCCTGGTACATCCTGATGGACGAGTTCCTGGCGTCGGGCGAGACCATCATCCGCAATCTCCAGCTGGGCCTCCGGCGCGGTGCGGCCTTCGGCGGGACCATGGATGTCGGCTACCTGCCGGACATGTTCGGCCACATCGCCCAGATGCCCCAGATCCTCAGCGAGGCCGGACTCGCCGACGCCGTGGTCTGGCGGGGCGTACCCTCCGCCATCACGCGAAGTGGGTTCTGGTGGGAGGCACCCGACGGTTCGACCGTACGGGCCGAATACCTGCCCGACGGCTACGGCAACGGCGCCACCCTACCCGATGACGCCAAGGCCCTGGTCGAGCGGACGGCCGACCTCTTCGACGAGACGAAGGAGTTCGTGCTGGGTGACCTTTTGTGCATGAACGGTTCCGACCACCTCCTGGCCCAGCCCGAGCTGGGCCGGGTCGTGGCCGAGGCCAACGCCCTCCAGGACGACGTCGCCTTCGCCATCACGTCGCTCCCCCGGTACCTGGCCACCGCTCCCCGCCAGGGTCTGGAGCGGTGGCAGGGTGAGCTCCGGTCAGGATTCCGGGCCAACATGTTGATGGGAGTCACCTCGAATCGGGTCGACGTGAAGCGGTCGGGGGAGCTGGCCACCCGCCAACTCGAGCGCAGGGCCGAGCCGCTGGCGGCCCTGTTCCAGTCGCCCGAGGCCTGGCCGCAGCGCCAGCTCGACCTGGCCTGGAAGGAAGTGGTGCGCAACTCGGCCCACGACTCCATCTGCGCCTGCTCGGTCGATGACGTCGTCGACGCCGTCCTCCATCGCTATTCCGAGGCCCGCACCATCGCCACCGGACTGGCGGACCGGGCCGTCGCGTGCCTGGCCCGATCGATGGCCCAACCGGGCCCCTACGTGCTCAATCCGGCAGCCCGACCCCGGTCAGGCGTGGTCGAGCTGGTGGTCGGGGCGGACGACCCCCCGGCCCCCGGTGTCCAGGTGCTCTCGGACGGGGCCCGGCCCACGCCCCCGCGGGCGCTCGATGCGGACACCGTTCGCACCATCCTCCAACAGCTCCAGGGACCCCAGATCGAGCACGACGCCTGGCTGCAGGACATTGTCGTCGAGGAGGACGAGGACGGCATCAGCGTCCTGTTCTCGGTGGGACCCGAGGAACGGCACCATGTCCCGATCGCCCGGGCCAAGAAGGACATCTACGCCCGGATGGAGGCCCGGCCCGACGCGGTGATCCGCCTGGGCCTCGCCCAACGGCCCATACGTCACATCGCCGCCCGGGTCGACGGGGTGGCCGGCTACGGATGGCAACGGTTCCAGCCGGTGCCCCCTGTCCACCCGGCCACGGCCACGGACCCCGGTGGGCCGGTGGTCCTGTCCAACGGCCTGGTGTCGGTGGCGGTCGATGCGATGGCCGGCACCTTCTCCTTGAACGGCGTGCCCGGCTACGGCCGGCTGGTCGACGGCGGGGACCTGGGCGACTCGTACAACTACTCGCCTCCCGCCGGGGACAGCTTCGTGGACTCGCCGGAGACAGTGGCCGTCCGGGTCCTCGAGTCCGGTCCCGTGCGGGCCCGGGTGGCCATCACCGCCACCTACCTGCTGGCCGACCACATCGACGGGGGATCCAAGGCCCGCGTGGGGACCCAGACCACCGAGATCGAGACCACCCTGGAGGTCCGGGCCGACGAGCCGGCGGTCCGGGTCACCACCACGTTCGTCAACCAGAGTCGCGACCACCGCCTCCGGGTCCATCTCCCGCTGCCCGAGCCGGCCCGGACATCACGGGCCGAGTGCGCCTTCGCCGTGGTCGAGCGGGGGCTCACCGCCGAGGGCCGAGCCGATGAGAGGGGGCTGCCCACAGCACCGGCCCGTCGCTTCGTCTCGGCCGGAGGCCTGACCGTGGTCCACGACGGGGTGTGCGAGTACGAGCTGATCGACATCACCACCGATCCAGAAGGGGACAGGGCGACGACGATGGCGCTGACCGTCTTGCGGTCGACCGGCATGCTGTCCCGGGCCGGCATGGCCTACCGACCCTTCCCGGCCGGCCCGGTGACCCCGGTGGAGGGGCTCCAGATGGCCGGCAAACGGATCACCCTCCACTACGCCGTGGCAGTGGATGTCGAGGACCCCTACGCCCTGGCCGATGACATTCTCCTCCCTCTTGAGGTGGTGACCAGCCACGGGGGCGGCATCCGTCCACCGGCGGGGAGCGAGCTGTCCATCACCGGTGCCGAAGTGAGCGCCGTGCGCCGGGTCGGAGAGCAGCTCGAGGTCCGGGTCTTCAATCCCCGGCCGACACCGACGACGGTAGCGATCGTCGGACGGGCAGGCTGGCTGGTCGATCTGCGGGGCCACCCCCAGAGCCCCGTCGAAGACTCGTTCGAGCTGCGGGGATTCGGGTTGGCCACGGCCAGGCTGCGCCCCACTGGTATGACCGGCTGAGCCGGATCCGCCGGGGCGTGCCCGGCGGCCGGCCGGTTGACTGGCTAACTTGGTCGAGCGGTGGCTCAGGCCAGACGAAGAGCGGGGGGATTCCGTGAAAGTCATGTACAGCCGGTCGGGCATTGTCCATGGAACGGCCTGGACCCGGTGAGCGGCCGGAATCCGATGGCCCGACCGTGCCGAGGGCCGGTCCGGCGTCCCCGATCCCACCGCCGGAGGACGCTGGCCACAGTGAGTTCGGTGAGTGCGGCCATCGTCTTGGTCGCCCTTTCGACGGCAGCCTCCCCCGGTGCCGGAGCGTCGACGAGTAGCGCTCTCTCGCCGGTGAGCTCGGCCAGCACCTCCAGCCGTGGGGTGGCTCAGCACCGCATCACCGTGGTCTTTCCGGTGGTGGCGCTCAACTCACTGGCCGGCAGGATCGGGTTCGCCAGTGACGCCGAGTACGGGGAGCAGACCAAAGCCATCACCCTCTTCGTCAAGCAGCTCAACGACAGCGGGGGCATCAATGGCCGGAAGATCAATCCCATCATCGCCGGCTACGACCCGACCAGCGAGACCCAGATGCGGTCGCTGTGTAAGACCTGGACCGAGGGATCACCGCCGGTCTTCGCCGTGGTGGACGGCCTGGGCGCCTGGACCGGGGACAATCAGCTGTGCATCACCCAGGAGGGCCACACCCCACTCCTCGGCGCCTGGACAACGGTCTCGGACTGGACCAGACAGGGCTCGCCCTACCTCTGGTGGATCGGTCCCGACCAAGCAACCATCCTGCAGGCCGTGGTCAACTGGGGGTTGAGCGCCCATCTGATCGGGGCCCCGGTCAAAGTCGGAGTCATCGTCGGCAGTCGGGCTTCGGACCAGACCGCCCTCCACAGCTACCTCCTGCCCGATCTCCGCAGCGCCGGCGTCGACCCCATCGTGAAGACCATCGACGCCGACCCGAACGACACCGCTACCACCGGTACCCAGTCCCCCCTGGTCATCCAACAACTGCGCAGTGCCGGCGTGACCTCGGTCATCCCCCTCGTGCCGTTCAACGTCTTCTTCCCGCTGCTCCAGGCGGAGACCGCACAGCAGTACTTCCCCCGACTCCTCCTCAGCGACTACGAGTCGAGCATCCTCTCGTCCCTCGGACTCATCCCCATCCCCTACGCCAAGGCCCTCGACGGCCAGGAAGGGGTGACCACCGAGACCCTGG
The DNA here is from genome assembly GCA_963737625.1 of uncultured Acidimicrobiaceae bacterium. GTDB lineage: Bacteria > Actinomycetota > Acidimicrobiia > Acidimicrobiales > RAAP-2 > Bog-756. Next base: position 1,960,521 of record CAVTTK010000002.1, read on the forward strand.
GCGGCATCGACGACCCCCGCCCCGAGAGCCAGGGCGGCTACAACACCGGGGTCCGCCAGTGCTGGACGGTCTGGCACCGGGCCTATCCCCAGACACCCCCAGGCAACATCAACGACTTCATCGAGGAGCAGGGGCCCATCGTCGGCTGGTGTCAGGCCATCCATCTGTTCGCCACCGCGGCCACCGCCGCCGGTCCCGACCTCAACCGACGCACCTTCGTGACAGCCATGTCCAAGATCAAGGGCTTTCCCGGCACCTGGTCCCCGGTGCTCAGCTACGGCCCGAGAAAGCGGTATGGCCCGACGGAGTACCAAGTGGTGAAACTGCACGTCAACTCACCGCCCTCGTCCCTGTGCAAGCAGGGCGCCGGCCAGCCGGCGGCCATGGCCTGCTGGGTCACCGTCCAGCCCTGGCAGCCGTTGCCGACCGGTTGATCGGCGCGTCCCGCGGTCAGATGACGACGACGTAACCGAGATTGCTGAGTCCGGAGAGATCGTCGGGATCGGCTGTGTCAAGCGGGAGGCCGACGGCATGCGCGGTGACGGCCATGAGCAGGTCGGCGACGCGTCGGCGAGTGAGCAGCCCGCCTCGGTGACGGCGGCCACGGATCAGAGCTCGTTGGCCGAACCTTCCCGGACCTCCGCGTCGTCGGAGCGAAGGGCCACTCGAAGTTCATCGAGCGCCTCGTGGACCAGTGGAGCGAATTCGACGGGTCCCTCCCGATCGGCCCAGCGCTCGAAGGCGGTCTGGAAGACCGCGATCCCAGCCTGGGCCGTCAGTTTGGCGGTTGGTTCGGGGACCCCTCGTAGCTCCAAGCCGCCACTGATCGCCGTGGTGAGACCGGCCATCTTGATCATCTCTCGTTCCCGCAGGTCCGTCGACGTGTCGATGAGACGCTGACGGAGCCGGGCCCCCTCACCCCGCTCGGTCAGGCCCTGTCCCCCGGCGGCCAGGGCGGCCACCACGGCATCGACGGGTGCGACGCCATCGGGAGCGCTGACCACCGCAGCGACCACGCTCTCCTGAAAGCCGGCAGCCCCGGAGAAGAGCACCTCGCGCTTGTCGGCGAAGTACCGGAAGAAGGTCCGCTTGGTCAGACCGGCGCGGTCGGCGATCTCGGCCACGGTGACGTCGTCGAACCCACGCTCGAGGTAGAGCTCGTATGCGGCCTGGACCAACCGTCCCTCGGCGTCCGCCTCCCAACGTGGCATTGGCCGATCGTAGAGGACGGTGATGACACACGGTGACATACCTGGTACGGTCTCTATGGCACTAGGTGTCATCAACTCTCTCCGGCTGTCATCGGTCCGACCACCAGTTCAAGGAGCATGTGCATGCGTATCTTCGTCACCGGTGCATCCGGACACATGGGCTCTGCCCTCATCCCGGAGCTTCTGGAAGCTGGCCATGAGGTCGTCGGCCTGGCCCGATCGGACGGGTCGGCCGCCGCAGTGGAGGCCCTGGGGGCCGACGTACACCGTGGCTCCCTCGACGATCTGGACAGCCTTCGGGCGGCCGCAACGGCCTCCGACGGGGTCGTCCATCTGGCGTTCAAACACGAGGAGATGAACTCGGGCGACTTGGAAGGCCCCCTCGGCGCCGACCTGTTGGCCATCGAGGCCATCGGTGAGGTGCTGGCCGATTCCGGCAAGCCCTTCGTCGGCACCTCGGGCACCATCCCGTTGGTGCTCGGCGGCGTGGACGGTGTGGGTACCGAAGCCGATGTGCTCCCGGCCGGGCCCCGCATCGACGCCGAGAATGCCGTGATCGCCCTGGCCGAGCGCGGGGTGCGTTCCTCCGTTCTTCGCCTCCCCCCCTTGGTGCACAGCGAGCTCGACCACACCGGCTACACCCCGGCCCTCATCTCCTTCGCCCGCCAGAAGGGCAAGGCCGGCTATCCCGGCGATGGAGCCAACCGCTGGCCCGCCGGACATTCGCTGGACGTGGCGCGCCTGTACCGCTTGGCGCTCGAAGGGGCACCGGCCGGGTCACGCCTGCACGCCGTGGGCGACGAAGGTGTGGCGTTCCGTCAGATCGCCGAGGCCATCGGCGCCAACCTGGACGTGCCGGTCGTCAGCATCGAGCCGGACGAAGTGGTCGACTACTTCGACTTCCTCGCCTTCTTCGCTGCTCTCGACAACCCGGCATCGAGCCGGCTGACCCAAGGGCTGCTCGATTGGCACCCGACCCATCCCGGGCTGATCGACGACCTCAATGAAGGGCACTACTTTCGAATCTGAGGGAAGCCCTGGAGTGAGGCGGGCAGTCTGCTGTCCGGCCGATGACTGCTGTGGCACGCTGGTCGAGCAACTCGGCAGTGGCGTCGTCGAGCGCCGCCCGCTGACAGTCCCGGGACCGAAGCGGTGGCACCGCAAACCCTTCTCCTCCCTGACCCTGAGGACCCGAGGCCGAGAGTGCGGCGCCGAGCCGGCTTTCGTGCTAGAAATTCGGAGCCGTTGCGGGATGGTCTACAGGGGGTTGGCGGTCGTGGACCAGGCGGAGTCCAGAGCAGTCAGAAGAAGAGGGGGAAGCATGCGCGTTCGCTACAGGGTTGCCGTTGTCGTGTCCGGAGCCGTCCTGGTGGGGACGGCGTCCCTACTGGCCGGCCTTCCGCCGAATGTGGCCGGAGCGGTCAAAGCCCTCTCCGCCCCCGTATTCTCGAGCAAAGCCGTCGCCAAGGCCAAGCAGGGGAAGGCGTTTGCCTTCACCGTCAAGACCAAGGCCAACCCGGTGGCGGCCATCTCGGTCACGTCATCCCTCCCCCCGGGGATGACCTTCACGGACAACGGCAACGGTACGGCCAGCCTGACCGATCCCACTCCGTTGGCCGGGAACTACACCATCGACCTGCAGGCCACGAACACCACCGCGCAGTTAAACACGACCGACCAGGTCCTCAGTCTCACGGCCACCTCCAAGCTCCCTCAGATCCGTCACGTCTTCGTGATCATGCTGGAGAACGACGGCTACGCCTCGACATTCGGCAGTCCTTCGAGCGACCCCTACCTGGCCACCACGCTGCCGAGCCAGGGAGCCCTGCTGGAGAACTACTACGGGGTCGGGCACTTCTCCAACGACAACTACACCGGCTTCGTTTCCGGCCAACCGCCCAACTCGGACAGTCAAACCGACTGCAGCCGCTATGTGGACTTCCCGACCGGTGACGGCCAGGACGCCACTGGCATCCAGCAGGGCGCCGGCTGTGTCTATCCCTCGGCGGTCAAGACCCTGGCCGACCAGTTGGCCGGCGAGGGCCTGACCTGGAAGGGCTATATGGAGGACATGGGCAACGACCCGGCCCGTGAATCGGCCAACTGCGGCCATCCCGGCCCGGCGGCCAGTGATCCCTCGTTCACGGCGGAAGCCAGCGACGGCTATGCCACCCGACACGACCCCTTCGTCTACTTCCACTCCATCGTCGACAACAGCACCACGTGCAACCAGGACGTCGTCCCCCTGGGGGATTCCAGCGGCAACCTCCCTGCCTCGGCGGCGGCCGGCACCACCGGTCTGGTCACCGACCTGGCCTCGGTGGCCACCACGCCGAACTTCAGCTTCATCACTCCGAACCTGTGCGACGACGGTCACGACTACCCGTGCCACAACACCACCGGGGCCGGCGTGGGGGGCGGCTCATCGGAGGCGGACATCAACCAGTGGCTGCAGACCTGGGTACCCATCATCCAGGCGTCACCGGCCTACCAACAGGATGGCCTCATCGAGATCACCTTCGACGAGGGAGAGACTCCTTCGCTGGACTCCACGGCGTGCTGCGGAGAGACCAACGGGCCGGCGGCCAATGGTGGTGGGAACGGGATCACTGGTCCCGGCGGAGGAAAGGTCGGAGCGGTCCTGCTGTCCCCGGACATCACCCCAGGCCTGGTGGTCACCAAAACGTCCTACAACCACTACTCATCGCTGGCCTCCATCGAGGACCTGTTCGGCCTGCCCCGCCTAGGCGAGGCCCAGACGGTCACGACCACCTTCGACAAGAAGATCTACACCCCGTAGGCGGCGACCGGGATTCCGGGGCGGCAGTCGGTTGTCGGTTGTCGGTTGTCGGCACCGTGGTCCGGACGGCCCCTGAACAGTGAGGGCCAGTCCTCGAGGAGGCGGTCAGCTCCCCCCTGCCGACTACACGAGCGCGGGGTGAGGGACCTCGGACCGCGCACCGGTGGGCCTCCCTCGAGGCGCTGCAACCTCCAGGGTGGCGTTACCGAGACGTGCCAGAGGGGTCCCTACCCCCATCGCAGGCTGGTGGATCGTTCGGTTGGTTGCGGTTCCATCATCGGGTTGCCTCAGGAGGACAACTTCCTCGTGAGATGCATGGACGACACCTGGTAACCGGCCGATGCGTAGAGATTTCGGGCAACCGAATTCCTTCCGAATACATTCAGACCGATGGTGTCGACACCATGAGCCACAGCCTCCGCCTCTGCCACTTTCAGTAGGGCCCGCCCGAACCCCTGCCCTCGGTGGTTCGGCAGGATCTCAATGTCATAGATCCATGCACCGCCGCCGGATCCTGGATTCCGTTCAAGGGCGAGCCACAGGAACCCAACGGATTCGCCCTTCGTCGTCTCGGCCATCAGCATGATGACCCCCGGGGTATTGACACCCTGCGGAAGTAGTTGGTCCGTCTGTTCAGCGGCCCGGCTCTCGGCAACCTCCGCCGTCCAGTTACCAGCCGCTACATGCTCTGCGGCATAGTCGTGAACGAGCCGGGCGCGGAGCGACTCGAACTCGGCCGAGGTCATTGGTCGAGTTACCACTTCCGGCATCTGCATATTCTGCCTGGATCCGGGCAGCCTGCCCAACGCCGGACCGGTGTCAGCATCCTTTGCGGCTGGGGTCAGAGGTTCACTACCTTCACCGGTCCAGGAGAGCCTGCGCGACTCCAACTGCCAACCAAGCAGGGTGCTCTCCTCCACCTTCGAATCGGAGAGGCCTGGGAGATGCAGGTATTCGGGGAGCCAGCAGCAGGAGTCAGACACCTCTGATGGGACGAGCTCCGCGACGTTGTGCTCGCACTCATTCGCCTCATCTCTCCCGGCAGGTGACTTGACTCATGGCACCTCGTGCCCGTTCTGCGGCGATACCGGAGACCCGATGGTGTGGGGCAAGCGGAGCAACTCCGACCGGCACCGTAGGCGCGTGCATCCCCTGCCGGTCGTCCAATCACAGAAGCAGAGGTCCCACTCGCCGGATTCAGTCGTGACCGAGCAGCCACTCGTGGATCTCGGGCAGATGGTCCACCAGGGTCAAATGCCCATCCGTCTCGGTGAGATGTGCGTCAACCCCTTTGATCCGCTCGGCGATCCACTCGCCGTGCTGGATGGGGACGAAGCGGTCCTGTGACCCGTGCCACACCTGGACCGGGACGTCGATCTCGTCGACCTGAAATCCCCAGGGGGTCTGGATGGCCACGGAGTCCTCCCACCAACCGTCGCCACCGGGGGATAGACCGTCTTTCATGCACCTGACCAGGTAGTCCGCCAGATCTCCGGTGAGGGCTGCCGCATCGACCGCGGAGAGCAGAGACGGCCAGGCTGCGAGCACCATGTCCGGCGACAACTGGAGAGATTCCTCCCGATCGGTCTCGAGCTTGGACCGGGCGGCAACCGGATCACGGTCCAGCAGGAGGGTGTCGTCGACGTTCTCCTGGCCCATGCCGGTGAAATAGTCGAGGCCGGGGGCATCGTAGGGGGCGACCGACGCCAGGGTGGCCACTGCCGTTACGAGATCGGGGAGCAGGGCAGCACAGGCCAGCGCGTGCGGACCACCTCCGGAGATCCCCCAGACGGCCAGGCGCTCGTAGCCGAACACACCGGCGATGGCCCGTACGTCGCCCGCGCAGTCGGCCACCGACCGTCCGGGATGAGGCGTCGAACCGCCGTAGCCGGGTCGATCGTAGGAAAGGAGATGAATGCCCCGCTCCTCAGCGTCCTGGACCGCCGGACGGTGGAGGAGGCGGGAATTGGGTGTCCCGTTGTGGGTCAGCACCGCCCGGCCATCGGGATCTCCACCTGACTCGACGCATAATTCCCGACCGTCCGCAGTGGTCACGAAACTCGTAGTGGTCATCCCGAGAGGGTAGCCATCTGGTGCTCCGGTGTCGTGCTGTTGGTGTCCTTCGGTCGCACTGGCCCGGTGCTGCGAGAGGGGGACATGTGCGGTGTCCCTGTCGCCGGGATAAGGAGGAAATCATTGTCGATCTGAATCGCGCCTCACGCGTCCGGCTCGCTATGGGCTCTTCGTCAGGCTCTCTATCACTCGGAACGTCTCCACAACGACCAGAGCCTCGTCGTTCAGTTGCACCGCCTCCCCACCTTGAATCGCCGAAAGCTCATCCCGCCAGAACTCTTCATGAGCAGAACGCCATTCTTGGACGCTTCCGAAACCCTCGCCTTCACCGAGGGCAACGGCGTCATCAACGTCTTTGAGGCGAACCTCACGGACGTCCGTTGTCTCGACGAGGGCGAGGTGTTCTCCCTTGCTCCCAATCAAGATGCACCGTTTCCCGGCGAAAGGCAGCGGCTCGTTCTCCAGGTCATAGATTTCCCGTAGTGAGGACGTGACCGTTTTGGCTCCCGACAGCGTTGCCGCTACCAGTGAATCGCGCATAGCCCCAGGCCATCCCAGCTCGAATAGTGGAAGCTCGGTCTCCATGGGTGCATTGTGCCAGTTCGTAGGATTGACGGCCGGTTGGCGACCTCCACGGCAACACTGATTGCGAGACGCCCGCTCTCTCGGTACGCTGACCGACACGGCGGCAGGCGGAGCTGTTGCCCGAATCGGCGAGGAGGATCGTGGGCGACACCAGTGATCGCTTCGACCGAATGGCCGTAACGACGCGGGAGGTGGGCACCGCCGTCAGCCTGACGACAGACCTCGCTCGCCGTTCTCCATTGACGCCGGCGAGCGTTCAGGCTTTGGGACGCTCGCTCGCGCGCACCGGGGGTGAGGGGCCGAAGGACCGAGCCCGCCAACACACTGGCTATCGACGCTCCCCGCCCAGTGGTTGGTCACTGTCGGGACCGGTGTCGTGAACCTCGCCAGTCCGAACTTTTCCGACGCAACTTGCCCGTACGGCTTCCCCGCGGGCAGCGTCGCTCCTTCCTGCATTTGGAGCGGCACGTGAGCAACGGAAACCGCCCGAGCTCGGCTGTCGACATTGTCGATCAGGAGGAGCGCGTCCAGTCCAACTCGGCCGGCGGGTCCCGCATCCGGCCAGAGTCGAACCCTGCCTCTCATTCCGGGGTCCATCCTGAATCGATCAGCGACAATGCACCAGAGCCTGATCCGACGATCATTGAGAATGGCCTCAAGTGGACGTTTCTGGCCATCCGGTTGGTCCACCTGGTGCAGGGGGCGATCTGCGTCGGCTCAGGCTGGTCTACGTATCGTCGACCGCGGGTGGCCGCCGCCGTCCTCGGTCTGGTGGGTGCGGAGTCGGGCTGGCTCTTCGTTCGCGTCATCCGGCACCGACAGATCGATGCGCTGGCCATCCGGGTCGATGCCGCCGCGGGCGTGTTGGGCATGGTGGGTCTGGCGTCGGCTACCTCCGTTGAGGACCGAACCACCTCGTTCAACTGGATGCTCCCCTATAGCGTCGGGTCAGCGGTGGGCCTGGTGCTGGGCGTAGGACGGCAAGAGGGCATCGCCGAAGTCGCTGCGCTATCTGGGACCTATTTGGGTACGACCATCCGCCCGTCCATTCGCCCCGGTCAGATTGTGACCGCTCTGGCCAACGCTGCCTCCTACGGTGGATTCCACGCCGTGGCCGCGGCGGTGGTTGGACGGGTCCGGCACGCTAGTGAGGAGCTGGCGGAAGCCCAGGCCGAATCAGCGGCCCGGGGTGAGCGGCTCCTGATCGAGCGTGAACGCAACCGCCAACACCGCCTGTTGCATGACTCGGCCCTCCAGACCCTGGAGGGCGTGGCCAACGGACTGATCGACGTGGATGAGTCCATCCGGGACAGGGCCCGGTCCGAGGCCCGTCGACTTCGACAGGCGCTCTCGGGTATCGAGCCCGAAGGAGAGTTGGCCGATGCCCTCGATCGGCTGGCCGCAGATTTCGCTGCTGAAGGGCTCGAGGTCACGTGCTCCATGGGCGAGATACCCCCTCTGCTCCCCGAAGCGACCGTCGCTCTGGCCGACGCGGTGCGGGAAACGCTGCGCAACATCACCAAGCACGCGGGCACTCCCACTGCTGTGGTTCGAGTCGATGCGTCCGACGGGGGCGTGGTGGTGACGGTCCGGGACCAGGGTCGGGGCTTCGACACCGGAACCATCGGGCCCGGCTTCGGGGTCAGCCAATCGATCAATGGCCGGCTGGCTGAGGTCGATGGAAGGGCGGAGATCTGGTCCAAGCCGGACCGGGGTACTCGGGTCACGCTCTGGGTGCCGGTGGAATGAGGACGTTGGCAGTCATCGACGACCACCCTGTCTACCGGGACGGTCTTGCCTCTGCCGTTTCCAACAACCCAGGGTGGACACTCATCGGCGCCTTCGACTCGGTCGAGGCATACCTGGAGGAGCCGGAGAACGCCCAGGTGGTGCTCCTCGACTATCACCTTCCTGGACTGCACGGTCCGGCGGCGGTGTCCCGCATCACCGACCTCGGCTCGGCCGTGCTCATGGTGTCGGGCGACATCGGACGGGACGCCGTGATCGCCACGCTCGCCGCGGGGGCCCGGGGCTACGTGGCCAAGCATGCCGAAGTGTCCGAGATTCTGACCGCCATCGAGACCATCAGCGCCACACCCACGGGCACCTACGTGTCCCCCCAGTTGGCCGCCCACCTGCTCGACGCCAACCGCCAACAGGGTCCCGATTCGCTCAGACTCTCACCTCGGGAACAGGAGGTGCTCCTCCTCGTGGCCCAGGGTGAGCGCGACCAGGACATCGCCGAGGCCCTGTTCATCAGTGTGGGCACCGTGCGATCGCATCTCGATCACATCCGCACCAAAACGGGCGAGCGGCGGCGGCCCGGGCTCACCAGATTCGCTGTGGACCAGGGACTTGTCCCCGACCCTCGCGACTCCTGACGCGTCGGCCCTCCGTCCTCCACCGCGGCTGGTCTGACCGGTTGGCGCGGGCGACAGGGACGTTTACGTAAATACGCGGATGCGCGGAGCCACCCCGCTCCTTCATCATGGTTGTAGCAGCACATCATGGGAGCACGACATGAGGAATCGCATCCGCAGGATCCGGCGCCTCAGCCGTAACCACAGCTGGGGCTGAGCCCAGCCACCATTCATAGACACACGAAAGGAGCCGGACATGATCAAGCGCATTCGCAGGATCCGTCGCCTCACCCGCAGCCACAGCTTCTGAGATGTGGCCGTCGACGTGAGATCCGGCAGCACCCGCCACCGGTCGAGGAGGCGGGCGTTGTCGCGCCCAGTGCCCGCCGATCGAGAAGGGAAGTCGCCGACCTCCGCCGACGTGGCCATCTACGGCGTCCGCGGAGCCTTCGAACCGTTCAACGACGCCTACGGAGGCATGGGACCGACGGTCTTCGGGGTGGCCGAGCGCACGATCTCCCTGCTGGCCGGTGGGGATTCCCCATGGTGGGTCGAATCGGTCGGCGTCGCCTACCCGGCCAATACCTGGATCTACCACTGGAGCCGCCACATCGGGGTTCGGAATCTCACCGAACTGCTCACCAATGACGTCGCTCACTCTCCCGACCTGCACATTGTGTTGATTGGCCTCAGCCAGGGGGCTGATGTCATTCGACGGTCGCTCGACTCGCTGACCAGGGACGTTGCCCAGAGGATCGCCGCGGTCGTCATTCTCGGTGACCCCACCCGGCACCCGTATGACGGCTGGACCCACGGCACTACCGACCCTCACCCCGGTGTGGCAGCCCGCTACGCGGCACCGGTCCCCGAGGAACTACAGGCTCGCCTTTGGGGATACGCCCTGAACGGGGATGAGATCGCCGCCAGTCACCAAGGCTTTCGCGGGTTGTTCCATTCGGGTACCCACACCCTGTACGAGCACAATCACGACCGCGTTCAAGATCAGGCCGCCTCGTTCATCGCCCAGAGCCTAGAAAGTTCCTGGTCGTGACCATGCAGATGAGAATCCAGCCCGATTACGTATAAATGCGGATGTGTCGGTGTCCGTCTTCCCTTCATCATGGCTGTACAAGCACCTGGAGGGGAGCACGACATGGAGCCCGACATGACCAAGCGCATCCGCAGGATTCGTCGCCTCAGCCGTAACCACAGCTGGTGAATCGTTTTCACCAACCAACACAGATGAAGGAGGACCGACATGGCCATGCGCGTCCGCAGGATTCGTCGACTCAGCCGTAACCGCAGCTGGGGCTGAGCAAGAGTTCCTTCGCCACGATTGCTAGCGTCCTCCCACGGAAGGGAGAGCATGGTTCCCGAGCGACCCTCATTGGCGGAAGGTGTAGAACGAAGGGACTTCGGGACCTATGGCGTGCTCGGACCGCCCGGAACGGGCTCCATCTTGCACCTGGAGCCCGATGAGTATCACCTGATCGACCTCCTCGATGGGGACCACACGGCAAAGGAACTCGAAGGCGTCGCCGGGATGCCTGTCGACGACCTGCTCTCTGACCTCTGGGAGGAAGGATTCCTCGAGGGCAGCACTGAGCCCCCCGAACACCGTGTGGAGGTCACCCTCCATGGGGTCGAATTCGCTGGGTTTGACCGGTTCGTCCAGGCGTTGAACGGCCTGGTCGGGAATGTCGTCTTCACTACTCCCGCCGCCATCATCATCGCCCTCGTTGGCGCGGCCGGATTGGTGGCGTTCGCCGCCCAGGCCATCGGTGGCGAGCGCCTCACCGTCTCGGCCAGCGCTCCCGTCGTCGCCGTCGTGGTTCTGCGCACCTTGGGACTGCTCTCGGTGGGACCCCATGAGTGTGGTCATGCGCTGGTGACGGTGCACAACAAGCGCCATGTCGGAAGGTTCGGGGTCGGGTTCTACTGGGGTGCCCTCACCTTCTATGTCGACGCATCCCAGGCGTTGTTCCTACCCCGCCGCACGCGGATGCTCCAGGCGGCTGCCGGGGTAATCACCGACACGGTGCTGTGCGGCCTGGCGTCCATTGTCGCCTGGAGCGTCGGAGGGCACGCCACGTGGGTCCTGGTCATTCGTGAGTTTGCCGTGCTCGGCTACCTAAATGTCCTCTCCAATGCAGCCCCGCTGCTGGAGCTGGACGGCTACTGGTTCCTAGCTGATGCCGTGGACCGACCGACACTGCAGCGGGACTCACGTCAAGCCCTACGGGAGGGGCTCCATCGCCGCCCCTACAGCCGCGGCCTCGCCGCCTACGCAGTAGTCAGCCTCGTCTTCGGGGTCGCCTTCGTAGCCATCGGACTGGCAGCGTGGTGGGCTCTGTTTGGGGGACTCTTCCTGGAACTCTGGCACGGGGGTATCGGCTACAAGGCTCTCGCCGTCTACCTGATCCTGCCGTTTGTACCCATGGCCATCCATCTCTCGGTACAACTGCTGCGCTTCCTCTGCAGGCAGCGGGGCCAGTCCACACCGGCCCTTCCCTCCGATTGACGATCGAGTCCTCTGCTGCAAAGCGATTCAGCGCAGTTCAACAAGAGCGAGCTGATCCACCGCCCCATGCCATGGCGCCACTGATATACACCCATCGAATGGGCACCCGGTATCAGCCTGACTACGGCGGAGACCGGACGTTCGAACCTCCAACTGCGACATGGCCGCGAGGGCGAGGCATTGGACGCATCTCGTGTCCGGTTGGATCAAGGTCGAACGTTGCTGCACGCAACCCTTGATGCACTCAGTAGTAGTTGCCCTTGATCACGAAGTACGAGCCGCGTATCGTCCCCGCCAGCTTCGACTTCTGTCGCGCGAACTTGAACGAGCTGAGTTCGTCGGGGACTTCCATCCCTTCAGAAAGCTTGAAGCCCACCGCTCGCTTCGATCCGTCGAGCTCGTACAGGACATTGATCGAGAGCCCACTCTCGTAGAACACGTAGGTCCATCGAGTGTTCTCAACCTGAAACGTCGTTGCCTCGAGCGGGGGTGTAGCAAGGACTATGCCCCGCTCCTCCTTGAGGATCCGGTGCACCAGGTCGACGGCCTTCTTGGCCTTGGCGGCCGGTTCGACGGTAAAGACATGGTCGTACTTGTTCTTGAAATAGCGAGCCTCGTTCGCCCGCAGGCCAGCCAGCGCCACCGCCACCGGCGACGGCTCCAGGCCGGTCGTGGACACCTGAACGAAATTAACGGCATAGCTCACAGCATGCGATCATACGTGGTCGGTGGTGCCTGACGATAGTCAGCACGGCAACTCTCGGATGACTGCCATTCGTGGTGGTCCGGCAGGGTCGGAGACTGGATGGGGATCTCGGACGATGCACGGCTGAGAACTCAATCTCACCCAAGGAGCGCCCAAAGTGGCCCTGAAGAACTCGTAGACGCCCCATGCCTCAGGGTGGCACCTGAGGCAATATTGCTCTTGGCAAGGCTGAGGAGGTTTTCGTAACCTTGACGCTGTGCGGGTAAGGAAGCCGGAATCGATCGGCACAGTGGTGATGGCGGCAATCTTCATCGTGGCGGGGTTCTACCTCGCCGAGGCCGGCCGAGTCATGTGGTCTGACTCACACAACCCACACGTCGTGGCGCAGATCGATCACCGACGGTGCTGGACAAGTCAAGGGAGCGACTCCAACGAGAACCTTTGCGACCTCACGGTCACCTATCGCGCCGACGATCGCGTGGTGACCTCGAGGATGAAGGCCGTGGACGAGGGCGGAATCGTCGGCCATCAGATCGAAGTTTCATACAACCCATCCAACATCAGCGATGCCTCGGGGCCGGAGAATGATTCAGCGACGGCACTGATGGCATGGGGTTTCGCCCTGCTGTTGATCGGTTTTGGCGGGTGGCTGCTGCGTTCGTGCATAGCGGTCCCCAAGGAAGCCGGACCACAGGAGCAGGGCTCGTCCGCTATCGAATCCTTCGCCGCCGCTCCTGAGACCGACGTGCCCGAGAGCCCCATGGCCCCGGGTCGTCGGACCCGCCCCTGATCGCCGCCGGGTAAGTGTCACATTCCGGCGCTTCGACAGCGATCCCTAGGAGGCCACCACCGGCACCGGCAGATCTCATGATGCGGACCATGAGGCTGTTCGCCAGTATCGGCAGGCGTTGGGGATCGAGAGTGACCTGCTCGTCCGGGCCAGAAGGACTCCAAGCACATTGCTGGCTTCAACCCCGAGTAAGGAAGTGGAGCCCGCCGGAGAGTCGGACAGCGGGAGGCGAGCCGGGAAGCCGGGCCCCCGTCAGGGGCGCTCAATCGGAACTGGGGAAAAGTGCATTTCAATCGTGGGCTGGGAGTCCATGGACGGCTCAGCCAACGGTTCGTAGCTTGTCGGGAGCCAGTTGTAGGTGACCACAGTCCTAAACACTACGTCTTCGAGACCTCGATTTCGGCGGTTCACCAAGGCCAGCAGAAGTGCTGGGAAGAATGACGCGCACAGGAGCGCTCGATAGAAGGCTCGCCAGAACCCAAGAGGACTCCCATCCGAACGGACGACTCGTAAGCCCATCATCTGCTTCCCCAGTGTGCGTCCGATGGACCACCCGGCCGTCAGGTAGGTGACGAGAAGGATCCACATGAGAGCCGCATTCACCCAATGCGGGGGGGCCACAATCGAAATGGACTTCGAAAAGAAGAGACCCCAGGCAATGCTCACCACGATCACTCCGACGACATAGATGCAGAGAACAAGAACGACATCAGTCCCGCTCGCCACTGCTCGAGAGATGAAGCCCGCCCGAAGGCCTTGGAGCTGTTGCCCACGCTCACTGCGGATCTCGCGATCCCGACTCACGAGATGACCTCAGGTTTGGCCCGCTCCGGTCGGGCAGTGCCATGGCTCCGGACCACCAAGTCACGCGGTCCCTTGCGTCGGAGGATCCTGTCGACCATTCGGGCACTCCACAGATCCATGGCCATGAGGCCGGCACGGCTAGCGTCCAGCGACTCTGCACCCAGTCCGGCCGTCGACTCACGGATGACCCCGGCGAGGTCGATCTCATCGATTACTCCTGGGAGATCGACTCTGGCCACAACCTTGTTGATCGGCACATGATCGATCAACTGCTCCATGTCCAGCATGTCGACCACTCCGACGACGACCCGATTGAGCACGGACTCCGCAGCTTCGGCCACGCCGTCTCGATGTTCACCTTCGCTCTTGCGGGCCTCGTCCTGACGCCGCCCGAGGTGTCGCTCGACCGCGTCCAGTGGTCCTTCAGCAATCGACGCGGGTACGACGACTCTGGCGATCCCGATGGATCTGCTCGTGATCTCGACAGCCACAAGGGTCGCCGCGCCGACCCCCAATTTGGCAGTCCCTGCGATGAGGTCGACGATGCGCGAACCCACATTCGATGTAGACCCCCGCGGCCCTGACCCGACTCGCCGCGTCGGCACCCGGGGAACTGCCCCATCCGGGGTTGGCGCACCCGGCGTCTGCGTGGGATCAATCGACTCAGGCACGACGCAGTGATCCATCAACAGGTGGGTGGCTCCACTGGCAGTGAGCGTGGGACGCCAGGCGAGGATGGCCAGCGCGGCCGCATCCCATCCATGTTGATGGAACGTAGTGCACCACCCCGCTGCGTCCCCTCATCGTCTCTCTTTCCAGCCCGCATCTCAACGCGTCATTGGTGACCAAAGAGATCTGCACCATCGGACCCGTCATCCGGGGCCGATCTGGCCAACAGACCTGAAGAATACCGCCACCTTCGGTCTCCTGCCGAGTACCACGAACTCGAGGGAACCTCCCTCTCTCGTGACTGTTCCGAGAGTCACTCGCTCCCGCTCTGCCGTCAGCCCTAGCACGTCCATCTGCTCCCCTTCTGCCCCGCCCCCGCCCACCTTCCGGCGCCTCCGGGCAAACCGACCGATCGCGTGGCCTACAAGCTGGCCGCCAACACGGACAGGCCAGCCCGCGGCCAGAAGCACCTGGATCGCTGGCGTGTAGGACATTCCCGTTGTTCTGGACAACGCGTCACTCCCCTACCCATGTGTGCCGATTGTCAGCTGTTCGGTGTGAGCCTTAGGACGATTGACCACAGGAGAGACTCACAATGGCGGCGGTCGAGGCTCTCGACACTCCTAACTTCATCTCCTACTACCTTCATCGCCCTCGTTCGAGATGCCGTCCAGCCGGGCTCGGGTCGCCATCACCTCTCGAGGGCCGCGACTGGTCGCCGCCGTCGACTTCCTGGCCTTGGTCCCCGCGATCACCGCTCTACTTCGATGATGCACGGTGGGAGCCGAGCGATACTCTGCCTGACCGGCAACCTCGCCGGACGGGCCTGCGAGTGGATCCACCCTGTCAGATCGACGAGGAGGGCAAGATCTCGGCGGATCATCGATATCGTGCGACCGCTGTCCGCGGTACTTGCATGCAGACCGCTGGCGGGGGGCCTGGATGTCGGGATTTGCAGCCATACGGTGAATCTCGACCACCGATGAGTCGAGCGTTGCCACCAGGGTGGTCCAGAGATGAGTGCTAAGCGAACGTGGAGGTCTACTGTCAGATCATGGCGGCATAGACAGCGGCCGACGGCGAGATCATCGATCAGTTGCTGGTCGATGATCTGGTATTGCACGTGCCTGGTTACCTCGGCTGTCCGGAACCTACGTTTGGCAAGTCCGAGGTCTTCGGGCAACGGGGGAGGCAACTGCACTGAACGAGACCGACGGCGGAGGGTTGGAGGTCCTCTCGGTCACGACACGTGGACCGCGCCGTGACGCTGGTGCCCGGGAACAGTTGGAGCACAATTGGGTCCGCCACATGCGTCCCCACCAGCCACAATGAGATCATCAATGTGGACACGTCAGTTTTGCCTTAGTGTGCCGTCAGGACTCGGGGGGGTTGCTGCTCGGCGGTAACAGCCAATGTCATCGGGGCTCCAGAATCCGAACCGAGATACGGAATCGGAATGTATTCCAGGGGGAAGCAAAATGATCAGGAAAGCCCTCATAGTGATCGGGATGATCGCTATGTCCGTCGGGACGGTGACCACCGTCGGCGTCGCCACATCCGGCGTCGCTGGTGCAGTCACTCCACCGGCGCCGACCACAATTAATTGCGCAGTCACCGGAGGGGGAACCTTCGTCTCACCGGGTGTCTCAGCCGGTGGGGCTCTCACCAACAAGACGTCGGTCAAGAGTGTGGACACGACGACAGCGTCGGGGACGAATTGCCCCAACGCACCCGTCAACGTGAGCGTCGTGAGCGCCACTACGGCGTGTCCGCAGACCGGCGGTGTACCCAATGCGGGTGACCCTGCCGTTTGTCTGGCTTCGACGACCAGCAAGGGTGTCACCACCTACGCCATCGCCAAGTATCCGTACTACTTCAACACCTCCGTCGGCTACATCCTGACTGGTCTGGGTGATTTGCAGGCCGGCTTGCAGGCCAAGGCGATCAAGGCCACCATCGACTCAATGGGAGTTGTACTGGCTGTGGGTGCCGTAAACCAAGTGGTCCCGAACGCCGCATGTGGCTCATATGCCGGCTTCGACATCACGGGGGACGTGACGGTGAAGGGAGCCACCATTGGCACGTACTCTCAGCTCGAGTGCATTATCAACGATGCGGGAACGGGGACTACGGGCAACTTGGCCACGGACATCCTCTCGCCGACGGCAGTCATCACAGGAATCACTATTGGTGGTCCCAACAGCGTGCTAAGCGTCGTCATCCCGACCACGTCTTGTGCCGTCGCCGGATCGGTCACGTTCCCTGCACCGGGTCTTTCGGCCAGTGGGGCCATTACCAATAAGCTGACGGAGAATACCGTGTCCTCGACGGGAACGACGGGAACGGGTTGTCCCACCACGACCTCCGCCACGAAGATCGTGAGCACCACCACGGCGTGCCCCCAGACCGCCGGCGTACCCAATTCGGGTGATCCTGCCGCCTGCCTGGCTTCGACGGTCAGCAAGGGTGTCACCATTTACGCCATCGCCAAGGATCCCAACTATTACGACACCACAGGTTCCTTCCTCGGAACCGGTCTGGCCGATCTGACGACTGCTTTGCAGGCCAAACCGACTAAGGCCACGGTGAACGGGGTCGGGCTCTCACTGGTATTCGGTTCGGCCACTCAGGTCCTTCCTGGTGGCGTGTGCGGTTCGGCCGTCGGGTTCAATATCACAGGGAACGGCCAGGTCAAAGGTACCAACGTCGCCACCTACGACGAGATCGTGTGTCTCTCGGGCGATGCTGGAACGGGAACCACAGGAAACGTGTTCAATGACCTGCTATCGCCAACAGCCATTGTGACGTCGGCCACGATCGGGGGCGCCAGCTCGCTGACTGTCACCTTCTGAGGCTGAACGTCGGTCGGCCTCCGGGCCGCTGACACTGAATCAACGACAAGGACGGGGCGAAAGCCCCGTCCTTGTCCGCGTCATCAGGACGCGAAGGGGGAGGCCGTCGAGAGAATTTGGGAGTGCCCTACGGCGGCACTCAGCGGTTCAACTCGCCGAACACGCAATAGACCGTTGGGCCCCGAGCCCGACAATTACCCTGACGATCCTGATCGCCCTCTGATGGAGGTCGATCAGATTGAAGGAACCAGGACGAGTGGAACCTCGAGTGGGGTCGGTCACCCCGACTACATGGGGGGGTACCGTGATTGCTGTGGATCTCACAGAGCTACTGGTCGCGGACGCTGGCGATTGGCGAAGATGGTTGAATGCCAATCACGCTGGCTCACAAGGCGTCTGGCTGGTGCTGGCCAAGAAGGGAACGGCTGATCCGACAACGCTCTCCTACGACGAGGCGCTTGAGGAGGCGATCTGCTTTGGTTGGATTGACGGTCAGCTACGTCGTCGGGACGCCGCAACGTTCCGACGGCGCTTCACGCCACGACGAGCTCGCAGCCCATGGTCTGAAAGGAACGTCGCCCTGGCTGAGAGGCTGACCGTTTCTGGCCGAATGAATCAATCGGGCGAAGACGAGGTTCGGCAGGCGAAGGAGGACGGTCGATGGGCCGCCGCCTACGCCGGGCAAGCCAGCATCGAGGTTCCGGGCGATCTTTCGACCGCTCTCAGGGCCAATCCTCGTGCGGAAGCGACGTTTGAGATGCTCACAAGTGCGAATCGGTACTCCATTCTCTACAGGATCGGAAGCGCGAAGAGGCCTGAAACCCGCTCGAGGCGTATCGACCAATTTGTCGAGATGTTGGCCCGAGGTGAGACGGTCCACCCCCAGGCTCCACGATCACCTGAATAGGAGAACGCCGTCGCCAAGAGTCCCTCAAGGCCACCTACATGCGGGACATCCAAGCCGATCTGAACCGCGCCCCCTCCTTCCATCGCTGCTGTTGGTCATCCGCTCGATACGACGTTGGCCACTCCTGCCTCATACGATCTACGGCTGGGGCTCCCCAGATGCAGCGAGCACCGTGCAATAGCAGCCTGGGTGCGGCCTAGGTTGGCGGTCGCCGGCACCTTGGGACGCCGCTTCGGCCGTCCGGATTTGGGCTGAGCTGTCTCCGGATGCAGGCGATCAAGCGACCGGCCCCTTGCGCCCGATGGCCGACCGGGGCCAGACTCATCGGACAGCGGCGGCGGCAACCATCTCACTGTCTTGGAGGATCTCATGAAGCAGCACCGTGTGGCGCATCTCATCGGCGCGCTGGGTATCGGCATCGCCGGTCTCTCGGGTACGGGGGTCCTGGCCCCCTCCCTACTCGGCGGGTCTGGTACTGCGGGAGCCACAACGCCGTGCTTCATGGCCGGCACCACTGGGCTCACCGCCGCCGTCGTGGCCACGAGCGGCGCCATCCTCATCAACGGCACCGTCGACGCCACCGGCTGCGATATCGGCATCTACGTCGGGCCCACCGCCTCCAGCGTGACCATCGCCGGGGAGACAGTCAGCGGCGCCAACGACGAGGGCATCTTCGTCGAGCAGACCACCGGGGTGAGCATCAACCACTCCACCATCCGGAACAACGAGGTCAACCCCAGTCCCTCCTTGGCCAGTGACGGCGGGATCACCCTGGCCGGCGTCTCGAATTCCTCTGTGGACTCCAACACGGTGACCGGCAACAACGGTGGGGGCATCTACGTCGTGGACAACGGACCGATCGATCCCGGCGCCCCCAACCCCGGCCCGGCCACACCGGTACCGGCCACCAATGTCGTCGTGAGCAACAACACGCTGACCAACAACCCAGGTGGGTGCGGGATCATCTACGCCACCCACAACACCGGCGGGTCGGTGGTCGGTGGATCGATCAGCGGGAACTCCATCACCGGGAGCCCGGGCGTGTTCACCAAGGCCGGACCGGATGTCGGCGGCATCGTGGTGGCCGCGGCATCGGCCGGCGCCACGGTCAGCAACGTGAGCATCACCGGCAACACCGTCGCCGGCTCCTACGAGGGTGGGATCATCGTCCACGCCCACGCCCCCCACGACAGTGTGACCGGGACCACCATCAGCAACAACACCCTGCCCGGTGGCAACAACTGGGGACGCACCAATGGGCCACCGGCCACCGCCGGGGTGATCATCGGGGTGGACCTCCTCCCGCCGGCCATCGCCCCCACCATCAGCGGCACCGTGGTGAGCGCCAACACCATCTCCGGCCACTTCTACGGTATCTGGATCAGCGGAGTGCCGGCCGTCACGACGACACCGGCCAACACCATTTCGGTGAACACCGGCGGCACGGACATCTACCGCACTCCGGTGCCCGGCACGGGCTACTGGCTGGGAGCCACCGACGGCGGGATCTTCAATTACGGCAGCGCCGGCTTCAACGGCTCGGCCGGGTCCATCAAGCTCAACAAGCCCATCGTCGGGATGGCGGCCACGCAGGACCAGGGTGGCTACTGGCTGGTGGCCTCGGACGGCGGCATCTTCACCTACGGTGATGCGCCGTTCTTCGGCTCGGCCGGGTCCATCAAGCTCAACAAGCCCATCGTCGGGATGGCGGCCACGCCCTATGTTCCCGGAGCAGGTGGCGCACCCGCTGCCCCGTCCGGGCTGGGCTACTGGCTGGTGGCCTCGGACGGCGGCATCTTCACCTACGGGGATGCCGGCTTCTTCGGCTCGGCCGGCAGCATCCCGCTCAACAAGCCCATCGTGGGCATGGCCGCCACGCCCGACGGCAAGGGCTACTGGCTGGTGGCCTCGGACGGCGGCATCTTCACCTACGGGGACGCCGGCTTCTTCGGCTCGGCCGGGTCCATCAAGCTCAACAAGCCCATCGTGGGCATGGCCGCCACGCCCGACGGCGAGGGCTACTGGCTGGTGGCCTCGGACGGTGGCATCTTCACCTACGGGGACGCCGGCTTCTTCGGCTCGGCCGGGTCCATCAAGCTCAACAAGCCCATCGTGGGCATGGCCGCCACGCCCGACGGCAAGGGCTACTGGCTGGCGGCCTCGGATGGCGGGATCTTCACCTACGGGGACGCCGGCTTCTTCGGCTCGGCCGGCAGTGTCCCGCTCAACCAGCCCGTCATCGGGATGGCGGCAGTCGGGGCCACCGCCTCAGGCTGATGGGGGTCAACCGGTTCGCTCGTCGAGTGAGTGAAGCCGGTTGCCGAGCGACCATCGGGAGAGTACCGGGCATCGAACCCGACCGCGAGCTCGATTGACCGCCACCCAGGTGGCTGAGCCCGGAGTGGCTGCCAACGGTTGCTCTCATCACAATGCTTTCAGCCCACGCCGTGCCGACGGGGAGGATCAATGCGATCTATCCGGACCACGGTCGTCCCGGCCGACGGAACCGCCGTCGAACCACCGAGTTTGATGTACCGGTTTGCTCGATCAAGGTGACTCTCGAGACGCGCCTCATCGGTTCGTGGACCCCTGAGGTCGGAGTTCCTCCTGATCGCCGGGTGGATGACAAGCGTCGATCAAGATCAACCCAGCACGAGAGGGATGCCCGTGCATACGAAATGACGACACCGAACTAGGGAACGATGCAGGTCACGTGGACGGTCGTCGTCCTGCCAGTCTCCACGGTGATGGGGGGGATGACCTCGGGGCACGGCTCCGCCACATGCGTTCCATCGGGATTCACATGTTGAATCTTCGGAGTGGTTGCAGTGATCTGGTACGTGCCGGCCGACACCTGTGCCCGAAAGCTTCCGCTGGCCGGAACGCGGATGGTCATGATCCGGTGGCCATGGGCCGAAAGGGCAACGGCTCCTGGGATTGGCATTCGTGCCGTACCCGGTGGAACCCCTCCCTCCATGGCAAGTGTGCCGGAAACCGTGCCGAGGGGACTCTGAGTCCGGGAAGCGCTGAAGGAGCAGGCCCCGAGCACACTGGCAGCGATGACCAGTACCGCCAGCATCCTGCCGTCCCTGCTGAAGGTCATCCGGTCACCTCTGATCTCCTGCCCGAAGGCTCATCCCACGTCTGCCGGTCGCCACGTTCCGACTTCTTGGGTTTCGTCCCGCGCCATTCGATCCCTCCAGCACAATTGTTGACCCCAGAGGACTCGAATGGAAGGTGGCCAGACGGTGGAGCCGACCTCGTGCTACTACCACTTCTCCGGAACCGTGGGTCGGTGCAGTTCAACCCGATTCCGGCGAGCCTGACGCCCAACTCCCCGATTCCAGTATCGGCTGGGTCAGTCCCGAAGAACCAGTCAACTACGTCCCGCTCCGCACACGTACGTGCTATTCGCCGACCGCTCGACACGACGCCGTGGGTGCACTACCCGCCAACGTTCAGCTCCCCGGCTTGAACGTGGCGATGTCTGATGCCCAGTACATGGCCGACCCAAAACTGCCGGCGAAGCTCTGCGCCCCCGGGGTGGCGAGGACCCGGACACCGGTGACCACGGTGGCAATGTTGGTGCCGGTAGTCGTCTGCTGGGGCTGGATGGCGTAGCCCGGGGAGGTCACGGCGATGGCTTGGGCATTGTTGTGACCGGCGACGAATCCGACCACGAGCTCATTGGCGGCCGTCGTGGTGATGGAGCCCGAGTTGGCTGCCGTGCCGGTGTTGGACGTTCCCGCCGACACGTCGAGGGGATTGGTCGTCGCCACACCACTGAACTCCTGAGCCTCGAAGCTGGCCGATACTGCCGACGCGTTGTGGATGGTCACCGTGGTCACCGGCTTGGCGTTGGCCGAGTACCACATCTCACCGTCCGAGTAGTGCCCGGCCACGAAATGGGCAGTACCGATCCGAGTCCACGTGTTCCCGGCCGAGTCGGTGACCGAGGTGATCGGATTGGTCGCACCGGTGTACACGCTGGCCGAAAGCACCAACAGGTGGCCGGCCGTGGTCGGCACGGGGAACGAGCCGTTCAGCGTGGTCGACGACGCCGTCTCGGTGCCACTGGCGCTCTCGACGAGCTGTGGAGCCGTGCCGGTGGGCGCGTCCACGGTCAGTGCGAAGGTGGTGGTGTGGGTGGCCGAGGTGCCGGTGCCGGTGATCGTCACCGTGTAGGGCCCCGGGGTGGTCCCCGGCGCCGTGGTGATGGACAGGGCCGAGCTGGACCCAGCGGTGACCGGGGACGAATTGAAGGACACCAAGGCTCCTGTGGGCAGACCGCTGGCGGTGAGTGCCACCGACTGGGCCACGCCGCTGGTCACCGCGGTGTTGATGGTGCTGGTGGCCGCCGACCCGGCTGTCACGCTGGCCGAGGCCGGCGAGGCGGCCAAGGAGAAGTCGTTGGTGGGCGGCGGTCCGGTCACGGTGAGGGCGAAGGTGGTGGTGTGGGTGGCCGAGGTCCCGGTGCCGGTGATCGTCACCGTGTAAGGCCCCGGGGTGGTCCCCGGCGCCGTGGTGATGGACAGGGCCGAGCTGGACCCGGAGGTGACGGACGACGGGATGAAGCTAGCTGTTGCTCCCGTGGGCAGACCGCTGGCGGTGAGAGCCACCGACTGGGCCACGCCGCTGGTCACCGCGGTGTTGATGGTGCTGGTGGCCGCCGACCCGGCTGTCACGCTGGCCGAGGCCGGCGAGGCGGCCAAGGAGAAGTCGTTGGTGGGCGGCGGTCCGGTCACGGTGAGGGCGAAGGTGGTGGTGTGGGTGGCCGAGGTCCCGGCGCCGGTGATCGTCACCGTGTAAGGCCCCGGGGTGGTCCCCGGCGCCGTGGTGATGGACAGGGCCGAGCTGGACCCGGAGGTGACGGACGACGGGATGAAGCTAGCTGTTGCTCCCGTGGGCAGACCGCTGGCGGTGAGAGCCACCGACTGGGCCACGCCGCTGGTCACCGCGGTGTTGATGGTGCTGGTGGCCGCCGACCCGGCTGTCACGCTGGCCGAGGCCGGCGAGGCGGCCAAGGAGAAGTCGTTGGTGGGCGTTGCTCCTGGGATGGTGTAGGTCTGAACGTCGAATGTTCGACCGGTCGAATCGGTCGGTGTCACGGTGACCTTGTTCCCGTTCACAGTCACCAGCAAGAAGCCATAGACATTCGCGTTGGGTACCGTGGCGGTGTTGCACGCCCCACCCGATCCGATGGAGTAGGCGTCGAATGAACTGCACCCGCCGCCCCCGTCGAGCGCGGCACCACCGGTGCCCGTCACGTAGGTCACCATCGGCTTACCGGCGATCTGGGGATAGTTGCGCTCATACCGATGGGCGTGGCCGTTGAATACGATGTCGACGTTGTTGTTGGCCAACAGACCTTCCAGCCCATTCGGTCCATCGAGGTAGGTGTCCGAAGGTTGCCCACTACTATCGGAGTGGAGCGGATAGTGGAAGAAGGCGAACTTGATCGGAGTACTGGCGTGGGACGCCAGGTCGGACTTGAGCCACGTCAACTCCGCGCCGCAGGGTCCGCAACCACTCACCGAGCCGTTCCAGTGGGCCAGGAAGTCACCCTGATAGCCGCCGGTACCGTCCGCCCAGGCTCCATCGAGCACGTAGTACCGAGCCGAGCCCCAGTCGAAGGCGTACCAGGCGCTCGGGTAGTTCGTAGCCGACGGGAGCGTGGAGATGCAGCAGTACGACTCCCGGGCGAACCGGCCACCAGAGGCCTGGGCCGCGGTGAGGCCGGGGAAGTTCTGCAGGTACGGCAGATTCTGGGTGAACCCGTGGTTTCCCTCGGAGGCGAAGATGGGCCGGCTGCCGAGAGCGGGTAAGTACTGCTTGGGGAAGACGTTCCCCTGGGAGAGATCCCCGTACTCGGCATCGGTCCCGGAGTTGTAGACGTTGTCCCCCGTGGTCACCACGAACTGGGCCGGGCTCTTGCCGATCTGGCTCATCACGTTCGCCTCGCCGGTGGTGGCCTGGCCCCAGTCACCCAGAACGGCGAATGAATACGATGAGCCGGGAGCGGCCGCCGTGGTCACCTGCGGAGACGGGTCGGTTCCGAGCAGGTCGGTCGACCCGAGCTGCACTCGGTAGCAGTAGGTCCCCGAGGAGGGAAACGTGATGGGTGCCGTCCACTGGTACTCACTCTTCCCGACGGTGATGGACACCTTGGTGGCCGCCACTGTGGTGGTCGGCGTGCATGTCCCGCCGGACACGGCCCCCCAAGTGACTGACCCAGTGCTCTGGGACGTGTCGGTCCCCCAGTTGATCCGGGCCGAGTTGCCCACCACGTCGGTGACATAGGGGTAGCGGGTCAGCGAGACCGAGTTGGCCGCCGACGCCGGCTGGATCTGCGACACCGTCGCCACCGCGCCCACGATGGCCAGCACGACGACGACGCTTCGCCATGTGCGGTGGAGGGGCACCAGCCGGCGAAGTTGCCTCGACCTTGGCATCCGGCCCCTCGGACCGGTCGCACGGCCCCCTGTTGACCACCGGGCACCAGGTTGCATTCCGCTCGACATCGCCTTCCGCCTTCCGCTCGCTGAATCGGACCGTACCGCATCAAGCGGCAAAAATCTCGGGCCCTCGCCCCGACCTCGCTGAGTGATCCTCCCCTCACTCAGTGAAGCTCGCGATTCCGTACCCTTCCGCCCCTAGGCCGCCACGCGGTGGAGCTGCGGCATGCTCCGGCTCGGACCCTCAGCGCCAACAAGGCTGAGGTCGGAGGTTCTCCCGTTGCCGGTGACCCGGTCAGCTGTGACCGGGGCACGACGGTACAGAACGAGCTGGCGCGGCGCCTAGTCGATGAGCACTTCTGCTTCACTCGGGTGTTCGGCTTCGAGGACTGGGAGCCAACAGGCGCAACGCGCTTCGGTGGCCTGAAGCGCACGGCGCAGGTCAGCCAACGCACCGATTCCGCGAGGAGGCCGACGGCACGGCCTCGCCGGGACCGGCACGGTCCAACTCATTATCAAGCAATTCGATCATGGCCGACCGCCCATAGGCCATACCGGGGCGACCCCGTACACCTCCACTAGGTTGACGACGTGCCGGGCGAGCAACCGAAAGTCCCCTCGGGAACGGTTACCTTCCTGTTTTCCGATGTCGTCGGCTCGACCCGTCTGTGGGCCGCCGACCCCGACACCATGTCGGTGTCCTTGCGGATCCACGACCAGATGTTCAACGAGACCATCGCCAAGTATGAGGGTCACGTGTTCTCGACTGCCGGTGACTCCTTCGCCGCCGCCTTCGCCCGGGCCAGCGCCGCGGTCGACTGCGCCCAGGCCATCCAGCAGGGGCTGGCCGGGGTCGACTGGGGCCCATGGCCACAGTTGACGGTCCGGATCGGCCTCCACCAGGGCGAGGCCGAGGAGCGCGACGCCAACTACTTCGGTCCCGTCGTCAACCAGGCGGCCCGGGTCATGGCCACGGCCCACGGCGGCCAGACCGTGCTGACCGACAGCGTGCGGGACGCGGCGGGAGTGGTGACCCGTGACCTCGGCACCCACACACTGCGGGACATCGAGGTACCCGTCCACCTGAGCCAGCTGGGCGACACGGAGTTCCCGCCACTGTGGAGCGTCGGGGCCGGTATCGTCTCGCTGCCGTCGCCCCGCACTTCACTGGTCGGGCGCGAACCGGCGATCGACGAGATCCGACGGCTGGTGGCCGCCCACCGGCTGGTCACCCTCACCGGGGTAGGCGGCTGCGGAAAGACCCGGCTGGCCATCGAGGTGGCCTACCGGGAGGTGCCGTTCCATCCCGAGGGGGTGTGGTTCGTCGATCTGTCGACCATCGCTGACGACGTGGCGCTGCCCGGGGTGTTCGCCTCGGCCCTGAGTGTGGCCATTTCACCCGGCACCGAGGCCACCGAGCAGATTGCTGCCTATCTGGCTCCACGGGAGGCGCTGCTGGTAGTGGACAACTGCGAGCACGTGATCGACGGGGCGGCCGGGTTGATCGACGTCCTACTGGAGACGGCTCCCAGGCTCCGGGTGATCGCCACCAGCCGCGAGTCGCTCGAGATCGAGGGCGAGTTCACCTGGAAGGTTCCCTCATTGGCCACCGGATCCCACGCCGCGGCCGTCGAACTCTTCGTGGAGCGGGCCCGAGCGGCCGGAGCCACACTCCCCGACAACACCCGGTCGTCGGCCGACATCGGCGAGGTGGTCGAGCACCTCGACGGTATCCCCTTGGCCATCGAGCTGGCCGCCGCCCGGGCCCGTTCCATGTCGGTCACCGAGATCCGCGATCTCCTCGACGACCGATTCAGGTTGCTGTCCGGCGGCTCCCGGCGGTCTCGCCAGCGTCAGGCCACGCTCGAGGGCACGGTCCAGTGGTCCTACGACCTGCTGAGCGACGCCGAGCAGTCGATGCTCCAGAACCTGTCGGTGTTCGCCGGCGGCTTCTCGGTCGGTGACGTCGCCGCGGTGGCCCAGGTGCCCGAGCATCAGGCTCGCGACCTGGTCGACGCGCTGGCCGCCAAGTCGCTGGTCGACGTGACCCGGGACTCCGTGGGTCACGTCCGCCACCGCCTCCTTGAGACCATCCGGCTGTTCGCGCTGGCCCGCCTGGTGGATGCCGGAGGGGCCGAGGCCGCCCGGGACCGGCACCTCGACCACTTCTCCCTGCACGGCACGAGAATGTCCCTGGCCGATTGGTGGGAGTTGGATCAGGTGATTCGGATCGGGCGCGAGTACGAGAACTTCCGCTCCGCCATCATCTGGGCCCTCGAGCGCGACCGGACCGGGGCGGCGGTGCGGCTGGCGGCCATGGGCGGCGAGGCGGCATGCAGCCGGGGTGAGGGGCAGCTGGCCATTGACGTGCTGCGTCGGATGGTTGATCTGGCTCCTGCCGACCGGGGCTTCGCACTGGGCTCGCTGGGGTGGGTGCTGGTGTCCCTGGGCGACATCGAGGGGGCCATGGTGGCGGTCCGGGACGCCCACGAGGTGGCTCGGGACCACCCCGGCGATTACATGATCCTGGTCCTGATCGTCGAGAGTCTGGTAGTCCAGATCTTCGGGGACATCCGCCGGTCCGGCGACCTGTTCTACGAGGCCCGGGACCTGGCCACCGGCGAAGGCGTCGCCAACCTGGTGGCCGGGGTGGACCTGTTCCTGGCCCTGTGGCTCATGGCCCCGATGCAGTTCGACGATGCTGTCCGGGTGGCCCGGACCGCCCTCGCCTCGGCCCCCGAATTCGGCTACCGACACGTGATCGAGACCAGCCTGGCCTGGTCGCTGCTGGTCTCCGGACGCCTCGACGAGGCCGTTGACGTGGTGAAGGCATTTACCCCGGTGCCGCCTGGCTCGCAATGGGCCCACAACAACACGATCATCACCCACCTGGTGATGGGGCACACCGACGGGCCCGAGGACGCGGCCCGGTCATTGGCCCCTGCCGCCCGTGAGGCGATCCTTCGCCGGCCCAAGATCATCTCGGACTTCCTGGTGGCGTTCGCCTACCTGGCCTACCTGGCGGGGGACCTCGACCGGGTGGAAGAGATCACCTCGGTCACCCTCCCGTTCGGTGCCGGCCCCACCTACAACTACCTCCTCCAGCAACTGGCCGGGGCCACCGCGGAGAACGGCATCGAGGTGCTCGAGGGCTTCAAGGCCGCCCACCCGGCACTCGAGCTCTACGTCCTGGAAGCCGAGCATGCCCCCCGTCTGTTCGCCGAGGAGCTCGAGCGCTGGTCGTAGGCCCGCGCCGTGCTCTCGGGGCTTCCGAGGACACACGCCGAACCCATGCCGGCACCAGGACCATGGAGGGAAGGAGAGCCCAGCGGTGAAGCCCGAGCAGTTGACGGCAATCGGTGTGGGCCAGGGATGGCCAGGTGGGCTCTGGACCCTTGAGCGCCGCAGATGGGAGGTGGGTACCCAAGAACACCTACTCCACTTCTCCCCAAGACAGGCATCCCGCTCTGACCACCCCGGACTAGAGCTGTAGCCGTTTTGGGCACGTGGAGCAGGGATCTCATCACCGAATCCCACTCAGCCGGTGAGATCGGTCATCACATGGCATGCGACGCCGAAGCAATCTTGCCTCGAATCCTGATGCCTCGTGACAGCGCTCACCCGTCGGGATCGGGGCGTTATCGAGGGGGCCACGTCCAAGCGGGTCGATCGATGGACCGCTGTCCATCGATCTTTGTCTCCCCATCCTCTTTGACCAGTTCGATGACTTGGGTCAGGACTGTCGACGTGTCGGTGGCTTCGAGGCAGCCCACGAGGGCATCCGCATGCGTGACCACAATGATCTGGGTGTTCTCGGCCGCAGTATGGATGAGGTCGGCCAGTGGTTCCAGCAGTTCTGGGTGGAGGCTCGATTCAGGTTCATTCAGCACAAAGAGCGCTGGTGGTCGTGGCGACAAGAGCGCAGCAACCAACAAGAGGTAGCGGAGCGTGCCGTCGGATAGTTCACCGGCCCCCATGGGCCGAAGTAGGCCCGGCTGGCTGATCGCCATCTCGAAGACTCCAGTCCGGCTCTCATCGTCTGGATCGCTGCCGGGAAAGGTGATCTTTAGCCGACTTCCGGGGAATGCGCGATCGATGGCTGCGTCCAGATCCTGTTCGCCACCGCTCTCCACCATGGTCTGGAACGCAGCAGCAAGATCCGATCCGTCGGCGCTGAGAACTGGAGTTCTGGTCCCGATCCGGGCCTGTCGAGCTGGAGCCTCGGGGTCGGTTCGGAAGTGATCGTAGAAGCGCCACGACCGAAGTTGCTCACGTACCGCCCGGACCTCGGGTGCTTGTTCAGGAACGCCCGCCTCACCCAACATGCTGTCGTAGGGCCGCAGCTGATGGTCGACGTTCCTCCAGTTCCCGCTGTCGTCCCGGATCTTCACCACGCTTCCCGTACGTTGGGTCAGGAGGGTGGACGGGCGCAGGTCGGCTCCGTGCCAGATGGCCTCAGCCTTGATCTCGGGATCGAGCAGGAACGCGGTCCCGGGACCGGTGGCTGGAAGACCGAGTTCGATGGAGTAACCGAACTCGCCACCCGAGAAGCCGAGTTTCAGGCCGACAGGCGCTCCTCGACGGTGTGTGCCCTGCGCCGGATAGCCCCTCCGGTTGGCAGCAGTCGCCCCTGCCTCCGGTCCGGCCCACAGCGTGGAGGCAAGGCCACCCTCCCGCGCCAGCGCGGCAACGGCACCGTTACGGGAGGTTTCCGCCAAGAGGCGCAGCGCCCGATACAAGCTGGACTTTCCCGAGCCGTTGCCGCCGGTGACGACGTTCACGCCCATCAAGGGCAGGGTCAGCTGGCGAAGCGAGCGATAACTTTCGATGGCCACGGTGCCGATGGTGGGCCACGGCCGCATGCGAGAGGTCCACTCGGGTGACTCGGGATCTTCACCGGACTTGGCCGCCATCTGTTGAGGCTACGCCCCGACAGCCAGACGGGCGAAAGATGCCGCATAGCCCGGTGCCCTGGAAGGCCGGACTCAGGCGTCTGCTGACGTTCCCCAGAAGCTGTTGTCTCGTACCTGCCCGTGCTCACGGCCAATCAGGGATCAGAAGTACCAGCCCGAAGGGATCCAGGGGACCGGGACGGCCATGCCGTCCACGAACAAGGATCCACGTATCTGCGCTGTGAGACGCGCCTGATGGAGTACGTCGAACGCCCACTGCTGGCCAGCGGTGAGCCCGTGGACCAGGATCTCCCCCTCGGACCCGGCGAGGAACCGCCACAGGAGGACGGCGGCTGTCTGCTCGTTGGTGGCCCCGAGCATGACCAGTCGGTCCGGGTGCCAGAGCACCCACCCTCGCCCGGGGTCGCTGTCCACTACGTCAAGGCGGAACCGCCCTTCACTCAGCCCGAAGGCCACATCCTCAGTACGCGAACGGCCCAGCTGCATCTCCACCTCGGCCACCAATCCGAGGTCCCCCTCATCGCCATCCCGACCGGGCAGCGAGGGTGGGATGGCCCGGCGGTCGGGTTGGCCTCCCATCTCGGCCGTCGGGTGCATTGCCAGTCCGGCCAGGAAGTAGCGGCGCATGGCCCGGGGGTCGGGTGAGGACTGGATCATGCGCTGGGTGGCGCCAGCGGCGTAGCCCATGGCCGCCTCGAGGAGCCCCCTTCCCACTCCCCGGCTCTGGAACGCTGGATGGACGAACAGCATGGACAGCCCCCAGAAGGTCTCCCGTCGAACGGACTCGGCGACACCCACCACTTGATTGTTCGAGATCGCCACCCAGGCCCCGGGCCCGTCGCGCTGAACGAAACGGACGTGGCCCACGCGACTGGCCTCCAACTGGGCGTCGCTCGGTGGGGTACGCGGCGGAATCTGACCCGCGTCTACCTGCGCGGCATCGGCGGCCTCGACCACGGCCATCACCGCCTCGACGTCATCGAGGGCCATGGGTCGCAGGTCCCACCCCTCGGCATCGCCGGTCTCGCCGTGAGAGGGTGTCACGCTTTCCATGGCCCCATGCTGGCACGCCGTCCACCCGCCCGCCCCTGCGCCCCAGACTTGCCGACAGGCCGCCTCGGTGATGTGGCTACAACGTCGGCCGCCACCGCGTGGTAATCCTGCTCGGACCTCCGGCGACGCCGACATCGGTCAGGGAGTGTCCACCACCTATCCTCGCGGCCGGGTAGACGACGGTCACCAAGGTGGTCCCGGGGCGCCGGGGGTGGATTGCGAGTAGGTTTCGGCGTAGCGCACCAGCGGAGTGAGTCAAGATTGGAGAAGAGGATGGATTACGTTGCACTACTTCGTTTTCGTCCCTCGGTCAGCGGTGCAGATCGGGACGCCGCACTTGTCCGCAGGACCGCCTGGGAATACCCGAAAGGGGTAAGCGTGATCGCCGAATATTGGCCCATGTCGGCCGACGTTCAGGTGGTTTCGATCTTCAGCACGGACGACATCGCCACCATCTGGGAGTTCGAGGCCGAGTGGAACGACGTGTTCGACATCGACGTGTCTCCTGCGGTATCGGCGGAAGAGGGTCTGCGGATCGGACCCGACATCTTCGGCCGATTGAAGCGTCTGCAGTAACACCTGACTCTCTCGGGCGCTTGAAGGGCCACTCCGATCAAGCCGCAGCGATTGGGCGCCGGTCGAAGCGGACTGGCTCAAATGGCCTGTGACACACTGGGCATATGGCGATCGAGGCCCTGCTGCTTGACTTGGGGGGAGTGTTTCTGATTCCCGATGGGTCACTGATTGGCGAGTCGCTCACCAACGCCGGCGTACCTGTCGGGCCTGCTGACTTCGAGCAGGCGCATTACGCCGGCATCGCGGCAGTCGATCTCGGAATCGATGAAGGAGGCGGCAAGCTCGGGTATCTGGGCGGCTATGTGGAGGCGCTGGGCATCCGACCAGAGGAGCGACCTCAGGCGCTGAGGACTCTTCTGACGCTATGGGAACGGCCGTCTGTCACACTCTGGCGTCAGACGATCCCCGGTTCGATCGTGGGGCTGCGCCGACTGGCCGAACAGGGAGTTCCAATGGGGTTCGTCTCGAACTCGGACGGGACGGCAGAGGAGCAACTCCGACAGCACGAAATCGGCCAGGTCGGGCCGGGCCAAGGGGTCGACGTCATGGTCATCACGGATTCGGCCGTCGTCGGGCTGGAGAAGCCCGATCCGAGGGTGTTCGACTCGGCAATTGTCGCTCTCGGTCTTTCTCCCGAGCGGATCGCCTACGTGGGTGACAGTGTCCGCTATGACGTGTTGGGGTCCGAAGCCGCTGGGATGCTGCCGATACACTTTGACCCGCGCCACACGTGCCAAAGTGCTCACCAGCACCGGCACGTCGAGGCGATCGTGGAACTTACGGACATCCTGTAGGTCCGATGTCGAGCGGGCGTACGGAGCGTTCTCCAAACGCCGACTCGGCGATGGATGATCGATGGCTGAGTGCTGCCCACTTTCGTTCAACGGTGCGTTGCCAAGCAACCGTGAATCCCACGCGTAATCGCCCTCGGAACGCCCGAGGTAAGGGGTCAGCGAGCGGGAACCAGCCAGCGGTATCGCCCGTACCCAACATAGGTCGGACTCGAGCCGGGAGGGATCTCAAAGTACAACTCGGCATCGGTGCAGGCGTCGGGGCCCAGACTGGGGATCGCATCGGCCGACGTGTGCACCACCCGGCCCCCGGTGACCCCGAGCACAAATGAGTGGGTACTGGGTCCGGTCTGCGACCCCCCAGGCCCGGCGCATACCCCAACACTGGCTATGGCAAATGACAGGAGATCGATCGCAACTGGATAGGCAACATCCTGCACGACCACTTCCGTGAAGCCGATTCCCGACGGGTTGGCCACGTTCAGCGTTACGCCTAAGGCGTTCACAGTGTTCTGCGTGTTTACTGGCGCTGGAAGCGTAGTTAACGGCTGGGCAATTGACGCCGGGGGCTGGGTCAATGGTGGTTGAGTCACCGGGGCTGGTTGGTACACGGGATTCTGATTGCCTTGCGGTTCAATGCCGGTCAGCGAAACGTCCCTTAGGACCAGGAAGAGTCCTCCAGCACCGATTAGTCCGCAGATTCCGATGATGAGGCCGGCGGAGGCCAGGCCCCTTCCTCGCTCTCCACCGGACGATGACTTGATCTTTCGAAACGCCACCAAGGCGAGGACCGTCGCCGCAAGCGATCCCAGTCCGAAGAACCACAGTAGAGACAAGGCAAATGACGCAATGGCGAAACCATTTGTCTCTCCTCCAGCTAGTCCCGGCTGGTGGCCGTAGACCTCAGGCTGGTTGTAACCATGACCATCGGAAGGGTAACTGTGGACGACGTTGCCCGGCCGGGCCGTAGGGGCATACCACCGGCCATCAGATGCCAACCACCAGCCAGGTCCCTGAGAGGTGTCGCTCACCTTTGCCCCGATCACTTCTCGGTGTCAGCACCGAAGCCTACTGGCTGCCTGGACCAGATCACCGGGAATGCGATACACCCAAGCCGTCCGGAACCACGCCCCGCTCCCCCACCCCTATGGGCTGTTCGTCCATACGACCTTGACCATTCCAAGCCCAGACGACCGACGGCTGATATCCGCCGGATCCGACGAGCACCGTGCACTATCGGCCCGGGTGCGGCTGAGGTCGGAGGCTGAACCACCGCCTCTACGTCGTAGTCAGCGATCTACCCAATTCGAGCAAGCAGATCCCCGGCGGGGCGCTCGACTCGCCGGGGCAACGCGTCAGGCTACGGCAGTGGAGGCGCGATCCTCCCAGCCGGGATCGGCGAGTAAAGTGCGACGCCGTACCCTACTCCACGGGCTCAGCACGGGCATTGGTGGTAGTACGAATCGGCATGCAGGGCTAGCCACCTTGGTAGCTCCCCGTCAGGCCGCGACAATAGTGGAAGGTCAAGCTTGGGAGGGCAGTTGCAAGCCGTCGGGGTGGTGTTCTGGGCTCAACTACGGCACCGATGGCGGTCGTGGCTAGCCATCGTCATGCTGATCAGCCTGGTTGGTGGTGTGGTGCTCTCCACGGCGGCTGCCGGCCGGCGCACGAATTCCGCCTTCCCGCGGTTCGTGGCCAACCACGGATTCGACGCCGAGATCTACTCCGCCCACTCCGCCCAAAGGTTCCTGCACTACCCTGACGTAAGCGAGGTGACGGGGGCCTTCGGCCCATACAACGGGCAGCCCGAGTGCGCGTGCACCCACCCGCTCACGGCGTCGAGCTTTGGGGTTCTGGTGTTGCCACAGCACTCCCGATCCATCTTCAACCTGGTGTCGGGGCGGTTGCCTGTCCGGTCGAATCCCCGAGAGGTATTGGCCTCCTACACGCTCCAGAAGGACGAGGGCGTCCATCTCGGAAGCACCATTCGCGTACCCTTTTATGCCCCGTCACAGGCATCTGCCTATAGCGGAGCCACTGGGGCACCACCAAAACCCAGAGGCCCGACAGTGGCCTTTCGGGTCGTGGGATTCGAAGCGACGGAGTTCGACTTCCCTTATGGCGCTGCCCCTACCTACCTCCTGTACGCCACGCCGGCCTTCGCCCGCACCGTCAGTGCCCGAACGATCACCGGCTACGCCTACTTCGTACGGCTGCGTCACGGCGCCAAGGACCTTCCCCGATTCAATGCCGCCGCCAGTGCGTTGGGCTCGACGGTATTTACCGAGAATGTCGATTCCCAGGTCGCTTCGGTCGAAGCGTCGATCCGTCCCCAGGCCCTCGGATGGTGGCTGTTGTCTGCTCTTGCCGCTTTGGTGGGCCTGGCCGTCATTGGCCAAGCCCTGGACCGCCAAAGTATCGCCGAAAGCGAAGAATTTCCCACAATGGTGGCCCTCGGGCTGGACCGCCGCCAACTGAGGTGGCTCGGCAACTTACGGAATCTCGTCACAGGCCTGACCGGGGCCCTCGGGGCAGTCGTTCTTGCCACTCTCCTTTCTCCCATGGCGCCGCTCGGCGAGGCGCGGGTGGCCGAGGGTTCGGTTCGACCGGCATTTCCTTCGATCCCCTCGTCTTGCTCCTTGGAGCCGTCGCCGTCGCCGTAATCGTGGTTGGGGTGGGACTCTGGCCGTCGGCGCGCGCGGCGCGCAACATCCGAACCACGGACCAGTTGGTCGAAGTCACCCCGTCGAAGATTGCTGGTCGCATGTGGTCACTGGGTGCCCCACTCAGTGTTGTCATCGGAGTGCGCAATGCCCTTGAGCGCAGGACCGGAAGGAGCAGCGTTCCGGTAGGAAGTGCTCTACTGGGCACGATGCTGGCCGTCATCGCACTCTGCGGCACAGCCGTATTCGGGACCAGTCTCACCAATCTGACGAACACTCCGAAGCTTTACGGGGATCCGTTCCAATTGAACATTTCGAATCCGAATGGCGGACATCCGGATTCCGAGCTGCTGAGCGACGTCACACATGATGGGGACGTCAGCAGGGTTACCCAGGGAATCGCTCTGCCGGCCATCTCGATCAACAAGGTGGTCGTGGGTGCAGTCGCCGGAACAGCCGTCCGCGGACAATTGTTGTTCTCCACGATCCAAGGGCATCACCCCAACGCTCCAGGACAGGTGGGTCTCGGGGCCACAACGATGCGCCAAACGGGCGCTCATGTCGGTTCCATCGTCCACGTCACGGTGCTGTCACCATCTGGGACCAGGCGAACCGTACCGTTCCGTGTGGTAGCCAAAGTGTCGCTCCCTGTGCTTGGGAACGCCATCAGTCTCGGCAGCGGGGCTCTCTTCACCCTAACCGGATACGAAGATGCTGCGTGTAAGCCGGGGCCGATGCGCGAAGCCTGCCGGATGAAGGTCGCAGAGTCCACGAATGGCGGGATGCTGGTCAGCTTCGTACCCGGAGCACGAGGGGCAGAGGCGGTGAATCGTTATCTTGACCGATACCAATCCCTGGCCGCCCTAGCCATCACCCCGACGTCCCTGATCAACTTTGGTGAAGCGGTCAACTTTCCTCTCATGTTTGGGGCAGTCCTGGCAATATTCGGTGCGGCCACCCTGCTTCACCTGCTCATGGTGAGCGTGAATCGACGACGCCGAGAGGTAGGGCTGCTAAAGATCGTCGGCTTCGTCAATCTTCAGGTTGGTACGACCGTTGCCTGGCAGGCTGTGACGGTGGCATTGGCGGGAATCGCCATCGGTGTTCCTCTGGGCGTGGTCGTGGGCCGGGCGACCTGGGAAGCGTTTGCCAACAATCTCGGAGCTGTCCCCGTTTCCGTGGTGCCAACCTCCTTGATCATTCTCTTGTCAGTAAGTGTCTTGATCGTTGCAGTCCTCCTGTCCATTGCGCCGGCCCTGGTAGCGATTCGGGCACGACCTCGCGATCTGCTGCGAACGTCATAGGGCGACAGTGGCCAGTCCAACGCTGGAGTGGGCGCGTAGGGCAAGCTTGGGGATTCTGGTGGGGTACACACGTCGACGGACACCCGAACCGCTTCTCGTCAAGCACGGGTTTCCGTCCGGAGTCGGGCCAGCCGCGATTGCGCCGGGGAACACCACCGAGGGGACCGCTCGATGGCCACCCTCACCCGTCGACGGTGGTCGCCGCCAACGAGGGAGCCCCACTGGCCAAGCTGTGAAGCTAAGCGGCCACTCCATGCCTATCCCCGCCGAGGTGCAATGTCGACCTCTGGACCGCGCCCCATGCCTGGCCAGAAAGGGGAAACAAGTGGGGTTTCGCTGATGCCCTTAAATGAACTATTGACCACAGGGGTTGTCATGTGGAGCGAATGGGCTTACGGTGAACGGTGGTGGAACAATGGCGGAAGCCTCTCTTGGGCGGACGTCACTGCGACGGGAGCAGGGACCCTCTCCCTCCCCCCCCTGAAGGGGAGGGTTTTCTGCTGCCCGGACCGGTGCAGGTTGTCATCAGCTCGACGGCTCCCCGCACAGCGACGGTGCCCCCTGAGGATCCAAATCCATTTGGTGGGTCTGGCATGACGACATGCCTTGACCAGGGTATTCGGGTCCTCTGGAGTCGGACTGGCTAGAAGCGCACAGGGCAGTAATGGAGTTCCCGCCCGCCATCCTCCATAATCCGCCACCCGAGCACGCGGGAACGGAGCCGGAGGTCCTCGAGAGAGAGTTCGCCCTCGATGGTATCTACCGTCCGACAGCCGTAGCCGTCCCGTCGTTGCCGTCGATGGTCACAGGCAACCAGCCTGATCTGCACCAGGTTGAGCTCGGAAGGGCCAAAGGGCCCATCTGTCGCCCTAGCGGATCATTAGGTACCGGGTCGCCAGCGGTCCCCCAAGCTTCCGCCGACGACC
The DNA here is from genome assembly GCA_963737625.1 of uncultured Acidimicrobiaceae bacterium. Classification (GTDB taxonomy): domain Bacteria; phylum Actinomycetota; class Acidimicrobiia; order Acidimicrobiales; family RAAP-2; genus Bog-756. Next base: position 1,997,480 of record CAVTTK010000002.1, read on the forward strand.
CGGTTTCCGCCACCCGGGTCCCCCCCGAGGACACCTAATCAAACGTTTGTAAGGGAAAGATGCACTAGGAGTAAGAAGGGACTAAATCGCGGTCATCTGGCCTTCTGTTGTAACCGGGAACATCCCTGACGGAACGTTCCCGATACACATCTGACGGTCCGGATAGATGCCTGACAGCCCCCTCTCCAACTCCCTCAAGGAACGAAGTGGTCGATCCCCATGAGGGGTCACCCTGTCGCTACCTTTGGTCCTTCCCGTGGCCTGCGGAATTGAATTCAGCACCAAGGGTTCGAAAATGCCGTCTCGACTACTCCTCGACGAGGATCACCAGGGTTTCGGGCAGGACACCATCGTGCTCCATGGCCTGGGCGGCAGCTTCAGACTGCATGGTGGACGCAAATGCATCCATGTCCGGAACGTCCATGAGCAGGGCCACTTTTGTCGGGTCATCAGGATTCACGAACGTCCGAATGTTGGTCACTCCGAGCTTGCCGAAGAGCTCTTCACGTTTCGGCGAATTCAACCATTGGTCCTTGCCCTTTGAGATGTCGTGGTGCCCGATAATGGTCGGCATGTTGTCGTCTCCTTGTGGGTCAGCGCTGTAGAGGGCTCATCGTTGATGCGAAACGTAAGTAGAGATACTGACGCACCGGCCAAGGTACTCGTGATCCCCATTCCGTGCTCGACGACCTGCCGCGAACGGCTCCCCTCCTACCGCCCTGGGCGCATATCGACGAAGCTCTGGGGCAGTCCGAGACAGGTCCCTGCCTAACGTCTCAATCGAGTAGGCAGTTCTGGTCGCCCGCTTGTCAGCTATCGCCTGACCTGAAGGCGCAAGATGTCCCACTTGGTATGGGGAGGAATTGGGACACTGTCGGTGGAAGCAGTCAGCAGTCCGGAGGCACAGTCGGTCCCAGGGATGGAATTGCTGGTTGCTGCACTGTCAAGCCTTCAGCGCACCTACTACGACTACTCCACGAAGAGTAGCGGCTAGGCGCATCCTGAGTGGATGTCGACAGTTGACCCACTCCCGGCGTCTGGGGCATGGGCGCCGATTAGCGGAACATCTCGGGATTGACGTGCGGACAGAACTGGTAGGCCTGCCCCATCCTGACGGACAACATGGTGCCATTGTCCCCTGCGAGCACGATCAAGATGGCGATTTGACAGCCGAACCAGGGTGACGCCGGTAGCCTTGGCAACCATGGCCACGCCGCCGATTTCCCCAATGGGCGCCGATGGCTGGTGGGCTTCCCATTGGGAGTCGGGGCCTGCCGAGGTCGAGGCCTTCCTGGCTGAGGACGGGCTTTCCCTCAGCGGAGCAGCAGTCGCCGATTTCGGATCCGGGGACGGCATCATGGCGGCTGGTCTGGCGAACCTTATGGGAGCGTCTGTCGTTGGGTTCGACGTTAACCAGACGGACGTCTCGGCCTTGGACGCAGAGACCAAATCGCGCGGGTTCAATCTCTCCGCAATCGACGTTGAGTTTCGCCCGATCCATTCTGGCGTGATGGACGCCCGCGACGCCGAGTTCGACTGCGGAGTGTCTTGGTCCGTCTTGGAGCACGTCTTCGACCGAGTGGCCTTCATGACGGAAATCCGCCGGGTGATCAAGCCCTATGGCCACCTGTTCGTCCAGGTATGGCCCCTGTGGAATTCCGAGCACGGTCATCATCTCGGGCACTGGCTCAACCCCTTCGACCATATACGTCTCAGTAGGGACGAAATCATGGAGCGATTACTGAAGCTGGACCGTCTTCCGGTCCCGATCGAGACTCCTGAGGGGATGGCCACCACTCTCGATGACTTTCTCCAGGCCGATGCCTCCGATCGCGAGGAATGGATCTCCCAGTGCATGGCGTCCTTCGACTCGTGTAATCGGATCACCCTTGATGAAATACAGGCCCTCTTGATCGAGCATGGCTTCCGTATCGGGCGATTCGAGCTCTTGGGCGGTCCACTCCATGTGCCGGATGACTTGCAGAGCGTCCCGCTCTCCCTCCTGTCGCCAACCGGCTTCAAACTCCTCGCCTGGCGAAGACCATGAACACCGCGGAGGAACCGAATGCAGACCTAACTGAGGTCCACCTCTCCCAAGATCCCCTCCCGGCCGCCCTGCGCGGCGGTCTTGGCCCGCTTCGGCGCGCAATCCCCCACTCTCCCCCACACCTCGGGAGGACGGGGCCTGGCGGCTCCCGTGAACGGAACCGCCGCGCAACGGGTGCGATCTCACCCCACCAACGGCTGAGTCCACGAACGAACTCCGGCACCAGCCTGTCTAGGTCTGAGGTCACCCGCAGGTTCAGCGGGCCTGAGAACCTGCTCAAGTCTCAATCAGGCACATTCGGCGTTTGGGCAACAGCGAGGAGAAGCCGCCAAGTCCGAGCGAGAGGGCAGTCGGATTTCGGCACTATCCGAGGTCCGATTGGCGAGAGCCCTGATCAGGTCAACTGAACAAAGGCTCGGCAACCCAGGCCGTTGAAGGGCCGACAGACCGACAAGGGCAGGGCTTTCGCCCCACCCTTGTCGGTCACTTCGTCACATCGGTCCGAACTGGACCGGTATTTCAGAAGGTGACGGTCAGCGCGCTGGCGCCGCCGATGACGCCCGAGGTGATGACGGCCGTCGGTGAGAACAGGTCGGTGATGAAGTTCCCCGAGGTCCCCGTTCCGACGTCACCGGAGAGGCACGCGGTGTCGGTGTACGTGCCGACCGTGAGACCTTTCAGCTCAGCGTTCCCTGTCAGTAAGAACCCACCGTTGGCGCCGCACACGCCCCCCGGGAGGACTTGGGCAGCCGTCCCGTAGTTCAGTGTGACCGGGACGTTGTCGACCGTGGTCTTGGGCGGCTTGGCCGTCAAGGCAGCGGCCAGATCGGTGATCGTCTGGGCCGAACTGAAGGAGCCGCCCGTGTCGTAGTAGTTGGGCTTCAAGGCTATGGCGTAGGTGGTGACACCGAGCTTGGTCTTCGAGGCCAAACAGGCTGCCGGGTCAGTCGGGGTGGGCACTCCGCCAGTCTGCGGGCAGGCTGTGGTCGGACTCACGATGCTCACGCTGCCGGGCAAGCCCGAACAACCCGTTCCCGTCGGCGTCGTTGTCGCTGTGGCTTTCGTCGTGGTGTTGGCTGTAAGGGCCCCACCGGCCGAAAGTCCCGGTGCGGCGAAGGCGACCGATCCGGAGATGGTGCAGTTCTCGCTCGGGAAGACGACGGTCAGCGCGCTGTTGCCACCGACTGTGCCCGACGTGACGATGGCGGTCGGTGAGAACAGGTCGGTGAGGAAGTTCCCCGTGGTGCCCGTTCCTGCGTCACCGGAGATGCACACGAGGTCGTCGAATGTGCCGACCACAAGGCCTTTCAGCTCAGCGTTCCCCTTGATGTCGAACCCGACGTCGGTCGAGCCGCACAGGCCCGCAGGTGCGACCGCAGCGGCCGACCCGAAGTTCAGTGTCACCGGGATGTTGTCGACTGTGGTCTTCGGTGCCTTGGCCTGCCAGGAATTCCCCAGATCGGTCAGACCGCTCGAGGCGTAGGCGGTGGCCGTGTCATAGACGTTGGGCTTCGTGGCAATGGCGTAGGTGGTGACACCGGCCTTGGTCTTCGAGGCCAAACAGGCCGCCGGGTCCGTCGGGGTGGGCACGCCGCCAGTCTGCGGGCACGCTGTCGTCGGACTCACGATGCCCACGCTGATGGGCAAGCCCGAGCAACCCGTTCCTGTAGGTGTGGTTGCGATGCCGCCCTTTACCGTGGCGTTGGCCGTAAGGGCGCCACCGGCCGAAGACCCCGGCGCGGCGAAGGAGAACGTTCCGGTGCTGGCGCAGCTTATGGTCGTTGGAGGTGGAGCGGCCGCACCAGCGACGCTGGGCCCCGCGACGCTGACCACAGCCACGGTCGCGAACGACATGGCCATGGCCGCGATGGCCATTAGAAGTTTCTTGATCATGTTGCTTCCCCCTACTTCGTTAGGATCGCTTGGCTTTCTCAACTCGGAGAACGTCCGCCGCCACACCCCGTGATGCTCTGCCCACCGTAGCCACATACCAGGGCGCGCGCCTCGTTAGACGAGTAGCTCACGATTCGAAGGCAAACGCCCTGCGTAGCGGCCTGGCGAGCTCCAGTGACCGAGGGCTCAACCCCTCACTAACGCGAGGCGTGAGTCCGCCTCACGCCAAAAGATGACATATAGGGGGAATGCGCTATGCGCCCGAATCATGCTGGGTCTAGCTGCCTTGTCGATACCGCTTGCCGCTTCGACAGCAGGGCTGATAGCTGCGGCCGGACCAACTGGGGCATTTGCCCCGGTGTCTTGCACCAAGTGACCGGAAGCATCAGCGGAGCTCTCACGTTCGCCCAACTGTTCCGCTCGCCCAACCCTCTGCGGCGTGTGGGCCTGCCTACGGATGGTGTCACACGGCCGTCTCGTCTCAGATGGCCTTGCCCCCTAGTGCCGGTAGCGCCCACACGGCATCTCAGCTCACGGCTGAGGTCGGAGGTTCGACTTCCGCCGGTGACACTCACCGAGGAGATCCGCAGCCAGGGGGCGCTAACCGTGCAAACGGGACCGACATGTCCGGCCAAGGGGACGACGAGCCAGCCCCGAAGGAGGGTGGGGGCGAGTCCCTGCGGGCTTGATGCCGAATGTTGGGGGGCCAGGAGAAGCGGGACCCGGTCACGGAAGCAAGCAGGTCCGGGGCGGCAGGAACAGGCACGTGCGAGTCGTTCCTGGTTGTTCCCCGCCCGCACGTTGATGGCAGGTCCGACTAGGGGAGCGCCACGATCATGTCGATGATTTCTTCCCGCTGGTAGCCCTGTCGGCTGCCAAAGTCCACCAACTCGCGAACCTTGCTCATAACAGCGCTCTGCTCCGGTGTCCCCACAACGGTCACCCCTCGGCCCCGGCAGAACTCCAGGACTCCTTCATCTCGCAGGAGCCGGAGTGCACGGAACACCGTATTGGGATGGACGCCGAGGACCGCCGCCATATCCTTCGCCGGCGGAAGGCGTTGACCGGGCTTCACATCGCCATTGGCGATATCACGGCGAATCTCGGCGGCGACCTGATCGTGGAGAGGCAGAGAGTCGTTTCGGCGCAGTTTGACTTCCCTCATAGTGACAGGCAGAGTATCACCATCATGTGGGAGGGACCGACAGCATTGAAGGACCGGCCCGCTTCAGGGACGTTCTCTCCGGAGGCCGTGATCCGTGAGGCTCGCCGGCGACGTCGCTGGAGGTGGCTGGTCGCAATACTGATAGTCGCTGCCTTCGTGCTTGTTGGTATTGCGGCAGACTTCTTGGTCAACAGCGGAGCTAGAGACGCGGGCCCGAGCTCACCATCGACCCTGAACGCAATCCCGCACAGCGGTCGTCCGAACCATTCAGCCCTACCAAGCGCTACCCGGTTGGTGTGGTTCGCCTCCGGAGGACTTCACCTGGGAGATCCGAGCCAGGGCACGGACCGCGTTCTTGCCCAGGTCGACGCTACTGCCACCCGCTTGGTTGCCATCGGGGATCGGGTGTATTTCCTTCGGCGAGGTAGCCCCGATGTCTCCGCACTAAACGGCGGGACCCGCATTGCCGTGCTCGACATCAAGTCTGGCCGCGTGCACTCTCTCGGAGCTGGCATCAATCTCACAACCACCACTGACGGGCGCCATCTGCTCGTCGCCCTCGATCCCTCCCACCTCGTCACACTCTCCCCCACCGGTACTCGACTATCCCCAGTGTGGACAGTCCCGTCCGGTTACACACTGAATACCTATGCTCCCCAGCATCCACTCGCTGCCGTGGAGGGGGGAATCGCCGTCGAATCTACGCGCCCATCACCGACTTCGGGTGCGTATGTTCTCGCCATCTGGTATCCGAGCAGAGGTACAATTCGTGTCCTCGGACGCGACGCCTTTGTGATCGGCTCGTACACACGGCCAGGGGCAAACCACAGCTTGCTCGCGTGGATTGATGGCAGCGGTGCCGGAGCGGATCTCAACCGGTTGGCGATTACCGACACGGCAACGATGACGACCCGCCTCATTTCCAGTCCGCTGAGCGGAGTATTCTCGTCGGCGGTTCAGCAGTATGGACCGGAGGTAGTGGAGTTCGGAAGTAACTTCTTGGGCGGGGGAGCATTCTCGCCCGATGGCCGACGGCTCGCCGCGTTCGTGTCGGCGTATCGGCCTCATGATTGGCCGAACGCCCAACTCGTACTCGTGAACCCGGACACCGGTTCGGTCGAGCTCATCACCAATACGGTCATTCAGATCGGGGAACCCGCAGGTTGGGCAACCTGGTCACCAACAGGAAGCGATTTGTTTGGCGGCAGCTATCGAGAAGGACCGGTGATTCAAGCTTTCGCGCTGAAGGCGGGCCAAACACAGGCAACGCCGTTGACGTTTGATAAGGACGCCGCTGATGACGTCACCGGTTCGGCGATATCGGTTCAATTGGGTAGCCATTAAGCCTTGCTGTCACCCTCTCCCATGCGCGGAATATGATTCGGCCTCAGCGCTGTGTTTCCAAGCCACGACGTCCGTGCTATGTGTTCGGGGACGATGGGAGACTCGATCATCGGAGAGGCAAGAGCCTCGTCCACCGTGAACGGCTCTCCGATGGCATCTCAGCTCGCCAACGACTGAGGTCGTAGGCTGAAGTCTGGAGTTCCTACGACATTGGCTTGCTCTGGTTGCACTGGCCAGCAACCACTACGGACTGATCGAACGGGACGGCTCGGAAGGCGCGATGCTCGCCTGACATCCTGCTCAGGCGGGAGTGGCCACTTCAATGCCAGCATCTGAGGCGGCCGAGCAGAGCCGAGCGTCGTAGGCCACGAGGACGGTCAGCTCAGTCTTTACCGATAACGCACTTGCCAGATGGATTGCATCAAGGCTCCGCAGTTCGGTCGGGACGAGGGACGCTGCCATCTCTACGATGGCACGATCCATGGGGAGTAGGTCGATGCCCCCGAGCAACAAACTGGCGCCCTCGACCGCGTTTTCGTCGATCCTCCGACATGTTCGGAGAAGCTCAACTGTCGAAAGGTCGCTGCTTACTTTCGGCACGTCTCCCCTATCGGTCAACCAATCAGCCAAGGCGGCGCTCTCGGACTCTTCGAAGACCAGCTTCACCAGTGCCGAGGTGTCCAAGTAGATCACGCGAGTCGATCGCTACGCAGTTCAGCGAGGGCTTCCGTTCCCGTCACGTCTCCTCGAAGTATTTGTCGGCGCTCTGGCAATCGGAAGATGCTCTTTGCCGGCATGAGGTGGCCAGCAGCGATGAGCTGATCCCTTCCGGCAATGGCGGGAGACGGTGACACCAAAAGGGCAACAAGTTTGCCCCTCTCCGTGACCTCGACAACTTCGCCAGCCTTCACTTGCTCTAAGTAGCGGCTGGCGTGTTGGCGTAGTTCTCGCACTCCGATCCGGGTCATAACAGAGATTGTAGCATCCACGGTGCTACATGAAGGTATGACATTGCAGGTTCGAGTTCCGCCGATGACACCGCCCGACGGATCTGAATAAAGAATGAGAGGGACGGCTAGGGCTTGGGGCTGATCGCCGTTCAGTGAGGGAACGTCAGAACATCGACATGGGCGAAACGGGGGCGGTGCCGAGCCCTCGCACGGCGTCCGAATCGCCTCCCTAAGGCTGAGGTCGGAGGTTCGGGGACGTTCTGTGAGTCGAAGTTGAATCGCCTCCTCGAATGTGCTACAAGTAATACATGACTTCTGTGGGTGTTCGAGAGCTGCGGCAGCGAGCCAGCGAACTGCTCAGGCTGGTCGAAAAGGGCGAGACCGTCGAGATTACTGATCGAGGACGCCCCGTTGCGAGGCTTACTCCACTTCCCGACGGGACCCCACTGGAACAACTGCGCTCTGCCGGAGAGATCGACTCAGCTTCGGCTGACTTGGACGATCTCCCCGAGCCCACAACGCTGCCGAGCACTATCGAGTCACCATCCTCAACCCTCCGACGGCTGCGCAGTGAAGAACGCTGACCACGTGGCGGCCAGCTACTTGGATTCCTCCGCCATCGTCAAACTCGCCGTCCGCGAGGCCGAGTCGGACGCGCTCCGAAACCACCTCAGACGGCGACGCCCTCTCGTATCGAGCGCGCTTGCGCGAACAGAGGTGCTCCGGGCATTGCTCCCAGGCGGTGAGAAAGCACTAGCGGCGGGCCGTCGAGTCCTTGAGCGAATCGACCTCGTGCGTGTCAGCGATCGAGTACTGAATCTCGCCGGGTCACTTCTACCGGAGGAGCTTCGATCGCTAGACGCCATCCACTTAGCCACCGCGGGACGCCTAGGGGAAGACTTAGGCGAGATCGTCACCTATGACGAAGGAATGATTGCGGCTGCCCGCATCATGGGATACAGGATCTCGGCTCCCCACTGAGCGACCATCCCACAGCCATTTGGTCCAGTGAAACGCTGGCGGTGACCGGTTCTCCGCGAGCCATCGGGATCCCTACAGGCGGTTCTGACCTTCGAGCAAGCACGCATATCCTTGCAACACCACGTTGGTCGGACCGACCTACCCCCGGGGACGGGACGGCTCTCGGCCGTGGCTAAGCGGGTCGAGTGAACTCCTGATGCGAGTGCCAGGAATAGGTACAACACTCGTCGTCAGTCCGTAGAGCGCGGACCAATTGCTACCGAAGGGCGGAATCAACAGTGGCGCAAGTATCACATGTAGCCAGCTGGTGACCAGATCCTCACAAGCTGGACGCCTTCATCGGTCAGGTCTCTAAAGCCGAGGTCACACATGAGCGTCTCGGGGCGGCCGTAAATGTGGCCCAAACGCAAGCGGGCGGTGAGACCATGACGATCGTCTATATGTTGACCTTTGAGTCGGGGTCTATCTATGGGTCAGTCATCGATCCGCTGGCGGATGACTCTGAGTGGCAGTCGTTGTGGACAGAAGCAGTTGCTAGCGGCTTCAGCCGAAATGCTCTCGTCCGGCCTGTACACAGGGATCGAGGGTATCTAGTTCACGATAGATACGCATCTGATCATCAGGGCGCACAGCGACAAGCACTGAGAGGGAGACGGGACTTCGGTCCTGCCTCACTCAGTTCAGGGGACGTAGCTGCCGGGTATGCGGTATATCCACGCCCTCCTGCACCGCGCCCTAGTCTCCCGCTAGGCAGGGCATGGTGGGGCTCCCAAACGGGTGCCGACCGCACGTATGCCACGGTGGATCAACTAGCCGCCAGGACCGAGTGACTCTCGTCCGCGCTCATGGGAGGCCCGATTGGCCTGAGGTCATGGGACGAAGCGATGCGGGCTAGTTCGTCCGTGGGCGGAAACATTGGCTGACTTGGCACGACATGCTCCGCGGCCGGAGTGCCAATGTCTCGGATGAGATCGCGGAAACTGGAATTGTCGTGCACGAGCAGAATCCGCGCCTCGCACTCACCAACCACCATGAACGTGTGCGGCACACCGCGGGGCATGGACACCCAGTGCCCGGCTCCGACGAGCAGTTCCTCGTCGCCACAACGCACGACCATCTGACCCTCGAGGACGTACCAGGTGTCGTCGAGGTCGTCGTGGACGTGCAACGGGGGGGCCGAGCCGACTGGCAAGGTCATCTCGAGCACGACAGTGTCCATCTCGGGTGCACAGCGGTGCTCAACGACCAAGGTGTCGAGAAACCACCAGGCCACCGTCTCTTCGTTCTCGGGGGAGTCAACGACTGCGGTTGTCACTTCGGCCACCTCCTGATTGGAGCCCGTCTCGGATCCGGTAGTCCGGTTCCCTTACCATTGGATCGTATGGTAAACTTACTACTATGTCAAGCGACTCCGTCGGCCACTCCAACAGCCAGCCAAGCCCGTACGTCGGCGCCATGCTGCGGGGCGTCTGGCAATGGGTCCGTGATCAGCTGTTTGCGGGCGTCGTAGCCGCAGGATTCGACGATCTCAACCCCGCGCACGTCGGGCTCTGGCGCTATCCGGGCCTCGAGGGAGTACGTCCAAGCCAACTGGCCGACCGGACGGGGATCACGAAACAGTCGGTCAACGACCTGATCGGGCATCTGGAAGGACGCGGGTACCTAGTGCGCGTACCCGATTCCGCCGACGGAAGGGCCCGCGTCATCCGACTCACTTCCAAGGGGCGGCGGCTCGAGCAGACAATCTATGCCGCAGCGGGAGCCGCTCAGTCGCGGATCGCAGAGATCTTGGGGCCGCCGCGCTTCGCCCAGTTGCACAGCTCCCTCGAGCTGCTGACCGAAGAGCTAGCGGGTTGACTGTCTGCCCGCGACCACCGGGTACGGGCATATCCACGCCCTCCTGAACCGCGCCCTAGTCCCCCGCTATCGGAAACCGCGCCGGCACCGCCCACTATCAGCCTGAGCGCGGCTGAGGTCGGGAGATATGAATCCTGACACCTTCGGGCTAGGTCGGGCGTTGGAGGTGGAGCGAGCCCACATCCGGCCGGCTACGAAACACCGCACCGACATCCACTGAGGTGGAGCGGCTCTTCTTGGTTGGTTCACAGTGTTTCAGTCGGCGTAAGTTCGGGACGATCAATGTTGCATGGACGTACCGTTTGAAACCGAGTTCACCGGGCCTAGTCCTGCCTCGGTAGCATTTGCGTACGGATCCCGGCTGACGCAGTTAGTTCTGGCGGTGTGAAGTCCTTGTCGGAGTGAGACCAAGGTTGCCCCTCCCGACGAGCTTGGAGGTAGACAGTGAAGGCCACCGTCCTCGCATTGCTAGCCGCCTTCGCGTTTGCCCTCGGTAACGTTCTCCAACAAAAAGGCACCCTCGAGACACCCGCCGAAGGTGACGATCCGCATTTTCTGTATCAAATACTGCGCCGGCCGGTATGGATCGCTGGGGCGGCCAGCCAAGGGGCCGGCTGGGTACTTCAGGCTCTGGCCCTCGACACTGGGTCCTTAATCGTGGTGCAGTCGCTCACCACCATGAGTCTCGTGATCGCACTGCCGCTCGGAAGGCGCATAACTGGCCAAGCGACGAGCAAGCGGGTGTGGAGCGGAGCGGCGGCGATCACGGCAGGCATCATTCTCTTTCTCTCGGTGGGGTCGCCGTCAGGAGGGACGTCCAGTCCACCCGCTTCCGCTTGGTGGTCCGCCGGACTCTCAGCGATCGCCATTGTCGCCCTGTTGGGGGGGCTGGGCAGGCGGCGTCACGGAGCCACCAGAGCTCTTCTCTTTGGGTCGGCGGCGGGCGTCGCATTTGCCCTCCAATCCGCGGTGACCAAAGTGTTCGTGGCCGTGGTGGGCCAGGGGCTCTCTGCTGTTCTGGCCAGCTGGACCATCTACGTACTCGTCGCCTCCGCCCTCGTCGGCTTCGTCCTCCAGCAGTCTGCACTCAAGACCGGGGTTCTCGCCCCGGCCATGGCCTCGAGCAACGCTGTGACCTTGTTCGGCAGTGTGGTCTTCGGAGCAACCGTCTTCGGCGAGAGCCTCACATCGAGCGGAGCTCGACCCATTCCGGCAGTGGTAGGCCTGGGCGTCGTCCTCATCGGCATCCTCTTGTTGGCCGGAGCCGGGCCGCCCCAGTCGTCCGAGGGAATGCCACCGCTCGAACAGTATCCTCCAACCGGAGCAGCAGATCTGCGAGGGTCCTCGGAACCTTAGAGGGACGCGCCGCCACGCAGCTTGCTGCCAACAATGCCCAATTCCCTACGCGATAGTTCGAGGCCTAGCCCCGAAGCAGGGAGGCTACGCAGCGAGAACCATCATTGGGTCGGTCCCATGATGAGCGGCTGCTCCGGTCGATCGGAGCAATCCCGACCGCACGATTGACAGTGCAGGCTATGTCCGCTGATGTCACCCGAGCGCACAACGATTTGGCACATCCAATTCACCACGAAGGGGGCACGCCCACGGGAACGACATCTCGTCGTCGATCCCTGTCGGCCCCTCCCTCAACCGTCAGTCGCCGATCGCCGCCGATCGGCCTCCATAGACGGCCAGCGCATAGATCACCAGAGCGGCAATAAAGATGTAGACGAATCCCCATACAGGGTAGTACGGCATCCACCAAATGGCGCTGATTCCCGCTATCCCAGCAGCAACGATGCCCACCCAGCGACCGACCGATGATCCGCTGATCACCAGGAAGCCACAAATGATCAAGATGGCTGCCACGGCTAGGTCCACCCATCCATATGTCTTCAGGGAGTGACCAAAGATAGCTGCCTCGAGATTGGATGGAAGTACGCCGTGGTAGCGAAACGCCCAGATGGCGTCGAACACCTTCATGACCCCGCCCCAAATCAGAATAATCCCCGCAAACATCACCCAACCGGTGCCGCGCTCTTCCATCGCCTTCCCCCAGTCATGTTTCCACCCGACGAGTCGCTGCTCGCCCAACTGGATTGTTTGCCAATTGCTCAGCAATGTCAACAGGGGTTGATCTGGCGATGGCCAGCGATCACTCCTGGCGGGCGATGGCGACTCAGCAGGAGGTCGAGCGCATCGACAAGCTGACAGCGTGACACTTCTCGGATTGCCCATCCACTCGAAGAGCACATCAGAGGAATCTGCTGTATGAGTGGCTTTGGTCCTGATGGGCCGGGCAACCTTCCCTACGACGGGCAACCTTCCCTACGATTGGCTACCCGAGGCCCACCCCGTCGATGTCTGCGGTAGGGGTGATGTCCGGCAGCCGAAGCATCCGGAACGCGTTGGCCAACCCGAGCAATGAAGCAAGCGCCGGGATGAGAAGTGCTATCTGGAGGGACACGTTCCTGGCGTGGGTGTTGATGGCCAGGATCTCATCCTGGACGGGCTTGGGTTCGTCGACGATCTGCTGCTGCAGCTGGGTGTTGCTCATGATCTCAGCATCATGCTCCATCTCCGTGTAGATCTGCTGTTGTTGGGCTGATGGGATCACGGCGCTGGCTTCCGTCTGATGGGTGAAGCTCAGCGCCAGGGCCCAGAGCATCACACCGCCGGCCACGGCGAGCCCGAAGGACAGCCCGAACGAGCCCGCCGCCGAGTTCACACCCGCGGCCTCGCTCACCCTGTCCTCGCTGATCGGGGCAAGCGTGAAGTTGTTCAGCTGCGATACGAGCATGCCTAGACCGCACCCGGCGACAACCAGTGGGATCACCAGATACCACCCCGAGTCCACTCTCGGCACCAGGGGAATGATCGCTCCCAATCCGATAGCACTCAATGCGAACCCGGCGAGGACGATCTGGGCAGGGCGCCATTTTCCCGCTTTTCGGCCGGCAAGCATCGCCATGCCAAACATCGACAGGGACAGTGGCGCCAGCGAGAGCCCCGCCTGCATCGCATTGTATTCAAGGGTCATCTGCAGGAACAGCGGGAGGACGATCATGGCGCCGCCCAGGGTGATCTGCTGGAGCATCTGCTGAGAAACGCCGATTCGGAAGTTCAGATGTTTGAAGAGGTCGGGATCCAATAGCGTGGGCTTTTCCTGGCGCTTGCGGTGGACCAGCCAGTAGGCGAACGCGGCCAGGGTCACGGCGCCCAGCCCTATGAGGAGTCCGACGTACTTACCTCCCTCCTGCCACACCAAGATGCCGAGTACCACGCCACCCATACCCACGATGGAGAGAACCGCCCCGACGAGGTCGATCTCTCGTGGACCGGTATAGGGGACGTCCTTGACCAGGCGGATTTGAGTCAGCACCACGACGATCACGAGTGCCTCGAGCCCGAACCCCACCCGCCACGACAGGTAGGTCGTGAGGAAACCGCCGAGCAGCGGACCGACGGCAGCAGCGACGGCCGCAGACGCGCCGACAAGCGCGTAAGCCTTCTTTTGAGCACCCCCAGTGAAGTTGCCGTGAATAAGGGACTGCATCGCCGGAAGCAACAGGGAAGCGCCCAGTCCACCGATGATGGCCCAGAAGATGATGATGGTGTTCAGATTCTGGGCGAGCGTCATGGCCACGGCGCCAATGGCATAGGCGAGCAGACCGATCACGTAGGCGCGACGGCGACCGATGAGGTCGCCCAGCTTCGAGTTGGTCAGGATGAACGCCGCCGACACGAGTGCCTCCAAAGCGATCGCCGACTGGACGCCGCTTGCCGTCGTGTGAAGGTCCTTGACGACAGAGGAGATCGACACATTCATCAGTGATGTGTCCACCACCAGGACGAACATGGCCATGGCCAGGAGGAAGGCCACACGCGGATTTCCGTCGCCCTGGCCTGCCGTCGGGGAGTCAGGAGCGTCGCTCATCAGGGGGCCATTTCCTCGCCCGACGATTCGGGATCGTCCTCCGCCCTGGTACCAATCGCTTCCAGTGCGAGATCAAGGCTTGGGTGGAAGTGCTCCTGGTCGAGCGTGGTATGGAGGTCGTAACGACGGATCAACTCCTGGAGACGATCACGCAACTCCACAAAGGCCAGGTGGACGCCGTGATCATTGAGATCCTCGTCCAGGACCTTGAGCATTTCGGCGGCGGTGACGTCGATGTCCGTGATCGCTTCGCATTGCAGGACGATCCAGGCAGGGTTCCGCTCGCGCACCAACCTCCGGACCTGATCTCGGAACTGTCCGCTGTTGGCGAAGAACAGTGGCGCCTCCCATCGGTACACCACGATGCCCGGCAGTTCGCTGGCTTCCGGGTACCTGGTGGTGCTGTGCCATCCTCCCAGGGCCGGCACTTCGCCGAGGACGGCACCGTGGGGCCACCACCCTCGTCGGAAGAACAACAAGACGATGAGGACGATGGCCACGACTATCCCCTGCAGAACGCCTAGGAGGATGACACCAGACATGGCGACCAAGCTCACAGCGAGCGATGATGGGCGGACCTCGGCGAAACGGCGAAGGGACCCAAAATCCGTGAGCGACAGGGCCGCGGTTATGACGACGGCAGCCAGGGCGGTCTGAGGCAGGTCGGCCAGGAGCCCGTTGAGAAACAGGAGTAGGACCCCGACCAAGGCAGCTCCGACCAAACCGGTCATCTGGGTCTTGGACCCGGACTGGTCGGCCACCGCCGTGCGAGACCCGCTGACGGAGACAGCAAAGCCCTGAAAGAAGCCTGCGGCGATGTTTGAGGTCCCGATTCCCACCATCTCCTGGTCGGGGTCGACCTCGTCGCCCCGCCGGGCGGCGAAGCTGGTAGCGGTGGCGATGGTGTCGGTCAGCGATACGAGCGTAATACCCACGGCGCCAACGAGAAGTGGCCCGATGTCAGACCATTTGGTCCAGGGCAAGGCAGGCACGGGTACACCCCGAGGAAGGGTGCCGACCGTTTTCACGCCGTGGGCGGCCAGGTCGAGGACCGCCGAGACAACGGTCACACCCACCACGGCCACCAGGACTGCGGGCACCCGCTTGGTGATCCGCGGAAGGACCAGCAGTACTGCCAAGACGCAGAGGCCGGTTACCAACGCAGTCCGGTTGGTTTGGTCGAGCCCACTGACGAATGAGCGAACCTCATCGATGAAGTTGTCGGCATTGGTGGAGAATCCGAAGAGCTTGGGCAGTTGCCCCACGATGATCGTGATGGCCAGGCCATTGAGATAGCCCACGCGGACCTCGACGGATAGCAGGTCGGCGACGAAGCCGAGTTTGGCCACCCCCAGCCCGATCTCGATCAGTCCGACCATCACCGCCATCATTCCGGCGAGGGCGATCGCACTTGCCGGGTCATTGGTGACGACAAGTGGAGTGATGGCTGCCAGGATGAGCGGCGAGACAGATGAGTCGGGCCCCAAGACCAGGACCTTCGATGGCCCAAACAGGGCATAGGCCACGAGGCAGGCGATCGTCGTGTAGAGGCCAGTGACCGCAGGAAGCCCGGCTAGCTCCGCATAGGCCATGCCCTGGGGCACGAGGATCGCCGCTAGGACCAACCCCGCGACCAAGTCCGGTCGAAGCCATCCGCGTTGGTAACCGCGGAGGGTCACGACACCGGGGGCCCAGCGGCCCATGAACCGATTCACGTCTGCTTCCGTCGGCCCGTCGCTGGCCGGCGACGGGTAATCCAGCGTGCCATGTGCGCCTTGGCCGAACTAGACCCGAGAATGACCACTGCACCTCCACCCGAAGCGCCCGACGTCAGCGTCCACTATGGCCCATGGACACCCCCTTCTGCTTGGCTTTCGATTGACGGTGAGGCTCAGTCGTGATGGGCTTCCCGAGTGAGAGGTGAGGACGGAACCGGACGGAGATGCCCTGATGAATAAGAAGAAGCATCACACGAGTTCCGCACAGAGCGACCCTGCCACAGAGACCCCCACCGTGGCCGGCCAACTCGGCGGCAACGCAGGTCTCAAAGGTGACAGTGCGGCGATGTCCCCTCCTCTCCCGAGGATGAAGCAGAAGCAATACCAACACGAACTGCGGCAGCTACACGCTGAGCTCGTTGCCGTCCAGGAGTGGGTCAAGCGTGCCGGTGCCAAGGTCTGCATCGTGTTTGAGGGTCGCGACACCGCTGGTAAGGGTGGCACGATTAAGGCCATCACGGAGCGAGTCAGCCCCAGAGTATTCCGCGTGATTGCATTACCAGCACCGACGGAGCGCGAAGAATCACAGATGTACATTCAGCGGTACATGGCGCACTTCCCCGCGGCCGGCGAGGTCGTCATTTTCGACCGCAGCTGGTACAACCGTGCCGGCGTCGACCGGGTGATGGGATTTTGTGCTCCCGAAGATACTCGGCGCTTCCTGGAGCTCACTCCGGCCGTCGAGAAAGCAATGGTCGACTCGGGCATACTGCTGATCAAATACTGGTTGGAAGTCAGCCCCGACGAGCAGACCCGGCGGCTCAAGAGCCGGATCGACGACCCTCGGAAGATCTGGAAGTTGTCCGAGATGGACCTCAAGTCCTACCGGCTCTGGACCGACTACTCGCGTGCCAGAGATGACATGTTCGCAGCTACGGACACTGCCTGGGCTCCTTGGTGGATCGCCCACTCCGATGACAAGAAGCGGGCCAGACTCAACATTATCTCCCACCTACTTGGCCGCATTCCCTATACGCCGTTTGAACACGAAGCCGTCGAACTTCCGGATCGAGAGTTAACGGATGACACTCTCCAGGCGAACGCTTCACTGCGGTACATCCCAGCCCCCTACTGACTTCCGGATCCCGACTCGCCGGAATGGATCAACGCGGCCTTCGGACGTTGATCGAGCTATCGATCCGTACCGGCCAACGGGTTCCGCCCACGGGCGATGGCCACCAGGTCGCGTGCGGAGATGTCTCGGGCCCGACGCTGCTCTGCAGCGGCAATGTTCCCTTTGGCAACCAGTAGGCGTAATCCTCCAGGGTGGATCCGGAACTCGAGTGGGGTGGCCAGTTCGAGTGCCTCGCCGTCGATTCCTGCGTAGGCCTTCCCGGCCCTCGACCGTACCTCGAACTGCTCCACCGTGAATTCGTGCCAGTGACGGCTTCGGCGCCGCTGCCCAAGCGTCGACAGGGCGAAGATCTGTGCGGCCTCGGCTCCGGTGCTCGCCGAGATGGCGACGACGCCGAGCATCCCGGTATCGAGCCGCCGGCGCTGCGAAGCATCCAGAGTCGCTCCGAGCACATAGGGGTTGTTCGATACCTGGATCAGGAACGCACCATCCACCTCTCCTTGGTTCGGGTCGATGAACTGGAGGTCGAACGGCTCCTGAGTGCGACCCAGCATCTCAGGAAGAAGCGCCTTCGTGGTCTCCGACTTGGCTTCCCGGTATCCATCCTCCTGCACGATGGTGGCATAGACACCGAGCGACACGTTGTTGACGAACAACCGTTCACCGACTGTGGCGTAGTCAATGCGCCGCTCTATCCCGTCGCGGAAGGCGTCCAGGCTCAGTCGGGGGTCCTCGCGGTCGATCCCGAGATCGAGGGCGAAATGGTTTCGAGTACCGGCAGCAACGCACACGAAGGGTAGGTTGTGCGCGATGGCGATGGAGGCGACCAACGCTTGGGAGCCATCCCCTCCCGCCATCCCGAGGCAATCGGCCCCTCGGGCGATGGCATCGCGTGCCAAATCAGCGAGATCGAGGCCGTGGTCGAGCATGACAACCTCGACCCCGAACTCGGTGGCCAACTCTGCCAGGCCAAACCTTTCCACCTTGCCTCCACCCGACCAGGGGTTGCACAGGAGCACCGGATGTTGAGGTCGGCTTACTGTTACCAGACGCAGTGAGTCGTAAGCGTGAAGAGCGTGAACCATCGCCGCTCGCCCGAGGCCGACGGCGCCCGCCAGGAGCAGGGCTACGCCCACCAACCTCCAGGCCACATTGTCGCCCTGGGGTGTAGCGCGGAACAATGCCACCACGATCCCCCCCACGCCGAGGGCGACCCCGACAAGTCCGACTGCCCTCCGTGGCATCCGTTCGGTGATCGCCCACCAGGCCCCAGCGGCGGTCAGAACGAGTCCGACCAAGGCCAGGACGAGGAAACCGACGTTCCGTACGACGAACGCCACCAGCACCAACGTGAGAAGAATTCCACATGCCAACGAGCCCAGGGCGCAGGCCCGTTCGCGGCTACTGATCGAGTTGGAAGTTGTCGTCATTGGCATCTGCACTCTCGACCCACAATACCGGCCGGCCGGCGACCCGTCTCGGTCATTATTCCCACCCCACGGCTGTTGGTTCGACTACGTCGGAAAGGACTCCCAAGGCGCACTGCGGCGTCAACCGGGGTCCGGTAGCTTTACAGTGTGCCGTCGCACTCGCTGTCGACGCAGGGGATCGCGTCTCGCACGTGCCTCCTGGCACTCGGATGGATCGGCATAACGGCAGTGCTATTTGGAGTCGGTCAGTTCGTTGTGCACTCCCCCGCCCTGGCGGACTTCGATCGAAGTGTCACGCACTGGGTGGTCGATCACCGGACTCCGTCGCTCAATGCCGTGATGAGGGCGGTTACGTGGCTCGGCTCATGGCTGGCTGTCGCGGTCACCGTTGCTGTCGTGCTCGTATTGACATTGGCGAAGCGCATGGCGATCGGGTACCTCCTCTTGCTTATCGTGGCCTGGGCTGGAGAGTACGTCACGGTGAATCTCATCAAGTACGCGGTCGGCCGCCCACGACCCCCCAAGGACCTCTGGCTGGTTGCCGCCCACGGAGCCTCCTTCCCGTCAGGTCACGCCGCTAACGCCACGCTCGTATGTGTCACCGCTTCGCTCATGGCGTTCCTCTTCGTCTTGCGGCGTACGATTCGCGCTGTGACGGTGACCCTCTCCTGCCTGGTGATCGCGGCAGTCGGGTTCTCGCGCGTGGAGTTGGGGGTCCACTGGACCACCGATGTGATAGCGGGGAGCCTGGCGACGATGGTGTGGTTGGCCGCCATCGCCAAGGTATTCTCCGCCTCCATGCGTCCCACCGGCAACGGACGACGACGAAAGGACCGGGAATCCGGGGGTCCGCACACTGACTCGCCGACTGGCATGCGATAGTGCACTCATGCCGGTCGTAGTCCATCTCTCCGACCTTCATTTCGGTGCCCACCATTCGGACATCGTGGAGTCGCTGCTGGCCGACATCTCGAGCGTGGGGCCCGACCTAATCGTCATATCCGGAGACCTGACGCAAAGGGCACGGCCCCGCCAGTTCGAGCAGGCCAGGGCGTTCATCGATCGACTGCCCGCCGCCGTCCTCACCGTTGTGGGCAATCACGACCTCCCGCTGATCAATCTGCCTCAACGATTCCTGTCGGAGACCCGACGCTATGAGCGCTTCATCTCCAGAGATCTCGACCCGGTCGTCGTTCTCCCGACTCTGGTTGCCGTCGGGCTCGATACGATGCCCGCCTGGCGATGGAAGGCCGGTCACGTGTCGCCCCGACAGGTGGCGCTGCTGCGAGCCGCATTTAGGAACGCTCCCCAAACCGCGTGGCGGCTCGTGGTCACGCATCATCCGGTCCTACCTGACAATCTGTCCGGACTGGTCGGGCGCGACCCACTCATTGGCGCTTGCGCTGAGGCCGACGTGGCCATTTTGCTGTCCGGTCATACTCACACGCCGTCAGCAAATGTCGTAGACCTCGACGGGCCGGGTACCCACCGCCAGGCACTTGCCCTGGTCGCTGGTACTACGATCAGTCACCGCACCCGGGGCACAGCGAACGCCTACGAGGTCGTCCACCTGGACGGAGCGATGGTCGCGGGCGGCCGTATCACCGTCCGGCTCCGAGAGCCAACGGCGACTGGCTGGTCGGAAAGGCGTTCCGCCCACTACGAATACGCTTCGAACGGGGTCCTTGCTGGCTAGGACAATCTAAGCGAAGCACCGCCGTTCGTCACTAAGTTGAGACCTCGGTGCACCTACGAGATCGGCTGCGTCGAATGAAACACGCGCCACTCGTAGCCTGACCTGACGAGTGGACCAAGACCATGACGATTCAACTTCCATGCGAAGGACGGTCGGCCCGTACCAGCCTCAATATCCAACGCACGACAAACTGGTCCGGCCTGTGATGGCTAGCGCCCCGGTATGTCGATCTGGCCCGGTCGATACGGGCGAGACCGGGCGAGAACATTGGGCATCCCACCCTGCCGGGTGCGGGTGCGCTCAAGGAGGTCTACTCCTTCACCAGCTGTAGTGCTCCCCTGCACCGCCTCAACCCCATCACCGGCAAGCCTGTTGGCGGTCGTCAATATTGGGATGGGCCGGTGAAGGCTGGCTTAGCATCGGCCGGCACCCCGAACATGCCGTTGTTCCGGCCACTGGACTCGACCCATCGTCAGCTCAATAGCTTTGCCTTTTGGTCGGCAAACTCGCTGTCCGTAAGTACACCTTGGTCCCTCAATGCGGCCAACTTGGTTAGCTCGTCGGCAGCTCCAGAGCTCGTGACTTGACGAACGTGTGCATCGAAGGCTTGCTTCTGGTCAACCGCGTCATGGACCGCCCGTTCGTGCATCTTCCCGCCACGTGCGATGAGGTAGACGAAGACTCCCAAGAAGGGGAGGACGATGACAAAGATGACCCAAAGAGCTTTAGCTCCGCCGCCCATGTCCCGACTGCGGAAGATGTCGCTGAAGACCACGACGAGAAGCCAGATCCATATGACAAACATGAAGATCTCAAGCATCGTCCAGAAGAAGTCAGCCAACGGATAGGTGTAGGCAAGCACTAGGAGGTTCCTTTCGTGGGGGTTGTTACATCTGGGTCCTGGGGGTTGTTACGGTGCGCGACAGTCATATGACCACTGGTGACTCAGGGACCGCTATCGCGGATTGCCTTGGACCGGCGACTCAGCCAGCGGGGTGTCAGACCACTCTCGCTCACATGACCGGCACCGCCAGCTGAGCCCGCTGACGGCGATCGTGCCCACACGTACAACCAGATGAGGCACATCGCTATCTCCGCATACGGGGCACCTGCGGGGAGATCGCGGCTCGTCTTCGTTCGGTTTCGACATCTAATACTCGGATCAATCGTCGACGAGAACCGAATGTCCACCGTAGACAGCCAACGCATAGATCACCAGTGCCGCGATGAAGATGTAGACGAAGCTCCACACCGGGTAGTAGGGCATCCACCAAATGGCGCTGATGCCGGCGATAGCTCCGGCCACTATGCCAACCCAACGACTGATCTGTGACCCCCCGGCAACGAGAAATCCGCAAATGATCAGAATGGCGGCGATGGCCAGGTCCACCCAGCCATAGGTCTTCAAGCTGTGACCGAAGATGGCTGCCTCAAGATTCGACGGAAGCACGCCGTGGTAGCGAAATGCCCAGATCGCATCGAAGACCTTCAAGATCCCGCCGAGAATCAACATGATTCCGGCGAACAACACCCAACCGGTGCCCCGCTCCGCCATGATCTCCCCTGTCTGTCCAAAGGAGGATGGAAATCACCCTCACACTAGTATTTGCCAGTTGTTCGGCAGCGTCAACAGTCCTCGCCTACTCTGGCGACCATTGATGCCAATCTGGCGCCAGATTGGCGCCAGATTGGCATCAACCGTGGCGCCCTTGCGCGAACAGCTCTGGCGCTGCGCCAATTCGAAATCTAAGGTGCTGGTGACAGCGGAATGACCCGACGGGTCGGAAGGGAGCTCCCATGGGCATGAGACGACGGGCACGACGCCGAGGTCTTGTTGCAGGGGCTGTGGCGGGAGGAGCCATAGCTCATCACCGGGCAAACAAGCAGGCTCAAGATCAGTACGACGACAGTTCGTACGCACCAACCCCAGCACCAGCGCCGGCGGATGCGGCTGACCAGATCGAGCACCTCGCCCAGCTTCACTCCTCGGGCGCGCTGACCGACGAGGAGTTCGCCACCGCCAAAGCACAAGTTCTCGCTTCCTGAGGACCGCCTGCTCAAGATATCTTGAGCACCGAAAGTTCTGAGCTCGCTGACCGCAACAGAAATGGGTATCTCAATTGTCTGAATCTCGCAAAGATGTGCTCCTGAAGGCCCTCGAGGCCGAGGTGAGTGGTGGCGAGTCCATTGATCTGGGCTCGCTATTCACCGACGATGTCGTGGGCTGGTCGCCGTACGCATCCATCTCGGGACTCCCTGCCCTTGCCGCCCTCGCCGCTCTCCGTGAGATAGCGTTCTCCAATGTCGTCATCATGTTCCGTGGACTTGATGAGGTGGGCAACCGGGCGTATGCCGAATGGCTCATCGAAGCCGATCACACCGGGCCGTTGGTCCTGGGCGACGGGGCCGAGTTGGAGCCCACGGGGCGGCGGGTCAGCCTTCCTGGCGTCACTGTCGCTGACTTCCGAGACGGAAAGATCAAGTCCTACAGGACGTACTTCGACGACATCTCCATGATCGAGCAGATCATCGACGCCTGACCGGTCAAACCGAGTGGACTTCCACGTCGAGAGCCGACCGGACCCGCTGGATGTGGAGTTCCTCGAAATGCAGATCCGTCGAGAGGCATCCAATGCCATGGGGCTTGGCGATGAAAGCGAGCTGGCAATATTCGTTCGCGAAGCCGGCACTGTCGTGGCGGGCATTAGTGGATGGACGTGGGGCGATTGTTGCGAGTTGCAAAGCCTTTGGGTTGATCCTGACCTCCGGGGTCGCGGGCTGGCGACCCGGCTCCTTGCTGCCGCTGAGGCCGAAGCGGAGGCGCGCGGGTGCTCTCAAACCGTCCACTTCACGTACGATTTTCAGGCTCAAGAGCTCTATGAAAAGAGTGGGTACGTACTGATTGGACGAGTGGAGGAGTTTCCGACCGGGGCCGACGCCCTCTGGTTCCGAAAGCAGCTTCACTCCGATGGTTCTCAAGACACCGCCGCAAGCCTGGATGAGCTAGGCAGACTCTCGGAGGTACCAGCCGAATGAGACACGACAAACGAAACGATCAGCGTCAGCGGCCATCATGACCACATCAACACCTCCTCCTGACCAGATGGATCTCGCCCCTCCGCCGAGTCTCCTGGCCTATGCGCTCTCCTATCTCGCGATCGGGCTCACCGTCATTGCCCTCGCCAAACTGATGTTCAAAAGGGATGCCAGAGTGGGCCTGATGGCAGCGGCCATAGCCGTTGTTCTCCACCACAGGTTTGACGCGCCGCTCGCTAGAAAATTGATGACCTGGAATCTGATCCCCGGTGGTCGACCGTCCACCTCACGGGACTCCCCGTCCACGGAGTAGAAGCCGATTCGTCATTCACCCCGAGTCGAGCTTCGATGTCTCGGATATCTCGCAACCGGCGTGGCCGCCGCGGGCTCGGGCGGATTCTGTGCAGCCATGGCAGAGGCTATTGCTCCTCAGTGTCATTGGTGTGGCGTGCCGGCGATCAGTGCACCGAATCCTCGGGTGCTACCACTGTAGGGATGTGGCGGCGCTCCCGCCTCGCAACTCGCTCTCGACCAACCACAGGTTCATCGTCCAAGAAACCATGACGATCACCCATGGCGGAACTGGCGATGAGGCACCCGTGAACTAGCTGACGGCCGCCGGGTCAAGAGACTCTTCCGGCTCGGGAGCCTCCTTGGGATAGATGACCCAATGGATAACAGCGGCCACGACTCCGCCCACGGCTGGCGCCACGATGAACAGCCAGACTTGGCTCAGGGCCGTTCCCCCCACGACAAGTGCTGGGCCGAGGCTCCTGGCGGGGTTCACAGACGTTCCGGTGAGGGGAATGCCGATGAGGTGAACGAACGTTAGGGTCAGGCCTATAACCAACCCGGCGGTCACGGCGCTGGCGATGCGTGATGTCACCCCAAGGATGACGAACACGAAGATGGCGGTCAGCACTACCTCAACCAAGAAGGCACCGCCCACGCTGATATGGACGTCTGACGCCTTGCCGTAACCGTCTGCTCCTAGGCCGGTAACGGTCCGGCTGTAGAAGGGCGATGCACTAAACACTCCCCAGAGCAGCAAAGCGCCAAGAATTCCTCCGATGAACTGGGCGACCATGTAGAGAGCGCCCTCGACCGGTTGGATGCGCCGGGTGAGCAGTGCACCGACGGTAACGGCCGGGTTGACGTGACACCCCGAGATGGGCCCTAGCACGTAGACCAGAGCCATGAGGACGAGCCCAAAGGCAAGCGCCGTAGCTACGATGCCAGCGGACAGATTGTGGGCAAGGGAGAATCCGGCGAAGTTAAACCCCTTGCCGAACGACAAGGTGGCCACACCACATGCGACAAAAACGAGGATGAGTGTTCCAAGCAGTTCTGCGGCAAGTTTCCGGAGCATTCGAACGTCCTTTCATTGACCTGCTTTGGCCAGAAGGTGACCCTGAATCCACTCAAAAGCTACTTCGGCGGATGGGGGAAGAGCCTGATACCCACGGGGCTTGGACTCGGCCCACTCTCGTTGACACCCCGTCTCTGGGGACAACCCCGAAATGAGAGCCCCGATCACCATGCTTTTCACCTCTGCGAACGGTTCGCCGCTCTCAAACCGCTGTGCGGTTCAGTCATAGTTCGGGCCCGTCTCATCGTTGCCGGCACCGGGACACTCATCTTGCTCGGCACCAGCACGCCGACGTCTCACATGGATCCGGGCGCGCCCCGTGTGCCTTTTTGCACCGGAATGACCGAACGAGATCGTCACGCTGTACTGGCGGTCGAGAGTAGATCAAGATGAAGATGCGGCAACATAGTTCACGATCGGGGGCAGCATGTCGACAGACCACGTCACGAACACGATTCGACACCTGACAACAGAGGACCGGGTGAGATTGGGTAAGGAGGCCCGTGCTCTGGCCCCGCGCTCGTCCCACGCCGAGTTCCATCCTGCGGTTGATCGACCCGATCCAGTTGCCCTGCTTGAACGTCAGGCTCAAACCCGGGTGCCTGAGCTAGTCCCGATTCGCTACGGGCGGATGCTGGTATCCCCTTTCACGTTCTTCCGGGGCGCAGCCCTCGTGATGGCCACTGACCTTTCGGAGACACCCCGTTCTGGGCTGAAGGCCCAGATCTGTGGCGATGCCCACCTGTCGAATTTTGGCTTGTTCGCGTCGCCGGAGCGCAAGATGATGTTCGATGTCAACGACTTCGACGAGACTCTTCCCGGACCGTGGGAATGGGATTTGAAACGCCTTGCCGCGAGCGCAGTGATCGCCGCCCGGGACCGGGGGTTCAGAGAGAAGGATGCCGACGCCGCGGCTCTTGCCGTAGGAGCGAGTTACCGCACCGAGATGGCACGGCTCGCCGGGCTCTCCACCATGGATGTCTGGTATTTCCACATCGACGTCGCTGGTCTCCTTCATGAGCTCGAGACAACGGCTGCCCGCACGGGGTCCAAGACCGACAGGCACATGGCGGTGCGCACAGCCAAGATCATCGACAAAGCCCGTACGCGTGACAGCCTCCAGGCGCTGAACAAGCTAACCAGGGTGGTGGACGGCGAGCTCCGGTTCGTGAGCGATCCGCCTCTCATCGTTCCCTCCGAGGAGCTGTTTCAGCCGGAAGTGAGCGACGCGCTCCAACACTCGTTCCACCAGCTTATTCGGGGCTATCGACACAGCCTCCAAACGGACCGGCGCCACCTCCTCGAAGAGTTTCGGTTCATTCAGATCGCCCGCAAGGTAGTCGGGGTGGGAAGCGTAGGTACCCGGGCCTGGGTGCTCCTGCTGATAGGCAAAGACAACGGCGACCCGCTGATCCTGCAGGCAAAGGAGGCAGAGGCGTCCGTCCTCGAGGATTTCGTGGGTAAGAGCGGCTACGCAAATCACGGTGCCCGAGTAGTCGCCGGCCAACATTTGATGCAGGCGTCGAGCGACATCTTCCTCGGGTACGAACAGGTCGAGTCGCCTGACGGAAAGAAACGGGACTTCTACATACGCCAGCTCAGGGACTGGAAGGGGAGCTTCGAGATCGAAGGAGCGATTCCCCAAGGTCTTACGAAGTACGTCGCCATCTGCGCCCAGGCCCTTGCCCGTGCTCATGCCCGTTCGGGAGATCGGGTTGCCATCGCCAGCTACCTGGGTAGCGGACCCACATTCGACCGGGCGCTCGTCGAGTTCGCGACAACATACGCCGACCAAAATGAGCGAGACTTTGAAGCGCTCCAGAGGGCGGCAGCTACTGGTCGTATCACCGTTGAGTCGGGCCTGTAGAACGATCCTCGTTGTCAGACGGGAGGTCGATTGTCGAATCGAGTTGGGAGATCCGCTGGATGGCGTTTACGGCCATGTGCATCTGGCTCTCCCACGTAGTCCGCAACTCCCTGAGGAGAGGCGAATCACCCTCGATGCGAAATTGAATCGGATCGAACGAGTCAGTGAGATACACGCAACCGTCGTAGGGAGGACCGACGGAGAGGTTGGCCCGCGCCGTGCTCATCATCGATCCGAGTGCGATGGAGGTGGCCGTGTCGATTGCCACTTGCGATTCGACGGCCAGTTCCAGCATGAACTTGCCATACTTGCTCTCCCCGATCTGGAGGAACGGCCGTTCGTCTGACGCACGGATGTAGTTGCCCTCTGGGTACACAAGTAGAACGTCTGGGGGTTCAGGCCCCACCTGACCTCCAAGTATGAAAGTCGCAGTTCCGTCAGCACCAACCGCAGTCAGGGCTTCCCGGTGGTCCTCAGCCACCTGGCGACTCAAGCGGCCTAAGTACAGGGCCGCCTCGAATAGGTGGTCGACTGTGGCGAGGCTCTCACCTCGTTCATCACTGAGATCCCGGTGGATTCTGTCAAGCACCTCCTGGGTGGTAGCGAGGCTCCCGGCCGACTCAATCACGAAGAGCCTTTCAGGCGCAGCCTTGATTAGGTGCAGCTTCCTATAGGAGCTGACATTGTCCACGCCAGCGTTGGTGCGGGTATCGGCCAGGAACACCAGTCCCTCACGCAGGCGCAGCGCCAGGCAATACGTCACAGCATCTCCTTCTTTGATCGCAGTTTCAGTGTTTGCTCGTTATATCGGATCAGCATGTCATCCGAGCTTCATCCGGGATCCGGTGCTCGCCGGGTCCGCACTGGCCATGCCCTGGGAAACGAGCTTCGTTCGAACACTTTGAGAGCCGTCAAGTCAGTTCTCTTGATCCTTTCCGGTCTGTTCGATTTGAGCTTCCACCGCGCGATGAACATTCCCATGAGTCTGGTCTGCGCCGAGACGGTCGAGAAAGCCGTCGCGACTCAGCACTTCCTCAACCGCTGGTTTGACTCGAGCGAGCCGAAGAAGGACCCCGGCCTGCTTGGTGAGCTCGAGTACCTCACCCAATTTTGCCGAACCTTGTGAATCGATGAAATCAATGCCTTCGCAGTCGAGCACCATCCCCCTGATCCCTGGCGTCGACAACGCCACCTCACGAACGCGATCCTCGAGTGCATCCGAGGTGGCGAAGAAGAGCCCGCCGTCGAGTCGCAGGACGACAACTCCAGGAAATTGCTCGTCAGTGGGGTGTTCATCGAGTTCCCGGTACACCTGCGTACCCCGTTCGTGCCCGAGTAGTGGCATTGACGGTCGAGTAGCCACTGAGATTAGCCACAAGATCGACAGCCCGATACCGATAATGACGCCGGCAAGAACTCCGAAGGCGAGTGTCCCGACAATGGCCACAACGGCAACCCAGAAGTCGAAACGCATGACCCGGAACAGTCGTCGCATCTCCGGGAGATCCATCATGCCCATGACAACCGCCTCGATGATCAGCGCGGCCAGGACTGGCTTGGGAAGCTTGGAGAAGAGTGGGGCCAAAATCAACAGCGTGAGGAGGACGATGACCCCGGAGAACAGTGACGCCAGGCCCGTACGCGCCCCGGAATGATCGTTGAGCGAGCTGGCCGACAGGCTGGTGGACACGGGCATGCCCTGGAACAGGCCGGCACCGACATTGGACATCCCCTGAGCTACCGATTCTTGGTTGATGTCAATGCGATACCGGTGCTTGGCGGCAAAAGCCCGAGAATCACCTGCGGTCTGCGAGAAACCGATAAGGACGAGTGCCACGGCAGCAAGGGCGATGGTGCTGGCGTGATCGCCCACGAGCGACCACTTCGGGAGGGCCAGGGTCGGCAGCCCCCGGGGCACGTTGCCGACGAGAGCCACACCGTGGGCACCGAGATCGAGGATTCGTGATGCCAGGAGCCCACCCACCACCAACACGAGGGCGCCCGGGATCCGCGGTGCTATGACTCGTAACCCAAAAATGACGGCCAGGGAGACTACTCCGACGAGCAGGGTGGACCAACTGACATCTGCGAGTGATCCCATCCAGGAACGCAGTTCCTGGATGGGATTCGAACCTGAGACACTGGTACCCGTCAGCTTGGGGAGCTCGCCGATGACGACGTCGATAGCCGCACCGAAGAGGAAGCCGGTGACTACTGCTCGGGAGAGGAACTGGGCGATCCACCCCATCTTGAATACAGCCAGAAGCAGGAACAGAGCGCCGGAAGCGAGGGTGATTGTTGCCACAAAGGAGGCTATGTCCGCTGTCCCGGTGATCTTGGCGGCCACCACGGCACTTGCCGCTACCGCCGCCAACCCGGAGCTTGGCCCGGTCGAGATCTGGCGGCTCGTTCCAAAGACGGCGTACAGAATGGCTCCGGCAGCAGCGGCATAGAGGCCGTTCTGCAACGGGATGCCCGCGATACCCGCGTAGCCGAGGTTCTTCGGGACAATCAGGGCAGCGACGGCAATCCCGGCGACGAGATCCCCCCGGAGCCACTTGCGATCGTAGGTGCGGAGCCATCCGACAATCGGCACCAAGTGCCACCGCTCCCGCTTGCGATCTTCTCTCACCCTCCGAGCCATTAGTCGGGACAGTACGCCCAATTTGCCATGCCGTTGCACGTTTTCGGCTCGCCGAAGCACCCGAGCACACTCGTAGTGGACCGACTATTGTGACGAGAGTTCGCCACGGAAGGAGGAATCCAATGCCCTTCGATACGCTGTTCGTGTTTTCCGGCGTCTACGCCAAGGTCGATGACGCCCTGTCCGACTATGAGGCCGTCCACGCCCTGCACACAAAGGCCGGGCTGATCGACGCCTATGACGCTGCTGTCGTGGAGCGTAAGTCCGACGGCAAGGTCAAGATTGTGAAGAAGCATGAGACTCCCACCCGGGTTGGAGGGGTATTGGGAGGCGGCGTGGGTCTGGCCACCGGGCTGGTCATCGCATTGTTCCCGGCGGCAGCCATCGGCGGCGGACTCCTCCTCGCCACCGGCGGCGGTGGAGCGCTATTGGGCTCGTTGGCCGGACACGCAGCGGCCGGGATGAGCCGGAGCGACCTGAAGGAACTTGGAGAAGAACTTGACGAAGGGCAGGCCGGGTTGGTGGTCGTGGCCGTTTCGGACATGGAGTCCAAGGTCGAAGCAGCTATGAAGCACGCCGAAAAGGTTCAGGCCAAGAAGATGGAGGCTGACCAGAAGGCGATTGAGGCTGACGCAAAGAGCGAAGCTTCGTAGCCTCGGCGGCCGGCTATCTCGAGGGTGGGTTCGCCTCGCGCTGCGGATCGCCCGTTCGGTTTCGTTGGCGAGGATGCGACCATTTGGATCATTGGCAATCTGCGCGGCGCCACAGCTACGAGCTACTGCGTAAGACCAGGTGTAGCGCTCTAGAGCGGGCACAAGTGATACCTCCTCTGGGCCGTGGCCCGCCACTGACCGCTGGCTCAGTGTGATGCCGGCGCAGTCGCTTGTCAGCCGCCGCAGTCGACAGCGATTTCCAGTGCCGCGCAGACTTCGTTCATCCTCACGTCCGCGAGATGTCCGATGCGCTCAACCAGAACAGCGATTGCCACGCTTTCCACTGAATCGAGGTTGACAGCAGATTGGCGCGGAATTGGGTCCTCGCCGGGATTGAGGATGACTTCGCTCGGCAGGTCGCGGATCGTCGTCGTGCACGGAGCGACAAGGGCGCGATGCAAGCATGGAATAGCCGCATTGCGTGACAGCACGACAACGGGCCTCCTGCCGATCTCGGGCAACTCACACCACCAGACCTCGCCCCTGGCGGGGATGGAGTTCACGACGCCCCCGCAGCCTCACGGAAGGTTGCCAGATCGCCCCACTCGTCTTGCTCAGCCAGTGGGTGCTCGTCATAGGCCGCGTAGGCCGCGTCGACCTGCGCGGAACGATGACGTGCGAGCAGCGCGACCAAAGCCTCATCGATGACAAACGAGTCAGGCTTGCCGTCAAATGTTCGCCAGCGCGTCTTCAAGTAGTTGCTCGTCGACGGTCGTGCTCAGTCGTACTCGGGCCATACCACGATTATGCCACCACTGTGCTACGTATATGCCACAACGGGTAGATGTGGATCCTTGTCCCCGAGCAGCGGGTAGGTCCTGACAAGGTATTTCGCGACGTCTCTCCCCTTTTTGCAAGGCGAAGCTGAGTTGTCTGGTGGGATTCTCCGACGGAGACCAGCACGCACTCGATGGCAGGACCACCTCCAAAATGCGCACAGTGGACCTGATCCGAGTCATCGGCCCACACTCTCTTCCGACGCCTCAACGACCAGACATTTAATGCCTTCGAGCATCGTTACCGCCTCGATCGGGGCGATCCGATGGCATCATTCGGGTCGAGTGAATTCGACAGTAGGCAAATCGAGGTGTTCGGACAAAGGAGAATGATGGATGGAACTAATCGACCGGTACTTCGCGGCCTGGAATGCTCACGATCCCGATGCGATCATGGCGTGTTTCACCGAAGAAGGGGTCTTCGAGGACCCCACCACCGGAGGACCCGTCACGGGCTCCGCCATTGGCCAGACGGCGAATGATCTGTTCGTCGGATTCCCTGACGTTTCCTTCACCGAGGTCCGCACCGAACACGGTCCACACTCTGCGGCCGCCCAGTACGTCATGCGCGGAACCAACACGGGTGCCACACCCCTGGGTCCTCCGTCCGGCCAGGTTGGTACCCTTCCGGGAGCGGATTTCTTCACATGGGATCCTGAACGCGGGCTGCTGACCAGCGTACGTGGCTACTGGGACCTTGGAGGCTTTCTAGCGACGATGGGCGTGCAAATGCATCCGTCTCCGGCGGGGATCCCGGGGCTCATCGACTTCGGCGTCGGAGTCCGGGCCACCAAGGGCGATCCAACGGCACCTGGGTGCTTCACCGTCACGTCCATCGATGTGACCGGCGAGTCAGTTTGGGAGGTTAATGACTTCACCGAGAAGATCACCACCGAGTTGATGGCGCAAGACGGCTACCTGGGATCAGTCTTCGCCGCAGCCGGCGGTCGCCAGTTCACGTTTACGGCGTGGCGAGATGTGGAGGCAGTAACCGGCATACGACAGACCGTCCATCGAGACTCCATGCGCGCCTTCAATGCAGGAACGCTGGGTACAAGACTCATGACCAGTGTTTGGGCGCCCGTGCGGCTCAATCCTGTCCACGTGTCCCCGACCGACGGGGAACGACCGATTCGGGAGGAGCCGCTGTCGGGACAGTGGTTGTAGATCCACAGGAGGCCCGCAGACGGGCCCGTCGATAAGAAGCTCAAGGTCAACGAACTGTTCCCGCCGGGTGGCCGACCTGATGACGGCGGTCGGTGACGTCAAGTCGGTCAGGAAGTCGTGTGTCGTATCTGCTCCGGCGTCATCGGAAAGACAGACGAGATCGGTGTACGTGCCCACCAGATGACCTTTCAACTCAGCGTTCCCCGTAAGGTCGAACCCCACGTCCGCCGCGCCGCAGACGCCCCCCCGGAAGACCTCGGAGGCCAAACCGTA
This sequence comes from uncultured Acidimicrobiaceae bacterium, assembly GCA_963737625.1. GTDB lineage: Bacteria > Actinomycetota > Acidimicrobiia > Acidimicrobiales > RAAP-2 > Bog-756. The sequence continues at coordinate 2,029,478 of CAVTTK010000002.1, forward strand.
GTTCAGCGTGACCGGGACGTTTTCGACTGTGGTCTTCAATGGCTTGGCCTGCACGGCATCCTCAATGTCGTTCAGACCGGTCGCGAAGAATGTGCCTTGGGTGTCGTCGAAGTTGGGCTTCTTGGCGATGGCGTAGGTGGTCACACCGTTCTAGTGATCCGAGTCATAAATACCTGTCCAGATTAGGAATTTCCCATCTGCCGCCCGCGTTCCCATCGTTATCGACGACGATGGGAGACAGCAATGGGACCGCAGAGAACCCAACCAATCGGGCTTGTCTTGAGCGACCAGGAGCGCGAAACCCTGGAACGTTGGGCGCGTCGCCCAAAAAGTGCGCAGGCTCTGGCCTCTCGATGTCGCATCGTGCTGGCCTGCGCCGAGGGGGGCAACAACATCGAAGTGGCCGCTCGCCTTGGTGTAGCTCGGTACACCGTGGGCAAGTGGCGGAATCGCTTCATGGCGCAACGGCTCGATGGGCTCAACGACGACCCCCGGCCAGGGTGCGCCTCGGAAGATCGGCGATGACGCGGTCGAGGCGGTCATCGTGAAGACGCTGGAGCAGACGCCGAAGAACGCCACGCACTGGTCGACACGTTCGATGGCCAAGGAAACGGGCATGAGCCAGTCGGCCATCAGCCGGATCTGGCGGGCGTTCGGACTCAAGCCCCATCTGGTCGAGTCCTTCAAGCTCTCGCCTGATCCTCAGTTCGTGGAGAAAGTCCGTGATGTCGTGGGGCTTTACGTCAATCCACCTGAAGGAGCGCTCGTGCTCTGCGTGGACGAGAAGTCCTCGATCCAAGCGCTCGATCGGACAGCACCGGTGCTTCCGCTCCGCCCAGGACTGTCGGAGCGCCAGACCCACGACTGCGTCCGACACGGAACTACCAACCTCTTCGCAGCACTGGACGTCGCCTCCGGGCAAGGTCATCGCCACCATGACCCATAAGCACCGAGCCGTTGAGTTCCGGTCCTTTCTGAACCTGATGAATCGGAGCGTCCCCGATGATCTCGACGTGCATCTCGTCGTCGATAACTACGCCGACCCACAAGACCCCCGAGATCCAGAAATGGCTCATCCGCCACCCACGTTTCCATCTGCATTTCACTCCCACCTACAGCTCGTGGCTCAACCTCATCGACCGCTGGTTTGCCGAGCTGACTAACAAGTGGCTCCGACGTGGCACCCATCGCTCGACTAAAGAGCTCGAGTCAGCCATCACCGCATCGGTGGACAACTGGAACGACGAACCGAAACCATTCGTCTGGCACAAGACAGCCGATCAGATCCTCGACACCCTGGCTGCCTACTGTCAGCGGATCTCTGACTCGGGTCACTAGGTCGTCGATGCCAGGCAGGCGGCCGGATCAGTCGGGGCGGGGACGCTGCCAGTCTGCGGGCACGGTGTGCGGACGACCACTGCGGGCTCCTTACTCTGGGGTCTTCCTCAGACGAAGTGTCCACGAGAGTGGGCCAACTCCAAGCGGTCATTGCCCGGAGCGTGCCTTTCAGGCTGACGGTACTTCGGGGCAGGCGTTCGTCGAAGCCAGGCCCTGGCTTCCGATCTCTATGTGACGTTGTCCGCGTGCTCGACTCGCAGCCCACACTCAACGAGGGAGGAGATGAGGTCATCATGGCACCAACTGAAGAACCTGAAATAGGCGCGGCTGCCGTCCGACCGACCAAGAACGACCCTATGTCTGTCAGCTCTTACCGAGGTGATTGCGGTAACCGGTGAATACCACTCCGACCGGAGGGGAAAGGTCGAGATGAGCTCCACGCCATCCATACCGATTGAGATTCGGGCGAAAGGCCAACTGGTGGCGACGACACCAAATGCGGTTGGTACCGAGAGGCGAACTCCCGTGAAGGTGTGTTGGCTCACCACGCTGATCGATGCTAATGGTCGAGAACGAGTCGAACGCCGCCCCCGACACACCGCGTCGAAGGCGGGTAGCGATCGTGCCTGATCGGCACTGGCGGGTCACCGGTCAGGGACCCAGGGTATTGTCCCCTCGGGGTGTTGAACCCTTATCAATCAGATGCGGAATCGGAACGTCGAGGTCGCTGAAGGCCAGGAGTGCCTGGCCATCCACGCCCTCCTGAACCGGCCCCAGTCCCCCGCTATTAGGCACTGTTCGCCATCCGGTTGATACGACGCTGGCCAGTCCTGCCTCAAACGATCCCCAGCTGAGACCGGAGATCCGAAGCCGCCGGTCACACTGCCCGGCGGAGTGACTGAATAGAGGTACTCGCGGCCGGGTGGGCCAACGCCTTCAAATGGAACCTTCGAAGTCCGGCCCCGGGGATGACGACGTTGGCCTCAAAGAGGGGCGAGGGCGAGGCCCCAGAGGCTCAAGGCGCTTGACAAAGGGTCCAGGCGACCTTGTAGCGGGTAGGGTTCCGCACCGAATAAGGCGGGGCGGGCGGAAGGAGGGCCGTCCGAGACCCTTGGGTGCCCCCGACCGGCACTTGGATGGCAGTCCTCAGCGGGCCACCAGGCGCACAGGCAGGACCTCATGACGACGGACCATGAGGCTGTTCGCCCACTTGGGCGGATTCTGAAGATCGAGCGTGATGTCACTGGTTTGAGCCAGCAGAACAGTGAGAACGTTCCTTGATTCGATCCGAGCAAGGGGCGCTCCGACGCAGTGATTGGTCCCCCTGCCAAAGGCCACATGTCTTCGTGGAACCTTCCTATTGAGGTCGATGGTCTCCGGTTGAGCAAACACCTCAGGATCACGGTTGGCGGAACCCCAGAGAAGCAGGGCCATGGATTCGCCCGGGATCTCTACGCCACCGAGTTCCGTGTCGTGTGGCACGAACCGCATGTGATAGCGGAACGGGGCTCTAATCGCAGGGCCTCCTCCACGAACGTTGGGATCAGGTCAGGGTTCTCTCGCAGTTCATTCTGGAGATTGGCTCGCTCATTGCAGCCGAAAGCTGACGAGATACCCACTCTGCGATTTCAACCGTCCGGGTGATGTGGGTGACCAAGTCGCCACAGGAGAGAGTTGATTCCAGCATGGCGGGCGAGTCGAAGGCTGCACTGAGCAACTGGTCAAGATCACTATCGTGGAACCCGATCAGGCGGCTGATCATGGTGATGGGCACGACGTTGCCGATGACGGCCATGAAATCCACGGACCCTTTGTTGAGCGCCTGGCCTACACACACCTCAGCAATCTCAACGATGTCCGGCTCCAGCGCCGCCATGCGCTTGGCCACAAATTCAGGAAACACGGAGCCCCGGTGCAGGGCGTGTATCGGTGGATCTGCTGTAGCCAGTGCCTGGACACCTGCGTGACCGAAAGGGAGTCGACAAGGAATACCGTGGGCGTCTCGGTACAAGAGGCAGTTGAGGTTGGACGAAAAGTCCTCCACTCTGCCAGCAGCCTCAGCGATCAGTTCGAATGTGGCCACCGTGAAGATCCCCGTGCCGGGTAACTTCCCACACCGGCCCATTCACCCGAAGCTCATCGTAGAATGCGTAAGGCTCGTTGATCACGACTGGGTCGAGCAGCCGCTTTCCCGGAGATCGCTGTGGTCATGCCTGGAAGTCCGCCACCAACGACCCCGGGGTGCCCCGGACCGCCGGGCCGGTGATGGGTTTCAGCCGTTGCGTGGCGGCATTGGAAGGTGGCTTCGAACTAACACCACCCGTCACTTCAAAATGGTACCGGGCCAGTGCTGGGTGTGGCGTTGGTGTCGTTTCCAGCCGAAGGTCGGTGCTGTTCGCCGCGTTGCGCTGCGGCCCCGGCAAGGACGACGAACAGGATGCCGATCACCTGCAACGACGACAGCCTCTGGTGGAGTACGAGTAGGCCGAGAATCACACCGATGGCCGGTTCCAAGGCCATAAGGGTACCGAACGCCGTAGGGGTCATCCGTCGGAGGGCGAGCAGCTCGAACGAATATGGCAACACGGGAAGCAATAGGGCCAGGCCGACGCTCGTAGCGACCACCTCGGCGGTGAGGTGGCCTGCGGCCTGAGGGATGCCGAAGATCGCTGCGGTGCATGCTGCGACCGGAACCGTGAAGGCGAGGCCGCTGAGGCCGGAATATCGATCACCGACTCGCTGAGTCAGGACGATGTACGCAGCCCAACCAACTGCGGCAAGGCCGGCGTACCCGACACCCACCCAACTGACATTGCCGTGCCAGGGTTGGGTGACGAGCACGACGCCGACGCCAGCGGCACCCACCCAACTCAACGCCCTGTTGCTGCGGCTATGCACGGCGGCGACGGTCATCGGGCCCAAAAACTCGATTGCAACTGCAGTTCCCAAGGGAACGCGTGCAATCGCCGCAAGGAAGGCAACGGTCTGGAGGCCCGTGGTGACTCCGAGGCTGAGGAGTATCGGTGCATCGTGCCAGCGAAGGGAGCGAAGCGGTGGCCGAGCAATGGCCAGGAAGATGACAGCCCCCGCGGTCAACCTCAGCCACGCTGTGCCCCCTGCCCCCACTTTCGAGATCAGGTGGACCGATAGGGCCGCCCCCAGCTGGACGGAGAGCATCGCCCCGATCGCCAGGTACCACGGCGGAACAGAGTCCAAGCCACGACTTCGGTCGCTCATTGACGGTCCCTGACGATTCGCGGGTCGCCATTCGTGGCCATAGGTCTCACCTTCAACGACACGCTGGTTAGTCTCACACAGAGGGTGTCCCCAAATGCCGGGTCGGTGGGGGCACGACCGGGAAGCCTGGGTGCGTTGTACCATCCTTTCGGGATAGAAATAGGAGGCCCGAGCTTATGAAACGACTCGTCTCTGCGGTGGCGATCCTCGAGCTGCTGGCCGCCTCCTGGTTAGTCGGTTCGGCCTTGCCGGCTGGCGCTTCAACTCGCCCTGTCTTTGGCACCTACCAGTGGTACGTGCAAGGAACTTCTCCGCAGACTTACTTCCTCATGCGAAACCATACGGTCGGGTCCCCGAGTGACGGAACTTGGTCGCTATCGAGGCATTTCATGACCGTGAAGGTTCAAGGCTCGGCTGCCGGGTTTGTCCAGTGCCAAAAGGCCGGCCAGCCGCCAAGTTGCACGTACAGCTCTGTGTCCACGGGTCGGAAAACATCAACCGGCATCGCCAGTCAGTCCAGTCCAGGCACATGGACGGGGTATGTCGGCTCGCTAGCCGTGGTGACCGAACCGTTCTACGCAGTGCGAACGGGGCCATAGAGCATTCGGGGGCGGGCGCTTTTCCGAATCATTGCACCAGCACGACCCCGACCCCCAAAACGATGCTCCTAGGGACTGCCGCCTCAGCCGATCCACAGCTGAGGTCGGAAGTTCGAATCCTGGGTGGCACTGTCTGGCCCTGTAGAGGGATAGGTGGCATGGGGCCGCTAGAAACAGTCGCCCGAGGTGGATGAGGTTCAAATCGTGCCGCCGACACTGTCCGACAACCTCTGGGGAGAGAGGGGCCTAGCAGGCAGAACGGATCAAAACCTGATCAGCCGCAACGAGCTGACTGGCCACCGTGGAGGTTTGCCGGAGCAATGGCCCGAGTTCAGCCGCCTCCTCCACAGTCAGATCTCCCACTGAGGTGACATGGCGCTCGGGCTTTACGATCAATGGCCCAACGCCGAGCGGTCCGATGCAGTGCTCGACGAGCCAAAATGTGGTCCGGTGGATAAGGCCACCAGGCAGTTCACGGTCGCCTCGGGATAGTTCGCAAGCCAGGCACCCCGTCACATGGACATTCTCCCACCGACTAACCGGGTGGCATCATCCCAGAACGCCGGGAACGTGACGGTTTGTAGTTAACTTTACGGGTAGCGGGCTCCGAATATTTGATTCGGGCCTCATTGAGCGTCCTCACGGTCTGCACCGCAAATTTCGGTTTTCTGATTGGCGCCCTGAATCCTTCGATTTTGCAGTTGCGTTGCCCCTCAAGTGTCACCGTGGGAAACGTGTAGTGCTGATTGTGGCCTAGCTCAATCGATTTGATCTCCCCCCAGGAGTGCCTGTGTATTCGCCACAAAGAGTTGATCGTCAATCCACGCGGGTCGAATTCCAACACGCTCATTCGAGGCAACCGCACTAGATACACCAAGAGCCCTACTCCCAATAGACCAGCCCACAAGCAGTAGGCCCAATTCGGCTTGGCAAGGCCCTGGATCGTGAAATAGACAAGCGGTGGAACAAAGAGTGCGATAACCAACAGCATCGCTGACTTCCAGCTGGCACTCTTCAGGCGCTGCCCCTCTGGGTCGTGAGCGGCGGGCACGTGCTACCGGCCCACCCTGTGGCCATCGCCAGCATCCAGGCTCACTCGTCCGCCTCCTAGGGATTGATGTACACCCACTCCAGTACTGAGTCCCGAACGGTGAAGTGAATGACGCCCACTGCTCGCCGGAACTCCGGTCCTCGGCACAGCTACACCTTATCTCCAATCGGGTTGTCCCTCGAGGGTTTGCAGTTCGGACTCGCAAAGTTCGCCATGCTGGCATTTCGAACCCACGCCAGTCACTCCAAAAGTGTGCTCGTGCACTCGGAATGCTGATGAACCAGTCCACAGACGCAGAGTTCTTACCGCACCATTTTGGAAGTCTGGGAGGAAGCCAAAGAACTTCAGATTCCGGCTATCAGGATCCGTTCGGCCGAACAGCATGGTCAGCCTTCGTGCGGCTGAGGTCCTCCGGTTCAACCAGCAGGACGAGGAACGGTTCAGTCGTCAAGCAGCCCCACCTCCGCGAGAACCCTTCGGCACTCTTCAGGTCCGCACACCTGTTCAGACCGAAACCCAAAGGTCCGAGCAGCGTCTGCATTCAGAGCCACGTCGTCCAGGTACAGGACTTGTTCACGGGCAACAGGCAGTTGGTCGGCCACTGCTTCGAAAATGTCCAAATCCGGCTTCACTAGCCCCATTTCGAACGAGAGGAACGTGTGGTCGAACATGGCCAGCATCGGCCACTGCGCTGATTGGTGGCCGAAGTGCATCGCATTCGTGTTGCTCAGACAGCCGATTGGGACCAGCTGCTGAACGTCATCCAGAAGGGACTGTGTTCCTGGGTATGGTCCGATCGGCCAATCTCAGAACACGTCCAGGAATCGCTCTGGCGAGAGATCGAGCTGCCATTCGGCCACGAAGCCGACGGAGAACTCGACGGCAGTGCACTGACCCCGCTCGAACGATCGCACCCATGGGCTCGCCAACCATTGCTGCCACGCCTCCTCATCACCGGCAACCCCAACCATCTCTTGAAAGCTGGCGACTCCGGCCAACTCGATCAAGACTCCCCCGAGGTCGAACAGAACAAGGTCAACGTCGTGCCCGAACATAGTTCGCAATGTAGTGCTTCAATCCCAATTCGCTGCGCCCGCCCGCCTGCCCCCGATCGCCTGTAGCCTCAAGCGGTTGCAACACCCCATCTGGTTGGCGAACGATGAGTTCACCGGTCAGGAGGTGTCGGCATGGCGCGGTTCTCGGAAGTGGAACGGAAGACGACCTGGGACATGTGGGAGGCCGGGCTGGATCCCGGGAGGGTTGCCGGCCTGGACAGAGCCTCCCGAGTTATGCGGATCCTCTCGGCCCGCCACGGGGGTTGTTTGGAGTGGCAGGTCTTGAACCGGGAGCTGAAGAAATGCGGGGGTGCGAAGTTTTCAGACCCTTCTATCTCTTATTCGCGTAGCGAGGGCCAGGCCGAGGCCCACCCGGACGGGGGCAGGCAGCGGGCAGAAAAGCGTCTGGCCGCTGGTCCAGTTATCGAGTGCCCCCCAACGGTACATCCGGGCGTGTGGAAAACCCGTATAACTGCACTTCTGAGACGGCGCATCCCTAGAGGCCGAGGGTGACAGACTGGCCAATGATGGTGGATCACCGATGGTGACAAGGACCGAAGTCGCACTAGAGAAGCTGGACCTCGCCATCGGGGAGCTTGGCAATCCGATCGGACCAGATGCTCGCCGTCATGGCTGGACTGACGAGCTGAAGGGTATTGCACTGGACGTTCTCGTAAGTTGGCGGACAGATTTGGCGACCAATGGCGTGGTGGCTCCAGACCACGAAATGGCGTGGTCCTTCTGGTTCCCTGATGTCGGGCTGCCCGGAACGAAGACGTATGACGAGCGTGACGAGTGGGTCGCCCTGATCAAGGACGTAGATGCGTACGTCGGACGGTGGACGCCAGGGTCGTGACACTGAACACCGGTCTCGGGGCGGCTGATCGGCACCGGGGCGACTGTGGACAGGGTCGGCAGAGTCCGCTCATGCGACATCGCCGATCGTCGCTACGGTGGCGGGTATCAACCCGAAGCCGCGGAGAGGCGATAAGGCGAGGTGCATATGTCCCAGGATGAGAGCAGATCTCTGCCAACGGTGGTCGACCGCTCGACGTTCCAGGAGCAACTGGAGGCGCTGCGGGTGAGGGAGAAGGCACACACCGGTGAAGGGGACGCCATCGCCGCCGCCCGCCGCCGGCTCCCGGTGGTCGAGGTTGCCGCAGACAGCCTGTTGCTCGGGCCACGCGGCCCAGTGACGTTGCTCAACGCGTTCGAAGGTCGGCGTCAGCTCATTGCCTACTACTTCATGTGGTGGCCGGGCCGACCTGCGGCCGACCAGTGCGAAGGCTGTACGTGGGTGATGAGTCATGTCGGCGAGCTCGCTTACCTGCACTCTCGGGACATCACATTCGCGGTGCTCTGCCAGGGGCGGAACACCGCCTATGGCCCTGGCGATGCGCAGACGTCATACGACGAGAGCCTCCGCTACCGCGCCTTCATGGGCTGGGACATGCCGTGGTACTCGGCCCAGCCCTCACTTGACACGCTCCTCGTCGACCGCGAGCAAGGTCTATTCCACCTAGTGTGCTACCTGCGTGAGGGCGACCGGGTCTTCGAGACGTACTGGACCAAGCGTCGTGGTGCCGAGGTGCTGGACTACAGCTACGCGCTCATGGACCTCACCGTGTTCGGCAGGCAGGAGGACTGGGAGGACTCACCTGTGGGCTGGCCGCGGCGCGGACACGCAACCCGGACCTTGGGCGGGGCCCCAGAGTGGCCGCCCTTCAGGGAGTGGCCGGGCGGTCGCCCAACCTCACAATGGCCACGGCTCGAAGCCGGGTACTCGGACGATCTGGGAGCGGCGGACGCGGGTGATGCGCCTCCTCCGGATCACTTCCACTGAGGGGTATTGCCGTCGTGGAAAGCGTCCCCTAACACCGGGACGGAGACGTTCTTGGGTGGGACCCTCCTACCGGAAGAACCCACTGTTACGACGCGGTTTCGGCATCGGCTTTGAGTGCGGCGAGCGTTCGAGGCATACCTTCAAGGGCTGCAGTCTTCATCATCTCCAGCACACTCACCGCGCTGGCTTCGTCAAGACCGAGTCCTTCGGCGTAGTCCGGCAGCACTTCCCAGGTCTGAGTCACCTCGGTGAGGTTCCCTTCGACAGGTTCGAACCGGAAACCCCAACGGACCATTTCGACACGTCCGTCGAGTCCGTGATTGATGAAGGCGAACTCGCGTCCGGGCTTCGCAACGACGACTCGGCACCGAGTTTCCCAACTCGATTCACCCATGGCGTTGGTGCCGGTGAACCACTCACCGTCCTCGTCGTATGAACCCCCCGTGCAGACGGGGCTCCACTGGCCCATTTTCGACACGTCGGCTATGAGGTCGTACAGCTCCTCGGGTGAGCGGCTGATCTCGGTGATTTCCTGATGGCGGTATTCGCTGGTGTCCATAGCCCCACCGAACATACTCCCCGTGCTGGAGCCGGAGAGCCAGCGACCGGTCTCAGTCGCAACCTCTCTCTGCGTGACTGAACGGATGTTCCGTTACGAGCCGCGAAGCCATCGCTAGTCGGTCAGCACTGTCCCCGAACACCGGATGGGGGATATCCACACCCTCCTGCACCGCTCCCCAGTCCCCCGCCATTGGGAGCTGTTCGTCATCCGCTCGATACGACGTCGACCGTTTCTGCCTCAGGCGATCCACGGCTGAGGCCTATCGGTTTCGACTTGCACGGCGTCCGAATTGCCACCCTTCGGCCGAGGTCGGAGTTTTGGGGACGTTATGTGAGTCGAGGTCGAATCGTCCCTCGTATGGGCTACATCTAGCACATAACTTCTGCGGGTGTCCGAGAGCTGCGCCAGCGAGCCAGCGAACTGCTCAGGTCGGTCGAGAAAGGGGAGACCGTCGAAATCACGTATTGGTGACGCCCCGTTGCGAGGCTTACTCCACTTCCCGACGGACCCCACTGGAACAACTGCGCTCTGCCGGAGAGAACCCAGCTTCGGCTGACTTGGACGATCTCCCCGAGCCCACAACGCTGCCGAGCACTATCGAGTCACCATCTCCAGCCCTCCGTCGGCCGCGCACCGAAGAACGCTGACCACGTGGCGGCCAGCTACCTGGATTCCTCCGCCATCGTGAAACTCGCCGTCCGCGAGGCCGAGTCGGACGCGTCCCGAGACCGCCTTAGACGGCGACGCCCCCTCGCATCGAGCGCGCTTGCGCGAACAGAGGGGCGCCGGGCATTGCTCCCAGGCGGTGAGACGGCACTTGCGACAGGACGTCGAGTCCTCGAGCGAATCGACCTCGTGTGTGTCAATGATCGAGTCCTGAATCTCGCCGGGGTACTTCTGCCGAGGAGCTTCGATCGCTACACGCCATCCATTTAGCTACCGCGGGACGCCTTGGGGACGACTGCCGATGCACAAGATAAGCCCGTCCCGCGCTGTGACCCTCCCAGGGCGGTCTGCCTCCTCTGGTTCGATCCGCCCCGCATGGCCGCTCACGTTCCGACGAACACCGTAGAACGGGTCCGATCGAGTCCGTGAACCCGCACTGGTGTCTCTCGTCGAGAATGGCGAACTTCACGAGGTCCGCTGTTTGACCCGTCACCGGGTTCTGGCGTCGGCATCGTGGATCAGCTGGTGGACCCTTGAGGGACTTAGTCCGAGTTGTTGGGCCAGTCCGCGGACAGAAGCTCCGTCCCGATACGCGTCAGCAGCCGCCGAAGCCCTCACCGAGGAGAGACGCGTCGAGACCCGCTGGTGCTTCTCCAACTCCTTGGTCGCCCAGCGGTAGCGCTCCTGCGGATCCTGAACTCCGTCGAGCCAAGCCAAAAAGGCCTTGCTGGCCTTATTGGTGTTTGGTGCCTTGCTCCCACCTTTGTGCTTCGCCATGTCCATGCAAACTAGACAACCCAATCCGAAGTGTCTAGGCGTTGTAGACGGGTGGTCCTCATTCCGCCTCGGCCCAACGCATGCAGTGGTCAATTCCCTGCAACATTGCACAGATTCGCCTTATCGGTGATCCGCCTGCCACCGGGCGTGAACGGCTCAGCGGGTCGCTTGACGACAGCCTCAGCCCGTGCGACCGTGACCTGACCTCGGTGGGCATGACTCGGACGGACTCTAGGGGGTAGGTGGTGAGGAGCGGATGGGCGGAGCATCCTCTCGGAGGATTCACCCGTCGTGAACTGGCGGGCTATGGCCGCTGATCACATCGGAGCGAAGCGAACCTCACCCCTGCAGTGGCGCCGTCACGGAAAGCGCACGCCTTCCCGGATGCGCGCCAACGCCACCCGGTTTCGGGAGAGGGATCATCACCATCTCCCCTACCGCTTTCGAAGTTATCTTCACCGGCGCCGGCGGCTCCTCATGGTCCTGGTCGTACCGGCCGCTCTGCTCCTCGCTTCTGGTGTATTCGGGTTGGCCTGTTGGGTCCACATTGACCGGGTCCCTATCAGCTTTCCCGGCTCAGCACCGGGGGGCACTACATACATTTTGGTGGGATCTGATTCGCGCACCTTCGTCCACTCCGCGTCCGATCGGGCCACGTTTGGGGTGCCGGCGGATTCGGAAGGACAGCACGCCGATGTCATCCTCCTGCTCCGAATCGAGAACGGAGGCCGCGCTCGAAGTCCTCCCAGTACCCCGCGACCTCTTGATTCTGTTGCCAGACGGTGCACCGACGCGAATCACCATGTCCTTGCAAAACGGTCCTCAGACTCTCGTCAATACGCTGTGCGATTCACTCGGTGTCGGAGCCAACCACCTGGTCATGATTCACATGAACGGCCTCCGGTCGCTGATTGACGATGTCGGTGGCATCACCGTCCACGTCGCCACACCGGAGCGAGATACCGTCACCGGCCTCTTGATCGATCATTCCGGCTCTGCCCACCTCAGCGGTACAGAAGCCCTGGCGTACGTGCGGTCCCGGCATTTGGAGTACCTCGAGCACGGCGTGTGGGAGCCGGCTTCGACGGCAAGTGACGAACGGTCAGGTCGGGACGCACAAGTGATGTCGCTGCTCGGTGCCCGTCTCCATATCAGCCCAACCGCGCCGTTTACCTCGGCCCGGACATTGTGGGAACTGTCCAGCGTCGTGACCATCGACGGAGGAACCAGTCCGTTCGCGCTCGCCCGGTTGGCGAGCGCCCTCGAACACCTGCAGACCGCCACTCACCTGAATCTACCCGTCACAATCCACCCGGGATATGTCCCCGTTGACGACTTGACTTCGGGCGGACCTGCGGTCCTGGCCCGATTCAACGGAGGCACTACTCCACAGTGCTCAATCCGGACGGACCTCAGTCCGACCGCGCCCCCAGGGAGAACAACGTGAATCATCGTCTGAAGCTTGTCGTGTTCGTGGCCCTGCTGGCCATGGGTGTCTCGATCTTCATCGGCATCGGCCCCGCAACAGCGGCGTCGGCCCCACCGCCCATCGTCTTGAGCCAGGCCACGGGACAAGCCGGAACTACCGTGACAGTCACTCTTCCTGCTGCCTGCACCGTGCCTGCCTACGACGCACCGGATCCCAACGCGGTCGAGGTACTGATCAGCGCGGTTAACCAATTTGAGGATATCTACGACCCCACCTACTACGCCGGAACACCTGGTGTCCCCATTACGCAAGTCACATTGGCGATTCCGGATAGCCTGCTGGCGGGGCGCTATGTCATATCTGCATTCTGCAACTATGGGCCAGGACCGTTTGGCGATGCTTACTTCACCGTAACATCGGCCACCCAACTTCCGATCCTCACGGTGGCGCCGCAGTCCGTGGGTCAAGGACAGGTGGTCGATGTCACCGGGGACTGTGTAGCAATTCCCGGCCAACCGTCTGCATACTTCTTTGTCGCTATAGCATCCGCGACCGATCCGGGCGCCATCGTGGCTTCGGACCACGTTTCCGGCCCAGGTCCCACCATCACAATTCCGATCACGATCCCCTCGACTGCCGCCCCAGGCTCATACTTCATCACGGCAACATGCGACGACTACACGAGCGTCGCGCAGTTTGCGGAAAGCCCATTGACGATTACCGGAACGGTGACCGCCATCACGCTCTCCACCTCGCTCACGAACTCGCTCGGCCAATCAGGTTCAACGGTCACGTCAGGAACGAATGTCGGCGTCACCGATGCCGCCACGCTATCTGGTGCAAACGCCGGTACCGCTAGCGGCACCGTTACCTATTCGGTCTTCTCCGATGCCACCTGCAGTACTTATGTAGGGTCCGGTGGAACCGTTCAAGTGACAGATGGCCAGGTGCCCGTATCGAGTCCGGTGTCGCTGGCGTCACTGGGCACCTACTATTGGCAGGCCTCCTACAGTGGTGACGGACAGAATGCCCCCGTGACGGGTGCTTGCGGGTCCGAGGTGGAAGACGTCGCCACCTCACTCACGACCGAGCTGTCCGGCGGTGGTCAATCGGGTGCTTCTATCACCGTGACCGCGGGGGATTTGGTGACCGACTCCGCGACACTGACCGGTCCGGGATCTTCTACCGCCAGTGGCACCGTGTCGTATTCGTTCTATTTCGATTCGGGATGTACAGAGCCCGTGAGTAACTCAGGAAACGGAGCCGAAGTAACCGTTGCCGGTGGATCGATACCAATCTCGGGTCCGATCGATCTGGGCAACGGCACCTACTACTGGCAAGCCACATTCCTCACTGACATCGGCAAGGTGGCGGCGAGTACCTGCGGCAGCGAGATCGAGACGGTGACCACGAACCTGGCTACGTCTCTGGCCGGCGGCGGACAGTCCGGAGCCTCGATTGCCGTTCCAGAAGGAACTGCTGTCACCGACACTGCGACGTTTGTGGGGCCGGCGGCAAGTAACGCGACGGGGACAGTGGAGTACTTCGTCTACTCAGACAGTAAGTGCTTCAATCCGGTTGGCACCTTTGGAACGGTCACCGTCAATAATGGCGTCATTCCCTCCTCGAGTCCGGCGACATTCTCCGCTCCGGGTACCTACTACTGGCTTGCCTACTACAGCGGCGACAGCAACTATCCCATCAGCGATACCTCCTGCGGCACCGGAGGGGAGGTGGAGACGGTGACTGGCGCTACCTCGTCGGTGACCGTGGCCACCTCGCTGTCCGGTGGAGGACAGACCGGTTCCTCTATCTCGGTGCCCGCCAACACCGGGGTCACCGACACGGCCACCCTGTCGGGCACGAATGCCAGCTCAGCGAGCGGAACGGTCACCTACACGGTGTATTCCGACAATACCTGTGCCACCTCGGTGAAGAGTGCGGGAACAGTCACGGTATCGGGCGGAGTGGTCCCACCCTCGAGCTCGGTGGCCTTGACCTCCCCCGGTACCTATTACTGGCAGGCCTCCTACTCGGGAGACTCCACCAACGCCCCCTCCACCAGCACCTGTGGCAGCGAGGTGGAGACGGTGACATCGGTGACCAGCCCGGTCACGGTGACGACGTCGCTGTCCGGAGGAGGGCAGTCGGGCAGCTCAATCTCGGTGCCCGCCAACACCGGGGTCACCGACACGGCCACCCTGTCGGGCACGAATGCCAGCTCAGCGGGCGGAACGGTCACCTACAACGTTTACTCAGATAGCGGATGCACGAAGCAACTATCCGGAGCGCAAGTGACGATGGCCGTCACCAGCGGGGTGGTCCCACCCTCCAATCCGGTTGCCCTGGCGACCGGTACCTATTACTGGCAGGCCTCCTACTCGGGAGACTCCACCAACGCCCCCTCCACCAGCACCTGTGGCAGCGAGGTGGAGACGGTGACTGGCGCTACCTCGTCGGTGACCGTGGCCACCTCGCTGTCCGGTGGAGGACAGACCGGTTCCTCTATCTCGGTGCCCGCCAACACCGGGGTCACCGACACGGCCACCCTGTCGGGCACGAATGCCAGCTCAGCGAGCGGAACGGTCACCTACACGGTGTATTCCGACAATACCTGTGCCACCTCGGTGAAGAGTGCGGGAACAGTCACGGTATCGGGCGGAGTGGTCCCACCCTCGAGCTCGGTGGCCTTGACCTCCCCCGGTACCTATTACTGGCAGGCCTCCTACTCGGGAGACTCCACCAACGCCCCCTCCACCAGCACCTGTGGCAGCGAGGTGGAGACGGTGACATCGGTGACCAGCCCGGTCACGGTGACGACGTCGCTGTCCGGAGGAGGGCAGTCGGGCAGCTCAATCTCGGTGCCCGCCAACACCGGGGTCACCGACACGGCCACCCTGTCGGGCACGAATGCCAGCTCAGCGGGCGGAACGGTCACCTACAACGTTTACTCAGATAGCGGATGCACGAAGCAACTATCCGGAGCGCAAGTGACGATGGCCGTCACCAGCGGGGTGGTCCCACCCTCCAATCCGGTTGCCCTGGCGACCGGTACCTATTACTGGCAGGCCTCCTACTCGGGAGACTCCACCAACGCCCCCTCCACCAGCACCTGTGGCAGCGAGGTGGAGACGGTGACTGGCGCTACCTCGTCGGTGACCGTGGCCACCTCGCTGTCCGGTGGAGGACAGACCGGTTCCTCTATCTCGGTGCCCGCCAACACCGGGGTCACCGACACGGCCACCCTGTCGGGCACGAATGCCAGCTCAGCGAGCGGAACGGTCACCTACACGGTGTATTCCGACAATACCTGTGCCACCTCGGTGAAGAGTGTGGGAACAGTCACGGTATCGGGCGGAGTGGTCCCACCCTCGAGCTCGGTGGCCTTGACCTCCCCCGGTACCTATTACTGGCAGGCCTCCTACTCGGGAGACTCCACCAACGCCCCCTCCACCAGCACCTGTGGCAGCGAGGTGGAGACGGTGACATCGGTGACCAGCCCGGTCACGGTGACGACGTCGCTGTCCGGAGGAGGGCAGTCGGGCAGCTCAATCTCGGTGCCCGCCAACACCGGGGTCACCGACACGGCCACCCTGTCGGGCACGAATGCCAGCTCAGCGGGCGGAACGGTCACCTACAACGTTTACTCAGATAGCGGATGCACGAAGCAACTATCCGGAGCGCAAGTGACGATGGCCGTCACCAGCGGGGTGGTCCCACCCTCCAATCCGGTTGCCCTGGCGACCGGTACCTATTACTGGCAGGCCTCCTACTCGGGAGACTCCACCAACGCCCCCTCCACCAGCACCTGTGGCAGCGAGGTGGAGACGGTGACTGGCGCTACCTCGTCGGTGACCGTGGCCACCTCGCTGTCCGGTGGAGGACAGACCGGTTCCTCTATCTCGGTGCCCGCCAACACCGGGGTCACCGACACGGCCACCCTGTCGGGCACGAATGCCAGCTCAGCGAGCGGAACGGTCACCTACACGGTGTATTCCGACAATACCTGTGCCACCTCGGTGAAGAGTGCGGGAACAGTCACGGTATCGGGCGGAGTGGTCCCACCCTCGAGCTCGGTGGCCTTGACCTCCCCCGGTACCTATTACTGGCAGGCCTCCTACTCGGGAGACTCCACCAACGCCCCCTCCACCAGCACCTGTGGCAGCGAGGTGGAGACGGTGACATCGGTGACCAGCCCGGTCACGGTGACGACGTCGCTGTCCGGAGGAGGGCAGTCGGGCAGCTCAATCTCGGTGCCCGCCAACACCGGGGTCACCGACACGGCCACCCTGTCGGGCACGAATGCCAGCTCAGCGGGCGGAACGGTCACCTACAACGTTTACTCAGATAGCGGATGCACGAAGCAACTATCCGGAGCGCAAGTGACGATGGCCGTCACCAGCGGGGTGGTCCCACCCTCCAATCCGGTTGCCCTGGCGACCGGTACCTATTACTGGCAGGCCTCCTACTCGGGAGACTCCACCAACGCCCCCTCCACCAGCACCTGTGGCAGCGAGGTGGAGACGGTGACTGGCGCTACCTCGTCGGTGACCGTGGCCACCTCGCTGTCCGGTGGAGGACAGACCGGTTCCTCTATCTCGGTGCCCGCCAACACCGGGGTCACCGACACGGCCACCCTGTCGGGCACGAATGCCAGCTCAGCGAGCGGAACGGTCACCTACACGGTGTATTCCGACAATACCTGTGCCACCTCGGTGAAGAGTGCGGGAACAGTCACGGTATCGGGCGGAGTGGTCCCACCCTCGAGCTCGGTGGCCTTGACCTCCCCCGGTACCTATTACTGGCAGGCCTCCTACTCGGGAGACTCCACCAACGCCCCCTCCACCAGCACCTGTGGCAGCGAGGTGGAGACGGTGACATCGGTGACCAGCCCGGTCACGGTGACGACGTCGCTGTCCGGAGGAGGATCCCGCTGCCAGTCCCAAGGAGGAGACAAGGGAGCGGGCGGCAGTTCATGGAGTACCACTTCCACCCAGCGAGCCGCTTGGAACGGCAAGTCCACCAAAGGCGGTGACAGCACCACCTGTGGTGGAGGTGGCTCCTGCTGGAACCATGCTTCGACCAACCACAACACCTCGAGCGGCGAGAACAGTGTCGGAGCAGGATCCACCTGTGGCGATCATGGAGGAGGGCAGTCGGGCAGCTCAATCTCGGTGCCCGCCAACACCGGGGTCACCGACACGGCCACCCTGTCGGGCACGAATGCCAGCTCAGCGAGCGGAACGGTCACCTACACGGTGTATTCCGACAATACCTGTGCCACCTCGGTGAAGAGTGCGGGAACAGTCACGGTATCGGGCGGAGTGGTCCCACCCTCGAGCTCGGTGGCCTTGACCTCCCCCGGTACCTATTACTGGCAGGCCTCCTACTCGGGAGACTCCACCAACGCCCCCTCCACCAGCACCTGTGGCAGCGAGGTGGAGACGGTGACATCGGTGACCAGCCCGGTCACGGTGACGACGTCGCTGTCCGGAGGAGGATCCCGCTGCCAGTCCCAAGGAGGAGACAAGGGAGCGGGCGGCAGTTCATGGAGTACCACTTCCACCCAGCGAGCCGCTTGGAACGGCAAGTCCACCAAAGGCGGTGACAGCACCACCTGTGGTGGAGGTGGCTCCTGCTGGAACCATGCTTCGACCAACCACAACACCTCGAGCGGCGAGAACAGTGTCGGAGCAGGATCCACCTGTGGCGATCATGGAGGAGGGCAGTCGGGCAGCTCAATCTCGGTGCCCGCCAACACCGGGGTCACCGACACGGCCACCCTGTCGGGCACGAATGCCAGCTCAGCGAGCGGAACGGCCACCTACACGGTGTATTCCGACAATACCTGTGCCACCTCGGTGAAGAGTGCGGGAACAGTCACGGTATCGGGCGGAGTGGTCCCACCCTCGAGCTCGGTGGCCTTGACCTCCCCCGGTACCTATTACTGGCAGGCCTCCTACTCGGGAGACTCCACCAACGCCCCCTCCACCAGCACCTGTGGCAGCGAGGTGGAGACGGTGACGTGGAGTAGCAAACACTGTGAGTATTCGCACCTCGATGTTGACGAACTCCAAGGCCGCGGGAATGAGCGACTCGAGCACCACAGCTTTGGTGCGGGTGAGGTCGCAGACCCCTACGAATGGAACGCGCGTCTGGCGCCCTACGGCTGAGGTCAGAGGTTCGAATAGCCGGTACTACTTCCGGTCCGCAAAAGCGATCTGGAGGGAGGCCGAAGGACCCCGACTCGCCGTCAGTGGTATGGCCCCTCCGCGCCTCCAGATAACAACCGTACCTCGCTCCTTGTAGGTGTGGATGTGCTAATCGGCAGCTGGTGGCGACGAGCGGAAGTTCGCCCGAAGCCAAGTCCCAATTAGCTCGAATGCCTGGCCTGCAGCAGGAAAGCCGAAATTGATGAAGCCGTGAGGCTGGCCAGCGAAGCACACCTCTTCGACATCCCCACCCTCGTCCCTCAGTCGGGTGGCATAGGCCCGTCCTTCATCACGGAGCATGTCGCATCCGCCAAGTACGACTAGCGCTGGCGGGAGGCCGGCCACGCTCTCGGAGTGCAACGGAGCCGCATACGGGTCCCGGTCGATGTCACTACTTCCGCTGTAGGCCGCCCAATAGCGCTCACCGGCCTTGCGGCTGATGATGAGACCGTCAAACTGAAACGTCGAAGGGTGCACCAAAGGACCGGCCATACCTGGATACATCAATACCTGCCCTGATGGCATCGGCGCACCCGAGTCCCGGAGACGGAGGGTGGTTGCTGCGGCCAGGTTCCCCCCGGCGCTCTCACCTGCCACCGCCACTTGGTGTTGAGAGACGCCGAAGCGGGCGGCATTGGCAAGGGCCCACTGGGTTACCGATTGGCAATCATCGAGACCGGCCGGATAGCGGTGCTCGGGAGCTAATCGATACTCGACCGACACGACCACCGCCCCTGAGGCGTGGGCCAACTCTCTTGCCACATTGTCCATCAAGCCGATGCTGCCGATAACAAACCCACCGCCGTGGAAATATACGAGCAACCCGGTGGGCTTCGCCTCATCCCGATAGATACGGATGGGGACGTCACCCACGAACTCATCGTCGACCTGGGCTATCTCCCGAGTTGGAGGCTCACCGACGGGACCCCGAGCCAAGGCAAGAATTTCGGGCGACAGGTCATCGAACGGCGTTGCTCTCAGTGGGTTCGCTTCGATCCACTCGGCAACCCATGGATCCAATACGCCTTCATCAATCACGACTCACTCCCTTTGACGGCATAGAACGGCCTCCTCTAGATAATGCCAGGTACCTCATGACCCTTCGACGAACGGTGTCACGGGGATACACTTGAGCCAGGCAACAACCCCCAGCACTGGTCGCGGGTGTGCGGCGCCGCCCTTCGGCGTTGAATGATGCAAACCGCCACTTCCTTTTTCCAGCCGTGGGTGCGCTGACCTGTCCAGGAGATGCTGACCGCGCCGCTCCGATCAGCCTCCGCTGAGCTCCCGTCCTCGGGAGAGCCCTTCATGTGGCGGGCGGTCACCCGGGTTCTAGAAGGAGAGGTCGATCATCCCACCTGCTCGGCCTGCGGCGTCACCTTGAACAGCTTGGTAGAACAGGAGTACGAGTAGATCGACTTGGTGGTGCCACCCGTATAGGCCAAGAGTTGTGAGCAGTACGGAGTGCCCGCCACCGTGGAGGCCGGATAGGTGATTGGCCCCACAAGGCCCGGGATGGAAAACGTCATGGTGGACAGCGCCTTCTGGACGTTCTGCGGGGTAATGGCCTGCTTTCTCGACTGCACGGTGTGTACCGCCTTGGCGAACATTGCCGTGTCGAAGTACGCAGGTACGTTGGCGTACCCAGTGAGTTGCGTGTTCGGCACCACTGCGTTCATGGCGTTCTGCATCGTCGTGAGACCGGGATTGGGAGCGTTGTTGTAGGTGGCCAGAGTCACCGTTCCGGCCATCGTCGAGGCCAGCGCGGCGATCGGGCCCAGAGGGCTCCAAAACGAGCCCGTGTACCCGGCGTTCTTGAGGGCCGTCCACATCGGGATGCACTGGGCCGTCAGCTGACATGAGATGGCTTGGGGCTGTTTGCCGTGGTTTGAGGTTAGGAGCTGCTGGACGTACGGGGTGTAGTCACTGGCCGTAGTGGGAACGCTGGCCTTGGCGTAAACGACATTGAAGCCAGCACCCTTGGCTGACACGGTGGACAGCTTGACCGAGGTCGCCCCGGATTGATCGTTGCTGGAGAAGAGGGCGTCGGTCGGGTGGGCGCTACCCGTCTTGGCCTTTACGTAGCTGTAGTACTTACTGTAGGTGTTGCTCATGACTGGAGGGGTTGTCGGCACCAGGCACCCCCCGGAAGAAAATCCCCACAGAGTTGTGGTGACTTTCGTCGAGCAGTAGGTGCCATCGAAGCCGCCGCCCACATACGGAAGCTGTTGGGACTTCATATAGGAACCGGGATTCACGTCGGAAAGATCCGGAACCACGGCAAAGACTTGGTACTGGTTGATCAGCTGCCGTATCCCCGAGAGCGCGGTTGCGGGGTCGTTGCCGTCGTTCACGAAGCCAGCGAACTTGAGCTTGATCCCATTGAGATAGTTGGTTTTGTTCACCTGATTGATGTAGGCCTGCGCTCCGGTTTGAGCCCCCGAAAAGTTCTGCGGTGCCCAGATTCCACCGACACTGATCGTTTTGCCATCGAAGCCTCGGACCGTCGATGCACCGGCCTGGCCGGTGGTCATGCTGATCGCCACAACGGACAGAACTGCCGTCAGTGCAACGCGTTTCCCGATTCGAACCCTGCGCTCCATTGCTTTCCCCCAACTCATGGTCTTCCCTTGCGGCGAATCTTCCCCGGAGCACACGGCTCCCTATCCGCGACTCCACGAAGAGAAGAATAGCATTCTTGTATATCCGAATGCCATTCCCCATGGAGCACCTTGACCTGCCGATCCATACCGTTCGGAGTGCCACAGTTGGTACAACAGCCGTCAACTTGACCAACTGACCCAGGTCGGGGACAACGGCCTCGATCGCGTAGGCAAACAGGTGTTGGGCAGACCTCGGCTACATCCAGTTGGCTAGCCGGTTGAATGGTGGCGACGAGCCGACCTCAAACAGAGCCTCGACCGAGCCCACGATCATCCAACGAATTCCGATCAGTCTGCGTGGCGGATCACCAACAGACAACGAACCGGTCAGCGCAACTTCAAATACGCGCTCGTTGCCTCGATACAGAATCGTTGGATGTGCTCGATTTCGTCCGGCCCAGGTCGTGTCCTGGCCCACAGATGATCCGACACCTTGCCGAGTGTGGCGTGAGCAGCAAGCGAGGCGTCCAACTCGGGAGCTCTGCTCCCGAGAGCGAAGAAGGCCTCGTGTAGTAGTGACCCCAGTGGGATGCTGGCGTTGTAGTTCTCAGCGGAGACACCAGCGCCCGTGCTGATGCCGTTCCAGAGGACGGCCAGCGTGGTCGCCGCTGTCCGCCCGCTCGCCTGAGACAGCAGGCCATCGACCCAGCATCGCACCTTGTCTTCTGGCGTCGTGACCTTCTGCATCTGGTGACTGATGTAGTCGACCAACCGCTCCGTGCCGTCTTCCAGGAGGGCGACGATCAATGCGTCTTTGGAGGAAAAATGTCGATAGAAGGTGTCGTTGGACACTCCTGCTGCGGACACGACGTCTGCGACCCGGACCTTCGATCTGGTTCCCCGCTCGCCTATGACAGCAAGAGCAGCATCGAGAATGCGCCGGACCTCATCGGTGTAGTTGAGGCCCCGCTTGGCCAAGGTCTGGGCGGCGATCCGAGCGGCTACGCCGGCTGAGGAAGGAACTGGGTTCTGCGGCACAAGAATTAGATAGTCCCATTGACGAGAAGGGATCGCAAAGTCATACCTGCGTCCGTCCGCATCACACCTCTACCCGCTTGTCCCGTGCATGGGCACGCCGCAAGCATCGCCTAGCTGTTCCGCTGGTCCTACCCTCAGCAGCGTGTGGCCCTGCCTAAGGGGGTCATTCGGCTGTCTGGTCTCAGATGGCCTCGTCCGCTTTGCCGGGTGGCGGCCACCCGGGAGGAGGGGGGAACGTTTGCGGTCCGTGATCGACCCTGCCCGGGTTGTGGCGGGCACAACACCGAACGCACCGCTCTATGGCCACAAGTACACCGTCTCGGTGAGCGCGCGCGTATGGGGGTTAGCCCCACCTTGGGGAAACCCGATAGCCCCATTCCTCTTCGGTCCAACTTTCTTTAGTGTTGACCCTATGGACGGCGGCTCCGCAGAACCTGAATCCTGCGGCGTGGCACGACGCTGTCTTCTCCATGAAACGGGAAGCAGCGAGAAGCCATGAGCACAACGACCAACATCGAACCAAGGCCTTCTTTGGACAGCGAGTGGGCCGTCGAGACCCATGGGCTGACCAAACGATTCAAGGAGAACGTCGCTGTGGACGGCGTCGAGCTGCTGGTCCCGCGGGGGTGTGCCTTCGGTTATCTCGGACCGAATGGCGCCGGCAAGACCACACTCATCCGGGTGCTCCTGGGGCTCACCCACGCGGATGCCGGGTCGATGTCCCTCCTCGGCTACTCGGTCCCCCAGCACCGGGACCGCGCCCTGGCCCGGATCGGCGCCATTGTGGACGAGCCCCGCTTCCATGGGCACCTGACCGGGCGGCAGAACCTGCAGATCCTGGCAGCCGCCCGCGAGCCGGCGGCCCGGGGACGCATCGACCCGTCCCTCGACCGGGTGGGCATGAGCCACCGGGCCGACGACAAGGTGTCGAAGTACTCGATGGGCATGCGCCAGCGGCTCGGGGTGGCCGCCTGCCTGCTCGGGGACCCAGAGATGCTCATCCTGGACGAACCGATGAACGGGCTCGATCCCGGCGGCATGCTCGAGATGCGCGAGATGATCACCTCCTTGGTGGCCGAGGGCCGCACGGTGGTCCTCTCGTCGCACCTGCTGGACGAGGTGGAGCGGACGTGTGACGCCGTGGCCATCGTCGACCGGGGCAAGGTCATCCGCCAGGGTCCGATCGCCGGCCTGCTGGCCGATTCGGCCTTCGAGCTCCAGATCGACTGCTCCACGCCCGACTGGGCCGGCACGCTGCTGGCCGGCACCGAGTGGGGAACCGGCGTGACGGTCGGGCCGGACGGGCTCCGGGTGGACCTCGCTCCCGGCACCGAGCGCGAGGTGGTGTCAGAAATCAACCGGCTCCTTGTGGAAGGGGGCGTCTCGGTCTACCGGCTGCAGGAGGTCCACGCCTCACTCGAGTCGTGGTTCCTCGAGGTCACGACCCGATTGGGGGCGGACCAGTGAGCGTATCCACCGTCGCCGACCCCGGCCCCACACCGATGGTCCACCGGGTGCCCGACCACCGGGGCTCGTGGGTGCCCAACGGCGCCATGATCTCGACCCGGTTCATGGAGCTCCGCAAGCGCCGGGGTCTGATGACCGCCCTCATCCTGGTGAACATCGGCATCCCCGTGGTGTTCCTCACCGTGCGGCTCATCTCCCACGCGGTCGCCCCTCACTCCTACGGGCCGGCCGGAGGGTACGACATTTTCTCCTCCATGGTGGCGGGGGTGCTCTTCATCTTCGGCTTCATCGTGGCGGCCACCCTGGGCTGCACGGCCGGGTCGGTCGACCTGACCGAGGGCATGTTCCGCCACCTGGTGGTGACCGGTCGCTCGCGACTGGCCCTCTATTTGGCTCGGATTCCGGCGGGCTTGGCCATCATCGTGCCCATGGTGGCCGCTGGCTTCACCATCGTCTGCCTCGTATGCGTGTTCGCCGCACCGACCCACCTCGAGTACGACGGCGTGACAGTCCCGCCCGGGCTCACCCATGCCGCCTTCGACTCCTGGGCCTCCGACCACGCCGAGGCGGTGGTCTGCAACTTCAATATCAACCTCGGACCGAACGACACGAACGCCTCCACGATCATGAACGTGCTCAACAACGTCCCATGTGAGAACCGCCCCGGTGGACCGGTAAAGGTCGGTCCGGGCGCCCAGACACAGCCACAACCGACGCAGGCTCAGATCCAGACGGTGGCACGCCTCATGGCCAGTCAGAACTACGCCGACTACTCCGGCCGGTTCCTCTCCCCGTCGATCTCCCTCATGATCAAGTCCGGGCTGTGGATCGAGCTGTACGCGGCCATCGGCTTCCTTGTCGGCCTCGGCCTCTCCTCCCTCATGGGCCAGCGCACGGTCCCGGTCATCTTGTTGATCGTGCTCGAGATCGTATTGACCCCGCTCCTCTCGCACTCACCAATCACCCACCTGATCAACCTCCAGCGATCGCTGGTCGGCATCGCAGTGATCCACATGGAACCCAGCGGCCTACCGTCTGTGTTCGGCGGAGGACAGAGCGGAGGCAACGGGCCGCCCGGGGTGACCGAGTCCACCACTGTTGCCATCTGTGTCGTGGTGGGCTGGGTGGTGGTGTGGTCCGTTCTCGGTGCATGGCGCATGGTCAAGCGAGATGCTTAGCGGAGCGAAGTGAAGGCCCGACTATTGCCTCTCACCAGTGACATAACTCCTGCACCCCTGATCGGCACTGATGCCACAGTCAGACGGAGCCCCGTAGCATTGTCGGCTATGGCTGAGACATGCACGTGCTGCTCGACATCGGTCGATTGGTGGGTCAGGATGCGCTCCCACCCCGAGCTGCCCATCTGTCACGACTGCCTGGCTGGACTGAACGCACAACGGGATGGCCAGCTGCAACTCATCACGGGCACCTGGCTTGCCACGGGGTTTGAGCCAATCTTCACAGTTGCCAACGTGGGCCGCTCCGTGGACTGGTTCGAGCGTGCGGGCTTCGAAGTGTCGTTCCACGACGACACGTACGCCTTCGCTCACCGGGACCGGGACCTGACAATCCACCTCGCCCAAGCCGATGGGGATGAACCCGCAGGTCAAAGTGCTCTGTACATCCACTGTCAAGATGCCGACCGTGTGGCCGAGGAGTGGCGAGCGGTGGGAATCGAAGTCAGCGGCCCCACGGACCAGGAGTATGGCAAACGTGAAGCCACGGTGACTGACCCTGACGGAAACCTCATCAGGTTCGGTTCACCTCTGCCATCTACCTGATTCTGCGAGAGGCTGCCACAACGCCGGCTCGGGGCGCGTTATCAGCGCACGAGCAAGGCTCCCGTCTCCTCGAGGTGACGACACCGTCGAGGGTAAGATGCGATCATGCCCCAGGCTGATCTGTTGCGGTGTGGGCCTTAGGTGACCGATGACTGACGGGAGCAGTCACCGCGTGGGATGGCGTCTGTTCCTCGTCGTTGGCGCCTTCGTCGTCGTGATGGCGGGATGCAGTTCTTCGTCGTCTTCGTCGCCTTCGTCCGTTCCGTCGGTCAAGTACTACGTCTCGCTCGGCGACTCCTACGCAGTGGGTTACCAGCCCCTGCCCACCCCTCACGCGTCCCCCGGATACACCGCCTACGTGGCCACCGCGGAACATCTCAAGCTGGCGAACTTTGGCTGTGCTGGGGCGACCTCGGCCACGATCCTCACCACCAACGGTTGCGCCGATCAGGTGGCCGCGACCAATGCGGTGGCGTATCCCACCACACCCCAGGCCACTGCCGGCGAGGCCTTCATCAGGGCGCACAAGGGGTCGATCGCGCTGATCACGGTGTCGATTGGCGGGAACGACGTGACGAAGTGTGCAGCAGTCGCCAGTCCCATAACCTGCTTCTACTCGTCCGTGAGCACCGCTGCGGCCAACATCACGACGCTGGCCAAGGGATTGCGCTCGGCGGCCGGAAGCGGTGTCCCCATTATCGGGCTCACCTACCCCGACGTTCTCCTCGGACTGTGGGTCCACCCTGCCGCCAGTCCGAACAAGAGCCTCGCATCGCTATCGGTCACCGCGTTCCAAGACGGCCTCAACCCCGCTCTCCAGGCCGCCTACACCGGCGCCGGCGCCAAGTTCGTCGACATCACCGCCGCCACCGGGGCCTACACACCGCTCACTGAGACGACCACCTTCAGCCCCTTCGGGGTAATCCCCGTCGCCGTGGCCCAGGTCTGCACGCTCACCTGGTACTGCACCGTCGGCAGCATCCACGCCAACACGCAGGGTTACACCGTCATTGGCCGGCAGATTGTGGCTGAGTACGCCAAGTTGCCCCATCCCTGACCTCGCTCGCCGTTTCCGAGGTCGGCGGTGTGGGTTCCTCACAACGTTGCCGGGTGGGTGGGACTACCGGCACCATGGAGGCAGGATGTCACGGCGTCGGGTAGCCCGGATCCGGTACAGTGGGCCGGTTCCTAGACCCAACAGACCGGCGGCCCAACCAGTGACGGACCTTGCACCCAATGCCGCTAGTTTGGCAGTGACGAGCGAGGCTGACGTCGATGGCGCGTCGGCAACCGGGGGGGATGGAGAGGGCCGGACGTCGCGTCGGGACGGCTATCTGCACGAGATCCAAATTCGTCCTCGTCGCGTCGCTCGTCTTGGTCTGCGCGGCGACTGGCATCGCAGCATGGCGCCTTCATCCGGCATCGAGTGGATTTCCGGTCATTCCCGAAGACCTGCGCGTTGTCACCTCGGGATCACAGTTCACCATGACGCAGACGCTCACACCGAGCGCGGACGGAGGGGCGACGCTGCAGATTGACGAGCCGTTCCAAGGCGCGACGGCAGTCGAGAAGCAGCCGCTGCCGCTTCTCGACACTGGGAGTTACGCAGGCTATACGCCCGCCGGCTACACGGCCGCGTCGGTGGGGGTCGGTCCGATGGTAAAGCTTGACGGCAGAGCTATCCCCAATACGAGTTGGAGCTACTTGGTCCTGAACCCTGGCCCGGCTCGACTCTGTCGTCATAGCGCTCGGCTGCCGGGGGAGAAGTTCACCACCACCTACAAGGCGGGCCTGGTCAAGCTACCGTGGTACGCCAAGCCCGTTCCGGCATTCGTGGTCGCCGTCACTTTCGGGGCCACGGACGAAAACTTCCCGGTGCCCGTCATCTGCCTGCACTGGTCGTCGGGGAGCCCTGTAGCGGCCGAGGGAGCCTACCTGAGCGCACGTTTTCCCCCCGTACACGGCATCGCCGTCGATGCGCACGGGGACGGAATGGCCCAGGGCGACGGGGGAGGCGACCTGGCCACTGGGACGGTCACCCGGATACTCAGCCTGGCCGACGCCACCACGTATGACTTCAATGTTCAGAGCGACCCGCAGCCCACCGTGCCCGACGCCCGGTCATGGACCTGGATCAGCAACGACCTCCCCCAGACACTCCAGCTGGCTGCTATCAACTCGAGCGACCTGCAGCGGGAGAACAACAATGCCTTCTACTCCGGCATCCTGTTCGGAATTGCCGGCGGGGCTCTGGTGGCCCTCATCGCGGAGCTCGTCCGTCCCTTCAACCGCCGGAAGCTGGCCGACTGACAGAAGTCTGTCCTGTTGGAACCGTCCGAGAGGCTCGCCCTTTCGATCCAACTGGCCTCCCAGTGGCATCCTGAACGGACAGCACGAGATTGACGGTGCCGGGACCCGCAACCGACCCGGTCGCAGTGGTCGTCCCGCCCAACACCACGCACGTTGCAGGAGTCGGCTTTGCCCCATTCAGGTCGAACTTAGTGATGATAGGCAGAGAGTTGGCAGAAGAACATGCGGAGACCAGACCGCCCGCCCCCGACATCAGAACTACCGAAGCAATCATGAAGTGACTCCGCCTGGTCATCGGCAGATCCCATCCATGGCTGCCCGAACGCCGGGCGAGCGAGATACCTCGGAACCTACGGCTGGTTGCCACCTTTGGCGGCGTAAATACACCCTGTTACCCAATCACCACGGTTGTCGCCGTGTGGCATGGCGTGCTTTACCTGAGCCGAGCAGGCGTCCGTGAGGGAATCACCATTCCTTTGAAGCGCTTTGATGATGTCCACACCATCAGCCTTGTACCAGTAGTACCCGTCTTGGTGGGACTGGTCCGTTAGGGCTGACGAGCACGCCGAGGCCATCAGGCCAAATGCCAGCAGGACCAGAATGACAGCCGAACGACTCCCTTGTCTCACCGCCACAACGTGATCCTATGGCACGGTCGTTGTTGGATCACGGGGTCCCTCTGCATAAATCAGGGTGAGTTCCTAAGGGCGGTTAAGCAGTCCCCCGCTATTGGGCGCTGTTCGCCATCAGCTTGATACGACGCTGACCACTGCTGCCTCAGCCGATCTACGGCTGAGGTCTGCAGAACCCAAGGGAACAGCTTCGTGCGGCCGAGATCGGAACATCGACAGTGCGAGTGCACCGGACTGCGACTTCACCGTTGCCATCCTCTTGAACACCGGGGGGGATTTGCTGATCGGCACGTGCAGTGGTCCAACAACCGCAGCGTCCGCGCCGCTGGGGGTGCATTTTCAAACCACTATTCCCGCCAGGCACCGTTCTAGAACGCCATTAGGCAAATCCGATGGCAGGAACTTCAAGAGCTACCCCATCTGGACCCAGGATTCAGCCCGGGTTACGCCACCGGCTACGTCACCGTGAGGGTGACGGCATCGGTCACAGCCGTACCGCCGCCGTTGGTGAAGACGGCCCGGAACTCCCAGCCGTTCAAGAACGCAGTTGGCATTCCGCTGATGGAGGTTGACGTCAACGACGTGTCGATCCACGTGCTGCCTCCGTTGACCGACACCTGCCACTCCACGGTCGGTGTTGGCGTACCCGAGGCGGCCACCGTGAATGTTGCGGTGCCCCCTAGGGCCACGGACTGGTTGATCGGCTGGATCGTGACGACCGGAGCGATATCGGGCATGACGGTGAGGGTCGCCGGAGTCGTCGTCGCCGACCCGGCCAGGTTTGTGAAGACGGCCCGGAATTCCCAACCGTTCACGAAGGAAGTCGGCACCCCGCTGATGGTCGTCGACGTCAACGACGTGTCGATCCACGTGCTGCCTCCGTTGACCGACACCTGCCACTCCACAGTCGGTGTCGGCGTGCCCCCGGCGGCCGCCGTCATGGTGGCGGTGAAGCCCGCGTACCCGCTCTGGCTCACCGGGTCGGCAGTGATGACCGGTAGGACATCGGGACTCACGCTTAGCGTGGCTGGATCGGTCGTGGCGCCGGGGCTCGATCCGTTGGTGAACACCGCTTCGTACTCGTTCCCGCTCTCGGCAACGGTCGGATCGGCGATGCTCAACGTGTCACTGGTCGCCTCGGGTAAGGCGGAGAAAGTGGAGCCGTGGTCGGTAGAGACCTCCCACTGCACGGTGGGCGCCGGGAACCCACTGGCCGCCGCGCTCGAAACTCACCGGAAGGCCGGCATCCACAGACTGGCTGATCGGCTGGGTGGTGATGCCCGGTGCCACGTCAGGCGCGGCTCGCGATGGCGTAGCCCGAAGCAGAGCCTGATTCCGGCCCCAGTTTCGGCGCCGTGCTACCGGCCGGCAACGAGACCTTCACGGGTGTCAAACGGTTAGTCGTAGTGCCGTCACCCAGCTCGCCGACGCCGTTGCCACCCCAGGCGTAGAGGCTTCCATCTGAGCCCGTGGCGTAGCCGCTGAAGTAACTTCCACTTATCGACGTGGGAGTCACCCCAGAAGGAAGCGAGACCATCACCGGTATTGAACTATTGGTGGTCGTGCCGTCGCCGAGCTGCCCACCGGTATCGTTGCCCCAGGCGTATTCGTGCCCGTCCGAGCCGATGGCGTAGGCGAACCCCCCACCCCCCGCAACCGCCGTAGCGGTCACGCCCGGAGGCATCGATACTACGACCGGCGTGGAGCGATTGGTGGTCGTACCGTCGCCAAGCTGACCACTCCCGTTGAGGCCCCAGGCGTAGAGACTGCCGTCCGACCCGATCGCGTATCCCGTCCCGCCTCCGCCGGCGATGGACTCCGGTCGTACCCCCGGCGGAAGCGAAACAGGCACGGGCGTCAGGGCGTTAGCACCGCCGCCGTCACCGAGTTCCCCGTAGGCGTCGTCGCCCCAGGCATAGAGGTGCCCATCCGACCCGATGGCGTATGCAGTCTCATATCCCGCAGCGGTCGCTATGGGAGTCACCGTCGATGGGAAAGAGACCACGACTGGCGTCGGGCTGTTATTCAAGTCCGTGCCATTCCCAAGGGCACCATAGGGATTGGCACCCCAGGCGTACTCGTTCCCATCCGAACCGATGGCGTAGCCGAGGCCCTGGCCGGCGGCGATAGCCGTTGGGGTCACGCCCGTGGGAAGCGCGACGACTACCGGGGTCTGGCTCCCCCCTCCCCCGGCACCGTCTCCCAGCTCACCACCAGAGTTGTCCCCCCACGAATACAAGATTCCGTCCGAGCCGATGGCGTAACCCGCATAGTAGAACGGCTGCGGATCGCCATTTCCGCCAGAACCGGCCAAGGCCGTCGGGCGGACACCGGCGGGAAGCGATACCACCGTGGGTATGGATGCATTTGTGGTGCTCCCGTCGCCCAACTCGCCGGCCGAGTTGTCGCCCCATGTGAACAGTGCGACCGAACTCCCGCCTGATGCCGCCGCCGCGCCAGTTGTGACATTCACGGCTACGGCCGCAGTCCCGAGCAGCACGAGAACGGCGATGGCGCAAAGCCTGGTCACGGAGGTACACGAGCGACTGACCATGGCAGGCTCCCACCAGTTGACAGACAATCCACAACTCAACCGGGCCAACGGCGCGAATCGTGCTGTGGTTTCCGTTCCTTTGTTGGACGTTACTCCTTCACCCTCCGGTGTCAAGGCGTGGCAGTGCTTGGCATCCCAGTCACACAGGGTGACGAAGGAGACCCTGGCTCTCCCTCCTGGTACCACCGGCCGAGCCACTCAGGGTCAAGGTCCCATCGCAGGTCAGCGGTCAATCGAAGATTGGATCATCCGCAACCGGGGACCGGTCCGAAGACAGGGCGTGGACCGTTTGCTGCACCAACACGTGGGACGCGGCTTCACGACCACAGGGGTCCGGTATTCCTACTGACCGTGCAGGGGCGCAAGTGCTAGCAGTTCCATCTGTGAAAGGTGACCTACATGACCGGATCCACCACCCATCCACCGAAGCGACGGGTTCGAACCGCCATCGTCCTGATGGCCTCCTTAGGCGCAGTGCTCTTCGGCATGTCGCTCCAGGCGGCAGGGGCCAGCGCCTCCGCCCCGGCAGCGACCCATGTTGCCCAAGATCCCCCACCCAACGGGGACAGCGGGACCACCATCGACCCTCTGCAGTACAACTGCGGCAATGACGCGCCCACATGCGGCCAGGTCGGCGAGTCCAACGGCTACTACAACGGGACCAACGTGGACCTCCTGTACAGCGAGGACTACTACTGCGACCCGGGGGTGTCGTCGCACGACTCCGCCACTGGCTGCGAAGCAGGCGCCGGGCCCTCCTCCCCCAACCCGAGTGGCCAGTCAGCCAACGGCACCATCCTCGGGAACACCAAGCACAGTGACACGCTCTACATCCCAGTACCGGTAGGGTTCACCCCCCCGCCAACGCAGTGCATCGGAACGGCCACCTGCATCGATCATCCGCCGACCATCGACCTGTCAGCCCTGGCTGGCTACCTGGGCGTCGGTAGTCCCTCGACCCTCGATTCGGTGCCTATCCCGGCCCACGACCACGTGGTGGCCACCCGCAACGGTGGCCTACCGGAGTGGTGGAACGTCCAAGTCGTGGCCACCAAGAGCCTGGCCACGTTCAACAAGCTGACCAGCCTCGCCGCCATCACTACGGCCGAGGCCGACGGCAATCCGGCCACCGCGGCCACTGCAGTTCCCACCAACGCCTTCCTGTTCTTCCAAGTGCTGCCTGGGACCCTTTCTGCCTCGATGGCGGCCAACCTGACCGCAACCGCCCCGCCGGGCCCGGCCGTGCCCTCCGCTCCGGCCGCACCGCCGGCTAGTCAGGTCGAGTCCGGGACTACCTTCAACAACCTCATGAACGACTGCGGGGCCACCGCCCCAAACTGTCAGAACCTGGGTATCAGCAAAGACTGGATCCAGGGCCAGGACGTCGAGGCCCTGTACTCGGAGCAGTACTTCTGCGGCACGACGTCGATCACCGTCCACTCCTCGACGGGATGTGAGGCCGGAGCCAACCCGACTTCAGTTCCGCCCAACGTAGGGGACTCCACCATCCCGACTCCGGCCAACTCCTACCCGGCACCAGCTAACGGCACTATCGACCCGCTGTACATACCGGTCCCGCTCTACGCCTCACCACCAGTGGACTTCGCCCAGTGTCCGAGCGTCGTGACGTGCATCGACCATCCGGCCACCATTGACCTGTCGCCGTTGGCCGCCACCCTCGGTGCACCGGCCTCATCGCTCTACAACGTGCCGCTGCCGTCCCACGACCATCTTCTGACCACCCGTAACGGTGACCAGCCGGAATGGTGGAACGTGATTGTCATCCCGGTGACCTCACCGGCCGGCCTGGCTTCCATCGAAAAGGCCAAGAACTACTCCACTGTGCGGGCTCTCGAGACGACACCCGGAAGCGGAGTAGGTGTGACTGGTGTCCCGGAGGTCCCGACCAATGCCTACCTCTGGTTCCAGACGCTGCCAGGAGCCAGCTCGCCAACGCCCGGTCCGGTGCAGTCGAACTGCATGGCCCATCTGCCCGCCGGCTCGGTAGTCGGATCGGCCGCCCTCGATGACGGCACCGGCTACTACGAGGTCGACTCTGCCGGCGACGTGGCAGCCTTTGGTGCGGCCACCTGCTACGGGGCCATGACGGGGAAGCACCTCAACCAACCGATCGTCGGCATGGCCGTCGACCGGACCACCGGTGGCTACTGGCTGGTGGCCAAGGACGGGGGCGTGTTTACCTTCAACGCACCGTTCTACGGATCGGCCGGCGGGTCACCGCTCAACCAGCCGGTGGTAGGTGTAGCTCCCACGCTCAACGGGACTGGCTACTACCTCGTCGCCTCGGATGGAGGCGTCTTCACCTACGGAGATGCGACGTTCGCCGGTTCCACGGGCAACATCCACCTCAACAAGCCCGTGGTGGGAATGGGCCTCGACCGGGCTACTGGTGGGTACTGGTTGGTCGCTTCGGACGGAGGCGTGTTCTCCTTCAATGCCCCCTTCATGGGATCCACCGGGAACATCCACCTCAACAAGCCAGTCATGGGCATCGCCCCTCTGTCGGACGGGAGCGGTTATCGGCTAGTGGCCTCGGACGGAGGAGTGTTCGACTTCAACGCCCCCTTCTACGGGTCGACTGGAAACCTGAAGTTGAACGCGCCGGTCATCGCGGGACTCAATAACAACTCCTACGACGGGTACTGGTTGACCGCTTCCGACGGTGGCGTGTTCACCTTCGGACCACCCAACGAGGGAATGCCCTTCTTCGGCTCCGCCGCCTAGGCCATCGAGAGTAGGAGCGTGCACGGGAGGGGTTCGCCTGCGAACCCCTCCCGTAACGCGTGGCCCAGGTCCACTTTTTCAGCGCCCAGACCTGCTCATTGCGAAATGGATGACGCATGACAGCGACCACGGAGTTTGGCAGGTACACCACAGCGGCCGACCCGCACACGGGGTCAGGTCCATCATTCTTCCTGAGTCGCCGGTCCCTTCGCTACGCCCTCGGTCTCTTGTGGCTCCTCGATGGGGCTCTGCAACTGCAATCGTTCATGTTCACCAAGGGATTCGCCCACGCGATCATCGCCCCCGCCGCGGTGGGACAGCCTGCCTTCGTGTCGGTGCCGGTTCGCTGGAATGTCGAACTGATCGCCCATCAGCCAGCCCTCTTCAATGCCATCTTCGCCACGGCCCAGCTGGCCATCGGCGTCGGATTGCTGATTCCCCGGACATGGCGGCCTGCCATCGTCGCATCGGTGCTCTGGGCCGGTGGTGTCTGGTATGCCGGGGAAGGCCTCGGAGGTCTTGCGAGCGGGCATGTGAACGCTCTTGTCGGGGCCCCGGGGGCCGCCCTCCTCTACGTTGTCCTGGCGGTGGCCGCATGGCCCGAGACCCACGCGGTAGCCGAGAGGCGACGCGAACGGCCACCCCACTGGCTGCTGGTTGTATGGGCCGTCCTATGGGTCGGCGCTGCCATCCTCGACCTGTTGCCGGGCAACCGGCCGGCGTCGACGTTTAGCCCACAGTTGGTCGCCAACGCCTCGGACGTACCGACTTGGTTGGGATGGTTTGACACCGAACTCAGCCATGCGGTGCACGGTTTAGGGGGCTGGACCACACTTGTCGTGGTCGCCGTCGAAGTGGCCATCGGAGCCATCGCACTGTCTCAGCGGCATGCCAGGTCGGTGGCCCTTGCGATCGGGATAGTACTCACTGCCCTCTACTGGGCTGCCGGACAGAGTTTCGGCCAGCTATTCAGCGGTCAGGCCACCGATCCCAGCACCGGGCCCCTGCTGATTCTCATCGGCCTTGCCGCGCTCAACGTCGGCTCCTAGGACTCCCTCGCCAGCGCCTGCGGCACTGTTAGCCGCAATATCCTCGGGTACCGTGATGCTGGCGGAGGCGGCGGCATAACCAACATCCCCGATGCACGGTCCGATCAACGACGCCGGCATCCCTCCATATCCCGTTCGAACCCATTCGGTTCTCAGAATTTCAGATAGACGCTGTTGAACTTTCATCGAGACACAGGGCCTTGTCTGTCATCATCGGCCGGTGGGTGTGTGGAAATCAGCCCGTCAACGACTGAGGTCGTAGGCTGACATCTTGGAGCTCCAACGGCTTCGGCTTGCTCTGGTCGCACTGGACAGCACCATTATCGGACAGATTGAACGGGACGGCGAGTCGCTATCTCGTCTTGGAACCATTCCATTGCCGGAATCCCCACTTCCAAGCAATGTGATCGGACGACGGCCTCCAGGGTCTGATCAATGGCTCACGGCTCTTGCGGTGAACGTGCAAGTTCTGAAGTTCCCCGACTGAGCGGCAATCGGCCACAAGTCCTAGCCGTCCGTGCGGGTCGTCGGTAGCATGACTCTGGTGCGGATTGAGCAGCTATGGCGGAAGGTCACACCACATCCGGGACCTTCGCTACGTCCCGTTTGGCGCAAGACCTACTTGTGGGTTATCGCGCTTGCCGGAGCTGGGATCAGTGTTGCTGTGCTCGCTGCGGCGCTCGCCCCAAGTCCCGGCAATCACGTGCAACCGATCGGTGGCGTCCTTGGGGCTGGGGGGCTGCTCTTTTCGATGTGGATCGGTTGGTATGCCCACTTCGTGCCTCTGGGCCATCCGTCGATCGAGGATGCCAAGTCTCGCATTCGTGCCCGAGAGCGCTCTCTGCGGATGCTCGAGAGGAACCCCAAGCTTGCATCCGAGTTGGGAATTGGCCGCCCTGATCTGCCAAGACGATTCGATGATGGAGGACTGGTCGACGTCAATCACGTGCCTGCTCTAGTACTTGCCTCCCTTCCCGGAATCGACGAAACGCTGGCCGAACAGATCGTCGCCATGAGAGAACATCTCGGCAGCTTCGATTCGTCGGCCGATGTCGAAATCGTGTTGAACCTTCCGCCAAATCGGCTCGATCAGGCCCGCGATCTGATGATCTTTCGACAGCCTTGACTGCCTCATCTTCAACGCCCACATCATCGAGGCCGGCACCGAGAGCTTCCGGCTGCGCTCGACGAGGGCGAAACGGGGCGGCGCCAAGCCGAGGCATTTTGGAGCTGAGATTCTCAGACGGGATACGCTTACTGCCGCTGCGTCCCCGAGAAGGGACCCAACTCCAGCATGGAGTTGACCCGCTTCATGGGATACAAGTTCTCGGCTCCCAGCTGAGCGACCATCCCACCCGGACGGGGGCAGGCAGGGGGGCGCTGGTGGTCCAGTTATCGAGTGCCCCACAACGAATGCGTTCGGGCGGGTGGATAACCGCCTAGGGATTGACGGTTAGCGTGAATTCCTGCGTCGCAAGTGTCTTGTTCGGGCGTGCCGTCGCCTGCAAACACTTGACGATGATCGTGTAGGTACCCGCCTTCTTCGGCGTGCCCGAGATGAGACCACCCTTTGAGATGCTCAGCCGAGGCGGCAGGGCCCCTCGACCTTTCGGCAGGTACTTGTTCCAGGTGTAGGGCGGGGTCCCTCCGGTGGCCTGGAGCTGGAACGAGTAGGACTGGCCGACCGTGGCGTCCGGGAGCGAGGTTGTGGCGATCTGCAGCGGACCGTTGGCCACCGCGATCTCGGTCACCGTGCTGTCGTACACGTTCGCCACCCAGACGTGGGTACCGTCGGAGGAGACGGCGATCGGACCGTTACCCACGTTGATGGTCTGGACGACCGCCCCGGTCGAGGCGCTGAGCTCGGTCACCGTATTGTCGTCAAAGTTCGTCACCCAGACATCGGTGCCGTCGGAGGAGACGGCTTCGGGCCCGCGCCCAACGGGAACGGTCTGGACGACCGCCCCGGTCGAGGCGCTGAGCTCGGTCACCGTGTTGCCCTGGTAGTTCGTCACCCAGACATGGGTGCCGTCAGAGGAAACTCCGTAGGGACCATTACTCACGTTGATGGTCTGGACCACCGCCCCGGTCGAGGCGTTGAGCTCGGTCACCGTGTCGCCCTGTTTGCTCGTGACCCAAACGTGGGTGCCGTCGGAGGAGACCTCGGTTGGACTATCGCCCACGTTGATGGTCTGAACCACCGCCCCGGTCGAGGCGCTGAGCTCGGTCACCGTGTTGCCCTGGTAGTTCGTCACCCAGACGTGGGTGCCGTCGGAGGAGACGCTGTAGGCGGAGTTGCTCACATCGATGGTCTGGACCACTGCCCCGGTCGAGGCGCTGAGCTCGGTTACCGTGCTGTCAAACTGGTTCGCCACCCACACGTGAGTGCCGTCGGAGGAGACGCCGTCGGGCAGGTTGCCTACGTTGACGGTCTGGACCACCGCCCCGGTCGAGGCGCTGAGCTCAGTTACCGTGCTGTCGGCACTGTTCGCGACCCACACGTGGGTGCCGTCGGAGGACGCGGCTACCGGACTATCGCCCACGTTGATGGTCTGGACAACCGTGGCTGCTGAGGCGGCAGGTGCGGCGCTGATCACCGCAGCAGTGAGAGCACCACCGAACAGGAGCGACCCCGCCAACACTGTCCGCAGTACGCTTCGACAACGAGTAACCACGATTCGGCACCTCCCGCTCCAGGGTGCCGATCATGCACCCGCCGGTGATTTAGATAACAGATTTTCTCGGTGCTGACAAGCGACATCGCCTACGGTGAGCTTCTGAGTCAAGAGGGTGGTTGACCCGTTGGTGTTCTTATTGCTTCCTCGTTGCCACGGGCTCTTCGGATCGCAGAAGTAGATCTGCACGCCGGTGTCGACGGTGAACTCGACATGCTGGGCCATCTCCTTGCCTTGGTCCAGGTGACGGACCCCGGACCTGGGCCGGGAGGCTGAGCATCCGTTTGGTCTGGCCTTCCTGACTGACTCGGCCCCGTGTCCATTGGGGAGCATCAGGGGGATGACATAGCGGCTGTGCCACTCGACCAGGGTGTCGATGGCGGTCATCGAAGATGAGATCGCCTTCCCAGTGGCCAGGGACGGCCCGGTCCTCCACTACCGCCGGCCGCTCGGAGATCATCACCATGTTGCGGATCTGGCCCTGGCCGACCCCGCCCTTCGTAAAGGCCTTGGCCCTCCGCATGGCTCGGCCCGTTCTCAGGCACGTATGCAGCCCTGGACGTTGAACCGTCATCAAAACGTCAGATTGGATTTGCCACACTTGTGGACGGCATGACTAACCCGTCGGGATTCTGGACGTGTCTGGCAGACTTCGGCACCGTCGTAGTCGAGCCAGCCCATGTGATGTCTCACGACTGTAAAAGCCCTACCCAGCTCCCGTACGATTGGCAACCATGGATCTAACTAGGAGGACGCTCAGCAAGGTCCCTGAAATCACGGCCCTATTCTGGGTCACCAAGCTGCTGACCACGGCCATGGGCGAGTCCACCTCCGACTATTTGGTAGTGAGAATGAACCCCGTCGTAGCCGTAGGACTCGGCACGGTGGTGCTTTTCGGTGCCCTCATCCTCCAGTTCCGAGCAGGTCGCTACATACCGTGGATCTATTGGTTCACGGTGCTGATGGTGGCCATCGTCGGGACCATGGCGGCCGATGTTCTCCATAAGCAGTTCCACGTGCCGTATGCCGCCACCACGGTCTTCTTCGCCGTAGTGCTGACCCTCGTCTTTGTGGTCTGGCAGCGGGTCGAGGGGACCCTGTCCATCCACAGCATCGTGACCCCTCGCCGGGAGTTGTTCTACTGGGCGGCGGTTATGGCCACCTTCGCCCTCGGTACGGCGGCAGGCGACCTCGCCGCCAAGACGATCGGACTGGGCTACCTCACCTCTGCAGTGCTCTTCGCTGCTTTGATGGCGGTGCCAGCGCTCGGCTACTGGCGGTTCCACCTCAACGCCATCTTGGCGTTCTGGACGGCCTATGTACTGACCCGGCCACTTGGAGCATCCATCGCCGATTGGTTAGGCAAGCCCAAGGCGCTGAGCGGCCTCGGCTGGGGTGATGGTGTCGTGACGGGGATCTTTGCCGTCTTGATCGTGGTCTGTGTGGGCTATCTGACCGTGGCCGCTGGCAAGGTGAGCGTGGGGACTCCTGAGAGTTCTCGTTAGTCGTTGCTGCTTGAGACGAGACGATGACCAGCTTGAAGTCCGTGTCGCTAGTTGGCTGAGGTTGGCTGGCTTCAACCAGGGCACTGCAACATCAGGCCCATTGCGGCTGAGGTCACGGTCCAACACTCAGCCCCAAGCAAGGCCGACGTTCCCCTGAGGACTCGGAGACGCCCCGCTCCATACCGGCGCCGGTTGCGCCGTCCGAGACTCTGCTAGGACAGTGTGGAGCACCGCGACGAGGAGGCTCCGATGGGCACATGCCTCAGCACGACGGATTGGCACCTCAAGGATGGCCAAGAAGAAACCTTCACAGATCGCTGGACGGCCTTCTTGAAATGGACTCGGGAGACTCAGGAGGGTTTCGAAAGTGCCCGGCTGGTCGCCGACGACACGGACTCCCACCACTTCTTGTCGGTCGGTGAATGGCGCGACTCGACGTCCCGGCAAGCATGGGCGGAACACCCAAGATTCTTGGAGCTGTTTCTGCCTTGCTTCGAACTGTGCGACGACGTACGGAGCAGCCAGTACGAAGTCAAGGTTGCCTTCTGACCTCCGGCCCCCAACACAACGGGGGAAAGCATGGTAGGCAATTCTGTCATCGGCGCCGGATGGCTCTGGCGGAAGGAGCTTTATCGCACTATGAACTACCTATTCGAAACGGGCACGCCGATCGCCGAGGAAGAGGCCCTTGCACAGGTCGCTGAAATGGGCTTCCACGGCCTGGCATTTGACGAGGACTTGCACGAGGACGAACCACTGCATTGGCACGAATTCGACTCAATTGCGTTTGTGATCTCCGGAACCGGCAGCTTCGCCGACGAGCACGGGCAGGTGACCGGCGTCATTCCCGGGTGCCGCATCCAGGCCCCTGCCGGATGGTTGCATCGCAATATGGCTGGCCCTCCGTATCGGGTGGTTCTCGGCACCAACCTCCCCGGAGATCAGTGGACCGCACCGATCAACAAGGACCCAGCAGAACGGCCCGCCTCGTTGGCGATCTGACGAAGCCGGACGATGCCCGAACGTCCCTGAACGCGAGGGGATGGCAGTTGTCGAGAATCGCTGATCGGCACGACTGGGAGTGTGCAACGAGGGCTGGGCGACGTCCGTCAGGGTCGTCCCACTTGAGTGGAGGTAGATGGGACCGACTTCGTGCCTACATCGTCCTCCATCGAGACGCCAGTGGGTTTCTTCTCATTAAGTCGGCAAATACCCAGAGCATCGGACGTCACATACGGGCGTTATGTTTGGCTACCTGCGGAGGTCCAGCTTCGTGGAGGATGGGCCGCTGTCGAGATATGTGTCCATGTTGGATCCCAGACGGACCGAGCCGAGGCTGTGCCACCCCGAACAAGTCAGGAGATCGCAGGCATCCCAACCATTTGGCGGAACTCGTCGGTCGTATTCGTCACCGGGAACGGCTCAGTCGGCACCTCGAGGCCTAGCCGATCGCAGATCGGATCCCACCCGTCCACTGGCGGACCATTCCAGCAGGCGATGGGCCGGGATGCTTTGGCGGACCGCTTCGTTATGCCGCTCATAGGCGTCCATCATGGCGGTCGGGTTTCCGAACGCGTCGCTGAAGCGATCGCCCAGGAGTTGAACCACGGCAGCCATCCAGGGCACCAACTCCGGAGGGACCTTGTCGAACGACTGAAAGATCGTATTGGACGCGCTTCGGTACCAAGACTCCGGATCTCGCACAGAAAGCAGCACGAGCGCATCCGGGTTGGCGGCTGACAGCTCGGGCCAGAATGAACATCCGGGCCAATCGACAAGGGAGACATAGCCGGCAGGCATCGTTGCCCAGTCAACGGGTCGGCCTTCGATGGCGTCGATCCAGCCTGGGGCCTGAGTCGGATCTCCGAGGATCTCGATCATGTGATGACAGGGACCGCCTAACAACTGTTCGAGAGCGATCTTCAATGAATGGGTACCCGTACGACCCACCCCGGCACCTACAACCTTAAGCGTCATTCCGTACCGCCGATCTCTCGTGATGGATGCATGGTGCCGTGAGACTACTGTCCATCGGACCCGCCACATCTAGACAAATAAGGGAGGAATACTGGGTACATCCAAGAAGGTCTACCGCGTCGTTCCATTGGTTAAGGCAAGGGCCCGGCTCGAATCGAATCTTCCTGCTCATCTACGGGGGCCACGGGACCGGTCATCGGAGCACCCGCCTGCCACGGGCGGACATAGAACAACCAGAGCGCTGCAACCCCGAGAAGGGTGGCACACAGCACCCAACCGAGGGTGGTAGTTCCGATTCCGACGTACTTCAGTCCAGAGGCGAAGATCACAAAAGTAATGGCAGGCCGGATGTACTTGTCGGGAGCCCTGGATGAGATCAGGGAGCCCACAATGACAGCCGGGATGCTCCCGATAATGATCGACGTGGTGACGGAGAACTCCACGTGTCCGAACGCCAGAGCACCAAGAGCTGCGGCCACGGTAAGCGGGACCGCCTGAGTGAGGTCGGTGCCTACCAACTGGTTAGCGCCAAGCATTGGATAGAGGAACAGGAGCATCACGATCATCAGGGAACCTGAGCCGACCGACGTGATGCCGACAATGAGCCCGCCGACCATGCCAATTAGTACGGTGGGGACTGGCCTGACCTTAACGTCATGCACAATCGACCTCCGTTCGTGGCCTCCGCGCCGGTCGAGGACGTAACGGATCACCATGGCCGCAGCGCCGACGAGCAGTGCGGCACCCAAGGCCTTCTCGATGTTTGCCTGCGAGGTCTTGGCATGCCCCATGAGGTGGAGCAAATATGCGCCAAGAAAGGCCATCGGTACTGAGCCAATCACCATCCAGCCGACGAGGCGGAGGTTCACCGTCTTCTTGGACATGTGCACAGCCGCACCGAATGGTCGCATGAACACGGCGGCAACCAAATCGCTGGAGATTGCCGTCGATGGCTTGATGCCGAACAAGAGAATCAGCATTGGCGTCATCAATGCCCCGCCGCCGGCTCCCGTCAGGCCCACCAAGAAGCCAACCAGCGCACTCCCGAGCACGATGTATGGATCGATGTTCACGGATGCCTCCCAGGAGAATCTGCACGGCAGATTTCAGGAATGGTGCCCTAACCTACAACTGGAGGCATGACTGCTGCGAGGCTTGAGCTAGGCCCGCTCACTTCCGCCCAAACGTCGCTGACGCCTGCGGAGATCCAGGTCTCAGCCCTTCGCGACAGTTTCGTAGACTTTCATGCTCCGCCAGTCCTGAACACGTGAGCCGTCCAAGCGATCTGAACCACGCCCTACTCCCCCGCCGATAAGTGCTGTTCGCCGTCAGCTCGATGCGACGTTGGCCACTCGTGCCTCAGACAGCTAGTTACCTCCCATTGGACCCGTCATTTAGACATGCAGAGGTCCTTTCCCTCTGGAACTTCTGATCTAATCGCCCGTAGAGAAGGCGCATGGTGAATCAATCATCGGTGCACCTACCGCCCTCCCTGACCGGACCCCGATAGGTGATCCACTCGACATGCGAGCTGTGTCTGTGGTTGTTGGTTGAGCCAGGCTTCGACGAACTCGGTCGGTGGAGAGCCTCAGCTGTTAAAGCAGCTCTCCAAGAACGCATCCAAGGCTTCCATGTTGCGCTTGACCTGCAGATGCCCCATTCCATCCTTGAAAATGTCGAGCGACGGACAGAATGCGTCGGCATCTCCATAAAAGAAATGTGGCGATCCCCTCACGCCCCGTGTTCTTCCTTCCGCCCAGTCAGCCAAGACGGCCTGCTGACTGGACGGATCAAATGAGTAGATGTCCTCGGAACGACCGATTTCGAGAAGTGAGTCGGGATCCGAAATATCGATGCCCCCTTCGAAGAGAGCGTTTCTGAGGGCAAGGCTCACCGCCTCCCCTTTCTTCACATCTCTCTCGTAAGCGGCGTGAACCCAAGCCAGGGCAGGGAGCGTGGTCGTCGGAAAATGAGCTGAATCGAACCCTTGGAAGAGTTCGGGAGCCACTTGAGATCGCAGCTCTTGAACGTGGCGAGCGGTAGTTGTCGGGTCGAGAGGAGCCTCGTTGACGAGCTCGAGAGGCCATGCTCGCACATACAAGCCGGCGTCTTCACGCCCTAGCTGATTCCTGCGCTCAACGAAGCAACGG
Organism: uncultured Acidimicrobiaceae bacterium; assembly: GCA_963737625.1. Lineage (GTDB taxonomy): Bacteria > Actinomycetota > Acidimicrobiia > Acidimicrobiales > RAAP-2 > Bog-756. Next base: position 2,072,733 of record CAVTTK010000002.1, read on the forward strand.
ATCCCGACATATGCAAACGGACACCAGATGTCGGCGAACACTTCGATGATCTTCATTGACCCTGCTTGATAGTTGCCGCACGAACCTCTCACATGGTAGGGAGTGCCGGGACGACCCGACAGGGCCGAAAGTCACCAATACCGCCGAATCGGGGTCCGTTTGATATGACGCTGACCACTCAGCCGATCCACGGCCGATGTCTGCAATCCTCAAGCGATATAGGCCTTCGTGAGGCTGAGGTCGGTCGAACTCATTTTGCTCCCCGAGACTGACATTTCATCAACAGAGCCGCGCCAAGTCGCCCCAGGAACCCCACTCCTCCATCGGAATACAGTGCACCATTTATCCCGAGTGCCCGTGTCTGAAGCAGGCTGCCCGAGGCTTTGGCTGGGAGCCGGTTGCCGAGGGAGTTGGCTAAACAGCCCAAATCAAAAGGCCGGTCTTGTCTACTCGCTCGTCCCAGTACTTGATCGGGACCATAAAGCCAACGGAAACGCTCTCACAGGGTGGAAGTTTCGCCCATGCGAGTAGGGGGTTCTCTGAAATGCGAAAGCGCCTCACCAACACAAAGATCCCTGTAGGGCTCTTCTTCCGCCACAGGTCGAAATTGAGATGCTCTTTCGTTCCACGGAACGGACGGGATCCGGCCTCACCCACGAACTGCCCGAGGTTCCCGCCCATATGGCGACGGTACACCCAAATCTGGTCCGTTCAACGAGCGTTGGCAGGAGAACAGAGATAGGTCCTCAGGTGGCCCCATCGGCCAATGGATCCGACCACCGTTCCTAGAGTGCGGGCCTGGACCTTCTCCGTTTTCGCCCGAGTCAATGGCTCACCTCCAGTGGGCTGCACCCGGGCAGGAAAGGAGCCGTTGGGCTCAGTGGACGAACTACCTCCGTTTGGCTCAGGCGTAACGACGGGACCTCAAGAGATAGTCGCCCGGAGCCCCAAAGCTGGGCCGCTAGCGCCGCGCATAATCGGCGTATCCCTGCCAATCGATCACAACACAGGGATCACTGCCAACAACCCACGCGTCGTGGCCGGGTGAAGCAACCATGAAATCGCCGGGACCAAAGTCAGCCTCGCTGCCGTCATCCATGACAATCTTCATATGGCCAGAGATGACGTAGCCGGTGTGTGCGGCCTCGCAGCTCTCCGTGCCAGCAATCGGCCGCACGTGTTCGGACCACCGCCAACCGGGCTCGAAGCGGGCTCGACCCACTGCTCCCTGGCCGGTATTGACAATCTCGAGATACCCCATTCCGCCCTCGAACTTCCGGACCTCGTCGGGCGTGTCGAGACTCCTGCATATGAGTGTGGACATTCCTCCTCCTAAAGGTGCTCAGTAGTGCTACCTGTGCCCCTCTGCCCTTTGTCCACGTTCGCGCCAGCCACTGGTGGAATCAAGGGAGGGCTTGGAATTCCACAAGACAATTCCCCCATGAGAGTGTCGCCGACGCCCCGTGACAGCCGGTCGGATCTCGTGCCTGTCGGGAGTCTGCCGGGCACCCAAAAGGGTCCTGTTCACCTGCCGCAAGATGGGCGTACTGGAACTGGTTGATTCCCGCGTCGTGAGGGTCTACCTTGCTAATAGGGGCTTGGCGGAAGTTCGGTAGATGCCGCACATACAGATGATCGAAATGACAGCGACTCACCACGACGAGGTCCAGTCATTGGTGCCCGGGACCTTCGCGAAGCATCGGGAACCAGGATCTGTCGGAGTCCAAATGGTTCGCCGAATGTCTTGCCTCCCTTTGCGAAGGCCGGATGCAACTCCACAATCTCGACGCTCCGCGAGCCGAAGCGATGTTGCAGGTCCATCAATCACACGAAGGGAACTACACAATGGGACGTAAGGTTGCTGACTGTCGAGACTTTCCTAGCGACAGCGGGTGCACGCTGACCATCTCGGGTGCGGAAGACGAAGTGGTCATCGCGGCCACCCAGCACGCAGTGTCAGCCCACGGGCACGAAGATACCGACGAGGTGCGTACATGGCTCCGGCAGAACCTGAAGGACGAAGTTCCGGCATAGGTTGAGTAGGCCGCACGTGAGTGCTCCTGGATTGCTTCGAGGACTCTAAGTCCCCTGCCGGGAGGACTACCAGGTCAGCAAGGTAGAGCCCAGATTCGGGCTCGCCGGGGTGAGCGAAGATGATGCGGAGCGATCGGCCTTGTGCTGTGCAGAATGCGCCCCTGGCGACCATCAAGACCGTTCGGCACAATGGTTGAGCTCGTTCCGGTTCGACACCGATAGCTCTGTAGTGCCGGTGAGCCTGTAGGTCAGCATGGTGGTGGAGGGCTTCCACGGGAACCGTGGACTGTTGCCTTTGAGCACGAGCGTCAGACTTCTGAATTTTCCTGCCCTCCCCGGGACGAGCACCTAACCCAAGGTCCTCATGTCGAGGAAGGAGCGAGCGATGGATGTGGTGCATCCCCGGTGTGCCGGGGTCGATATATCGAAACGTGACGCCAAGGTCTGCGTCCGGATCGCCGGTTCGGGCCGGGCCAAGGCGAAATCGGTGGTCACGACCTGGGGCGCGGTGACGAAGCAGATCCTCGCTCTGCGCGATCACCTGGTTGCCGAGCAGGTGACCTTGGTGGTCATGGAGGCCACCAGCGACTACTGGAAGCCCTTCTACTACCTCTTGGAGGACGGCCCGTTCGAGGTGATGCTGGTGAACGCCCGTCACGTGAAGAACCTGCCGGGGCGGAAGACCGATGTCTCCGATGCGGCATGGTTGGCCCAACTGGGGGCCCATGGGCTGGTCCGGGGCTCGTTCGTCCCACCCGAGCCGATCCGCCAGCTCCGGGACCTGACCCGGACGCGGACCACCTTGGTGCGGGCCCGGGCCATGGAGATCCAGCGGCTGGAGAAGCTGCTGGAGGACGCCGGCATCAAGTTGTCGTCGGTGGCCACCGACATCACCGGGGTCTCGGGCCGGGCCATGCTGGCCTCTCTGATCGACGGACAGCGTGACCCGGTGGCCCTGGCCGAGCTGGCCAAACGCCGGCTCCGGTCCAAGATCCCTGAGCTCACCGAGGCCCTGACCGGCCGGTTCAGCGAACACCACGGATTCTTGGCCCAACTCCACTTCGACCTGATCGACAACCACACTCGGGCCATCGACGAACTGACCGGACGGATCGAGGTGGTGGTGGAGCCCTTTCGTCACGTGAGGGACCTCCTCGTCACCATCCCCGGGGTCTCCACCCTGGTGGCCGACGTGATCATCGCCGAGACCGGAGGCGACATGAGCCGGTTCCCGACCGCCGGGCACCTGGCCTCGTGGGCCGGGACGTGCCCGGGCTCCAACGAGTCCGCCGGGCGGATCAAGTCCACGGAGACCAGGCCGGGCAATCCCTACCTGAAGGGAGCCCTCGGGCATCGCCGCCATGTCGGCCTCTCGGAGCAAGGACACCTATCTGGCCGCCAAGTTCCGGCGAATCGCCTCCCGGCGGGGCCCGATCAAGGCACTGGTTGCTCTGGAGCACGCCATGCTCGTGGCCATCTGGCACATGATCACCACCGACACCCCCTACGGCGATCCCGGCGGCGACTACTTCACTCGTCTCAACCCTGAAAAGGCAAAGAACCGGGCTCTCGACCAGCTTCGCAAGATGGGCTATTCCGTGACGCTCGAGCCCTTGGCCGTTGCGGGGTAAGAAATCTTCGTCAGAGGATACGCTTCTCCTGAGGTCCGGATCCTGGTCTCGCACGAGACAAGATCGACCGGCCAGGGCTCCAGGCGCCAACGGTTGAGGGCCGCCGGACTCACCAGCTCAGTGCAAGATCAGCCCTGATGCGGCTGAGGTTGGAAGTTCGAATTCTGCTGCCTCCACGATCCGTTTCCGTCAGGTCCTGGCGCTCCCACTTGTGAGGATTGCGCCGGCAAGTACCCCACGAGCGCGACTCGCCGTCTCCCATTGCGGGCAAACCCAACTTCTTCGCGTTCTGGAACCGATCGGCGACATCGACGAATCGTATCGGGCCAGCCGACCACATAGCCCAATCCGAGCCGCACCGGCTCACAGTCCTCGGAACATCTGAAGACAGGTGAGAGCTATTGTCTCTCTCCCGATGAGCCCTCCGACACGTTCGAAGTGAATTTTCGAAGGCAACTCGCAGACGCGCCGACCGAGACCATTCAGTTGGCAGCAGACGTTATCTTTGTTCACTTCTTCTTGGTCGCCAAGGACGTATTCGCCTCAACCAAACATCACCCGGTCGCGGAAGTCATTTCGTGGGCAACGGAACCCATACGAATACCCGACCAACTTGAACAAGGGAGTCGCGGACGGGGCTCGACGAGTCGAGTTCGCCTCCTTAGGCTACATCGACTGGTTCACCACCGCCGTCTCCACAGTGAGAACACCGACGACACCTGCGACGTGACGCCGGCAGACTTCGAGGCCGTCTGCTACCGCTTCGACGCCGTCTACTACCGTAAACAGCACCCAACCTCGAGGCGGTTACCCAATAGCCGGAACCGTCATAGAACCCGGGGCGATTCATCCCGCTTGGAGTGGGAGATCAGCCTGAGCCGATCCTGAAACTTTCTTTACTTGACCCCTACCGCCACGCTGTGGGCTTCTTAAAAGCGGGCCTTTTTGCTTACCTGCTCAAGGTTTGCTTCGAGTCTTAGAAATCTGGTGGGTCCCGCAGATTAGCATTGCCTACTATCTCGCTCTACGATCCTCAGACCAGGAGGGTCCATTGCACCGGACGGAACCAGTGAACAAACCTTTCTCCAGGGCACGGCCGTCCAAACCCAGGAACGCACCGACCGACTCCCTGCGCGCGCTAATACGGACGCTAGGCCTGGGCGATCTCCGTCTGAAGATCGTAGGCTTCACGCTCCTCTCCCTCGTCAGCGGTCTGAGCCAAGCGCTCGTCTTGGTGCTCATCTCGGAGGTCGCAGTAGACGGGGTTGAGGGCAAACACTCGATCCATGCCCTCGGTCACTCCTTTACACCGACGGACGCGATCATCGTCTCATTTGTGGCATTGGCGGTTTTCTCCTCCACCAGCATTATCGGCACCGTGCTCGCCACGTCGGTCTCAGAACAGGTATTAACAGAGACCCGAATACGCGTCGTCAAAGGTTTCTTTCGGTCAAACTGGTCCCTCCAATCCACCGAGCGCCTCGGGCATATCCAACAGCTCCTGACGATGAACAGTGTGTCCACTGCCAATGCAGTGGGGAATCTGTCGCGCGGCGTTCAAGCGCTCCTGATGGTGTTCGGACTCTTGGGAGCGGCCCTGGTGGTCGACCCCGCTGCGGCGATCGGCGTCATCGTTATCGGCATTGTTCTGTCGCAGATGCTCAGGCCGCTCAACGGGCGCAGCAAGCGGGTAAGTAAGGAGCTCTCCGAGGTCACGAGAGCCATGGCGACGGACGTGACCGAGTTCACCCGCCTGAGCCGGGACTTCCGATTGTTTGGCGTCGAGACCCGGGTCCTTCAAAGACTCGACAGATTGACCCACGAAGCCGGCAACGTATACCGCAGGGCTCAGATCCTCTTTAATGTCGCGCCCGTCTTATACCAGTCATTCGCACTTGGATTCGTCATCATTGCTATCGCCTTCCTGACCGGTGGCGGGCACGCGAGGTTCGCCCAACTCGGAGCCATCCTCCTCCTCGTGCTGCGATCCGTCGGCTACGGCGCGGCCGTCCAGAGTTCGATCCAGGGCGTCCGCAGCGCGCAGGGAATGCTGGATGACGTCATGAGCGACCTCGATCGCTTCGAGAAGGCCCGAATGAGTTCCGGAGATCGCGTACCCGAGGCCTTCGGGGTGGACTTCGATGCCGTGGAGTATTCCTACGACGGGGTGACGCTCGCCCTCTCCGGCATCACCATGCACATCCCGGAGGGGAAGATCATCGGTGTACTCGGACCCTCCGGCAGTGGAAAGTCAACGATCAGCCAGCTCCTATTGGGCCTACGCGAGCCCACGAGCGGTCGGGCCACGATTGGCGGCGAGGACGCCGGGAAAATCTACAAGAGCGATGTGCACGCCACAGTGGCGCTCGTGCCCCAAGAACCGGTGCTCCTACAGGGCTCGATAGTCGACAACATCAAGTTCTTTCGGGACTTCGAGGAGCAGGAAGTCATCGAGGCCGCGATGTCGGCACACCTCCACGAGGACATCACCCGGATGCCCGCCGGTTACCAGACCCTCGTGGGTGAGGGTGGCGGGGCCCTTTCTGGCGGCCAGAAGCAGCGCCTCGCAATCGCACGTGCGCTGATCGGCTCTCCGAAGCTCATTGTCTTGGATGAGCCGACCAGCGCGGTGGACGGGCGCACCGAGACCCTTATCCGCCGAACCCTGTCCGAGCTCAGGGGACACGTCACCGTGGTGATCATCTCCCATCGTGTCGAAACGACGAGCCAGTGTGATCTGCTCCTCGTACTAGCCAACGGGAAGATCGCTGATTACGGCGAGCGTGACACCATCCTGGCCGGATCGGCCTACCGGGACATCGTGCTAAGAACCTCAGCAAAATAGGTGACGGAGCCGCTGGAGAGATAGACGCATTTGTTGAACCGAATCCAGGTCGGCTCGGTGCCCGTCGCAGGATTCGACCGTATTCCACTTGCCAGTACCGTCCTTGAGCCGACCACGTCACTCGGTCGGGTAGGGGCAGTGCTGGGCGTGGCCGGTACCGTCGCCGGCCTGGATCACCCTGAAGCACTGGTGGGACAAGGGACAGATGGAGCAAGAGCCATGAGGACTGGAGATGTCGTGTTCTGAGCTTCTCCCACTTGCCTGCCAGGTCATGAATGGCCTGTTCGTTGGGTGTTACGAAGGTGCCCGTTACCAAGGCTGCGCCTACCGAGAACGAATGCAGACGACAAAGTCCTACTTGCCGGGGCTGACACTCCCCCGCTATTGGGCGCTGTTCGCTGTCCGCTTGACTAGCACGCTGAACCAGCCCAGCCTCAGCCGCACGGCTGAGGTTCGCCAGCGAGGTGGCGCCAGCCCTAATGCGGCTGAGGTCGGGGTTTGAATCCTGTCGGTGACACGCTCCGGCTCTCTATTAGGAGAGAGGGAGAGCCGGCCCCCGGGAGCCCAAAATCCGCCGGGAGCGCGGGACCATGGACAGAGGAAACAGACCGAGGCCCGAAGCAAGCAGGGCACAAAGGCCACCAGGCCGGCCGGCCCAGAGCCGAACTGAGGGCCCATGCGAGCGGAGACGGCAGCGGCGGGACGGGGGCTTTGGAATCGTGGTGTGGTCAATTGGCACATGCGGGCGTGTGGATAACCGCCTCGCGGTGCCCGAGGTCCCACACATGCGAAGCACCCTCGGCTGCAACCGGGGCTCGTCGGTTGGCAAATTGATTCAGTCGCCATGCCTGGAGTCGGGCGGCGGAACCTTCCTCAACGGGCATGGCGACTGAACTTACCCAGATGAGCTTACGAGCAACCCCAATTGCATGCAACCGCAGTTGCATGCAATCTCAGTTGCTCCTGGTAGTTACACCACCATCCACGGCTGCTTTAGATCCCCTCACGCGCCTCTTTGGCGTATCGAGACGCCATTTGCCGTGAGAAACCCCAAATTCGAGCCAGCTCGTTGATCGACATGCCATGTTCAAGGGCTGAGCGAAATGACGCGACACGTGATTCCCGTCGACATCTATCGAGCTCAAAGAGAGCCTCACTCAGGTCTTCGCGCTCCTCGGTGATGTTGATGTCCTTGAACACGGTGCGATATTCGTCGTCCGAACGGATCTCCAGAGACCTCCGAAGACTGTCCTCGCGACGTTCGAGAACTCGCCGCAGATTCTGCATGGCCTCGATTAGATGCTCAGCGCTACGGATCGCTTCTTCGTCACTCGATGCCATGCAGCAAAAGCTATCGGACATCTGGAAATAGCGTCGAAATCCCCACTGAAGTGACCAGATGGACGTTCGACCCGCCGCTTGTTGGGACTCGAAGACTGCCTCTATCACCCGAGGTGCGCCGGGTCGGTCTGGATGCAACTGAAGTTGCTCTAGGAATTAACGTCCGATTGGAACAGAGTGTGACCTGGGCGGCGGAACCCGCTCGACGGTGACGTCGAGAGCCGGACCGGGAGTTGGGTGGCGGGACCCAGCCCGGCGCGGCCAATTGGCGCTATCGCTGTTAGGGTCATCTTCTTGGCGGATCATCGCACGCTGATCCATGCTCCTGATCGCCGGCTGAGGGTCGCGTTATTGCCGTCAGGATTCGATCGGTGCTCGCGACTGGCTAACTGCCCATGAACGGCACATGTGGGCGTGTGGACGCCGACCCACGTCGCAGCCGAAGGACAAGTGGGCCAGCGCCCCGGTCGAAGCCAGACCCGTCGTCGCCCCGACGGCCGCAGTGCGGACGGAGAATGCACTGCGGGCGTTTGATGGGGCTATGCCACGTTCTCTAGTTCCGCAGCGGCTGGCCTCGCGATGATGTAAGCGATCACTCCGATCACCGGCAGAAAGACGATGAAGACGAACCACAGTGCCTTAGCGACGCCGTGATGGTCCCGGCGACGGAAGTTGTCGATGAAGCACCAAATAACGATGAAGATCCACAGGACCAAACCCGCAAACATCAGCAGACTCCAAAAGACACTCAGCAGTGGAAAACTGTAGGCAAGCAACTCGATCCCTCCCAGTTCAGGTCCGCCGAATTCTCGACGGGCTCATCTGAAGAAGGTTGCCTGACCGCCGATTCATCGGGCAGGGCCAAAAGGCCCTATAACAGAGGTTCCGCCACGTCCGAGTTCTCCAGCGGCCGGTCGGTGGACGCCGTAGTCGGTAGGCAAATAGGGCCGGAAGTCCCTAGAAGGTCTTTCCTCAGTGGATGAAACTTCGACATGGGGGCAAGGTGAAGCATCGCCACGATAGAGGGACCTCACAAGAGGAGAGATGGGATGGCCAAGCCTGACGCAGTATTCGTTTACATCGGCACCTATTCGAGCGAAGTCTCCGCTCGCGCCGACTACGAGATCGTGAAGGACCTCCACGCCGCAGGAGCCGTCGGCACCTACGACGCATCGGTGGTCACCAAGACACCGGACGGCAAGGTCCACGTCAACAAAGATGAGACATCGACCCGCCACGGTGCCTGGGGCGGAGCCGCAGTGGGCGCCGTTGTCAGCATTCTGTTCCCACCCTCGATCATCGTCGGCGCTGCTGTCGGGGCTGCCGTCGGAGGTGCCGGTGGCCACCTATGGAAAGGGATGTCCCGTGCTGACGTGAAAGAGTTCGGTGACATCATCGACGCCGGGCAGGCCGCTTTGGTTATTGTCGGTGAGAGCACCATCGAAGAAGCCATCGAGAAGGCCGGATTGAAGGCTGAGAAACATGCCGCCAAGGAACTCAACGTGAGTTCAAAGGACCTCGATAAGGCCATTAAGGAAACGGCACAGTCGGTCAGTTGATCCAGGTCGATACCGATGTGACGGATGTCGTTGCATCGGGAGCCGCAACAGGCGGCGGCAATAGGTGGATCACGTTGAGGAGTGGAGGCGCATATCTGTTGTCGCCAAGTCCCGTACCAAAGAGTGATCTGGCAATGCTTTTGACCAATCCAGTAATTCAGTATTCGAAACAAAGGATATGAACATGAGTGAAGACCGACCCCTACTCGCCACCGTCCTAGACATGACCGAGGCGTCGGTGAGCCGCACCAAACTGAGTGACCGGGAGCTCATGATGGTCCGCCTCGCTGCCTTAGCCGCTGTCAACGCCCCCCCGGCGTCATATCTGCTGAACATGGCAGCAGTCGCAGCCGCAGGCACGGATCTGACACTGGAGGATGCTCAAAGCACCCTCATCGCGGTTGCGCCGGTCATCGGCACGCCCAGGACCGTGTCGGCGGCCGCAGCCATCGCCGAAGCACTCGGGCTGGCACTTGCCATCGACGATGCCATTGGGGAAGCTCAATCCTAAATCCCGAAGTCCAGACTGCGATGACACCAGGACCATCAACACACGGCGGCGAATGATGCGCCAACTGTCGAACGTGTTTGCTGCCGACGGCGAGAAACTGAACGTCAAGGGCGGAGCAGCAGTTGCTGTCCTCTTGTTCCTTCTCTGGTTTGTCATCGTCCAGACGAATCAGCAGAAGTACTTCATTACCGGCGTGTTCGCCGTCCTCCTGGTCGCACAAAGCGACCCAGGGGGGAGTTTAGGAAGCGAGCGGAGGGAATGTCTGCCTTCGCTTTGCTTGGTGCTCTGGTGACTGCCTTTGGCTTCTACGTCGGTGATAAATCCTGGGGGTTCCTGGTCCTCGCAGTCTTCGTCCTCACTCTGGCGGGCGGCTTGGCCGTGAAACTCGGGGTGCATCAATTCGCTGCGGGCCTGCTCCTCAACATCTGGTTCCTCGTTGTGCTCTCGCTGGCCACGCACGACACCGGCCACCTCAAAAAAAATCAGCGCATGGGACCAGGCGCTGGCCTGGCTGATTGGGGCAGCGGCGTCGATCGGCCTCATGCTGGTCGTTTGGTTGGCGAGTGGGGGTAATTGGCGGCCCGCACCGGTCATGGACCTCCCCGGCGGTCAATCACCAGTGAACCTGACTCGACCGATTGTCCTCTTCGCGCTCATCCGGGCCGCAGCCCTGGCTGCCTCAACCGCCATCGCCTTCGGAGCAGGCCTGGCCAACGCGGACTGGATGCCCATCGCCACCATCGCTGCGATGAAGCCCAGCCTTGGACAATCCAAGCTGTTCGGCGAGCAGCGTCTGATGGGTGCGGCCATGGTTGCTGCTGCGGCCATACCGATCCTGATCCTGGTCGGCAGCAAGCACGCGCTGGAGGTCATCATTATCCTCCTGGCCGGACTCGGAGTAGCCATTCGTGGCGTGAACTACACCCACTACGCCGGGGCGATCGCCTGTGCCGCTCTTATTGCTGCTGACCTGCCTCAACCGACCAACTTCGCCGCCGAAGGGCGGCGGGTCCTCTTCACCCTGATCGGCGTCGGCATCGGCGTGATCGTGATGTTCGTAGCTGACCGGCTTCAAAGGCACTCCACTCAGCCAGTCTGAGCTTCGGAGCACGAGAGAAACGGGAACATCATGCCTGCCGACGAGACAGGAGTAACGCCGATTGGAAACCTGACCGAGCGAGGACGACGACGGCTGGTCGTCTTCGCTGTAATGCGTACGGTTGCCACGGTCGCACTGGTCCTAGCTCTCTATTTTCTGCTACCCCTGGGCGGCGGCACCAACGTTCAGAAGATCGTCAAGCTGACGCTTGGAGCATTGGTACTCACGGCGATCATCATCTGGCAGGTCCGCCGGATCATGCGCTCGAACCACCCGGTCGGTCGGGCTGTCGAGGCGCTGGCCTTTAGTGTTCCAATCTACATGCTGTTCTTTGCGGCCACTTACTTCGTGATGGCCCACAGCAATCCGACTGCATTCGGGGCACCGGTCAGTCGAAGTGACGCAATGTATTTCTCCTCGACCGTATTCACCACCGTCGGCTTTGGCGACATCACGGCTAAGAGCGAAGCGGCGCGCCTTGTGGTTACCGCTCAGATGTGGCTGGACTTGGTGTTCTTGGGGCTGGTGTTACGTGTGGTCACTCAGGCCGTCAAATACGGCCAGCAGCATCGAGCAGCATGAAGGTGCCCCGGAACGCCGGGTAGGCGGCGACTATCACCCGCCACCTACCGGCACAACTGGGCCTCTGGAATGTACTAAGAGCAGGGCGCCTGATCAGCTTGCTGTGGTAGCCGCCCTGCCCTGTTAGGGGGCGACGCCGTTTGCCCCGGTGGAGGTCGCTCCGACCACCGGGGCATTGAGGCGGAGGGCACCGGCGGAACCGAAGAACCCGGCGTCACCAAAGGTGAACACGCCGCCGTCGGAGGCCATGAGCCAGTAGCCCTTGCCATCAGCGGTTCCGGTCATGCCAACAATGGGCTTGTTGAGGTGCGTCGCGCCAGTGGAGCCGAAGAACCCGGCATCACCGAAGGCGAACACGCCGCCATCAGAAGCCACCAGCCAATAGCCCTTTCCGCTCGGGGTAGGGGCGATTCCAACGATGGGCATATTCAGGTGGGTCGCGCCAGTGGAGCCGAAGAACCCGGCATCACCGAAGGCGAACACGCCGCCATCAGAAGCCACCAGCCAGTAGCCCAGCCCGTCGGGGGTCGGGGCCATGCCGACTATGGGCTTGTTGAGGTGGATGCCACCCGTGGAGCCGAAGAAGTGGGCGTCCCCGAAGGTGAAGATGCCGCCGTCGGAGGCCACCAGCCAGTAGCCGAGGCCGTTGGTCCCGGGGGTCCCCTGAGGCCCGCCGGCCGCCGGCGTCATGGCCACCCCGACGATGGGGGCGTTCAGGTGGGTGCCGCCCATGGAGCCGTAGAAGCTGGCGTTACCGTAGGTGAACACCCCTCCGTCGGAGGCTGCCAGCACGTACCCGCCCTGGTCACGGGTCTGGGCCATGCCGACCACGGGGGCGTTGAGCTGCAGGTTGCCCGCCGACCCGTAAAACCCGGCGTTGCCGAAGTTGAGGATGCCGCCATCGGAGGCGCTCATCCAGTAGCCGCGACCTGGAACGGGCTGGGTGAACAGGAGGGTTGTGCCGGTGAAGGTGTTCCCCGACTGGGTGGTGCCGGTCACCTGCCAGCTTTGCCAGATGCCCACATACTCGCTCATGGTGTTGCCGGTGATTGTGGTGCCGGACAGCGTCGGGGTCACCGGTGGCGGGATCGGGTTCACCTCAAGGGCGATGGCGGTTGTCTGGGGCGCTCCGTTGACCCGGCCCCAGTTGTTGCCACTCAGGGTGTTCCCGGTGATGGCTGTCCCCGTGATGGAGTCGCCCGGGGCGTTGGAGTGGACGGTGATTCCGCTCAAGAAGCTACCGGTCACGGTGTTACCGCTGACCGTGGTACCGGACAGGGTGGCGCCTGGGGCGTTGGTAGCCACGACGATCTGGCCGATCACCGGGCCGTGGGGTCCGAATTTGCCGGGTGCGCCTTGGATCTGATTGTTGCTCACGATCGTTCCGCTAACCCCTGCGCCGGGGACCCATGCTTCGATGACGATGGCGCAGCCTCCGTAATTGCCAGTGATGGTGTTGCCCGTCACCGTGTTGTTCGTGGAAGGCACGGGCGTGGTCGGCCCGTTCGGCGCGGCGGGGTCGAGGCCACCGCCCTCATCGGTCACCGAAATGCCCCCATCAGCCAGATTGCCGGTAACCGTATTGCCGCTGACCGTCGAGTTCGCCACCCCCACGAGCTCGATCGCCTTGTCAGCGCCCAAATTGGCTGTGGGGGTCAAGCCGTTGTTCTGGACGGTGTTGTTCTGGACCTTGAGGTTCGACACACCCTCGGCCATGATCCCGTGGTCGCCCGCCCCCGACACGGTGATGCCGCTGATGGTGACGTTATTGGCTCCAGGGGCCACGTAGATTCCGAGGTCACAGCCGGTTCCATCGACGTTCGAACTTACGGTCGTGCCGCTCGTGCTCACGACCTGGGCCGCGGTGAACCCCGTGCTACCCGCCGGGCTGCACGTCACATTGGGAGCGGCACCCGCCGTCGTTGTCCCGAGTGCAGCCGGTGCCAGCCATCCGATGCCGGTCGCCACCATCGCCAATGGCACTCCCTCGAGCAGAGCGCGCCTCACGGATCGCCATCGTGCCATTGTTCCTCCAGTGGGTAGCAGGTTCGGGGAACAGCCGATCGTCACTCGCTGAGACTGTTGGCCGTAGCGCCGAATGTAGGCGCCCATTCTTATTGCTGCAACCGCGAATTCCACGGGGCTGGCTCCCAGCGGGACCGTCTACGAGCTGTTTTTCGTCAGATCCCCGTTCCGGGTGCTCGAATCCCATGGATCCTGAAATGGGTCAAACCCGCTCGACTGGGGACGCCGCTCCTGCCCCACAACGCCGGGAGCGGGTCAGTTATCAACCGCCCGTAAGGTCCCGGGGACCTTCAGCGATCAGCCGCCCACTGCGGAGCGAGCCCAGGCGAGAGAGGCAGCTCCACTGGCGACCCCGTCGGCGACTTCCACCACCGGTACAACGTTGACGTCATTCCAGTAGGCGAACTTGGAAACAAACGAATAGACGATGTTCGGATCTTCAGCCTCCACGAACACATAGCCACCGTTGTTCATCGTGGAGAGGAACGCATGGACAGTGAGCCCCTCTTCAGGCGTCCACGTGCCGAATGCTTTCAGCAGTGCATCCTGGTTGGCGAAGTTCTGATCGTAAGTGAGCCCGGCAGTGCGAATCTCGTATTCGATTACATACTTCATCAAGTCTCCTCTGAACGAGTCAATCCGCCTTGGACTTGACCATTCCGCACCCTAGCCCTCAATCGTGTCCCGATGCCGAGCCATTCATGCTGGCTTACAAGTGGTGCCCCATACCGCCGGTCGAGGTTCACTGTGATCGAACGGCTAATCGGACCATTGTCCAGGACGATCCGTGCTTCTCGACCGGGACGAAGCCCACTGATTCATAAGGCGGCGCGCTGGATTCGCCTCTGCCACGCTGAGACTCAGCGCTGGACAGCCCTGGCTTTCACTGGCGTTGATGAGGTCGACCATGAGCCGACGGCCAACCCCTTCGTGCCGACGCGACGCGACGACTGCGATCGACAGTTCGGGGATATCTTCGGCGACAAAGCCGTAGCCATGGCTCGCCTCGGTGTACGTCCGATACCAAACCGCGCCCACCGGTGCGTCTTGTTCTGCAATCAGTCCATGATCGCCCGATCTCGGCCATCCAGCGAGGTACATCGAATAGCGCGGATCGGCGAGCACCTGGTGACCGGTCGGCGTTGGCTTGTCAGGTCGCCAGACTGCGGCCTCGCCAAGCATCTTCGCCAAAAAGGTGAAGTCCTCGGGCCCTGCCGACCGATACTGAACGTCCCTCATGTTCAGCAGTTTGGCAGACGGTTTGCCCGTGCCAAGGCCCTGCCAGACCCGCCGGCATGTGCTCCACTGGCCAGGTCCAGGCTGCCCCACACAGCCGGGCCTGGGGCAATACTGGTGAGATGTCAATCACGTACGGATGGCGGGAGGAGATCGCCAACCTCGAGATCAACCGTCTTCACGCAGAGGCATTCGAGACGAGCGGGTTCCGAGATTGGCGAGCCGCCCTGACCGAGCACGCCCTTGGGTGGGTTACGGCCCGTAATGAAGGCCACCTCGTCGGATTCGTCAACGTCGTCTGGGACGGTCTCGTCCATGCCTGGATTCAGGACCTAATGGTTGCCGCCGATCATCGAACCCGTGGTATCGGGACCCAGCTCATCGAGAGGGCAAAGGACCGAGCAGCACGGGCGGGGTGCGAGTGGCTTCACGTCGATTTCGAGGCTGACCTCAGTGACTTCTATATCGGTGCCTGTGGATTCACCCCGACCTCGGCGGGGCTTATCCACTTGTAGGGGCCTGCCCCACATCGCCGGGACAGGGTCGCTATTAGCTCCGCCCGTCCGCGCGACCTACTCACGAGGCAGAATGAGATAGTGGTCGATAGCGCAGCGCTGAACGTAAACCGAGACGGACTCACATTAGAGGGCGAGCGATGGCTAGGGGCCGGACCCATAACAGTGTTCCTCCATGCCGGGGTCACTGACCGGCGAAGCTGGGAAGGGGTGGTGCCGCGGCTAACGCAATCACTATCACCTGTGACCTATGACCGCCGCGGCTTTGGGCAAACGCTTGTATCACCCACCCCGTTCTCGCACGTCGATGACTTACTCGCTGTGTTGGACGCCGTCACCGACGCGCCTGCATGGTTGGTCGGTAGCTCCATGGGCGGTGGGCTGGCACTCGATGCAGCCCTGACGGCTCCCGACCTGGTGGCAGGACTCGTGCTGATCGCTCCTGCGGTCAGCGGCGACACCGAGTTCGACCTTGATCCCGACACCGCCCGCTTGGATCAACTGCTCGATGAGGCAATCGAGCAAGGAAGTCTCGCCGAGGTCAACCGATTGGAGACCTGGTTGTGGCTTGATGGTCCGGGACAACCCGAAGGCCGAGTTCGGGACCCCATTCGAACTCTCGCAATCCAAATGAACGAGATCATCCTCGGAAACGATGCTGCTGAGGATGCCGGAGCCAGCGGCTTGGATGCGTGGGGTCGAATCAACGATGTTCGAGTCCCAGTCACTGTTGCGTGTGGAGAGTTCGACGTGCCTTTTCTGAAGAGCAGAAGCAGGGAGCTCGCGGAGAGTCTTCCATTCGGTCGATTCGTTGAGCTGAGAGGTGTTGCACACCTCCCCCATATGGAGAATCCCGACGAAGTGGCCACTCTGGTGCTGGAGGTATGTGCCTAGCGAAGGTGCCCCCGACCACCGCTCATGGGGGATATCCACGCCCCCCTGCACCGCGCCCCAGTCCCCCGCTGTTGGAGCTGTTCGTCTTCCGCTCGATACGACGTTGTCCGTTTCTACCTCAGGGCGATCCACGGCCGAGGTCCGCCGAACTCTGGACGCAACGCGGTATCAGCCTCCTGACGGTTGAGGATGGCGACCGGCCACCACGTCGGCAACGCGAGCTCAGCTATCCGACGTTGGGCCGATTGATCTTCGGATGCGGCCGTCAGTCGGCGTAGCTTCCGCCAGGACTCTGAATCCACTGTCGTCACTGGCCGCGAAACGGTGTGGACCATGGCCCAAGAGGAGAAAGGCGATTGTGGAACAAAATCGCGCAATCCGTACGCTTTGGAATGCTGACCGTCCAATGCTTTCTCAATGGGAGGTCTGTCACCGGGCCTGGTCCACTCAAACGAACGAATCCGTGGACAGGTACTGATCCCAACGTCGGAACTATCGTTCGTAATGAAATCGGGCCTGGAGAACGACGACGTCGTCACCTTCGACCAAGTACACGAGCCGGTGTTCGTCATCAATACGCCTGGACCAACAGCCGGCCAGAATGTGCCGCAGTGGCTCTGGCTTCCCGATGCCGGCGAAGGGATCCCGGAGCGTGTCGTCGAGAAGGCGGTTGATCCGCTTGACTGTTGCCTTATCGGTCGCCTGCCAGTGCCGGTAGTCCTCCCAGCCGTGAGGGGTGAAGACCAGCCGCATCAGGAGTGATTGTGAACCTCACGCTCGCCGGTCTGCGCCTGGTGCAGGCTCTCCAGAAGGCGCTCGGCATTCGCGGGAACCCGGAGCAAGTACGCCGTCTCCGTGAGTGCGTCGTAGTCGGCGCGGGACAAGAGGACGGCGTCGCCACGCTTCGAGGTGATCTCGACTGGCTCGCGGTCGTCGTTTACCTGCTCAATGAGCGGAAACAGGTTCTTTCGGGCTTCGCTCGCCGTGATGGCCATTAGTCGCTCCTGGCTATGTTGGAACATATGGTACAAGATACGGTACCACTTCCTGATCACCAGGACAGACGCTGAGATATCCGTGTCCGGATCAGCGACCAAGGAACCGGCGGCAGCAACAGGGCATCGCAGCCCCACCACAGCTGAGGTCGGAAGTTCGAATCCTGGGTGGCACTGTCTGGCCCTGTAGAGGGATAGGTGGCATGGGGCCGCTAGACACAGTCGCCCGAGGTGGATGAGGTTCAAATCGTGCCGCCGACACTGTCCGACAACCTCTGGGGAGAGAGGGAGAACCGGACGCGGGCGACCCCAAAACCGCCGCGCAGGGAGCGGGGCAGGCCCGGGACCAGGGGCGGAGCTGACACGCGAAACGGGCGGCCAGGCCCACCCGAACGGGGAGGGGAGGGCGGCGGGGAGGGGGGCTTGCGGTGTTCTCCACGTCAAGATTCAAAAAGGGCGTCCTCGGTGCCATTCACGCCATCTGAGACGTGACACGTCCAGTCGTTTCCGTCCCACCAGCGAAGCTTGTGTCGGCCAGTTGGATCGCCCATCCAGCTTTCAGGTGCGTTCTCGGTTCTCAGTACCACTGAGGAGCGCCTCGTTACGTAATCGCTCACGGTGAGAAGATTTGGCTTCATCTGACCAAGGCTCTCTAGCAGTGCCCTCAAGTCGTTATGTTCGAACACCACGGATTGAAGTCTCATTATCTTGTCGTCCGACTCAGTAACGATTGCTACCGAGAGCACCTTCTTTGCGAAGCCCATGACCCTACGTGTCGCCCACTCCATCGCAACGATGTCGTCGAGCGCAAGAGAGACCACCAGTTGGTCAGTCTTGAGCCCCAATCCTTTGCTGCACTGATAGAGCACTAAGCGCTTGTCGGTAAGGACAAGAATGAAATGAGGCTGGGGAGAGACTTGAGTCGATACTCGAGCTTCGGCGATCTGTCTTTCTCCTGGACGCCGGTGAACATCGTCCATCACTATCGGTTTCTCCAATTGTTCGACTGCGCTATAACTTTCGGGCCGGTACTTCTCCATTGCAAGGCTCTCTCAAGGAGCAGGGCTGGGAGCGACTTCCATCAGTCACGATCTACCGGTCCTCAGTCGGCGTCGTTGTGATGGTCGTGGCGTGTCGTGGTGAAAGGGTATCGCCGGGAGGACGTTTCGATGATCTCTATCACCTACCCCCTTCGCGAGATCACAAGGGAGAGGGGGCCTGGCGGCCCCCGTGGAACGGAACCGCCGCGCGACGGGCCCGGGGAAGCGGCAAGCCAGTCGGCGAGGCACCGAAGGAGGTGCACCGGAAACGGGGGGCAAGAGCGGCAGGGGGGTGCTACCTGGCACAGGGGACACAGATATGGGGTATCCCCCAACGGCACATCGGGGACGGTCGTCATGAGTTGAACCATCAGCTCGGAGCCGTCATCTTGATCGAACCACCGAGCTGTTTTAGAAGGGCGAGGTTCGCAGTTGTGTGGCCATGTGCGCTGATGATGTATTGAGTCCCACTGATCTGCCATTCGAGCGCAAGGTGCCCGACGTAAGCACCCTCTCCATGTTGCGCTTCCCGTTCGACACGCAGGCTGTCGTTTGGGCAAACGTACTCCTTCGTCATCCAGGTTCCGACCTTCACTGTTCCGAGGAAAGTTCCGCCGATGCACGGTTTCGGAGGGCTATCGGCAGTTGGACGAGCCTCAACGGTCACATGACCATTTGGCTTTCCATCAACGCCGACGTAGCCAGGAGGCACGACAAAGCCGGTGAACTCAAGGAAGAAGACCGAATACGGAGGGGAACCCTCAAGACCCACACACGGAACGGAGGTGGCAGCCCCCACAGAATGAGGGCACGACATCCCCTGACCAGAGAGCGAAGGCACGATCTGGGGACAAGGGACGTGATAGCCGAGCCGGTGGGCCGCACCGGCGCATTCAGATTCCAGCACATCGGGAGCGGCGACCAGTGCGGGCACTGGAGATGACGCTTGAAGGGCTGATGCCTTCGGCCTGCCTGCAGGTGAGCGCATGGTCGAGCAAGCAGACACCGTCAGGATGACCATGAAGACAGACACGCACTGCTTCGCCAATGGCTCCTGTCTCAGACTCCAGCTCTTGCACGTCTGAATCACTGGCGTGAGCCTACCTACCAAAGTACCCCCTGCCCTGCCCCAGACCACCGGATCGGTGGGGCAGCCCGCTCAGTCAACGAACAGCAACCTCGCCCTGGCGGCGGCCACCTCGATTTCCTTGGCGTCGGGCATCACGCCCGCAGTGAACATCTCGACTTGCAGCTTCGGTCCACGTACCCCGAACGCCGTCATCTGCGCCATGGTCACAGGTTGGACCACGTAGTGGATATGCACTGGCTCACCTCCGGCGTGCGACCAGAGGCAGTTGTAGACCTGATCAGCGTTGACGAGTTGGCCTGCCACCGCAGAAGCCCGATGGAGAAGTGGTCCGAGTTCCACGGCTTCGTCCATCGTGAGATCAGCCACCGCAGTGACGTGGCGCTCTGGCTTCACGATCAGGGTCCCAATGCCTAGTGGTCCAATGCAGTGCTCGACAAGCCAGTGGCGAGATCGGTGGATCAGGCCGCCCGGAAGCTCCCGCTCGCCACGTGACAGTTCGCAGGCGATGCATTCGATCACCTCGACAGTGTTGCACCGGCAACTGACTGCCGGGGTGCCACTGATCGCCGGGAAGGAGCGGCTGGGCCTGATCCTCGGAGCTATCTTGGGATGGTGATTTCCCCTCACGTTCGCCACCTTCGAGACAGGGTGGGCCATGATCTCCTCTTACTCCCCTCGACGACGGTCCTGCCGCGAGATGGCTCCGGACGCATTCTCCTCGTCCGCCTGATCGACTCTGGGAACTGGGCCACCATCGGTGGTGCGGTTGAACCCGATGAAAGCCCAAGTGACGGTGCCGTTCGGGAGGCCAAAGAGGAGGCTGGCGTCACGGTCGAGTTGGGCAACGTCCTCGGCGTCTTCGGTGGAGCCGAGTACCGCGTGACCTATCCGAACGGCGACGAGACGGCTTACGTCGTGACAGCCTTCGATGCGACGGTGGTGGGGGGAACCCCTCGACCAGATGGAGACGAGACCTTCGAGGTGGGTTGGTTTCTGCCCGAGGAGTTGCCCGTCGCTGAGATGGGCGGGCTTACAAAGGCTCTATTTCGGGACCTCGGACTGTCAAAGCCTTGACGCCCTGCCCCCGAACGCCGGTCGGGTGGGGCATACCGGCACTTCTGCCACACGCTGGCTAGGCCCTTAGGATTGGGGAAGTGACGAATCCCGATGAGTTTCAGAGGCCAGCTCAGATGCCGATTGCCCGCTTCCTGGGCGTCCTTCCTGTCACGAGCCCGGATCGTGCGCTGCCTTTTGGTGGGAGGGTGCAGATACTCGGCATCGAGCGATACGACACTCGTTGCGCAGTGACCTGGCGGTTAGCTCCGATTCCTGACCCTGTGGAGGAGAACAAGCTTGCGATGGCCGATCTTGATCAGAGAACGAGAGGTCGATCAGAGGGTGAACGGCAAGTTCTGCGAAGGGAGCTGGCGCGTCGCCTAGTGAGCCCCGGTGCCGAATGCACGTTGTCCGATGATGTCGGCACTACGTACCAGTTCTGTGGTGGAGGTAGTAGTGGAGGCGGCCAAGAGAAAATCGGGCGAAGCGACTTCATCCCGGCGATACCACAGTCAGCAACAGCCCTCACTGTTCACTGGAACGATCTTGAGTTCCAGGTTTCCCTCACCTGAACCACTGGCTGAGCACTGTCCCGAAACACCGGATCGGTGGGGGCCGAATCGCATTTAGTCTTGGGCCGTGGTGGATGATCCGGACCCATGGGCGGAGTCGTACATACGTCAGGCAGCCCTAGCCCCCCATCTCAACCGTGACGAAGCTCTGGTACTCCTGCGAAAGGTGGCCCAAGGCAACGACGAGGCGAGGTCGGACCTCATGACAGCGGGCAGGCGGATAGTGGTCTCCAACGCTCGGCGCTACGTTCCATCACATGGCGATCTAGCGTCGGTGCTTCGTTTTGGTGAGCAGGGCCTTCGTACGGCGATTGACCGATTTGATGAAACTAAAGGGTTTGCCTTTCAGACCTATGCCACCTGGTGGATTCAACAGACCATTACCCGAGGTGCTCCTGGCAATCTGGGAGGGGTGCGAGAGCCAGTACCACCGCAACCACAATCTCCCTCCGGCACTGTCCATCTTGATGTTCCCGGTACTGCTAGCTGAACGTCCCCTATCGCCGGCTGAAGGTCGCGTCATCTGCATGGGGACGCAGAAGCTGATAGCGGTTAGCTAAAAGCCGTCGTAGCCCACGTTTGTGGATGGCACCCCACCGAGCAGCGCATTCAGCGGGCTGGAGAGGGTGACAGTCATTTCCGGGAAGCAATTGCTCGTAGGTATACCAATCGGACAGCCACCGGGATGGACGTTCTCGGTGGAGAATGAGATCACCGCGTTGGTCTGACCGGGAGCGAACGTGACGGTGCCCGAGTTCGGGTTGAATGCGGCGGCGTCCCCGATGAAATATGTGTCATAGGTCCCGCCACTCGTACCGTTGGAGGTCGCAAAGCCAACCTGTACTGTCCTCGATGAGGGCTGACTCAGCTCAACGGGCACGGCAATCGTCCCAGAGAAAAGCTCAGCAGCGGAATCAAACGACACAGTCTGAATCGGCGTGACTTGGACTCGTGTCGAGGGGTGGCCGTTGCCCTCGGTGTTGGATGCTCGCACGTGGATCTCATAACGCTGTCCATTGGTGAGTGGGCTGACCGTACACATGGTGGCGCCGATGGTGGTACAGGTCTGACCACCGTGCGAGGCGGTTACCGTGTAGCCGGTGATGGGGGAACCGCCGTCAGAAATCGGTGCCGACCACGACACCGCTGCGCCCCCACTGAGGGCGGTTGCCGTCACCGCTGTGGGAGCTCCGGGCTTCTTGATTCTGGGGGCATGAGCGCCCGCAGGCACGCTAACCACAACCGTCAGGACGGTTACCGCAAGCACCCCCGGTGCCAACAGCCTAAGGACGTTGCGCCCCACTGGCATGAGGCGACGATCTGTCTCATCCAGAAGTGGGCTCATGTACCCCTCCTTCATTTGGGTGGGGCTTAGAACCGCGGTGGCGGTCAATGGCAGCCTTAGCTGGGATCCCCAACCACGTTCTCGAGGGGCGCCACCCGCCCCCGAACGCCGGCTGAGCGGCGGTTGTTGACCGTGGCTGATCGGCACATCCGGGCGTGTGGAAAACTAGTTGTGATGGAACGAGACATCCTCGACTACTACAACGAAGGCCGTGAGCAAGACAGACTCGTCTCCTTTGGTCGGCTCGAGTTTCTGCGCACCCAAGAACTCCTTGACCGGCATCTGCCCCCTCCTCCTGCATCAATCTTGGACATCGGTGGTGGAGCTGGGATTCATGCCTTGCCACTCCAAGAGCGGGGATACAAGGTCACACTGATCGATCCAGTCGAGCTCCACATCCAGCAAGCGATGGAATCCGGCGTGGTTGATGCTTCCGTTGGGAACGCCCGGCACCTTCAGCTTGAGGACGATGCTGCTGACGTGGCATTACTGCTAGTGACCCGAGTCAGAGATCCGCTGACAGTAAGCAGCCAGGGTGTCGAGGATCTCATCGGCCGTCTTGTGCCAGACGAATGGTTTCGGTTCGTCGTTCCAGTTGTCCACCCATGCGGTGATGGCTGACTCGAGCTCTTTAGTTGAGCGATGGGTGCCACGTCGGAGCCACTTGTTGGTCAGCTCGGCAAACCAGCGCTCGATGAGGTTGAGCCACGAGCTGTAGGTGGGAGTGAAATGCAGATGGAAGCGTGGGTGGCGGATGAGCCATTTCTGGATCTCGGGCGTCTTATGGGTCGCATAGTTGTCGACGACGAGGTGTACGTCGAGATCCTCGGGAACGTTCCGATTGATCAGGTTCAGAAAGGACCGGAACTCGACAGCCCGGTGCTTGTCGGTCATGTTGGCGATGACCTTCCCGGAGGCGACGTCCAGTGCTGCGAAGAGGTTGGTGGTTCCGTGTCGGACATAGTCGTGGGTCTGACGCTCCGGCAGTCCTGGGCGAAGCGGAAGCACCGGTGCTGTCCGATCGAGTGCTTGGATCGAAGTCTTCTCGTCCACGCAGAGCACGAGCGCTCCTTCGGGTGGATTGACGTAAAGCCCCACAACATCACGGACTTTCTCCACGAACTGGGGATCAGGCGAGAGCTTGAAGGACTCGACCAGATGAGGCTTGAGTCCGAACGCCCGCCAGATCCGACTGATGGCCGACTGGCTCATGCCCGTTTCCTGGGCCATCGAACGCGTCGACCAGTGGGTGGCGTTCTTCGGCGTCTCCTCCAGCGTCTTCACGATGACCGCCTCGACCGCGTCATCACCGATCTGGCGAGGGGCGCCCGGGCGGGGGTCGTCGTTGAGGCCATCGAGTCGATGCGCCATGAACCGATTCCGCCACTTGCCCACGGTGTGACGGCTGACGCCAAGTCGAGCCCCAACGTCGACGTTGTTGCCCCCTTCGGCACAAGCCAGAACGATGCGACATCGAGAGGCCAGAGCTTGCGCACTCTTTGGGCGACGCGCCCAACGTTCGAGGGTCTGGCGCTCCTCGTCGCTCAGTACAAGCCCGATTGGTTGCTTTCTCTGCGGTCCCATCGATGTCTCCCATCGTCGTCGATAACGATGGGAACGCGGGCGCCGGGTGGGAAATTCCTAAACTGGACAAGTATTTATGACTCGGGTCACTAGGTCCGCTTTACCACCTCACGGACGAGAACGATCGGGTCGGGGCTCGACTGTGCTGCGCAAGCTCGAAGCCCTCTAGTCACCGGAGCAGAACTCGGCATGTTGGCCGAGACCTACCCCGAGACCCCGGAGATGATGACCGGTTGAGGGCAAGCCGGCTACGGGTCACCCTCCCTCAATAGCCAGGCGCCAATCGCACGGACCGTTCGCCAAAGGCAATAGCTGCCATCACCAGTCGAAGCAGAGTGGAGTTGACCCGGTTCCCCGGCCGACCTCAGCCTGGCGCCGACCTTCGACAGCAACCGCAGCGATGACCAATCGGGCTTTCGACACGTCCGATCATCAAGGATCTCCTGTTTCCTATGTCCCGAGAGATCCGTTTCCTAAATTAAGTCGTGAGGGAGCACACTGCCTTGGGCACTTTCTGACCTCGCGAGAGGATAGGTGATAGGGGCGTCAGAAACGTCTGCTACTCACAGTTCTAAGCTATTCTGCGGATTCTGAATCAGGACTTCGGCGGGAGGATCGCTATGCGTTGGCGCGACTTGGGATTGCTCGGACTTTGCTTGCTGCTTGTGCCGGTGTTGGTGGGCGGCCCAGCACCAATCGTTGGTGCATCTACTCCTCACCTTTCGGCAGATCAGGTCACCCTGTCTTTTGGGGATGTCATCGTTGGTTCCAATTCGGGCCCTGGTTTGCCGAACATCGAAAACATACGCACCTTCTCCCTCTTCAACGCGAGCGGCTCCACGGTTACGATCGACGTGGCGAGTGAGGTGATCTATTCGGGCGCTGGTGCCGACGACTACTCCCTAGTCCTGCCGAATGGTTGTATAACCGCCGGCACCCTCACAGTTTTACCGGACACCTCGTGCCCTATCGAGGTCTACTTTCATCCGAGCGCAGCCGGAGACCGCCCGGCCACTATGACGATCGAAGCCTCTGACAGTACGACCACCGTCGTGAGCCTCTCGGGCACCGGTACCCCAACGCTCACGGCGTCGCCTGGAAGTCTCAGTTTTGGGTCCACCACACTTGGCACCTTCACCGCGAGCTCCTTCGTTCTGACTAATGCAGGAACGACTACGGACTCCATTGACCTCTCTACCAGTGACCTGACCGTTTCTGGCCCCGGTGCAGACGATTACGTTGTGAACCCGTCTAGCAGCTGTCCGGGTGACGGCGTCAACACCGTTGTCTTGAACCCGGGGGCTGGATGCACCCTGAACGTCAGCTTCTTTCCAGGGGCGCTCGGGGTCCGGCCCGCCACCATAGCTATCAAGGGCCTTGAAGGGACCACTCTGAATGTGAGTCTCTCTGGAGCCGGATCAATCGGCTACTACCAGGTGGACTCTCGTGGTCATGTAGCCCATATGGGTGATGCGGGCTACTACGGCGACGCCGGGGGCACCCACCTCAACCAGCCAATCGTGGGTATGGCTGCGACCGGCGACGACGGGGGTTACTGGCTCGTGGCCAGGGACGGCGGCATCTTCGCCTACGGCGACGCAGTCTTCTACGGGTCTCACGGTGGCTCGCACCTCAACCAGCCCATCGTGGGCATGACGGCGACACCCGATGCTGGCGGATACTGGTTCGTCGCCTCCGACGGCGGCATCTTCTCGTACGGTGACGCGCAGTTCTACGGCTCTCACGGCGGTTCTCACCTCAACCAGCCCATCGTGGGTATGGCGTCCACTCCTGACGGCGGGGGCTACTGGCTGGCGGCCTCGGACGGCGGGATCTTCTCCTACGGCGACGCGCAGTTCTACGGCTCTCACGGCGGTTCTCACCTCAACCAGCCCATCGTGGGTATGGCGTCCACTCCTGACGGCGGGGGCTACTGGCTGGTGGCCTCGGACGGCGGGATCTTCTCCTACGGCGACGCGCAGTTCTACGGATCGACCGGCGCTATCCGTCTGAACCAGCCGATCGTGTCCATGGCGGCGATGCCGACTGGTCACGGCTACTGGTTCAGCGCAGCAGACGGAGGACTGTTCAACTTCGGTGATGCACCCTTCCAAGGCAGCGGAGTAGGGACCGGGTTGGGTCAGGTCGTCGACATGTCCTCAGACGGCGGTCCCACCCCTCAGGCACAAGCCGACGTCCCGGCCATTCGTCAGACCCGCGTCCCGGGCTTCAGCGATGCAATACGCCACTTTCCGCACTTTGCGGGGCCCTGACGCACTGTCCCCCAAGCCGGGTCGACGGCGGTTATCAACCAGGGCCGACTGGCACTTCGAGGCTTGTGGATAACCCATGTCGTGACACTCGCTGGAGTCCCGACGGTCAGCCCGCCAAATCAATAACTGTCGGGGTGCCGAAATACGTCCTTAAGTTGACAGATGCAATCGCGATCACAATCGCAGTGTCGGCACCGATCGCACCAGGGTTCTCGATCAGGACTTCTATCCCTGAGAACCATCGCCATCGAATGTCCCAGATTGTCTTCTGGTCCTCCTCCGAGAACGGCTTCCACACGTTGACACCTCCCGATCGACGGACTCATTGTTCGCCAATCAGTGAGGTGTTGCGTTGATGAGTTGAGGACACACCGGAACTGAACCGCCTCCCACCAGGCGCACAAGGAACGGGCCGACCTGATCCCGAATGATTGTTCTGCTCGGGTGCGTGGACGAGGCAACTCAGATATGGCAAGGCGCATATTCGGCGTTCTGGCGGACTTCTGCGACGGAAGCTCGCACAATGACACACAGAACTGCTACAAGTAGTTCTCCCGCTGAGCGACCTTGGCAGCGCCAAAGTGGAGCTCGAACCCCTTTTTCTGTAAGCGTTGGCACGAGCGCGTTCTTGACGCCCAGGAACTGGGCCTGACCTCACCGGCGCAGGGCCCCGATGTAACGGTCTCGTAGCGCCGGGGCGAGCGGCATGGCAGAGTTTCAGCCATGTTCGGAGGGATGACGGCGGCAGTGGCCTTGATGGTAGCAATGGGCTCGCTCGCCGGATTGGCACCGGAGATGCACGGGGCAGCGCCCGCGGCGGATACGTCACTGGCCACGACCGGAAGTGGCCCTGGGAGCAAGTACGACTGCGCCTTGACCGTCCGACCCGCCGACGCCGACTTCACCGGCGCCGAGGGCACCGCGTCCGAGATCGGCTGGGAGGGCAACCTTCAAGGCGTCGTCACCTGCCTCGGCGGGGTGTTCTACATCCAAGACGCCCTCTACAAGAACTACGGCATCGGCTTCGGGAAGAACTACGGCTTCGGCATCTACGACGGCGCCCCGACCACCTGGACCGACGCCGACGGCTACCTCCCGGCGCAGATCACGTCGTTCAGCCGGGACGGTGCCAGGATCTCGATCACCGAGTTCTGCGACAAGGTGGTACTCGCTGGCGACGCTTTTGTCGCCGTCTACAGCCGGGTTGCCGTGACGAACCCGACAGACCACGTGGTCGAGGCGAACCCTCAGGCTTCCCCCGGATTGGTGCCGCTCGATACAGCGCCCGATGCGGTGGCCCCCCACACCTCGGTCGATCACGACTATGTGATCGCCTCCGACCGCTTCGGGGAAACGTACCCGTGGCCGAGCGCAGCCGCGCTGGTCGGCGCCGGTGCACTCAACCAGCACTACGCGCACATGGCGAGCTTCTGGAACGACCAGCTGGCCGCCATCACCGGGATCAGCGTCCCTGATCGATCGCTTGATGACGCCTACCGCAGCGGGTTCATCTACACCCAGATCGCCCGGAGTGGCGACGAGCTGCACGACGGGGTCAACGGCTATGAAGCCGAGTACAACCACGACGTTATCGGTATCCTGTCCAACCTCTTCAATCAGGGCTACTTCATCGACGCCTACGCGCTGCTCCTCGAAGCGCGCAACGCCATGGAGGCACCGGGCCAGGGTTTCTACGACGACGGGGTCTGGACGTACTCGGTGCCATGGGCCATCTACCTGATGAAGACCGGAAATCTGGCCTTCGTGAAGGAGAATTTCGGTTCGGAGGGACCCCTTGGTGCTGCCCAGCCGAGCATCGAGGACACCGCCCACGCGATCGCCGCCGGCAGGACCAGCCCAACGGGGATCATGAAGGCCACCGACGACATCGACACCCAGGGCTACTGGACGACCGACGACTATTCGGCACTCATCGGCCTGGCTGCCTACCGCTATCTCGCCCAGCAAGTGGGGAATGCCAGCGAGGCGACCTGGGCGACCCAGGAGTACGGCAGCCTTCTGGGGGCTACAACCAAGACGCTGGACGCGACCATCGCCCATTACCATCTCGACTACGTACCCTGCTCGATCCTCCAGCCCAACACTGCCAACCGGTGCAAGGATCCCGAGGACGCCAACTGGATGTCTCCGCTCGGCGCCTGGGCTTGGGACGCATCGCTCTTCAGGGCGACAGTCAAGGGCCCGGGCGCGACCATGATCGACGCCACCTACGACTACGGCTTCGCCCGCCTCAAGGGCAAGCTCCCACCCAACACCTTCGGTGGGTTTCCCGGTGACTATTACTCGACGGGCTACAACGCCGGCTACGGGACAGCAGGCCTCACCAGCCAGCACCACCGGGACCAGGGGATTTTGAGCTACGAGTTCATGATCGCCAACACTCAAAGCGGTCCATACTCATGGTGGGAGAGTTCGTCTGCTCCCTCGACCCACACCCCGTGGCTGGGACGGCACCCGGCGACCGGGCAGGGCGCCTCTCCCCACGCCTGGGGAATGTCCCAGGCCAACGGCGTGCTACTCGCCTCGCTGGTGGCCCAGCGCACCGACGGCGCCCTCGTCGTGGGCCGAGGGGTCCCCGCGCAATGGCTCAGGGGTGACCCGCCGATCTCGGTCACCAACTTCCCAACGACCGACGGCCGGAGGCTGAGCCTGAGGATCTCATCGAGCGGCCAGTCAGTGACCCTGCGCCTGCGCGGCCAGCCATCGTCGGGCCCGGTGCTCTTCCAGTTGCCATCTTTCGTTGACAACATCGCGACCACCTCGGCCGGGCGAGTCGACCAGGGATCCGGGACCGTCACGTTGTCACCAGACACGAAAGGCGTCACCGTTCGACTCCGCGCGGCAGCATAGGCCGTGAGTGTGGCACACGTCCTTCGTGGGGCACTATCGCATGCAGACCCCCGTGCTGCGCATGGCGCCTTGCGTTGCATGTCCCTAAACACCGGGTAGGGCACATCCACGCCCCCTGAGCTGCGCCCTGTCCCCCACTATTGGTGCGGTTCGTCAACCGCTCGACACCACGTTGACCACTCCTGCCTCCCGCGATCAACGGCCGAGGTCTGAACCCCAAGCGATATAAGCCTTCGTGCGGCTGAGGTCCGTCGAACTCTGAATGCATCGCAGTATCAGCCTCCCTACGGCTGAGGTTCGCTTGGAGGGTATACGGTCGATTGTCGATGTACCCCGCACCGACAGTGCTGGGGTCCACCTCATCAGCGAACCGCGCCCTCCGACGTGGCAACCCATCAACCATCCGACGACGCAAAGATCCCTGCACTGTGGCGTAGCGATACCGGAGGGTAGACACTGAACTCCGGAGGAGAGGCCTGTCACTCTACGTGGGAGAGATGCCACTCCCAATGAGGACACAGAACATTAACCAGCGTGGTCTGGATCCTGAAGATCGTTGTCTGTAGGGTCGGACCGACGCCCATTCCTGCGATGGGCGTCACGTCGTTCCTGCGCAGAAACGAGAGGTGGACGGCTTGGTCCTCAATGGTAAGGCGGACGCCATGGCCCGAGAACTCGAGCCTTTGGGTGCCGGCGAGGGTGCTGGGGCGAGAGCGACGATCAACTCCACAGTTCCGGCGGAGCGAGTTGCCACCGAGCACCTGATTGGGCTTCGAACGTTGGAACCGAGCATCAGCATCGTCGTTCCGGCAAAAAATGAGGCTCGCAATCTTCCGCAGCTATTCGCAAAGCTGCCGACGAAGAACTGCGAGGTGATCCTTGTGGACGGCGCTTCGACCGATGACACGGTGAGCGAGGCACGGCGATTGAGACCGGATGTCAACGTGATCAGTCAGACGCGCCGAGGCAAGGGAAATGCGCTCGCCTGCGGCTTTGCGGCGGCCACGGGAGATTTGATCGTCATGATCGATGCGGACGGCTCAAACGACCCGTCGGAGATCCCCCGCTTCGTGGATGCCCTGAGAGACGGGGCCGACTTCGCCAAGGGATCACGCTTCCTCGCTGGAGGTGGCAGTCACGACATCAGCCACTTCAGGCGATTCGGCAACTTCTGGCTGAACAAGATCGTGAACCTGCTCTATGGAACTCGGTACACAGACCTTTGTTACGGCTACAACGCCTTCCGGCGCGAGTGCCTCCCTGTTATAGGACTCGACCCGGGCGACCCCCACGCCTTCGACGACGGGACGATGGAGTGGGGAGACGGTTTCGAAGTAGAGACGCTGATCAATGTGCGGATTGCTAAGGCTGGCCTCAGGGTGTCGGAGGTTCCGAGCTTCGAGGCCGTGCGCAATTTCGGCACCAGCAATCTCAACGCCTTCTCCGACGGAATGAGGGTGCTACACACCATCCGTGCAGAGCGCAATCGGTCCCTGAGACAGGAGTCCAGGAACTCGCTGTCGACTGACGGAGGGGCGAACGCCAACCGACCATCGCACATACCGCTCGATGAAGAGGCCGGCTAGCTGCTGCCTCGTCAAGGTCGCATTGCTTGGATCACGGCCGTACGAGTGACGAAAGGCGAGGCCGGTCTCCCTTTCCGATACCCGCCGGCGGAGCCACTCCAAGGGTGGGGAATGGAGTGATGACACAGGCATTGGGCGGGGGACCCACGCGCGAGCGAAGCCCGCACTATCGGCAGAGTCGACCCCCGGGAATTGCCCGCCCCTCCCCCACTCAGCTTCGACAGGCAATGAGGCCGATCCACATTCCGACTGGACTCGAAGGACCACGTGCGGCACCAATCCGGTACCGCCAACGCTTCGGCATGCCCAACACCACTCCGGAGCACCGTTCCTTCAGGCCGAATCCGCCTTGTCGCCTCGCTTCCTACCCAACGGCTTTTCGTATAGCGTGCATGCAGGGATGGCAGGTACTGCCTGCCAGAGGGGCTCAAGGAAGCCTCAAGGCGGGAGTCGTAGTGATCACAAGACGTACCATTTGTTTTTGTGCGGCCGTCATATTCCTTGTGGCCTCGGTAGCAGCAATCAGAGTTTCTGCGGCGGCTAGCGGTACATCGCTGGTCTCGGTCCCGACGTCTGGGGCAACCTATGTGTCATCGAGCGCCCGAGGCACCAACTACATCAATGCCACCCTATTGAGCACGTCTAGTTCGACCTATCGTGCACTCGTTCAATTCGCCCCAAGCCTCC
Organism: uncultured Acidimicrobiaceae bacterium; assembly: GCA_963737625.1. GTDB lineage: Bacteria > Actinomycetota > Acidimicrobiia > Acidimicrobiales > RAAP-2 > Bog-756. The sequence goes on from CAVTTK010000002.1 coordinate 2,104,104, forward strand.
CAGTAGGCGCCACGTTGATCTCGGCGGGGCTGTCGGTCGATCCGGCACTGACCGGTACCGGATCGTACGTCATCCATCCCGAAGGGTCCTTCACTGCGTCTACGGTGACCTGGTCGAATCAGCCATCGTTCCAGTCAGCAGTCCTGGGATCGTCGGGTCCGACGACGGCCGGTACCACTCAGACCATCCCGCTCACGGGTTTGGAATTGGCGACGAAGATAAATCTATCCATCAGTTACAGCACCTCTGGCATCATCGCCAAGCTCCACAACCCTGGCATGGTCCTCGAACTCACCTATTCGGTGATGGGAGGAACCTCAACGACGACCGTGCCTGCGACCACGACGACCACCGCAGTCCCCCCCACCTCGACCACGACATCGACGTCCACAACCACCTCGACGACCACCACAACCACACCGCTGGCCACGGGTCACAAGATCCTCGTGATCCTCGAAGAGAATCACAGCCAATCCGAAGCACTGGCCTCCATGCCGAACCTCACGGCCTATGCCGATCGCTACGGATATGCCACCAACTACTTCGCCATCACCCATCCGTCGCTACCTAACTATGTGGCCATCTGGAGTGGGAGCAATCAGGGAATCAGCTCTGACTGCGGTGTCGGAGCGGGATGCCTGCCGGCTCCACCGAGTGTCTGGGGACAGACGTTGGCGGCCGGCGAGACGGCCAAGGCCTACCAGGAGTCGATGACGAGCAACTGCCAGACCACCAGTAGCGGCGCCTATGTAGCCCGCCACAGCCCCTGGCCCTACTTCTCAGACGCCAACGAGCGCTCCGGATGTATGGCCAACGACGTGCCACTCGGTACCACCACTAGCGGGAACCTCCTCAGCGATATCAACTCCGGCAGCCTGCCGGTGACCGGGGAGATCACCCCGAACCTCAACGACGACGCTCATGATGGGACACTTGCCCAGGCCGACACCTGGCTCAGTGGTTGGCTCCCAGTGATCATGGCCGGACCGGATTTCACCGCTGGCAACCTCACCATCATCGTGACCTTCGACGAGGATGACTCCAGCCAGGGAAACGGCGTACAGTTCGTAGCGATCGACCCGAGGCTGAGTCATGTCGTGGTGACCGGCACGTTCAACCACTACTCCCTTACCCGATGGATGGAAGACAACGCCGGGGTTCCACTCCTCAGGAACGCGGCAGGCGCCCCAGATCTTCGGGCCGCATTCGGCCTGTGACCGATGGACAACCTCAGCCGCCATGCGGCTGAACTCCGAGGTTCTAGTCGGCGGCGACTCGATCTCACTCGTGAGACTAGGTATCAACGGGAACGCAACATCTGGCACCGGTGAGCGTGAACGGTCCCGGGACCTACGAGCAGGACACGCCCGATTCAGCCCACGTTCCTGATCTGGGCAGTGCTCTGAACGGCTCAGGGGCCAAGGCGTGACCGGCAGCCCGACCCTGTTCTCGGACTCCAGTCGTAAGAATTCGAAGGGCCAAGGACCGTGACAATTGAGCTGAAGCGGGTCCGCACTCCACCCAGGACTGCCCCGTCAGCGATCCGGACGATCACGGTGCGTCGAAAATGCGCAGCCTCCGACAAGTTACTTCCCTACCGACCAGAGCCTATGGTCGGGGCACCGGGATGCGAACCAGGGAAACTCATGGCCCGAGGTCAGTGCCTGTTCTTGGGGTCCAGCCCGGTCGCCCTCCTTCCATTTTGCAAGTGCTACCGGTGAGCGCATCGACTCGTCCCTTGTCGCCAAGGCTCCAGGTCGATCCAGGGGACCGGGATAGCGCCCACCGGTTCATAATCCCTTTGATCTCATCGATCGGAGAGTAGGACCTACAGAACAGGAGGGAACATGCCGATAACGGAACGGTGGAGGAGTTTCTCAAGGACCGTTTCCAACGGCGATTGAGTGCCAGAGCAGTTCATCGCAGATCCCCACGGCGCGCAGGCGCTGTTGCGATGCTGACTGCCCTCGTTGTGATCGGAAGCATTGGTGAACCGCTTTTCGCTCACGACTCGAGTGTGGCGCCACCAGCAGTCAACGCAATGACGAGCACGTCTGCCACAGTTGCCGCCCTAGCGTTCAGTCCCGCGGGAGGCGGATGGGAAGCCAGCCCGGCGGGAACGGTAACGGCCTTTGGTGGTCAAGTCTCCCACGGATCAATTACCGGTAGGCTGACTAGGCCGGTTCTCGGGATGGCTTCCACCGAAGATGGTGGCGGCTACTGGCTCGTCGCCTCCGACGGGGGCATATTCTCCTTCGGCGACGCCGGTTTCTATGGCTCGCACGGTGGATCACACCTCAACCAACCCATCGTGGGCATGGCGGCCACCCCGGACGGCCGGGGCTACTGGCTGGTGGCCTCCGATGGAGGGATCTTCACCTACGGTGACGCCGGTTTCTATGGCTCGCACGGTGGATCACACCTCAACCAACCAATCGTGGGCATGGCGGCCTCTCCCAGCGGCCGGGGGTATTGGCTCGTCGCTTCCGATGGCGGCATCTTCTCGTTTGGCGACGCCATCTTTCACGGATCGACGGGGAGTTTCCCTCTCAACCAGCCCATCGTGGGCATGGCGGCCTCTCCCAGAGGCCGTGGGTACTGGCTCGTCGCCTCCGATGGCGGCATCTTTTGCTTCGGCGACGCGTCCTTCCAGGGATCTGGTCCGGCCGCGGGAATCAAAGACAAGATTGTGGGAATGATCCCAAGTCTCGATGGGCTGGGCTATTCGCTCGTTGGCCAAGACGGTGTCAGCTTTCCATTTGGCGATGCCACAGTGTCGAACAACTCTCGCACGCCGGGCACCGGTTTTCCTCAAGCCGGGACGAATTCGCTGCAGGTCTCCGTCAGCAATCAGGTGGCGGCATCACTCACGTCGGATATCACTTCTCTGGTGGCTGGTCAGGCTCCCGGGAATCCGAACGGCCTGTGGTTGGGAGGTGATCCGGTCTGGTGGAGATCAAGTTCGGGTCCAGGCCTTGCGGCAGCGGCGATTGCCGGAATCAATGGTGACCCGGCCATGCGCTCCGACGCGATCCAGACGTTCAATACCCTGATCAACCTCCACCAACAGGCCAACGGATCATTCGCCGCTGCTCCCGGAACCCCGAGTCCCCAAAGTGTCGATATCGACACGATGTTCTTTGTCACGAACCTCGGTATGGCTCTGTGGGCCCTGCACGACCATTTGAGCCCCACACAGTCGAACCTCTGGACGTCCGCCATTACCCGGGGCGCCGATTTCCTCGTCAGTAACGGCAACCTCTCGTGGTACACAAACGGAAATATTGTGATTGGTAATGCACTCGTGATGGCCTTGGCATACTGGGCATCAGGCGATTCCAAATACCAATACGACTACAATGCCGCACTTTCATTTGCCATATCCCCAGCGCAGTCACGTTGGCCAGGTTTCGGATTGGTCTTCACGATGTTACCGACCCAGCCCAGCGGCGCAGATGGAGCGGCATACTTTGCTGAGTCTGGTGGCGGAGCACCGGGATACGATGCCGACTACACGCAGACACAGCTCAATCAGCTCTGCCGGCTCTACCTGGTCACAGACTCACCCTTCGTATTGCGGTTGATCCAATTGCTATTCAATCAGGAGTGGCCACGAGTCAATCCGGCGACCTGGACGCTCGCTACAGATGGCGGCACGCGCAACCCCCAAAGTGGGCGACTCGTACCATTCTCGACGCCGGCACTAGCACTGTTGACGCTGTTTGGAGGCAGGACCGACCTTGTTGGATACCTGCCCGGGCAGATCAGCTCTATCGAATCGACGTATGACCAAGCTGTTGTCTCTTGGAACCCGGCGATCCAGTACAGTTTCGGACTTGCAGCCGCCACATTTGTATTGATGGGTGCTTAAGGCTTATGCACAGTACGAACGCTTCATTCGAGCGAATAACTATCACCTCGAGTTTAACTGCTGGAACAATGGCGTCGGTTGATTAGCCATATAGAGCGTAGTAAATTTCAGATCTAGTGATGACGTTTTCAACACAGATGGGGCCGCCATGGGGCATAACGAGTACCGGACACTGCGCTGTCGTTGGTCGAGAGCGACTACGGACTTTCACCTAGACTTCATCGAATACCGGAAGGATGCCGACCATCCTCCAACATCACTGGTTGGGTCGCTGTTCCGGCTCCTAGCTCTCCCAAGAATTTCAGGCCGTGCTTCTGTTTCGGCTGGCGCAGAATGTAAGTACTCCTGCGGCCATCGCCTTGAAATGGGTGAATCAATTCGTGACAGGGTCCGAGCTATCTCCGAGCGCAACCGTCGGATCCGGTTTGCAGCTGTTCCATCCCGTCGGCGTTGTCATTGGACCGCGAGTTTCCATAGGGGCACGATGCCGGATCATGCAAGGAGTGACCTTGGGACACGGTCGCCTAGGTTCACCAACTTTGGGAGATGACGTATTCATCGGGGCCCATGCCGTCATCGTGGGTGGGGTCACCGTCGGAGACCGAGTATCGATTGGCGCCAATAGCATCGTGACCTTCGACGTTCCGGATGACGCATTGGTGCGGTCGTCCAAATCCTGTGTGAAGACCATCGAACCGCCGCTGACGGCACCAGATCTTCCCCATCCATAGCATCACGACCGAGAGGGTGCCTCCGCTGACGACAACCGGGGATCGAGAACAGACTTCTTGCGCCCGTCAACGGTGGGACGCTCCCCCAGAATCGTCAAAGGGGCACGAGTACAGTGGGAATCGGCTCCAGCCCCAAGGACGACGACTCCCATCGCCCACCGACAAACGCTGCGTAAAGGGACCGGCGATTATTCCGAGTGAGCGGCACGAGGCTGGCGGTAGGAGATCGCAATCGGCACTCCTGGCGCGCATCCTCGTCGGGCTGGAGGGAACTCCGTTGGAGTTGAACACTTGAACGCACACCGCATTCACTCATATAGCGATCTCCAGCAGTTCCTCGCTGCCGACCTCGCTCGACATGGGGACAGCCCGCTCCGCTCCATCACTTCACTTCCGCAATGCCGTTGGCTCATTCGCCTCCGCATAACGGAATGGTGGTGCAACTGTCACCCAGGCCGGATCTCACAGCTCTTCGGAGCCGTGCTCCGATGGCGGCTCCAGGCAGCTGCCGTGAAGCTGGGCTACACAATCGCCATCAATCGCCTAGGACCAGGCATCAGATTGCCTCATTGGGGGACCATCGTCATCAACGGCGATGCTTCTATTGGTCCGAACTGTCAAATCCTTCCCGACGTGGTTATCGGGGGAAACGACCTTGGTCTTGCTCCGACGGTCGAGGACAACGTGTACATCGGCCCGGGCGTCAAAATCATCGGCTCAGTCACTGTGGGATCTGGCGCCGTCCTCCTACCCGGAGCCGTCGTAATCAAAGACATCCCAGCCGGCGAGAAATGGGGAGGTGTTCCGGCGACCCCCAGAGTCCTCCAGAAGACGCCACCGATCCAGTGACCGCAGGGAGCGGGACGGGCGTCTCACGTAGCGCTACCGACTCGAGTGCAGCCTTCTCGATAGACCCTTCAGACTCGGGATCACACTCGTAGCGGCAACATAGGCGACAGAGCTCGACCATCCCGAATACTCCCCGTAATATTTCGCCCTGGCCGACTCCATCATCGACTGCTTGCTCTTATTCGATGAGCTAGCTCCGCCCACGTGCATCACCTGGCTGCCGGACATCCAATAGGCCATGCGGCCAGAAGCAGACAGTCGCCGACACAAGTCGAGATCGGTGTCATACATCGGATATTCCCGGCGAAACGGTCCGTAGCACTGGGCCTCGGACTTCCTCATCATGATGCAGGTCGACCAAACGAGATTCATCTCAAACGGTCTGTCGGCGGGAGGCGTAGCGCGGAATTTCTGAACGACATCGTCCGCATTCCACAGCCGTCGCACGAACGACGCCATCTTCGTGCCTCTGAGTGCCTGGGCGAGTTCAAATTCCCCGGTTGGGAATGGGTACGACGAGTTTTGGAAGATCCCCTGCGAATCAGTCAAGGATGGAAAGGCGATTGCCACTTCAGGATGTTCTTGGAGAGCACCCACAAGATTGTCCAACAAGCCGAGAGGCACCTCCGTGTCTGGATTCAGGATCAGTACATACTCAGATTCCGAAGATCGTACGAGTTGATTCACCGCCGGCCCGTAGAATATGTTCTCCTGGGAAAATATGGTCTCGCCGCCCAACGACATCTCTCGAATAGCATCTCCGGTCCCGTCAGAGGACGCATTGTCAAAGATGTGCACAGAAACGGCCAATGACGATCGGGAGGCAGCTCGGTCCAGGCTCTCGAGGCACCTACCCAGCAATTCACGAGTGTTGTACGTCACCAGTAGTACATCGACTGAAGTCACCTAGACGCTCCTTGTGACGCAATAGCGCCTCTGGTATATCCACGCTGCACGAGTGCATGATGAGTCACACGATCGGGTTGGAACAGGCCATGGCCATAGCGTACATGCCACAGTATTCTGGACCCATGCGTAGCACTTGTATGGCGTGCAACACACCGGCCACGGTCGAAGGAACATTTCCCGCACGTGAGATGATGTTTGGGTCAAAGGATGCGTTCCATTACTTCTGCTGTCCCACATGTGGAACTCTCACGTTGCTGGATCCTCCTGCCAACTGGACACCGTATTACTCACTTGACTCCTACTATTCGGTCAGAGATTCGGGATCCCTCTATTCAGCCTCATGGCGCCGTCGACTGAAGACCGACTCTTTTCTCCGTTCTCCCAAGTTCATCGCCGCCCTAACCGACCGACTTCCACAGCAATGGCGATTACACACACCCGTTTGGTTCGAATGGTTTCGGACAACAGGCATATCCCGCACATCGCGAAATTCTGGACGTCGGAAGCGGAGCTGGTGCTCTGCTCCACAAGCTCGCTGCCGACGGCTTTTCCTCGCTCCGAGGGGTCGATCCCTTCATAGAGGCCTCCCTGGCCACCGATGATGGGGTACAAATCCTGAAAGGTGGGCTGGATAACGTCACCAGTTCTTTCGATCTCATCATGTTTCACCATTCTCTTGAGCACATGGAGAATCCGGCACTGCAGCTGACCTTGGCGAGGCGTCTCTTGTCCTCGAAGGGCAAGATACTGCTTCGGATTCCCGTTTCGGATTGCTGGGCATTCAAACATTACCGATCAGATTGGGTCCAACTAGATCCACCCCGGCATCAGGTGCTATTGACGGATGAGGCCGTGTTCGGACTTGCCCATAAGTGCGGATACTCGGTCGATCGACACTACAGGGACTCCAGTGGATTCCAGATATGGGGAAGCGAACTGTATCAACGTGATGTCCCTCTATCCGGCGCCCAACCATCGGACCACTTCACCGACGACGAACTCGCTGGATTCGAGAGATTTGCGGTGGAACTCAATGCCTCCACTTCCGGCGATCAATCGGTCTACATGTTGAGTCCCGCCTGATTTATCCTGTGAATAGAAGCGTCTTCCCGGCCGGTTCACCGGGGCACCGGCATATTTGAGCCTTGTACTCCACTAGACCGAGGCGCATTCCGAATATACCGACAGCAGTTGATTGACCTGACTCTGCCATGAGCAATGCTCCCTTCCCCAACGGGCCGCTTCCGCCCCCAATGCATCTTGCCTAAGAGCGTCTGAACCTAACTGGAGAAGCATTCGGGCCAGTTCATCGGCGTCATTCGCTTTGAGGACCTCCGCGGATACGCCATCCTCCAAGAAGTCGGTCAGCGCCGGCACATCGGAGCCGACGATGGCGCGCCCCTCCACCGCAGCACGAACTAGTACTCCGCTCACCGGATTTGATTGCCTATAAGGAATCACGACGATTGCGGCAGATGCGATGGCGGCACCGAACGTCCGATCATCCACCCATCCGCTCCACGACGAGGTTGGGTCGATTGTCGCCAATCGGTCACGAAGTTCTTCGGCGTATGCGGCATGTTGACGGCTGTAGGTACCGACTACTCTCAGCCGTAACGTTGTCTCTTCATGGACGATTTCCCACGCGTCGATCAACACATCGAGTCCCTTGTCGGGTGAGATGAATCCCGCATAGATGACCGAGTCGCATCCCGAAGGCGGAGCTGACTGAAGCGGTGGTTCTGCGCCCAGGGCCACCACCGTCGTGGGGATGAGGCCAGCCGATTTCATCTCCTCGGCAGATCGGCTACTCGGCGTCACCCATTGCTGGGTCCGGCGAGTCAACCACGCCCGAAGTGGACGATCCAGCAGTGGGGCACAGATCTTGTGAGCGATCGCGTCGCGTCGACCGTGGCTGGTCCGGATCGCGCCGCTGCCAGGCGAACTGACTAACTTGGGGCCGTCGTGAACGATGGTAACCATTCTTCCCCGCATCAGGCCCGTCCACGCCGCTATCCAGAAGGTCGAGATCGCCGTGATCCCTAGTTCCACATGGACAACGTCCGCCGCACGTATCTGGGCACGATGCGCCCATACCGCTTGAGCACCGTCACGGGCCGGCGATCCTCCTTCTGTGCCTATGAGTTCGGTCACCTCCACTCCTCGAGCCCGCATCTCCCCGGCACACGATGCGGCGATGTACGCCACTCCACCGGTATCGGGTCGAATCATCACGACGCGGTGGATCATGAATCAGCCCCCACTCTCAGGATTAGGGAGCATGCGGCATGGATAGGGCCAGCGATACCGCTCCGAGTCGACATTGCAATACTCTCCATCACGATCCCAACGCCATATCTGGATTGTGCAACCGGACCTGGCCCACATCGGCGCGAGGGAGCACAGCCTCCCGATCGGTCCCATCCACCGGTTGTCACCGGCCTCCAACCCATCCTCACGGCTGCCTCCACAGAACAAGTTTGCGGGGTAACGGAGCGGGAAGATCCTCTGGCCAGCCGCCCAAGATCCAGAGAACCAGTGCAAAAGTCGAGCCGCACAGAATCATGGACGCCACTTCCCAATGGGCTGTGGCCCACCACACGGACACGGTCATCGCCACCGCGATGGCGGGGGCGAGCGTCGACTTGGCGATAGGACCCAGGTCAATACGACCATGCAAGCTCCAGATTGCCCCCACACAGACCAATAGTTCTGTCAGGACGGTCAACCATGCTGACGCGGTAACGCCAAACCGTGGGACTAGAGCGAAGTTGCTGCTCACATTGAAGGCCAGAAGAAAGCTTCCCTGGATCACCAGCCAGCGATTTCGCTTGGTCACCACCATGGCCGCGCCGAGCACGTTGGACATGGCTACGACGACTCCCGAAATGGCAAGAATCCGGACCAGAGGAATCGCCGGTTGATAGAGCCTTCCATAGAAGATTCTGACAAATTCCGGGGCAAAGAGAATCATGGCCATGCAGATAGGAACTGCAGTGGCCGTTAACCATTGCCAAGTCTTCGCAGAAAGACGTCCGAGGTCGGCCCTGTTCGTGGCTTGCGACGAAAGACCAGCGGTCGCCGTGCTGACGACTAGAGCGGGGATCATGACGAGCACACCGAGCGCTTTGGTCGCCGCCGCGTAGTAGCCCACCTCTTGGCTTGGCACGAGGAAGCTCACGATGATCAGGTCGATCGTGAAGTAAGCGCTGGCCAGAAGCGAACTCACCCCAAGCGGGAGTGAATGGAGGAACATGCGCCGTTGCACGAGTCGGCTGGATGGGCTGTCATCGACCAATCGCAATCCAACAATGACCACGATGAGTGTGTTGATTACCAGCATCACGCAGTAGGTGGCGGCGACCGCCACAGGGCCACCCCCGGAGAGCGCCACTAAGGAGATGACTATGACCTGGACGACGTTCGTGGCCACATCGATGGCCCCGAGACGAGCGGTCCTGTACGAGGCGTAGAACACTTGCCTAGCGCCAGTCAACCCAAACATGGCTACGGCGGGAACCAGGACCAACAGGACTTGGATCCGAAGCTCCCGAAATCCGATGGCCAACGCAAAACCGACGACGCACAGTCCGACGGTCGCCGACCAGGCCGTCTGCACCCTGAGCATCGAGCGCACCAGTGATCCATCGTCAGCTCGACCGGCCCCCAGCTCTCGAGCCAACTGGCTGCCGAAGCCAAAATCGCAGATCGACAGGGCCACGAAGAACATCGCCAGCCCAGCCGAATACGCACCGAACCCGCTGACGGTCAGCTTTCGAGCGAGAATGGCGGTCGATCCTGCGGACAGGAGTTGAACAACCAACAGTCGCACGAAGAGTTGGCTCGCCGATCGCCCCATCTTCCGATGCAGAGAAGCCCCGAGTTGCTCTCCATCGCTCCCCTCGCTCAGTTGATGGCTTTCTGTGTCGGTCATGCCACAAACCGTTCGTAGAGCTCGAGATAACGGTCGGAGACGTGATCCCAGGACCATTGCGGATGCGCTTGCGATCGTGTGTAGGCACGAAGCCGCTTCAAGAGTCCCTCTTGTTCAACGAGACCCAATATCGCCTGTGCCAGATCCGCTGGCCGCCTGCCTGGCGCGACAAGGAGCGGATTGAGGTTCCGCACCAATTCTGGATTAGCCCCTATGGGAGTCACCAGTACCGGGGTTCCCACTGCCATGGATTCGCCCGTCGACAGTCCGAACCCTTCAAGCATCTGCGTCGGCGTAACGGACAGATCTGCGTTCCTATACCATTGGAGCAGCTCGGCATCGTTGACGCGTCCAAGAATCCGCACGGATTCTTCGATGCCGAGACGCCGAACTTCATCTTCGATGGCACCGCGCTGATAGCCATCACCGGCAATCGCAAGTTTTGCCTTGGGCAGATGGGTCAAGAGCAGTGGCATCGTCTGCACCAGCTCAAAGACCCCGGTCCGCCCCACAAGCCTCCGAGCAGTGAAGATCAGAGGGGCTGCCGATCGTGCCCACTGATCTCGATGGACCTGACCGGGTGAAAACCGTTCTGTGTCGATGCCTCCAGCGATAACTTGACTCTTGCCTGCCGCCGTGGACGACAGTTCACCGAGTTGGGCACGCGAAAACTCGGATACGACGACGGTTCGGCGGGCTCGCCTGACCACCTGACGTTCCGCTGCCCGAAGAGACCGCACAGCCGTCGTTCGTGTCGCCTCCGGCAGAAGATAGGAGTCGCCATGTTCGAGGAGCAGTTCCTTATGGACCGGTGCGTGGAATGAATAGAGAAACGGGCGGGTCATAAAGGCCGCCGGCAACGTCGTGATGGCATAGTGCCCGTGGATAACCCCATAGGGACCCATTCGATGGATCTCTCGGACAACCCCTGCTGCCACATAGAAGGGATAGCGGGCAGCAAAGGTACGATCACTCTTGCTGGGGACGCGATGGCGCACGATTCGTACCCCATCATCACCCACTTCATCAGTCGGATCTTCCTCTCGTATTCGCTTGGCCAGCACGGTTACCGGAATGCCTTTCCGAACCAATGCGGCTGAAAGCTCACGGACATAGCGCTCCAAACCACCCAACTTGTCAGGTGCGACGGCATTGGTAAGCATCAGGACTCGTTCGACGCCCGGCAACTACTGCCCTCCCTCAGTCAGATCCTCGCCGTAGACGGCGCTCGCCCAACCGGGCCATCTTTGGTCCCACGTGTTGGAACGCGCCCAGGCAACTCGGTCACTCTCCAGCCCACTGTTCTCGCTCGATGCCCTCTTCACTCCCTCGACCCACGTCTCTACGCTGTTGGCAAGATACGTTCCCGGAGGTACCTCCCCGTCCGATGTTGAGACCCCTCGGGACACAACCACGGGACGGCCCCTGGCGGCGATGTCGAACAGCTTCATCGAAGACTGTCCTTCGGCCATGTTCGTCCGAGTGGGGACAATCAGGACATCAGCACCGTCAATCGCCCCTGCTACAGATGCCCGGGGGATCGTCCCATGCCAGTGGACGCGGTCGGCAAATCGATTGAGTAGACCCTCGAACTCTGGCGCGGGCCGATCAACTCTGCCTGCATACCGACACGGACCGTAGATCTCGAGCTTCCATTGCGGCAGTGCGATCAGCAGCTCCGTCACCATCTCAACGTCGAAGCGCTCCGATAGCGTCCCCACATAGGCGAGCGAACACCGGTGTGGCCGCTCCGCGACTTCACGGACGATATCTTCAGCGTTGGCCGCATTGGGGATGACGGCCACAGTGCGATCAGCGAACAGATAACCGAGGTCGCTGGAAGCCAGGATCACCTGGTCGGCCTCCTCGGCTATCCGACGGAACAATTCGCCGAATCGCTTGCTGCGCGAGGGAGGATAGAGTTTGGTCCAGTCGTCAGCGCAGTCAAATACCTTGCGCTTCCGGGTCGCTACAGCGGGCCAATGCCAGGGCAGATTGACGACGGTCGGAGCATTCTCATCAGAATGTTTGGCCAGGACACTCCGCAGAAGTGCAGAATCGAGCGCTTCAGCAGGACGATTGCGATGACCGGGCACCAATGTACTTCTGCAGATCACTTCAAGATCCCGAGGGGAACTCGGGTCAGACGTACCTCCCAGGGCCCTGAAGAAGGGCGCGGAATGCCATCGATTGACTGTTCGTACGTCCGACGGGGACTCGACAAAGACGACCTCCACCCCAACTCGTTGTGCAGTTTGGGCAAAGGCATGTTCTCGACGAATGTTCGGCATCCATGGACTCTTCGAACAGATGGTGAGACCAGTCATCGCAAGCCCACTGACTCCAACGTGGTGCGCAGCTGGTCCGCTGATGAACCCCATGACCACTCCCCAGCGTGTTCCGACGCCGCTGCGCCGAGCTTCTTCGAGAGATCCGGGTCGCTGAATGTCGATAGATGAGCGACGACGTCATCACTTGTTCGAGGCACGGCCCACCCGGTGACGCCTTGAACCACGGTCTCCGGTAGGCCACCTTCACGACTCACGATGACCGGACAGCCACATGCCTGTGCTTCGAGGCTGACCAGTCCAAACGGCTCTGCCCGAGCCATGTACAGCGTCACAACAGCTGACTGGTAGAGCGACACCAGTTCTTCCTCGGCGACGGCAACCTTGATCACGAGTCGCACTCCAGCATTGTGTGCCAGTCTCTCGAGTCTGGCTCTCTCTCCCCCGTCTTCACGAGGAGCCACGACAACGATAGGAAGACCGAGTCCGCAGCGGGCGGCCGCTTCGATGGCGAGGTCGTGGCCCTTGCTCGGAATCAAACTGCCGACAGAGAGCAGATGGTCTCGGTGCACCGACGTTGTCGGGGGGCGAAAGCGACTGGACACCCCGCAGCGCAGCACCGACGCCTCACGTCCATAGGCCCGCCCAATCTCTTCGACCGAGTACTCCGAATTTGTGGACAGAACGGCAACCTTGGCAACCGTTCGCCGGTCCAGGTGCCGACTGAGTCGACGCATCGGCCAGTACGGCACCCGAGTGCGCAATCGAGTGCTCCGTCGGGCGGCAGCTTCATAGTCCACCCGTCGAGGCTCATCACAGTGATAGACCGCTCGTTGGGCGAGATCTTCCGTCAACCATGGCGCCTGAAGAAAACGACACGAGTTCAGCCAAATGACGTCTGGAGACTGCTCTCGGATTGCCTCATGCAAGCGAGAGTACGACTTGATCAGCGCCAGAAGATCTGTGTGGCGCCTGATCGGTCGCCAGAGAGAGCCTGAGGTATTTCCCCGATACGTGAGGGGAATGATGATTGCGTCCGGAGTCAGCGGCTCCGCTCCCTCGAGAGTCACCTCGGAGATGGGGATATGCAGGTGCCGCAATTGTTCGGCCATCCGTCGGTGAGCGCCACCGAAGCGGAGGTTGTGAACGAGGACGGTGTTCATGCGCCGCAGGTGGCAGCATCGAGGACTCGAACTCGATCGAGCTCTTCTTCGTAGACTTCCAGGAGTCCGTCAACCATCTGCGCTACTCCGAATGACGCAACGCGTTCTCGTCCGGATCGGCCCAACCCTTCCGCTAGCGTTCGATCGGAGGCAAGGCGGTCAAGAGCGCCCGCCAGTGCGGCGGGATCCTCTGGATTGACCAGCAGCCCAGTTACTCCGTCGGACACCATTTCCGGAAGTCCATCCACGTTGGTAGCAACGATTGGTCGTCCCCGCTCCATAGCTTCCAGGCAGACATAGGGCCACGCTTCCCATCGGGATGGCACCACCAACGCCGTCGCCGCTTCAAGATCGGCTCCAATGTGGGCAGACGGCCCCATGAACCTCAGTCGGTCCGAGCTCAATTTCGGCCCACTTCCTCAGAGAGTCAAGGTGAGGTCCATCGCCGATCACCTGCGCCTCCCACGGAACAGCTGCATAGGAAGCTGCGTCGATCAAGACGTCGAAGCCCTTCTGCATGATCACTGTGCCGATCGCCACGAACAGTGGAAGCCCGTGCGGCCATTCAGCGGGTGCCGTGGTGCATTCGATGCCGTTAGGGATCGACACGACTCTTCGTCCATCCACGCCATAGCGGATCATGACAAATCGGCGCGAGGCCTCGCTGACGCAGACAACTCGGTGACATAGTGCGTATTCACTCCGCTTGAAGATTGTCTTGGTCGACCATGCCCCGAACTTGCGCCCCTGCACCCCGCGTAACGCAGTGGGATCAGAAGCATTCGACCGAGGCAAGTGCTCAGTCAGGATCACCGCGCTGGCAGATTTGCGGGCCATGCCCAGCCGTGCCAGCATCTGGCGGTCGTAGGTGTCGGCCAAGTGGCCATGCCAGATATCGGCCTTTGCCGTCGAGCGCAGATCTTGGGTTTGCAGCCCCAACTCAGCAGCTTCACCAATCAGACTGGACGCTCCGGTTGGTAGCGCCAATGACACGTGACAGCCTCGATCCCGGAGGCCACGGCCCAGATCGACCAGGTGACGCCAGACACCGCCCTTGACCGTAACGTTCGCGGCGAGGATCACCTTGGTCATCCGAGGACCGCCGGTTCTCGTCCTGACCGTGCTGGCAATGGATCCTCAACTGGTCGATGGGAACCGCTGGCAGCAAGCCCGATGAGTATGGCGAGGCAGCCTGCGACTGCGTAGTAGCGAACGGTGAAATCGGTGACCCAGGTGATTCCCACGCTCACGAAGGCTCCGGCCAAGCCTGGATAGAGCCAATCTGTCCGCCGTGCTCGGAAGAGGTCGACGAATACGGCCCCGGCCAGAAGCACGAGGGCGGCCCCGCCAAACAGGCCACCTTCCGCAAGGTATTGCAAATAGACATCAGACGCGTGCGTCCCAGCGCCCGAGCCCGCCACCAACTCCTGATACTGGCCGGCAAGGTTGCCGATTCCCACGCCGGCAATCGGATTCTCCTCGAATGTCTTGAGCGCGAAGCTCCAATCCACTTGGCGAGTCTTGTCCCCGGAAGCGGTCCGAACCGTTGACGCCGTTGGGTGCAGTATCGAGGTAAACCGGCTTGAGATTGCTGGGCCGTACCATGCAGAGGCGACGAGCAGGACGCCGACGATGAGGACGCCCGAATAGCTAATCGCTCGTCGACGCTGGTCGCCATGGCTGAAGAGGGAGATACAGAGCACTCCAGCGATGGCTCCCATCCAGCTTGCTCGTGACAGCGATACGGCCAACCCGCCGACGATAAGGAGTGAGGAAAGTCCAGCGAACCAGCGGTGACCGGTACGTGAATCTCGGCGGAGGACGATCAGCATCGCCATCGGCAGGGCCATGGCCAGCACATTGCCAAGAGAGATGGGATCGAAGAACGTGCCGGTCGTCCTCGCCGCCGAGCCGTAATTGTAGAAGTAGCTGTGGGCTGAATACGAGACGGTGCCCGCACCGCCGTACAGGCTGTACTGCTGGCCCGTCACGTGCTGGACGAGTGCCAACGTCGATTGGGCCGCTGCTGAACCAACGAAGACAAGTACGACTATTGACCGGCCATCTGGGTACAGGCCGACAACTCGCGCACATACCCACGCGATGTCGACAAAAAGGAACAGGTAGAGCACCTGGTGATCAACGCCGGTGCCCAACACGGAAGGCAGAACCAACAGAAGCGCAATCCACGGAACGACGGCAGCCAGCGCCGGTTTCTTGCCGTTACGGTCAGCCTTTACTCCACCTTCGATTGTGACGACGGCCGTCGCCAGTAGCGATGTGGCAAAGAGGATGGAAATGGGCTGACTGGAAATCGTCGTGACATATGGTTCGATCGGTATCGTCAGGATCAAGATGCCCGTGGCCCAGGCGGCCGGACGCTTCACCGTCAGCAGCAGGATGATGAGCAGAGGACCGCCCAGTGTGATCATCCACTTCAGAGTGGAGTACTGATGGAACAGCTTGGTGGCAAGAATTCCTGAAGCCCCGATAGCAAACAGGAGTACGGCTCCGCTGAGTACCAACACCCACAAGACACTGTGGACCTCAATGCGTGGTGCCATGATCCGAGGCTTGATTCGCCTGCTCCCGGAATGCACGTATCTATAGGTCGCAACCTGTGCTCGCTCCGTCATAGGCCCGTCGTGGAGTTCGTCTTCCGCCTGGCTGCAACTATCGCAAGCTGACCGGCGATGAACAGCGTGGCGAGTGCCGCAATCGATGCATAGAAGGTAGGGCGCGGGGAGATCTTGCTTCCCGGACCAGCTGCCTGGAACACCGAGATGGTCGGCTGTTGGGACGCAATGGCCAGAGCAGCGCTTACCGTCAACGATGCACGGCTCGCCATCAGTTGGGTGAGTTGGCCCTCTTCACTTTGGACTTTTGACAAGGAAAGACTGCCCTGATCAGCCGCAGGCACAGAGTCAATAGCGTGTTGCAGCGCGGCGATCTGCTGATCAAGGGGAGCTGCCTGGGCGTTCACGGAACTCTGTAGGGCCGACGAACTCGTTCGTGCCCGGTCCAGCAAGAATGATCGCAGTGCCAATGAGATTCCATTCGCCCACCGTTGTGCAGTCGACGGATCGGACGCCTGCACCGTGATCTGTATGACATTTTGCGCATTGAGCGTCCCGGCGGACACGCTGGCGGACAACACTGACGGGGGTACTCCGAGCGCCTTTGCGGCGCCAGCGAGAACGCCGTCGGCACTGACAAGTTGGGCGTCTTGAGCAGCCAGGTCGTTCGAAGCCAGGGCCACGTCTTGCGCCGAACCACCAGGAGTTGATGCGGCAGTCACGCTCAACGATGCCGACGATGAATAGACGGGGTGCGTGGCGCTGCTCGCTACGTAGACGAGCGTTGCCACAACCACGGTGGCGATAACGATGAAGGACTTCGCGTGCCAAAGTACTTCCAGCCGATCATCGGACCTCCGGCGGTGCGATCGCACTCTTCGCACCACAACGTTCCCCCCGCCGGTCGCTGGAGCAGCGATGTCACCATCCTCGCCCTGTTCCAAGTACGAAGTGGCTCCCGTCGTCGAGAGCAGGGCCTGCCCGGCGACATCCCGCGTGACCCGTACGCTGCGGGAGTCCTGCGTCAACATAAACTCGGCTTCTCCCCCTCGCCGTTCAGTCAACTCACTGAGATCGCATGGAGGGACCGAGGGGCTCACTTCATTCTCACCGGCTCGACCTACCGGTACTGACGATGCCGAGTGCCCCCCACCGCGCCGCCGTGTGGCTGTCTCGTCCAGGTCCATCAGGCAAACCCTCTCCGTGGGGGTAGTTCCTCCGAATCGATGAATCGATCATTCGTCAATAGGCTGCCAACGAGTGCGCCATATCGGTCGGCGACGCGATGCTCGGAATAGCTCTCCTCAGCTGTGCGACGCGCTCGATCCCTGTAGAGGTCGAGGAGGGAGCGGTCTCTGAGCATGTCGGTCAGACCCCGGGCCAACTCATCCGGCTCTGCGTTCTCCGTACTGACGATGCCCTCCTCGTCAGAGAGGCTCGCAGCTGCAGCCCGTGTGGCGAGCACTGCCCCTCCGCAAGCCATCGCTTCCAGGAGAACCAGTGGCAATCCTTCCCAGCGGCTCGGAATCACGACAACGTCAGCCGCTCGGTAATGCGGTCTGGGATCGGCCAAACCGACAAACTCGACGCGATCAGCCAAACCGATCTCGTCGGCTAGTTGACGCAATTGCTCTTCGTCGGGTCCATCTCCGACCAGAGCCAGTCGAACGCTCTGATCCTCCAGCTTGCCCATGGCTTGAATCAATGCGTCTTGGCCCTTCTGCCGGCAGAGCCGCCCGACACAGACCACCAGAGGGTCATCGCCTCGAGGTGCGGTTGCCCCTTCCGGTGAGTAGGCAACCGTATCGACGCCGTTCTCGATCAACACGATCTTCATCGCATCACCAGGAGACAACAGTTCCCGTCCATCCTCCGCCTCGCCGTGGGATACGGCAACGATGGCGTCGGCCCATCGTGCTGCACCTCTCTCGAACATCCGATAGAGGGTGGCGGTGGACCCTCCGACATACCACGACCAAGCATGCGGATAGAACACGCACTTGGGTCTCTCCGAACGCTTCATCGTGGCCATCGCAACGCGACCAATTGCGCCTGCCTTGCTCGAGTGGAGACAGGCCAGGTCAACGTCGAAGAGAAGCCGTCGCACCGCACGGATCGCAATCAGATCGAGATGACTCGGATTCCGAACCAAGGGCAAGTTGACCCAAGCTACGGGGTGCTCAAGGGCCCACTGTTCGAGCTGACCAGGAGGTGAAACAATCGTCACGCTTCGCCCCTGTGCCAAGTCAGCTTTCGCTAGATCCTTGACGACTGCGGCGGTCCCCCCTTCCACGGGTTGGCTCATGTGCATCACTCGATCCGGACGTCTTTCCTCGTGCTCTGGGCGCGACGAGCGGACTGTCTCCATGCCAATCACACTCAGCCCCCCCTTCCGAACAAGACCTCAGAAAAGGTTCTCAGGATGACTTTGATGTCCAACCACAGTGACCAATTCTCGATGTAGTAGTTGTCGAAATAGCAGCGCTCTGAGATCGAGGTGTCTCCGCGCATGCCATTGACTTGAGCCAGTCCGGTCAGACCAGCGGGAACACGATGGCGGTACATGTACGTAGGTTCTTCAGCAGAGAACTTCTCGACAAAGAATGGGCGCTCAGGACGAGGACCAACAAACGTCATGTCGCCCCGTAGAATCGTCCACAGTTGCGGAAGCTCATCAAGTGACGTCCGTCGGAGCAATCTTCCTACCCGGCTTACCCGGTCATCATCCTTGATCGACCATTTGACCTGGGCTTCGTGATCATTCTCGGGCCGCAATGAACGAAACTTGATGATTTCAAACGGAAGACCGTCGCGCCCAACTCGCACCTGACGGAAGAATATTCCACGTCCTGCGTCCAGCCTGACAGCCAACGCGCACAGCGCCAGCACCGGCGAGAGCACGACGAGCGCGATGGACGCGGCCAGTATGTCGAAGAGGCGCTTGCATCTCCAGGGAACGCCCATCCTCGAATCCGGACGTAGCCGCACGAGTGGAATCGACCCGACCATGTCCGTAATGGAGGCCTGGCGACTCACTTCGTGGAGGCGGGGCACCAGAAGAATGTCGCAATCGTTCCAGAAGGCCTGGCGGACGATCATGGCCAGCTCTTGTTCGGCAAACCCTTGGTCGCACACCATGATCACTTCCGCATCGAGCTCGTCGATGCGCGAACGCAAGGATTCAATTTGACCTAGGTATCGGGCTTCGTCGACAGAGCTACCCGGTTCCGCTCGATCGGCTAGGTACCCGACGACCGAAAGGCCGTAATCGGGTACCCGCTCCAAGCTTTCGCGAAGCCTGTCGGCAATAGGGCCTGTACCGACAATGATGCACCGGTGAAGTACCAACTTGTGTCGTCTCGCCAGCCTGACTGCGAGGTTGACGAAGGTGCGGCCAACCAATGTCAGGAATACTGCCGCTGCCGCGCCTTCGAGATAGACCGCAACGTCCGGAGATGGATGACGCAGGGCGCTTAGCGTCGCCACGCAGCCGATGGCGGCGAGCATTCTCCCCAGCAACGCCGGATACTCATCAAGGGCAAGGGCCTGAAGGCAAGGCCGATAGAGGTCAGCGGACCAGAAGAGGATCACCGAGAGGAGCGCCGCCGTCAGGATTCCTCTCAGATGGGACCATTCCCACAAAGCTGGCAAGGTGAGACAGATGACGTCGCTCAGGACGAGACTCTGAGCGGCAGTAATCGGAATGGTTCGTGGCTTCTTCCGATCGCCATTGGCTTCGGGCAGGCGAGGCGATTCGGCGGCGGCCTCATGAATGACGATTGCCGGGCTGGCGGGCTCCGTCACCTCCTGCTGGAGAAATTCCGAACGAGCCCTATAGGTAGCACCCCGCTGCGTGGAACGTGTCGCCACTATCTACACCAACCTGACGAGGTCCGAGGGAACGAGGCAAGGCAAGGGAATAGGCAAGCGGCAACTGGAATGTATTAACTACTGTGCGTGGTTATATAACTACTTTATGTGTTCATTTGTACAGCCGCCCGCGGTGGAAGTCAAATGAGGCTTCGTGCTCAGGAGCGACGACCGGATCGGCATAGTTGTGGATGTCCCCTCCTCGCACCGAATGCGGCCCGGATCGCCATCCAGGGCGGAAGGGGACTTCAGCCTCCTCCCATTACCATTCCCTCACGGAGCTCCGCCCCATCCATCGTCACCTGGTCGACGACGAGATCGCCCTCATCGGGGACGGACTGCTGTCCACGGCCGGACGATGCAGGCCTTCATCACGGACCAATGGCACGAGCTGGGGTCGAGGGCTTCCTCCCTCCATCTACGACCTCGACCCGGGCCGACAGGTGGGACAACCCGGAGGACCCGTTCTTGTCGGACCCTGCCCGGACGCCCCTTCTGAAGTGCCACAATCGTTGGCATCGGTGGCAGCGCCAACGAGACCCGGTCGGCCTTCGCCTGCGTAGGTCACACGTTTGGGTCCCGGCGGTAGCGTACGAAGGATGGCTGTGCCCGGTGAACATCTCAGTCGGCTCCGACCACCCCGGGCGATCGAGCTGAGATAGTGCGCCGTCTATGATTCATGGTTCGGTATGCCACCCGTCGCTTAGTGGACGAGCTCATGATCCAAGGAGGAAGTGCATGACCCTTCGTTGCTCCGCTCAGCGATCTACGCGCTGAGACCATTGGTAGTCACTTGGTGCGGCCAATGAATGCATCTCAACCCAGACGCCGTCTTCTCGTGTTAAGTCCGGTATTCCCGCCGGCTCACGGAGGAATCGAGACGCTAACCAAGGGCATTATCGATCACCTGCCCAACTACGACGTTTCCGTTGTGACACTTCGAGAAATCGGCTCCGACGAATGGGACGAGGGCTATGACCGGCGCATTCGTCGGTCGAAGAACTCTCCACGCGGCGGACGCCGATCCATCATCCGCCTTTCCCTGCGAGCCATCACAGAGGCCATCCGATTTCGACCGCACCTCGTCTTGAGCATGCACGTGCGAATGGGGTATGCGTCTGAGGTCATTCGTTTGCTGACAGGTGCCAAGTGGGTGCAGTACTACTACGCCAAGGAAATTGGAGACTTCTCCAGGGCAACGTCGCGTTGCACCAGCCATGCAGATTCCCATGTGGGCACTAGTAGTTATACCCAATCGCTTCTGACTTCGGCTGGCGTCCACGAATCTGCCGTGTGGGTCATACACCCTGCCGGACCAGTTATCGACCGCCCTGCAGGGCCCGTCACACGCCGCCACCACTCGATCCTCACGGTCGCTCGCCTGGCCGACGAGAACAAGGGCCACGACGTGATCATCGGGGCTATGGCCGACGTCCGCAGAGAGTACGACGATGTCTCCTGGACGGTGGTTGGAAACGGCCCAATGGGCTCGAAGTTGGAGGAGCAGGCGGCGAGAGCGGGAGTAAACGAACTGATTGACTGGCGGGGATCGGTCAGTGATGAGGATCGGAACAGGTGCCTGTTCGAATCCGACATCTTCGTGATGCCAAGTCGCATTCCCGAAGGTGGAGTGGGTGGTGAGGGATTTGGCATCGCCTATCTCGAGGCCGCTGCAGCCGGACTGCCCGTGATCGCGGCGAATGAGGGTGGCGCCATCGATGCCGTCAACCCGCCTGCCACCGGCCTACTGGTCGATCCTCGCGATTCCTCGGCACTAGCGGAGGCGATTCAAGACCTTTTCCGGAGCCGGGATCGGCTGGAAGCAATGCGCTCGGATTCGCAGCAGTGGGCTGGGACCTTTACATGGGCGAGGCTGATTGGCGATTTGGGGGATGTGTTCGACTCAGTACTATCGGGGCCCTCCAACCTTAGGCAACGTGTCCGCCGGGCGACTTGATCCGTTGCGCCTGGGTCCCTCGAAACAGGTCCATTGAATCGATGATGATTCGGTGAGGGTAATAGCTCCGCTTTCCGTCGACGAACGACCGGCTAGCCGAAGCCTTTGCATCCCTTCAGCGCTTGGATTCCCTCGTCGTTCAGGGAGCGAAACCCCGACTCCACCTGAGCATCACTCCAAGACCACACTCGTGATGGGTCTTGGTCCACGCTTAGGTGTGATGCACTCGGACCGTTCCAACACATCGATGCCCGGATGACACCACCCTCGGCGTTGACCAGGATGCTGAATGCTGCCAACACCACCACGGCGACTGTGGCATATCGATAGAGAACTGGTCTAGGAGCACGACTCGCACGCCACGATCGAAGCCAGTCCACGAAGGGCAGGGCAAGGACAAAGGCGAACGGGAGCGTTTCGGACATGTAGCGCGGTCCGTAGCTGAATCCCGCCCACCATGATGACGAGACGGTGCCGAGAATAATGACGTACCCAATCCATGACGCTGCGCCCAGATACTCCAGCCCCGTGGCCGAGTGTCGTCTTATGGCGATGACGAAACCAGCAATTGCGATCAGCGCGATCGGGGAAAAGATGAACAGGCCGCGAGCCGGGCTGAACAGATTTGCTCCGATCGCCTCGAAGAACGTGGACGGCAGACCTAGGCGATTTGCCGCATCGTAGGGCTGCAGGAGAGCGCCGTAGTAGTGGAGCGTGACCAGCGTCCACGGAATGAGAACGACGAGGATTCCGAGCCCGTACACCACGACGCGTCGGAATGAGCTGACGAGGATGAGCACACCACAGAACAGGAGCGGCACCACATCCGTGGGCCGTACAGCGGTCGCAGCCATGAAAGCTATACCGGCACCGAAGGCTGGGAGCGGCGATTGAGAAGCTTCGACGCCTTCTTGGGTGGGAAAGAGTCTGTCGAGTGCGAGGAGACCGAGACTCAACAGGAATAGACAAGGCCCATGTTGCAACAGCGATCTCGATGACATCGACCATGCGCTCGTCCCGAAGGCAAATATGAGTGCGCAGATGACAGCCAGGTTCCGACGCGTCGCCCTGTCCCCGTAAAGCCGGCGAAAAGCGACAATCGACAGGACCGAGCAGCCGGCGGCAGTCCAGAGCGAGCCACTCCACATCAAGACCAGCTTCATGGTCGTTCCGTTTGAGGCAATGATCGAATCCGGTGAAGGGCTACCGACCAGGTGTGCGATGTCAAGGAGCACGACGGCCGGAATGGCAAACAGGGACACCGCCCAAGGAAAGGTCGACATCAGATGGCCGTTGAAGGATCCGAATCGGTAGTCCCCGAGGACATGGGGATAGTGCCGGAAAGCGTCCACACTAAGCGTCTGGTGGTTCACCAGGCTGATGGCCGTCGGCAAGGTCGGGTACGCGTCTCCTACGACCGGATTCGGCGATGCCGCGAAGACGAAGAAGGAGACGCCGAAGACAAATAGAGCCATGAGGCCGATCGTCCGGCGTGAACCGCGAGTGTGAAGATCGATTGCGACATCATCGGGTGGAAGGGAGATGTCGCCTGCGTCAGTGTTCGTCTCGCCTCCAGTCCTCGCCCTAACTCTCCCGACTCGAATATGCCAAGGCGCTCACGGAGAATCGTTCGTCATTTATGTATCGGCCCCTTCCGGCGGCGACCTAAGTCGTGGTCACGACCAGGGCATATGCGTCGTCGGAGAAGAATCGGGCCCTACAGATGCGGTCTCGTCGACCGTTTCGTGGCAACACTCCTACTCGGACCACTGGGACTCAATGGGGGTGAGGCAACATCGACCCGGCCGCCACGCTTGGCCTTCTCCCCTGCAATCTCAGCCCGCTTACGGCTGAGGTCCTTCTGATCCACATTGGCAGTCTCTGAGGTCCGGTGCTCCTCAGACTCGATACGGCTGAGGTCGGGACCCTCCTAGTCGCTCGCCGTCAGAGAAGCGGATCCTCAGGACCACCATGAACGACCCCATGCGGACCTGCTCCCCAGTCAAGCGGAATCACGGGGTACACCACTCCTGAGGCCATGAGTGCTACAACGGTCTACGCAGGTTGGGAGGGACGATGACCGATGCGCTGAGGCACTGGGATCCAGCACTGGACCGCCGCCCACGGCCGATACTCGCTGTCCATGAGCCACGCCATGGGCCGATCTGGGTCGCCACACTCCCCAACTGGCGAAAGCGGATTGTCATCTCCTCTGCGACCGCCTTTGCCGCAGCGGTCGCCATCCCCTGTCTGCTACGGCCACGTTCTAACCTCTGAAGTACTGAAGGCACCCCTGGCAGCACGTGGGAACGGCTGCATGGCGATGCCGAGCCCCTCGAGGAACTCAAGATTCGGCACGTTCGACGCCGGTCGGATGAGGCCGAGTAGAGAGTCGGCTCGCACCGGCAGTTGGAAGGGAAGCAGTTCCGCGGCCCGTAGAGCCCCGTATACGGCCATGGGCGGCGTCGAGATAAATCGAGGCCCTTGCTTGCCTTCGGTGGCTGCGAAGCCGGCCAGTAGCTCGGAGAACGGGACCGGATCCGGGTGGGCCACGCCCACGGGGAGAGGCGCCGCCTCTTTGGCATGGGCCAGTGCAACAACCACTGTGGCGAAGTCATCCTCTCGCACGGTGAACTGGTGAGCCTTGGATCCGAAATCGGGAAGCACCGGCAAGGTAGCAAGTCGGCGTAGAGTTCCGGCCATGCCGCCCCAACCGGGTCCGTAAACCAAGCCCGGTCGAACTACGCACATGCCTCGACTCAACGCCGCGATTTCGGTATCGAGCTTCGCTCGGCCGTACAGCTGACGCGTCCCTCTGTAGGCAGACATTGAGGAAAGCACGATCGTCCGCCGGACGCCGGCAGACACGGCGCGGTTGAGCAATGCGGTCGTACCAAAGACGTTCGTCTGCCAAATATCAGACCGTTTGGTAAGCGCCAAGTCGTAGGCGCAGTGGACAAGCACATCGACGTCATTGAGGATTTTGGAGGACGTCGCTGAGTTGAGATCGAAGGATTGGTCGCTGGTCCCCGGAACCGGGGTCCGCACTAGGCGTCGAACACTGAAGCCAGCCGAACCGAATGTCGCGGCCAGCACTGACCCAGGTAACCGCTCGCACCCGTAATGGCAACAATCGGCCGATCTGCCATAGTCGGAGAGCTTGCAACATCGGCACCCGTCATGCAGAGACTCCGACCGATTCGCTGGCGATGCGGTGAGCGTTGGCCATGATCGTCAACGTAAACGTCGTCGCAGGGACAGTCGGGAACACTGATGCATCCACCAAGTGGATGCGGTCCCATCGAGCAAGGCGCCCCAGCCTGTCCGTGGCGCCATCCGTGCGGGCCCCACCATGGGGGAAGCTCCCGCCAAAGTGGTAGCTCTTGGCCGCTGCGGAGACAGAGACCATCGGCACTACCGGCCAACAGTCCAGGGCTGGTGCGACCTTGAGCATGGTCCGCACCAGGGCCCTCAACATGGGCGGCCATCCCCCACTCGCTCTCGCGGTCGACCTCCAGGGCAGGCAACTGCTCAGAGCCCCCGGACGGTCGCCGCGCCACAACCCTCACTCGCGGTGACGCCCATCCTGGTAAGTAGCCCAGTCCGACCGATATCCGACGGAGCAGTGCCGCCAGGGCCGGCTCAGCAGTTGGACGACGCAGAACACCCGGCAACGAATCGAGGAACGCCGGGTTGTAGTCATAGAAGTGGACCTGACAGAGGTCGACTCCTTCGCCAGTCGCGTCGTAGAGGAGATTGAACTGGTTGAGTGTGAAGTTCCGTGCGGAACGAGGATCGTCGGCGGGCCGCATCGAAACCGTGGGCATCACGAACTGCACCGACTCCTGGAGGTAAACAGACTGGTCAAAGACGCCGAGGGAGCCGAGGACAAGCCGGGTCGTCCCGATACCACCGCAGGCCACGAAGATACGATCGGCTTTGATGTGTTCAATGCCGCCGGTGCTGAATTTCGGACTGCTACTGACGGAATGCCGTCGGATCTCCTTGAAGGCGGGTTGCGAGCAGGTTTGATCGGTAGGTGATCCGTCCTTCGGACCGCAGTCGGTCGAAGGTGTGGGCGCTCGAGTAGATGAGATCATGCGGGCAACCGGTCATGCAAAGACCACAGCGGGTGCACTCGTCGGCCCGGAAGGCCAGTCGAGCACGACCGACCGTGATCCCGTGGGATCGGACAAGGGCCCGTTGCGCCTGGTACCGATCCAGTAGCCGTTGGGACCGATCGGCCAACGGCGGCAATGCTCTAGCCGTCACCATCAAAGGAAACAGTTCGGAGAGGTCGTCCTCGTCGCCGGCCAGGGTCATCTCGCTCGAGCGCGGTGCGATAATGGGATTCCATCTCCGTCGACGTGATAGGCCACCGGTCGAACGTTCCCTTGGAAAACGGCATGATCTGGGCGCCCCAGATGTTCGAGAACCCTCCGTAGGCTCCAGACACCACCGAAGGGTTCGCAGAGCCAACCGCTTGGATTCCTTCCAGCTGGCCAACGTCACGAAAGGGGAAATCGGAGCCAAATGCTCGCTTTTGGGGGAGCACCCCGCGGTGAGTTGGTACCGGCTGGTGACTGATGCGCTCGACATCGGATGCCGACCACAATCGGCTCCTCGGTGGATGCGATCCGGCGACGCGTGGTCTGGAGATCCTCTTCGAGCGTGCAACCCACGTCGATCACGGTGATCTGTTGGCTTGCGTCGGCAGCCAGAGCCAAGGCAGCGCCCGCCGCCCCTGGGCCTGAACCGATAATCTAGCGCTGTCGGCATAGCCGGAGGTGCTCCTTCTCATCGCGGCGGGTCAACGCCGAATCACGGCTGCTACGACCAGTCGAGCGGCCCAAATCCCTGGTCGGCGGTGCACAGATTCTTCCACGGATCAGCGGGTCGCCGTTCTAGTCCGGACTTATGCCAGGAGCTACGGGACAAGTCGCATATCTGTGCATCGGAAGCAGCCTGATTTCGTTGCTCGTCCGGTTCGAATCGGCCGAAGAAGACTGTGGGCCTCAGCCCACCTACGGCTGAGGTCAGGGACTCGACTCCGACCGGTGGATTGCTGCCCACGAGAAAGCAGATGGGCGAAAGTGAAGAGCCTTGTCACTCTACGTGGGAGGTACGCCACTCCCGATGAGGTCACAGAACGTTAACCAGCATGCAATGGATCCAGAGGATGGTTGTCGGTAGGGTCCAGTCGACGCCCGTTCCTGCGATGGGCGTCGTGTCGTTCCGGCGCAGAAAATGAGAGGTGTGCGGTTTGGTTCTCAATGGTAAGGCGGATGCCATAGCCCGAGAACTCGGGTCCTCGCTTGGCGGCGATGGTGGTCGGGCAGCGGCGACGATGAACTCCAACGCTCCGGCGGACACGGCAGCAGACACGGAACACCGGATTGGACCTCGAATGCTGGAGCCGAGCATCAGCATCGTCGTTCCAGCAAAGAACGAGGCTCGCAATCTTCCACAACTATTCGCGCAGCTGCCGACGAAGAACTGCGAAGTAATCCTCGTCGACGGCGCTTCCACTGATGACACGGTGAGCGAAGCGTTGCGATTGAGGCCGGATGTCGACGTGATCAGCCAGACACGTACAGGCAAGGGAAATGCGCTTGCCTGTGGTTTTGCCGCGGCCACAGGAGACTTCATAGTCATGATCGATGCGGACGGCTCCAACGATCCGTCGGAGATTCCCCGCTTCGTGGATGCCCTCAGAGCTGGAGCCGACTTCGCCAAAGGATCGCGGTTCCTCGCTGGAGGCGGTAGCCACGACATCAGCCACTTCAGGCGATTCGGCAACTTTTGGCTCAACAAGATCGTGAACCTGCTCTATGGAACCCGTTACACAGACCTCTGCTACGGCTACAACGCTTTCCGACGCGAGTGCCTCCCGGTCATAGGCCTCGAACCCGGCGACCCTCACGGAGCCGACGATGGGACGATGCTGTGGGGAGACGGTTTCGAAGTAGAAACACTCATCAATGTGCGAATCGCGAAGGCTGGACTCAGGGTGTCGGAGGTTCCGAGCTTCGAGGCCGCACGCAACTACGGCACGAGCAATCTGAACGCCTTCTCCGACGGAATGAGGGTGCTACACACCATCCGCGCAGAACGCAATCGGTCTCTCAGGCAGGTGCCCAGGGATGCACGGTCGACTGACCGGGGGGGCACAGTGTGCTGGCCATCACGCTCGCCGTTGGATGAAGAGGCCAGCTAGCCGGAATCCCCGTTAGCGCCACGAGGCTAGTTTTTGGGGAAGTTGGGACATCGTCTGGTCGGATTGGAGCTGGAAAAGTCAGGGGTTATCGCCGTACCGCACTCACTCTGCAAAACGAAAGCAATACTGCGCACACTCAGCCGGAAGACGCCAGATCTGTTCAAGCGAATAGAGACGAACTTATCCTGCAGGCTTGCGGTCGAAGGCCCATCTGTCTTGTTGGACGCAGTCGATAGCCGCAGCATCTTGACGGCCACCCAATTGAATAGTTACGGTTCTGACGATCCGAACCTAACTGGCGAACCGACCCTCAATGATCGGCATGGCATGGCGGAGACATTCAAACGCAGTATTCAGGGTATTGGACCCTTAGTAGCGGGCCTTGACGGCCCGGAACTCCCCGGTTCTTCAACCCCTCGGTTCCGACCGAAGCCTCGCCCAGTTCCCGAATTGGATATGTCGTCACAGTTCCTTTCTTCTCGAGATGAGTCGGGGACAGCGTCGGAAGACAGGTCATTTCGACCAGACGTGGAAGGTTTGCGGGCCCTAGCAGTATTGCTTGTAGTTCTCTACCATGCGGGGGTGCCGGCCCTTACGGGTGGATTTGTCGGAGTAGATGTCTTTTTTGTAATCTCAGGCTTCGTCATTACCGGCTTGCTTCTTAGGGAACGGTTCGCGACTGGCAAGACACAACTCCTCAAGTTTTATGGTCGTCGCAGCCGTCGCATTCTGCCTGCCGCGACCCTCGTCATTGCTTTAACGTTGCTTGCCTCATATCATTGGCTGGGGTTCATCGTTGGAGACCAGACTGCAAACTTCGGAATGTCGGCTGATCTCTTTTATTCAAATTTTCACCTCATAGCGTCTGGTACTAGCTATCTGTCATCACAACAGGAGCCATCGCCCCTCCAAAACTTCTGGTCGCTTTCGGTGGAGGAGCAGTTCTATGTCTTCTATCCAACACTTTTTATCCTCACGGCCATCTTCTGGAAACGCATCAGCACGCGGCTAAAGCTCTCTGCGCTCCTGACCGGTGGCATTATCGCTTCGCTCACGTGGTCCATACTTCAAACTTCAAGCAATTCTGTGGCCGCATATTTTTCACCGTTCACGCGCGGATGGGAACTCGCCCTCGGCGGATTGATCGCCGTATCGAGCCTTCATCTGCGGAACCTCCCCCCATTTTTTGCTTCTTCCATCACTTGGATAGGACTAGGTGGGGTCTTATTCGCAGCCCTGGCCTATACATCCTCGACTCCCTATCCAGGAATCGCAGTTGCCTTGCCTGTCGTCTCTGCCGGACTAGTTGTGGCTGGGGGAGCTGCGCGTCCGAAACTGGGAGCGGAGGCATTGTTAGGCTTCTCTCCCGTTCAGTTGCTCGGAAAGCTTTCTTACTCTTTGTATCTTTTGCATTGGCCGATTCTGATCATCGCAGCGGAATATGCTGGTCACTCTTTGCCGCTGAGGACGAACCTTGGACTGGTCCTCATTGCACTCGCCGTCTCAATAGCTTGCTACTTTGCGGTCGAGAATCCCCTCAGGCGCTGGCAATACCTTGCTCGTTCCGGGTGGCGAAGCCTGGCTCTTGGGGCAGTTCTGGTTTGCCTCACCCTGAGCATCATCGCATTTGAGATCGCCCATCATCCTTGACTGGTCAGAGGAGAGAAGTCGAATGAGATGCACATCAGCCGCTATGAGTCAGCGAAAGGGTGTCATTACGACGATGCTTGTGGGACTTCTGATCATTTCCGCCTCACCCGCGGTCTCTCAGGCGGCCGTAATTCGCGATAGCCACCTAACTCGCTCGACCACCGCTGAACAGGTGAGCGATCTAGACGTTTCTGTGGCCCAGATGACGGCAGCCGTCAGTAGAGCACAGACCCTGACATCCGTGCCAAACAATCTTACACCAAGCCTTACTGACAACTCGGATTTTCCGACTCCCGGACCTGCTTATGGAAGTACCAAGTGCCACAAGGTCAAATCGAACAGTGCTGGCGTTCCCTCTGCGGGATTTGGGCAATGTGTGTACGGGGATCTCGCAGCCAAGCGGCTCATGGTGGTCTATGGGGACTCGCACGCAATCATGTGGGGTGCGGCATTAGAGACCATCGCGATGAGGGCAGGGTGGAGACTCGAAACGTTCTATCTCTCAGGCTGTCCAGCAGCAGACCTTGCGTTTATCTCGTACCAAACCAATAATCCAAACACGCAATGTACAAAGTTTCACCAAGTGGCTCCTACGGTCATCAAGGCGCTGCACCCGAAGCTGATAGTCGTCACGAGCGAGAGCTACCAACAGGTTGCCCGTGAGGTTCAGGCAACTTCTGCCCAATGGCAATCCGGATTGATCGCTACATTCAAGAGCCTCTCTGGGCCTGACACCTCGCTGATGATGATCGGCAACATTCCTCAATGGTCTCAGGATGATTCATCCTGCTTGGCTGCCCATTTAACAAATGTTCAAAGCTGCGCAGTTCCGGTCGATCAGGGACTCGCACCCAATCTTGACGCAGAGCAAACTGCGGCGCAGATAAGCGGAGCCAAATACATCTCAGCTACATCAGTCGTCTGCGCCGCGAAGTGCGAGCCGATTATCAATAACATCAAGGTCTTCTATAATACGTATCATCTAAGCTCTAAGTACGTTCAGTACTTGAGTGGGCCGCTTGAGCAGGCAATGGGGCTGGCGCCTGCCAACTGACCAAAGCTTTTTAGCACGGCGTCGCCGTCGGTGTCATCCGGACAGGTGGTATTCGACCAAGGCGCGTATCGAAGATCGACCCAACAGGCTGGAGTCGGTCAGATTGGTACTGGTGACCGGGTGAATCGGACCGGGAATTGTGCGGACTCCATACCTTGAGAGGATGGAGCAATGCCAAGGACCAACAGATACTCCCCGGAGGTGCGTGAGCGCGCCGTCCGGATGGTGGCTGAGCATCGGGACGAGTACCCGTCCGAGTGGGCCGCCTTCACGTCGATCAGCGCCAAGCTCGGCATGACGCCCGAGACCCTTCGGGTGTGGGTCCGGCGGGCCCAGGTCGATAACGGCAAGCGCCCTGGCCTCACCACCGACGAACGCCAGAAGTTGAAGGACCTCGAGAAGGAGGCCAAGGAGCTTCGGCGAGCCAACGACATGGCGGGTTCAGGCGGTGGCTGCAACGAGCTCTGTGAACTTCTCCGATGGTGTCATGAATCCGAGTGTCTTGCGGGGCCGTCCGTTGAGGCTCCGCTGAATGCGGCGTAGATCGGCTGCAGTCTGCTTGGAGAGATCGGTTCCCTTCGGCAGGTATTGGCGCAATAGGCCGTTGGTGTTCTCGTTGGAGCCACGCTGCCAAGGCGAGTGAGGGTCACAGAAGAAGATCGGGATTCCGGTCGCCAAGGAGAAGTCGGTGTGCTTTGCCATCTCCGCACCCTGGTCCCAGGTGATCGATCGACAGAGTTCCGCCGGCAGCGTGGCGATCGATTTCCTCATGGCGGCCTCGACGGCTTCGGCTGAGCGATCGCCGGCCAGGTCGAGGAGCAAGAGCAGCCGGGTCGTCCTCTCGACGAGGGTCCCCACTGCGCTCCGACCGCCTTCGCCCAAGATGAGAACGCCTTCCCAGTGCCCCGGAACGGCCCGGTCCTCGACCTCGGCTGGTCGGTCCGCGATCATGACCATGCCGGGAAGTCGACCCCGCTTTTCGGCTCGACCCCGGCTGCGCCGAACGGTTCGGCCCGAGCGAAGGCAACGGGCCAGCTCACGACGGAGTTCTCCTCGCCCTTGCACGAAGAGCGACTGGTAGATGGTCTCGTGGCTCACGCGCATCTCGGGGTCGTCGGGATACTCCAACGGTAAGCGCCTAGCGATCTCTTCGGGGGACCAGAGCTGCTCGAGCCGCCTCGATACCTCCCGAAGCAATCTGCCCCGCTGGAGTTTGGAGGGCTTCGGCCGGCGAGCCTGTTGACGAGCTCGAGCGTGCGCGTGCCAGGCCGAGTACTGCTCTCGACCGCCGTTCGCATTCACCTCCCTGGTCACGGTCGAGGGTGCCCGCCCCAGCGACCGGGCTATCTCGCTTAGAGAATCGCCACGCCCGATGCCGAGCAATATCTGCTCACGGTCCTGAATAGTGAGGGATCCCGACCTCGGTTCCCAGCCGAAGGGAGCCGCATCCAGGTGTTTGCCGTTTCGCACCATGAGTGTCCGTGGCCACGAGAAAGTCCCCGGTTATGGCCATCTGAGGTCCCCACTGGTGGCCACAAAAGTCCCCGCTTTTGGCCACGAGAAGTCCCCACCCCTCACTGAGGTATCCACCGGAGAGGCCCCCTGGCCCGAGACGGTTGTGGTGCGAACCAACATCCGAACCGGACCAAGGGGACTCCTCAATGAAATCAGTGAGGGAACACATGGACATGCATGCCGCCTATCGAGAGGTGGGCTCCTATCGGGCCGCAGCCGACATCTGCGGAACCACACCGAAGACCGTCAAGCGATCGGTCGAGGCGGCCAGGAGGGCCGAGGCCGGGTCCGATCCCGGTCTGGTCCGCCACAACTACGACGGCGTGGCCGACCTGGTGGCCGAGACCGTGGCCCGGACCAAGGGCCGGATCACGGCCAAGCGTCTGCTGCCGGTGGCGGTGGCTGCCGGCTATGGCGGCTCGGCCCGCAACTTCCGCCGTCTGGTGGCCGAGGCGAAGAGCGCCTGGCGGTCGAAGAACCACCGGGGCCGACGACCGGGCGTGTGGGCGCCCGGCGACATGGTGGTGTTCGACTGGGGGGAGCTGGGCCCGCTGTTCGTGTTCTGTGCCGTGGTCGGCTGGAGCCGGTATCGCTTCGTGTACTTCACCGACAACCTCGGGGCCGAGGCCACCATGGAGGCCCTGGCCGAGTGCTTCGAGCGCATCGGCGGGGTTCCGAAGACTGCCCTCACTGATCGGATGGGCTGCCTGAAGGGTGGCACGGTCGCCGGGTTGGTCATCCCCACTCCGGCCTACGTGCGCTTCGCCACCCACTACGGCTTCCGACCCGACTTCTGCGAGGGGGCCGACCCGGAGTCCAAGGGTCTGGTGGAGAACCTGGTCGGCTACGTGAAGTCCGACCTCATGATCCCCGAAGCACTCACCGTCTCGGACCTGGCCAGTGCCAACGAGAAGGGAAGAGCCTGGTGCGACGAGGTGAACACCGTCATGCATTCCGAGATCGCCGCCGTCCCCGCCGAGCGGTTGGCGAACGAACGGGAGCTGTTCTCCGACCTGCCCTCACTCCGGGCCCAGATCGGCAAGATCGTCACCCGCAAGGTGGACAAGTTGAGCTGTGTCCGGTTCGGGTCGGCCCGCTACTCGGTGCCCAACGACTACATCGGCCGCAGCGTCGAGCTCCGGATCAAAGACGGCGTGATCAAGGTGGTGTTCCTGGGCGAGATCATCGCCGAGCATCTGGTCGTTTCCCCTGGTGAGACCTCCATCAACGACGACCACTACGGAGGACCCGCGACCCTCACCCCAGCGCTCGGTCCGGCCGAAGTCAGAAGCCGAGAAGACCTTCTGTTCCCTCGGACCGGCGGCTGACGCCTTCATCAAGGGGGCGGCGGCCCGGGGGATGACCGGGTTGGCCCGGGACCTGGAGGAGCTCTCCCACCTGGAGGCCATCCACGGCAGGGAGCCGGTGCTGGCCGCCCTGGAGCGGGCCGTCGCCTTCGGACGGTTCCGGTCGGCCGACGTGGTCTCCATCCTCGACTCCGGTGTGGGCGTGCCCCGTCCGACCCGGCCCGGGGAGGCCCTCATCGTCGAGCTGCCCATGGTGCCGGTCCGTCCGCTGTCGGACTACGCCATGGGCGGTGAGTCATGACGGCGGCCCCACCGCCGCTGGCCCCGGACCTCGAGGCCGCCCTCCGCCGGCTGCGCCTGTCGGCCATCCGGAAGCTCTCGCCCGAGCTGCTGGTCACGGCCAAGACCCAGCGCTGGAAGCCCGAGGAGTTCCTGCGCACGCTGATCGAGGCCGAGATCACCTCCCGGGACCTGTCCAACGCCCGGGCCCGGATGAAGGCGGCCTCCTTCCCGGTCACCAAGACCCTCGACGAGTTCGACATCGCCGCCTCGTCGGTCAAACAGCAGACCTTCGACTACCTCTCGAGCCTCGAGTGGATCCGGGCCAAGGAGAACCTCTGTCTGGTCGGACCGGCGGGGACCGGCAAGAGCCATCTGCTCGTCGCCCTCGGCCATGCCGCCGTCGAACGTGGCCACCGGGTCCGCTACTTCACCGCCACCGAACTAGTCGAGACCCTCTATCGGGCCATCGCCGACAACTCGGTGGGCAAGGTGATCACCCAGATCCTCCGGGCCGACCTCATCGTCATCGACGAGATCGGCTTCGCCCCGATGGATCCGACCGGGGCGGAGCTGTTCTTCCGCCTGGTGGCCGCCGCCTATGAACGAAGGTCACTCGGCATCGGGTCCCACTGGCCCTTCGAGGAGTGGGGCAAGTTCCTCCCCGAGCACACCACGGCGGTCAGCCTGCTCGACCGACTGCTCCATCACAGCGTCGTCGTGGTCACCGACGGGGAGTCATTCCGCATGAAGGAAGCGCGTCAGAAAGGAGACCGATCTACGCTGGCCAAAACCTGAACATCCGCTCTGAGGGGTGGGGACTTCTCGTGGCCAAAAGCGGGGACTGAAATCTGGCCACGGACAATGAGACCGATCATCGGCGCGGTGCAGCCGATCTCTCGGGCGATATCGGTCAAACGCCAGCCCCGTACTCGCAATCGGAACGCCAGCTGCTTCTGCTCTGCGCTCAGGTGCCCGTGGTGACCCTGCATCATCATCCTCCTGTGATTGGCTGCTGCTCATCTCACAGGATTCGTTGCGCTCACCGGTGGAACCCGCCGGCCGAAAGCTTCAACGGCCTCTACAAGACCGAGCTGATCCATCGCCGAGGGCCCTGGAAGAACGTCGACCACGTCGAGTGGGCCACCCTCACCTACGTGGACTGGTTCAACAACCGCCGCATCCACAACGAGATCGGCAAGATCCCGCCGGCAGAGTTCGAGGAGAGCTACTACCGTCAGACTGCTACGCCAGAACTGGTTTCATCACAGACAACCGAGTCTGCATGAAACCCGGTCCGATTCAATCGTCCCCACCGTCACTCCATCGGTCCTGATCAAGCGCCAACGCCTCTAACCAGTAGCAGCAATGGTAGTAGTCACGCTCACTAGGTCGGGACAATGGGACGCGCCATATTCCATTACGAGATCATGGATTAGCCTGTGGCTATCGCTCTTTAACCCTCTAATCGAGGCACGTTTCGCAATTGACGCGACAGAATCCTTTGATGCATTTTCCAGCTTCCACTTGAGATATGCCAGGCAGGACTCTGCCAATCGCTCCCTAACAAGGGCGGCAGATCGACAAGCAACCGCTTCCCGCAACGGATCCAGGCAACAATCGACTAGATCGGATGGGGGCAAAAGGGTTGTGAAACCAACCAAAGGAGAGCAGACTAGTGAATTGCCGACCTCTGCGATTCTAACGCATTAAAGAGAGGGGAGTTATCTCCAGCGGTTTTTGGATCAACTGTGCCCGGATACAACCCTTCTTCGTAACCTGGTGGGAAATAGGTTGAAACAATTGCCGACCTGCTTCTTGCTTCACTGACAATATCCTTAGCCAACCCGAGAAGGTCGATAGGGGGCCACCCAAGATCAGTAATGGCACTAACCGCGCTCGATGCCGGTTCATCAGAAGTCATTCGGGCCGTGATGAGGAGTAGCTCCGCTGCCTCTCTAGCCGACTGCACAAACAAGTCCACATTGGGTCCATGCAAAATAATAGGTTTCCCCAGTCTCGCCCAATGGCACATTTTTCGGTACACCAGAGAATTATCGACAACGTGAGTAAACCGAGCGCACCCTGTTTTCATCTCACCGTTGAATCCTGCCCTTGAAACCAAGTACTCGATCATTTGCTTTGAAGACGCGTAAATATCGGAAGTAAACAGCCGCATCGCTTTACCGGTAGAGGCGACAACCACTACCGAGACTCCCGCATTTCGTGCTGCATCCATTACTATTTCTGTCCCGATTATATTCGACTCAATGGCTTGAACAACTTGCCCCTCGGCAAGTGCCGGATCTCGAATTCCAGCCAAATGAATGACCAACTCAGGACCGATGGAGCGCAGAAGTTCTTCCATTGTCCTCCTGTCGGTGACATCCCCATTCAGGTACTCGACACTTGGAACAACTGTTGAACCATCAGGTGACAGATCAGAGATGCTGACTAATCGAGAAACCCCGATAGCACGAAGCAACTTCAGGACTTCCGTACCGATACAACCCGATCCACCGGTTACGACCACACGGTCCCAGGCTCCGAACATTCCCGGCCCGTCAAAATCAATGGATCGATCTGAAATAGATCTGAACGCAGCCAGATCACGGCCCGCACGAAGGTGCCCACTTTTAAGATGCCCTTCTGGCACTAAAATAATTCCGTTGGCTGCGGTCTCGTCTAGACGAGCCTTGTCCTTCTCGTGCAGACTCATTTACAGCTCACGCATCGTCGCCATTAGTGAAGCTCCCGTAGATATCGTTCATCTATATCCACAAACGACTCAGAATGATGACGGTCGATGCAGGCGATTCGCCCGACCATCGCTCATATGAGGAAAAGTTAACCCTTCGGATTTCCATTAAATCCACCGCCTCAGCTCAAAGTTTCCGCATGACCGAATCATAATTTCTGGACATTCGCATTCGGATGAGCGCATCATGATACCCGCAAGGTAGGGTCGTTTGCCAAACGATCACTGGGTTCGAGTAGGACGGACTCATGTGAGCCAACGCGCGCATCGTCCGGACCTCATCTAGGTGCCCCACCAAGACGCAAGGTCCATCCCACTCCTCGATTGCGGCGATCCCGAGACGGAGGGGTAAATCAAGTGTACGGAACTAGCTACACCGACGTGCGCTACGAATGCATTTGGGCGTGATTGCCTTCCAGTACTGAGTCTCGCTGCAGGTGTGGAGTCAAACCTACGCGCAGATGCGAGCTTCTTGTGGACTTGCCGGATGTGGCCGGTCATGAGCATCGACGATGTGGCCGGGTGATCCTCTCCGGGTGCACATCGAGGGACGGTCGAAGAGACCTGGTTGTTCCGGCGCGGTTACCGAATAGCCGGAGCAGTCATGGAACCCGGGGCGATTCAGGGAGCCACACCCAGAGCGTAAACGTCGATCTTGGGTGCGACTGGCGCACAGTCAACGACACCATCATCGCCTACGGCATCGCTCTGGTTGACGACCCCAAGCTGTTCGGGCCTGTGGAGGTGCTCAGTCTCTTCGAGGCGCTGTCCGCACGCATTGGCTCATAGCACCGCCAGGACTCCTCTCCCCAGATCGTGGACGATGGAGTTGGCCAGCTGCTGGACGTGGTCCCCGGCTGGTCCAGCTTGCAACCCATGGTGTGGCTGGCGAAACGGGGAGCCCGTGGCGGGCCCAAACCAGGTACGGTCGCCACCTTCGACCTGTCGGGCCTCTACCGCAACGTGTTCACCGTCATGATGCCCGACACCAACCAGGTGGCGGATCCATTTCATGTGGTCGAGCTGGCCAGCACCAAGCTCGACGAGTGCGGGCGCCGGGTGCAGAACGAGACGATGGGACACCGCGGCCACGAGGCCGACCACCTCTATCGATGCCCGCGTCTTCTGAGCAAGACCGAGGAGCTGCTCGACGACAGGGGACGGACAAGCTGAATGGGCCCTTGAAGGCCGGCGACCCAAGGGCGACGTAGCCACCGTATGGACCGCCGAGGAGGTCATCCGCGAGCTCACACCCACCGCGATCCCGACCTCAGCCTGCAGTGGGTCACCGGGCCCCGAACGTGACCGCCGGACAAAGACTATCCAATCGTGGCCCGATCGCTTGGGCGGAAACTGAAGCGATGGAAGCACCAGATAGCCGCCAGCAGGTCGGCAACGGCCCAACCGAGGCGGCCCGTTGCCTCACGTCAAATCCTCCGGGAACGGCTGATTCGTTGCCTCACGTAAGAACCTCCGCCTAATCACGGCCCTTGAAGGCCCGGTTGACCCTGCGGGGTCGAGGTCGGTCTTGGAGAGCGACAGCCGCTCGAGCTCGGCGCGAGAGTCCGGCGATCTCGCGTTGCAGCGTCACCGGGTGGAGGGCGTTGCGGGCCCGGGTGAGCGCCGCCCGTCTGGGCCGGGGTGAGCACGCCGGCGGCCACCAGCGCGCTCGAAGGGGGTCTGGGCCCTGTCGTGGCGCTTGGTGACCTTGGCCCCGACCCGTCGCGGCTGACCAGCTTCTGCTGGGCGAGGAGGAGGTTGGTGTAGCTGCGGTCGAGCTCCCAGATCCGGTTGAGGACCGCGAGCTCGGCGTCGGTGTCGAAGCGCAGGTAGCCGACCAGCTCGCGGACGTGGGTCCAGTTCTTCTGCTCGACGTGGCAGCCGTCGTTCTTGTTGCCCGGCCGCGACCGGGTGAAGGTGATCTGCCGGGCTCGTGCAGTACTCGAAGAAGGTGGGCGTTGATGAACTCAGATGCCGTTGTCCGAGTCGATGCCGAGGATGGGGAAGGGGAACCGGCGACGACGTGGTCGATGGCTTCGATGACCCAGATGGCCGCCTTGTTCTTGACCGAGCGGTTGACCGTCCAGCCCGTGGCGACGTCGGTCACGGTGAGGGTGAAGCAGAACTCGCCGAAGGAGTTGCCCCCCTCGTGGCCGACCAGGTCGATCTCGACGAAGCCGGGGACGGTCCTCGTCCCACTCCGACCAGGTGCGGATGGGGATCTGGGACTTGAGCAGGGTCCCGGGCTTGGTGTGGGACGCGGCCCCGGAACTCGGCCAGGACCCTTCGGACCGGCCAGGCGTCGGTCGATGGTCGCCGGGCTCATGGCGAACAGCAAGGCCGCCTCCTCGTCGGTGAGGTCGAGCTCCCCGTCCCGGCGCAGGAGGGGGACGAGGACGGGCAGCATGGGGGCCAGGCGCTTGCCCGCCGGCGTCCGGGCCGCCCGCCAGCACAGCTCGAGGGCCGAGACCACCCTCGGCGGAGTACGGACGGCCGGGCGAGCCGCGCGCTTCCGCACCCGGTGACCAGTACCGGCCGATCACGCAGTCGGGCCCGGGCGTAGTCACGGTGCCAGCCGGTGAGCTCGACCAGCTGGTCCAAGATCGCCGACTTCTCCTTCCGGGTCCCTCGGCGATAGCGGATCGCCAGCTTGTTCGTCACCGCCCGTCGCTCACCCATCGAAAGCTCCATGGAACTGGCGTAGTCGTGGCCGATCCCCAGGCGGAGGTTTTTAGCCTCGATCCACCGAAATCCCAGCCCTGACCAGGCCATCTGAGGTCTGACCATACGCGGAAAATGCCCCCTGTCTTGGGAAGATGTGACTCGCTGAAGTCCACATCACACCAAAGCAGAAAGGCATCTTTCCGGTGCACACAGAATCCCACAATCCGGCACGTCTTGCCGTGACCTTCGATGACGACCGGGCGGTGGCCGCAGCCGGTCTCGCCCTGGTGGCCACCTTGTCCGAGCGGCTGGACCTGGTGGCCTGGGCCGACGAGCTGGTCGACCTCGGTGACCGTCCCGGGCATGCTCGTCCCGGTCGCAAAGTGGCCACCCTGGTGCACGCCATGGTGGCCGGGGCCGAGTGCATTGACGACTGCGACGTGCTCCGTTCGGGATCGACGCATCGCGTGCTCGGACACGACGTGATGGCCCCCTCCACCCTGGGGACGTTTCTGCGGTCCTTCACCTTCGGCCATGTGCGCCAGCTCGACTCCTTCACCCAGCAGATGCTGGCCAACGCATGGAGCTTCGGTGCCGGCCCGGGAGAATCCCCGATGACCATCGACATCGACTCCACCATCCAGCAGGTCTATGGGAAGCAGAAGCAAGGTGCGGCCTATGGCTACACCGGCGTGCTCGGCGAGCACCCTCTGGTCGCCACCCGGGCCGACACCGGGGAGGTGCTCCACCTCCGCCACCGGAAGGGATCGGCCGGCTCGGGACGGGGAGCACAACGGTTCGTTCGGGAGACCATCGGGCGGTCTCGTCGTGCCGGTGCCAGCGGCCAACTCACGCTGCGGGCCGACTCGGGGTTCCACTCCAAGCACGTGGTGAGAGCGTGCCGAGACCACGATGTCCGCTTCTCCATCACCGTCAACCTGAACAAAGCCGTGGTCAGGGCCATCGAGGCCATCCCCGAGGAGGAGTGGCGTGACATCGACTACACGATCGGCGGCCAGGCCCAGGTGGCCGAGTGCTCCTATGGCGACGGACACCGTCTGATCGTCCGGCGCACCAGGCTGGTCGGCAAGCAGGCCCAGTTGTTCCCCTCGTGGCGACACCACGCCTTCATCACCGACCGGGAGGGGACCGCCGTGTTCCTCGACGCCGACCACCGCCACCATGCCGTGGTGGAGTTGGCCATCCGGGACCTGAAGGACGGAGCAGGGATGGCCCACTGCCCGTCGGGGACCTTCACCGCCAACGCGGCGTGGTCGGTGCTCGCCACCCTGGCCCACAACCTGATCCGCTGGATGGCCGCCCTCGGGCTCGGACACAACGGCCCTGTCGTGGCCAAGACCATCAGACGGAAGTTCATCGCCATGCCCGGGAGGCTCACCCACCGGTCGCGACGGACCCAGCTCCACCTGCCGACCCGCTGGCCCTGGGCGGCGGAGTGGGCCGAGTGCTTCGACCGCCTGCGGTCACTGTCGCTTCGAACCTGACCGATCGCCAATGAGGTGGCCCACCACGGTCCCGCCACCCCCAGCTCGATCGCCGCCACTCACCCCCTGGTCGGCCACGCCCTCATTGCCGGAGACGTCACGCAACACCACCGTCGGCTCAACTACCGGGTCGAAATCACAAACTCGCCGATTCAGCCATGCGTTTCGGTGGATCGAGGCTT